>NZ_JANARS010000001.1 GCF_024199985.1 Nocardioides pinisoli
ACGACACGCTGCGGCAGGGCAATGACACCACCAGGCCAAGACGAGGCGCCGCCAGCACACCCAGTGCCGGCGGCGCCTCACCCTGCACTCTTGACAACCGCGGACTACATATCAGCCGAGTGCCGCGACGATCTCGTTGACCTTGTCCTTCGCGTCGCCGAAGAGCATCTGGGTGTTGTCCTTGAAGAACAGCGGGTTCTGCACGCCGGCGTAGCCGGTGGCCATCGAGCGCTTGAAGACGATCACGTCGCGGGCGTTCCAGACCTCGAGCACCGGCATGCCGGCGATCGGGGAGCCGGGCTCCTCCATCGCGGCCGGGTTGACGGTGTCGTTGGCCCCGATCACCAGGACGACGTCGGTGTCGGGGAAGTCGTCGTTGATCTCGTCCATCTCGAGCACGATGTCGTAGGGCACCTTGGCCTCGGCGAGCAGCACGTTCATGTGGCCCGGGAGGCGACCGGCGACGGGATGGATGCCGAAGCGGACGTCGACGCCCTTGTCGCGGAGCTTCCTCGTCATCTCGGCGACGGGGTACTGGGCCTGGGCGACGGCCATGCCGTAGCCCGGCGTGATGACCACGGAGGAGGCGCCGGCGAGCAGCTCGGCGACCTCGTCGGCCTGGATCTCGCGGTGCTCGCCGTAGTCGCGGTCGCCGGCGACGGTGGCGCCGTCCGAGCCGAAGCCTCCGGCGATGACGCTGATGAAGGAGCGGTTCATCGCCCGGCACATGATGTAGCTCAGGATGGCACCCGACGAGCCGACGAGCGCGCCGGTGATGATGAGCAGGTCGTTGCCGAGCATGAAGCCCGCCGCGGCCGCCGCCCAGCCGGAGTAGCTGTTGAGCATCGACACGACGACGGGCATGTCGCCGCCGCCGATCGCGGCGACGAGGTGGAAGCCGAGCACCAGCGCGAGGACGGTCATGACCGCGAGCGGCGCCATGCCGACCCAGCCGTCGGCGAGCATGAACCAGACCATGAGGACCGCGGAGAGCACCAGGATGGCCAGGTTGAGCAGGTGGCGTCCCGGCAGCGTCATCGGGGCGGACCTCATCCGCGCGCTGAGCTTCAGGTTGGCCACCACGGACCCGGTGAAGGTCACCGCACCGATGAAGACGCCCAGGAACACCTCGGCGTTGTGGACCGCGTCGGACTCCAGCCCGACGGCGCCGTGGGCGGAGGCGACCTCGATGTAGGTGTTGTAGCCCACCAGCACGGCGGCGAGGCCGACGAAGCTGTGCATCATCGCGATCAGCTCGGGCATGCCGGTCATCTCGACGCGCTGGGCGAGGCGGATGCCGATCGTGGCGCCGACCGTGCCGGCGACGAGGATGATCGCGAGCCCGACCCAGATCGGTGTCTTGTCGACGACGAGGTCGTCGGTGAGGTGGTCGAGCACCAGCAGCAGCGTGGAGACGAGCGCGAGCGCCATGCCGGCCATGCCGAAGGCGTTGCCGCGACGGGCGGTCTCGTGCTTGCTCAGTCCGGCGAGCGCGAGGATGAACAGGAGGCCCGCGAGGATGTAGGCACCCGTGACGAACTCGACCACCGGCTCAGCCCTTCTGGAACATGTTGAGCATCCGCCGGGTGACGAGGAAGCCACCGAAGACGTTGATGCTGGCGAGCAGGATGGCCACCCCGGCGATCACCTGGACCGCGAGGTTGTCGATCGGCGCCTGGAGGATCGCGCCGACCACGATGATCCCGCTGATCGCGTTGGTGACGCTCATCAGCGGGGTGTGCAGCGCGTGGTGGACGTTGCCGATGACGTAGAAGCCGATGACGACGGCGAGCACGAAGACCGTGAGGCTCGGCAGGAAGCTCGGCGGGGCCGCGGTCGCGAGCGCGAGGAAGAGCACCGCGGCGAGCCCGGCGGCGTACAGCCGACGTCGCGGGTCGGGAGGCGTCGGCGGCTCCTTCTCGACCACCGCGGCCGCGGGTGCGGCCGGTGCGGCGGAGACCTGGACGGGCGGCGGCGGCCACATCGTGGCCCCGTCACGGGTCACCGTGATGCCGCGCTGCACGACGTCGTCCATGTCGAGCCTGAGGACGCCGTCCTTCTCGGGGGTGAGCAGCTTGAGCAGGTTGACGACGTTGGTGCCGTAGAGCTGGCTGGTCTGCGCGGCCAGGCGACCTGCGAGGTCGGTCCAGCCGAGGACCGTGACGCCGTTGGCGGTGACGACCTTCTCGTCCTTCACCGTGGCCGCGACGTTGCCGCCGTTGGCCGCGGCCATGTCGACGACGACCGAGCCGGGCCTCATCGCCGCGACGGTCTCGGCGCTGATCAGCTGCGGGGCGGGGCGGCCGGGGATCAGCGCGGTGGTGATGACGATGTCGGCGGCGCGCGCCTCCTCGTCGTACATCGCGGCGGTGGCGGCCTCCTGCTCGGCGGTCATCTCCTTGGCGTAGCCGTCGGAGGAGACCTCCTGCTCCATCTCGACGGTGACGAACTGCGCCCCCATCGACTCGACCTGCTCGGCCACCTCGGGGCGTACGTCGAACGCGCGCACGACGGCGCCCAGCGATCCCGCCGCGCCGATGGCCGCCAGGCCCGCCACGCCGGCGCCGACCACGAAGACGCGCGCCGGCGGGACCTTGCCGGCCGCGGTGACCTGACCGGTGAAGAGCCGGCCGAACTCGTGGGCCGCCTCGATCACCGCGCGGTAGCCCGCGACGTTGGCCATCGAGGAGAGCACGTCCATCGACTGGGCGCGGGAGATGCGCGGGACGGCGTCCATCGCGAGCCCGGTGACCCCCGCGGCCGCCAGCTGCTCGACGAGCTCGGGGCTGCGCGCGGGCGCCATCAGGCTGATCACCGTCGCACCGCGGCGCAGGCGCGCGATCTCGGCCTCGGTGGGGGCGTTGACCTTCACCACGACGTCGCTGGACCACACCTCGTCCGCGGAGCCGACCACGACACCGGCCTCGGCGAACGCGGCATCGGGCTGGTCGGCCGCCGCGCCGGCGCCCGCCTCGACCACGACGTCGTAGCCGAGCGCGGCGAGCTGGGAGGCCGTCTTGGCCGTCGCGGCGACCAGGGTCTCGCCGGGCCGGGACTCTCGCGGGATGCCGATGCGCACTGCTGCCTCCTGGACGTGGGCCGGACGTGGACGGGCGGCTGGAAGGTCGGGCCGGGCACAACGTACCGAACCGACCGCCCGTCCCACCGGTGTCTCAGGTGACGGGGGTCACGTCCCACGCCGGTCGGGCCGGCGGCTGCGGGAGCGAGGGAGGGTCAGTGCGCGACGCCGTAGAGCCGGTCGCCGGCGTCGCCGAGGCCCGGGACGATGTAGCCCTTGTCGTTGAGCTTCTCGTCGAGGGCGGCGGTCACGACCGTCACCGGGACGTCGAGGCCCTCGAGGCCCTTCTCGAGGTTGTCGACGCCCTCGGGCGCGACCAGCAGGCAGATGGCGGTGATGTCGTCGGCGCCCCGGTCGGTGAGGAAGCGGATGGCAGCGGCGAGCGTGCCGCCCGTCGCGAGCATCGGGTCGAGCACGTAGCACTGGCGGCCCGACAGGTCCTCGGGCAGGCGCTCGGCGTAGGTCGACGCCTCGAGGGTCTCCTCGTTGCGGACCATGCCGAGGAAGCCGACCTCGGCGGTCGGCAGCAGCCGCATCATGCCGTCGAGCATGCCGAGGCCGGCGCGCAGGATCGGGACGACCATCGGCTTGGGCTGGGCGAGGTAGACCCCCGTGGTCGGGGCCACCGGCGTGGTGATCGGGCGCGGGTCGACGCGCACCTCCCGCGTCGCCTCGTAGGCCAGCAGGGTCACCAGCTCGTCGGTCAGCCGGCGGAACGTCGGCGAGTCGGTGTACTCGTCGCGCAGGACGGTGAGCTTGTGGGAGACGAGCGGGTGGTTCACCACGTGCAGGCGCATGGGGGTCACCCTAGTGGGGATGCCGCTCCCCGATCGAGACGCCCGAAGGGTTGGCGGTCCCCCTCCTATCTGCGACATTGGTGGAGGAGGTGTGGGGATGTCCGAGCAGACCGGCGAGATCGACTTCGCGCTGGCTGCGTTCCGCGACGACGGGACGTGGCAGGTGCAGGAGATCGCCTCGCCCGCCTACGACTCCGTCGACTCCCTGAGCCACGCCCTGCGCCAGGTGGCGCGCGACGAGGCCGGCGCGGTCGCGATGGTCGCCGTCGACGAGGACTTCTTCGTGCTCGTGCGCGTCGTCGGCCCGCGCACCCGCGTGCTGCTGTCCGACGTCACCGCCGCCGACGAGTGGGAGCTCGCCCAGTCGGTCATCGACTTCCTCGGCCTCCCGCCGCCCGAGGACGACGACGTCGAGGTGCCGGCCGGCGACCTCGACCTGCTCGGCGACCTCGGCCTCCACGCCATCGACCTCGGCGCGCTCCTCGACGACGTCGAGCTCTACCCCGACGAGATGCTTTCCGAGATCGCGCGTCGGCTCGGCTTCGGCGAGCGCTTCGACGACGCGGTCGGCCTCACCTCCGCATGACGCCGCGGGGGCCCTGGGACGACGCGATGCGTCTCGCCCTGACCGAGGCGGAGGCTGCGCTGGCCGCGGACGACGTACCGGTCGGCGCCGTGGTCCTCGACGCGTCGGGCACGGTCGTGGCCACCGGCCACAACACGCGCGAGTCGCACCACGACCCGACCGGTCACGCCGAGGTCGTCGCCCTCCGCGCGGCCGCTGCTGCCCGCGGCGAGTGGCGGCTCACCGGCTGCACGCTCGTCGTCACGCTCGAGCCCTGCACGATGTGCGCGGGGGCCGTGGTGCTCTCCCGGGTCGACCGCCTCGTCTTCGGTGCGTACGACGACAAGCTGGGCGCCGTGGGCTCGCTGTGGGACGTCGTGCGCGACCGTCGGCTCAACCACCGTCCCGAGGTCGTCGCCGGGGTCCTGGCCGCCGAGTCCACGTCCCTCCTCGACGGCTTCTTCGCCCGCCACCGCACGAAGGACGCGTCATGACCGCCGTACGCCGCGCCACCGCCGAGGACGCCGCCGTGCTGGGCAGGCTGCTGTGGGACTTCAACACCGAGTTCGACACCGAGACGGACGACGCCGACGTGCTGGCCCGCCGGTTCGTCCGCCTGCTCGGGCTCGACGGGGTCCTCGCGGTCCTGGCCGAGGACGACGGGACGGCGGTGGGCTTCGCGCTGGTCACCCTGCGCCCGGCCATCTGGTTCGACGGCCCCGTGTCCCAGCTCGAGGAGCTCTACGTCGTGCCGGACCTCCGCTCGGGCGGCATCGGCACGCAGGTCCTCGACCTCTGCCGCTCCTTGGTGCGCGAGCTCGGCTCACCCGAGATGCACATCAACGTCGACGAGGTCGACGTCGACACCCGCCGCTTCTACGAGCGCCACGGCTTCCGCAACATCGAGGACGGCACCGACTACCGGATGCTCTGCTACATCGGCCCGACCGACCCCGCGTGACCTGCTTCCCGACGCGCCACGCCAGGGTCGACGTGGTCACGGGTGAGCAGGTCGCGCTCGGTCCGCAGCCGGTCGAGGTCGACGTCCGCCATCCCTGTCCGCTCGGCAGCCGCCAGGAGCTCGTCGAGGTGCCACGACACACGCGCCGCGACGTCCGGTCCGGCGACCCGCAGCAGGCGCCCCGCCAGCTGGATCGCGGCCCGGACGACCGCCGGGTCGCCGGCGGCGTAGACCCGCAGGTCGTCGAGGACGAGGTCGACCAGCTCGCTGCCTGACGGCAACCGCCACACCAGGCGCACGGTGCCGCTGTCGTCGACCCACCCCGCACCCGGGTCGCCGTGCCGCACGGCGGGGACCAGGCCGCAGGCGAGCTCCTCCACGACGTTGCGGGCGGTGTAGGGGTCGTTCATCGAGGGCGAGACGGCTCGCACCGCCATCTCGACCATCTGCTGGAGGGCGAAGTGCACGTCCTGCGTCGGCGTGCGCGTGTCCCCGACCGAGACGTGCCTGCGGACCGCCGTGCTCATCTCCTCCGCGTCGCCGGTCACGCGCGCGAGGGGCTCGCCGGCCATCACGTGCGTCCCGGGCCGCGCCAGGAGCTCGGCGGCGCCGACGTCGACGGCTGCGTCGACCAGGCCGGGTGCGTCGACGGTGGTGACGAATCCCGCTCGATCCGCGAGGACGACCGCGCTCGCCGACGCGAGCGCGTCAGCCGGCACGCGGGACGCGGCCCCCTCGCCGTAGAGGCCCTCCACGCAGCGCTCGAGCTCGCCGCGCACCCGGCGGACGAGCGTCGACACCTGGATGACCGCGGAGATGTGGTGGAGGAAGTAGACCAGCGCTGCGACGCTCACCAGGGCCAGGACGATGGCTCCGTAGACGGCGACGTGCGGCACGAAGGTGACGTCGTCGGACGTGCCCCGGACGCGCCGCAGCACCATCAGGCAGTAGACGAACGTCGCCACGAACAGCCCCAGCACGCGCTGGTTGCTGCGGTCGGTCATGAAGTTGCGCACCAGGCGCGGGCCGTAGGTCGACGACGCCGTCGCGATCACCGACATCGTGATCGAGAAGGTGGTGGCCGCGACCGCCAGGACCGAGCCCCCCACCGCCACGAGGATCCCGCGGCTCCCCTCCACCCCGATCTCGAACGACTCGGGAAGCAGGCCCAGGGAACGCTGGTCGAGCCAGAGGTCGACGACGATCACCGCCTGGGCGAGAGCGAGGGCGGCGAGCACCATCAGCCCCGGGACGAACCACATGGACTCGCGCAGCTGCGCGGCGCGCGACCAGGGCTTCATCCACCCACCCTATGGGCCACGCACCTCGCCGGCCGCGACCATCTCCTCGACCCCCTCGGCCAGGCACTCCTCGAGCCCCCGCAGGTCGGCGACCGCGCTGGCGTCGACGTTGACCCCGATGCACGCGGTGTCGCCGCAGGTCACGAGGCAGACGGTCAGCGCCGCGCCCGGCAGCGGCCCGAGGACGTAGATCCCCTGCACCTCGGCGCCGGCCATGTAGCGCCGGCGCGGGGGGCCGGGGAGCGTGAGGACGAAGGCGTCGGGTGCCGCGGCGGTGCGCAGGGCGGAGGCGCCGACGAAGGACGGCATCCGGTTGATCACGGGAGCGGCGGCGTCGAGCACCTCGAGCGCGCGCTCGGTGTGCAGCGAGAGCACCTCCCCGCGCACGGCGGCCACCCGGTCGACGGGGTCGTCGATGGAGAGCGGCGCGGAGATGATCGCGCCGGCGAAGCGGTTGCCGAGGTCGTCGGCGCGGTCGAGCGAGACGCGCACCCCGACCGGGATCTCGGCGACCGTCACGTCGTGGCGAGCGTGGTAGCGCTGCAGCGCACCGAGGACCAGGGCGACGGCCGCGTCGTCGAGGGTGCCGCCGCCGAGCCGGGCGACCTCGCGCAGGGCATCGAGGGGGGCGTCGAGGGTGAGGAACGACCACATCCGGCCGGTGCGCGGCGAGAGCTCCGGCGACGGCGGGGCGGCCTGCGTGAGGAGGCGCCGCACGGATGCGCCGTAGCGCAGTGTCGACGCGACCACGGCCTGCGGGCGGGCTGCGGCGGCCCCGACGCGGCGGGCGGCCGCCAGCGCGGCCTCGGGCAGCGCGGCGACGTCGGTGCGCAGTCCCGCCACGGCCAGCTCGACCGGGTCGGGCTCCGAGGGCGCCACGACGTCCTCGGCCACCGGCTTGCGCGGCGTGTGGGCGCGCCGCCCCGACTGGAGCATCGTGAGCAGCTGCACCGTGCCGAGGGGGTCGGCCAGCGCGTGGTGGATCTTGAGGACGTACGCCGCCCCGTCCGGCATGCCCTCGAACAGCACGCCCTCCCACAGGGGCCGGGTGCGGTCGAAGGGCCGCAGCGCGATCTGGGCGGCGTGCTCCAGCATCTCCTCGCGGTCGGCGACCCGCTCGCGACGCAGGTGGTAGGCGAGGTCGAAGGTCGGGTCGTCGGCCCACGTCGGCGCGGCCGTCGGCACGACCGGCTCGACGACGCGCTGGCGCAGACGTCGTACGAGCCGCGTGCCCCACTCGGCGGCCGCGACGAAGCGGTCCCAGTCGGGCGCCCGGTCGAGGTCGATCACGACGGTCGAGGTGGAGGACTGCACCGGGTGGCGCTCGGCGCGCCACAGCAGCGTCTGCATCGACGTCAGCTCGGCGCCGGTCGACCAGGTGCCCGCACCGCCCCAGCGCTGGAGGTCGTCGTCGACAGGCGAGGAGTCGCTCATGTCGGGGTCCCCGCGACGTTGTTCGGAGGAGCGAAGCGGGGGAGAAGAAGGTCGTGGGGTGATTTCATGCCGGCCACCTCGCGAGGGTCTCCTCGAACTTCGTGCGCAGCGCCGCGATGCGCTCGCTCATGTCGTCCACGCTCCAGTCGGTCTCGGGCTCCAGCACGCACACGTCCACGACGCCGGGGTTGAGCACGAGCGAGCTGCGTCGCATCAGCTCGCCGGTGTTGCGCAGCACGATCGGCACGACCGGCACCCCCGCCTGCGCGGCGAGGTGGAAGGCACCCTTGCGGAAGGGCCCCAGCACCGGCGTCGCCGACCGGGTGCCCTCGGGGAAGATCATCAGCGACGTGCCGGACCGGATCCGGTCGACGACGCCGTCGAGCGTCGCCCGGGCCGATTCGGAGTCGGAGCGGTCGATCCACGCGGGGTCGATGACGAACGACCCGACGACGGCCCGCGGGTCCCAGCGCGCCTCCTTCTTGGCGACGATGGTGAAGTCGCGCTCCAGGAGCCGGCCGAGGACCGGGATGTCGAGCGCGCTCTGGTGGTTGGCCACGAAGATCGCCGGCCGGTGGGTCCACAGCCGCTCCTGGTTGAGCACCTCCAGCGACACCCCGGCCAGCGTCATCGGCAGCTGGGTGGCGAGCCGGATGGCGGCGTTGCGCCCCTCGCGCAGGTCGCCGCGCGCGAGGCCGTAGGCCAGGCCGAGGCCGACCCCGGCGTTCATGCCGGCGAGCGCGGCCGCCGTACGACCTGCTGCGACCAGCGAGCCGCCGACGGGGTCGCTCAGGTCGAGCACCGGCCAGCCCAGGCGCGCCGCGGCGGCGCGCAGGTCGCGGTGGGGGTTGAGCGCGGTCGGGTGGCCGACGGAGGAGAGGAAGGCGACGTCCTCGTAGCCGTTGCCGTAGGCGTAGGACTCGGCGAGGTCGATGCCGTGCTCGCGGGCGAAGGCCCGCACGCCGCTGGCCTTGTGGCGGCCCCACAGCATCGGGCCGTCGGTGGCGCCGGTGAACTGCCCGTCCTCGACGACCAGCTGCGTGCACACGAGGTGCTCGACGCCGAGGTCGCGGGCGACGGGCGCGATCTGGTACTTCGTGGCGGCGGACGCGACGGCGACGGTGTGGCCGGCGCGCTGGTGCGCCATCACGAGGGCGCGGGACTCGCGGCGGATCGTGCCGGCGATCTTGGACCGGAACAGGCGCTCGCCGAGGTCGGCGAAGGCCTCCTCCGACTGACCGCGCATCGCGGAGAAGGCGACGTGGGCGATGCGGGTCGGGTCGCCGCCGAGCTCGCCGTCGACGGCCGTGACGACCGTGCGCAGGAACTCCGCCGGCGAGACGTCGCGCCCCTTGAGCCGGTCGCCGTAGAACGTGGCGGCGGTGTAGCCCGCGACCAGGGTGCCGTCGAGGTCGAAGAACGCGCCGACCTCGGGGCCCTGCGGTCCGGCCTCGATGGCGTCGATCGCCTCCTGGGCCGCCGTGGACAGCCCGCTCACACGCGCTCCCGCCGGGACTTCTGCTCGGACTTCTGCGGGGAGCGCGGCTCGGGGTGCCCGACGGTGACCGTGTCGCCGGCGATCTCGCCGATGATGTTGACCCGTCGCACCGTGTCGCGCAGCTCGGCGGCGAAGGCCTCGCGCGCCGACCCGACGCCGTCGCCGGCCTCGAGGAGCCCCTTGTGGCGCGCCAGCGCCAGCGCGGTGCGGAAGAGCTCCAGCGAGATCGACTCCTCGCTCGCGACCCGCCGCTGCAGCGCCCACTGCTGGCCGACGGCGAGGGAGTCGGCGAGCAGATCGGCCTCGTCGACCGGCGCGTCGCCAAGGTCGGCGAGGCGGTCGGCGACGACGAGGTAGGCGTCGAGGAACGGCCGCAGCACGAGGTGGGCCAGGTGCGGCCGGGCGTTGACGAGCAGCTCGCGGGCCTTGACCGGCGTCATCTCGGTGACGCCCTCCCCGACGAGCAGCTGGAGCTCGGTGCGCAGGTCGTCCTCGAAGCCGGCGCGGGAGGGGAAGAAGAACTCGAACTTCAGCAGGTCGCGCATCCGCTTCGCCTCCTCCCAGCCCACCTGCAGCTCGCCGCCGGCCGGCAGCTCAGTCCCCGGCTCGAGCTCGCTGACGGTGAGGAGCGCGAGCTCGCCGATGGCGCGCTCGACGAGGATGTGGATCACGGTGTTGCGGTAGAACGCGGCCACCAGGTGCTGGTCGTCGCCGATCTTCCACACCGGCTCGGTGCCTCGGTCGTACGCCGTCAGCACGCCGCTGCGGGTCAGGTCGGCGAGCGCCCGGCGGATGGTCGAGCGGTCCCGCAGGTCGGCGGCGCCGGCGACGGGCCACTGGCGCGCGTCGATGTAGGCGGCCAGCGGCTCGACGGTGTCGAGGACCTCGTCGACGGTCAGCGCGCGGTCGGCACCGAGCAGCGCCAGCGAGACGATGGCGGTGGTGGTGACGGGGGTGGCGCGGTTGAGCCGGTGGGAGATGTCGAGCGCGACGCGCTCGACCGCCTGGTGGCCGGTCACGCCCTCGGCGGCGAGCTCGGCCATCCGCTCGCGGAGCGAGAACGGCTCGCCGACGGTCAGGTAGGCCCGGCCGAGCCGGTTGCGCTGCAACCGCGCGAATCGCACCAGCCAGCGCCAGTCCTCCGGCGTCTTGCTGGCGCCGCGTGCCTCCTCGGTCATCAGCGAGACCTCGTGCAGCTGGTCGTAGACCACGGACAGCGGGACCACCTGCACGTCCGGGGCGTCCGGGCCAGCGTCCTCGTCGACCCCATCGGCCCCGTCGGCCTGCACGGCGTCGGTGAGGTACTTCAGGATGCCGTGGACCGGCGGGCGCAGCTTGCCGGTGCGGGTGCGGCCGCCCTCGATCGACCAGGCCAGGTTGCGCTTGTTGGCGACCATCTGCCGGATGTAGGAGCGCAGGGCGAGGCGGTAGACCGGGATCTCCTGGGTCGCCCGGCGGATGAAGATGAGGCCGGTGCGGCTGGCGACCGTGCCGATCACCGGCAGGTTGAGGTTGGCGCCGCCGAAGGTGTAGGTCGGCGAGAAGCGGCGGGACGACAGGGCGTTGGGGATGACCATGCCGTCGAGGTAGGACCGGTGGCTGAAGGCCAGCGCCAGGCTGTGGGCGCGGTCGAGGCGCCGCAGCTCCTGCATGTCGTCCTCGTCCACCAGCACGTCGTAGGCCCTGAGGAACCACTCGCCCAGGCGGGCCCAGCCCTGCGCCGTGCGGTCGTCGTGGGCCGCTGCCATCTCGTGCAGGTAGCCCTTGACCTCGGCCCAGACCTCCTCCTCGTCGCGGCCCTGCTCCGCGGCGGCCGCGGCGACGGCGCGCTGGAACCGCTTGTCGTGGAGCAGCTCGGTGACCTCCCGCGGCGGCGCGGCAGGCAGCCGCTCCCCCACGCTCCGGGGCAGGGCGGCACGGGCGAGGTCCCGCGTTCGGCGGACGACGGTCACGGTCCCTCCTTCCCGCTCACGCGCAGCATGCGCACGGGCGTGGGCCGAAAGTTACCGTCGTACGCCGCCGCTGGCCATGGCTCCGCCACGAATGGTGGGCTGCCGCCGGTTTCCGGCTCCCGCCAGTCCTCTAGTAACCTTCGGCGCGGTGGCGTGTCCGAGCGGCCGAAGGTGCATCACTCGAAATGATGTGTGGGGTCAAACCCACCGTGGGTTCAAATCCCACCGCCACCGCCAGCCGATCGGGCCGGTCCCTCGCGGACCGGCCCGATCGTCGTTCCGGTCCGGCGCTGTCGTCGTACGCTCGCCGGGTGGACGAGGACAACCCTGCGATCCGCGCGCTGGCCGCGTCGGGCATCGCGCACGAGATCACCCGCCACGGCAGGGTGGGGTCGCTCGCCGAGGCAGCCGCCGCGCGCGGCGTCGAGCCGTCGGCGATCGTGAAGACGATGGTCGTGCGTCGCGGCGAGGGCGACCACCTCTTCGTCCTCGTGCCCGGCGACCGGGAGATCTCTTGGCCCAAGCTCCGCGCGCTCCTCGGCGTCAACCGGATCTCCATGCCGGCCGCTGAGGCCGCGCGCGAGGTGACCGGCTACGAGCGCGGCACCATCACGCCGTTCGGCTCGGCGACCGAGCTGCCCGTCGTCGCCGACGAGCGCATGGTGGGGCGGACGATCTCCATCGGCGCGGGTGAGCACGGGGTCGCGGCGACCGTCTCCGCCGACGACGTCATCGCCCACCTCGACGCGCGAGTGGCAGACGTCACCGAGCCGGTGTGAGCCTCCAGGGCCTCCGGCGCGAGATCCACGGGTTCGAGCCCGGGTCCGTCGTCCCCACGACCGAGCTGGTGATGAGCCACGTCCACCCCGAGGACGTCGCGGCCGCCCGGGAGTCGCAGGAGACGCTGCTCGAGCGCAGCGAGGCCGTTCAGTCCGACACGGCGAGTCCGCCGTAGTGCGCCTCGATGGTGACGGATGCGGGCGGCGCCTCGTCCACCATGACGCAGCCACTCGTGTCCACGACGAGCTCGTCGTCGGCGTCGGTGCGGATCTCGTTGCCCAGGCACACGTACCTCGGACCGCTGTCCCAGGGGATCCGGAACCTCCCGTCCTCCACCGGCGCGACGGCCGCGGTGGGCGCGGGTGCGTCCTGCTCGTCGAGCGCCACGAGGTCGGCGACGGGGATCCGGACGCCGATGTTCTGGTAGTCGTGGTCCTCCGGGTCGTCCCTGCCCGGCCACGTGGTCCGGTAGGCGTCGAGCAGCTCGTCGGCCGTCAGCACCAGCAACCTGTCGTACGTGTCGCTGGTCCCCCCGTCGCCCACCACGATCGAGTCGCCCTTCGACACCACCACGCCGGTCAGCTCGCCCGGACCGGGGTCCGCGGGTGAGGGGCTGCAGCCCACCAGGGCAATGGAGGCCAGGAGGGCAAACCCCGTGCCTGCGACGCTGCAGTGCCGGCGGCCCTCGGACATTGCGCCCTCCTGGCGGTGCTCGTCGTCCCGTACATCCGGATTGTCCCGGCGGCCCGGTCGTCGAGTCGACCGAACCGCCGGGATGGTGGCGCTAGCGTCGTGGCGCCGTCACCGGAAGGTCACCGTCGTCGTGAACACCTGGCCGTCCGACAAGGCGACCTCGAAGGTGCCGGTGGACCCGGCCCATGCCTTCGGCGTGGCGACGTTGACGTGATAGGTCCCGACCCCATCCCTCACCGCGTCCCGCGTCAACGCGTAGGTGGCACCGTCGCGAGCGAATGAGGCCGTCAGCACTGACTGCTCCGAGACCACCTCGTTGGTGACGGTGAACTTGACCGGGATGGTCCGACCCGCCTGGACGTCACCGTCGGTCGGGAGCGGACTGGTGAACCCTCCCCAGCCGTACCGCTTGATCGGCGGTGGCTCGACGCCCGGCACCCGCGACACGAAGATCCGAACTGTCGTAGAGGCCGCCGCGCCGGCGGAGTCGGTCACCCGCGCCGTGACGGTGTGCCAACCCTCAGACATCGTGTCTGCGCGGCGCGCGACGTCCGAGCCGTTGCCGAGGTAGCCGTCACGGTCACTGGTCCAGGTGAGCTGGGACCCGTCGAGGGTGCCGTCCTCCCGGTCGCCGGCCTGCGCCTCGAACATGATGCGCTGGGCGGCGGAGAACCTCTGATCGGGGCCGGGTGCCGTGATGGCGATCTGCGGTGCGGCGTTGGGCGTGCGGACCGTGGTCTCCGCGGACCCGAAGCGCACGCCGTCGGAGGACACGACCCGCAGGACCACATCCCCACCGGGCAGGACGCCCCGAGGCAGGACGGTGTCCGGGTTTCGGATGCCCATAGCCACCGGACGGAAGTGGGCACCTCCGTCGGTCGAGTAGAACACCGTGTGCCTCAAGCTGGCTCCCGGGTCCCCGTCCGCCGCGGTCCAGGACACGTGGACCGTCCCGTCCGGGTTCACCGTGGCTCGTGGCTGGGTCGCGACCGGCGCCTGCGTCGACGCCTGCCACGCGTCGACCTCGGAGCCGTCCGCGACGAGGGTCAAGCGGGCCACGCGGGCCGGGTCGACTGCCAGGGAGGCCGCGAAGGGACGAGCCGCGTCGACGTCGGCCCCCTCACCGAACGCACCAGCGGAGCGGGCGTCCGAGGACGAGGCCCATCCCGAGGCCAGCAGACTGCCGTCCGAGGCGTACGCCCTCAGCTGGACGCCGGTGGACGGGTCGCCCGTGCGGGTCTGGTTGGTCGGCAGCACGGTGAACGCGCTGCGGTCGGATGCGGTGTCGTACGCACCCGAGACGTAGATGCCGTCCGCCTCGGTCACCGTGCCGGCGGCCGGCGGACCGGAGCCGTACGCCGGATCGAGCTCGCCGTCGCGCAGCCGGTCCCAGTCCCACTTCGAGATCCACGTGCCCTGGAGATCGGTGTCGTCGTTCCAGCAGTACCCCATCAGGGCGTACACGTCGTGTGGAGCCGAGACGGCGAGGTCCTCGTCGTAGTCGAACGTGTACTCGTCGAGGCCCCAGATCTCCTTGTCCGGGATGCCCATGACGCCGAGGACGGGACGCATCTGATCGTCGATCAGGCTGAAGGGCTGGTGGTCGTCCGCCCAACGCGGCGCGTACTCACCGCAGTAGCCCCTCTTGGTGACGAGGCCGACGTCGTGGCTGTCGACGGCATGGAGCAGCCCGAAGTTGTGCCCGAGCTCGTGCGGGAACACGTTGCGGAGCCGCCCACCGTCGAGGAACTCGCGCGCATACCCGAGCCATGCCGTGGAGACGTCGAGGTAGGCCATGCCTGTGGCGCCGCCGTTGGGATGCGTTCCGGGCAGCATGCCCTGCACGATCTTCTCGTCGCGCAGCTTGTCCGCTCGGAGGTTGTCGTACCAGGCACGAGACTGGAGGGCGTCGAGAACCGCGAAGTACTCACCGAACTCGGGGATCCAGGTGTTCTCGTCCCACCAGCCATCGGCCACCTCGAGCGAGTCCTGTGTCATGTCGAGGCCCGCGATGGGGAACATCGCCTCCGAGCGGCTCGACTGTCGCACGGCGTCGAGGTACGTGGCGTCCGACTCGGTCATGTTGTCCCAGAAGACCGACGTCATCTCCAGGTTGAGGTCGGGTCGGGAGTCGTTGAAGCTCACGACGGTGCCACAGTTGATGGTCCAGCGGCCGTACTCAGTGAGGTCGCACCCGGTGCCGCCGCCCATCTCGACCTGCAGCTCGATCTCCCCAGTGGTCCATTCGTCGGGGAGCCGGAAGTTCAAGGTCGCGTCCCGGTCAGCGCGGCGACTGATGACCTCGTCGGTGGCCAGGATGCTCTGCGTCTCGTTCAGCGGCGCGAGGGGCGACCCGGCGAGCTCGACGCCGTCACGGTAGCCACGGAGCCGACCCGACGTGCGCGCAAGGTTGCCGGTGCCGTACGTCCTGACGTACGCCCGCACGATGGTGTCGCGTCCCTCGACGAGCTCGACGTCATTGAGCAGCGACTGGACGCCTTGCGACACCTCGAGCGCCTCGAGGTCGAGCTCAGGGTTCACACAGCCGCTGATCAGCGTCGCGAACTCGGCAGTCGACCGGGCGACGGTGACGTTGCCGCCACCGAAGACGTAGGGGTCGTAGGCCGCGCGGGCGTAGGACTCGTCGAAGAACCCGTCCTCGATCGCCAGCACGCCGTAGCGGTCGACGTAGTTGTCGCGTGCGTAGGCCGTGGCGGTGTCCATGTCGACACCTGAGTTGATCGCGCCGTCCGTCGACATGCACAGGGACCAGTCCGCGCCCTCTCGACCCTGGTTCTTGAGGAGGTCGGTGGCGCGCACGATGGCGTCGCCTGGATTCGTCGAGTAGCCGATCTGGGCGATGTCGGAGATCTCGGTCGCCATGCCGTCCACGACGGTCTCGCTGGTCAGGACCGTCGGCGGGATCTCGACCCTCGTGCTGCCGGACGTGCCGTCATAGGACCACTGCACGAGGCTGACGGAGATGGATCCGTCCCGAGGAAAGGTGACCGTGTCGTCGAGCGCCTCGATGTACCCCTGCTTCTGCATGGTCCAGTCGGCGGCGTCGATCGAGCCCGAACCGTCCATGAGGAAGACCAGGTCAAGCTTGTCGGCGTACAGGTCGGCGCTGGCTGGCCCTGCCCCGGTGGTGGCAAGACCGGTGGTCACCAGTCCGGCGAGTGCGACGAACGCCGCTGTGGTCGCACCGCGGCGACGGGACCGGGCCCGCGCAGCAGTCGTGTGGATGGTCGGGCGCAGACGTGTGCGCAGTCCCATGTGTTCCCCCTCACATAGATGTGTGCCGGGGAAGTTACGCCCCCAAGGACCGACGCAGGAGGAATCGCTCCAAAACTTTGCCGTGGCCCCGTGGATCCCTCGTGACGCACCTTGACCGTTCTGTGGGTGTGCCGTGGATTTCGGTTGTAGCGTGCTCCCCGTGCCCACCACCGTGCTGATCGTCGAGGACGAGCCCGACCTCGCACAGGTGATGGAGATCGCCCTCAGCCGCGCAGGGTTCGACGTCCTCACCGTCGGCTCCGGAGACGACGCCCGCGCGAGCATCGGTCGGCGCCACGTCGACGTCGTCGTCATGGATCGCGGACTGCCCGACACGGACGGCCTCGAGGTCACCGCGTCCCTGCGCGCCGACGGGTTCCTCGGTGCCGTCGTGGTGACCTCCGGGCACGCCGGGACCGACCACGTCGCCGCCTGCCTGGGCGCGGGTGCCGACGACGTACTGGGCAAGCCCTTCACCCTCGCCGAGCTCGTGGACCGGGTCCGCAACGCGGTCCGGCCCGCCAGGGTCGCCGAAGCCGGCTGACCCGCAGATTCGTCGGCGAACCCGCGTCATGAGGCTCGAAGCGGCCCGTCTCACCAGCGGTAGGGCCGGGCGGTCGCGTTCCGTCAGGCTCGTCCACCGTCCCCGTACGTCGACCTCCCGCCGGCGTCCGGTCCCCCCAGTGGCGGTGGCGCCACGCATCACCAACGCGACTGCGGCACGGCCCTCGCAGGGGCCGTGCCGTTTGTCTGTCCGCCGACCTGGAGGGGCAGTCCGACACCTGGAGGGGGTTGCAACGGCCTCGAAGTGGCGGACTCCCCGCTCGAGCGGGGAGTCCGCCGCAAGGGCGCCGATGCGACACTATTTGCACTGAGTGCAACAATGGCTGGGTGACCACGACACCCCCCACCGACGGCCGCAGCGCGCTGCGCGAGGAGCGGCGCCGCGCCATCCTCGAGGCCGCCCGGGAGCTCGCGACCGAGCACGGCGCCGACGGGTTCACCGTCGAGCAGGTCGCCTCGCGGGCCGGGGTGTCGCGGCGGACGGTCTTCAACCACGTCGCCGGCCTCGACCAGCTGCTGGTGGCGGTCTGCGAGCAGATCCTCGCCGAGGCGACGGCGGACCTCCTCGAGGGGGTCGACCGCCGGACGACCGATCTCCCCCCGGGCGCGGCAGGCGGCCGGGCCGCGCTCGACGCGGTGGCCGAGGCCACCCGCGGCGTCGACCTGCCCACCGCGATCGCGACGATCCACCGCGTCCTCGGCTCCCCCGAGGTCGAGGACGAGCGCGCGCAGGGCATCTCACGGACCGCCTTCGAGCACGTCGGCGGACGCCTGCGCCAGCAGCTCGTACGCCGCGCACCCGGCCTCGACCCGGTCGACCTCGAGATCGGGCTCGCGCTGCTCTTCAGCGGGATCGTGACGATCGCCGGCCTCTGGCTCGAGCAGCACCCCGACCTGGCACCCGACGTGCCTCCCGACGCCCGCGCCGACTGGGACGCCCTGCTCGACCGCGTCCTCCGCCGGCTGCGCATCGCCCACGACGCCTGACCCACCCGACCCCCGCACCCCTGCACCGCAACCGAAAGGCACGCCACCCCCATGGCTGAGCTCCTCTACCGCATCGGACGCTTCGCGGCCCGCCGCCACTGGAGCGTCATCGGCGCCTGGCTGGCGATCCTCGCCGTCACCGCAGTGACCTACGTGTCCTTCGCGGGCGCGCTGTCGTCCAACATCACGCTGCCCGACACCCCGACGACGCGGGTCTCGCAGCAGCTCGAGGAGGACTTCGAGGGCGCCGGGGGCGGCAACGGCGCGATCGTCGCCGAGACCACCGACGGCTCCGCGTTCACCTCCGAGCAGGAGGAGGCGCTGAGCGACCTCTTCGACCGGCTGGCCGAGGTGGACGGGGTGGCCGACGTCACCGACCCGTTCGAGACCCAGCAGCAGGTGGACGACTCGGCCCGGCAGGTGGCCGACGGCCAGGAGCGGATCGAGGACGGTCGGGCCCAGCTGCGGACCGCCCAGCAGCAGATCGACGCCGGGCGTGACGCGCTGGCGGAGCAGCGCCGCCAGGCGCGCGAGGACGGCACCCTCGCCGGCATCAGCGCCCAGCTGCAGGACGCGGAGCAGCAGCTCGACGAAGGACAGGCCGAGCTGGACCGCCAGCGCGCCAGGCTCGAGGAGCAGGCACCCCAGCTCGAGGTGGGGGTGACCCTCTCGGAGCTGTCGTCCGGCTATCGCACCGTGTCCGAGGACGGGTCGGCCGCGGTGTCCAACGTGGTCTTCGACGACCCCATCAACGAGGTCACCACCGAGACCAAGACCGAGATCGAGGAGATGGCCGCCGACGCCGGCATCGAGGGCGTTGAGGTCCACCCGTCGCAGGAGATCGCCCAGACGGTCCCGTCGATCCTCGGCCCGGGCGAGGTGGCGGGCGTCGTCATCGCCGCGATCGTCCTGTTCGTCATGCTCGGCACCGTCCTCGGTGCGGCGCTCCCGCTCGTCACCGCCCTGCTCGGCGTGGGCGTCGCGTCGCTCGCGTCGCTGTCGTTCTCGGGGATCGTCCAGTTCGTGTCCGTCACCCCGGTGCTCGGCGTGATGCTCGGCCTCGCCGTCGGGATCGACTACTCGCTCTTCATCATCAACCGGCACCGTCGCCAGCTGAAGCAGGGCGCCGACCTGCACGAGTCGATCGGCCTGGCCAACGGCACCTCGGGCAACGCCGTCGTCTTCGCAGGCGTCACCGTCATCGTCGCGCTGCTGGCCCTCAACGTGACCGGCGTCGACTTCCTCGGCCTGATGGGGACCGTCGGTGCCGTCGCCGTCCTCGTCGCGATCCTGATGGCCGTCACCCTCACCCCCGCGGTCCTGTCGCTGGTCGGCACGCGCATCCTGAGCAGGCGGGAGCGCGAGCGGCTGGCCGCCGGCGAGCGCACGCACGACGAGCAGATCACCGAGCGCGACCGGCCGATGAGCACGATGCGCGCCTGCTGGGTCCTCGGTTTCGGGATCGCGGCGCTCCTCGCCGTGGCCGCGCCGGCGACCCAGATGCGGCTCGGTCTGCCCGACGGCTCCACCCAGGCGCCGGAGTCCGCCGGCTACCAGGCCTACGAGGTCCAGGCGGAGAAGTTCGGCGACGGAGCCAACGGACCGCTGCTCGTGGTCGCCGACCTGCCCTCCGCCGTCGCCGAGGACGACGTGGTGCGGGAGCAGGCCGCGATCGGCTCCGAGATCGGACAGCTGTGGTCGGTCGAGGCCGTCGTCCCCATCGGGGCGTCGCAGGACCGCGAGTCGCTCGCCTTCCAGGTGGTGCCCTACGGCGCACCCTCCAGCGAGTCGACCGAGGAGCTCGTCCGCGACCTGCGCGAGCTCACGCCCGAGACCGCCGCCGGTGGTGAGGCGACCCTCGGCGTGGCCGGCAACGCCAGCGCCAACATCGACATCTCCGAGCAGCTCGCCGACGTGCTGCCGACCTACCTGGTCCTGGTCGTCGGGCTGTCGCTGCTGATCCTGGTCCTGGTGTTCCGCTCGATCCTGGTGCCGCTCACCGCGACCCTCGGCTTCGTGCTCTCGCTGCTGGCGGCGTTCGGCGGCATCACCGCGATCTTCCAGATCGGCTTCCTCGCCGACCTGTTCGGCGTCCACGCGCCCGGCCCGGTGCTGAGCTTCCTGCCGATCATCGCCACCGGCATCCTGTTCGGCCTGGCCATGGACTACCAGCTGTTCCTGGTGTCGGGGATGCGCGAGGCGTACGCCCACGGCGCACCGGCGCGCGTGGCGGTGCAGCACGGTCTGCACGCCGGGCGGTCGGTGGTCACGGCTGCGGCGATCATCATGATCTCGGTGTTCGCCGGCTTCATCTTCAGCCACGACGCGACCATCAAGCCGATCGGCTTCGGCCTCGCCTTCGGCGTGCTCCTCGACGCCTTCGTCGTACGGATGCTGCTGATCCCGGCCGCGATGCACCTGCTCGGCGAGAAGGCGTGGTGGCTGCCGCGGTGGCTCGACCGGATCCTGCCGGACGTCGACGTCGAGGGCGCCAAGCTCGAGCGCAGCCACCCGGTGCACTGAGCGACCTGAGCGGACGGCGCGGCGGTGCACCACAATGGTCTCGTGACCGAACCCCGCGCCGTCCACACCTGGCTCACCGACATGGACGGCGTCCTGGTCCGCGAGGAGGATCCGATCCCCGGCGCGAAGGAGTTCATCAGCGCGCTGCGTGAGCTGGACATCCCGTTCCTCGTCCTCACCAACAACTCGATCTTCACCCCGCGCGACCTACGGGTGCGGCTGCTCCGCAGCAGCGGCATCGACGTGCCGGAGCAGTCGATCTGGACCTCGGCGCTGGCGACCGCCCAGTTCCTCGACGACCAGCGCCCGGGCGGGTCGGCGTACGTCGTGGGCGAGACGGGGCTGACCGCCGCGGTCCACGACATCGGCTACGTGATGACCGACCAGGACCCCGACTACGTCGTGCTCGGGGAGACGCGCACCTACTCCTTCGAGGCGATCACCCGGGCCATCCGGCTGATCAACGACGGCGCCCGCTTCATCGCCACCAACCCCGATCCGAGCGGGCCGAGCGCGCAGGGCATGCTCCCCGCGACGGGGTCGGTCGCGGCCCTGATCAGCACGGCGACCGGCCGGCAGCCCTACTTCATCGGCAAGCCCAACCCGCTGATGATGCGCAGCGCCCTCAACCGCATCGACGCCCACTCCGAGACCACCGTGATGATCGGCGACCGCATGGACACCGACATCATCAGCGGCCTCGAGGCCGGCATGCGCACGGTGCTGGTGGCCACCGGCGCCACCGAGCGCCACCAGGTCCAGGACTTCCCCTACCGGCCGACCCTCGTGGTCGACTCGATCGCCGACGTCGTGCCCTACGTCGGCGAGATGAGGCTGCCCGAGGACGTCTGAGGCCGGATCAGCGGCCGTACGGCGTCAGCAGCTGGTCGACGGGCGCGAAGTCGTCGGTGAGCACCGGGGCGTCGCCCGCCCACGCGGCCAGGTCCGCACCCGTCAGCGACGTCCAGTCCAGCCCGCGCTCCTCCAGACCGTCGCCGACGCGGTCGAGGTCGAGCGGCTTCCGGGACGCGACCACGACCATGTTGCCGCCGTCCTCACCCGCCAGGACGTCGGGAGCGGCGAGCAGCGCCACCTCGTCGAACACCTCGCCGGCCGTGCGCACGTAGGACCGCGCGAAGTCGAGCGGGCCGTGGTCGATCACGTTGGCGACGTAGAGACCGTCCGCCTCCAGCCCGGCCCGCAGCCCGGCGAGTGCCTCGCGGGTGGCGAGGTGCCACGGCACGCTGACCCCGCCGAAGGCGTCGCCCACGACGAGGTCGAGGGTGCCGGGCCGGAGGTCGTCGATCGCGAGGCGGCCGTCCTCCACCTCGACCTCGACGCCGTCGGGCAGCTCCCCGCCCAGGAGCCGCAGGTCGGCCTCCACCACACCGGCGTCGATCTCGGAGACCCGGCTCTTGGAGTCCGGCCGCGTCGCCGCGAGCCAGCGCGGGAGGGTCAGGCCCCCCGCGCCGAGGTGGTAGGCGTCGAGCGGCTCGCCGATCAGGAAGGAGGCGTCGACCACCGCGGCCATCGCCCGCACGTAGGCGAAGTCGAGGTGCGTCGGGTCCTCGAGGTCGACGTAGGAGTGGCGCAGCCCGTCGAGGACCAGGACCCGCCCGTCGGGCCGGTCGGGGTCGGCCGTGACGGCGAGGCAGTGGTAGGTCGTCTCGACGTCGCAGCCGCTCGGCGCCGCCGCCGCGCCGAGGCCGGCGAGCGCCACCACCACGCCCAGCACGGCGTCGCCGCGACCGCGCCGGCCGGCCACCTGCACCACGACCGAGGTCACCAGGAGCACGACGCCGAGGCCGACCAGGATCCCGCTGACCGGCACCCGCGAGACGAGCACGAAGCCGGTGACGACCGTCCCGACGATCGCGCCCACCGTGCCGATGCCCGAGAGGTGCCCCACCACCGTGCCGGTCTCGGCGAGGCTGGTGAGGCGGAGCTTGATGACGACCGGGCTGACGGCCGAGAGCAGGACGCCCGGGACCAGGATCGACAGCGTGGCCGCGAGGAGGAGCAGCCCGGCGTCGCCGGCGGCCGCCGCCCCGCGGACCACGGCCGGCGTCAGGGCCACGGCCGCGCCGGAGATGCCGAGGAGCGGCCCGAGCAGCGGTCGGGGGGCGACGCGGTCGGCGGTCCACCCGCCCGCCCACGTGCCTGCAGCGATGGCGGTGAGGGCCATCCCGATGACGAGGGTGTTGGTCTCGAGCGTCAGTCCGTAGTGCGGGGCGAGCAGCCGCAGCGCCACCAGCTCGACCACCAGCACGGCCGCCGACGAGCCGAAGACCAGCGCCGCTGCGCCCCACGCGGACAGGTCGCGCCGCGGGGTGCTCTCGGGAGGCATGCGCCCGATCCTGTCAGGAGGGTCCGCGTCCGCCTGCAGCGCGAGGACCGGCGGCAGCGACGGACCTCACTGCAGCGCCGCCGTGAGCCGCATGACCGTGTCGACGTAGCGCTTGCCGGGCCCGCGCTGCGACCACTCCTCGAGGGTCAGCTCGCGGGACACCTCCCGGTAGTGGTCCTCGACCCGCCGCACGGCCGCGACCACGTCGGTGCCGGTCATCATCAGCGACACCTCGAAGTTGAGCGCGAACGAGCGCAGGTCCATGTTGCTGGAGCCGATCACCACGACGTCGTCGTCGACGGAGAAGTGCTTGGCGTGCAGGATCGCCGGCGCCGGGTAGCGGTGGATCCGGACGCCCGCCTCGAGCAGCGCCTCGTAGTAGGAGTTCTGGGCGTGGCCGACCATGAACTGGTCGGAGACCTCGCTGACGAACAGCTCGACCTCCACGCCGCGCCGGGCGGCGGTCGTCACGGCGTAGAGCAGGGACTCGTCGGGGACGAAGTAGGGGCTGGTGAGCGACAGCCGGCGGGTGGCGCCGTAGATCAGGGTGGTGAACAGGAGCAGGTTGTTCTCCGCCTCGTAGCCGGGCCCGCTCGGCACCACCTGGCAGCTCGCCCCCGCCACCTCCCCGGGCTCCGGGTCGCCTGCCGGCGGGGACGGCACGACGGCGGTGACCTCACCGGTCTCGAGCGCCCAGTCGGAGGCGAAGACGGCCTCGAGGGAGGCGACCACCGGGCCGCGCAGCCGCACCATCAGCTCCACCCACTCGCGGCCGAGCCGGTGGTTCTTCGGCTTGTTGTAGCCCGGCTCGGTGAGGTTCTGCGAGCCGGTGAACCCGACCAGCCCGTCGACCACCAGCAGCTTGCGGTGGTTGCGCAGGTCGGGCCGGCGGAACTTCCCCTGCAGCGGCGCGATCGGCAGCATCGGGTGCCAGTCGACCCCCGAGGCGTCGAGGGCGGCCCGCAGGTCCGGCCACCCCGGGATCCCGCGCGAGCCCAGGTGGTCGAGGAGCAGCCGCACCGTCACCCCGCGTCGTACGGCGTCGGCGAGCGCGTCGAGCAGCGGCCGGGTCAGGTCGTCGAGGGCGGTGATGTAGAACTCGACCAGCACGTAGCGCTCGGCGCGCTGCACCGCGGCGGTCATCGCCGCGATCGAGCCGGTGTAGTCCTCCAGCAGCGTCACGGTGTTGTCGTGGGACAGCGGCAGCGCGGCGAGCCGGTGGTTGAGCCGGGTGGCGGAGGCGACGTACGCCGGCACGTCCCGCGGCTGCGCGGCGGCGACCACGGGCGCGGTCCGCTCCGCGATGGTGGCGTTGATGCGGCGCAGGGCGGCCTCGCGGCGACGGCCCAGCCGGGCGCTGCCGAAGAAGAGGAAGGCGACCAGCCCGAAGGCCGGCGCGAGCAGCACCAGCAGGAGCCAGGCCACGCCGGTCGACGGCTTGCGCCTGGCCGGGATGATGCCCAGGGCCGCGACGCGGAGCGCGATCCCGATGAGCACGGCCACCCCGCCCAGGATCGCGAGCAGGGTGGTGGTGGCGTCGCTCGGCACGTCAGCCTCCCTCGGTCGGGACGGGCGTCGCCGAGCGGTCGAGCAGGCCGCGGCCCCGGTCGGCGACGTCGTGCCGGCTGCGGAGGACGGGCGCCGACATGGCCAGACGATAGCGGCCCGTTGCGCTCGACGGCGCCCCTCCGCCACGCTTCGGTCAGGTCGTGGGCCGGGCGGGAGGGAGACCCACATGGGCGGGCGTGCGCGCGCGACGTTGCTGGCCGCGACAGCGGTGCTGCTCGCCGTCCCGGCGCCGGCAGCGGCAGCGGCCGACGAGGCGGCCGAGGGGTTCGCGGCCGAGCAGCAGCTCGCCGAGGCGTACGCACCGGTGATGAGGCTGGTGCGCCAGGACGAGTCGTGCGGACCGGGCGAGCCCTACGTGCCCAGCGACGTGGACCCGCTGTTCGACGAGCCGTCGATCGCCCTGCGCGGGCCGTGGACCGATCGCGACCTCGTCGCCGTCGGGCCGTCGGCCGAGGAGCTGGCCGAGGGCCTCGAGGGCTATGCGCTCGACCAGCCGGGCGACCCGCTCAAGCCGGGCTGCACCTACGAGGAGTGGGCCGACAGCGTGTGGGGCACCGACCCCATCCCGACGATCTACGCCCACGTCGCGACCCAGCCGGGCGTCGAGGACCGCATCGCGCTGCAGTACTTCTTCTTCTACCCGTTCAACGACTACAACAACAAGCACGAGGCCGACTGGGAGCGCATCCAGGTCGAGTTCCCCGTCGGCGACGCGGCGGCGGCGCTGGAGACCGACCCCGACCTCGTCCTCTACTCCCAGCACTACGGCGCCGAGCGGGCCGCGTGGGACGACGACAAGCTCGAGCTCGACGGCACCCACCCCGTCGTCTACGTCTCGGCGGGGTCGCACGCCAGCCAGTACGACGAGGGGCTCTACCTCGGGCGGTCCTCGACCGAGGGCTTCGGGTGCGACACGACCATCGGCCCGCACGAGGAGGTGCGGCCCGAGGTCCGCACCATCCCCGGCGACCTCGACGCCGCCGCCGAGTCCTACCCGTGGACGACCTACCGCGGGCACTGGGGCGAGGTGGGGCCGCAGCGCTTCTACGAGGGTCCGACCGGGCCCAACATGAAGCAGGCCTGGCGGAAGCCGTTCACCTGGTCGGCCAAGGCGCGCGACCACAGCTTCTCGCTGCCGGGCGCGGAGGTGGCGGGCAACGAGGCGGGCGTCTACTTCTGCACCGTGGTCGGCACGGGCTCCGACGTCTTCCGCCGCTTCTCCGCCGACCCGTGGCCGACCCTGCTCGTCCTGCTGGGGGCGGTCCTCGCGCTCGGCTGGGTCGTACGCCGCTCCGGCTGGGCGGGCGCCTCCCCGTGGCCCGCGGTCGCGCACCGCCGCCCGGGCGAGGTCGTCGCGGCCGCGGTGCGGATGCTGCGCCGGCACTGGCGGGTGTTCCTGCTCGTCGCGGCGCCGGCCGCGCTGGCCTCGGTCGCCTCCTCGGCGCTCACCGCGGCCACCCCGCCCGTGTCGGCGTGGTGGTGGTCGGCGCTGTCCGGGCTCGCGGTCGTCGCCTGGGCGCTGTCGCTCGCCTGGGCGCAGCTCGCCTCCGCCGAGGCCGTCGTCGACCTCGACGCCTCCCGCCCGGTGTCGCTCCGCTCCCTCGCCGGGGCGGTCCGGTCCCGCGTGCCCGCACTCCTCGCCACGGCCGCGCTCTGGGCCGTGGTCCTGCTCCCGCTGCTGCTCACCGGCGTCCTGTCACCCGTCGCCCTGGTGCTGTTCGTCGCGTGGTCGCTCGTGCTCCCGGTGGTGCAGCTCGAGGGCCTGGCCGGCTGGCGGGCCCTGGTGCGCAGCGGCCGGCTGGTCCGCCCGCAGGTGCTCACCGTGCTGGTCGTGCTCGCCGTGTCGGCTGTGCTGGTGTCCGTGCTCGGCGGGGTGCTCGCGGCGCTCGTCTTCATCGTCGCCCCGGCGCCCTGGGGCGTCGTGAGCGGCATCCCCCAGCTCGTGACGGCGCTCGTGTGGCCGCTCACCGCCCTGCTGACGACGTACGCCTGGGCCAACGGTGTCGCGCTCGAGCGCGAGGCGGCGACCGTCAGGTGAGCGGGTGCGGGTGCAGCAGGTGCCCGCGTCGCCACGCACCGTGGAGGACGACCGCCGCCACCACGGCGCCGGCGGTGCCGAGCGACAGGTCGCCCAGCGTGTCGGCGTACGCGAACTCCCGCTCGGTCGAGCGGCTGATGAAGGCGAAGTACTCCGCGACCTCCCACGCGATGGCGGCGCTCGCCCCGAAGGCGAGGGCACGCTCGAGGACGCGCCAGAACCCGACGTCGCGGTGCAGCGTGAGGAGGATGAACGCCGCCGCGAGGAGGCCGGTGTTCATGAAGTGCATCCAGTCGTCGAACCACACGACCGTGTCGTAGAGGTCCATCCGGTTGCCGAGGATGTCGGTGAAGCAGGTGATGGTGATCAGCAGGTCGGGCAGCCACGGGAACGAGATGCGGTGGCGCCACAGCACCCACCACAGGACCGGCACGGTGAAGGACATCAGCGGGTAGCCGATGGCCCGCATGCCGGCGGCCTTGTCGCGCAGGTTGGCCTGGTCGGGGTGCAGGACCGCGAAGAGCAGGAGGAGCAGCAGGGCGCCCTTGGCGAGGACGTTGGCCGTCTTCGCCAGCGTGGGCGTCAACGGGTGCTCGATCGCTGCTGCCTCGGTCACCCGGTCCTCCATCGTCGAGCGCCACGGCGGTCGGGCGTCGGGCGCCAGTGTGTCAGCAACGCCGGGGCCGCTCACCAGGTGGCCGCGTGGCACTCCTGCGCGGGCAACGCCTCGACCTGCAGCGTCGCGTGCTCGATGCCGTGGCCCTCTCGCAGCGCCGCGCCGGCCGCGCCGAGAACGACCTGGGCGTCGGCCCCCACCCGCAGGACGAGGTGGGCGGTCGCGACGTTCATGCCGGACGTCAGCGTCCACGCGTGCAGGTCGTGGACCTCCGCGACACCGGGGACGGACTCGAGGTCGCTGACCACGGCCTCGAGGTCGACGTCGTGCGGCGCGTGCTGGCCGAGCACCGCCAGCACCTCACGCCCCAGCACCAGTGCGCGAGCGGCGACGAAGGCGCCGATGGCCACCGCGACCACGGTGTCCCACCAGCCGTCGCCGGTCAGGCGGACGAGCAGGCCGGCCACGAGCACGCCGACGCTGCCGGCCGCGTCGGCCGCCACCTCGAGGTAGGCGCCCCTGACGTTGATCGACTCCGAGGCGCCCCCGCGCAGCAGGACCAGGCAGACGAGGTTGACGACCAGGCCGAGCGCGCCGACCACCAGCAGCGGGCCGGAGGCGACCGCGACGTCCTCGCCCACACGGCGTACGGCCTCGAGCACGACGTAGACCGACACCCCCAGCATGATCAGGACCGTCAGGCCGGAGGCGAGCACCTCCGCGCGGTAGGAGCCGTAGGTGCGCCGGCCGGTGCCGTCGGGGCGGGTCGCGATCTTCGTCGCGACGAGCGCGGCGCCGAGCGCGACCACGTCGGCGGCCATGTGGCCCGCGTCGGAGACGAGCGCCAGCGACCCCGTCGCGAGCCCCACCGCGAGCTCGACGCCGAAGAAGCCCGCCACGAGGGCGAAGGCGACCGCGAGCCGCCACCGGTGCCGGGCGCCCGCGTGGTGGTGCCCGTGTCCCGCACCCATTCCCGTACCTCCATCGTCGCTGGTCTGTATCATCGCCACACGGCGATGCCGCGTCAAACCCGGCACCTGCCCCAGTTGCCCGATGCCGGAGGATGGGGGCGACCTGCCCCCGCTCGGAGGAGAACGCCCCCGCCATGAGCACCCGCGCCGCCGTCGGCGAGCCCCAGGAGCGACCGCTCGCGATCGGGCTGCTCCTCGGTGGCCTGATCGGCCTCGTCGCCTCGGCGGTCCTGCTCATCGAGCGCATCCGCCTCGCCGAGGACAGCGGCTACGTGCCGACGTGCAGCATCAACCCGGTCCTCAGCTGCGGCAACGTGATGGAGTCGGCGCAGGCCGCCCTGCTGGGCTTCCCGAACCCGATCATCGGCGTGGCCACCTTCCCGGTGGTCGTCGCCACGGGCGCGGCGCTCTTGGCCGGCGGGCGGCTGGCGCGGTGGTACTGGGTGGGCCTGCAGGTCGGCGTCAGCATGGCCTTCGCGTTCGTCTGCTGGCTCGCCTTCCAGAGTCTCTACCGCATCGGCGCGCTGTGCCCCTACTGCATGGTCGTGTGGGCCGTGGTGATCCCGCTGTTCTGGTACGTCACCGCCCGCAACGTCGGCGCGGGCGCCCTCGGGGCGGCGCCGGACGGTCGCCTCGCGGACGGGCTGCGCGACTGGCGGGGGCCGCTGGTCTTCGGCACCTTCCTCGTCATCGTGCTGCTGATCCTCGAGCGGTTCTGGTCCTACTGGTCGTCGCTGCTCTGAGGCCGCGGCCTCACGGGTGCCGCTCCTCGTAGTGGTGCTCGGGCCCGACGCCCGTCAGCGCGAGGAGGCGCCCGGCGGTCGCGAGCACCTCGGCGAGCTCTGCCGCGCTCGTCAGCGACCAGAGGGACGCCCGGCCCTCGGGGCGCGAGGAGACCAGGCCGCAGTCCTTGAGGCAGGCCAGGTGCTTGGACACCGTGCTCTGCGCCAGCCCGAGGTGCGCGGTGAGGTCGACCACCCGGTGCTCGCCCAGCGACAGGTGCCGCACGATCAGCAGGCGCGACGGGTCGGAGAGCGCGTGGAAGAGCGCCGCCTCGGCGGCCAGCCCGGTCGTCTCCGTTCCCATCGCCACGCGACGATGCTAGGCCATCCGCCGCACGGGACGTCCCGGGCCGTCACCTAGCCTGCGCGGGTGGAGAGGCGACTGCTGGCGGACACCCGCCCCCTCGCCAACCCCCACTTCAAGCGGCTCTGGCGCGCCAACATCGTCACGGTCGTCGGGGCGCAGCTGACCGTCGTGGCGGTGCCCGCGCAGATCTACGCGATGACCGGCTCGTCGGCCTACGTCGGGCTCACCGGCATCTTCGGCCTGGTCCCGCTGGTGGTCTTCGGGCTCTGGGGCGGGGCGCTCGCCGACGTCTTCGACCGCCGGACCCTGCTGCTGATCACCACGACCGGGCTCATCGCGACGAGTGCATGCTTCTGGCTCCAGGCCGCGCTCGGGGTCGAGGACGTCTGGCTGCTGCTGTCGCTCTTCGCGGTGCAGCAGGCCTTCTTCGCGGTCAACCAGCCCACGAGGTCCGCGCTGCTGCCACGCCTGCTCGACGCGGACCTGCTGCCCGCGGCCAACTCGCTCAACATGACCGTGATGCAGGCCGGGGGCATCGCCGGCCCCCTCGTCGGCGGAGCGCTGATCCCTCTGATCGGGTTCTCGTGGCTCTACCTGCTCGACACGATCACGCTCCTCGCGACCCTCGGCGCGGTCGTACGCCTCCCGCCCCTGCCGGTCATGGGCGTCACCGTGACGCCCGGGATCGGGGCCGTCGTCGACGGCTTCCGCTACCTGCGCACCCAGCCGGTGCTGATGATGTCGTTCGTCGTCGACATCATCGCCATGGTCTTCGGCATGCCGCGTGCCCTCTTCCCCGAGCTGGCGGACGTCGCCTTCGCCGGCCCCAGCGAGGGCGGCCTGGCCTTCGCGCTGCTCTTCGCGGCGATCCCCGCGGGCGCGGTCGTGGGCGGCGTCCTGTCCGGGTGGGTGTCGCGGGTCGAGCGGCAGGGACTCGCCGTGATCGTCTGCATCCTCGTGTGGGGGCTCGCGATGGTCGGCTTCGGCGTCGCCGCCATGCTCGCCCCGGCCGCCCCGGCCTTCTTCCTCGGCATCGCGGTGCTCATGCTCGCGGTCGGCGGGGCCGCCGACATGGCCTCCGCGGCCTTCCGTACGTCCATGCTGCAGGCCGCGGCCGACGACTCCGTGCGCGGGCGGCTGCAAGGAATCTTCATCGTGGTGGTCGCCGGCGGCCCGCGCGTCGCCGACGTCGCCCACGGAGCGGCCGCCGCGGTCACCGGTGCCGCCGTCGCCGCGGCCGGTGGCGGCGTGCTCGTCATCGTCGGCACGGTGCTCGCCGCCCTCGCCGTCCCCGCCTTCGTGCGCTACCGGGTGACCCGGGTCGTGGCCTGAGGTCCGGGCCACACAGAACTGCGGCCGGACGACCACCCGAGACCCCTCGAGCACGTCGTCCGGCCGCAGTTCCTCGGCGCTTGGTCCCGGCAAGGTGCCGGAGCGGGCGTCAGACCACGCGGGTCTTCGGCATCCCCTCGGCGGTCTTGGCCGGGTCGCGTACGACGACGGAGCCGAGGGCGTCGTCGATCCGCTTCATCACGTCGTCGTCGAGCTTCACGCCCGCGGCCTTGACGTTGTCGGCGACCTGCTCGGGGCGCGAGGCGCCGACGAGGGCGGCGGCCACGTTGTCGTTCTGCAGCACCCAGGCGATGGCGAGCTGGGCCATCGTGAGGCCGCAGTCCTTCGCGACGGGCTCGAGGTCCTGCACCGCGGTGAGAACCTCGTCGCGCATGAAGCGCGAGATCATGTCGGCGCCGCCCTTGGTGTCGGTGGCACGGGAGCCCTCGGGCGGGGCCTGGCCGGGCTTGTACTTGCCCGTGAGCACGCCCTGCGCGATCGGGCTCCAGACGATCTGCGAGACGCCGAGCTCCTTCGACGTCGGCACGACCTCGTCCTCGATGACCCGCCACAGCATCGAGTACTGCGGCTGGCTGGAGATCAGCTGGAAGCCGAGCTCCTTCGACAGCTCGACGCCGGCCCGGATCTGGTCGGCGGTCCACTCGCTGACACCGATGTAGAGCGCCTTGCCCTGCCGGACGATGTCGGCGAAGGCCTGCATCGTCTCCTCGAGCGGGGTCTCCACGTCGTAGCGGTGGGCCTGGTAGAGGTCGACGTAGTCGGTCTGCAGCCGCTCGAGCGAGCCGTTGATCGACTCCATGATGTGCTTGCGTGAGAGACCGGTGTCGTTCTTGCCCTTCGGGCCGGTCGGCCAGTAGACCTTCGTGAAGATCTCCAGCGACTCGCGACGCTCACCCTTCAGCGCCTCGCCGAGGACGGTCTCCGCCGCGGTGTTGGCGTAGACGTCCGCGGTGTCGAAGGTCGAGATGCCCTCGTCGAGCGCGGCGCGCACGCACTTGGTGGCGACGTCGTTCTCGACCTGGGAGCCGTGCGTGAGCCAGTTGCCGTAGGTGATCTCGGAGATCTTCAGTCCGCTGTTGCCGAGGTATCGGAATTCCATTCCTCCGACACTAGCGAGGCCGCCGAACTCAGGGGACGGCCTGCCACCCGCCCGGGTGCACCTCGACGCCGGCGGACGTGAGACGGCGTACGGCGTCGGTCAGCGCCTGCGCGACGCGGACGGGCGCCGGGTGGTCGCCGCAGTGCTCCACGTCGACGACGACCGTCGTCGGCGACGTGGTCTCGACGAGGAGCACGCACGAGGTGGAGGCCGCGGTCGCGAGCCAGGACAGCCAGGGTCGCCGGGTGGCCCGGAAGCCGTCGCCGGCGGGGCGGGTGCGGAAGCCGCGGTCGGCGAGCGCGGTCGCGAGCGCCGCGAGGGTGGCGTCCGGGTCGCTGGTCGTGAGCAGCAGACGCGGGTGCACGATCCGCCGTGACCAGCGGCGGACCCGGGCGTCACCCATGGTCGGCGGCCGGCGCGGCGACGGGTCAGTCCAGCACGACGAGGACGTCGCCGTCCTGGACGACGTCGCCCTCGGTCACCTTGATCGCGGTGACGGTGCCGCCGCGCTCGGCGAGCATGGGGATCTCCATCTTCATCGACTCGAGCAGCACGACGGTGTCGCCGGCCTCGACGCGGTCGCCCTCGGCGACCTCGATGGCGAGGACGTTGGCGACCAGCTCGGAGACGATCTCGAGGGAGGTGGGGCGGGCCATGGCACCGACGCTAGCGGTTACCGCGCCGTAGCCGCTGATCGGGCGACCGACGCGGCTCAGAGCTCGGCGAAGCGGCGCGGCTCGGGCCGGTGCGGCCCGGCCTCCTCGGCGCGGCGCCCGCCGCGGCCCTTCGGCCCGGTGAGCGCGAGGTCGGCGCGGATGACCAGCCAGCCGATCAGGAGGCCGAGGACGAGCGAGTACGCCGCCCGCAGGCCGGCCTCGAGGTAGGAGGTGTCCGGGGAGACGAGCCCCGTCGCGAGCGGCACGGTGGCGGCGACACCGAAGGCGCAGAACCACCAGCCCTGGCGGCGGCGGGCGCGGACGTGCGTGCCCCACACGAGCGCCGGGATGCCGAGCAGCACCACCAGCGGGCGCGGGAACGCGCCGATGCGGGCCGAGGTCCAGTCGGCGAAGTCGAGGACCGAGGACACGAAGCTCTGGGCGCCGTAGCGGCGCAGCAGCTCGGCGTAGGCCAGGGTCGCGAAGAGTACGGCCAGGCCGATGGCGACGACGATCATGCCGCGACGGCCCAGGCCGTGCAGGCCGGCGCCGAGCCGGTAGACGATCGCGAGGACGAGGACCAGGGCCAGGAGCAGGGTGACGATCTCGAACCGCTCGATCGCCACCGTGGGCTCGAACCCGACGGCGGCGAACGCAGCGACCGCGGCGACGAGCGCGGCGATGACTGCCTCCCGCATGGCCTTCCAGCCGGTGACGGCCGGCACCGTCACCATGACGGCGTACACGCTGCCGACCACGCAGGTCATCACCGCGGCGCCGGTGGGCAGCACGCGGCCGCCGACCAGCAGGCTGGCGACGCCGAGGACCAGCGCGAGGCCCGCGGAGACGAGCGCGCGTCCTGCGGTCCGGGTCGCCAGCAGCCACGACAGCGACGTGACCACCGCGACCGCGCCGGCACCGTCGAGCCACTCGGGCGCCGTGCCCGCGTCACCCACCGCCGCGACGTCGTTCAGCGTGCCGCTCAGGGCCGACCAGCCGAGGGCGGCGGCGCCGAGGAGCAGGACGCCGAACCAGAAGGCGAGGAGCGAGCGGCGCGGGCCGTCGGGGGCGGTCGTCCCGGTGTCGGTCTCGGCCACGGCTGTCGACGCCGGGGCTGTCGACGCCGGGGCTGTCGACGCCGCGGCGACGACAGGCGCGGGGGCGGGCTGCACCGCCGGCACCCTCTCGACCGGCCGCGTCTCGGACGGCGTCGTCTCGGCAGGAGTCGTCTCGGCGGGCACCGTCTCGGCAGGCGCCGGCGTGGTCGTGCTCGCGGGCTCGCGCTTCCGGATCCGCCTCAGCCGCGAGGGCGGCCGCTCGGCAGCCCGCTTGCCGCGGGAGGACCCGCGGGGGCTGTCGGAGGTGGGGGAAGGCACGACCGTGGAGGTTACAGCCGACGGTTGGCGAGCGACGGATTGGTGCGGCGGGCCGCGGTGAGGTCGTCGCGGTCGAGGACCGCGTCGACGACCTGCTCGCGACCGTCCGCCTCGGCGATGACGTCGCCGAGCGGGCCGATCACGGCGGAGTGCCCGACGTAGCGGGGCTCGGGCTGCCCCGCGCCGACGACGAAGCAGGTGTTCTCGATGGCCCGGGCGGAGAGCAACGTGCGCCAGTGGGCGACCTTCCGGTCACCGGGCAGCCACGCCGCCGGCACCACGAGGACCTCGGCCCCGGCGTCGACCAGGCGCCGGGCGAGCTCGGGGAACCGCAGGTCGTAGCAGGTCATCAGGCCGACCTGCCAGCCCGCCACGTCGACGACCACCGGCTCGACCGCGCCGCCGGTGAGGCGGTCGGACTCGCGGTAGCCGAAGGAGTCGTAGAGGTGGATCTTGCGGTAGGTCGCGGGGTGCGGGCCGGCGGCGACGAGGGTGTTGAAGGGCCGGGCGGGATCGTCCGCGACCTCGAACATCCCGGCCACCACGGTGGCGGACGTCGAGTCCGCGACGCGGGCGACCTCGCGGGCGAACGGCCCGTCGACCGGCTCGGCGTAGGCGCTGACGTCGGACCCGGCCTCGCCGAAGTCGCGGGCGAAGGCCTCCGGGAGGACGACCAGGTCGGCGCCCGGCTCCACCGCGGCGAGCCGGGCGCGGTTGGCGTCGGGGTCGAGCCCGCTCGCCCACTGGTGGACGCGCACGCGGAGCTGGTCGGTCATCCACCCAGCCTAGAGCGCGAGGCGGTGTGGGTCCGCCGCCGGCGCCCGGCTGCGAGGATGCCGGCATGGACCTCGACCTCACCGCCGGCGGCTTCTGCGGCGTGGTCCTGGCCGGCGGCACCGCCGCACGGATGGACGGGGTCGACAAGGCGTCGGTCGAGCTGGCCGGCCGGTCGCTGCTGGACTACGCCGTCGACGCGTTCGTCGATGCCGACGAGGTCGTGGTCGTGTGTCCGGGCACCGTCCGGACCGCGCGACCGGTGACCTTCGTCGTCGAGGACCCGCCCCGTGGCGGTCCGGTGGCGGGTCTGCTCACCGGGGTCGACGCGCTGCTGCGCCGGCCACGCCTGGTCGGGGTGCTCGCGGTCGACATGCCCAGGGTCACCGCGACGACGATGCGGCGCCTGCGCGAGGCGGCGGCGGGCCGGGACGGGGCGTTCCTGGTCGACGGCGACGGGCGGCGGCAGCTCGCGGGCGTGCTCGACGCGGCCCGGCTGGACGTCGTACGACCCGGGCTGGAGGCGCAGCACGGGATGGCGCTGCACCGCCTGCTGGCGCCGCTCGACCTCGCCGAGGTGGCCGCGACCGGCGAGGAGGCGGTCGACGTCGACTCGTGGGCCGATCTGCGCGACCTGCGCGGTTGAGCGACTCCCTTGCCGCACCCGGGTGGGGTGCGAGAGATTGGCCTCGTGAACCTCCACGACTGGATCGATGAGCTGAGCGACGTGCTCGACGTCGAGACCGAGGTCGACGAGGGGCTCGTCCTCGACCTCGCCCGCACGGCCGCGCAGAACGTGCAGAAGACGGCCGCGCCCATCACGGCCTACCTCCTCGGCGTCGCGGCCGGCGCCTACGACGCCAACCCCGAGCAGGTCGAGAAGTTCGCCGCCCGCGCCCAGCAGCTCGCCGAGAGCTGGGACCGGCCCGCGGACGCTCCCGACCCCGACGACGTCGACGACGAGGTGCCCGACGACTCCTCGGTCGACCACTCCAGCGACGCCTACGAGGACTGATCGCGTGCGTGCTGCCGTCAGCAGCGGGGCCGGTGGCCCCGAGGTCCTGTCCGTGGGCGAGATCGACGACCCGCGCCCGGGTGCCGGCGAGGTTCTCCTCGACGTCGCGGCCACCGCGGTCAACCGCGCCGACACCCTCCAGCGGATGGGCCACTACCCGCCCCCGCCCGGCGCCTCCGAGGTCCTCGGCCTCGAGTGCAGCGGCCGGATCGCCGAGGTCGGCGAGGGGGTCGAGGGCTGGAAGGTCGGCGACGAGGTCTGCGCGCTGCTCGCCGGCGGCGGCTACGCCGAGCGCGTGGCCGTGCCGGTCGGCCAGGTCATGCCGGTGCCACCCGGCGTCTCCCTCGTGGAGGCGGCCTGCCTGCCCGAGGTCGCGGCGACGGTGTGGTCCAACGTCTTCATGACCGCCCACCTGGCCAGGGGTGAGCGGTTCCTCGTCCACGGCGGCGGTGGCGGCATCGGCACGATGGCGATCCAGCTCGCCGCGGCACGCGGGGCGGAGGTCTACACGACTGCCGGCTCCCCGGAGACCCTCGAGCTGTGCCGCTCGCTCGGCGCGACCCGCGCGATCAGCTATCGCGACGAGGACTTCGTGGAGGTGCTCGCCGAGGCCGGCGGTGCCGACGTGATCCTCGACAACATGGGCGCGAAGTACCTCGGCCGCAACGTCTCCGCCCTCGCCACCGGTGGTCGCCTCGTCATCATCGGCATGCAGGGCGGGTCGAAGGGCGAGCTCGACATCAACGCGCTGCTCCGCAAGCGCGCCTCGGTGACCGCGACCTCGCTCCGCGCCCGACCGCTGGTCGAGAAGGCCAAGATCTGCTGCGAGGTGGTGGAGAACGTCTGGCCGCTCGTCGCGGCCGGCCGGGTCCGCCCGATCGTCGAGACCACCCTCCCGCTCGACGACGTCGCCCGCGCCCACCAGCTGATGGACGACGGCGGTCGCGCCGGCAAGATCGTCCTGACCGTCTGACGTCCCCCGGGCGGTGCATGAGACACGTTCTCGGCGCCCAGAAGCTGCGTCACGCACCGCCCACGACGGGGCCACCGGGTGGGTCATAGGGTTGGCGCCATGAGTGAGCAGCAGCCCGAGCCCACCAGTGGTCCCACCGACGGCGAGGACCAGGTCGTGGTCGTCGGCCCCGACGGCCAGTCCATCGGCACCATCCCCGCGAGCGCGCTCCCGGCGATGACGCAGGTCGCGAGCGACGGTGACGACGAGGACGGCGACGGCGAGCGCCACATCACCGAGCTGGTCGAGCAGCCGGCCAAGGTGATGCGCATCGGCAGCATGATCCGTCAGCTCCTCGAGGAGGTGAAGGCCGCGCCCCTCGACGAGGCCAGCCGCAACCGGCTCAAGGACATCCACGCCGCCTCCATCAAGGAGCTCGAGACCGGTCTCGCGCCCGAGCTGGTCGAGGAGCTCGAGCGGCTCTCGCTCCCGTTCACCGAGGACGGCACCCCATCGGAGGGCGAGCTGCGGATCGCCCAGGCCCAGCTCGTCGGCTGGCTCGAGGGTCTCTTCCACGGGATCCAGACCGCGATCTACGCCCAGCAGATGGCCTCGCGCGCCCAGCTCGAGCAGATGCGTCGGGCGCTCCCGGCGGGCCACGCCGGCCACGCACCGCAGCAGCAGCCCACCGGCATGCCCACCATGCCGGCCGGCGGCGGGGACGACGACTCCGCGGGCAGCCGCGGCGGCATGTACCTCTGAGGCCTCAGTTCGAGGCCGACCGGCGGGCGAGGCGTCGTACGACGACCATGCCGAGCGCGCCGACCACCCCGACCGCCACGGCGGACCAGAGCAGGCCCTGACCGCTCGTCGTGTCGAGGGCGACCATCGACCGGCCCGGCAGCGGGTCGCGGGGCTCCCCCAGTGCCTGGAGCGTGGCGTCGTAGGTCGCGGCGCTGGCGGGGACCGATCCGCTGCACAGGTTGGACGCGAGCCTGCCGTCGTCGTCGAGGTATCCCAGCACGACCATCCGCACCCCAGCCGACCACCGCACCCCGCAGGACGCCTCACCCGCGTCGGGGGTGACCACGTCCTGGTTGCGGCGCACGACACCCGCGCGGACGTCCTCGACCTCGAAGTGGTGGGCGACGACCGAGCCGTCGCTGCGCTGGCTCGTGAGCACCCCCACGAAGGCGATCTGGGCGCGACCAGCGAGCTCGGCGGGGTCGTCGCTCACGCAGCTGCACGCCGCCGCCGGGGCGGCCGAGCCCAGCACCAGTGCACCCGCGAGCAGCGCCAGGACGGCGAGCAGGCGGGAGAGCACGTCAGCGCGCGAGGCGTCGTACGACGACGAGGCCGAGGAGGCCGATGATCGCGGCGGCCGCTCCGGGGGCCGCCGCGCGAGCGAAGCCGGCGGGCGGCGAGTCCTCGACCAGCGTGCGCTGGGCGGTCGGCGGCGGGGGCGGCTCGACCGAGGTGCCCGCACCGAGGAGGGCCTCGATCTTCGCGACCTTGGTCGGGTTGGCCTCGCTGGTGCCTCCGCAGCTGTCGGCCTCGAAGGGGGCCTCGGTGCCGGTGGCGAGGAAGACGTAGGACGTGCCGACGGCGAGCTCGCCGAGGCCACAGGCGTTCTTGCCACCGGCCGAGAAGACCTGGGTGGAGCGCTCCGGCGTGCCCTGGTAGGCCCGCGAGGCGGTGACGTCGTAGGTGTGGTCGCTGCCGGCGACCTCCACGTTGTCGACGGTGCCGATGAAGACGGCGTCGGCGCGCTGGACCTGCTGCTCGAGCTGCTGGCCCCCCTGGCAGGTGCAGTCGGCCGCGGCCGGGGCCTGGACCGTCACCACGAGGCCGAGGCACGCCAGGAGCAGTGCAGCAGCGAGTCGGACGGCACGAATCATGGCGGGAAGCCTAGCGAGGGAGACCGGAGGAGAGACCGAAGAGGTCGGCCAGCACCGTGGCCACCCCGTCGTCGTCGTGGTGGGGCGCGAGGCGGTGGGCGAGGTCGCGCACCGTCGGGTGGGCGTTGGCCATCGCGTAGGAGGTTCCGGCCCACTCCAGCATCGGCAGGTCGTTGGGCATGTCGCCGAAGGCGACGACGTCGTCGGGGCCGAGACCCATCTCCGCCGCGACGGTGGCCAGCGTCGACGCCTTGGTGACCCCCGCTGCGCTGATCTCCACGAGGGTGCCGACGGACGACCACGTGGTGACGACCTGCTCGCCGAGGGCCTCGGCCACGAGCTCCCAGTAGGGCTCGGGCTCGTGGTCCTCGTGCCGGGCGAGCAGCTTGACCACGTCACCGTCGACGAGCTCCTCGAGGGGAGCCGTCGGCACGTCGGGCGCCAGGTTGACCGACAGCCGCGGCATGAAGCCTGGCTCCTTCGCGAAGCCGGTGGTCTTCTCGAGTGCGAAGACGGTGCCCGGCAGGTCGGCGCGCAGCCGCTCGGCGACCTCGACCAGCACCTCGGCCGGGATGGTCCGAGCGGTGCGCACCTCCCGGCGCGCGACGTCGTAGACGATCCCGCCGTTGCTGCAGATCGCCAGCCCGTGACCGCCGACCGCCTCCCACAGCTCCTCCATCCAGCGGATGGGCCGACCTGTGGTGAAGACGACGGGTACGCCGACGGCGTCGAGCTCGTCGAGCACCGCGCGGGTGCGTGCCGAGACCCGTCCTTCCGAGTCGAGCAGGGTGCCGTCGAGGTCGGTGGCGACGAGGCGCGGTGTGCCCATCAGGCCTCCCGCACGACGAGGGTCACGGTCAGCTCGTCGCCCTCACCGACGCCGGCCACTGCCCGGACGGCCTTCTTGACCGGCAGCACGAAGCTGCCCGACTGCTTGTCGGGGAACACGCTGGTGTCCCAGGTGGTGCCACCCGCCGCCGCGTGGACCCGGACCGAGCCGAAGCCCCGCGGCTCGCCCGCCCGCTCACGCACCTCGTCTGCGAGGTCGGGCGGCAGGGTCACGAAGCACCACGCGCCGGTGTCGGCGGACTCCTCGCGCGCGGTCCACCGCCAGAGGACGGCGGTGAAGGTGACGCCCTCGTCCACGCTCAGGAGTCCTGGGGGAACCAACGCGACATCTCGACTGCGGCGCCCTCGTCGTGCACCGTCGCGGTCACGTCGTCGGCCGCTTCCTTGACCTCGTCGACGGCCTGGCCCATCGCCACGCCGCGCCCGGCCCAGCGCAGCATCTCGATGTCGTTGCGCCCATCGCCGATGGCCAGCACGTCGGCCGCGCGGAGCCCGATCTTGTCGACCACGTGCTGCAGGCCCGACGCCTTGGACACCCCGACCGGGGAGAGGTCGAGCCACGCCGTCCAGCCCACGACGTAGTCGGTGCCGTGCAGGCCCAGCTTGGCGGCGAGCTCGAGGAAGTCGTCAGCCGTCGCCTGCGGGTCACGGATGATCACACGACTGACCGGGTCGCCCACGATGTCGTCGACGTGCGTGATGATCTGCTCACCGGACAGCTCGCCGTCGGGGAACACGCGGTTGACCCGGTAGCCGCCGACCTCGCGCTCCTCGACCGCTACGAGCGCGTGGGGGTGGTGCTCCAGCACGGCGGCGACCGCGGGCGCGGCGTCGAAGGTCTCCTCGTGGACGACCTCCATCGGCGGGTAGCGGAAGACCACGGCGCCGTTGGACGCCACGACCCAGAGCTGGTCGGCCTCCTCGCGCGGGATGTCGAGCAGGTCCGCGATGCTGGTCATTCCGTGGGGCGAGCGACCGCTGGCCAGCACGACGTGGGCACCGGCGTCGAGCGCGCGGTGCACGGCGTCGTAGACCTCGGGCGTGATCGTCTCGTAGTCCTCGGTCTGGCCGTCGACCCACTTGAGCAGGGTGCCGTCGATGTCCAGTGCGACGACGCGGGGAGTCCAGTCGTCGTTGCTTGCGCTCGAACGGTCCTCAGGAGCCTGAGTGGCTCGCTGCGCTCGCGACTCAGTCTCCAAGGGGCTTCATCACTTCCAGGCCGCCGAGGTAGGGACGGAGCGCCTGCGGCACGGTGACCGATCCGTCCTCGTTCTGGTGGGTCTCGAGGATCGCCACGATCGCGCGCGGGATCGCCGTCAGCGTGCCGTTGAGGGTCGCGACCGGCACCGTCTGACCCTTGTCGTCGCGGGTGCGGATGTCGAGGCGCCGCGCCTGGAAGTCGGTGCAGTTGGACGTCGAGGTGAGCTCGCGGAACTTGCCCTGCGTCGGGATCCACGCCTCGCAGTCGAACTTGCGCTGCGCGCTGAGCCCGAGGTCGCCTGCCGCGGTGTCGATGACCCGGTAGGCGAGCTCGAGCCCGTCGAGGAACTCCTTCTCCCAGGCCAGCAGCCGCTGGTGCTCGGCGTAGGACTCCTCGACGGTCGTGTGGACGAACATCTCCACCTTGTCGAACCAGTGGACGCGGATGATGCCCTTGGTGTCCTTGCCGTGGCTGCCGGCCTCCTTGCGGAAGCACGGGCTGAAGGCGGCGTAGCGACGCGGCAGCGAGGCGGGGTCGAGGATCTCGTCGGAGTGGTAGGCCGCCATCGCGACCTCGCTCGTGCCGACGAGGTAGAGGTCCTCGCCCTCGATGCGGTAGACGTCGTCGGCGGCCTGCCCGAGGAAGCCGGTGCCCTCCATCGCGCGGGGCTTGACCAGCGACGGGGCGATCACCTGGGTGAAGCCGGCGTTGCGCGCCTGGTCCATGGCCATGTTGACCAGCGCGAGCTCGAGCTGCGCGCCGATGCCGGTGAGGAAGTAGAAGCGCGAGCCGCTGACCTTGGCGCCGCGCTCGAGGTCGATCGCGCCGAGGAGCCGGCCGAGCTCGATGTGGTCGCGCGGCTCGAAGTCGAACTCCCGCGGGGTGCCGATGTGCTCGAGCACGACGAAGTCGTCCTCGCCGCCGGCAGGCGCCTCGTCGGCGGCCGGGTTGGGGATCGCCTTGATGGCCTCGTCCCACTCGGCCTCGGCGGCGTTGCGGGCGGCCTCGGCCTCCTTCACGCTCGCGGCGAGCTCCTTGACCTGCGCGAGCAGGGTCTGCTTCTCCTCGCCCTGCGCCTTGGCGACGAGGGCGCCGCTGGCCTTCTGCTCCGACCGCTTGGCCTCGAAGTCGGCGATCGCCCGGCGGCGCGCGGAGTCCGCCGCCAGCGCCCGGTCCACGACGTCGTCGGACAGGCCGCGCTTGGCCTGGGCGGCGCGCACGCGGTCGGGGTCGTCACGGAGCAGGCGGGGATCGATCATCTCGGGGTCCCTGCGGCGAGGGGAGCGCAGCGAGGCTCGTCGTGGGGTGAGGTCACAGAGGAAGGCTATCCGTCCGGGCGTGGGGAGGCAGTTCCGGTGTGGGCATACTTCGCGGGTGACTCCGGCCTCCCGCAACCGTGCCCTGGGCGGTGCAGCCCTCGCGGCAGCCCTGTTCGCGGTCCTCGGCTTCTTTGTGACCCGTGACCGGGCCCCGCTCGACGCGTTCGACACCGAGGGGCGGCGGCTGGAGGACTGGGCCGACGACCAGGCACTGCTCGTCGACGTGCTGCGGTTCGTCGAGGTGGCGTTCGGCACGATCGGCATGACCGTCCTCACCGTCCTGCTGGCGCTGGTCCTCCTCCTGCGCCGCCACCGCTGGGCGGCGCTGCTGGTCGTCGTCGTGATGTCGGTGACGTCGCTCGCGACGACCGTCCTCAAGCGCTGGCTCGGTCGCGACCGCCCGGACTGGCAGGACGCCCTCGGCGAGCACGTCAACTTCAGCTTCCCCTCGGGCCACGCGTCGTCGGTGGCCGCCTTCGCGGCACTCCTCGTGATGCTGCTGGTGCTGTTCGTCCGTCGTACGAGCCTGCGCCGCCTCGGCATCGTCGCGGTGGTCGCCTGGTGGTTGCTGGTCTGCCTGGACCGGGTGCTGCTGGGGCGGCACTTCCCCACCGACGTGATCGGCGGCTCCTTGCTGGCCCTCACGGTCTTCTTCCTCGCGCTGGCGTTCATCGACCCGCGCCCCCGCTCGATCGCGGGGAAGGCGGAGCCGCTCCCGGAGGTCTACGCCTCGGAGAAGCGGCTCGCCGTCATCCTCAATCCGATCAAGGTCGAGGACGTCGGGCAGTTCCGCTCGCTCGTCGCGTCGATGGCCGCGGAGTCGGGCTGGTCCGAGCCGACCTGGCAGTACACCACCATCGAGGACCCGGGCACCGGCATGGCCGAGCGCGCCGCCGTGTCCGGCGCCGACCTCGTCATCGTCTGCGGGGGCGACGGCACCGTGCGCGAGGTGTGCGCCGAGCTCGCCGGCACCGGCATCCCGGTCGGGATCATCCCGGCGGGCACGGGCAACCTCCTCGCCCGCAACCTCGGCATCCCCCTCTACATCCGCTCGGCCGTCGACATCGCCCTCAACGGCCAGGACCGGGCCATCGACATGGTCGAGGTCGGCGGCGACGCCATGGAGGACACCCACTTCATGGTGATGGCCGGCATGGGCTTCGACGCCGCGATCATGGAGGGCGTCAACGAGGACATCAAGAAGCGGATCGGCTGGGTCGCCTACGTCATCTCGGGCCTCAAGTCGCTGATGTTCCCGGCGGTCAGGGTCGAGATCCAGATCGACGACGACGAGCCCACCGTCCACCGCGCCCGCACGGTCCTCGTCGGCAACGTCGGCTTCCTGCAGGCCGGCATGCCGCTCCTGCCCGACGCCACCATCGACGACGGCGTGCTGGACGTGGTGATCCTGCACCCCCGCAAGTTCCTGTCCTGGATCCCCCTCGCCGTGCGGGTGCTCGCGAAGAGCCAGACCGTCGACGAGCTCATCGACCGCCGCACCGGCTCCCGCGTCCGGATCAAGGCCGCCACCGACACCCCGCGCCAGCTCGACGGCGACTCAATCGGCGTGGGTCGCGAGCTCCGGATGGAGTGCATCCACGGGCGCCTGCTGGTGCGCGTCCCGCGCTGAGGCGGTTTCCGACCCGCGCCGCGGCGGTCGCGCACCTGTAACGCCGGGTTATCCCCTCTACCCACCCCCGTGCATGGGGGTGGGTAGATCGCGTAACCCGGCGTTACAGCGCCTCAGGGGCAGGTGTTGGTGACGTAGCGGGCGAAGGACTTCTCCTCCTCGTTCTCCCAGTCACCGTCCTCCCAGTTGAAGTCCCCCGACTCGACGTCGTTCGCCTCCAAGTCCTCGAGACGGGCGACGAGCTTCTCGAACCCCTGGCGCGCATCAGCCGACATGTTGTCCGGCGTTCCCACCCGCGCCAGCTCCGCACCCCAGTCGTGCACCAGCACGACGAGCTCGTCGTCGGAGGGGAGCCCGTCGGCGAGGAAGCGGTCCATGCCTTCGGACACCATCCAGCTCTTCGCCGCGCAGAAGTCCTCGATGGAGGCGTCCCGGGGGGCGTCGGCACCGGGACCCCCGCACCCGGCGAGCACCACCGAGCAGGCGACCACAAGCGCACTCCGCACCGAACCCACGTCTGCCCCCCGGCTGTCTCGACGGACGACAGGTTCTCACGTCCAGCGGGCGGCGTCAGGCGTTCCGGCGACGTCTCAGGGGCGGGCGTGCTCGATCGCCTCCTCCTCCTCGGGCGAGAGCTGCTGCTCGCACGACCAGGAGGAGATCGACTTGGCGTAGGTCCGCGCCTCGCTGCGGCCGTGGATCGAGGTGAGGACGACCCCGTGCCCGGCGTCGTCGAGGACGGCGAGGCTCCAGCTCAGGTGGCCGCCGACGTCGCCGAAGGCGTCGTAGCGCACCACCGACAGGTGGCGCAGCGCGTCGACGCTCTCCGCCTTGAGCGCCGCGACCTCCTGCCGCAGGCCGTGGACGTCCTCGGGCAGCGCGTCGACGCCCTCGGCGCGGGTGCGAGTCGTCGTACGACGGAGGGCGAGCGCGGCGAGCGCGCAGGCGACGACGGCGAGGACGACGGCGATGGAGGCGAGCACGCGCCGAGCCTATGTTCGCGAGGCGGTCACGGCCGGTCGGACACGGCCGGAGGTGACACACTCCCCGACGTGACCCGACGCATCGCCTACCAGGGAGAGCCCGGCGCCAACTCCCACCTGGTGTGCCAGCAGGCCTACCCCGACTGGGAGCCGCTGGCGTGCGCGTCGTTCGAGGACGCCTTCGCCGCCGTCGAGACCGGCGAGGCCGACCTCGCCATGATCCCGATCGACAACTCGATCGCCGGCCGGGTGGCCGACATCCACCACTTCCTGCCGACCTCCGACCTGCACATCGTGGGCGAGCGGTTCCTGCGCATCCAGTTCTCGCTGATGGCGCTGCCGGAGGCGAGCATCGAGTCGCTGCGCACCGTGCACAGCCACGTCCACGCGCTCGGCCAGTGCCGGGGAGTGATCCGCGAGCTCGGCCTGACGCCCGTCGTGGCCGGCGACACCGCCGGCGCCGCCCGGGAGGTCGCGGAGTCGGGCGACCCGACCCAGGCCGCGATCGCGCCGCCGCTGGCCGCCGAGATCTACGGGCTGCAGGTCCTCCGCGAGGAGATCGAGGACGAGGACCACAACACCACCCGCTTCGTCGTCCTGTCCCGCGACTTCGAGCAGGCGCCGTCCGGTGACGGCCCGGTCGTGACGACGTTCATCTTCAACGTGCGCAACCTCCCGGCCGCGCTCTACAAGGCGCTCGGCGGCTTCGCGACCAACGGCGTCAACATGACCAAGCTGGAGAGCTACATGGTCGGCGGCCACTTCACCGCCACCCAGTTCCTCGCCGAGGTCGACGGCCACCCCGACGACCCGGGGGTGCGCAACGCGCTCGAGGAGCTCGCCTTCTTCACCACCGAGGTCAAGGTCCTGGGCGTCTACCCCGCCGACGCCTTCCGGTCGGAGTGACTGGCACACTCCCCCGGTGATCGATCTCCTGGTCGTGGCCCTGACCTTCGGCGCCATCTTCGTCGTCGAGCTCCCCGACAAGACGTTCATCGCCACGCTGGTGATGTCGACGAAGATGCGTCCGCTCTTCGTCTGGATCGGCGTCGGCCTCGCCTTCCTCGTGCAGACGGGCGTCGCGGTCGGCATCGGCAAGGCCGCCTCCTTCCTGCCCGAGCAGCTGATCCACACCGCCGCCGCGCTGATGTTCGTGATCGGCGCGATCATCCTGTTCCGCGCCGCGCGCACCGCCGACGTCGACGAGGGCGCCCAGGAGGACGAGTACGCCGCCAAGGCCGACTCCAGTGCCCACGGCCTCAAGGTGGTGGCCACCTCCTTCGTGGTCCTGTTCGCGGCCGAGTGGGGCGACCTGTCGCAGCTGCTGACCATCTCGCTCGTCGCCAAGTACGACGACCCGGTGTCGGTCTTCCTCGGCGCCTGGGGCGCCCTGCTGGCGGTCTCCGGACTGGCGGTCATCGTCGGCCGGCTGCTGCTCCAGCGGGTGCGGCTGTCGGTGCTCCACTACGTGGGTGCGGGCGTCTGCGTGTTCATGGCAGCCTTGACCGTGTGGGAGATGACGCGCTGAGCGACCCCTTGGTCGCAGCTGTCCGGGACCGCTTCGTCGCCGTCAACGGCGACCTCCCGATGACCGACGAGGACGACGCCTACGCCCGCGAGCACTTCGTCGAGGCGACGCCCGAGGCGATGGAGCAGATGCTGGCCGGCCGCCTGCCGCTGCCGTCGTACGTCCTCGGCGACGGGACGCCGATGGTGCCCGCCGCGCACGGGGAGCTGGCCGAGGTCGCCGGCGGGGTCGACCGGCTGAAGACGTGGTTCGTCGCCTTCTGGGAGGACGACCCGGCCACCGGTGAGCTGGAGTGGGAGCACTACCTGTCGGGGCAGTACGTCTGCCTGCGCGAGGTGACCCCCGCCCGGATCAAGGCGAAGACCGAGCGCGTCGCCGAGGCGGAGGCCGCGGTCGAGCTGCTGCGCCGCGACCCCCACGACCCGGTCGGTCGCGGCATGCTCGGCGAGGCCGTCGACGGCGTGCTGGGCGTGCCCGGGCTCGACACGATCCTGCTGCCGATGACGGCCTACGACCGGCTGCGCTTCGGCGGTCCCACGGTCCGCGAGCGGTGGGTGGACGGACCGCGCGAGGCGTTCCTCACCCCGCCCCCGCCCGACTGGACGCTGCGCACCGACCGGCTGGTGCTGCGCCCGTTCCGGCCCGCCGACGCCGACGCCTTCGTCGAGGCCTGGGCCTCGGAGGAGTGGACCAGCATGCTGCTCACCCGCACCCTCAACCGGGCCGAGGTCGTCGACATGGTGCGCCGCCGCACCGACCGCAGCGACGCGACCTTCGTCGGCCTGGTCGTCGAGCACGACGGCGTGGTCGTGGGCGACTCGATCCTGATCCTGCAGGGCACCGGGCTCAACGAGGGCGAGATCGGCTGGACGGTCCTGCCCCAGCACGCCGGCAACGGCTACGCCACCGAGGCGGCCCGCGAGGTGCTCCGCCTCGCCTTCGAGGAGTACGGCCTGCGCCGCGTCGTGGCCAACCTCGACGCCCGCAACGACCGCTCCGCCGCCGTCTGCGAGCGACTCGGCATGCGCCGCGAGTGCCACCGGCTCCGCGACTTCTGGTCCAAGGGGACCTGGACCGACTCCTACGAGTACGCCCTCCTCCGCGAGGAGTGGCTCGCCGGGGCCTGACCCCGCCGCGGAGCGCCACTTCCGAGCACGACGCCCACCGCCGGCAGCGCTAGAGTCCCGCCTATGGTCACCACCCCTCATGGAGCCGACAGCGAGGTCGGCCGCCTGGCCACCGTCATGCTCCACCGCCCCGGCAACGAGCTCAAGCGCCTCACCCCCCGCAACAACGACCGCCTGCTCTTCGACGGCATCCCGTGGGTGAGCCGGGCGCAGGAGGAGCACGACGCGTTCGCGGAGACGCTGCGCCATCGCGGCGTGGAGGTGCTCTACCTGACCGAGCTGCTCACCGAGACGCTCGAGAGCGAGATGGCCCGCAACCACGCCATCACCAGCGCCCTCTCGGGGCTGCACCTCGGCGACACGATGCGCCGCTACCTCGCGCAGGCGCTGCGTGACCTCTCCCCGGCCGAGCTGACCGACGTGCTGACCGCGGGCATCCGCAACGACGAGGTCAAGGGCGGCCACGGGCTCGTGACCAGCCTGCTCGACCCGCACGACTTCCTCATCGACCCGCTGCCCAACCTGCTCTTCACCCGCGACTCCAGCGTGTGGGTGCGCGACCGGGTGGCCGTCACCAGCCTCGCGATGCCCGCCCGCAAGCGCGAGACGCAGCTGACCGAGCTGATCTACACCGAGCACCCGCGCTTCGCCGGCACCCGCAAGATCCACGGCTGGCACAACGAGCACGTGGAGGGCGGCGACGTCCTGCTCCTGGCGCCGGGCGTCATCGCCGTCGGGGTCGGGGAGCGTACGACGCCCGCCGGCGTCGAGCGGCTGGCCCGCCAGGTCTTCCACGCCGACCTCGCCCACACCGTGCTGGCCGTGCCGATCGCGCAGGAGCGCGCGACGATGCACCTCGACACCGTGTGCACGATGGTCGACGTCGACAAGGTCGTGATGTATCCCAACGTCGCCGACACCCTCCGCGCGGTGACGGTCACCCTCGACGACCCCGGCTCCGGCGAGTCCGACCTCACGCTGAGCGTCAGCGAGTCCGAGCCCTTCCTGGTCGCGGCCGCCAAGGCGATGCAGATCGACACGCTCCACCAGATCGACACCGGCCTCGACCCGGTCACCGCCGAGCGCGAGCAGTGGGACGACGGCAACAACACCCTGGCCCTCGCGCCTCGCGTGGCGGTCGCCTACGAGCGCAACGACGAGACCAACGACCGGCTCGAGGACGCCGGGATCGAGGTCGTCCGGATCGCCGGGTCGGAGCTCGGCTCGGGCCGCGGCGGTCCGCGCTGCATGAGCTGCCCGATCTCCCGCGAGCCGCTGCACGCGGGGTGACCCCGCCGGGTGTGCGCCGCTCGGTGCACACCCGTTGCTCGACGTGGCCGGAGGGCATCACGTCCGCCCCGCTGGATCGTTGAGCGGGCATGACCGAATCGATCCTCGACGCCCTCGAGCCCGCCGACGCCCGGCGCGTGCTCGCAGCGGGTCGTACGCTGACGCTCCCGCAGGGCTGGTCGCCCATCGCCGAGAGCACCCCGGCCGACAAGGCCTACCTCATCACCGACGGCGAGGTGTCGGTCCGCAAGGGCGGTGTCGAGATCGCCACCCTGGGGCCGGGCTCGGTCGTCGGGGAGGCAGCCATCGTCAACCGCACCCTGCGGTCCGCGACCGTCGTCGCCCTGACGCCCCTGAAGGTCGTCCACTTCACGAGCGACTCGATCCAGGAGCTCGTCGAGCAGGTCCCGGGCTTCGGCGCCGCCCTCCGCGCTGCCGCGGCCGGGCGCCTCGACGGGAGCTGACCGGGTGGGCGAGGCCGCTCCCGAGGTCAGCCGCACGCTGGGCGCCCTGCTCCTCGGCGAGGTGCCGAGCCTGACCCGCGTCGAGGTGGCCGAGCGCGCCGGGGTGCCGCTCGACCTGGCCGTCACCCTGTGGCACCAGCTCGGATTCCCCCACCGCGCCGACGACGACGTCGCCTTCGCCGAGAGCGACGTGGAGGCCCTGCGGCTCTCCGCCGAGCTGGTGCAGATCGGAATCCTGCCGCCGGAGTCGCAGGCGGCGCTGGTCCGCACCTGGGGCCGCAGCTTCGCGCGCCTCGCCGAGTGGCAGACGACGCTGCTCGCCGGGCGCGCCGCCGCGGACGGCGGCCCGACGACCGGCGCCGGCCTGACCGAGCTCGCCAACGACGTCCTCCCCCGCGTCGAGGCGCTGCAGAGCTATGTGTGGCGGCGCCACCTGGCGAGCGCGGCCGAGCACCTCCTGGAGGACGCGAGCACGCTGACCGCCGCCGAGTCGCAGCTCGCGGTCTGCTTCGTCGACATCGTCGGCTACACCACCCGGAGCCGCAGCCTCGACGGCGCGGAGCTGGTGCAGTGGGTCGACGGCTTCGAGCACGACACGACGGCGCTCGTGGTCGACCACGGCGGTCAGGTCATCAAGACCATCGGCGACGAGGTCCTGTTCACCGTCGCCGACCCGGCCGCCGCCGTGGAGGTGGCGCTCGAGGTGACCTCCCGCGGGGCCGACGAGGCCGACCCCTTCCCGGCGGTGCGGGCCGGCATCGCCCACGGCTCCGTCGTACGACGTCTCGGCGACGTCTTCGGGTCGACGGTCAACGCCGCCTCCCGCCTGACGTCGGCCGCCCGGCCCGGCAGCGTGCTCGTCGACGCGGGTGTCCACCGGGCGCTCAGCGAGCAGGACGAACGGGACGGAGGGGACGACGAGGCGCCGTGGCGGTTCCGTCGCGCGCGCCGGATCTCGGCCAAGGGGTTCGACCACCTCGAGGCCTGGCGCGTCCGGTCCCGCTCCGCCGACTGAGCCCGAGGGCTCCGGAGACGTGAAAGCCCGGTCGTTGTTGACGGGGGAAACAACAACGACCGGGCAAGGACGAATCTACTCCGACGCGAAGGGCGCGCACAACCGTTGAATCCGTTGTGTTCGCCCCGTGGGCAGATGGTGGACCGGTCCTTACCGGATCGTCACCTGGCGGTTGGCCAGTCCTGCACGCGCGGAGCGCTCGGCCGCGCTCAGCTCGCCGCCCTTCAGCGCCTCCTCCAGGTCGGCCGCGAACCTCGCCGCCGGCTCCTCGAGCACCTCGGCACCCGTCCCGACCGGGAGGTCCCAGACCGGTGCGAGCAGGCCGTGGGCACGGAACATCCCGACGAACCGGGAATCCGCGGCCACGGAGTCCTGGCCGGCGGCATGCAGGCGGGCCAGCGCGTCGAGCAGCTGGTCCTCGGGGTGCGGCATCACCCAGCGCAGGTGCTCCTTGGTGCCGACGTTGGTCCAGTACGCCGCCTCGACCGAGGTCAGCCGGCTGGTCGGCATCACGCCACCGTTGGCCTGCTCGAGCGCGGCCTCCATGCTCGCGTCGCGCTCGGGGATGTCGTCGATCCAGTACTCGAAGCCGTCGTGCACCGTGATGTCGAGGGTGGAGTCGCTGATCAGGTCCTGGATGCTCGGGCCGTCGCCGGGAGCCGACATCAGCCCCACGATGCCCGGCTCCTCGGTGGCCAGCGCGGCCTCCAGGACGGCGCCGAGGTCACGGGCGGGGTTGCCGTAGGAGTGCTGGACCTGCAGGCCCAGCCAGATGTCGCCCGACTCGCGCACCATCGCGGGGGCGGCACCGGGCAGGAGGGTCGCGAGGCGGACGCTGCGCTCGCCCTCCTTCAGGGTCAGCGGCGCGGTGGCGGCCGGGACGAGCTCGCGCAGCGCGATGACGTCGCACTCGCTCGGCATGCCCTCGAAGGGGCGGGCGACGAAGGTGGGGGCGGCGCCGCCGGCCGCGCCGTGGCACGCCTTGTAGCGCTTGCCCGACCCGCAGGGGCAGGGCTGGCGGGGACCGACCTCGCCGTCGGCGGGGGCGGACTGGGCGCGGTTGCGGGACTTCTTGGCCATGCCCGAACCCTAGTTGTCCACCCGTCCGTCGAGGAGGGCGCCCGGCGAGGGGGTCACTCCCCCAGCAGTTCGAGGATGTGGGCCGGCCGGTCGGTGATGACCGCGGTGACGCCGAGGTCGAGGCAGAGGTCGAGGTCGTCGGCGGTGTTGACCGTCCACACGTGGATCTCGCGGCCCTCCTTGCGCAGGTGGCGACCGAGGCCGGGATGGTTGCGCAGCTCCTCGATGCCGGGGCCGATGATCCAGTCGTCGCCGACGACGGGCCTCAGCACGGGCCAGTGGTGGGCCTTCTCGACCAGCATGACCACGTCGAGCCCCGGCGCGAGGCGGCGTACGCGCTTGACGGCGTTGAGCGAGAAGCTCATCACGCGGGCGGGCGACCCGGGGCGGTCCCACCCGAAGTCGCCCAGCACGTCGACGAGCCGCCGCTCGACCAGCCCGCCGAAGCGGGTGGGGTGCTTGGTCTCGACGGCGAGCTCGACGTGGCGGTCGTAGTCGGCCACCGTCTCGAGCAGCTTGCGCAGGGTCAGCACCTTGCCGGCCTCCGGGTCGCGCTCCGGGGCCTCGTCGTCGAGCTCGGACCACGGGTTCTTCCACGAGGCGAAGTCGAGCTCGTCGAGCTCGGCGAGGTTCATCGTCGACACGAGCCCCGGCGTCGCCGTCGTACGCCGCAGGTCGCGGTCGTGCACGCAGACGAGGTGTCCGTCAGCGGTCAGCCGGACGTCGCACTCCAGCGCGTCGGCGCCCTCGTCGAGCGCCTTCACGTAGGCCGCGAGCGTGTGCTCGGCGGTCTCGTGGCTGCTGCCGCGGTGAGCCACGACCTGGGGCCGGTCTCGAGCCGTCGTCCGGTCGCGGCGCCAGCGCGGCGTACGTCGCATGCGCCGAGCATGTCACGCCCCGGACGCGCGCCGCGGCACCTCGGAGGGTGGACCTGAGCGGACCTCAGATGACCTCAGATCACCTCAGGAGGCCTCAGTGCACGTGGTCGCGCCAGTCGGCCGGCACCCGGTCGGCCGGCCCGGGGGCTGTCTGGTCCTCCGGGCGGCTCTGCGGGTCGGCCAGGCGCGGTCCCGTCACGCCCACGGACCTGCTGTAGTCCCAGAACCAGTCCTCGCCGGGCTCGAAGCTCTGCACCACCGGGTGCCCGGTCGCCTCGTAGTGCGCAGTGGCGTGCTGGGCCGGACTGGAGTCGCAGCACCCCACGTGGCCGCACTGGGCGCAGCGGCGCAGGTGCACCCACCAGCCGCCGCCCGCCTCGCACTCCACGCAGCCGGTGCCCGACGGAGCCACTTCAGGATCGATCCCAGCCGTCATGGCCCCAGCCTGCCCGCTCACCGCTCCCGGGGGAAGGCCCCGGACAGGAAGCCCGGCAGCCAGTGCGCCTCCCAGTCCGGGATCTCCTGCCTCTCGACCGCCGTCCGGGTCGGTGCCTGCGGTGCGGTGCGGTAGCGACCGGCCTCCCGCTCGAGGTAGCGGTAGTTCACCAGCTCGCGGCGCAGGTAGGCGAAGTCCTCGTGCACCCCGAGGAGCACCTCGTTGACCTCGGGCTCGGAGTAGACGCGGCCCGGCTCGAAGCGGCTGAGCACCTCGAGCAGCACCGCCACCCGCACCTTGCGCTTCGCGGGCACCCGCGCGATGCGCCCGTCGACGAAGAGCCGGCCGACGAGCCGCTCCTGCTCGGCGCGCGCCGCGTCGTGGGCCTCCCGCTCGAGCGCGGCACGCGCGGCGGTGTAGCCCTCACCGGTCGCGGCCATGCGGGCGCGGACGACCTGCTTGAAGTCACTGTTCCTGGTCATGCTCGATCACCTCGGCTGCGCTGCGTCCCCAGTACGCCGCTGCAGCGGGCGTCGGCTCGAACCTGACTCACGGATGCGTCCGAGGATCTGCTCCCCTTCGCCGTGCTGCGCGGACTGGGGCCGGCGCGTCTGGCTGGGCGGCGGACGGCGCCCTCGGCGGTGAGTCTCCCAGAGACTCGGCGCCGACGGCAAAGCACTTTCGCCCCGCGGCTGCGAAGCCCCACACTGGGGCGGTGCCGTCGTCGAGCCAGTGGGCCGCCTTCCTCGTCGCCTCGATCCTGTTCATCCAGGTGCCGGGCCCGAGCCTGCTGTTCACCATCGGCCGCGCCCTGACGGTCGGGCGCCGCGAGGCGCTGCTGTCGGTGGTCGGCAACGCCCTCGGGCTGGTGGCCCAGGTGGTCCTCGTCGCGGTCGGCCTCGGTGCCGTCGTGGCCGCGAGCGCGACGGCGTACACCGCGGTGAAGGTCCTCGGCGCCGCGTACGTCGTGTGGCTGGGCGTGCAGGCCATCCGTCACCGCAGCGACGCGCGCCTCGCGATGGCCGACCAGGCTCCGGTGCGGCGCGGACATCCCGTGTGCATCGGTTTCACCGTCGGCGCGACCAACCCGAAGACGATCGTCTTCTTCGTGGCCTTCCTCCCCCAGTTCGCCGACCCGGCCGGACCCGTCGCGCTGCAGACCCTGCTGCTCGGCCTGGTCTTCGGCGTCCTGGCCGCTGCCTCCGACAGCACCTGGGCGATCGCCGCGGGGACGGCGCGCACGTGGTTCGCACGCCGGCCCACGCGGCTCGACACCCTCAGCGCCACCGGCGGCACGATGATGATCGGCCTCGGGGCGACGATGCTGACGGTCGACTGACGCCTCGACCAGACCGCCCGTCAGCGGGTCAGTGGGTCCCGACGGACTCCGGCTCCTCATCCGTGGCGTCGACCTCGCGGGCCTTGTCGCGCTTGTTGGCCCACACGCTGGTGGCGATCGTCGTTGCCAGGATGCCGACGATCACGAACAGAGAGGCCAGCGTCGGCACGTCGGGGACCGAGGGCCAGACCAGGTGCGCCCAGTGGAGCACGAGCTTGGCGCCGATGAAGCCGAGGATCGCGGCCAGACCGTAGCCGAGGTGCTTCAGCGCGCTGAGGGCACCTTGCAGCACGAAGTAGAGCGCGCGGAGGCCGAGCAGCGCGAAGGCGTTGGTCACGAACACCAGGTAGGGGTCGCCGGTGATGCCGTAGACGGCCGGCACGGAGTCGATGGCGAAGACCACGTCGGTGGCGAGCACCGCGACGGTCACCAGCGCGAACGGCGTGAGGGCGCGCACGCCCTTGTCCACGACGGTGAGCCTCGTACCGTCGTACTCGTCGCTGACCGGCATGAAGCGCCGCATCACCTTGACCACGCGCATCTCCGCGACGTCGACCTCGTGCTCCTGGCCGCGGAGCGCGTCACGCAGGAGCTTGACGCCGGTGACCAGCAGGATCGCGCCGAAGACGAGGAACACCCAGTCGAAGGCGGACAGCGCCGCGGCGCCGAGCGCGATGAAGATGCCTCGCAGCACGAGGGCGCCGACGATGCCGTAGAGCAGGACCCGCTGCTGCAGCTCCTTCGGGACGGCGAAGGCCGCGAGCAGCAGCATGAAGACGAACAGGTTGTCGACGCTCAGCGACTTCTCGACGAGGTAGCCGGTGTAGTACTCCAGGCCGCGGTCGCCGCCGTGGACGTTCCAGACGTAGAGGCCGAAGGTCAGCGGCAGGGCGACGTAGAACGCCGACCACGCGATGGCCTCCTTCATCGAGACCTCGTGCGGGCGCCGGGTGGCGACGAAGTCGACGACGAGCAGGGCGAGCACCACGCCGATGGTGATGAACCACAGGGTGGGGGACGCGATGGACGACATGGGGCTCCTCAGGATCGTTTCTCCTGAGGTCTCTCCCGCCGCCCGCTGCGTCGGATCCGCGGGACGGCCGCTCGCCGGGGCGCCTGCTGAGGCGCCGTAATGACCGACGAGCGTTGGTGGGGTACTCCCCTCACGGGGGAGTCTAGTTGAACCGGCAAGCGCTCCACAAATGCGTCGACCCGTATCGTCCACGGCATGGAGACACTCGAGTACGACGTCGTGGTCATCGGCGGCGGCCCTGCCGGGGAGAACGCCGCCCAGTACGCCGTGGAGGGCACCGGCATGACCGCGGCCATCATCGAGCGCGAGCTGCTCGGGGGCGAGTGCAGCTATTGGGCGTGCATCCCCAGCAAGGCCCTGCTGCGCCCGGTCGCGGCGGCCGACGTGACGAGCGACCTGCCGGGCGTCTCGAGCGCGCACGTCGCCCCCAAGGCGCTCCTCGAGCGGCGCGACACGTGGGTCGCGCACTACGACGACTCCGGCCAGGCGAAGTGGGCCGAGGGCGCCGACCTCGCCGTGCTCCGCGGTGACGCCCGGCTGACCGGCGAGCGGACGGTGCGGCTCTCCTCCTCCGACGGCGACCGGGTCGTGCGGGCGCGGCAGGCGGTGGTGATCGCCACCGGCAGCGCCGCCAACCTGCCCGAGGACTACGCCGACGCCCTGCCCTGGGGCTCCCGCGACGCCACCGGCGTCCTGGAGGTGCCCGACCGGCTCGTGGTCGTGGGCGGTGGCGTCGTCGCCTGCGAGGCGGCGACCTGGATGACCGCGCTCGGCTCGTCGGTGACCCTCGTCGTCCGGGGCGACCGCCTGCTGGCCCGGGCCGAGCCGTTCGCCGGCGAGGCGGTGCTGGCGAGCCTGCGCGAACGCGGCGTCACGGTCCTGCTCGACACCTCGGTCGAGTCCGTACGCCGCGCGGACCCCGCCGCGACCGGCACCGGCCGCGTCCACGGCGGAACCGTCACCATCACGACGACCGGGGGCGAGCTGGAGGCCGACGAGGTGCTGCTCGCGATCGGCCGCACCCCCCGTCTCGACGACCTCGGCCTCGACGCCGTGGACCTCACGCCCGACGACGTCACGTCGGGACGGCTGCCCGAGTGGCTGCACGCCGTCGGCGACGCCAGCGGCGGCCCGCCGCTCACCCACTGGGGCAAGCACCAGGCCCGCGTCGTCGGCGCCCGCATCGCGGCGGCCGCCGCAGGCGAGGTGGCGTGGGAGCCCGACCGCGAGGCGCCGGTGCCGCAGGTGGTCTTCACCGAGCCCGAGGTCGCGACCGTCGGGCTCACCGAGGCCGAGGCTCGCGACGCCGGCCACGACGTCGTGGTGACCCGGGTCCCGACGTCGTCCGCGTCCGGCGTCGCGCTGATGCGCGACCACGTGGCCGGGCAGGCCCAGCTCGTCGTCGACGCGGGCTCGCACCTCCTGCTCGGAGCCACGTTCGTCGGCCCCCAGGGCGGCGAGCTCGTCCACGCGGCGACGATCGCCATCACGGGCGGGACGCCGGTGCACGTGCTCCGGCACGCCGTCGCGTCCTTCCCCACCGCCTCGGAGCTCTGGCTCCGGCTGCTCGAGGAGCTGCCGCCGCCCTTCCGAAGGCCCCCGCCCGCCTGAGCGGTGCGTGACGCGGGTTCTGGAGGCTGAGAACCCGCGTGGCTCACCGCTGGCGCGCGTGTCGCCCCCTGAGCGGTGCGTGACGCGGGTTCTGGAGGCTGAGAACCCGCGTGGCTCACCGCTGGCGCGCGTGTCGCCCCCTGAGCGGTGCGTGACGCGGGTTCCGGAGGCTGAGAACCCGCGTGGCTCACCGCTCCCAGCGCGGTCCCGCTCGGCGGAAGGTCAGCCGCGCTCGCGCAGGTAGCGCCCGAAGTGGGGGACGGTGAAGGCGATGCGGCCGCGCTCGCCGGAGTAGACGAGGCCCTTCTTGAGCAGCGCGTCCCGCGCGGGCGAGAGGGACTGGGGCTTCTTGCCGAGGGCCGCGGCGACGTCGGCGCTCGGGACCGAGTCCTCGTCACCGCCGGCGCCCGGATGCGCGGCAGCGACGTCGGCCATCGCCATCAGGTAGTCGCGCTCCCCCGGCGTCGCGCGCTCGTAGCGCGAGCCGAAGAAGCCCACGGCGAGCTCCGACTCGGCCTCGGGCGCGGCGACCGCGACGTCGGCCGCGGTGATGGGCGAGCGCGGGGCGAGGTCCCACACGGCCTTGCCGTAGGCCTGGATGAAGTAGGGGTAGCCGCCGGTGGCCTCGTACATCGCGGCGAGGGCGTCGTCGTCGTAGGCCGCGTCCTCGTCGGCCGCAGGGGCCACGAGCGCGCGGTCGGCGGCGTCACGGGAGAGCCGGTCGATGCGCTGGTAGCGGAAGAGCCGCTCGCTGTAGGACTTGCTGGCGCTCAGCACGGCCGGCAGGTGCGGGAGGCCGGCACCGACGACGATCACCGGCAGCCCCGACTGGCTGAGCTCGTGGCAGGCGGCGCACAGCGCCGAGACGTCGTCAGGCCCGAGGTCCTGCATCTCGTCGATGAAGACGCCGACGCCCTTGCCGACGTCGCCCGCCAGCCCGCCGAGGTCGGTGAACAGCTCGACCAGGTCGATCTCGATGTCGCCGGAGTCGGCACGACCGCGTACGGCGGGTGCGTCGATGCCCGGGCTCCACTGGTCCTTCATCCTCGCGCCCGCGCCCGCGTCACGGTGCGCGAACGACTTGATGACGCCGAGCACGTGGTCGACCGACTCCTCGTCGCGGTGGCCGAGCTCGCGGACCGCTTGGTGGAGGGCGCTGCTCAGCGGACGACGCAGCCCCTGGCCGGGACGGGCCTCGAGCTTGCCGGTGCCCCAGCCCTTGCGCACCGCCGCACCGCGCAGCGCGTTGAGCAGCACGGTCTTGCCGACGCCGCGCAGGCCGGTGAGCACGAGGCTGCGCTCGGGACGGCCGTTGGCGACGCGCTCGAGCACGACGTCGAACGCGGCGAGCTGCTCGTCGCGGCCGGCGAGCTCGGGCGGGCGCTGCCCCGCGCCGGGGGCGTACGGGTTCCGGATCGGGTCCACGATCAGACCCTATTCACCAATCTAGGCGGCGCCCTAGATTGCCGGATAGTCGGCGAGTCAGCCCGGCCGGCTCAGCCGGCCTCGCTGGGCCGGTCGAGCCGCTCGACGCGCTCACGGGCGGCGTCGAAGGCGTCGTCGAGGCCCCGACGCAGCAGCGCGATGAGGTCGGGCACCTCGTCGGCCGCGAGCCGGAAGGTGCCGGCGCAGACGTTGTCGCGCCACAGCGACAGCACGACCAGCTGCTGGTCCTGGTGCCACGTGACGCGCAGCGAGCGGTCCTCTCCTCGGGGGTCGAGGAAGACCGCCCCGGTGCGAGGCGTGCGCGGCTGGGCCATGTTCCATTGTGACCCGGCCCACAAGTCTCTGCCTAGACTCTCCTCCGTGCCCGAGCTGCCCGAGGTCGAAGCCCTCGTCCAGGACCTGCGCGGTCGCCTCGTCGGTCGCGCGATCAGCCGGATCGACCTGGCCGCGTTCAGCGCGCTCAAGACCTTCGACCCGCCGCTGCAGGCGCTCCACGGCACGCTGGTCGACGACGTGACGCGGCACGGCAAGTTCCTCGACATCGACGCGAGCGGCGTGCACCTCGTCATCCACCTCGCGCGGGCGGGCTGGATCCGCTGGCGCGACGAGGTGCCGGCGCTCCCCGCCCGGCCCAACTCCAAGAACCCCCTCGCCGCCCGGATCGTCATCGACGACCCCGACCTCGAGACGCGCCCCGGCCTCGACATCACCGAGGCAGGGACCAGGAAGGGCCTCGCGATCTACGTCGTCCGCGACCCGCAGGAGGTGGAGGGCATCGCCCGATTGGGGCCCGACCCGCTCTCCGACGACTTCACCATCGAGGTGCTGCAGCAGATCCTCGAGCGCGAGGGCCGCAAGCAGATCAAGGGCGTGCTCCGGATGCAGTCGATCGTCGCCGGCATCGGCAACGCCTACTCCGACGAGATCCTCCACGCCGCGCGGATGTCGCCGTTCAAGCCGGCCAACAGCCTCGACGAGACCGACCTGCAGACGTTGTACGACGCCGTGCGCACGACGCTGGGCGACGCGGTCCAGCGCTCGAGCGGGCTCGCCGCCAGCGAGCTGAAGGGCGAGAAGAAGAGCAACCTCGCCGTCCACGGACGCACCGGGCAGGCCTGCCCGGTGTGCGGCGACATCGTGCGCGAGGTGTCGTTCGCCGACTCGAGCCTGCAGTACTGCGCGACGTGCCAGACGGGCGGGAAGCCGCTCGCCGACCGGCGGATGTCCCGGCTGCTCAAGTAGGCGGACCTCGCGCCCCGGCGCGTACGTCCATCTGTCGACGGGCAGCAGCAGAGGCGCCGGCCGGGCCCACCCCCGTGACAGCCCGGTCGACGCCTCGTGCGTCAAGCCTACCCTGACGGAGGCCCGGAATGTCAGGCGGTCGCGCCCTTGTCGGCCGCGCGTCGCGAGAATCGCTCCCACGCCGCCTGCCGGGAGACGCCGAGCGCCCGGCCGATCTCCGCCCACGAGATGCTGCGGCTGCGGAGCAGGTCGACCCACTCGTGGGCGAAGGAGATGTTCTGCTCGGCCGAGGCGAGGATCCGCGGCAGGGTGGCCAGCACCTCGGCGTCGTCCATGCGCTCCCACGGGAACGGCCCGCTCGCCGCCGCGACGGCCTCCTCGTCGTGGAGGATGGCGTGGAAGTCGTCCACGCAGGTGGCGCAGACCTGGGCGCCGAGACCTCCGAGCAGGCGCAGGTCGGTGCCCGGTCCTCCGGGCTCGCCGCAGAAGGAGCAGATCCTGCCCTCACGCGTGATCGCCATGGCGCGTCCTCCCTCTCCTCCCCCGCTCGTCATCGTACGACCCGGGCCGGCGTCGCGCCGTGGAGACGCGGCGTCGTCACTCGGTGGTCTCGGGGATCTCGGGCATGTCGGGCATGTCGTCCATCGGGTTGCCGCACGTCTTGTTGAGGTAGTCGCCGAACGCGTCGGCCTGCTCCTGGACCTCCTGCGAGGCGTCGGCGCCACCCTGCTCGAGCTCCTCGAGCTTCTCCATCGAGAAGTCCTCGGCGTCGATCTCCTCCGCCTGGTCGACGACTGCCTCGAAGCCCTTGCGGGCGTCGTCGGGGATGTCCTCGGGCGTGCCGACCTCCTCCATCCGCGCGCCCCAGTCCTTGACCGCCCGGGCCAGGTCCTCGTCGCTGGGCAGCTCGGTCGTGGACAGGTCCTCGGGCAGCAGGTCGGACAGCAGGCTGTTGGCCGCGTCGCAGAAGGCGTCCTCGTTCGCGTCGCTCGGGGCGCCGCTCCCGCCGCCGCACGCGGAGGTGACGGTGCCGATCAGCAGCACGGCGCTGGTGAGGGTCAGGCGGGCGCGGACGGTCATCGGATCCCTTCGGCTGGGCGCGTCCCGGTGCGGGCTCGCGTCACGATCGGGCCCCACCCTCCCGCGACCGACGTCAATCGTCCACCCGGAAGGGCTCGGGCAGCGGGACGTCGAGGCTCCGGGAGAGCGAGTCGAGGTAGTCGGCGCGCGGACGGCGTACGACGCCGAGGGACGCGAGGTGCGGGGTCTGCCACTGCACGTCGAGCACCCGACGCTCGGCGTGGCGGTCGCGCAGCATGTCGACGAGCGCCACGAGCGCGACCTTCGATGCATCGCGCTCGCGGTGGAACATCGACTCCCCGGCGAACAGCCCGCCGATGCTCACGCCGTAGAGCCCGCCCCGCAGCCGGTCGTCGCGCCAGACCTCGACCGAGTGGGCCCACCCGAGCCGGTGGAGCCGGCCGTAGGCATGACGGAACTCAGGGGTGATCCAGCCGTCGGAGCGGTCCGGGCTGCCGCACGCGGCCACCACCTCGTCGAAGGCGGTGTCGACACGGATCTCGAAGTCGCGCACCGAGCGGCGCAGCGAGCGCGACACCCGCAGCCCGTCGAGCGGCAGCACGCCCCGCTCCACGGGTGAGAACCAGCCCAGGTGCTCCTCGCCGTCCAGCGTCACCGGCATCGGGAACAGGCCGAGCCCGTAGGCGGTGACCAGCGTGCCCGGCTCGAGGTCGGCGCCCAGCGCGACGAGGTCGTCGTCGGGGTCCCACGTCGAGCTCGGCGGGAAGGCCCACGGCGTCGGAGCGGGGGCGACGGGCACTCTTCGCACGCTAGCGAACAACCAAACCCGCCGGAACGACGTCTCCCCTGCAACGACCTACTCGGAGGACACCATGCGACGCACCGCGACCCTGACCGCCCTTGCCGGACTGGCCCTGAGCACCCTCGGCCCCGTCACCGCGGCTCCCGCCACGGCGGCGGTGGGCTGCGACGGCAAGGCCGCAACGATCGTGGTGCCCTCACCGGAGGGGCCGATCACCGACTCGACGGAGACCGCACCGGTCACGGGGACCCCCGGCGACGACGTCATCGTCGGGAGCGAGGCCCGCGACACCATCGACGGAGGGGCCGGCAACGACACCATCTGCGCGCTCGGCGGTGAGGACATGGTCCGCGGGGGCGTCGGTGATGACCGGCTCTTCGGGGGCCTCGACGGCGTGTACGTCGCCGACGACGACTTCTGGGGGGACGTGGTGGTCCCCGGCCCGGGCGACGACCACGTCGACCTCGGCCACGACCCGCAGGGCGAGGACCTCTGGTACGGGGACTCGATCTACCTCGACCGGGTGTCGTTCCGCGACGCCACCGGCCCGGTGACCGTGGACATGGCGGCCGGCACGGCCACCGGCGAGGGCACCGACACCATCGCGCCCGTGGTGCTCGGCGCGGGCGTCGAGGGTTCGCCGTACGCCGACGTGATCCGCGGCACGGACCTCGACGACCAGATCGACGCGGGCGGGGGCGACGACGTGGTCGAGGGGCGCGGCGGCGACGACGTCATCGAGGCGGACCGGGGCTACTCGGGCATGCCGAACCCCCCGGCCCCGGAGCCGGGCGACGACGTCGTGCACGGCGGGCCCGGCATGGACACGGTCGACGGGGGCCACGGAGTGGACGAGCTGTACGGCGACGGCGGGCGGGACAGCCTCCGCGTGGCGGCGGCCGAGGAGGGCACGCGCGTCCTGGGCGGCCCGGGTCGCGACGGTCTCGGCTCCTGGAGCTTCCGCAACAGCGGCCGCGCGACGTTCCTCGGCGGCGGCGGCAACGACGTCCTCTACCCGGCGATCAAGGGCAAGGGCGACAAGGTCGTCGTCCGCGGCGGTGGCGGCGCCGACCGCATCGCCCCGGCCGCCTCGTTGCGCGCCGCACCGCACCGCAGCCGGGTGGAGATCGACGCCCGCCGCGGCACGTACCGGATGAAGGTCGGCACGCCCATCCGCTTCTCCTCCGTCACCTCCTTCGGGTGGGAGGGCAGCGCCGAGACCCGGCTGACGTGGTGGGGCACGCGCCGCTCCGAGGTGCTGAGCCTCACCGAGCAGTACGGACCGGTGCGGGCGTACGGCGGTGGCGGCAACGACCGCATCGGCGGGGGCCAGGGCCGCGACCTGCTCGACGGCGGACGCGGCCGGGACGTGCTGGACGGCTCGAACGGTCGCGACCGTTGCGTGCGGGGTGAGCGGCTGAAGGCCTGCGAGCTGCGCCGCTGACCGAGCGTCGTGAACGCGCTGGGCCGACGACCGTACGATCGGGCCATGGGCCTGAAGCAGACCGTCGGGCGGCAGCTCGCCCCCCGGATCAACGAGCTCGCGCCGGGGCTGACCGGCGGCTTCGTGCGCGAGGCGCTCAACCGTGCCATCGACGGCGTCGGACCGCTCGCCCCGGCAGCGGCCGCCGCCGACAAGCAGCTGCGCGAGCAGCGGGGCAACGTCGAGCGGGCGATCCACGAGGTGATCGAGAACAACGTGCGCATCGCCGGCGCGCAGGGCTTCGCCACCAACGTCGGCGGACTGGTCACGATGGCGGTGGCGATCCCCGCCAACGTGACGGGACTGGCGATCATCCAGTGCCGCATGGTCGCCGGCATCGCGCACCTGCGCGGCCACGACCTGACCGACCCGCGGGTGCGCAACGCCGTGCTCGCCACCCTGCTCGGCGAGGAGCAGGTCCACGAGCTGGTGAAGAAGCGCAAGCTGCCGAGCACGCCCATGGCGATCGCCACCGCACCGGTCCACGACCCCTCCATCGACGGCACCATCTCGGCGACCGTCGCGACCGACATCGTCGCGCGGGTGGCCGGCAAGCGGCTGGCCACCACCGTGGCCCGTCGGATGCCGGTCGTCGGCGGCGTGGTCGGCATGGGCGCCGACGGCTTCATGACCTGGCGCATCGGCCGCTACGCCGACCGCGAGCTGCTGCCGCGACGGCGCTGACCTCGACCGCGCGCCTCAGGAGAGCTTGTCCACCGCTGTGGTGAGGAACGTGTCGACGTCCGCGACGCTCACGACGGGCTGCACGTCCTACCCCATCACGATGTCGACCACCTGCAGCGTCATCAGGACCGGGCCCTCCCGAACCAGCACGTTGTGGAGCAGCCAGGAGGCCCTGCCGCCGGCCTCCTCCATGGTCGTCAGCTCGGCGTACCGGTTGTCGCCGACCTCCGCGACGGTCATCGGCTCGACCGTGCCGGGGCACTCCTCACCGGCGGGGAAGTCGCCCTCGCAGGCGCGCATCCCGTCGCGCAGCGCCTCGAAGGTCGCTGCCACCTCGTCCGGGTCCGCGGCCATCAGGAACTCCTGGACGAAGACCAGGTGGCCCTTTCGGTCGCCCGCGCGCATGTCGATGGGGTCGTCCTCGGACTGGTCGAGCTGCCGGAAGGCCTGCCAGCGCAACGCGTCGGCAGCGGACCGGGACTCCTCGCTGGCCGCTTCGCAGAACTGGATCCGCGGCAGCATCTTCTGCTGGGCCTCGGTCACCACGCCGTCCGTCGCGCCCCCCGCTGGTCCGGCGGGATGTTCACGGTCCAGGTGCCGGCGTAGTCGTCCGTCGTCACCAGGGCGCCGGCCAGCTGCTCAGGCGTCGGCACGGTGGACGCTGACGACGAGGACGGCTCGCCGGCCGGCGGGGACGGGTCCGTGCCCGTGCCGACGCCGTCGCAGCCCGCCAGCAGGACGATCGCCCCGGCCAGGGCGAGGGCGGACCGGATGTGTCCCCGGCGTGCGTGCGACGGGGTCGTCATCGACCTCACCTCCCGAGGGCCCGCTCGGCCCCCGGGCAGGTGCCCTCGATCCCACCCTAGGGAGCGGGGACGGATCGCGTCAGGGTCCAAGGTCACCAGGGTGGCGCCAGCTCGTCGTCGTACGCCGGATGACCGGGCGCCCGCGCCGGACCGTCCACTGGAAGGGGCAGGCCGACACCTGGAGGGGGTTGCAACGGCCTCGAAGAGGCGGAGTCCCCGCTCGAGCGGGGGTTCTGCGGCCGGGGGCAGCCCCTCCCCGGGTCAGCCCTTGCGGCCGCGCAGCCGCCGGTAGGCGTCGAGCGAGCCCCGGCCCGCGGGGCTGTTCTCCAGGGTCGTCACGACCTTGCGCCGGGCCCGGAAGGCGGTGGTCGCCCGGGCCCGCTCGAGCTCCTCGTGCGCCTCGCGCAGCTCGCGGTGGAGCCGCTCCTCGACGGCGCGCAGCCGGGCCCCCTCCACCAGGAGGGCGGTGATCGCGTCGAGGGCGGGGGGCAGCAGCTCGTCGGCCGTCGCGGCGTCAGGGTCGGCGAAGGGAACCGCGTCGGGACCCAGCAGGTCGTCGAGCGAGCCGACGACGTCGTACCCGCGCTGCGCGAGCACCTCGATCCAGCGCTGCGACAGCTCGCGGGCCCACGCGTGGTCGGCCGGCGCGAGGCCGAGGCGGGGCGAGGACGTGCTCCGCGAGAGCGTCTGGTGGGCCAGCGTCTCGCGGACCAGGGGGCGGTAGTCGGGCGGCGAGATCACCGAGGTCACCCGCTCGTTGATGGTGCGCAGCAGCGAGGTCTCGGGCACGCCGAGGGACGGGTTCTCGCGCTCGGCGGTGAGGTCGAGCGGCAGCCCGTCGAGCCCGAAGGTCCGGGAGAACCGGCGCCACAGCTCGCCGCGGTCCGCGCCCGGCGGGGGCAGGGTCACCAGGTGCACGCGCTCGGGGGGCAGCGAGGAGCCCCACCGCTCGAGGATGTCGGGGATCTCCTGGACCGCCCAGAACCACGAGCCGATCCGGGAGTCGCGCGCCGGGTCGCGGATCGTGCGCAGGAACGCCGCGTAGGTGATGTGGCTGCGGTGCTTGACGTTCTCCTGCCACTCGGCCGGGACCTGGCGCACCAGGTCGCGCACCGACAGCACGAGGTGGACCTCGGCGTCGCCGAGCGAGGCCAGCGCGCGCTCGACCTGGGTCGGGGTGGCCCGCGCGAAGATCTCGTGGCTGATGATCGCCGTGCCGTGCCACTCGCGGACCTCGGCGGCGAGCCGGTCCCACGCTCCGACGGCCTCGGTCTCGATGCCGCCCCACGGCAGGGTCATCAGGTCGAGCGCGGCGAGGAAGTGGGCGTCGAACCGGTCGGCGGGGTAGAGCAGGTCGTGCTCGCGCAGCACCTGCTGGTTGCGGAAGAGGACGTCCTGGAAGTAGGACGTGCCGGTCTTCGGGCAGCCCACGTGCAGCAGCACCCGCCTGCTCACCGTTGCACCATCCTCTCCCGGCCCGTGCGCCATCCCGGGTCGACGATCATCCGGATCGCCAGCTCCAGCACCTGTCGGTCGTCGGCGCCGCCGTGCCCGGACAGCCCGGTGGCGTCCGACGCGTGCGGCGCGAGGTCGGCGAGGTCGCCGACGACAGGGTAGCCAGCGCGCGTCAGGGCGCGGGTCATGCGCGCCGCGGACGACGCGACCCAGTCCTGCTCCGCCGCAGGTACGACGACGGGCGCGACGCCGCTGTCGGGCATCCGCTTCTGGAGCGTCCGCATCAGGGCCGGTCGCTCGCCGACCGGGACGCGGATCCCCACGACGGCGGCGATCCGACGCGCCAGCTCGGCCTGGTCGGCGCCCGGCACCCGGACCTCCGGCAGGCGTCGTACGCCGACGTGCGGGGGCAGCTGGGCGAGGTCGGTCACGACCCGGACGTGGGGACGGCGTCCGCCCCAACGGCGGATCGAGTCGTCGAGGTCGACCCGGGCGGGCAGCTGGTCGCGCTCGCGCCAGAACCGCAGCCAGGCCGCCCACGGCTTGCTGCCGTGCTCGAAGCACCGCTGCGTCCACGTGTGGGCGAGCAGCTCGTCGATCGGACCGCCGACGGCCACGACGAAGGCCAGGGGACCCCCTTCGGGGCGGCCCCGGCCGAGCAGGTGCTCACGTGCGGCGGCGCCGACCAGCGGGTCGCCGACCAGCCGGAACCGGTGCCGCCACGGCCTCGGCACGCCGCGCCGCACGCGGTCCGGGCCGAGCGCGACCAGGTCGTCGGCGAGCAGCGTGCTCGCCACCCGGAGCAGCTCGTGGGCGCTGACCGTGGCGGGGTCGACCGGCTGTGCGCCGAAGCCGCCCGTCGCGGCGCCCACCAGCGGCAGGTCGGCCTTGCCGCGGCCGGCAGCCGGCGCGGCGAGCACCCGGTCGGCGAGTCGAGTGCGCTCGCGGTCGTGGTCGCCACGGGGCTGCGCACCCGACTGCCGGGCCACGTTGATGCGGCGCAGCAGCTCGAGCTGCTGGGCGCCGGGCAGCGCGCGACCGGACGGGGCTGGGGCGGTCGTCGCGTCGGTCCCCGGGCCGGTCGCTGCGTCGGTCCACGCCAGCCACGGCGTCGTACCGCCGGCGCGGAGGTGGGCGACCCAGCCGTGCACGGACTCCGCCGGACGGGCGGCGCTCGGGCGAGCGGTCACCGGTCCCGCAGCCGACGTGCTCTGTCGCGGAGCCGTCCACCGACCCGGTCGGTCGCGGCCCGGCTGGCAGCCTCCTGCGTCATCGTCGACAGTGCGTCGAGCGCGGCGCCGAGCTCGAGCTTGGCGCGCACCCGGTCCGGGTCCTTCCACTTCGCGTCCTCGGCCGGTCGGCGCGGCCGCAGGTCGTCCACGTCACCGACGACGTCGACCCCGCTGCGCTTGATCCAGTCGATCCAGACCTCGCCCTGCTGCTCGGCGAAGTCGAAGCGGTGGGGTGGCAGCCGGACCGGTACGGCGTCGCGGGCCACCAGCACCTCCTGGGCGAGCAGCTCGCGGATGAGCGCGTCGTAGACAGGTTCGCGCCACACGCCGAGCTCGAGGCGACGGTTGAGCTTGCGCAGCAGCGACGTCTCGGCGATCCCCAGGGAGCGGTTGTCGCGCTCGGAGTCCAGCGGCGCCCACGCGGGGTCGATGCGGAAGGCGCGGCAGAAGCGCAGCCACAGCTCGTCGCCGTTGGGTCCCCGGTCGTGGGGCACCGTCACGACGTGGATGCGCTCGGGTGGGAGCTTGGCGCCCCAGGCGGAGAGGACCTCGGGCAGGTCGAAGGCCTGCCGGAAGAAGAAGGACGAGCCGCCCTCGTAGCGGTCGAGGAAGCGCCGGAAGGGCCACTTGCGCCCCTGCTTGATCGACTCCTGCCACGCCGCTGGCAGCTGCCGCCCGAGGTCGCGGGCGGAGTAGACGATGTGCACCTCGTGGTCGGCGAGGTCGTTGAGCGCCTTGGCGATCTTGTCGGGCTTGGCGCCCGCGAGGATCTCGTGGCTGATCACCACGTTGTCCGTGGCGCGGTCGACCCGCCGGACCATCGCGTCCCAGGCGCCCCGGGCGTGGCCGGGGCGACCGCCCCAGTCCTGGTCGAGGAGGTCGAGGGCCGCCCGGAAGTGGAAGATGTCGGACCGGCCGCCGCGAGGGCTGGGGATCGTCACGCCGTGGCGCGCCAACGCCGTGGCGTTGAGCCGGAGCCGGTCCTGCAGGTAGGTGGTGCCGGTCTTGGGGGCGCCGATGTGGAGGTGGACGACGCGGCTCATGGCGCTGATTGTGCCCGAGTGGGGTGGTCCACCGGGAAGTGGCTGGCCCACGACCTCCCGGACGACCGGTTCCCGGTGGACTACCCCGCCGATCCGAGGGCGCGTACGACGGCGCTGGGGCTGGGCCGGCCGAGCTGGGCGGCCATCCACGTGCTGGTCGCCACCACCGCGTCGAGGTCGACCCCGTGCTCGATCCCGAGACCGGTCAGCATCCACACCAGGTCCTCGGTGGCGAGGTTGCCGGTGGCCGACTTGGCGTAGGGGCAGCCACCGAGGCCGCCGGCGCTCGCGTCGAAGGTGGTGATGCCGGCCTGCAGCGCGGAGAAGGTGTTGGCGAGCGCCTGGCCGTAGGTGTCGTGGAAGTGCATCGCGAGCCGGTCGGTGCCCACGCCCGCCTCGGCGAAGGCGGCGACGAGCGCCGTCACGTGACCGGCGGTGGCCACGCCGATGGTGTCGCCGAGGCTGAGCTGGCCGGCCCCGAGGTCGAGCAGCCGGGTGCCGGCGGTGACGACCTGCTCGATCGGCACGGCGCCCTCCCACGGGTCGCCGAAGCACATCGAGACGTAGGCCCGCACGTCCAGCCCGGCCTCGCGGGCGCGGGCGACGGTCGGCTCGAACATCGCGAACTGCTCGTCGAAGGTGCGGTTGAGGTTCTTGGTCGCGAACGTCTCCGTCGCGCTGCCGAAGATCGCGACGTGGCGCAGGCCCAGCTCGAGGGCCCGGTCGAGGCCGCGCTCGTTGGGCACGAGCACCGGGAGGTCGCGGCCCTCGTCGCCGAGCTCGGTCATCAGCTCGGCGGCGTCCGCGAGCTGCGGCACCCAGCGCGGGTGCACGAAGCTGGTCGCCTCCACGATCGGCAGGCCGGCGGCCACGAGGCGTCGTACGAACTCGGCCTTGACCGCGACCGGCACGATCGCCTGCTCGTTCTGCAGGCCGTCGCGGGGACCGACCTCGTAGATCGTCACCCGCTCGGGGAGGCCGTCGGCGCGGACGGTCATCGGGAGGTCAGGCACCGGAGGCCTCCACCACGAACAGCACGGCACCGAGCTTGACCAGGTCGCCGGTGATCGCACCGACGGTGGTGACCGTGCCGGCGAAGGGCGCCTTGAGCGCGAGCTCCATCTTCATCGCCTCCATCACCCCCAGCGTCTCACCCTCCGCCACGTCGTGACCCTCCGCGACGTTGACCGCGAGCACCGTGCCGGGCATCGGCGCGAGCAGCGTGCCGTCGCCGGCGGCGACCGCGTGGTCGCCGAACGGGTCGGGCCGCTCCCAGGCCCACCGCTGTCCGCGGTGCACCACGTCGACGAGGTCGCGCTGCACGTTGAGCACCGCGTGCTCGGCGACGCCGTCGACGAGGAGGTGGACGGTGTGGTCGGCGGCGGAGACCAGGCGGACGTCGTGGGTGGTGCCGCCGTGCGTGACCTGGCCGCGGTGCCGGTCGACGACCACCAGGTCGTCGCCGAGGACGACCGTGTCGGGCGCGGGGTCGGCGCCCATCCGCCAGCCGTCGGCCCGCCAGGGGCGCGGCGTGACGCCCGGCTCCGGCATGGTGTCGAGCAGCACCTCGGTCCACGCCGCGAACACGCGGGCCAGCGTCGGGTCGGGCGCCGGGACGTCGTGGCGGTCCAGCCAGGCGGTGTCGATCGTCGCGTCGCGGAACTCCGCCGAGGACGCCAGGGCGCGCAGGAAGCCGGTGTTGGTGGTGATGCCGAGGATGGCGGTCTCGCCGAGCGCGTCCGCCAGGGCGTCGACGGCCTCGGCACGGGTCGGCGCCCAGGCGATGACCTTGCCGAGCATCGGGTCGTAGGAGGTGGAGACCTCCTGCTCCGGCTCGAGCGCGTGGTCGACGCGGACACCGTCCCCGGAGCCCCACCTGACGATCGAGGTACGGCCCGCCTGGGGGAGGAAGCCGTGGAAGGAGTCCTCGGCATACACGCGGGCCTCGATCGCGTGGCCCTCGAGCGTGATCGCGTCCTGGGCCATCGGCAGCGGCTCGCCGGTCGCGACGCGGAGCTGCAGCTCGACGAGGTCGACGCGCTCGCTCCCGTCGTCGGACCGCACGCGCACGACCTCCTCGGTGACCGGGTGCTCGACCTGGAGGCGGGTGTTCATCTCGAGGAAGTAGAACTCACCGGTGTCGTTGTCGAGCAGGAACTCCACGGTGCCGGCGCCGGTGTAGCCGCACTGCTGCGCCAGGGCCACGGCGGACGAGGTGATCGCCGCGCGCTGCTCGTCGCTGATCGTCGGGGCCGGCGCCTCCTCGAGCACCTTCTGGTGGCGCCGCTGGGTGGAGCAGTCGCGCTCGAAGAAGTGCAGCACCGTGCCGTGGGTGTCGCCCATGACCTGCACCTCGATGTGCCGGCCGGACTCGACGTACTTCTCCACCAGGATCGTGTCGTCGCCGAAGGACGAGCGGGCCTCGCGCTGCGCGGAGGCGAACGCCTCGTCGTAGTCACCGGCGCTGCGCACCACGCGCATGCCCTTGCCGCCCCCGCCGGCGGCCGCCTTGACCAGCACGGGGTAGGCGAAGCTGGCCGGGTCGGTGGCGTCGGGACCGGTGAGGGCGTACGACGGCACGACCGGCACGCCTGCCGCGAGCGCGACCTCCCGGGCTGCGTCCTTGCGGCCCATCGCGTCCATGACGTCGGCCGACGGGCCGACGAGCGTGATGCCGGCGTCGGCCAGCGCGCGGGCGAAGGGCGCCCGCTCGGACAGGAAGCCGTAGCCGGGGTGCACGAACCCCGCGCCGGCCTCCCGCGCCGCTCCGACGACCGCGTCGATGTCGAGGTAGGACGCCACCCGCACCGCCCGGTCGGCCGCCCGCACGTGCGGTGCCGCGGCGTCGAGGTCGGTGTGGATCGCGACGCATCCCCAGCCGAGGCGGCGCGCCGTGCGCATGACCCGCAGGGCGATCTCGCCGCGGTTGGCGATCAAGAGGGTGTTCATGTGCCTCACATCCTGAAGATGCCGTAGCGGGGTTCGGGGATCGGGGCGTACGACGTCGCCGCCAGCGCCATGCCCAGCACGCGGCGCGTGTCGGCGGGGTCGATGACGCCGTCGTCCCACAGCCGGGCGCTGGCGTAGTAGGGCGAGCCCTGGGTCTCGTACTGCTCGCGGATCGGGGCCTTGAACGCCTCGACGGCGGCCTCGTCCTCGAGGTCGGTGCGGACGGTCGCGAGCACCGAGGCGGCCTGCTCGCCGCCCATCACCGAGATGCGAGCGTTGGGCCACATCCACAGGAATCGCGGGTCGTAGGCCCGTCCGCACATGCCGTAGTTGCCGGCGCCGAACGACCCGCCGATGACGACGGTGAACTTCGGCACGACGCTGCACGCGACCGCGGTGACCAGCTTGGCGCCGTCGCGGGCGATGCCCTTGTTCTCGTACTCGCGGCCGACCATGAAGCCGGTGATGTTCTGCAGGAAGACCAGCGGGATGCCGCGCTGGTTGCACAGCTCGATGAAGTGCGCGCCCTTGAGCGCCGACTCGCTGAACAGGATGCCGTTGTTGGCGACGATCCCGACCTCGTAGCCGTCGATCCGGGCGAACCCGCACACCAGCGTGTCGCCGTAGAGCTTCTTGAACTCGTGGAACCTGCTGCCGTCGACCAGCCGACGGATCACCTCGCGGACGTCGTAGGGGGTGCGGGTGTCGGTGGGCACGACGTCGTAGAGCGACTCCGCCGGCTCGTGGGGCTCCTCGACCTCGGCGCGCGGCAACCGGGCCGGGGTCGCGGCCGGCAGCGTGTCGACGATCGAGCGGACGATCGCCAGCGCGTGGGCGTCGTCCTCGGCGAGGTGGTCGACCACGCCTGACGTGCGCGCGTGGACGTCGCCGCCGCCGAGGTCCTCGGCCGACACGACCTCGCCGGTCGCGGCCTTCACCAGTGGCGGGCCGCCGAGGAAGATCGTGCCCTGGTTGCGCACGATGACCGTCTCGTCCGACATCGCCGGGACGTAGGCGCCGCCCGCGGTGCAGGAGCCCATCACGCTGGCGATCTGCGGGATCCCGGCCGCGGAAAGGTTGGCCTGGTTGAAGAAGATCCGGCCGAAGTGCTCGCGGTCGGGGAACACCTCGTCCTGCATCGGCAGGAAGGCGCCGCCGGAGTCGACGAGGTAGATGCACGGCAGCCGGTTCTCCGCGGCGATCGTCTGCGCACGCAGGTGCTTCTTGACCGTCATCGGGTAGTAGGTGCCGCCCTTGACCGTGGCGTCGTTGGCGACGACGACGCACTCACGCCCCGACACCCGGCCGATGCCCGCGACCACCCCGGCGGACGGCACGGCGTAGTCGTCGCCCCTGCCGCCGTCGTACATCCCGTAGGCGGCCAGCGGCGCCAGCTCCAGGAACGGGCTGCCCGGGTCGAGCAACCGGTCGACCCGGTCGCGGGCCAGCAGCTTGCCGCGGTCGGTGTGCTTCTTGCGCGCGCTCTCCGAGCCGCCCTGCCGCACGCGCGCCAGCCGGGCACGCAGGTCGTCGACGAGCTCGCGCATGGTGGGGGCCGCCCCTGCCGTCGGGGTCTGTGACTCGGACACCCGGTCAGGTTAGCGATCGTTAACCTGGACTGTCCATCCGTCGTCCGCGACCACTCATCGCGCAGCGGTTTACACCATCCGTGATCGATTCCGCGGTGTCGACACGCCGATGCCGCGGATCCTTTACCCGAAAGTGGTGTAGACCTCGCACACACCTAAGGGGGTAGCGCCTACGATCTACGCTGGGTGGCGGGTGCACGGATCGGGGGATCAGTGGGCCGCTGCGGGGGTTGCGGCCCACTGCAGCATCCGGTTCCGTCGGGGAGGTTCGAATGATTCCGCTGGCTGTCCCACAGGCGCCGGAGCGTGTCGTGCTGCTCCCCGGACCGCGCGCGCCGTGGCGGGGGTTAGCAGGCACTAACCTCGACGTCGTGACTCCCCGCCGTCAGCAGATCCTCGACATCGCGGCCGAGCTCTTCGCCTCCCGCGGGTTCCACGGCGTCTCGGTGGCCGAGCTCGGCGCTGCCTGTGGCATCTCCGGTCCCGCGCTCTACAAGCACTTCCAGTCCAAGGACGCGATGCTCGCCGAGATGCTGGTGACCATCAGCGAGACGCTGCTCGCCGAGGGTCGCGCCCGCGTCGCGAGCGCGGGGAGCCCGCGCGAGGCGCTCGAGGCACTGGTCGAGTGGCACATCGAGTTCGCCCTCGAGCACCGGGCGCTCATCGTGGTCCAGGACCGCGACTGGAGCAGCCTGCCCGACGAGGCGCGCGAGCGGGTCCGCGCGCTCCAGCGCGCCTACGTCGACGAGTGGGCCACGCAGGTACGCCGCCACGACCCCACCCTCAGCCCGGAGGCCTCGCGCACCCGCGCCCACGTCCTCTTCGGCCTGCTCAACTCCACCCCGCACAGCGGCCGGCTGCCCGACCCGCAGATGCACGACGTGCTGCGCGACATGGCCCACGGAGCCCTCGGGCTGACCTGACCGGCGCCGCTGCTCGTCCGCCCGCTCACCAGGTCGGCTCACCAGGTCGCCACACCAGGTCGCCTCACCAGGAGTCGAACGGGCTCTCCAGCCGCAGCAGGCGCGCCGCGCGCACCGCCGCGTCCTCGGCGACCACCAGGTCGTCGACGTCGTCGGGCCCGTCCGCCGCTGCGTCTTCGGGAGACTCACCGCCCGGGGACGACCCGGCGGCCGGCTGGCGCAGGCGGTGCAGGTCGCGGAGCACCCGCTCCCGGGCGAGTCCGCGCAGGTGGGTCAGCACGAACGGGTCGGCCTGGATGAGCCAGGCCAGCTGGGTGAGCACCGCCAGCGCGTGGGGGCACGGGTCGAGCCAGGCGTCGCACGTGCAGGCCGACCCCAGCTCGCCCCCGTAGGGCAACAGCTCGACACCGGCCTCCTCGACCGCCTCCACGAACGAGTGCGGGAGCTGGCCGGCGAGCAGGGCGGCGATGCGCCCCGACTCGGCTGCGACGAGCTCGGTGAACGCGGCGGCGTCGGCGTCGTCGAGGACGGGCACGGTCACCTCGACGGTGAAGGCGTCCTGGCCCTCCGTCACCGCCGCGACCGCGCCGCCCTCGTCGACGGTGATCGCGCCGACCGCCCCGGACCGGGCGAGCGCCCGGCCGGCACGGAGCTCCTTCTCGCCGAAGGCGGCCTCCTCGACCGCCCGCAGCACGGCCTTGCTCCACCAGGTGCCCGAGCCGCCGCCGCGGCGCGGCGGGATCCGGGGGTGGGTGGTCGCCGTCGGCTCGGCGTGCGGCGTCATGCGTCGTCCCCGCGGCCGCGCGAGGTGGGCCTGAGCTCCACGAGGTCGCGGAGCTCGGCGTCGGACAGCTCGGTGAGCGCCGTCTCGCCGCGCGACAGCACGGAGTCGGCCAGCGAGCGCTTGCGGGCGAGGAGCTCGGCGATCTTCTCCTCGATGGTGCCCTGGGTGATGAAGCGGTGCACCTGCACCGGCTTGGTCTGGCCGATCCGGTAGGCGCGGTCGGTGGCCTGGTCCTCCACGGCGGGGTTCCACCAGCGGTCGAGGTGGATCACGTGGTCGGCGCGGGTGAGGTTGAGGCCGGTGCCGCCGGCCTTGAGCGAGAGCAGGAACACCGGGACCTCGCCGGCCTGGAACCGCGCGACCATCGCGTCGCGCTCGCGCACCGGGGTGCCGCCGTGCAGGAGCTGGTGGGGCACCCCCGCCGCGGCGAGGTGGCGCTCGAGGAGCCGCGCCATGGCGACGTACTGGGTGAAGACGAGGACCGCCCCGTCCTCGGCCATGACGGTGCCGACGAGCTCGTCGAGCAGCTCGACCTTCTCCGACCGGCCGCGGAGCTTGGGGTTGGGCTGGCGCAGGAAGTGGGCGGGGTGGTTGCAGATCTGCTTGAGGCCGGTCAGCAGCTTGAGGACGAGGCCGCGCCGGGTCTCCTCGTCGGCCTCCTCGATGCGGCGCATCGACTCGCGCACGAGCGTCTCGTAGAGGACGACCTGCTCGCGGGTCAGGCCGAGCAGGTGGTCGGTCTCGGTCTTGGGCGGCAGCTCGGGGGCGACGCCGGGGTCGGACTTGCGGCGCCGCAGCAGGAACGGGCCGATCAGGTCGGCGAACTGCCGGGCCTTGGTCGGCTCGAGACCGGACTCGATGGGGCCGGCCCACACCTTGCGGAAGGCGTTGCGGCTGCCGAGGAGGCCGGGGATCGCCCAGTCGAGGATCGACCAGAGCTCGGTGAGGTCGTTCTCGACGGGGGTGCCGGTCAGGGCGACGCGGGCGGTGCTGGGGATCGTGCGCAGGGCGCGGGCGGCCGCCGAGCGGGAGTTCTTCACGTGCTGGGCCTCGTCGGCGACGACGAGGTCCCACGGCACCTCGGCGAGTAGGCCGGCGTCGTTGCGCATGGTGCCGTAGGTCGTCAGCACGAAGCCGTCGGTGACGCCGTCGAGGTCGCGCGCGCTGCCGTGGTGGCGGCGGGTGGCGACGCCCGGGGCGAAGCGCCGGATCTCGGCCTCCCAGTTGCCCAGCAGCGACGCCGGGCAGACGACGAGCGTGGGGCGCCCCCCGCGGTGCAGGTGCAGCGCGATGAGGGTGATCGTCTTGCCGAGGCCCATGTCGTCGGCCAGGCAGGCGCCGAGGCCCAGCCCCGTGAGCTCGGCCAGCCAGGACAGCCCGCGACGCTGGTAGTCGCGGAGCTCGGCCTGCAGCCCGACCGGCACGTCGACGAGCTCGCCCGAGGCGGCCTCGCGGACCCGGTCGCGGACGGCGAGCAGGCTCGCCCCGACCACCGCCTCGTAGGGCGAGTCCTCGATGTCGACGACGCCGGTCAGCGTCGCGGCCAGCGCCTGGACGGGCGTGACCGTGCGGATGAGCCGCTTGCGGGCGCGCTTGATCACCCCGGAGTCGACGGCGACCCAGTTGTCGCGCAGCTTGATGATCGGACTGGTGGTGCGGGCCAGCTCGTCCATCTCGTCGTCGCTGAGCTCCTCGCCGTGCAGCGACAGCTGCCACTCGAAGCCGAACAGCGCCTGCGGCCCGAAGAGGCCGTCCTGGAGCGGCTCCTCGCGCGTGCCGGCGGGCGCGCGGCGGCCCAGCTCGACGCGCTGGGTGACCTCGCGGTCGAGGTACTTCGGCCACATGACGGGGTGGCCGGCCTCGGTCAGGGCCGCGGCCCCGCCGTCGAGCAGCGACAGGATCTCGTCGGTGTCCAGGACGATCTCGTCGGGGACGCGCAGGTCGAGCAGCCGGTCGATGACCGGCCAGGCGTCGGCGGCCGAGCGCAGCGCGATGGCGGCGTGGGTGCGGGCCCGCTCGCCGAAGCCGTGCCCGGCGTCCGGGCCGGTCTCGGCCCACAGCTCCGAGGCGTCGGCCAGGTGGGCGGGGTTGTCGACGGCGTGGACCTGCAGCACCAGGCGTACGGCGCCCGCGACCAGCTCCTCCTCGTCGGCCTCCACCCGGAACGAGATGGAGACCAGCTGGGGCCGGTCGTCGCGCCCCCGCGCCCGGATGCGGGCGATCCGCTGCTGGAGCTGGTCGCTGAACGCGTCGGGGCTGCTCGGCCCCGACCCCGCCTGGGCCGTCGGGTCCGACGCGGTCGGGCGGGCTGCCGTCGGGCCGCGGTGGCGCGAGCGGCCCGGGGTGGTGCGCGGCATGGTGTCGACCACCGCGTCGAGGAGGCCCCGCACCATGCCCTCGGCGGTCGCCTCGTCGAAGCCCTCCCACGCGCGCGAGCGCGCCAGCTCGGCGATGCGGCGCTCGTCGGCGGCGTCGAGGCCCGCGACCTGCCAGTGCCGCCCCTCGGGGTCGGGCGCGAAGCGCCCCGACGCGACCAGCTGCAGACCCATCAGCGCGGCGCCGGCGAGCAGCGCGACCGACGGGTGCACGTCGGCCTGGTCGCGCACCTTGCCGAGGACCGGCAGGGCGCCCCGGACCGGCAGCACGATGGTGCGTCGCTCGTCGGTGAACTCGACCGAGCCCTCCCGGGGCGGCTCCCCCACCAGCAACCTGGCGGGACCGGTGACCGGGACGAAGCTCATGCACTTCCCTTCCGTCGTCGGCTGGGCAGCGGACGACAGGGACGCTAACGCCTGGGACCGACACGGAGTTCCCGGGCGGCTACGGTCGTGCGTCATGGACATCTCCGCGCTGCTCGCCGCACACCCGGTGATCGACGGCCACAACGACCTGCTCTGGGAGGCGCGCGAGCAGGCGGCGTACGACTTCTCCCGGCTCGACGTGGGCGCCGGCGGCACCGCGACGCACACCGACCTGCCGCGGATGCGCGCGGGCGGGATGGGCGCGCAGTTCTGGTCGGTCTACGTGCCGACCCGGCTGACCGGGGACCACGCCGTCAGCGCCACGCTTGAGCAGGTCGACGCGGCGCGGATGCTCACCGAGCGGTACGCCAACCAGCTCGCGTGGGCGACCACCGCCGACGAGGTCGAGGAGGCGTGGGCGTCGGACCGGATCGCCTCGCTCGCCGGCGCCGAGGGCGGGCACTCGATCAGCTGCTCACTCGGCACGCTGCGGCAGCTCTTCGAGCTCGGGGTGCGCTACCTGACGCTGACCCACAACGCCAACACGCCCTGGGCGGACTCGGCCACCGACACCCCGGTGGCCGGCGGGCTGACCCCGTTCGGTCGCGAGGTGGTGCGGGAGATGAACCGGCTTGGGATGATGGTCGACCTCTCCCACGTCTCCGCCGACACCATGCGCGACGCGCTCGCGGTCACCGAGGCGCCGGTGATCTTCAGCCACAGCTCGGCCCGGGCGGTGACCGACAGCCCCCGCAACGCCCCCGACGACGTGCTCGAGGCGATGGCCCGCGGCGGCGGGGTGTGCATGGTGACCTTCGTGCCGAAGTTCGTGAACACCGCGTGCGCCGACGCCCACCGCGAGCTCGTGGCCGCGGCGGCCGCGGAGGGCATCCCCGAGGCCGACGGGCCGCGGTTCGGCGCCTTCGAGAAGACCTGGGCGCGCGAGCACCCGCAGCCGACCGCCACCCTGGCCGACGTGGTGGCCCACGTCGAGCACGTGCGCGAGGTCGCGGGCATCGATCACGTCGGTCTCGGCGGCGACTACGACGGCGTCGAGACCCTCCCCGACGGGCTCGAGGACGTCTCCACCTACCCGGCCCTGCTGGCCGCGCTCGCCGACCGCGGCTGGTCGTCCGACGACCTCGCGCGGCTCACGTGCCGCAACACCCTGCGCGTGATGCGGGAGGTCGAGTCGGTGGCCGCGGACCTCCGGCTCGAGCGTGGCCCCGGCCTGGCCCGGATCGAGGATCTGGACGGCGTACGCCCCCTCCACCCGCAAGGGTGACGCAGGCCACCGTGCCGAGTCGGCAAAATGATTGGTTCGTTGTCCGAGGCAACGAATAGCCTGCACCGGTGACCGACACCCAGATGCAGCCCGGCGCCACGCAGCCGGAGCAGTCCGACAAGCTCGACAAGGGCGTCCTGATGGTGGCCGGCGTGGTCGTCCTGGGCGCGATCATGTCGATCCTCGACATCACCGTCGTCTCCGTCGCGCTCAACACCTTCCAGGAGGAGTTCGACGCCACCGCGGCCGAGGTCGCCTGGACGATGACCGGCTACACGCTGGCCCTCGCGAGCGTCATCCCGCTGACCGGCTGGGCCGCCGACCGCTTCGGCACCAAGCGCCTCTACCTGCTCGCTGTCCTCCTCTTCACGATCGGCTCCGTGCTCTGCGCGGCCGCGACGTCGCTGGAGATGCTGGTCCTCTTCCGCGTGCTGCAGGGCCTCGGCGGCGGCATGCTGATGCCGCTCGGCATGACGATCCTGACCCGCGCCGCGGGCCCCGAGCGCGTCGGTCGCGTGATGGCCGTGCTCGGCATCCCGATGCTGCTCGGCCCGATCTTCGGCCCCATCATCGGCGGCGCGCTGATCGAGAGCGCGTCGTGGCACTGGATCTTCCTGATCAACCTGCCCATCGGCATCGCCGCGATCGTCTACGCGTGGATCGTGCTCCCGAAGGACCACGTCGAGCCGTCGGAGACCTTCGACTGGCTGGGCATGGTGCTGCTGTCCCCGGGTCTCGCCCTCTTCCTCTACGGCGTCAGCTCCATCCCGGAGGAGGGCACGGCGATGGCCGCGCGCGTGCTCGTGCCGATGATCCTGGGTCTCGCGCTGATCGTCGCGTTCGTCCCGTGGGCGCTGGCCAAGCGCAACATCCACCCGCTGGTCGAGCTCCGCCTGTTCAAGAACAGGAACATGACCGTCGCGATCATCGCGATGACGCTCTTCGCGATCGCGTTCTTCGGCGCCTCGCTGCTGTTCCCGCTCTACTTCATCCAGGTCCGCGGCGAGGGCACCCTCTTCACGGGCTGGCTGCTGGCTCCGCAGGGTGTCGGCGCGATGATCACGATGCCGATCGCGGGCATCCTGGCCGACCGGATCGGCCCCGGCAAGATCGTCATGGTCGGCATCACCGTGATCACCGTCGGCATGGCGATGTTCACCCAGATCGGCGCCGACACGTCCTACGCCTACATCCTCAGCGCGCTCTTCATCATGGGTCTCGGCATGGGCGGCACGATGATGCCGATCATGTCGGCGGCGCTCGCGACGCTGACCGCCCACAACGTCGCCCGCGGCTCGACCCTGCTCAACATCACCCAGCAGGTGGCGGCCTCGATCGGCACGGCGCTGTTCTCGGTGATCCTCACGAACGAGCTGAAGGACTCGCGCTTCGTCTCGGCGGGGGCCGCGCTGGCCGAGGCCGGTGACGACCAGACGCAGGTCGCGGCGGTCCTCGACCGCTTCGGGATCTCGCCCGACCAGCTCGGGATGCTCGAGCAGCTCGTCACCAACGACATGGCCGACGCGTTCGCGACCGTCTTCATCGTCGCCACGGTGCTGGTCGCCTGCTGCTTGATCCCGGCGGCGTTCCTGCCCCGCAAGAAGCTGGCTCCGGTCGACCCGACCGCGGTGATGGGTCACTGACCCGAGCGTCCCACATCGTCCGCGGCCCGTCCTCCTGCCGGAGGGCGGGCCGCTGTCGTCTCCGCTCCGCTTGTCCGGGGCCCGCGCCGCGTGCGTCATACGAACCGGGAGGTATGGGTGCGGCTTCGTATGACGCAGCAGGCGGGTCGGCCAGGAGGGGCGGGTCGGGGTGGGCCGCTCAGCCCTGGGTGGCGAGGGCGAGGGGGAGCACGGCGCTCGCGCCGGCGGCGCGGAGCTCGGTCGCGGCGACGGTGAGGGTCCAGCCGCTCGCGACCTGGTCGTCGACCAGCAGGACCGTCGCGCCGGCAGGCACCTGCGCGTCGAGCCCGCCGCGACGGCGTACGGCGGCGACGCGCTGCGCCGAGTTGGACTGACCCGCGCGCGGCGGGACGGAGGGGTCGCGGATCGCCCAGGTGCCGACGACCGGGACCTGCATGACCCGGGACAGGCCGTCGGCCAGGTCGCGGACCAGGGTGGGGCGGGTGGCGGACTCGACGACGACGATCGCGTCGGGCCGCGACGTCCACTCCGACGACCAGTCCTTCATCACGTCCATGACGGCCTGGGCGAGGCCGGGCGGCACCGGTCCGTCGGGGGTGTCCTCGCGGAACAGCGCGCGCAGCGCCTGGCCGTGGCCGAGGTCGGTGAGCCGGGCGACCGTCCGCCCGGGCTCGGCGCCGTCGGCGATCTTGCCCTTGAGGTCGAGGCCGAGGTTGGCCAGGGCCGTCGGCCACATGCGCCGCGGCTCGAGCACCACGCCCGGTCGGGACAGCCGCTGCCCGGCGTCGGCGACCGCCGCCTCGCTGACCGACGTGGACAGGGACATGCCGCCGCAGTTGTCGCAGCGGCCGCAGTCGGCTGCTTCGGGGTCGTCGAGCTGCTCGCGCAGGTAGCGCATCCGGCACTCGGTGGTCCTGAGGTAGCCGAGCATCGCCTGCTGCTCACGCTCGCGCGCCTCCGACACGCGTGCGTAGCGCTCGGCGTCGTAGGCCCACGGGCGCCCGGTCGCGACCCAGCCGCCCTGGACGCGCTGCACGGCGCCGTCGACGTCGAGCACCTTGAGCATCGACTCGAGCCGGTTGCGGCCGAGCTCGACCCGGGTCTCCAGCGTCGCGGTGGAGAGCGGGCGGTCGGACTCCGCCAGGGCGGCCAGCGTCTCGCGCACCTGCTCCTCGCGGGGGAAGCCGAGCGAGGCGAAGTAGGCCCAGATGTCGCGGTCCTCGATCTGCGGGAGCAGGACCACGGTGGCGTCGTCGGTGCCGCGGCCGGCGCGGCCGACCTGCTGGTAGTAGGCCACGGGCGACGACGGCGCACCGAGGTTGATGACGAAGCCCAGGCTCGCGTCGAAGCCCATGCCGAGGGCGCTGGTGGCGATCAGGGCCTTCACCCGCCCGTCGACGAGGGCCTGCTCGAGCGCGTGCCTCTCGTCGGCCTCGGTCTGGCCGGAGTAGGCCGCCACCTCCAGACCGCGGGCGCGGAGGTAGCCGGCGACCTCCTGGGTGGCCGCGACGGTCAGGCAGTAGACGATGCCCGACCCGGGCTGCTCGGCGAGGTGGTCGGCGAGCCAGGCCAGCCGCTGCTCGGGCGTCTTCAGCTGGACCACGCCGAGCCGGAGCGACTCGCGGTCGAGGGTGCCGCGCTGGACGAGGACCTGCGCGTCCGCGGCCCCGTCGGCGTGGACCCCGAGCTGCTCGGCGACGTCGTCGGTCACCCGGGCGTTGGCCGTCGCGGTCGTCGCCAGGACCGGGATGCCCGTCGGCAGCTCGGCCAGGAGCGTGCGGAGGCGGCGGTAGTCGGGGCGGAAGTCGTGGCCCCAGTCGGAGATGCAGTGGGCCTCGTCGACCACGAGCAGGCCGCACGTCGCCGCCAGCCGCGGCAGCACCTCGTCACGGAAGCCGGGGTTGTTGAGCCGCTCCGGGCTGACGAGCAGCACGTCGACCTCGCCGGCATGGATCTGGTCGTGGATCGGCTGCCACTGGTCGATGTTGGTCGAGTTGATCGTCACCGCCCGGATGCCCGCGCGCTCCGCGGCGGCGATCTGGTTGCGCATCAGCGCGAGCAGCGGGCTGACGATGACGGTCGGCCCGGCGCCCGCCTCGCGCAGCAGCTTGGTGGCGACGAAGTAGACGGCCGACTTGCCCCACCCGGTGCGCTGCACGACCAGGGCACGCCGGCGGTCGACGGCCAGCGCCTCGATCGCGTGCCACTGGTCCTCGCGCAGCTGCGCGTCGTCGCGCCCGACCAGCGCGCGGAGGTGCCGCTCGGCGGCCTCGCGGGCGGAGAGGCGTACGTCGTCGGCGGCGGCGGTCGGGGGGTTCATGCGACCTGTCTACCAACCGCCACCGACGACCGCACCGGCGCATCCACAGGGTCGGCGCCGCCACGTCCTACCTTGTGTGGACGCAGCCGGGTCCGGGTCGTCGTACCGTGACGAGGTGAGCCGAGCGCGGGCCTTCCTCACCAGGCACGGTCTCGACCTCCTGGTCGTCGCCACTGCGGTGGTCACCGCGGTGGGGACGCTCCTGCGCGACGATCTCGAGCACCCGGACGGGCCGCTGTTCGTCCTCGGGCTCGTCGGGATCACGTCGTCGGTGCTGGTCCTGCTGGCCCGGCGGCGCTTCCCCTTCGCGGCGCCCGCGACGACCTGGCTGGTGTGCGCCGCCCTCTCCTTCGTGGACCCGCAGCTGATCGTCAACGGGGCCGGCATCCTCATCGCCGGGATGGGCGCCGCGGTGCTGCTGGGCACCGTCCGCAACGCGTCGCTCTCCCGCCTCGGCCTGGTGATCGCGCTGGCGAGCTCGCTGACGGTGGTGCGCAACGGGCCGAGCTCGACGGCCGACGACATGATCTCGGTCCCGGTGATGTTCGCCCTCGGCTGGCTGGTCGGGTGGTCCCTGCGGGAGCGCACCGAGCGCACCGAGGCAGCCGAGGAGCGGGCGCGGATCGCCGAGCTGGAGCGAGAGGCCGCGACCCGGGTGGCCGTGGCCGAGGAGCGCGGTCGCATCGCACGCGAGCTGCACGACGTCGTCGCCCACGCCGTGAGCGTGATCGTGCTGCAGGTGGGCGCGGTCCGGCACCGGATGCCGGAGGAGGCTGCCGCCGACCGCGAGGCGCTGCGCAACGTCGAGGAGGCCGGTCGCACCGCGCTCACCGAGATGAGGCGGCTGCTGGCCGCCATGCGCGACGACGAGGAGGCGCCCGAGCTGGCGCCGACCCCGGGCCTCGACGACCTCGACCGGCTCGTCCGCGACGTGCGGGCGGCGGGGCTCGACGTCCGGGTCGAGGTGCGCGGCGAGCCGGTCTCCCTCCCCCGCGGCCTGGACCTCTCCGCCTACCGCATCGTCCAGGAGGCGCTGACCAACAGCCTGCGGCACTCCGGCGCCGACCGTGCCGAGGTGGTGGTGGCCTACGCCCCCACGGAGCTCTGCCTGCAGGTGCACGACCACGGCGGCAACGGAGCACGCCCGACGGTCGGCGCGAGCGGCGGCCACGGGCTGGTCGGCATCCGTGAGCGGGTCAAGCTCTTCGACGGCGACCTCGACGCCGGCCCCGCACCCGGCGGCGGCTTCCTGGTGCGGGCGCGCCTGCCGCTGGGAGGTGGCTCGTGACCATCCGCGTCCTCGTCGTCGACGACCAGAGCATGGTGCGGGCGGGCTTCCGCCTGCTCCTGGCCGACGAGCCGGACATCGAGGTGGTGGCCGAGGCCAGCACCGGCCGCGACGCCGTCGCGCAGGCGGCGCGCTTCCGGCCCGACGTCATCCTGATGGACATCCGCATGCCTGAGATGGACGGCCTCGAGGCCACCCGGCGCATCCTGGCCACCGACACCGAGGCCCGCGTCCTGATCCTGACCACGTTCGACCTCGACGACTACGTCTTCGAGGCGCTGCGCGCGGGCGCGAGCGGCTTCGTCCTGAAGGACGAGCCGCCCGAGCAGCTCCTCGCGGCGGTGCGCACGGTCGCCGCGGGCGAGGCCCTGCTGTCGCCCACCGTGACCCGCCGCGTCATCCAGCGCTTCGCGACCGTACGACGCCAGTCCCCGCCCGCGGCGGTCGGCGACCTGACCCCGCGCGAGCTGGAGGTGTTCCGGCTGATCACCCGGGGGCTCTCCAACGCGGAGATCGGCGCGGAGCTGTTCATCAGCGACACGACCGTCAAGACCCACGTCACCCGACTGCTGCAGAAGCTGGACCTCCGCGACCGCGCGCAGGCGATCGTCCTCGCCTACCAGACGGGCCTCTTCGACGAGGCGTGAGCGCCGAGGCCTCCTACCTCCGGAGGACCCCGCCTGTGCTGAGCGGCGTACGGGCGTCACGACCTCGCGACGACGCGCGGCAGAGCCGTCGTACCTAGCGTCGAAGCGTCCCCGAAAGACGTCCCGAGATCACGGAGGAACCCCATGATCACCATCGACTCACTCACCAAGAAGTACGGCCGCACCACCGTCGTGGACGGCGTCAGCTTCGTCGCCCGGCCCGGCCGGGTCACCGGCTTCCTGGGCCCCAACGGCGCCGGCAAGTCCACCACGATGCGCATGGTCGTCGGCCTGACGAAGCCCACGTCGGGCTCCTCGACGGTCACCGGCCGCCCGTACGCCGCGCTGGCCAACCCAGGGCGCGAGATCGGGGTGATGCTGGACGCGTCTGCCCAGCACGCCGGACGGACCGGGCGCGAGATCCTCACGATCGTCCAGCAGATGCTGGGCCTGCCCGGCCGCCGGGTCGAGGAGATGCTCGACCTCGTCAGCCTGACTCCCGCCGAGGCCGACCGCCGCGTCGGCAACTACTCCCTCGGCATGCGTCAGCGGCTCGGTATCGCGAGCGCACTCATCGGCGACCCCGGCGTGCTGATGCTCGACGAGCCGGCCAACGGGCTCGACCCCGCGGGCATCCGCTGGATGCGCGACCTGCTGCGCGACTTCGCCGATCGGGGCGGGACGGTACTGCTGTCCTCGCACCTGCTGCGTGAGGTCGAGGTGATCGCCGACGACATCGTGATGATCGGTCACGGCCGGGTCGTGTGCGAGGGCACCAAGGCCGACCTCGTCCGATCCCTCGGGACCGTCGCCCGCGCAGACGACACCGCGGCCCTGCGCCGGGCCCTGCACGCGTCCGGCGTCGACACGGACGTCACGGACGAGGGCACCGTCACCACGAGCGCGGAGCCGGCCCACGTCGGCCACGTCGCCTTCAGGGCGGGCGTCGCGCTCACCGAGCTCCGCACCGCTGACGGCGGCCTCGAGGACATGTTCCTCGAGCTGACCGCCGACACGCAACGAGAGCCCACCCCGTCCAGGAAGAACCGCCGAGAGAGGAAAGCGGCATGAGCACCATGGCCCCACCCACGATCCACCCTGTCCACCAGCAGCACGACCAGCCGGGCATCCCGCTGGCACGCATCGTCCGCGTCGAGCTGCGCAAGATGTTCAACACCCGTTCCGGGTTCTGGCTCATCGCAAGCCTGGTGATCCTCGGCGTCGTCGCCACGATCGGGACGATCCTGTTCGCACCCGACGAGCAGCTCACCCACAACACGTTCGCTGCGGCGATCGGCTTCCCGATGACGATCGTGCTCCCGATCATCGCCATCCTCGCGATCACCGGCGAGTGGAGCCAGCGCACCGGCCTCACCACCTTCACCCTCGTCCCCGACCGCCGGCGGGTGCTGCTGGCGAAGACCGTCGCGTCGGTGGTCGTGGGCATCGCGTCGATGCTCGTGGCCCTCGTCGTGGGCGTCGTCGGCAACGTGGTGGGCACTGCCATCACCGGGACCGACCTGGTGTGGGACCTCTCGGCCGCCCAGTTCGGCACCATCGTCATCGGCAGCCTGCTGTGCCTGCTGACCGGCACCATGCTGGGCATGGTCATCCGGAGCTCACCGGGGGCCCTGGTCACCTACTTCGTGCTGGCGCTGGTGCTCCCGACGGTCTTCGGCATCCTGGCGGCCAACCAGCCCGACTTCGTCGACGTCCGTCCCTGGGTCGACGCCGAGCTCGCCCGGTCGTTCCTCTTCGAGGGGCCGCCGGCGAGCGGCGAGCAGTGGGCCCAGGTCGCCGTCACCGCAGGCCTGTGGCTGGTCCTGCCGGCGGTCCTCGGCCTGCGGGCGGTCCTCCGCTCCGAGGTGAAGTAGTCACCCGACCACCGGACGGTGGCCCGTCGTGCCCAGCACGGCGGGTCGCCGTCCGGTGCTGCCACGGGTCGGGGGTCAGTCGCCCACGCGGCGGAGCCGGGCGCCGGCGGGCGGGAGGGAGGTGGCGTCGCGGAAGGACTCCCCGACGAGGACCGGCACGACCTCGCTGACGTCGTACCGGGCGGCGATGTCCACGTCGGCCGCGAAGCCGGCCTCCGCGAGCTCGCGCCCGCTCGCGCAATGGAGCAGGTCGTGGGGCAGCACGGCGGCGTTCCAGGCGGCGATCGCCATCCGGGCCTCGGGGCTGGCCGCTGCCTCCGCCTCGGCGTCGAGCGCGGCGAGGACGGCCCCGGCGCCCCAGAGGTCCTCGACGGCCGGGCGGAGCGTGTCGTCGTACCACCGCTCCCCCGCGGGTACGACGACCACGCTGGCGCCGTCGGCGACGCGGGGACCGAGCCACCGGGCGACCGCGCCGGCGTTGCGCAGGCAGGCACCGACGACCTGGGCGCCGGACTCGGCGAGCGCGAAGGCGATGGTCGAGCCGTTGGGCGAGGGCAGGACGAGCCGTTGGACGCCCTCCACCTCCGCGAGGCTCGCGGGCGACAGCGAGACGTGGCGGGCGTCGCCGCGCGAGAGCGCCTCGAACCGGCCGACGGCGAGGGTCGCGCCGTGGCGCATCGCGTGCTCGGCGGCGCGGGAGTCCTTCCAGCGGAACGGGAAGACCTCGATCCCGCGCTCGAGGGCGACGCTGAGGGTCGTGGTGAAGGACAGCACGTCGACCACGACCGCGTAGTCGGCGGGCACCGCCTCGGCACCCGTGGGGCCCCACTCCATGCGGAGCCGGTAGGTCGACTGGTCGTGTCCCGGCAGCGTCACGCGAGACATTCAACAACCCCGGCCGGGCGGTCGTGCAAAACGGCGGTCGCTCAGTCCGGGGTGTTGGGCACCACCAGCACCGGCACGGCGGAGTGGCGGACGACCTGGGTCGCCGTCGAGCCGAAGCGCAGGCCCTTGAACCCGCCCGCTCCCCGTGTGCCGACGACGAGCATCTCGGCGTCGGCCGCTGCCGCGATGAGGCACTCGGTGGTCTGGCCGCGCAGGGCGTAGAGGTGGAGGTCGAGGTCGTCGGAGAGCCCGGCCGCCGTGCAGTCGGCCTTGAGGTCGGCCACCACGGCCGCCTCGAACTCCGCGAAGGGCGGGACGTAGCCGCCGACCATCGAGTCGGGCCGCGGCGCGGTCGCGAGGTTCCACACCCGGACGACGTGGAGCGCGACCCCCAGCCGCTGCGCGAGGTCGGCGGCGCGGCGTACGACGGCCCCCGACGCGCGGGAGCCGTCGTGCCCGACGACGATCCCACCCGTGATGTCGGCTTCTCTCCTGACCATGGCTGCAGTCTAGGAAGAGGAGGCCGCTCGCCGGAGGGGCCGAACGTCCCTACCTCGCCGTGCGGCCGCGGTCACCAGATGCGGACCCGACCCTCGGGCTCGAGCCACAGGCCGTCGCCCGGCTGCGTCTCGAAGACCTCGTGGAACTCGTCGAGGTTGCGCACGATGTTGGCGCGGAACTCGGCGGGGCTGTGCGGGTCGATCGTGAGGTACTGGAGCTCCTGCTCCTTGCGCCGCTTGGTGCGCCACACGTGGCTCCAGTTGAGGAACAGCGTGCGCCGGTCCTCGACCGAGGCCTCGCCGCCCTGGCTGATGACGTAGGCCTTGTGGGCGATGGTGAGACCGCCGAGGTCGCCGATGTTCTCACCGACCGTGAGGCTGCCGTTGACGTGCTCGCCCGGCAGGTTGCGCGGCTCGAAGGCGTCGTACTGGGCGATGAGCGCTTGCGACTTGGCCTCGAAGGCGGTCTTGTCGTCGGCGGTCCACCAGTCCTGCAAGTTGCCGTCGCCGTCGTACTGGGCGCCCTGGTCGTCGAAGCCGTGCCCGATCTCGTGGCCGATGACCGCACCGATGCCGCCGTAGTTCTCGGCGTCGGTCGCGTCGGGGCTGAAGAAGGGCGGCTGCAGGATCGCGGCCGGGAAGCAGATCTCGTTGGTGCCCGGGTGGTAGTAGGCGTTGACCGTCTGCGGCAGCATCAGCCACTCGTCGCGGTCCACCGGCTGGCCGACCTTGGCGAGCTGGCGGTCGGTCTCGAACGCCGACGCCGACGCGACGTTGCCCATCAGGTCGTCGGCGGAGACGGTGAGCGAGGAGTAGTCGCGGAACTCCGTCGGGTAGCCGATCTTGGGGTAGAAGCGGTCGAGCTTGTCGAACGCCTTCTGCTTGGTGTCCTCGCCCATCCAGTCGAGGGCCTCGATGGAGCGGCGATAGGCGGTGACCAGGTTGGCGACCAGCTCGTCCATCATCTGCTTGGACGTGGGCGGGAAGTGCCGCTCGACGTAGACCTTGCCGACGGCCTCGCCGATGGCGCCCTCGACGAAGTCGACGCCGCGCTTCCAGCGGGCGCGCAGCTCCGGCGTGCCGTTGAGGGTGCGGCCGTAGAAGTCGAAGTTGGCCTCGACGAAGGCGTCGGGGAGGTAGGGCGCCGAGCTCCGCACGATGCGGACGTGCAGGATGTCGTGCCAGGTCTCGATCGGCGTCTCCTCGAGCACCGTGGAGAGGTGCGAGAAGAAGTCGGGCTGCATCACGATCGAGCGCCGCAGCGTCTCCTCGGTGCCGCCGAGGCCGGTGACGTAGGTGACCCAGTCGAAGGCCGGGCAGAGCTCACGCAGCTCCTCGAGGCTCTTGTGGTTGGTCGTCTTCTGGACGTCGCGGGTCTCGGCCGCCTCCCAGTGCCCCTGGGCCAGGCGGGTCTCGTAGGCCAGCACGCGCGCCGCCGCGCCCTCGGGGTCCTCGTGCTCGCTGAGCGTGAGCAGCGTCGTCAGGTAGGCGAGGTACTTGTCGCGGATCTCGGCGAACTTGTCCTCGCGGTAGTAGGACTCGTCGGGCAGGCCCAGCCCGCCCTGGGCGAGGTAGACGATGTTCTTGGAGGCGTCACCGCGGTCGGGGGTGATGTAGGACCCGAACAGGCCGGGGCCGCCGATGCGCTCGAACGCGCCGAGGAACGCCGCGAGCTCGGTCAGGTCGGCGACGCGGTGGGCGCTGTCGAGCAGGCCCTGGACCGGGGCCAGCCCCTTCGCGGCGATGGTCTCGGTGTCCATGAAGGAGGCGTAGAGCTCGCCGATCTTGCGCTCGTCCTCGTCCAGCTCGTCGGCCGGCCGGTCGGCGAGCTCGGTGATGATGTCGCGCACCTGCTGCTCGGCGGCGTCGGCGAGCGCGATGAAGGCGCCCCAGCTCGACTTGTCGGACGGGATCTCCGTCTCGTCGAGCCACCGGCCGTTGACGTGGCCGAAGAGGTCGTCCTGCGGGCGGATGTCGGGGTTCATGCCGTCGCGCGCGGCGTCGAGGATCGTCACGCGCTCGACCTTAACGCCGTGGGCCCAGCGCGCGGGGCCGGTCCGGCTCAGCGGACCCGGACGACCGACTTGCCAAGGGTGCGGCGCTCGTCCATGTCGACCAGCGCCTGCCCGAACCCGGTCAGGTCGTAGGTCGCGCCGACGGGCGGCTTCACGACGCCCGACTCGATCATCGGGACGAGCCGGTGCCACTGCTGCTGCATGTAGCCGGGCCGGGTCATCGCGTACGCCCCCCAGCCCACACCGCGGACGTCGGTGTTGCCCAGCAGGAGCCGGTTGACCTTGACCTGGGGGATGCCCTGGCCGGCGGCGAAGCCGACGACCAGGATCCGGCCGAGCTCGGCGAGGCAGCGCAGCGAGTCGGTGAACGCGTCGCCGCCGACGACGTCGAGCACGACGTCCACCCCGCGGCCGCCGGTGAGGTCCTTCACCGCGTCCTTGAAGTCGGGCCCGACCACGACCTCGTCGGCACCGGCCGCCCGCGCGAAGGCCGCCTTCTCCTCGGTGCTCACCACCGCGATGGTCCGGGCACCGAGGCCCTTGGCGACCTGGAGCGTGGCGGTGCCGACCCCGCCGGCGGCGCCGTGGACGAGGACCGTCTCGCCCTCGCGCAGCCCTCCGCGCTCCTCGAGCGCGAACAGGGCGGTGAGGTAGTTCATCGGCAGCGCCGCGCCCTCGTCGTACGACATCGCGTCGGGCAGCGCGAACGTGAAGATCGCCGGGTTGGCGACCTGCTCCGCCGCCCCACCGCTGAGGTTGACCCCGGCCACGCGCTGGCCGACGGCGAACCCGCTGGACTCGGGCGACCCCGGGTCGAGGACGACGCCGGCGAAGTCGACGCCGAGGGTGAACGGCGGCTCGGGCTTGAACTGGTACTCCCCGCGGCTCAGCAGCAGGTCGGGGAAGGAGACGCCGACGCTGTGCACCTCGACCAGGACGTCGTGGGGACCCGGTGTCGGCGGGTCGACCTCGCGGACCTCGACGTCGGCGGGACCGGTGAGCGTGACGACCTGGACTGCCTTCATGCCGCGACCCTAGCGATCCGGGGGCAGCGGGTGGCGCTCGCTGGGCGGTCACCGGATATCCGGTGACCGCCCTACTTACAGGTACAGATCCCGGGTGCGAAGCATGAGACCTGGGTGCGAAGCCCGGCATTCAGCCGGCCCGCTTCACCTCGGCGAGCTCGAAGTGCATGGGGTCGGTCCAGCGCCAGTCGCCGCCCCAGGCGAAGCCCCAGGTCTTGAAGATCGCCACCACGTCGCGGTCGATCTCGCCGACGGTGCCGCGCTGGTTGCCGGCAGTGTTGAGGTCGAGGGCCAGCCCGAAGGAGTGGTTGGACAGCGTGGTCGTGTTGGCGATGAAGCGGGGGTAGTAGCACCCGGCGTACTGGTCCGGGTCGATCGCGTCGGCCAGGCCGCGCTGCTGCACCTCGAGCAGGGCCGCGCGCAGCTGCGGGAAGAGGTCCTTGTGGCAGGTGACGCTGCCGAGGATCGGCACCGCCTCGGTGCGGATGTTGGCCGCGACCCACGCCGGGTCGGGGGCGATCCGGCCGCCGCCGATCACGCGGTAGCGGAAGGTGCCGACGACGCTGCCCAGCGTGCCGCCGGTGGGGACGGCGGTGAGCTTGGCGTCGGGGTCGAGCCCGAGGCGGGAGGCGACGTCGAGCATCTGCACCGACGCGTCCTTGCCGACCATGCGCTCGAGGGGCTTGCGGATGCTGGCCGGCGTCTTGCGGTCGGTCGAGATCAGCAGCCCGTTGTCGGTGGCCATCTCGATGTCCTCGGCCCAGGCGGTGTTGACCAGCATGTCGATGGTCGGGACCTGCGGGGTGTAGGCGCCGACGTGGAGGGTCGGCGCGTCGTCCTCGACGCCGAGGCGGATCATGCCCTCCTCGTCGACCAGGCGTCGCGCGACCCGGCGGTCGATGGCCAGCTCGCCGCCGGCGACGCGGTCCCACGCCTCCTGGAAGTCGGCGACCTGCGCCTGGGTGAAGTTGCGGTAGCGAGCGGGGTCGACCGACGCGACGGTGAGCACCCGGTTCTCGAGGCTGACCTGGCCCAGGCCGATGCGCTCGGTGTGGGCCACCCCCGGCAGCCGTTCGATCCTCTCGAGCAGCTCGTCGTCGATCGTCTTGTCCCACTGCACGAGGATGTCGGCGCTCCACAGCCGCCCGTCGCGCTCGCCGGGAGGGTCGACCGCGTGGTCGGGGTCGGCGACCGGGACGGTCGAGGGCTCCTCGGACGGCTTCTTGGTCGGCTCCGCGCTGGACGACGGCGGTGCCGGGTCGGGCTCCGGCTCCGCACCGGTCTCGCTGCAGGCGGCGAGCAGCAGCGTCAGGGCAGCGGCGGCAGCCACCCCGGCCCCCCGTCGTACGTGCACGTCCCGACCCTAGGCAGTCGGTGGCTGGACGCGGGAGAGCGTCCGCGCAGGGATGGTCAGCCACGACACCACTCCGCCGAGGACGAGCAGCGCGGCGCAGGCGATCATCGCGGTGCCGTAGGCCGCGTCGAACACCGCCGGGTCGCGGTAGTCGTCACCGGCGAGGCCGACCGCCGTGGGCAGCGCGGCGACCGCGAGCAGGGAGCCGGCGCGCGCCACGGCGTTGTTGATGCCGCTGGCGATGCCGGCCTCCTCGTCGGGTGCGGCGGCCAGGACGGTCGCGGTCAGCGGGGCGACCATGAGCGCGAGGCCGAGGCCGAAGACGGTGAGGCCGGGGAGCACGTCGCGCCACCAGGTCACGTCCGGCCCGACGGCCAGCAGCCCCAGCGTGCCGACCGCCATCACCAGCGGGCCGAACGTCATCGGGATCCGCGGTCCGATCCGCTCACCGAGGGCGCCGCCGCGCGAGGCGAGCAGGAGCATGCAGACGGTGATCGGCAAGGTGGCCAGGCCGGCCTCGAGGGCGGTGTAGCCGCCGACGGTCTGCAGCTGCAGCACGAGGAAGAACAAGATGGCGCCGAGCGCGGCGTAGACGAGCAGGGTCATCGCGTTGGCGGCGCTGAACGTGCGGTCACCGAACAGCCCCAGCGGCACCATCGGGGCGCGGGTGTGGCGCTCGACGGAGATGAACGCGACGGCCGCGAGCACGCCCACGGCGGCCGCCCACACCGTCGTCGGCCCGCCGGCGTCGGTCAGGGCCCACGTCGTCCCGGCCAGCGCCAGCGACGCGAGGGCGGCCCCGGTGACGTCGAAACGTCCGTGCGCGCGCGGGTCGCGCGTCTCGGGCACCCACGTCTGGGCGAGCCACACCGTGAGCACCGCGAGCGGCAGGTTGATGAGGAAGATCCAGCGCCACGAGGCGTGGTCGATCAGGAGCCCGCCGACGAGGGGGCCGAGCGCCGCGGCGATGCCGCCCAGGCCCGACCAGGCGCCGATGGCCCGGCTGCGGTCCTCGGCGCGGAAGGCCCCCTGGATCATCGCCAGGCTGCCCGGCGTGAGCAGCGCGCCGCCGATGCCCTGCAGCACCCGCGCCACGATGAGCACCTCGGCGGTCGGCGCGAGGCCGCACAGCAGCGAGGCGATCGCGAACCACACCGTGCCGATGACGAAGACCCGCCGTCGGCCGAGCCGGTCGCCGAGCGCGCCGCCCAGCAGGATGAGCGAGGCCAGGGAGAGGAAGTAGCCGTTGGTGATCCACTGCAGCTGCGCCAGCGATGCGTCCAGGTCGGCGCCCATCGACCGCAGCGCCACGTTGACCACCGTGCCGTCGAGCAGCGTCAGCCCCGACCCCAGGGTGGCGGCGGCCACGACGCCGCGCGCCGTCGGCGTACCCCAGGCGACTCCGCTCGCGACTCCGGTCACCCGCACACCCTAGGGCCCGGCGGTGACGGGGGCTCCCCTTCGATCGCCCTGCACCCGCTCGTCGAGGAGGGACGAAGCCCCGTCACGCGACCTGACGCGCCTCGGTTCGAGGAGGGACGAAGTCCCGTCTGGGAACCAGCCGCCAAACCCCAGCGAGCAACCGTCCACAGCCGCGTCTGCCGTCGGCGGGTCGTTGTCAGTGGCCGAGCATAGAATCGAACACATGATCGAAGCGCTGGCAGGGCCCGAAGCAGGTGAGGCGCAGGACCTCACCGCCTCTGACCTGCTCGCGACGATCAAGGCCTCCCGCGACATCGAGCAGGCCGAGGCCGCCCGCCAGCTCGTCCTCGCCGCTCACTGGGCCGACCTGCACCCGCCGGAATCGATCCACGACGCGGCCGTGTTCTCGATGGCTGCCGGCGGTCGTGAGCACGAGGAGCCCATCGCGGGTGAGGGGTGCCCGCTGGTGGCGGAGTTCTGCGTGGCCGAGCTCGGCGGCGTCCTCGGGACCTCGACGACGGCGGCCAAGAGGCTCATCGGGCATGCCCTGGAGCTGCGCCACCGCCTGCCGCGGCTGTGGGCCCAGGTGCACGCCGGCCGGGTGCCGGCGTGGCGGGCCCGGCTGGTGGCCGAGACCACCATCCACTCCACACCCGCGCTGACCCGGGAGGCGGCGGCGTTCGTGGACGCGCAGGTGGCCGCGGTGGCGGGGAGGGTCGGCCCCGCGCAGCTCGACCGGCTCGTCGCCGAGGCGATCACGCGGTTCGACCTCGCCGAGGCTGACCCGACGGCGGATCCGGAGGACGGCTGGCTCCACGTCGACCCCCGTCACGTCACCATCGACACCCAGGAGGTCCACTTCGCCGGCACGATGCGGATGGAGGCCGAGCTCGACATCGCCGATGCCTTGGACCTCGACCGGGCGCTCGTCCACGGTGCGGCGACGTTGAAGGCACTCGGCTCCACCGAGTCCCTCAACGTCCGCCGGGCCAAGGCCCTTGGGGACCTGGCCCGCACCCAGACCGCCCTCGACCTCCACACCCAAGGCTCCGCCCCGGCCAGGACAACGGCCACCCAGTCGAATGACGACCAGCTGCCGGCGGCGCGGGAGGTCGTCCTGCACGCCCACTTCGACGCCAACCTCGACGACCTGTCGACCGTGTTCGGTCCCACCGGACGCCTGGAGGAGGGCCCGCGGCTGGTGCTGCTCGACCAGATCAAGGCGTGGTGCGCCGACACCCGCACCAAGGTCACCATCAAGCCCGTCATCGACCTCAACGCCGACCTCTCGACACCCGCGTACGCGGTGCCGGACAAGCTGCGCGAGCAGGTCATCCTCCGCGACCGCACCTGCGTCTTCCCCTGGTGCACGCGACCCGCGCGGCGAGCCGACATCGACCACGTCATCCCCCACGACCCCGACGCCGCCGCAGAAGGACGCGAGCAGCCAGGGCCGACACAGACCGACAACCTCGCCTGCCTGTGCCGCACCCACCACCGGCTGAAGACACACTCGGCATGGCGCTACGAGATGGTCGCGCCAGGGGCCTTCGAGTGGACCAGCCCCCACGGGCACCGCTACCGCCGCGACCACACCGGCACCGAACACATCGACCCACCGCTCACGAGGTCGGCCGATCCGCCGGATCCACCCGGCATTCCACGACCCCGCCGACCATGACCAAGCCCCGCACCCCGCCACCCACCAGATGGCGGGGCCACAGGCACGTTCAAGCAGCGCCCGCGACGAGGCGCCCTCGATCAGTCGGCGTTGGCACGCCGGCCGACCGAGCTGGCAGCGCTCCGCCCCGCCGTCGAGGGACAGAGGGCCCGACATCCCCCCGCGCAGTGAAGGCCCCTCGTCCCGGGCGCGGCTCCCACCGGTTCGCGACCGGGTTGGCGGCACGGGCGGGTCTCTGGGAAGACCCTCGCTCGCCGACGGACCCGCCCTTGATCGAGGGGTGGCCCCTGACCTCGGACCGACCAGCCCGCAGCGCGCAAGCGGCGCGAACCCGAGCGACCGCCCGGCCTCAGCCCTGCAGCACCCGCCCGGCCAGCCAGGCGATGTCGGCGGCCGTCTCCTCGGGTGAGCCCGAGGGCTGCATGACGTGGCTCAGCACGACGCGCACGACCATGTCGATGGCGGGGTCGAGGTGGGCGGCGTCGATGCCCGGGGCGTACGGCGCCACGCGCGCGCTGATGACGTCCTTGGCCGCGCCGAGCAGCGAGCCGGCGTTGGTCGTCAGCAGCGGCAGCAGCTCGGTGTCGGCGCCGTGGGTCGCGCTGACGACGGCGTGCAGCAGCTTGTTGGCGCTGGCGTAGGTGAGCACGTCGGTGACCGCGCGCTCGATGGCCCGGGTGAGGTCGGCGGGCTCGGCGTCGAAGGCCTGCTCGACGACCTGCAGGAAGCGGGCGAGCTCCTCGAGGATCATCGTCTCGGCGAGCGCCGGCTTGGAGCCGACCTCGTTGTAGACGGTCTGGCGGCTCACCCCGGCCGCGTCGGCGAGCCGGGCCATGGTGACCGCGGCCCAGCCCGACGACGTCGTCATCTCCACAGCCGCGGCGACGATGCGCGCGCGTGTCGTGGTCGCCATGGCCCGAGTCTGGCAGGCCTCCCCCGAAACCGAACCCGAACCCGGCCTCAGTCGTGCTCGGCGTGCCGGCCGGCGGGCACCTTGGTGACGAAGGTCAGGGCGACCGAGACGAGCGCGATGACACCGATGGTGGTGTAGGCGACCGTGTAGGCCTTCTCCTCACCGATCAGCGCCGAGGCGATGAGTGGGCCGATGATGCCGCCGAGGCTCCAGCCGACGAGCATGAGGCCGTAGATCGCGCCGGCGTTGCGGACGCCGAAGAAGTCGCCGGCGGTCGCAGGCATCGTGCCGAACGTGCCGCCGTAGCAGAGGTAGATGATCGCGGCGAGCACGGAGAACAGGAGCACGCTGCCGGCGTGCGGGAGCAGGATCAGGCAGATGCCCTGCAGGGCCAGGATCGCGGCGAAGGTCCTCATCCGGCCGATGCGGTCGGACATGCCGGCCCAGAAGATGCGTCCGGCGCCGTTGAAGATCGCGAGCACGCCCACCAGGGTCGCGGCACCAGTGACGCTGACGCCGGCGATGTCGGTCGCGCTGAGCTTGGCCTGCGAGATCAGCGCGATCCCGGCGCTGACGCTCAGGGTGAGGATCGCGGTGAGGAGGTACCACTGCGGCGTGCGCAGGGCCTCGCCCTGGGTGTAGTCCTTGCCGGCCTTCTCGGCCGCGCCGCCGGCGGTCTTCTCGGCACCGGGCACGACGTAGTCGGCGGGCGGGTTGCGGAAGATGGAGGCACCCACCAGCGACATCAGCAGGTAGGCGATGCCGAGCGGGAGGAAGGCGCTCGTCGGGTCCTCGGGGTCGCGGTCGATGAGCCACTGCGCCACCGGGGAGGTGAGCACCGCGCCGAAGCCGAAGCCGCCGACCGCGAGACCGGTGATGAGCCCCGTCTTGTCGGGGAACCACTTCTGCAGCATGGCGATCGGCACGATGTAGGCGCAGCCGAGGCCGAAGCCGCTGATCACGCCGTAGCCGAGGATGAGCAGCCAGTAGTCGTCGGCGCCGTTGGTCAGCCCGGCCAGCAGGATGCCGATCGAGTAGATGACGCCACCGGCGAGCGCCACGACGCGGGGACCCCTCGCGTCCTGCACGCGGCCCCCGACATAGCTGCCGATGAAGATCATGCCGATGGTCACGGTGAACGGCATCGAGGCGCGCACCTTGCTGAGCTCCCACGACTGGGCGTTCTCCAGGGCACCGCCGAAGACCGACCAGGCGTACACGGCGCCGATCGAGAACTGCAGGAGCAGCCCTCCGGCGACCAGCAGCCAGCGGAAGCCGCCCGGGGTCGAGCTGTCGTTCGCGGCGTCGTCGCGCGTGCGGGTGGGTGTGGGGTCCATGCCTGTCTCCTTCGTCCGGCCCGGCCGTCCGACGGCCCGAGATGACCTGTCGCTCAGCCCTGGTGGCGCACCTGTTCGCCGCGCTCGACCCGCTCGCGCTGCGGCACCACCGTGTACTTCGGGTCCCTGGCCGAGGCCATCCCGGCCTCGTAGACACCCAGGCGGGTGCAGAACGAGCCGGCCATGAGTGCAGTACCCGAAACGACCGAGAGCACACGGCTGCGACCGCCGAGGAGCGCGCCCGCGGCACCCGCCGCGGTCAGCACCTTGCTGGCCCGCATCCACCGACCGGCGCTGCCGGTGTGGAGCGTCTCGGCCGACAGGCCCATCGACGCCTCCATGCGGTGGGCCATCAGCAGCTCGACGGCGGCGCCGCCGACGGCGAAGGTGCGGGCGGGTCCGGCCTCGGCGACGGGGGCGGTGACCATCGCCCACCCGCCGGAGGCCGCGGCGGCGGAGCCGCAGAAGACGAAGGGGAGCTCCTCGTGGGCGTCGTGCCACGCCGGCGTGGCGGTGTCGGCGAGCAGCACGGCGGTGTACGCCGCCACGGGCGGGGCGGTGACGGCCCCCACCAGCCCGGCCGGGCGTCCCAGCCGCAGCAGCAGGCGCACCGGCCCGCGCTGCCAGCGGGTGGGCAGCATGCCGACCAGCTCGGCGGCCGACGCCAGGCCGGCGAACGGCCCGTGCAGCGACAGGATCCAGGTGCCGACCGACATCGGCGAGGTCAGCTTGACCACGCGCAGCATGTTGAGGAACCGGCTCGGCTTGCCGAGGTCGTGGACCAGGGCGACGATGCTGAGCAGCAGCGCGACGAGCGAGCCGATCCGGCCGGCACGCCGCAGCCCGGGCCGGTCGGTCAGGTCCGCACCGCCCGCGAGGAGCGAGGAGCCGGCGGCGACGCCGCCGGTGAAGAGGTAGTAGGCGATGTCGTGCTCCCACGGCGCGGCCTTGACGATCGGCCGGCCGTAGTAGGACGTGAAGTCGGCGTCGGGCACCATCACCCGGTCGGCGCCGCGGTTCCTGCCCCGCGAGCGGCCGGGGCTGCCGCCGTGCCGGACCTGCGTGCCGGAGCCGGAGCCGTCACCCTGGGGCGCGTTCACCGGCGCCTCCGCACGAACGACAGTGCCGCGCCGATGAGCAGCGCCGTGCCGGCCTGGCCGGCCCGGGTGAACATCCGCGGGAGGTCCTTGGTCGTGACGACCGGGTCCGGGGGCAGGCCGTAGACCTCGGGCTCGTCGAGCAGCAGGAACATCGCGCCGGTGCCGCCCACCCCGTCGTCGGGGTCGTTGCCGTAGAGCCGGGCGTCCATCACGCCGCGCTCGTGGAGCAGCGCCACCCGCTCGTCCGCGCGCTGGCGCAGCTCGTCGACGTCGCCGTAGAGGATCGACTCCGTCGGGCAGGCCGCCGCGCACGCCGGGCGCTGGCCGTCCGTCAGGCGGTCGTAGCAGAGCGTGCACTTCTGCGCGATGCCCACCTTGGGGTCGCCCTCGGGCCCCTTGCGCCGGTCGATGACGCCGTACGGGCAGGCCGCGACGCAGTAGCCGCAGCCGTTGCAGATGTCGTCCTGCACCACGACCGTGCCGAACTCGCTGCGGAACAGTGAGCCGGTGGGGCACACGTCGAGGCAGGCGGCGTGCGTGCAGTGCTTGCACACGTCGGACGACATCAGCCACTGGAAGTCGGGCTTCTCGTCCTCCGGCACGTCGCTCACCGGCGCCCCGACCGCGGGCATGCCGAGGTCGACCGCGGGCTTCGTCGCCGGCTTCTCGATGAAGGCCACGTGGCGCCACTGGTTGGCGTTGAGCGAGTGGCTGTTGTCGTAGGACGTGCCGAGCATCTCGAAGAGGTTCTCCGGGACGTCGTTCCACTCCTTGCAGGCCACCTCGCAGGCCTTGCAGCCGATGCAGACGCTGGTGTCGGTGAAGAAGCCCTTGCGCTTGGGTGGGTCGGTGTAGCCGGCGTCGGGCGCCGGGTCGAGCGGTCCGAAGAGGCTGTTGCGGCCGATCACGGGCCCTCCTGGTCGTCGTCGCTGGTGTCGGCCGCCGCCAGGGAGCGGGCCTGGGCGTCCTCGGACGCGGTGACGATCCTGGCGTGCACGTGCTCGCCCACCCCGGCCCGGCGGCCGTAGTCGGCGACGAGCTCGCGCAGCGCGGCACCGGTCGGCCGCCGCCCCGGGCGTACGTCGCAGGTGCCGACCTTGCTCTCCTGGATCAGGACGTTGGGGTCGAGCGAGATGCCGAACAGGTCGTTGGCGGAGTCGCCGCGGACCAGTCCGCCGCCGCCCCAGTGGTAGGGCATCCAGACCTGGTGGACCGTACGCCCCTCGACCCGCAGCGGCCGCAGCCGTTCGGTGACCATCACCCGGCCCTCGATGGCCGAGCGGGCGGTCACGACGTGGCACCAGCCCATGTGCTCGAGGCCGCGCTCCGCGGCCAGCGCCGGTGACACCTCGACGAACATCTCCGGCTGCAGCTCGGCGAGGTGCTCGAGGTAGCGGCTCATGCCGCCGGCCGTGTGGTGCTCGGTGAGCCGGCTCGTGGTGAAGACGAACGGGAACACGTCGCTGTGCTCCTCCGGGGGCGCCGGGTTCATCACGTTGTCGTCGCGGCGGTACTCCTTGCGCGTCGGGTTGGCCTGCTGACCGTAGATCGGGTTGCGGAACGGCGACTCGACCGGCTCGTAGTGGGTGGGCATCGGACCGTCGATGAGGCCCTGCGGCACGTAGAGCGCACCCTTCCCGTCGCCCTGCATGATGAACGGGTCGACGCCCTCGATCGCCTCGACGCCCTCGGAGCCCTCAGGCGCGCGGTAGGACGGCGGCTTGGTCTTCTCGAAGTCCGGTACGTCGTCGCCGACCCACTGCTGCTCGTCCTCGTCCCACCACACGTAGGCCTTGCGCTCGCTCCACGGCTGGCCGTCGGGGTCGGCCGACGCGCGGTTGTAGAGGATGCGGCGGTTGAGCGGCCAGGCCCAGCCCCACTCGGGTGCGACGAAGGACTGGTCGTGGCGGGACTTGCGGCGGTTGGCCTGGTTGACGCCGTCGGCGAAGACCCCGGTGTAGATCCAGCAGCCGCCGGCCGTCGAGCCGTCGGCTTTCATCTCCACGAAGCTCGACAACGGCCGGCCAGTCGCGACCTCGTAGCCGTTGATCTCCTTCAGCACCGCCTCGGCGCTGGGCTCGCCCCAGGCGTGCGCCCCGTCGGTGCCGAGGGTGCCCTCGCCGTGCACCGGGTAGTCCCACGCCAGGTCGAGCACGGGACGGTCGCGCTCGTCGCCCGAGCCGGCCAGACGCTCGCGGACCATCCGGCCGAGGTGGTAGAAGAACCACAGCTCCGAGCGGCAGTCGCCCGGCGGGTCGACCGCCTTCTCGCGCCACTGCAGCATCCGCTGGGTCTGGGTGAACGTGCCCTCCTTCTCGGCGTAGGACGCGGCCGGGAAGAGGAAGACCTCGGTGCGGCACTCCTCCGGCACGATCTCGCCGGTCGCGACCTCGGGTGCGTCCTTCCAGAACGACGCGCTCTCGATCTCGAAGAGGTCGCGCACGACGAGCCAGTCGAGGTTGGCCATGCCGAGCCGCTGGGCGCGGCCGTGGGCCGACCCGACGGCGGGGTTCTGGCCGAGGAGGAAGTAGCCGGAGACCTTGCCGTCGATCATGTCGAGCACGGTGCGGTAGGTGCCGTGGTCGCCCGTGATCTTGGGCAGGTAGTCGAAGCAGTAGTCGTTGTCGGCCGTCGCCGCGTCGCCCCAGTAGGCCTTGAGCAGGTTGACGGTGTAGGCGTCCGCCTTGGACCAGAAGCCCTTGCTGCCCGGGTTGCGGATGCTGTCGACGTAGTCGGTCAGCGTCGGGTGCTGGTCGGGGTTGGGCATCGGCAGGTAGCCCGGGAGGATGTTGAACAGGGTCGGGATGTCGGTCGAGCCCTGGATGCTGGCGTGGCCGCGCAGCGCCATGATGCCGCCGCCGGGACGGCCCATGTTGCCCAGCAGCAGCTGGAGGATCGCGCCCGTGCGGATGTATTGCACGCCGACGCTGTGCTGCGTCCAGCCGACGCTGTAGACCAGCGCGGTCGTGCGCTCGCGACCGGAGTTCTCCGTCCACGCCCGGCAGACCTCGAGGAAGTCCTCCTGGCTGACGCCGCAGGTCTGCTCGACCACCTCGGGCGTGTAGCGGGCGAAGTGGCGCCGGAGCACCTGGTAGACGCAGCGGGGGTGCTGGAGCGTCTCGTCGCGCCGCGGCTTGCCCTCGACCTGCATGCCGTGGGCCTCGTGCTGCAGGCCGGCGGCGGACTCGCGCTGGTCCGAGGTCTCCTCGGAGTCGTCGGCCTGTGCCCCGCTCTGCTGGCCCGGGGCGTCCTCGACGTCGTACTGCCAGCTGGTGGGGTCGTAGGTCCGCTTGTCGGGGTCGAAGCCGCTGAAGAGCCCGTCGAGGTCGTCGGTGTCCTCGAACCTGTCGCTGACGATCGTCGCCGCGTTGGTGTAGTTGACGACGTAGTCGCGGAAGTCGAGGCCGTTCTCGAGGACGTAGCGGATGATCCCGCCGAGGAAGGCGATGTCGCTGCCCACGCGGATCGGGACGTGCTTGTCCGCCACCGCGCTGGTGCGGGTGAACCGCGGGTCGACGTGGATCACCTTGGCGCCGCGCTTCTGCGCCTCCACCACCCACTGGAAGCCCACCGGGTGGGCCTCGGCCATGTTGGAGCCCTGGATGACGATGCAGTCCGCGTTGGCCAGGTCAGCCGTGAAGCCGGTGGCGCCGCCGCGTCCGAAGCTGGTCCCCAGACCGGGGACGGTGGCGGAGTGTCAAATACGCGCCTGGTTCTCGATCTGGATGGCGCCCATCGCGGTGAAGAGCTTCTTGATGAGGTAGTTCTCCTCGTTGTCGAGCGTCGCGCCCCCGAGGCTGGCGATGCCCATCGTGCGGCGCACGCGCCGGTCCTTCTCGTCGAGCTCCTGCCACGCGTCGCGACGCGACTTCACGACGCGGTCGGCGACCATCTCCATCGCGGTGGTGAGGTCGAGGTCCTCCCACTCGGTGGCGTAGGGGCGGCGGTACTTGACCGTGGTCTCGCGCAGCGAGCTGGTCACGAGGTTCTTGCTGGCCGACCCCTTGGGGCACAGGCGGCCGCGGTTGACCGGGCTGTCGGGGTCGCCCTCGATCTGCACGATCTGCTCGTCCTTGACGAAGATCTTCTGCCCGCACCCGACCGCGCAGTAGGGGCACACGCTCCGGGCGACCCGGTCGGCGGTGGTGGTGCGCGGCTCCACCTCGTCGGTGCGCCGCGAGCGCACGGACCTGCCGCGACCGAGGATGTCGCCGCTCGTCAGCTGTCGGAGCACCGGCCACGGGAGGAGCGACCTCGACTCCGCCATGCCGTCACCTCCGAGTGCGTGTGCTGCTGGGCCATGACCCTACGGAAGCCGCCACGACGCCGTCCACCGCCGCAGGGGTGAGCGCGTCACCGGACGACGAGCGCGTGCTCGCCGGCCGCGACCACCTCGCCGACGACCGGGTGGCCGGGCAGCTCCCCGACCACCAGCAGCCCGCCCGAGGTCTGGGCGTCGGCGAGCAGCACCAGCTCGTCCTCGTCGAGGTCCGACGCCAGGTGGGGGCGCACCCAGTCCAGGTTGCGCCTGCTCCCGCCCGGCACGAAGCCGTCGGCGAGCGACTGCCGCGCCCCGTCGACGTACGGCACGGCCGAGGCGTCGAGGACGGCGGTCGTCCCGCTGGCGCGCATCATCTTCATCAGGTGGCCGAGCAGGCCGAAGCCGGTCACGTCGGTGGCGGCGCGCAGCCCGGCGGCGACGGCCGCGCGGCTGGCGTCACGGTTGAGCTCGGTCATCACGGCCACCGCCTCCTCGAACCACTCGCCGGTCGCCTTGTGCCGGTTGTTGAGCACGCCGAGGCCGAGCGGCTTGGTCAGCGTCAGCGGCAGCCCGGGCCGTGCGGCGTCGTTGCGCAGCAGCCGGTCGGGGTCGGCGATGCCGGTGACCGCCAGGCCGTACTTCGGCTCCGGGTCGTCGATGCTGTGCCCCCCGGCGAGGAAGGCCCCGGCCTCGGTGCACGCGTCATCGCCGCCGCGCAGCACCTCCGCGGCCACGTCGAACGGGATCCGGTCGCGCGGCCAGCCGAGCAGGTTGACCGCGACCACCGGGGTGCCGCCCATCGCCCACACGTCCGACATCGCGTTGGTCGCGGCGATGCGCCCGAACGCGTAGGCGTCGTCGACGACGGGGGTGAAGAAGTCGGCGGTGGCGATGACGGCCCGGCCGGTGCCGTCGGGCGCGTCCTCGATGCGTACGGCGGCCGCGTCGTCGCCGTGGTCGAGGCCGACCAGCAGGTCGCCCGACGCCCGGCCGCGCCCGAGGCCGCTGAGCACGCGCTCGAGCTCACCGGGCGGCACCTTGCACGCGCAGCCGCCGCCGGCGGCGTACTGGGTGAGCCGGATCCCGCGGTCGGGCCTGGACGTGGAGTCGGTCGTGCTCGCGCGCTGGGTCACCCGGCCAATCTAGGCAGGTGGCGGTCCGGCTCTCCTCACCCCGTTGCCCGTGGCGGGGCCCGTCACGCGCCACCTAGCGTCGAACGCATGGAGACCGACGGCTCGGCCATCGCCCGCCTGCTGGAGGACTGCCAGCGCCGGCTCGACCGGGTCGAACCGGCCGACCTCGCGGACGTCGCCGCGGCGGGCGCGCTCGTCGTCGACGTACGACCGGTGGAGCAGCGCCTGCGCGACGGCGAGCTGCCCGGCGCGCTCGTCGTCGACCGCAACGTGCTCGAGTGGCGCCTCGACCCGACCAGCCCGCACCGCCTCGCCGTCGCCGACGATCCCGACCGGCGGATCGTGCTGGTGTGCCACGAGGGCTACAGCTCCAGCCTCGCGGCGCGGACGCTCCAGCAGCTCGGCCTGCGCGGGGCGACGGACCTGGCCGGCGGCTTCGTCGCCTGGGCGGCGTACGTCGCCTCGTCGCAGGTGACGGCGATCGAGCCCTGTGTCGCCACGCACTAGGGTGGCTCGCGGAGGCGGTTCTCGTCTGGTGACGGACGCGGTCCTCAAAACCGTTGCGACCCAGCAGCTGGGTCGGGCGGGTTCGATTCCCGTCCGCCTCCGCCAGTCGTGAGGGTCGTGAGCCGGGGCGTCGGACGAGGAGGGTGGGTGCCAGATCCGCGCCGGGCCACGCCCCGCACCGACCACGTCCTGGCCGACGACCGCCTGCAGGCCGCCGTGACGCGGCTCGGTCCGACCCTGGTCAAGCAGGCCGTCGTCCGGGCGCAGGAGCTGTGCCGGGCGGGCGAGGTGGCCCCGGACGAGGTGGCCGACGTCGCCGTCGCCGGCCTGCCCGCGGCGGCCACGACGATGCGGCGGGTCCTCAACGCGACCGGCGTGGTGGTCCACACCAACCTGGGCCGCGCGCCCCTGTCGGGTGCCGCCGTCGAGGCCGTGCGCACCGCCGCCGGTGCCACCGACGTGGAGCTCGACCTCGCGACCGGGCAGCGGGGGCGACGCGGCCGCGGCGCGCTCGAGGCCCTCGCGGCCGCGGTGCCCGACGCGGGCGGGGTGCACGTGGTCAACAACGGCGCGGCCGCGCTCGCCCTGGTCACCCGGGTCCTCGCGCGCGGCGACGACGGGCGCGACACGGTCGTCATCGCGCGGGGCGAGCTCGTCGAGATCGGCGACGGCTTCCGCATCCCCGAGCTGATGGAGTCGGTCGGCGCCAGCCTGCGGGAGGTCGGCACGACCAACCGGGTGCACCTCGCCGACTACACCTCCGCGCTCGACGACTCGACCGCGTTCGTCCTCAAGGTCCACCCCTCCAACTTCGCGGTCACGGGCTTCACCTCCTCGGTCCCGGCGCGCGACCTCGCCGGTCTCGAGCACGCCGGGCGGCGGGTCCCGCTCGTGGTCGACATCGGCTCGGGGCTGCTCGAGGCCCACCCGCGGCTGCCCCACGAGCCCGACGCCGCGCAGGCCCTGCGCGAGGGCGCCGACCTCGTCACCGCCTCCGGCGACAAGCTGCTCGGTGGCCCGCAGGCGGGCCTGCTGCTCGGTGAGGCCGGGCTGGTCGAGCGGCTGCGCCGCGACCCGTTCGCCCGCGCGCTGCGCGTCGACAAGCTCACCCTCGCCGCCCTCGAGGCAACCCTCACCGGGCCCGTGCCGCCCGTGCGCGCCGCGCTCGCGCGGTCGGTCGACGACCTCAGGGCGCGGGCGCACGCGATCCTCCGGGCGTGGCCCGCCGACCTGGTGGCGTCGCTCGCAGCCGAGGTCGTGGACTCCTCCGGCGCGGTCGGTGGCGGCGGAGCACCCGGCGTCGAGCTGCCCAGCGTGGCCCTCTCGCTGCCCGAGCACCTCGCCGCACCGCTGCGCGCCGGCGAGCCCCCGGTCCTGGGTCGCACCGTGCGCGGGCGGCTGCTCCTCGACCTGCTGGCGCTCGACCCGGCCGAGGACGACGCGCTCACCGACGCCGTACGCCGCGCCGCGGGGGCGGGCACGCCCTGATGCACGTCGTCGCGACCGCGGGACACGTCGACCACGGCAAGTCCACCCTGGTGCGGGCCCTCACCGGCACCGATCCCGACCGGCTCGAGGAGGAGCGGCGACGGGGGCTGACGATCGAGCTCGGCTACGCGTGGACCGCGTGGCCGGACCTGGGCGACGTGGCCTTCGTCGACGTGCCGGGCCACGAGCGCTTCCTCACCACGATGCTCGCCGGCATCGGGCCCGTCCCGGCTGCGCTGCTGGTCGTGGCGGCCGACGACCCGTGGATGCCCCAGGCCGCAGAGCACCTCGCCGCGCTGGACGCCCTCGGCGTGGGTCGCGGCGTCGTCGCCGTGACGCGCAGCGACCTCGCCGACCCGGCGCCCGCGATCGCGCGGGCGACCGCCGAGGTGTCCCGCACCAGCCTGGCCGGTGCACCGGTCGTCGCCGTGAGCGGCCGCACCGGCGCCGGGCTCGACGACCTCCGCGCGGCGCTCACCGGGGTGCTCGCGGCACTGCCGGTGCCCGACCCCGACGCCGACGTGCGGCTGTGGGTCGACCGCCGGTTCGCGGTGCGGGGCGCGGGCACCGTGGTCACGGCCACCCTGCCCGCCGGCACGGTCCGGGTGGGCGACACGCTCGCCGACGGCGACCGGCTGGTGCGGGTCCGCGGGCTGCAGGCGCTCGGCAAGGACGTCGACGCGGTGAGCGGCACCGCCCGGGTGGCGCTCAACCTCACCGGCGACCTCGACGGCATCGGGCGCGAGACGGTGCTGACCACGCCCGGGGCGTGGCACCGCACCGAGGTGGTCGACGTACGCCTCCGCGCGGGCAGGGACGGGGACGGCGCGCCGCCGCTCACGCCGCAGCTGCACGTCGGCGCCGCGGACGTCGCGGTGCGCCACCGCCCGCTGGGCGACCCTGCCGACGGCCTCGCCCGACTGACGCTCGAGCGCGCGCTGCCGCTGCGCGTGGGCGACCGCATGCTGCTGCGCGACCCCGGACGCCGCCACGTCTGGCGCGTCGACGTCCTCGATCCCGACCCGCCGCGGCTGCGCCGGCGCGGCGCCGCGGACCGGCGGGCCACCCAGCTCGCCCGCGCCGACGGCACCCCACGCCTCGCCGACGAGCTCGCCCGCCGCGGCCTCGCGCACCGCGACCGGATGCGCCGCATCGGCGTGCCGGTGACGCCCGGCGACCACCTCGAGTCGGGCCCGTGGCTGATCGGGCGCGGCCTCGCCGCGGCGCTCGCCGACCGGCTGCCGGCACTCGTCGAGGAGCACGCGCGGTCCCACCCGCTCGACCCCGACGTCCCGCTGACCGTGCTGGCCGACCGCCTGCGGCTGCCGAGCCCGGACCTCGTCACGCCGCTCGTGCGCCCGCCGCTGCTGGTCGTGGGCGGGCGGGTGCGCGCGCCCGGGGCAGGCCTCCCGACGCAGGTCGCCGCCGCCGTCGACGTCGTACGCCGCGAGCTCGAGGCCGCGCCCTTCGTCGCCCCCACGGCCGACCGGTTGCGCGACCTCGGCCTCGACGACCGCGCCCTCGGTGCCGCCGAGCGGGCCGGCCTGCTGTGGCGCGTCGCCCCGGGCCTGGTGCTGCTGCCCGGGGCCGACCGGGACGCCGCCGCCCGCCTCGCACGGCTCGAGCAGCCCTTCACCACCAGCGCCGCGCGCAAGGACCTGGGCACCTCGCGGCGCGTGGTGCTGCCGCTGCTCGACCGGCTCGACCGCGCCGGGCTCACCCGCCGCCTCGCCGACGACCGGCGCGAGGTCGTGGGCTGAGGCAGCCTCAGCCCGCCGCGAGCTCGGGGGCGCAGGGCACGAAGTCGACCTTGTCGCGCACCCCGCAGTCGGGGCAGCACCAGTCGTCGGGGACGTCCGCCCAGGCCGTACCGGCCGCGAAGCCCTCGTGCTCGTCACCGGCCGCCACCTCGTAGACGTAGTCACAGCTCGGGCACCGGGCCGCCAGCACCTCGGCCGGCCGGGGGTCGAGTGCGCTCGCGGCACCATCCGCCGCGGAGCCGCGCACTCGACCCGGGGCCGGATAGCGGGCGAGGTAGGTCTCGCGCTTGCGGGGGCTGATGTTGGCGAGCGACACGTCGCCGCCGAAGTGGTCGACCACCCGCTGGTCCATCACCCGTCGCCACACCGCGGGGACGATCGCCAGCACGATCATCCCGGCATAGCCGGTCGGCAGCACCGGGCTCTCCTCGAAGTCGCGCAGCGTCTGGTAGCGCCGGGTCGGGTTGGCGTGGTGGTCGCTGTGGCGCTGAAGGTGGTAGAGCAGCACGTTGGTCGCGATGTTGTTGGAGTTCCAGCTGTGGCTGGGCAGCACGCGCTCGTAGCGCTGGCGCTCTCCCTCGCCGACCTTCTGCCGCAGCATCCCGTAGTGCTCCATGTAGTTGACCACCTCGAGCAGCGAGAAGCCGACCACCGCCTGGACGAGGAGGAAGGGCAGCACCTCGAGGCCGAAGGCGACCAGCACGGCCGCCCACAGCACCAGCGTCATGAGCCAGGCGTTGAGCACGTCGTTGTCGAGGCGCCACGGGGACTGCTTGCGCCGCGCGAGCCGCCGCTTCTCCAGCCGCCACGCCGACCGCAGCGACCCACCGACCGTGCGCGGCCAGAACGCGTAGAAGCTCTCACCGAGCCGGGCGCTCGCCGGGTCCTCGGGCGTGGCGACGCGGACGTGGTGGCCACGGTTGTGCTCGATGTAGAAGTGGCCGTAGCCGACCTGGGCGAGCGCGATCTTCGACAGCCAACGCTCGTTGGCCTCCTTCTTGTGGCCGAGCTCGTGCGCGGTGTTGATGCCGATGCCGCCGATGCACCCGATCGAGATCGCCAGGCCGAGCTCGTCGATCGTCGACAGCGGTCGGTCGGCCAGCAGCCCGAAGGCGTCCCAGCCGCCGACGACCGCCATCGCGCCCAGGAAGCCGGCGTACTGGATGGGCAGGAACAGATAGGTGATCCAGCGGTAGTAGCGGTCCTGCTCGAGCGCCTCGATCACGTCGTCCGGCGGGTTGGAGCGGTCGAGCCCGGCGACCAGGTCGATCGCGGGGACGATGCCGAGGATGACGATCGGCCCGACCCAGAACCACACGCCCCATCCGGTCGCGAGGTAGCCGCCGAAGGCGACGAACGCCAGGCTCGGCACCACCAGGCCGATCAGCCACAGGTAGCGCTTGCTGTCGGTCCAGAGCTCCGTCGTGCCCTCGGGCACGGTGCCGCTGGGGGCGAGTCGGGTGGGATAGCCGGCCATCTTCCTGACCTCCTGCCGTTGGGTTTACATGACAATAGGTTCTGTAAACCTCACTTGACAAGAGGGGCACACATGTCAAGCCGGGGATCACCGGTCGACCGACGGCCCGGACGGCGGGGTCTCGCAGGGTGTTGCCCCCGTCACACCGGCGTACGGCTGGCGATAGGTTGTGCGCCATGGAACACCCCTTCGGCATCGACTTCGGCGGAACCGGCATCAAGGGCGCCCCTGTCGACCTCGCGGTCGGTGACTTCGCGCACGACCGGATCCGGATCGACACCCCCCGGCCCGCCACCCCGCAGGCGGTCGCCGAGGTCTTCGGACAGATCATCGGCAGCTTCCCCGCCTCGTCGCGACCGGTCGGCGTGACCGTGCCCGGCATCGTCCGTCACGGCGTGGTCCACTCCGCGGCCAACATCGACAAGTCGTGGATCGGCGAGGACGCCGACGCGATCTTCACCGCCGCCCTGGGGCGTGAGGTGCACGTCGTCAACGACGCGGACGCCGCCGGCCTCGCCGAGGCGGAGTACGGCGCTGCGAAGGGCCGCCGCGGACTGGTCATGGTCATCACGCTCGGGACCGGCATCGGCTCGGCGATGATCTGGAACGGCCAGCTCGTCCCCAACTCCGAGATGGGCCACCTCGAGCTCGACGGAGCGGTCGCCGAGGCGACCACCGCGACCAGCGCGCGCGAGCGCGAGGGCCTCTCGTGGGAGGAGTGGTCGGTGCGGCTCACGGCCTACTTCCGCCACCTCGAGCGCCTCTTCTCCCCGGACCTCTTCGTGATCGGGGGCGGCGTGAGCAAGTCGTGGGAGAAGTTCGGCCACCTCATCAAGGCCGAGACCGAGATGGTGCCCGCGACGCTGCAGAACCGCGCCGGCATCGTCGGCGCCGCGCTCGTCGCCCACCGGATGGCCGGCGTCGAGGACTGACCCCTCCCGGGCTCAGCCGTCGAGCACGCGCTCGAAGGCCTCGGTCGCGCCCCGCAGGTAGCGCTGCACGACGGCCTTCTCCTCCTCGGTGAAGCTCGCGTCGTGCCGGTGCAGCGCAGCGAACATCGGCATCAGGTGGCCGATGATCTCCTCGCGCCCGGAGTCGGTGATGTGGAGCTCCGTGCGCCGGCGGTCGACCTCGTGCGGCCGCCGCTCGACGTGACCCCGCGCGACCAGCCGGTCGACGATGCCCGTCGCTGCGGCGGTCGACACCTCGAGGCGGCGGGCGACCTCCGCGGGACCGATCTGCTCCCGGGTGAGGTGCTCGAGCGCCACCAGCTCCGACTCGCTGAGCCCCGCACGCCGTGACACCACGTGGTTGACGCGGCTGCCGGCGGCGACGAGGTCGCGCAGCGCCAGGAGCGTCGGCGGCTGCGCCCGCTCCTGCCCCCGGCCGACCCAGGGCGGAGGCGTGACGGGGTGCTGCTCGTCCGTCACCGGCGGCCCCCTTGCGTGTCGTCGTGCACTTGCCTCGTCGATGATACTACCGCTAACTTGATAAGTAACCTACTTAGCAATCACGTCGGCTAACTATCTCTTCGAGGAGCACTCCGTGCCTTCCCACCCCACCCCCGCTGCGGCCCGGGCGATCACCGGACGCCGACTGGCCTGGTTCTTCGCGCTGGTGCCGATCCTGCTGGCGCTGTTCGCGATCGCGTTCGTGCCCGAGGGCGAGCGGGAGAACTCGGCTCTCGACACGCTCCCGGCAGGCGCCGACAGCACCCTGGCCGTCGAGCTGGAGGAGCAGCTGCCCGACGACGAGGGCCAGGTGGCCATCGTCCTGTGGACCGCGGAGTCGGGCGAGCTCGACCAGGCCACGCAGGGCGAGCTGACCCAGCAGTCGGTCTCGCTCCTGTCGGAGGCCGGTGGCGGCGGGGCGCCGGAGGGAGCGCCGGACGGCGCCGCCGGGGGTGGTGACGGGGCGGGCGCGCCGCAGGACGGGCCGCCGGGCGGTCCGCCCGGTGGTGGCGAGGGCCAGCAGTCGCCGCTGGTGGTGGCCGAGGACGGGACCGCCGCGTTCGTCGCCGTACCCGTCTCCTCGTCGTCGGCGACCGACAACATCGACAAGGTCGAGGAGCTGCGCGACCAGCTGCGCGAGGACGCCCCCGACGGCGTCGAGGTCCAGGTGACCGGGCCGGCCGGCATCCAGGCCGACATCGGCCAGGTCTTCGACGGTGCCGACATCCGGCTCCTCGGCGCCACGGCGGCGGTCGTCGCCATCCTGCTGATCATCACCTACCGCAGCCCCGTGCTGTGGCTGGTCCCCCTGACGGTCGTCGGCATCGCCGACCGCCTGGCCGCGATCGCGGCGACCAACGTCCTCGAGGTGGCCGGCGTCGCGTGGGACGAGTCGACCATCGGCATCCTCAGCGTGCTCGTCTTCGGAGCCGGCACCGACTACGCCCTGCTGCTGATCTCGCGCTACCGCGACGAGCTCAAGACCACCGAGTCGCGCCACGAGGCGATGGCGCACGCGCTCAGCCGCACCTTCGAGGCGGTGCTGTCGAGCGCCACGACGGTCGTGCTGGGCCTGCTGACCCTCCTGCTGTCGGCGATCCCGACCACGCGCGGCCTCGGCCTGGCCTGTGCGGTGGGCGTCGTCATCGCCGCCACCTTCGCCCTCGTCGTGCTGCCCGCGGCGCTGGTGCTGTTCGGACGGTGGGTGTTCTGGCCGCGGGTGCCGCACGTCGGCGACCCGGTGCTCGTGGACTCCCGAGGCGTGTGGCACCGCGTCGGCAGCGCCGTCGCCCGGCGTCCGCGCACCTTCGTCGCCGGCACCGTCGTCGCCCTCACGGTGATGGCCCTCGGCGCCACGACCATCACCACGGGGCTCGACCCGGCCGACCAGTTCCTCGAGCGCCCCGAGGCCATCTCGGCCGCCGAGCGGCTCGGCGAGTCCTTCCCCGCCGGCACCAGCGACCCGGTCCAGGTCGTCACGCGCGACGACCCCGAGCAGGTGCTCGCCGCGGTCGAGGAGGTCGAGGGCGTCGACTCCGCCCGCGTCACCACCACCGGTGACGGCATCGCCCGCATCGACGCCGTACCCGACGCCGCTCCCGGCAGCGACGCCGCACAGGCGGTCGTGCTCGACGTACGTGACGCGGTGGCCGACTTCGACGACACCCACGTCGGCGGCGGCGACGCCGAGGCGCTCGACGCGGCCGACTACGCCGCGAGCGACCGCCTGCTGATCCTGCCGCTCATCCTGCTGCTCGTGCTCGGCGCGCTGCTCCTGCTGCTGCGCTCCGTCGTCGCGCCGATCCTGCTCGTCGCGACCGTCGTGGCGACGTACGCCGCGAGCATGGGCGCGTCGTGGTGGCTCTTCCAGACGGTGTTCGGCTTCGACGCGATGGACACGGGCGTGCCGCTCCTGGCGTTCCTGTTCCTCGTCGCGCTCGGCGTCGACTACAACATCTTCCTCGTCACCAGGGCGCGGGAGGAGGCGCGCGAGCACGGCACCCGCACCGGCATGCTCCGTGCCCTGACCGCCACCGGCGGCGTGATCACCAGCGCCGGCATCCTGCTCGCCGCCGTCTTCGCGGTGCTCGGCGTGCTGCCGCTGGTCGTGCTCGCCCAGCTCGGCGCGATCATCTTCGTCGGTGTCCTGCTCGACACCCTCGTCGTCCGCACCGTGCTCGTGCCGGCGCTCGCGCTCACCCTCGGGGAGAAGTTCTGGTGGCCGCGCAAGGTGGGGCCGGCCTGACCCGGGGGCGGGTCCGCCCGCCTGGCGGACTCCCCGCTCGAGCGGGGAGTCCGTCACTAGGAGGGGGAAACAACCCCCACGAAGTGTCGGACTTCCCCACCAGGTGCGCCCGGGCCCGGGGCGACGGGGGCTGACGTCCGGCGGGGGCTGACGTCTGGCGGGGTCTGACGTCTGGCGGGGTCTGACGTCTGGCGGGGGCTGACGTCTGGCGGGGTAGTTAAGGGGCACCTGACCCTGGACTACCGCCAGATCGTCCAGGTCTCCCTTAACTACCCCCGATGACCGACCGCGGCCAACCCGGGGTCGACGAAGGGCCGGAGTCGAACCCCGATCCGCCGGGGGTCAGCCCTCGCGGCCGCTGATCGCCGACGCCACCCGCTTGGTCACGTCGGGGTGGAACACGCTCGGGATGATGAAGGCCGCGTGGAGCTCCTCGGCGCTGACGGTGTCGGCGATGGCCTGGGCCGCGCGCAGGAGCATGTCGACGGTCACCTCGGAGGCGCCGGCGTCGAGGAGCCCGCGGAAGACGCCGGGGAAGGCGAGGACGTTGTTGATCTGGTTGGGGTAGTCGGAGCGGCCCGACGCGACCACGGCGGCGTACTTGTCGGCCTCGGCCGGGTCGACCTCCGGGTCGGGGTTGGCGAGGGCGAAGACGACCGGCTTGGGCGCCATCGTCGGGATCCACTCCGGGTCGAGGATGCCGGGGGCCGAGACGCCGATGAAGACGTCGGCGTCGACGAGCACCTCGCGCAGCGAGCCGGTGGCACGACGCGGGTTGGTCGCGGCGGCCAGGTCGGCGTGCGCCGCCGACAGCGACTCGTCGCCCGCGGCGAGCGCACCCTCCCGGTCGACGACGACCACGTCGTGGGCGCCCGCGGCGAGGAGCAGGGTGACGATCGCCGTGCCCGCGGCGCCGGCGCCGGACACGACGATGCGCACGTCGGCGAGCTGCTTGTCGACGCACCGCAGCGCGTTGGTCAGCGCGGCCAGCACCACGATGGCGGTGCCGTGCTGGTCGTCGTGGAAGACGGGGATGTCGAGCGACTCGCGCAGCCGGGCCTCGATCTCGAAGCAGCGCGGGGCCGCGATGTCCTCGAGGTTGATGCCGCCGAAGCCGGGGGCGATCATCTCGACGGCCTTCACGATCTCGTCGGTGTCCTGGGAGGCCAGGCAGATCGGCCACGCGTCGATGTCGGCGAAGCGCTTGAACAGCGCGGCCTTGCCCTCCATCACCGGCATCGCCGCGCCGGGGCCGATGTTGCCGAGGCCCAGGACGGCGGAGCCGTCGGTGACGACGGCGACCGAGTTGCCCTTGATGGTGAGCTTGCGGACGTCCTCGGGGTTGTCGTGGATCGCCATCGACACCCGGCCGACGCCCGGCGTGTAGGCCATCGACAGGTCGTCACGGGTGCGCAGCGGCACCTTGGACTGCACGGAGATCTTGCCGCCGAGGTGGAGCAGGAAGGTCCGGTCGCTGACCTTGTGGACCGTCACCCCCTCGACCTCGGCCACCGCGGCCACGAGCTCCTGCGAGTGGGTGGCGTCGGCCGCCGAGCAGGTGACGTCGACGGTGAGCCGGTCGTGGCGCGACTCGGCGACGTCGATCGCGGTGACGACGCCCCCGTTGTGCGCGATGGTGGTCGCGACCGCGCCAACGACGCTGTGGTCGGCCGCGGTGTACAACCGCATGGTGATCGAGTACGACGATGCGGTTGCTGCCATGCCCCAGACCCTCTCCTCCGCGCGGGGTTACGGGCAAGTCACCACGGTCTAGGCTCGGGTTGTGGACACAGAGTTCATCGACGCCCCCGACCACCACCGCTACGAGCTGCGCTCCGGCGACCAGCTCGTCGGCTTCATCGACTACCGGCTGCACGGCGACGTGATCCGGCTGATCCACACCGAGGTGCCGGAGGCCTTCAGCGGCCAGGGCCACGCCGCCACGCTCGCGCGCTCGGCCCTCGACGACGCCCGCTCGCGCGGCCTGACCGTGCGGCCCGACTGCCCCTACGTGGCGGCGTACATCAAGAAGCACCCGGAGTACGCCGACCTCGTCGCGTCATAGGCAGGCAGCGTTTGGCGCGCCGCTTCGGGGGTAGCCCTATAGTCACCGCGACGGCACGCGGGTGGTGGCAAACGATCGGGGGGTGCGCCATGGCCGAGGTGGCCGCAGACGACGGCAGGACGGACGGGGCCGTCGGCGACGCCGACAGCGCGATCGCGCGACGCATCGGCTTCGTCGCGCGTCCGGTGCGCGGGCTCGTCAACGCCCCGCACCTGCTGGTGCTCGTGGTGCTCGGCATCTGGGTCGCGTGCTCGTTGACCTACGCCCTCCTCGAGGACAAGGGCCCCATCGAGGGTCTGTGGTGGGGCATCGTGACCGGCTCGACCGTCGGCTACGGCGACTTCTACCCGTCCTCGACCGCCGGCCGCGCGGTCGGCGCGGTCCTGATCGTCTCGATGCTGGTGCTCGTCCCGATCGCGATCGGCCACGTCATCGCCAACCTCGTCTTCGACAAGGAGTCGCTCGCCGTGGCGACGGTCCTCGAGGACGTCCACGAGCGCATCGACCGGCTCGAGCACCTCACCCTCGCCTCCCTCGAGGCCCAGCACGGTCGCGAGTGGCTCGACCAGCGCCTCGCCGAGCACGAGGCCGCCGACGCCAGCACCACCGACGTCGCCGAGCGCATGCTGGCGATGTTCACGCAGAAGAACGCCCAGCCGACGAATGCTGACCAGGACCCGCCCGGAGGCGCCCGATGACCACCCCCACCCGCCGTCGCATGCGGTCGACCAGCATCTCGCTGGGCATCACCGCGCTGATGGCCAGCAGCCTCACCGGCTGCTCGTCCAGCGCCGACTACGCCGCCGTCTGCGTCGACCCCGAGACCGAGGAGCGCGTCGACGACGACCAGTGCGACGACGACTCCGACTACGACGGGAGCGGCACCGGCTTCTTCTGGTACTACCTCGCCGCGCGGTCGGTCGTCCCCGGCGTCGGCTCGACCGTGAGCGGCGGGACCTACCGCGGCAGCACCCTCAACGGCTCGGTGCAGCGCGGCGGCCTACCGACCACCGGCGGCTCCACCGTCAAGTCCGCCACCACCAAGGGCGGGTTCGGCGGCAGCTCCCGCGGCTTCGGCTGAGCCTGCCCGCCCAGCCCCCGCCTCGGCACCCCACCACGCCCGCACCGCTCCCCAGGAGAACACCCCGTGACAGACCTGATCAACGCCCTCCTCCACGCCGTCGCGTACGCCTTCGTCGGCGGCGCGATGCTGGTCGTGGCCTACTACGTCCTCGACCTCGCCACGCCCGGCCACCTCGGCACCCACCTGCGCGGCGTGGACGAGAACGGCAACGAGTCGGTGCACGCCCACTCCAAGGGCGCCGGCCTGGTGACCTCGGCGTGGCTGGCCTCCAACGCCGCGGTGCTCTTCACCGCGATCTGGACCAACGGCGAGACCTCGCTCGGCTGGGCGCTGGTGTGGACCGTCTGCTTCGGCGTGGTCGGCATCGTGCTCAACACCCTGATGTTCTTCGCGGTCGAGGCGATCACGCCCGGTGACCTGCGGCAGATCGTCACCGCGCCCGGCCCCGTACGTCCCCTCGCGCAGGTCGCGGCGGCGGTCGCCCTGTCGGTCGGCGCCATCGTGTGCGCCAGCATCGCCTGAGCGGGACGGGCACCCGACATGTGGCGGCACCGGTCGCGAGCGCGTGAGGGCTGGCGCGACACCGTCGTGGAGCAGGGTCTGGTCTTCCCGACCACGAAGATGCCCGACGGCTCCGAGCTGCCCTACTGGAACGAGGACGCCTGGTACGAGGTGACGATGGAGGAGGTGGAGGCCCTCGAGGCCGCCACCGAGGAGCTGTGGGCGATGTGCCTGCAGGCCGTCACCCACATGGCCACGACGATGACCGACGAGCGGCTCGGCCTGCCGCCCGGCTCGCTGGGCGTCGTCCGACGCTCGATCGAGGCCGGCGACCCGGCGCTCTACGCACGCTTCGACCTCGCCTACGGCGCCGACGGGTCGATCAAGATGCTCGAGATCAACGGCGACACCCCGACCGGCCTCGTGGAGACCGGGATCATCCAGTGGAACTGGATGGAGGACGTGATGCCGGAGATGGACCAGTGGAACTCCGTCCACGACCGGCTCGTCGCCGGGTGGCGCACGCTGCGCCGCTCGGGGCACTTCGACGGCGACCGGTTGCACTTCCTCTACGACCTCGGGGAGGAGGACTCCTACGACGGCGGCGAGATGGAGATGACGGTCCACTACCTGATGGACACCGCCGTCCAGGCCGGCTGGGTCACCATGGCCCACCCGATGGCCGAGGTCGGCTGGAACCCCGACACCCGCGACTACCGCGACGTCCACGACGAGCCGCTGCGCAACGCCTTCAAGCTCTACGCCTGGGAGGAGATGCTCGCCGAGCCGTTCGGCCAGTACGTCGTCCAGCAGCAGGAGTCCCGCCCGACGCGGTGGATCGAGCCGGCGTGGAAGGTGCTGCTCAGCACGAAGGCGCTGCTGCCGGTGCTGTGGGAGCTCTTCCCGCGCCACCGCCTGCTGCTGCCGGCGTACTTCGACGAGCCGCGCGACCTCGAGCGCTGGGTCGCCAAGCCGCTGCACGGGCGCGAGGGCGACAACATCCGCATCCACCTCGACGACATGATCGAGGACGTCGTGATGCCCGGCGGCTACGGCGCCGAGGGCTGGGTCTACCAGGCCTACACCGACCTGCCGAGCTTCGAGGGCAACCGCGTGGTGCTCGGGTCGTGGATCGTCGACGGCGAGGCCGCCGGCATGCTGGTGCGCGAGTCGGACAACATGGTCACCGACTACTTCTCCCGCGTCGCGCCCCACGTGATCAGCGACGGGCTCGCGCCGTCGGAGGAGCAGGTCGCGCAGTGGCTGGCCGAGCGGGTCGGGCCGGACGCGCCGACACTGTCCTGACCTCGCTGTACCTGCGGGCGAGCCCGGACTCTGCACCCGAGTTGCGTGCTTTGCACCCGGGATCTCGACCTCGAAGCGGGGTGGTCACCGGATATCCGGTGACCGCCCCCTAGCGCACCACCGAGTCGGTGATCGTCCGGCTCGCGCCCAGGAAGAAGACCCCCGGGATGGTCTCGAAGCCCTCGCTGGTGTTGCCGATCAGTCGCGAGCCGTCGATCGTCAGGGTGCCGGAGCGGTCGTTGGACACGAAGAAGATCGCCCCGCCCCCCTCGCGCGCGGTGTTGTTCGACATCACGCTGTCCTCGAGCGTGAGGTGGATGTCGTCGCCGTCCATGTAGATGGCGCCCCCCGAACCGCCGCCCGGCGTGCCGGGCCGGGCGGGGTTGGCGCCACGGCCGACGGCGCGGTTGCCGGTGAAGGTCGAGCCGCTGATGCGCCACGAGACGCCGATGCTGCTCAGCGCCGAGCCGTTGCTGCACCGGCCGCCGGTGAAGTTGGAGCGTCGTACGACGACGGGCCGGTCGCGGTACTGGTCGAGCACCCGGACCGCGGCCCCGCCCACGTCGGGGCCGGTGCGGTCGCAGCGGTTGTCAGCGAAGGTCGAGTCGAGGATCCTCAGCCGGCCCCCGCGCACGAAGACCGCGCCGCCACCTCCGCCGTCGGTCGTCTCGCCGGTGCTGTTGCCGCGGACGAACCGCATGCCCTTGAGCACCAGCAGCGGCTCGGCCTGGTCGTTGCAGTGCGAGGTCGTCCACACCTGCGCGCGGTCGCAGGTGTTCATGTAGAGGATCCGCCGCCTGTCCTCGCCGCTCAGGGTGACGAGCCCGCCGCCGTCGAGGACGACGCGGGCCGAGGTGTTGACGACCTTCGCGGTCCGCTTCATCGCGATCGTCACCGGCGACGGGCCGCAGTCGAAGCGGATCAGGCCGCCCCTCGCCACGGCGCGCACGACCGCGCGCGAGGTGCACGACGCAGGCGTCCCGGTGCCGACGACGGTGTCGGCGACGCGCCCGTCCGTCGCCGACCGAGGCGCTGTCTCCGCGCTCGCAGGTGCCGACGTCACGACCGCGGCGAGGACCGCCGCGGCCACGACGCCGGCGCGCATCAGAGCGCCTTCTCGATGTCGCCGGACAGCTTCTCCGGCTCGGTCTGCGGGGCGTAGCGCTCGATGACCTGGCCGTCGCGGCCGACGAGGAACTTGGTGAAGTTCCACTTGATCTTGCTGCCGAGCAGCCCGCCCTTGGAGTCCTTGAGCCACGCGAAGAGCGGGTGGGCGTCGTCGCCGTTGACGTCGACCTTGGCGAACAGCGGGAACGTCACGCCGAAGTTGCGCTCGCAGAACTCCGAGATCTCCGCCTCGTCGCCCGGCTCCTGGTTGCCGAACTGGTCGCACGGGAAGCCCAGCACGACCAGGCCTTGGTCGGCATAGGTGTCCTGCAGGTGCTGCAGGCCCTTGTACTGGCCGGTGAAGCCGCACTGGGAGGCGGTGTTGACGACGAGCACGACCTTGCCGTCGTACTGCGAGAGGTCGGTGTCGGTGCCGTCGATCGCGGTGGCCGAGAAGTCGGAGAGAGAGGTCATGACCCAGAGTCTGCCAGCGGCGCTGTCACGAACGGCTCCCCGAAGCGCTCGCCGAACACCCACTCCTCGAGCGGCCGGCGCGCCCGGTCGCGGCGGTCGCGGGCGGCGGTGCGCTCGTCGACCTCGGTCGGGTCACCCGGCACGCCGACGGCGATGCCGGTGAGGACGCGGTGGGTGGCCGGCACGCCGAGCGCCTCGGCGAGCGCGTCGTGGTCGAAGCCGGCGAACTGGTGCGCGTGCAGCCCCATCGCCCGCGCCTGCAGCGTCAGGTGGGCCGCGGCCTGGCCGACGTCGTAGAGGGCGTGGTCGCTGTACGACGCCGCGCCGGGCTCCTCGCTCTCGAGCACGTGCGCGGCGGTGACGAAGACGACCGAGGCGCGCGGCACCCAGCCGGCGTTGCCGCGGCTCAGCGTCGCGACGAGCGACTCGTGCTGCGGGGTGCCCGGGACGCAGACGAAGAACGCCCACGGCTGGGTGTTGCCCTTGCTCGGCGCCCACTGTGCGGCGCGCAGCAGGGTCTCGACCTCGTCGTGGGTCAGCCGGTGCGCGTCGTCGTACACGCTCGGGCTCCAGCGCGACCGCAGGGGCTCGGCCAGTCCGGCGGCGGTGGGCTGCGGCGCTCGATCGGTCACTGTTCGAGTATGTCGATACGGCCCCTCGGCCCGTCGGCCGGTGCTTCACTGGGCGGATGTACGGGGCGGCGCTGCGCGACATCGGTGCGGGCGAGCAGATCACCGCCGACCTGTTCGGCTGACCGGGCTGCCTCAGTCGTCGAGGGTGTCGAGCTCGGCCAGCGCCGACTCCCACCGCTCGCGCCGCTCGGCGTCGGTCTGCTCCCACCACGGCGTGCCCCGCTCGCCGAGGCCGACCTTGGCCAGCTGCGTCCGGTGGCGGGTGGCCTCGAGCTCGGCGTCACCGTGCGCCGTGCGCACGCCCGACCGGCCGCGCCCGAGGTGGGACTTCAGCCGGGCGAGCTCGTCATCCGGGATGGCCGGGTCCGTACGCCGCCAGCGCCGGCCGTCGACGACCAGCCACTTCTCGTCCTCGGTCGGGGAGTCGCGGGGCTCGGCCATGGCCCGAGCATGCCCGACGACACCGTCACCCCGATCGCAGCAGCGCGATCCCGCCGAACTCGTGGAGCTCCGCGTCGTCGACGAAGGCGATGAGGTTGCCGGCTTCGAGGGCCAGCTCGAGGAGGTCGTCGACGAGGTCGTGGGAGGCCACCTCGCCGCCCTCCCCCGGTGGCCGGGGGTGCACGTAGCCGTGCTCGACCAGGAGCGTGCCCGGGGTGCGCCTGGTCACCGCGGCCCAGCACTCGTCCAGCCCGGCGACCACCTGGTCGGGCGCGGTGGCCACCGCCTCGTAAAGGTCGTGGAGGCTCTGCTGACCGCGTCGGCGGAGGTAGTCCTCGAGACAGAGCGCGGTCGCGCTGAACAGCTCGTCCGGGGCGTCGGCCCGCGCGTCGACGACCTCCCCCGCCAGCCGGTGCAGCCACGTCGCGCCGCCCTTCAGCTCGGCGACGAGTCCGGGATCACCCGCGAGCACCAGCGGTGCCGGGCGCTGCGACCGCAGCCGCGTCATGCACGCGTCGAGGCGAGCGAGGAGGTCGCGGCGGTCCTCGGGGGTCCGGTCCGCGGCGAGCTCGCGGTCGCCGACGGGTCGCGGCCTGCCGCCGGGGAGGCGCTCGACCGTCTCGAGCAGCGTCACCCGGGTGGCGACCCAGAACACGCGGGCACCGAACTCGTCGATGCGCACGACCAGGTGCGGCGGGGTCCGGTGGAGAGCCCGGAGCAGGTCGCGGGTGGCGAAGGTGGACTCGACCACGACCTTCGGGTGGACCGACACGGGAAGGGTCCAGGCGCGCGAGACGTGGTCGCTGACGAAGATCCCCAGGGCGTGGGACGTGCCCGAGTCCTGGGCGATGCGGGCCAGCCGGCGCAGCTCGCGCACCAGCCGCTCGCGGTCGGTGACGCCGTCGTCAGCCAGGCGCCGCTCGGCGTCGAGGAGCAGACCGTCGAGGCGCGCGCGGTCGGCGACCGCCATCCGAGCAGCCGGCGTGGTGGGCATCAGCACGGAGATGCAGGGGTGGCCACCGCTCACGGTCAGGTGAGCCACCGCCTGCGGCGTGAGGTCTCGACGACCCGCGGTGGGTGCCGCCGTCACCTGCGCGCCGCGGGTCAGGGCGTCCGGGCCCCTGATGATCACGGTCAACCTCCGGCCGTGTCGACGTACGGCCGCCCGGGCCCGGCGCCCAGCAGGGGCCCGCGACGCGGCCGTCTGCGCCGCGCGGCCGCGCTGGCGTGCCGGCGGGTGACCCCGCACCTGTCGAGGTCACGAGCCGCCCACAGGCCGAGCCAGATCGCCACTGCGCCGAGGATGAGGATGTCGCCCATGCTGATCACCACCGTTGTCGTCGCTCCGGGCTCTGCTGCCCGGATGGTGATCAGAGGTGGTCTCTCCCGTCCCGGTGCGGGACCCGGTCGCCGGGCTGGTGGGCCGTGGTGACGGCGACCGGAGCTGGGTTACTCCCCAACCCTGATGTGCGACCAGATTATCACGAAGTCAAATTCACGTGTCAACGGTCGCAGGGTACGCGTTGACCAGGTCCACGAACGCGCCGAGCGTCACACCGGACTCGAGGTCGTGCCGGAAGTGGGAGCCGCGGATGACCCGGTAGCGGTTGCGCCGGCCCACCTTCTCCTTCTCGACGTAGCCGTGCTCGACGAGGTCGGCCACGATCTGCTGGACAGCCCGCTCGGTGATCCCGACGGCGTCCGCCACGTCGCGGGTCCGGGCGTCCGGGTCGCGCGCCAGGGCGACCAGGACGTGGCCGTGGTTGGAGAGGAAGGTCCAGTCGTCACGAGGCACGGCGAACCATGCTACGCGATCTGCAGTTCGTCCGTTCCGCCTCGCGAGCTCGGCCCGACCGACGTCGTCGAGCTGCTCCCCGCCATGACGAGGCGACCTGGAGCCACCTCAGCGTCGGCGCGCCGCCCACCTCACCGCGCCGCGGACGACGGCGACGACGACGACGCTCCAGAGGAGTGTCTGCTGGACGAGCAGACCGGCGACGAAGCCGAGGAGAGCGGCGACCACCCCGAGCCCCGACCCCAGTGCCTGGTCGACGAGCAGGGCGAGCAGGGCGCCGGCAGCCGCGAAGAGCACTCCGGCGCGGAATCCGTCGATGGTCACGGCCCCAGTGTGCCGCGACCCCGCCATCGCATCGGCCGGACCGACCGCCGTGCCCACGGGGCCGTCACGGGACGGGTCCTGGTCACCTCGAGCCGGGGTCCGGCCGGCGTCACGGGCTCGTCGAGCGGCAGTCGCCCACGCAGGTGGAGCAGGAGTCGTCGTACGTTCACGGAGGCCTCCTCAGTGCCGCAGGACGAGCGCGATCCGGTCGTGGCCGGCGAGGTCGCCATCGGCGACCAGCGCGAGCTGTCCGCCCGTCAGGATCACCTGCTCCATCAGGTCGTCCACCAGGTCGTGCACCTCAGCAACCGCGGGCGCGCCGCCAGGGGTGCCGCGCCCGGGGACCGTGGTGCCCGGAACGATGAAGTCCTCCTCGACCAGGAGCATCGCCGGTCGCCGCCGGCCCAGGGCTCGCCAGCACCCCTCGATGCCCGAAGCCACGTCCATGGGTCGATCCACCGCCGCTCGCCGGAGCAACGCGAGCGCGTCCTCGCGTCGAGTCCGCAGGTAGGCCTCGACGGCGGTGATGCCGGCAAGGGCGAGGTCGAGGATCGTGGCGCAGTCGCGGTCGTCGACCCGGCCGGCGAGCCGCTCGAGGTTGCCGCTCAGGGCGCAGAACTCGTCGAGCAGGCGCGGCGGCCCGACGAGCACGAGCGGGCTCGGGTGATCGGACCGGTAGTCCCCCAGCAGCTGGTCGACGCCGCGCAGGAACCCGGTCGTCACCTCTGCCCGCGTGGCAGCGGCGGCCGGCTGGCGGGGCCCGGGCACCCGGATCGAGTGCTCCGAGCCGAAGGGCTCGTGCCGCCCGACGGGACGCAGGCCACCGTCCTCCGAGGCGTACAGGTGAGCGCAGGTGGGATGCACCAGGAGCACCAGGTGGGGCGGCATGCGGTGCAGTGCCGAGATGAGCGGCCTGGTGGCGAAGGTGCTCTCCACCACCGCCCGGGGGGCCACCGGCTGCGGCAGCCGGAACGAGCGGGCGACCGCCCGGTTGACGTAGATGCACAACCCCCGATCGGTCGGCTCGTCGCTGGCGCGGTCCACCTGGTCCGACAGCTTGTCCAGCAGGCGGGACCGGTTCGTCACGCTCCGCTCGACCAGGCACTGCGCCGCGTCCCGGACCAGGTCGTCCAGCCTCGACCGGTCCGCCGGCGTCATGCGCGGGGCCGGTTCCGTCGGCAGCAGGACCGAGATGCACGGGTAGCCGGCGGTGACCGCCAGGTCCGCGATGTCCCTCGTCCTCAGGGCGACGGGCGAGCCGATCGCGCCGGCACTCATCGCAGCACGTCCTCGTGGCCGGCCGCCGGGTCCCCCGCGGTGGGGGCCTGCTCACGCGTCGCGCGGAGGCTGGCGACGACGGCGACCGTGATGCAGGTGGCGATGACGGTGAGGGAGAGCCAGATCGGCACCTTCCAGACGTCCAGGAGGAGCATCTTGACGCCGACGAACACGAGGATCGCCGAGAGCCCCGCCTTGAGGTGGACGAAGCGGTGGATCAGGTCGGCGAGCAGGAAGTACATCGCGCGCAGGCCCAGGATCGCGAAGGCGTTGCTGGTGAAGACCAGGAACGGCTCCTGCGTCACCGCGAAGATCGCCGGGATGGAGTCGACGGCGAAGATGATGTCCGTCGTCTCGACGAGGACGAGCACCGTGAAGAGCGGGGTCGCGACCCACTTGCCGGCGCGCTTGACCCAGAACTTCTGCCCGTCGTACTCGTCCGTGCTCGGCACCCATCGCCGGACCAGGCGCAACACCGGGTTGCGCGAGGGGTCCATCTCGTCGTTGCGGTGGGTGAACATCTTCCACCCGGTGAAGACGAGGAACGCGCCGAAGACGTAGAGGACCCAGGCGAAGTTCTCGATGAGCACCGCACCGCCCGCGATGAAGATCGCCCGGAAGACCAGGGCGCCGAGCACGCCGTAGAACAGGACCCGGTGCTGGTACTCCCGCGGCACGGCGAAGTAGGTGAAGATCAGCGCGAAGACGAAGACGTTGTCGACGGCGAGCGACTTCTCGATCAGGTAGCCGGCGTAGTACTCACCACCGGCCTGGGCGCCGTACGCCCACCAGACGACGCCACCGAAGGCGAGCCCGAGCGAGACCCAGACCGCGGACCAGGTCGCGGCCTCCCGGACCGACACGACGTGGGCCTTGCGGTGGGCGAGCAGGTCGACGGCCAGCATCACCAGGATGACGGCCAGGACAGCGAGCCAGGCCCAGAGGGGGACATCCATGTTCTCGTACCTCCAGCGTGGCCCGACTCGACGACGAGTCGGGCGTGACGTCGGAGGTCTCCCCCGCCACCGGGACCTGCGTCCGTCGTGGCCGCCGCACCGAGCCGGTCACGGCCGGCCGAACTGACGATGCGGTGAGGTGGGGTACTCCCCTCGTGCGGTCCATTATTCACGAAGCTTGCTTCGTACGTCAAGCCCGGGGGTCACGTGCCATCGCGACATCGGTCACTCGAAGCGGACGTCGTCCACGTCGATGCTCACCACCACCGGCTCGGGCATCACGACGCCGTCCGCGCCGACCAGGTGGACGCGGCGACGGGTCGGCACCTGGACACCGTCGAACGCCTGGTGGTCGAACGCGTAGTGGGCAGCGGGTGTCGTCGACCCGAGCACCTCGGTCGTGTAGTCGTGGCGCCGGATGAGGCCACGGTCGTCGAGGTAGTAGAGGTTCTCGGCGGAGTGCGTCGCGATGTCTGCGGGATAGACCACGCGGAGTCGGCGCCACGTCTTGTCCTGCTCGCTCCACGGGTCGAGCTCCTCGACCTCGACCCCGGGCAGGAGCCAGGAGAACGGCTGGGTGAGGTACGTCCACATGGCATAGCCGGTGAAGTAGGCCAGGTGCAGGCGGTCCCAAGGGGTCTCCAGGGAGTGGCCGACGAACGCGGCCCGCGGGTCGGAGCGCTCCTCCAGCACCTCGTCGCGCGAGTTCTCGATCGTCACGCTGCTGGGCGTGTAGGTGTCGTGGAGGTCTCGAACTCCACGCCGGGGGCACGGAGCACCCGAGCCCCGTTCCGTCGTGCGGTGCCCGTCGCGGCCTCCAGGGCGGACTTGCCCATCCCCGCCTCGGCGGTCAGCAGGAGCACGCCACCGGTCGCCGTGGCCGCACGGACGAAGGCGTCGAGCTGGGCGACCTCTCGAGCGCGCCCCACGAGGGTCCGGTCTCCGTCACCACCTGCTGGCGTCACGGGCCCTCCCTGCTGTCGGCCCCCGGACACTGGTGCCTCGTCAGCCTACGCGTCCCACGACGTCCGGGAGCCGATCGGTGAGCGTGAGTCACCCGACCGGGGCGGTCGCCCGCGCGGCTCGCCATCAGCGCGGAATGACAGTGCGCTGCGGACGTGGTCAGGAGAACGAGCAGGTCAGGGGAGCTTCTCGACAGCGGTGGCGACGAACGCACCGATGCCCTCCGTGGTGAAGGCGGGTTCAACGCCCTGGCCCATCACGATGTCGACCACCTGCAGGTCCATCAGCACCGGGCCCTGCCGCACCAGGGAGTTGTGGAGCAGCCAGTACGCCCCGCCACCGGCCTCAGCCAGCCTTGTCACGTCGCCGTAGCGGTCGTCGCCAACATCCGGGATCGCCATCGGCTCGGCCTCACCGGGACCCTCCTCGCCGGCAGGGATCTTCCCCTGACAGGCGCGCATGCCATCACGCAACGCGTTGAAGGTCGACTCGACCTCGGCCGGGTCCTCCGCCAGCAGGTACTCCTGGACGAAGATCATGTGGCCCACCCGATCGCCAGTGGCCATGTCGATGGGATCCTCCTCAGACTGGTCGATCTGCCGGAACGCCTGCCACCGCAGCCCTTCCGCGGCCAGATGAGACTCCCTGCCGGCCTTGCCGCACAGCTCGATCCTCGGCAGCATCCCCTGCTTGCTCTCGGGCACCACGCCGTCGATCGCGCCTTCCGCGTCCTGGGGCACGTTGACGGCCCACGTGCCGTCGTAGTCGTCCGCCGTCACCAACGCCGCGGCCAGCTGCTCGGGTGTCGGCGCGGCTCCGTGCGACGTGGCGGACCGAGTGCTCGAGGGGGGCGATCCAGAATCGTCGCCATCATCCGCGCAGCCCCCCAGCAGCAGCATCGTCGCCGCAGCCAGGCCGATACTGATACGAACGTGATTCATCGTGCCGCGCTCCCTCGCCGGTCGCTCCCCGTGCCTCCAGCCTCTCGCGCTCCATGAGCACTGGTCAGGGGCGCAAGGCCCCCGGGTCAACAGCCTCGCCCAGCTTCGTCGCACACAGTCGCCAGCGACCGGCTCAACGCTACGAGGACCCACTCGTCGCCACCTGCGAGCGATGTCGCGGTGCGCATCGTTGATGCCTGCCCAGAGCGGGCGCCCCGGAAAATGGCCAAGGCCCCGGGTCCATGGACCCGGGGCCAGCCACCCATGGTGCGCGAGGGGGGAGTTGAACCCCCACGTCCTTTCGGACACACGGACCTGAACCGTGCGCGTCTGCCTATTCCGCCACTCGCGCTTGAAGCGGGCTCAGGCTACCCCACCGCCGACACGCCCTCCCAATCGGCCGTACGCCGGGGCGCCACGGTGGCGCGGGAGCGACCGGCCGGTACGCTCGGCGGCACCGCTCGGGCGGTCGTTGATGCCTGCCCACCCCGACGCTTCGACGAGAGGAGGCCTGAGGATGAACCCCTTGCAGCGCTTCGAGCACCGGCTCGAGACAGTGATCTCCGGTGTGTTCGCCCGGGCCTTCCGCAGCGCCGTGCAGCCCGTCGAGATCGCCGCCGCGCTCCAGCGCGAGTGCGACAACAACGCCCAGGTGCTCAGCCGGCAGCGCCGGCTGGTGCCCAACGACTTCCACGTCGAGCTGTCGGCCACCGACCTCGACCGCATCGTCGGCCTCGGTCGCGCGCTCGAGCAGGACCTTGTCGACCAGCTCCAGGACCACGCCGACGCGCAGGGCTACGTCTTCACCGGTCCGATCAGCATCGCCTTCGAGTCGGCCGACGACCTGACCACCGGCCGCTTCCGGATCCGGTCTAAGGCGCAGGCGAGCGTCACCGACAACGACCAGCGCACCCGGACCCGGTCCTCCCACGCCACCCTCGAGGTCAACGGCACCCGCCACCCGCTGCGACCCCCGGGGCTGGTCATCGGCCGCGGCACCGAGGCCGACCTGCGCATCAACGACCCCGGCGTCAGCCGGCGACACCTCGAGCTCGAGGTCAGCATCGACGGCGTCGAGGCCGTCGACCTCGGCTCGACCAACGGGATCCTGGTCGACGGCACCAAGGTCCCCCGCGCGCGGCTGCGCGACGGGTCGACGATCAAGATCGGGCACACCGAGATGACGGTCCGCATCGACGGCGGACGCGACGAGGCCGGGGGCTGGAATGTCTGAGCTGACGCTCTTCCTCATCCGCGTGGCGTTCCTGGCCATCCTCTGGATCTTCGTGCTGTCCGCGATCTCGGTGATCCGCTCCGACATGTTCGGCGCGCGGGTGCCCGAGACCGCACGCAACGGCGCACCTGCCCCGGGCCGCAAGAGCAAGGCCCCCAAGCCCAACAAGAAGCCCCGCCGCGGCGCCCCGACCCACCTGCTCGTGGTCGAGGGCGAGAACCCCGGCACCCGTGCCGAGCTCGCCGACGCGCCCCTCCTCATCGGCCGCGGCAGCGACGCGGCGATCAAGCTCGACGACGACTACGTCTCCACCCGCCACGCGCGCGTCGCGGCCAGCGGCGACGAGTGGTTCGTCGAGGACCTCGGCTCGACCAACGGCACCTACGTCGGCCCCGTCCGCATCACCCAGCCCACCACGATCGGCCTCGGCGTGCAGGTCCGCGTCGGCAAGACGATCCTGGAGCTGCGGAAGTGATGTACCTCCACTACTCCGCGATCTCCGACGTCGGCCGGGTGCGCCGCGAGAACCAGGACAGCGGCTACGCCGGTCCCTGGCTGCTGACGGTCTGCGACGGGGTGGGCGGCGCGGTCCGCGGCGACCTCGCCTCGAGCACCGCGGTGCAGGCGCTGCGCAAGCTCGACCAGGAGCCCGACGACGACATCCTGGGACAGCTCGCCGGCGCCGTGCACCGCGCCGACGACCGGATCGCCGAGCTGGTCGAGGAGGACCCGGCCCTCAACGGCACCTCGACGACGGCCACCGTGGCGCTCTTCGACGGCACCCGCTTCGGCGTCGGCCACATCGGCGACAGCCGCGCCTACCTCTACCGTCGCGGCGAGCTGCGCCAGCTGACCCACGACCACACCTTCGTGCAGTCGCTCATCGACGAGGGCCGCATCACCGAGGAGCAGTCGCGGACCCATCCGCACCGCAACCTCATCCTCAAGGCGCTCGACGGCATCCGCCACGAGGAGCCCGACCTCTTCGAGTTCCCCGCCGAGGTCGGCGACCGCGTCTTCCTCTGCAGCGACGGCGCCTGCGGCACCCTCACCCACGACCGGATGGCCGAGATCCTCGGCACCGGCACGCCCGACTTCGCCGCGGTCGAGCTCGTCCGAGCGAGCCTCGAGGCCGGCAGCACCGACAACGTCACCTGCATCGTCGCCGACGTCTCCGAGGAGGCGCCGCCCGAGGACCTGGCGCCCCTGCTCGTCGGCGCCGCCGCCGACCTGCCGCGGCGACTGCCGCTCGGCGGCGGGGTCGGTGGCCTCTTCCGCGGCCACCGCTCCGGCGACACCGGTGAGATCCCGCCCGTGCCGGACGACGTGCCCGCGGGCGCCTACGTCGCCGACCCGATCGACCCGGAGGCCGTCCGCTACGCCCCGCGCGACCCCGGCCGCTACTCGTGGCTGCGCCGCCTGCTGATCGCCCTCGTGCTGCTCGGCGTTGCCTGGGTGGTGCTGGCCGCCGGCTGGTCGTGGAGCCAGCAGCAGTTCTACGTCGCCGAGGAGGACGGCCGGATCACGATCTTCCGCGGCATCGACGCCCGCCTCCCCGGCATCTCCCTCTCCCACGCCTACGAGACCACCGACGTCGAGCTGACCCGCCTCAGCGACATCGACGCCGAGCAGGTCCGCGAGGGCATCGAGGCCGACGACCTGGAGGACGCGCGGCTGACCGTGGACAACTACGCCGCGCGCCAGGACGTCGACTGAGGGTGACGGACGGACGAGGATGACTCAGACCGGGACCCTGATGGGCTTCGTGCACCGGCGTCGCCGGGGCGCGGAGCTGTTCCTGCTCGTGCTCGCGCTCGCGGTGGGCATCGGCGCCTACGCGGCCGTCGGCCTCGGGGTGGAGGGCGTCGTGCCCGCCGACCTCGTCGGCTACGGCGGCTGGCTGACCGCGCTGATCGTGGCCGCCCACGTCACCGTACGCATCGTGGCGCCCTACGCCGACCCGGTCCTGCTGCCGCTGGTGGCCGCGCTCAACGGCCTCGGCCTCGCCGTGATCCGTCGCCTCGACCTGACCTACGAGGCCAACGGGCTCGACCAGCACACCTTCGCGCGCCAGCAGCTGATCTGGATGACGCTGGGCGTGGTCCTCTTCATCGTCACGCTGGCCCTGCTGCGCGACCACCGCGTGCTGCAGCGCTTCACCTACACCGCGGGCCTGCTCGGCATCCTGCTGCTGATCCTGCCCTTCCTGCCCCTCGTCGGCCGCGAGATCAACGGCGCCCGCATCTGGATCAACGTCGCCGGCTTCAGCTTCCAGCCGGGCGAGGTCGCCAAGGTGCTGCTGGTGATCGCGTTCTCCGGCTACCTCGTCCTGCACCGCGACGCCCTCGCCCTCGCCGGGCGCCGGGTCCTGTTCGTCGACCTGCCCCGCGGCCGCGACCTCGGGCCGATCCTGGCGATGTTCGGCGTCTCGATGATGATCCTGGTGCTGCAGAACGACCTGGGCTCCTCGCTGCTGTTCTTCGGCCTCTTCCTCGCGATGCTCTACGTCGCGACCGAGCGCCCCGGCTGGCTCGTCGTCGGCGGCCTGCTGTTCGGCGCCGGCGCGCTGGCGGCGTACACCTTCGTCGGCAACGTGCAGAACCGGTTCAACTTCTGGCTCGACCCCCTGGACTACTACGAGGCGTCGCCGGGCAGCTACCAGCTCGTCGAGGCGTTGTTCGGGCAGAGCTGGGGCGGTCTCATCGGCCGCGGGCTCGGCAACGGCTTCCCCGAGCGGGTGCCGTTCGCCTACTCCGACTTCATCGTCTCGACGATCGGTGAGGAGCTCGGCCTGACCGCCGTCATGGCGATCATCCTCTGCTACGGCCTGATCGTGGAGCGGGCGCTGCGCATCGCGCTGATCTCCCGTGACGGCTTCGGCAAGCTGCTGGCGGTCGGCCTCGGCGCCATCGTCGCCCTGCAGGTCTTCGTGGTCATCGGCGGCGTCACCGGGCTGATCCCGCTGACCGGCCTGACCACGCCGTTCCTGTCCTACGGCGGCTCGTCCCTCGTGGCCAACTGGGTCATCGTGGCGCTGCTGCTGCGCGTCTCCGACCAGGCCCGCCGTCCCGCGCCGCGCCTCGACCCCGTCGACGACGCCGGCGCCGACAGCGAGAGCACCCAGGTGGTGAAGCTCAGGTCATGAACAAGCCCATCCGCGTCGTCTCGGTCTTCTGCCTCGTCCTCTTCCTGGCCCTGCTCGTCAACGCGACCTACCTGATGTACGTCCGGGCGGACAGCCTGGCCGACGACCCCCGCAACCGGCGGATCATCACCGCGACGTTCTCCCGCGAGCGCGGCGCGATCCTCGTCGGCGACGAGGCGATCGCCCGCAGCGTGCCGTCCGACGACCAGTACAAGTTCCAGCGGACCTACTCCCAGCCGTTCAAGTACGCCCCGATCACCGGCTACTTCTCCTGGTTCAGCCAGACCGGCGTGGAGAGCTCGCAGAACGCTGTCCTGGCCGGTGACGACTCGCGCCTGTTCGTCACGCGCCTGGTCGACATGCTGAGCAACAGCGACCCCAAGGGCGGCAACGTCCAGCTCACCGTCGACGCCGCCGCGCAGGACGCCGCGTGGGAGGGCCTCGAGGCCCTGCCGGGCGATGCGCAGGGTGCCGTGGTGGCGCTCGAGCCGACGACCGGTCGGGTGCTCGCGATGGCCTCGACCCCGACGTTCGACCCCAACAAGCTCGCCTCGCACGACTTCGGCGCGGTCGCCGACCTCAGCAAGGAGCTCAACGCCGACCCGCGCGAGCCGCTCGTCAACCGCGCCATCGCCACCACGCTGCCCCCGGGGTCGACGTTCAAGCTGGTCACCGCCGCAGCCGCGATCGAGTCGGGCAACTACGACGCCGACTCGATGGTCCCCGGCGGCTACCGGTTCCAGCTCCCCCAGTCGACGACCAGCGTCCCCAACTACGACGGCGGCAACTGCGGTGGTCGCCGGATCACCCTGACCCAGGCGTTGCAGGTCTCGTGCAACGTCACGTTCCTCAGCCTCGCCAACGAGCTCGGCGTGGAAGCCATGGCCGACCAGGCCGAGAAGTTCGGCTTCAACGACACCTCCCTGGAGGACCTGGGCGGCCAGGCCGAGTCGCTCTACCCGCGCGACCTCGACCCGCCCCAGACCGCGCTGTCCGGCATCGGCCAGTCGAGCGTCACCGCGACGCCGCTGCAGATGGCGATGGTCGCCGCCGCCATCGCCAACGACGGCGACGTGATGCGCCCCTACGTCGTCGACGAGGTGCGCGCGCCCAACCTGTCGGTCCTCGACCGCACCGACCCGCAGAGCATCAGCAAGGCGATCTCGAGCACCACCGCCGACGAGCTGACCTCGATGATGGTCGCCACCGTCGACTCCGGCACCGCGACCCCGGCCCAGATCCCGGGCGTGCAGGTCGCCGGCAAGACCGGCACCGCCCAGTCGACCGCCGACCGGCCGCCCTATGCGTGGTTCGTCTCCTTCGCCCCGGCCGACGACCCGCAGGTCGCCGTCGCCGTCCTCGTGCAGTCGAGCGACACCTCCCGCTCCGAGATCGGCGGCGGACGCCTCGGCGGCCCGATCGCCAAGGCGGTCATGGAGGCGGTGATCAACCAGTGACCGCCCTCGCACCCGGCGGCCACGTCGACGACGCCCGCCGCTACGTCCTCGAGTCGCGCATCGCCACGGGCGGCATGGGCGAGGTGTGGTCGGCGCGCGACACCGTCCTCGACCGGCCGGTGGCGGTCAAGGTGCTCAAGCCCGAGTACGCCGACGACGCGCTGTTCCGCACCCGCTTCGAGACCGAGGCCCGCCATGCGGCGGCGCTGCACCACCCCGGCATCGCCTCGGTCTTCGACTATGGCCACGGCTCGCCGGTCGACGGCTCGACGACGCCGCGCCCCTACCTGGTCATGGAGCTCGTGGAGGGCCAGCCGCTCTCCGCGCTGCTGCGCCCCGGCGCGCCGCTCGATCCGGCCGTCACGCAGGACCTGCTCGCCCAGGCGGCCGACGCCCTCGGGGTCGCCCACGCCGCCGGCATCGTGCACCGCGACGTCAAGCCCGCCAACCTCCTCGTGACCCCCGACCGCCGGGTGAAGGTGACCGACTTCGGCATTGCCCGCGCGGCCGAGGGGATGGCCCTGACCCAGACGGGCGAGGTGATGGGCACACCGGCCTACATCTCCCCCGAGCAGGCCGAGGGCACCTCCGCCACCGCCGCGTCCGACGTCTACTCCCTGGCGGTGGTGGCCTTCGAGTGCCTCGCCGGCCGCAAGCCGTTCGTCGCCGACACCCCGGTCGCCACCGCGATCGCCCACCTGCGCAACCCGGTCCCCGAGCTCCCCGACTCCGTCCCGGCCGACCTCGCCGCCGTCGTACGCCGCGCGATGTCCAAGTCGCCGGAGGAGCGCTTCCCCGACGGGGCCGCCTTCGCCCGGGCGCTGCGCTCCCCCGCCTCGGTCGCCGGCGCCGCAGCGGCCACGGTGGTCGCTCAGGCGGTCGAGCCCGCCGGGTCCTCCACGCAGGTCATGCCGGCCGCGGCTCCCGCGCCCGCGCCCGCACCGGCCCCCGCCCCTGCGCCCGCCCGTCGTCGTACGACGCCGTGGCCCCTGCTGGTCGGCCTCGCGGCCGTGCTGCTCGCCGTGCTGCTCGCCGTCTGGCTGGGCACCCGCGACGACGAGCCCGCCGCCGACGGTGGCAGCACCCCGTCGCAGGGCGGCTCGCAGTCGCCGGCCGACAGCCCGACCCAGAGCCCGACACAGAGCCCCACCGAGACACCGACCGAGACGCCGACGGAGACGCCGACGGAGACCCCGAGCGAGACCCCCACGGAGACACCTACCGAGACGGAGCCGACCACGGTCGAGGTCGACCCGGCCGCCTACGTCGGGCGCGACCGCAAGGACGTCGAGAAGGAGCTGCGCGACCTCGGGCTCAAGCCCGAGGCGGTCGAGGTGGCCAACCCCGGTGACCAGCCGGACGGCATCGTGGTGTCGGTGGAGCCGAGCGGCACGCTGCAGGAGGGCGACCAGGTGACGGTCAGCTACTGGGCCAAGGTCCCGCCCGGCCAGCGACGAGACGAAGGGAGCGACCAGGGATGACGCAGCCGGAGCCGACGCTCATCGGCGGCCGCTACGAGCTCGGCGAGCTCCTGGGCCGAGGTGGCATGGCCGAGGTGCGCAAGGGCAAGGACCAGCGCCTCGGGCGCACGGTCGCGGTCAAGCGGCTGCGCACCGACCTCGCCAGCGACGCGACCTTCCAGGCCCGGTTCCGCCGCGAGGCCCAGTCGTCGGCGTCGCTCAACCACCCCGCGATCGTCTCGACCTACGACACGGGCGAGGAGATGGCCACCGACGGGTCCGGCGTCGCCCAGCCCTACATCGTCATGGAGTGCGTCGAGGGGCGCACGCTGCGCGACATCCTCCGCGAGGGCCGCAAGATCCTGCCCGAGCGCGCGCTCGAGATCACCGCCGGCGTGCTGTCGGCCCTCGACTACAGCCACCGCGCCGGGATCATCCACCGCGACATCAAGCCCGGCAACGTGATGCTCACGCCGTCGGGCGACGTCAAGGTGATGGACTTCGGCATCGCCCGCGCGATCTCCGACGCCTCGTCGACGATGACGCAGACCGCGGCCGTGGTCGGCACCGCGCAGTACCTCTCCCCCGAGCAGGCGCGCGGCGAGACCGTGGACTCGCGCTCCGACGTCTACTCCACCGGCTGCCTGCTCTACGAGCTGCTCACCGGCCGCCCGCCGTTCGTCGGCGACAGCCCGGTCGCGGTGGCGTACCAGCACGTGCGCGAACAGGCGGCGCCGCCGTCCGACCTCGACGACGAGCTCGACCCCGAGATCGACGCGATCGTGATGAAGTCGCTCGCCAAGCGCGTCGAGGACCGCTACCAGAGCGCCGCGGCGATGAAGGCCGACATCGAGCGCTACCTCGCCGGCCACCCGATCCAGGCACCCCCGCCGGTCCCGCCCCCCGAGGACGACTACGCGACCACCGTCGCGCCCGCCGCCACCTCGGCGGCCGCCGCAGCACCGCCGCCCCGCGACGACGAGCCGTCGCGCAGCCGCGCGGGCTGGTGGGTCCTCGCCGGGATCCTGGTCGTCGCGCTGCTCGCCGGCGGCGCCTACCTGCTCAACGGCATGCTCTTCGACGACGCGTCCGAGCGCACCGCCGTGCCCAACGTCGTCGGGCTCACCGAGGAGGAGGCCCGGCTCGCGATCGTGGACGACGGTTTCACGGTCGGCCGGGTGGACCGGGAGACGTCAGAGACCGTCGAGGCGGACCTCGTCATCGAGCAGCAGCCCAACCGCGACACCTTCCAGGACCCCGGGACGTCGATCAGCTTCGTCGTCTCGACCGGGAAGCCCGAGGTCGAGGTGCCGTTCGTCGTCGGCACGGCGCGCAAGGACGCCCGCGCGGCGATGCTGGCGCAGAACCTCAAGGTGCGCTTCCAGGAGCAGGACTCCGACGAGCCGCGCTACCAGGTCCTCAGCACCGACCCGGCGGCCGGCACGTCGGTGGCCGAGGACACCACCGTGACCATCGTGTTCTCCGACGGCCCCGAGAAGGTCCCCGACGTCCGCGGCCTGCAGCAGCGCGAGGCGGAGCGGGCCATCCGCGACGCGGGGTTCACGCCGGACGTCCGCACCGACGCCGCCTCCACCGAGCCGAAGGGCACGGTCGTCGACCAGATCCCGGCCGGCGGCACCGCCGACCAGGGCAGCACCGTGACCATCTTCGTCTCCGCCTTCGAGGAGCCGGTCGAGACGCCCACGGAGACCCCCACGGAGACGCCCACCACCGAGCCACCTCCGACGACCGAGCCGCCCCCCACCGAGCCGGCGCCGACCGAGCCGCCCCCCACCGAGCCGCCGCCGACCCCGCAGCGGCCGCAGCGCTGACCCGGAGCCGGGAGCGGCTCGTCAGGCGCCGGAATCGCTGCGCGGTGGCTCGGGGTGGTCACCGGATATCCGGTGACCACCCCGCTTACAGGTAGAGATCTCGGCCGACAAGTACCAGACCTGGGTGCAAAGTCTCGGCCCCCGACGCTCCCGTCGTGCCCGTCAGGCGCCGGTCACCCCGGCATCGGGGTCGCGTAGGTGAGGTCGAGCAGGCCGTCGTACGCCGGCGCGACGGCCGAGTCGAGACGTGCCATGTCCCACGAGACGCCGCCGCCGGGCAGCAGGGTGTAGTCGCGGTAGGTCGCCAGGATGGGGTCGGTGGTCAGCTCGGCCTCCATCGCCGCCTGGTCGCCGATGCCCACGATCACGTAGGGCGGCGAGTAGGGGATGCCGTGGAGGGTGACCTGGTTGCCCTCGCACTTGATGCCGGTCGTCGAGATCAGCCGCTGGCCCTGGATGGTGACCGCCTCGGCGCCGGCATTCCACATCGCGTTGGCCACCGCCTGGATGTCCTGCTGGTGCACCACGAGGTCGTTCGGGTCGCCCTGGTAGGCCAGCCGGGACTCCTCCGGTGCGTCGTCGAGGGAGACCTGCACCGCGGGGCCGGTCCGCTCGGTGAGCCCGGCAGGGTCGACGAGGGTCGCGATCTGGTCCTGCACGCGCCCGACGGACCGGTCGCCGAGCTCGGTGCTGAGCGACTCCACCTCGGCGTTGAGCTCCGCCACCCGTGCGGTGAGCTCGCCCGCCTCGTCACGCTCCGCGCGGACCACGGACGCCAGGTCAGTCAGTCGTCCACCACGCAGGTCGAAGCCGTCGCTCTGCTCCGCGCTCACGGCGAAGAGCGCCCCGATGAGCAGCACGACCACGGGAGTGGCCACGCGCCAGGCGCGACGACGCCCGGGGGACGAGTGGGACGGTTGACGCATGCCGACTACGCTAACCCCCCGTCGGGCACCGTACCGCCCGTGACCGGTGCCGTGAGCCCGCCGGGACCCTGAACAGCCAAGCCCCAGGAGCAGCAGTGTCGAAGTCCCCCACGATCACCTCCCCGGAGAAGACGTCGCTCTTCACCCCGAGGTTCCTGATCGCCCTGCTGCTCATGGCCGCCGGCATCGCCTGGCTCGTCTTCTACTACGTCCAGGGCCGCGGCAACCCGCTCGCGTTCCCCCCGGTCGACGGCAGCCCCAAGGCGGTGTCCGACCTCGGCGACTGGAACTACGCGATCGGCTTCGGCCTGCTCATGCTCGGCCTGATGATCTCCGCGCACCCCTCGACCCCCCTCGGCCGCGGCCGCGGAGTCGTGGTCGGCATGCTCGGCTGCTTCCTCATCGGCCTGCTGTGGATCTGCACCTTCTACGTGTTCTCCGACGACCTCTCCAAGCTGTGGGTGTTCAACGACCTCGGCCAGTGGAACCTCGTCGTCGGCATCGCCTTCATGGCGGTCGGCTTCAGCTTCGCGACCAAGTGGGAGTAGGTTCTCCCTCGGCCCGCTGACGCGGGTCGGACATCCGTCGCCTCGAGCGGTGGGTGAGGCGCCTTCCTGGGGAAGGGAAGGCGTCTCTCCCACCGCTCGAGTCCATTTCGAGCCCGCCCCGATCACGCCCCCGGTTGTCCCCATTGTGGACAAAGCCTGTGGACGAATTACAGGCGTGTAGTTATCCACACCTGTGTGCACACCTGTGGGTAAACGACGCAGCCCCCGCCACCGTCGTACGACGAGGGGCGGGGGCTGCGGCAGACGCGAGCGTCAGGCGTCAGGACAGGGCGGCGTCCCGTACGAGGGCGAGCGCCAGCAGGAGCACCAGGACGACGGCGAGACCGCTCCACTGCACGACGGAGCGCCGCGACTTCGGGGCGTAGGCGACGATCGCGGCGGCCAGGGCGCCGCCGACGAGGCCACCGAGGTGGCCCTGCCAGGAGATGAAGCGCCAGCCCACGACGGTGACGACGACGCCGAGGACGAGGTTCTGCACGAGCCACTGGGACTGGAGCCGGCCCTTGCGGACGACGACGAGCAGGGCGCCCAGCAGGCCGAAGATCGCGCCCGAGGCGCCGACCGTGGTCGAGTCGGGACTGGACAGGTACAGCACCAGCACCGACGACGCGAGTCCGGCGAGGAGATAGATGGCCAGGAACCGCGCCCGGCCGACGATGCCCTCGAGCACCGGACCGAAGATGAACAGGGCGAACATGTTCATCGCCAGGTGCCAGATCTCGATGTGCGTGAACACGCTCGTCATCAGCTGCCACCAGGCCCCGTCGGCAAAGCCGACCTTCCAGAAACCGTCGCCGTTGGGCAGGTTCTCGCACACCACCGACGACTGGATGCCGGGGTAGTACTGGGTCGGTGCTGACTCCGAACCACAGCTCCCAGTGGGAGCCAGGGCAAAGAGGTCGGCGATCTTCGAGAGCCGCCCGCCTGTCGCGGTGATCGCCAGCCAGATGACGGCGTTGATGCCGATGAGGACGAACGTCGTCAGCCGCGGGTCGGCGCTGCGCTCACCGCCGTACATGGCGCGGTTCTGGCGGGAGCCCTTGTTGGCCTGCTTGATGCAGTCGGGGCACTGGAAGCCCACCGCGGCGTCGCGCATGCAGTCGGGGCAGATCGGCTTGTCGCAGCGCTGGCAGCGGATCCAGGTCTCGCGGTCGGGGTGCCGGTAGCAGGTGGGCACCCCGGCCGCGGTCGGCTCCGCGGCCGTCCCCTCGGGCGGCTGGGTCATGGCTGGGTCACGGGTGTCGCGTCGCGGGTCTGCTGCGGGCCGGGTGGGTCAGCGCTCGATGGTGACCGACTCGATCACCACGGCGTCCTGCGGGCGGTCCATCGCACCGGTGGGCGTGGTGGCGATCGCGTCGACCACGTCGCGGCTGGCCTGGTCGGCCACCTCGCCGAAGATCGTGTGCTTGCGGTTGAGCCACGGGGTGGCGCCGACGGTGATGAAGAACTGGGAGCCGTTGGTGCCCGGGCCGGCGTTGGCCATCGCGAGCAGGTAGGGCTTGTCGAAGACGAGCTCGGGGTGGATCTCGTCCTTGAAGGTGTAGCCCGGGCCGCCGGTGCCGGTGCCGAGCGGGCAGCCGCCCTGGATCATGAAGCCGTCGATGACGCGGTGGAAGCCGAGGCCGTCGTAGTACCTCTCGCCCGAGCGGCCGGCGTCGTCGCGGTAGTCCTTGGTGCCCTCGGCGAGGCCGACGAAGTTGTCGACGGTCTCGGGCGCGTGGTGGGGGAACAGGTTGACGACGATGTCGCCCCGGTTGGTCTTGAAGGTCGCCTTGGGGTCGGCCATGGGAGTGCCTCTCAGCTGTGGGTCTGTCGTACGTCGGTGGTGGCGCGGCACGGCTGCCGTGCGCCTCGATCCTGCCACGCCGCGCCCACGCCCGAGCCAGGCAGGGCACCCGCGTGACGTCGTACGTCCCGCACACCCGGACGGGGCTGGCCGCGTCAGGGTGCCCGTGGTGAGATGGAGCAACAATCACTGAGGAGGTCACGCATGCCTTTCGGCCGCAAGAAGTCCCTGATGGACCGCGCCCACGACTATGTCGAGCAGGTCTCGGAGACCGTCGCCGACACCGTCATCCCGCAGCTGGAGTCGGCCTGGGAGCAGGCGGTGGAGAAGGCCGGGCCCGCGATCGCCGATGCCCGTGACAAGGCCCAGCCCTTGTTCGAGGAGGGCCGCACCCGCGCGACCGAGGCGGCCACCGCCGGCGCCGCCCTGGCTGCCGCCAAGAGCGCCGAGGCGCGCGAGAAGGCCGCCCCGGTGCTGGCCGAGGCCCGTGCCAACGCCGCCGACAAGGCCGCCGTCGCGGCCTCCCTCGCCGCCGAGCGTGCGGCCGAGGGACGCGACCTGGCCGCCGCCAAGGTCAACGAGCTGCGCGGCATCGAGCCCGAGCCCAAGGGCGGCAAGCTCAAGAAGCTGCTCCTGGTGACCGGCCTGCTCGCCATCGGCGGCTTCGTGTTCACCAAGCTCAAGGGCAAGCAGGACGCCGAGGCCAACTGGCAGTCGACCTACGTGCCGCCGGCCCCGCCCAAGCCCGCGCCGTCGACCCCCACGTCGACTGCCGCGACCCCGCCGCCCACGCCCGCCTCGCCGGCCACCACGTCGGCTGCGCCCGGCGGCGACCCGCTCACCGACCCGCTGCCCGAGGAGGTCACGGCCGACGACGTCGTGACCGCCGAGCCGCCGGCCACCGACGACATCGGTGGTGGCGCCCCGGGCGAGGCGATCAGCGACGCCGTCGAGGAGGCGCACCCGCCGACCGACCCCGACGCCCCCGCCGAGGTCATCGACATCGACGACGCGACGCGCAAGGGCTGAGCAGCACCCGCACCACGCCAGCACCGCGCACCGGGCGGTGCGTGAAGGGGATCTCGGAGACACGGAACCCTCCTCACGCACCGCCCGTCTGCGTGTCCGGTACGACGCGCCCGGGCGGCGGTGTCCCAGGAGAAATCGGGCGTCCCGAAAGCCCCCTCACGCACCGCCCCGGGGCCGGGCCGCCACCGCTCCACCGTGCCACCGGGCGGGGAGCGACCTCAGGGCACCTCGAGGCGGTTGTCCTCGATCCAGTCGTCGATCCGCTCCCACCACTCGAAGAGCCACTCGATGCGCTCCTCCCGGTCGGCCGGGATCTCCTCACGCGCGACCCGCCACCAGCGCATGGTGATCTGCTTGTCCATCGGCAGCTCGCGCCACAGGTCGCCGACGGTCAGCAGGTGGTCGAGGCCGGTGTGGGCGACCATCAGCACGTCGGCCTCGGGTGCCGCGTCGAGCGCCGCCAGTACGCCGCCGGGGCGCGGCGCCAGCACGTGGATCATCTCCTCCGCGCGCACCGCCATCCGCTCCAGGCCGAGCTTGCGGAGCCGGGCGATCGCCCGGTCGCGCCGCGCGGCGGTGAAGTTGCCGCCCTCGGGGAAGATCACGAAGGCGTCGTTGACGTCGAGGTCGGTGGCGAGCGACGCGATGTGCGACTCCAGGTCCTCACCGGCCGCCGGGTTGGGGGAGATGAAGCGCGCCGGCACCCGGTTGAGGATGACGTCGATCGCGGGGTCCCACGCCAGGGTGTTCTTGAGGACGACCCGCGGCTCGCGGTGGTACCAGTGCAGCAGCGCATACATCAGCACGAACGAGTCGCCCGGTCCCGCGTGGCGGCACATCACCAGCACCGGCCCGTCCGGCCACCGCGACGGCTGCGGCCCGTCGGTGCGGATGCGCAGCGCCAGCACCCGCCGCGCCTCGCGGAAGAACGCGATCAGGGTGCCCTGCACCAGGTCGTAGTGGATGCCGGCGAAGTAGGGCGAGCGGATCCGCCAGCCGAAGCCGCTGGCCAGCCACAGGCCGAGCAGCACCGCCAGCAGCAGCGTCTCGAAGGTGGCGTACAGCAGGACCAGCCACAGCACGCGCAACGCACGCCACCGCCCGGGCAGCACCGGCGACAGCGCCGCCGCGACGAGCAGCCAGCCGGGCAGGGTGAGCCACATCAACACCGTCAGGCCCACCACCGCCGGAGCCACGACCAGCCGCCGCAGGACCCAGACGAGCGGGCGGCTCATGCCCGGCCGAGCGCGTCGTCGAGGAAGTCGCGGGAAGCGGCGTACGTCGCGTCGATGCGGGCCTGGACGCCGGAGAAGTCGCGGTGGGAGAGCAGCGAGTCGTCGCGTGGCGACGTGCCGGCAGCCGGCAGCACGTGGGCCTCCACGCCGTCGGGGATCGTGGCCATGTCGCGCATGAAGCGGTGGCGGCGGGCGACCTCGAAGCTCACCCGGGCGACCTCCCACGGCCGGGTCGGCACCTTGAGCGGTCGGTCGATGCGCCCGACCTGCAGCACGAAGACGCGGGTGGCGCCGAGCTCGACGGCCCGCCCCACGGGGATCGAGTTGACCAGCCCGCCGTCGAGGAAGTGCTCCCCGTCGACCTCTGCCGGCGGGAGCAGGCCGGGCACGGCGGCGCTGGCGAGGATGGCGGGCACGATGGGGCCCTCGGTGAACCAGTGCTCGGCGGCGCGCTCGATGCTCGCCGCGCACACCTCGAGCCGCACGGGCAGGTCCTCGAACCGGGCGTCGCCGAGCTCGGCCTCGAGGCGGGCCCGCAGCGGCGCGGAGGAGTAGATGTGGGTGCCGGTCGACACGGCCCGCCGCACCGTGCGCAGCGGGCGGTCGCCGTAGACGTCACGGCCCTGCGCGGTGGCCGCCCACAGCTCGGTGAGCCGGTCCACCACCTCGAGCTCGGGCTGCCGGGCGACCAGCGCGCCGTTGAGCGCGCCGACGCTCGTGCCGAGGACGAGGTCCGGGACGATGTCGCGCTCCAGCAGGGCCCGGAGCATGCCGACCTCGACCGCGCCCAGCACCCCACCTCCGCCGAGCACGAACGCGGTGGTCATGGGGGGAGCGTAGTCAGGTCCGGACGAGCGCGGGGTGCTCGGCGCGTACGCGCTTGGTCGCGCGGTGCTCCGCCCAGAAGGAGACCACCGGGATGGTGCCGCAGACGAGGGTCACGAGGGTGAAGGGGAAGTCCCATCCGGCGCGACGCGACAGCAGGAACGCGCTGAAGAGGAAGATCATGTAGAGCCAGCCGTGCGCGACGCCGAGGTAGGTCGTGATCAGCTCACCGGCGTGCTGGGCGTCGGAGCCGGTCGAGACCCACGTCGGCGTGCTGTCGAAGACGCCCCACATCGGGGAGCCGTCGAAGTTGGCCAGCGGGACGCCGACCAGGCAGAGCACCACGAGCAGGACGCCCACGATGGAGGCCATGACGCGGTAGGCGGTGAGGGTGCGGGACACGGCGGCCAAGATATCCGGCGCCACCTATCCGGCAGTCGGCGAGGGCAGCTCGGGGGCGGTGGCGTCGCGCCGCCAGCGCCACCAGATGAAGGCGGCGAACGCCCCGAAGACCCACCACTCGACGGCGTAGAGCAGGTTGCGAATGCCGGTCGAGCGGCTCGGGGTGGGCAGCGACGCCAGCTCGGCCTGCTCCAGCCCGGGGCCGGCGTCCTGGCTGATGACGTACGCCGACCAGAGGTCCACGTCGACGCGCTGCACGGCGTCGGCGACACGGATCTCGGGGAAGACGTCGTCGGAAGGGTCGTCGTCGACGACCAGCGTGCCCTCCGGGGGCTGCAGCCAGCCGGTCACCTCCGCCTCGCCCGCCACGGCGAGCAGGTCGGCGTCGGGCTCGGGCGCCCAGCCGCGTACGACGAGCACCGCCGCGTCACCCGTCTGCAGCGGGGCGACCGCCCAGAAGCCCGGCTCGTCCCCGCGGTCGCGGTCGGCGACCCAGAAGCCGCCGTCGAGCCACTCGCCGGACGCCTCGACGGGACGGCCCAGGTCGGGGGCGGGGAACGGGTCGTCGTTGCCCATCACCTCGTCGAGCGGCACGGGCGCGATGCCGGTGAGGTCGCGCGCCTCGGCCTCGCGCGACGCCTGCCAGGCGTCGTACTGCCACTTCCCCAGCATGCCCGCGACCCCGACCAGCACGAGCGCCAGGACCGCTGCGCCGAGGTCGGTCAGCAGGCCGGGTCGGCGGGGCGCGGTCACGGCCTCGATTGTCCCAGCCGGCCGGTCACCGACCGCCGGCGGCCGGGAGCTCGTCCCTCCTGCGCGTGAGGTACGCCATCTCGGCGGTGTTGCCGGAGAGGTCGATCGCCCGGTCGTAGGCCGCCCGCGCCTCCGCGCTGCGGCCCAGGCGGCGCAGCAGGTCGGCCCGGGTCGCGTGGAACGCGTGGTAGCCGGCGAGGGGAGCGGCGAGGGCCTCGACCTGGGCGAGGCCGACGTGGGGGCCGTCGAGCTCGGCGACCGCGATCGCGCGGTTGAGCGCCACGACCGGCGAGGGGTCGAGACGGGCCAGCTGGTCGTAGAGCGCGACGACCTGCGACCAGTCCGTGTCACGGGCGTCGGCGGCGTCGGTGTGGACGGCGTTGATCGCGGCCAGCAGCTGGTAGCGGCCCGGTGGCCGCCCGGTCGCGAGCCGCTCGCGCACCAGCGCGTGCCCCTCGGCGACCAGGTCGCGGTCCCACGCGCCCCGGTCCTGCCGGTTGAGGGTGACCAGCTCCCCCGTCGCGGACACCCGTGCCGTGCGTCGCGCCTCGGTGAGCACCATCAGGGCGAGCAGGCCGACCACCTCGCCGTCGTCCGGCAGCAGCTCGCGCACCAGGCGCACGAGACGGATCGCCTCACCCGTGAGGTCGGCACGCACCGGGTCGGTGTCGCCACCGCTGGCCAGGTAGCCCTCGTTGAAGACGAGGTAGAGCACGGTGAGCACGCCGTCGATGCGTGCCGGGAGGTCGGCCGCGTCGGGGACGCGCCACGGGACGCGGGCGGCCTTGATCTTCGCCTTCGCGCGGGTGATCCGCTGCGCCATGGTGGTCTCCTGCACCAGGAACGCGTGCGCGATCTCGGCCACCGTGAGGCCGCCGACCATGCGCAGGGTGAGCGCGATGCGCGCCTCCATGGCGAGCGCCGGGTGCGCGCACGTGAAGAGCAGCCGGAGTCGTTCGTCCTCGACCGGCCCGGTCGGCTCTGGTGGTCCCGCGATCTGCTCGCTGAGCATGTGGGCCTGCCTCTGCTTGGCGTCGCGCCGGCTCTCGCGGCGTACGCGGTCGAGCGCCTTGTTGCCCGCGGTGGTGGTCAGCCAGGCACCCGGGTTGGGCGGTGGGCCGTCGGCGCGCCACCGCTCGACGGCGGTGGCGAACGCCTCGGCGGTGGCGTCCTCGGCGACGTCGAGGTCGCCGAAGCGTCGGGCGACGGTGGCCACGACCCGGGCCCACTCGTCGCGGTGGACCCGGGCCAGGACCTCGTCGAGCCCGGGGTCGGCCACCGGCTCAGGCGATCCCGTCGAAGGGACGCACCTCGATCTTGCGGTGGCACGCCCGGGACGCGTCGGCGGACAGCGCGAGGGCGACGTCGAGGTCGTCGGCCTCGACCACCCAGAAGCCGGCGAGGTACTCCTTCGACTCCACGAAGGGCCCGTCGCTGAAGACGGGCTGGTCGCCGCGGCTGTCGGTGACCGTCGCGTGGTCCGGGGACGTGAGGCCGCCGCCGAACACCCAGCGCCCCTCGGACTTGAGGCGGTCGTTGAAGGCGTCGATCGCGCCGGGTGCCGAGTCGTCGGCGGGGTTGTCGGTGTCTCCGATGACGGTGAAGAGGTAGTGCATGTCAGCTCATCTCCAGCGGTCTGGGCCACCCCCTGCGGGCGGCTCCTCACCCCTACTACGAACGCGCTGACCTCGATACGACACCGTCGCGGGACGAATTTCCAGTGCCGCCCGTTCCTGTCCTGCTGCGACCTCAGGCGGAGGCGAGGGCGAGCTTGACCGCGAAGCCGACGAACACCGCGCCCACCGCGGAGGTGGCGGTGGCGGACAACGCCTGGCGGCGCCGGAAGGCGTCGGCGAGCCGGGTGCCGGCGAAGATCAGCACGCTGAGGTACGCCGCGCTGGCCAGGGTCGCGAGCGTCCCGAGGGCGAGGAACGAGACGACGGGGTGGGCGTAGGCCGGGTCGACGAACTGCACGAAGAAGGCGACGAAGAAGAGGATCGCCTTGGGGTTGAGCAGGCTGATCACCAGCGCGCGCCGATAGGGCCGTTCGCCCCGGGACCGTGGCTCGACGCCGGCCTCGACGGCCGCGTCGGCGATCTGCTCGGCGACGGTCAGGCGCGAGCGCCACATGCCCCACGCCGCCCGCAGCATCCCGATCGCGAGCCAGAGGAGGTACGACGCCCCGGCCCACTTCACGACCGCGAACGCCGCCTCGTTGGCCTGGAGCAGCGAGGCGACCCCGGCCGCGGACAGGGTCATCAGCACCGCGTCGCCCGTCCACACGCCCGCCGCGCCGGCGTACCCGCTTCTGACCCCGCGCCGCGCGGCGACGGAGAGGACGTAGAGCGAGTTCGGGCCCGGCAGCAGGATGATCAGGACGAGGCCGACGAGGTAGGTCGGGAGGTCGGTGATGCCCAGCACGCGACCAGTGTGCGGCCAGCCGAGGGCTGTCCGGGGCCGATTTCGAGGGGTGGGCCGCTTGTCGGCGCGGTGCGGGCCCGGGGACCCGGGCAGTGGGGCCATTCGCCCCTGCGACAGGAACGGACGCGCTGGTTGAGTGGGGATGGAGACGGCAGGGCCAGAGCCAGGAGGCCCGGTGGCGGATCCGGGGGGTTCTCGCCCATGAGGCTGTGTGCCAGTCCTGCCGTCTCCCCAATCCAACACATCAGTGGCTCCGTCGTGCGTCGCTCGCGCGACGGGCCGAACCACGAGGGGGACGGCATGGTGCCGGGACGCAGCGCGCAGCAGACGACATGGGGGATCGAGATCCGGTTCGCCGACACGGGGGTGTCGCCGGACTACCTGGTGCAGGTCGTCGACCACGACGGGCGCGACCAGGCCTGACGCTCCGGCGCGCCTCGGCGCGCTGACGCACGGATCGGGGGGTCCGATGGAGAGGATCATGTGGCTCGTCCTGGGCGGCGTGGCCTTCGTCGCCGCCCTGCGTGCCGGTCGGAGTCGTCGCGCGCGCCTGGTGGGCCGGTGGGCGATCGGCATCCTCTTCATCGCCTTCGGTGCCGCCGTCAACGCGATCTACCTGGTGTGGCAGCCCGACTACTACACCGACTTCGCCGACCCGTCCCCGTTCGCGTTCGTCCGGGACACCTGGGCCTCGCTGGTGGTCCCGCACGTCGAGCTCCTCATCGCGCTGCTGGTCGTCGCCGAGGCCGCGGCCGGCGCCCTGGTGCTCAGCGGCGGGCGCCTGACCCAGATCGGGCTCGGCGCCCTCATCGGGTTCCACGTCGGGCAGCTGGCCTTCGGAGGCGTCCTGTGGATCTGGGCGCCCCTCATGATCGTGACGCTCGGGCTGCTCCTGCGAGCCGAACGACGCGCCGCCACCACGTCGACCCGTACGCCGTCGGCGACGCCAGCGCCCGCGTGAGGCGACCGGCCACGCGTACGGACCCGTCACCGGAGGTGATGATGACCGAGCAGGACAGCACCGGGACGTCGACCCGCGCACCTCTCGCATCCGAGGTGTCGACCCTCTGGCGCCCGTGGGCCACGGGCTGGCTCGGGGTCCTGGGTCTCTCCGTGGTGAACGGAGGCGTCCACCGTGCCTACGAGCCCGTCCTGGGCGTGCTGCCCGCGGAGCAGCTGTCAAACGCGACGCTGCTCGCGATCGTTCTGCCCTGGGCCGTCGTGGTCGATCGCCGGCATCCCACCTCCTCGACCCGGGAGGCGCTGGAGGCAGGCGCGCTGTGGGGTGCCCTCACGGTCGCCTTCGAGTTCCTCGGCGGGCACTACGTCAACGGCGACAGCTGGGAGACCCTGATCCGCGCGTACGACGTCACCGCGGGGCACCTCTGGCCGGTCGCGGTCGCCGGCATCGTCCTGGCCCCCGCTGCCGCCCGCATGCGCCGCGGCGCCGGCGACAGGCGGGGACGGAACCAGCTGCCATGACGACCGGCGTGAAGAGGGTGCTGGAGCAGCTCTTCCCGCCCCAGCACTACGCCGCCCGCGTCCGCTACCGGCCCCCGCAGGCCTGGTACCGACGACTGAACCACCTGGTCGGCGTGCCGCTGACCACGTGGGGCCTGGCGCCACGCGACGCGGTGACCCTCGAGGTTCGCGGCCGGACGAGCGGTCGTACGCGCCGGACGCCGGTCCTGCTCACCGAGCACCGGGGCGCCACCTACCTGGTCTCCCTGGCCGGCGAGTCCCAGTGGGTCCGCAACGTCCGCGCCGCCTCGGGAGAGGCCGTGCTGCGCCAACGCGGTGCCCGGCGGGTCCGGCTCAGGGAGGTGCCCGTGCACGAGCGGGCAGACGTGCTGGCCGCCTACGTCGCCGCAGCCCGTCGACGCAGCGGTCCGGACGTCGCCGACCGGGCGACCCGCGACTACTTCGGTCTCGAGCACCCCACCCTCAGCCAGCTCGACGCGGTCGCCGAGAGATACCCGGTCCTCCAGGTGCTGGACCACCACGAGGTGGCGCCGCACGTGTTCCAGCTCGGTCCGTGGGGTCGCACGCAGACCAACGCCTACGCCGTGCGCACCGAGACCGGCTGGGTGCTCGTCGACACCGGCTGGAGCTCGGACGCCACGCGGATCCGCGCCGCCGCCCGCGGCCTCTTCGGCGACGTCCCGGCCGGAGCCATCCTGCTCACCCACGCCCATCCCGATCACTCCGGAGCGGCCGCGGAGCTGGCACGCGGGTGGGGCTGCCCGGTGCACCTGCACCCGGCCGAGCTGCCGATCGCCACCGGCGACCTGTCGGCCATGCGGCGGGTGGCCGCCCCGCTGGACCGGTGGGTCGTCCTGCCGCTGTTGCGTGTCGTGGGCCGACGACGCCGCGATCGCATCCTGGCCACCGGCAGCCTGACCGGCCTGGCGCGCGTGCTGAAGCCCGGTGGACCGGTCCCGGGGCTGCCCGACTGGGAGTGCGTGCCCACGCCAGGGCACACCCCTGGACACGTCTCCTACTTCCGGCCCGCCGACGGCGTACTGGTCTCGGGCGATGCGCTGGTCACGATGCGGCTCAACAGTCTGTTCGGACTGCTCGGTGGCCGCCCGGGCCTCTCGGGCCCGCCCTGGTACACCACGTGGGACCGAGCTGTTGCTCGCGCCTCGATCGAGCGGCTCGCCGACCTCGAGCCCGCCGTGCTCGCGAGCGGGCACGGGATGCCTCTGGCGGGGCCGGGCATCGCCCGCCGGGTTCGCGCGTTCGCGAGGTCGGGCTCGACGGCCGCAAACCTGCCCTCAGCCGGGCGTGGTGGAGCCTAGGGGACTCGAACCCCTAACCCCCTGTTAACGCCGTTGGCTTTTCGTCCTGTCCCCAGAGTCCCGGTTCCCGCTCAGGATGGTCGTCTTGGCGCGGTTTGACCTCTCGTTTAATCCCGTCACCTGGGGTCCATTCTCGTCACCTTGTCGTCACCGGTTTCGTCGCTCCAGCCCTCTACGAGGCCGCCAGTGATGACTCGGAGGTCGGGGAGTACGCGCTTGGGGTCCCAGTAGTGCTCCTCGAAGACCTTAGTACCGCGCTGCCCCAGGAAAGCCGCACCGGCCAGCGAGCCGGCGACCTGGCCGACCGACGTACCGGCCGTCTTGCGCAGCGAGTGAGGCGACACCCAGGAGAGGTCCACATCGGAGAGCTTCCGAGCTGCCGTCCACGCACGGCGGACGTTATGTGGGGTGAGGTAGCCACCGGTCCTGGATCGGAGCACCGGGGTGTCGGAACGTTCAGTGCCTGGAGGCAGTTCGGACAAGAGCGCGCGCAGCATCGCGATCACCGGGGCCGGCAGCGAGTGCACTTCGCGCTCGCCAGCCTCGGTCTTGGTCGGCTTCCTGATCAGACCCTCGCCCTTGCGAAACTTCACCTGGTGGCTCAGATCGACTACGCCGGTGTCGAGGTCGATGTCGCACCAGTTGATCGCCAGGACCTCACCGATGCGGGTACCGGTCACCAACTCCAAGATGAGGGCGAGACGTAACGGGATGGCGCGGTAACGCGGGCGGCCGCGAGAGTCGAGCTGGTTCTCCCACGCGGTTATCGCGTCCCTGACCGCGAGCAACTCCGACGGCTTAAGGGCGCGTGGCTTCTTGCGCTTGCGCGGCTTGACGATGTCCCCGACGTCGTCGACGGGATTCCTGTCGATCGCTCCGTACTTCCTCGCCAGCTCCATGATCTGCTTCAGCACCGTGCGAGGCAGTTGGTGACTGACCTCCAGCTCGAGCAACCACTTCTCGACCTCGCCGGCGACCACATCGCGCACACGGAGGTTTCCCCACCTCGGACGAACGTGCTTCAGCGCCCACTCGTACGTCGGGATGGAGTCTGCGTCGATGCTCTGCTTCTTCCGCTTGAACCACTCATCCGCGACGACGTTCACCTTGGTGCTGGCGCCGATGGCTCCGCTGGTCCGGCGGCGGTTCGCGATGTTCTCGCGCAGCTTCGCCTCCGCTTTACCCTTGGTCGGCCCTTCGCCCCGTACCGGCCTAGTCACCCCGTCGGGGTCCTTGAATGAGGTCCGCGCCACCCAGTGGCCCTTCTTCGCGTCGATCTCGGTCGTGATCTTCCCGTGGCTGCCGATCGGCAGGGGCGCCTTGGACATGGTCTGGGTCCTTTGTGTGGGTGGTCGGAGGCTATCGAGGTCAGGCGGCGTTGCCGGTGAGGAACGCGTCCGCGCCTTCGCGCGGGTAGCGGATGTGCTTGCCGACTCGGGCGTACCCGGGCCCTTCGCCGCGCGACCGCCAGTTGCGTAGCGTCGCAACCGAGTAGCGCAAGTAGTGAGACATCTCGGCAGGGCTCATCAGTGCCACGCAGCTGTGGAATCCCAGCCACACGTCCACCTCGGCGCGCATGTACCGCAGGTAGCGGCCGTCGCGGCCCGAGTTGGGTCCGGTCCTCTTGTTCCTCCAGGCGTACAGCGTCGCGACGGGGACGCCGAGGTATCGGGACAGGTCCTCACCAGTCATCACTGGTGCACAGCAGTCTTCGTTCTGTCTCTTCATGCCCAGCTTGTGAGCGGGACCGGCAAGTCCGTGCACCCCGGCGCTACGGACCCGCTTCGATCTACAAGCTGGTCAGCGTGGTCGTCCGCAGCGCGGCGGGCAGTTCGACTACCTTTCTGGGATGTCCTCGTCCGGCCAGTGGGAGCGCATCCGGGGCGGCGTCGTTGGGACGTTCCAGCCACTCTCCGCCGTGCCGCAGGAGCCCGGTTCAGGCATGCTCAAGTTGAGCGACGAGCATGCCGAGCTCACCTTCATTGCGAGTGACGATCATCTGGATGGGGAGAGACTTCCCGTGGAGTGCTCAGCGGTCTTCGGGGAAACCGAAGTCGGCGACGTGCTGATGTTGTCCATCGCCCAGCGCAGCAGTTCGTGGGGCGGATTCCCCACAGCGCGGTACCGCTCGCGATGTCTGGTGCTCGATCCAGCCGTGGACGACATCGACGGGGACACGGTCATCGCGGTTCAGCTTCGCTACTACGGCCTATCGGGGTGGGCCGGTGACCGGCACCTGAAGGACGAGCCGGTGGTGGAAGACGGGCGAATCGTTGGCTGGGCTGCGGAACTCCGATGGCACGCAGGCACGGCGGCCCCGCTCGATGAGGGCTTCACGTTGAGGTTCTCAGCGGGTCACTCGGTCACGGGGCCGTTTGATCGGCGAACCCTGACTGCGCCACTTGTCATCACCATCGAATCCGAGGACCGACGATCCATCGACGAGCACATGATGCGTCTTGATGCTGTGCATGCCCTACTGGCCATAGCCCACCGAGTGACACCGACCGCCTCAAGTGGTGGGGCCAAGCTCTCAGAATCCCAGACCGGCTACTGCCCCTTGTGGGAGAGAACGATGATCTCGTTGGATCCACTTGGTGACACGACCCACGAGTTCCCCTATCTGAAACTGGACAAGTTCGGGGGCGTGGAGGCGGTTGCGTCTTGGGTCCGCCTTGTCGTCCAGCATCGCCGTGCTGTCGAGCCCGTCGTCAGGCACGCCTTGTTCTCGAATCAGACCCCGGAGGCACGCATCCTCTCGACGGCTGCCGCAATGGAGTATTGGGTCGGAAGCAATGCACGGACAAGGGAGTGGGCGAAGAAGCGCGCCGGCGAGGATCTCCCCGGAGCCCTTGCCCGCAACGTTGACCCTTCATGGCTCACGTGGGTCGGGGACTCAGCGCAATGGGTGAAAGAGTTCTGGAAGGCGTACCTGGACCTCAAGCACTTTCGGAATGCGCCGGCCGACCCGGCCACAATCCACGCCTTGGAGATGTCAGGCCGATGGCTACTGACTGCCGTACTCCTAGATCACTGCTCAGGCTCCAGCGCGCCCAGCCAACATCTGTTCACGAGAGGGCTCGACACGCTCGGCCGCCATGTGCGCGAGGAGCTCTGGGGCACGCCCGAACGGTAGGTCGAAACCAGGCAAACGACTTGCCCTGCTGCGCGTCCGCCATAGAGCAGCAAGACGTCGACGCCCACCCAGCTATTGCTTCTGGAAGCGGTTGAACTCGGCCTCGATGGCTTCGAGAGGATCGCCGGGAGGTTGCTCGCCCTCTGAGTTCATAACGGCCCACATGGCAACGAGAAGGCCGGCCCGATAGCCCTCGAAGAACATGTCTGGTCGGTCCGGTCGGTCCGGTCGGTCCGGGGCGTCACTCTCCCGTGCAGCCTCAGCCTGAGCGATACCTTCGATAACACGTTGCCGTCCTGCGGTGGAGCTCTCTTCCGTCATGACGTGATGCTAGTGACGATGAGGCGGACGGAGCCTCGGGCAGTGAGCACCCTTGGATCGCGTCACACGCGTTGGTCTGGGCCGTCCGGCACGAAGTGAGCGGCCACCCTCGAGCCCCATCCTTCGGAGTTCGCCACCCAAGTGGCCGTCTGTTCGAGAGGATGCAGAGCGCCCACTGGCGCGCCTCCAACTCAGCACTTAACCGATCGGGAGCACCTCATGCGACTCCAGCGCGGCACGCTCGTCAGCGGAATCGAGCCGGAGCTCGCCCGTGAAGTCGCGCGCCTCTGCCACTGGGAGCCCGTACCGGCGTCGTACATCGCCGCGAGGCGTGATGTGTCCGACGCGGAGGCCCGCAAGTGGCTGGAGCAACTGGAGGCAGACGGCTACCTGGAGCGGTCGCAGGGCCGCGACTGGGATGGCGGACCGAAAGACACGCAGGACGAATGGACGACCACGGCGCGCGGCGGGGCGCTGGCTGGCGCTTCCTTCCTGAAGCCCATCACCCGGGCGAAGGCCGAAGCACTCCTCGACGGCGTGCTCCACCGAGCCCGCGCCTACAACGACGACCCTGACAAACCTCTATGGATCGACGAGGTCACCGTCTTCGGGTCCTTCCTTGACCCGGAGGCCGCCGACCTCGGAGATCTCGACATCCACTATGCATCCTCGCGCCGCTACGACGACCAGGAGAGGGCCGTGGCGTACGCGCGCCAGTCTGGTCGCCGGTTCGCCTCCTTCATCGAAGAGCTGTTTTGGCCCCAGAAGGAACTGAGCCAAGTGTTGAAGAACCGAAGCGGCTACATCAGCCTGACCACCGAGAACCTCTCTCAGCTCACGGACCGGTTCCAAGTGGTCTACCGCCGGGAGCGCTGAACCCAGCCCTCGTCGCGGGCCATGATGTGCACGCAAAGGCACGGCAGACGCGGCACCCCCTCCCGACGACGGCCGAGTCTGGCGCAGTACCCCGCACTCATGCTCAGTGATCTCAAGATCTCGTATCGTCGCCGGGACTCTTCCGCTGTGCTGCGAGAAGCCCCCACAGATTCCTTAGCCGCGCGAGCACCTCGTCAAATGCGATGACCTCGACGCCCGCGAGCCCGTGACGAAACCGCAGGAAGGACTGCAGTTGCTCGGCAGGTAGGTCGCCAGCCATGCCGACGATGACCGCACCGCCCACCGTCGTCGTTTCAAGATCTTCCGCACCGGGCGTCCTGCCGAGCAGCCCAGGAAGGTCTACCTGAGCGGATTGCATCTGGGCCTGCACCTGAGCGATGGCTCCGAGCAAGTCCCCGTGAGGCACGTGCACCTCCGAGCCGCTCGTCCCCCGATACGGTCTCACTTTGACGAGGCGCGCTGCTGGCGTCTTGATCTCGACCACGAGCGCGGTCCTCGTCACCGTGTTCGCCAGGACGAAGTCGGCAACCCGCTCGCCAGAACCGAACGCATTGCTTCCGCGGACGACGAGCTGATCCTTGTAGATCACTACAGGCGACGCGAAGAGTTGCTGTAACGCGAATGGGTTGGCTTCGAAGAACTCCTGCCACAAGCCCTCGTCTCTGGTCGCGGCCCCGGTTAGACCGGCCTCGAACTGCTCGATAAGCGCCTCCAGAGAGACGAGTTCGAGGTCCTGACGAAGCCTCCCAAGCGCGGAGGGGTTCTCCTTGGCGACCGACCTTGACTGTGACGACACGACTTCAACTAGTAGCCGTCGATCATCTGCGTCTAGCTCAGGAAGATCCGCGACCTCGCGGGCCATGCTGCGGATGAGGGGGTGCCTGCCCAACACTGGCGTGACGGGCTCCACGCCGATCAGGTCCGCAACGGAGTTATGCGCCTCCGCATGGTTCACACGGCGTACTACGGCTGTGCCCCTATTTCGGTTCCGGTCGGCTGCAACTCGGAAGGCGCTGAAACGAGCGAGGCTCAGATGGAAGACCGGCTCGTCCTCGGGGGGCGTCTGGTCTGTCGCCCGGAAGTGCACAACGGTGCACGCTGTGTGCTCCTCCAGGGCGTGGATGATTCCTCTGTATCCACGCTGTAGTCCTAATCCATACCTGAAGATTTTGCCGAAGCCCCGCGGAAGTCCGACCAGCTCGAGGTGCCCCTCAAGCTCACTTTCGCCGACCGGTTCCTCAGCGTCCCAACTAGGAAGCGTGGCGACGTCGACTCGCAACTCCTTGACTCTGTCGAACTGGTCTTCCAATCCGCGGCTTGAGCGTTGCCTGGGAAAGATCCGGAGCAACTGGTTCCTGAGGTCGTACCTAGCGAGCTCCCATTCCTCGCTAGAGAAGTCGCCGTGCCACACGAACGCCAGCTCACCGCGATCTCGGAGAAGCTCGACGGATTCTCCTGAGCCGCTGTAGGTCCTCACGGTCTTTGCCACGTGATCCCCGTCCCGATTGCTCAGTCAGCCCTGCCTCCGGCAGCGCCCGGAGTGCGGGAACAGCATCTACTGAAGGCGGTCACTGCCGCCACCAGTTGAGTGGCTGAAACTCTCGACTAACAGGCGGCAGCTTCCGTGCCCGGTAGCTAGAGGGCCTTCGAAAACTCCATCCCGGGCAGTGACGCCCCGGTATTCGGCTAGAGCGTCCGACTGACGGGTGCTTGGGGTGCCTCGCCTTGCGCTAACCCTCTTGGGGACGGCAACAAGCCGCGGGAGTGGAAGTTGAACCAGTTGCCCAGCGGGATCGAGCCCGGTCCGCAGACTTTGCAGACGCGCGGCCTAGTGACGCTTAAGGTCAGATCAGCCCACATTGAGGAGTCGCATGCAAGCCGGAGACGTGAAACTCGGGTCGATCTTCTTCGACAACCATCGCTACGAAATCCCGATGTTTCAACGGCCCTACGTGTGGAGCGAGGAGCGCAACTGGCAACCGCTTTGGGAGGACATCGCGGCCGCGGCCGACAGCGTGGTCGCGGACATGGTCAAGGACGAGTGGCCTGATGAGCCCCCGACGTACTTCCTCGGCGCCATCGTGGTCAAAGCCACCCCGAACCATCCCCAGCGGCTCGGCGGCTCCATCCTTGTGGACGGTCAACAGCGCCTTACGACGCTGCAGATCATGCTTGCGGCCGCCCGGAGCGTCGCGGTCGAAGTTGGAGCCGATAGCGCGGCAGGCCGCTTCGACGAGTGGGTCGAGAACAGCGAGAAGGCCGTTCATGACAAGTGGCCCGACGACAAGTACAAGCTCTGGCCGCTCCCGCAGGATCGCCCGCAGTATCTGTGGGCAGTACGGAAGCCCGACGATGACTCGCCGTGTCCGGACCATGGTCACCGGATCTCCGAGGCCCGGACCTGGTTCGAGGACGCCATCCGCGAGTGGGCAATGCGCGACGGCGATCCAAGCGACAGACTCGATGCGCTGCACAGCGCGCTTGAAACCCGTATAGCGCTGGTCCGCATCACTCTCGAGAAGACCGACAATGCCCAGGTGATCTTCGAGGCCCTCAACCATCGAGGCGTGGAGCTCTCCCAATCCGACCTAGTCAAAAACCTGCTATTCCGCCTTGTGGAGGATCAGGGCGAGCGACACCTCGCCGAGTCTCTCCTAGTAGACCACTGGCTTCCCTTGGACGGTCGCCGCTGGCGGGCGGAAACTGTGACGGGTCGAATCAAGCGGAGCCTGCTTGACCAAGTGGTCGCCTACTGGTTGACCGTGCGACGGGGCGAGGTCGTGTCGGTCGAACGACTCTTCGACGAGTTCAAACTCTGGCTCCTTGAGGCCGGCTTCAACGCTGGCGAGCTCATCCGGGAGATCCGCACCTACGCAGACCTCTACTACGAGCTCGTCAGCAATCCGCCTGATGAGCCCACCGCGTCACTGGTCGACCTCGTGATCGCCACCAAGACGAATACCGTATGGCCGCTCATCCTGGGCATCTACGGCGACGACCGCGTCTCCCCTGCCCAACGCGGCAAGGCGGCTAGGGCGTTGTCCTCCTACCTCACCCGGAGAATGCTCTGTGGCCTCACGAGCAAGGACTACAACAGGATCTTCGTGACCGCCCTCAACGCCGCCAGCGAGCGCGCCGCCCAAGACGGCCTCGCCGGCGACGCGGTCGAAGAGCACCTGGCCCGACTTGCCGGCGAGACACGCAACTGGCCAGACGACGGTGAGCTCGTTGCCGCAATCTTCGGGTCGAACTTCTACTCGCTCAACCGAGCGCGACAAAGAGTCTTCTTCGCTGGCATCGAGAACCACCTGCGCGACGACAAGGCCGAAGATGCGAACCCGATCCGTGCCCGATGGGAGTACCTCAACATTGAGCACGTCATGCCGCAGAAGTGGCAACAACACTGGCCCATCGCAGGCACTGAAGGGGCCGGTCCCGACGGCGAAGCCGTGACGAAGCGGGAGCAGGCCGTCAATATGGTCGGCAACCTCACCTTGACCAACGGTCGGCTGAACGCTCAGATGCGCAACGAAGCCTGGCCCGTCAAGAAGCCTGCGCTACAGCAGAAGAGCACCATGCTCATCACCACTGCATCCATCCTTGCGCCACCGCCGGGCGTCGATGGCTTCGAAGCCGGAGAGTGGCCGACCCGATGGGACGAGGACCGGATCGCCAAACGCAGTGCGCACCTGACCCACCTCGCACTCCAGGTCTGGCCGCGCCCGGACATCGTCCCCGCCGTCGAGGAGGACGACGAGGACGACTTACTTGACGACTTCGAGGAAGACGGCCAGGAGTGATCGAGATCGCCGTGTTCAGAACACCGCCGAGCCCGAGGCTCCAATGAGCGTCCAATACCGCGCCCTGTGGTCCGATGAAAGTCCAGCCGATCCGCCGCGGCACATCGAGGCAGTCCGACGGCTGTTCTCGTCATGGGCCACAGAGGATCCCCTGGCCGAACCTCTGCCCGACGGGACAACAACGTTCGACGGGCCGAATCGTGACAGAACCATCTCGGTCAGGGCGCTTGGGCGCGACCACGGCGGCGCCGTGTATGGCATGGAGGGGATCACCCAGGACTCTGTGTCTGAGCCTGACGGAAAGGCGACGACCTGGACAACCGTCACCCGCGCGGTCACGGATGGCTCGTCAGTGCAGATGTGGGTGGAGACTCGCGTTGAGAGCGATGACCTGTCCTTACGTGTGAAAGTTGGACGTCCACGACTGGTCGACGACCTCTTAACCATCCCCGGGAAACCGCATCTTGGTGGATCCCCTCTCTTCATCGACGTCCTGCCGGTAGAGGCTGATCAGATGTCCGTCTTGGTGGACACCCTTCGATCCCCCGCCCGAACGTTGCCCGTAATCGTCTGCAGCGAACCTGCAGCAGGTCACGACGGCATGTGGAGGCTCCGGGCTGAGCGCATCGCCAGGAGAGCGGGAGGAATCGCCTCGGTGATCACTGTCGACTTCGCAGCCGCAACGGCCATGCGCGAGACCTTGGGTCAGCTCGCCATATGGGGCGGCGGCGTCCGCGTGTACACGCCTGCCCCGCTGAACGATCCGTCAGACGGTTGGCGCCACAGATACGTTCTGGGCCACCTGATGACGTCTCGCGAGGACGCGATGATCGACCGAATCGTGTACTCCGTCGCACAGATGTCAACCCGACGTCGAACGCATCCTCTATTCGCGGACTTCACATCGACAGCACCACCCGTCCCGGGCAAGCCAAAAGAGGTAGACCAAGATGGCTATCTCTCCGAGGAACAAGCTGAGGCGCGGAGACTAGAGCACGAGCTGGAACGCGAACTTGCCCAAGAGGAGCATGACGCACTGCACCGAGAACTCAACCAAGCTTGGGGACACCTTGATCGGTTGAAGCGGACGCTAGAGGATCAGAAGCTCAGCTCCGTCTTCTGGGCAACCCAACACGACGCTGGGAACGACATCCCAGATGAAGTGCAGGACACGGATGACGCGATCCTCACCGCGCAGACCTATCTGGCCGATTGGCTCGTCGTCCATCCAGACGCACCGCGCGAGCTCGACGGAATCAACACCGCCCCGCAGTCTGTGGCGTGGGGAAACACGACCTGGCGAGGGTTCCGGGCCTTGGCAGCGTATGCAGAGGCACGTTCGTCCGGGTTCCAGGGTGGATTTTTTGAATGGTGCAGGTCCGGCCCCCCGCTCGGCTGGCCAGCCACGTCAAAGAAGTTGTCAATGTCCGAAAGCGAGACAGTGCAGAACAGCAGCAAGTTGTCCGCGGCCCGTCGACTCCCCGTCTCATCGGACGTCGATCCCTCGGGCAGGACCACGATGTGGAGTCACCTGAAGATCTCCGAGGGCGGTGGGGACCTTGCCCCCCGGGTGTACTTCCACGACGACACCCACGGAGCAACCAAGAAAGTCCACATTGGCTTTGTCGGTCCTCATTATCTCATGCCCAACACCAAGTCGTAGGCGGTGCACGTGTCCAAGGCTCGCCCAAAGACTCATGCTGCAGGCTCTCAGCTCGTTGGCGGAGCCCGGGCAGTGCGTAGCTGGTGGTCGAACGCGATGACTGCGACATCTCAACGTCTAGAGCAGCGGGTGCAGTGTCGCAGCTCACACGAGGAGATACTCTCCTCCCCGTTCTCGGCTGCCATGACTCGGCACTGTCCGTCAGCCACCGGTGGAGATGCGGATCGACCCGCGAGAATGGGAACAGCGTCGTGATTAGGACAAAGCGCCCACGGATCCCTGGCTGGTTTGCCGCCGAGGCGAACCTCCGCCTTCGAATGCTTCGAGAGTTCGCGGAACTGCCGACTCAAGAGAGGTCGCAGCGACTCTGGCCAATCGACCATGAGTTCGTTTACCTGCCGCAGCTTCAGCAGGCCCTGCGTGAGACGTTCCATGGACACTGTGCGTATTGCGGCAGTCCCGCGGATCCTGGAGAAGTCTCGCGACACCGGCCGCCAGAGGAGGCGCTGAACCTAGATCGAAGCGTCTCGCCGGACCACTACTGGTGGTTGTCCTACGACTGGGCAAACCTGTTGTTTGTCTGTACTGAGTGCCACAACCTCAAGGGCAGCAGATTCCCAGTTGAAGCGAAGCGAGCGCCCGCGGAGTCACGCGGAGCGGACCTCGACGTGGAACGTCCGCTGCTCCTCGACCCATACCGCGACCGCCCCGAGTGGGTTTTTACGTATGACACCTCCGGCTTCGTCGTTGGGGTCGACGATAGGGCCGCGACGACGGTCGAGGTGCTGGCACTGAATCGCCCAGGGCTTCTTTTCGCGCGCAGTCAGGCGGCGGCCGAGGTGGACGATGCCATTCACAACGTAACGCCACGCGGGGACGGTCCTGGCCGGCTTCTGTCAATGCTGCTCGGCGAGGACCAGCCGTACCTAGGAATCCGACGATGGATCGCGCGGCGTGCACTGCACGAAACGGGAGCGCCACGCGAATGGTTCGACGAGCTTGGACTCGACGATCCGAATGCGATGCGGCTGGCCACTGGCGACAGACTTCCGGCTGCACCGCCTCCAATCCAGAAACCGTCTGATGTCGAGGATCTCGATGGCGCGCGCTTGTCGCATGTGACGATCCGCAACTTCAAGGTCCTCAAAGAGCTCTCGCTGTCATTCCCCAAGTCGACCAGCAAGCGCGAGCCGTGGCTGCTCCTGGTCGGCAACAACGGCGTCGGCAAGTCCACAGCGCTCAAGGCGATCGCGCTCGCAATGGTGGATGACAAGACCCGAGCTCGGCTAGTCCCAGACGCGTCGGCCTGCGTGCGAAGCGGCACGAGCGGGGGTTCGATAACTCTCCGCTTCTCGGATGGCGCGGAGGTGGTCCTCCGTTTCCGGAGAGACTCATCCAAGTTCGAAGTAGCCGGCGCGCCGCCGCGGCTGCTCGTCCTCGGCTACGGACCAACCCGACTACCACCCACCCCAGACCATCCCTCACCACCAGCGGACCGCGTGCGTGTCGAGAACCTTTTCGATCCGTTCGTTCCCCTGAGCGACGCCGAAAAGTGGCTTGCCGACACCAAGGCTGTTCCGACGAAGCAGTTCAACCTGCATGCACGTGATCTCAAGAGACTGCTGCCGGTCGACGAGAAGGACCGTCTGAATAGGCGCGCGGGCAAGCTCTACGCCCAAATCGACGGCAACTCCACGCCGCTGCCCGATCTCAGCGATGGATTCCGATCGGTGCTAGCGATGGCGACCGACATGACGATGCAACTCTCGTCGTACTGGGACAGCATGCGCACGGCCGAGGCGTTTGTCCTGATCGACGAGATCGAGGTACACCTTCATCCGCAGTGGCGAATGGGCATCGTGCCGCTGCTTCGCGAGGTCTTCCCGAGACTGCACGTGATCGTGACGACACACGACCCCCTCTGCTTGCAGGAGACCGATTCCGGTGAGGTGATCAGGCTCGAAAAGGCCGACGGTGGGAGGGTCGCCGCGATCCCCCTCGATGTGCCCCGGGGCCTTCGTGCCGATCAACTTCTGACTGGCGAGTGGTTTCGGCTCACGACGACCACGGACAATGAAACGGCTCGGTTGCGACAGGAACACAGCCGTCTCCTCCTTGAGCCGCAGCAGACGAGTGCAGTTCGGTCGCGACGGGCAGAGCTGGAGCAGATCCTTCGCGAACGCGCCAACAGCTACCCGGAGACTTCGGTGGAGCGATTGGCCGAGCAGGTTGTCGGACAGATCGCCGCGGAGGAGGCCATTCGAGTCGCTACCGCGCCACGAGCAGAGCGTGAACGGCTGGCGAGCCTGGTGTTGGACGCGGTTCGCGAGCGCCGGAAGTGATTTGATGCTCTGGTTGTCGGCACCCCCGGTGCACTCGGGGTTCGAGACGCGGGCCGCTCCGGCTCGTAAGGCGTTAGAGGCTGCGATGGGCCAGTACTCGAGCAGTGGGACTCAGCCACCAAGAATCACGAACCAGCTGTGGAAAGGCTTCAAGGTCGACTTTTCGACCCAACAGTTCGGCCGCTGCGGTTATTGCGAACTCCCTACTATCGCTGGCCAGCACGGGGACGTCGAGCACTTCGCACCCAAAAGCGCTGTCACCCAGTTCGGTGGCAAGGTTGGCGAGGAAGGGACCGAGACGGAGTACGTGGCCGCGTTGAAGGGACGTCGCCCCTCCGACAAGTGGGTGCCCGGCTACTGGTGGCTCGCATACGACTGGGGCAACTACTTGCTGTCCTGCAGCATCTGCAACTCAGACTGGAAGGGCAACCTCTTCCCTGTGCGCCAGCCTCCGCCGCGGCTAAGGCCGCGCACGCAGGCTGACCCGCCGGAGGAGTGCCTGCTTCTCAACCCGTACGGTCGGAGGGACCCGGCCCGTCATCTGCGATTCAATATTGACGGGTCTGTTGAGCCAAGGAACGGCAGTGTGTACGGCCGCGAGACGATCCGTACCTGCGGCCTTCACCGCCTAGCCTTGCGCGACGCTCGGCAGAGGACGTGCGAACGGGTCCATCTGGCAGCCGAAAAGGCTCTGCAGGAGATCGCAGCGGGCGCCCCGCACCTCGACAACGAACATTTAGAGACGCTGCACGCCATAGGCATCGCTAGTCGACAGGCCGAGTTTCCTGGGGTAGTGCGTGCGATCATCCTTGACCAGCTCGCTCCACTGACGTGGCGAACCCTAGACAGACTGTTCGGGCCATGAAGGGGTCGATCATCCGCGAGTTGAGGTCCGACCGCCTGAGAGTGGTCCAGATCCGGCTCGCGTGAAACCGGCGACTGTTTCGATCGGGATGTTCAGCTACCGCTAATCCTCGCCGCTAGACGTCGACGCACGGTCGCCTCGGGAATCCCCAAGAGCCTGCTGATCTCGCGCACCGGCTTGCCTTGGTCGAGCAGCTCACGGGCATGGTCGACCTGCTGATCGGTCATCCGGCGTGGTCGTCCGCCGACGCGACCGCGAGCCCGGGCAGCTGCCAAGCCGCCGGCCGTGCGCTCACGGAGCAAGTCGCGTTCAAGCTGAGCGACCGCGGCCATCACGGTCAGCACGAGCTGGCCCACCGGAGTCCGCGTGTCGACACCGAGTGTGAGGATCCGCAGGTTGACCTTGCGGGCATGAAGATCGTCGACGAAGGCGAGTAGCTCGATGGTCTTCCGGCCGAGCCGGTCGAGCGCGTCGATGACCAAGGTGTCGCCTGGGCGCAGGTACGCCAGTGCCGCGTCGAGCTCGGGGCGTTTCACGACGCTGGACACCTTGTCGGTGAAGATCTTCGAGCAGCCGGCGTCGGTCAGCGCGTCGGTCTGCCGGTCGAGCACCTGGAGTTCAGTTGACACTCGGGCGTATCCGACGAGTGCGCCAGAACTCGGCGCAGAGCTGCCTTGCTTTCGGCGCAGCGTTTCGGCGCGGCCGGAGCCGGCTTCCGGCGGTGCGTCGAGAGCCGCGTCGCTATCGGTCGTTTTCGCCATGCCGGGAGTATGACTCCGCACACCGACAGGTGTGTGGTCGGTCAGGCGGGGCGGTTGGCAGCGAAGTGGTCGGTCAGGACCCGTCGCCGATGTGCTTGACCCGCCCACGTGCGACAAGGCACGCGACCTTGTGGATAGCCCGTTCCGAGCAGGGTTTCCTCCGCCGCCTAACGCCGCGCCGGCGGCTCCTCGGCGAAGGTGTTTCCCTTCCCTAGCAACAACGACGAGCCATCCTCCGAGGACTCGGGTCAGTCGGCCAACCACAACAACGTCGCGATCCTCGCCTCGTGATCGAATGCACTCACACGCAAGCGACAGGAACAGGGAGAGCGATGTCCGACCCCGAGCTGTTGATCATCGTCGATGCCACTGCTCTTCATCGTGACTGGACCATGGCCGGTCTCCGATGGGAGCAGATGTGGTCGCTAACTACGCGAGAACTCGTTGCACTCGCGGTTCCGCAGGTAGTCGCGATGGAGGCGTCGCGTCAGTTCATCGAACACACGCATGCGACGCACATGAAGGCGTACCAACACGGAGTCGAGCTTGCGAAGCAGCACAGACGCCTTTCCGACGCTGGTGTTCCCATTTCGAGTGGCTATGTCGTAGCGATCGACCCGGCGCCGGAAGAGTTATCCCGCGCTTCCGTAACAACCGCCATCGAACGCAAAGTCCGGGAGTCTGGAGGTGAGGTGCTTCCGATGCCCCAGGTCCCACACTTGGCGGTGGTGAACCGCGATTTGGACCGCCGCAAGCCTTTTCAACCAAGTGGGAAGGGATACCGTGACGCTCTTGTGTGGGAGACGCTCGTCGAGCGGGTCTCGAGATGTCATGAGGGTCAGCTCGTCATTTTCGTTACTGCGAACGCAGGCGACTATCTGGACAAGCCGGGTGTGCTCGCCGCGGAACTCGCAGCCGATCTGCCAGAGGACCTGAGACCCAACTTCCGGGTCGTTCCCGATCTCCAAGCTCTGTTGACGGACAAGGTCGTAGTCTCGCTTCTCGCCGCAGTTCACGATGCCCAGACAGCGGTCATTGCGGAAAGCCCCTCGGTGGAGTTGTCCTGGGCGCCGGATGAAGCAGAGCAGGCAGTCTCAGCCGCCATTGCCTTGGCGTGGCACGCCACTCGGCTAGCGGGTTCGCGCGTATCAAGTCGTCGACAGGACGATCTTGGATGGCTCGACTTCACAAGAATCGACTTCCCGAACGACTTTTGGGAGATCGAGATCGACGACGTAGTGCCGTACGAGCAGACTGCAAAGTGGCGCGTTTACGACGTTCACGCAGACGGCTCGCTGTCCATAGAGGCCGAGGTCATGGCAGACATCGGGTTCGAGGGCCAGATGAGCGCCGCATTCTTCTACAACAACGAGCTTCCACACGTCATCGAGATAGAGGCCTACCCAGAAGACGAGGTCGTACGCGTTGGACTGGGCAACACCGTGTGGCTGCACTTCCGCGCGGTCGCCGACGGTTCCACTAGGAGAGTGACGGAGATCGAGTTCGACCGAGCCGAGCAGGTTCTCGACCACGAACGTAGCGAGTGGTATCCGGTCCTCTTCCCGCCACATGGTTCATCGCCGTCGTGAGGCCGCACCCTGACAAAGGGCGGGTTGGGGGAGGCCTGCCCGACCGGTGCACTCGGCTCGACTCTTGCGACTCCGAGACCCTCGCAGTATCGCGGGCTGAGCGCGCCGCGATGTTTGCCGCGTCCCGCGCGCGATCAGCTCGCGCCGGGTGGTCTCGGTCTCCTCGTTCAGGAAGTCGTTGCTGGTCATGGCGGCCTCCGATGCGCGTTAATGACGTGCCGTTGCGACAGTGTCGCGGCTCGTCGAGTTGTGGTCACTCCAGGTCGTCGAGAGCTGCGGCGATGGACTGGAAGCTCTGCTTGATGGCGACCCGGACGGCGCCGGCGACGTACTCCTCTGGGGCGACGTCCAGACACCCGGCCGCGGCGACCGCGAGCTCGATGCACACCGTTGCCACCTCGGTGATCGCCTCAGGGTCGGTGGTGTCGAGGACCAGCACGTGCGGATCGGTCAACCATGCCTCACCCGTCATGCGCAGCGAGACGCGCAGTGCACGGGGCACGTCCACACCGGCGACGGCGTTGCGGGACAGAGCGAGGACGAGGCTGCGGGCCCGGTCGGCGATGAACGCCGAGTCGCGGGGCAGCAGCGGCAGCCCAGGTGCGCTGACGCTGCGAGCGGCGGTCACCACGACCCAGCGGAAAGCAGTCGCGACCACCGGTCCGTGGTGACCCATGGTGCGATCGAGGATCTCAGTCATTTTATCGACGTCGTCTCGGACGCCTGCGAGGAGAAGGTCGGCGGCGGTCAGGGCGTGAGCTCGGTTCTCGCGGTATGTCAAGGGGCCGGATGGCGCGGAGGTCGTGCTCTCAGTGTTCATGGCGCTCCTGTGTGCGGATGAAGTGGGTTCGTGCACCCGATGCGTGTTCGTGGATGCCGCACGCCAGCCGTGTCCCTGTGACGCGGCGGCAGCGCGGTGGTCACAAGGGACGACGGCATGCCTGACCCGCAAGATCAGGCCGACCGCCGACCTCGCAACCACCTCTCTCGGAGCAGCGCGAGGAGAACCATGACCGCGAGAAGCCCGGCGACACCGCCGAACCAACCGAGCTGGCTGACCTCGGAAGCCGTGGGCGCCGCCTGCACGATGGCCGGCGTTGCGGTGGTGGTCGGCATCGGGAAGTCGGCGCCACCGATGATGACGGGTACCTCCGCCACCTTCACGGTGATCTGCGCCGTATCGGACTGCCCGGTCTCGTCCTCGATCTCGTACCGGAACGAGAACGTCTTGCCGGCGAGACGCTCCGGGACGATGACCACGATGCGGCCATTGCCGACCTGCTTCGCCTTCACGCCGTGGGGGACTGTGCCGCGGAGCACCTCGATCGCGTACTCGCCGGTGAACGTGTCATTGCGGGCGACGTTGATCGTTACGGGCTCGTCGTAGGTCGCGCTCGCGCGGTCGGGCCGCGCGGTCGGGCCCTTCACCTTCGGCGGCTCGGGCGTCGGGGGCGTAGGGGTCGGTGGCTCCGGCTCCGGCTCCGGCTCCGGAGTCGGGGTCGACGGAGCGGTGACCTTCAACCGGAGCGTGGCCCCTGCCTCGTTCCAGAAGCCGCCGACGTCGAAGAAGTCGTAGGGCACCTCGACGATCTGTCCAGTCAGGGAGGAGTCCGGCGTGACGGCGACTTTGCCCGAGGACAGAACCGTGGCGGACAGTCCGGCAGGCAACTTGACGGACTGGTCGAGCTCGACGAGAGGCTCGCCCGCATAGGAGTCGTTCTCCAACACGGGTACGTCCAGCGACTCGCCGGGGGCGAGCTCGACGATGTCGTCCGCCGCGACCGCGGCGCACCCGTCGTCTGCCGGGACAGGGGTTCCGGTGACGCGCTCAGAAACCGGTACCCGGTAGCCCCGCGGCAGGTAGGCGCCGTCCGGGCCGGGGACGTCAGTGTCGACCACGTCGACGTCGAAGATCGTTTTGATGATCGTCACCGGACGAGGGCAGAACCGACCGCTCTGGTCATCCTCCAGCTCCCACGGACCGTCGAGCGACGCGGTGGGGAACTGGACGGTGACGCGGCCCGCGGGCGACTGTGCGCCGAGGAAGTTCTCGTCGGCGGACCAGGACCAAGACGCCGGGTCAGGGAGTGACAGGACGCCGTCGTCGGTGGGGGCGGGGCCCGTCCACACGGGGTCGTTGATACCGCCGGTCGTCGGGTCGGTGTGTGCGTCGGGCGCGTACTGGACCGTCTGGCCGGGCACGAGCCGGACGTCGCCGATCCGAAGTCCGTTGCTCGAAGCCCACTCCTGGAGCACGGACACGGTCACTGTGCCGCCCGGCCAGTCGCGTCCGTCCTGAAGAGACAGCATCAGGTCCCAAGCTCGAGCCGGCAGCGGCGCCGCCGGGTCGGGGTTCGGGTCTGGCTGCGGGGTGTCGGGAACGAGGTAGGTCGTGCTGTCGCCGACCAACTGACCGGATCCGGGCAGGTCCTGGGCGAGGAGCGAGAAGGTCACGGTCTGGCCGGCGGGCAGGGCCTGCGGGACGACGAAGGTCGCGGTGGTCCCGCTGACCACCGTCGCCGGAGAACTCTCCGTCGTGCCATCGAGCCTGAAACCGCCGGTCGTGACATTGCGGTCGTTGAAGCCAGTGCCCGTGACGGTCACGACACGCGTCTCCGCGTCGTACGCGACGTCGGTGAGATGGATACGGAAGTCCGGCAGCGTGAGGGTGAAGCTCGTGTTGTCACTCGACGGGTACGACGCCAGGTCGTGGATCAACCTCGCGGTCGATGTGCCGCCGGTGAGGCTGGAGAGCGGGAACTGGAGCGGGAAGACGGCGCGCGTGGCCGTGGTGCTCAGCGGCGGTGAAGTAGACCCGTCCCGATTCAGGATCCCCACTGCGGAGGTGAAGCCGGTACCGGTGAGGGTCAGGCGGTGAGCGATCGCGTCTAGGTCCGCAGAGGCGATCACGGGCGCATCGGTGGCAGTGGAGCCGATCTTCAGCGTGGTGCTGAGGCTCAGCGGAGGGACCTCAGGCGAGGCCTCAGGCGAGGCCTCACGCACGACCTCGATCGTGTAGCTGCCGTCTCGCAGCGGGCCGGGGAGCTTGATGGTGATGGTGGTCTGGTCGCGGCTGTCGATGGGCCCGGTCGAGCCGTCGAGCCGGACGAGAGTCACCCCGCCGGAGGTGAAGTTCGTGCCAGTGATGGTGATGGTGCGGCTGGTGGCGTCCCACGTCGCACCGCTGACGGTGAAGTCCACGACGACGGGGGCGGCGGCGGACGCGCCGTCGCGGATCGTGGTGGAGTCAGACGTGGCGGGCGCGGCCATGGAGACCAGCGCGGTGGTCAGAAACGCCGCGACTGCGGCTCGGAGTCGTGTCGGGGTCCGCATTGGGAACCTCCCTCTCGTCGGTCGGTCGTGCTCGTACCTGGGGTGTGCGGGGCGTAGCGCGGCTGATCTCGATACCCGCCCGCTACTTCGGAAGGTGTGCGGGGCGACCCGGTTCGCGCTCCCGTCGATCAGTCCGGTGCCGAGTACTGGTCGACCAGCCCACGCAGACGACGGCAGTAGCGGTCGAAGGCGACGGCGTAGGTCTGGGCGAGAGGCCGCGCGCCTTCGGGCGTCGCGCGAGTGACCCGCTCGGTCATCACCTCGGCTGAAGGTGTCGGAGCCTCCGCGCGGTCGATCAAAGCGTGGAGACGTACGACGTCGACCGCCACCGTGCAGGCGGTGAGCAGTCTGGCGTTCGTGTCAGATGCAAAATCGTTCATGCCCTCTTGGTGGGCGGCGGACCTTGCAGCCGCTCGCGACGCGTCGAGCATCGCGCGATCCCGACTGCGCTGATTGCATCTCGTGGGTCGTCTAGCGAGCTTCGTCACCGCTCGGGGACGAGAGCCCGGAGAAGAGGACGGGACTCCTTCAGCCGACAACCTGTAGATCACCCGCTGTCAGGTCTGTCAGCACATCCCAAACCCCACCGGAGAGGGAATCCTCTTCTTCCTAGAACTTCTTCACCTGATGAGTTGGAAGAAGCTGACAGATCTGACAGGACTGAGTTGGTGGGTGGGTGACTGCGGGCCCCGGCAACCGCCAAAACGGGCCCGGAGCCAGTCCAGAGACAGGTTCCGGGCCCGTTGGCTCGTGCAGGTGGTGCTCAGCTGACGACGGACCAGCCCTTCCATCCGCGCTCGTGCACCTTGGTGTCCGGGTTCTGGCGGCGGTTGCCACCGCCATTGGAGTCCCCGAACTCCGGGCGCTCACCTAGGGCGGCGTAGAACTTCGAGTCGCCCATCGGGATGATGTGCTTGTCCTCGATGCACCAGGTGCGGTACTCCTCCCACAGGTCGTGGCGCTCGACGTAGCCCTTCGGGTCCTTCTTCAGCTTCTCCTTGATGAAGGAGCCCAGGCGGTCGTGGTCGGAGAGCCAGGCTTCGACCAGGCGCACCGACTCGGGGGAGCGGAACGGCTTGCGGTCGGGCCGGTTGAGGAAGCGGTGCGCGCCCTCGACCATCCACGCCAGGATCGTCTCACGGGCCTCGCGGGTCGCCAGGCGCTGCGGCAGGGTCGAGTCCGGGTTGGCCACGATCCGCGGGAACCGCGCGATGCACACGCGGCGGCGCATCGAGTTGTCCTGGCCGTCCTTCGGGCCCACCGCAGGCAGGTGGTTGGTCGTGCAGATGCACGTGGAGCGGACCGGGGAGAGGAACGGGTCACCGAACTTCGGCTCGACCTTCATCGCCGACGCGTCCTGCCAGACCTGCTTGGCGAGCTTGCCGTTGAGCCGGTCGCCGGGGTTGAACTCATTGACCTCGGTCAGCCGCGACAGGTAGATGCCCGACAGGGTGAACCGGGAGTCCTCGCCGGTGAGATCGTTCGAGGACAGCGCACCGAGCCACACGGCCGGCATGACCCCGGAGATCGCGCCGGTGAAGGTCGAGATCCCCGCGCCGCCACCGCCGAGCATGAACAGCATGGTGTCGAAGCAGCGGCCCATCAGGCCCGCGCCGGCGACCTCCTGGACCATCCGCTCCTTCTCGGCGTCGTGGACCCAAATGATCTGGCCGTTGGCGTCGCGGACCGGCTCGAAGCCCAGGGACTCGCCCCTGTCGTCGAAGAGCTCGACGGTCTTTTCCGAGACGAAGAACGCCTCACGGAACGCGTCCCAGTCGTCGTCCTGTGCGCCGGGGACGTAGTCGACATTCGTGACGCCCAGGTTCATCGCGGCCGGGGTGTGCGGGGCGATCGCCTTCGTCTCAAGGTGAAGCAGGCCCGACGGGGTCGGCAGGTACTCGGCCCACTCCCGCGGCTCCCAGGCGGCCTCGGCCACGATGAGGGACTTGCCCTCGGTGGTCTTCACCGCGCGCTTGACGGCCGGCTCGATGTTCTTGCGGGCGGTGTAGCGCGCCTTGTCGGTGTCGTCGGAGTCGCCCATGCCCATCACGTTGTTCGCGACGCAGGTCGCCTCGATCGTGGCGGCCGACTCGGCGATGTCGATGCCCCAGTGGCCACCAGCGTAGTGGTGGTAGATGCCGCGCTCCTGCGAGGTGTGGATGTAGCGGAACCGGTCCTTGCGCACCAGCTCGCGCGCCACGGCCTCGGCCAGGCCCTGCACGTCGTTGTCGGGCAGGTGGACGTAGCGGGTGGTGTACTTGCGGCCGTCCAGGGCGTCGGCCAGCAGGTCACCGAGCCACTGGTGGCCCGGGCGCATCTCGTGCATGGCGGCCGCGATGTCGTCCAAGCCCGCCCCCTTGCCCAGGTACTGCACGCGTCCCGAGAGCGGGTGCACGACCTGGTCGGGGACGTCGACGACACCAACCCAGGTGGCGCCGGCCTCCAGCAGGGACTCGACCGTCATGATCGTCGCGTCGTTGCACTGCGGGTTCAGGGCGTGGTCCGAGTCGGGGATCCACAGGATGTGCTCGCCCTCGATGTAGCCGATGGACTTCAGCACGTCCGGGCTCAGCCGCGGCTTGTGGTCGTTCTCGTTGTTCGGGTTCGACTTGCCCTCGTAGGCCATTGAGATACCGCCGACGGCGACGATGGACAGCACGCCGGCCGGGGTGATGGAGGCGAGCGCGTCGGCGCGCACCGGGGACTCGATGATCGCGAGGACCTTCGCCTGGTCGTTGACGTGGCGGGCGTCCACGAGCCGGTCCATGGTGGCCTTGCTGCGGCCGCCGGGGAAGTCGAACTTGTGCTTCTCCTCGATCGGCTTCTTGTCCTTGTCGAGCACTAGCTCGCCGGACTTGTTCTTCTTCTGCGACACGCGCTCCTGGTCCTCGGCCCAGCGCACCTGCCAGCCGACGACCTTTCCGTGCACACCGACCCACGGGATGATCAGCCACTCGCGGCCGTTGCCGCCGACCGCCCAGGTCTGCTGGTCGTTGGTCCACGTGCCGCACCCGTCGGGCGGGGTGGGCAGCGCGCCGGTGCCGGAGCGGTAGCCGCGCGCGGCCGCTACCTTCGGGTCGACCTTGCGGGCGGCCAGGTAGTCGATCGCCCAGTCGGCGGGCAGCGGCTGGTTGGCGGCCTCGTACGCGGCGACGTAGTCGTCACGGGTGCAGTCCGGGATGGTCTGCTGGACCGAGCGCAACGCCTGAACCGGGGAGAGGACCTTTGCGGCCTTGCGGGCTCGGACGCGGTCCTTGCCGGACAGCGACCGGTCACGCGGCGGGTTCTCGTCGGCGACAGCCGGGGTCGCGTCCGGGACGATGGACAGGGCGGCGGCCAGGGTGTCGAACTCGGAGTCAGCCTCGACCCCGGGGGCGGCCGGGGCGGCGAAGCTATCGGTGTCGACCTCGTCGAAGTCGAAGTCCACCAGGTCGCTCTCGGTGTCGTCGCCCAGGTCGGGGACCACGTGCAGCTCGGGGCGCGCGGCGGGGCACGGCTCGGTGGCGGTCGGGGCATCGGTCGGGGTGGCGCCCAGGAGCGAGGCGATGCGGGCCGCGGCCTGCTCGGTGTTCTCGCCCTTGCGGGGCAGGTAGTCGCTGGGGTCGATGGTCATGTTCGTCATGGCTGGTCTCTCAGCTCTTGGAGAGGGTCGTGGTCGGGATGAGCGCGGCGGCCGGGTGGCCGTTCGTGTCGAGCAGGAAGGCGATGACCGGGCGGTCCTCGCGGACGGAGGCGGCCGAGACGACCGCGGTCGGGGCGTGGTACCTGGCCAGTCGCAGCCAGCGCTGCGTGCCGCCGTACGGGGTGGGGTCGGCCGGGTCGATGTGGATGCGGCGGTTGTCGCCGTCCATGAGCCACAGCGCGTTGCGGATCGTGTCCTCGGTGCCGACCCCCAGGTGCCACAGCCCGGAGCGGTCCCCGCGCTTGGCGCAGATGTTCCAGGTATCGCGGCGCGGCCAGTCCTGCCCGTTCATCGACTCGTTGAGCAGGTGCTCGTAGATCGCGGTGAGCCGCCCCGGGCGGGCCTTGTCGGTGCCCTCGTCGCCGTCGGAGCGCAACGCCTTCAGCTTCCAGGCCCAGGCCTCGACCTCGTGGCCGGTGGGCAGGCGGCGGAAGTCGATGTCGTGCAGGACCTCCACGGAGATGCCGGCGGCGGCCGCCCAGTAGAAGTCCCCGCCCTCGCGGCTGTTCTCCTCGTAGCGGCGGTACAGGTGCTCGGTGACCGTCTTCGGCGGCTCGGGCGTCTCGGCCTGGCTGGTGACGTAGTCGGGGCCGAGCGCGGCGTACAGCACGGCGTTGAGCTCCGGGTCGCACTGGCCGTCGAACGCGGCGGCGAGCTGGCCGATGACGGTGGCGAGGATTTCGTCGAAGTTCTGGTTGTCGCCGAACCGGAGTGCTGTCGACCCGGAGTCGACGGTGTGGTCGGTCACTGCATTCACATCCTCATGAGAGTGGTCGTTGGTCAGCCGCAGGAGGGTTCAGGTCCCGCGACGCTTCGCCCAGTGGCGGAGCGGGCATGGCTGGTGGTGTGCGGGGCGCAGGTTCTGCGCTCGGCACGCTGGTCGTTGGTCGTCATCACCTGTGCCCGCGACCATCCGTCGGCGGCAGAGGCGTGATCTGGGCGACGGCGCGCATCGGCGGGTGCCAGCCCAGTAGGATGTGAGGCACACATCCTCGAAGGCGGAGCCGACCTAGTTCACCGGCTCCGCCTTCGCATGTTCAGAGCCGACGAGCCGAGCTTGGCGTCAGAACTTGCCCGCTGCTGCTCCGGTCGAGATGTGGCCGATCGAGTACTCGACGAAGTCGCCGCCGTCCCACGTGAAGGCCACGTCGGCAGTGCCAAGTCGGTCCGTGTGCGTGTGCACCTCGGGAAGGACGACGTCGAAGCCGAGTGCCGCGATCTCAGCGGCAGGACCCTCAGTGGACGACTCGACGACATGTCCGTCGGCGGTTGCCGTCCACACCGTCCGCGTTGTCTTCCCGTAGGCGTTGGTCGTGTCGAGAGTCAGCCGGTCATCGGTGACGTCCGCGATCACGTCGGCGCTGTTGACCGACTTCCGGATTCGATTCGCCAACTCGACGGCACTCGACGTCGTGGCGGCGCGGACATGGGTCTTGGCACCGCCGTCGTTCAGCGCACCGGCGAGCGACATGGCGGCCATCATGAACAGCGCCCAGACGCTGGCACCGACGAGCACCTCGACGGAAGAGAAGCCTCGCTCGTCGCGGGGTCGGTGGGTCTTCATGGTGGCTCTTCTCCTTGGCTCGGTTTGTACTGAGTGGGCGGGGGCTTTGAGTTGTGCTCCCCTCACCAGTGCAGCGCACCCTGATGTCCTTGTGACTGGGCGCGGGTGCGTGACCGGAGGGCTTCGATTGGATTGAGCCGAGTCGCCGGCATAGCCGCTTGGGGCCGAGTCGGGGTCGAACGTGGAGACTCAGAAGCCGTCGGCGATGAGATCACCGGTGTAGGTCCTCGGCGGCAGGTCGTTGGCGACGCGCTCGCGGTTGATCCAATCGACATATTCCTGGTCGGTCATCTCGATGTCGACGTCGTCGCAGTCCCACTCGGGCTCCTCGGGCTCGTTGAACCCGCAGCCGAGGTGGTCGGTCTCGGGGTTGCTCCTGGCGACCGAGTCGATGACATCGGCGATGATCTCGTCGCAGATCTCGTTGGTGCTGCCGTTCCACCGGCCGTCGGCGAGCTCGCGGCCGAACAGGTCGAGAACCTTGATGGTCAGCCCGAAGCCGACGTACGGCTTGTGGGTGACGACGAGGCGCGGCGTGCCGTTGACGTCGGAGACGAACCGACCGTGGGTGTAGCGAGGCTCCTCGATCTCGCGCAGGTAGGGCCAGCGCTCGCCGGAGACCACGAGGTTGCGAGCGGTCTTGAAGGTGATCCGGGTGCCGGGCCACTGCTGCTGGAGGCAGATGGTCGAGCCGGCCGGGATGAAGGTGCGCGTCTCCAGCGGGGCGCGGACGCCCTGGTAGCCGTTGGAGTAGAGCGCGGAGACGATGTCGGCAGCCTCCCGGGCCTCACGCTTGGTGACCATGAGGTCTAGGCAGCTCCCGGCGGCGGAGATGCGCTCCTGGGCGTCGGCGGTGTTGGGGTCGCCTGCACTCTGAGGGAGGTGCTGGTCGCCGAGCAGGGCTTGGGCCATCTGCTTGTCGTCGATGCCGATGGTGAGCATCCAGGTGAGGGCCCGGTGGGCCTGGTGGTCGTTGAGCGCCAGGCGCTCGCCGAGCGGGCGGAGCTTCTTGCCGTGGCGGTGGAGCTGCGGTGCGTCGGTGAACGAGGTGGTGGGCTGCGTGGTCATGGTGACCTGCTTTCTGCCGGCGCGGCCGGCGCTCGGATGCTGGACTGAGTTAGTGGTTGTTGAGGTAGTCGGACAGGGCCTTCGATCCGTCGCGGGCTGCGCGCTCGTAGGCGGCCGGTCCGTAGGTCTCGGTGCCGCGGAAGATGACGCGTCGTCGCGCGCCGAGGACCGTGATGGTCAGGCAGGCCGGGTCGGGACGGCCCTGGACGCGCTCGCCGCGACCGGTGCTCGTCCACAGCTGGACCTGGACGCGCTCGCCGGCGGGCGTGCGGAACGTCTCGGCGTATCGGCCCGGCCGCTGCCACAGGGTGAGCATCTGGCCCTCCAGCCCCAGGCCGCCGGCCTGGGGTGGAAAGCGGAGAAGCGACGCGGCGCTCATCGTCAGCCCCTCCAGCCGAACCGCTTGCCGGCACGGTCCTCCATGCCGGGCAGCGGCATGGGCTCCCAGCCGTGCTCCGGCTCGTCGCCGAGAAGCCACTCGCCGGGTACCAGGGTGATCTCGCGCTCGGTGCTGGTCTCGTTCATCTCTCGGTCCTGCTTTCTGCCGGCGGGGCCGGCTGTTCTGGTGCTCCTACTACGAGGGGCGTACTGCTTCGTCCTTGTGACGCCTTGCCTGTGCCGCGCCCACCGGTGGCGGGCAGAGGCGTGACGCCGCTACCCAGGGGGCGCGGCGGCCGGGGTGAGGGTGGCAACGATGTGCTCCCAGACGGCGACGGCATCGGACTCGTCGCGGTATCCGACGTCGAATCCCATCGGCTCGCCGTCGGTCACGTCGATGAGGGCGACGCGGTGCAGCTCGCCGCCGTCCGGCGTGGCCACCTTGTAGCGGGCGAGCATCTCCTGACTGCCGAGCTTGCGCCCGCCCGCGAGCTCGTAGGTGTGGCGATGTTCAGGCGAGGCGAGCGCAGCGAGGAGTAGATCGGCTGCCTCGGCCGTCGAGACTTGGCTGTCTGCGTGGATGGTGGTCATGTGGTCTCCTTGGTGTCGGTGGTCGTGCGGGATGGTCAGACGAGGTGCATGCCGCCCTCGCCCGAGTGAGCGAGGAAGTCGGCGTCGGACATGGACTTCGTCCAGGGGGACTCGGCGGCGTCCGGGTCCGTGGCGTCCTGCTCGGCCAGCCACGCCTCGTAGGCGGTCGGGTTGTCGGTCACTGCGCGCACTCGCGCGAGGCACTCCTCCGCAGCGGCTTTCAGGCCGGCGTCGTCGCGCTGCCACTTCATCGGTTCGGAGCCGTCGAAGCTGGTGACGAGCAGCCACTCGCGTCCGTTGGCGTCGAGCACGGCGCGGAGGTAGGCCTCGTTCGGGGTGCCGTTCTCCGGCGGCTCAATCGCAGCGACTAGGTGCTCGGGACGGACCCAGTCGGGTCGCTCCACGACCAGGTTGGCGAGACGCTCACCGGCGCGCTGCCGGGCCGGCCGGACCGTCTCCGTCGCGTAGCGCTCGGCGATCTCCTCGACGGGGACGCCCTCATCGCGGGCCATCGCCTGGAACCGCTGAGCCAGCGCGTGCAGGGACAGCGTCGCGCCCTGGTACCTCTGCTGCCAGAGCTCGGCGCGAAGCACCGGACCGATGGGGGCGCCAGCGACGACGCCCTTGACGGTGCGGACCGCGTCCACCTCGGCCGCGTACGCACGAGCGCGCATGCGACGCATCCGGGTTGCGCTCGGCTTCGGCGAGAGCAGTGCCTTGGGCTTCTTGAAGTGCCGCTCTTGCGCGACGTCAGGCGCGAACCGCGGGTGGCTCTCACTGTTGACGTTGAAGCGGTGGCACTCCGGGCATCGGCGCCCGCCTTCGGCCTTGGACTTGCACATGCTGTGCCCTCTCGTTCGGGACTTTCTGTCTGTCGAACGAGAAGGTGTGCGGGGGTCCTTGTGACTGATCTCGGGCGTGCGACTGGCGGCCAGCCAGCCGCCTTTCGATCGCCTTCCGCCACCGGCGGCGGGCCGTTGGATCGCGCCTTTGAATCGAGCGGAAAGGTGCTTTCCGGCACCTTTGTGAGAACTATTCTCAATCGGCCCGAGGGCGTGCACAGTGGGCGTCATGGAGACTCTTACCGCCGCTGCGGCGGCGATTCGTTACGCGGTCGAGACCGCGACCGTCCCGACCCGCGAGGGGGAAACGCCGCCATGGCTCAAGGAGGAGGTGGTCTTCTCCACCTCTGCTCGGGACGAGCTCCAGCACACGATCGACACGGCCGGCCGACTCGCATCTGCTACGGACGCATGCGACGCCGAGGTCAGCCACCAAGTGGGGTGCGAGAACCTGAGCGCCGCGTTCGCCGCAATCGCGCTGAAGGAGCGGCTGTCGGAGATCTGCCGCCCTCGGCGCCACTATGTGATGGACCGCGACGGCACGCTCCGCCCGATCGACCCACTGACATGACCCGCGGCTCGCGGGGAGCGAGGGCTTCGAAACAAGCGATCCGTGTGTCTCTGCCGCTGATCGCCGCGGCGCACGCAGAGGATGGCGTACATGACGGACACGCTCCTGTGGCTCACCGCGATTGGATCAGTCGCGACGGCGCTCTTCACCGCGTTCCTCTGGATCGTCGCGTGGCGCACGCTGTCGGGTGCGAAGGATCAGCTCGAACTGCTCACAAAGCAGGCCGTCCGCGAGGGGCGACCCTTCGTGAGCGCCGAGGTGGTTCCCGGCCTGCACGGTCCTGGTTTCTGGGACTTGATCGTGACGAACACTGGTCGGACCGCGGCACGCGAGATCCGCTTCGACTTCGAGGAATGGACTCCGCAGGACGACAAAGACCACATCACTGAGCACCTGCTTGTCTACCTCAACGCGACCCACATGCTCGTGCCCAACGCGCGACACCGGGTGCTGTGGCGCGCGAACGACGATCCGACCACCTCGATGACAGCCGCCGGCGTGCCGCCTCGGTTCAACCTCGGAATCTCGTACGAAGATGATCAGAACACCGCATACTCCGATTCGTTCGACTTCGACGTAGAAGTCATCGGCAGCGTGTCTCCCGCTCCAACCCAAGGGCCGAGGGTTTCGTCTGGCAACGAGAAGGAACTCGCCAACATCGAGCGCGCGCTGAGGACGCTGAACACGCACGTGGGCGAGCTACGGCGGTGAGCGGCTGCTGCCTCGTCAGCCCCGACGCTCAGGCCGCGGCGTGCCCGGTCGGGCTCGATGACAGGCCGGCGATGCGGCAGGCGACAGCCTCGGCGGTCGGCTTGTCGTAGGTGTGCGGCTTCCCGGTCAGCCTCTTGGTCAGGACCTTCGCGAGAGCGCGCCGCATCGGGACGTCAGCCCGATCGTCGCGGTTGACCATCGCGCCCAGCCGCTGCACCCACTCGTCGTGCGCCGTCCCGTCGCTCAGGGCGGGGACGTCGAGCTTGCCGAGCAGCTTCTGCGTTGCCCTCTGGGCCCTCTCGGTGCGCTCACGGGCAGCTTCAAGGGAGGCCTGGCGTGCGGCGACCTGCGCGGCGCGCCTGACTTGGGCGTCGACCACCCGGAGGTCAGCTCCGGTGGCACAGGCGTCGGCGTCGAGAACAACCCGGAGCGGCGTGTCCTGGTCGTGGTCCCAGTTGATCCGCTTCCATGAGGTTCCGTTCTCCTTGACCGTCCGAGAGTTGACCCCGAGCGTGGCCGGGTCGACCTCGGCTTCGATCGCGAGCGCGGTGAGCCAGACCTTGCCGTCGCGACGCGAACCCGACGGCGCGTCCGGGCCGGGTGCGGGCGCATAAGCCCACACCGGGTGGTCAGCGAGGAGAATGACGTCGGCTACGTTGTCGCGACCCTCGGCCAGGTCAGTGATCGCGTTGAGGGTTCGCACGTAGTCCCACGACGTGTCGCGGATCCCGGCTGGCAGTTTCATCGTGAACGGCTTGCCGGGCTGGGGGGTGGCGACGCCACAGATGCCGTAGCGCGGCACTCCGTGCCACGGTGGGCGCTTGGAGAGCCAGCCGGCCTCGACGGCCCACTTCAGCCAGTTGCGGACTGTTGACGGAGTGATCCCGAGTCGCAGCGCGAGGTCGAGCTGGTTGACCAGGGCGGCGTCGATGCCTTGGTTCCGGATCGACCGGATGACGTCAATCCCGACGACTGCCGTGATGCGCCGGGCACCGGCCAACTGCGCGGGCTTGAGCCCCTTCTTCTCGAGGAGCTCGCTGGTCACCGTCTTGGTGCCGTCCGCGGCGACGACCGTCTTCGGAACGGGCACAAGCTGAGTCGTGGTCTTGGACTTCGGCGGAGGGGAGAGCAGGTAGCCGACGAGTGCGACAGCCGCGCCCTGCCTCAGCCCGGCGCGCCCCTCGGGGGAGGCGGAGGCTGTGCGGCGGTCGATGGCCTGACGAAGGACGGGCTTGAACCGACTCTTCGTGGACGCAAAGGGAGCGAAGCGTTCCGACCCGGGGCACCGAACGAGAAACTCGCGGATGTCGTCGGCGTGGAAGCCGACGCGGAGTCCGCGATGCGTGACGCTGAGGGCCGCGGCGCGAGCGTTGTGCGGCGAGGCGCCAGCGAGCGTGCGACCGAGGTCGCGGTCGATGAACTCCGGGGAGTGCCGGACAGCACGGAGAGCGGTCATAGTTGCTTACCTCTATCTGTCGTCGCTTCTAGCGAAGCGAAGCGACGACAGGGATGGTTGGTGCGTGCGTTCTGTTGGCACGCGGTCGAGGTGGTGGTGTGCGGGACGACGTCGAGCTGCTCTGCTGGCCGCGTGATGCAGGTGCGACACGATCGGGACGCGGCTTCGCTACGGCGCAGGCGCCTGCGCTGGACCGCTCCTCGATGCGGAACTCTGCGAGAGCGGGTCGATCACGACGGGACTTCACCGTCGACCGGGGGCAGAACAGCACCGTGTCCATCGTCGTGGATGCGAAGCGAGATCGAGGAGCAGCTGCACGCTCGCGAGACGCGGACTCGAGGACGTCGCAATCTCGACCCGGACTCGAGTTGAGGCCGCTATGAACGACGGAGCTTCATGCCGACGACTTGCTTCTCCACGTTCTCTTCATGAGTCCTTTTCGGCCCCGTCACGTTCCGATTCGATCGCTTCACGGGGCTCTCCGGTGATCTCCTCCGGCCGCTGGTTCTTCGATGACCGCACCAGTGTCGAGGTCGCCTTCTACAAGATGCGCGTCAAGCGCATCAAGTCCTACGTCGATGAGCGTGAATCAACCTGCGAGGAGGCTTTGAACGGACGCAATGCTGGAGCTTCCCGCCTCGCGAGCGGTCGTTGTGTCGTGTTTTCCCTGGGTGCTGTCGGTGGCCGTGCGGAGCCTTCTCCCATGACCTTCTCTCACACCGACCCCATCCACACTGACGCCGCTGCCGACCGAGACCGCATCGCTGAACTCGTCGAGTCGATGCGGGAAGATCTGGCCATCCCGCGCGACCCGTGGGACTCGACTCTCGACGTGTGGTTCAGCCTGCGTGGCCCGCTGATCAACGCGACGTCGGTCGACGACCAGGACGTCGTCGACGCGGTGGTGGTGGCTGCTCTGCGCACGTTCGAGCTCAACTGGGTCGGGCGCGCGACCGACGCCCTCCGCGCGAACGCGATCGACTGGCTGGAGGCAACGGCGACCGCCGTAGGTGTCTGGGCCAACTGGTGCCGCGCCATGGACGAGTGGTGACTGTCGGCTCGTGCATCGACCTCCCAAGCAGCGGTTAGTTGCTGAGGTGAGAGCGCTTCCCGCCCGCCCCGCACACCACCGGGGCAAACCCCAAGCGGAGAGGCCTCGACCATGCACGCACTCACTCGACTGGCGACGACGATCGCGTTCGCCGCCGTCGCCCTGTTCATCGGCGCGGCACCCGGAAACGCTGTGGACCACCCGCCCGCCGATATCTGGGTGTACGCGACTGGCGACGCTTCGTGCTACACGACCCCGAACGCCTATGGCGGGCGCGAGGCGCGGGTGAAGCCTCTGCTGGGCAGCCTCTATCAGGCTTCCTCGATGAGGGTCGACGGCGTCGACATCATGAACGGCGAGACCACTTTCAGGTGGGTCGAGGTGGAGCCGGGCGTCGGCTGCTACCAGCCGGCCGGCTGGTTGTCGTCGCCCGTCGACCCCGCGCTGCTCGACGTCAACACCTTCACCAATCACGCCATTGGCGCGCCCCCTGCTGAAGGTTTCGGTCTCGGGGCGGCGCTCTCGCTCGCCGACAGGGTCGTCATGGCGGCACCGGCGTTGGACTCGGCCGAGCTCGGCGAGATCGCGGAGGGGCAGGTGCTGTCCACGAATGACCTCATCGTGAAGGCGCCCCGCGGCCTTCTCGGGATGGTCGCCTGGCGCGCAGTCGAGTTCGAGGGGCAGCTCGGCTGGATGCTCGCTTCCTCGCTGACCGACGTCCCTGACCTCGCTGTCGAGGACCTGACGAGCATCGTCACGCCACGGTGGGACGTTACCGCGTGGACGCTTCCCGGCGCCGGTGAGGAAGTGGGTGAGCTGCCAGCGGGCGCGCCGACGCCGGCCAGCTTGTCGGCGACCGCGGGCTGGATGCCTGTCGAGATGGCCGGCCAGGTGGCGTGGGTCCGACAGGCCGACCTGACGACCGACCCGAACGACGCTCCGACCGCGAGCCCGACCGAGGCAGAGGTCGGGGAGAGCGCGGCGGATGTCATCGAGCAGTTGAGGGTCGAGGCCACCGCGAAGCGGGAGGAGCACGAGAAGGCGAGGGCCGCTGAGCAAGCGGCGAGCAACGAGTCGGGGTCGTCGCTGTGGGCCACCGTGAAGGCGAAGGTGAGTGGCGAGAACCCCGTCGCTGAAGCGGTCGCATCGGCTCGTCTGAGGCTGGCGATGGTGCTCGGCGCACTGGCCCTGCTGCTTGCTGCCGGTGCGCACGCCGGCACGATGTGGTTGCGCGGGCACCGAGGGCTTCTTGCGCGCACCACCTCCACGCTCTTTCCGGCGGTCACGGTTGCCGCGCACGCGTCACTCCTAACGGCCATTGGCGTCGCCACATGGGCTGCCTCGACTGCCCCTTCGGTGTACTTCACCGGAAGGGTGCTGATCGTCGCCGCGGCCGGCGGCCTCGCACTCGCATGGGTCACGGCGCACCGTGTCGCGGCGATGCGTGGCGCGGACTGGAAGCTTCCGCTCGGAGCATTGCTCCTTGTTGGAGGGTCCCTCTTCGTGTTCGGAGCGCCGCTCGCCGTAGCACTTCTGCTCGGCCTCGTCGTCGCCGGCGGCGCAGCTGGATCGCGCACATCGAACACGGGAGAGCGCGATGCCGCGGCCCCGCACACCCATGCAGAGACCGCACCCCCCGCCCGCACGGAGGTCTGAACGTGACCACGAAGCTGATCCACTTCCTCGCCGCCCTCACTGCGGCCGTAACCGTGACCCTTCTGCACGCACCGTCGTACGCGACGGAGGGCTGGTCGCCGGACGCCGTCATGGTGATGCCGCTGTCCCCCGAGGACCTGACGGCCACGGACCGCGAGCTGCTTGACGTTCTCGACGCGGAGCCCGGTGACGTGCTCGACGTCGAGTACGAGAAGGTCGAGCTCGGCGAGTTCTTCGGCGGCGACGCCGAGTCCGTGCCGTTCTTCAAGGGAACCGAGATCGAGGTGCCCCCCTTCTCACCGCTGTTCACCCCGGCGGGCCGCGCTCGGGCTGAGGGGGACGAGGGCTACCCCGAGTACGCCTCACTGCTGGCCTGGGACGGCTCTGACGAGAAGGCCGATCAGCGCGCCTACCAGGACAAGCCTGCGCAGGGTGTGTCCACGGACGGCTGGAAGCCCGAGAACCTGGCCTGGGTCTCCGGCGACGAGATCACCGTTACGAGCCTCCCCGAGACCGTGACGTGGGTGCGCGTCGGCTTCGGCATCCAGGACGTCTGGGTCGACGCGCGCAACCTCATGGCGCCCGAGGAGTCCGAGGCGGTCGCCCATTTCCGTGCCGACAACCTCGCCGAGACCGCAGCGGAGGAGGTTCCGGATGCCGAGCCGACGCAGGCCGTAACCCCGCGGTCGGAGTCGACTGAGACGACGGAACCGGGGTCGGAGTCGTTCGATGCCGGCGCGAGCTCCGGAGGCGTGGGTCTGCCGCTCGGTTCGCTTGCCGTCGGTTCGCTGGTTCTCGGTGGCCTCGCGCTCAGCTGGAGGCACCGCCGCGGCGAACCCACTCGTGTGGACGGTGACTCCTGATGGCGACGAAGGCCGCGCGTGCGGGCTGGCGCTTGACGTTCCGGACGGCGTTCCGCGTGGGGATCAGGCTCTGCCGGCTCTCCGTCGGCTGCCTCTTCGGCTGGTGGGGAGACCTTGCCGGCAACGTGAATCCAGACCCGGGGTTGGAGCGCATCTGGGAGCAGCGCGTTCAGATGGCGTCGGCAATCTTCTGGCCATCGCTCGCGGTCTGGCTGGCCGCGGGCGCACCGCACGCGCCGGGACTGCTGGTCCGGCTGGCCGAGGGCACGCATGCTGTCACGGTGCCGCTAGTCGCGTGGGCGGTCCTGACGACGCTCTTCGCGTGCACCGTGGTGATGCGTCGCGTGCTCGCTGCAAAGGGCTACCCATGGAGGCTCGATCACCTGGCCCGCGGGACCCTCCTGTGGCTGCGATTCCACCCCACACTCATCGCCGTCCTGGCCGCAGGCTGCGTGGCGCTGCCCGCGTGGTGGCTGACGAGCGACCGTGGGGAGTCGCCGCTTGGCCACGCCATTCCCGCCGTCACCGCACTCGTGGTAGCGGCCGCCGTCGCGGTTCGCGAGCGCCGCTGGCGTCGCACCAAGGCCGCGCTCACGCCGAGGCTCAGCGCAGCGTGCGAGGTGCCCGAGAGAGTCATCACCGAAGAGGCGGTTCTCATGCCGCTGAAGCGCGACCGTGGCTTTCAGATGGTGAAGGTGCCTCCTCGTGTGGTGGATCGCATCGCCGGCATCGAGGACCGCGTAGCGGCGCACCTGTCACACCTGGAGGTCGTCACGCACCGTCACGATCACTTGAAGCACGTCACGTCACTGGCGTTCCGTGAGGTCAGCGACATCGAGCTCGAACGACGGGCACTGGTCAATGCAACCGGTGGCCTCGTGTGGCGGCTCGACCCGGTGGACGAGCCGGCACCCGGTCGTCCGGACGAGCACATCGCACGCCTGACCGACTCCGTGTCGCCGACGCGCGGCGGCCGGGTCGACGTCGGCCTCGCTAGTCTCGGGTTCTCGATCGTCGAATGGACTCCTGACGCAGACGTGGCGAACGTCGCCAAGCTGTCGCCGCAGGTACTGGGAATGCGATCTCGGCTCCGCGACGAGCTCGGGCTGCGGGACCCGTGGGAGTTGGAGCTTCGGGTTGAGCCCAGCGTGGTGGAGGTCCTGAGGGGTCCTGCGCTCGGTGGTTCCGAGAAGCGGATCGCCAAGTGGCGCGAGCTAAGCAGCACAATCTTTCCCGCGGACGACGGCGAGCGCTGGGTGGTCGATGACCGGGCCCAGGACGGCACGGTACTGCTGCGCCGGGTGCCCGACCTGCTCCGGCAGGTTCAGAACTATCCATGGAACGCGCCGGTCAGTCTCAACAGCCTGCCCTTCGGCGTCTGCGAAGACGGGACGCCACTCACGCTGGGGCTGCTCGAACTGAACATGCTGTTCGGCGGCACCCCTGGCGGCGGCAAGAGTGGTGGCCTGACGGCACTTCTCTGCGGTATCGCGCGCCTTGAGAACGTCGCGCTGATCGGTCTGGACCCGAAGCGCGTCGAGCAGGCGCCGTGGGTTCGACGGTTCTCGCGGATCGCGAAGACCGACTACGACGCCACTGACGTGCTTGTGCGGCTCCGGGACGAGATGGAGCGCCGGTATGAGTGGCTGGAGCGCTCTGGATTGAAGAAGTTCGGTCCGGAGCAGTTCACCAAGGAACGACCCCTGCTGGTGCTCGTCGTCGACGAGCTCGCCGACTTGGTAGCTGTCGCCGTGGATCGGGAGGAAAAGGCGGCCGAGACGGAGCGGAGTACTCTGATCCGACGCATCATCGCGAAGGGGCGCGCCGCCGGCATCGTGACAGTTCAGGCGACGCAGAAGCCGCAGAGCGATGTTGTGCCGACAGCGCTTCGCGACCTCACGCAGATGCGGGTCGCGTACGCCACCACGAACCCGGCGATGACCGACACCATTCTCGGAGCCGGCATGGCCCAGCAGGGCGGCGAGGCGCACATGATCAGCGCCAAGGAACGCGGCGTCTGCTTCGTCGTGAACGAAACGAGCCGGACGCCTCGACGTGCACGGACCTACTGGGTGCCCGACAAGGAAGTCGAGGGCATCGCCGAGCGGTACGCACACCTGCGAGTCGACCTGCCCTGGCTCGTCGACGGACCCACCCCCAAGCCAGCAGCCAACCCGGCCCCACCCACGACCGCGGTGGACGTCGACGAGCTCGTCGTCACCATGGACGACCTCGACGCGGCATTCGCTGATGACCTGTTCGCCTGAGGCGCGAGAGGAGAAGATTCCATGCACCGAGGCCAAGACCCCGGTCGACGCTACGAGTTCGTGGAAGAGCTGCCGGTCCACGTCCAAGACGTGGTTCTGACGGCGGGTATGGAAGCGGTCGCGGAACGTCACTTCGCGGGGTCGCGGCTGACTCCCTTCGAAGCCGAGGCACTTCGGGACGAGGTGGCAGACGCCGCGCGACAGCACCTGCACGACCACTACGACGACCTGATCTGGCGCCATCGCCTAGGCGAGTGCGAGTAGCGGCGTGATCGGGGTGTGCTCGCACAGCTCCGCGACGGCGCAGCCTGAGAGAGATCACTCGCCCGCGTCCCCGCACACCTGAGGGGTATCCCGCCCGACCCACCGGGCGCTGACCCCCCAGGAGCACACGTGCGCCCGACCGATCCCACCACCTGCCGTGACCTGCTTGCGGCCATCTGGCGACCCGTCGCACGGCGCCGCCGCACCGACCAGTCCGGCCTCGCCCTCCTCGACGTGTTGCTCGGCATGGCGATCTTCAGCCTGATCGCCGTCATCGCAGTCCAGTCGATGGGACACGTCCGCGCTCGCGCTTACGTGACGCGCGTCGTCTCCGACGCGATGCAAGTCGCGTTGGGCATCGAGGGCTACATGACCGACGCCGGCCAGCTTCCGGCTGCCCTCGCCGATGGCCCCGCCAACTCCGACGACACCCAGGTCACCACCGGCGATTTGGGGGTCAACTTGTCCACCGGCGCCGCGATTCGCTCCTACACGGTGGCGGAAGACGGCGACAACTACTCAGTCTGCGTCGACCACACAGACTCGCAGGCGTGGGCTTTCTACGACTCCGCGGCGGACGGCATCACCGGTTCGGGCATCGGCATCGGCACGTCCGAGACGTGCACCGCGAACCTGAAGGACGGCGACGAGGACGGTGACGACGAGCCCACACCGACGCCCACACCGACGCTGGCGGCCTGCACGGTGGGCATCAGCTCCCACATCGGATTCTCGCCGGACGCGGGCGCTACGTGGGAGACGAGCTACCTGATCCGCTCGTACTCGCCCGAGGACTGCGATCGCACCGCCCTCTACAGCGCCATTGAGGGGCACATTCGCAGCCAGCACCCCGCCGCGAACCCCTCCGGAACCCGGCCGACGACCGTCGACCCGGCCAACGACGCCGGCTGGCAGGGCAACATCCTCGGCACCCTCATTCCTTCCGAGTTCATGGCGGGCGTCCAGTCGTGGCTCGCGGGTGCTCACCCAGATGTGGTGGTGGAGATCCACTGGGACGACGCCGGGTCCGGAGGGTCGGGCGGAAGTGGTTCCGGTGGAGACGGCGCCGATGCAGACGACGACGGCTTCTCGCTAGCCGAGGAGACCGCCATGGGCTCGGACCCGAACGACGCCAGCTCCCCGTGGGCCGGCGGGCGCAACGGCGACGCAGACGGCGACGGACACTCCAACTGGGTTGAGTTCGAGGCGGGCGGTCATACCGCGGTCACCGACCCGGCTGTCCTCGGCACCGGCGGCGGGGGCGAGGGCGGCCAGACGGCCACACTGATCGCCGCCACGGTCGCGCCCAACGGTGGTGGAACGCTCATCACCGTGACTGGCACGGGCATGAGGAGCCTGGTGGCGGGGAAGGCGTCGTTCGCGGGCATGACGCAGAGCGTCGTGATCAACGTCAGTGATGACTCGACGCTGACGTTCAGCGGGCCACCGGCCGGTTTCTCGACCACGCTGGGAATGGGCGACCTGTCCTTCGTGGGCGTGGATGCGGCGGGGAAACTTACCGCCCCGCTCTTGATCACGGTCTGAAGCCGGGCCGCGCTCGATCTAGAGATCAGCACCCATCAGGAGCATCCCCATGACCCGCATCGCCATCACTCTCACCACCCTTGTCGCGGCTGCCGCGCTCTCGTCGTGCTCAAACGGCGCGAAGTCGATCTCCGTCGACTTGCCCGACGACGACTCAAGCACTCAGGTGACCGCAATCACCGCAAGCGCGATCAACGACGCGATCGCCGCAGCACGTGGTGAGGCGCCCCGGCTGTGGCACCTCAACCCCGTCGAGGTCACCGACGGCACTTCCGAAGCGTCCATTCTGGTGATCGCGGACGACTTCGCGGTTGCGGCCTGCGAGGCGGTCAAGAGCGCCGTCCGCACCGCGAAGCTCACCGAGATGCCCGTGCTGATCACCGCGGCCGACACCGGAGTTCCGGTGGCCGTATCCAACCCGGACTCTCGCTTCGAGACGAACTGCCAAACGGTTACCTGAGCGACACGCTCGGACCCGCGAGCGTTGTCCTTTCGGCACGTGACTGACCGCCGGCCTGCTTGTCGTGCGTCGCCCGCGGCAACTCGATCGGGGTGCGGGACGGAGCCGCTGACCCAAGGCGCCGCCGAGTGCGGCCTTCTTGACGACACGCGGTTCTGACACGCTGCGGTAGTGGACTACGACGACCTGGCCAACCGTGCTCGCGCCGCGCTGATCATGGCGGCGATGCGGCGCTCGACCGTGACCTACGGCGAGCTCGCCCGAGCCATCGACTTCGACCCGAGCGTTCCTCCCTCGCACCACATGAAGCGAGTCCTGGACATCGTCACTGACGAGTGCGACTCGCGAGGCGAGCCATCACTGGCTCCCCTCGTGGTCAACGAGCGCACCGGCGAGCCAGGCAAGGGCTATCAGCCCAACGGTGAGGCGTGGCACAAGTCGGTGCGGCGGTGCTTCAACGCCTGGTCGCCAGCCTGAGCCCGAGCTCAGCGCACGAACTCGGCCCACACCGCCGCGTTGCGGCTCCACCAGAGCCCGGGCCGCTTCTTGCTGACTCGGGGCGGTCCCGTGCAGGTGACCAACGCGATGCGTCCGCCCTTGTTCGGAGACACGATCGACCCCGGCGGATCCAGGCGCTCGTACTTCGTGACCTCGCCGGTGACGCGATATGTAGAAGACTTGCCCTTCCAGACGACGCGGATCGTGCTTCCTGCGGGAAGGCACTCGGCACCCCAGAGCGGTCCCTGGTCCGCTCCGACCGGCCCGGCGGTCAAGTGTGCGGCGAGCAGTGTCACACCGCGTCGGGCACCAGGCTGGGATGTCGTGACGTCCCAGCCGACCTCTTGCATTGAAGGGATTTGAAGGACCCCTCCTTTCAGCCTCCCGGACCGGACGATCGGCATGGCCGCGTCGTGGCGGCGCGAGGAGTCGCAGGTCTCGCCGTCGAAGCCGGGGATGCCGTTGATGACGATGCGGTCCACGTTGCCGACGTGGCGTTCCTGCACGTGAGCCGCGAGCTGGCGCTCCGCTGGCAGCGGGGGCGGCACGAAAAAGGTGGCACGCACCGCGTCACCGGGCTGAAGGGAGTCCCAGTCGAAGCGGAGTCCCTCCGCTGTGAGCTTGGGCCCCGGCGCTGGTGCGGTTGCAGAACGGCTCTGCCGCGGAGCTTCATCCAGGACGGAGCCGGTCGACGTGCCACACGCGCTGAGTGCCAGCGCGGCCGCGACGAGGACACTGACGATCCGGTGGGTGACGGTAGAGCGGCACACAATGTCTCCTGGCTGGGTAGGGGTCCTGCCCAGGAGGTGTGCGGGGAGCACGTGTTTGCGCTCCCGAAGGGGCGTAGTCAGGCGACTTGACCCGGTCGATCGACCCAACTGGGCCACACGCCCGCCGGCGTGACGCCGTGTTGCGGGACGCGGAGGATCTGAGCGAGCTCGCGCAGGTCCCTGTGCCCGTCCGGCTCGTCATCGGTGAAGTCGCATTCGGCGATGGGGGTGATGGTGATGTCGCTTCTGTGAGTCGGGGTGGCGCGCGGGTAGGGCGGATGTTGGGTCAGGCCGAAGGCCCGAGAACGTCCTTCGAGTCCCACGTGAAGGTCTCGTCGCCGTGCTCCACGAGCACGAAGTAGTTCCGCTCGTCATCGGACCGAGCCAGGATCTGAACCTTCACGGAGCAACTGACCTCGACATCGGGTAGGGGCTGCACCCCGCACTTCCCCGTGCCGTCCGGGGCGACTGTGAGATCGGACGGCCGCTCGGGGCTGTAGTAGACGGCCCAACCGATCTTGCTGGCGATGGCCTGAGCAGTGTCGCCACGCGCCTCGGCGACGACGTGTCGGTCCCAAAAGGCTCCCACGCCTCCGATGACGTCAGGACCGAAGGCCGCGGTCAGGGCCGCGACGATCGACAACGCAGCTGCGCGAAGGCGCTGATCGCGTCCCTTCTTCTTGGTTGCGGCGTACATGGGTCGATCTCCCTACTTCGTCACGGTCCTTTCACGACCGACGGTCGGTAGCGATGTCCCTGTGACGCAGGAGGGAGGTGCTTGACGAGAGCCGGAGACTGCGCCCCGCGGCACAACACGCCGGGCGGCACACCGCCTCCGCCGTGAAACCTTGCGCTGACCTCCGGGAGTGCAGTTCTTACAACGGGGGAGTGCGGAAGTTGCACTCCGGCATCCGAGCCGTTGTCTTACGAGCGACCTAACCTTTGGTCATGAGGGGTACCGCCGAGCCGCGCTTCGAGACCCGCGACGGGCTCTGGGGCACCCCCGACCACGGCGCGCGGCACCTCTTCGCCTTCGACGACGCCGCTTGGATGCGACCGCCGTCCCTGACAGCCGCCGAGTCTCAACTCACGCGGGGCGGCGGGCAGTGGCGGCGGCTCTGGACCGGGATGGGCGAATGGATGGATACGCGCCGCTTCACGTCATGGGAGCCCCTGACCCCGCTGCCCGAAGGGGTACTGCCGCCGTGGAGTGACCGATGAGCGACCCGACACCGGATCCGCTCGGTTCCCTCTCAGACGAGGAGAGGCAGTTCCTGATCGACTCTGGCGTGTCGTCCGACTCGTTCACGCCCGAGCGCCAAGCTGTGGCCCGCAAGCGGCTGGCTGAGCAGATCGAGCGGAGCCGTGACGTTTGGCCGGCGCGCACGCCGCGGGGCCTCGACGTCGTGCTCGCCACGCTGCCGCCAGCGATGCGACACGCCGAGGCCGTGGCCCTCCTGAACTCCGCCCACCCCAACCTGAACGACGTTAGCCCGGTTGAGTGGCTGGCTGAAGACGGTGCCGCTGCTGCCGTGGTCGACGCTCTTGGAACCGCGCCCGGCCTGGTCGCGAGGACCCGCGGGCTGCTCGGCGCGAAGCTCGTCGCCTACATCGCGGGGGTCGAGCGCACCGGCATCGTTCGCGAGTGGGCGGCCGGGGAGGAGATGCCGTCCTTCGAGACGATCGCCAAGCTGGCGGCCGCCTACGAGGCGGCGGCGCTGCTAAGCCAGCGGGAGTCAGTGGCTGTGGTTCAGGCGTGGTTCCAAGGCGTGAACGCCGCGCTCGATGACGTGGCACCTGCCCGGCTGCTGCGTGAGAAGTCAGCGAGCTCAGTCGGAGCGCAGGTGCTCATTGCGGCACGGGTGGCGGCGAGCTCGTGACAGGCGAACACCCGCAGACGCTCCGCTTTCGCTACGCCGCGGCCGTCGAGATGGACCTCCGCGAGGAGGCCGACGATCTCGCGGAGCTGGTCGGGCTGACGCGGGCGGAAGTGGACGCCCACTTCAGGGTTCGCACCGTCCCCAAGGGGTCGAAGCCGCGCGACTTTGAGGAGTTCGCAGCACTCCCACCTGGGCACTTCGACCCGCGCGTCCTCCAGCAGGCCACCTGGTGGGTGGACGTCCTGCGCAAGCCCCACCGCATCACCGACCGCGATGACTTCCCGGATGCGCACCTGCTCGCCGTCATCGCCATGCTCCGCCAGGACGGCTGGCGCTGGGCGGAAGGGACCGAGGCGCAGTGGCTGGTGCGCGGCTTGGCCGCGTCTCTCGGCGACCCGCCGGAGGGACTGCTGGACGGGACCCCGCTCATGAAGGCGCTCCTGACTGAGGCGAGGGACCGCGGCCTGCGGGTGTCGAACCATGACTAATCGGCCCCTGCTGATGCTCGATGTTGATGGGGTATTGAACCCGTGGATGATGCCCACGGGCGAGCTCAAGGCCGGCGCCTTCCGACGATGGCAGCTCCCAGTCGCGCCCGCCCCGGAAGAGCGGACCTACACCGTCTGGCTTAACCCGCTGCACGGGAAGTGGCTGCGCGCGCTCGACGACCGCTTCGAGCTCACCTGGTGCACCACTTGGTGGACGCACGCTGATGACATCGCGGAGCGCACCGGGCTACCTCTCGGTCTCCCGTCGGTGCCGCTGCCGCCTCCGCCTCCGGTCGATCCACCCGGGATGTGCTGGAAGACCAGGTACGTCCGTGAGTACGCCGCCGGGCGCTCCGTCGCGTGGCTCGACGATGACTTCGCGCCTGGTGGAGGAGATGCTCGCGCTCTTAGCCGCGCCGACCTCCCACCTGAACATCCCCTCGCGGCACTGCCGCCGGTCAGGTCGGCCACGCTGCTCACGTGCCAACCGTCGGTTGGGCTGACACGCCGTCACGTCGACGCGCTCAGCGAGTGGGTCGCGGCGGGCAGCACCTAGATGCGCCCACGGACACGTGAACGAGTGCGACGGGCTGGTGTGAACGCGATGGATACGGGCAGCATTCGCCTGTGACTGTCTCGGGTCCGGAGTGGGTCTCCATCATGGAAGCCGCCGCCATCATCGGCTGCGGCCACGGACCGGTCGAGCGCATGGCGCGCGAGGGCGTCATAGAGCGGCGCCCCGGTCCACGCGGTGTCCCGTCCCTCAACCGCGCGTCCGTGGGGGCCGCTGGCGAGATCTGGCGACGCGAGCAGAGCGAACGGGAAGCGGCGCGCCGAGCGTCCACCCGGCGCCACAACGATCCTCCTGACGATGGACAAGTCTGGGTCTCCACCGACTTGGCCGCTCTCGCCCTCGACGTCACCGCCAACCGGATCCGTCAACTCGTGCAGGTGGGCCGCCTTCCCGCCACCATGTGCGGCACGAAGCTCTGGCTGCGACGCGACGACGTCGAACGCGCCGCAGCGGCACGGGCATTCGCGCGCCGGGCAGACGTCCGGTAGTCGCGCTGCAGACCTCCGAGTGAGGCAGGATCGAGTTATGCAGGCAAGTGAGGAAGTTGTGGCCGCGGCGGGCGGTGACGCGTACGCGGCCGCTCTCAACCACTTCAACACCGGCGGCAACTGCATGGTGACGACGGTGCAGTTGGACGGCCGCGTCTTCGTGGTCGGACAAGACGACCACTCGGTGCTGGAGTACACGCTGTCCTGCTGGAACGAGCTCGACTGCGAGGAGGGTGAGCCAGTCGAACACCACTGCCACGACGCCATGGCAGCGCTCGCGTTCTTGGACGGGGTGCGTCGAGGATCACTCGTCTGGCAGTGCGGAGGCTGCGACGCGTGGATCCACACGGCTGGTCAGCCCCACATCGGGGTCCTTCCTTGCCACCACTGTCCGTACGGGGGAGTCGACTTCACGCACGCGAGGCGCCACGTCGGGCTCAGTGAGGACTGATGGCAACCTTCGACGACGTTCCCGATCACGTGCGCCGTACGAAGTCGCGCACCCGGGGCCGCGACACCGCCCCGGAGATGCTTGTCCGTCGGGGCCTGCATCGGCTCGGGTACCGCTATCGGGTCAACCACCCACCCCTGCCGGGTCTGCGTCGCACCGCAGACATAGTGTTCACGAAGCGGAAGGTTGCGGTGTTCATCGACGGCTGCTTCTGGCACGCATGCCCCCAGCACTACGTCGAGCCGAAGACCCGGACCGACTTCTGGCGCACCAAGATCACCGGCAACGTCGAGCGGGACGCAGAGACCACGCGGCGGCTTGAAACAGCAGGCTGGGTGGTGATGCGGTTCTGGGAACACGAGCCGGTAGACCTGGTCGTTGCCACGATCAGGGAGAGGCTGTCAGATCGCAGACGGGATGTGTCCTAGACGGACGGCCTCCGCCTCGCGTTCCCTCACCAGTGCGATGAAGTCCGCGACGTTCATCATGGAGGCTCGCATTGACCCCGGGTACATGTCGATGACCGGCTGTGGCAGCACCGGGATGACGTTGTTCTCCGCCATGGCCGACAGCGTGTCGGGGACGAGACCGGGGTCCATCGTGATGAGGTGCCGGACACCGATGCGGGTCGCCTCGGTGACGATCTGGCGCCACCGCTCCTTGGTGGTCGTCTTGGCGGCGAGGAAGGTCAACAGTTCATCTGGCATATCGGCGTCGCCGTACGCGTCGAGTGTTGGCATGAGGTAGTCCGGCTTTGACCCGTCCTTCATCGTCTTGGGTCGGCCGTACCTGACTCCGTTGGCCTTCAGCAGCGCTTCGACGTGGTGCTCGAACGAGAGGCCAGCACGTGAGAACCTGCCGTTCTTGTACTTCGTCGCCAGCTCGAAGAACTTGTCGACGTCGATGTGCGCGCGGTTCGCGAAGACGTCGTCAAGCAGCGGCTGGAGAACGTGGCGCTCGTAGATGAAGAAGAGATCGTTCGTGGTGGAAAACCACTCGAAGAGGGTCGCGTCCGGGTCGCCCACAGGATCCACGCCGGCACACACGGAGCGAGCAAAGGTGGTGAAGCGCTTGGTCGTTGGGAGCGGATAGCTTCCGCCGAACTTCTTGATCATGGCGGCGAGGTGGCGCTCGTTGTCCACCGACGGGGTTATGCCCAGCGCTTGGAGCAGGTCGGCATCCGCGATATCCAGGTCGCCGTCTTGCGCAGAGTCGACGTCGAAGATCCCGAAGAGGTTGTCCTCGCCCTTGGCCGGCATTCCACGCTCGCGGAGGCCGGTGGCGAACAGGCGATCGAGTCGTGCTGCGGACTCGGAGCCGTCACGAGCGATGATCACGGCCAGCCGGCCATCGTGGCGCCGGGCGATCCACAGCCAGTCGCCTTCCCACGCGTTCTTCATCGCCGTGGAGCTGGCCGGGTAGTACATCCGGTACTCCGCCGGCCGGTGGTCCACAGCCCGTCGTGAGTCGTAGTACGTAAGCGTCGAGTCCTCGTCGCGGACGAAGTCCTCTCCCTCGTCACCGAAGTAGAAGTACTCGCAGGCGAGCTCAGCCCGCTCGTCGCCGAGCATCTCGACGACGGATCGCTCCGCGTTGAACTCGTGCTGATTCGACACCTTCACCGCTGCTACCTCGACAGCTGCGAGGCGCTTTGCGGCGACGTTGGAGAAGTGCTCTCGAAGTCGTCCGTCCACCGGTGGTCCCTACCTGCGTCGAAAAGTCAGGTCACGCGCTGCGTCGGGCTGACTCACGTTCTGCCACGAGCGCCTTCTCGATGTAGGGCTTCATGTGGTCGGCCATGGCGTGGATGGCCGGCACCACGACCGAGTTGCCAAACTGCTTGTAGGCCTGCGTGTCGCTCACCGGGATCACAAAGTCGTCCCCGAACCCCATGAGGCGCGCGCACTCGCGCGGAGTGAGCCGCCGCGGACGCTTGTTCTCCTGGTGGATGAGGATCTCTGAGCCGTCCTTGTAGTAGCGGGCGGAGAGTGTGCGCGTCGTCATGCCCGGCTTCACGAGCCCGAAGCCGAACCCGTTGCCCGCCGACTTGTGCTTGTCGGCGTAGGCCTGGAGGTAGGTCCAGAGGTTCTCGGTGAGCGTGTACTTGTCGAGCACCTCGCCCTTGCGGTGGTCGAAGTAGCGCCCGGCGTCGTGGGGGATCGGCGTCTCGCCCTTCTGGTGCAGGACCGACTCGATCGTCTTGCGAGGTTCGGGGAGTTCCAAGGCGTCGATGTCGAAGTCGTTCGCCTCGCGGAACCCGACGATGAGGATGCGCTCGCGGTTCTGTGGCGTGAAGCTCCTGCCGTTCACGACGCGTGTCTGAACCTGGTAGCCCAACTCGTCTTCCAGCACGGTCTTGATGACCTCGAAGGTGCGTCCGCGGTCGTGGGACTTGAGGTTCTTGACGTTCTCGAGCATGAACGCCGCGGGACGCTTCTCGTCGATGATGCGCTTGATGTCGAAGAACAGCGTCCCCTGAGTGGGGTCATCGAAGCCGTGGGCGCGGCCGAGGGCGTTCTTCTTGGAGACGCCCGCGATGGAGAACGGCTGGCAGGGAAACCCGCCGAGCAGAACGTCGTGGTCAGGGACTTCGCGCTCGTCGATCTCTGTGATGTCGCCATTGAACATGTGGTCGTCGTGGTCGAGGAAGTTCGCCTCGTACGTCTGGCGCGCGTACTTGTTCCACTCCGAGGTCATGACGCACTTGCCGCCGATGCCCTTCTTGCCCTCGAACGCCCGACGGATCCCCCCGATGCCGGCGAAGAGGTCGATGAAGGTGAAATCGGGCTGATGCGTCATGTTCGTCCTCCTGAGTCCCAGGGCGAATCGACCTGGCGAGCGCCAGGTTACCAGGTTCCATCGCCGACCTCCGGGACCGGTGGTGGCGTGTCGAACAGATGTTCGTTGCGCCGCCGGCGGGTCGCGCGGATCACGAGGGCAGATGGCCGATCTCTCGCTCCCTGTGCGAAGCAAGGCTGACCGCAGCAACCCTCCGCCATTGCATTCGGGCTAGGCGTCGCGAGGACGACGACCTTGCCTGCTGTCTCCAGAACAACGGTGCGGCGTTCGAGCGGGCCGCCGGCCGCGCCGCCGGCCGGTTGCCCCGCCCGCAACCGCCTGAGTCGCTCCAGCTGGACGAATCTCCAGCTGGAGGAATCGTTCTCTGGACCGAGCCGCCACCTGGCGACTACCGTCGGCGGGGCCTGCGCGGACGTTCGATCGACGAGGAAGGGAACTCTGGTGGCGGAACGGAAGAAGCTCACTACCAAGGAGAAGGAGGCCTTGGTCAGCACCGCCAAGTGCTACGTCTGCGAGGACCTCGGCGTTGACCACGCCGGCTTTGATGGGTACGACCTGAAGGACGTCCATCTGGACCACTATCAGACCTCGTTCGGCAGTCCAGGCGGAGAGGACACAGACGTTCTCCCAATCCACGGAGCCACCGGCGGCGCGATTCCAGACGACCCCGATTTTGAGACTTCGACTCGACGAAACTGCCACCGCCTTCGCGGCAACGACTACACCACCCGCGCTGGGTACGTGCAGGTGCTTCGTGCACGTCTGCAGGCCAGAACGGTCAGCTTTGTCGACGACGCCTATGAGAACCCGGCCAGAGACCACAAGGCCCGCCAGTACAAGCTCCCGGTGAAGTGGGAGGAGGGTTCGGCGAACTTCATGGACAAGTCGTATCCGCTCGTGATCGACCAGCGTCCGACGCGTACCTGGAGGCGTTTCTTGACTACGTTGCGCGCGGATCAACTCTTCACCGACGACACATCGCAAGTGCGCCCGGCCGCCAAGAAGTCACTCTTGAAGATGATCCAGACGTTCCTGATCGACGGCTTCCCGATCTTCGCTCCCATCAACGCGCGGGTGGACAAGTGCGGCCACGTAGTGGTGTTCGACGGGAACCACCGGGCTACCGCGCACGCACTCGCCTTCGGGGTCAAGGAACTTATGCCTGTGATGATCTGGGACATCGCACCAGGCGAGGACTGTGCCCTGCGCGATCATGTCTCGATGGCTGGCACGGCAACTCCTAAGGAGAAGTGACATGGCCATGCAGGTTCCCGACACCACGGACCTCTACGAGGTACTCGTTCGGCTGCACGATGACGTCAGGCAGATCCAGTACCCGTACAGCGCGAAGGTGCTGAAGTGGGGGATCATCAAGCACTCCGAGATTGAAGACGCGCTCAAGAAGAATCCCGACGCGTCAGAGCGCACAGTCTGGGCTGGCGAGAAGCCCGCCGACATCGCCGTACGCATTGCTGGAGGGTTGACGGCGTTCATCGACCAGGAGGGTTACCGCGAAAAGTGGATGGGGGCCGGCCTCGCGGAAGGATCGTGGAAGACGTTCCTCGACCAGTACTGCCTGCTTAAGGCTGACGCAACGCCCTTCAACGACGAGGACAAGAACTATCGCAACGCCGAGATGGAGAACCTCCTGTCGCTCATCAAGATCCTCGACGAGGAAGTCTTCAGCTCCCCCGCGATGACGGGCCCGACCAACTTGTCAGTGAGCTTCAAGTCCAAGTGGTGGAAGGAGTGCCACAAGGTCTTCAGTGAGGCCGTCAGGTATGAGGTCTACCGCAGCCTGAAGTTGCCCGGGCTTCCGGACAAGCTTTGCCACACCCCTGAGTGGACGCCCGAACTCAAGGGAGCGATACGAGAAATCGCTAAGCGATGGGTGACCAGTCCACTCTGGGAGCGCAGTCAGAGCTCTGACCCAGCGGTGGGCGTCGACTTCACCAGCAACAACGAGAGCAGCGTGAAGGTGTTCCTCTCAAGCAATGGATTCACCACTCTGTACTTGGAGGGCCGCGCCTAACGTACGTGTCCCGTCCAGTCGGCCCGGCCGGGGTGACCTGAGCCAGCCGTGAGCGAGGCATTTGGCCTCCGGCCTCCCCGCCCATTCAGCGGAGTAGACGTCCGTGCGGCCGCCGGCCTTGGTGGGAAGGATCAGCGGTTGCTGACGTCCCCGGCTGGCTCATGCTGGGTGAGACACGAGGCACGGGAGATGAGAACCAGGGCATGGCGCCGGCGCCCCGCTGCGTGCCGCCCCAGGGCCGCCGTATTGCGACCAATCTCGTCACTATCTCGTCACCTCGTGCACGAGCCCTCTCAGGCCAACCGTCAGGTTCGGAGTTTCCGCAGGTCAGAGACCTGAGTGGTGGAGCCTAGGGGACTCGAACCCCTAACCCCCTGCTTGCAAAGCAGGTGCGCTACCAATTGCGCCAAGGCCCCGTGCGGTCTCGTGACGGTCGCTGCGCGACCTCCTCGACCGGCGGTGGTGCGGGCGGAGCGTCAGGCCTTGTCGACGGTGTCGGTGGCCTCGGCCCAGAGGGCCTGCTCGTTCTTGCCCTCGTCCATCTTCTTCTTCGCGGCGACCGCGCCGGCGGCGGCCAGGACGACCAGCAGGAGCTTCTTCATGGACTCTCCTCGGGAGCGGAGCGAAGGGGATGGAGTGGGCCTAGGAGGACTTGAACCTCCGACCTCTTCCTTATCAGGGAAGCGCTCTAACCGTCTGAGCTATAGGCCCGGGTGCGCCGCAAGCGGCGACGCCGAAGGTTACCCGACCGTGGTCAGGCGGTGCCAATCGAGGCGGTGCCGGTCAGGCGGGGCTCACTTCTCGTCCTCGGCGAGCGTCACCTCGATGCCGCCGAGGAGGGCGGCGGCGAGGTTGTAGAGGAACGCCGTCAGGGTGGCGATCGCGGTGATCAGGATGACGTCCACGACCGAGACGAGAAGGGTGAAGCCGAGCACCCGCGACATGCCGACGTAGTCGGTGACGTCGAAGGTGGAGTTGCCGCTGTCACCCTCGACGATGCTCGCCACGGCCGAGTTGATCGACTCCCACACGCCGGCCGCACCGAGCACCGACCACACCATGAAGATGGCGACGAAGGTGACGACGCCGAAGGCGACGGAGAGCAGGAACGACGTCTTCATCACCGACCACGGGTCGACCCGGGTCAGCCGCAGGCGGGCGCGACGCGGCTGACGACCGGACGCCGCACGACGGGCGCGACTGCCCCGCTGCGAGGCAGGCCCGGCGTTGGCGCGGTGCTCCTCAGCGGCCGTGGACAGCGTGTCCTGGAGCCGCCCCGTCAGGGACCGCTTCGCGGGCTCGCCCCCGGAGGTACGGCGGGGAGTTGCGGTGCGTTCCGACATGGATCACTCACTCCTCGGTGTCGTCGGGGCCGAGACCATCAGCGTCGGGGTCAGGCGCCTCGACTGCGTCCTGACCATCGATTGTTGCATCGTCGACCACGTCGGGCGAAACGCTCGCGGCCTCGCGGGCGCCCGCCTCCACCTCGGCGGCGGCCTCGGACGCCTGCTCGTCGATCTCCTCGTCCTCGCGCGCCTCGACCGAGCGGGCCACGACGGCGACCGTGTCGCCCTTCTTCGGCGACACGAACTTCACCCCCTGGCTGTCACGGCCGGTCGGGCGGAAGTTGGCGTCGATTGGGCTGCGGACGACCTGCCCGCCGCTGGTGATCGAGAGGACCTCGTCGCCCTCCTCGACGATGAACGCGCCGACCAGGCCGCCGCGGTCCTCGTTGGTGAGCTTGACCGCGCGGATGCCCATGCCTCCGCGGTTGGTGGTGCGGTAGTCGGTGATGCGCGTCCGCTTGGCGTAGCCGCCGTCGGTGATGGTGAAGACGTACTGCTCCTTCACCTCGCTCTCCTCGACGGACTCGCCGGCCTCGGCGACCGCCTCCTCCGCGGCGACCTGGGCCGCGCGGATGACGGAGAGGGAGAGCACGGCGTCGTCGGGGTGCTTGAACTTCATGCCGCGGACACCGCCGGTGGCGCGGCCCATCGGGCGCAGCTGGTCGTCGTCGGCGGTGAACCGGATCGCCTGCCCCTTGCGGGAGACGAGCAGGATCTCGTCGTCGGCGTTGACCAGCTCGGCACCGATCAGCTCGTCGTCCTCCTCGCGGAAGTTGATCGCGATGACGCCGGCCTGGCGCGGGCTGTTGTAGTCGCCGAGCTTGGTCTTCTTGACCAGGCCGGTGCGGGTGGCCAGCACCAGGTAGGGCGCCTGGTCGTAGTCGCGGATCGCGAGCACCTGGGCGATGTCCTCGTCGGGCTGGAAGCTGAGCAGCCCGGCGACGTGGCCGCCCTTCGCGTCGCGCGCCGCCTCGGGCAGGTTGTAGGCCTTGGTGCGGTAGACCCGGCCGGCGGTGGTGAAGAAGAGCAGCCAGTGGTGGTTGGTCGTCGCGATGAAGTGCTGGACGACGTCGTCGCCGCGCAGCGTCGCACCGCGTACGCCCTTGCCGCCGCGCTTCTGCAGGCGGTACTGGTCGGCCCGGGTGCGCTTGGCGTAGCCGCCGCGGGTGATGGAGACGACCAGGTCCTCGTCGGGGATCAGGTCCTCCATCGAGAGGTCGCCGTCGGCCGCGATGATCTGGGTGCGGCGCTCGTTGCCGTGCTTGTCGACGATCTCGGTGAGCTCGTCGGAGACGATCTGCCGCTGGCGGGCCTCGTTGGCCAGGATGTCCTCGAGGTCGGCGATCACGCGCTCGAGCTCGGCGAGGCGGTCCATGATCTTCTGGCGCTCGAGGGCGGCCAGGCGGCGCAGCTGCATCTCGAGGATGGCGTTGGCCTGGACCTCGTCGATGTCCAGGAGCTGGATGAGGCCGGTGCGGGCCTCCTCGACGTCGGGGCTGCGCCGGATCAGCGCGATGACCTCGTCGAGGGCGTCGAGCGCCTTGGCGAGCCCGCGGTAGATGTGGGCCTGGCGCTCGGCCTCGGCGAGGCGGAAGCGCGTACGCCGCTGGATGACCTCGATCTGGTGGGTCACCCACTGGGAGATGAACTGGTCGATCGGCAGGGTGCGCGGCACCCCGTCGACCAGCGCCAGCATGTTGGCGGAGAAGTTGGACTGCAGCTCGGTGTGCTTGAACAGGTTGTTGAGCACCACCCGCGCGACCGCGTCGCGCTTGAGGATGATGACCAGTCGCTGGCCGGTGCGCGAGCTGGTGTCGTCGCGCACGTCGGAGATGCCCTGGATCTTGCCGGAATCGGCGAGCTCGGCGATCTTCAGCGCGAGGTTGTCCGGGTTGACCATGTAGGGGAGCTCGCTGATGACGAGCATGACCCGGCCCTTGGCGTCCTCGTCGATCTCGACGACGGCGCGCTGGGTGATCGAGCCGCGTCCGGTGCGGTAGGCCTGCTCGATGCCCTGCCGGCCCACGATGAGCGCGCCGTTGGGGAAGTCGGGGCCCTTGATCCGCTCGAGGAGCGCGTCCTGCAGCTCCTCCTTGGTGGCGTCGGGGTGCTCGAGGGCCCACTTCGCGCCGTCCGCGACCTCGACGAGGTTGTGCGGGGGGATGTTGGTCGCCATGCCGACCGCGATGCCGGCCGAGCCGTTGACGAGCAGGTTGGGAAAGCGCGACGGCAGGATGGTCGGCTCCTGGGAGCGACCGTCGTAGTTGGGCTGGAAGTCGACGGTGTCCTCGTCGATGTCGCGCACCATCTCCATCGCCAGCGGCGCCATGCGGCACTCGGTGTAACGCATGGCGGCGGCGGAGTCGTTGCCCGGCGAGCCGAAGTTGCCCTGGCCGTTGATCAGCGGGGCGCGCAGCACCCACGGCTGGGCGAGGCGGACCATGGTGTCGTAGATCGCGGAGTCGCCGTGGGGGTGGTACTGACCCATCACGTCGCCGACGACGCGCGAGCACTTGGAGAAGCCGCGGTCGGGGCGGTAGCCGCCGTCGTACATCGCGTAGAGGATGCGACGGTGCACCGGCTTGAGCCCGTCGCGTACGTCGGGCAGCGCGCGCCCGACGATGACGGTCATCGCGTAGTCGATGTAGGACTGCTGCATGAGCGTCTGCAGCTCGATTGGCTGGATGCGCTCGTCGCCGAAGCCGAAGCCGTCGTTGCCGCCGCCGGTGCCGGTGGGAGTCTCAGTCATGATTCGTCTTTCTCGACTCGTCTACTGGAAGTCTTAGATTGCGCGATACGCCGTTAGGCGTGTCAGATGTCGAGGAACCGAACGTCCTTGGCATTGCGCTGGATGAAGGAGCGGCGCTGCTCGACGTCCTCGCCCATGAGGATCGAGAAGATCTCGTCGGCCTGCGCCGCGTCCTCGAGGGTGACCTGCTTCATCAGGCGGGCGTCGGGGTCCATCGTGGTCTCCCACAGCTCGTCGGCGTTCATCTCGCCGAGACCCTTGTAGCGCTGGACCGGGTTCTCCTTGGGGAGCTTCTTGCCCTGGGCCTGGCCGTCGCGGAGCAGCGCGTCGCGCTCGGCGTCGGAGTAGACGAACTCGTGCTCGGCCGGCTTGTTCCAGCGCAGCCGGTAGAGCGGCGGCTGGGCCATGTAGACGTAGCCGTGCTCGATCAGCGGCTTCATGAAGCGGAACAGCAGCGTCAGCAGGAGGGTGTTGATGTGGTGGCCGTCGACGTCGGCGTCGGCCATCATCACGACCTTGTGGTAGCGCAGCTTCTCGAGGCTGAACTCCTCGTGGATGCCGGTGCCGAGGGCGGAGATGATCGCCTGGACCTCGGTGTTGGCGAGCACCTTGTCGATGCGGGCCTTCTCGACGTTGAGGATCTTGCCGCGGATCGGGAGGATCGCCTGGATGCGCGGGTCGCGCCCCTGGCGGGCCGAGCCGCCGGCCGAGTCGCCCTCGACGATGAAGACCTCGCACTCGGCGGGGTTGGTCGACTGGCAGTCGCTCAGCTTGCCGGGCAGGCCGCCGCCGCCGAGGAGGCCCTTGCGGTTGCGGGCCAGCTCGCGGGCCTTGCGGGCAGCGATGCGCGCACTCGCCGCGGCCTGCGACTTGCGGACGATCTCGCGACCCTCGGCCGGGTTCTGCTCGAGCCAGGCGCCGAGCTGGTCGTTCATGATCCGCTGGGCGAAGCCCTTGGCCTCGGTGTTGCCGAGCTTGGTCTTGGTCTGGCCCTCGAACTGCGGCTCGCTGAGCTTGATCGAGATGATCGCGGTCAGGCCCTCGCGGATGTCGTCGCCCGAGACGCGGTCCTCCTTCTTCTTGATCAGCCCCCACTCCTCGCCCCAGTTGTTGACCAGGGAGGTGAGCGCGGCGCGGAAGCCCTCTTCGTGCGTGCCGCCCTCGTGGGTGTTGATGTTGTTGGCGAAGGTGTGGACCGACTCGGTGTAGGAGGTGTTCCACTGCATCGCGACCTCGAGGCTCATGTGCTGCCCCGAGGCTCCCTCGGCGGTCTCGGCCTCGAAGGAGATGACGGTGGGGTTGGCCACCGTCTTGCGGCGGTTGAGGTGCTCGACGTAGTCGACGAGGCCGCGGTCGTACTTGAAGACCTGCTCGAGCCCGCCGGTCTCCGCGCGCTTGATCGCGTCGTGGCCGGCGTTGTCGACCTCGTTGTCGATCGTGTCGTCCTGCACGGCGTCGACGCGCGACTCGGCGTCGGGACGCTCGTCGCGGACGACGAACTCGACACCCTTGTTGAGGAAGGCCATCTCGCGCAGGCGCGAGGTGATGGTCTCGAGGCTGTAGTGGGTGTGCTCGAAGATGTCCTCCGAGGCGTACCACGTGACGGTGGTGCCGGTGCCCTCCCCGGCCTCCAGCGGCCGGACCTGCTCGAGGTCGGCGTCGGGCACGCCGAGCCGGAAGGTCTGGCGCCACAGGTGGCCCCGGTTCTTGACCTCGGCCACCAGGCGGGTGGACAGGGCGTTGACGACCGAGACGCCGACGCCGTGCAGGCCGCCAGAGACCTTGTAGCCGCCGCCGCCGAACTTGCCGCCCGCGTGGAGCATCGTCAGCGCCATCGTCAGCGCGGGCATGTCCTGCCCGGGCGCGGTGTCGGTCGGGATGCCGCGGCCGTTGTCCTCCACGCGCACGCCACCGTCGGACTGGAGAGTGAGCACGATGCGGGTCGCGTAGCCCGCGAGGGCCTCGTCGACGCCGTTGTCCACGATCTCCCAGATCAGGTGGTGGAGCCCGCGCTCGCCGGTGGAGCCGATGTACATGCCGGGGCGCTTGCGGACCGCCTCGAGGCCCTCGAGCACCTGGATGGCGGAGGCGTCGTACTCGACGCTGCCGTCGACCGCGGTGTTGGACCGCTTCTCGACGGCCTCGGCCACGGCGTCGGCGACGGCCTCGGCGCGGTCGGCCTCGGAGGGCTGTGGGTCAGGAGCAGAATCGGGGGTCGCTGCGGGGGTGGACTCGTGATTCTGTTCGCTCAAGGCACAGCCTTCTGCTCATCGCCGCGGACCTCGTCCGGGGCGTCCGACATGAGTCGAGTCGCTGCGGTTGCGGTGGCAACACGACGTGCGACTCGTGAGTGTCATATTACCCGTCAGAGCGCCTGAACCGAAGCACCAACCCCCGCTTGGGGATGGATCCGGACGAAAATGTGTCCCCAGCGGGCCCATGAAGGCCTGTCAGCCGGACGAACAGGGGGACTGGTGGGTCCCCATATGGTCCGACGGCTCCCAGATCGGCAGAACGCGGCTGTGACGGCCGGCGTCCCTCAGCCGTAGGTGTCGCGCGGACCGCGGCCGTCGCGGCTCGACAGCCGGCCCTTGGTCCAGCTCGGCAGGTGCGGCCCGAGGACGTCGATCAGCGTCACGGTGCCGTGGCCGAGCTCCTCGTTGAGACGGCGTACGACGGTGGGCGCGAGCAGTTTGAGCTGGGTGGCCCAGGCAGTCGAGTCGGTGCGCACCACCAGCCGGCCGTCGTCGAAGGACTCCGGCGTGCAGTGGTCGGCGACCTCGTCGCCGACGATCTCGGCCCACCGGCCGAAGACGCCCTGGACCTTGAGGTCGAGCTCCCAGCCGTGGTTGGCGATCAGGCGGCCCATCGCCTGCTCGATCAGCTGCGGGTCGCGGTCGTCGGGCCGGGCGCCGGACGACTTCGTCGTCGTACGACGTCGCGTGGAGCCGCTGCGGCGTCGCGCGGGCGGAGCCCCCGGGTTGGCGGCCGCCGCCCGGGCGGCTGCCCGGGCGAGGTCGAGGCCGTCGGCGCGGTGCTCCTCCGTCGCGTCATCGCCGGCGGACGTCATGGGAACCTCCGGTTCGGACCGGGGATCCTCATGACGTCCGGAGTCGTCACTCGTCACGGGTCACCGTCCCGTCGGCGACGAGGTAGCGGACGCCCTGGAGCGCGGCGGGCACGTCCGCGGCGACCGCGGCCGTGACCAGCACCTGCTCGGCACCGGCGACGAGCTCGGCGAGCTGCTGGCGACGCTCGGCGTCGAGCTCGGCGAAGACGTCGTCGAGCACCAGGATCGGGTCGTCCCCGTCGGAGCGCAGCAGGTCGTAGGAGGCCAGGCGCAGCGCGAGTGCGTACGACCACGACTCCCCGTGGGAGGCGTAGCCCTTGACCGGCAGGCGCAGCTGCGGGTCGCCGAGGGTGAGGAGCAGCTCGTCGCGGTGCGGCCCGACGAGGGAGATGCCGCGGTCGAGCTCCTCCTTGCGCCGTGCGGCGAGGGCGTCGAGCAGCGCCTGCTGCAGGTCGTCGCCCTCGGCCGGGATCTCGACGCTCGCCTTGTAGTCGAGGTCGGCGTCGTCACGGCTGGCGCCGCGGGCGACCGCCTCGTAGGCCTTGCCGAGGTAGGGCCGCAGGTCGTCCACCAGTCGCAGCCGGGCGCCGAGGATCTCCGCGCCGACCCGGGCCAGGTTGTCGTCCCAGATCTCCAGGGTCGACATCGCGGCGTCCCGCGACGACCCGCGCGCGACGCCGGCGGTCTTGAGGAGGCTGTTGCGCTGGCGGAGCACCCGGTCGTAGTCGGCGCGTACGCCGGCCAGGCGCGGCGAGCGCAGGATGAGCAGGTCGTCGAGGAACTTGCGCCGGTCCGACGGGTCGCCCTTCACGAGGGTGAGGTCGTCGGGGGAGAAGACGACCGTGCGGACCAGGCCGACGATCTCGCGGGGACGGGGGAGGGGCGAGCGGTTGATCCGGGCGCGGTTGGCGCGTCCGGGGTTGAGCTCCACCTCGAGCAGCGCCGGGCGCCCCTCCTTGACCACCGACGCGCGCACGATCGCCTGGTCGGCGCCGGCGCGCACCAGGGGCGCGTCGGTCGCGACCCGGTGCGAGGACAGGCGCGAGAGGTAGTCGATGGCCTCGACCAGGTTGGTCTTGCCCTGGCCGTTGCGTCCGATGAACGCCGTCGCCCCCGGCTCCAGCGCCACGTCGATGTCGGCGTAGGAGCGGAAGTCGTGCAGGGTCAGGTGCGCGACGTGCACAGGTTCATCAGCTCTCGCCGGGCTCCTCGGCGCTGCCCGCGCCGGCCTTCTTCGAGGTCTCGGACTGCTCGGCGCCGGCGCTGCCCTCGGCGTCGCCGCCCTTGGGCGCCGCGGAGCGGACCGCGTGGCCGCCGAACTGGTTGCGCATCGCGGCGACCGCCTTCATCGTCGGCGAGTCGTCCTGCCGCGACACGAAGCGCGCGTAGAGCGCGGCCGTGATCGCCGGGGTCGCGACCGCGTTCTCGATGCCGGCCTCGACGGTCCACCGGCCCTCGCCGGAGTCCTCGGCGTAGCCGGAGATCTGGCTCAGGCCGGGGTCGGCGTCGAGCGCGTTGACCATGAGGTCGAGCAGCCACGAGCGGATGACGGTGCCCTCGCGCCACGAGCGGAAGACCTCGGTAACGTTGTCGGTCAGCTCGGCCTTGTCGAGCAGCTCCCAGCCCTCGGCGTAGGCCTGCATGATCGCGTACTCGATGCCGTTGTGGACCATCTTGGAGAAGTGCCCGGCGCCCACCTTGCCGGCGTGCACCGAGCCGAACTCGCCCTCGGGCTTGAGGGCGTCGAAGGCCGGCTGCACCTTGGCGATGTCGTCGGCGTCACCGCCGTACATCAGGGCGTAGCCGTTCTCCAGGCCCCACACGCCGCCCGAGACGCCGCAGTCGACGTAGCCGACCTGCTTCTCCGCGAGCAGCTCGGCGTTGGCGATGTCGTCGGTCCAGCGCGAGTTGCCGCCGTCGACGACCACGTCCCCCTCGCCCAGCAGGCCGGCGAGCTCCTTGACCGTCGCGCGCGTCGGGTCGCCCGCCGGCACCATGATCCACACGACCTTGGGGCTGGGCAGCGCGTCGACCAGCGCCTCGAGCGAGTCGACGTCACTGACGTCGGGGTTGCGGTCGTAGCCCACGACCGTGAGTCCCGCGCGGCGCATGCGCTCGCGCATGTTGCCGCCCATCTTGCCCAGCCCGACGAGTCCGATGTCCATGGGTCGGAGCCTAGTCCCCACCCCTCGGTGTCGAGACGGGCGGAGATCAGCTCAGCAGCCGGCGCGGCATCAGCAGGTAGCGGAACGACCCGGTGTCGTCGTCGGCGTCGGTGCCGGAGATGACGACGGGCTTGGTCGCCTGGGTGAACGCCAGGTCGACCATCTCGCCGTCGATGGCGGTGAGGCCGTCGAGGAGGAACTGCGGGTTGAAGCCGGTGGTCAGGTCGTCGCCGGTGATCTCGGCGTCGACGGCCTCGGTGGCCATCGCCTCGTCGCCGGACCCGGCGTCGAGCACGATCTGGTTGTCGCCGAACTTCATCTGCACCGCGGTGTTGCGCTCGGCCACCAGCGCGACGCGCTTGACGGTCTCGATGAGGTCGGCCTTGCTGACCTTGGCGACGGTCAGGTGCTCGGCCGGGAAGAGCGAGCGGACCTTCGGGAACTCGCCGTCGAGCAGCCGGGTCGTCGTACGACGCACGCCGCCCAGGCCGGTGCCCTCGAAGCCGATCAGCCCCTCGCCGGCGCCGCTCGCGCTCAGGGCGATCGTCACCTCGGCGCCGGAGGTGAGCGACTTGGCGGTGTCACCGAGCACCTTGGCCGGCACCAGCGCGGCGACCGACTCGTCGGGGGACTGCGGGTTCCAGGTGAGCTCCCGGTGCGACAGGCGGAACCGGTCGGTCGCGAGGAGCGCCATGGTGGAGCCGTCGATCTCGATGCGTACGCCGGTGAGCACCGGCAGCATGTCGTCGCGACCCGCCGCGGTGACGGCCTGGGCGACGGCGTGGGCGAAGTCGGCGCTGGAGACGGTGCCCGTGGCGGACGGCATCTCGGGGAGCGTCGGGTAGTCGGAGACCGGCATGGTCTGCAGGCTGAACCGCGCGGAGCCGCAGGTGAGCGAGACGCGCGGTCCCTCGAGGGTCAGCTCGACCGGCTTGGCCGGCAGGCTGCGGCAGATGTCGGCGAGGAGGCGGCCGCTGACGAGGGCTCGGCCCTCGTCGTTGACCTCGGCGGAGAGGGTGGCGCGGGCGGAGGTCTCGTAGTCGAACGTCGAGAGCACCAGCCCGGCGTCGCTCGCCTCGATCAGCAGCCCGGCCAGGACCGGCGAGCTGGGCCGCACCGGCAGGCTGCGGGCAGCCCAGGCAACGGCATCGGCGAAGACGTCGCGTTCGACGCGGAACTTCACAAGGGTCTCCTCGACGAGAGGTGGTGCGGGCAACGAGCGGCTGCACGCAGGCGGGAACCACACGCGTGCACGTGGGAAGTGCATCCTGCCACGCGGTGCCGACGCCGCGGCAGGGTTCTCCCCAGAGGAGCGCCGGTCAGGTGTTGGTGGGTGAGTGGACCAATGATGAGGTTCATAGTCGTCATAGGGTCCGTGGAAAGTGTGGACAACGTGCGTTCGTGCAGGTCAGCGGCTGAAATGCCTGTGGACGACGGGTGTGGACGCCGATTGACGGAGCTGCGCCCGGTGTGGACTCGGCGCGCGGGCGTGTAGTTCGTCCCGAGCTGTCCACAGGGCCTGGGGACGACGCGGCGGACCGAACCACAACTTCTCCACACGTGCGGAGCGCCTGGCGGCGTCGCTGCGGCTCAGGCCTGGCGGGCCTGCATCTTCACCCGGTTGGTGAGCTCGCTGACCTGGTTGAAGACCGCGCGGCGCTCGGCGAGCAGCTGGCGGATCTTGCGGTCGGCGTACATCACGGTGGTGTGGTCGCGTCCGCCGAACTCACGGCCGATCTGCGGCAGCGACATCGACGTCAGCTCGCGACACAGGTACATCCCGATCTGGCGGGCCATCACCAGGTGGCGGCCGCGGGAGGGGCCGGTGAGGTCCTCGAGCGAAACGCCAAAGTAGGCGGCCGTCTGGGCGATGATCAGCGCGTGGGTGATCTCGGGCTCGCCGCCCTCGGGGATCAGGTCCTTGAGGACGATCTCGGCCAGGGTCATGTCGACCTCCTGGCGGTTGAGGTTGGCGAACGCCGTCACCCGGATCAGGGCGCCCTCGAGCTCGCGGATGTTGGTCTGGATCTTGGAGGCGATGAACTCCAGCACGTCCGGCGGCGCGGTGAGCCGGTCCATCGCAGCCTTCTTGCGCAGGATGGCGATGCGGGTCTCGAGGTCCGGCGGCTGGACGTCGGTGATGAGGCCCCACTCGAACCGGTTGCGCAGCCGGTCCTCCAGCGCCTCGAGCCGCTTGGGCGCGCGGTCGGAGGTCAGCACGATCTGCTTGTTGGCGTTGTGGAGGGTGTTGAACGTGTGGAAGAACTCCTCCTGGGTCTGCGTCTTGCCCTCGAGGAACTGGATGTCGTCGATCAGCAGCACGTCGACGTCGCGGTAGCGCCGCTTGAACCGGTCCTGCCGGTCGTCGCGGATCGCGTTGATGAACTCGTTGGTGAACTCCTCGCTGGAGACGTAGCGCACCTTCGCGTTGCTGTAGAGGCTGCGGACGTAGTGGCCGATCGCGTGCAGCAGGTGGGTCTTGCCCAGGCCGGACTCGCCGTAGACCAGCAGCGGGTTGTAAGCCTTGCCCGGCGCCTCGGCCACCGCGACGGCGGCGGCGTGGGGGAAGCGGTTGGACGAGCCGATGACGAACGTCTCGAACGTGTACTTGGGGTTGAGGCGGGTCTCCAGGGCCGAGGGCCGGCGCTCGGCGCCGGCCGGCTCGTAGGTGTCGACCGCGGTCGGGGCCGGCGGCTCGAACCGCGCCTGGTGGTCATTTGTCGACAAAGCGACAGATCGATCTGTCGCTTCGTCGATCTGCGGCTGGGCCTCCGCCTCGAGCGCCGGGTTGACCGTCACCAGCATCCGGATCTCGCGACCGAAGCCCTCGGTGAGCGCGTCCTCGATGTGGTTGCGCAGCCGGCCCTCGAGCTGGTTGCGGGTGAAGTCGTTGGGGACGGCGATGATCGCGGTGTTCTCGTGGAGCGTCATCGGCACGCTCGGCCGCAACCAGGCGCGCTGGTTGGGCTGGAGGTCCTCGACGATCTGCTGCCACGCCGTCCCGAGATCTACCTGCTGGTCGTCCACCCGGACCGCCTTCGCTTCCACCATGTCGTCATGCGCGTGTGCTGCTCTGGATCCGGCCTCGTGGCTCTCACGTCACCGATGTGGCGGATGAGGCTTCCACAGAGTTGTCCACAAGCTGTGAACTGCCGGCACCGATCCCTGGGATCGGAGCCCCGGAGCCGTGACGACCGGCGATCCTCCCAGCGTTTCCGCAGGTCAGAGGCCGATTCCGAGAGCCTGTGACCCGGATCACACAGCGTGCTGGACCCTGGTCGGACCGAGGTCGGGACAGACCGCGGAGGCGCCGAACGTAACAACGGAGCAAGGCGGCGAGCAAGACGTCATCCACAGGCCGGCGGTCGAGGGCGCCTCGCGGGTTTGACCCCCCGTTCGCCCGCCGCGTACCGTTGGCCGGTCGCTCCCTGTCGACGGGTGCCGCATGTCCACGATCCGCCACCTGGCGGCCGCGTGGATGGGCGGTGCCGGCCGAAGCACCTGATCTGTGGGCCAGCACCGACACCGTGTGGAGTGGACATCCCTCGAAACCTTCGGAGAAATAGCCGTGAGCAAGCGTACGTACCAGCCGAACAACCGTCGCCGTCACAAGGTGCACGGCTTCCGCCTGCGCATGCGGACCCGCGCCGGTCGCGCCATCCTGTCGAGCCGTCGCCGCAAGGGCCGCAAGAGCCTGGCCGTCTGACGGCCAGAGCCCACGGCACCCGCCGTGCTCTCCGCTGTCCACCGCCTCACCACCACTGACGGCTTCCGCCGCACGGTGCGCCAGGGGCGACGAGCCGGGTCCTCGACCCTCGTGGTCCACCTCTGGGTGGACGCAGGAGCAGCCCCGGCGCCGGCACAGGTCGGGTTCACGGTAGGAAAAGCCGTCGGCAACGCCGTCACGCGAAACCGTGTGAAGAGACGACTCAGGCACCTGACCCGGGAGCACCTCGCAGCACTCGAGGAGCTCCCGGGTCGTGCTGCGCTCGTGGTCCGTGCGCTCCCGGCCGCGGCCGAGGCGTCGTACGACTCCCTCGGTGCCGACCTCGCCCGTACCCTCAGCAGGGTGAGCCCGTCATGAAGCAACTCCTCATCGGTCTCATCCGCGCGTGGCGGTTCGCGATCAGCCCGCTCTACGGCCAGGTCTGCCGCTACCACCCGAGCTGCTCGGCGTACGCCCTCGAGGCCGTCACCGAGCACGGCGCGGTCCGTGGCACCTGGCTCGCCACCCGTCGCCTCACCCGCTGCCACCCGTGGGCCGCCGGCGGCTACGACCCCGTTCCCACCCGCGCCGGTTCGGCCGACCAATCTCCGTCCACGTCCACTGCAACTCGAGGAGCATGAGTGCTCGACTTCTTCAGCACCATCGGCGGCGCGATCATGGCGCCGCTCTACTACGTCATCTCGGCGGTGCTGGTCGGCTTCCACAAGCTGTTCGGCTCCCTCTTCGGTGAGGCCTCGGGGGTCGCGTGGGTGCTGTCGATCATCGGGCTGACGCTCGTGATCCGGATGGCGCTGATCCCGCTCTTCGTCAAGCAGATCAAGTCCAGCCGCAACATGCAGCTCATCCAGCCCAAGGTGCGCGAGCTGCAGAAGAAGTACGGCCACGACCGTGAGCGTCTCGCCCAGGAGACGATGAAGCTCTACAAGGACTCGGGCACCAACCCGTTCGCGTCCTGCCTGCCGATCCTGCTGCAGATGCCGATCTTCCTCGCGCTGTTCCGGCTGATCGACCAGGCCGCGAAGGATCCCTCGCACGAGCGCGGTCTGATGACCGAGGAGCTCAACACGCAGTTCGGCGACGCGGTGTTCCTCGGCGCCAAGATCTCCGACACGTTCCTCAACACCGACGACATCGGCGTGCGAGTGCTCGCCGCTGTGCTCGTGCTCGCCATGACAGCGACGACGTTCCTCACCCAGCGCCAGCTGATGAGCAAGAACATGCCGGCCGACGCGCTCTCCGGTCCCTACGCGCAGCAGCAGAAGATGCTGCTCTACGTCCTCCCCGTCGTCTTCGCCGTCGGCGGCATCGCGTTCCCGGTCGGCGTCCTCTTCTACTGGACCACCTCCAACCTGTGGACCATGGGCCAGCAGTTCTACGTCATCCGCAACAACCCCGCTCCCGGCACCCCCGCGGCCGACGCCAAGGAGGAGCGCGACCGCGCGAAGGCTGCCCGCAAGGGCCTGAAGACGCCGGCCCAGCTCGAGGAGGAGCGGCTCGCCGCCGAGGCCGAGGAGCGCCGCGCCGAGAAGTCACAGACCCGGCAGCAGCCCCAGCGCCAGACCAAGGCCCAGCGCAACAAGAAGAAGCGCTGACCCAGACATCCCCCGACGGCGCTCGCGAGGGCTGTCGTCGTACCTGATCGAGAAGCAGGAGACACACGTGAGTGAGCAGTTGACGGACGACGAGACGACCGGCGCGAGCACCGAGGCCGACACCGAGTCCGGGACGACCGAGGGCGGTGCGGCTCGGCCGTCGAAGGTCCAGCGTCTCGAGCACGAGGGCGACATCGCCGCGGACTACCTCGAGGAGCTCCTCGACATCGCCGACCTCGACGGTGACCTCGACATGGACGTCGAGGGCGACCGCGCGAGCGTCCAGATCGGCGGCGCCGACCTGAGCCTGCTCGTGGGCCGCAACGGCGAGGTGCTGGAGGCGCTCCAGGAGCTCACGCGGCTCGCCGTCTACCGTGAGACCGGCGAGCGGTCGCGCCTCATGCTCGACATCGACGGCCACCGCGCCCAGCAGCGCGAGCGGCTCGCGGCCCTGGCCGAGACCTCGATCGCCGAGGTGCGCGAGTCCGGGGAGCCGGTGTCGCTTGAGCCGATGAGCGCCTTCGAGCGCAAGGTGGTGCACGACGCGGTCGCCGCTGCCGGCCTGACCTCGGAGTCCGAGGGCGCCGAGCCCAAGCGGCACGTGGTGATCCTCCCCGCGTGAACGACGACGTTTCACGTGAAACACCCTCCGCGCCTCCCGAGGCGCGGAGGGTGTTCGCGTCCGACCGCCTGGAGCTGGCCGAGCGCTACACCGAGCTGCTGGCCACCGAAGGGGTCGTCCGCGGCCTGATCGGCCCGCGCGAGGCGCCCCGCCTGTGGGAGCGCCACGTGCTCAACTCGGCCGTGCTGGCCGAGGCGATCCCCGACGGGGTCTCCGTCTGTGACATCGGCACCGGGGCGGGACTCCCCGGGCTCGTGCTGGCGATCGCCCGTCCCGACCTCAGCGTGACCCTGGTCGAGCCGCTGCTGCGGCGTACGACCTTCCTCGACGAGGTCGTGGCCGAGCTCGGACTCGCCCACGTGACCGTGGTCCGGGGCCGGGCCGAGGACCTCCACGGGAAGGCGACCTTCGACGTCGTCACGTCCCGCGCGGTCGCCCCGCTCGAACGCCTGCTGGGCTGGTCGATGCCGCTGGTGGCTCCCACCGGGGCGACGATCGCGATGAAGGGTCAGTCGATCCACGAGGAGATCACGCAGGCGCGCAGGTTCCTGTCGACGTGGAGGTGCGGGGAGCCAGAGGTCTTGGTGGTGGGCGCCGACGTCGTCGATCCACCGACCACGCTGGTGCGGGTGCCATGGGCCGACCCGAAGCGGATAGGTTGGCCCCTTGCCCGTGATGCCAAGCGGCGCTCCGGGCGCCGAGACCGTTCGTCGGTCAAGCGAGAGGTGAGCTGAGTTGAGCCAGGGCCCCGACGAGAGCACGGGATGGCGCAGGGCGGGCGACGCCCCCTATCCGTTTTCCACCGGTTCGGACACCCCGCCTGAGCGCGAATATCCACAGAAGGGGGGTGTTCGTCCACAGGCTGCGCACGAGTCCGACGTTTCACGTGAAACCCCTGCTCGGGATGTTTCACGTGAAACACCACGCCCCTCGTGGCAGATCCGGACGGCCGGCGATCTGGCTGGACAGGACACCGACTTCGCTGACAACGCCACTCCCCTGGCACAGGCCGCCCAGCACTCCGTCCTCGCGCGCACGGGCGGACTGAGGCGGCAGGGCGTTCCGCGCCCGGACGCCACCCGCGTGCTGGTCGTCGCCAACCAGAAGGGCGGGGTCGGCAAGACCACGTCGACGGTGAACGTCGCGGCCGGCCTGGCCCAGCTCGGCCAGAAGGTGCTGGTCATCGACCTCGACCCGCAGGGCAACGCCTCGACCGCCCTCGGCATCGAGCACCACCGTGGCACCCCCTCGACGTACGACATGCTCGTCGAGGGTGCTGCCCTGGCCGACGTGATGACCGAGTCCAGCGACCTGCCCGGTCTGTGGGTCGTGCCCGCGACCATCGACCTGGCCGGCGCCGAGATCGAGCTCGTCAGCGTGGTCGCGCGCGAGCAGCGCCTCGACCGCGCCATCACCGCTCACCCCTTGGTGGGCAGCTCCGGCGACGTCGGTGAGGACCGCTTCGACTACGTGCTGGTCGACTGCCCGCCGTCGCTCGGGCTCCTCACCCTCAACGCGCTCGTGGCCGGCCGCGAGATGTTCATCCCGATCCAGGCGGAGTACTACGCCCTCGAAGGCCTCGGGATGCTGCTGGAGACCGTGGAGATGGTGCGTCAGCACCTCAACCCGCGGCTCACCATCTCCACGATCCTCCTGACGATGTACGACGCCCGCACCCGGCTCGCAGCCGGTGTCGCCGAGGAGGTGCGCGGCCACTTCGGCGACCAGGTGCTCAAGACCGCGGTGCCGCGCTCGGTGCGGGTCTCGGAGGCGCCGTCCTACGGACAGACCGTCATGACCTACGATCCGGCGTCGGCGGGCGCACTCTCCTACCTGGAGGCCGCCCGCGAGATCGCCAGCAAGGGAGCACCGGCATGAGTGAGGACCAGGGATGAGCAGCAACGCACCGCGCCGGGGCCTGGGTCGTGGACTGGGGTCGCTGATTCCCACCGCGCCGAGCCAGCCTCCCGCGGCGCCGACGGCCGTCACGACGGACGCAGCGACGGCCCCCGTGGACCACAACGGCCGTCCGCAGGCCGCTGACGGTGTCGACGGCGCGCAGGTGGAGCCCGGCCAGGTCGCCGGCGCCTACTTCGCGGAGCTGCCCATCGCGCAGGTCCGTCCCAACGCCCGCCAGCCGCGCCAGGTCTTCGAGGAGGAGGCGCTGGCCGAGCTGGTGCACTCGATCCGCGAGGTCGGCCTCCTGCAGCCCGTCGTCGTACGACGCACGGGCGAGGACGCCTACGAGCTGATCATGGGCGAGCGTCGCTGGCGCGCCTCCCAGCAGGCGGGCCGCGACACGATCCCGGCCATCGTGCGCGAGACCGACGACGACGCCATGCTGCGCGATGCGTTGCTGGAGAACCTCCACCGCTCCCAGCTCAACCCGCTCGAGGAGGCGGCTGCCTACGGTCAGCTCCTCGAGGACTTCGGCTGCACGCACGACGAGCTCGCCCAGCGCATCGGTCGCTCGCGCCCCCAGATCTCCAACACGCTGCGGCTGCTGAAGCTCTCCCCCGCGGTCCAGCGCCGCGTCGCAGCCGGCGTCCTGTCGGCCGGCCACGCGCGTGCCCTCCTGTCGGTCGACGACGCCGGGCTCCAGGACAAGCTCGCCGCCCGCGTCACGGCGGAGGGCATCTCGGTGCGCGGTCTCGAGGAGATCGTGTCGGTCGGCGCCGCGGACGAGTCGGCGCCCCGCGTGGTCCGGCGCAAGCCCGTCGCCCCCGGTCTCGACGACCTGGCCGAGCGGCTCTCCGACCGGCTGGAGACGCGCGTGAAGGTCGACCTCGGCAAGGCCAAGGGCAAGATCACCGTGGAGTTCGCCAGCCTCGACGACCTGCGCCGCATCGTCGACATCATGGACCCCCGCAACCGCGACGACCGCCCGATCTGAGAAGCGCAGCGAGCTGCGAGGAACGAGCAGCACGCGTCGCGCGGCCAGGTTGAGCAAGCGACACGGCTGAGCGGAGCGAAGTCGTACGAGCGCGTCGAAACCGCGCGTGGGAGGCCGACCTCGTCGGAGGACGGCCGGCTGGTCGAGGGCCGGGCCGGCCAGCGCATCGACGCCCGCCCCCATGTCGTACTCGTAGGGGTAGTCCGACACATGTAGGGGGTTGCAACCCCCACCAAGTGGCGGACTCCCCGCTCAGGCGGGGACTTCACCGCAGCAACGCGCCGATAAGTCGACAAAGCAACACGTCGACCTATCAATAGGTCGACGTGTCGACCTATCGCTTTGTCTTCTTCGCCCGCTTCTCGGCGCGCTTGCGGGCGCGCTCACGCTTGTCCTCGGCGTCGAGGCGGGCGGCCTCCTCGAGCGTGGGGGCGGAGCCGCCCATCGAGGCCGGGACCCACCAGGACCCCGGCGGCTGCTCGTCGGCGGGGTAGGCGGCCACCGTGTCGCGGAGCATCTGCGACATCTGGGCGTGGAGGCGGGCGGTGTCGCCGACGGGGTCGTCGCCGGTGGGGTACATGGGTTCCCCGACGGTGATGGCGATGGTCTTGCCGCGGGAGAAGTCGCGGGGGTGGTCCTTGGTCATCATCCGCTGGGTGCCCCACATGATGACGGGGACGAGCGGTACGCCGGCCTCCGCCGCGATGCGCACGGCGCCGGTCTTGAACTCCTTGAGCTCCATCGCCCGGGAGATGGTGGCCTCGGGGAAGATCCCGACGGCCTCGCCCTGGCGGAGGTAGTCGATGGCGGTGTGGAAGCTGCCGAGGCCCTCCCCGCGGTCGACCTCGATGTGGTGCAGCGACCGCATCAGCGGGCCGACCCAGCGGTGGTCGAACAGCTCGCGCTTGGCCATGAACCGGACGAGCCGGCCGGACGGGTTGGCGGCGAGCCCCCCGTAGACGAAGTCGACGTAGCCGACGTGGTTGTAGGCCAGCAGCACGCCCCCCTCGCGCGGCACGTGCTCGGTGCCGGACAACCGGATGCGCTGGCCGAGGGCCTTGAAGGCCGCCTTGGCGGTCACGATGATCGGGGGATAGGTCACATCGCGCATGGCGAGGAGCCTAGGGTCAGCGGACCTGTGGCCGCGACCCTTCGTGATCAGCGTCGCGTGGCGAGGAAGTCGGCGATCCGGCCGATGGCCTCCTCGAGCACCGAGGCCTCGGGCAGGGTGACGAGGCGGAAGTGGTCGGTGTCGGGCCAGTTGAAGCCCGTGCCGTGCGTGACGAGGATCTTCTTCGCGCGCAGGAGGTCGAGCACGAACTCCTGGTCGTCCTCGATCGCGTAGACGTCCGGGTCGAGGCGAGGAAAGCAGTAGAGCGCGCCGCGGGGCCTGACGTTGCTGACGCCGGGGATCTCGTTGAGCAGGCGGTGGGCGAGCATGGACTGCTCGTAGAAGCGCCCGCCGGGACCGATGAGCTCCTCGATGGACTGGTAGCCGCCCAGGGCGGTCTGGATGGCGTGCTGGGCCGGCACGTTGGCGCACATGCGCATGTTCGCGATGAGGGTGAGGCCCTCGATGAAGTCGGTGGCGATCTCCTTGGGCCCGGAGATCATCACCCAGCCGGCGCGGTAGCCGCACACGCGGTAGGCCTTCGAGAGCCCGGAGAACGTCAGGCACAGGACGTCGTTGCCGCCGTAGGTCGCCGCGTGGTGGTGCCGCGCGTCCTCGAAGAGGATCTTCTCGTAGATCTCGTCGGCCATCACGACGAGGTGGTGGCGCCGGGCGATGTCGACGAGCGCCTTGACCGTCTCCTCGCTGTAGACGGCACCCGTGGGGTTGTTGGGGTTGATGATGACGATCGCGTAGGTGTTCTCGGTGATCTTGGCCTCGATGTCGGCGAGGTCGGGGTTCCAGTCGTCCTCCTCGTCGCAGCGGTAGTGCACCGGGATGCCGCCCGCGAGGGTCACCGCGCCGGTCCACAGCGGGTAGTCGGGCGCGGGCACCAGGATCTCGTTGCCGTCGTCGACGAAGGCCTGCAACACCATCGAGATGAGCTCGGAGACGCCGTTGCCGATGAAGACGTCCTCCACGCCCACGTCGCGCAGGCCGTGGGACTGGTAGTAGTTCATGACGGCGGTGCGCGCCGACCAGATGCCCTGGCTGTCGGCGTAGCCCTGCGACTGCGGCAGGTGGTGGATCATGTCGGCGAGGATCTGCTCGGGCGCCTCGAAGCCGAACGGTGCGGTGTTGCCGATGTTGAGCTTGAGGATGCGGTGCCCCTCGGCCTCGAGCCGCTGTGCCTCGACCAGGATCGGACCGCGGACGTCGTAGCGGACACCTTGCAGCTTCTTGCTCTGTCGGATCGGGCGCACGCTCCATCCTCTCAGGCCCGGTCCGGCGCTAGCATCGACAGCGTGTCCCGCAAGACCGCACGCCTCACGGTCGACCACCTCGCGGAGCTGGCCGACCCCGTGCGCTCGTGCGTGTTCTGGGAGCTCGCGCCCGTCGACCGGGCCCGGCTCGACCACGACGAGCGGATCGCGCAGAAGGAGAGCTGGCTCTCGACGGTGCTGCGCGACTGGGGCTCCTGCGGTCGGGTCGTACGCCTCGACGGGCGCACCGTCGGACACATCGTGTACGCCCCTGCGGCCCGGCTGCCGGGCGCGGCGAGCCTGCCGACCGCACCGGGCTCTCCCGACGCGATCATCGCGGCGACGGCGTGGGTCGAGCCCGCCCTGCGGGGCGGTGGCCTGGGCCGCCTGCTCGTCCAGGCGATGGCCGCCGACCTGGTCGAGCGCGGCCACTCCGCGATCGAGGCCTACGGCGACACACGCGGGCGGACCGTCGGCTGCGTGCTGCCGGCCGAGTTCCTCGGCAGCGTGGGCTTCAAGACCCAGCGGGCGCACCCGACCACACCGCGGATGCGCATGGAGCTGCGCACCGCGCTGAGCTGGAAGGACGAGGTCGAGCTCGCGCTCGAGAAGATGTGGGGTGTCGTGCGCCCCACGCACAAGGCGACCCGCCCGATCGGATCGGTGCGGGTCGCCTCGCGGTCGACTGCTCGTCTCAGATGATGCCGTCGAGCTCCTTGAGGAGCGCGGCCTTGGGCTTGGCGCCCACGATGGACTTCACGACCTCGCCACCCTGGTAGACGTTGATCGTCGGGATGCCGGTGACGCGGTAGGACGAGGGGGTCACCGGGTTCTCGTCGACGTTCATCTTGAGGAAGGTGAGCTTGTCACCGTGCTCGGCGTTGAGCTCGTCGAGGATCGGGGCGACCTGGCGGCACGGACCGCACCACTCGGCCCAGAAGTCGACGAGGACGGGCTTGTCGGACTTGAGGACCTGCGCCTCGAACTCGGCGTCGGTCACGGCGGCGATGTTGGCCACGGCGTGTTGCCCCTTTCGTGGGTGTGAAGATCGTTGGGTGGGGATGTCCTGAGTCAACACCAGTGCTCGGACACTTGTTCCCAGTACGGCCTCAGGACGGCCTCAGGCGCGGGCGGTCTCCACCTGCTCCTCGATCGCCTCGACCGTCGCGGCGGCGTCGCCGGCGGTGGAGGCCTCGTGGTCGAGCGCGGCGATGAAGCGCTCGGCGTCGAGGGCGGCCGCGCAGCCGGTGCCCGCGGCGGTGATCGCCTGGCGGTAGTGGTGGTCGACGAGGTCGCCGGCAGCGAAGACGCCGGGGAGGTTGGTCTTGGTCGAGGGGTGGTCGACGAGCACGTAGCCGTCGTCGTCGAGGTCGACCTGGCCGGTCAGCAGCTCCGAGCGCGGGTCGTGGCCGATGGCGATGAAGAGCCCGGTGACGGCCAGGTCGCGCTCCGCCCCGGTCCCGGTGTCGCGGAGGGTGATCGACTCGAGCTTGTCGGCCCCGTTGATGGCGGCGACCTCGGAGTTCCACACCATCTCGAGCTTGGGGTCGGCGAAGGCGCGCTCCTGCATGATCTTGGAGGCGCGCAGCTCGCCGCGGCGGTGGATCAGGTAGACCTTGGACGCGAAGCGCGTGAGGAAGGTGGCCTCCTCGACGGCGGAGTCGCCACCACCGACGACGGCGATGGCCTGCTCGCGGAAGAAGAAGCCGTCACACGTGGCACACCAGGACACGCCGCGACCGGAGAGCTCGTCCTCGCGCGGCAGGTCGAGCTTGCGGTAGCCCGAGCCGGTCGCGAGGATCACCGAGCGCGCGGTGTAGGTGTCGGTGGCCGTCTTCACGACCTTGACGTCGCCGGTGAGGTCCACCTCGACGACGTCGTCGGCGACCAGCTCGGCCCCGAAGCGCTCGGCCTGGGCGCGCATCTCGTCCATCAGGGCGGGGCCCATGATGCCGTCGCGGAAGCCGGGGAAGTTCTCCACCTCGGTGGTGTTCATGAGCGCGCCACCCGCGGTGACCGAGCCCTCGAAGACCAGCGGGTTGAGCGAGGCGCGGGCGGCGTAGACGGCCGCCGTGTAGCCCGTGGGCCCCGAGCCGATGATGATGACGTTGCGCGTCTCGGTGCTGGTGCTCATGAGCGGTCAGTGACTCCTGGTGGGATCGGGACTGGATCGGGGTGTACGCCGGTCTCAACCGATCGTAGGCGACCGTTGTTCCACGGAGGAGCGGGACCGCTCACGGTGTGGGGGACTGCTCACGGTGAGGGCAGGGTCACCGTACGCACGGGCTCGGGGTCGCCGCACACGTAGAGCTCGACGTCCTGGGCCTCCCCGACCGGGGGTCGGAAGACGACGAGACCCGACTCCCCGTCGACGGTCGCCGCGACCAGGGCGGCCGACCGACCCGGCTCGACGCCCTCGCAGCTCCGGAGCGCGGCGAGCGACCTGAGGCGCTGTCGGGCGTCCGTGGCGTCCGGTCGGATCTCCACCAGCTGACCGATGATGTCCTCGTCGTCGTCGGAGAACAAGGTGGGACGGTCCGCGAGCCCGGGACTGAGGAAGCTCTCCTGCGGCTCCCGTGCCTGGCTGTCGGCGCCGCCGTCGAGGTCCGTGCCCGACTCGGCGCCGCCGTCGTCCTCGGACGTGGGTGCCTCGGCCAGGGAGCTGTCGGACGCGGACCCTGCGCTCGAGTCGCTGGCGTCGCCGCCCCCGCGGGGCAGGACCTGACCGATCGCGACGCCCGCGACGACGACCGAGGCGGCGGCGAGCAGGCCGATGCCGGCAATCCGGCGCCGGCGCGAGCCGATGTCGACGACACGGCCCGGTGACGTGTCCGCGTCCGCGCGCTCGGCAACGAGGTCGGCGAGCGTGTCGTCGAGGCGGGAGACGACCTCTGGAGGCGGCGGGCCGTCGTGGCGCGCCTCGGCGAGCAGACGGCGTACGGCCTCCTGCTCGGGCGGGAGCCCGGAGGACTCGGTCATCGACGGTCACCTCCTCGGGGTGTCGGGGGACGGAGGAACGGAACGGGTGGGACGGGTGGGACGGGTGCGGACCGGCGCTCAGGGCGCGGGCGGACCTCGCGGACGCACGGAAGGTTGGACGGGGCCGTCGGGGGGCGGGTTCCCGTGAGGCGGGTCACCGGCGGGGTGGTGGAGGTCGGCGAGCAGCTGCGCGAGCTTGGTGCGACCGCGTGAGCAGCGCGACTTCACCGTGCCCTCTGCGCACCCGAGCATCTCGGCCACCTCGGCGACGGGGTAGCCCTCCATGTCGACGAGCACGAGCGCCGCTCGCTGCTCGGCGGGCAGGGTCGCGAGCGCGTCGAGCACCCGCCGGCGCCGCTCCGCGTCCTCCGCCACGGCCTCGGGCTGGTCGTCGTGCACGGCGGTGGCGACCACGGTGCCGCGGTCCTCGACGTCGTCGGGCAGCGCCTCGAAACGCCGGATCTTCGCGGACCGCATCCGGTCGAGGCACGCGTTGACCACGACCCGGTGCAGCCACGTCGTCACGGCGGCGTCGCCGCGGTAGGAGCCCGCACGGCGGAAGGCGGCGATCATGCCGTCCTGGAGCCCGTCGGCCGCGTCCTCGGGGTGGCCCATGGTGCGGAGCGCCACGGCCCACAGCCGGTCGCGGTGGCGGGCGAAGAGCTCGCCGAAAGCCGCGGCATCACCGTCGACGTGGGCCTGGAGGAGCTCGCGGTCCGAGCGCTCGTCGCCCCTCGGGTGGTCATCCGGGGTGGTCACGAGCCGAGTACCTGCACCTCGGTGATCGTGCCGCGGAACCCGTCGGCGAGCTGCGGCAGCAGCGTGAGCCAGACGGTGACGTACTGCCCCGACACGGGCTCGGCGAGGTCGATCGAGAGCTCGCCGTCGCCGGACGCCGTCCCGACGGGGGTCAGCTCCGACACGCCCTGCGGCGGCTCGGACGTGACGTAGGCCGCGAGCGAGGTCTGGCCGCCCTCCGTGGTGACCAGCACCCGGCGCACGGCCTTCGTCCCGCCGAGGTCGATGACGAGGCCGACGCCGGTCTTGAGACCGGCGGGACCGAAGTTCTGCTCGTAGGTCGACGTGGTCCACGAGGTCGCGGGGTCGCCATCGAGGACGTTGGGCACGGAGTCGGGGTTCTCCTGCTGGCCGTCGGTGCCCTGAGGGTCGAAGTCATCGGCGACCAGGTCGGTGAACGGCGTCGGGGGCGCGACGCTCGGGGTGGTCGTGGTCGTCGGCTCCTCGCTCGAGCCGGGCGTCGGCGGCTTGAGCCCGAGCTGGTAGGCGGAGACCACCGCCACCCCGACGAGCAGGCAGATCCCGACGATCAGCGCGAGCCGGATCCAGCTGCGCCCGGGCACCTGGTCGCCGGTGTCGTCGAACCCGTCCCCGGTGTCCCAGCGGTCCTCCGACCACGACCCGGAGGCCCACGACCCGGTGTCGCGGCCCACCGGCCGTACGCCCGAGTCCCGGCCCGGGTCACGGGCGGAGTCCTGGCTGGAGTCCCACGGCCAGTAGTCCGGGTTGGAGGCGGCACGGCTGCCCGGGCGGGGACGGCGTACGGGCTCGCCCTCGGGCGGGTCGGGTGCGAAGAGCGGCTTGGGCGTGGGGTCGGCGAGCGGCGGCGGGGGCGCGGGCCGCTCGGTGCGCGCGCGGAGCCAGTCGACCTCGTCGTCGTCGTGGAACACCGGCATCCCGGCCTGGGTGGGCAGGTCGGTGCTCGCGCGCGGAGGCGCGTCGGACGGTGGCGATTCGTCGGCGCTGATCGCAGTGGTCACCTCGGGCTCGGGGCCGGCGGGCCGGTCGCCGGCCGTCGTCTCGTCGGCAGGACCGGCGGCGGGCGGGTCCTCGGGCGGGCCGGTCGGCGGGTCGTCGGGACCGGGCTCGAGGTCGGCGGCCGGGACGACCGGCACCACCGCGGTGGGCGCGGCTGGGGACGTCGGGGCCGGCGAGGACAGCGAGGGGGACGGCGGCGGCGTGGGGGGCAGGAGTGGGCGCGCCGCCGGCACGGCGACGTGCGTGCCGGTCAGCTCCCCGACGTGGTCGAGGAGGAGGTCGCGGATGCTGCGCGCCGAGGGGTGCGGCCGGTCGGACTCGCGCTGCGGGTTGAGCACCTCGTCGCAGAGGGCGTCGAGGACCCGCGGGATGCCGGCGCGCACCCGGCGCGGGCGGAGCACCTCGCCGTGGACCTCGGGGGCAGGAGGCACGTCGGAGGGGGAGATGCCGGGCCACTTGCCGGTGAGCGCGCAGTAGAGGAGGCCGGCGAGGTCGATCTCGTCGACGTTGGTCCGCCCGGCGGGCAAGCCGCGCAGGGCGGCCTCGACGCCGAAGCCGATGATGCGCACCTGGCCGTGCTGGTCGATGAGGACGTGCTCGGGCGACAGGCACCCGTGGGCGAGGCCCGCCTCGTGGGCCCCGACGAGGCTGTCGGCGACCTCCGCCACCAGCCAGGCCGCCCGGCGGGGGGCGATCGGTCCCTCGCGGGTGAGCAGGATGTCGAGCGAGTCGCCCTGCCCCCACTCGTTGACCACGAAGCAGCGGCCGTCGGCGGCCTCGGCGTCGAGGACCCGCAGCAGCCGCCGGTCGATGACCGGACCCGTGCGGCGGGCCGCCTCGAGGAGCGGCCCGGCCCGGGCGTCGTCCTCGGCGATGATGTGCACGGCCACCGGACGGTGGAGGACGAGGTCGTGGGCACGCCAGAACCGGCCGGCACCGGCCTCGGCCAGCAGGTCGTCGAGCCGGTAGCGCCCGGCGAGCACGTCACCGGCCTGCATCGACATCGGCACCCCTCACCCCACCTCCCTCGGACGTCCCCGTGCTGGGCCCACTCTAGGGAGTCTCACCGTCGTCGCAGGCGCGCCGCGACGGTGTCCACCAGGGTCGTGACCTCGCCCACCCGCAGCAGCCGCGCCCCGACGAGCACGACGGCGAGGCCCACCGACGCGCTGGCACCGCCGCGGACCAGGCCGACCAGGGGGCCGGGACGGTCGCCGAGGCCGGCCAGCGAGAGCTCCACCAGCCAGGCCGCAGCACCGGCCGCCGCGAGCACCAGCGACATCCGTGCGAGGAACCGCAGCAGCTGCGGGGTCTCGAGGCCACCGACCCTGCGGCGCAGCAGGACGAAGCTCACCACCGCACCCACGGCGTAGGACGAGAGGTAGGCGACGACCAGCATGGGGGCCGTCTCCTCGGGCGGGCGCGTGGGCACCAGGAGCGTCGCGACGAGCACGTTGGTCGCCGACACTGCCACCTGGATGAAGAACACGAGCCGGGTCATCTCCATGGCGTAGAAGCCGCGGAGCATGAAGTAGTGGACGGTGAAGAAGGCCAGCGCCGGGCCGAAGAGCGCGAGGGTGGGCGCGATGCTCGCCGCGGTGTCCTCGCCGCCACCCCACCCGAACGCGAACCCCGCGACGTCGCCGGCCACGACCGGGAGCAGGACCGCGAAGGGCAGCACCAGCGCGAGCGACGTACGCAGCGTCGAGCCGACCGTGCTGCCCAGCTTGCCCAGCCGGTCCTCGTGGGCGTAGGACGAGAGCCGCGGCAGGATCGCGGTCGCGAGCGAGACCGTGACGATCGAGTGCGGCACCATCATGATCAGCAGGCTGCTGGAGTAGACGGTGTAGCCGGTGCCTCCGTCGACCGCGCCGCCCGAGGCCAGCTTGACCACGACGAGGTACGCCGCCTGGGTGACCACCACGAACAGGACGGTCCACACGCCCAGCGCCAGGGTCTTGCGCAGCTCGGGGTCGCGGAAGTCGAAGCGCGGGCGGTAGACGAAGCCGGAGCGCCGGAGGTAGGGCAGCAGGACGAGGAGCTGCGCGACGATGCCGAGGGTGGACCCCAGGCCGAGGAGCAGCTCCTGGCTCGTGCCGAGGGCCTCGTCCTGCTGGGGACCGTCGCCCACCGGGCCCCAGACGAGGAGGTAGGTGACGAGCATGGCGATCGAGAGGGCGTTGTTGGCGATCGGCGCCCACATCATCGGGCCGAACCGGCCGCGCGCGTTGAGCACCTGTCCGATCAGGACGTACATGCCGTAGAAGAACACCTGCGGCAGGCACCACCGGGTCAGGGTGATGATCGACTCGAGGTGCTCGGACCGGTCCGGGTCGAGGTAGCGGTCGTCGAGGTAGAGGCTGAGCAGCGCCGGGGCGAGGACCACCAGCAGCACGGTCACCGTGCCCAGGAAGAGCGCGGAGAGGGTGATCACCCGGCTGGCGTAGGCGTCGCCGCCGTCCGGGTCCTCCTTGATCCGCCGCACGAGCTGCGGCACGAGCACCGCGTTGAAGATGCCGCCGGCCAGCAGGATGTAGACCATGTTGGGCAGCGTGTTGGCGATGGAGAAGAGGTCACCGCGGATCGCGGCACCGAGGGCCGCCACCAGGAGCGCGCTCCGGATGAACCCGGAGGCCCGGGAGAACACCGTGCCCGCGGCCATCACGGCCGAGTTGGCCAGGATCCGCTGATCGGTCACGAGCGCTCCGCCACCGGAGCGCCGGGAGACGTCGGCCCGGACGGACCGGCCGGCTCGTTCTGCTCGCTGGGCTCAGTGGACTCGGTGGGCTCAGTTGGCTCGGTGGGCTCGGTGGGCTCGGTTGCTGCGGGCGCCGCGGCCGGGTCGGCGGCGGCGAGCTCGGCCCGGCGGGCCCGGATCTGGCCCGGCAACCGGTAGCCGATCATCCCGAACAGCACGAGCGCGCCGAGGGCCATGACGATCCAGATGAGGGCACTCACCCGGGCGGCACGGATGGGCAGCGCGTCGGTCGCCCCGAGCGGCACCCCGTCGAGGCTGGTGACGGCGAGCCGGACGTTGTGCACGCCCGCCCGGCTGGTGGTGGCCTCGAAGCGGACCACGCTGCGCGCCTGGGGCCCGAGGCGACGTACGCCGCCCCCGCTCAGCGTCAGCTCGCCGTTGGTCCGCACCTGCACCTGGACCTCCACCGGCTGGTCGAGGCCGTTGACCAGGGTCACGCCCAGCGGACCCGAGTCGCTCGACAAGGTGACGGCGGGCGGAGCCTCGATCCTGATCTTGGCGAGGTCGCGGCGCAGCGAGTCCTCGACGCGTCCGGCCGCGGCCACGGCCAGCCGGGGTCGGTCGCGGTGCTGCTCCGAGAGCGTCACCAGCACCTCGTCGCGCACCTGCGTCTCGATGGTGGTCACCGGGATGACCACCTGCTCGAGCAGCGTGGCAGCCTCGCTGGCGCGGTTGGCCGCCGCGAAGGCCGCCGGGTCGAGCTCCTCGGCGATGTCGTCGTCGGTGTAGGTCAGGCTCGCGGCCGGGACGCCCTTGGGCGTGCCCGCCGCTACCTCCCCGAGCGGGACCAGGTCGAGCCACGGCTGCTCGAGGTCGGTGAAGAACGAGGCGGCGTCCTCCCCACGCCAGACCGTCGGCAGCGTGACGACCAGCGGTGCGGTGTCGTCCGCCTCGAGGCGCAGGGCGGCCTCGCTGAGCAGGCGCTGGCGCAGCGCCAGCGGGTCGCTGGCGGCGGTCGGAGCGGGACCACCCGACTCCGCGCCCGTGCTGGTGATCACCACCTCGTGCCCGAGCAGCTTGACGACCGAGGTCGGGCTGGTCGGCGGGATGGCGAAGGCGTTGTCGCCGAGCAGGATGGTGACCCCCTGCGGCAGCGCGGTGATGGCCTCGGGGCTGAGCAGGTCGTTCTCCGGCGCGACGGTCGGCTGGGAGGGGAGCTCCAGGGCCGTCATCACCTCCGCACCACGCGCGACCGCCTGGTCGAGACGCGTGCGGTCGTTGCGGACCGACGCGGAGACGTCGATGTCGCCGTAGGGCAGCGTCAGCACCGGCGTCGCGCCCACCAGCAGCTTGAAGCGCTCGAGCCACGCGGCGGCGGAGGCGGCGAGCTGCGCCTCCTCCTCCGACGGCTCCTCGGCGGGGACCGACGGGCTCGGGGTGAGCGTGTCGTCGGTCGGGGTCGGGGACTCCTCCTCACCGCCCTCCTCGGACGGCTCGACCGGGGCCGGCTCCTGGCCGGGCACGTTGGGGTCCGGGGTGAGGGTGCGCGGCGGGTTGCCGTCCGCGAGGCGTGCCAGCGCGTGGAGGACCGCGGGGTCGACGAGCCAGCTGTAGGGAGAGGAGCCGGCCGCGTCGGCCATGTCGAGCACGCCGTCGAGGCTGCCACCTTCGGCGAGTCGACGGGCCCAGCGCTCGGTGCCGGCCACGGCGCCGTCCTCGTCGAACCAGACGCGGCTGCGGATCGGCAGGATGACCGACGCCTCCCGGGCCTGGGCCGCGCCGGACGGCTCGCGCGGGATGAAGGTGCGGGCCCGCCCGTCGGCGACGATGTCGCGGGGGACCGTGCTGTCGCCCAGCGCATGCACGCCGATCCAGTAGACGCCCGGCTCGCCGGAGGTGCCGAGGAGCTCGACGGGCACCGAGTCGCTGAAGGGGGCGGACGCTCCCGGCGCCAGCTCGTCGATCGTGTCGAACGTGCCGGGCACCGTCACCCGCTCGCCGACGAACTGGGTCGGATCGATCGCGGCGGACTGCTTGAGGTTGAGCGCGTCGAGGATCGGCATCTCGGACGAGAACGGGTGCAGGTTGACCCGGGTGAAGGTGTCGTCGCTGACGTTGGTGACGGTGCCGGTGATCTGCACGTCGCCGGTGCGCGGCAGGACGGGGGTCATCGTGTCGATGTGCACGACGAGCGGGTCGCTGTCCTCCGCCGGTACGGCCGCAGCGGGTGCCGTGAGGCCCGCGCTCGCGGCGCCGAAGGTCAGGAGGCCCGCCAGGGCAGCACGGAACGACGACGGGCGGGGCACGCCCCGATGCTAGTTGTTCGGCCCCACCGCACCGGCACGTAGAGTGGCCTGTCGTGTCCGACGTCGCACTGCAGCCCCTCACGATCGTCGAGATCCAGCGCCGGGTGGGCCAGGAGCTGGACCGCATCGGTTCGGTCATCGACGAGCTCGGCACCTTGTTCGCCGACGCCGGCGAGGAGCTGGCACTGGTGGGCGGCCCCGTCCGCGACGCGATGATCGGCCGGCTGCAGAACGACCTCGACTTCGCCACCTCCGCCCGGCCCGACGTCACGGAGCGCCTCGTCTCGGGCTGGGCCGATGCGGTGTGGGACATGGGTCGCGACTTCGGCACCATCGGCTGCCGCAAGGGACCGTGGCAGGTCGAGATCACCACCTACCGCTCCGAGAGCTACGACCCGTCCTCCCGCAAGCCCGACGTCGACTTCGGCGACTCGCTCGAGGGCGACCTCGGCCGCCGCGACTTCAGCGTCAACTCGATGGCGGTCCGGGTGCCCGCGCGCGAGTTCGTCGACCCCTTCGGCGGCATCGTCGACCTGGCCGAGCGGGTGCTGCGCACCCCGGGCGCCCCGGAGGACTCCTTCTCCGACGACCCGCTGCGGATGATGCGGGCCGCCCGCTTCGCCGCCCAGCTCGGGTTCGCCGTCGCCCCCGAGGTGGTCGCCGCGATGACCGCCATGGCGGGGCGCATCGAGATCATCTCCGCCGAGCGGGTCCGTGACGAGCTGGTCAAGCTGGTGTGCGCCCCGCACCCCCGGCTCGGGCTCACGCTGCTCGTCGAGACCGGCCTGGCGTCGTACGTCCTGCCCGAGCTGCCCGCCCTCGCCCTCGAGCGCGACGAGCACCACCGCCACAAGGACGTCTACGAGCACACCCTCACCGTCCTCGAGCAGTCGATCGACCTCGAGCACCGGCTGGGCGGCGGCCCCGACTTCGTGGCGCGCTTCGCCGCGCTGATGCACGACGTCGGCAAGCCCCGGACCCGGCGCTTCGAGTCCGGTGGTGTCGTGACCTTCCACCACCACGACGTCGTCGGGGCCAAGCTGACCCGCAAGCGGATGAAGGCGCTGCGGTTCTCCAACCACGACATCGAGGCCGTCTCGCGGCTCGTCGAGCTGCACCTGCGCTTCCACGGCTACGGGTCGGGGGAGTGGACCGACAGCGCCGTACGCCGCTACGTCCGCGACGCCGGCGACCAGCTCGAGCGCCTGCACATCCTCACCCGCGCCGACTGCACCACCCGCAACCAGCGCAAGGCCGACCGCCTCCGCCGGACGTACGACTCCCTCGAGGAGCGGATCGCCCGGCTCTCGGAGGAGGAGGAGCTCGCCTCCATCCGGCCCGACCTCGACGGCAACCAGATCATGGGGATCCTCGGCATCGGACCCGGCCGCGAGGTCGGGCAGGCCTACGCCTTCCTCCTCGAGCTCAGGATGGACGAGGGTCCGAAGTCGCCCGAGGAGGCCGAGGCCGCGCTCCGCGCCTGGTGGGCCGAGCGGGGCTGACCAGGTGACCCGACCCGACCTGATGGGCCCCAGGCCCGTCAGTGGGGACGATCGTCGTGACATGTGGGGGGTGATCTTCCCCGCTGTGGCAGTGGTGGTCGGGTGGGTGGATGGGAAGCGCGGGCGTCAGGCGCTGCGGTCGAGGACCGCGGCGTCGAGCCAGGCCGGGAAGGCCGTCAGGTCGTCGAGGACGACGTCGGTCCCGGCCTCCTCGAGCTCGGCGCGGGTGCACCCGCCCGTCAGCACCGAGACGCTGAGCACGTCGGCGGCCCGGGCGCCCTCGACGTCGTGGACGTGGTCGCCGACGTAGGCCAGCGCTTCCTCGCGGCGCAGCACCTCGGCCTTGCCCACGCCCCAGACCCAGCTCTCGAGGTGGTCGGCCTCGAGGCCGAGGTGGTCGAGGTGCAGCTGGGCGTTGGGGCCGTACTTCCCGGTGACGACGAGGACCCGACCGCCGTGGGCGCGCACCGCCTCGAACGACTCGTGCGCCCCGGGCAGGACCGAGCGGCGGACCCAGCCGGGCGGTCATGTCCTCGACCGGGAAGTCCACGCCCAGCTCGGCGCCCAGCGCGAGCAGCACCTGCCGGAAGCCGGCCGCGGTGTCGATCAGCGTGAGGTCGAGGTCGAACCCGACGACGAGGGGCCTGCGTGCGCTCACGGTGGTGAGCGTACGGGGGAGCCTCAGCCCTTCGTGCCCGTGGTGGCGACGCCCTGGATGATCTGCTTCTGGCCGATGAAGAACACGATGATCATCGGCACGGTGGTGATCACGCTGGCGGTGACGACCAGCTCCCAGTGCCACTCGCCGCCGAAGCCGAACTGGTCGAGCATCGACTTCAGCCCGCGGGGGACGGTGAAGTCCTCGCGGTCGCGCAGGTAGATCAGGCCTCGCATCAGGTCGGTCCAGGCGGCCTGGAACTCGAACAGCGCGACCACCGCCAGGGCCGGACGCGTGAGCGGGAGCGCGATGTGCCAGAACACCTTCCAGTGCCCGGCGCCATCCATCTCGGCGGCGTCGAACAGCTCGGTGGGCAGGCCGAGGAAGAACTGCCGCAGCAGGAAGACGTAGAAGGCGGTCGCGAAGAGGTTGCCGGCCCACAGCGGCGTGAGCGTCCCGACCATGCCGAGCGAGTTCCAGATGAGGTAGGTCGGGATCATCGTGGCCGCGCCGGGGACCATCATCGAGGCGAGCACGAGGCCGAAGAGGGCGTTGCGCCCGCGGAAGCGGTAGCGCGCGAAGCCCCACGCCACCAGCGAGCTGGAGATCGTGACGGTGAGGGTCGCCATCACGGTGACGAACGCCGTGTTGAGCAGCCACGCGGCCATGGGGGCGGCGTTCCACACCTCGATGTAGTTGTCGAAGGTGAGCGTCTCGGGGATCAGCCTGTTGTCGAAGACGTCGCTGCGCGGCTTGAGCGAGGCGCTGACCAGCCACACGAACGGGTAGACGAACGCGATCGTGACGAGGACGAGCAGCGCACCCACCACGACCCGGGTGACCCGGCCGCGGGGGCGCGAGGTGTCGGGACGGCGCGTCGACGACGGGTCGAGGTCGACGGGCACGGGCCCGGTCGGCGTGGGGTCCGGGTCGGCGGGGACGGTGGTGCGGTCGAGGGTGCTCATCGCGTGTCCCCCGTGTAGTGGACGTAGCGCCTGCTCAGCCACACCTGCACCGCGGTCACGATCATCACGATGAGGAAGAGCAGCATCGCCAGCGCCGAGGCGTACCCCATGTGCAGGAACTCGAACGCCTGCTGGAACAGGTAGATGGCGTAGAACAGGGCGGCGTCGTTGCTGTACGTCGTGTTGCCGGCGCCGAAGAAGGCCGTGTAGGCCTCGGTGAACGACTGCAGCGACGCGATCGTGTCGACCACCACGATGAAGTAGATCGCCGGGCTGATGATCGGCAGCGTGACGTGCCACAGGCGTTGCCACCAGCCGGCGCCGTCGACGCGGGCGGCGTCGAGGAGCTCCTCGGGCACCTGCTGCAGCGCGGCGAGCAGGATGATGACGGATGCACCGACGGTCCACAGCGACATGATCACCAGGCCCGGTTTCACCCAGGCGGGGTCGGTGGTCCAGTTGGGTCCGTTGATGCCGAACCAGCCGAGGAACTCGTTGACCAGCCCGCTCTGGCCGTTGAGCAGCATCAGCAGCAGGACGCCGACCGCGACCGGCGGCGTCATCTTGGGCAGGAAGAACGCCGTGCGGAAGAACCCTGCCGCGCGGCCCGCGCGCTGCAGGAGCAGGGCCAGGGCCAGCGAGAAGACCAGCTGCGCAGGCACGGACATCGCCGTGTAGACGAAGGTGTTGCGCAGCGCGAGGGTGACCTTCTCGTCGGCCACCAGCTCGCGGTAGTTGTCGAGGCCGACGAACGACGGGTCGTTGATCACGTCGTAGTCGGTCAGCGAGAGGTAGGCCGTGTAGAGGACCGGGTAGGCCATGAAGACGGCGAAGCCGATCAGCCACGGGCTGATGAAGAGGAGCGCGATCCGGCCCTCGTGCCGACCCCGCCCCCGGGGCCGGCGCCGGCGGGTCGCCGCGTCGGTCCCGGGGGGCCGGGCGGGAGCGGTGAGGCTCACTTCTCGTCCCAGGTCGCCCATGCCTCGTCGAGCGCTTCCTGGGCGGCCTGCTGGGCGTCGGCCAGGGCGTCGGCCGGCTCCTTGTCGCCGGTGAGCACCTTGTTGACCTCGTCCTGCCAGGCCTGCTCGAACTCGCCGCCGGCCGGGTTGGCCGGCATCGCGAAGGTGTGGTCGTTGGCCTCGTACATCGCGGCCACGGCCTGCGACCAGGCCGAGCCACCGTCGGTGGGTGCCATCTCGCGGATCGCCTCGTCGGCGTCCTGGTTGGCCGTCAGGATGCCGGTGAAGAGACCGCCCTCCTCCTTGCGCAGCGACGCCCGCTCCTCGGCGGCCGCCATCCACGAGTCGGTCTCGGTCATCACCCGCGCCATGCGGCAGGCGGCCTCGGGGTCCGGGCTGCCCTTCGGGATCGCCCACGCGGAGCCGGACGCCCAGGCGACCGGCTCGCCCTGCAGGTCGCGCACCGTGTCGAAGGCCATGGGGGCGTCGGGCGAGACGTCGTTGAGCACGTTGACGTACCACTGCTCCATCGGCATCGCGCCGAGCGTGCCGCTGGCGAACTGGTTGCCGTCGCCGAAGAAGTCGGCCGAGTCTCGCAACGCCTTGACCTCGCCGAACCCGCCCTGGGCGTCGTAGACCGACACGGCGAACTCGAGCGCCTCGACGACGGCCGGGTCGTCGAGCTGCGCCGTGCGGCCGTCCTCGGAGATCAGGTCGGCGCCGTTGGCCTTGGCCCACAGCGGCAGGAACTCGGGCAGCTTGCTGTCGTAGCCGATGGTCGCGAGGTCGCCGCCCTGCATCTTCATCAGGTCCTTGTTGGCGGCGAGGACGGCGTCCCAGTCGGAGCCGTTGACGTCCTCGACGGTGTGGCCCGACTGCTCCAGCAGGTCGGCGTTGGCCTGGGTGAGCTGGACGACGTTGAACTCCGGGATCCCGTAGACCTCGTCGGCGAAGGTGACCTCGGCGAGCGCGGACTCGCGGAAGACCGAGGTGTCGATGCCCTCGCCCTCGATGCAGTCGGTGAGCGGTACGACGGCGCCGCGTGAAGCGAAGGTGCCGATCTGGCTGCGCTCGGCGTAGACCAGCGACGGCGGCTCACCGGAGGCGACCGAGGACAGGAACTGCTGGATGTCGAGGTCGCCCTCGATCAGCTCGACCTCCGCATCCCCGAGCTCCTTTTTCGCCCGGTCGAGCCGGACGGTCGCGATCTCGTCGCCGGCGCCGAAGCCCATCACCTGCACGGTCCCGGAGAGGTCGGCGTCGGAGTCGAACGTCGCGTCGGTGGTCCCCTCCGAGTCCCCGGTCCCCTGGGCGCACGCCGCCAGCAGGCAGGCGGTGGCCAGAAGTCCAGTCGTCCGCACGAGTCGCATCACGGTCCCTCCTCCTGGGCCGGAGCCTCCGGCCCGAGAAGCCGTACCCGTGGAGAAGCGCTTCTATCCGCGCACGCGCAGCGGCCCCCCGGTCCTGACGTGGACCGGGGGGCCGCTGATGGTGCTGGTGACGGCGCGGGCCGTCGGGGTCACTCGCCGCGGATGAACTTCTCGAGCTCGGCGCGACCGACCTCGTCGGCCATCTGCACCGGCGGGGACTTCATCAGGTAGGCCGACGCGGGCAGGATCGGGCCGCCGATGCCGCGGTCCTTGGCGATCTTGGCCGCACGGACGGCGTCGATGATGATGCCGGCCGAGTTGGGGGAGTCCCAGACCTCGAGCTTGTACTCGAGGTTGAGCGGGGCGTCACCGAAGGCGCGGCCCTCGAGACGGACGTAGGCCCACTTGCGGTCGTCGAGCCACGCGACGTAGTCGGACGGGCCGATGTGGACGTTGCGGTCGCTGACCTTGTCGGCGAGCTCGCCCTTGAGGTTGGAGGTCACGGCCTGGGTCTTGGAGACCTTCTTGGACTCCAGGCGCTCGCGCTCGAGCATGTTCTTGAAGTCCATGTTGCCGCCGACGTTGAGCTGGTACGTGCGGTCCAGCGCGACGCCGCGGTCCTCGAACAGCTTGGCCATCACGCGGTGGGTGATGGTGGCGCCGACCTGGCTCTTGATGTCGTCGCCGACGATCGGGATGCCCGCGTCCTCGAACTTCTTGGCCCACACGGGATCGGAGGCGATGAAGACGGGGAGCGCGTTGACGAAGGCGACGCCGGCGTCGATCGCGCACTGGGCGTAGAACTTGTCGGCCTCCTCCGAGCCCACCGGCAGGTAGGACACGAGCACGTCGACCTGGGCGTCCTTGAGGGCCTGGACGACGTCGACCGGCTCGGCGGCCGACTCCTCGATGGTCTGGCGGTAGTACTTGCCGAGACCGTCCATCGTGGGGCCGCGCTTGACCTCGACGCCGAGCGTCGGGACGTCGCAGATCTTGATCGTGTTGTTCTCGGAGGCGTCGATGGCCTCGGAGAGGTCCTTGCCGACCTTCTTGTCATCGACGTCGAAGGCGACCACGAACTCCACGTCCTTGACGTGGTAGTCGCCGAAGACGACGTGCATGAGCCCGGGGACGGTCCCGGAGGGGTCCGCGTCCTTGTAGTACTCCACACCCTGGATGAGGGAGGTGGCGCAGTTGCCCACTCCCACGATCCCTACTCGTACCGAACCCATGGGGCTCTCCTTCTCTGTGCTGGGCCTTCTGGCTGCTGGTCAGTGGTGGTCTTCGGTGCTGTGGTCTCAGCTGGTCTGGCTGGTCTGGTTGGCGGGACTGCCGGGCTCGTCGCCGCGCTCGGCCTTGATGAGGTCGGAGAGCCAGCGGACCTCACGCTCGACCGACTCCACGCCGTGGCGCTGGAGCTCGCCGGCGTAGCGGTCGACCTCGGCCTGGGTGCGGGCCAGCTCGTCCTGCACCCGGGCGAGCCGCTCCTGGAGCCGTGAGCGACGTCCCTCGAGGACGCGCAGGCGGATCTCCATGTCGGTGGAGGAGAAGAACGCGAACCGGATGTCGAAGTTGTCGTCCTCCCACGCCGTGGGCCCGACCTCCGACATCAGGCGCTGGAACTGCTCGTTGCCGGCCGGGGTGACCTCGTAGACGATGCGGGGCCGGCGGCTCGTCGGCGTCGTCGTGGTGGCGACCTCGGTGATGAGGTTGGCCCGCAGCATCTTCTTCAGTGCCGGGTAGAGCGAGCCGTAGGACAGCACGCGGCCCCAGCCGAGCATGAGGTTGAGGCGCTTGCGCAGCTCGTAGCCGTGCATGGGTCCCTCGTGCAGCAGCCCGAGGACTGCCAGCTCGATGGTGTCTCCACGGCGTGCCATGTGACCTATCGTACCGATATATCCGCGGGTGACGAATCTGGGTTGTCGGACCCCGCCCCGTACCCTGTTGCCCTGTGAGTGCTAAGAAGCGGAGGGCCGACGGCAAGGCCATGACCCGGCGGCCGAAGACGCGGCGCACGGGCAAGCAGCAGGCGGCCCGGATCGCCAAGGTCCTCGCGATCCTCGGCGTGGTGGGAGCCCTCGTCCTCGGTGGCGTCGTCGTCGTCCTCTACCAGGCGATCAGCATCCCGGAGCCCAACGAGGACTTCGAGGCCCAGACCACGTTCGTCTACTACCGCGACGGCGAGCGGCAGCTCGGCACCTACTACGAGGACCAGAACCGCGTCTCGATCCCGCTGCGCGAGATGCCCGAGACGATGCAGGACGCGGTGGTCGCCGCGGAGAACCAGACGTTCTGGACCGACAAGGGCATCGACCCCAAGGGCATCGTGCGCGCGCTGTTCTCCAACGCCCGCGGCAACGACCGGCAGGGTGCGTCCACGATCACCCAGCAGTACGTCAAGATCCTCTACCTGACGAGCGAGCAGAGCTACAAGCGCAAGATCCGCGAGGCCATCGTCTCGCTCAAGATCCAGCAGCAGCTCAGCAAGGAAGAGGTCCTCGAGGGCTACCTCAACACCATCTACTTCGGTCGCGGTGCCTACGGCATCGAGGCCGCCTCCGAGGCCTACTTCGACCACCCGGCCAGCGAGCTCAACCTCCGCGAGTCCGCCGTCCTCGCCACCGTGCTCAACAACCCCTCGAGGTACGACCCGGCCAACGGCAAGGAGGCCAAGGAGGACCTCAAGGGGCGCTACGCCTACGTCCTCGACAGCATGGCGGAGATGGAGACCATCACCCCCGAGCAGCGGGACAAGGCGGTCAAGAAGCTGCCGAAGTTCCCGAAGATCGCGGCCCAGAGCCAGTTCGGTGGGCAGCGCGGCCACATGCTGGCCCTGGTCAAGCAGGAGATCCTGGCGCGCGGCATCGCCGACGAGGACGAGATCGACGGCGGTGGCCTCCGCATCACCACGACGTTCGACCCGCAGGTGATGGCCGACGTCGAGGAGGCCGTGAACGAGCAGCGGCCCGACGCCGGCATGCCCGGCGAGGCGGGCAACAAGGACCTCCACATCGGCGCCGCCACCGTGGACACCGCGACCGGCGAGCTCCTCGGTTTCTACGGCGGCCAGGACTACCTCGACTCCCAGATCAACTGGGCGGTCTCGGGCGGCATGGCCGGGTCGACGTTGAAGGCGGCCACCGACGTCGCCGCCATCCGGGACGGCTTCTCGCTCAACGACACCTTCGAGGGCAACAGTCCCATCGACATCGCCGGCACCGAGTTCAGCAACCAGGGCGACACCGACTACGGCTCGGCCGTGTCGATGCTGTCCGCCACCGAGAACTCGGTCAACACCGCGTTCGTCGACATGGTCGACTCGATGGCCGACGGCCCGCAGAAGGTCATCCAGGCCGCCGAGGACCTCGGCATCCCCGGCAACGAGGCCCAGAGGTGGGGCATCCCGCGCCGCTCCATCGACTTCCAGGACAACGTCGGCGTGACCCTCGGCACCGCCCAGGTCAGCCCGATCAACATGGCCAACGCCTACGCGACCCTCGCCAACAACGGCGTACGCAACGAGGTCCACGTCCTGCAGAAGGTCGTCGACAAGGACGGCAACGTCCTCTACGAGGCCAAGAAGCGCAGCAAGGAGACCGTCGACCCCGACATCGCGGCCGACGTCACCTACGCGCTGCAGCAGGTCGTCGAGTCCGGCTCGGGCACGGAGGCCCTCGCCCTCGGCCGGCCCGCCGCGGGCAAGACCGGCACGGCCACCAACGAAGACGACGAGGTGTCCTCCTCGTGGTTCGTCGGGATGACCCCGCAGATCTCGACCGCGGTGATGTACGTCCGTGGCCGGGGTCGCGAGGGCCTCGACGTCCCGCGCCCCGACGGCGCCGACCTGTGGCTGCCGACCAGCTCGGACGGCAAGTCCGGCTACTTCGGCGGCAACTACCCCGCGAAGACCTGGACCTCGATCATGCAGCGCGTGATGGAGGGCAAGGACGTCGAGGAGTTCCCGGAGCCGGTGTACGTCGACGGCGACGCGCCGGAGGAGGGCCACGACTACACCCCGCCGCCGCCCCCGCCGTCCTCGTCCGCGCCGCCGCCGCCCCCGCAGCCGTCCAACACGCCGACGGAGACGGGCGGACCGCCGACGCCGACGGAGACCCCGACGGAGACGCCGACGGAGACCCCGGTTCCGACGGAGACGCCCGTGCCGACGGAGACGCCGGTCCCGACGACGCCGCCGGTGCCGACGGAGACGCCGGTCCCGACGACGCCGCCCGCGCCGCCCCCGCCGCCGGAGAGCCCGACCACGCCGCCGCCCGCCGGGCGGCCCCAGCTGCGCCAGCCGCTGGCTGACGCACGACCCTGAGACCGCCGGTGGACGCCCACGTCCGTCCCGCGACCGAGGTCGTCCTCGACGACCACGACGCGCCCACGCGCACCGACCCGGTCGCCGCGACGATGTCGGAGGTGGTGGGCGGCCCGCTGGGCGACCACGCCGGTGGGCACCACTGGTGGGACGCCGGTCGGGTGCTGGCCGGTGCGACGGCCCTCACGCTGGCCGCGGGCATGGTGGGCAAGACGGCCTGCGTGCCGTCGGCGTGGGGCAACGAGGACCAGCCGTTCACCGAGCTGTGCTGGACCGACCTGGCGGGCACGTCGGTGGACGCCGGCGCACCTCCCCGGGTCGCCGACTGGGTGCGGCAGGCGGCGGAGTGGCTGCCCGGAGGCGGCGCGGTCGCCACGACCGCCGCCCTCGCCGTCCTCCTCGCGGGGCTCGCGCTGCTCGCGACCGCCCTGCTGGTGCGCGTCGACCGGCGCCGCCCCTGGGCTGCTGCCGGGTGGGCCCTCGGACCCGTGCTGCTCGTGCACTGGCTGTCGTGGGAGCTGGTGGCGGCCGTGGGGGTGGCCGTGCTGCTCTGGGGCTGGACGTCGGGGCGGCCCTGGCTCGCCGGCGTCGGCGCCGGGGTGGGTGCGGCGTTCGCCCTGCCCGTGGCCGTCGCCTTCGTGGGGGTGGTCGCCGTCGGCGGTCGTCTCCGCGACCGGGTGGACGCGCTGCTCGCAGCGGCGGCCGCCTACGTCGTCGTCACCCTGCCCGGGCGCGCCACGGCGGAGACGCCCGACATCGGCTCGATCTGGTTCCTGCTCGCCCGGACGGGTGTCGGCGGTTCCACCACCGCGCGCACCGTCGTCCAGGTCGTCGTCCTCGCCCTGGCGGCGGGCGCTGCGTGGTGGCTCGTCCGGCGGGCGGGGCGACCCGACGCGCTGACCAGCGCGCGCGCCGGACTGGTCCTCCTCGCGGCCGCGCTCGCGGTGGTGTCGTCGGCACCCCCCGAGACCGCCCTGCTGCTGCTGCCGCTGGCCGCGATCGCCGTACGACGCTGGCGCGACCTGCTGGTGTGGCAGGCGCTGCACCTGGTGAGCTGGGTGCTCACCGGCTGGTACGTCGGGCAGGCGCTCGTGCCGACCGTCGCCGACGACGCACGCGCCTACTGGCTCGCGGTCCTGCTGCGGGTGGGCGGGCTGGTGTGGCTGGTGGCGGCCGTGCTGCGAGACGCAGGTGCGGGGTCAGTCGACGACCACGCGGTCGAAGTCGGTCGCGGTGAACCGGACCCGGACCTCGATGTCCTCGCCGATGCGGGGGACGCGCGCCCCTGACGGGACGAACAGCATGGACGCCTGCATGTGGGGCGGCTCGGCGAAGAGCCGCTGCTTGCCGTCGATGGAGAACGGCGAGCGGACGAAGCCGACCGCGTCGAGGCCGCCGCGGGCCAGCGTCGCGGCGCGTGCCTTCAGCGACTGGTCGCCGGTGGGCGCCTCGAGGCCGATGCCGTGGGCGGTGCCGCCGCTCACGACGACGATGTGGCCGTGCTTGGGCGCGCTGCGCCCTCGATAGCCGAAGGTGTCGCCGCGCTCGACCTCGTGGACGTCGAGGACGGTCGCGGTGACGGTGAGCGCCCCCCGGTCGCCGAGCCACAGGTCGGTGCCGATGCGCGGACGGATGGTGAAGTCCGGGTAGGTCGTCGCCAGCCGGTCGAGCTCGGCCGCGGTCAGGTGGGAGACGAAGACCGTGCGGGTCGGCAGGCCGGAGGCCACGATGTCGTTGATCAGCCGGCTCACCTCGCCGAGGTGGGACGTGGTGTTGAGGGGGAGGTGCATCGCCACGCCCGAGAGGCCGCGCCGGTCACTGCGTCCGGGTCCGAGCGTCGCCGCCGCGGCAGCGAGCCCGCGACGCGTCATCCCGTGACGCAGCATGGAGGTCAGCTGCTCGAGCACGAACCGGGCGTCCGGGTCGCGCTCGCGCAGGGCCGCCAGGTCGTCGGGCCGGCTGACCGTGTGCACCACGCGGGAGGCGAGCCGCGGGTCGAGGTCGAGCGCCGCCCCGAACGGACGCCACGGCGTGAGCACGAGCAGGTCGCCCGCATAGCGGCTGGCGGCGTCCTCGACCTCGTCGTAGGTGCCGACCGCGATCGTGTCGACGGGCGCCCCGGTGTCGTCGGCGTGGTCGGCCAGCCACTGCGCGCGGCGGGCGAGACGCCCGACCGACAGGCCGTAGCCGTTGCCCTTGGCGACCGGCACGATGCCCGGGTGGGTGCGGACCGTCCGGAGCAGGTGGGAGCGCCACCGCTCGCCGTCGACCCTCAGGACCAGGCTCATGCGCGCGCTCCCCGCCGGGCCAGGTAGAGCTGGAAGGCCTTGTAGATCGCGCGGTTGAGCGGGAGGTCCCACTCGCCGGCGTGCTCGACGGCCTCGCCGCCGGTGCCGACCTTGAACTGGATCAGTCCGACGTGCGGGTCGTCCGCGTCGAGGGTCTCGGTGATGCCGCGCAGGTCGTAGACGTGGGCGCCGGCGTCGAGGGCGTGGCGCATCATCGCCCACTGGACGGCGTTGGAGCCACGGACCTCGCGCTTCTCGGTGGACGAGGCGCCGTAGGAGTACCACGCGTGGGTCCCGACGCGGATCCCGATCGTCGACGCGACGAGGTCGCCCTCGTGCCGGGCCAGCCAGACCTGGATGCGGCCGGGGTCCTCGGCGGCGAGCGCGTCGTACATCGTCTCGAAGTAGGACAGCGGGCGCGGCGTGAAGTGGTCGCGCTCGGCGGTGTGGACGTAGAGGTCGTGGAAGGCCTTGAGGTCGGTGCGGTCGCCCAGTGCGACCTCGACGCCGGCCTTGTCGGCCTTCTTGATGTTGCGGCGCCACAGCTGGTTCATGCCCTTGAGGACCTCGTCCTCGGTGCGCGGCCGGCCCTCGTCGTCGACCAGCGGGACCTGGAAGTTGAACTGCGGCTGCCCGGCGGAGAAGCCGCCCTCGGCCGTCTGCTGCTGCCAGCCCAGCTCGTGCAGCTGCGCGATCACGCAGGCGCCGTCCTTGGTCCGCTCGAGGGGAGGTACGTCGCCGAGCCGGCGCACCGAGTCGTCGGCGATGCCGGCCTTGACCTGCTCGGCGGACCACCGGCGGGTCACGACGGGCGGGCCCATCCGGACGGCGAAGGCACCCTGCGCCTTGAGGTGGGCGACCATCGGTGCCAGCCACGAGCCGAGGTCGTCGTCGGACCAGTCGATGACCGGGCCCTCGGGGAGGTAGGCGAGGTAGCGGCGGACCTTCGGCAGCTGGCGGTAGAGCACGAGGCCCGCGCCGACGAGCTCGCTGCCACGGAACCAGCCGATGGACTCGGACCGCCACTCGGCCTTCACGCTGGCCCAGCCGGGCGTCTGGAGGAAGCTGGCGGACGACCGGCTCGCGATCAGGTCTCGGTGCTGCTGGGTGGAGATCGGACGCAGCGTCAGGGGAGTCGTCACTCCGGACAGGTTACAAGGGACCAGACACGACCCCCGTACGCGTCTGGTCCCTCCACCGATACAGACGCAGTCCGCCTGTCTTTGGTTGCCATGTCCCGGCGAGCTCGTCCGCGCGAATGTCGCTGACGAGTCCCGCGACACTCGTCTGCCACCCGTGCGGGTGAGGCTCACTTGAGAGAAACCGTGGAGATCGTCAGGACATCGTCAAGACGACCACAAGGTTGGCCTCAAAGGTCTATGGGGCCGTACCAGGCGGGTACCCGAGGACGTTGCACAAGTAGGGACCGGGCGGTCTGTGGGAGACCAGGTGCCCCGGCCTCTGCCATCGAGGGCGCACCTCGCGCCGCGACCGATCCTTTTTGGGGGACCAGCATGACTTCGAACGACGACCGCTACCGACTCGCTCCACGCCTGGGACTCGCCGCGGTGCTCTGCACCGGCGCCATGGCGCTCACCTCCATGCCCCTCGCGCACGCCGACCCGGGCAACGGCCAGGGCCAGGGACAGGGACAGGGACAGGGGCAGGGCCTGGGACAGTCCCCCTCCAACGCCCCGGCCCCTGCCCCGACTTCTGCCCCGACGCCTCCTGCCACGCAGGCCCCGGCTCCCCCGAACCCCGGCAACAACGGCGGTGGGCAGGGCAATGGTGGCGGCCAGGCCGGCAACCAGGGCAACGGCGGCAACCAGGGCAACGGCGGCAACCAGGGCAACGGCGGCAACCAGGGCAACCAGGGCAACGGCGGCAACCAGGGCAACGGCGGCAACCAGGGCAACGGCGGCAACCAGGGCAACGGCGGCAACCAGGGCAACGGCGGCAACCAGGGCAACGGTGGCGGCCAGCCCGGTGGCGGCAACGGTGGCGGTCAGCCCGGTGGCGGCAACGGTGGCGGCCAGCCCGGCGGCGGCAACGGCGGCGGCAACGGCGGCGGTGGGTCCAGCGACCCGGCCGGCAACAACGGCACCGTGAAGATCGCCCCCCTCGGTGACTTCGACGGCATCCCCAACAACACGCCGCACGTCGGCTGCACCTTCCTCGTCGAGTGGTACGGGTTCGACCAGGGCGCCGACATCATCTCGACCGTCTCCTTCGCCGAGCACCCCCCGACCACGGGCGTCGGCATGACGGTGAGCGGTCCTTCGCGGGTCTTCGTCGGAGGTGACCCCGCGTCCGGCGCGGGCACCCCCACCGGGCTCGACGGACGCCAGCAGTACACGTTGTCCTTCACCGGTCAGCCCCACCCGAAGCAGGGCTACCACGTGAAGCTCACCATCCACACGCCCGGCTCGATCGGCAACGACACCAAGACCAAGGTCTTCTGGGTCCAGGGTTGCGCGCCGACGACCCCGCCGACGACCCCGCCGACGACTCCGCCGACGACTCCGCCGACGACTCCGCCGACGACTCCGCCGACGACCCCGCCGACGACCCCGCCGACGACCCCGCCGACGACCCCGCCGGCCACCCCGCCGACGACCCCGCCGGCCACCCCGCCGACGACTCCGCCAGTCACTCCGCCGGTCACTCCGCCGGTCACCCCGCCGGTCACCCCGCCGACGACCCCGCCCGCGGTGGCTCCGAGCACCGCGACGGAGCAGCCGCAGGAGGCCGAGGACACCGAGTCGCCCGAGGTGCTGGGGGTCCAGGCGTTCGGTGGTGACAACAACTCGGGTGCCGGCTCGCAGGAGAGCACGAGCCCGTCGTCCTCGTCGCCGCAGTCCGCGCTCCCCACGGCCGTCAACGCCGGCGCCGCGGGCGCGACGCCGGTCGGCCCCAGCCCGATCGAGGCCCTGCTGGGCCTGCTGATGGTGCTCGCCGGTGGTGCGCTCGCCCGAGTGGGGTGGCACCGCGTCCGTGGCTGACACGCGTCGCCGTCGTCGCCTGACGACACTCCTGCTGGGAACAGCCGCACCCGCGCTCGTCGTGGGTGGGCTGTTCCTGGCGGACAGGGGACTGGAGGAGCCTGCGCCCCCACCGGTCCAGCCGCGGACCGCGACGACGCAGCCTGCGCCGCCACCCGCGATCCGCGTGGCCGCCCCCACCGGGCGGCCCGAGCCCGGGTCGTCGGCTCGGCCTGCTGCCCCGGCTGCGGGCCTGCGGCCCGAGGTGGTCGTCGTACCGGCCCTCGGGGTCGAGGCGCCTGTGACGCCCATCAGCATCCAGGCCGGTGCGCTCACGCCGCCCTCGGACCCGCAGCAGGTCGGCTGGTGGTCGGGCGGCGCACGGCCCGGCGCGAGCGAGGGCGCCGCCGTCGTGACGGGCCACACGGTCCACACGGGGGGCGGGGCCTTCGACGATCTCGACGCGCTGTCGCCGGGCGACCGGGTGGTGGTGCGCTCGGGCTCCGAGACGCTCGCCTACCGGGTCGGCACCGTCGAGGTGCTGAGCCGCGACGAGCTCGCCCGGCGCAACCGCGAGGTCTTCGGTCCGACCGGGCCGTCCCGGCTGGTCCTCATCACCTGCGAGGACTGGGACGGCACCGGCTACCGCAGCAACGTGGTGGTCACGGCGCAGCCCGTCGACTGATCAGAGGTGCTCGCGGAGCCAGGCGAAGTCGGCCTGGTGCTCGCTCGCACCACCCGGCGTCTCGCAGATCACCGGCGCGCCGGCGGCACGCACCACGCCGGCGAACTCGTCGGCCGGCAGGTGCCCCTGCCCGAAGTTGGCGTGGCGGTCGGCGCCGGAGCCGAACGTGTCGCGCGAGTCGTTGGCATGGACGAGGTCGATGCGACCGGTGATGCCGAGCACCTTCTCGACCGCGTCGCCGAGCTCGATGCCGCCCGCCCACGCGTGGCAGGTGTCGAGGCAGAACCCGACCATCTCGGCGCCCTCGGCCGAGGAGATCGCGTCCCAGACGCCGGCGATGCGGTCGAGGTGGCGGGCCATGGCGTTGTCGCCGCCGGCGGTGTTCTCGATGAGCAGGGGCACCTTGATGTCGGTCGCCTCGACGGCCTTGCGCCAGTTGTCGAAGCCGACGGCCGGGTCGTCGCTCTTGTTGACGTGGCCGCCGTGGACGATGAGCCCCTTGGCGCCGATCGCAGCCGCGGCATCCATGTGCTGCTGCAGCAGCTTGCGGCTCGGGATCCGGATGCGGTTGTTGGTCGTGGCGACGTTGACCACGTAGGGGGCGTGCACGTAGAGGTCGACGCCGGCCTCCTCGGCCGCGGCCCGCAGCGCCTCGGCGCCGCCCGCGAAGCGGACCTCCGGACCCTTGTAGCCCTGGGGGTCGCCGAGGAAGAACTGCACCAGCGAGGTCTCGCGCGCCAGCGCCTCCGCGATCGGGTCGGTCTGCTCGACGTGGGCGCCGATGGCGAGGGAGCTGGTCATGCGGTCCACCCTAGGAGGACCCACAGACATCCGACGACCACGCCGGCGAGGACCGCGACCGCAGCCCACCCGACCCAGTCGACCGCCGCGCCCGGCCGGGACGTCGTACGTCGTCCGCGTGGCGGCGGACCCAGCCGGTCGGGCACCGGAGGACCCGCAGGCGCCGGCACCGGCAGCCGCCGGAGCAGGCGCAGCGCCGCGTCGGCGGTCGCGATGCGTTGCTCGGGGTCGGTCACCAGCAGCCGCTCGACGAGGGGTCGCAGGGGGTGCGACGGGATGGGGCCCTGACGCGCGGGCGGCTCGCCGGTGACGAGCTCCAGCGCCACGCGTCCCACCGCGTAGAGGTCCTGGCTCGGCTCCGGGGGTGCTCCCCGTGCCTGCTCGGGCGCCATGTAGCCGTCGGTGCCGATGGCGCCGGGGACGGTCGTGAAGCGGCGGTCCGCGACGGGGGCGGCGACCCCGAAGTCACCCAGGCGCAGGTGCGGCGGGCCGTCGCCCGTCGCCTCGAGGAGCAGGTTGGCCGGCTTGACGTCGCGGTGCACCAGCCCGGCCCCGTGGACGGCAGCGAGGCCGAGCAGCAGCTGCTCGACGAGCAGGGCACAGGTGCCGGCGTCGAGCGGGCCGTGCTCGCGCACCAGGTCGGCCACCGACCCGCCGGCCACGAGCTCCATGGCCAGCACGACCAGGTCGTCCTCGGCGGCCCAGCCGTGCGGCGCCACCACGTGCGGGTGCCGCACCCGCACGGCCTGCTCGCGCACGAACCTCGCCAGCAGCGTGGAGCCGTGCCGTCCGAGGACCTTCAGCGCGACGTCGTGGCCGGTGCGCAGGTCGTGCGCGCGCCAGACCGACCCCATGCCTCCCGACCCCACCTGGTCGAGCAGCCGGTAGCGGCCCGCCACCACCGTGGAGGTCCGCGGGGCGGTCCACGAGGAGGTGGGCGCACGCATCCCCCGACGCTAGCCCGCCCGGCGGCCGCCGGGGCGTCGTCCACAGCCCTGCATGCCCGGGGGTACGACGATTCCGACGCCGAGCCGGTGCGCTGGTAATCTTCCCCGGTTGCCTTCGGGCGACCGCGGCGCGCGACCCAACGTCGTACTCCCGCCGCGAACGCACAGTCCCTCCTGCCACGGAAAGCCCGTGGCCGCTCTAGCCCAGAGGAGGTGGAGACCGCTATGCGTGCCTATGAAGTGATGGTCATCCTCGACCCGAGTCTCGACGAGCGCACCATCGAGCCGTCGCTCGACAAGTACCTCAACGTGATCCGCAAGGACGGTGGCTCGATCGAGTCGCTCGACGTGTGGGGTCGTCGCCGGATGGCGTACGAGATCAAGAAGAACGCCGAGGGCATCTACGCCGTCATCACGCTGACGGCCGAGCCCGCGACGGTCAAGGAGTTCGACCGCCAGCTCACGCTGAACGAGTCGATCCTGCGCACGAAGGTCATGCGTCCCGACGCCCACTGATCGCCCTCCCGGGCATCTGTGGAAAGACACTTCCCGCTGTCGGTGAGTGCCTGTTTGATGGGCGCATCACCGGGAGCACCCACCCGGATCATCTGCACAGCAGCAGGACATTCTGAGGAGACCTGACATGGCAGGCGAGACCACCATCACCGTGATCGGCAACCTCGTCGACGACCCGGAGCTGCGGTTCACCCCCTCGGGGGCACCCGTGGCCAACTTCCGGATCGCGTCGACGCCGCGCACCTTCGACCGCCAGAGCAACGAGTGGAAGGACGGCGACACGCTGTTCCTCTCCTGCGCTGTGTGGCGGCAGGCCGCGGAGAACGTCGCCGAGTCCCTCCAGCGGGGCATGCGCGTGATCGTCCAGGGTCGCCTGAAGTCACGTCAGTACGAGACCCGCGAGGGTGAGAAGCGCACCGTCTTCGAGATCGACGTCGAGGAGGTCGGCCCGTCGCTGCGCAGTGCATCGGCGAAGGTCACCAAGACGACGCGGCAGGGCGGCGGTGGCGGCTACTCCGGTGGCGGCGGTGGCGGCGGCTACTCGGGCGGCGGCGGGCAGCAGTCCGCTCCGGCCGACGACCCGTGGGCCACACCGGCTCCCTCGCAGCAGGGTGGCGGCAGCGGCTGGGGCGGTCAGCCCCAGGGCGGCCAGCAGGGTGGCGGCCAGTCCGCTCCGCCCAACGACCCGTGGGCCACGCCCGGGGTCAGCGGCGGCAACGACGAGCCCCCCTTCTGATGTGCGACCCACTGCCGAGCGAAGCGAGGCAGTGACGGGTCGCCAGGTCGAGTAGCCCGCACGGCTGAGCTCGCGAAGCCGTGACCAGGGCGTATCGAGACCCTCGACCTCGGTCCGGGAGACCAGACAAGAAGCATCCATCACCATTCCGTCCCTGATTTGCCTCAGGGCCGGGCTCACTGAAAGGGAGCACCACAATGGCCAAGGCAATTCTGCGCAAGCCCAAGAAGAAGGTCTGCCAGTTCTGCAAGGAGAAGGCGACCGGTGTCGACTACAAGGACACCACCCTGCTCCGCAAGTTCATCTCCGACCGCGGCAAGATCCGCGCCCGCCGCGTGACCGGCAACTGCGTCCAGCACCAGCGCGACGTGGCCATCGCCGTCAAGAACGCGCGCGAGCTCGCCCTGCTGCCCTACACGTCCACCGGTCGCTGAGAGGAGCACGGGACATGAAGCTCATCCTGACCCAGGAGGTCGACGGACTCGGCGCCCCCGGTGACGTGGTCGAGGTCAAGGACGGCTACGGCCGCAACTACCTCGTCCCCCGTGGCCTCGGCATCCGCTGGACCCGCGGTGGCGAGAAGACCATCGAGTCGATCAAGGCCGCCCGCACCGCCCGCGCGGTGCGCGACGAGGACCACGCCAAGGACGTCAAGGCCAAGCTCGAGGCCAACGCCGTCAACGTGAAGGTCCGCGCCGGTGAGGGCGGCCGCCTGTTCGGCGCCGTCACCACCACCGAGATCGCCGACGCCATCACGGACGTCTCCGGCGAGAAGGTCGACCGCCGCACCATCGTGGTGGTCAACCCGATCAAGTCGCTCGGCGCCCACGAGGTGTCCGTCAAGCTGCACGACGAGGTGTCCGCCACGGTGGCCCTCAACGTCGTCCCCGCCTGACGCGACCGACTCACTCACACGGCCCGCCACCCCTCAGGGGTGGCGGGCCGTGGTGCGTCCGGACGCCCTCACTGCGTGGGCTTCGCGCAGCGCTCGGGCGGCCGACTGCCGCCGGCGTGGTACTCGTACGTCTTCCCGCCGGCCCGCAACGTGATCCGCGAGCCGTCGACGAGCGCCTGCGTGTAGGACATCCCGGGCTCGGCGCAGCCGCGGCTGCCGTCGCGCCAGGTGACCTCCTCCACCGAGACGACCTCGACCTCGGCGGGGTCGACGACGAGGGTGGCGGCCAGGTCCTCCACCGCGAGGAGGACGTCGCGCCTGGGGGCGGGGGCGCCCGTCGGGCTGGGGGTGGGGTTCACGGTCGTCTCCTCGGCGACGGGCGGGTCGGTGGTCGGCTGGTCGGCACCCTCGTCGGGCGTGCCGCACGACGCGAGCAGGGCGCTCGACGCGAGCAGCAGGGAGAGGCGACGGCTCGTGGTCATCATGGCAGTCTGACGGCACGCTCGACATCGATGTTCCGGACATGACGAAGGGGCCGACGGTGTTGCCACCGCCGGCCCCTCGTCATGTGGAGAGGTGAGGATCAGGTCACTTCTTCGCGACCTTGATCTTCAGCCGGTCCTTGGACCCGAGCACCGCGGCGTCACCGAGGTACTCGACCCTGACCTTGATGTTGCCGACCTTCCGGGCCTTCGGCAGCACGAGCTGCGCCTTGCCGAAGCGGTTGAGCGTCAGCGTCCAGGTCTGCTTCTTCAGCGCGCCCTTGACGGTGACCTCCACCGTGCCGGTAGGCGTCACCTTCGGAGCGGACACGGCGATCTTGAGCTTGGCCCTCTTGCCCTGCTTGACCACCTTCGGGGCGTCCACCTCGAGCCGCGACTTCACCTTCGGCGCGGGGGCACCGGGGGCCGAGACCACCAGGTTGACCGGGTCCGAGGTGCTGGCCAGGTTGGCGGTGTCACCGAGGTACTTCGCGGTGACCGGGATGGTCCCGGCCGTCGGGAAACCGCTCAGCGTGGCAGTGACCTTCCCCGCGTCGAGCGGGGCGGCGGTGATGAGGCGGTCGCCCGCCCAGAACTCGACCGACCCCGTCGCGACCGTCTCGCCCGCGCTGAAGACCGTGGCCGTGGCCGCGGTCGTCTTGCCGGTCTCGATGCGGTCCGGGCTGATCGACAGTGCGACCTCGGCACGCTCCTTCGCGCCCTTCACCACGACGGTGTTGGTGACCGACGCCGGCTTGGCGCCCGGGTCGCTCGTGGTGTGGACGGCCTCGTTGACCAGCCGCTGGCGCTCGTGGACGTCACCGTCGACGGTCACCTGGTAGGTGAACGACACCGGGTCGCCGAGCGCCGACTCGTAGGTCATGCACACGACGGTCCCGTCGGTGATCTTCGTGCCCACGTCGGCCTTGTTGACCAGCGCCTGGCCGTTGGTGCCGTCCGCGTTCTCCGTGCCGACGGTCACCTCCGACAGGTCGGCCTTCATGTCGTCGTAGACCCACACCAGGTCGTTGCTGCCCTCCTGCAGGAAGACCTGCATGTCGAGCGAGTCGCCCGGCGCGTTCCAGCCACCGTGGTTGTCCCACTCGATGATCCGCAGGCCGGAGCTCGTCTGGGCCGTGGTGACGCCCGAGTTCGACGCGGCGTCGTAGAAGACCTGGCCGTCGCGCCACATGCCCGCGGCGATGTTGTTGGGCAGCGCCGGGTTGGGCAGGGTCTGGGGGACCCAGGGCTCGTCGTCGTTGGTCTGGGCCCAGTTGTCGGCCCCGCCGTAGACCAGGAAGCCGTCGTCGGTGTAGCCGACACCCCGGAACGACCCGCCGTAGAGGCCGAGGTCGGTCGAGGTGAAGGCGTTCCACAGCTTGGAGTCGCCGGAGACCGCCGGGTCGGCCTTCAGGGCGCCACCCGTGGCGGCGAAGAGGTCGGTGTAGTCGGCCCTGCCCGAGAACGGGTTGACGCAGGACGTGTCGGTCTTGCTCGACGTGATGTCGTACGTCCCCTGCTCGCCGTAGGTGGAGGGCAGGTCTGCCGTCCACGTCACCTTGCCGTCGGCGTAGGTGGCGCCGCCGGTGGCCGAGCCCTCGACGTATGTCGTCCCCGCCGGCAGGGTGTCGGTGATCGAGTACGTGAGGTCCTCGCGGGTGACGTTGGGCGCCACCTCGACGGTGTAGGTGATCGTGTCACCCGGTCCCGCCTCGGTCACGTCCGCCGTCTTGGTCACGTCGTCCTCGATCCTCCTGACGACCACCGGTACGACGCCGATGTCACCCGGGTTGGCCGACGAGGTACCGAGCGTGAGCGTGCCGTGCCAGGTCTGCCCGGCCTCCATGGCGTCCTCGTCCCAGAAGGTGCGGATCGAGAACGGCGTGGCGGCGGGCAGGGCACCGTCGGGGCCCTCGGCGCGCAGGTTGCCCTGGTCGCCGGCGACCACGGCGGTCACCAGGTCGGTCGTGTCGGTGCCGGAGGGCGAGGACTGCCAGTTCTGCACCAGCACCCAGTACGTGCCCGGCTCCGGGTCGGCGATCTCGACCCGCTCGTCGGAGCCGGCGCTCGCGCTCATCGCGACCACGTTGGCCTCCGAGACCTCGCCCGTCCCGACGTAGAGGTCGAAGTCGGGAGCGGTCGAGTTCTGCAGCTCGGCGATGAGGCTCGTGGCGCCGGCAGGCACCGCGAGCTCCTCGGCGTGCGTGCCGTTGCCGTCGAACGCGTTGGGGTTGGTCGTGTCCTGCGGGATGGTCAGCTCGACCCTGTCCTCGGGCACCAGGCCGCTGGCGTCGACCTGCAGGTCGGAGATGGCGACCGCCTCGAGACCCTCCTCCACCTGCGAACCGGCGTCACGACGGGTCGTGATGTCGATCGAGGTGGGCAGCACGCCGGCCGACGGCAGGACGCCGACGGGCAGGTGCGCCACCGGGGCCTGCGAGCCGGAGGGCGGCGTCAGCACCAGGGTGCCGAAGAGCCACGTGTCGGTCGCGACGTCCGGGCCGAGCTGGGCGGTGACCGTCACGTCGACGTCGCCGCCGTCGGTGACCGCGACGCTGGTCTTGTCGGTCGACAGCGTCAGGCCGGGGGACAGGTTCTCCACCGAGACGCTCCACGTGCCGACACCGGTCGAGGTGCCGGTGAACGTACGCGTCCAGGCACACGTCTGCAGGCACTCCTCGTCGGCCATGCTGGCGGTGTTGAGCGCGCGGACGTCGCCGCCGACGGCCGGGTTGGCACCCTGGTAGCCGGCGAGCGTCTCGTCGAGCACCAGGCCCGCCTTCGCGGCGCGACGGAGCTCGATGCGACCCGAGCCCATGTCGAACCAGTCGGCCTGGGTGCCGTCGTTGTCGGTGATGTCACGCTCGGCCGTCGTCATCAGCGCCGACTGCGACTCCGCCGGGGTCCAGTCGGGCTGGACCCCCTTGAGCAGCGCGAGGGCACCCGCGGTGTGGGGGCTGGCCATCGAGGTGCCGGAGATGAAGTGCCACTCGACGCTGTTGTCGGTGCCGGCGGCGGCGAGGATGTCGACGCCGGGAGCAGAGACGGACGGGCTGATCGAGGAGACCGACCGGTTGGGGCCGCGGCTGGAGAACGCGGCCATGATGTCGCCGTTGGCGTCCTTGACGTCGGCCACCGCGCCGGACAGGGCGGCCTTGGTGCCCGGGTGGGCGGCCATGAACGCCTTCAGCGCGACGCCGTCGGCGTAGGTGATGTGCGCGGCCGGGAGGGCGTGCGCGTCACCGTTGAGCGAGGTGCCGCTGGCCTGGTCGTTGGCCAGGATCATGCCCTCGGCGCCGAGCTCGGCGAGGTTCTCGCCCTTCTCGACGCGGCCGTTGCCACCGCGGTCGCAGACGACGATGAGGCCCGTCAGGTCCGTGTCCGCCGGGAAGGAGCCGACCGGGGTCTCGTCGTCGGGCTGGCTGCACCGGGCGTTGTTGTAGGGCGCGGAGCCCGCGTAGACGACCGGGAACGCACCGTCGGTCGGCCCGGACAGGCCGGCGCCGGTGATGTCGGGCCGGGTCTCGGCGTCGGTCGCGGTGATGCCGGTGACCGAGGCGACGTACTTGCGGTCGTGCGTGGTCGCGCCGACCGTCGTCATCCACGGGACGTCACCGGGGCTGCCGAGGGTGGCCGCACCGGGACCGTCGTTGCCGGCCGAGGTGGCCACGTGGATGCCGGCGGCGCGGGCGTTGAGGAAGCCGATGGCGTCGAGGTCGGTCCAGGGGCTGGAGGGGGCGCTCGAGCCGATCGAGTAGTTGATGACGTCGACGCCGTCCTCGATGGCCTGCTCGATCGAGGTGACGATCGAGTAGCCCTGGCAACCGCCGTCGCAGACGTCGTAGCCGATGATGTTCGCGTGCGGGGCGACGCCCTTGATCTTCGAGGTCACCGAGAACTCGTGCTCGGTGCCCTTCGCGGCGTACGCCGTCGCCTCGACCTGGTTGCCGGCCGTGGTGCTGCCGGTGTGGCTGCCGTGGCCGTCGTCGTCGTAGACGTCGTCGAACGGGTCGGAGGCGGGGTTCTCCGGGTCCTCGAAGTTGTAGTAGCCGATGAGCTTGTCGTTGCAGCCCCAGCCCTCGTAGTACTGGTCCTCGTTGGAGGAGTCGCACATGCCTAGGTAGTTGCCGGCGCCGAGCGGGTTGGTGTGGTCGAAGCCGTCACCGCCGTCGGCCTCCGAGACGCTGTCGGCGAACGACGGGTTGGCCGGGTTGAGGCCGGAGTCGAGGATGCCGACGATGACGCCCTCGCCCTTGCTGCCGACGCCACCGGGGACGTTGGTGCCGTCCCACACGGTGGGTGCGCCGATCCACTCGGGGCCCTTGTCCGTGGTGAGCTCGCGCTCGAAGTCGACCTGGACCGCGGAGACGCCGTCGATGTCGGCGACCTTCTTGGCCTGGGCGCGGGTCATCCGCACGGCGACGCCGTTGAGGGCCTCGGTGTAGCGCTTGAGCACGGTGACGTCGCCGCTGGTGACGCGCGAGATCGAGTCGACCAGGTCGGACTGCTGCTCCTGCAGCTCGCGGCGGTAGCCGGACTCGGACTTCGTCGAGGTCATCCCACGCTCGACAGCGACCGCTCGCCGCGGAACGGCCGGCGCCTGCAGCTGCACGAAGTAGGTCTCCGGAGCCGAGCCGGTGCCGAGCTCGAGCACCGTCCCCCGCTCGAGGGACTTCGCCAGCGAGGACTCCGCAGGCAACAGGTCGCCGGGGTCGGAGTCGGCTGCGTTGGCAGCCGTCCCCCACGGCACGAGGAGTGCGGCTGCGACGCTGGTGGCGGCGCCGGCCGCGATGGTACGACGGATCACACGGATCTCCCGTTCGGAGTGAAGTGGCCCCACTGCACGCCGGAACGCCCCCGAGATCGAGTGCGCCCGCCGTGCGGGCAGAGAGTGAACAGACGTATCTGAAGTCACAGGAGTCGCACCTGTCAACGGAAACAACCGACGGAACGTGTCCCTTAACCAAGACGTAACGCCGGAGGATGTCCGGTCGCGATCAGCGTCCAGAGTCGCGCGTTGCGGCGGGGAACCGGTTGGGGCGCGCGACGACGGCGTCGAGGACGACCGGCTTCGCGCTCAGCGACTCGATGACGATCCTGCCGGTGCGCAGGCCGGAGTAGCGGTCGATGACGACGAGCTGCTTCATCGCCGTCCTCGGCCCGGAGAGGTTCACGACGTGCCAGTCGCGCCTGCCCACGCGGACCCGCACCTTGCCGTGCCTGGGTCCCGCCGAGGCGAGGAGCCGGAGCTCGCCGACCGTGGTGCGGGGCAGCACGAGCCGCGCGCCACGACGCGACGCCTTGACGGCGTCGCCGCGGAAGTAGCCCGGGTCGGTGACCTTCTTCCAGCCCCGCTGTCGGGTGAGGTTGCGGGGGACGAAGAACTCGATCGGCTCCGACCACGCGCTGGCGTTGCCGGCGGCGTCGATCGTGCGGGCGGAGAAGCGGTGCCGACCGGCGGCCGGGTCGGGGAGCTCCCACCGACCGCCCGCGCAGGCGACGGGCAGGTCGTTGTCGGTGCACTCGAAGCGTGAGCCCGGCTCGCTGCTGTTGATGCGGATCGGCACGCCGGCCCCGGTGACCACCGGCTGGGTCGGGGTGGTCTCGTCGTAGGAGGTGCCGGTGACGAACACGAACGGCGCCGTGGTGTCCTGTCCCCACGTGAACGTGGCGGGCGTCGGGTCCTCGTCGGGGGTGTCCGGCACGGTGGGCGGGAGCGCCGGAGAGGTGTCCGGCGTCCGGGCCCGGTCACCGGTGTCGACGGCGCGGGCCTCGAGGACGTAGGTGCCGGCCGCGGCGTCCGGGAGGTCGGCGTACGTCACCGGGCTGGTGCAGGCGCGCCAGTCGTGGGCCTGCGGGCCGCCGGTCAGGCGGCACTCGAGGCCGAAGGGCCCGGGGTCGCCGTCGGAGACCTGCCACGCGAGCGTGAAGGTCATGGACGACACGGTCACGAGGCCGGCGGCGTTGGGCGTCGTGGACGGCGTCAGCGTGGTCTCGGGGGGCGTGCTGTCGTCACAGCCGTTCTGCAGGATGCCCGGCGCGGTCTCGTCCACGCAGCCCGGGCTCGCGCCGGCGGGCGCTGCGGCCAGCGGCACCAGGCCGCCCCCGAGCAGGGCCAGCACTCCGAGCCGGGTGGCGATGCGGTGACGTTGCATGGTTCTCCCTCGTCCGACGTCTCGCGAGGCCCCCTCCCGGGCCCCGTCACCGGGCTCAACGAGCGGCGGCCGCTCCGGTCACGAGCCAGCGGTCACCGCGGGCCCGCCAGGAGAGGAGGACGCCGCGGGCGCCCATGAAGACGACCGTCATCGCGACCCAGACCGCGACCATCCCGTGCGGGAGGGTGGCCGCCCAGATCGCCGCAGGGGCGTACGCCGCCAGCACCACGAGGCCGGCCCACGCGAGGTAGGCGCCGTCGCCGGCACCGATGAGCACCCCGTCGAGGACGAAGACCAGGCCGGCGACCGGCTGGCCGATCGCGGCGACCAGCAGGACCGGCACGAGCAGGTCGCGCACCGCCGGGTCGGTGGTGAAGAGCGCCCCGATGAAGGGTGCGACCGCGGCCAGCGCGAGCCCCGCGGCGATGCCGCTGCCCCATCCCCACCGGACCATCCGCCGGGTGAGGCGGCGGGTGCCCTCGACGTCGCCGCTCCCGAGGGCGCGACCGGTGAGCGCCTGCGCGGCGATGGCGATCGCGTCGAGGGCGAAGGCGAGGAAGCTCCACAGGGTGATGGCGATCTGGTGGGTGGCGACGTTGACGTCGGTCGCCCCGGTGCCCACCCGGGTCACCGCGTAGGTGCCCACGAGGAGGCAGGCGCGCAGGGCGAGGGTGCGGATGACGAGGGCGACCGCGGCGTGGGCCGCGGCGCCGATGCCGGCGCGGTCCGGGCTCAGCGGCGCGTCGTGCTCGCGGGCGGCGCGGACCACGACGACGAGGAACCAGACCGCGCTGATGACCTGGGCGAGGACCGATCCGATGGCCGACCCGGCGATCCCGAGGTCGAGGCCGTAGACGAGCACGACGTTGAACACGATGTTGAGCCCGTTGCCGACGACCGCGACCAGCAACGGCGTACGCGTGTCCTGCAGGCCGCGCAGCACGCCGGTCGCCGCGAGCATGACCAGCAGCGGGGTGGTGCCGAGGAAGGCGATGGACAGGTAGGTCTCCGCGTGGCCGGCGACCTCGGCTCCGGTGTCGAAGACGCCGACCAGCGCCGGGGTGAGCGCGATGCCGCCGGCGGTGGCGATGACCCCGATGAGGACGGCGAGCCACACGCCGTCGACGCCCTGGGCGAGCGCGCCGCGCAGGTCGCCGGCCCCGAGGTGGCGGGCGACGCTCGCCGTGGTGCCGTAGGCCAGGAAGACGCAGAGCCCGACCACGGTCTGCAGGACGACCGCGGCGACGCCCAGGCCGGCGAGCTCCGGCGTGCCGAGGTGCCCGACGATGGCGGCGTCGGAGAGCAGGAAGAGCGGTTCGGCGACGAGGGCGAGGAAGGCCGGCACGGCCAGGCGGAGGATCTCGCGGTCCGTCTCGCGGCCTGACTCGCGGGCTGACTGGCGGTGGGGCGCCTTCACGGGTTCACCCTAGGAACCCCGCAGACTCGACCGAATCCGGGGCGGCGTAGCGAGGACTGTGCATCGACGTACATAGCCCGTTGGAGCTACCTGTGCATGGCCGTGTGGATGACGGTGCGGTGGCGCTGGTCACGGCCGCGGGACGACGGATCGGCGGGCATCCTCCAGATGGCGGGCAGGTGAACGGTCCTGTGAGGCAACAATTTCGTGTCCACAGGGTGTGGGATCTGTTTGCGCAGGTCAGCGGCCTACACGGGTCAGATTTCCCCGGCGCGTCCACAGGGTGGTCCACGGCGTGTGCACGTGGGACCGCGTGTCGTCCACGCTCGTGCCCACCTTCTCCACAGAGCCTGTGGATAACTCGGGGTCGTCGGCTTCCCACCGGGGGCCGCGAGCACGTACGGTCCTGCGCGAGCCAGTCACGGATCTGCTGGTGGAACTCGGGCGCGAGCGGAGCCGGCGGCGATGTCGGATCGATGTCAGTGGTCGTCCCTAACGTCGTGGTCAACGGACCCGAGCGAGACCCAACGAGTGGGAAGGGAGCACCGGTGAGCGTCACCTTCGAGGGGGACACCGACGAGGCCTGGGGCGACGGGCCGGCGGCCTACGAGCCCGGTGCCTCGCCCCGCTCACCGGGTGACCGGACACCTCCGCAGGACAACGCGGCCGAGCAGAGCGTGCTCGGCTCGATGCTGCTGTCGAAGGACGCCATCGCCGACGTCGTCGACGTGATCAAGGGCGTCGACTACTACCGCCCCGCCCACGAGGTGATCCACGACGCGATCATCGACCTCTACGGTCGCGGCGAGCCGGCCGACCCGATCACCGTGGCGGCCGAGCTGGTCAAGCGCGGCGAGCTGCAGCGCATCGGTGGCGCCCCCTACCTCCACACCCTCTCGGCCAACGTGCCGATCGCGGCCAACGCCGGCTACTACGCCGAGATCGTGCGCGACAAGGCGATCCTGCGCCGCCTGGTCGAGGCCGGCACCCGGATCGCCTCCCTCGGCTACGCCGGCGAGGGCGAGATCGACGACGTCGTCGACAGCGCCCAGGCCGAGGTCTACAAGGTCACCGACCGGCGCGCGAGCGTCGACTACGCGCCCCTGAGCGACATCATGAGCGGCGTCCTCGACGAGATCGAGGCGATCGGCAACCGGGAGGCCGGGCTCTACGGCGTGCCCACCGGCTTCGCCGACCTCGACGACCTGACCAACGGTCTCCACTCCGGCCAGATGATCATCGTCGCGGCGCGTCCCGCCATGGGCAAGAGCACCCTCGCCCTCGACTTCTGCCGGGCGGCGTCGATCCACAACAACCTCACCAGCGTCTTCTTCAGCCTCGAGATGACGCGCTCGGAGATCATGATGCGCCTGCTCTCCGCCGAGGCGAAGGTCCCGCTCAACCACATCCGCAACGGCACGATGCGCGACGACGACTGGGAGAAGCTCGCCCGCAAGATGGGCCAGGTCTCCGGGGCGCCGATGTTCATCGACGACAGCCCCAACATGACGATGATGGAGATCCGCGCCAAGGCGCGGCGGCTCAAGCAGCGCCACGACCTCAAGCTCATCGTCATCGACTACATGCAGCTGATGAGCTCGGGCAAGAAGGTCGAGTCCCGCCAGCTCGAGGTCTCGGAGTTCTCCCGCAACATCAAGCTCCTCGCCAAGGAGCTCGAGTGCCCGATCATCGCGCTGTCCCAGCTCAACCGTGGTCCCGAGCAGCGTGGCGACAAGCGCCCGATGATGAGCGACCTGCGTGAGTCGGGCTCGCTCGAGCAGGACGCCGACATGGTGATCCTGCTCCACCGCGACGACGTCTACGAGAAGGAGTCGACCCGCCCCGGCGAGGCCGACCTGATCGTCGCCAAGCACCGCAACGGCCCCACCCGCGACCTCACCGTCGCCTTCCAGGGCCACTACTCCCGCTTCGTGGACATGGCCCAGGGCTGAGCAGCCTGACGGGCGGCGTGGCCCCGCGGTGTCGCGCGCTACGTTGGTGGAGCGAACGGCTGCGAGAGGGGGCGTCAGCGTGAGCGACGACAGCACGACGGGTGACGACTATCCCGACGCCGACCGGGCGGTGGTCGAGGACGAGCCGGCACCGTCCAGCCGGGTGCCACTGAGCCGTGAGCGGATCGTGGCGGCAGCGCTGGAGTTCATCGAGGCCAACGGCCTGCCCGGGCTCACGATGCGCCGGCTCGGCGAGAAGCTGGGCGTCGAGGCGATGGCGCTCTACCGCTACGTGCCCAGCAAGGAGGACCTGCTGGACGCCGTGGTGGAGTCCCTGGTGCGCGACGTCCGCTCCGACGAGGTCGTGCTGGACGCCCCCCAGGACGGGTGGCAGGACTTCCTGCAGCGTCTGGCCCACGGCGTCCGGCGGATGGCGCTGGACCACCCGAAGGCCTTCCCGCTCGTGGCCTCCCGGCCTGCGGAGGCGCCGTGGCTGCGGCCGCCGCTGCGAAGCCTCGAGTGGGTCGAGACGTTCCTGTCGGGCCTCCTCGAGGAGGGGTTCAGCGACGAGGCCGCCATCGAGGGATATCGCGCCTACACCAGCTTCCTGCTGGGCCACCTGCTCCTCGAGGTCGCCGTGCACGGAGCGGACGTCGGCCCCCTCGACGTCCTCGACGACCAGACCGGCGAAGCCGGCGTCTCGGCCTACCCGACCGTGGCCCGTCTGCGTGACGCGCTGTCGGAGGACCGGTCCGCGATCGAGTTCGAGGAAGCCCTCGAAGCACTGCTGGACCGCATGACGGTCGTCCGCAACGAGCACGTGGAGGGCTGACCCCCTCCTGAGGGTGGAGTTTCCGGCGTCCTGCATGGCTGTCCATCGTCTGGGTACGGCTTACGACGTAAACCACTACACAGCGGTGGCACGTCGACGCCCCTACTCCGTGACGGGGCGACAGCGCGTCCACCGCGGACGGAGGACACATGAGAGACGCACTACGTGACGGCTTGAGCACCATCGCCGAGTTCGTGCCGAAGCTGGCGCTGTTCTTGGTCATCCTGGTCGTCGGCATCATCGTCGCCAAGGTCATCGCAAAGGCGCTCAACGCACTGCTCGAGCGGGCCGGGTTCGATCGGGCCGTCGAACGGGGCGGCATCAAGCGCGCGCTGTCCAGCTCCAAGATGGACGCCAGCGACATCGTCGCCAAGCTCATCTACTACACGCTGCTGCTCTTCGTCCTGCAGCTCGCGTTCGGCGTCTTCGGGGCCAACCCGATCAGCCGCCTCATCGAGGACGTCATCCGGTTCATCCCGAGCCTCATCGTGGCGATCATCATCCTCGTCGTCGCCGCCTCCATCGCGGCCGCGGTCAAGGGGCTGCTGGAGAACATGATCGGCGGGCTGTCCTACGGACGCGCGCTGGCCAACATCGCCTCGGCGTTCATCCTCTTCCTCGGTGTCATCGCCGCCCTCAACCAGGTCGGCGTCGCGACGACGGTCACCACCCCGGTGCTCGTCGCGATCCTGGCCACCGTGGCCGGTGTCATCATCGTCGGGGTCGGTGGCGGCCTGATCCGTCCCATGCAGCAGCGCTGGGAGGGCTACCTCACCACCGCGGAGCGTGAGGCGCCGCGCATGAAGGCACACGCCGACAGCGCGCCGTCGGTGCGCGACCAGGCGGCGTCCGCTGCACAGGACTTCAGCCCGTCCGGCACCAGCGCGAGTGGCAACGGCAGCACCGCTGTCTACGACCAGAGCGCCACCCAGGACATCGACGGCAACACCAGTGGCTACGGCTCCACGCCGCGCCAGTACTGAGCACGCCCAGAACGAGCCATCCAACCCGTCGGGCGGGCGACGCAACCGGTCCTCTCCCGACGACCACGAAGGAGAACACGCAATGGACACCACCAGCCACGACCGCTTCATCGGCCAGACGCTCTACTCCAGCGACAACGAGAAGGTCGGCAAGATCGGCCAGGTCTTCCTCGACGACGAGACCGACCGGCCCGAGTTCCTCACCGTGAACACCGGTCTGTTCGGCATGAACGAGTCGTTCGTCCCGGCCGCCGACGCCGACGTCAACGGTGACGGCGTACGCGTCCCCTTCACCAAGGACCAGATCAAGGACGCGCCCAACGTCGACGTCGCCAGCGGACACCTCGACCAGTCCGAGGAGCAGCGGCTCTACAGCCACTACGGCATGAGCTACTCCGAGCGCGCCAGCGACTCCGGCCTCCCCGAGGGCGGGACCGGCCTCGCCGCCGGGACCACCGGCACGACCGGCACGACCGACACCTTCACCGGTGAGGGCCACGACACCTCCGGTCCGAACACCGACGAGGCCATGACCCGCTCGGAGGAGCGGCTCGACGTCGGGACGACGTCGCAGGAGGCCGGCCGCGCCCGGCTCCGGAAGTACGTCACCACCGAGCAGGAGACCGTCACCGTCCCGGTGAAGAAGGAGCGGGCGGTCCTCGAGACCGAGCCGGTGACCGGCGGGAACCGCGACGAGGCGCTCTCGGGGCCCTCCATCTCCGAGGAGGAGCACGAGGTCGTCCTGAACGAGGAGCGTCCCGTCGTCGGCAAGACCACGGAGCCCGTCGAGCGCGTACGCCTCGGCACCGAGACGGTCACCGACGAGGAGACCGTCACCGAGGAGGTCCGCAAGGAGCACATCGAGGCCGAGGGCGACGTCGACGATCGTCGCGGCACGCGATGAGCACCAGCGCTGACCAGCCGCGTCACGACGTCCACGGTCGCCATGTCGACGGCGACGTGGTCCGCGACAGCGACCACGACGGCGTACCCGACCGGACCCCCGACCGGAAGACGGTCGTGGCGCGCGAGAAGGAGGAGCACGGTGGCATCAAGTGGGGCTCGGCCTTCTTCGGCTGGCTCACCGCCGCCGGCACCGCCATCCTCGTCACCGCCCTGCTGAGCGCGATCGGCACGGCCGTGGGCCTCGGAGCCCTCTCCGGACCGCAGCAGGCCGAGAGCGAGGCGACGCAGAATGCCGAGACGGTCGGCCTGATCGGCGCGATCGCGCTGCTGGTCGTCCTGTTCGTCGCCTACTACGCGGGCGGCTACGTGGCCGGCCGGATGGCCCGCTTCGACGGTGCCAAGCAGGGCATCGCCGTGTGGCTGTGGGCCCTGGTCATCGCCGTCGTCGTGGCGGTGGTCGTGGCGGTCGCGGGCAGCGAGTACAACGTGCTGTCGCAGCTCAACAGCCTGCCGCGGGTGCCGATCAGCGAGGGCGACCTGGCGACCGGCGGCATCATCACCGCCGTGGCCGCGATCGTCGCGAGCCTGGGCGGTGCGATCCTCGGCGGCCTCGCCGGGATGCGGTTCCACCGCAAGGTCGACCGCACGGGGCTCGGAGCCTGACCCGTCCCACACAGCCGCCCGTCCCTCCCCCCGGAGGGGCGGGCGGTTGTCCTCGTCGCGGCCCCTGCGTGGACGACGAGCACACCAGCGACCGTCACCATGCCGAGCACGACCATGAAGTCGAGCCCGCGGCCCATCCGATGTGGTGCGCGGCTCCGAACACGCGGCGTGGACAGCTTTCTTCGGCGCATCCTCGACGAGGTCCAGCAGGCGCCCTTCGTGGTGGACGTGCTGCGCAGCGGCGACCGGCTCGCTGCTGCCGCGAGCCGTGAGGCCTCGCCGCGCGCGGTGGACGTGCTCGCCGCGGTGGTCCGTGAGCGCGACGAGCTGACCGCGGTCGCCGCGGTGCACGCACTCGCCCGGGTGTCCGACGACGGTGCCGACGCCGTCCTGTCCGAGCTCCTGTCGCACCCCCGGCCGTTCGTGCGCGAGCACGCGAGCTGGGCGCTGGGGGCCAGGCTCCCGCGCCTCGACGCGATCGACCGGCTGGTCGGGGTCGTCGTGGGCGGTGGGTTCTCCGGCATGCTCGCCCAGCGCACGCTCGCACGGTGGGCCGTCTCCGCGCCGGGCCAGGTCGCGGGCGCCGTCGAAGCCACGCTCGTCGAGACGGCCGGTCCGGAGGTGCGTAGCCGGTTGGTCGAGACCCTCGGTCTCGTGCCCGGTCCGATCGCCGGTCGCGCGCTGCTCCGGCTCGCCGTCGACAGCGTCGAGCCCTCGGTGGTGCGGCAGACCGCCGTCGCCGCCCTCGGTGACCGCCCGGCCGATCCCGACGCGGTCGCGGCGGTGCGCCGCCTCAGCACCGCTGACGGCGACCTGGGCACCGTCGCGCGACTGGCCGCGATCGACCTCGGCATCGACCCGATCGGCCTCGGCGCGACCGGTGCGGCCGGGTCCGGCCTGACCGTGGCGCAGCTCTTCCTGCACGCCGACATCGACCGTGACCTGAGCAGGGCCGGCGCCGGCGACAACGGGGGTGTCGCCACGCTGCTGGTGCGACTGGGCGATGCGCTGGCGAACGAGCCGGGTGTGGGTCGGGTGCTGACGATGTCCCGCGGCAGCGTCGACGCTGCCCTCGGTGCGCTGGGCGCGGACGAGGGGCACCTCCTGACCCCGATCCCCCTGCCGACCGGAGCCGCCGGTGCCGCACAGGCGTGGCCGTCGCGGGTCGCGGCCCGACGAGGGATCCGGCGGGTGCTGCGGACGTACGGTGCCGACGTGCTGCACCTGCGCATGGCGGAGGTGGGCAGCCTGGCCGCGGCAGAGGTGGCCCGCGAGCTGGAGATCCCGGTGGTGTTCACCCTCGCGCCCGACCCCCACGCCGTCATCCACGCCCTCGACATGACCGGCGGCCTGCACCGCGGCAACTTCGGTGCCGAGGACGAACGGGAGCACTACTGGTTCCGTGCCCGGCTGGTGCAGCGCCTGGCCGCGGACTCGGCCCACGTCGTCCTCTTCCCCCGGCCCGAGCTGCAGCACGACATGCGCGAGCTGCTCGGCCTCGACGTCGCCGGCGAGCCCAGCCGCTACACCGTGGTGCCGGAGGGTGTCGACCTCGAGGTGAGCGCGGCTGCCGCCGCGGAGCTGGAGCGCCCGGGACCGCCCACCCCGGCGCTGGCCGAGCTCGACGACCTCGTCGCCGCGCTCCCCGAGCACCGCAGGGGCCTGCCGCTGGTGGTCAGTGTGGGACGCCTGCACCGCGTCAAGGGGATGGCGACGCTCGTCGAGGCGTGGGCCGGCGACGCGGAGCTGGTGGAGCGGTCCAACCTGCTGATCGTCGGAGGGGACCTGGCCGACCCCTCGGCGGACGAGCGCGAGCAGCTGGACCTGATCGACGGCGTGCTGCGGCGGTCCCCCGCGGCCGCCTCGGGCCTGATGATGCCCGGCCACCGCCCCAACGACGTCGTGGCTCTCTGGCTGGCTGCCGCCCAGGCGGGCCGGGCGGGCGGCATCGGCCCGGGCGGGGTGTACGTGTGCAGCAGCCTCAAGGAGGAGTTCGGCCTGGCGCTGGTCGAGGCCCTGGCCTCCGGGCTGGTGGTGGTGGGGCCGGCAGCGGGTGGGCCGGCCACCTACATCGACCACGGCCAGACCGGCGTGCTGGTCGACACCCGCCGGCCCGAGGAGGTGGCCCGCGCGATGCGCGAGGCGTTCGACCTCGCCGACGCGCCCGACCAGGCCGCACGGGTGGACCGGGCCCGGCGACGGGTCAGCGCCGACTTCACCGTGCAGGCCATGGCCGACCGGTTGACCGACATCTACGCCGGCGCCGCTCGTGCGGTGGGCCCCGCGTGACACGGTTGCGCCCATGACCCTGCTGGTGATCAGCCCTGACTACGCCTCGCACCTGCTCCCGCTGGCGACGCTCGCGGCCCCGTGGCGCGAGGCCGGCGAGTCGGTGGTGGTGGCGACCGGGCCGGCGACCGAAGGCATCGTCGCGGGGTTCGGCTTCCAGCGGGTCGACCTGGTGCTGGGTCGCGGCTCCAACCCGGGCGTCATCCGGGCCGAGCAGCAGCCGCCCGGCGAGGACGCCGCGCTGCGCGGCTTCTTCGACGCGACCCGGCACGGCATGGTGGCGACGCTTCGCTACCAGGCCGAGGCACGACGTACCGACCTGCTGTGGGACCCGGTGGGTCGGGCCCGGGCCGTCCTGGACGTCGTCGACCGGGTGCAGCCCGACCAGGTGATCGTCGACCACCTGGCCTTCAGCGCCCGGCTGGCGCTCACCGTCGCGGGAGTCCCGCACGCCGACGTCGTCCTCGGGCACCCGTCCGCGCTGCCGGTGGGTGCTGAGGTCTACGGCTACCCGCCCGCCTGGCCGGCCGCCTTCGCCGCCTCCGAGTCCGACCTCGACGACCTGCACCGGCTGTGCCGCGACGTGCGCGACGCCTTCACCGCGGAGTGGAACGCCGCACTGCGCGCGCTGGCGCCCGGTGCCACGCCGTCGGAGGACGCGTTCGCCGAGCACGGTGACCTGCTGATGCTGAACTACCCACAGGCCCTGCACGACCCGACACGTACGGCGCTGCTGCCGCCGCACGCCTTCCTCGGCTCGGCGGTGCGCGACGAGCCGGCCGACGACGACGTACGGGACTGGCTCGCGGCCGACGACCGGCCGGTGGTCTACGTCAGCTTCGGCAGCTTCCTGTCCGCACGCGGGGACGTCCTGGCGAGGGTGCTGGACGCGCTCCGTCCCCTCGGGCTCCGGGTGGCGGTGGCGACCGGGTCCGCCACCGGCCTGCCGGACGTCCCGCCGGACTGGCTCGTGCGGTCCTTCCTGCCGCAGGTGGCCCTGCTGGAGCAGGCCGCGGTGATGGTCACCCACGGAGGCAACAACAGCGTGACGGAGGCGCTCACGGCCGGGGTGCCGATGGTGGTGCTGCCGTTCTCCACCGACCAGTTCGCCGGCGCGGCCGCGATCGAGGCGGCGCAGCTGGGGGTGGCACTTGACCCCAACGCGGCGACGTCCGCCGACCTGTGTGCCGCCGTCCGTGCGGTCCTCGACGGGCCCGCCCCGCAGCTGGCCCGCACGATCGGCGAGGACCTGCGCCGGTCACCGGGCCGCGACGTGGCCCGCGCGGCCCTGCTGGCCTGACCCCCGCACGGGACGAGGTCCTACGGCGAAGGGGCCGCCGGTGTCTCCACCGACGGCCCCTCGCTCAAGCTGTCCTCCGGTCAGCGGACGCGGTCGCGGTCGACGACCGCGAACTTGATCCTCTTGGTGTTGGCCTCGACCGCCTCGTCGCCGCGGTAGCGGACGACGACCCTGACCTTGCCGGTCCGGGCGTAGCGAGGCAGCAGGACACTGGTCCGGCCACGAACGCTGAGCGTCTTCGTCCAGGACTTCGACCGTCCGGCGCCCCTGACCTTGACCCTGACCTTGCCGGACGGGACGACGCCCTTGGCCCGCACGGTCACCCGGAGCTTCACGCGGGTGTTGACCTCGACCGGCTTCACCATCTTGGTGGAGATCCGCGACGCGACCGCCTCAGCCGGCGGCGTGGTCGGAGCCGTGGTCGGGGACGTGGTCGGGGACGTGGTCGGGGACGTGGTGGGCGTCGGGGTCGGCGACGTGGTGCCACCGTCGTCCGGCACGTTGTCGGACAGGATCGTGATGTCAGCGTCGTTGACGTCGAAGAAGTAGTTCTCCACCGCCTCGACCTTGATGCGCGCCGTCGTCGACGGCACGTCGGGCCAGGTGACCTGGGCGTTGCCGTCGTTGGGCGTGCTCTCCGCGAGCACCGTCGGGAACGTCTGGCCGCCGTCGAGCGACAGGCTGATCTTCACGTTGGGCGACAGCGCCGTCGTGTTGGCGGTCCAGTAGACCGTCTCCGTGCGCCCGCCGACAGCCGCTGCGGTGGTCGCGGCCTTGGACGTCACCCGGAACGGACCGCTGGCCTTGTCGAGCAGCAGCTTGACGTCGCCGTAGGCGTAGCCGCCGCCCTCGGGGGCGAGGTCACGCGCCGTGAACCGGAAGTTGAGCGACGGCTCGGTGTTGCCCGCCCATCCGACCGTCGGCTGCGCGGGGGAGCCGACGTAGTCGGCGGTCGGCAGCCACTCCGAGAAGCACTCGATGGTCGGGACCGGCACGTTGGTCGCGCCACCGCTCGGCGGCTTGGGCGGCATGGCCGGGCAGGTCCCCGTGTTGGCGTTGGTGTTGTTGGCGAGGACCTGCGCCATGTCCGGGAACACCCGCGTCGGGCTCGACGTGGCGAGGTTCTCGCCGGGCGACTCGATCTGAAGCGCTCCGGCCGGGGTCACCGGGGCGTACTGTCCGAAGATCCGGAAGAGCGGGCCGTCGATCTTGCCCACGGGCGTGGGCACGGTCTCGGTCGTGCGTTGCGCGCCGAGAGCGGTGCCGGCAGCACCGCCGCGGTCGTTCTGCTCCCAGATGTGGACGAGCGGGTCGCCGTCGGGGTCGGACGCCTGGCCGGTCAGGGCGAACGGCGTCCGGATCGGGATCGTCTTGGTCTCCGGGGCCGTCACGACCGGGGCGTGGTTGCCGCTGGGGGCGACGGTGTAGCCGCCGTTGCGCTGCGGGCCGCCGTGGGCGGTCTCGCCCACGAAGCCGGTGACGTCGCCCGAGGCGGGCGTGAAGCTGAGTGCGGCGACGTCGGTGCCGGCGTAGGGCGCGCCGTTGAAGCGCACCTCGAACCCGGTGTCGTCCAGCGCCGGGACGGTGCCTGTCGCGGGCGGTGTCGCAGGCACCCTCAGGTCGCCGAACCCGCGCACCTCGACGCTGCCGACGCCGGTCACGGCCTCGATCGCCGCGTCGATGCCGACCAGGTCGTAGGTGGTGCCACGCACGATCGGCGCGGTCTGCTCGCCCTCGAAGGTGAGCGTGAACGACTCGCCGTCGGTGTCGAAGCCGCGCAGCGAGACCGTCTGGACGTCGTTGATCGGCGCCCGCGAGGCCAGCATCGTGTTGGTGATGTCGGTGATGCTGCGCTGGGAGAAGTAGGGGTCGCTGTGCGGCTGCAGGTTGTCCTGCTGGCAGATGCCGGCGTAGGCCATGATCGAGCTGCCCGAGCCCGGCTCGTAGGGCGAGCCGCCGCGGTTGCCCGAGCAGTTGAACTCGGTGCCGTTGAAGGTGTGCGGTCCGCCGAACTGGTGGCCGATCTCGTGGGCCACGTAGTCGACGGCGAAGTAGTCGCCCTCGGGCGTGGGCAGGCCGGTGCAGCCGCGGGCCTTGCCGTCGCCGCCGATCACGCCGAGGCCGGCGACGCCGCCGCCGTTGACGCCGAGCGCGATGTGGCCCACGTCGTAGGCGGACGCGCCGACGAGCTGGCCGAGCACGACACGGTTGCGGTTGAGCAGCGCGCCGGTGCAGCCGTTGGCGAGCGTGGCGGGCGGGAAGCACGGTGCCGAGCCGCAGGGTCCGTTGGCCTCGGTGGCCTTGGCGGCGGTGTCGAGGTTGAGCTTGTCGGTGTCGTTGATCAGGACCATGCGCACGGCGAGGTCGTCGTTGTAGAGCTGGTTCACCCGGTTCATCAGGGTGACCTTCTCGGCCAGCACGTTCTCGGTGCCGAAGTAGGTGGCGTAGGACGGGTCGGTCACCAGCGCGAGCCGGTAGGTCCGCAGCGAGACCTCCGTCCCTGGGGCCTCGCCCGCGGTCGTCCCGATCTTCTTCACGGTCTCCTCGTCGAGCTCGGGCTCGACCAGGCCGCGGTCGCTGCGCGGGAGGTCGCCGTGGCGGTAGGAGAGGTAGAGGCTGTCGTCACCGTTCCAGGCCGGGTCGACGTACCACGCGGCGCGGTCGCCGGCGCCGCGCACGGCGGCGTGGAAGCCCATCGGCGTGAGGTCGAGGCGGATGGTGGCGGTGGGGTCGGCCACCGCGCGGCCGGCGTACGTCGTCAGCTCGGGGTGGCGGGCGGCCAGTCCGTCCTCCATCACGGCGACCTGCTGGACGCGGAAGTCGACCAGCTCACCGTTGGGGGCGGGCACGCTGACGACGATGCCGTCGTCGTCGGTGCGTGCGGCATCCTCGGCCGGGGCGCGGTCGAGGGCCGCGCGGATGCCAGCGCGGTCGAGCGTGAAGGCCGCGTAGCGCCTCGGCTCCACGCGCCGCTCGATGGCACCCCGGTCACCCGCGGGCCGCTAGTCGGTCGCGGTCCAGTAGCCGTCGCCCGGTGGGGCGGCCGATCCGGACAGGGTCAGGGCCTGCAGTCCCGCGAGGGAGAGCACGACGGCGACGAGCAGGGCCAGGTGACGCAGCGGACGGGACATGCAGAACCCTCGATCTCACGGCAGGACGGGGCTTGAGACTAGGGGCGTTCGACGGCGGCGGGCAGTACCCGAAGGGGGGTGCGGCCCACCCTCCCCGAGCCTTGTCACCCAGTGGCGTACTCCACCGGGAGTACGCCCCGGCGCGACTGACTCCTCCCGGCGGACGCGGACCACCGGCGCTCGACGGGAGCGTGGGGCCATGGACACGACACCCACCCTGACCCGCCGGATCATCACGGTCCTGCACGACTTCCCACGTCGGTCGCTCGCGGCCGTCCTGCTCTTCGTCGCACTCGCCGGCGTCGTCGGCGGCCCCGTCGCCGGCGCCCTGGAGACCGAGGGTGGCTTCGCCCCGGACGACTCCGACTCCGCGCTCGCGCTGGAGCGGATCGAGGACGCGACCGGTGTCCAGCCCAGCGCCGGCATCCTGCTGCTGGTCGACACCCCCGGCGGTGACGACGCCGGTGTCGCCGACGCCGTCGCGACCCTGGGCGGGATCGAGGGCGTCGCCAGCGCCGTCCCGGCCGGTGTGGCCGAGGACGGGTCCAGCGCCCTCGTCGCCGGCGTGCTGGAGGCGTCGGTCGGGGAGGAGGACGTCGCCGCCGACGTGGTCGAGGCCTTCGCGGGCACCGACGGGGTGACGGTCGGCGGCCCGGCCGTCATGGGGCTCCAGATGGGCGAGCAGGTCGAGCAGGACCTCAGCCGCGCCGAGCTGATGGCGCTGCCGATCCTCGTGCTGCTCTCGATCCTGATCTTCCGCGGCCGTGCCGCCCTGCTGCCGCTCGTGGTCGGCGTCACCACGGTGCTCGGCACGTTCCTCGTGCTCGCCGGCATCAACCAGGTCTACGGGCTCAGCATCTTCGCGCTCAACCTCGTGATCGGGCTGGGCCTCGGTCTCGCCATCGACTACACGCTCTTCCTGGTCAGCCGCTACCGCGAGGAGCTCGCCGCACAGGGCCCGACGGCGGGCGCCGTCCGCACCACCATGGCCACCGCCGGACGGACCGTCGTCTACTCCTCGGCCACCGTCGCCGTCGCGCTCGCCACCCTCACCCTCTTCCCGCTGGGCTTCCTGCGGACGATGGGCATCGCCGGCGCCGCGGTCGCGCTCGTCGCCGCGGCCTCGGCCCTGGTCATCTCGCCCGCCGTGTTCGGCCTGTGGGGCGCCAAGCTCGGGCGCCGGCGTACGGACCGGGCCGCCGAGGGGCGCTGGTACCGGTTCTCCCACGCCGTCATGCGCCGCCCCGGCGCGATCGCGGCCGCGACGGCCGCCGTCATGGTGGTGCTCGCCGCCCCGGCGGTCCGGGCCGAGTTCACCCCGGTCGACGGGAGCGTCATCCCCGAGGACCTGAGCTCGCGCACGGTCAACGACACCCTCCTCGAGCAGTACGCCGGCGACGGCGCGACGCCGGTCACGGTCGCCGTCAGCAGCGCCGACGGCGCCGCCGTGACGGCCTTCGCCGACGAGGCCTCGAGCGTGGACGGCGTCGTCGCGCCGGCCACGGTCACCGACCTCGGCGACGGCGTCTGGCAGGTCGACCTCGCCGTGACCGGCGACCCTGCCGGGACCGATGCACAGCAGGTGGTCGACGACGTCCGCGCCCTCGCCGACACCGCCCGGGTCGACGCCCTCGTCACGGGTGCCGCCGCCGAGTTCGACGACCAGGTCCAGGCCATCGCCGACACCCTTCCGCTCGCGCTCGTCGTGCTCGTCTCCCTCACCATGCTGGTGCTGTGGCTGATGACCGGCTCGGTGGTGCTGCCGGTCAAGGCGGTCGTGATGAACCTGCTCACCGTCGGCGTCTCGCTCGGCGCGATCACCTTCGTCTACCAGGCCGGCCGCTTCACCGACCTGCTCGGCTACACCCCCAACGGCGGCATCGAGCTGAGCAACTTCCTCATCGCCGCAGCCGTGGTCTTCGCCCTCTCCACCGACTACGGCGTCTTCCTCCTCGGCCGCATCAAGGAGATGCGCGACGCGGGCCTGGGCGAGCGCGAGGCCATCGCCACCGGGCTCGGCCGCACCGGCGCCATCGTCACGGCGGCGGCGATCCTGATGGCCGTGGCGATCGGTGCCTTCAGCACCAGCGAGATCAGCTTCATGCAGCAGATCGGCATCGCCACCGCGGTCGGCGTGCTGGTCGACGCGTTCGTCGTCCGCTCGCTCCTCGTGCCCTCGCTGATGGCCATGATGGGCAAGTGGAACTGGTGGTCCCCGATGTGGCTGCGCCGGGTCCACGACCGCGTCGGCCTGAGCGAGCACGGCGAGGTCGCGCCCGTCGCGGAGCCGGACCAGCCGTCCCGGACGCCCGAGCCGGCGGGCGTCTGATCCCGTGAGCCCACGCCGAGCCGGGTCGCCCGCCGCTACCGTTGGGTGGGTGGCCCGGCTCGAGCTCCGACGACCCCGGTGGGTCGACGTCGCGCTCGCCGTCGGGTGCGTCGTGCTCATGCACCTCGAGATCCCGCTCAACGACAAGGCGGAGCCGAGCGCGATCGGCAGCCTCGCCATCGTGGTCGCGTCGCTGCCGCTGCTGCTGCGCAGCCAGGCGCCGGTGGTGGCCTACGTCCTCGGCTTCATCACGATGTACGGCGTCATCGCGACCATCGCGACCTACAACACCATGCCGGCACCCGTGGTGCTCTGCGCCTACGTCATCGCCGAGCGCCACGGCCTGCGTGCCGCCCTGGTCACGGGAGTGTGCTCGCTGCCGATCGTGCTGCTGATCCTGCAGGTCTTCAGCCCGCACGAGCTCCTCAGCTGGGGCACCGCGCAGAACCTCGCACTGGTGCCCCTGCCGCTGGCGCTCGGCGTCGCGGCCCACGCCCGGCGCGGCTACACCTCGATGCTCATCGAGCGCGCGGAGGCGGCCGAGCACTCCCGCGAGGCCGAGGCGCTGCGCAGGGTCGGCGAGGAGCGCCTGCGGATCGCCCGCGACGTGCACGACGTCGTCGCGCACGCGATGGTCACGATCAACGTCCAGGCCGGGGTGGGCGCCCACCTGCTCGACCGCGACCCGAGCCAGGCCTACGACACCCTGCGCTCCATCAAGCAGGTCAGCGGCGACGCCCTCACCGACCTCCGGGCGATGCTCGGCCTGCTCCGCGAGGAGCAGGGAGAGGCGCCGGCGCCGCCGGTCCAGCGGCTCGCCGACCTCGGCGTCCTGCGCGAGAGCCTGCTCGCGGCGGGGGTGGACGTCGCCTTCGACGTCGACCCGGCTGCCCGCTTGCTGCCCGCCGCTGTCGACGCGACGTGCTTCCGCATCGTGCAGGAGGCGCTGACCAACACGCTGCGCCACGCCGGGTCCACCACGGCACGCGTCCGCGTGGCACGCGCGGCTGATCGCGTCGTGCTGGAGGTCGTCGACGACGGGGGCACGTCGGCCACGCCACTGCGCGACTCCGGCGCGGGCCACGGCCTGCAGGGCATGCGGGAGCGCGTCGCCGCCCTGGGCGGGACCCTCGAGGCCGGGCCGCGCGACGGGGGCGGGTGGCGGGTCGCGGCCACGGTCCCGGTCGGCACCGAGGCGAGCCCGTCGGTGCCGGACGGCGCGGAGGTGCCGACCCCGTGACCGCCCCTATCCGGGTCCTCCTGGTCGACGACCAGGCCCTGCTCCGGGCCGGGTTCCGCGCGCTGCTCGACTCCGACCCCGGGATCACGGTGGTCGGCGAGGCGGTCGACGGCGCCGAGGCGGTGCGCCTGGCGACCGAGACCTCGCCCGACGTGGTGCTGATGGACGTCCAGATGCCCCGGGTCGACGGGCTCGCCGCGACCGCCCGCATCACCGCGACGCCCGCGCTGGCCGCGACGAAGGTGGTGGTGCTGACGACCTTCGAGCTCGACGAGTACGTCTTCGGCGCGCTCCGCGCGGGCGCCTCCGGCTTCCTGCTGAAGGACATCGAGCCGCAGGCCCTCATCGACGCCGTACGCGTCGTGCACGACGGGCAGGCGCTCCTCGCGCCCCGGGTCACCCGCCGGCTCATCGAGGCCTTCGTCGGGCCGGGTGCGGTCGAGCCCGCTGCAGCCGCTCCCGTGCCGGGCATCGACCAGCTGACCACGCGCGAGCGCGAGATCCTCGCCCTGGTCGGGTCCGGCCGGTCCAACCACGAGATCGCCGCTGAGCTGGTCCTCTCGCCGCTCACCGCGAAGACCCACGTGTCCCGCATCATGTCCAAGCTCGCGGCCCGCGACCGCGCCCAGCTGGTGGTCGCGGCCTACGAGGCAGGCCTGGTCACCGCCGGCCGCTGAGCCCGGCTCCCCGGCTCGAGTGATGAGTTTCTGGACCCTCCGACCGTCATACCTCCACCAGGACACGACGGACGGAAGGACGACATGATGACGACGCTCGGCATGCGACTCGAGGAGGTCGGCGTGGCCCAGCTCGACGAGGCGACGTTCGCCGCGGCCGCCGAACGGCACCGCCGCGAGCTGCACGTGCACTGCTACCGGATGCTCGGATCGTTCCAGGACGCCGAGGACGCGGTGCAGGAGACCTTCCTGCGCGCCTGGCGTCGCCGGGAGACCTTCGAGGGCCGCTCGACGTTCCGGGCCTGGCTCTACCGGATCGCCACCAACACCTGCCTCGACATGCTCGCGCGGAAGCGACCGCAGCCCGCCACCGGTGGTGAGGTGATGTGGCTGCAGCCCTACCCCGACGCCCTCCTCGACGAGCTGCCCGCCGCCGGCGCCGACGAGCCCGAGGCGCTCGCCGTCGCCCGCGAGACCATCGAGCTGGCGTACGTCGTCGCGGTGCAGCACCTCGCTCCGCGCCCGCGGGCTGCGCTGATCCTGCGCGACGTGCTCGGCTGGCCGGCCAAGGAGGTCGCCGACCTGCTCGGCGACTCGGTCAACTCGGTCAACAGTGCGCTCCAGCGCGCCCGGGCCGGGATGCGGGAGCACCTTCCCGCGGACCGTCAGGAGTGGACCGGCGCCGACGACGACAACGCCGACCTCGTACGCCGATTCGCCGACGCCAGCGTGGCCGCGGACATCGACACGGTGGCGAGCATGCTGCGCGACGACGTCCGCTACGCCATGCCGCCGTGGGCGGGGCTGCTGGTCGGTCGCGACGAGGTGGTGGCCGACTGGACGGCCAACGGCTTCCCGGAGATGACCGGCCTGCGCGCGGTCCCGACCTCGGTCAACCGCCAGCCCGCGGTGGCGGCGTACCAGTGGGATGCCGGCGAGCGGGCCTACCTTCCGCTCACCATCGACGTGCTGCGCGTCTCCGGCGGCAAGGTGAGCGAGGTGTTCATCTTCGGCGCCGACCGGTTCCCCTCGCTCGGCCTCCCCGAGCGTCTCGAGGACGAGGGCGGCCGGCGATGAGCCGCGGACGTCGGGTCCTCGCCCGGGGCGTCGCGGCTGCCGCCGCCGCGGCCACGGCCAACGCGGTCGCCGCGGGGCTCGCCCGCGCCGCCGGCGTTGACTTCGAGGTGGCGTCCGGCGAGAGCATCCCGGTGGGAGGCATCGCCTTCGTCACCGGCGTCCTGTCGCTGGTCGGCGTCCCGATCGCCGCCGCCGTCGCGCGCTGGAGCCGCCGGCCCGCCACGGCCTTCGTGCGGACGACCGCGGCGCTCACCGCGCTCTCGCTCGTGCCGCCGTTCCTGGCCGGGGCTGACGCGGCGACCACGACGACGCTCGTGCTGCTCCACCTGCTCGCCGCGGCGCTGGTCGTCCCGGCGCTCGCCGCCGCGCTCCGACCGGACCGCGACCTGGCGCGGTCGCTGGCGGCCTGACCCCAGGTCGCGTCAGGCAGCCGCGACCGTGCGGCAGTCGACGTGGGCCGCCGTCACTCAGCCGGGCCCGTCGGGATGGGCCTCGTCCCAGGCGCGCCACACCTTCTGGGGCACGACCATCCGCCAGGCGTCGACGACCAGCTCGCGAGCCTCCGCCGCCTCGAGCTCCGCGAGCGTGGCATGCACCCAGTTGAAGCGCATGTCGGACTCGGCCGGCAGGTGGAAGCGCCGGTCGCTGTCGACCAGCGCGGCTCGCTCCTCCTTGGGGAACGCGAACCCCATCACCGACTCGTCGTGCGAGAACGCGGTGTAGACGATCGAGCCCACCCGGAACTTCAGGCGCCCCCTGACGGTGACGACGTACGACCGGTCCAGGCCCGAGCCCAGGGCCAGCACGTCGTCGACCACGGCCATGCGCCAGTGTCGCCCCCGCCACATGCGGTGTCCACCGGGGTTTCCTGCTGCGGCTGCGGCAACCATGACGGGACCCGTCGACGGGGTGAGGTGAACGGCGCACGAGCCTCCTAGCGTCGAGTCATGGGACACCAGCCACCGAAGGACGTGCAGGAGGCCGCGCAGCGCGCGGTCCGCTGGATCGAGGAGGGGAAGGCCGGCAAGGGCTTCACCGACGTCGGACGCCACCGCGCCCACCAGCTCGGCGACGGCAAGGAGGTGAGCGACGGCGACGTGAAGAAGATGCAGGCCTACTTCGCCCGCCACACCGTCGACAAGGACGCCGAGGGCTTCACGCGGGGCGGGGACGGCTACCCGTCGCCGGGGCGCGTGGCGTGGGACGCCTGGGGCGGCGACGCCGGCGAGCGGTGGGTCGGCACGATCGACCTCGACTGAGCTGGTCTGCGCGGGAGGCGGGTCACAGTCCCCCTTGGGGTGGTGCGGCCCGCCCGCGGCGCCAGTAGCGTCCCGCTCAACCATGCGCAGGGACCTCTCCAGCGACGATCCCCGGATCCTCACGCTGACCTACACGAGCTCGGCGACCACCCTCATGTCGGTCACCCAGCTCGTCGAGCTGATCGAGCAGATCCGCCCCAAGAACGAGCGCCTCGGACTCACCGGCCTCCTGCTCTACAGCGGCGGCAACGTCATCCAGACGCTCGAGGGCACGTCCTACGCCGTCGACGCGGTGTTCGACACGATCCGGGCCGACGCCCGCCACGGCGACGTACGCGTGGTGGACCGGCGCCTGGTCGACGACCGTTCGTTCGCGTCGTGGTCGATGGGCTTCCGCAACGTGTCGGCACGCGAGATCGCCGACCTGCAGGACTTCAACGAGTTCGCCCGCCAGTCGGTGGGGCACGACCTCGTCACCCACGCCGCGCCGGCCTTCGAGCTGCTCGAGACGTTCCGCCTCAACACCGCCTGAGGCCCGCCACGGTCGGGCGACCGGACCCACGCCGTCCCTCGCCCGGCGGGGTGGACGGCCCCGACCGCGCGGGTCGTAGTGTCGCTGACATGCAGACTCGCACCCTCGGCAACCAGAAGGTCGGCGCCATCGGCCTCGGCCTCATGACCTTCGACCAGACCGGCACGCAGCCGCGCCAGCAGCTCCTCGACACCGTCACGGCCGCGCTGGAGGCGGGCGTGACGCTCTTCGACACCGCCGACGCCTACGGCCCCGGCGACGAGTTGGGCGCCGGCGCGCAGGGCGAGAACGAGCGGCTCATCGCCTCGATCCTCGACGAGCTCGGCGTCCGGGACCGGGTCGTCCTCGCGACCAAGGGCGGGCACGTGCGCACCGAGGGCGGCGGCTGGGACACCGACAGCTCCGCGGCCCACCTCCACGAGGCCGTCGACGCCAGCCTGCAGCGCCTCGGCGTGGAGCAGATCGCGCTCTGGCAGCACCACCGGCCCGACCCGAAGGTCCCCTACGACGAGGTCATCGGGACGCTGAAGGAGATCGCCGACAGCGGCAAGGTCGCCCACGTCGGGCTGTCCAACGCCGACCCGCAGCAGATCCGCGACGCCCACGCCGTGCTCGGCGACCGGCTGGCCAGCGTGCAGAACCAGTTCAGCCCCAAGTTCCGCTCGAGCAGGCCCGAGATCGACGTCTGCGAGGAGCTCGGCCTGGCCTTCCTGCCGTGGAGCCCGCTCGGTGGGTTGTCCGACGCCAAGGAGCTGGCCGACAAGCACCCGGCCTTCGCCGAGATCGCGCAGGACCGCGGGGTCAGCGCCCAGCAGGTCGCGCTGGCGTGGGAGCTCGCCCAGTCGCCGGTCGTGATCCCGATCCCGGGCGCCAAGCGACCCTCCTCGATCACCGACTCGGCCGCAGCGGCCGGGATCGAGCTCACCGCCGACGAGCTCGCCCGGCTCGACGCCAGCTGATCCGAGGCCCTGCGCCATGGCCCGCCCCACCCTGACCCGCGTGGTCGACGCCGTCATGGACCGCACGCTGGTCCTCGGCTACACGACCATCGGCCTCGCGGTGCGCAAGGCGCTGCCCGGCTGGCCGGCCGACCCGCTGCCGCGGTCGCTGGAGGGCCGGCACGTCCTGGTCACCGGGGCGAGCTCCGGCCTCGGCGTCGCGACGGTCGAGGGGTTGGCGGGCCTCGGCGCGGTGGTGCACATGCTGGTGCGCGACGAGGCCAAGGGCGCCGGGGTCGCCGACCGGATCCGGGCCGCGCACCCCGGCGTGGAGCTGCGGCTGTGGCGGTGCGACGTCGCCGACCTCGACGACGTACGACGCTTCGCAGCCGCTCTCGCCGCCGAGGTCCCCGACCTCCACGCGGTGGTGCACAACGCCGGGGTGATGCCGCCCGAGCGCACCGAGTCGCCGCAGGGCTTCGAGCTGAGCATGGCGGTACACCTCGTCGGGCCCGTGGTGATGACCGAGGCGCTCCGCGGATCGCTCTCGGCTGGCTCGGGCGGGCGGGTGGTGCTCGTCAGCAGCGGCGGGATGTATGCGCAGTCCCTGCGCGCCGACGACCCGGGCTACACGACCGGTGACTACTCGCCGACCACCTCCTACGCGCGGTCGAAGCGCTGGCAGGTGGAGATGGCGCCGGTGCTCGCCGACCGGTGGGCCGCCGACGGCATCAGCATCGCGACGATGCACCCGGGCTGGGCCGACACCCCGGGCGTACGCGATTCGTTGCCGGCGTTCCGCCGGATCACCCGCCCGGTCCTGCGCGACGACGCGCAGGGCGCCGACACCAGCGTCTGGCTCACCGCCGTCGAGCCGTCTCCGCCGACCGGTCGCTTCTGGCACGACCGGGTCGAGCGGGCGACCCACCTGCTGCCGACGACGCGCGCGAGCGAGCGCGACCGGGTCCGCGCGTGGGCCTGGCTGCGGGAGGCGGCCGGGTTGGGCGGGTCCGCGGACGCCTAGGGTGTCGCGGGTGCTGAGCCTTCCCATCGACGACGCCCGCCTTGCCGACCTCGAGCCCTGGCACGCCGACCAGCTCGCGGCGCTCTTCCGTGCCCACGGCGCCGACTTCTACGACTGGCTGCCGTGGGAGGGCTTCGAGGAGGTCGACGGCGCGCGCGGCTTCATCGAGTCCTTCGCCAAGGCCCGCGGCGAGGGCACCCGGCGGCTCTACGGCATCTGGGTCGACGACGAGCTCGTCGGCGGCACCCTCTTCCCGAGCATCAACGCCCGCGCGCGCACCGCGGAGGCCGGCGTCTTCCTCGCGGCGTCCGCCCGGGGCCGTGGGATCGTGACCCGCGCCGTCGCCGCCATGCTCGACTGGGCCTTCACCGAGCGCGGCCTGCACCGGGTCGAGTGGCGCTGCGCCCCCGGCAACCTCCCGAGCCGACGCGTCGCCGAGCGGCTCGGCTTCACCCACGAGGGCACCCTGCGCGAGGTGTTCCCGGTGCGCGAGGAGCGCCAGGACCTCGAGGTCTGGTCGCTGCTGGCCCGCGAGTGGTCGGGCCTGCCGCCCCACGTGGGGTAGTCCACCGGGAACCTGTCGTCGTCGGGACCATTCGGCAGCCGTTTCCCGGTGGACTACCGGAGACCCGCGGAAAGACTTGACTGGTTCAAGAAAAGGCGGCAGGGTGGATCGGGATGGACGACGTCGAGTTCGAGCACCTGCTCCGCAGCGCTGAGCTGAGGGTCACCCGCCCGCGCCTCGCCGTGCTGCGCGCCGTACGCCGCCAGCCGCACGCCGACACCGGCAGTCTCCTCGCCGCCGTGCGCACCGAGGAGCCGACCGTCTCCCACCAGGCCGTCTACGACGTCCTCGGCGCGCTCACCGACTCCGGGCTGGTCCGCCGGATCCAGCCCGCCGGCTCGGTGGCGCGCTACGAGCTGCGCGTCGGCGACAACCACCACCACGTGGTGTGCCGCACGTGCGGCGTCGTCGCCGACGTCGACTGCGCGATCGGCGTACGCCCCTGCCTCGACGCCTCCGACACCCACGGCTTCGTCATCGACGAGGCCGAGGTCACCTACTGGGGCCTGTGCCCCGCGTGCTCCACCAGCCCCACCGGCGCCACTGCCGCGCCGTGACATCCCCGTACGACCGATCGACCGCCACCGACGAAAAGGATTCGCCATGACCGACAGCCAGGACACCACCCCCGAGAGCCCACAGGGAGTCGACCGCAAGGCCGAGGCTGGCTGCCCGGTGATGCACGACTCCGCGACCGCCCAGGGCAGCGAGAGCGAGAACCCGGTCATCGACGCGCCGGACCCGAAGGGGCACCGCCCGCGCACCAACCAGGACTGGTGGCCCAACCAGCTCGACCTGTCGGTGCTGCACGCCCACTCGCCCAAGGGCAACCCGCTCGGCGCCGACTTCAGCTATCCCGAGGCGTTCGCGACCCTCGACGTCGAGGCCCTCAAGGCCGACATCGCGCAGACCCTGCGCACCTCGCAGGACTGGTGGCCCGCCGACTTCGGCCACTACGGCGGCCTGATGATCCGGATGAGCTGGCACTCCGCGGGCACCTACCGCGTCCAGGACGGCCGCGGTGGCGCGGGCGACGGTGGCCAGCGCTTCGCCCCGCTCAACTCCTGGCCCGACAACGCCAACCTCGACAAGGCCCGCCGCCTGCTGTGGCCGGTGAAGCAGAAGTACGGCCAGAAGATCTCGTGGGCCGACCTGCTGGTGCTCGCCGGCAACGTGGCGCTGGAGGACATGGGCTTCGAGACCTTCGGCTTCGCCTTCGGCCGCGAGGACGTGTGGGAGCCCGAGGAGATCTTCTGGGGCCCCGAGGACACCTGGCTCGGCGACGAGCGCTACTCCGGTGAGCGTGAGCTCGGCGAGGGCCTCGGCGCCGTGCAGATGGGCCTGATCTACGTCAACCCCGAGGGCCCCAACGGCAACCCCGACCCGGTCGCCTCGGCGCGCGACATCCGCGAGACCTTCGCCCGGATGGCGATGAACGACGAGGAGACCGTCGCCCTCATCGCCGGTGGCCACACCTTCGGCAAGACCCACGGCAACGGCGACGCCGACCTCATCGGCCCCGAGCCCGAGGGTGCCCCGCTGGAGAACCAGGGCCTGGGCTGGATCAGCTCCTACGGCTCGGGCAAGGGTGGCGACACCATCACCTCGGGCCTCGAGGTCACCTGGACCGACGTGCCCACCCAGTGGAGCAACCGCTACTTCGAGATCCTCTTCGGCTACGAGTGGGAGCTCACCGAGAGCCCGGCCGGCGCCAAGCAGTGGGTCGCCAAGACCGACGACGCGATCATCCCCGACGCGCACGACCCGTCGAAGAAGCACCGCCCGACGATGCTGACCTCCGACCTCGCGCTGCGCTTCGACCCGGCGTACGAGAAGATCTCGCGCCGCTACCTCGAGAACCCCGACGAGTTCGCCAAGGCGTTCGCCAAGGCCTGGTACAAGCTGCTGCACCGCGACATGGGTCCGGTCGGCCCGCACCTGCTCGGCCCGTGGGTCCCCGAGGCGCAGCTCTGGCAGGACCCGGTCCCGCCGGTCGAGGGCGAGCTCGTCGGCGACGCCGACGTCGCGACCCTCAAGCAGAAGCTCCTTGACTCGGGCCTGTCGGTCGCGCAGCTCGTCGGCCTGGCGTGGGCGTCCGCCGCGACCTACCGCCACACCGACCGGCGCGGCGGTGCCAACGGCGCCCGCATCCGCCTCGAGCCGCAGCGCAGCTGGGCGGCGCACGCCGACCTCGACCTCGACGCCTCGCTCGCGGCGATCGAGCAGGTCCAGCAGGACTTCAACGGCGCCGGTGGGGCGCAGGTGTCGCTGGCCGACCTCATCGTCCTCGGCGGTGCGGCCGCGATCGAGAAGGCGGCCAAGGACGCCGGCCACGACGTGACCGTGCCCTTCACCCCGGGTCGTACGGACGCCTCGCAGGAGGAGACCGACGTCGACTCGTTCCGCTGGCTCGAGCCGCGCGCCGACGGCTTCCGCAACTGGCTGCGCCAGGGCGAGAAGCTGCAGCCGGAGAAGCTGCTGGTCGAGAAGGCCTACATGCTGGGCCTCTCGGCGCCGCAGATGACCGTCCTGCTCGGCGGCCTCCGGGCGCTCGGCGCCAACGCCGGCGGCACCTCGCACGGTGTCCTCACCGACCGGCCGGGCGTGCTGACCAACGACTTCTTCGCCAACCTGCTGTCCCCGGGCACGCAGTGGAAGGCGTCGCAGTCCGACGAGGGCGTCTACGAGATCCGCGACCTCGCCTCGGGCGACCTGAAGTGGACGGCCACCGCGGTCGACCTGGTGATGGGCTCCAACTCCCAGCTCCGGGCGCTCTCGGAGGTCTACGCCAGCGAGGACGCGAGCGAGAAGTTCGTCGGCGACTTCGTGGCCGCGTGGGCCCAGGTCATGGACAACGACCGGTTCGACCTGCGCTGACCGTCGTACGCCTCGTCGGCCCGGTCTCCCTCGCGGAGGCCGGGCCGTCGTGCGTGCCAGGACCCTGAGCCGCAGACGTCATGGGAATCGGCGGCTCGGACCGCCGAGGCTCATGACGTTGCGACCGCCTCGTCGCCGACCCGGATGGTGCCCGACGAGAGCAGCCGGAAGACCGTGCCGCCGCGCGGTGAGCGCAGCGCCTGCATCGCGCCCGGGCCCAGCCAGTCGTCGAGGAGGCGGCAGGGAGCGGCGATGCGCACGACCTCGAGCTCGACGCCGGCGATCGTCATCCGCTCGCCCGGTCGCGTGGGGATCGGTCCGTGGTCGAGGGTGATGTTGCGTCGGGTGAGGCCCGGGTCGACCGGGCGGCCCAGCACCTCGGCCGCCGCCTCGAGGTCGTCGAGCGCCTGCACGGTCACGTGCCGGTGCCGGCTGCCGTGGTAGCGGTCGCCGACCAGGCCGACGCCCGCCTCGGCCTCCACGGACGCGACCGACCTCGTCGGGATCTTGCGACCAGGGGCGACGTGGATGGCGTGGACGCGGGAGCTCACGGGTGCGACCGTACTGCGCCAGTTCTGCCACACAACTGTCACATCCCCGTCGTTGAGGTCGCCCGACGACAACTGGTTGCATCACTGGGATGTACTCGGATGCGACGGTCCTGGCCACCCAGTGGGAGTGGATCTCCACTGTCGAGGAGGCCATCAACTCGGCCTTCAACCCGATCGCCGACGCGGTGGCCTCGGTGATCTTCTACGCGCCGAGCATCGGCGGGGTCTCGTTCCCGCTGATCGTGCTGTGGCTCGTAGTGGCCGCGATCGTCTTCACCATCTACTTCAAGGGCATCCAGTTCGTCTCGTGGCGCACCAGCATCGGCCTGGTCCGGGGCAAGTTCTCGCGGGCCAGCGACCCCGGCGAGGTCACCCACTTCCAGGCGCTGTCCTCGGCGGTGTCGGGCACGGTCGGGCTGGGCAACATCGCCGGCGTCGGCGCGGCGGTCACGCTCGGCGGCCCGGGCGCGACGTTCTGGATGATCATCGCCGGACTCCTCGGCATGTGCACGAAGTTCGTCGAGTGCACCCTCGGCGTGAAGTACCGCGAGGTCCACGAGGACGGGACGGTCACGGGTGGCCCGTTCCGCTACCTTCCGGTGGCCTTCGAGCGGTTCGGCTGGGCCACGTCGCGCACGTTGACCGTCGTCTTCGCAGTCGCACTGTTCCTCTTCGGGGCGGTCGGCGGCAACATGTTCCAGGCCAACCAGACCTTCGCGCAGGCGCAGGAGGTCACCGGGGGTGAGGACGGCTTCCTCGGCTCGTCGGGATCGGCCCTGATCTTCGGCCTCGTGCTGGCGTTCCTCGTCGGCGCCGTGATCATCGGCGGAATCACCTCGATCGCCCGGGTGACCTCCCGACTCGTCCCCGCAATGGCACTGCTCTACCTCGGCACCTGCCTCCTGGTCATCCTCGGCAACATCGCCAACGTCCCCGCGGCGATCGGCGAGATCATCTCCGGGGCGTTCAACCCCGAAGGCGTGGCCGGCGGCTTCCTGGGCGTGCTCATCATCGGCTTCCAGCGCGCGGCCTTCTCCAACGAGGCCGGTGTCGGCTCCGCCCCCATCGCCCACTCGGCGGTGAAGACCAAGCACCCGGTCAGCGAGGGCTTCGTGGCGCTGCTCGAACCCTTCATCGACACCGTCGTCATCTGCACGATGACGGCGCTGACCATCGTCATCGCCGACTCCGCCTACTACGCCGAGCAGCGCGAGGTGGTGGCCGGTGGGGGACCCACGCCGGACGGCGTCGTCGTCACCTCGCGGGCCTTCGAGACGTTCCTGCCGCAGTTCCCGGTGATCCTGGCGATCGCGGTGGCGCTCTTCGCGTTCTCCACGCTCATCACGTGGTCCTACTACACGATGAAGGCATGGACCGAGCTCTTCGGCCGTTCGAAGCGCAGTGAGGCAATCTTCAAGATCGTCTTCTGCACCTTCACCGTGATCGGCAGCGTCATCACCTTCACCTCGGTCCTCACCTTCGCGGACTCGATGCTCTTCGTCTGCGCGATCGTCAACCTGCTGGCCTGCTACCTGCTCCTGCCGAAGGTGCGCGAGGAGCTGCGGTCCTTCCGGGAGGGTCGTCGTACGGGCGCGATCAAGGAGGTCCCGGTCGAGGAGCGCGCGACGACTTGACGGGCCGCTGGTCCTCGCCCACCCCCATCGGCGCCGACAGCTGGGCGTACGTCGTGACGGTCAGGGCGGTGATCAGGGCGATGCCGGCCAGGACGACCCCGGCGTCGAGGAAGCCCGACCAGCCGCCGCCGGGGCGTACGCCGACCGCGAGGAGGCCGGCGACGGCGAGCACCACCCCGGTGGTGGCGAAGATGCGGTGCGGGCGGCCGGGGTCGACGCCCGACATGCCACCGCGCAGCACGCTCCACACCACCAGGACGGCGGTCCCCCACGACAGGCACACGAGCACGGCGCCGACGATGTCGGCGGGCCGGTGCCAGCTGGCCACGAGCATCGCAGTGGCCGTGACGGTGATGGCGGCGGAGCCCACCAGCGACACCGCGGTGCGTGCCTGACCCGGCACGACCAGCAGGGCCGCGAACACCAGCGAGACGACCACGGTCGCGTGGCCGCTCGGGTAGCTGGCGACGGTGAGGTTGCCGTAGTCGGGTCGCTCGGACCACGCCTTGAGCGCCTGGGTGGTGAGGTTGGCGCCGAGCACCAGGGCGGCGGCCGCGGCGGCGGCGGCGTAGCGCCGGCGCACCGCGGCCGTTGCGGTCACCAGCAGGACGGCGAGCGCGACCGAACCCAGCGAGACGTTGCCGAGCACGGCGACGAGCTGGCGGGTGGCGATCCGGTCACCGACGACGACGTCCATGCCGGCCTGGTCGAGCGCCTGGCCCAGGCGGGTCTGCTGGCTGCGGTCGCCCAGCCACAGCAGGGCCACCCAGCTCAGCAGGCAGACGCCGAGACAGGCCGCAGTGCTGCGCCAGCGCCGCCACTGCTTCCGGGCGGGCCGCGCCACCGAGGTGATGCGCTCCGCCGTCATGCCGACATCGTGGCACGGGGACGTCTGCGGCCTTTCTGGTCAGCCGGTCCGGTCAGCCGGTCTGGAGGGTCGGCCTGCTCAGGCGGGCATCCGGGCGTCGAGGAAGCGGACGGTCCGGTCCATCGCGGCGATGAAGGCCGGGCCGAACGCGTGGCCGTCGTCGTACCACTCCAACGTGGCGTCCACGCCGGCCTTCGTCATGGCGCGCTGGGTGGCGCGCGCCCACGGTGGCGGGCAGGTGTCGTCGAAGCGCCCGTGCACCATCAGCACCGGCTCGGTGATCTCGTCGAAGAGCGGTCGCGGCGAGACGCCGCGCCAGAACTCCGGGTCCTCGGCCGGCAGGCCGTGCCGGCCGCGGAAGCCGGCCTTGAGCTCGGTCAGCGGTGCGTCCGGGCGCTGGAACTGCGCGAAGTTCTCCGCCTCGAGGCTGGAGACCGACGCCCAGCCGACACCCGCGGCAAAGAGCCCGGGCTCGGCCGCGAGCGCCTTCATCATCACGCCGCCGCCCATCGACCGCCCGAACAGCGCGATCCGGTCGGGGTCGACCCGCACGTCGTCGGAGCTCCGGAGGGCGCGGAGGGCGGCGATCGCGTCGGCGGCGTAGCCGAGGCGGACGGCCTGCTCGATGCGCGGGTCGTCGGTCGACTCGGCGTGGTTGCGGTAGTCGACGTGCAGCGCGACGTAGCCGCGCTGCGCCAGGAAGCCGCGCTCGCGCGTCATGCCCTGGCCGCGGACGTAGACGGCCGGGTCGATGTAGCCGTGGGCCAGCACCACCGCCGGCCATCCCTGACCACCCCGGGGACCGCGCCCGGCCGGCACGTTGAGCACGCCGCTGATCCGCAGCGGCTCGGTGCCCCGCCCCATGGTCGTGGAGGCGAAGGTGACGTCGTACGACGTGTAGGCGGGGGTGCGCTCGCGCACCGCGCCCAGCCGCAGGTCGCCGCCGGTCAGGTCGGCCTGGGCGAGGGCGGCCATCGAGACCGGGCGCGCGGGCTTCGGCTCCGGCTTCTCCGTGGGCTCCTCACTCGGCTCACTACTCGGTTCTTGGGTGGGCTCGCTGCTCGGCTCCTGGGTGGGCTCGCTGGTCGGCTCGCTGGTCGGCTCGCTGGTCGGCGTCGCGCTCGAGGTGTCGGCGGAGCCGGGCGGGTCGGCCTCCGAGCTCCCGGTGGAGCAGCCGGTGAGCAGCACCAGCAGGGCGGTGGCGGTCGCGAGCGGGCCGGCGGCCCGGGGCCGGAGGGCGGGCATGTCCCCCAGTGTGCGCGACGCCTGGTCACGGCTGGCCACGTCCGTCCGGTCACGTCTGGGCCGGCTGGTGCGTCGACTGGTCGAGACGACCGGCACGCGGAAGGGTGGGACCCATGGATCGGACCGAGGGCTTCGAGGACGAACGGCCCCGGTTGCTCGGCATCGCGACGCGCGTGCTGGGCGACCACGCCGAGGCCGAGGACGTGGTGCAGCAGGCCTGGCTCCGGCTCGACCGGGCCGTGAGACGCGACGGCACCGAGATCGACAACCTCGCGGCGTGGCTGACGACCGTCACCACCCGCCTCTGCCTCGACCGGCTGCGGGCCCGCACGCCCGTCCCGGTGGAGGACCCGCACCTCGAGGACGCCGCCCTCGAGCCGTGGTCCGACCCGGTGCCCGACCCGGCGGACGACGTCGCGCTGGCCGACACGGTCGGCATCGCGCTGCAGGCGGTCATCGACCGGCTGTCGCCGCGGGAACGGGTGGCCTTCGTGCTGCACGACAGCTTCGGCTTCGACTTCGCCACGATCGGCGCGGTCCTCGACACCTCACCCGTGGCGGCACGCAAGCTCACCTCCCGGGCCCGGGCGAAGGTCGCGCAGCCCGCCCCCGAGGACGCGCTGGCCGACTGGGAGGTCGTCGACGCCTTCATGGCCGCGGCCCGCGGCGGCGACTTCGAGCGGCTCCTCCAGCTCCTGGCGCCCGACGCGGTGGTCGGTGCCGACGAGGCCGCGGTGCTCGCCGGCACCCCGGCCTCCATCGAGGGCCGCGACGAGGTCGCTGCGTTCTTCAACGGCAGTGCGCAGGCGGCGATGGCCGTCTTCGTGGGCGACCGCCCGGCGTCGGCGTGGTTCCACCGGGGCTCGGCCGCCGTGGTCTTCGACTTCGAGGTCTCCGGCGGGAAGGTCCGGGCGATCACCTTCCGTGCCGAGCCGTCCGTCCTGGCCCGCGTCGTGCGCCGGGACGGGCCGACGGCGAGGTGACCCAGCCGGATCTCCGAGGTGGCGGCACATCGCACGCCGGGAGCCGGCGGATGCGCGATCTGCCGCCACCCCGCGGCGGCGTACGCGGCCGGATCTCCAAGGTGGCGGCACATCGCACGCCGGGAGCCGGCGGATGCGCGATCTGCCGCCACCCCGCGGCGGCGTACGCAGCCCGATCTCCAAGGTGGCGGCACATCGCACGCCGGGAGCCGGCGGATGCGCGGTCTGCCGCCACCCCGCGGCGGCGTAGGCAGCCGGTCGCGAAGGTGGCGGCACATCGCACGCCGGGGGCCGGCGGATGCGCGATCTGCCGCCACCCCGCGGCGGCGTACCCAGCCGGATGTCGAAGGTGGCGGCACATCGCACGCCGGGAGCCGGCGGATGCGCGATCCGCCGCCACCCCGCGGCGGCGTACGCAGCCGGATCTCCAAGGTGGCGGCACATCGCAGAAGGTGCCGCGCGGGACGTGCGATGTGCCGCCACCCTCCGGCGGGCGCGAGAGCGGTCACATCCCCGGCGGCCCGATCGTCGACCCCATGAGAGACCGTCAGTCATCCCAGCAAGGAGAAGCCCGATGAAGACCATGACCTGCCGACAGCTCGGCGGCCCGTGCGACCTCGCCCACCGCGGTGAGACCCACGACGACGTCATCAACGCGCAGGACCAGCACCTCAAGCAGGCGGAGAAGGACGGCGACGCCGCGCACCTGCCCGCCCGCAAGGAGATGAAGGGGCGCTGGCGCCACCCGAAGAGGTCGCTCGGCTGGTATCGCGACATGCAGGCCGCGTTCGCCGCGCTGCCCGAGGACTGAGGCAGCAGGCCGTACGCCGGTGACGCGCCGTCAGCGGGAGCGGCGGTCCGCCAGCAGCCACGCGGCGCCGGAGGCGGCAGCGGTGACGCCGAGGACCGACGGCCAGGTGCCGACCTTCTTCGCGAGCGGGTGCGAGACGCCCATCGCGGTCCAGTAGGCCGCCGTCAGCCCGGCGGCCAGCGTGGCACCGCCGACGGCGTACCACTGCCGCGCGGCGACGACGTTGGCGCCGAGCATCGCGGCACCGCCGAGGGGACGGATGCCCGTCTTCTGGGCGAAGGCGAAGCCGCCGACGAGGCCGCCGGCGAGCAGGGGAGCGGTGGGGACCGAGGTCAGGTCAGGCACCCTCCGACCCTAGCGAGCGGCCGGTGGTGCCAGAACGGCTCAGCCGCGCCCGACGCGGCCCTTCGAGCCCGCTGCCCAGCACACCTTCCCGGCGCAGTCGATGACGTGGTAGCCGAGCTCGCTGACCAGCCGCCACGTCGCGCCGCCGTCGGTGGTGATGCTCGAGCCGGCCGATCCGTCGTAGTCGCCGGTCGCGACGGCGTAGCGCGTGCCGCGCAGGAACGTCACGTCCTCGCCGACGTGCTCGAGGTCGGCGCCGCCGGTCCAGGTGCGGCCGTCGCGGGTGTAGGCCGTGGTGTCCTCGGTGTCGTTCGCGTCGCCGAAGTCACCTCCGACGGCGATGCCGCGACGCGGCGACGCGAAGGCCCCGGCGAACCCGCCCGCAGCCTCGCCGGCCGGGATGCCCGAGGCGGTGGCGGTCCAGGTGAGCCCGCGGTCGTCGGAGCGCAGCACGCGCGAGCGCTTGCCCCCCGTGATGAGGAACGCCGACCGGCCCGCGGTGACCAGGCAGTCGCCGCTCGCGGCGAACCCGAACTCGCCGGCCGACGGCGGCATGCCCTTGCTCGGCAGCACGGACCAGGTGCGGCCGCGGTCCTCGGTGGACAGGATGCGCAGCTTGCCGTCGACCGGGTCGCTGACGGCCAGCCCGCGCGCGCCACCGCCGTAGAACGCCATGCAGTCGTAGAACGCGTCCTCGTCGGTGTTGCGGAACGCCTCGGTCCAGCTGGCGCCGCCGTCGTTGGAGCGGTAGATGCGTGAGGCCTCGCCGGGACCGATCGCCAGGACGTGGGCGACGCGCCCGTTGACCTCGACGTCGCGGAACGACAGGTCCTCGGTGCCATCGGGACTCACGTCCACCCAGGTGTCACCGCGGTCGGTGGTCCGGTAGACGCGGGCGGAACCGCCGTCGGTGAGGCTCTCGCCCGTCACCCACGCCTCCTTGCCGCTCACCGCGGCCAGGCCGCGGAAGTTCTGGTCGGCGTCCACGACGGCCTCCCACCAGTCGCGGAAGGGGTCGGGCCCGCCGGGCTTCGCGTCGGGCCGGGCCGCGGTGCTGGTGGGGACCGCGAGGGCCAGGGCCAGTCCGGGGACCAGGACGGTGAGGAGGGCAGGGGTGAGGGAGACGCCGAGTCGTCGCATCCAGCCACGATGGCGTGCGACCCGGCCGCTGTCCAGACCCTCTTCCCGACCGGCTGGTGGTGTTGCGGCAGCCGGTCGTCCGGAACCGCGTCTACGGTCGCTCGCATGAGCACTCCCGACGACACTTGGATCCCGCCGCCGTGGGAGCCCCCCATCGACGGCACCGAGGCCGAGCACCTGCTCGGTGCCCTGACCCGGCAGCGCGCCACGCTCCGCTGGAAGGCCGACGGACTCGACGAGGCGGGCCTGCGCCACCGCCTGCCGTCGTCCGCCCTGTCCCTGGGCGGGCTCCTGCTGCACCTGGCGATGGCCGAGGACTACTACCTGACGACGAAGCTGCGCGGCGAGGAGCTCGTGGAGCCGTGGCGCTCGCTCGGCCACGACGGCACCGACGAGTGGGAGTTCACCACCGACCAGCTCAGCGCCGCCGAGACGTACGCCGTCTTCGACGAGGCCGTGGTGCGCAACACCGCCAGGCTCGAGGCGGTGCTGGCCGAGGGCGGCCTCGAGGTGGTCGCCCACGTCGACGACGGCAACGGCAACCACCCGCGCCTGCGCCGGCTGCTGCTCGACCTGCTCGAGGAGTACGCCCGGCACACCGGTCACGCCGACCTGCTGCGCGAGGCCGTCGACGGCCGCGTGGGCGAGGACCCTCCGGAGGACTGGCGGCCCGTCTGGCTCGCCTGACGCCTGCGACCGGGTGGGCCGCTGACTACTCGCTGGGCTCCGGGGTGTCGACGTCGATGTCGGCGCAGTCGACCTTCGGGTTGACGCCGGTGTAGTTGAGCGGGCCGGCGACGATGTTGAGCGCGATGTCGCTGGCCTCGGAGCAGTTCGTCTTCGTGTCGTCGAAGTAGCCGCGCTGGAAGGCGGCGAACCCGCCGATGACGAGCCAGACGACGAGCAGGATGCCGATCAGTCGTCCCACGGGACCTCCCTCGATCCGCACGGCAGGGGCGCCGTGCCCCATGGAGTGTGCTCCGACCGCCGATGGCGTGCCACCCTCGCAGGGGTAGGCGGCCCTAGGGTGCGGACATGACGTTCTTCACGGTGGGATTCTCGCTCCTGGCGGCGCTGCTCCACGTTTACATCTGGGTGCTGGAGTCCTTCCGCTGGACCCACCCCGCGACGCGGAGGACGTTCGGCACCTCGGAGTCGGAGGCGGAGGCCACCCGGGCGCTCGCCTACAACCAGGGCTTCTACAACCTGTTCCTCGCGATCATCACCCTCGTCGGCCTCGCGCTGCTGAGGTCCGAGCACTGGGTCGGCTCGGCGCTGGCGCTCGCCGGCACGGGGTCGATGCTCGCCGCTGCGGTCGTCCTCGTCACCCACGACCGGTCGATGGCGCGCGCCGCGCTCACCCAGGGCACGCTCCCGGCCCTGGCCGTGCTCTTCCTGCTGCTGTCGGTCTGATCACCGTCCGCGCAGCGCGTCCACCTCGCGCACCGCGTCCGCGATGACCTCAGGCACGACCGGCTCCATCCAGTGCGGGGCATCGACCCACCGCAGGATGCCCGGCGAGAAGCGGTCGACGTAGGCCGCCTGGGCGTCGAGGATCCGGGCGTCGTAGCGCGGTGACTCGAAGTCGTTCTGGTCGCGCGGCTCCTGCTCGGACGCGAGGTAGACGACCGGGATGTCCGGCTCTTCGCCGATGCCGTCCTGAAGCGACCGGATCAGGTCGTACTGCGAGATCCGCTCCACGGTGCAGCAGGTGTCCTCCTCGGTGAAGTGGAGGAACCGGAAGCGCTTCGGCAGCAGCGGGTCGAGCCGCAGCTCGTCGGGGAACATGCTGTCGACCAGGACCATCCCGACGACGTCGTCGGGATGGTCCTCCAGGTAGGCAGCCGCCACGAGGCCGCCGAACGACCCGGCCCAGAGGATGTACGGCGGTCGCACGCGGCCCGCGGCCAGAACCCGCTCCATGTCCCGGACCATGTCGGCCCGTGTCTGCACGGCGTCGACGGTCTCGCTGGATCCGACGTTGCGGCGGTCGTAGGCGCAGACGCGGTAGTCGTCGACCAGGAAGCTGGCCACCCCTTCTGTGTAGGCGTGGGGCACGAAGCCCGGGTCGTTGACCCAGCCGTGGATGAAGACGACCGTCACCGGACCCTCGCCCGAGCACGTCATGTAGAGGTCGTGGCCGCCGACGTCGTACATGTCGGACGTCGCCGGGGCCGAGGTCGGCGGCGCGTCCGACGCGCTCGACTCCGACGTGCTCGGGGTGGACCGGCTGGGGAGCGGCGTCGGCTCGGCGGCGGGGTCGGCCGGCTCGCCGCACGAGGCGAGCACGGCAGCGACCGCCAACCACGCGCCCGCGAGCGCCCGCGTGCGGCGGGTGCGCGGGGGCAGGTGGCGGCTCATCGTGGGATCCTCCGCACGCCCTGGTCCGGACCGTCCGGGACCAGCACCTCCAGCCCGTCGCGGGACCACGACAGCACCGGTGGTTCGCCCCCGCACCGACAGGTGCCGATGACGCCGTCGATCCGACGGCCGGAGCCGTCCGCCCCGACGGTGACGAGCGTGAGCTCCACGAGGTCGTCCGTGGCGCTGACGCGGCCACGCTCCTGGGCGACGACGATGGCCAGCTCGTCGCCGTCCGGCGCCCACGCCACGGCAGCCGGCCACGGCAGGTTGCGGTCGCCGAGCTCGTGGGCCGTCGGCGCGCTCCAGACGACGTGCTGGTCGGTGGATCCGACGGCACCGACGCGGACGACGGCCGGCTGGCCCGGGCGGAGCACCGCGACGGCGTCGGTCGTGCCGGACGCCGACCGGTCGGAGTCGATCTCCGTCTCCCCGGGGGCGACGCGCGGGGCGGTCGCCACGCGCTCGTCGCCCCGGTCGGTGCGCGCTTCCTGGTCGTGGGACCGGTAGGCCCACGTCGTGGCGGCGAGGAGGGCGACGCCGGCGACCACGGCGCCGGCACGCCGGCGCCCGCGGTTGCGCCGGGTCCGGTGGAGGTGCGCCAGCCCAGCGTCCAGGTCGACCTGCGAGGCACGCAGGAGGGCGGCGCCGGCCAGCTCACCCCTGATGTCTACCTCGGTCATCGCTCCACCTCCACCCCGAGGCGCGATGCGAGGGCCGCCCTTGCCCGCGCCAGGTGCACCTTCACCGCCCCCTCGCTGATCGACAGGGTCCGGGCGATCTCGCCGCCGCCCAAGCCGTACACGTAGCGCAGTGCTGCGCACTGCGCCTGGCGTCGCGGGAGGGTGCGCACGGCGGCCCAGAACTCCTCGGCGTCCTCGTCGAGGGTCGCCGGCGCGGGTCGGGCCGACAAGCGGGTGAGGGCCCGGACCTCCGCCATGCGGCGCCGGAACGACGAGATCGCCATGTTGGCGCAGGTTCGCCGGACCCACGCACGAGGCTGGTCGAGACCTTCGACCTCGGCCCAGCGCCGGTAAGCCGCGAGCATCGCCTCCTGGGCGATGTCGTCAGCCACGAGGGATCCGCACAGCGCACGGGCGAGCGCAACGAGGCCCGGCAGCTCCGCGCGGTAGAACTCGGCGAAACCCTCGTGTCCCACGACCACCGCCGTCCCGGGTGGAGGCCCAGCCACGTCGGGAGCAGCGACCTCGACGATCCGTCCCATGCCCTATCGTCGCGCGGCACGTCGCCGCGGATGACGCGAGCCGGACTGGTCCAGACCGCCGACGGCTAGCCCGGCTACTGCCCCAGCCAGGTGTGGACCGAGGACACGACCGACGCGCCCTCGCCCGTCGCCGAGGCGACCCGCTTCATCGAGCCGGCGCGGATGTCGCCGCCGGCGAAGATGCCGGGCACCGTCGTGGCCAGGTCCTCCGGCGGCACGCCGTCGACCCAGTGCTCGGTGGGGACGTCGCGCCCGGTGAGGACGAACCCCCGCTCGTCGCGCAGCACGTCGTCCGGCAGCCAGCCGCACTCCGGCTCGGCGCCGAGCAGCAGGAACAGCCCGCGCGCCTCGACCCGCTCGCGCGCGCCGGTGTCGACGTCCTCGACGTCGAGCCAGCCCAGGTGCCCCACGTCGTCCGGCCCGCCGTCCACGACGCGGGTGCAGCCGCGCACGGTGATGCGCGGGTTCCACTCGATCTCGTCGATGAGGTACGACGACATGGTGGCGGTGAGGTCGGGCCGGCGCACCACGACCGTGACGGAGGAGGCGAAGCGGGCGGCGTGGATCGCGGCCTGCCCGGCGGAGTTGCCGCCGCCGACCACCACGACGTGGTCGCCGGCCAGCTCGCGCGCGGCGGCCATCGCGGCGCCGTAGTAGACACCGCGGCCGACCAGCTCCTCGAGCGACTCGACCCCGAGCCGGCGGTAGTCGACGCCGGTCGCGACGAGCACCGTGCGCGTGTGCACGTCGCCGCCGTCGGTGTGCACGACGTGGTGGTCGCCGTCGGCGCACCGCGAGATGCCGGTCGCCGGCCAGCCGGTGAAGAAGCGGGTGCCGAAGCGCAGGGCCTGCCCGCGTGCGCGCTGGGCGAGCCGCATCCCGGAGATGCCGCGCGGGAAGCCGAGGTAGTTGCGGATCATCGAGCTCGTGCCGGCCTGCCCGCCGATCGCCTCGGCCTCGAGGCAGACCGTCGACAGCCCCTCGCTCGAGGCGTAGACGCTGGCGGCGAGACCGGCCGGGCCGGCGCCGACCACGACGAGGTCGACCACCTCGTCGACGTCGATCTGGTCGGGGCGGCCGTAGAGCTGGTTGGCCAGCGACCGCACGTCGGGACAGTGGCCGCACCACCCGGCGAGCGAGGACACGACCGGCCAGCGGCCCTCGTCCTCCGGGCACGTCGCCATCACCTCGCGCCCGACCTCGCTGTCGGGGTGGTGCACGCCGGCGGGCAGGCCCACGCGGGCGAGGTAGTCGAGCAGGTCGCGGGTGAGCGCGTCCTTCTCCGGGGTGATGATGCGGACGTTCTCGACCACCGGTGTCGCGACGGTGGCGTTCCACTCGTTGAGCAGCTCGCCGACGGCGAGGTGGAACTCCTCGTCGCGCGGTCCCTGCGGCATCAGCAGCAGCGCGTCGACCTTGCCGGCGGCGACGGCGTGGCGGAAGGTCTGGTTGTCCTCGCGGAACCGGCTGACGTGGGTGACGATCAGCCGCCGGGCGGTGGGCACGGCCTGCCGGGTGCCGGAGATCAGGGCGTAGAGCTTGTCGCGGTCGTGGTCGGTGTCGACGACGAAGAGCGCGACCGGGTGGCCGGACGTCACCAGCTCCTTGGCCGTCGTCTTGGCGGTGGCCACGTCGGTGGCCATGCGGACGTCGTACTCGCGCTCGTAGCGGGCGAACGCCTCGCCCAGCTCGGCCGCGTGGTGAGTGGAGGCGATGACGATCGCGGGCGCTCCCATGGCCCCAGCCTAGTCACCGATATCTGAGGACGTCGTGGACGGAGATCGGGCCTGAGCACGTCCAGGACGTCCTCAGATATCGGTCAGCCGGTGAGGTTGTGCACGTAGCACCAGCGCCAGGACTCGTCCGGCTCGGCGGACTCCACGACGGGGTGCAGGGAGTCGTGGAAGTGGGCGGTGGCGTGCTTGCCGACGGACGAGTCGCAGCAGGCCACGTTGCCGCAGGTCAGGCACTGCCGCAGCGACACCCACCGGGTGCCGTCGGCCAGGCACCTGGCGCAGGCCGGGTCGGCGACCGTGTCGACCGCGGGGTGCTCGTCGAGGTCGTCGCAGGTGCGGCCGCCGGTGAACGAGAGGCTCCCGCTGCGGACGCCGGCGCGCGCCTCGGAGCCCGCGTCGAGCATCGACTCCTCGATGTCGAGCATGCCGAGGACCTGGCTCACCACCTCGGACGGCACCTTGCCCTTGCCGCGGACGAGCAGCACCTTGGCCCGTTCGGCCTCGATCATCTCGCCGCGGATCCGGGCGTAGAGCTCCGACGGGGTCTCCTCGCCCTCCGTGGTGGCGAGCTGCTCCCACGCGGCGAAGGTGCGCTGGTCTACCCGGGCGCGGACCTGGTCGGCGACGCCGTGGTGGTCGTCGTAGTCGAGCTCGTCGAGCCGGGCGAAGCCGGCGTCGGCCGCCTGCTGGAGCAGACCGGCGCGGGCGAGGGCGTCCTCGGCCGGGTCGGGCGCGGGTACGCCCAGCACGCGGGTCAGCATCGGCAGCGTGAGCCCCTGCACCAGCAGCGTGCCCGCCACGACGGTGAACGCGACGAGGAGCAGCACCTCGCGGTGCGGCGCGTCCTCCGGGATGACGAAGGCGGCGGCCAGGGTGACCACGCCGCGCATGCCGGCCCAGCCGATGAGGAAGCTCCAGCTGGCCGGGATCGGGTCGCGGCGCCGGAGGAATCCGGTCGCCAGCATGTAGACGAGCCGGACGACCACGACGGTCAGCAGGGTCGCCAGGCAGACGAGCGCGATGCGGGTGCTGGGCAGGCTCGACTCGCTGACGTCCTCGAGGATCCAGTCGAGCTGGAGGCCGATGAGGAGGAAGACGGTGTTCTCCAGCACGAACGCGACGGTGCGCCAGGTGATCCGCTCGGTGATGCGCGACTGCGCGGTCTGGATGATCGGCGCCTTGTGGCCCAGGAGCAGGCCCGCCACGACGACCGAGATGACGCCCGACGCGTGGATCTCCTCCGCCGCCACGAACGCCGCGAACGGCGTGAGGAACGAGATCGCGGTGTCCAGCAGGGGGTCGGTGATCCGCTTGCGCAGCCGGGCCACGAGGAGGAAGACCAGGACGCCGATCAGGATGCCGCCGCCGGCCGCGAGGACGAAGTCGCCGCCCACCGCGAGCAGCGTCACGCCGCCCGACAGTGCGGCGATCGCGGTGCGGAGGGTGACGAGCGCGGTCGCGTCGTTGAGCAGCGACTCGCCCTCGAGGATCGTCACCACCCGCCGCGGCAGCCCGATGCGCCGGGCGACGGCCGTGGCGGCGACGGCGTCGGGCGGGGCGACGACCGCGCCGATCGCGATGGCCCCCGCCCAGCCGAGGTCCGGCACCAGCCACTCCACGACCACCGCCACCGCGAAGGCGGTGACGACGACGAGCAGCACCGAGAGCCGGAGGATGGTGCCGCGGTTGGCGTTGAAGTCGACGAGCGAGGTCTGGATCGCAGCTGCGTAGAGGAGCGGCGGCAGGAGCCCCAGCAGCACCACCTCGGACTCGAGGTGGATCGTCGGCACCCCGGGGACGTACGCCGCTGCGGCGCCGACGACGACCAGCAGGAGCGGCGCCGGGACGTGCAGGCGTTCGCTGACAGCGGTGGCGGCGAGGACGACGGCCGCCATCGAGACGAGCAGCAGGGCGAGGTCCACCGGGTGATTCTGGCAGACCGCGCGCCCGGGCAACGGGTCGAAAAGTGCGCTCCCGCCCCACCGGTGGGGGCGGGAGCGCTGGTGACGGCCCGTCACCCGCGGATCACCCGCGGATCAGTGCACGACGTCGTAGCGCTGGAGGGTGATTCCGTTGGAGTAGGCGGCGTGCTCGATCAGCTCGAGCTTGGTCTTGTCGCCCTCGCCGAAGAGGCGCTTGCCGGTGCCGAGGAGGAGCGGGTAGACCAGCAGGTGGTAGCGGTCGACGAGGCCGGCGCCCGCCAGGCCCTGCGCGAGGCGCGCGCTGCCGTGGACGTGGATCTCGCCGCCCTCGGTCTCCTTCAGGGCAGCCACGTCGTCGAGCGACCGCAGGACGTCGACCGTGCCCTCGCCCCAGGGGGCGGTGTCGCCGGCCAGCGTGGTCGAGACGACGTACTTGGGCATCGCGTTGTAGGTGGCGAACTCCTCCATCGACGGCCACACCGGCGCGAACTCGTCGTACGACTGGCGGCCGAGCAGCAGCGCGGTGGCGTCGGCCATCTCGCGGCCCTTGATGTCGTAGGCCTCCTCGACGAAGTCGACCTCCTTGAAGGTCCAGCCGGCGTGCGGGTGGTCGCCGCCGCCGGGGGAGTCGATGATGCCGTCGGCGGTGATGAACTCGGTGACGACGATGGGGCGCATGTCTGGTCTTCCTTCCGTGGGGACTGCTGCTCAGGAGGCGAGCAGGTCGTCGATCTGGTTGATGGCCTGCGCCGAGCCCTCGACGACACCCATGTCGAGCACCTTCTGCAGGTCCTCGGCGGTGGCGTAGGTGCCCACGAAGGTCGCCCGGGTGCCGCCGTCGGTCGGCGCGAAGGTGTAGCTGTTGAGCGCCTCGGGCATCTCGGGGTTGGGGGCGAAGGTCTCGTCGAGGGCGAAGCCGTCCTTGAAGTCGAAGCCGCTGGGCTCCCGGACCTCGAGGACCGTCCAGTAGGAGTAGTACTTCTCGCCCTCGGGGCTGGTCATGTAATAGGTCATCCGCCCGCCGGGGACGAGGTCGTGGTCGACGAACTTGGCGGGGTAGCCGGGAGGTCCCCAGACCCGCTCGAGCTGGCGCGGGTCGGCGTAGACCCCCCACACCCGCTCGACGGGTGCCGCGAAGTCGGCGGTGATGGTCAGGGTGCGGGCGTCGATGTCGTGCTCGACGTCGGTGACAGGCATGGGTTCGGTCCGTTCTATCCGTGGGTGCGGGGTGGGTCGACCTGGGTCTTCTGCTGGGTCGTCTGCTGGGTCTTCTGCGGGGGCAGCGCCTGCTCGCGGGCCTGCTCGGCGAACAGCTCGTCCATCCGGGAGATGCGCCCGCGCCAGAGGGCCTCGAGCTCGGTGAGCATCGCGCCGACCGACCGCACGGCCTCCACGTCGCCGCTGGCCAGGGCCTCGCGGCCCTGCCGCCGCTTGGTCAGCAGGCCCGCGCGCTCCAGCACGGCGACGTGCTTCTGGACGGCGGCGAAGCTCATGTCATAGCTGCGCGCCAGCGCCGAGACGGAGTGCTCGCCAGCCAGCACGCGCCGCAGGATGTCGCGGCGGGTCCGGTCGGAGAGCGCGTGGAACCAGGCGTCCGCCCGGTCCTCGTCGTCGGTCATGGGAATAACGTACAACCAACCGGTTGTACGTTGTCAAGGGTTTCACCCGGGTGGGTGTGCGTCGAGCGGGTGGAAGGCGGAAATGAGTGAAAGTCGGAGTAATCTCGGCGGCTGGTGCGCTGTCGCGTACCTGATCCGAGAGAAGTGGGGCAACGCCCGGTGCAGAGGCTCGTGGAAGGACTCCGTCTCGGGGACCGCTACGTCCTGCAGGAGCGCATCGCCTCCGGCGGCATGGCGGACGTGTGGCGCGGCGTGGACGACGTGCTCAAGCGCGACGTCGCGGTCAAGGTCATGCGGCCCGACCCGGACAACGAGGAGATCTTCGCCGAGCGCTTCCGCGACGAGGCCCTCCACTCCGCGGCCCTGCTGCACGCCAACATCACGACCGTCTTCGACTACGGCGAGGACGACCACCTCACCTACCTCGTGATGGAGCTCGTCCAGGGCCTGCCGCTGTCGGCGATCATCCGCGAGCAGGGCGCGATGCAGCCCGAGGTGGTGCGGTCGATCCTCGGCCAGGCCGCGCTCGCGCTCGGCACCGCCCACGAGGCCGGCGTCGTCCACCGCGACGTGAAGCCGGCCAACATCCTCGTCCGCGAGGACGGGCTGGTGAAGCTCACCGACTTCGGCATCGCCCGCGCGATCGACGCCATCGGCCACACGCGCGTCGGCGAGATGCTCGGCACGCCCAACTACATCAGCCCCGAGCAGGCGATCGGCCAGCAGGCCACCGGCGCCAGCGACCTCTACGCCCTCGGCGTGGTGGCCCACGAGATGCTCACCGGCCAGCGGCCCTTCGACCGCGGCACCCCGATCGCGACCGCGATGTGCCACGTCAACGAGCCCCCGCCCCCGCTGGGCGACGACGTACCGGAGGACCTGCGCGACGTCGTGGCGTCGCTGCTGGAGAAGGACCCCGAGGCGCGACCCGACAACGCGGTCACCGTCGCGGTGCTGCTGGGCGTGGCCCCCGAGCTCGCCGACGTCGACGTCGACCTCGCCGCCGGCGTGCCCAGCGGCTACGTCGTCCTCCCGGTCACGCCGCTGACCCCGTCGACGCCGCTCGAGACCGTCCAGCCCGCCGACCGCGCACCCGTCGACATCCCGACGATGGCGGCCGGGCCCGAGGAGCTCCTGGACTGACGCGCCGGCGACCTGCCCTCAGCGCCGGGTCGCCGCGTCGATCAGCCCGGCGAGCGCGGCCGGCTGGGTGAACATCGGCCAGTGCCCGGACTCGAGGTCGACGAGCTCGAGCGCCGTCGCGTCCGCCAGCTCGGGCACGTCGCCGGACGCGATCCACTCCTTCGCCTGCTCGGGCGTGAACTCCGGGCACACGAGCGTCAGCGGCACCCCGTGCCGGCGCTCGTCGGTCCACTGGACGGTCCCCTTCGTGACGCCCACGGGCACCGGGTGCGTCGCCGCGGCCACCTCCGCCTTCAGCTCGGGCGACATGTCGTCGGAGTCCGGGCCGGCGAAGGGCTCCCAGCCGGGGAACGGCACGGCGTCGCCGTCGGTGTCGAAGAAGTCGGCGTAGGCGTTGCCGCCGGTGGTGGGGAACCCGCCGATCAGGACGACGCCGGTCACCGCGTCGGGGCGCCGGTCGGCCGCCACCCACGCCAGCGTCGACGCGGCGGAGTGCCCGACGACGAGCGGCGAGCCCTCGGCAGCATCGACGGCGGCGAGGACCGCGCCGGCCTGATCGTCGTACGTCGCCGAGGTGGCGCCGTCGCCCTGCCCGGGCAGCGTCACCGGGATGCCGCGGTGGCCGAGCCGCTCGAGCTCCGGCTGCACGTCGTCCCAGGCCGAGCCGTCGAGCCAGAGTCCGGCGATGAGCACGATGTCCATTGATCTCTCCTTGTGTCGGTTCGTCGACCCTCGGCGCCCACGGTAGGGACGATTCCGGACGCTCCACGACCGGTTCTGGTGCCACGATGCTCTCCATGAGCGAGATCAGTCCGACCGCGCGGGCGCTGCGGGCGCTGGACGTCCTGCAGGCCCGGCCCGGGGTCACCGCCGCCGAGCTGGCCGAGCGGCTCGGCGTGACCGAGCGCGCTGCCCGGCGCTACGTGGCGATCCTGCGCGAGGCCGACATCCCGGTGGAGTCCACGCGCGGCCCCTACGGCGGCTACACCCTGGGGCGCGGCCTCCGGCTGCCGCCGCTGGTGTTCTCCGCGACCGAGGCGCTGGGCCTGGTGATGGCCGCCCTCGACTCCCACCACGCGGTCGCCGACCCCGACGACCCGGTGGGCTCGGCGCTCGGCAAGATCCTGCGGGTGCTGCCGACCAACGTCGCGCGGCAGGCGGCGCTGGTCCGCGAGACCGCGCGCACCGTGCCGGAGCGCTCGTCGGTGCGACCCGACCCGGAGGTCGCGAGCGGGCTCGTCGCGGCGGTGGCGGCGCAGCAGCAGGTGCGCATCGGCTACCGCACCGCGGCCGGCAACGCCCGCACCTTCGAGGTCGACCCGTGGTCGGTGGTGGTGCGCTACGGCCGGTGGTACCTGCTGTGCCACTCCCACCACGCCGACGCCCTGCGCACCTTCCGCATCGACCGGATCACCGAGGTCGAGCGGCTCGAGGGGACCTTCGAGGTGCCGGCCGACCTCGACCCCGCCGCCGAGCTCGAGGCCAACCTCGGCAAGGGCTGGGAGCACGACACCCACGTCGTCTTCGACGCCCCCGTCGCCGAGGTGCGGCCGTGGGTCCGCCCGACGCTGGGCGACCTGCGCGAGCTGCCCGACGGCCGGTGCGAGCTGGTGGGCAGCACCAGCAACCCCGAGGCGTACGCCGGTGAGTGGCTCGCCCACGTCCCGCTCCCGTTCACGGTGGTGGGCGGTCCCGAGCTCCGGGCCGCGGTCGCGGTGGTGGCCGAGCGGCTCGCGCGCGCGATCGGATGAGTCGAGTGCGCGGCCCCGTGGCGACTGCTACCGCGTGCGCACTCGACCCCGGTCAGCGGCTGATCGCGACCTCCGTGCCGAGGGACCAGCCGGTCGAGATCGGCAGGTAGTCGCCGCTCCAGAACTTGCCCGGGTCGTACCAGGTGGCGCGCCGGTCGTCGCGGAGGATGCCCATCTCGATGTAGCAGGTGGCCACGATCTCGGCGCAGAACGCCGCCTCCGGCGTGACCCGCTGGCCGCGCTTGCGCCGGGGGACGTACGCGTCGCGCCCCCGCAGCCAGCGCGCACCGAGCCGGGTGAGGCTGGGGAAGGAGACCCCGTCGAGGCGCGCGATCGAGCGCAGCATGCCGTCCTCCTCGTCGCGACCGATCTCCGGGCTGAGCTGGCGCACCCAGGCGTCCTGGTCGTACTCCGTCTGCCAGCGGGCGACGGCCTCGCGCAGGTCGTGGAGCTGGACACCGCGGTGGTGGGCGCCGGTCCACACGTCGAGCTGCTTCTTGCCGAGCTCGGCGTGGAAGATCAGCGGGGGCAGGTCGTCGACGACCACCGCCATCCCGACGTGGTTGACCGGCGAGTTGGTGACGGCGCGGATCGCACGGTCCGGCGCCCGGCGTCCGCGGAACAGCCAGATGTCGCCGCTGCGCGTCAGGTCCACCGCCTGGTCGAGGGTGAGGGCCGAGGTCATGCGCGCAGTCTGCACGATCCGCCCACGCGCCCGGCTAGGCTCGTCGGCATGCGCGTGTGGAAGTGGATCGGCCTGGCCGGGATCCTGGCCGGCGTCGCCACCGGGGCTGCCGTGGCCCGCGACGAGCGGGTGCGCCGCCACTACGAGCCGGCCGAGGTCCGCGAGCGGCTGCACGCCCGGCACGACGAGGCCGTCGCTCGCGAGGCGGCGGAGATGACCCGCGCGCCCCAGGACTCCTGACGCCGGACCCGCCCACCCCGGCCGCCGCGCGGGGTAGTCCACCGGGAAACGGTTGCTCGTAGGCCCCCGCGACGACCGTTTCCCGGTGGACTACCCCCCCGGGGGCGGCGGGCCCAGGCGTACGCCGCTCACGCGCCGAGGGCGAGCCGGAGCGCGATCGCCAGCATCACCAGCCCGACGGCCACGTCGAGCACCTGCCACGCGCGGGGGCTCGCCAGGCGCGGCGCGGCCAGCCGGGCGCCGTACCCCAGACCGGCGAACCACGCGATGCTCGCGACGCACGCACCGAGCGCGAACCACCAGCGGCCCGGGGTGCCGTGGGTGCCCGCGACCGATCCGAGCAGGAGGACGGTGTCGAGGTAGACGTGCGGGTTGAGCCAGGTCAGGGCGACGGCCCGCGCGACCACGCCGCCGCGCGCCTCGACCGCTCCGTCCCCGGCGTCCAGCGCCTGCGGGTGCCGGGCGCGTCGCAGCGACATCAGGCCGTAGACGGTCAGGAACGCCACGCCGAGCCAGCGGACCACCTCGACCGCCCACGGTGCCCGGTCGACGAGGACGCCGATGCCGGCGACGCCCGCCAGGATCAGCACGACGTCGGACAGCGCGCAGATCGCGACCACCAGCCCGACGTGGCTGCGGCGCAGGCCGTGCCGGAGCACGAAGGCGTTCTGGGCGCCGATGGCGACGATGAGGGACAGCCCGGTCAGCAGGCCGGCGACGAGGTCTCCCACCCGGGTCAATCTAGGGGGCGATCCGGGGTGGCAAGGGTCGGACGACCCCGAGCGACCCCTGACGGATGTCAGGGTCGGGCTCGGGTCTTATCCCATGGCCGGGTGTCGTGGGCCCCTGCCAGACTTGCGCCATGACTGAGCAGCCCACGGGAGGGGCGCCGGACGGCGTCGCGGCGAGTGCACACGACCTGGTGAAGGTCTACGGGACCGAGGAGGCCGAGGTCCGGGCCCTGGACGGGGTGACCGTCGACCTGATGAAGGGCGAGTTCACCGCCATCATGGGCCCGTCGGGGTCCGGCAAGTCCACGCTGATGCACTGCCTGGCGGCGCTGGACACGCCCACGTCGGGGGAGGCGGTCGTCGACGGCACCTCGCTCGGCCGGCTGAAGGACAAGGCGCTGACCAACCTGCGCCGCGACCGCATCGGCTTCGTCTTCCAGGCCTTCAACCTGGTCCCGACCCTCACGGCGAAGGAGAACATCCTGCTGCCGCTCGACCTGGCGGGGAAGAAGCCCGACCCGGCGTGGTTCGACGCGGTCATCGACGCCATCGGCCTGCGTCCCCGCCTGGGCCACCGGCCCAGCGAGATGTCGGGCGGCCAGCAGCAGCGCGTGGCCTGCGCCCGCGCACTCGTGAGCCGGCCCTCGATCGTCTTCGCCGACGAGCCCACAGGCAACCTCGACTCCACCAGCTCGGCCGAGGTGCTCGGCTTCCTGCGCCGCAGCGTCGACGACTTCGGCCAGACCGTCGTCATGGTGACGCACGACCCCGTCGCGGCGTCCTACAGCGACCGGGTCCTCTTCCTCGCCGACGGCAAGGTCGTCGACGAGCTGCGCGAGCCCCACCGCGACGCGATCCTCGAGCGGATGGGCGCCCTGTCCGACGCCGCCACGAGCAAGGCGGGCTGAGCGGTGCTCCGACTGACCCTGCGCAACCTGGTGGCGCGCAAGGTCCGCCTGGTGATGAGCACCCTGGCGATCGTGCTCGGCATCGGCTTCCTCGCCGGCGTCCTCACCTTCAGCCACGGGCTCGGCGCGACCTTCGACAACATCATCGAGGGCTCCACCTCCGACGCCCTCGTCCGCACCGAGGGCGAGGTCTCCTTCCAGGCCTCCGGCGCCGGCACCACCAAGCTCGTCGAGCCGCAGGTCATCGAGCGGCTGCGCGAGCTGCCCGAGGTGGAGGCCGCCGACGGCTCGGTCGACGGCGTCGGCGCCTACCTGCTCGGCGAGGACGGCAAGCTGGTCGGCGGCACCGGCGCCCCGACGCTGGTGTTCAACTACTACGACAGCGTCAACGTCGCCGGCGACCCGATCCTGATCCTCGAGTCGGGCCAGTGGCCCGACCAGCCCGGCGAGATCAACCTCGACGAGTCCTCCGCCGAGCGCGGCGGCTACGAGATCGGCGACGAGGTCACCCTCCTCCTCCCGGTCGGCGAGCTGCGCAAGACGTTCGAGCTCGTCGGCACGTCCAACTTCAACGGCGGCGGCACCGCCGGCGCCACGCTCGCGCTCCTCGAGACCAGCGAGGCGCAGGCCGTCTTCCTCGGCGGCCAGGACGCCTACACGACCGTGGCCCTGACCGCGGCCGACGGCGTCAGCCAGACCGAGCTCGCCGACGCGGCCAAGACCGTGCTGCCCGACGGCTTCACCGCCGTCACGGGGCAGAAGGTGATCGACGAGTCCGACGAGCAGATCGGCCAGTTCCTCGACGTCATCGGCTACTTCCTGATCGCCTTCGCGGTGATCGCGATCGTCGTCGGCGCCTTCATCATCTTCAACACCTTCTCGATCCTGGTCTCCCAGCGGGTCCGCGAGTCGGCGCTGCTGCGCGCCCTCGGCGCCAGCCGCCGCCAGGTCACCTGGTCGGTGCTGGTCGAGGCGTTCTTCATGGCGCTGCTCGGCTCGACGCTCGGCCTGCTGCTCGGCCTCGGCCTCTCCCGCGGGCTCGCCGCGGTCTTCCGGGCCCAGGGCCTCGACATCGCCGGCGAGGTGCTGGTGCTGACACCGACGACGGTGATCGCGGCCTACGTGGTCGGCATCGGCATCACCATGATCGCCGCCTTCGTCCCCGCACGCCGCGCGGCCAAGGTGGCGCCGGTGGCGGCGCTGCGCGACGACCTGACCGTGCAGGAGAAGGCCCTCGGCCGGCGCCGCATCCTCCTGGGCACCATCGCCCTGCTCGTCGGCGCCGCGCTCATGGGCGCCGGCCTGATCGGCGCCCCGGGGGCCGACGCCGCGTGGATCGGCGCGGGCGCGGTGATCTGGGTGATCACCGTGGCGGTGATGGCGCCGGTGCTCGGCCACCCGGTGCTCGTCGCCTGCCGCGCTGCCTTCGACAAGGTCTTCGGCACGACCGGCAAGCTCGCCGGCGAGAACGCCCTGCGCAACCCACGGCGTACGGGCGCGACCGCGTCGGCGCTGATGATCGGGCTCGCCGTGGTGTCGGCCGTCGGCGTGCTCGCCGCGTCGCTGAGCGCCACCAACGACGCCCTCGTCGACCGCGAGTTCCGCAGCGACTTCCTCGTCCAGTCGCCGAGCTTCCAGGGTTTCCCGACCAAGATCGGCGACGAGATGGAGCAGGTCGACGGCGTCGGCACCATCTCCCGCATGCAGGGCTCCGTCGCGCTGGTGAAGGAGGACCAGGACTTCGTGATGGGCGTGGACCGGGCCTTCGCCCGGATCTACGAGCTCGACATGGTCCGCGGCACCCAGGACATCAGCGGCGACCAGGCGATCCTCAGCGAGTCGAAGGCCGGCGACCTCGACGCCGACGTCGGCACCCAGGTCCCGGTCGCGTTCCCGGGCGGTCAGACCGTCGACCTCGAGGTCGTCGGCATCTTCGAGGACACGCCCATCACCGGTGGCGTCACGATGCCGATCAGCGTCCTCGAGGACGCGGGCCTGCGCCGCAACGACTCGACGCTCAGCATCAACGTCGCCGAGGGGGCCGACGTCGGTGAGGTGCAGGCTGCGCTCGACAAGGTCGTCGAGGACATCCCGGTCGTGACGGTGCAGGACAAGGAGGGCTTCTCCGAGCTCATCAAGGGGCAGGTCAACCAGCTGCTGTTCATGATCTACGGCCTGCTCGCGCTCGCGGTGATCATCGCCGTGATCGGCATCGTCAACACCCTCGGGCTGAGCGTCATCGAGCGCACCCGCGAGGTGGGCCTGCTCCGCGCGGTCGGCCTGTCGCGGCGGCGGCTGCGGCTGATGATCACGCTCGAGTCGATCACCATCGCGGTCCTCGGCGCCGTCCTCGGCCTGGTGGTCGGGCTGCTGATCGGCGTCGCCCTGCGCCAGTCGCTGTCGGACGACCTCACCGAGCTCGCCCTGCCGCTCAGCTCGCTCGTGGTCTTCCTGGTCATCGCCGTCGTCTTCGGGGTGCTCGCCGCGATCGTCCCGGCCGTCCGCGCCTCGCGGATGAAGGTGCTTGACGCCATCGCGACGGAGTAGCCCGCCGGGCGTGAGCCGGCTCACGCCACCGGACCCCGGGTGCCGACACTCCCGGGGCCCGGTGGCACCGTGGTGAGGTGAGCGACCTCCGACACGACACGTCCGGGACCCGCCGCGACAGCCGGTCCGACACCCGCTTCCTCGGACAGCCCGGTGTGCTGGCCAACCTCTTCGGGGTGGAGCTGTGGGAGCGGTTCAGCTTCTACGGCATGCAGGGCATCCTGCTGATCTACCTCTACTACTCCACCGCCGACGGCGGCCTCGGCATCGACGAGGGCGTCGCCACCGGCATCGTCGGCGCCTACGGCGGCGCGGTCTACCTCTCCACGATCCTCGGCGCATGGCTCGCCGACCGGCTGATCGGCCCCGAGCGGACGCTGTTCTACTCCGCGATCTGCGTGATGCTCGGCCACGTCGCCCTGGCCCTCGTGCCCGGGCTCGGCGGCGTCGGCATCGGCCTGGTGCTGATCGCCCTCGGCTCGGGCGGCGTGAAGGCCAACGCCACGTCGCTCGTCGGCTCGCTCTACGACGCGCACGACCCGCGCCGCGACGCGGGCTTCTCGCTGTTCTACATGGGCATCAACATCGGCGCCCTCCTCGGCCCGCTGCTGACCGGCCTGCTGCAGAGCGAGGTCGGCTTCCACTGGGGCTTCGGCGCCGCGGCGGTCGGCATGGCCCTCGGCCTGGTGCAGTACGCCCTCTTCCGCAAGAACCTGCCCGACGAGACCCACCACGTCGCCAACCCGCTCCCGGTGGACAAGCGCGTGGCCTACGTCGCCGTCGCCGTGGCGGCCCTGCTGCTGGTCGCGGTCCTCGCCTGGGTCGGCGTGATCACCCTCGACCGGCTGGCCAACATCGTCATCGGGATCAGCCTGGTCGCCGCGATCGGCTACTTCGCGCTCATCCTCGCCGACAAGGACGTGCAGGGCGCCGAGCGCAGCCGGATCTTCGCCTTCATGCCGCTGTTCGTCTGCAACGTCGTGTTCTGGTCGCTCTACCAGCAGCAGTTCACCGTCGTGACGCTCTACGCCGACAAGCGGCTCGACCGCGACCTCTTCGGCTGGGAGATGCCGGTGTCGTGGGTCCAGTCGATCAACCCGGTCTTCATCATCGTGCTCGCCGGCGTCTTCGCGGCGCTGTGGACGCGGCTCGGCGACCGCCAGCCGGTGACGCCGTTCAAGTTCGGCGCCGGCACGGCGCTGATGGGCGTTGCGTTCTTCTGCTTCCTGCCGATGCCCGCCGGTGAGAACACCGCGCCGCTGCTCGGCCTCGCCGGCATCCTGCTCGTCTTCACCCTGGCCGAGCTGCTCATCTCCCCGGTCGGACTGAGCGCCACGACCAAGCTCGCGCCGAAGAAGTACACGACCCAGATGGTCGCGCTCTACTTCCTCTCCATCGCGCTCGGCACTGCACTCGCCGGCACGCTCGCGGGCTACTACGACGAGGCCGCGGAGACGCCGTTCTTCGTCCTCGTCGGCCTCGCCTCGGTCGTCACCGGCGTCTCGGTGATGCTCGCGTCGAAGCCGATCCACCGGCTGATGGCGGGCGTCGACTGAGCACTGGCATGCTGCTGAGGTGATCGCGGCGCTCGGGTGGGGTGTGCTGGCCGCCAGCTCGCTGGTGGTCGGGGCGGTCCTCGCGCTCGTACGCCCGTGGTCGCGGCGCGCCCTCGGGCTGGTGCTCGGCTTCGGTGCCGGCGCGCTGATCGCGAGCGTGTCCTTCGAGCTGGCCGAGGAGGGCTTCCGCATCGGTAGCGCGCTGGGCGTCGCCTTCGGCCTGGCGCTCGGCGGCGTCACCTTCGTCACCGCCGACCGGCTGGTCGAGCGGTGGGGCGGTCGCTCCGGCGGCTCGGCGGCCGGGGTGCCGCTGGCCGTCGGCGCGTTCCTCGACGGCATCCCGGAGCAGGCGGTGCTGGGGATCGGCATCGCGTCGGGCGACGGCGTCAGCGCCGCTCTGGTGGTCGCGATCTTCGCCTCCAACCTGCCCGAGGCGATCGGCTCGGCCGCCGACATGCGCTCCGCCGGCCGGTCGTCCCGCTCGGTGGTCGGTCTCTGGACGGTGGTCGCGGCGTGCTGCGCGCTCGCGACGCTCGGCGGCACGGCCCTCGCCGGCGCGGTGTCGAGCGACGCGCAGGCGTTCGTCGACGGCTTCGCCGCCGGGGCGCTGCTCACGATGCTGGTCGACTCGATGGTGCCCGAGGCCAAGGACAAGGCGAAGGACTGGGCGGGCCTGGCCACCGTCGCCGGCTTCGCGCTGGCCGCGGGGCTGTCGCTGCTGACCGGCTGACGCCTCCGGCTCAGTAGCCGCCCTCGGGCGGGACCATCTCGCCGCGCACGCCGAGCAGTCGCACCGGCCGGTCGTCGCCGAGGGCGAGGTAGAGCTCGAAGGCCGTCTGCGCGATCACGTCGACGTCGTAGGTCGGCTCGGGGAGCTTGCGGACCTTCGTGAAGGTGAAGAACGGCGCGAACCGGATCTTGAGGTGCACCCGCTGCACCGCCCGCCCCTCCTTGCGGACGTCGTCGACGACCCGCGCGGCGAGCTCGCGGAGGGCGGAGCGTACGTCGTCGGGCGTGGTGAGGTCGGCCTGGAAGGTCGTCTCCCGGCCGTGGGCGCGGGCCACCCACGGGGTGTCGTCGGGGCGGGCGCGGCCGCCGCCGCGGCCGAGCCGGCCGAGGTGGGGACCGTTGGCGGGCCCGAACGCGGCGACCAGCGCGGCCACGTCGGCGCCGGCGAGATCCGCGACGGTGCGGATGCCGATCGCCTCCAGCCTCTGGGAGATCCTCGTGCCCACGCCCCACAGCGCGGTCGTCGGCCGCTCGCCCATGACCTCCATCCACGTGTCGCGGGTGAGCTGGAAGACGCCCTGGGGCTTGCCGAAGTCGGTGGCGATCTTGGCCCGCACCAGGGTGTCGCCGATGCCCACCGAGCAGTGCAGCGCGGTCGCCTCGAGCACCGCCGCCTGCACCTGCCGGGCGGTGGCGACGGGGTCGTCGGTCTCGACGCCGACGAACGCCTCGTCCCAGCCGAGCACCTCCACCACCGCGCCCGGCGTCGCGCGCAGCGTCTCCATCACCCGCGCGGAGGCCTCCTCGTAGACCGGGAAGTCGACCGGCAGGAACACCGCGTCGGGCGAGCGCCGCTTGGCGAGCTTGAGCGCGAGCCCGCTCCGGACGCCGTGCGCGCGGGCCTCGTAGGACGCCGTCGAGACCACCGCCCGCTCGGTCGGGTCGCCCCGGCCGCCGACCACCACCGGCAGCCCCACCAGCTCGGGCCGGCGCAGCAGCTCGACGGCGACGAGGAACTGGTCCATGTCGACGTGGAGCACCCAGTGCTGCGGCATCCGCCCATTCTGGCCCGGCGCTCCGACAGCGGCTGCGGTCCGCTCTCGGAAGAGGCCGACAACTTCAGCGATCCCCGGCCGGCCGGGGATTCCTGAACATGTCGGCCCATGCAAGGGCCGACAAGTTCGGTGATCGCCGGCCAGCAGGCCGTTCCGCGGCCGGGGCCCGCGCGCGCTCCCGGCCACCCCTGCGGAGGGTCGCCGCCGTACGCCGTCGGCGTACGGTCGAGAGCATGACGAGCGACGAGCAGACCGGCCCCGACCCCTACGCGGAGCACCCCGAGGAGTCCGTCTTCCCCGCTGCGGGGGAGCGGGTCAGCGACGCCGACCGGCAGCGCGCGCTCGACGCCGAGCCCGAGGGCAACGCCACCGTCGGCGACATGGTCGACACCGACGAGCTCGACTCGAGCGCCCACGAGCAGGGGCCCACCTCGGAGGAGGTCGCCGAGCAGGTCGACGGCGGCCACCACGCCGACTGACCTAGACGCCGAGCGCCTCGGCCAGCCCCTCGAGCAGCCGGTCGACGTCGGAGTCGTCGTTGTAGGCCGCGAGCCCGATCCGGAGGCCGGAGTCGACGGCGAGCCCGAGGGCGCGGAAGGTCTCGTGGGCGTAGAACGTGCCGGCCGGCACCATCACGTCCCGCTTCGCGAGGTGCTCGAAGACGTCGAGCGGCGAGCGGTCGCGGAGGGTGAGGAAGAGCGTCGAGGTCCGGTCGGCGGCGCGCGAGTGGAGGGTCAGGGCGTCGCCGAAGGACGCGAGCCCCGACTCGATCCGCTCCCGCAGCCGCAGCTCGTGGGCGGCGATGAGCGCGGCGGCCGAGACCAGGCGCTCGCGGCGGGTGCCTCCCGACCCAACGGAGGCGATCACGTCGACGGCTGCGGTGACGCCGGCCATCAGCTCGTAGGGCAGGGTGCCGAGCTCGAAGCGCTCGGGCACCACGTCGGTCGACGGGAGCAGCTTGTCGGGCCGCAGCGTCTCGAGCAGGGCCGGGTCGGCGACCAGCGACCCGCAGTGCGGCCCGAAGAACTTGTAGGCCGAGCACACCAGGAAGTCCGCGCCCATCGCGACGATGTCGGGTGCCGCGTGCGCGGTGTGGTGCACGGCGTCGACGTGGACGAGCGCGCCGACCTCGTGCGCCCGCGCCGCGACCGTGGCGACCGGCGGCCGGGTGCCGAGCAGGTTGGAGGCGGCGGTGAGCGCCACCAGGCGGGTCCGTGAGGTGATCTCGTCGAGCGAGGAGAGGTCGAGCTCGCCGGTCGCGGGGTCGAGGCGCAGCCACCGCACGGTCACACCGGCCCGCTCGGCGGCCTGGATCCACGGCCGCACGTTGGAGTCGTGGTCGAGCTCGCAGAGGACGATCTCGTCGCCGGGCGACCAGGTGCGCGCCAGCGTACGGGAGACGTCGTACGTCAGTGCGGTGGCGCTGCGGCCGTGGACCACCCCGCCGGGGTCACCACCGACGAGGTCGGCGACGGCGGAGCGGTAGCCGGCGACCGCCTCCTCGGCGTTGCGCTGGCTCACCAGGGCCGAGCCGCGCTGCGACAGCGGGCCGGTCAGCGTGCGCGCGATCGCCTCGCCGACGACCAGTGGCGTCTGGGTGCCTCCCGGGTTGTCGAAGTGGGCGATGCCCGACTCGAGGGAGGGGAACCCGGCACGGAAGGCGGCGACGTCGAAGGTGGACACCTGCCGCACTCAACCAGACGGTCAGGACGCGATGTGCACCACGGCGTCCCCGGAGTTGACCAGGGGGGCCTCGGTGCGGCCGATCACGATGCCGTCGCGGTTGGAGTAGACGGCGCGCAGCGTCTTGCCGAAGGAGTCGAAGAGGGTGCCGAGGCGTTCGCCGTCGCTGACCTTCTGGCCGAGGTGCGCGTCGAGGTGCAGGATGCCGGTCCGGCGGGCGCGCACCCAGCCGCTGGAGCGGCACTCCAGGCTCGGCTCGACGGGGGCCTCCGCGACCGGCTCGGTCATGCCGAGCGCGGCCAGCACCCGGCGTACGCCGACCACGCCGGCCTCGACGGCGTAGTCGTCGAAGCGGAGGTTCTCGCCGCCCTCGTAGAGCAGCACCTTGGCCCCGTGCTCGCCGGCGGCGTGGCGCAGCGAGCCGTCGCGGATGCGGGCGTGCAGCATCACCGGTGCGCCGAAGGCGGCGGCCAGCTCGCGCGTACGCGGGTCGTCGAGGTCGGCGCGCACCTGCGGGAGGTTGCTGCGACGGTCGGAGCCGGTGTGCAGGTCGATGCCCACGTCGCACCCGGCGACGATCTCGCGCATGAAGAGGTGGGCGATGCGACCCGCGAGCGAGCCGCGCGCGGAGCCGGGGAAGGAGCGGTTGAGGTCGCGCCGGTCGGGCAGGTAGCGGTCGCCGGTCATGAAGCCGAGGACGTTGACGATCGGCACCGCCACCAGCGTGCCGCGGAAGGTCTTGGGGTCGAGCCCGGCCATTACCTGGCGGACCACCTCGACACCGGCCACCTCGTCGCCGTGGATCGCGGCGTCGATCCAGACGCGCGGGCCGTCCTCGCGGCCGTGGACCACGCGCACCGGCAGCGTGACGTCGGCGCCGGTGACGAGCCGGGTGATCGGCAGCTCGAGCGCGCGCACCGTCCCGGCGCGGATCCGCACGCCGCCGATGGCGAAGGACTCGCGTGCCACTACGCGTGCTGTCCGGGGGCGTCGTGGGCACTCATGCCGCCAGCCTAGCGACGCGCGAGGGCCCGCCCCGGCCGCCTCCTGGGGGTCGGAGGGGCAGGGGCGGGCGGATCGTGGAGGGCGCGTCAGCTGTTCTGGGTTGCTGGGTCCGTGTCGGTGCCGCGCTCGGTGCCGCTGTCGGAGTCGGGCTGGCCGTCGCCGTCGAAGTCGGGCGCCTCGTCGGTCGTGCCGCCACCGGGCAGGTCGTCCTGGTCCAGGTCGCCGGGAGGAGCACCCAGTTGTCCCCCCATCTGGCCACTGGGACCGCCGGGACCACCCGGGTAGCCGTGGTCGTCCCAGCCGGTGCCGGTCTGCGTGGCGGTGTCGGTCGCGCCGCCGTCGCCGACGGCGTAGCCGGCCCCGAAGCCCGCACCGCCGATCGCGAGGCCGGCCACGACGGCGCCCGCGGCCACGGCCTTCCGGCCGGAGGGGAGGCGGTCGCGCCAGGTGCGGCGGGCGGGCGCGGCGGGGAGGGAGGCGTCGTACGCCGGCGGGGTCGCGTCGCCGGTGGCGGGCGGGGTGGGGAGGGGGTGGTGGGTCATGTCGATTCCTTCGTGAGGGGTGGGGAGGTGGGTGGGCCGGGGTCAGCCCATGGGGCCGCCGTGACCGCCGGCGGGCGCCTCCCCGGCGGTCACGGTGGTGGAGGTGCCGTCGACGGCGACGGTGTAGGTCGCGCCCTGCTCGACGTCGGCGGAGGAGTAGACGACGGAGGCGGCGTCCTTCGCGAGGGTCCAGGTCGCGACCTCGGTGCCGTCGGCGTCGCTGACCACGACCTCCGCCCCGGCCGCAGCCGTCGAGCCGAGCGCGGTGGCGAGCCAGCCCTGGGCGGAGTCGGTCGAGGGGGCGACCATCATCCCGGCGCTGCCGGTGGCCAGCAGGGTGCCGCCGCTGACGTCGAAGGTGCCGTTGACGTCGAGCGCGCCATTGCCGTCGGTGGTGGGGCCGTGGACGGTGATCTCGCCGCCGGTGACGGTGGCGTCGCCGTTGGAGTCGAGGCCGTCACCGCTGGCCCACACCTCGAGGGTGCCGCCGTTGACGACGAGGTGGACCGAGTCGTCGGCCGCCATCTCGCCGCCGGGCCGGCCGTCCGCGGCGGTGCTGTCGTCGGACGACGCGGCGTTGACCCCGTCGTCGGCCGCGTGCAGCTCGAGGTCGCCGCCGTCGATGACGACGAGCGAGCCCTCGAGCGCCTCGGTCGACCCCGCCACGTCGACGGTGCCGCCGGTGACCAGCACCTGCACGCCCTTGATGCCGTCGTCCTGCGAGGTGACGGTGAGCTCGCCGCCCTCGATCAGCACGAAGCCGGTGCCTGCGTCCTCGGTGTTGTCGGACTTGAGGGCGTCGCCGACCGCGTCGACGGTGACGGTGCCGTCGGCCAGCACGAGGTAGTCCTTGCCGATGATGCCGTCGTCGACCGACGTCACGTCGATCGTGCCGCCGGTGATGACGAGCCCGTCCTTGCCGACGATGCCGTTGTTGCTGTTGCCGGTGACCGTCAGCGAGCCCGTGCCGCCGATGGTGAGGTCGGCCGTGGAGTGGAGCGTGCCGGTGGGCGCGTCCTCGCCGCTGTCGTCGTACGTCGCCGCGTCCTCGAGCGCGTTGTCGCTGCCGTCGGCGAGCACGACGACGACCGACTCGGCGTCGACCACGTCGATCGCCGCGCTGGTCGGGGAGGTGATGGTGGCGTCGTCGAGCACGAGGCGTACGACGCCGTCGCCGGGACTGTCGACGACGACCTGGCCGGTGAGGTCGCCGCTCAGCACGTAGGTGCCGGCGGCGGTGATGGTGACCGTGCCGTCCTCGACCGTCACGGCGTCGCTGTCGGAGGACGCCGTCGTGCCGGAGACCTCGATCGCGGTCGCGTCGGCCTCGTCGTAGGCGGTGTCGCCGGCCTCCACCTCCACGTCGTCGTCGAGCACGTCCTCGACGGAGGTGCCGGAGAAGAGCGCGCCCGAGCTGCTGGTGCTGCTCGAGCCGCTCGACGTGCCGGAGCCGGTGTCGCCGGCCACGGACGCGCTGCACCCCGCGAGGAGGACGGCGGCCAGGGTCCCGGCCACGGCCTGGCGGAGGGGGAGGAGTCGCATGGAGTGCGGCCTTTCGGTCGGTGGTGCGGACGCCCCCGATGCTGGTCACCGCACCTGTCCACGCCGTGGGCTGACCTTGTGCACCTCCTGTGAGCGGTCGGAGGCAACTTCTCCGCGAGCGTCGACGTCTCCCCACGGACCGACCTCGACCGAAGGAACCGCATGCGACCCCTCCTGCCCGCCGGACTCGCCACCGGGCTGCTCGCCGCCACGCTGCTCACCACGCCCGGCGCGCAGGCAGCCGCCGACACCTGCCAGGGGCGTACGGCGACGGTCGTCGGGGTGGGCCAGTACGGCCTGACCGGCACCGAGGGCAACGACGTCATCGTGACCAATGGGTCGACCGGTGTGCAGGCCCTCGGCGGCAACGACTTCGTGTGCGTCACCGGCGGCCAGGTGTTCGGCGACGTGAGCGTCGACGCGGGAGCGGGCGACGACGTTGTAGACGCCTCGGCCGTCGTCGGTGGCGTCGACGTCGAGCTGGGCGCCGGGAGCGACACCTACACCGGGTCGGCGTACGACGAGACGGTTCACGGCGGCAGCAACGGCTACGACGGCGGCCCGCGGGCCGACATCGAGCGGGACACCATCACCACCGGGCCCGGGGGCGACGACCGCGTGGTCTCCGGTTCCGACCGGACCGTGATCAACGCCGACGTGGTCGTGCTCGGTGCGGACGACGGTGTCGGCTTCGGCAACACCGTGGCGTGGACCGGGCCCGCGGGCGCGGGCTTCCGCCTCGACGGCGGGGGCGGTGCCGGCCTCGGGTTCGGCGTGGGTTCGGGCGACGTCCTCGTCGACGCCAGCAGCGGGACCCTGAGCCAGGACGGCACCCGCCAGCTGTATTGGACGGGCTTCGACCGCTACACCACCGGTGGCAGCGCGTCACGCACGCCGCGGTCGTTCACCTTCCTCGGCACGGACCGCGACGAGGAGCTCGACTTCCGCTTCCCCAACGCGGACAAGAGCCGCCACAACATCATCATGGGCGGCGGCGACGACGTCCTTTCCCTCGGCTACGACGACAACGTCGGGCGCAAGGGCAGCTCGTACGCCGGCGGCCCTGGCACCGACCACGTCAACGCGTGGACGGGTCGGAGCCTCGACCTCGACCTGCGCTCGGGTCGCATGGTGACGAAGAAGTCCGGCCGCGCCGTCCGCAACCGCCTGACCGGCTTCGAGACCCAGCTCGTCGGCGCGAAGAAGCTCGTCCTCGAGGGCACGAAGAAGGCCGACGATCTGCGGTTCTACGCCTGCAAGGCGACGGTGAAGGGTCGCGGCGGCGCCGACGACATCCGCCAGAGCCGCGGTGACGACTACTTCGAGGCCGGTCTGCGCTGCAACCCCCGGAGGTTCCGCCTCCTCGGTGGCGGCGGCAACGACACGATGCAGGGCAGCACGGACGACGACGTCCTGATCGGCGGTCCCGGCCGCGACACGATCAACGGCAACGGCGGTCGTGACCGGTGCAGCGGCGAGCGGCTGCGGAGCTGCGAGATCAAGCTGCGGCGCTGACCGGCGGGCCGCGAGCCCTTGTCACCAGGAACACCCGCCCGGGAGGCAACCTCTGCGGCAGCGTCGACGTCTCCCAACGGACCCACCTCGACCGAAGGACCCCCTATGCGACCGCACCTGCCCATCGGGCTCGCCACCGGCCTGATCGCCGCCACGCTCCTGAGCAACGCGCCGGCCCAGGCCGCGGCCGAGACGTGCCAGGGCCGCCCGGCGACGATCGTCGGCTCCTACCTCCAGCGGGAGGTGGTCGGCACGGAGGGCGCCGACGTTGTGGTGACCAACGGCGCCATCGAGGTCGACACCCGGGGCGGCGACGACCTCGTGTGCGTGACCGAGTCGGAGGGCCGCTATCCCGATCTCAGCCTGGCCACCGGCGCGGGTGACGACGTCGTGGACGCCTCGGGCTCCCGCGGGTCGGTGGGCGTCGAGCTCGGTGCGGGCAGCGACCACTACACGGGCTCGGCGGGCGGCGGCGACTGGGTCGTCGCCGGCGGCGAGGGGAGGGACACCGAGCCGGACACGATCCACACCGGCGCCGGCACGCTCGTGGACTCCGTCGTGTCGGGCTCGCCGGGCGTGCCCAACGGCGACGTGGTCGTGGTCGAGGCGGGCGGCACCGTCTACTGGTCCGGTCCGATGACCGAGGGAGCCCGCCTCGACGCGACGGCCGGCCCCGGCAGCACGCTGGTGCCCGACCTCGGCACCGGCCACGCGGTCGTGGACGCGACGGCGGGCACCCTGGAGCGGGACGGCTTCGTCACGCTGCGGTGGACGGGCTTCGACGGCTTCGCCTTCTCCGGGACCCGGGCGCCGAGCGCGTTCCGCTTCGACGGGAGCGACCGGGACGAGACCGTCTACGTCTCCTTCCCGACCCGGGTCCACGACCGGCAGCGGTTCTACCTCGGCGGCGGTGACGACACGCTCCTCTCGCCCGACGGAGCGGGTGGGTCCAGGAGCAGGTACGTCGGCGGCGACGGCGACGACCGCGTCGACCTCTGGGCCGGTCGCCGGCTCGACCTCGACCTGGCCTCCGGGACGATGACGATGCGCCAGGACGGGACGATCGCGAGGAGCCGGTTCACCGGCTTCGAGACGTCGCTGCTGGGCGCGAAGGACCTCCGTGTTCGAGGTACGAAGGGCGCCGACGAGCTCCGCTTCTACGCGTGCCGGGCCACGGTCCGCGGCCGCGCCGGCAAGGACGACATCGCCTCGGCCCGCACCGCGGACGACGCCGACCTCCTCGGCTGCGACGCGCGGACGTCGCGTATCCGGATCTACGGCGACGCCGGACGCGACACGCTCCGCGGCAGCCGCGGCCGGGACCTCCTCGTCGGCGGGCCGGGACGCGACACCATCAACGGCAACGCCAACCGCGACACCTGCAGCGGCGAGAAGCTCCGCTCCTGCGAGGTCCGGCTGCGCTGAACCGGGGCTACTTGCCCCAATTCTTGCGGCGCACGGCGCGCCGCGGTCGTCCGCCGGCGTACGACAGCGAGGAGTCGACGAGGAAGCCGCGCTCGAGCGCCTCGCGCCCGATCAGCATCCGGAAGCCCATCTCGTCGCGGTTGCTCAGCGTCATCACGGTGGTGATGGTGCGCCCGGCGAGCGTGACGTCGAGGGCGACGGCGTACCGCTTCTCGACCTGGCCGTTGCTCGAGCGCACCTCGCGCATGTCGAGCACGGGCAGCCTGAGCTCGACGTGGTCCTCGTCGGAGCGCTGCCACGGGTGGATGGAGAAGGTGACCCACTCCTGGCCGTCCTGCTCGACGACCTCGAGGTCGAAGGCGTGGATCGACGACGACCGTGCGCCGGTGTCGATCTTGGCCTTCACCCACGACACGTGGGCCTGCGGCAGCGCCACCCACTCGCGCCAGCCGACGACGACCTTGGCGTCGTCGGCAGGGGGCGCCTGGGGGGTGGTGTCCACCGGGCCATCTTGGCAGGTGGGGCGTGTGGGGCAGGTGGTTGGATGACTGACCATGAAGCTCGCCATCCTGTCCCGGGCCCCGCGGTCCTACAGCACGCAGCGGCTCCGCACCGCCGCCGTGGACCGCGGTCACGACGTGAAGGTGCTCAACACCCTGCGCTTCGGCATCGACCTCTCGGGAGACGAGCCCGACCTGCTCTTCCGCGGCAAGCAGCTGTCGACGTACGACGCCGTGCTGCCGCGCATCGGCAACTCGATCACCTACTTCGGCACCGCCGTCGTGCGGCAGTTCGAGCAGATGGACGTCTACACGCCCAACACCAGCTATGGCATCGCCAACAGCCGCGACAAGCTGCGCGCGACGCAGATCCTGTCGCGCCACAAGATCCCGATGCCGGCCACGACGTTCGTCCGCGACCGCGCCGACGTGATCCCGGCGATCGAACGCGTCGGCGGCGCGCCGGTCGTGATCAAGCTGCTCGAGGGCACGCAGGGCATCGGCGTGATCCTGGCCCCGACCATCAAGGTCGCCGAAGCGATCATCGAGACGCTGCAGAGCACCCGGCAGAACGTGCTGATCCAGAGCTTCGTCAAGGAGAGCAAGGGCCGCGACATCCGCGCCCTCGTCGTCGGTGACCGCGTGGTCGCGGCGATGCGCCGCGTCGCGCAGGGTGACGAGTTCCGCTCCAACGTGCACCGCGGCGGCAGCGTCGAGCCGGTCGAGCTCGACGAGGAGTTCGAGCGGGTCGCGGTACGGTCCGCGCAGATCATGGGCCTGCGCGTGGCCGGCGTCGACATGCTCGAGGGCCGCAAGGGCCCGCAGGTGATGGAGGTGAACTCCTCACCCGGCCTCGAGGGCATCGAGTCCGCGACCAAGCTCGACGTCGCCGGCGCGATCGTCGACTACATGGCCAACCAGGTCGCCTTCCCCGACATCGACGTACGCCAGCGGCTGACCGTCTCGACCGGCTACGGCGTGGCCGAGATCGTCGTCCACGCCGGCTCCGACATGGTCGGCAAGAAGCTCGGCGACTCCGGCCTCGACGACCGTGACATCACCGTCCTCACCCTCCACCGCGGCCCCCACGTCATCCCCAACCCCCGCAACAAGACCGTGCTCGAGGGCGAGGACCGCCTCCTCTGCTTCGGCAAGCTCGAGGAGATGCGCTCGATGATCCCGGACCGGAAGCAGAAGCGGGTGCGCAGGCTGATGAAGAAGCACCTGCCGCCGGAGAGTCTCTGACCCTCGGTTCGCGGACGAGTGGTCCCTGAGGCCACGGCTCGGCCGGTCAGTCAGCCGCCTCCCCTTCGCTGGCTTCGCCCTCCAACTCACCGCGCTCAGCCCGCTGCTTGCGCCTGAGCCTGGATGCGACACCTTCCCGCGCCCCCTTCACCGCGGACAGCGCCTGGGGCTCATCCGGAACGCCGTCTCCATCGAGATCGACCCGGCGGAAGGAACGAGTCCCGGAGGACACAGCTCCCCCTACTGCACCTCCGAGCCCGCGGACGGCTGAAAGGGCTTGCGGCTCATCGGGAACGCCGTCGCCGTCGAGATCGACGCTACGGAAGACTCTCGTCGACCTGTCCGCCGCGGTGCTCACCCAGCTGCCGGTGGCCTTCGCAGCGTCTTCGAAGGCGACCAATGCTCGGTTCGGCTCCTGCTCTTCCTCCGCCTTGACGAGCAAGGCGTCGGACAAGTGGGACGGGAACTGTTCCGGTGCCTCGGCGAAGGCGACGCGCGACGCCTCGACGACCTCGCCGCCGAAGAGGAACCGTGTGGCCCCGCCGGCAAGCGCGCCGACTCCGTACTCGATGACGCTCTGCTGCTTCCCGTTGAGCCCGGAACGGACTGTCTCGAGCTGACCCGTCTGCACTGTCCGGACCAGGCTCTGGGCGGCCCCTCCGGGGAGAGTGTCGGCGAGCGTGTTCGCCCAGTGGGACCAGTCATCTCGACCCGAAGCGATCGTGTGACCCAGCCCAGACGTTGGTTCCCCAGCATCCTTAGAAAGGTCCGTCGCCATCGCCGCGATCTGTTGTTGGCTGACCCGGCCGTTCGAAAGGCCGTAGACGAGCGCATGCGCCTGCTCTTGGTCGAGCGACATGTCATGGATCTCGGCGAGCGCGAGCGCGAACACGGCCGTGATCTCGAACTGGAGCTGCTCGTCGCCGGCGGGCAACAGGTGGACCGCCCGTTCCGCGCCGGTCTTCGCTGCGCTCATCGCTGCAGTCTTGGCTGCCGCCTTGGCGGCGACCTTCTTCGCTGCGCCCTTGGCGGCGACCTTGGCCGCGCCCTTGCCGGCCTCCTTGCCAGCCGCCACACCTGGGATGAGTGCCAGTCCGATGTTCGCCGCCACGGTCCCCGCCGTGACGACACCGCCCGCGACGGTGATCGCGGTGACGTAGTGCCGCTCGAGCATCGCAACGATTTCCGCCGGGCTGGCCTCCGGGTTCCGCTTGCGCAAGCGCATCACGTACTTGCGCGCGATCTTGTGGCGCCCGCTCACTGCGCGGGCGATCTCGCTGGCGGCGCTCTCTGGCTCGAGTTCGGTCGTCAGCGTCGCGCCGTCGAAGTCAGTCATCGTCGGCCTGCTGGTCCCAGGCGGCGACGACGCTCGGATGGTGGGGATCCACCGCCGCTACTGCGGCGAGCGGGTGATCCGCCTCCCGGGCACGCGCGCGACCGTCCTCCTCGGCGCCGTCCTGTGACGAGTAATCGGTCGAGGCGAGCGCAGCCGGAACCGAGTCATCGACCTCGGGCGGTTCGGCATGGACGGGCCGCAGCTTCGGGGGTGCCGCCGCCCAGGCTCGTAGCGAGCCGAGAACTTCGCCGTAGAAGCCGTCCACCGCGGTCAGGACCGAGTCGATGAAGGACCCGCGCCCACGTCCGCGTTTCGTGCCGAGCGTGGTGCTGACCGCCAATCGGAACGCCCGGATCTCCTTTGTCGGGTCGTGGACAAGTACGGAGGGATCCTCGCGCACCGTGCTCAGCAGCTCGGCGGCCTGCGACCCGCGGGCATGGGCGACGAACACCTCCACTCGTGTCGAGTCCGGAGCGTTCTTGAGCTGCCGAAGCAGCCAGTTCACCCGCGTCGTGGCTCGTCCCTCCCGCGGGGCGTCGACGTCGACGTAGCAGGTGACCCTGCCGGAACGCAGGTCTGCGTTGACGACGAGATGACCGACCGTGCCGGGGATGCGGATGGCGCCTGAGAGCTCGCCGGTCGCGCAAAGGGTCTGGGCAAGCGCCTGGGCGCGCACGACCGGATCGGCCGCCTCCTTGCGGCTCAAAACCGGTACGACCTCGGTGCCGAGCTGGCGGCCGAGCTGAAGGCTGGCGAACCGCAGGAGTGCGTCGAAGCGTGCCGCCACCTCGGCGATGCCCTTGTCCGACGCCCGCAGAGTGCCGGCGGAGACCTGGTCTCGAACCCCGACCCAGGCCTCTCCCATGTCGTCGAACTCGAGGGCGCCAGACTTGCGGTGCTCGAGGTAACGAATGAGCTCGCCAAGGATCCACGCCTGGTCCGGATCCGCAACTCCACGGAACTCTTTCTGCATGACGGCTTCGGCGAGCACCTGGGACCAGGAGACGTGGTGCAGCGCCACCTTTCTGAGCTTGCGCTTGTCGACCTTGGTCGGGTGCTGTCCGGCGACGGCAGGGATCTCGTTCGAGATCGTGATGACGGCGTCGTAGTCGTGCTCACGCGCGATGTCGAGGTAGTTCTCGAGCTGCTCAGTGGCGAGCTGGTTCGGGCCGGTCTTGACCTCGACCAGAGCGGTCCAGGTCTTGGCGCCACGAGAGACTCGAATAAGCCCGTCTGGGTAGAGACGACGCTCGCCAAGCACGAATGGCACTTCGATGAAGCACTCGATCGCGCCACTTGGAGCGCCGAACGGCTTCACGAAGCCGCGTCCGAACTCCCGGACCGCTGACAGCACGGCCAGAAGGGCGGAGGTAGCGCGTCGCTCCTGCTCCTCCGCGCCATTGATGCCTGAAGTCGGAATGAGTCGTGCTTCGTGCCAAGCCTCTTCGGCCATGATTCCCCCGTGATCAACGTCAGATCACCGCCACCGTGGACTGCAGTAACGGCGGCTGCCGACGTTATCGAATCCCGTCTCGCGCGGACAAGAAACGACCGGCAACACCTCCAACCGGGTGGTGGACGGGTACGCCATCTTGCCCGTGACGACTGAAGCTAAGACCGCGACTGCTCTCTAGGGCCCAGTTCGAACGACCCCATGTGGGGGCCGAAGGCCAGTTCGGCGTCCGTCGACACACGCCCCTTACGCCGCCTGGCGGCGCGTATCCGGATAGGCGGGCGGGCCAAGGGCGCGGGCTACGGCGGTCCTGGTCCTTCGCCCATGTGAACGTTCGCAAGTGCATCGGCCCGATGACCACGAAGCCGGTCCAGATGATCGATCGCAGCAGGTCGAACCCGTGAGGCGCAGCAACTCGGTCCACGCGATAGGAGGTTCGCCCAACCAGCACGCCTGCCCACAGAAGCGCTGCCGGGACGGCCAGCCAAGGACGCGTGCAGGGACGGATGTCAGGGCCGCTTCGTCGGGACGAGACCTACCTGACGTCCCTGTTCGGATCCAGGCTCTCCGCAATCTGGCGATGGGCGGACACGATGGGGCTGGAACGAGGGTGAAGCCGAGGGCGGTTCTGTGAAGCTGGACCGGCGGACTGGTGCGCCGGGCATCTGTTCTGGCATCGTTTTGGAATGCTGCGCAGGCGTTTGCGCCGGGCGGAGGCGATTCCGCCGATCTGCACGTGTGGGAATGTCCTTCACCTGCGAGTCGTGGGTGTCGGGCAGCGTTGGGGCGGTGAGCCGGCCAGCTTGGTTTCGTGCTTGCACTGTGAACGGTGCGGGGATGTGAAGGGCCAGACGGGCGGGAACCGGCGGGGGCTAGCCTGAGGGGATGGTCGTCGCCCCGTTCGCACTCGTTGGGGCAGTACTCCGAGTCGTGGTGGCACAAGGTGCTTCGGACGAGACCGACCACGGGCGTCGCGCTCGGGCCGGGCACAGGCCCGCGTGACCGACGACGCGATCGACGGCTTCGTGCGCGTCCGCGGCGCCAACGAGCACAACCTGCGCAACGTCGACGTCGACATCCCGCGCAACGCCATGGTGGCGTTCACCGGGATCTCCGGCTCGGGGAAGTCGTCGCTGGCCTTCGGCACGCTCTACGCGGAGGCCCAGCGCCGCTACTTCGAGTCGGTGGCGCCCTACGCGCGCCGGCTGCTGCAGCAGGTCGGTGCTCCGCACGTTCAGGAGATCACCGGGCTGCCGCCGGCGGTGGCGCTGCAGCAGCGTCGCGGCGCGGCCACGTCCCGCTCGTCGGTCGGCACGCTCACGACGCTGTCCAACCTGCTGCGGATCCTCTACTCGCGAGCGGGCGACTACCCCGAGGGTGCCGAGCACCTTGCGGCCGAGGCGTTCTCTCCCAACACCGCGGCCGGCGCATGTCCGCGCTGCCACGGCCTGGGCGTCGTCCACGACGTCACCGAGGAGCTGCTCGTCCCCGACCCGTCACTGAGCATCCGGGATGGTGCGATCGCCGCTTGGCCCGGTGCGTGGCAGGGTGCCAACCTGCGCAGCATCGTCACCGGTCTCGGCATCGACGTCGACAAGCCGTGGCGCAAGCTCAAGAAGAAGGACCGGGACTGGCTGCTCTTCACCGACGAGCAGCCGTCGGTGCTCATCAAGCCCGAGCGGGATCGCATCGACCATGGCTACTACGGCAAGTTCTGGAGCGCGCGCAAGCACGTCATGCACGTGCTGGCCGACTCCAAGAGCGAGCGGATGCGCGAGCGCGCCCTGCGGTTCGTGGAGGACGCGCCCTGCCCGGACTGCCACGGGAGCGGCCTGCGGCCGGAGGCCCTCACGGTGACCTTCCTCGGGCACTCGATCGCCGAGGTCAACGCCCTGCCGTTCACGCAGCTGGTCGCGCTGCTGCGGCCGGCCACCGAGCTGCCCGAGGAGGCGAACGAGGTCGCGGTGCGGATCTGCGCCGACCTGGTCGCCCGCATCGAGGTGCTGCTCGACCTGGGCCTGGGCTACCTGAGCCTGGGACGGAGCTCGACGACCCTGTCGCCCGGCGAGGCGCAGCGCCTGCGGATCGCCACCCAGCTGCGCTCGGGGCTGTTCGGCGTCGTCTACGTCCTGGACGAGCCCTCCGCCGGCCTGCACCCGGCCGACGCGGCGCCGCTGCTGGACGTCCTGGACCGCCTGAAGGCGGCCGGCAACTCGCTGTTTGTCGTGGAGCACGACCTCGACGTCGTACGCCGTGCGGACTGGGTCGTCGACATCGGTCCCGGTGCCGGCGAGGCCGGGGGCCGCGTGCTCCACAGCGGCCCGGTGGCGGACCTGGAGGGCGTCACCGAGTCGGCCACCAGCGCCCACCTGTTCGGTCGCGCCGAGCGGCTGGTGCACGACGTACGTGCCCCGCAGGGCTGGCTCCGGCTGGCCGGCGTGACCCGCCACAACCTGCGCGACCTGTCCGTCGACATCCCGCTCTGCGTGCTGACCGCCGTCACCGGGGTGTCCGGGTCCGGCAAGTCGACCCTGGTCAGCCAGGTGCTCGCGGAGGACCCGGCTGCCCTCGAGTCGTTCGACCGGCTGGTGCTCGTCGACCAGCGGCCGATCGGCCGGACGCCGCGGTCCAACCTCGCGACGTACACGGGAATGTTCGACGCCGTGCGGAAGCTGTACGCCGACACGGACGCGGCCCGGGCACGCGGATACGGCGCGGGCCGCTTCTCCTTCAACGTCCCCGAGGGCCGCTGCGATACCTGTCAGGGCGAGGGGTTCGTCTCCGTCGAGCTGCTCTTCCTGCCCGGCACCTACGCGCCCTGCCCGACGTGCCACGGCGATCGCTACAACGCCGAGACGCTCGAGATCACCTACCGCGGCAAGAACATCGCGGAGGTCCTCGCCATGCCCGTCGACGACGCCGCGACGTTCCTCGTGGACGTGCCGGCCGCCTCGCGCAGCCTCCAGACGCTGCGCGAGGTGGGCCTGGGCTACCTGCGCCTGGGACAGCCGGCGACCGAGCTCAGCGGCGGTGAGGCGCAACGCATCAAGCTCGCCACCGAGCTCCAGCGGGCGCGCCGCGGCCACGCGCTCTACCTGCTCGACGAGCCGACCTCGGGACTGCACCCCGCGGACACGGCCCTCCTGCTGCGCCAGCTGCACCGCCTCGTCGATGCCGGCAACACGGTGGTCCTCGTCGAGCACGACCTCGACGCAGTCGCCACCGCCGACTGGGTCATCGACCTCGGCCCGGGCGGCGGAGACGCCGGCGGCCGCGTCGTCGCGACCGGGACGCCGGCCGACGTCGCGAAGGCCGAGGGCAGCGCGACCGCGCCCTACCTCGCGCGGCGGCTCGAGCGGACCTGAGCCATCTCTTCACCGCGCTGGCGCGTCATTCCTCCGCGAGCGCCGGGCCATCCCCGATGCCGCGCTGCCTCGTTACGCTGGTCGGATGTCGGACGTGGAGCCGCTCGCCAGGACTCCAGAGGAGCAGGCCGAGGACGAGGCCTTCATCCGCCTGTACGGCGCATGGGAGGTGCTCACCCCGCCGGAGGCCGCGGCCATGCTGCGCGGCCACGACCGGCCCTGGTGGATCGTCGGGGGCTGGGCGATCGATGCCGCCACCGGCGTCCCTCGCGAGCACGAGGACCTCGACGTGTCGATGCTCGCGTCTGACGTGCCAGCGTTCTACGAGCACCTCAAGTCCGAGTGGCACCTGTGGAACCAGGTCGGAGGCACGCTGACGCCGTACTCCGACGAACGCACAGAGCCGCTCGACCGGGAGAGCCAGATCTGGGTCCGTCGAGACGCAACGTCCGCGTGGGTCCTCGACGTCATCCTGATCCCCGACCGGGGCGGCCTGTGGGTGAGCAAGCGCGACCCCGAGCACACGGCCCCGGTCGACGACGTCGTCTGGACCCACTCGGACGGCATCCGCTACCAGCGTCCGGAGATCGTCCTCCTGCACAAGGCGCTGAAGGCGCGACCGAAGGACGAGCGCGACCTCCGCACGACCTGGCCGGTCCTGGACGACGCCGCGCGAGGCTGGCTCGCTCAGGCGGTCGCCCGTCTCTACCCGGATCACCAGTGGTTGCCGTTGTTCGAGTCGCTCGGCGGCGCGCGGGTCAGGCACCGCAACGGCCCTGCTCCTGGAGCACCCTGACCCCACCGGCTGAGCCGCCACTCCGCCCCCCGACGGCGCCGGCTCGATCATCCGCGCATGCCGACGAGCGGTGTCCCAAAACAATTGGGGCCTGGCTCGTGCCAGAGTGCGGCATGGCCTATCTGCAGTACTTCGGGGCAGGGCTCCTGGCGCTCGGCGTCTGCGGGGTGGTGCTCTCGATTGTGTCTCCTGACCAGGGCAGCATCGGCACGATCGCTCTGGACGTCGTGGTGCTGTTCGTCGGCATCGCCGTACTCGTTCTCGCGGGTCGCAAGTCGTCTGGCTGATCACAGTGACCCATCTCCGCGCCCACAGGCGCGGCCAAGATGTCACCTACGGCCGTCGAGCCTGCGACGACCGGTTCACCGTTGTGGTGTTGTTGGCACATGCAGCGGGGGCGGCGGGCTCGGGTGGGCGTCATCGCCATCCTGCTCGCCACTGTGGGCTGCTCTGACGCCGGAGCGCCCGACAGCCCTGCGTCCCCGTCTCCCGAGGCGCTCGCCGAGTCATCGGACAGCCCTGCCCCCGGCCCCGGCCCCGGCTCCACCCCCTGGCCGATCGACGCTGCTTGGATCGACCGGATCAGCAGCGGGCCTCCGAGGATGGACTCGAAGCTGCCGGACGCGTTCCCACCTGACGGCAGTGTCCTGCCCGACCTGCTCGCCGAGCCGCCCGGCAGAGCATTGATGGCGTACCACCCGCGCGAGTCGTTCGACGACCGCGGTGCGTGGGAGACCGAGACGGTGTTCTTCCTCGGGCTCGACGGCCGATGGCGCTCACTCGACATGCAACGCCTGGGACTGCCTGCCTCGACGCATCCCGGCGTGGACACCTATGGCGCCGGCGAGCTGTCACCCGACGGCACGGCATGGGCCGCCCCGACGACTGCCGGCATCGTGCTGCTCGATCTCTCGACGGGCCGCTCACGCGAGGTGGCACTGCCGGGCGACCACACGGGCTACCTCCGGTGGCGCCCTGACGGCCACAGCATCAACGTGATGCGGCTGCACGGCGCATCGACGCAGAGGACGTGGGCACTCGACCCGCAGACGGCGAAGGTCCGGCGCGCCGGCTACATCCTGCCTATCGACGGCTTCGCAGCGAACGGGTCCGTCGTGACCTTCACGCGCCGCGGAGACCGGACCGTCCGCTCCGTCCATCGCGATCAACGGGAGGTGGAGACGGTAGTGGCACTGCCTAACCGCCTCGCCAAGCGCGGAGCAGCAGTGGGGCGAGACCACGCCGTCTTCGGCTACAACCGCGAGCTCGTCGCCGTGGAGACGGGGTCCTGGACGCCCGTCGCTCGACTGCGACTCGGCCGGGGCGAGGCTGCAGGGTGGCCGCGGGGGTGGTGGGACGACGACACCCTCTGGTTCTTCGAGTCGACCCGCGGCCTGATCACCTGGAACGTCGATGACGGCCGCACTCGGACGCTGACTCGAGTGACGCCCGCGGCTCGGACGGACACGTACTGGAGCGCCAGCGTCGCCGTCGACCTCCTGCGCTGAACGGATGTCGCGTGGCTCCGAAGAGTGCGTGACCCCGGTGCCCACGTGATCGACGTCAGGTCGGTCGTGGAGTGGCACGCGGAGGTCCGGCCGGGGCGACAGACGCCGCTGCCCTCAGGAGTCTTCCCTCGAGACGTCGGGCCGACCCCGCCCGGGCACAGGTGGGCTAGGAAGGACGCATGCAGACGGCAGTCGACCTGGAGTACCCGTTCGAGGGGCGCTGGCTGACGCAGAACAGTCCCGCTGACCGGGTGCCCAGCCACGGCACCGCCCTGTTCGCGTCGTCGTACGCCATCGACTTCGTCCCCGTCGATGACCGCGGGCGGACGGCACCGTTCACGTTTGCGTCGCTCCTCCGCCCCGAGCCGGCCGAGCAGTTCCCCGGCTTCGGGCGCCCGATCCTCGCTCCCGCCGAGGGTGTGGTGGTCGGCGTGCACGACACGGAGGTCGACCACCCGGCGTTCCGTGGGCTGCCGTCCGTGGGCTACGCCCTCACCCAGCGTCGCCGGGCCGCAGCGGGTTGGCAGGCACTGGCGGGCAACCACGTCTTCATCGAGCTGCGTGACGGGCCGGTGGTCGAGGTGTGCCACCTGCAACGCCACAGCGTCCGGGTGCAGGTGGGCCAGCGGGTGCGGGTGGGCGAGGTGCTCGGGCGGTGCGGCAACTCGGGCAACAGCACCGAGCCTCACGTCCACCTGCAGGCCATCGACCGCCCGGACGTCCGGCGCGCCACCGCCGTGCCGATCACCTTCGGCGGCCGCGTGCCCCGCAACGGCGAGGTCGTCGACCAGCGAACCGCCCGCTGAGGCGGGCCCGTGCCGGGCGTCAGCCGTCGCCGCGACAATGGACCGGTGATGCTCGACCGGACCGACGTACAGGCAGCAGCGGCACGGATCGCCGGGCGCGTGCGGCGTACGCCCCTGATGCCGCCCTCCGACCGCGACGCCGTGTGGCTCAAGTGCGAGTTCCTCCAGCACTGCGGCGTGTTCAAGACCCGCGGTGCCTTCAACCGCCAGCTCGCCGGGCTGGAGACCGGAGAGATCGGGGACGCCGGCGTCGTCGTCGCCTCGGGCGGCAACGCGGGGCTCGCGCAGGCCTTCGCCGCCCGCGACCTGGGCATCCGCGCCACCGTCTTCGTGCCGCAGTCGGCGCCCGACGTCAAGGTCCGACGCATCGAGGCCTACGGCGCGGACGTGGTGCGCGTCGGCAGCGAGTACGCCGAGGCGTACGACGCGGCCGTGGCGTTCGGCGAGCGGACCGGGGCAGCCCTGGCCCACGCGTACGACCAGCTCGAGGTCGCAGCAGGAGCGGGCACGCTCGCGGAGGAGATCCTCGAGGACGAGCCGTCCATCGACACGATCGTCGTCGCGGTGGGCGGCGGCGGTCTCTACGCGGGCGTCGCCGCCTCCGCCCTGGGTCGCGCGCGCGTGGTGGCGGTCGAGCCGGAGCTCTGCCCCACGCTCCACAGCGCGCTGGAGGCCGGACGGCCGGTCGACGTCGCGGTGGCGGGCGTGGCCGCCGACTCGCTCGGCGCCCGGCGCCTGGGCGACCTCGCCTTCAGCGCACTGGAGAAGGAGCCACCGACCTCGGTGCTCGTGACGGACGACGAAATCATGGACGCCCGGTCGAGCCTCTGGAGCGAGTTCCGGGTGCCGTCGGAGACGGGGGCCGCCGCCGCGTACGCCGCGCTTCTCTCGGGCCGCTACGTGCCGGAGGACGCCGAGCGCGTCGCGGTCGTCGTGTGCGGCGCCAACACGGATCCGGCGACGCTGGGCTGACAGGCAGGGCGGTCGACGCCACCGGCGCGACCTCCGATCCTCATCGCGTCTCGGCGACCTCGGCGAGCCAGAACCCCACGACCGACTCGAGCCGGTCGTCGGCCGGGGGCCAGTCGCTGAACACCTGGCGCCCCAGGTTGCCGATCGTCAGGGCCGGCACCTGCTCCCAGTCCCCGGCCCTCAGCATCGGCTGGTTCTGGTGGAGGAACCGTGGGTCCGGGTCGGTCGCGACCTCCCACCTCGCTGCCGGGACGGCGGTCGTGACGACGTCGATCACGTAGGAGATCAGGCCGTCGAGGAGCCGGAGCGAGGCCTCGTCGAGCCGCTCGTGCTCCCCGGGCCCCAGCCGCGACCAGGACGGCTGCTGTCCGGACGGCCCGAGCCGGAGCCGCTCCTTCACCCACACCCAGAGCGGTCCGAGGCTCTCGACCGACCGGTCCAGCTCGACGGCCTCGCCCACGGCGACCTCGAGAACCCGCAGGGCGGCGGGCCGCGCCTCCAGGAACTCCTGGAGGGCGGCCGCGGCCTGCTGCTCGGTCAGGTCGGCGTACGAGGTCATGGCGATGGACAACGTACGAGATCTCGCTGGTCAGTGGACGTCGGCGTACCAGGTCTCCTGGATGCTCTGGCGCATGAGAGCCCGCTGCATGGCCTGGACGGCGATGCCGCCGAGGGCGAGCACCAGCAGGAGCAGGGACCAGCCGAAGCTGTCCGAGACGCGGTCGACGAAGTCGCCCCTGCTGAAGTCGGCGGAGTCCAGTGAGCCCACCAGCAGCATCAGGCCACCGGTCACGCCGACAGCGCCGGCGAGGGAGCCGACGACGACGAGCACCATCATCGGTACGTCGATGAACACCGCCAGCAGGCCGAGGACGAGGCCGACGGCCAGGCCCATCAGGACGGCGACCCAGCTCCAGGAGATCCCGAGGGCGACGATGAGGCCCGAGCCGATCGCGAAGCCGGCCGCGCCCATCGCGAGGACGACGGCGACGTAGTAGTAGAGGTAGGCCAGGATCGCGAAGACGAGCGCAAGGACGAAGCCGAGCACCCAGCCGAGCACGGTGCCGAGGAAGCGCTCGTCGGCGAAGCCGGCGACGAGGCCGGCACCGGCGGCGAAACCGGCGAAGAAGCCCCAGATGGGGATCATGAGTCGCAGCACGGCCTGGCCGGCGACGAGCATGGCGCCCCCGGCGACGATCGCGAGGACGCCCAGGATGATGTCCGCCATCTCAGCAATGCAGGACTCGTGCAGCCCGCCAACAATGGAGGGCTAGAGCAGCTGTCCGGAGCCGTCGCGCGCCGGCCGGGCCGAGGTGGGCGTCCATCGCGCAAGCCGGCTCCGGGTGGCCTGCCCGCTCTGCCCTAACGTGGCGGCATGAAGGCTCTGGTTCTCGAGAACATCCACCCGACGGCCGTCGACGTCCTGAGGTCACGCGGCTACGAGGTGGAGCTGCGGTCGGGAGCGCTGCGCGAGGACGAGCTGATCGAGGCGCTCGACGACGTACAGCTGCTGGGCATCCGGTCCAACACGACGGTGACCAAGCGGGTCCTGGAGTCGGCTCCCGGCCTGGAGGCCATCGGCTGCTTCTGCATCGGCACCAACCAGGTCGACCTGGGCGCCGCCGCTGAGCGGGGCGTCGGTGTGTTCAACGCGCCGTACTCCAACACGCGGAGCGTGGTCGAGCTGGTGATCGGCGAGATCATCGCGCTGGCCCGCCGGCTGCCGGAGAAGACCCAGCGGATGCACGACGGCGTGTGGGACAAGTCGGCGCGGGGGAGCCACGAGGTGCGCGGCCGGACGCTCGGGATCGTCGGCTACGGCAACATCGGCACCCAGCTGTCCAACGTCGCCGAGGCGCTCGGGATGCGGGTGGTCTTCTACGACAAGGCGGACCGTCCGGCCCACGGCAACGCCCGCCGCATGGCGTCGCTCGGCGAGCTGCTCGAGACCGCGGACGTGGTCAGCCTCCACGTCGACGGCCGGCCCGGCAACGCAGGCCTCTTCGGCGCCAACGAGTTCGCCGCCATGAAGCCACGAGCCCTCTTCATCAACGCCTCGCGCGGCATGGTGGTCGACTACGACTCGCTGCGCAGCCACGTGCTGTCCGGGCACATCGCGGGCGCGGCGGTCGACGTCTTCCCGGTCGAGCCCAAGGCCCAGGGCGACGCGTTCGAGTCCGTGCTGCGGGGCCTCGACAACGTCATCCTGACGCCCCACGTCGGCGGCTCGACCCAGGAGGCCCAGCAGGAGATCGGGTGGTTCGTGGCGGAGAAGCTCGCCGGCTTCGCCCTCCAGGGCAGCACGGCGCTGTCGGTCAACCTGCCGCAGGTCCTCACGCCCGCGCTCGACGGTGAGCACCGGCTCGGCTTCCTCCACCACAACGTCCCCGGCGTGCTCGCCAAGCTCAACGCCGTCTTCGCCGAGGCCGGCGACAACGTGATCGGTCAGCACCTCTCGACCCGCGACCACCTCGGGTACGTCGTCACCGACGCGTCGGAGCCGCTCTCCGCCGAGGCCGTCGAGGAGCTGCGGAGCTCGGAGCACTGCGTGTGGGTGCGCACCTGGTGACGTCGTCACTCCGCGACATGGACTTCGACGACCAAGCGGCGCTGCGCCTGGGCGGCTGGGATCCGCGTTACGCGGTGGTGCTGGCGACGGCGGCTCGCGACGGAGTCGCTGCGGCTCTCGTCGACACGAACGGCGACGGCGCGGAGATCAACCTCGACCAGTACGAGCAGGCAGCGGACGGGCGCTGGGAGGGCGTCGCCAGTGGCAACTGCGACGACTCCGGGGCGTTCGCGACGGGGTCCATGGCACTGGCGTGGGGACTCGCAAGCCCGCGATCCACGGTGACCGTTGAGTTCCACGGCGCCAGGCACGCCGTCGACGCAACCGGCCAAGGCTGGTGGATGTTCGCCATCCCGAGCAGCTCCGGTGACGTGCCGACCGTCGCGGGAGCGGTCGCAGGGGACTGATCCCGATCGGCTCCCCGGCGTGCTCGTCGGACCCCGATCCGGTGTCAGGCCGGGGGGAGGCTCTCGGGGGTCCCGAGGATGCGGCGCGCAGCGGGGTCGGCGACGGCCCGCGCGACGACGTACGACGCGAGCGTCGCGCCGCCGGCCACGTGACGGGTGTCGACGGTGAGGGTGGCTCCGTCGCGACCCGCGACGGAGCCTCCTGCGCGTCGGTGTCTGAACCCACGAGCGCGGGACGCAGGACGCGTGTGACACTGCATCGGTGCCCGACCCGCTCAGCGACGTCCCCGTCGCACACTGGCCGCTGTTCGGGCTCCGGCTCCACTGCGATGACGTCCACCTTCGCCCAGTGCGAGAGCACGACCTCCCGCTCCTGACGGAGCTGCAGCCGCACGACTACGAGCACGACCCCTCGGCTCCAGCGGTTCCCGGCGAGGAGCTGGCCGAACATCGGCGTCGGCTCGTGTACCAGGGCTATTGGCGCTCCCTGGGTACGTGGTCGCCTGCCTCGTGGTGCCTCGACTTCGCTGTCGAGCACGACGGCACGATCGTCGGCGTCCAGTCGCTCGAAGCTGCCGACTTCCTCGACCTCCGCACGGTCGACTCCGGATCCTGGCTGGTCGAATCGGCACGGGGCCGTGGCATCGGCATCGCGATGCGCACAGCGGTCCTGGCCCTTGCCTTCGACCACCTCGGTGCCCTCGCAGCGGTGACCTCGGCGCGGTCCGACAATGCTGCGTCACTCGGGGTCTCGCGGCACGTGGGATACCGCGACAACGGTGTCAGCCTGAACCAGTCGGGCCGTGGCCTGGTGGAGCTCGCGCACATGCGTCTGACGGCCGAGGAGTGGCGAGCATCCGGAGCGGGAGGGCGGGTCACGGTGAGTGGCGTCGACCCCTGCCGGCGTTGGTTCGGGCTGTCGTCCGCTCACTGAATCGAATGTCCGGATGTGCGTGCGGTCGGGACCAGCGCGACCCTGAGCGACTCACCACTTTGCGTGGACTGCGTCGGCGATTGCTCGAAGGACGAGCTTGTAGGCCGGTCCGCTCAGGTGGAGGCCGTCGTCGACGAAGGCAGCAGCGCCGAGTGGGGCGATGACGCGCTCCGTGCGCACCACGCCTGCGCCGGCGTCACCGCAGACGGAGAGGGCGGCGTCGCGGTACGCGTCGAGGATCGCGTTCGTGCGATCGCCCGAGCCGGTCAGGCGGGCCTCGTCGACCCCGGGCGGAGCGACGTAGATCCATCGACGGGCGGGCACGGACTCCAGGCACTGGGCGACGGCCCGCCCGAAGACCGTCATCGGGACCTGCTTCCACGGTGCGGCGTCGTTGGTGCCGACCGACAGGACGGCCAGGTCGCTGTCCTGGACGGCCACCCTCGTCGCCTGGGCCAGCACGTCCAGCGCGGACGCGCCGCCCTCTGCCGCGTTGCAGACGTCGGGCCCCACCACGGGGAGGTCGCGCCGAACCCTCGCGAGGTGGCTGTCCCCCAAGAACACGACGCGCATGACGTCACGCTAGCTCCGACGTTGTCCGCGACCCACAACGTCATGGCGCGAGGCAGGCAGGACGACCAGCACCCATGACGTACTGCCTCGACGTCATGGCCGACGGTCGCGACCGCGACCATGCGCCATGACATCCGCGCTGCGTCCGCTCTTCCGCGAGGGCTATGGGGTGATGGCACCTGACAAGAGCGTGCGCGTCTGCGGGTCGGGCACGTGCGCGTCGAGATCCGCTCGATGCCACAGCAATCTCAGGAGCACCTCCGCTTCGCCGTGCAGCACGATCGACTCACCGTCGCCGAAGACGGCGTCTCCGCCCACGTCCGTCGCGACCATGTAGACGGAACGCGACAGGGGCTGCACGCGCCCGAGCCGCACCTGTCGCGGGTAGATGACGTCCCGCACTTCGAGGACCCCATCCCACGCGAGCAAGGGATCGATCGATCGAGGCTGGCGTAGAGCATTGTCGGCGTCCCACACGTGCATCACGGTCTCGTGGACCTGACGCCGCCTCCAGAACGCCGCGGTGGGGTCCCGGTCGTCGAGGGTCCACGCGGGTGCGTCCGCCGCTGCCGAGGTCAACACCTCGACCAGGTGCGAGGCGTGTTGGCGGTACCAGGTGGTCAACCCTTGACGACCGGTCTCGGCGGGCGGCTCCGGACGGAGGTCGGGGTTGCCTTGGAGAACGGCATGAGCCGCCCACTGATGGACACCGCCCAGGTGCACCACGAGGTCACGCAACGACCAACCCGGGCAGGAGGGGACCCGTGCGTCGAGGTCGGCATGCCGGACGACGTCACCGAACCGCTCGGTGTGGATCCCCAACAGCGACAACCAGTCAGGTGCTTCGGCCACTGTTCATCCCCCCGTCCACGAGCGCCACCCCGGATCTGGCGCGATGCGGCCTTCGGTGAAGAGAACTTGGTGCGGGGGAGCAGCCCTAGTCCATCTTCTCAGCCGTGGGTCCTCGCTCCGCTCCGCTGGCGCTGTCCTTGGCACTCGCGACCATCTCGGCTCGCTCGTCTGGCGTCAGGGACGCGAGGTAGCTGCGGTAGTCGTCCATGCCGACCGCGATGACGGCGGAGAACTCCGGGTCGTCAGCGAGGTCTCGGATGGGACGGCGGCCGGCCAGGACCTCGCCGACGATGGACGCCACACCGGTGTCGGGGTGCCGCTCAGCGATGCTGACCAGGTTGGCGCGCAGGCGTGCTGCCGATGCCTGGTCGTGAGTGAACGCCAGGAACTGATCGGGGTCGCCTGCCGGGTCCTGTCCAGCGTCGTGTGGGTGCGACGTCATGTCAGTCGCGGGGGACGTAGAGCTGGTCGGTGGGTATCGGCCGTCCGGTGGCGGTGTCGACGATCTGGATGCCGTCGCCCTCGTCGACGATCTGCAGGTCGGAGCCGACGGGGAGGTCCCAGATGCCGATGAGCGCCGGCTCGAGCTCGCACACGGAGTTGAAGTCGGTGATGACGAGGTTGTTCGCGTCGTGGAGGTATTCCGTGGTGTCGATGTGGGAGAAGATGCGCCAGCCGTTGTCGGCGGCGGCGCGTGACTCCTCGCGGACCATCCACTTGATGCGCCCGGCGCCGGAGAGCACGTTCTTGGACACCAGGCAGGCGCCGGCTCCCGGGATGAACTCGATCGACATGCGGGTTCCTTCGAGTCGGTGGTCGTGTCTGGGCTACTGCTCGGGCGGTGGGACGGGGATGCCGCGGTCGGTGAGGGTCTGCTCGGCACGGATGACGAGCTCGCCGCGTCCGCCTGCCCACTTCCGCAGGTTCGCCAGAACGGTGCGCCCGTGCATGCTCTCCTTCAGGAGATCGAGGTCGGGGCGGGCGAGCAGGACGTCGTAGAACGGGGTGAGCTCGGCGTCGCTGAACTTGAACTTCGCGGCGATGGTCTCCAGCGGGGTGCCGAACTTGGCGATCACCTCGTTGACGTCCGCGCCGGCGTCCAGCATGCGTTCGAGCAGCGGTGCCTCTGCGGTGAAGTCGTGCTGGTTGCGGCCGAGCAGGACGTGCAGCGGTCGTCCCTTGCGGACGTCTGCGCCGTCGTCGAGCAGCCGGTTGGCCATCGCGACCCGCTGGGTCGTGTCGGAGTTCGTCAGCGCCAACGTGAGCGGCGTGCCGGACTCGTACTCGTAGTTGACCCAGGCCGGCTCGTAGACCTTCTCGAGCTCGGCGAGGGTGCCGTGCGTGAGGGCGGCGTGGAGCGCGCTGGTGTCGCGAGGCTTGCTCCGGTTGAACAGACCCATTGCTGGCTCGGCCTACCTTTCAGATCTGGCGTGTCGGTCGTGCTGGCTACGGCGCTTCGTCCACGTGTGAGCGGTTCCGCCCCGGATGCGCGACCTCGTAGTTGTCCGGGTTGCGATACGCGCGCAGGAATTCTTCCTTGGAGATCTTGCCCGACAGGTAGTCGTCGCGAAGCTTCCGGTACTCCTGCTCGGGCACGTGGCCCATGTCCCACACGTCTCGGCGGGGCTGACCGGGCTCCCACTCGATCTTGACCCTGTTGCCCTCCTTGTCGAGGACCCACACGTCGCCGTTGGCGTCCTTCGCGTTCTCCCAGACCTCATCGACCTGGCCCTTGCCGTAGGACGGACGGGAGTTCGCATACGGCAGCCGGTCACCGTTCTTGTCGTACCCGTAGGAGTTCGGCTTCCCCTTGTCCGGCAGCTTCCCGGTGGGGCGGCGCCGCATCGCCCTGGCGGAACGGAACTTGCGCAGGACGCGGGTGACGTCGGTGAGCTTCTCGACCGTGCGGACGATGGTGAAGACGGCGCGGACGCCACGGATGGCCGCCAGTGCGGTGATGACCCGGCGGGCGTAGTTCGCGGCCCGAGCCGCGACGAGCGCCGCACCGCCACCGGCGGCGAGGCCGGCGGTGAAGAACGAACCGATGCCCGCCACCACTGCGGTCGCGCCGACCTCGATGGCCAGGTCCTTCATCAGGCCCTTGACGGTGCTCTTCGTCTCCTCGACCTGGTTGGCGTAGTCGCGACACGCGGTGGCGAGCTCGCGGCACGCGCCGGCGATGTCGGCGGCGGCCTGCTTCACCTCGCCGATCGCCGCCTTTGCGGCCGGAATCTCGGGGGACCGCTGGTTGCCGAGCTGGGTCCTCGCGACCTCGCAGTAGGAGCTGAGCCCGTCGAGGCTCGACGCGGCGGCGTCCCACGCCGATGCGGCTTCACCGAGCCGGCCGGTGTCGGCGCCGGGCCACGCGTAGCCCTCGAGGTAGTCGAGGATGACGTCCCAGAACTGCGGGGTGTCCTCGGCGTTGGCCCCCGACGCCGTCGGTGGGGTGTACGGCGACACCTCGACCGGGTCGACCTCCTCCGGGGCTCCCGACCCGCCGCCCCTCTTCCCGTGCACCGACCCGGCGTCGGCGTCGGCGTGGTTGGCACCGGACGCCTCGGCAATCGTGGCCAGCGTCCCGAGCGCCGTGACGAGGTCCGCCATCGCCGTGACGGCGGCGGCCGCGCCGGAGTCGTAGTTGGGGACGAACTCCTCCGAGGACTTGTCGTCGCCGCCCATGCCGCCGAACCCGCCGAGCTTGCCGGTCAGCGTCTCGTAGGCGTCCGCGGCGAGCCCGTTGGCGCTCGCGAGCGCGGACGCTGCGCTGGTGTAGCCGCCCGAGTCGACCTCGATCCTCATGAGAGCGACTCCCACATCTTCACGTTGGCGTCCGCGGCGCCGGTGTAGTTGGTGTGGGCGTTCCTGGCCGAGGCCCGCAGGTCTGCGAGGGCGGCACGCATGCCGCGCATGCCCTCCTCCCACGTCTTGTGGGCCTCGGCCTGTGCCTCGGCGGCGAGGCCCTCCCACACGGACTGGAGGGCGGCGATCTGCTTCTCGATGTCGTTGGTCAGCGCCTCGAGGGCGTTCTCGGTCGCCTGGACGTCGGAGATGACGGCGTCGAGGTCGTCGGTGTCGATGGTGAAGATGCGTCCGGCCATGGTCATCCCAGCCTGTCGATGATGCGCGATGACAGCGCGTCGAGGCGCTGCTGGGAGGAGTCGTCGGAGGCGATGAAGTCGCGGTGGGTCTCGTCCAGCAGCTCGCGCATCGCGGTCAGCCCGGTGAGGACCTCGCCCGCGGACTCCTTCCACTCCTCCCAGGCGTCGGAGAACGCGTCAGCGGCCTCGCCCGACCATCCGGCGTTCAGGAACCCGCGGACGCGTCCGTCGATCTGGTTGCGGTCGCTGCGCAACCGCTCGGCCGCGTCGTGCACGTCGTCCTTCGCCTTCGCGAAGGCCGCGTGCATCACCTGCACCTGGTCCACGATGTGCCCCTTCCCGAGGTCGGTTGCGGACCGTCTACCCACCTGCGCGGGGGTCGAATCCTCGGCCGGAGACGTTTCAGTGCCGTTCGGAGAATCGCGTCGGCGACGCTGCCCTGCTCGCCGACGACCGAGTGGAGTGACCGCTCCACCGACCGACCGCAGGTCAGGCGCGGTCGAGCATCTCCTGCATGCGGTCGATCTCGGCCGTCTGGGTGAGTGCGACGTCGGCCGCGACCTCGCTGACCATGATGTCGATGCCGTCGACGGCGACGTCGTCCGTCATGTCGATGGCGCCGTGGTGGTGCTGGATCATGGCCTGGAGGAAGAGCCGGTCGAACGCTGCGCCGCGAGCCCGCTCGAGCTTCTCCATCTGCGCTTCGGTGAGCATGCCGACCATCCCGTTGTGATCGTGCTGGCTGTGGTCCCACTCGCTCGGGTCCTCGGCGGCCGTCGGCACCGCCATGTCGCGCTCCTCGAGCCAGGCGGCCATCATCAGGATCTCCGGCCCCTGCGCCGCCCGGATGCGCGCGGCGAGCTCGCGGACCCGGTCGCTGCGGGCGTGCTCCTCGGCCAGCTCGGCCATCACGATCGCCTGCGCGTGGTGCGGCACCATCATCTGCATGAAGGCCACGTCGGCCTCGTTGAACTCGGGCTCCCCGGCCGCCTCGGCGTCCTCGGGCGAGATCGTCGCGTTCGCCTCGCCGGGACCGCCCGGCTGGAGCACGTCGGGCGACCCGTCGTCGCCCGCGGTCGCGGCGGCTCCGGCGTCGGGCTCCTCCGACGTACAGGCGGACATGGACAGGGTGAGGGCCAGCCCGGCGGCCACAGCGGCCAGAGGGCGGGAGAGTCGTCCGAGCACGGTTCTCCTTCAGCGGGCCCCTCGATGCGTCTCCAGGGACCCACTTGCGTCGATTCTGATGCAAAAGTCTTTACTTCTGCGACCCGGGCACGGTACGACGGTGTCGAGCGTTTCGGAAACCCCGGAGCGTTCGTCGACATGAAAGGTCTCGGGCTTCATGCACTCATCTCGGAGACGCACGTCCATGCCCCGACGGGCACGTGTCGCCGCCGCCGGCGCCATCGCTCTCGGACTCACCCTGTCCGCAGCGCCGGTGCTCGCGCACGGCACTCACGACAACAGATCGACCGGCACCCAGGAGAAGGCCGGCCCCAAGGATCCCTGCACCGACGCCCGTGAGGACCGCCTCGACAAGGCGGGCGACAACTTCGCGAAGGCCTGCCTCCCCGGCCAGGACCTCGCGCAGACGGAGAGCTTCGAGTCCGACCTCGCCGAGGGCGAGATCGCCTCGAGCCCCAACACCAGGCTGGTGGCCAACCTGCCCAAGCAGGACCGGTTCGCCTCGACCAGCGCGCTCAACAGCGACCTGGCGTTCCAGGGCACCTACGCCTACGCCGGCAACTACGAAGGCTTCATGGTCTACGACATCTCGACGCCTGAGGCGCCGAAGGTCGTCAGCCAGGTCGTCTGCCCTGGCTCGCAGAACGACATCTCGGTCTCCGGCAACCTGCTCGTGCTGAGCGTCGACTCCAGCCGCAGCAACAACACCTGCGACAACGTCGCGCAGTCCGCGACGATCAAGGAGTCGTGGGAGGGCATCCGGGTCTTCGACATCAGCGACCCCGCCAACCCGCAGTACGTCGCCGCGGTCGAGACCGACTGCGGTTCGCACACGCACACGCTCGCCCCGAGCAAGGACGGCGCGAACCTCTACGCGTACGTCTCGTCCTACAGCCCCAACGCGGCGTTCCCCGACTGCCAGCCGCCGCACGACTCCATCTCGGTCGTGAAGATCCCGGTGGACGCACCGCAGACCGCCGCGGTGGTCTCGGAGCCGGTCCTCTTCGCGGACGGCGGCAACCCGGGTGGCAACGGGTCCAGCACGACCAGCGGCTGCCACGACATCACGGCGTACCCGTCGAAGGACATCGCGGCGGGCGCCTGCATGGGTGACGGCATCCTGCTCGACATCGCCGACCGGGAGAACCCGGTGGTGACCGAGCAGGTGCGCGACACCACCAACTTCGCCTTCTGGCACTCCGCCACGTTCAACAACGACGGCACCAAGGTGCTGTTCACCGACGAGCTCGGCGGTGGCGGTGCGGCGACGTGCAACCCCGAGGTCGGCCCCACCCGCGGCGCGGACGGGATCTACGACATCGAGGACGGCCAGCTGGCGTTCAAGAGCTACTACAAGATCTCGCGCACCCAGCAGTCCACCGAGAACTGCGTGGCCCACAACGGTTCGCTGATCCCGGTGAACGGCAAGGACATCATGGTGCAGGCCTGGTACCAGGGCGGCATCTCGGTGTTCGACTTCACCAACTCCACCAAGCCGCGGGAGATCGCCTGGTTCGACCGGGGTCCGCTCCCCGCCGGGCAGATCGGCGGCTCGTGGTCGGCGTACTACTACAACGGCTACATCTACTCCAACGACATCCAGAAGGGCTTCGACGTGATCAAGGTCGATGACAAGGTCATCAACCGCGCGTCGAAGAACCCGATGGACGTCTTCAACCCGCAGTCCCAGCCGTCCTACAACGGCTGACCTGCAGGCTCGCACCACGTCGGACCCCGGGGCCCTCAACGGTCCCGGGGTCCGACGCGTGTACCCCCCGGCGCCTCATGGAGCCGGGTGCTCAGTAGCGGCGCACCCAGGGAAGGAACCGGTGGCGGCCCGGCGCCCAGTCCGTGCCCGATCGCCCGAAAGCGGCTACCGACAAGCGGACCGGCCCCCGAGGCCGCAGGCAGTCGCTCCTGCGCGACAGCACGATCCGCGTCAGGTCAGCGCGGTAGTCGAACCCACCGGTCACCGGACACCCCGACGGTACGTCGCCGGACACCTGCCAGCGTCTGATCCGCCAGACGTACAGCTCGTTGATGTTGAGGTCGACGCTGAGGTCGGGCCCCGGGCGGTTCGGATAGGTGTCGACCATCACCGACACGGCCGGGGTCGCCGAGCGCCGCAGGTCCCGGTGTCGGACCACGACCGTGATGCGCCGTTCGTTGGTGACCTCCACGCTGAGGACGTCCGCGCCTGCCTGGATGTCATGGGCAGGGTCACTGAACGAGACGGTCTCCGCGACCGCGGCGGGCGATGTGACCAGGCTGGCTGCCAAGAGGCTCGCGACGGAGCCCGCCACGATCCGGCGCCGGTGGTGGAAGTGCTGCATGGCCGACCTTCCTCGCGCCCAGTGTCGTCGGCTCGATCAGGCCGACGACAGGGTCCAACGTCCTCCGCTGTCCCGGTCGACGACGGCGGACGAGCACGCCCGCTGCCGCCCGCGTGCGGCGCCCTGCTGCGTCGCTCGCGCGCTCACCCATCGGAGTCGCGACCCCGGCCGAACGTCGCCAGCTCGAGGTCGATCCAGCGTCCGATCACCTCGACCACGTAGGCCCGCTCCTCACGGTCGAGCCGATGCCCCTTCGTGATGCCGTGCCACGTCTCCAGGCAGCTCCGGCAGCAGGTCGCGGTGGCGTGCTGGGCCACGAAGACCGGGTGGTTGCGGTAGGGGGTCTGCCGGCCGTCGTTGCGCGGCTCGGCCGGCGCCAACCGCTCCGCGATGATCTCCGCCGCGTGCGCCCGCATCGTCCGCGGACCGCGCAGCTCGGCCATGGCCCGCTCGCGCCCGCGCAGGTGGAACCGCCGCCCGAACGGTCGCGCGCTCGCGCGGTCGATCCGGTCATCGATCTCGGTGGGCTCGGGCACGCTCCCAGACTAGGCACGGCACGAGGGTCCACGACGACGCGAGGCAGAGGGCGCCCTGGCGACGCAGGTCGGCGCCACCCTCCACCGCTCGCGCTCGTAGTCGCCCGGATCTACGTCACGGTTCGGCGAGCACCAGGTTGGACGCCACGACCTGGCCGACGTCGTTGACCGCGAGCTGCACGGCCCAGTACGACGAGCAGTCGAGCTCCTCGTCGGGGGTGAGGGTCACGGCCGCCGAGCCGCCGTGGCGTCGGGCGTCGAACGGGGCGGGGTGTGCGCACACGTGGTCGGGAGGATCGCCGGTGATCGCGAGTGGACCCGGCCAGTCCGAGATCACCTCCACCGCGGAGAACGGACACACCCGGCCGGCGTAGGAGCCTGCCGGTGGACACAGGCGCCATGACGACCGTTCCGTGGGCTCCACGGCGACGCCGCGGCGTACTCCTCCGAGGAACAGGGTGACCGGGGTGTCGGCCGGTGGTGTGGCTGCCTCGCCCCGCGCGAAGGCGGCGAACCTGCCGCCCACTCGGCGCAGGAGCTCGGAGGGTTCCCACGACCCCAGGCCGCACGCCGCCCTGGGTGCCCGGTTCACCACGAGGGTGACCGTGGAACCGGGGGCCACCTCACGTCCCCACGCCGGACGCTGCTTCAGCACCTTGCCATCGGGGACGCATGCGCTGCCGCGCACGTCCACCAGCTCGGTCCTGAGACCCGTCTCGTCGAGCGTATGCCGAGCCTGACGAACCGGACGTCCAGCGATCCGCGGCAGGACCAGCGGCTCGGTCTCCGCGAGGTCAGCACCCACCGAGGCGCCGGCGGCCGGCGTGGCCGCCTCGTCGGTGCTCGGCGCGTCCGGGCCCGAGCAGGCTCCCAGCACGACGACGAGAAGTGACAGCACGAGCGCTCGACTCCAGTCGAGGCGCCCCGCCCTCGGCGCCCGTTCCGCCGCGCGCTCCACCCGCGAAGGTTAGCGGTGCGGACGCCGATGTCTGCTGGGATCGGCGCGTGCTGCGCACCGGCTTCGAGAACTCTGCGGGGTTTGCATCCTTCCGCCGCGCGAAGTCACGGGACTAACCTCCCAGGGCCCGTAGACCACCGACCTGGAGGATGCCGCATGCGATCTCGACTCAAGACGGCGCTCGTCGCGCTGCTCGTCACCCTGACCGTCGGAGCCATGACCGCCGCTCCAGCCGCGGCCGTCACGGGAGGAGAGCCCGACGGCAACCGGCATCCCAACGTGGGGTTGATCCTCTTCTACAGCCCGGACGGGCGCTTCCGTTGCTCCGCGACCCTGGCCACCCCGACGGTGCTCCTGACGGCAGCGCACTGCACGGCCGACACGGTCGGCAAGACGCTGGTGGACTTCCGGTCCGTCGTGGCTGAGAAGGCGCCCACCGGCTACCCCCTCGCCGGCAACCTCACCACGGGCTACACGCAGGCCGAGATCGAGGCGGCCGGGTTCCTGTCAGGCACGGCCTACGCGCACCCGGCGTACTCCAACTTCACCGACCTGGACAACTGGAACGACGTCGGCGTCATCGTCCTCGACCGACCCGTGACGACGATCACGCCGGCCGAGGTGGCGCCCCAGGACTACCTGGACGCCTACGCCCAGCCGAGGCTCAACAAGACCCTCTTCACCTCGGTCGGCTACGGCACGGAGGTGCGCAAGCCCGAGTCCGGACCGCAGAAGCCGACTCCGGAGACCTTCCCGCTGATCCGGCGCTACGCCGTCCAGCCGGGCCAGAAGCTCACCGACCAGGTGCTCCAGCTCAACGGCAACATCAACGACACGCGAGGCACCGGCGGCACGTGCTTCGGTGACTCGGGTGGTCCGACGTTCCTCGACGGGTACGTCGTCACGGTCACCAGCTATGCGTACACCGGCAACTGCCGCTACCTCGGCGGCTACCAGCGGGTCGACATCGAGGTCGTCCAGGACTGGCTGGCCACCTTCGGAGTCTTCCCGGCGGCCTGACCGCGCGTTCCTCCCGCTTCCCACGCAAGGCCCCCGACCGCTCCCGCGGTCGGGGGCCTTGTGCGCCGCGGCGTCCCAGCAGACGTGAGAACGCTCTTCGTGGCCCCCTGGAGGCGACCCGGACCGGCAGGCACGCCGATGACGGCGGGGGAGACGGCGGCGGGTAGCGGGGAAGCTCGTCGTGAAATATCGCGCACGATCCTCCCCACTCCTCGGGCGACCGTCCGAGACGCGGTTCCGCGATGCTCACGAGTCGTCGTGCATCCGCGACCGGCCGTGGACAATGCGGTAGACGCCGATCCCGAGTGGGATCGTCGCGAAGACCGGGAGCAGCTCCGGATCGCCGGGGTCGCCCTCTGAGTTCGTCGTGACGATGGCCCACCACAGCGCGAGCATGGCTGCGGCGACGACGACGGCCGCGACGAGGTACCAGATCCCGGACCGCACTTCCTCGGCCGGCGTTCGGCTCTTCATGGCGACCTCCCTCGACCCGCCCCGGCCTTCAACCATCCGGGCCGCTCGGTCGTGCGGACAAGAGGCGAAGGTCATCCGCCGTGCTGTCGTCAGGGGCAGGTGTCGGACGCGTCCTCGCCGGCGAACCGGGCGGCGGTCCAGTCGAGCAGCTCGGGGACGAGGGGTGAGTCGGCCGCGACGACCCCGACGTGGTCACGGTCGGGGTAGGTCCGGTAGTCGACGGGACCCCCGCCGGCCTGGCAGCGCTGGTCGGCGTACTCCTGCTGGGCGCTGGGGATGACGAGCGGGTCGGTCTCGCCCTGGGCGAGGAGCAGCGGTGCCTCGATGGGGTCGGAGGGGATGTTCTCCGCCAGGCGTGCGCCGAGGGCGCCCGTCGTGGGGTCGGTGTCGAAGACGGACCTGTCCTGGGTGAGGTACTCGCCGATGTTGAGCAGGGCACCCGGGCCCGACAGGCAGCGCTCGGACATCTCCTCGACCTGGACCTCCGCGGCGCCGCGGACGTAGTCGCCGAGGTCGACGTCGTCGTACGTGCGGGTGTAGCCCTCGAGGACGTAGGCGGCGAAGATGCTCCCGGCCGTGACCTCGTCGAGGTTCGCGATGAGCCCGGTGAGTTTGCTCGCCGGAGCCATCGCGGCGACGCCGACCACGCCCGCGTCGGGGGAGTAGTCGTCGGCGAGCGTGCCGGCCCACAGTGCTGCGTGGCCGCCCTGGGAGTGGCCCCACACGACGGCCTGGTCGGACAGGGCGAGCCCGTCGACCTGGCGCGCTGCGCGGATGGAGTCGAGGACGGCGTGCCCGGCGGGCTCGCCGACGAGGTAGCCGTGCGGGCCCTCGGTGCCGAGACCGATGTAGTCGGTCGCGACGACGGCCCAGCCGTTGTCGATGGCGTCCTCGAGGGTGAACATCGCTCCGGCCTCGAACGGGTCGTCCAGCAGCGACGGGGCGCAGCCTTCGGCGACGCCGGTGGTGCCGTGCGACCACGCGACGAGCGGGGGCGGCTGGTCGCCCGCATCCCTCGGGACGACGACGAGGGCGCTGGCGACGGCGGGCTCGTCCCCGAGGCCTGTGGTCGTGTAGAGGATGCGGTGGGCGGTGGCGTCGTCGGGGATGGCGCGGTCGAAGTCAGCTTCGCGCAGGAGCTGGCCGGGATCGGACGGTACGTCGGCGGGCGGGGTGTAGAACGCGTCCGGCACGGGGGTGCTGTTGGCGACCAGCGAGCCCACGCCTGCCAGCCCGAGGGCGAGCGCGAGGGTGGCGACAGCCACGACGAGGGAGATGCTGCGCCGCCACCACGGCCGGGGACCGTCCGGGGTGGAGGCGCCCACCCGCCCGCGGACGCCTGCCCAGACGAGCTCGAGCCCGAGCCAGAGGAGCCGGATGCCGAAGACGACGGCGACGACGATGGAGGCGATGTCGGGCCAGGTGACGGCGAGGACGCCGAGGATGATGCACGCGGCGCCCCGGACGGCGGCGGTGATGCGGCCGGGACCGCGCTCGCGCACGGCGTGGACCAGCGCGACGCCTCCGTCGACGACCAGCGACGCGGCGACGACCCAGACGACCACGACGACGGCGCTGCCCGGCCAGAGGACGACGGCGAGCGCGGCGAGCGCGTAGGCGGCGGCCGGCAGCAGGTCGAGGGGCTCGCGAGGCCGCTCGACCTCCGCGAACCGGCCCGCGGCCATGACCACCAGGCCGACCACGACGAGGACCAGCAGCAGCGTCAGGGACGCGAACGGCCGGAACAGCAGCGACCCACCGACGACGACGGCCAGGACCCCGACCACGAGCGAACGCACCCGTCAACCGGACATGAGCACCTCTCTCCGCACCCACCCCCAGCCGCGCCGGGATCGCCTGAGCGTAGCGCTCCGAACCACCCTTCGGGGTGAGGAGCCGGGGGGCGCCGCCGACGGTGGCGTGGCAGGCCCTGACCGATACTGGCGGTGTGGCGGGCAACGGAGGGCAGTCAGCCATCCAGGCGGACGAGGTCGACGTCGTGGTCGTCGGCGGCGGCCAGTCAGGTCTTGCGACCGCGTTCTACCTGCGGCGCGCCGGACTCGTGCCTGGCCGCGACCTGGTGATCGTCGACGCAGCAGACCGGCCGGGCGGCGCATGGCCGCGGACGTGGGACGGGCTGCGGCTGTTCTCGCCTGCCGGCTACTCCTCGCTCCCGGGCTGGGTGATGCCGCCGTGGGACGACGCGACCCGAGGCTTCCCGCCGCGGGACCACGTCGTGGACTACCTGACGCGCTACGAGGACCGCTATGACCTGAAGGTGCTGCGGCCGCATCGAGTCGACTCCGTACGTCGCGCCGACGGCGACCCCGGTGGCCGACTGCTCGTCACCGCCGAGGGGCTCGCGCTGGCGGCTCGTGCGGTCGTGTCCGCGACGGGCACCTGGGACAGGCCGTTCTGGCCGACCTACCCCGGCATGCGCACGTTCCAGGGGCGACAGCTCCACGCCTCCGACTACCGGGTGCCGGGTGAGCTCGCCGGACAGCGGGTCGTCGTCGTGGGTGGTGGGAACTCCGCGGCGCAGATCCTGGCGGAGGTCTCCACGGTCGCGGAGACGACGTGGGTCACGCCCCGACCGCCCCGCTTCCTGCCCGACGACGTGGACGGCCGGGTCCTGTTCGCCACCGCCCGGGCCCGCATCCAGGCGCTCGAGCAGGGGCGGGAGCACGCCGGCGTGGCCGGCCTGGGTGACATCGTGATGGTCGCCAGCGTCAAGGACGCCCGCGAGCGCGGCGTCCTGCACGCGCAGCCAATGTTCAGCAGGCTCACCACCGACGGGGTTGCCTGGGCCGACGGGACCGAGCTCGAGTGCGACGCGGTCATCTGGTGCACCGGCTTCCGTCCCGCGCTGCGCCACCTGCGTCCGTTGGGGCTGCGGACCCGGGGCGGCCACATCCCCGTCGGCGGTGCCTCCGGCACCCAGGCGCTCGAGGAGCCGCGGCTGCACCTCGTCGGCTACGGGGACTGGACCGGCCCGGCGTCCGCGACCCTGGCCGGCGTCGGCCCCTCCGCCCGTGCCGCGGCGGCGGAGATCACCGGGCGGTAGCGCGGGGGCCGGCACCTCACCCGAGCGCGTTCAGCCGTTGGACGCGTCGACCCCGGAGTCCTCGGGACGGTCCTGGTCGAGGTGCTCCAGCACGGTGTGGGCCGAGGGAGGGCGGGGCTTCCCGGGCGTGCGGTCAGCGGCCGCGGCCGCCACCAGCGTCTTCGCGATGTCGCGCACCTTGCGGTTGGTGTCGACCGAGAACGCCCGGAGCAGCGCCCAGGCGGTGTCCGCGTCCACGCTGTAGAGCTGTACCAGGACGCCCTTCGCCTGCTCGATGACGGCCCGGTGGTCCACGAAGTCCACCACGGCCGTGTCGAGCTCGGTGTCCACCGCCTCCCGACGCAGGTCGGTGATGTCGATGAGGTGCCCGCTCACCACCGGGGTCCCGTCGCGGTCCTCCAGGTGGCCCGCGGCGATGACGACCCGCACCTGCTTGGTCGCGGTCACGATGCGGTGCATGAAGGAGAACGGCTCACCCCGGTCCACGACCGCGTCGCGGTAGTCCCACGCCGCCTCCACGTCGTCCGGGTGGGTGTGTCGCAGGGCCAGCTCCGTGGTGGGGACCACCTCGCCGGGCTCGAAGCCGTGGATGCGGAACATGGCGTCCGACCACCACCACTCGTCGGTGACGGGTCGGTACTCGTACCTCCCGACCAACGCAGCGTGCGACGCGTGGAACGCACCGCCGCTCCTCTGCCGGCTCATGCCGACCATCGTGCCCGGCCGCGCCGGGGTCGGCAACAGCCTCCTGCCAGGCCTCGCCGACCGCAGCGACCCCGGCCGCTACGGGGGACGAGCGACCGGGGTCTGACGGAAACGGTAGCCGCCCGGGACACGGATCGGCGCGGTCGTGAGGCGGTTCACTCGAGCGGCCCCCGGGAACAAGGTCCCCGCCGGCTCGGCCCTTCTCCTCTACGCCGAGGCGCGCCGCCCCGGGCAACCTGATCGAGTGAGCATCCGGCTCCACGTCCGCGAGGGACCGCACCACCCGGCCCCTCGGCACGTCGCGTACGACGTCGAGCGCGCCAGCACCGCGGACCGGGCCTTCCTCGCCATGCAGGGCGGTGGCCGCGCGGAGCAGATCGGCGTGGCGCTCGTGCTCGATCCGGGTCCGGACGGTCCCGACGTCGCGACCGTGACGCGCCTCGTCGCCGAGAGGCTGCCGGCGGTCCCGCGGCTGAGGCAGCGCCTGGTGTCCACGCCGTGGGGCTGCGGCGGTCCGATCTGGGTGGACGACGCGCAATTCGACGTCGCCCGGCACGTGCGTCACGTGACGTGCCCGGTGTCGGGGGACGAGCAGGCCTTCCTCGACACCGTCGTGTCCCTGGTCGCCGCGCCCCTGCCGGTGGACGCGCCGCTGTGGTCGGCCGCGGTCGTCACGGGCCGTGCCGACGGGGCGACGAGCCTGGTGGTCGTGCTCCACCACGTCCTCGCCGACGGGGTCGGCGGCCTGGCCGTGCTCGCGGCCCTCGTCGACCCCGGCGGGCACGCCCCCGCGCAGCCGTTCCCGCGGGCCCGGCCGAGGGCCCGCGAGCTCGCCCTCGACGCCTGGCGCACGCGCCTGCGGTCCCTGGGCCGATGGTCGGAGTGGGTCGGTCAGGTACGGCGATCCTTCGCCGCTGCCGGCGGCGTGGTCCCTCCGCGCGCAGCACCGTGCTCGCTGCTCCGGCCGACCGGACCGCGGCGCGCGATCGGGGTGGTGGCGGTCGACGGCGACGCCCTGCGGGTCGCCGCCCACCAGTTCGGAGCCACCGGCAACGACGCCGTGCTCGCCGCCGTGGCGGGTGCGCTGCAAGGGGTCCTGCGGGCGAGGGGCGAGGCGGTCGACGCGCTGGTGATGGCGGTCCCGGTCTCCGGCCGCGGCAGCGACGACGGTGCGTCGCTCGGCAACATGGTCAGCCCGATGCTGGTCAGGGTCCCGACCGCCGGCGACGCCCGCAGCCGCCTGCTCGCGGTCTCCAGAGAGGTGCGACGGCACCGCTCCGACGCGAGCGGTCCACCTCCGATCGCCCTGCTCGGCGGGCTGTTCCGGCCGCTCGCCGCGCTGGGCGGCTTCCGCTGGTACATGCGTCACCAGCAGCGGCTGCACACCCTGGTGAGCCACGTGCGCGGTCCGGAGGAGGCGGTCCACCTCGCCGGACGCCGGGTCCGTGCCGCGGTCCCGGTCGCCCTGTCCGAGAGCGGCAACATCACGGCTTACTTCGAGGTGCTCTCCTACGCCGGGACGGTGACCGTCACCGCCATCGTCGACCCCGACCGCTTCCCCGACCTCGACGGGCTCCTCGCCGGTCTGCGCGACGAGCTGGACGCGATCACCGGGCTGGAGCCGTAGGTCGTCCCGCACGCGGCCGGCGGCGACGTCGGAGGAGGGTTCCGCATCCCCGGTGCCCGGGCGCCGCGACGAGTAGCATCAGCCGCCGTGTCAGTGTCCGTCGCCGCGGCCCCACCGGCCCTCGTCGGGCGCCGGTGGCTTGTGGGCGCGGGCGTGTGGGCGCTGGCGTGGGCCTTCGCGGGCGCCGGCCTCGTCATCGCCGTGGTGTGGAGACCCTTCGACAACGCGATCCCCTACGACATCCACCGTGAGTTCTTCCTCCCCGACGTCGTCGTGGCAGTGGTCTACGCACCGGTCGCCGCCCTGGTGCTGACCAGGTCGCGCCATCCGCTGGGCTGGCTGCTCGCCGCGACCGCCATCGGGTTCGGGGTCACCGCGTTCGGGCTGTCGTACGCGCTGCTCGCCGCGGACCACCCCGACCTGCCGATGCTCGGGACCGTGGTCAACCTCGTCACCTGGGCCTGGTCGGTCGGCGCGTTCGCGATGGTGCTGGTGATGCCGTGGCTGTTGTCGGTGGACTCGCCGACGGGCTGGCGTCGCCGGGCCGCATGGGCAGGGGCGGCGGTGACGCTCACGGTGTGTCTCCCCCTGGCCTTCCTGCAGATACCCGGAGCGCCGGAGAACCCGCTGGCACCGTCGCCCGACCGGCTCCCCGCGCTCGAGCGGGCGCTCGACGTCGCGGTGCTGCCGCTGGGTGTCGCCTACGCGCTGGTGGGCGCCGGCTACCTGCTGCGTCGCAGTGTGTCGGCACGTCCGGAGGAGCGCCGCTGCCTCGGCTGGGTCATCGGCAGCCTGGTGCTGGTCACCGCGTCCTACGCCGCCTTCGACCTCGGCCTGCGCATCGGTGACCCGGTGCTGCCCCTGGCCGCGGCGGCCCTCTTCGCCGGTCTGGGGATGCTGCCGGCGGCGCTCCTCGTGCTGATCACCAGGCAGCGGCTGTGGGGGCTTGACGTCGCGGTCTCGCGCGCCACCCTGTGGGGTCTGCTGACCGCGCTGCTGGTGGGTGCCTACCTGGCGCTCGTCTGGGCGTTCGGCCAGCTGCTGCCGTGGGGCGAGCGCACGTCCGGGCTCGTCGCCGCCGCGGTCCTGGCCCTGGCCGTGCAGCCGCTGCGCAGCTGGATGCAGGTGCGGGTGGACCACCTCGTCTACGGGACCGACGCCGGCACGCTGCTCGCGAGGTTCGGCGACTCCTCCCGCACCGAAGGACTCGCGGGCCTGGTCCGCGAGCTCCGCGACGACCTGCGTCTCGGCTACGTCGAGGTGCGCTCCGGTGCGGACCTGCCTCCGGTCGGGGCGACCGCGGGGACCGCAGGGGGGCGGCCGACGGTGCGCCTGCCGCTGCGCAGCCACGGTCGTGCGGTCGGTGAGCTGGTGGTCGGGGCCCGGGCGGGCGAGAGCCTCGACCCGAGGACCCGCACCGTGCTCGAGCGGGTGAGCGGCATGGTCGCCTTCGCGCTGGACCTGGCCCAGGCCAACCAGCTCCTGTCCGTCGAGCGCGACCGGGTCGTCGAGGTGCGCCACGAGGAGCGGCGGCTGCTCCGCCGCGAGCTGCACGACAGCCTGGGCCCGGCGCTGGCCGGCATCGGGCTGGGTCTCGCGGCGATCGAGAAGCACGGGCAGGCGCTGCCCGAGCGGGACCTCGACCTGCTGCGGCAGCTCCGCGGGGAGGTGAACCGCCGCGCCGACGACGTACGCACGATGGCGCACGCCCTGCTGCCCCCCGCGCTCGACGAGGGCCGCCTGAGCGACGCACTCGCGGCGCTCGCCGCTCGCTTCAGCGATGCGGACTTCGAGGTCGTGGTCGACGCGCCCGGTGCCGACCGGATCGACTCCCGGCGACAGGTCGCGGTCTACCACGTCGTCGGCGAGGCCGTCCTCAACGCCTTCCGGCACGCAGCCGCGACGACCTGCACGGTGCGGGTGGAGGTCGACGACGACGACGCCGTCCAGATCGCGGTCCACGACGACGGCACCGGCCTGGCCGACGAGGCGACGCCCGGGATCGGGCTCAGCTCGATGCGGGAGCGGGCCGACGAGGCCGGTGGCTCGCTCCGCCTGGACACCGGGGAGACCGGGCGCGGCACCCTGGTCCGGGTGAGCCTGCCGTGAGCGCCGTCGAGGGCACGTCGCCCGGGACGGTCCGGGTCGTGGTGGTCGACGACCACCCGGTCTTCCGGATCGGCATGGTGGCGCTGCTCGAGGCCCTGGACGCCGTCGAGGTCGTGGGCCAGGCGGCGTCCCAGGACGAGGCCGTGGCCGTGGTGGCCCGCGCACGCCCGGACGTCGTGGTGATGGACCTCGACCTGGGCGCCGGGTCCGGGATCGAGGCGACCCGCGCCATCGTCCGCGCGCAGCCCTCGGTCGGGGTGCTGGTGATGACCATGCTGGGTGACGACGACTCCCTGTTCGCCTCCGTGCGGGCAGGAGCACGGGGCTACCTGCTGAAGGGCGCGTCCCCCGAGCAGGTGGAGCGCGCGGTCCGCGCCGTGGCCGACGGTGAGATGCTCCTGGGGACCGCGGTCGCGCAACGCGCGGCGACCTACCTCAGCGGAGCGCGCACCTCGGGCGCATCGGTGTTCCCCGAGCTCACGGGCCGCGAGCGCGAGGTCCTCGACCTGGTGGCCCGAGGCCACGACAACGCGACCATCGCCCGACGGCTCGTGCTCAGCGACAAGACCGTGCGCAACTACCTCTACGGGATCCTGACCAAGCTCGGCGTGGCGGACCGCAGCCAGCTCATCGTGCTCGCGCGCGAAGCGGGCCTCGGCGACCCGGACGCGGTGCCCAGGACGTAGGGACATCCACCTCTGGGATCCAGGCCGTCGGGCCTTCCAGGCTGTCGGTCGATGTCCGACGACCCGAGAGGCACCAGCATGCACACCACCCCGACACCAGCCCGGACCGAGGAGAGCGGCACGGCCGCCGGAGGGGGCCGGTTCGCCCTCTGGCCGCTCTGGGCCGCGGCGGCGGGCGTCCTCGGCATGGTCTCCACCGTCGTCACCGACACCCGGGTCGATGCGGACGAGGACTTCGACTTCCCGGTCGCGGCCGAGGACCTGGCGACCATGGACTACGACCTGTTCCGGGTCGGGGGCTTCACCGGCTACCTCACGGTGATCTGCCTGGTGGTCTTCCTTGCCCTCTGGCGGCACCGGGTCGAGCAGCGGTTCAGCTGGTCCGTCGGCGCCAGCGTGGTCACCTTCGGCGTCGGCGTGTCCGCCGCGGCGCTCACGCTGGCCTACGGCTGGAAGGGTGCCCTGGGCAACTACGGCCACGGTCGTCCCGAGGCCGGCACCTACGACGACGCTGGGCTCTACACCTACTACGTGATGAACGACTTCAGTCCCTACCTCAGCTGGCTCGGCGTGCTCATCGCCAGCGGTGGGCTGGCCTGGATGGCGTTCCGCGAGGGCCTGGTGTCCAAGGTGCTCGGTGCCCTGTGCGTGCTGCTCTCGGGCGGGACGATGCTCGCGGTCGGCATCACCGGCGTGCCGGGGCTCCCGGTCGTCGCGGCCCTCGGGATGGCGATCGCCGGGGTGTGGCTGGCGTTCGGTCGCAGCGCCATCACCCAGCCCGACGCCCCCTGAGCCGCGGCGTCATGCCTTCACCGAGACCGGTGGGTGCCCACGGGGGTGGCACCCACCGGCACGACGAGGCCGACGTGCGGGTGGCCCGGGCTCGCGTGTCAGTCCCGCGCCCGCGTGCGCCAGAGCCAGGCGATGCCGACGAACGGGAGCACCAGCGGCAGCCACCCGTAGCCGGCGCCGTAGTCCGACCACACGGTGGCGTCCGGGAACAGCTCGGGGTCGAGCACGGTGAGCGTGCCGACCGTCAGCACGCCGACGAGCTCGAAGCCGACCGCGGCCCACGCCAGCCGGCGCGGCGACGGCCCGACCTCGGCGAGGCCGAGGGTGGCGGCGACGTACACGAGCGCGGCGACGGCGGAGAGGACGTACGCCAGGGGTGCCTCGCCGGCCTTCGTGGCCAGCTGCACGAGGGAGCGGGCGGTCGCCGCGAGGGCGAAGACGCCGTAGACCGCGACGAGGGCGCGGCCGAGGCCCGAGGAGGTCGAGGTGGCGGTGCGGGTCACGACGGCCACACCTGCATGACGCGTACGACGACGAAGGCCTGCGCCAGGCCCGCGACCATCAGCACGGCCGTGGCGCCGCGGCTGCGCTCGGCCAGCGACCAGACGAAGCCGATCGGCAGCAGCACGAGGCCGGCGACCAGGTAGCCGAAGAGCGTGACCAGCGCGCCGCCGGACAGGTCGACGTCACCGACCTGGACCGCGGCGACGACGAGCAGGACGAGCGTCGCGGCCTCGATGACGGCGGCGAAGCCGAGCAGTCCCCAGTCGGGCGTGCGGTCGAGCACGACGTAGACGAGCACCACCGCCGCGAAGAGCAGCGAGGCGACGAGCAGCGCGAGGGGCAGGGGTCCGTCCACGAGGGTCGATTGTCGCAGGGGCGACCTCACAGGCCGGCCACAGGATCGCGGAAGCCGGCCGACAGGTGGCCCCGACAACCTCGGGGCTCCTGCCCCCTGGACGAAGGAGCCCGATGAACCCCACCTACCTGCTCGCCGCCGTCGACGTCGTCGCCGTGCTGGTGCTCGCCCTGGCCGTCTACTACCCGCGCCACCGCCGCGCCGACCTCGTCACCGCGTTCGTCGCGGTCAACGTCGGCGTGCTCGCCGTGACCATCGTGCTGGCCGGCAGCGCCGCTACGGTCGGGCTCGGCCTGGGGCTCTTCGGCGTCCTGTCGATCATCCGGCTCCGCTCCGACGAGCTCGGCCAGCACGAGATCGCCTACTACTTCGCCGCGCTGGCCATCGGCCTGCTCGGCGGTCTCGGCACCGGCGACGTGACGCTGTCGATCGCGCTGATGGTCGGCCTGGTCGTCGTGCTGGCCCTCGCCGACAGCAGGCTGCTGCACGCCACCGGCCTGCGGCAGGTCGTGGTGCTGGACCGGGCCGTGACCGACGAGCGCGAGCTGGTCACGCGCCTCGAGCTGCTCCTCGACGCCAGGGTCGACCGGGTCACCCCGATCCGCGTCGACCTCGTCGACGACACCACGACGGTCGAGGTGCACTACGCCCCGGCGCCGCGCCCGGCCGTGTCGCGGGCCGAGCGCCACGACGTACCGGCTGTCACGCGGTGAGCGCGCTCGACCGCCTGCCCGCGATCTCGCTCGCGGAGCTCAACGACCGCGCGGAGCTGCTGACCAGGACCGACCGGAAGTACGTGATCGCCGCCGCCGAGCTCGACGCCCTGGTCACCGGCCTCCATCCCGCCGGCACGGCCGGCCTGCGGGTGCTCGAGATCGACGGCCGCCGCGGCTCACGCTATGAGTCGACCTACCTCGACACGGCCGGGCTCGACAGCTGGGCCGGCGCGGCCCACCGCCGACGCCGCCGCTGGAAGGTCCGCACCCGGCACTACGCCGACACCGGCGAGCGCTGGCTCGAGGTCAAGACGCGCGGCCCGCGCGGCACGACCGTGAAGGAGCGGTTGCCCCACGACGGTCGCGAGGTGGCCGGGCCCGCGGCCGCCTGGGTGCGCGACCGGCTCGGCGCCGCGGGGGTCCACGACGTCGACCCGTCGGGCCTCGTCGCGACGCTGCACACCAGCTATCGGCGTACGACGCTGCTCCTCCCCGGCGACGCCGGGCGCGCCACCGTCGACCGCGACCTGCGCTGGGTGTCGGGCCACGGCGCCGTCGGGGTCGGCGACGTCCTCGTCGTGGAGACCAAGTCGGGCACGCCCCACCCCGGCCCGCTCGACCGGCGCCTGTGGGAGCTCGGCCACCGCCCGGTCCGGATCTCCAAGTACGCCACCGGGCTGGCGCTGCTGACCCCCGACCTCCAGGCCAACCGCTGGCACCGCGTCAGGTCCCGTCACCTCGCCGATCACCTCACCCTCCGTGAAGGAGCCCCCTCATCCGGACCACCATCGGCGGCTGAGCACCCCGGCGTGGTGGCGTACGGGCTGCTTTGCACCCGAGTCTCGTGCTTTGCACCCGGGATCTGTACCTGTAAGTGGGGCGGTCACCGGATATCCGGTGACCGCCCTCTCTCAGGCTGACGCCGCCGCCACGACCGGGAACTCCTTCATCGCGTGGTCGGCGATCTTCTTCATCATGAAGCCGTCGATCCCGCCGCCGACGAGCCCGCCGGCGAGGGGGACGCCGCGGCCGAACTGGGCGAGCGCCTTCTCCGTGACGCCGCGCATGAGCCGGAAGCCGACGGCCTTGTTGACCATCATCAGCGCCGCGGGCGGCAGGCCCTTGAGGGCGTACGCCGTCGCACGGCCGCCGGCGGTCGACATGCCGGCCTTCTTGAGGACCTCGTCGGACTCCGAGCCGGCCAGCGTCAGCAGGATCGCGCTGCGCACCTGCGGGTCGTCGATGTCGTAGCCGCGCAGCATCGCGACGGCGCCGACCATGCGGACCGCCTGGAGGTAGAACTCCGCGACGTTGACCGGCAGCGCGACCGGCATCGTGATGAAGCCGCCCAGGCCGGTGACGAAGCCACCGACGCCGCCGGTGAACGTGCTGCGGCGGGCCAGCGCGGCAATTGCCTTCTCGCGGTCGCCGCCGGCCTTGCGCAGCGCCTCGTCGGCCACCTCGCGCACCGGGTCGAGCGGGCCGCGCCCGTCGAGGCCGACGTCGAGCAGCATCGTGACCAGCCGGTCCACCGCCCCCGGGTCGGGCTGCGGGTCGTCGACCGCGTCGAGCGCCGACTTCGTGGTGCGTGCCTCGGCTCGACCGGGGATGAGGAGGTCCTTGAGTGCCATGCGGCAAACACTACGAACACAACGGTGAGACCGACGTCACACGCTCCTAGCGTCAGGCCCGGACGCACTCGGTCGTCCGTCCCCCCACCCCGGAGGCTCGTCATGCCCCATCGCACCGTCCTCGCCCGCGCCGCCACCGCGGCCGGCTCGGCCCTGCTCGCCGGAGCCCTGCTCGCCCCCGTCCCCGCCTCGTCCGCCACCGGCCCGACGTCGTCGGCGTGCCCGGCCGGGGTCGCCGACGTCGCCGACTGCTGGACCGGCCAGGACGACAACGGCGCCTACTACGCCATCGCCGTCCCGCACGACTGGAACGGCGACCTCGTCGTCCACGCCCACGGCGGCCCCGACCTCGGCGACGCGTCCGACCCGACCCGCAGCGTCGAGGACCTCGACCGCTGGGCGGTGATGGCGCGCGAGGGCTACGCCTGGGTCGGCTCGGCCTACCGCCGCGGCGGCTACGGCACCCGGATGGCCGTCGCCGACAGCGAGAGCGCCCGGCAGGTGTTCGAGGAGGCCTTCGGCGTCCCCGGCACGACGCTCGCCCACGGGCAGTCGTGGGGCGGCGACGTCGCCGCCAAGCTCGTCGAGGTGCACCCGACGTCGTACGACGGCGTGCTGCTGACCAACGGCGTGCTGGCCGGCGCCTCGCGCGGCTACGACTACCGGGTGGACCTGCGCGTGGTCTACCAGTACTACTGCGGCAACCACCCGCGGCCGACCGAGCCGCAGTACCCCCTCTGGATGGGGCTGCGGGAGGACTCGACGATGACGTCCGCCGGCCTGCGCTCGCGGCTCCAGGAGTGCACCGGCCACCAGTCCGCACCGGCCGACCGCACCGCCCTGCAGCAGCGCAACCTCGACGACATCCTCGCCGTCACGAAGGTGCCCGAGCGGACCCTCGAGTCGCACCTGCGCTTCGCCACCTTCACCTTCCGCGACATCGTGCACAACCGGCTGGAGGGGCGGAACCCGTTCAGCAACGTCGGGGTGCGCTACTCCGGCAGCCACGACGACAAGGCGCTCAACCAGGGTGTCGAGCGGTTCGCCGCCGACCCGTCCGCCAGGCGCGACCTGACCTGGGACAGCGACCTCACCGGGGCCGTGGACGTCCCCACCGTGACCCTGCACGCCATCGACGACCCGACCGCCTTCGTCGAGCACGAGTCCGCCTACCGGGCGACCCGTGCCGGTGCCGGCACCGACGACCTGCTGGTGCAGGTCTTCAGCCGCGAGGCCGAGCACAGCTCGCTGAGCGACAGCGGCTACGCCGCGGTGCTCGACGCGCTCGACACGTGGGTCGACACCGGCGTGAAGCCCACGCCGGCCGGCGTCGCGTCTTCCTGCACCGGCTTCGACACGACCTACGGCACGGGCTGCTTCGTGGACCCGGCCTACGAGCCGGCGCCGTACGACGACCGCGTCGAGGCGCGCCCCGGCGGGCACCGGTGGCCGACCATGAGCGCCGCGCAGGAGCGGGCCTGGTCGCACCAGCCCGGCATCGGGATCGAGCCGTGAGCGGTGGCTGACCCTGTGAGGGCCGTCACGGACGCACCTACGATGTGCCGGTGCTGACGCGTCCTCGCCACGAGCAGTCCGTGGCGCGCCAGGTGCTGGTCCTGCAGCTCATCGCAGTGCTGGTCCTGGTCGTCACGGCGCTCGCCCTCGCGACCTACGACGCGCGCAACGACATCCGGGCCAGCGCCCGCGACGAGGCGGTGTCGGTCGCGAGGGCGGTGGCGCGCTCGCCGGTGGTCCGCGAGGCGATGGCGACCAGCGACCCGACCGCGCTGCTGCAGCCCTACGCCGAGGCGGTCCGCGTCGACACGGGCGTCGACTTCGTCGTCGTGATGGACCGCGACCGCACCCGCTGGTCGCACCCGAGCCAGGAGCAGCTCGGCAAGGCCTTCATCGGCAACCTCGGCGGGGCACCCGACGGCGAGGTCTACACCGAGGAGTACGTCGGCACGCTGGGGCCGTCGATCCGCGCCATCGTGCCGGTCTTCGGGCAGAGCTCGGTCTCCACCGCCAACGCCGGCTCACCCGTGGTGGCGCTGGTGGCCGTCGGGATCACCCTCACCCAGCTCGACGACCTGCTCGTCGACGAGTTCGCCGACATCGTCGTCGCGGCGCTGGCCGTGCTCGTCGTCGGCATCGCCGGTGCCTGGCTGATCGCGCGGCGGCTGCGACGCCAGACCCACGGCATGGGCGAGCGCGAGATCACCCGGATGTACGAGTACTACAGCGCCGTCCTGCACGCCGTGCGCGAGGGGCTGCTGCTCATCGACCTCGAGGGGCGGGTGCAGCTGGTCAACGACGAGGCCCGCCGGCTGCTCCACCTGCCCGACGACGTCGTCGGTCGCTCCCTCGACGACCTCGGCCTGCCCCCGGCGCTCGTCGAGGCGGCGTCCGGCGAGCGCGGCGCCGACGAGGTCTACGTGACCGGCGACCACGTCCTGGTCGCCAGCTCCAGCGCGGCCTTCTGGGACGGCAGGGAGGTCGGCGCCGTGGTCACCCTGCGCGACCACACCGAGCTGCAGGCGGTGACCGGTGAGCTCGACATCGTCCGGGGCCTCACCGAGTCGCTGCGGGCCCAGACCCACGAGGCGGCCAACCGGCTGCACACCGTGGTCTCCCTCATCGAGATCGGGCGCAGCGAGGAGGCGATCGACTTCGTCACCGACGAGCTGAAGGTCGCGCAGATGCTCACCGACCGTGTGGTGGGCGCGGTGGGTGACCCGGTGGTCGCGGCGCTGCTGCTCGGCAAGTCCTCGGAGGCCGCGGAGCGCGGCATCTCGCTCACCGTCACCGGCGAGCTCCCGGCGTCGTTCGCCGTCGGCTCCCCGCGCGACCTCGTCACCGTCCTCGGCAACCTCGTCGACAACGCGATCGAGGCCGTCGCCGGCAGCGACGACCGCCGGATCGTGGTGCACCTCGAGGGGTCGCCCGAGCACGCCCGGCTGGTCGTCGGCGACAGCGGTCCCGGGCTCACCCCCGAGGAGGCCGCCCACGCGCTCGAGCGGGGCTGGACGACGAAGGTCGACGCGGGCGACGCGCACGGAGTCGGGCTGGCGCTGGTCTCCCAGGTCGCCCGGCGCCTCGGCGGCGGCGTCACGATCGGCCGGTCCGAGCTCGGCGGCGCCGAGATGGTCGTCGTGCTCGGTCGTGTGCCCGAGCCCGCCGGAGTGGAGGTCTCGGCATGAGCGTCCGGGTGCTGGTCGTCGAGGACGAGCCGCTCGTCGCCGAGGCCCACGCGGAGTACACCCGCCGCGTCGCCGGCTTCGACGTCGTCGGCGTCGTCAACTCCGCCGGCGAGGCCGCCCGCGCACTCGGCGACCGCGAGGTCGACCTGGTGCTGCTCGACATGTACCTCCCCGACGGCCACGGCCTCGGCCTCCTCCGCAACCTGCGCGCCGGCGGCACCATGTGCGACGTGATCGCAGTGACCTCCGCGCGCGACGCCGAGATGGTGCGCCGGGCGGTCGCACACGGAGTCGTGCTCTACCTGATCAAGCCGTTCACGTTCCCGATGTTCCGCTCCAAGCTCGAGCAGTACGCCGACTACCGCCGGCAGCTCGGCGACGCGCCCGACGAGGTGATGCAGGACGAGGTGGACCGGATGCTCGGCTCGCTGCGCGTCGCCACCTCCGACGGTGCCCTGCCCAAGGGGCTCACCGCGGAGCGGCTGCACGAGGCGATGGACCACCTGCGCACGCCGCCCGGCGTGCTGTCGGCGCGCGAGCTCGCGGAGAAGCTGGCCAGCTCGCGGGTCACCGCGCGCCGCTACCTCGAGCACCTCGCCGACGTCGGCGTCGTCGCGCGGTCGCTGCGCTACGGGGGCAGCGGCCGGCCCGAGGTGGAGTACCGCTGGCAGCACACCCGCTGACCTGCTGCCGACGGCGTACGCCCTCGAGCGGTGAGTGAGGGGCACTCCCTCCGGCGGGAACCCTCCTCGCGCACCGCCCGCCGGCGCCGCGTACGCCGACACGCACGCGAGCGGTGCGGGAGGGGGATTCCGTCCAGCGGGAACCCCCCTCACGCACCGCTCGGTGGGGCGGGGTGGATCGGCTCAGTCGTCCTCGCCCTGGAAGACGACCTCGCGCTTGCGGCGTACGGACGGGAGCACCGCGATGACGATGATCACCGCCGCCAGCGCCAGCAGCGACGCCGAGATCGGCCGGGTCGCGAAGACCGTCGGGTCGCCGCGGCTGATGATCATCGCCCGGCGCAGGTTCTCCTCCAGCAGCGGCCCGAGCACGAAGCCGAGCAGCAGCGGTGCGGCCTCGCAGCCCCACCGGATCAGGAAGTAGCCGACCACCCCGGCCCCCGCGATCGCGAAGACGTCCCAGGCGTTGAGATTGAGGGAGTAGCAGCCGATCGAGGCGAAGGCGATGATCGCGGGGAACATCACCTCGTAGGGCACCGCCAGCATCTTCACCCAGATGCCGATGAGCGGCAGGTTGAGCATCACCAGCAGCAGGTTGCCCACCCACATCGACGCGATCAGGCCCCAGACCAGCTCGGGCTCGTCGTTGATGACGTTGGGGCCGGGGGTGATGCCCTGGATGATGAAGGCGCCGACGAGCAGCGCCATCACCGGGTGCGCCGGCAGGCCGAGCGACAGCAGCGGGATGAACGACGTCTGCGCCGCCGCGTTGTTGGCCGACTCCGGCGCCGCGACGCCCTCGATGACGCCGGTGCCGAACTTCTTCGGGTCCTTCGACAGGTTCTTCTCGACCGAGTACGACGTGAAGCTGGCCAGGACGTGCCCGCCGCCCGGCAGCACGCCGAGCACCGACCCGAGGGCGGTGCCGCGCAGGACCGGCTTGGTGATGCGGCGGAAGTCGTCTTTCTTCAGCCACAGGCCCTCGACCTTGCGGGTCACGATGGAGGCGGAATGGCGCGACTCGAGGTTGCGGATGATCTCCGCGAGGCCGAAGAGGCCGACCGCGAGCGAGACGAAGTCCAGGCCCTCGTAGAGCTCGCGCACCCCGAAGGTGAAGCGCGGGACGCCGGTGAACTGGTCCTGCCCGATCGTGCCCAGCAGCAGGCCGAGCACGATCATGGCGAGCGCCTTGACCGTCGACCCGCTGGCGAGCGCGATGCTGGCGATCAGGCCGAGGACGACCACGGCGAAGTAGTCCGCCGGGCCGAACTTCAGCGCCAGCTGCGCCAGTGGTGGCGCGAACGCGGCGAGCACGATCGTGCCCACCGTGCCGGCGAAGAACGACCCGAGGGCCGCCGTCGCCAGGGCCGGTCCGGCCCGCCCCTGCCTGGCCATCTGGTGGCCGTCGAGGGCCGTCACCACCGATGACGACTCGCCCGGCAGGTTGAGCAGGATGGCCGTCGTCGAGCCGCCGTACTGCGCGCCGTAGTAGATGCCGGCGAGCATGATCAGCGACGCGACCGCGTCGAACTCGAACGTGATCGGCAGCAGCAGGGCGACCGTCGCGGTCGGCCCGATGCCGGGCAGCACGCCGACCGCGGTGCCGAGGGTGACGCCCAGCAGGCAGATCAGGATGTTGCTCGGCTGGAGCGCGGTCTCGAGGCCGAGGAGGATGCCGTCCACGTCAGCCTCCCAACCACTCGCCGAGCAGCGGCAGCCGCAGCCGGAGCAGGGCCACGAAGACGACCAGGCACAGGGCGGTGATCCCGGCGGAGGTCAGCGCCGCCTTGAGCGGACTGGTGCCGTGCCCGGCCAGCGCGGCGATGAAGGTCGTCACGAACAGGGTCGGGGCGAGGCCGAGGCCGGAGACGAAGAACCCGAAGAACATGACCGCCCCCACCAGCAGGCCGCCACGACGCCACGGGACGGGCTCCCGCTGCACGTCGCGGATCGCGGGGTCGCCCCCGCGGAACGCCATGGCGACGACGAGCAGCCCGAGGACGGCCAGCAGGGCGCCGAGTGCCAGCGGGACGTAGCCCGAGCCCATCCGCAGCGCCGAGCCGACGTCGTACCGCGAGCCGGCGATCGCGAACGCGAGGCCGAGGACGATGAACGCCGCCCCCGCGTAGAGGTCGGGCCGGAACGGCGCCGGGCGGTGCCCGGCGCCGTGCGCGACGCCACTCTCGGTGCTCATCCGCCGGTGACTCCGGACTCCTCGATGATCGGGGTCCAGAGGTCGATCTGCTCCTGCAGCTTGGCCGTGTGGGCGTCGGGGGTGACGTCCTCGGCCGGGGCCGGCGTGGTGCCGAGGTCGGCCATGCTGTCGATGACGTTCTGGTCCTGGAGCGCCACCTCGAGCGCGCCGGTCAGCTTCTCGACGATCTCGTCGGGCGTCTCGGCCGGGACGTAGAGCCCGTGCCACACGCCGACCTCGACGTCGGTCCAGCCCTCGTCGGCCGTCGTCGGCAGGTCGGGCAGCGCCTCGATCGGCTCGGGCGTGGTGACGGCGTACGCCTTGATGTCGCCGGACTGGATCTGGGCGGCGGTGTTGGTGGTCTGGTCGCACATGAAGTCGACCTGGCCGCCGACGAGGTCGGTCAGCGCCGGGCCGGTGCCGTCGTAGGGCACCTCGGTGAGGTCCACCCCGAGCTGCTGCTCGATGAGGAGGCCGCACAGCTGCGAGGCCGCGCCGACGCCGGCGTTGGCGAGGGTGACCGTGTCGGCGTTCTCCTCGACGTAGGTCGCGAGCTCCTCGAGGTTCTCGGGCTCGAAGTCCTTGCGGGCGACGATCGTCATCGGCACGTCGGTGACGAGGCCGACGGTCTTGAAGTCCTCGAGCGGGTCGTAGGCCAGGTCCGGGTAGAGGCCGGGGGCCGTGGACATGCCGATGTGGTGGATCAGGACCTCGTAGCCGTTGCCGTCGGCCTCGGCGACCTGGCCGGCCGCGACGGTGCCGCCGGCGCCCTCCACGTTCTGCACGATGATCTCGGCGCCGAGCTCCTCGGCCATCGGCTCGGCGATCAGACGGGTGACGGTGTCGGTCGGTCCGCCCGCGGCGAACGGCACCACCAGGGTGATGTCGTCCTCGGGGTAGGCGGCCGGGTCCGCGTCGCCGCCGCCGCACGCGGCGAGCGTCAACATCGACAGGCAGGCAAGGGTGGCCAGGGGGATGCGCCGGTGCATGGCAGCTCCTTCATCGGGGGGTGTGTCGCCGGTCACACTCCCCACGCGACGGCCTCGGGTCACCGTTGTGCACCTTGTGTTCACGGGTTGTGTTCACGGCGTCGGCCGCTGCGGGGCGGCCTGGAGCGGCCTCGGGCGCGGCCTCGGGCGGTGGCTGAGCCGCATTCCTGGCCGCGCGAATGCGGCTGGGGCACCGCCCCCGGGCGTGTCGTCGTACGGCGCGCGGGTGGGCGGTGCGTGAGACGCGTTCTGAGCGTCGAAAAGGCGGCTCACACACCGCTCCTCGGCGCGCGGGTGGGCGGTGCGTCAGGCGGGTTCCGGGCGGCCAAAAGCCGCCTCACTCACCGCTGCTGGGGGTGTCGTCGTACGGCGCGCGGGTGGGCGGTGCGTGAGGCGCGTTCTGAGCGACGCAGAGGCGGCTCACACACCGCTCCTCGGCGCGCGGGTGGGCGGTGCGTCAGGCGGGTTCCGGGCGGCCAAAAGCCGCCTCACTCACCGCTGCTGGGGGTGTCGTCGTACGGCGCGCGGGTGGGCGGTGCATGAGGCGCGTTCTGAGCGCCGAAAAGGCGGCTCACACACCGCTCCTCGGCGCGCGGGTGGGCGGTGCGTCAGGCGGGTTCCGGGCGGCCAAAAGCCGCCTCACTCACCGCTCCCGGGCGTGTCGTCGTACGGCGCGCGGGTGGGCGGTGCGTGAGGCGCGTTCTGAGCGCCGAGAACGCGGCTCACACACCGCTCCCCGGCCAGCAAGGGGGGAGCAGAGCTCAGGCGATCGACGAGCGGAACCCGCGGAGCCGGAGGCTGTTGGTCACCACGAAGACGCTGGAGAAGGCCATCGCGGCACCGGCGAGCATCGGGTTGAGGAGGCCGGCGGCGGCGAGGGGGAGCGCCGCGACGTTGTAGGCGAAGGCCCAGAACAGGTTGCCCTTGATCGTGCCGAGGGTGCGGCGGGAGAGCCGGATCGCGTCGACCGCGACGAGCAGGTCGCCGCGCACGAGGGTCAGGTCGCCGGCCTCGATGGCGACGTCGGTGCCCGTGCCCATCGAGAGGCCGAGGTCGGCCTGGGCGAGCGCTGCTGCGTCGTTGACGCCGTCGCCCACCATCGCCACGACCTTGCCGGCGGCCTGGAGGCGCTGCACCTCGGCGACCTTGTCGGCGGGCAGCACGTCGGCCACGACGGTGTCGATGCCGACCTGGGCGGCGACGTGGCGGGCCGCGGCCTCGTTGTCGCCGGTGAGCAGCACCGGGGTGAGGCCGAGCTCGCGCAGCGCGGCGACCGCCTGGGCGGAGGTGGGCTTGACGGTGTCGCCGACCACGATGACGCCGCGCGCCCGGCCGTCCCAGCCGACGGCCACGGCGGTGCGGCCCTCACCCTGGGCGCGCTCGACGGCGGCGACGAGGGACGGGGGCAGGTGCTGGGCCCAGTCGGCGAGCAGGCTGGGGCGGCCGACGACGACGGCGCGTCCCTCGACGACTCCCTGCACGCCGAGGCCCTCGCGGTTGGCGAAGTCCTCGACCGCGGGCAGCGGACCCTCGACGGCGGCGATGGCCCGGCCGATCGGGTGCTCCGAGGCCGACTCGAGGGCGGCGGCGACGCGTCGTACGTCGTCGGCGGACTCGCCCTCGGCGGCCACGACGTCGTGGACGGTCATCTCGCCGGTGGTCACGGTGCCGGTCTTGTCGAGCACGATGGTGTCGACGTGGCGGGTGGACTCGAGGACCTCGGGGCCCTTGATCAGGATGCCGAGCTGGGCGCCGCGTCCGGTGCCGACCATCAGCGCGGTCGGCGTGGCCAGTCCGAGCGCGCACGGGCAGGCGATGATGAGGACGGCGACGGCGGCGGTGAAGGCCGCGGTGGCCCCCTCCCCGGCGCCGAGCCAGAAGCCCAGGGTCGCGACGGACAGGCCGATGACGATCGGCACGAAGATCCCGGACACGCGGTCGGCGAGGCGCTGCACCTCGGCCTTGCCGTTCTGGGCGTCCTCGACCAGCCGCGCCATCTGCGCGAGCTGGGTGTCGGCACCGACGCGGGTGGCGCGCACGACGAGCCGTCCGCCGGCGTTGACGGTGGCGCCCACGACGGCGTCGCCGGGGCGCACCTCCACCGGCACCGACTCGCCGGTGAGCATCGAGGCGTCGACCGCCGAGCTGCCCTCGACGACCTCGCCGTCGGTGGCGACCTTCTCCCCGGGACGTACGACGAACTCGTCGCCCACCGCGAGCTGGTCGACCGGGATCCGGACCTCGGCCCCGTCGCGCAGCACGGCCACGTCGCGCGCGCCGAGCTCCAGCAGCGCCCGCAGCGCCGCGCCCGCGCGCCGCTTGGACCGGTGCTCGAGCCAGCGGCCGGCGAGGATGAACGTCGTCACGCCTGCCGCGGCCTCGAGGTAGATGTTGCCCGCGCCGTCGGTGCGGTCGATCGCGATGCGGAACGGGTGCGTCATCCCGGGCTCGCCGGCGGTGCCGAGGAACAGCGCCCACAGCGACCAGCCGAACGCGGCCAGCACGCCCACCGAGACCAGGGTGTCCATCGTCGTCGCGCCGTGCCGCAGGTTGGTCCAGGCGGCGCGGTGGAAGGGCAGCGCGCCCCACACGACGACGGGGGCGGCCAGCGCGAGCGAGGCCCACTGCCAGTACGTGAACTGCCAGGCCGGGACCATCGCCATCGCGACGACCGGGACGCTGAGCACGGCGCTCACCAGCAGCCGCTGCAGCAGCGGGTCGTGCTCGACGGGATCGCCGGGACCGTCGTCCGCGGACGGCGGCGTCGGGAGCGCGGCGGCGTAGCCCGCTGCCTCGACCGTGCGGAGCAGGTCGTCGGTGGAGACGGTGCCGGGGTAGGAGACCTTCGCCTTCTCGGTCGCGTAGTTGACCGTGGCGGTGACGCCGTCGAGCTTGTTGAGCTTGCGCTCGATGCGGTTGGCGCACGAGGCGCAGGTCATGCCGGTGATCGCGAGCTCGACGTCGCTGGTGAGGGACTCAGTGGCCATGCTCCTCGCCCTCCTCTGAGTGGTCGTCTTCCTGGGCGTCGTCGGCGCCGTCGGCCGCGGGGGCTCCGCTCGCGTCGACGGTGAAGGCCGCCGTGTGCACCGCGCCGCGGTGCTTGAAGTCGAGGAACAGGCGGTACGTCGCCGGCTCGGGGAAGGCCGTCGCGAAGTCGATGCCCGGACCGGCCGGGCCCTCCTCGGGGTGGACGTGCAGGTAGCCGAGGTCGCCGGCGCGCATCGCGACCAGGTGGCCGTAGGCGCCGAGGTAGGGCTCGAGGTCGGTGACCGGCTCGCCGTCGAGCTCGATGCGCGTGGTCAGCACGGTCGACGCCCCCGGTGCGGTGTCGCCCTCCAGGGAGACGGTGTAGGTGCCGGCGTCGGTCTCGACACGCGCGGTCCGGTCGTCGGCGGGGAGGGCCGCGGGGGTGAAGTCGCCGGCCACGGACACGTCGTCCGCGAGCGTGATGCCCTCCCAGCCCTCGGGGGTGAAGTCGGCGACGACGCGCCACACGCCCGGGGTGAGCCGCACGGGCACCGACCACGTGCCGGTCTCGACGTCGAGTCGCGGGTGCACGTGCTGGAAGCCGGTCAGGTCGCGTCGTACGACGATGAGGTGCAGGTCCTTCTCGTGCTCGCGCGTGTAGTCGAGCAGGGGGCGGCCGCTGGACGACAGGACCTGGAAGGACAGCGTGGTGCGACCCGCGGCCGGCGTGCGGTCGGTGAGGGCGAGCGTGAAGCCGTCGGCCCGGGCCGTGAGGCCGGTCGCCTCGGCGACAGCGGAGCCGTGGGCGCCGGCGTCGTCGCCGTCCTCGGCGGAGTGCGCGTCGCCGGCCGCCCCGTCGTGGGCCTCCGCCCCGTCGTGGGCGGCGACCGGCTCGGTGTCGAGGGGACCGACGAGCCGGCCCCCGCCCCACGCCAGCGCGAACGCGGTGGCGAGGGCGGCGACGAAGGCGACGACGCGCAACGGCGTGCTCATGGACGGGTCCTCGGGGTCAGGGGTGGCTGGAAGGACAGGGGTGGGCGGGGTCAGCGGTGGACCGGGGCGGGGCTACGCGAGCGCGTAGCCGGCCTCCTCGACCGCCGCGCGGACGGTCGACTCGTCGAGGGGCGTGGCGCTGGTGACGGTGACGGCTCCGGTCTCGACGACGACGTCGACGCCCTCGACGCCGGTGATCTCGGAGATCTCCTCGGTGACCGAGGCGGCGCAGTGGCCGCAGGTCATCCCGGTGACGGTGTAGGTGGTGGTCTCGCTCATGGGGTGCTCCTCATGGGTCTGGTGGGTGATGCGGGGCGGCGGATCGAGATCAGGATCGGACGAGGCGGGCGATCGCCTCGGACGCCTCCTTGAGCTTGAGCTCCTGCTCCTCGCCGCCCTGGCGGGCGGCGTCGACGAGGCAGTGCGCCATGTGGTCGTCGAGCAGCGAGAGCGCGAGGGCCTGCAGCGCCTTGGTGGCGGCCGACACCTGGGTCAGGATGTCGATGCAGTACTTCTCCTCCTCGACCATCCGTTGGATGCCGCGGACCTGCCCCTCGATCCGGCGCAGGCGCTTGAGGTGGGCCTGGACCGCTTCGTCGTTGCCCTCGAGGTGTCCGTGCTGCTCGCTCATGCTTCCAAGATACCCCTAGGGGGTATCAGTGACAAGACCAGGCCCACCCGAGGGGGTGGAAAATGTCGTGCCGCCCGCACCGATGCGACTGCCCGGCACCGCCCCGGGTTACTGTCCCGGTTGACGGTCGGGGGGTCGTCGAGCGGAGGAGGTTCCATCGCTCCCGGACGACCCTGAGGACCCCCAGATGACCAGCACGGACATCCGTGTCGCGCTGCTCGGCGGCGACGAGCTCGTGAGGCGAGGCCTCGACAGCATGCTCAGGACGCTCGGCGGCTTCGAGCTCGGCACCATCAAGGACCGCTCCCGCCTGCCCGTCGACATCGCGCTGGTCGAGACCTTCGGCACCGCCCGCGGCGACACCACGCTGCAGCGCGCGGTGAGCGACCCCTACATCCGCCGGGTGGCCGTCTACACCTGGAACCACCAGCCGGGGCTCGCCCACGAGCCCCTGGGCGACGGCGTCACCGGCTACCTCGCCAAGAGCCTCAACGCCCAGCAGCTCGGTCGCGCCCTGCGTGCCATCCACCACGGCGAGACGGTCGTCGCGCCGCTGCTGCCGGTGCTCCCGACCAAGGACCTCCGCTCGACCACCCAGGTGGACTTCCTCACCGCCCGCGAGCGCGAGACGCTGGCCCACATCGCGACCGGCAAGAGCAACGACGACATCGCCCGGCAGATGCAGATCTCGCTCAACTCGGTGAAGTCCTACATCCGCAGCGCCTACCGCAAGACCGGCGTGCAGAGCCGCAGCCAGGCAGTGCTCTGGGCCGTCTCGCACGGCCTGGCCGGCGAGGTCCTCGAGCGCGTCTGACGTCCGGGTGAGCCGGTCCTAGCCGGCACCCACCGGCGCGGCCGGCGGGACCACCGGTCGTACGCCGCTCGGGCGCACCCACTGGCCGCGGCTGATCAGCACCTCGCGCAGCACGTCGGGACGGTCGGTGATGATGCCGTCGACGCCCATGTCGAGCAGTGCGCGCATGGTGGTCGGGTCGTCGACCGTCCACACGACCACCCGGATCCCGAGCTCGTGGGCGCGCCGGATCACCCGCTCCGAGTGCACGGGCAGGCGGCCGAGCCGCATCGGCACGTGCGCGAAGCCGCCGCCGGCGACGGGGTCGACCCGCAGCCCGGGAGGACGTACGCCGCCGCGTGAGCACGCGACGAGCGTCGTCAGCGAGCGCCAGCCGAGCGCCGTCGTCACCCCGGGCGCCTCGGCCCGGAGCCGGTCCAGCCAGCGGGACCACGCACCCGCCACCAGGACCCGTCGCGCCCACCCGGGGTTGGCCCGCAGCAGCCGCGCCGTCGCGCCGATCGCGGCCTCGTCCTTGAGGTCGATGGCGAACCTGGCCTCGGGGAACGTCGCCATCGCCTCGGTCAGCGTCGGGACCCGGTCGGTCCCGCCGACGCGCAGCCGGCGCAGCTCCGCGAGGTCGAGGTCGGCGACCCGGCCGGGGTGGCCGGTGACGCGCCGCAGCGTCGGGTCGTGGAAGCACACGACGTGACCGTCACGGGTGGTGCGGACGTCGGTCTCGAGGTGGGTCAGTCCGAGGGAGGTGGCCCGCCCGAAGGCGGCCAGCGTGTTCTCGGGGGCCAGCGCCATGCCGCCGCGGTGCGCGATGGCCAGGGGGCCGGGGTGGTCGCCATAGCTGGTCACGACCTCAGGGTGGGCCGTCGTACCGGCCCTGTCGCCCCCAGGAGCGTCGCGGGACCGAGTGTTCACCGAGCCTTCGCGCCCGCGCCCGGAGGACGTCGTACGACATCCCCCAGGCGCGCGCCCGGCGGGTACGCGTCCAGCGGGCGGGGCGGCAAGGGCCGGCCGGCCGAGGCGCCAGCCGCCCGGCTCAGCTGCGGTAGCCGCCGAGGAGCTCGGCCAGCCGCAGGTGCGGCTGGGCCTCGTCGCGGCGGCCCTTGCGCTGCAGGGCGCGGCCGAGCAGCAGGTGGGCGTAGGGCTCGTTGGGGTCGTGCTCGAGGAGCTCGGTGGCGACCCGGATCGTGCCGTCGAGCTGGGCCGAGTGGAAGAGCGAGCGGGCGAGCAGCAGCCGTACGTCGGTCAGCTCGTGGCCGACGTCCCCCGGGTCGTCGAGCAGCTCGGTCAGCAGGACGGCGGCCTCGCGGTAGGCGCGCTCCTCGAAGAGCGCCTGCGCGCGCAGCCAGCGGTCGTGGGTGGTGTCCTCGAGCAGGCCCGCGTGTCCGCGGAGCAGGTCCTCGAAGGGGGTGAAGTCGGTCATCGTCGCTCCTCTCGCGACTGACGGAGGCCCGGTGCCTTCGATGGTGCCCCTCCCAACACGCCGATCGCGGCAGGCATTCCGCCGGGCGCGTCGCGACCCGGCGTCCCTCAGCCCGGGAGCTCGCCGCTCCAGCGTGCGGTGAACGGCTTCATCACCAGGCGTACGCCGCGCAGCGCGAGCCGGTGGGTCCGGCGCGCGTCACGACGGTCGGCCGCGGACGTGGCGATCCGCAGGTCGCGCTCGAGCCGCCGTGCCGCGGCGGCCCGGGTGGCCGGCGTGACCGTGAACGACTCCCGCCGGCCCACCCGCGCCCGGAAGGTCGCCTCGGCGGTGGTGCGGGTGTGGGTGAACGTGTAGGGCTGGCCCTGCCACTCGGCCGGCAGCCCGGGGAGCTCGGGCAGGGTGCCGGAGTCGGTGGGGGTGTAGACGATCGCGCCCAGGACCTCCCGGTCCAGCTCGTGCGACGGCGGGGTCCCGCCGACCGCGGTCGAGATCCCGCGGTGCTCGACCTCGCCCTGCGCGGTGCCCGCGACGACCAGGTCGCCCATGTCGCCCACGCTCGCCTGGTAGCCCTTCAGGTCCTGCCCGAACGCCAGGCGGCCGTCCACCCAGACCAGGTCGCAGCGGGCCCCGTTGGCATAGCTGAGCCGCTCGGCGGTGACGGTGATCGTCCGGAGTCCCTCGACCCGCTCGCTCAGCACGGTCGTCCGGGTGGCGGAGTCGGACGCGAGGCCGGCGTGGTCCGCGTCCCGGCAGGCGTCGGCCCGGAAGTCGGCCGGTGCGGCGGCACCCGCGGTGGCGGGGGCGAACGGGGCGAGGAGCGCCAGGCTGGTGGCGGCGGTCAGGGATCCGAGGGTCGCGGCACGCATGGCAGCGGAGACTAGGGCGGGACGGTGCTCGGTGTCCGGCGGATGCGCGGAATACTGGGCCCGGCAGCCCCGTTGGAGATGATACAAACTTCAACCACCCGGTTGGACCTAGTCCAGGAGGAGCTCATGCAGTTCGGCATCTTCAGCGTCGGAGACGTCACGACGGACCCGACCACCGGACGCACCCCGTCCGAGGCCGAGCGCATCTCGGCGATGACGCAGTACGCCCTCAAGGCCGAGGAGGTCGGTCTCGACGTCTTCGCGACCGGCGAGCACCACAACCCGCCGTTCGTCGTGTCCTCGCCGACGACCCACCTCGGCTTCATCGCCGCGCAGACCGAGAAGCTGCTGCTGTCGACCAGCACCACGCTGATCACCACCAACGACCCGGTCAAGATCGCCGAGGACTACGCGTTCCTGCAGCACCTCTCCGGCGGTCGCGTCGACCTGATGATGGGCCGCGGCAACACCGGTCCGGTCTACCCCTGGTTCGGCAAGGACATCCGCGACGGCATCAAGCTCGCGGTCGAGAACTACCACCTGCTGCGCAAGCTCTGGCGCGAGCCGGTCGTCAACTGGCAGGGCCAGTTCCGCACGCCGCTGCAGGGCTACACCTCGACGCCGGCGCCGCTCGACGGCACGCCGCCCTTCGTCTGGCACGGGTCGATCCGCAGCACCGAGATCGCCGAGCAGGCGGCCTACTACGGTGACGGCTTCTTCCACAACCACATCTTCTGGAACAAGGAGCACACCGAGCAGATGGTGCGCCTCTACCGCCAGCGCTTCGAGTTCTACGGCCACGGCGCGGCCGACCAGGCCTACGTCGGCCTGGGCGGGCAGGCCTTCATGGCCTCCACGGAGGCCGAGGCCAAGCGCGTCTTCCGGCCCTACTTCGACAACGCCCCGGTCTACGGCCACGGCCCGTCGCTGGAGGACTTCTCGCAGATGACGCCGCTGACCGTCGGCACCCCCGAGCAGGTCATCGAGCGCACCCTCGGCTTCGCCGACTACGTCGGTGACTACCAGCGCCAGATGTTCCTGATGGACCACGCCGGCCTGCCGACGTCGCTGGTGCTCGAGCAGATCGAGATGCTCGGCACCGAGGTCGTGCCGGTGCTGCGCACGGAGTTCGAGCGCCGTCGGCCGGCCCACGTGCCGAGCGACCCGCCCACCCACGCCTCCCTCGTGGCGGCCGGTCCCGACGCCCCGCACCACCTCGTCGAGCCCGCCCGGGCGCGCGTCGAGGAGCTCCAGGCCGAGCAGGCCGCGCAGGTGGGCGCATGAGCGAGCGGAGCGAGCGAATCATCAGACACAGCGTCCCCTGTGCCTCATGCGCGCACGGAGCGAAGCGAGTACGCGCATGAGTCGTCGCATCGTCGTGGTGACGGCGGGACTGACCGTCCCGTCGTCCACCCGGCTGCTGGCCGACCAGCTCGCCGAGGCGACCACCGCGCAGGTCACCGCCCGCGGCGAGGCCGCGGAGATCGACTTCATCGAGCTGCGCGAGGTCGCCGGCGAGCTGGCGACCTTCATGGTCACCGGCGGCATCCCGACCCCGCGGCTGACCGAGCTGCGCGAGCAGGTCGCGGCGGCCGACGGTCTCATCGTGGTGACCCCGGTCTTCAACGGCAGCTACAGCGGGCTGTTCAAGATGTTCTTCGACGCCCTCGACAAGGACGCGCTGGCCGGTACGCCCGTTCTGATCGCCGCGGCCGCCGGCAGCGCCCGGCACTCGCTCGTGCTCGACCACGCGCTGCGGCCGCTCTTCGCCTACCTCCGCGCGGTCGTCGTACCGACCTCGATCTTCGCCGCGACCGAGGACTTCGGCAGCCACGGGCTGTCGGACCGGATCACCCGCGCCGCGGCTGAGCTCGCCGCGCTGGTCCTGAGCCAGGGCGGCTACGGCGTCGGCGGGTTCGCGCCCGACCTCGCCGCGCGCCCGCGTCGTACGTCCGGGACCCAGGTCGAGGCCGACGTGACGCCCTTCGGCGACCTGCTGCGCGGGCACAGCGGCACGGACTGACGCCCTGCCGGGACCACCCGTCCGGGCGCCTACGGAGGTCGGGGGTCCTGCGGGGTGAGCCGGTCGGCGGTCGTCGCGCCTAGCGTCGAGGGGACCGCGACGACCCCTCGGAAGGACGTGCCCATGGCGCGCAGGACGACCACCTCGAACGACCGGATCGGCGAGGGTGGCGAGCTCCACCAGGCGCCCGCCAAGGGTGAGGTGATGACCACCGCCCAGGGCGTGCCGATGAGCGACGACCAGAACTCGCTGCGGGCCGGCGAGCGGGGCCCGACCCTGCTCGAGGACTTCGCGATGCGGGAGAAGATCTTCCACTTCGACCACGAGCGGATCCCCGAGCGCGTGGTCCACGCCCGTGGCTACGGCGCCCACGGCTACCTCGAGTGCGTCGACCCGGTCACCGACCTCACCCGCGCGGCGCCGTTCGCGCGCAAGGGCAAGCGCACGGAGGCCTTCGTCCGGTTCTCGACCGTCGCCGGCAACCTCGGCTCCCCCGACCTCGCCCGCGACGTGCGCGGCTTCGCGGTGAAGCTCTACACCGAGGAGGGCAACTGGGACCTCGTCGGCAACAACATCCCGGTCTTCTTCATCCAGGACGCGATGAAGTTCCCCGACCTCGTCCACGCGGTCAAGGAGGAGCAGGACCGCGGCTGGCCGCAGGCGCAGAGCGCCCACGACACCTTCTGGGACTTCATCTCGCTGATGCCCGAGTCGACCCACATGACCCTGTGGCAGATGTCGGACCGCACCATTCCGCGCTCGTTCCGCTTCATGGAGGGCTTCGGTGTCCACACGTTCCGCTTCGTCAACGCCGACGGCGAGTCGACCTTCGTGAAGTTCCACTGGAAGCCGCGCCAGGGCATGCAGTCGGTGGTGTGGAACGAGGCGGTGAAGATCAACGGCGCCGACCCCGACTTCCACCGCCGCGACCTCTACGCCGCCATCGAGGCCGGCGACTTCCCGCAGTGGGACCTCGGCGTGCAGGTCTTCGACGAGGCGTTCGCCGAGGAGTTCGAGTTCGACGTGCTCGACGCGACCAAGCTCATCCCCGAGGAGCAGGTGCCGGTGCGGGTCATCGCCCGGCTGACCCTGGACCGGGTGGCGAGCAACGTCTTCGCCGAGACCGAGCAGGTCGCCTTCATGACGCAGAACGTCGTGCCCGGCATCGACTTCAGCGACGACCCGCTGCTGCAGGGGCGCAACTTCTCCTACCTCGACACCCAGCTCAAGCGGCTCGGCAGCACCAACTTCACGCAGATCCCGATCAACGCGCCGCGCTGCCCGGTCGCGCACTTCCAGCGCGACGGCCACATGCAGATGTCGCGGCAGGAGGGACGCGCCAACTACGAGCCCAACTCCCTCGGCGGCGACGAGCGCGGCCCGCGCGCCGACGTCGACAACGGCTACACGAGCGTGCCGCGCGAGGAGGCCGGGCAGGTGCGCCGCGTCCGCTCGGAGACCTTCGCCGACCACTACAGCCAAGCCCGCCAGTTCTGGATCAGCCAGACCGACGTCGAGCAGCAGCACATCGTGGCGGCGTACGGCTTCGAGCTCGGCAAGTGCGAGGATCCGGCCATCCGCACCCGGATGCTCGGCAACCTCCGAAACGTCCACGAGGACCTCGCGCAGGGCGTCGCCGACGAGCTCGGCATGCCGCTGCCGGAGGCCAACCCCGCCGCGATCGAGCCGCGCACCGACCTGCCCGAGTCGGCCGCCCTCAGCATCCTGCGCAACGGCCCGGACTCCTTCGCCGGCCGCAAGCTCGGCGTGCTGGTCACCGCCGGGTCCGACGGTGCGCTCGTCAAGGCGATCGAGGACGCGTTCACCGGTGCCGGCGCCCTCGTCGAGTACGTCGCCCCTGCCGCCGGGCCGCTCAAGCTCAAGGGCGGGCGCAAGCTGGTGCCCGACCACGCGGTCGTCGGCGCGCCCTCGGTGCTGTTCGACGCCGTGGCGGTCGTGCCGTCCGCCGAGGGGGCGCAGGAGCTCGCCGGGCGCAAGACGGCCCGCGACTTCGTCGACGACGCCTTCGCCCACCAGAAGTTCCTCGCCTGGTCGGCCGACGCCCAGCCGCTGCTCGACGCGGCCGGGGTCACGCCGGATGACGGGTGCCCCGAGCTCACTGCGGGCACCGTGGCCGGCTTCCTCGCGCAGTGCGCGGCCCTGCGCCACTGGGAGCGGCCGGTGCAGGACTGACGGACGCGGTCGGCGTACCCCTGCGGACGCACCCGAGAGGCGGTAACCGCGTGTCACACCGCCCCATGGGTGTGCCCGGTCCGTCGGCGCGGTGGTTACGTCGATCACCAGGTACTCACCGAACCCTGGGAGGAACCATGAGTGACACCGTGTGGAGCTACCGCGACACCACGTGGAGCCAGGACAGTGACCTCGTCGGCTACGACGTCGAGGCGAGCGACGGATCGATCGGGAAGATCGACGAGGCCAGCAGCGAGGCCACGGGCCAGTGGCTCGTCGTGGACACCGGCTTCTGGATCTTCGGCAAGAAGCGCCTGATCCCCGCCGGCACCGTCACCGGGATCGACCACGACGGCAGGACGGTGATGGTCAACCTCAGCAAGGACGAGATCAAGTCCGCCCCGGACTACGACAAGGACGACTGGAACGACGACTCCCGCGGTCGTCACACGGACTACTACACGCCCTACTCCAGCCGCTGACCCTGCTGACCCCGCGCACCCCCGCACCGGCGCCCCGGACGACACGCTCGTCCGGGGCGTCGTGTGTCTGCTCGTCCCTTCCCGGGACCTCGACTCGTCACTAGGTTGGATGGTCCATCGACCACGCTTCGCCGGGAGGAGCCCGCGATGTCCGTCCTGCTCAACCCCTACCTCAACTTCGCCGACGGCCAGGCCCGTGAGGCGCTGGAGTTCTACGCCTCGGTGCTCGGCGGCGAGCCCACCTTCATGACCTTCGGCGACATGGGCACCGAGGGACCCCTCGGCGACCAGGTCATGCACGGCCAGCTCGAGACGCCCGACGGCTTCACGCTGATGGGCGCCGACGCGCCACCCGAGTTCGTCCAGGTCACCTTCGGCGACAACGTCTCGGTCAGCATCGCCGGCGACGACGAGGAGAAGATGAGGCGGTGGTTCGATGCGCTCAGCGAGGGCGCCCAGGCCGTCACGACCCCGCTCGACAAGCAGCCGTGGGGCGACGTCTTCGGGTCCTTCAAGGACCGCTACGGCATCAGCTGGATGGTCAACATCGCCGGCGACGCGGCGTCCTGACGCCTGCCCGAGCTGGCGCCGGATCCGTGCGGCGGACGCGGGATCACGCCTCCCAGGCCGGTCCGTGCCCGCCCGCCCGCTCGACGAGGCGGCGCCCGACGTGGCCGGCGTTGGCGAGGCGTACGTCGTCGGGCACAGCGGGGAGGTTCTCCTCCCAGTCGAGCAGGCAGGACCCGCGGAGCTGCCCCATCCGGGCGGGGCGGCCGAAGAAGAACGGGTGGGCGTGGGCGCCGCCGTCGCCGTAGCGACCGATGTGGCAGCGACCGACGCTCGGCAGCTCCTCGACCGCGGCGGCGACCCGCACCATCAGCACACCCATCTCGGCGGCCATGTCGTCGGGCAGGTCGGCGATGTCGAAGTGCTCGACCGGCCGCAGGATCAGGGACACGGGCAGCTTCATGTCGAGCGCAGCGAGCAGCCAGCGGTCGTTGCGCCATGCGACCCGGGCGGCCTGCTCGGGCGGCATCGGCTGCCGGCAGAAGCAGTCCGCGGGGTCCTCGCCCGCGCGGGGCGGCTCGGCGTCCTGCAGCGGCTCGAGCTGCTTGATCCGCAGGCCGTCGAGCTCGAACGGGAAGATGTCCCACCCCGGCATCGCCTCGATGGACACGGGCAGCCGGCCCTCGGCGTCGGTCGCGGCCGCGACCCGGGCGTGGAACTCTTCGGCGGTCTCGAGCTGGCTCATGGCGCCGAGTCAACCATTAGGGGACCGCAGGCGCGCGGACACAACTCGCCCGGCGCGGTCGGGCTGAGCGTGGCCGGGCCGACCGGACGGCACTTCTGTCCGCGCGTCCACGCCCGATCGGCGCCGCGCGTGCGGCGCTGGTGCCACGATGGCCTCGACACCGGCTCGGGACACGGGGGTACGACATGGGGGCACGGCGGCGCGGCAGGCATGACGCGGCACGAGTGGCCGGCGCGCTGGCAGCCGCCGCGCTGCTGGTGGGCGGCGGGGCCTACGCCTGGCACTGGCACACGCACCCCAGCGTCTTCCCCGATGCCGGCAACGCGTGGTCCGGTCCGCTGCGCGAGGGGAGGGACTTCATGGCGATCGGCATCACGTACAGCGGGACGGGCGCTGGAGAGTCCGTCGTCATCGAGTCGGTCGCGCCCAGGGTGCGCAACGACACCGCGGGGGCGAGCTATGAGTTCTTCGTCTGCACCCAGCGACCGGGACAGCCGGAGCCGCAGCTGGGGATGCTCTCCGGGCAGCGCAGCTTCGAGCAGTCTTGCCCGGACGCCGAGCCAGTCCGGGAGGGGACGCGGCTCCGCACCGGCGGGACCCCGGCCCAGCAGCTGGTGATGCTGGTGCGGATGGACGAGCCGGGCGTGGCCGCCACCAAGGGCGTCGAGCTGACCTACGCGCGCGGGCTGCAGAGCGGCATGCAGCTCATCGGCCCGCGGGTGCGCCTCACGTCAGGCTGACCGCCGCGCATCACCAGGGAGAGGGCTGGTAGTCCTTCACGAAGCAGCCGAAGAGGTCGGTGCCGCCCTCGCCGAGCACGATGGGGTCGTAGACGCGGGCGGCCCCGTCCACGAGGTCGAGCGGGGCGTGCCAGCCCTCTGCGGCGATCCGCAGCTTCTCGTGGTGGGGGCGCTCGTCGGTGATCCAGCCGGTGTCGACGGCGGTCATCAGGATGCCGTCGGTCTCGAACATCTCGCCCGACGAGGTGCGCGTCATCATGTTGAGCGCGGCCTTGGCCATGTTGGTGTGCGGGTGGCCGGGGCCCTTGTAGCGACGGGAGAACTGGCCCTCCATCGCCGAGACGTTGACGACGTACGCCCGCCCCGAGGTCGCTGCCGACGCCGCGGCCGCGAGGGCCGGGCGCAGCCGCGAGACCAGCAGGAACGGCGCGATCGAGTTGCACAGCTGCACCTCGAGCAGCTCCAGCGGGTCGACCTCGCCGACGGTCTGGGTCCACGAGTTGGTCGCCTGGACGTCGGGCAGCAGGCCGCCGGCGTCGACGGCGGTGCCGGCGAGGTGGGCGTCGAGGGAGGCGTGCCCGGCCTTGAGGGCGAGCGCGGTGAGGGTGGCGGCGTTGTGCACCGCCATCGCGTGCTCGATCGACTCACCCTCGTGGTGGGCGACGGGAGTCGGGGCCAGGGCGCCGGCGATCGCGGCCGGGTGGGCCTCGGAGATCCGGTCGAAGGTCACCAGCTCGGGCACCGAGTCGGCCGGGAGGGGGAGCGACTCGGCCTCCACGAGCGGCGCGTAGGCCCCGGGCGTACGACGCACGGTCTGGCACGCGTTGTTGATGAGGATGTCGAGCGGGCCGGCCGCCGCGACGTCGTCGGCGAGCGAGATGACCTGCGTGGGGTCGCGCAGGTCGATGCCGACGACCTTAAGCCGGTCGATCCACTGGTCGCTGTCGGGCAACGAGCTGAAGCGGCGCACCGCGTCCTTGGGGAAGCGCGTGGTGATCGTGGTGTGCGCGCCGTCGCGGAGCAGGCGCAGCGCGATGTACATCCCGATCTTCGCGCGCCCGCCGGTCAGCAGCGCCCGCTTGCCGGTGAGGTCGGTGCGCTGGTCGCGCTTGGCGTGGCTCATCGCCGCGCACGACGGGCAGAGCCAGTGGTAGAACGCGTCGACGAGCGTGAAGTCCTGCTTGCAGATGTAGCAGCCGCGCGCGTTGATCAGCTCGCCCGCGAAGGCCCCGGGCGCGCTCGAGACGAGGGGGATGCCGGACGTCTCGTCGTCGATGCGCGCCGGCGAGCCGGTGGCGGTGAGCTCGGTGACGGCACGGTCGTGCGCCAGCTCCGCGGCCCGCTTCTGCAGCTTGCGCTCGGCCTTGATCGACTTGTACATGTGCGACGCGGCGCGCTTCACCCGCACGTGGTCGGGGTGGTCGCCGGGCAGGTGGTGGAGCTGCTGCAGCACCCGCACGGTCGTGGCGAGGTCGTCGGGGTCGATGCCGTCGACGACGGGGCGTTGCTGCTGTGTCACGGGGAGGAGGGTACGGCGCTCGGGCGCCCGGTCCCCAAAGCGCGCAGCCGGCCCGGGGAGGACGGCGTACGGCTCAGGCGTCGCGCGCGGGCGAGCCGTTGATGCGCACCCGGTCGGCGCGCATGCCGTGCTCCACACCCCACAGCACCGCGCGCGAGCGGGAGTCGACGCCGATCTTGCGGTAGGCGGAGCGGATGTAGGACTTGATCGAGTTGAGCGACAGCAGGGTGCGCTCGGCGATCTCCTGGTTGCTCAGGCCCATCGTGATCAGCGACAGCACCTCTGCCTCGCGCGCGGTCAGGCCCTCCTCGCGCCCGGGCCAGTCGCCACCGACGAGCGGCGAGCGTCCTCGCGACGGCGAGACCACGAGCTGGCCCGACGAGATCGCGGTGACGGCGTCGACGAGGCGCGAGGCCGGCAGGCTCTTGGAGAGATAGCCGCGGACGCCCTGGCTGAGGGTGTCGCGGGTCAGCCACGGCTGGAAGTTCCACGTGTAGACGGCGACGGAGCGCACCTGCGGGCTCTCGACGAGGTGGCGCACGGCGGGCCCGTTGCCCTGACCCATCCCGAAGGTGTCGTAGAGGGCGACGTCGACCGGTTGGGCGACCGGCTTGCCCGCGACCAGCTCGACCACCTCGACGCGGTGGCCGTAGCTGCGCATCATCGCGTCGAGGCCGCGGACGACGACCTCGTCGTCGTTGACCAGCGCGACTCGAATGACCATGCGCTCAAGGTACTGCGGTTTGCCGAAGTTGAGGCCTCGGTTCACCAGAGTCAGGGTCAACTCTCAGGAGAGATCGCGGCCCCGAACGCGCGCGGGTCAGGGGCAGCAGGGGTCGAACCGGAAGCCGACGCCCCGGATGGTGCGGATCCACTGGTTGCCGTCGGCGGCGGCGCGCAGCTTGCGGCGCAGGTTGGCCAGGTGGACGTCGACGACGTGGGTGCTGTCGGGGACGAAGTCGCTCGCCCACACCGCCCGCATCAGCTCGTGGCGCGGGACGACGACGCCGGGGCGGCCGACCAGGTGGGCCAGCAGGTCGAACTCGGTGCGCGTCAGGTCGATCTCCCGGCCCGACACCAGCACCTCGCGCGACCCGCGGTTGAGGGTCAGGTCGCTGCAGCCCTCCGAGCTGGTCGGGTCCGCGGCGGGGACGGGGACGGGGTCGGCCGCGAGCGCGGCGGCCGCCGAGGGAGCGGGCTCGCTGCTGCGCGGGCGCCGGAACAGGGCGGCCACCCGCGCCTGCAGCTCGCGCATCGAGAACGGCTTGACGAGGTAGTCGTCGGCGCCGACCTCGAGCCCGATGAGCCGGTCGACCTCACCGGTGCGACCGCTGACGACCATCACGTAGCAGTCGCTGACCGTGCGGATCTGCCGGCAGACCTCCACGCCGTCGATGTCGGGCAGGGTGAGGTCGAGCGTGACCAGGTCGGGTCGTACGTCGGCGACGACCGTGAGCGCCTCGGTCCCGGTCCGCGCCACGGTCACGTCGAAGCCGGCCTGGTCGAGCAGCTTGGAGATGGCGTCGCCGACGTCGTGGTCGTCCTCGACGACCACGGCTGTCCGTGCGTTCATCATCCGTCTGCTCCCCAGTTGACCGTTCGCCTACCCTGCCGGGTCCGGCCTGAAACCGGGCTGGCACGGTCGATCTCCCCACCTGCCGCCGATGCTAGGCGGCCGCAGGTGGGGATGGCGGTCGTTCCGGCCGAAGCACCCCCCGATGAGGGGGACAGGAGCCGGTCGGAGCGCTCAGGAGCCGGTCAGAAGTCCAGGCCTCGCGCCCAGTCCTCCGAGTCGATCCGGGCGACGAGGTAGGGCCCTCCGCCGGCACGACGGTCCTGCTGGTCCTCGCCCTCGCGGTCCATCCGGTAGCCGATGCCGCGGATCGTGTGGATCCAGGTGGCGTCGGAGTGCCGGCGCAGCTTGCCGCGCAGGTTGGCCACGTGCACGTCCACCAGGTGGTGGTCGTGGGTGAGCGCGCTGCTCCAGATCGCGAGCACCATCTCCTCGCGGGTGCAGACCCGCGACAGGTGGGTCGCGAGGTACTCCAGGACGTCGTACTCGATGCGCGTCAGCTCCACGATCGTGCCGTCGACCTGCACCTCGCGCCGCGCGGAGTTGATCACCAGCCCCGCCCCCGCGGAGATGGTGGTCGGCTCGTCGACCGGCTGGGCCGGGCTCGGGACCTGCGGGCCGCGGCCGCTGGGCGACTCCTCGGCCCCCGTCGCGGTCCGCGGCCGCCTGAACAGCGCGGCCACGCGGGCGCGCAGCTCGCGCGGCGAGAACGGCTTGAGGACGAAGTCGTCCGCCCCGACCTCGAGGCCGATGAGCTTGTCGACCTCGTCGGACCGCGCCGACACGATGACGATGTAGCAGTCGCTGGTCTCACGGATGCGGCGGCACACCTCGATGCCGTCCATGTGCGGCAGCGTCAGGTCGAGCGTGACCAGGTCGGGCGGGTCGGCGGCCGCAGCGCTCACGGCCTGCCGTCCGTCGAGTGCCGTCGTGACCCGGAAGCCGGCCCCCTCCAGTGTCTCCACCAGCGCTGACGAGATGTCCGGATCGTCCTCGACGACCAATGCACGTAGTTCTTGCACGTCAAACCCCCACAGATGCGAGACAAGGGCCCCACGCCCTCGCCGTGTCACCGCCCGAACGGTGTCGCTCGATGCTAATGCCATCAACGGCACAGAACTAGGAGAGGTCTGAGGGATGAACGGGCTGTCTAGACCGCGGCGTTTTGACGGAATCTGCGGTGCCCGACGGACGCCTCTCACGCTTTCCGCGGGTCAGGTCAGGTCCATCGCGCGATTGACCCAGACGTGGTCGACGACCATCCCGACCCGCTCGTACATCGGCAGGGCCCCCGTGCGCGAGTCGGTGCTCAGCTCGGACGTGCGCGTGCCGTGCTCGCGGGCCCGGGCGAACGAGTCGACCAGCAGCGCCTGGGCAATCCCGCGGTTGCGCTGGTCGCGCCGCACCGCGAGCCGCTGGACGAAGCCGGTGGCGCCGTCGTCGGAGACCAGCACCAGCGAGACGCCGACCACCGCGCCGTCGGGGTCGACGGCCACGCGCAGGTTCCACGGCTCGAAGCCGGGTCGCCCGCTCGTCGCGGCCAGGAAGTCCTCGAACGGCTCGCGGTCGCGCACCGACCACTCCAGGAAGGCGTCCTCGAGGACGTCGTGGGCGGGCCGCAGGTCCTCGGGCCCGGCAGTGCGTACGACGTAGCCCTCCGGCAGCGCGCGCTCCGGGATGGCGGCGCCCTCGGGCAGCCGGAGCACCCAGCTCGTCCACCGGACGCGGAAGCCGAGCTGCTCCAGCAGCCGGTCGCCGGGCGAGCCCTGCGGGACGGGCATCCCGACGACGGGCGAGCCGATGCTGCGGCCGAGGTCGAGGAGCCAGTGGGCCAGCCACGTGCCGATGCCGCGACCGCGGTGGGAGGGCAGCACGGCGGTGTCGGCGCGGTCGACGCCCATCAGCTCGGCGTACGCGACCAGGGCGTCGCCGTCGAAGACACCGACCGAGCGCGAGGTGACGTCGTGGCTGGGCTTGGCCCAGTCGCTGACGATGTCGGCCTCCTCGATCGCGACCTGCCCGATGTCCTCGAGCTCCTGGGCCGCGATCACGTCGGAGACCGCGCGGGAGTCGCTCCTCGCCAGGGGGCGGGTGGTGAGGCCCTCGGGGAGCGCCGGCGTCACATCTCGCATGACGGGAGTGTGCTGCCTCACGTCCGGGCCTGTCGCGGGGTTTTCGACCCTCGCGGAATCCCCGATTCCCCCGTGAGGCCCTACCTTTGAGGGTGTGAGTGATGACCGACTTGTAGCACCGGACCAGACCTTCTCCGACCTCGGCCTCGCGCCCGAGGTCCTCAAGGCGCTGGCCGACGTGGGCTACGAGACCCCCTCGCAGATCCAGGCGCTGACCATCCCCCCGCTGCTCGAGGGCCGCCACGTGGTCGGCCTCGCGCAGACCGGCACCGGCAAGACCGCCGCCTTCGCGCTGCCGATCCTCTCCCAGCTCGACATGAGCCAGAAGACCCCGCAGGCCCTCGTGCTGGCCCCGACCCGCGAGCTCGCGCTGCAGGTCTCGGAGGCCTTCGAGAAGTACGCCGCGCACATGAAGGGCGTCCGCGTCCTGCCGATCTACGGCGGCCAGGGCTACGGCGTCCAGCTCTCCGCGCTGCGCCGCGGCGTGCACGTCGTCGTCGGCACGCCGGGCCGGATAATGGACCACCTCGACAAGGGCACGCTCGACCTCTCCGAGCTGCGCTTCCTGGTCCTCGACGAGGCCGACGAGATGCTCAAGATGGGCTTCGCCGAGGACGTCGAGACGATCCTGGCCGACACCCCCGACGACAAGCACGTCGCGCTGTTCTCCGCGACGATGCCCGCACAGATCCGCCGCATCTCGAAGAAGTACCTCGCGGACCCGGTCGAGATCACCGTCAAGAACAAGACGACGACCTCCTCCACGATCACCCAGCGCTACCTGATCGTGTCCTACCCGCAGAAGGTCGACGCGCTCACGCGCATCCTCGAGGTGGAGAACTTCGAGGGCATGATCGTCTTCGTCCGCACCAAGAACGAGACCGAGACGCTGGCCGAGAAGCTGCGTGCTCGCGGCTACTCGGCGATGGCGATCAACGGTGACGTCGCGCAGGTGCAGCGCGAGCGGACCGTCAACCAGCTCAAGGCGGGCAAGCTCGACATCCTCGTCGCCACCGACGTCGCGGCGCGCGGCCTCGACGTCGAGCGGATCAGCCACGTCGTCAATTACGACATCCCCACCGACACCGAGTCCTACGTCCACCGCATCGGCCGCACCGGTCGCGCGGGCCGCAGCGGCGACTCGATCGCCTTTGTGACCCCGCGCGAGCGCCACCTGCTCCGCGCGATCGAGAAGGCGACGCGCCAGCCGCTCACCCAGATGCAGCTGCCGACCGTCGACGACGTCAACGCCACGCGCCTCTCGCGCTTCGACGACCAGATCACCCAGGCCCTCACCCAGCCCGAGCGCATCGACTTCTTCCGCGACGTCGTCTCGCACTACGTCAGCGAGCACGACGTGTCCGAGGTCGACGTCGCCGCGGCCCTCGCCGCGGTGATGCACGGTGAGCAGCCGCTGCTGCTCGAGCCGGAGCCCGAGCAGCGCCAGCGCTCCTTCGAGGAGCGCGCCAGCCACGGCGGCAAGGCCGACCGGGCACCGCGGGAGTCGCGCAGCGGCGCGCCGATGGCGGCGTACCGCATCGAGGTCGGCAAGCGGCACAAGGTCGAGCCGCGCCAGATCGTCGGCGCCCTGGCCAACGAGGGCGGCCTGTCGCGCGGCGACTTCGGCTACATCTCCATCAAGCCGGACTTCTCGGTCGTCGAGCTGCCCGCGGACCTGCCGCCCGGCACCCTCGACCGGCTATCGGGCACCCGGATCTCCGGCAAGCTCATCGAGATCAAGCCCGACAACGGTCCGTTCCGCGGCCGTCCCGGTGGCGGCCACCGCAGCAGCGGCGGCGGCTACAAGGGCAAGAACCCCCGCTGACCGGGCACTTCCTCGCGCTGGACACGACTGACCGGGCATCTCCTCGCGCTGTAGCGCGAGGAGATGCCCGGTCGGCGCATTCCAGCGCGAGGAAGTGCCCGGTCGCCCCGCACATGCGACGAGTCGGCGCATCCTGCACGCGTGCTGCGTGAGGATGCGCCGACTCGATCGCGGTGGCGCGTCAGGACGCGCCGGCTCGACGTGGGTCAGGCGTTGCGGATCGCCGAGACGTCGAACTCGAGCTTGATCTTGTCCGAGACGAGGACGCCGCCGGTCTCGAGCGCGGCGTTCCAGGTGAGGCCCCAGTCCTTGCGGTTGATGGTGGTCTCGCCCTCGAAGCCGACGCGCAGGTTGCCGAAGGGGTCACGGGCCGAGCCGGTCTGCTCGAACTCGATGGTGACCGGCTTGGTGACGTCCTTGATGGTCAGGTCGCCGGTGATGGTCCAGTCGCTGCCGTCGCGCTTCACGTCGGTGGAGCTGAAGGTCATGGTCGGGTAGGTCTCGACGTCGAAGAAGTCGCCGGACTTGAGGTGGCCGTCGCGGTCCGCGCTGCCGGTGTCGACGGAGGCGACCTGGATGGAGAGGTCGACCTTGGACGCGGAGGGGTCCTTCTCGTCGATGTGGGCGGTGCCCTCGAAGGCGCCGAACTGGCCGCGGACCTTGGTGACCATCGCGTGGCGGGCCACGAAGCCCAGGCGGCTGTGGCTGACGTCGAGGGTGTAGTCGCCGGTGGTGTCGTCGATCGCGGTGGTGGGGGTGTCGAACGTGCTGCTCATGGGGATCTCCTGGGGTGCTGGTGGCTTTGGTAGAACTTTCAACCACCCTAACGGACCGCCCCCAGCGTTCATTCCCGACCGCGGCCACGAGTTGTCGCTCGCGCGCGAAATGGCGACGAGCCACGCCCCGAGGGGGCGCGGCTCGTGTGGGTGACCTGGGGTCAGGCGGCCTGGGTGGCGACCGCCTCGACGGTCGTCCAGCGTGCCTCCATGCGGGTGCGACCCGACGCGTCCGTGACGGCGACCCAGGTGCAGACCGGCGCACCGGTCATCGACTGCTTGCTCATGTGACACCTCCCGTTCACCTTGTGTTCACCTAGCGTAGCACGTCCCCACCCGCGCACCATCGGATCGCTGAAGATCGGCGGACTTCCCCCACTGGACCCCGGCTCGAACGGCTTATTGCCGGGTCGATGCCCCACTTGGGATGCATGTGGCGGGCCACGAGACCTCCATCGCAAACGAACTGTGACGTTCTTGCCCGATTTCGGGCAGGAAGTTGCCCGAAGGCGAGCGGGAGGCCCATCATCATCCGGTGCCAGACCCCGCCCTCGTCGCCCACGTCGTCGCGACCACGTCGTTGTCGCCGGGGGAGGCTGCCCGGGTGATCGACGACGTGATCGCCTTCCACGCCCAGCCGGTGGAGGACTACGTCCGGGCCCGCCACGCGAGCCTCAAGACGTACGGCGCCAAGAACCCCGAGATCTTCGCGCGCATCGCCGAGGAGCTCGCCCAGCGCGTCGTGGCCGCCCCCGAGCTCTCGGAACGGCAGCTGCGACGCATCGTCTACGGGTGAGGGGCGCGTAGCGGACCCCACGACTGTGGTCGGGACCGCGCCGTGCCGAGACCCCCCGTCTCAGAAGTCATCGAAAGGAACCAACCAACATGTGTGGAATCGTCGGCTACATCGGTCGTCAGGAGGCGGCCCCGGTCGTCCTCGAGGGGCTGACCCGCCTCGAGCACCGCGGCTACGACTCGGCGGGGGTCGCCGTCCTCGGCAACCGGGGGGTCCGGGTGGTGAAGCAGGCCGGCCGGGTGCGCGACCTCGCCGGCGTGCTGCCCAAGCGCTTCGCGGGCGCCACGGGCATCGGGCACACCCGCTGGGCCACCCACGGCCCCGCGACCGACGCCAATGCCCACCCCCACACCGACGAGGCGGGCCGCGTCGCCGTCGTCCACAACGGGATCATCGACAACTCCGCCGCCCTGCGCGCCGAGCTGGCCGACGCGGGCGTCACGCTCGCCAGCGACACCGACACCGAGGTGCTCGCCCACCTCGTCGCGCGCAGCGACGCCGACACGCTCGAGGGCAAGGTCCGCGACGCCCTCGGCGCGGTCGTCGGGACCTACGGCCTCGCCGTGCTCCACGCCGACTTCCCCGACCGCATCGTCGTCGCCCGCAACGGCAGCCCGCTCGTCGTGGGCGTGGGGGACAAGGAGATGTACGTCGCCTCCGACCTGGCCGCGATCGTCCGCCACACCACGACCGTCGCGGTCCTCGACGACGGCGAGATGGCCACCGTCACCGCCGCCGGGTTCAGCACGATGCGCCACCGCGACCTCGTCGCCACCGGCAAGACCGCCGCGCAGCTCGACGTCGACGCTGCCTCCTACGAGGCCGGCGAGCACGAGTCGTTCATGCGCAAGGAGATCCTCGAGCAGCCGACCACCGCGCAGGCCGTGCTGCGGGGCCGGCTCGACGAGCGCTTCGGCACCGCCCACCTCGGCGGCCTCGACATGGACGCCCGCGACCTGCGCGCGGTGCGGCGGGTGAAGATCCTGGGCTGCGGCTCGGCCTACTACGTCGGGCAGATGGGCGCCGCGCTGATCGAGGAGCTGGCGCGGATCCCGGCCGACGCCGAGGCGGCGAGCGAGTTCCGCTACCGCAACCCGGTGATCGAGCCCGACACCCTCTACGTCGCGGTGAGCCAGTCCGGCGAGACCATCGACACCCTGCTGGCTGTCCAGGAGGTACGCCGCAAGGGCGGGCGCTGCGTCGGCCTGGTCAACGTCGTCGGGTCGGCGATCGCCCGCGAGTGCGACGGCGGGATCTACCTGCACGCCGGGCCTGAGGTCGCCGTGGCCAGCACCAAGGCGCTGACCAACATGTTCCTCGCCTTCGCGCTGCTCGCCCTGCAGCTCGGCCGCGTGCGCGACCTGTCCATCGCCGACGGCAAGCGCCTCGTCGCCGGGCTGGAGCGGCTGCCCGGGCAGATCGAGGAGGTCCTCGCCGGTGAGGCCGACCTGGTCGAGGTGGCCAAGGACCTGGCCGAGGCGCGCAGCCTGTTCTTCATCGGTCGCGTGCGGGGCTTCCCGGTGGCCCGCGAGGGCGCGCAGAAGTTCAAGGAGATCAGCTACCGGCACGCCGAGGCCTACCAGACCTCCGAGCTCAAGCACGGCCCGCTGGCGCTCATCGACCCCGAGGTTCCGACCGTCGCGCTCGTGCCGCACGACGAGCTGGCCGAGCGCAACGTCGGTGCGCTCCACGAGATCGAGGCACGCAAGGGCCCGCTCGTGGTCATCACCCACGAGGACGTCGACCTCGGCGAGGTCAGCGCCCGCCGCATCGTCGTACCGCGCAACGAGCCGGAGCTCGACCCGATCCTGCTCAACGTCCCGCTCCAGCTGCTGGCCTACCACGCCGCCCAGCACCTCGGCCACGACATCGACAAGCCGCGCAACCTGGCCAAGTCGGTCACCGTCGAGTGACGGCGAAAGCCTTCAGGACGGCCTGAAATGGGAGGCCGCCCCTTGCCGCATGGGGTCGGCAAGGGGCGCGCCGTGGAGAACCTTCGCACCCGGTCCACGTCCTGTCCGTGGATCGAGGGAAGTGCCGACTGTTTTTGCTGTCGGCTGCATCACGTGCGGTGGCTCAGAGCTGCTCGGCCGCCGACGTGACCGTCAGGTCGAGGCTGCCGGTGGCGCCGGGCGGGACCGCCAGGACGGCGACAGCCGGGTTCGCGAAGGCGTCCCAGGGCGCCGGTGACGTGAGCGCCGACGGGCTCATCGTGAAGGCGTTGGGCGGCTCGTGGATGCCGAAGCACCTGACCATGTCGACCGAGGGGTTGCACGGGCCGTAGCCGCTCACCGTCCTGACCCGCCAGTCGCCGAGCGGGCCAGTGGCGTTGCTCAGGGTGACGGTGGCGCCCGAGCCACCCGACTCCTGGCGCGGGAGCTCGGGGAGCTCGCCGACGACCCACTGGCCGGGCGTGGGCACGGTGTAGGTGACGGTCCCGCCGTCGACGGCGGCGGGAGCGGCGAGGGCGGCGCTCCGGACGCGCACCTGGACCGCGGTGCCGTAGCCCGGAGCGTTGAGCACGTTCATGACGTAGGTCCCGCTCGCGGGGAGCTGGATGATCGGGCAGAACGAGGTCTGGTCGCCGCCGGGGCACACGCCACCGACCCTGGCCGGGAACTCGCCGAGGACGTCGAGCGTCTGCGCGGTCCACCACCGCGTCTCGGTGGGATCGCTGGTGCCGCTGGTCAGCTCGGGGTAGATCCACTGGCCGGCCTCGCCCGTGAAGACGAGCGTGGCCGACACGTTGTCCGCCGCGCCCCGGGTGACGGTGACGGCAGGCCCGTCGACGGCGACGGGCTGCAGCTGGGTGATGGAGAGACGTGCTTCTGTTCCCGGCGCGACCTCGGCGAAGTAGCGCCCGACGGGGCTCGGTCGGTCGTACCGCATCGGACCGGGCTGGTCGCTCACGAGGTAGGACGTGTCCTCACCACCGAGGCCGCGAGCGATGCTCCGGTCGGGCCGGATGAGGTCGAAGGTCCCTGCGGTGACGTGGGCGACCTGGTGGGCCAGGACGCGGAACGGGACCAGGTGGGTGACCTTCGTGCTCCGTCCCGCGCGTGACCGCTCGCCGGGCAAGGCCCGGTCCTGCCGCACGACCTTGCGCACCTGGAGCCGGACCTTGGTCTTCTCCTGCGTGCGGCAGGGCTTGTTGATCGCGGTGTACGCGCCGGTGCGGGGCAGCCGCCAGTAGCCCTGCGCCCATGGCTTCACGGTCTTCCCGCCGCTGCGCAGGACGCGGCCGCCGCACTGCTCGGTCGCGTCGACGCGGGCGAGGTTGACCAGCTGGCCCTTGCGGCCGGTGAAGGTCAGCCGCACCTTGTGCGCGGTCGTGGCGCGGACGGGCTCGTGGCCCAGCTTCACCACCCGCGTCTTGGTGGTGGCGGCCGCGCGCTGGTCCGCAGCGGGCGCGGCCTGCGCTGTGAGTGCCTGGGCAGGCAGGACCAGGGCGAGCGCGACGGCACAGCCCCCGAGACGACGAAGCATGGGATCCCCCGATCAGGTCGGCGCACCGTTGCGCACGACAGGGAGACGCTACCGCCGCGCGGATGGTTGCGAGGCGAGGGCCAGCGCCCGCCGGGCGAGGGGTTCGGCGGCTGCGCGGTCCGCGGCGACGAGGCCCACCCGGGTACGCCGGTCGAGCAGGTCGTCGACGTCGTGCGCGCCCTCGTGGGTGACCGCGAAGACCAGCTCGGCCAGCGTCACGGGGACGTCGTCGGACACCGGGGCGAGCAGCTCGTCGTCGGCGAGGCCGGTGACCTCGCGGGCGGTGGCGAGCACGAGGTCGGCGTCGGTGCCGAAGCGTCGTACGAGCCGGGCGGGCGCGCTCCAGCGGCGCAGCACGTCGGGTGGGGCCGCGCCGAGCAGGGGGAGCGACGCGGTGCGGCACGGACCGGCCTCGAGCCGCCCGTCGCCGACGATGCTGTCGAGGGTGTCCTGCGCCATCCGGCGGTAGGTGGTGAGCTTGCCGCCGACGACGGTCGTCATGCCGGTCGGCGAGGTGAGGACGGCGTGCCGGCGCGACAGGTCGGCGGTGGCGTCGGTGCCCGCCACCTCGAGCAGCGGCCGCAGGCCGGCGAAGGCGCCCACGACGTCGGCCCTCGTCGGTGCCGCCGCGAAGGCCGAGGCCACGACCCCGAGCAGGAAGTCGATCTCGTCGTCGCTCGGCTGCGGCACGTCGGGCACCGGGCCGGTCACCGGCTCGTCGGTGAGGCCGACGTAGATCGCCCCGTCGGGCTGGGGGAGGACCATCGCGAAGCGTGCGCTCGTGCCCGGGATCGGCACCATCACCGCCACCCGCGTGTGCGGCAGCGCCGACCCGCGCAGGACGAGGTGGGTGCCGCGGCTCGGCCGCAGGCGCACCTGGGCGTCGAGGTCGCCGGCCCAGACGCCGGTGGCGTTGACGACCGCCCGCGCGCGGACGTCGTACGACGCCCCGGTGAGCTCGTCGCGCAGCGTGACGGACGTGCCGGTAGCCGAGGTGACGCGGGCCCGCGTGCGCACGTGGGCGCCGTGGGACGCCGCGGTGCGCGCCACGGTGACCACGAGGCGGGCGTCGTCCTCGAGCTGCCCGTCCCAGGCGAGCAGCCCACCGCGAAGGGTGTCGGCGCGCAGCGCGGGGGCGAGGGCGAGGGTCTCGGTGGCGTTGAGCCGGCGGGGGCGCGGGAGCGTCCGCGCTCTGGTGTGCGCGCTGCGACGGAGCACGTCGCCGGCCTGGAGCCCGCCCCACGTGAGGGCGGTCCGGCCAGGCGACATCGCGTCGTCGACCGGCGTCAGCATCGGCAGGGGGTGGACGAGGTGCGGTGCGGTGACGCCCATCAGGATGCCGCGCTCGATCGCGCTCTCGTGGGCGATGGCGAGCCGGCCCTGCGCGAGGTAGCGCAGGCCGCCGTGCACGAGCTTGGACGACCAGCGCGACGTGCCGAAGGCGAGGTCGTGGGCGTCGACGGCGAGGACGGACAGGCCCCGGGTGGCGGCATCGAGCGCGACACCGGCGCCGGTGATGCCGAGGCCGACGACCACGACGTCGACCTCGTCGGGGACCCCGCCCAGGCCGGGCGTGATGCGGCGCCCGGGGCCCATCAGGGCTCCAGGGTCCGGGTGATCAGGCGGGCGTACTCCCCGTCGAGGTCGGCCAGGTCGACCTTCGCGTCGGTCATCGTCAGGGCCGAGAAGACGAAGCCGTGACCGGCCAGCGTCAGCGACCGCGCGATCAGGACCGCGTCGCCGGGCCGGATCGTGCCGGCGGCCTGGCCCGACTCGATCTCGGCGGCGAGGATCTCGACCAGCGCCTCCTGCGAGCGCCCGCGGCGGTGCAGGAGGTAGGGCAGCATGAGGTCGGGGTCGAGCTCGACGATGCGGACGAAGAGCTCGTTGTCGCGCAGCGCGCGGACCGTCGCCAGCGCGGCGGCGGCGATGCCGTCGGGCGTCGTCGTGTCGGCCGCAGCCACCTGGGTCGCGGATGCGATGCCGACCCACTCGCGGGTCATCAGGTCGCCCAGCAGGGAGCCCATGTCGGGCCAGGCGCGGTAGATCGTCATCCGGGAGACGCCGGCCCGCCTCGCGACCTCGGTGAGCGTCGTACGCCGCCAGCCGACGTCGAGGATGCAGTCGCGGGCGGCGTCGAGGTAGCCGTCCAGCCGCGGGTCGCCCGTCGACGGCTCGGTGTGACGAAGTGACGACATGTGTCACACTGTAACGCATGCCGATCGAGCCGACCCCCGTCGAGATGCACCCGCAGCGCTGGGGGACCCCGTCCGAGGCCCCTCGTCCGGCCCTGCCCGACTCGGCGCTCGGCCTCGTCGAGATCGTCTTCGGCCTGCAGGACCGCCCGCCGGTCGAGGGTGCGACGCCGCCGCCCTCGCGGCTGGACGACGTCCTGCTCGACGGTCTCCGCGCGGTCGTCGGCGCCGACCACGTCCTCACCGACGACGCGACGCGGACCCTGCGCACCCGGGGCAAGTCCACGCCCGACCTGCTGCGCGCCCGCGCCGGCGACCTCGACGACGCCCCGGACGCCGTCGTCCGGCCCGACGGGCACGAGGAGGTCGCGGCGGTGCTGGCGTGGGCGGTGGAGCACCGGGTGGCGGTCGTGCCGTTCGGCGGCGGCACGTCGGTCACCGGCGGGCTGGCCGCGCGCCGCGACGGCTTCGCCGGCCTCGTCAGCCTCGACCTGGTGCGGATGCGACGGCTGCTCGCCGTCGACGCGGTCTCGATGACCGCGACCCTCGAACCGGGCCTGCGCGGGCCCGAGGCCGAGGCGCTGCTCGCCGAGCACGGACTGACGCTCGGCCACTACCCGCAGTCCTTCCGGCACGCGTCGATCGGTGGCTTCGCGGCCACGCGCTCGAGCGGGCAGTCCAGCGCCGGCTACGGCCGCTTCGACGCGATGGTGGTCGGCCTCACCGCGGCCACGCCGACCGGCACGCTGCGCCTCGGCTCCGCACCGGCCAGCGCCGCCGGGCCCGACCTGCGCCAGCTGCTGCTCGGCTCCGAGGGCGCCTTCGGCGTGATCACCTCCGTCACGGTGCGGGTCCGTCGCGCCCCCGACGTGACGTCGTACGAGGGCTGGCGGTGGCCGTCCTTCGGCGCCGGTACCGACGCGATGCGCACCCTGGCGCAGGCCGGGCTGCTGCCGACCGTGCTGCGGCTGTCGGACGAGTCCGAGACGGCGATCAACCTCGCCGACCCCTCGTCGATCGGCGGCGCCGACGACCCCGGCTGCCTGATGATCACCGGCTACGAGGGCACCGCGTCCTTCGTCGACGCCCGGCGCGCCGCCGTGGGTGCCGTCCTGGCCGACCTCGGCGGCACGCCCCTCGGCACCGAGCCCGGCGAGAGGTGGGCGCACGGGCGCTTCGACGGCCCCCACCTGCGCGACGCGCTCCTCGACCACGGCGTGCTCGTCGAGACGCTCGAGACGGCGACGTTCTGGTCCGACCGGGAGCGGTTGTACGCCGACGTGAAGGCCGCGCTCACCTCGACGCTCGGCGAGGGATCGCTGGTGCTCTGCCACGTGTCGCACGTCTACGAGACCGGGTGCTCGCTCTACTTCACCGTCGCCGCCCGGCAGGCCGACGACGCCATCGCCCAGTGGCAGGCGGCCAAGGCCGCGGCCAGCGACGCCATCGTCGCCGCGGGCGCGACGATCACCCACCACCACGCGATCGGCACCGACCACGCGCCGTGGCTGGCCCAGGAGATCGGCGACGTCGGGGTGCGGGTGCTCCGCGCGGTCAAGGCCGAGCTCGACCCGGCGGGGATCCTCAACCCCGGCGTGCTCATCCCCTGACGGCTGGTCGGGGCCCGGTCAGGCGAAGGACCAGACCAGGAGCTCGGTCGGTCCGGTGGCCGTGACCCGGCGCCCGGGCTCGTCGGTGAGGCGCACGGCGTCCCCGGCGCGCAGGTCGAGACCCTCGAGCGAGACGGCCCCGGTGGCGGCGAAGACGTGCTGGCGCGGGCCGTCGGGCAGGACCACCGACTCGCCGGGGGAGAGCCGGGCCACCAGGAGCCGCGCCCCGCTCGTGCCGATGGGCAGGCCGTCGCCGCCGGCCACGTCCACCAGCCCGGACGACGTCGGCGGCGCCTCGCCCAGGACGTACGACGGGGCGGTGCCCGCCACGGACGGGGTGAGCCAGGCCTGGATGAAGCGGCAGCGCCCCGACGACGCGTCGGCGACCTCGCTGTGCCGCACACCCGTGCCGGCGGAGAGGACCTGGGCGCGGCCGGCCTCCACGACGTGGCGGCCGCCGGCGGCGTCGGTGTGCACGAGCGCGCCCTCGAGCACCCACGTGACGATCTCGAGCTCGGTGTGCGGGTGCTCCGGGTAGCCGGCGACCTCCCCGGCCGGCGGCTCGAGCAGGTCGTCGTTGTGGCACACGAGCGGTCCGAAACCGAGGTTGGCGGGGTCGTAGTGGGGCCCGAAGGAGAAGGAATGCCTGGTCAAGCGCCCCTTGACAGTCTCCGACGACCTGTCTGAACCGGCGTACACGGCCATGCCCATCCCGATATCTTCGCGGATGTGCCACCCCCGCATGCAGCTGCCCCGCACGACTTCCCCCTGCTCCCTCCCGGCTTCCGCTTCGGCACCAGCACGGCGAGCTACCAGATCGAGGGGGCGGTGGCCGAGGACGGCCGCGGCCCGAGCATCTGGGACACCTTCACCGCCGAGCCCGGGCACATCGCCGACGCCAGCAGCGGCGAGGTCGCCTGCGACCACTACCACCGGGTCGACGAGGACGTCGCGCTGATGAAGGAGCTCGGCACGGGGGGCTACCGCTTCTCGATCGCGTGGCCCCGCATCCAGCCGACCGGTCGCGGACCGGCCAACGAGAAGGGCCTGGCGTTCTACGACCGGCTCATCGACACGCTGCTCGCCAACGGCCAGGAGCCGATGGTCACGCTCTACCACTGGGACCTCCCTGAGGCCCTGGAGGACGACGGTGGCTGGCTCAACCGCGACACGGTCGAGCGGTTCGCCGACTACGCCGCGATCGTGGGGGAGCGGTTCGCCGACCGCGTGGCGCACTGGATCCCGGTCAACGAGCCCAACGTCGCCTCGATCCTGGGCTACGGGCTCGGCACGCACGCACCGGGCAAGGCGCTGCTCTTCGACTGCCTGCCTGCCGCCCACCACCTGCTCCTGGCCCACGGCCGCGCGGCCATCGAGCTGCGCCGGGCCGGGGCGACGTCGATCGGCTGCGCCAACAACCACGCGCCCATCTGGCCGGCGAGCGACGACGACGCCGACGTCGGGATGAGCAAGATCTTCGACGCGCTGTGGAACGGCTCGTTCCTCGAGCCGATGCTCCTCGGCCGCTACCCCGTCGACCTCATGCCGCTCTTCGAGGGCGTGATGGCCGAGGGCGACCTGGCCACCATCCGGCAGCCGCTCGACTTCTACGGCGTGAACTACTACCAGCCGATGAAGGTCGCCGCCGCCGACGAGGACTCCGCCATCCCCTTCGACCTGCGCGAGGTCGTCGGCTACCCGACCACCGACTTCGGCTGGCCGATCGTGCCCGACGCACTGCGCGAGTGGCTCGTCATGTTCCGCGCCCGCTTCCGCGCCGCCCTCCCGCCGATCGTCATCACCGAGTCCGGCTGCAGCTACAACGTCGGCCCGGACGAGAACGGCGTCGTGGACGACCAGGCCCGCATCGACTACCTCCGCGCCCACGTCAACGCCGTCTCCGAGGCCGTCCAGCGCGGCGTCGACGTCCGCGGCTACTACTGCTGGTCGCTGATGGACAACTTCGAGTGGGCCGAGGGCTACACCCAGCGCTTCGGGCTCGTGCACGTCGACTACGAGACGCTCCAGCGGACCCGCAAGAAGTCGTTCCACTGGTACGCCGACCTGATCAAGGCCCAGCCCCAGCACCTGTAGCCCGGCAGCACCGGGTGGGTGGTTGACTGCCCGCATGGCTGACGACCGACCCGTCCCCGACCGGCCGGTCCCGGACCGTCCCGGGTCATCCGGCGCGGGTGGGGGCTTCTCGGGCGGCTCGTCGAGCAGCCACGGGATGACGTGGATCTCGCTCGTGCTGCTGCTCGTGATGGTCGTGGTGGTCGGATGGCGGCTCTTCGACTCCTGGGACAGCCGCCAGCCACCGTCGGGCGTCGAGACGCAGCAGGCGACGGTCGTCGGCTTCGAGGAGCTCGGCACCAGCCGGGCCGGCCAGAGGTCGACGGAGTTCACGTCGGTCGTCTTCGAGCTGCCCGACGGCGAGCAGGCCTCCGCCCTCTACGAGCTGCGCTCCCTCGGCGACGTCGAGAAGGGCGACGAGATCACCGTCTACGAGCAGGGCGGCGAGTGGCGTACGACGTCGGAGCGGGCGTGGGGATCGACGCTCGGGTGGGCCCTCGGGATGGTCGCCCTCCTCGTGCTGATCGCCGGCTGGTTCCGCGTCAGGTGGCGGGCGGAGCGGCCGGGCGGCCCCGATAGGCTCCGAGCATGACCGAGCCCACCAGCCGCCGCGTCGTGTTCGTCGTCGGCTCGGGCCGCAGCGGCACGAGCACGATGGCCGGCACCCTGCGCACGCTCGGCCTGCACGTCCCCCAGCCAGAGGTGGTCGCCGACGCCAGCAACCCCAAGGGGTTCGGCGAGCCGCGCTGGGTCGTCGACCTCCACACCGAGCTCCTCGCCCGCAGCAACGTGCAGGTCTCCGACGCCCGCCCGCGTGCGTGGCTCGACACCGGCACCACCAGCGGTGACCACGCCACCCGCGCCCGGGTGACCGACTGGCTCGAGGAGCAGCTCGCCGTCGGCGACGAGCTCGTCGTCAAGGACCCCCGCGCGGCCTGGTTCCTCGGGCTGTGGCGGGCCGCGGCCGACCGCTGCGGCGCCACGCCGTCGTACGTCACGATGCTGCGGCCGGTCACCGAGGTGGTCGGCTCCAAGCAGACCTACTACGGCCGGATGGGCGCCGGCTCCGACCAGGGCGCGGTGACCCGCACCGCCGCGTGGGTCAACATGATGCTCCACACCGAGCGGGCCACGCGCGGCCAGCAGCGGGCGTTCGTGCACTACGGCGACCTGCTCGACGACTGGACGCGGCCGGTCTTCGCGCTCGGGGAGGCCTTCGACCTCGCGGCGGTCAAGACCGCGATGGCCGTCGACATCGCCGAGGTGCACCGCTTCATCGACCCGTCGCTGCGGCGGGTCACGATGACCTGGGACGACATCGGCGTGCCCGACCGACTGCGCGAGCTCGCCGACGAGACGTGGCAGGCGCTCGACGCGATCGCCCGCGACGACTCGCCCGCCCAGCAGGAGCGCTGCGACCAGCTCCGCGCCGCCTACGCCGAGCAGTACGCCGAGGCGGAGGCGTTCGCCCACTCGACCGTCGTCGCCCAGCGGCGCGCCGCGGCCGCGGAGGCGCGTCGCGAGGCCGGGCAGCCCGCCCGCAGCGGCGCCGACCGCGTGCCCCACGCCGTACGGGCGATGGTGCCGCCCGGCGCCCGCCGGAAGCTGCGCAAGGCGATCGGCCGGGAGCGCTCGCCCCAGCAGGATCAGCCCCAGCAGGATCGGGCCTGATGCCCGACATCGCCTCCCTCGAGGGGGACCCGGCCTACGACGTCACGTGGCCCTGGACGTCCGGCGAGGCGCTGGTCCCCGGCCTGACGTGCGTCTTCCGGGTCCGCAACGAGGCGCGCAACCTGCCGTGGGTGCTGCCGCCCGTCTTCTCGGCCGTCGACCACGTCCTGGTCGTCGACAACGGCTCCGACGACGGCACCGCCGACGTCGCCCGCGACGTGGCCGAGCAGTGCGACGCTGCCGACCGCCTCACCGTCCTCGACTACCCCCACCAGGTGGCGCGGGCCGGTGGCGAGCACCTGGCGACACCAGCGACGAGCGTCCACTCGCTGACGCACTTCTACAACTGGTGCTTCTCCCACGTCCGCACGACCTACTCGATGAAGTGGGACGGCGACATGGTGCTCACCCCCGAGGGGGCCGGCATCCTGCGCGACCTCGCGTGGCAGCTGCAGGCGACCCGCGCCATCGTCGCGATGCCGCGCCACCCGCTGACGGTGGTCGACGAGTCGACCGGGTGGCTCGACCTGTCGCTGCGCTTCCTCGAGCCGTGGGTCTACCCGATGGGCCCGGAGTTCACCTTCGTCAAGGCCTTCGACTGGGAGCTGCGCGAGTTCCCGCCCGGCGTCGAGCGGATCGTGCTCCAGCAGGGGCTGGTGCTCGAGGTGAAGTGGCTCGACGCGGACGAGTACGCCCACTGGCGGCGCGACGGCGTCGACTTCACCAACACCCGGCTCTACCGCAAGCTGCGGGAGTTCGAGGTCGACGAGGCGATCCGCAACGGCGACCCCGAGGCCCTCGGCGGGCTGGTGAAGGTGACCGCGCCCGCGGGCGTCCACATCATCGACCACGTCAGCCGCGACTGGCTGTGGCGCCAGCCCCGGCCGCTCGTGCAGCACTCGCTCCCCGCCTCCCTGAAGAACCGAGCGCCGAAGGAGCGCGTACGACCGTGACGCACCCCCTCCACGACCTCCGGCTCCCCGGGCCCACGCTGGTGCTGGTCGACGACTCCGACAGCCTGGCGCTCGAGGCGCTGCACGGCATCGAGGACCTGCCCGGCATCGAGCCCACCGTCGTGCCGCTGTCCACCCTCGACGGCCCGCGCAAGGGCTGGGGCTCGGTGCTGGTCGTGGCCGCCGACCGGGCGCGGCTGCGGCGGATGGCCAGCGCCGTACCGCTCCTCGGGCAGTGCAAGGCCGTCGCCTGCTGGCTCACCGACGCGCCCACCCCGTGGGTGCTGGTGCCGCGCCCGGAGTGGCCGCGGCTGGTGCACCTCGCCGCGCGCGAGGCCGGCGACCGCGGCGTCCTGACCGTCGCCCGCTTCGCCTCCGGCGCCCGGGCCCAGCTCGTCGTGATGGAGATGGCGCGCCAGGCCGCCGGCCCCGGTGACACCACCCACGGCGGCCTCGTCGTGTCCTACGCGGACCGTCCGGCCGCACCCGGCATCGACGCCCGCTCGGTGCTGCTGCGCGACGCCGCCGGTGCCGGCGACGCCGACCGCGACGTGCCGCCCGACGTCGTCGTCGCGCGCCGCGGCGGCGACGTCGCGGTGCACCACGTCATCGACCGCGCGCCCACCGTCGTCACCGACCCCGGCCCCGAGCCGGTCGACGAGCGCGTCTTCAACCCGATCGGCTTCCGCAAGGACTGGGACCACCCCGTCGTCGACCTGTCCCGGCTGGTCGACCGGTCGGGCCCCGGCCCGGTCACCGAGGGCGTGGTCGAGGCCGCCCGCGCCTTCCAGGGCGTCCGGGTGCCCGCCGACACCCCCACCGCCGACCTGCTGGCCCTGGCGATCTCCGGGGTGCCGCTCGTCACCCAGGGCGTGCTCGACGTCGCGCCGCCGCTCGCGGCCGCGCTCGACGCCGAGGTGGACCTCGACGACGCGCTGCGGCGCGAGGAGCACAGCCTCGCCGTGCGCCGGGCCGCCTTCGACCACCACTCCACGCTGGCATGGCGCTCGGCGCTGGCCTCGCGCGCCGGCGTGCGCCACGTCGGGCTGCCACCGGTCAGCGCGCTGCTGTCGACCAAGCGGCCCGACATGCTCGACTTCGCGCTGCGGCAGGTCGCGCGGCAGCGGGGCGCGGAGGTCGAGCTGGTGCTGGCCGCGCACGGCTTCGAGCCCGACCGCGACGCCGTACGACGTGCGCTCGGCGACCGACCGCACCAGGTGCTCACCTTCGACGGCTCGGCGTTCTTCGGCGACGTCCTCACCGCCGCGGCGCGGGCCGCGTCGAGCGACGTGCTGCTCAAGGTCGACGACGACGACTGGTACGCCCCCGACGCCGTCCACGACCTGCTCATGGCGCGCCGGTTCTCCGGCGCCGACGTGGTCGGGATGCCCTCGGAGTTCGTCTACCTCCACGCCAACGCAGAGCGCGAGGCGCTCACCGTGCGGCGCCGGCACCCCTCGGAGCTCTTCGCCCGCTTCGTCGCCGGTGGCACGCTCCTGCTCGACCGCGGGCTGCTGCGCTCGCTCGGCGACTTCCGCCGCGTGCGCAAGTTCGTCGACGCCCAGCTGCTGTCCGGGGTCGAGGCGGCCGGCGGCCGGATCTACCGCACGCACGGCCTCGGCTACGTCCTGCGCCGCACCGGCGCAGGACACACGTGGCAGCGCAACGACGAGGAGTTCCGCCGACCTGACATCGTTGCCTCGGAGTGGCCGGGCTTCCAGCCCAGCCTGGCGTTGGAGGTCGACCCGCTCGACCGGCCTGACGGGGGGAGCTAGGACATGGCACGGCAGCCGGTGGTGCGGCACAACGACTGGGGGTCGCTCACGCCCGCGACGCTCGGTGACTGGGAGCCGACGCTGTCGGTCAGCGTCGTCGTGCCGACGTTCAACTACCAGCACACGCTGCCCTACGTCCTCGCCGCGCTCGCCGCCCAGTCCTACCCCGCGCACCTGCTCGAGGTGCTCGTCGTCGACGACCAGAGCACGCCGCCGCAGGAGCTGCCGGAGGTCCGCCCCGACAACACCCGGCTGATCCGCGTCGAGGAGGGCTGGGGCCGCGCCAACGCCTGCCACCTCGGCGCGCTGGCGGCCGACGGCGACGTCCTGCACTGGTACGACGCCGACATGCTCGCCTACCGCGAGGAGGTCGAGGCCCACGCGCGCTGGCACCACCTCGTGGACTACGCCGTCCCGGGCGGCCACAAGCTCTTCGTCGACCCGACCTCGCTGCTCGAGCTCGACCCCGACGTCGTGCGCGACCGGGTGGCCGCCGGCGAGGCGGGCGACCTGTTCCCCGGGCAGGACCACGAGCCGCACCAGTGGGTCGAGGACTACTGGGCCAAGACCGACGACCTCCGCTCCGCCGGGCCGCGGGCCCAGCGCTACCACATCGGCATGACCGGGTCGGTGACGAAGGCGCTCTACCTCGACTCCGACGGCTTCGACCGCACCCTGCGGCTCGGCGAGGACATGCACCTCGGCCACTCGCTCGCCCAGGCCGGCGGTGTCTTCGTCGTCGACCGCGAGGCGCGCAGCTGGCACCTGGGCCGCTCGCAGGTGCTGCGCCGCGCCGAGCAGGTCAACCGCTTCAACGACCCCTATCTCGCCGACCTGGTGCCGACGATGCGGCCCAAGCGCAACCGTCGCGGCCGCACCTACCAGGTGCCCTACCTCGAGGTCGTCCTCGAGGCCGGTCCCGCGGACCAGACGATCCACCTCGTCGACTCGCTGCTCGACGGCGACGTCCCCGACCTGCTGGTCACCGTCGTCGGGCCGTGGTCGAGCGTCCACGACGACCGCGTCCAGCCGGTCGAGGACCCGGTGCTGGAGACCCGCCTGGTGCACCGGTCGTTCGTCCACGAGCCCCGGGTGCGGCTGGTCGAGGAGGCGCCGACCTCCTCCGACGCCGAGTTCGCCCTGACCCTGCCGGAGGTGTCGCTCGCCCCGCTGCCGGCCGCGCCGGCCGCCCTCCTCGACGACCTCGAGCGCACCCACCACGGCGCCCGCCTGCTGGCGTACGACTCGGGCGCGGTCGCGCGTCTCGAGCGGACGGCGGCGGTGGCCCGGGTCGACCGCCTGGCCGGACCCGGCGACGACCGCGACGTGCTGCTCGAGGAGTCTTTCGGCGTGAAGACCTACCCGGCCACGTCGGTCGGCTGGGTCCCGGTCGCCGACCGCGTGGTCGAGCGGTTCGTCCTCGGCGCCCGGCCGCCGATGGACCCCGACAAGTCGGAGAAGCGGCTGCGCAAGTCGCTCGCCAGGGGCAGCGCGTCCGCCGACGTGTCCGACGACCGGTCGGTCCCGGCCGCCGTCGACGGCGACCACAAGCGGGGGCTCTTCGGCCGCCGGCGCTGACCGGGCACTTCCTCGCGCTGGGGGGCGCTGACCGGGCACTTGGTCGCGCTGGGGGGCGCTGACCGGGCACTTCCTCGCGCTGGGGGGCGCTGACCGGGCACTTGGTCGCGCTGGGCGACGCTGACCCCGGGCGCTTGGTGCGCGAGGAAGTGCCCGCTCACCGGTCTGGTGCGCGAGGAAGTGCCCGCTCACCGGTTTGGGGCGCGAGGAACCGCCCGGTCAGTCCGCGCCGAAGAGGTCGCGCGTATAGACCTTGTCGGCGACGTCGCGCAGCTCCTCGACCATCCGGTTGGCGACGATGAGGTCGACGCGCTCCTTGAAGGCGGCGAGGTCAGCGGTGACCTCCGAGCCGAACCAGGAGTCGACGTCGAGCTCGGGCTCGTAGACGACGACCTCCACGCCCTTGCCCTTGAGCCGCTTCATGATCCCCTGCACCGACGACTCGCGGAAGTTGTCCGACCCGGCCTTCATGATCAGCCGGTGGATGCCGACGACCTGCGGAGCGCGGTCGAGGATGTCGAAGGCGATGAAGTCCTTGCGGGTGGTGTTGGCCTCGACGATCGCCGAGATCAGCGTCTGCGGGACGTCGGAGTAGTTGGCGAGCAGCTGCTTGGTGTCCTTGGGCAGGCAGTAGCCGCCGTAGCCGAACGACGGGTTGTTGTAGTGCGTGCCGATGCGCGGGTCGAGCCCGACGCCGTCGATGATCTGCCGGCTGTCGAGGCCGTGGGACAGGGCGAACGAGTCGAGCTCGTTGAAGTAGGCCACCCGCATGGCGAGGTAGGTGTTGGCGAACAGCTTGATGGCCTCGGCCTCGGTCGGCTCGGTGAAGAGCACCGGCACGTCGTCGGCGTCGGCGCCCTTGACCAGCAGCTCGGCGAACGCGCGGGCCCGCTCGGAGTCCTCGCCCACGACGATGCGGGCCGGGTGCAGGTTGTCGTGGAGCGCCCGCCCCTCGCGCAGGAACTCGGGCGAGAAGATCACGCCGTCGATGCCCAGGCGCGCGCGTACGTCCTCGATGTAGCCCACCGGGACGGTGGACTTCACGACCATGGTGGCGCGCGGCTCGATGCGGTGCACGTCGCGCATGACGGCCTCGATCGAGCTGGTGTCGAAGTAGTTGGTGACCGGGTCGTAGTTGGTCGGCGTCGCGATGATCACGAAGTCGGCGCCGGTGTGCGCCTCCTCGGGATCGGTCGTGAAGGTGACGTCGAGCTCCTCCTCGGCGAGGAACCGGGAGATGTCGTCGTCGTGGATCGGGCTCTCGCCCCGGCGCAGCGTGTCGACGCGCTGCTCGTCGAGGTCGAGGCCGACGACGGTGTTGTGCCGGGCGAGCAGCACGGCCATGGACAGGCCGACGTAGCCGAGGCCCGCTACGGAGATCTTCGTGGTCACGCGGTCAGTGTGCCTCACCTGCGGCCGGCAGGATCGTGAACCACGGCTCCGACCAGCCCGAGATGCCGAGGGCGCCGCGGTCGAAGGCGTCCCGGGTGACGACGGTGCGCCCGCCCGTCGCCGGGTCGTACGCCGTCAGCCCGGCGTCGTCACCGCCGAGGAAGAGCACGACGTGGCGCGGCAGCACCCGGTTGCCGACGTAGAGCGGCACGGCATGCCCCAGCGCGACGGCGCCCGCCACCTCGTCGTACGCCTCACCGCGGCGTCGCGGCGAGACGGCCCGCACGCGGTGGCGGGTGCCCGGCACGGAGGTCCCGCCCGTCGCGGTCAGCTCGCGCGCCAGTGCCCACGGCGCCGTGCCGAGGGCTCGCGGCCACGCGACCTGGAGCGCACCGGAGGCGCCGTACCAGCGGTTCGTGCGCACGTGCGTGGCGAGGACCTCGTCGGCGAAGCGGCGTCGCCGTGGACGCGGGTCGCGCTCGCGCCCGGCGACCTCACCGGTCTCCAGCCACCTGGCGTAGTCGGCGTCGCCGAGCATCCGCGCCACGACCAGGCACGCCGAGCCGCACGTGGTGGCGTCGGGCTGCACGAGGCCGGCGCGACCCCCACGGATCGCGCCGGCCCGGGCGCGGTGCGGGGGGCCGGCAGGCAGTCGGCCCTCCCCCCGCACCGGCCGACCGGCGAGCGCATCTCTCAGCCGGTCGACCAGGTGCTCGAGCGGGCGCATGGGACATGTCTACCGCGCGCGTCCGCCCGAGCGGTCGGGTCAGCCGCGGTCGGAGGAGTCCCCGGTGACCACGACGTAGAACCGCTTGCGGGTGCCGTCGGTGGTGACGCTGCCGTCGCTGTTGCGCGGGCTGACCACGAGGTGGTTGGTGTTGCCGGTGCCGGGAGGCGCGCAGTTGACGACGTTGGGCTGGCACATCGCGGCCGAGATCTCGCCCGAGAACTCGGGGTTGGCGTCGGCGCCCGCGGCGCGGCCGTTGGTGACGGCGTCGCCGTTCTGGTCGACCGTGTTCTGCAGCGCGACGACGGCGAGCACGCCGTTGTTCGTCAGGTCTTCGCCTGCGTTGATGTAGACGTTGCCGTTGGCGCGCAGCCCGGCGGTGTCGGCGCCCATGGGTGCGAGGGTGGGGTAGGCCGCGGTGACCGAGAAGCCTCCGGACTGCGACACGATCGCGCCGCTCGCGTCGACGAGCGCCCAGCGCCCGACGCCGGCCGGACCCTGCGCACCGGCGGGCAGCTGGCCCTCCTTGAAGTCGCGCGCCTTCAGCGAGCCGTTGCGGACCTTGTTGGAGCCGATGACGTCGTTCTTGATGTCGCGGCCCTTGAGGGTGCGGTCCTTGACGTCCTTGGACTGGATGGAGTTGTTGCGGATGTCGTCGGAGCCGATCAGGCCGGCCGCGTAGGACGTACCGGTGGACGCCACGACCAGGGCCATGACGGAGACGGCCATGGACGGGGACGGGCGGCGGAGAGAGGGGAGGCGCATCGGTCGTTGACCCTTCGTCGACGTGACCGCCGGGACCGGCGGCTCCTCAGTGGTTCGGAGTGAGCCGGGTCACGGATGGGGACGAATCGCCTTGCCGCTGCTGGGTACGGTCCCCACATGGGTATGGCAAAGAAGATCGCGGCCTTCGGCATCGCCAAGAAGGTCTACGACGAGGCTCGCAAGCCTCACAACCAGGCCAAGATCAAGCAGGCCGTGCAGAAGGTGCAGGAGCGCCGCAACGGCAAGCGCTACTGAGCCGGCCTGAGCCGGACTGCAGGGACGCCGCCCCATCCGTACGGGTGGGGCGGCCCAATCCGATCCGGACACGGGTGCCGAACGACGCCACAGGGCCGATTCGCGGCCGTCGTTTGACACAAGGAGATCCCATGCAGCATCGCAAGCTCTACGCGGCCCTGGGCGGCGTGGTCCTCGCCGGCACCACCGCGGTCGCCGGGTTCCAGGCCAGCAGCGCGACCGAGTCCGAGAAGCCCGCAGCGGCTCCGGGCGGCGTGCACCTGAAGGCGGATCTCGACTCGCTCAACGACTCGGGCGCGGACGGCCACGTCCACGCCGAGATCAAGGGGCGCAAGGCCCACGTGCGCATCAACGCGCACGGCCTCGCCAAGAACCTCCCGCACGCCCAGCACCTGCACTTCGGCAAGGAGGCGCGCAACGAGTGCCCCAGCGTCTTCGACGACGCCAACAACGACCACCGGCTCAACGTGGCCGAGGGCGTGCCGGCCTACGGCCCGATCCTGAAGTCGCTGACCACGAAGGGCGACACGAGCCCCAAGAGCGGCCTCGCCGTCGACCGCTTCCCGACCACCCCCAAGGGCGTCGAGAAGTACTCGCGAACCATCAACTTCGCGCCCGGCGCCGTGCTGAAGGCGATCAAGAACGGCAAGGGCGTCGTCGTGATCCACGGTGTCGACCACAACGGCAACGGCAAGTACGACTTCGACGGTGCCGGCGCCAGCGAGCTCGACCCGAGCCTCCCGGCCGAGGCGACCGACCCCGCCCTGTGCGGCGTCCTGCGCTGACCGACCCTGTTCGACCTGACCGGTCGTCTTGACCGGTCCTCGTCGACCCCGTCCCTGTCAGGGACGGGGTCGACCCATGTCGGGACGGTGGCTCCACGAGAAGGCGGCGAGCCCGAACAGCACCGGCCAGAGGGCGAGCCGCTCGAGCGCACCACCTGCCGCGCCGTCGCCCGCGAGCACGAACCCCAGGGCCGCCCCGGCGGTGAGGACGCCGGTCGCGGTCAGGACCCTCGACAGCCGCGGTCGGTCCCGTCGCACCCGGTGGCCGAGGACCAGCAGCGCCAGCGGCTGGGCGACGAACAGCGGGGTCGCGGCGAGTGCGTGCAGCGTGGCGTCCTGGTCGAGCGGCGCAAGCCCCGTGGCGTACGAGCTCAGTCCCGACACCACGAGCAGCGCGGTCACCCACGGCCCGAGCGGCCGAGCCATCAGCAGCGCGCCGCCGGCCAGGGCGAGGCCGTAGCCGATGAAGGCGCCGTTCATCACCTCGTGCCGCGGCGAGCAGTAGGCCGCCGAGCACCCCACCTCGCCGAGCCTGCTCACCGAGTCGGCCACGAAGCTGTAGCCACCGGTCGTGGCAGCCGCCGTGACGACCTCGGCCGCGATGTAGGTCGGGCGGAGCGCCAGGACCAGCGCGCCCAGCCGGACGGCGCGGGTCGGGGTGTCGGGCACGCGGTCAACGTAGCCGGGACGGGGTACACAGGTGCCATGGACCTCGACCGCTTCGTCCGCGCGCAGGACGACCACGAGACGTACGACCGGGCGCTGGCCGAGCTGCGCGCCGGGCGCAAGACGAGCCACTGGGTGTGGTTCGTCTTCCCGCAGGTGTCGGGACTGGGGCAGAGCCCGACCGCGAAGCACTACGAGCTCGCCGGCCTCGAGGAGGCCCGCGCCTACCTCGACCACGACGTGCTCGGCCCGCGGCTGCGCGAGTGCTGCCGGGCGCTGCTCGGCCTCGACGAGGACGCCACCGCCGAGCGGGTGCTCGGGACGGTCGACGCGATGAAGCTGCGCTCGTCGATGACGCTCTTCGCACAGGCCGATCCCGACGAGCCGGTCTTCACCGCGGTGCTCGACCGCTTCTACGACGGCGCGCCCGACGAGCGGACGATCGCCCTGCTGGGCTGACCGTCCGTCCCCATCACTCGGGGTGTGAAGGCGTTGCCACGCCCGCCGGGTCGGCGTAGGACTGGGGGATGACCACCACACCCGTCGAGCCCGAGTCCGACCCCGACATCGTGCCGTCCGGCGACCCCGGCATCGACCCGATCGACCCCGGCGAGGTGCCCGACTCGCCGATCCCCGAGACCCAGCCCGACGGCGACCGGTAGCACGTCCGGCCGACCTGCCTATGCTCGCGTCATGACGATCCAGCAGCCCACCGAGCTCACCCACGCAGCGATGCTGGGCCTCGGCGTCCACCGACCCGAGCGGGTCGTGACCAACGACGAGATCTGCGAGGTCCTGGACTCCACCGACGAGTGGATCCAGACCCGGTCGGGCATCCGGACGCGGCGCTTCGCGGGTGAGGACGAGACCCTCATCGGCATGTCGATCTCGGCGGCCGAGAAGGCGCTGGCCGCCGCGGGTGTCGGCGCCCAGCAGGTCGGCTGCGTCATCGTCGCGACCTCGACGCACCCCGAGCACACGCCCGCCTCGGCGCCCCAGGTCGCGTCCGCGCTCGGCATCACGGCGGCGGCCTTCGACGTCTCCGCCGGCTGCGCGGGCTTCTGCCACGGGCTCAACCTGGCCGCGTCGATGGTGCGCTCCGGGGCCGAGAGCCACGTGCTGGTGATCGGCGTGGAGCAGCTCAGCCGCTTCATGGACCCGACCGACCGCGGCACCGCGTTCATCTTCGCCGACGGCGCCGGTGCGGTCGTGGTGGGACCCTCCGACACCGCGGGCATCGGCCCGACCGCCTGGGGGTCCGACGGCTCGCAGGCCCACGTCATCACGCAGACGCCGAGCTGCCTCGGCGGCCACTCCGAGGTCGACCACCCGGTCGTCCAGATGGAGGGCACGGCGGTCTTCCGCTGGGCGCCGTTCGCGATGGCGAAGGTGGCCCACGAGGCGCTCGACCTGGCCGGCGTCTCCGTCGACGACCTCGACGCCTTCATCCCGCACCAGGCCAACCTGCGCATCACCCAGACCCTCGCCAGGAACATCCAGCTCCCCGACTCCGTGGCCGTGGCCACCGACGTCGTCGACTCCGGCAACACCTCGGCCGCCTCCGTGCCGCTCGCGATGGAGGCGATGCTGCGCAACGACGAGGCAGCCGCCGGCGACACCGCCCTGCTCATCGCCTTCGGCGCCGGGCTGAGCTATGCCGGTCAGGTGGTCACCCTGCCGCCGCTGGGCTGACCGCATTCGGCTGAACGGCTCCGAGGATCCGCCCCACCCGTCACGCTTGGGCTGTGACCTCCTCGCCGACCGGCCGCGGGCCGCTGCTTGCCCTGGCGACGGTGGTCACGGGTCTCGCGGGGGCCGCGATCGTCTACCGAGGGCTGGTCGACGCAGTCTCGGTCGTCGACTTCAACACCGACCTCGACAGGCAGCTTCGCCGAGAAGGAGCCCGGCAGGTGCTGGTGGGGTGCCTGCCCCTCATCGTGGCGGGGGGCTTGCTGCTCGTCGGCCGGGCCAGGTGGACCGGCGGCCTCGTGGTCGGCTGCGCACTCCTCATCGCGCTCCTCGCCCGTGCCGACTCGGCTGTGTCGTGGGTGCTCCTGGCGGTGCTGGTGCTCGCAGGCTCCGTCGGGTGCGTGCGTCTGCTCGTCCGGCCTGCGCAAGGGCCCCGGCCGGTCAGGCGCTCGGCGCCGGGCTGACCGCCAGCCGGTCGGCGACGACCGCCCAGACGTCGGGGTCGATGCCCATCCCTATGTGGGTCGAGGACACCTCCACGTGCTCGACATCGGGAGAGGTGTGGTCGAGGCAGGCCTGCCAGGCCACGATGCCGTCGCGCCGGGAGAAGATGACGGTGAGCGGGATCGGCACGGGTGCCGTCGGCTCGAGCCGTTCGGCCACCCTGCGGGCGTCGGGGTCCGGTCCGCGCCGGTAGGCGCGCGCGACGGTGGTGTGCCGCGGCCCGCCGGTGACCGGCGTGCCATAGGTGATGACGCGGCGTACGGCGTCGGGGTGGCGGCGGGCGACCTCGCGGGCGATGACGCCACCGAGGCTCCAGCCGACCAGCGAGGCCGGTGCGCCCTTCTCGTCGACCAGCTCGAGCACGCTCCGCGCGAGCCGCTCGACGTCGCGCCGCGGGTCGCCGGTGTTGGTGCCGAAGCCCCAGCCGCGGGCGTCGTACCCCATGCGCCTGAGGTAGCCGCGCAGCGGCGCCCCGGACAGCTCGGGTGCCTTCCAGCCGGGGATGTCGACGACCAGGTGGCCGTCGCCGCGCGGCGCGCGGGCCAGGCGCGGCAGGGCGCCCACGAGCCGGACGCCGGAGAGCGGGGAGCCGAGCTCGCCGAGTGCCGTGGCGGTCGCCGGCGGGCCGCTCGGGTGGCCCAGCGTGCCGACCTCGGCCCGGTGGCGGGCGCGCGTCCGCAGCCCTGTGGCGGCCAGGAGGTGGTGCCCGCGAGCGGGGACAGGTGGCATGGACGCGACTGTACGGGGGGCCCGGGAGGTGCCCGGGCGGCGCGGAGCGACGTCTAGCCGGAGGCCCGAGGTGTCCGGGGCGCCCGCTCCGTCGAGGTGCCGGCGGCGGCCGACCGCTGCAGCGCGAGCGGGAGCGTCGCTACGGCGATGGCGCCCGCGCAGAGGAAGGCGGTCGAGAACGACGTGAGCTGGGCCATCACGCCGACGGCGACCGAGCCCAGCGCCGTACCTCCGTCGAAGCCGGCGTTCCAGACCGCGCTCGCGAGGTTGTGGTGCCGGCGCGAGACGGCGGCGAAGGAGATCAGCAGCGTGAGGTTCTGCAGCGCGCCGTAGCAGAGCCCGACCAGCAGCATGGCGAGGAGGAAGGCGCCGGCGCGGACGCCGTCGGACCCCGCGACGGACCAGGCGACGAGGGCCATCCCGACCCCGGTCAGCGGCACCAGGGGCACCAGGAAGCGCTGCGGGCCGAGCCGGTCGGCGAGCGCACCGACGCGCCACCGGCTGAGCGCCGCCGTCAGCCCCATGAGGAACAGTCCGCCCGCCGCGAGCGAGGGGCTGTCGACCATCTGCGGGGTGAACGTGATGACCGCCCCGCCCGCGAGCGTGACCACGAGCAGGAGCAGCATCGGCCGCAGCAGTCGTCGGTACGCCGCCGACGCGGGGTCGAGCGGGTCAGCCAGCGCCGCCGTGGCGGGGTGCAGGTCCGGTGCGCCCCGGCCGAGCGCCGCAGCCAGGCGGAGCGCCGCCGGCACGCCGGCCAGCGGCAGGGCGCTCAGCGTGAACGCCACCCAGTAGCCGAGGCTCTCGGCGATCCACGGGCCGGCCGGGAGCAGGACGAGGTTGGGCACCGCGACGGCCAGGCCGTACGCCCCGATCGCCTCGCCGCGGCGCTCGGCCACCACCAGCGCCGCGACGGCGGCGCTGCCGGTGACGGTGAGGATGCCGAACCCGACGCCGCGGACCGCCGACAGCGCGAGCACGACGCCCAGCTGGTCGCTCAGCGACAGCAGCACACCGGGGACGCCCAGCAGCGCCAGCCCCGCCGCGAGCACCGGCCCCCACCCGAAGCGCCGCAGGGCGCGCGGGACGAACAGCTGCGTCAGCACCGTGACGAGCAGGAGCACGCCGTTGACCAGCCCGGAGCCGGCGGTGGTCGCCCCGCCCTCGACCGCCCACAGCGGCGCGACGGTGAGCAGCAGCGCGTAGCCGGAGAAACCCGTGCACGACACCACCACGAGGGGCGCCATCCCCGGCTGACGCCAGATCGACCCCCGCCCGTCCACGGCCGGAGTCTAGGGGCGCACGCCCGGCCGCGGGCGGTCGCCGGGAGGTGACCAAGGTCCCGCGGATGTCCGGACCTTCGCCGCTCACCCGGCACCGGCCGCGGAACAGAGGGTGGAGCCATGACCCTCCCCCTTCCTGCGCTCGTGCCCGCCCTGCCCACCCACGAGCGCTGGTTCGTCGAGTCCCAGCAGGCGGGGGACTGGTCGTTCTTCCTCTCCCCGCTGCCGCTGACGCTGACCGCCGCCGTCGTCGCCGTGGCCGTCGCGTGGCGCCTGGTCGCCCTGCGTGTCGACCGCCCCGAGCTGCCCGTCCTGCGGCCGCTCGGCCGGCTGGTCCCGTGGGTGCCGCGGCTGCTCGGCATCCACCTCGGTGTCGCGCTGCTCGCGCTGGCCGCGACCGGCGCCTTCATCACCCCGTCCAACGACCACCTCGAGGGCGCCGGAGGCACCGCGCTGCTCCTGGTGGAGGCCGCGCTCGGCATCTGGCTGGTGACCGGCTGGCAGCTGCGCACCGCCGCCGCGCTCGTGCTCGGCCTCGCTCCGGCGCTCGCTGCGGTCGCCGGCCTCACGGCGCTCGGGGAGTGCGCCAACCTCGCGGCCGTCGCCGCCTTCCTCGTCGTCGTACCTCCCGGCCCCGATGCCCACGGCGCTGCCCACCCCTCGCGCGCCCACCTGCGCTGGGCGCTGCTCTGGCTGCGGCTGGGCGTGGGCACCGCGCTGATCGTGCTGGCCTTCTCGGAGAAGCTGACCAACCCGGCGATGGCCGTCGACACCCTCGAGCGCTACCCCGCCCTCGACGTCTTCTCGCTCGCCGGCCTCTCGTTGTCGCCGGAGACCTTCGTGGCGATCGCCGGTGCCACCGAGCTGCTCTTCGGCCTCCTGGTCATCTCCGGCGCCTTCCCGCAGGTGGCCGTGCTGGTCGCGATGGTGCCGTTCAACGCGACGCTGCTGCTCTTCGGCCAGACCGAGATGGTCGGGCACCTGCCGGTCTACGGCGTCTTCCTCGCGCTGCTCGTCTACGGGTCGTCGGAGGACACGTTCCGCGCGGTCCGCTGGCTGCCCCGCCGCTCGGCGCGCCGGGCGGTCGTGCCGGCGGCGGTTGCCTGAGCCCGGCTCGCGCGCCCAGGGGTTCAGCGATCGAAGAGCGGTCTGTTCGCCTCGATCCACCTGATCTCCGCTGCCTCGTCCTCGAGGCTCCCGTCAGCGACCCAGGTCCTCTGGGGCTCCACCCCTTGCTCGGCCAGTGAACGGACGTGCTCGATGGTCGCGTGACGGCGTCGGATGACGGCGTCAGCCACGTCGAAGTCGGCCACGATCCCGTAGGCCTCGAGGAAGGCGTCGATGCGGGCGCGACGGTCGGGCACCTGCGGGAAGTGGTGCCACTCCAGAGACGACTCGTCGTCGCGCATCGGGGCGAACCACAGCAGGGCGTACGCCACGTCGTCCCGTCGTGGTGCACGATGCAGGAAGTCCCAGTCGATGAGGGCGACCGCCTCACCGTCTCGCCACACGAAGTTCCACGGCCCGGGGTCGCCGTGGACGAAGACGTCGCCGCCTGCAGCCGTCGGGGGCGCGGCGAAGACCGCGTCCTGCGGCGGAACCCAGTCAGCAGAGGCGTCGTGGATGCGTCGGAGCAGTCGCGCCGCCGAACGCAGGCCCCGCTCGTCATGCTGGTGCTTCCATCCATCACCACCGCTCTCTCCCTCGAGGTATCCGAGCACCTCGGTCTCCTCGCTCAGCGACAGCGGTTCGGGGACGCAGTCCAGGCCCTTCTCGCGGAGGTGGCGCAGGAACGAGTGCACCGTCGGGCTCTGAGGCCCCGCCGGCCGGACGACCGTCTCCGCAGACACCTCCACCGGACGGAGCTGGGCGTTCACTTCTGCCGCACGGCTCAGTGCCTCGTCGTTCGCCACGGGTGCACCTTCACACAGGTGGCCGACAGGTCACCATCGAGTTCTTGAGGACCTCTCCACAACCGCTTCCGGCGCCCGACCGACTGTCGGTGGCCTCTGAGAGTGCGTGCATGACAGCGATCGCACACTTCGACGACCACCCGGTGGTGGCGTTGGCGCGGTGGCTGGAGTCCGACCTCGCGGCGGCGATCCAGCGGCCGATGTGGTCGATGTCGACCGAGGACGCCGAGCAGGCGCTGCTGTCGCTCACCCGGGTCCGGGGCCAGCTCGACGCGCTCCTCATGCGGGTCCTCCGGCAGGCGGAGGCGGTGGGCGCCGGGATGGACACCGGGGCCACGTCGACGACCAGCTGGTGGTCGCAGGCGACGCGCACCACCCGAGCCGAGGCGCACCGGACGGCGCGGCTGGCGAAGGCGTTGGAGGGGCACGACGAGGTCGCCCAGGGGTTGGCGGCTGGCGACCTGCGCACCGACCAGGCGCGTGTGGTCGCGGACGCGGTGGACGACCTGCCCGACGCCGTCGAGGACTGGGTGCCCGCCGCGGCGACGCGGTTCCTGCTCGACAAGGCTCGCGAGCACGACGCGAAGGACCTCCGCACGTTGGGTCGCCGCGTGCTCGAGGCGGTCGACCCTGTCGCCGCGGACGCCGAGGAGGCGCGTCGTCTCGAGGGCGAGGAGGCTGACGCCGTCGCCGGAGCGTCGTTCTCCATGGTCGACGACGGGCACGGCACGTGCCACGGCCGCTTCACCGTCCCGTCACTCCAGGGGGCGATGCTCGCCAAGGACCTGAAGGCCCGCGTCGCGCGCGAGTGCGCGAAGGGCCGCGCCGGCGGGCGCGAGGGTGAGGAGCGCCCGCCGACCCTGACCCGGCACCGGATGGGCCGGGCGTTCATGGACTACATCGAGACCCGACCGGCGGCGTCGGCGCCCAAGGCCGGTGGGGTGGCGGCGACGGTCGTGGTGACCATGGAGCTCGAGACCCTGCTCGGTGGGCTCAAGGCGGCGTCGCTCGACACCGGCGGACGTGTCAGCGCCGGCGAGGCGCGACGTCTCGCCTGCCGCGCGGGCATCATCCCGGTGGTGCTCGGCGGACCGAGCGTGCCGCTCGACGTCGGCCGCAAGCGGCGCTTCCACACCGAGGCCCAGCGGATCGCGATGGGGGTTCGCGACGGCGGCTGCACCGCGGCGGGCTGCGACGCGCCACCCGCGATGACCGAGGCGCACCACGACCAGGTGTCCTGGGGCGAGGGCGGCGGGACGAGTGTCGCGAAGGGCCGGCTCCTCTGCCGTCCCCACCACCGACGCATCCACGACCCGGCGTTCCAGCACTCCCTCGACAAGCACGGCAAGGTCCGCTTCACCAGGCGGACGTGAGGAGGCCGGGCCAGCCGGCTGCCGCCGTCTGGTGCTGCTCACTCAGCGGCGCCGATGTGGAATCCCCCCTCGCCCCAGGACGACTCGAGCTCACCCTCGGCGGACAGGTCGACCGCATCGCATCCGGTGACACGGGCGCCGATCTCGCTCGGCCAGTAGCAGACGGCGTACGCACCCTGCGGCACCTCGACCCGGAAGTCACCTTCGTCGTCGATGGCAACCACTGTGCCGTCCAGCTGGTCGACGTGGGCCTCGCTCAGCGACACCACGAGGTGGGCCCAGCCCCGCGGGTCGGCAACTTGCTCCTGGTCGGTCCGGTCCCAGAACGGGCCGTCCATCGCCGCGACCGGCATCACGGCCAGCCCGCCGCCCCCGACGCTCGGGTCGCCCGGCTGCCCTTCGACGTCCGATGTGCCGGACATGTGCCCGACCATTCCGCCCGAACCGGCCGGGTCGGGTGCGTCCGACCCGCAAGCCGCCAGGAGACCCATCGCGAGCGACGACAGCGCAATGCTGGCCAGGCACTGGCGGCTGGCTCGGACGCGAGCGAGTCTCTTCATGGTGTCCCCGTGGACAGGTACGAACCAGCTGGTCGCACCACCCAAGCAGGCAACGCCGTCACCCCGGGGCGGAACGCGGAGATCTCGGCGTCAGGTCAATGCACGTGCGCGCCGTCCGCACCGCGGGCTAGCCTCGGAGCCTCGCCTCACCCCTGGGGCGGACGGGCCCCGCAGGCTCGACCTGCGCGGCGACCGTGATCCGTGAACAGTGGTCCGACCACATCGGCAGGGGTTGCCCGGCGGCCGGGTCCTCCGGGGCCCGGCCCGTCGGTGCCGTGCGCGGATCCGCACGCGTGGCGGATGTGACCCGCCGGGAGACTTTCAGTCGCCGCGCAGCCGGGAGTAGGCGTGCTGGAGGGCGTCCGAGGCGCCGACAACGGTCAGCACGGCCGCGGCGGCCCGGGTCGGCCGGGGAGCGAGCGCCATCCCGGCGACGTACGCCGTGCCCACCCAGACGCCGAGGCAGAACGGGCAGGTCAGCAGCTCGCCCACGGTGTGGCGCAGGCCGTGCCCGTCGCGCGGCTTCTCCACGTGCTCGCCCGACCCGGCGGCCTCCTCGAACTGCGTGAAGGGCGCCCGGAGCGGGCTGGTCACCGACGCCCTGCTCAGCAGCCGCGTGAGCTTGTGGGTCGCGATCCCGCCCAGGGTCAGGTCCCGGAGGGAGTAGTGCTCGGGCAGCTCCCGGCCCGAGGCGCGCCCGAGGGCGAGCAGGCCGGTCACGCTGGCGACGTAGACCGCCATGCTGTCGGCGTGGCCGCTGAGGTTGACCTCGTCGTCGAGGTCGTAGGTCGCGGCGTCCAGGAGCTGGGTCATGGGCGCCCGTACCCCGCGCCGGCGCCCGGGATGAGAGATCCGGGAGCGGCGCGGGTCACAGTGTGGCGGACATAGCCTCCGACCTGCGGCCCGGCGCGGACACGAGCGGTCGGTTCAGTCGCGCAGGCGCACGGACAGGCAGGTCACGCAGCCCTCGAGCTTCTCGAACTCCGTGACGTCGACGGCGACCACCCGCAGCCCGCGGTCCTCGTAGAGCGCCCGCGTGCGGGGCGCGGCCGAGGACATCAGCACGGTCGCCTCGTCGAGCAGCACGACGTGGGAGCCGGGCTCCTCCGGGACCGCGAGGAAGGAGGTCCACACCGTGGGGTCGTCGACGACGTCCGCCCACCCGACGACGGTGCCGTCGGGCAGGGCGGTGACCGCGGACTTGAGGTGGAGCGCCTTGGTGAGCGGTACGCCGACCACGCGGGCGCCCAGCGGGGCGAGGTGCGCGGCGAGCTGGTCGACGCCGGCCTGGTTCGTGCGTCCGCCCAGGCCGACCCAGACCGTGCCGTCGTGCTTGAGCACGTCGCCGCCGTCGAGGGTGCCGGGCGCCTCGATGTGGGCGATCCGGTAGCCGAGGTCGCGCAGCACCTGCTCCGTGCCGGTCACCTCGGCCCGGCGCTCGTCGGCGCCCGGCCGGGTGATCACGGCGAGGTCGGCGTACATCACGACGGTGTCCTCGACGAACACCGAGTCCGGGCAGTCCGGCGCCGGCGGGACCTCGATGGTCTCCCAGCCCTCGGCCTGCAGCGCGGCGACGTAGGCCTCCCACTGCCGCTGGGCGAGGTCGAGGTCGACCGGCACACGGTCGATGTGGGTCAGCAGGCCGTCGGCCAGGCGTGGGCTGGGGCGGCGGACCAGGGCGCGGCGTGACATGCCCCGATCTTCGCAGCACCCCGTCCGACGGGCAGCCCTCAGTCGAGCCGCTCCCAGAACCGACGGACGTGCGCGGCGAACGCCTCCGGCTGCTCGAGCGGGACCAGCGTGCGCGCGCCCGTGATCGTCACGACCTCGGCGTCGGGAGTGGCGGCCGCCGACCTCCTGGCGTCGTCAGGGCTCCAGTCGCCGCGGTCGTCGGAGGCGACGAACAGGCTCGGCACGGCCAGGTCGGCGAGCTGGTCGGACACGTCGCGGCGGTCGAGGATGAAGGACCGGACGGCGAGCGCCGTGCTACGCCGGCTCGGCCGGTCGAGCGAGTCGACGACGACCCGGCGGATGGGCTCCTCGGCGGCGGAGGCGTCGGTGAGCATCCCGGCCACGATGGCCGAGCGCACCGGCGCCACCGGACCCAGCCAGCGCAGGACCGGCAGCAGCATCGTGACCTGCTTGCGCAGCCCGGCGGGAAGTGCCTCGGCCGGCGAGCTGACGGCCACCAGGCTGCGCAGCACGCCCGGGCGGGCCCCGAGCTCGAAGCCGACATGGCCGCCGAAGGCGTTGCCGACCCAGTCCACGGGGCCGTCGACGCCCATCCCCGCCAGCAGGTCGACGGCGGCGTCGGCCGCGCCGACGATGTCGCTCCGCTGGCGGAGCGCGTCGCTCAGGCCCAGGCCCGGAGGGTCGACGAGGACGTAGCGACGGCCCTCGGGCAGCAGGGGCACGACCGGGTCCCAGGTGTGGCTGTCGACGAACATCGACGGCCACAGCACGGTGGTCGGGCCGTCCCCGACGACGCGGACGTGGAGCCGGCCCAGCCGGGTGGCGACGTGTGCCTCACGCGCGGGCAGCGATCCGGTGCGGCCGGGCGATCGGGAGGAGGAGTGATTCATGGTGGTGCCTCACAATTTCGGGCAGTGTGACTCACATGGATATATTGATGTTAGCGTTACTTGCATGAAAAGCAAGCCGGTTCGTCAGTACCGCATGACCGCCCGCGCCGAGGCGGCCGAGCAGACCGGCGAACGGATCCTCGACGCGATGCTGCGGCGCTACGCTGAGACGCCGTACGACCAGGTGCGGCTCGAGGACGTCGCCGCCGACGCCGGGGTCACGCCGCAGACGGTGTTCCGGCGCTTCGGCAGCAAGCCGGGCCTGCTGGTCGCCACCGTCGAGCGCGAGCAGGCCGCGCTGGCCCGGGACCGCGCGGCCGCGATGGGGGAGAGCCCGCAGGACACGGTCCGCTCCCTCGTCCGCTTCTACGAGCACCACGGCGCCCTGATCCTTAAGCTGTACGCCGAGGCGCACCAGGCGCCGGGTGTGCCGGAGCTCGCCGCCCGCGGTCGCCGCTACCACGTGGGCTGGTGCCGCGAGGCGTTCGCCGACGGGCTCGAGCCGGGGCTGGACGAGGCGACCCGGGCCCGGCGGCTCGCGCAGGTCGTCGCGGTGTGCGACGCCACGACGTGGCGCGTGCTCCGCGTCGACGGCGGGCTCTCGCCCGAGCAGACCGAGGAGGCGGTCCTCGAGCTGCTGCTGCCCCTGCTGTCCGCATCCGCGCGGGGGTGAGGACCGCGACCCGGGACCTCGGGCCCTGCCCGGACCACCGGGACCGAGGGACAGTGGAGCCATGACCGAGCAGCAGCCCTACGAGGTGGTGGGCGAGCATCCCGGCTTCGAGCTGCGCCGCTACCCCGACCACGTGGTCGCCGAGACGCGGGTGACCGGCTCCTTCGAGGGCGCCGGCAACGCCTCCTTCCGGCGGCTCGTCGGCTACATCGGCGGGCGCAACACCCAGAGCCGCAAGGTCGCGATGACCGCGCCGGTGGTGCAGGAGGCCGAGGACGAGTCGGCCGGTCGCTTCGTCGTCGGCTTCGTCATGCCCGCCGACTTCGACCTCGACGCCGCGCCCGACCCGACGGACCCCGACGTCCGCCTGCGCGCGGTCCCGGCGCAGACCGCGGCGGCCCTGAGGTTCTCCGGGCGCTGGACGCGCGAGCGGTACGACGACCACGCGCGCCGCCTCCTCGCCGCCGTGGAGGCGGCCGGGCTCGAGGTCGTCGGGCCGCCGAGGTTCGCGCGCTTCGACCCGCCGTGGACGCCGTGGTTCCTGCGTCGCAACGAGGTCGTCGTACCGGTGGCGGACCCGGAGCGCTGACCGCCGAGCACCGCCCGGGCCGGCGGGCGCGGAGACCTCAGCCGGCGGGCGAGCCGATCAGCGGCTCGCCGTCGACGACGCGCTGGCACACGTCGTGCACGGTCAGGTGGTGCGACCGCGCGTAGGAGCGCAGGGAGTGGAAGGCCTCGTCGGGCGTGACGCCGTCGCGGCCCACGAGGAAGCCCTTGGCGAGCTCGATCACGAGCCGTGTCTGCAGGGCGGTCTCGAGCTGCCTGGCTCGCAGCTCGGCCTGCTCCATCGCCACCCGGGCCGGGCTGGGGCGCAGGTTGCACACGACGCCGCGCACGGTGGGGTCGTCGAGCAGGCTGGTGAAGGCGACCTCCGCCCACCTCCAGTCGTGGAACGCCTGGACGCGGACCTCGGCGGGCGGGTGGGCGCCGGGCCGGGCGACGACGTCGTCGAGCAGCCGGCCGAGGTCGGGGCGGTCCTCCTCGTGCAGCAGGTCGACCACGGAGGTGCCGACGAGGGAGTCCTGCTCCCAGCCGAACAGCAGGCCCACGTTGGGGCTGGCATAGGTGATCACCGCGTCGTGGCGCAGCAGCAGCGCGGCGTCGGTCGAGCGCTCGAGGAGCGGACGGATCGCCGAGCCGAGGTTGGTGGACACCCCGACGATGCCGACGAGGCGTCCCTCGCGGTAGATGCCGGCGTCGGTGACCAGCGCCGGGAACGTGCTGCCGTCCTTGCGCCGCACCGGGAAGCCGCCCGACCACGCGACGCCGTCGCGCAGCGCGGCCATGATCTCGTCGGCGGTGTCGTGGCCCACCTCGGAGACGGTGACCTCGGCGACGTTGCAGCCGAGCACCTCGGCGGCCGTCCAGCCGTAGAGCCGCTCCGCCGCTGCGTTCCAGTGCACGATCACGCCGCTCGGGTCGGTCGTGATCACCGCCTGTCCGATGGCGTCGAGCTGCTCAGCGGCGCTGATGGTCTCGTCGTCGGGCACAGCTCCATCCTGCGCGTCGCTGGAGGTGCGGGGCAGGGTCCAACGGCACGTGTGACGGGTCGTTCGGCGCCATCGGGCGCTGGTGCGTGGCTCAGCGGCTCCGGAGCACCCGTGCCGCGTGCACCGCCGACGAGTAGCGCCACTGCCGCGCCCCCGCGGACCGGCCCGGCGCGGGCACGGACCCCGTGGCCGTGCCCTCCCCTGGCGCCGGTCCACCCGCCGTCGGTCCCGCCGTCGCGCCGCCTGCCTCCGCCGCCGCTCGTACGTCGCTGAGGTCACTGCGCATGCGCTGCTCGAGCCAGCGCACCATGACCTCCGTGTCCGGGTCGTCGCGGCCCAGGCAGATGCCGTCGACCAGCGCGGCGGACACCTCCGTCACCGGGGCCTCCGCCTCCCGGGCCCACCGGTCCAGCACCGCGCGCGACTCGCACGACCCGATGCCGTAGCGCAGCATCAGCGCGCCCTTGGCCTGCTCCACCACGCGACTGTCCGACTCGTCGACGAAACGACTCATAACCCACCCTCCGGGACGTGTGAACGACCTGCCACCGGGTGTCTGGGGTGGTGCTCCCGGTGTCCGGGAGCGAGTTGCTGCCGCCGACGATAGCCGCGGGCCCCGGGCGCGACAAGGGTCCACACGCCGGGCTCGCGTCGTCCCGGCCGGGACCTTCGGCTCTGGTGGCGGGTCGTCGGGCCGCACAGGCTGGAGGACACCGGGGGCGCGGCCGTTCAGGTGGGCCGAGGACAAGAGGGCGCTGCACCCGGAGGAGGCGCCCCTTCTGCGCGCGGCGGCCCGCGACGTCACTGACGGCGTGCCGGTGCGGGAGGTGGCGAGGCGCTGGAACGCCGACGGGGTCCGCACCACCCGGGGCGGCGAGTGGAACCACACGAACGTTCGGCAGGTGCCCCGCAACCCGAGGCTCGCCGGGTGGCGCACGCACCGGAAGGCCATCGCCCGCGACGCGTCCGGGCAGCCGGTGCGGGGGGTGTGGCAGGCGCTGGTCGACCAGGACACGTTCGACGCGCTCCAGGCGGCGCTCGACGGGCGGGCGACGCGGTCCCGCCGCGGCTCGCCGCGGTACCTGCTCAGCGGCGTCGCGCGGTGCGGCGAGTGCGGGTCGCGGATGCACGGCTACCGGCTCGACGGCGGAGAGCGCCACGCCTACGCGTGCTCGGCCGAGGGCAGGGGGCACTCGCTGACCATCGCGGGGCGCCAGACGGACGAGCTGCTGGCGGCGCTGGTCGAACGGCGGCTGGCCGAGGCGGACCTCTCCGGCGAGCCGGTCGCAGCGGACGAGTGGGCGGGCGAGGCCCGTCTCCGCGCGATCCCGGGCCAGATCGGCGAGCTCATGTCGGCGTTCCAGGCAGGGGTGCTGTCGGGGGCGATCGTGTCCCCCAGATCCAGGCCCTGGAGGCTGAGCAGTGGCCCTGGAGCGGGCTGCAAGGCGCGGGGCGCCCTGGACCCCGGACCGGCTGCAGGTCGTATAGAGGTAGGGAGCAAAGGGGCCGACAAGCTCCCGGTCCTCACAAGACTTTTCAAGCATTTCCTTGGTCTTTACACGACGCGACGCGTAGCCTAAGCACCACGACCAGACAAGACAGTCGGAAACTGCGCGGAAAGGGGTCGCATGGCCGACATCATCGTCGACGTACCCGCCGAATTCTCCGGCAAGATCCACATCGTGCTGCACGACGGGGCGGGAACCACCACCCCGGACCCAGGGGGCGGCCCGGAAAGCCTCGGCACGATGGTCGCGAGGTTCGCGGCCTACGAAGCAGGCCCCCACCAGGAAGTGGCCGATCACATGAAGGCACTGGGCTTCGAGGGCCTACTGCCGCAGGCGCGGAAGGGGTCGGCCTCCAAGACCCCGTACATCCGGTGGGTCTACAAGGGGTCGGCTCGAACGGTCCGGCTGTACCAGAACTCGAAGGGACTGGTCTCGGACAGCAAGAAGCAACTCGACTTCGCCACGGGAGCGCCCGGGGCATCCCCGGTCGCCCCGGTCCACGAAGTGAGGTTCTACTACGACGCCGCGGGCAAGAACGCCGTCCTGGAGGCGGCCAAAGCGGCGACGCAGTACGCCAACACGCCGTAGCCGATGGCCAGCCCTCGGGCACCGAGCCCGGGGCTGGCCCGCGTGGACGAGCGCACCGACACGACGCTGAGAGTCGCGAAGTCGTACATCCGGACGCATGTGTCGCAATGTACTACACTCGGGCCATGACTCTTAGGCCGATCACCCTCACCATCACGGGCAAGGTGAGCTACGAAGACGAGATCTCGGTAGCCCAGGCCGCCCGGATCATCGCGTTCCTCAACGCAGATGAGGGGGGTGCGGACCTCGGCGCCGACCTCGCTGGCGACCACGGCGCGGGCCTGGACGACAGCCCGCGGACCGACTCCAACAAGTCAGCGAACAAGGTGGGCAGTGCACGCGAGGCGCTCGACCTCTCCGGGGCGAAGACGAACGCGGAGAAGATCGTCGCCCTGGGCGAGTACGTTCTCCAGGACGGCGGCGAGACGTTCAAGGTCGAGGACGTGAAGGCCCAGTTTCGGCGCGCGAGGGAGACGGCGCCAGCCAACTTCAGCCGCGACATGACGACCGCCGTACAGGCAGGCTGGCTCGCCCAGGGCGACGGCGACGAGTACTACGTCACCAACAAGATCCAGGGCATCTTCGACGGCGGCTTCGAGTTCCCCAAGGCAGCGTCCAACGGTGGCGGCCGGTCCAGGGGAGCCGCGAAGGGGACGGCCAAGGCCAAGGCCAAGCCCGAGGTCTTCGCGGACCTCGACGATTTCCCCACGCGGATGGACGGCATCGCCGCCTACCCCAAGATGAAGTCCGACAGGGACAGGCTGCTGTGGGCCCTGCACTTCGCGAAGTCTCACGGGATTCGGGGACTCGCAAACAAGGACCTGTCGTGGCTGACCGACCACCTCGGGGCAGGCGTGCCCAGCGGGAACGTCGGCGGGGCGTTCAGGAGCGGCAAGTCCGCCGGGTACATGAACCGCTCGACGGTGGACCAGACGATCCGCATCACTGAGGATGGCGAGGACTACCTGAAGACGATCGCGTCGGCGGCGTCGTGAGCCCAGGCCACGACCCCGTCGCCCTTCGACTGCAGCGGCTCGACCTCCAACTGCAGACGCTCGTCCTCGGCCACCTGGCCGCGACCCGATCCGACGGCGGCACTACCTCGCCCGCAGCTGTGATCCAGTTGTTCCACGACTTCGGGCTGCCCGCGCCAGCCAAGATCACGAACGTAATTGCCGCGCTCACGACCAAGAAGTTGCTGGCCAAGCAGCCGCAGCGCGGCATCTACAAGGTGACACCCGCGGGCCAGGCAAAGGTCCGCGAACAGATGACCGGGCTTGACCTCGTCGCTCTCGTCGCCGAGGCCGCGCACGAGAACGCCCCCGTCTTGGGCCGGACAGAGCACGCGCTCGTGCCGGTCCACATGGCCCCGCCAGCCCTCGTCCAGCCGCTGCGCGCGTTCCTGGCCGACCATCCCTTTGACACGAACGTGTTCGGGATGACCCGCTTCCCCGACGCGAAGGCGGGGACTGTCGACCCGGTCGGGCGCGCGCTTGCTGTAGTGAAGGAGGTGTGCGCCGAGTCCGGGCTGGAGTTCCATCTCGCGTCAGACCGCGCGATCGTCGACGACCTGTGGGCCAACGTCACGGCGCACATGTGGGCCTGCCGCTACGGCGTCGCCCTCTTCGAGGATCGGGTCGACCGCGGGCTCAACCACAACCTGCTCATCGAGGTCGGCGCGATGCTCATGACGGGCCGCCGCTGCGCGCTCCTGAAGGACGGCTCTATCGACCGGATGCCGACCGATTTCGTCGGGATGATCTACAAGTCCGTCGACCTCTCGGTCGAGGACACCACCGCCACCACGGTGCGGTCGTGGCTCAAGGACGACCTCGGGATCGGCAACACGTAGAAGCAGGTCGGGGCAAGCGGACTCGTCCGCTTCCGCGAAGAACTGCACCCGGGCGACCCGGCAGGCGGAACGTCAGTCTGGCCAGAACCGGCCGCTGCCCCGGTCCCTCCCCCAACCCGGCACCCGCTCGACGCTGCGCTGGTCCTCGCCGACCAAGCCAAGGAGCTCCCGGGACACCTCGGCAGGGGGCCGGGCGGCCCCTACCGGGACCCTCGCCCGGGTTGCTCTCGCGTCGCTGGGCGGCGCTCGGCCGCCGCGGCGGAAGCGAGCGGCCGTCCCGAGTTATCACATGAGCGCGAGAATTCGGGTTCAGTACAGGAACGAAACTCGGACCTTGCCGACGGAGCGGTGTCACTTGCGACGGCTGGCTCGGCGGCGCCCGAGTGGTCAGTCACGGTCGTTCGTGGTGCCTCTTGACGATGGCCATGCGGCCCCTGACGGACTCTTCCGCCCCTTGTGACCGTCCGCGCTCTGACGGACAACGAGGCGTACCGTCGGCCCGTCGTTTGATGTGCATTTGGTACTGAGGAGTTGGAACGCACCCACTGCAATGCCTTTCCAAACCGCCAAGGCGACTAAGCCGGCTCGGCCGGGAAGGCCCTCGTGGACACGCGTTCAATGCGTCCAACAAGCACCTCCAGTACTGACTTCGAAAGTAGGTCGACCAACGAGGTTCGTGCCGAGTCCGAGTCCGAGTCCGAGTCCGGATCCGGATCCGGATCCGAATCGGTGACCGCGACCGTCCCAAGACGGTCGGGGAAGCGCGCTTCTGAGATTGGCGCATGCCCAACTTCCGGCACCAAATCGAGCGCCTCTCGAGGCAGGAACCTCTGGCCTATGGGGATAGCTCCCTCCTCTATGGCCCGATCGCGAACAAGGACTTGGTAGCGGTTTGGCTCCATCTCCAAGTCCGCCACCACGCGAACGGGCGGCAGACTGTCGCCGCCTAACAGCCGCATCTCGTGAAGGTGACGCAAGAACAGAGGGTGCTCCGCGACGGGGTCGCTGTACTGAACGAACCAAGACGCTGGGAGCAGCACCTCCACGCCCTCGTGAGTGGCCGATTCGTAGTCTCGCCGCCCTGGCCCCCCACCGAGCCACTGCGACACGAAGGATGCAGTTGAGCCGACCTCGGGGTCGTCGGTCAACGAAGCCAGCGCGTCGAGCAGTTGCGCTGGGATGCCTTGAGGTGACGCCGTCCGCAGAAAGTCGTCCGCTGACAACGGCCAGTCCAGTAACAGGTGGCGCAGGCCATCAATGGCCTCTGTTATCTGCCCAGCGGCGGCGGCGGCCACAATTTCGGCAGCGTTTTCGAGGGCCCGTCGCTTCAAGATCCACTCCTCGAGTGATTTCCGGACGAGCGACTGTTGATTATCCTCCTGCGCGGCCAACCACTGTTGTACGGCGCCGCGGTCTTGCCGGGCGAGAGCGACAGTCAATGGGCCCAGCTCAAGAACGGCAGCGGTGTCCGCCGTTTGAGGCGCCGCGGCGGCAACTTGCTCTAACTCGTAGAGCGGATCGCGCCGAGCGTCGAGTACGTCTCGGAGCCGGGCAACCCTGTCGAGGGCAAGGGCCAGGTCTGGGAGGTGAGCACCGCGCGCTTCAAGGGCTGCCTCAAACAGGGGTCTATCGACGTTCTCCCAAGACTGCACCTCATCTTTCGATGTGAAGTCACCACAGAAGTCGGCCACGAGCAAGCTCGCCACCGAAAGGTCTCCGCGAGTGGCGGCGAGTACCGCCAGTTCAAGGTCCGCAGAATGAAGGCCCTGCGCCCTAACTCTCTCAGCCAAGGTTTCCGCGCGGCGATCATCTCCGATGAGTAGGCTCGTCCGGGCGGCCACGTCCCGATTCAAGCTTTGCCGCGAGCGCGGCCTCAACCACGAATCAAACTCGCGGGCCTCCGTGAGGGCCTCGCGCGTTCGACCCGTGAGCATAAGGGCTGAACAGTGGCTCAGCCTGGCCCACGGCGCGTCGGCCTCCGGTGGGTGCTCCGAAAACACCCGGACCGCTCCTTCCGCATCGTTCTGGCGCAGGAGAACGTGAGCCTTCATGCTCCATTCGAAACTGCTTGCTGCATCGCCGAGCAGTTTCAGCGCCTCGATGTGATCGCCGCGGTTAATTAGGGCTCGTACATGCTGCGCTAAGGCTGCGCGGGAAGTCGGCTCTAGGCGGGCCGCTTCACGAGCCGACAGCTCAGCCATGGACCACAACCCAAGGGAATACGACACATTCGCAACTCCTTGCCAGCCGTTAGCGCTTGCCGGCTGAAGCGCCAGAGCCTCTTGGACGGCCTGCATCGCCTGCCAGCGTTGCTCTACAACCAGCTCGCCGCTGAGATCTGCCAACCGGTCGAGTAGCCAACCGCGCAATTGAAGCACCCACACGAGGAGCCAGGTTGAGTTCTCCGCTGGAGTTGCCCGCAGGAGCGCCTCAGCGGACTCCAGAACCTCTAGAGCTCGACGCAGGTGCAACTGGGCATCCTGTGCCCGTTTGGGGGAGTCAGCGTCGCCGCCGGCCGCAGCGCTGTTCAGATCAATAAGGCTGGAGGCGACCCACGCGCGAGCCTCTGCGTTCTCCGCATCCAAGGCGACGGCGGCCTCAGCCACTTTGAGTGCACGGTCCCCGCGAGAGACATTGGTCCATGCTTCCGCGGCGGCGACGAGCTGACGACACGCCTCTGGTAGGTCGCCCAATCGCTGACCCACCTCTGCCAGACGCTCGCGGGTCTCAGCGGATACCGCGCCGGCCGCACCTGCGCTGAGAGCCCGGTCGAGATCCGCGCGGGCCGATTGGTCATCACCCTCCGCAATTGCGCGCTCCGCCAATGCCAGCCGGAGCTCCGGGGTGATCGGCTCAAGCAACTGAACAACTTGTTGCTTCGCATCGTCCAGCGAGCGTGCGGTAGTCACGGCGCGGCGGGCGGCCGCCATCCCAGGATCCACCTTGAGGTCAGCCGGGACGCCATCGCGCGATCGGGTGAGTACGCGTGCGACCTCGAACAGCACTTCAGGCGAGTTGGCGCTTGATCGAAAGACTTCAACTCCCGAGCTTGCGCCCTCCTCGGTCCTCAGCCTCTTAGCAAGCACGTCGAGAAGCGCTCCACCCGTAGAGGTGGCTACTTCATCAAGCATGCGTCGCGCCTCTTCGGGGCGGCCAAGTGCCAACGCGAGACGTACCAACAACACCCAGAGTCGCTCCCGAGCCTCCGGCCCAGGTTGTGTCGCGTCACCGACGCTGATGCCGCGTGCGCCTGCGAGCAGAAGCGGGGAAGCAACTTCCCAGGGAGCGCTCTGCTCAAGCGCTAAGGACGTAGTGCGGCACCGGTAGACAAGTTCCTGAGTGCCGGCCGGTAACAGCGGTTCCATCGCTTCCAAACGCCGGCAAGCATCGAGGCGCACAGTCGCTATGGCCGTGAACCAATCGTCCAACCACCTGCCGAGCCCGTCGATAGGGTCCGCAGCGCACGCCGCAGCCAATTCGCGCTCCCGCTCCGGCCACCCCGCCACGGTGAACGGAAGCGCCTGCTCGAGGTCTCGCAACTGCTGAACGGCGTCGGAAACGTCGGAAAGGGCCTGCTGCAAATCCGCCCCACGACGCACTAGTAGTTGCCGGACCTCCTGCAACCCGTGTTCGGTTGATAGTTCCGTGAAGCGATCCGCTGCAGTGTTGAGTGCGAGATCTACTCCGACTCGGCTGCGCAGACGCTCGTCAAGCGCCAGAAGAACGTCGACGGGCAAAGTGTTAGCGACCATAACCTAGTCCTCCGCGCCACCCGCATGCGGGCTGCTACTGCTGAAGCTGTCTGACCGAGCGGGCTCGCGGAGAGGCGTCTCGCTTGACTCAGCGGGAGACCCGGAGCGGGAGTGGCCGGAAATTGATTCGAGGCCTGTACTACGCGTCGGACGCTCGAAGAATCGCCGCCGCAAGTTGTTACCGGTAGAGACTGCAAACCAACCGAAGCCAGCGTGATCCACGACAGCGTCCAGCGAGAGCGCAACTCGGGCCAGTTGAACCGCCTGCTCGACTGTGTGGCCACTACCCAATTGCGCGTAGAACAATCCATTGAAGCGGTCGTACTGCAATGGGTGCACCGGGCGGGTGCAGATCATCGCCTCTGCGCCTGCGAGGTCGATGCTCTCGAGGAGGGCTGGGCCAATCGGTTCGAAGCGTCGCCCGCCCACGAAGTCACTGGGCCAGTCGAGCGAAGGAGTTCCAAACTCCATTATCAAAAGTCTCGGCTGAAGCCGTCCGATCTCGCGTATGACCTCTAATGCCTTATGGGACCGCAGGTTGTCATTCCCCGGACCGCCTCCACATGCAATCCACGATCTCTGGAAGCCCGAGCGCTGTCCATCTTCTGGCTCCTGATAGCCGAATCCGACGTAATGCACGATATCCACACTTCCCCGGCCCGCTCGCGCCCGCAACTCAGACAATGGGGGATTGATCAGGCTCTCCGAGGTGAACAGTGGGGCGTCGTCCAGTCCTGTCACCGCACCGATTCGAGCGGCAAGGTCATCGTCGATGGCTTTGCTGGTTGGCCAACGCCGTGGATAACCGGTGTCCATCACTTGAGGCCACCGACTGGTTTCGTCTGGTTGGACAATAATCCTGAGAACACTCATCCTTTCGCTGAGTGGCAGCGGCTCTGGCGGCTGGCCAGACCCGACGGGCGCGTCGGCATTCACTCGAACGAAGGCGTAACCTTCAGTGGCGGACAGGAAGCGGTCGGGATCCGATGGATCCGTCGCGAGCTCCCAAGGGAGGTCCGCCAAAGATCCTGTTGGATCCACGTGCAGCCGTACGATCACGGGATCTTCGTCATTGCCCGCTGGTGGTGGCAGGCGCTCGACCACCGCCGGCGGAAACAGGGCTCCCGAGAGCAGCCGACCCAGCAGGAGCACTTCGGATTCGTCGCGGCGACCTGAACTGCGAGCCCACTGCACAATGACCTCGCTCATGTCGTCCCCAAGGTCCCTTGCCGTGATCGGGGGGCCCTCCGCACCCGCTCGCAATCCGATTCGCCAACAGCTTCGGTCGCCAGTCAAAAAGACGTCGACCTGCTCGTCGGGACTCCAAACAAGGCCTAAGGCTTCCCAGCCCTGGCGGCGCAGGATCATTTTGTAGCGACTTGCCGCGGGCGGAGGGTCCCCGGCTAGAAGCGCAAGTTCAGGGTAGGCAGCAGCTGCAAGCTCAATCGGTAGCGCTGCGCCACCAACAGCGGCGTCGATGTCTTGGCTGTAGACCGTGACTGCGACGACCGCTCCCGTCGTGGCACTTAGGACTGGACCGCCGGAGTGCCCGGGCCGAATCTGGACGCCAGTCAGTCGTAGAAGGTCCGGCCGCTTGGTGCTCTGATTCAGGCGCGGGGTACCCCCGATGGGATTCGAGACCTCGACGCCCGGGTCCATGGATTCGTAGAAGTCCTCGCGAGGGTAGCCAGCCAGAACGTAGTCACCCCGGTTCAGGCCACGGTGAACCGCAACGGCGGGACGGTCGCGTCGCGGTGCGACTTGAACTAGCGCCACGTCCAGGTCGGGGAGCGACTGGGAGGGCGGCAGAACCGTGCCCGTCTCCGGCTCGTCTTCGCCGAAGGACTGCACGAGGACCTGTTGGGGTTCCTCCCCGGCATGCATGCCCACAACATGCCTGTTGGTGACCAGCAAGGAGTCGCTGACAAAGAAGGCGGCTCCGGCGGGTGGCGATCCGTCGATTTGCGTTATCCGGGCGGTGCACTCGGCTAGGAGGTCCCCGAGACCTCCTAGCACCTCCTCCGGCAGTGTCATCGTCTTTCCGCTGACGCCAGCGGCTCAGTCCACCGCGGGAGAAGGTCGCGCGCCGCCAGGTGGGGAGTTCGGCGAGGAAGGGATACCTTCAGCCACAAGGACCGGCTTCTTCGTAGTGCTGTCGATAGGCTGCAAGTGGATCTTCACCAACTGGGTTGAAGCTGAGCTCACCTTTCCCTCAGCTCCGGCTTCGACCACCCAGAACCTCACCTTGCCCCCCACGCCTCCTTCCCGCCCTACCTCGGTCTGGAACTCTAGATCTACAGGTCCGACGGCAAACTGAACCCGCGCTCCGGAACCACCTTCCATCGCTGTCACCAGTTCTTCTCGAAGCACTGCGATCGCTTCCGCGAGCCCAACATCAGTTCCCATTTCGATTCCCCTCGCCCTCGAATCAGTTCCGTTTAGCGTATGTCCGGTCCGCTGTTTTGGACAACGCCGCTAGATGTGAGGCCCAGGCACGTTGTGCGATTGGGTACGGCGAGCCGTAGATAGGTGAAGGCCTCCCGGCTGTGGAGTGGAGCTGTCTAGGACTTCACCCACGAGGAGGCCTTCATGGCTCACGCTAACGCGGCTCTGACCCCGAAACATCGACTCCGTCTGGCGCGCCTGATCGTCGATGAGGGTTGGCCGCTCTCACGAGCAGCCGAGTTCTTCAACGTCTCGTGGCGTACTGCCGCGAAGTGGGCCGATCGCTACCGCGACGAAGGCGTGAACGGCATGCTCGACCGGCCCTCGGCCCGACACCGCCAGCATGTGAAGACCCCGCAGCCGATGGTGCGCAGGATTGTGCATCTGCGTTGGTAGCAGCGGCTGGGACCGGTGCAGATAGCAGCCAAGCAGGACATGCCTGCCTCGACGGTCCACGCGGTCCTGGTCCGGTGTCGGCTCAACCGACTCAGCCACATCGACCGCGTCACCGGCGGCCCCGCTCGCCGTTACGAGCGCGAACGACCCGGCGAGATGATCCACGTCGTCGTGACCAGGTTGGCAACATCCCCGACGGTGGGGGTTGGCGATTCGTCGGCAAGGCCCAAGGTGACTGGAATCGACAGTCAACGCGGGACCACACGGGCGCGAAGGCTGCGCACTACAAGACCCGGGTGGGCACCTGCTTCGCGCACACCGTGATCGACGACTACTCGCGCGTGGCGTACGCCGAGGTCCACGATGACGAGAAGGCCGTCGCCGCGGCCGGCGTCTTGTACCGCGCAGTGGCTTGGTTCGCCGAGCGCAGCGTCACCGTTGAGCGTGTGGTGTCAGACAACGGGTCTGCCTACGTCTCCCACCTGTGGCGCGACAGTTGCGCGGACCTGGGCATCAAGCACCAGCGCACCCGACCACGGCGACCCCAAACGAACGGCAAGATCGAAAGACTCCACCGGACCCTGGCCGACGGCTGCCCCTACAAGAAGCTCTACAACTCCGAGTCCGCACGGCGCGCCGCGCTGGGAGGATGGCTGCACCAGTACAACCACCACGGGCCCCACTCAGCCCTTAGTGGCCTCCCACCCATCACCCGGTTGAACAACCTGGCTGGACATCACTAGACGCCTCTTAACCGTGTCCTCTGCAGCGATATGGGCGGCGCGCTTCCGCGCCCACAGCGGACTTGCTAGGTGTGTCGCTTATTGCTGGGCGAGTCGCGTGGTCACCGTGCGGGGCATGCCCAAGTGGGCTGACAGAGGCATCAAGGGCGCGGAGTGTGTGGTGGCTGGGTCGTCCGCGACGCGAATAGCCACACTCACGCCCCGGCCCGGTCGTCGCGGCCCAGGCAGATGCCGTCGACCAGCGCGGCGGACACCTCCGTCACCGGGGCCTCCGCCTCCCGGGCCCACCGGTCCAGCACCGCGCGCGACTCGCACGACCCGATGCCGTAGCGCAGCATCAGCGCGCCCTTGGCCTGCTCCACCACGCGACTGTCCGACTCGTCGACGAAACGACTCATAACCCACCCTCCGGGACGTGTGAACGACCTGCCACCGGGTGTCTGGGGTGGTGCTCCCGGTGTCCGGGAGCGAGTTGCTGCCGCCGACGATAGCCGCGGGCCCCGGGCGCGACAAGGGTCCACACGCCGGGCTCGCGTCGTCCCGGCCGGGACCTTCGGCTCTGGTGGCGGGTCGTCGGGCCGCACAGGCTGGAGGACACTGGGGGCGCGGAGCATCAGGGCAGAGGATTAGGCACGTCGACGACCGGGCAGGTCAGGGAGGGCAGCATGGACGCGCGACAACGGCTGGGCGTGCAGGACGCCCTGTGGCTGGAGATGGACCAGCCCGGCAACCTCATGATGGTCGACAGCCTCTTCTGGACCGCGGAGCCCATCGACTGGGACCGCTACCGCGAGGTGACGCGCGAACGGCTGTGGGACCGCTACCCGGTCTTCCGCAGCGTGGTCGTGCGGGAGGGCGACGGGTGGTACTGGGAGGAGCTCCCCGGCGCGGACTTCGACGACCGTCACGAGCGTGTCGTGCTCCCCGAGCCGGGCGGCGATGCAGAGCTCCAGGCGCTCATCGCCTCGCAGCGGACCGTGCCCCTCGACCGGAGCCAGCCGCTGTGGCACGCGACCTTCGTCGACGGCTTCCACGGCGGGAGCGCCGTGCTGTTCCGCGCCCACCACGCCATCGCCGACGGCATCCGCATGGTGCAGCTGACCCTCAGCGTCTTCGACCCCGCCCCCGACGGGGCCGCCCCGCGACGTGCGTCCCGGGGGCGGGGCCACGCCGTGCCCGCCGCCCCGCCGGCCACCACCTCCACCACCACCTCGACCACCACCACGTCCCTGCCCGTCCACGGTCTCGGCCTCCCGCGCCGTCTCGCGCGCGGCGCGGTGACCAACCCGGTGGGAGCCGCCCACACCGCCCTGAGCCTCTCGGCGTCGCTCGCCGGTTCGGTGCGGTCCGGGGCCAGGTCCGCGCTGCGGGTTCCCACCGGGATCTCGTCGGCCGTCTCGGGGGTGCCGGGCGACGTCGACACGGTCCGCAAGCTCGTCCTGGGCACCCGCAACGACACCACCGGGTGGTCCGGCCCGGTGGGCGAGCACAAGGCCATCTCGTGGTCGCCGCCGATCCCCCTGGTCGAGGTGCAGGCCCTCGCCCACGCCAACGACGCCACGGTCAACGACGTGCTGCTGACCTGCGTGGCCCAGACGCTGCGTGCCTACCTGCACGGGCACGGAGCCATGTGCCACAGCGTGACCTGGGACGTCCCGGTCAACCTCAAGCCCTTCGACCCCAGCCTGCCGGTCGAGCTCGGCAACAGCTTCGCCCTGGTGCAGCTCGAGCTCCCCACCGACCACGACGACCCGCTCCGCACGCTCGAGGTCGTGCGCCGGCGGATGGGCCGGATCAAGCGCGGCCACGAGGCGGTCGTCGACTTCGGCGTGCAGGCCGTGTTCTCGCGGCTGGGCGGGCGGCTCTACCGGGTCGCCATCGACCTCATGGCCAACCGTGCCGTCGGCGTCCTGACCAACGTCCCCGGCCCGCGGGCCCCGCTCTACGTCGTGGGCCGCAAGGTCGAGGGGATGATGGGGTGGGCGCCGACGACGGCCGACCAGGCGATGAGCTTCACGATCTACAGCTATGACGGCAAGGTCTTCGTCGGTCTGGCCGCCGACGTCGGGCTGGTGCCCGACCACGAGCAGATCGTCGAGGGCTTCACCACGGCGTTCCGTCGCATGCAGTCCCTCACCGCACCCCGCGCCGGCTGACGGCGAGCGCGTCTCCGTCCGCCTTGACATCCGTCCCGGGCCGCCCCGAGGGTGACCCCCGACCCCGTGTCTCGAGGACGAGGAGAGATCGTCATGCCCAGCGCCAACGTGAAGGAACGATCTCCGGGACTCTCCGGGATGATGCGGCCGGTCAACTCCGTGGTGGAGCGCTTCATCCCGAGCGCGCTGGTCTTCGCCATCGTGCTGACCTTCGTCGTGGCGATCCTGGCGCTGCTGCTGACCGAGACCGGCCCGGTCGACGTCGTACGGGGCTGGGGTGACGGGCTCTCGGGCCTGCTGGCGTTCATGACGCAGATGGCGCTGATCCTGCTGCTGGGCCACACGCTGGCCAACACGGGCCCGGTGCGGCGGCTCCTCGCCACGCTGGGCGGGCTGCCGAGGACGGCCCTGCAGGGCTACCTGTTCGTGTTCGGGGTCGCCGCCGTCGCCTCCCTCATCACGTGGGGCCTCGGCCTCGTGGTGGGCGTGCTGCTGGCCGTCGAGGTCGCGCGGCAGGGGCGGGAGAAGGGGCTGGCGCTGCACTTCCCGCTGCTGGTGGCCGCGGGCTACTCCGGCTACGTCATCTGGCACATGGGCTACTCCGGCTCCGGCACCCTCACGGCGGCCACCGAGGGTTCCTTCATCGCCGAGCAGCTCGGGGAGACGATCCCGATCAGCGAGACCACCTTCGCGTGGTGGAACCTGGTCGCGATCGTCGTCACCATCCTGGCCGTGGGGATCGGGCTCGCCCTGGTGGCGCCGCGTGCGGGCGACGAGGTCATCGAGCTGACGCCGGACGCACGGTTCGGCGACGCCGTCGTGCTCGACGAGGTCGTCACGCCGGCCGACCGGGTCGACGCGAGCCGCGTCCTCACGATGCTGGTGGGCCTGGCCCTGGTCGCCTACCTGGTGATCCACTACGCGGACGGCGGCACGGCGACCCTCGACGTCGTCAACTGGACCTTCCTCGCGCTGATCTTCCTGCTCGTGCGCAGCCCGCTGGAGCTGGTCGCGCTCGTCAAGAACGCCGCCGCCAACGTCGGCGAGATCCTGCTGCAGTTCCCCCTCTACGCCGGGATCATGGGCATCATGGCCACCTCGGGGCTCATCACCGTCTTCTCCGACTTCCTCGTCGACACGGCCGGGCCGTCGACCTTCGGCCTGCTGGCCTTCCTCTCGGCGGGGCTGGTGAACTTCTTCGTGCCCTCGGGTGGCGGGCAGTTCGCCGTGCAGGGACCGGTGATGCTCGACGCCGGAGCCCGCCTGGGCGTGGACCCCTCGGTCACGATCATGGCGATCGCCTACGGCGACCAGTGGACCAACATGATCCAGCCCTTCTGGGCGCTCCCGGTGCTGGCCATCTCCGGCCTGAAGATCCGCGACATCCTCGGCTACACCCTGGTCACGCTGATCGCGTCGGGCCTCGTCTTCGCCGGGACGATGCTGCTCGTGGGCGCCGGGTGACGAGGGCGCTCCCGCCGCCTACGACGCCAGCGACCCGCCTAAGATCTGCCACGCGAGGGCGGACTTCGCCACCAGGCTCAGCACGAGGTACGCCTTCTCGCCGAACGCATAGCTGCGCCAGGGCCCGACCTCGCGGTACTGCAGCCACTGGTTCAGCGCGAAGCTGTTGAAGAAGACGAACAGCGACACGAAGATCCCCACCACGAAGCCGGGCACCTCCTCGGCGGCGACGATGTTGAAGCCGATGGCGATCCACGGCGCGGCTCCGGCGACGCAGCCGAACCAGAAGGGCTTCATCGTCCGGGTCGCGCTGCCGGGCGGGTTGGCCGACTCCTGGAGCCAGCCGAAGAGGATCATCGCCACGTTGGCGCCGATGATGCCGATGAGGGCCGCGATGTCGACGACGCCCGAGTAGAGCGCGATGAGCACGACCATGATCGTGGCGCTGACGGCGTACTCGATCCAGCGGAACCGGTTGATCCCGGCCCGCAGGTCGCGCTCGTAGGTGCGTCGCGCGGCGGTGGCCGTGAGCAGGTGGTCCAGGCTCGCCAGCAGGAGGAAGACCGCGATCGTGGCACCGATCGGCAGGTCGACGAGCGCCTCGGGCGAGGCCGGGGTCGAGCCCGGCGGGCCGGTGGGCAGCGTCTGGGTGATCGTGATCGCGAAGTCCGTCGCCAGCACGAGCACCGCGACCGCCTGCCCGAGGTGGAGCACCGTGAGCGCGAGGTTCCACCACCGCAGCGACCGCAGGGTCCGTTCGTCGACGCCGGTCGCGGTCACCTCGGCACTGGCCATGCCTCCATCATGCGGCACCGATCCACCCGTCGGGCGGGCCTCGGAGGAGTCAGTCGCGGACCGGCTGGAGCCGGGCCACGACCTCGCGGCGCAGCACCTTTCCCATCGGGTTGGTCGGCAGCTCGTCCACGAACACGACCCGGCGCGGCACCTTGTAGGGCGTGAGCCCCTGGCGGGAGTGCTCGCGCAGCTCGTCGGGCTGCACCGGCACGCCCTCGACGAGCACGACCGCGGCGACGACCTCCTCGCCCCCGTCGTCGTGCGGCAGGCCCACCACTGCCACGTCCACGACCCCGGCGTGGGTGCGGATCACGGCCTCGACCTCGGACGGGTAGACGTTGAATCCGCCGGTGATGATGATCTCCTTGATCCGGTCCACGACCGTCAGGAACCCGTCGGGCGACATCGTCACCACGTCACCCGTGCGGAACCACCCGTCGTGGAAGGCGGCCGCCGTCTCCTCCGGCAGGCCGCGGTAGCCGGAGAACACCTGCGGACCCTTCACCAGCAGCTCGCCGCGCTCACCCTGGGGCACCTCGCGGTCGAGGTCCTCGGGGTCCGCGACCCGGATGTCCACGTCGGGGAAGGGCACCCCGATGGCGCCCGGGCGCCGCGCGCCTGTCATCGGGTTGCCGACGATGACCGGTGAGGTCTCGGTGAGGCCGTAGCCCTCGACGAGCAGCCCGCCCGTTGCGGCCTCCCAGCGCTCGACGAGCGCCGCGGGCAGCGGCATCGCCCCCGACAGGGCGTAGCGGATCCCGCGGATCGAGACGCCGCGACGCTCGGCCTCGTCGACGATGCGCTGGTAGAGCGGGGGCACCGCGGGCACGAAGCTCGGCACCTCGCGCCCGACGGCGTCCATGATCAGGCCGATCTCCGGCTTGGGCAGCAGCACCAGCCTCGCGGCGATCGCCACCCCGAGCAGCACGCTCACCGTGACGCCGTACGCGTGGAACAGCGGCAGCGCGACCAGGAAGGTCTCCTCGCCGTCCTCCAGGCCGGACACCCAGGCGCGGCCCTGGACGACGTTGGCGACGAGGTTGCGGTGCAGCAGCGGGACGCCCTTCGGCACGCCCGTCGTGCCGGAGGTGTAGAGCAGGAGTGCGACGTCATCGCGGTCCGGCCGCGGGTGCGCCTCGTCGAGCGGCGCGGCCGCGGCGAGCTCGTCCCACGGCATGGCGCGGGGCGCCGGCGAGGTCAGCTGGTCGCGGGCGGCGCGCGCCTTCGCGATCGGCAGGCGCAGCGCGAGCCGCTTGGTCCACGGCAGCCGGGTGGTCATGTCGACGGCGACGACGTGCTCGAGGGCCGAGCCGGCGCGCAGCTCCTCGACGACCGGCACCACCTTGTCCCACACGATCGCGACCCGGGCGCCGTGGTCGGCGAACGGGTGCCGCAGCTCCGCTGCCGTGTAGAGCGGGTTGTGCTCGACGACGGTGGCGCCGAGCCGCAGCACCGCGAAGAAGGCGATGACGTTCTGCGGGCAGTTCGGCATCACGAGGGCGACGTTGTCGCCGGGACGTACGCCGAGCGCGCGCAGGCCGCCGGCCACGCGGCGCACCTCGTCGTCGACCTCGGCGTAGGTCGAGGTCCGGCCCAGGAAGTCGAGCGCCGGCCGGTCGGGGTGTCGTCGGACCGCGCCCTCCCACAGGTCGAGCACCGTGGTGTCGCCGTAGTCGAGGTGCAGCGGCACCCCGGGCGCGTACGAGTCTGCCCACGGGGGCTGCTGAGGCGGCACGGCTCCAACGTATCGCCCGGTGCTCCGGGCAGCAGGAGCACCTTGGTCCTGCCCGGCCGGGGACCAACGCCCCTGCTGCCGGCGGCGGCGACAGGGGAGGCTCGGACCAGCAGCAGACCGCCGAGCGGAGGCCACCGTGCACACCAGCAGCAGACGCAGCATGCACCCCACCGACGTCGTCGCCCGCGTGATGGTGTGGCCCGTGGCGACCGTGCCCGGCGAGGCCTCGCTGCTCGAGGTGGCGGAGGCGCTGGCCGCCGACGGCATCGGTGCCCTCGGGGTCGTCGAGGGCGGGCACCTCGTCGGGGTCGTGTCGGAGCGCGACGTGGTGCACCACCTGGCCCAGGGGGCGAACCCCGACCACGTGACCGCCCAGGACGTGATGGCCACCGACCTCGTCACCGCCGGCCCGGACGACCGGATCCTCGACACGGCCCGGCGGATGGTGGAGGCCCAGGTCCGGCACCTGCCGGTGCTCGACCGCGACGAGATCGCCGGCTTCGTCTCGATGCGCGACCTCTTCGACGTGCTGGTCGACGTCGCGGCCCACGAGGAGGACGTGGTCGTGGTCCCGAGCGGCACCCGGATCGTGGTGCGCCAGGAGTAGCCGGAGCGGGAGCCGCGCGGCGTCAGAGCGCCGCGACGACCTCCGTGCCCTGCTTGATCGCGCGCTTGGCGTCGAGCTCAGCGGCGACGTCTGCTCCGCCGATGAGGTGGAGGCCTGACCGGTCGAGGTCGTCGTAGAGGTCCCGCACGGAGTCCTGGCCCGCGCAGACCACGATCGTGTCGGCCTTGATGACGCGCGGGACTCCGTCCACGGTCACGTGGAGGCCCTCGTCGTCGATCCGGTCGTAGGTCGCGCCGCTGACCATCGTCACCTTCGACTGCTTGAGCACGGCGCGGTGGGCCCAGCCCGACGTCTTGCCGAGGCCGATGCCGATCGGCGTGGTCTTGCGCTGCACCAGCGTCACCTCGCGCGCCGGGGTGCGGGGCTTCGCCTCGGTCAGCCCGCCCTCGTGGAGGGCCGGGTCGCCGACGCCCCAGTGGGCCATCCAGTCGTCGAGGTCCTCCTCCTCGTGCGTGAGGAAGACGCTCACGTCCACGCCGATGCCGCCGGCGCCGATCACCGCGACCCGCTTGCCCGGGACGACGGCGCCGCTCAGCACGTCGGCGTACGACGCCACGCTCGGGTGGTCGATGCCGGGGATCTGCGGGATGCGCGGGGTGACGCCGGTCGCGACGACCACCTGGTCGAAGCCGGCGAGGTCCGAGGCGGTCGCGGCGGTCGAGAGGCGTACGTCGACGCCGAGGACCTCGAGGCGGCGGGTGAAGTAGCGCAGCGTGTCGGCGAAGTCCTCCTTGCCGGGGACCGCCATCGCCAGGCGGAACTGGCCGCCGAGCTCGGGCGAGGCCTCGAAGAGCGTCACCGCGAAGCCGCGCTCGGCGGCGCTCGTCGCGGCGGCGAGGCCGGCGGGGCCGGCGCCGACGACGGCCACGGCCTGCTTGCGGAGCGTCGGCATCAGCACGAGCTCGGTCTCGTGGCAGGCGCGCGGGTTGACCAGGCAGGACGCCCGCTCGTTGCTGAAGACGTGGTCGAGGCAGGCCTGGTTGCAGGCGATGCAGGTGTTGATCTCGTCGGCGCGCTCGTCCATCGCCTTGGCGACGAAGGCCGGGTCGGCCAGCAGCGGCCGCGCCATCGAGACGAGGTCGGCCTCGCCGGCGGCGAGGATGTCCTCGGCGAGCTCGGGGGTGTTGATCCGGTTGGACGCGCAGACCGGCACGTCGACGACCTGCTTGAGGCGCGCGGTGTGAGAGCGCCAGGCGCCGCGGGGGACCTGCGTGATGATCGTCGGCACCCGCGCCTCGTGCCAGCCGATGCCGGTGTTGAAGACGGTGACGCCGGCGGCCTGCAGGTGCAGCGCCAGCTCGGCGGTCTCCTCCCAGGTCTGCCCGCCCTCGACGAGGTCGAGCAGCGAGATCCGGTAGACGATCGGGAAGTCGGGGCCGACCAGCTCGCGCGACCGGCGTACGACCTCGACGGCGAAGTGCATGCGGCGCGCGGGCGAGCCGCCCCACTGGTCGTCGCGGTCGTTGGTGCGCGCGGCCAGGAACTGGTTGATGAGGTAGCCCTCGGAGCCCATGATCTCGACCGCGTCGTAGCCGGCCTTGCGGGCGAGCGCGACGCTCTTGGCGAAGGCGGTCGCGGTGTGGTCGACCTCCTTGCTCGACATGGCGCTGGGCTTGAACGGCGTGATCGGCGACTTCTTGTCCGACGCGCTCTGCGACAGCGGGTGGTAGCCGTAGCGCCCGGCGTGCAGCACCTGCAGCGCGATCGCCCCTCCGGCCTCGTGGACCGCGCCGGTGACCCGCTGGTGCCGCATCGCGTGGAGGCGGTTGGTCATCTCGCTGGCGAACGGCTTGAGCCAGCCGCGCTTGGTGGGCGCGTAGCCGCCGGTGATGATCAGGCCGACACCACCGCGGGCCCGCTCCTCGAAGAAGGCCGCGAGCTTGTCGATGTCCCAGGGGTGGTCCTCGAGCCCGGTGTGCATCGAGCCCATGACGACACGGTTGCGCAGCGTCAGCGCGTCGGGCCCGGTGCCGAGGGTGATCGGCTCGAGGAGGTGGGGGTAGCGGGGGTGCGTCATGCGGGCCTCTCTTCCACGACCTCGAGGTCGTGAGCCGTCAGGTAGTCGGTGATCCAGTCGATCCAGAAACGTTCGAGGCCGATGCCGCCGCGCAGCACGAGCCACTGGTCGAGCGCGGCCCCCTCGAGGGCGGCCGGCTCGGGGAACTGCTCGCGCTCCATCTGCTCGTACTGCGCGAGCCGGGTCGCGTGGTCGGCGCGCGCGTCGCGCAGGTGGGCCGCGAGCGCGGCGCGGTCGCCGTACGACGCTCCGCGCAGCTTGACCGCCAGCTCGCTGCGGAAGGTCTCCATCGGCATCGGCGTGGCCAGCCACTCCGCGAGCACGCGTCGCCCCTCGGCCGAGGGCGTGTGGACGCGCTTGTCCGGTCGTCCGTCCTGCTCGACGACCTCGACGCCCACCCAGCCGTCGGCCTCCATCCGCCCCAGCACGCGGTAGATCTGCTGGTGGGTGGCGTGCCAGAAGAAGCCCAGCGACTTCTCGAAGCGCCGGGTGAGCTCGAGCCCGCTCGCCGGGCGCTCGCTCAGCGCGACGAGGAGGGCGTGCTCGAGGGCCATGCGGGCCATGGTGCCCGACCTATGCAACGAGTTGCAAGCCTTCGAGGTCGGGCCGGCCGCGGGACTGGGCAGGGGAGTCCGACACCTGGAGGGGGTTGCAACCCCCACGAAGTGGCGGACTCCCCGCTCGAGCGGGGAGTCCGCCGCTGGCCCACACGGACCAGCCCACGGTGACAGCGGTGCTGTCATGATCGGCGCATGACGTACGAGCTGGGGCAGGGGACCGGGCCGCTGCGGGGGGTGCGGGTGGTGGAGGTCGCCGGCATCGGGCCGGGACCGCACGCGTGCATGCTGCTGGCCGACCTCGGCGCCGACGTGCTGCGCATCGACCGGCCGGGCGGCGGGATGTTCGGCATGGGCGAGAAGGACGTGCTCAACCGTGGCCGGCCGAGCGTCGCGCTCGACCTCAAGCACCCGGATGCCGTGCGGACGGTCCTCGACCTCGTCGAGCGCGCCGACGTGCTCGTCGAGGGGATGCGCCCCGGCGCGATGGAGCGGCTCGGGCTCGGTCCGGACGACTGCCGTGCCCGCAACGAGCGGTTGGTCTTCGCGCGGATGACCGGCTGGGGCCAGGACGGCCCGTGGAGCCGGGCCGCGGGCCACGACATGAACTACATCGCCGTCGCCGGCGCCCTCCACGGCCTCGGCCAGGACCGCGACCGCCCGCACTTCCCGAGCAACCTGCTCGGCGACTTCGGCGGCGGCTCGACCTACCTCGTCATCGGCGTCCTCGCCGCGCTGCTCGAGGCCCGCGCGAGCGGTCGCGGCCAGGTCGTCGACGCCGCGATCGTGGACGGCACCGCCCACCTCAACGCCATGGCCTCCACCTTCGCCGCCCTCGGCCTCGACACCGGCACCCGCCGTTCCGGGCTGCTCGACGGCGGCACCCCCTGGTACGACCTCTACGAGACCGCCGACGGCGAGCACGTCAGCGTCGCCGCGCTCGAGCCGCAGTTCTGGGCCGCGCTCGTCGAGCGCATCGGCGTCGACCTGCCCGACCGCGACGACCCGGCCAGCTCGCGTGCGATCAGGCAAGCCCTGACCCGCAGGTTCAAGGAGCGCACGCAGGCCGAGTGGGCCGAGGTCTTCGACGGCACGGACGCCTGCGTCGCGCCCGTCGTACCGCTCGCCGAGGCGCCCGCCCACCCGCACCTCGCGGCGCGGGGGACCTTCGTCGAGCACGGCGGCACCACCCAGCCGGCGCCGGCGCCGCGGTTCTCCCGGACCGCCTCCACCATCCGCAGCGCGCCCGCGCTGCCCGGTGAGCACACCCGCGAGGCGCTCGCCGCCTGGGGCGTCGAGGACGTGGACGCGCTCATCGACGCCGGCGTCGCCGTGCAAGCCTGACCCGGTGCGGCCCTTCCTCTTCCTCGGCACCCGTGCCGAGGACGACGTCGCCCAGCAGGAGTACGACGCCGTGCTCGCCGGCTGCGGCCTCCGCCCCGACGAGCTGGTCCGGATGCGGCTCGAGGCGACCCCGCTCGGGGAGGTGGACCTCGACGACTGGTCCGGGATCATCCTCGGCGGCGGCCCCTTCAACATGTCCGACCCCGACGACGCCAAGTCGCCGGCGCAGCGCCGGGCCGAGGCCGAGCTCCGGTCGCTGGCCGTGCGCGTGGTCGAGGCGGACTTCCCGTTCCTGGGCGCCTGCTACGGCATCGGCGTGCTCGGCACCCTGCGGGGCGGCGTGGTCGACCGGACCTTCGGGGAGCCGATCGGCGCCCTGCCCGTGCGGCTCACCGACGCCGGCCGCGACGACCCGCTCTTCGGCACGCTGCCGGCGGAGTTCGCGGCCTACCTCGGCCACAAGGAGGCGGTCTCCCGGCTGCCCGACGGTGCCGTGCTGCTGGCTGCGACCGTCACCTGCCCGGTGCACGCGTTCCGGATCGGGCGCAACGTCTACGCCACCCAGTTCCACCCCGAGCTCGACGCGGTCGCGATCTGCGACCGGATCGACGCCTACAGCGCCCACGGCTACTACGAGCCCCACGAGCGGGAGCAGCTCAAGGCCGCCGCCCGCGAGGCGATGGTGACCGAGCCGGTGCGGCTTCTCGCCCGCTTCGTGGAGCTCCACGCCCGGGAGTGGCCGGCTGACCGTAACTCGCAGTTACCTTCCCGGGTGCGGTCGCCTAGGCTCGAGGGGTGACGACTGCCGAGCACGTCGACGTGCTGATCATCGGGGCTGGCCTGTCGGGCATCGGCGCGGCGGCCCACCTCGCCAAGGACCTGCCCGGGACGTCGTACGCCGTCCTGGAGCGGCGCGCGGTCAGCGGCGGCACGTGGGACCTCTTCCGCTACCCCGGAGTCCGCTCGGACTCCGACATGCACACCCTGGGCTACCGCTTCCGCCCGTGGCGCGGCGACACCGCGCTGGCCGACGGGGCCTCGATCCTCGACTACCTCCGCGACACCGCCCGCGAGTACGACGTCGACCGCCACGTCCGCTACGGCCACCGCGTCGTCGCGGCCGACTGGGACTCGCCCACCGCGCGGTGGACGGTGACCGCCGAGGTCGACGGCGAGCGGCGCACGATGACCGCCGGCTTCCTGTGGGCGTGCAGCGGCTACTACGACTACGACGCCGGCTACACGCCGCACTTCGAGGGCCAGGAGCGCTTCGGCGGGCAGCTGATCCATCCGCAGCACTGGCCCGAGGACCTCGACCACACCGGCAAGCGGATCGTCGTCATCGGCTCGGGCGCGACCGCCGTCACCCTCGTGCCCGCCCTCGCCCGGAGCGGCGCCGCCCACGTGACGATGCTGCAGCGCTCGCCGACCTACGTCCTGTCGGTGCCGGCCCGGGACGCGGTGAAGGGCCGGCTGACGCGGCTCGTCGGGGAGGAGCGGTCCTACGTCGCCACCCGGTGGAAGAACATCGCGCTGCAGTCGGCGCTCTACCGCGCGAGCCGGCGCCGGCCCGACCTGGTGCGGCGGCTCGTCCGCAGGACCAACGTCGCCCAGCTCCCGCCCGGCTACGCCGTCGACACGCACTTCAACCCGACCTACGACCCGTGGGACCAGCGGATGTGCCTGGTGCCCGACGGTGACCTCTTCCGCGCCATCAAGGACGGCCGGGCCGAGGTGGTCACCGGCCGCATCGCCACCTTCACCGAGACCGGCCTGGAGCTGGAGTCGGGGGAGCGGCTCGAGGCCGACGTCGTGGTCACCGCGACCGGTCTCAACCTGCAGGTCTTCGGCGGCGCCGGGCTCAGCGTCGACGGCGAGCCGGTCGAGCCGAGCCGGACCATGGCCTACCGCGCGATGATGCTCTCGGGCGTGCCCAACTTCGCCTTCACCATCGGCTACACCAACGCCTCCTGGACGCTCAAGGCCGACCTCGTCGCGGAGTACGTCGTCCGGCTGCTGACGCGGCTGCGGTCCACCGGGACCAGGTCGGTCGTCCCCGTGCGCGACCCGGACGTCGAGGAGGTGCCGTTGATGGACTTCGACGCCGGCTACGTGCAACGGGTCGTCCACACGCTGCCGCGCCAGGGCACCCGGGCCCCCTGGACGCTCAAGCAGAGCTACCTCCACGACGCGCGCACGATCCGTCGCGCACGGCTCGACGACGGCGTCCTGCGCTGGTCCTGAGGTGATCCACGTGGAAGCGCTCCCACATTTCGGGGACGAGTTCTGCCGGAGCCGTTGACACAGCCGTGTGACGGCGGTCATAGTGACTGCCGGACGGTAGTGGAAGCGCTCTCACCCCCGCTCACGTCCACCTCCCGGCCGGGCAACCAGCCCGGCACCCCGCAGGACGGCAGGAGTGCAGTGGTGCAGACAAGGAACCGGCGAGTCCGACTCGCCTCGAGCGCGCTGATGGCGCTCACCCTCGCAGCGACGGCCGCCGCGTGCGGCAGCGACGACGAGGGCACGACAGCAGACGGCAAGGTCAAGCTCACCGTCGCGACCTTCAACGAGTTCGGCTACGAAGAGCTCATCGAGGAGTACAACGCGATGCAGGACGACGTCGTCGTCGAGCAGAAGAAGGCCGGAACGGCCAACGAGCACCAGGACAACCTCTACACCAAGCTCGCCGCCGGGTCGGGTCTCTCCGACATCGAGGCGATCGAGGTCGACTGGTGGTCGGCGCTCATGGAGCAGTCCGACGCCTTCGCCGACCTCTCCGACCCCGAGGTCGAGGGTCGCTGGCTGGACTGGAAGACCGAGGCCGCGACGACGCCGGACGGCGCCCTGATCGGCTACGGCACCGACATCGGCCCGGAGGGCATCTGCTACCGCGCCGACCTCTTCGAGAAGGCCGGGATGCCGACCGACCGCGAGAAGGTCGCCGAGATGTTCGGCACGTGGGACGACTACTTCGAGGCCGGTCGCCAGTTCGTGAAGAAGGTGCCCGACACCGCCTGGTACGACTCCTCCGGTGGCACCGCGCAGGCGATGATCAACCAGGTCGAGTACTCCTTCGAGGACGAGGACAACACCGTCATCGCCGCGGAGAACCCGGAGGTGAAGGAGGTCTTCGACACGATCACCGCCAACGCCGCCGACGGCCTGTCCACCGGCCTCACGCAGTGGAGCGAGGACTGGACCGCGTCCTTCCAGGACAACGGCTTCGCCACGATGGCCTGCCCGGGCTGGATGCTCGGGGTCATCGAGGGCAACGCCGACGGCGTCGAGGGCTGGGACATCGCCAACGTCTTCCCCGGCGGGGGCGGCAACTGGGGCGGCTCCTACCTCACCGTCCCGGCGCAGGGCGACAACGTCGAGGAGGCCAAGGAGCTGGCCAAGTGGCTGACCGCTCCCGAGCAGCAGATCAAGGCGTTCGAGGCCAAGGGCACGTTCCCCAGCCAGGCCGAGGCCCTGGACGACCCGGCGCTGACCGGATCGACCAACGCGTTCTTCAACGACGCACCGACCGGCGAGATCCTCGCCGACCGCGCCGAGGCAGTGCCGTTCATCGCGCACAAGGGACCGAAGTTCGCCGACATCAACACGGCGTTCCAACAGGCCATCCAGCGTGTCGACGAGGGTCAGGAGTCGGCCGACGAGGCCTGGGACTCCTTCCTCGCCGACATCGAGCGGCTCGGCTGACCCTTGAAGACGAGGGCAGGATCCGCTGCCGCGCAGCCAGTCGGGGACACCGGCGCCTCCTCGGTGTCCCCGACCGGTCCGCGGCCTGTCGCGCCCGGTCCGCGGCGTGACCGCGCACCGCGCGCGGAGTGGCGTCAGCGGTTGTCGATGCTGGACGTCAAGCTCACGCCCTACGTCTTCGTGTCACCGTTCTTCCTGCTGTTCCTGGTCGTCGGGATGTTCCCGCTGGGCTACACGGCGTGGGTCTCGGTGCACGACTGGGGCCTGTTGTCGGGGCAGGGCGCCTTCAGCGGCCTGGACAACTACCGCCGGGTCCTGGAGGACCGCTACTTCTGGAACGCGCTGCGCAACACCATCAGCATCTTCGTGCTGTCCTCGGTGCCGCAGGTGCTGATCGCCCTCGCCCTCGCGGGTCTGCTCGACACCCAGCTGCGGGCCCGGACGCTGTGGCGGATGAGCGTGCTGCTGCCCTTCGTCGTGGCGCCGGCCGCGGTGGCGCTGATCTTCGGCAACGTCTTCGGCGACCGCTACGGCCTGGCCAACGAGCTCGTGCAGTGGATCGGGCTCGACCCCATCCGCTGGCACGTCGACACGCTGGCCAGCCACGTCGCGATCGCGTCGATGGTCAACTGGCGCTGGACCGGCTACAACGCGCTGATCCTCCTGGCCGCCATGCAGGCCGTGCCCCGTGACGTCTACGAGTCGGCGGCGCTCGACGGGGCCGGTCGCGTCCGGCAGTTCGTCTCGATCACCGTGCCGATGATCCGCCCGACCGTGATCTTCGTGATCATCACCTCCACCATCGGCGGCCTGCAGATCTTCGCCGAGCCCCGGCTCTTCGACACCCAGGGCCTGGGCGGCGCGGACCGGCAGTACCAGACGCTCACGATGTACCTCTGGGAGCTCGGCTGGCGGGTGCGCGACCTCGGCATGGCGTCGGCCGTGGCGTGGCTGCTCTTCCTGATCATCATCGTCTTCGCCCTGCTCAACCTGCTCCTGAGCCGCCGTGCCGGCGCGATGAAGGGGCACGCCAAGAAAGGGGTCCGCCGATGAACCGTCGCCCCGGCTTCCTGGTCTACGGTCTGCTGACCGCGTTCGTGCTCGGCTCGTGCGCGCCGCTCTACTGGTCCTTCCTCGTCGGCTCGCACAGCCGCGAGGTGCTCACCAAGCGCGTGCCACCGCTGCTCCCCGGCGGCCACTTCTGGGACAACGCCCAGCGGGCGATCGACGCCGTACCGTTCTGGAAGGCGATGTTCAACAGCCTCATCGTCTCCGGCACCGTCGCCACGTCGGTCGTGTTCTTCTCGACGCTGGCCGGCTTCGCCTTCGCCAAGCTCAGCTTCCGCGGCCGCACCCCGATGCTCGTCTTCGTCGTCGCCACCCTGGCGGTGCCCACCCAGCTCGGCGTCATCCCGCTCTTCATCGTGATGGCCAAGCTCGGCTGGGTCGGGTCGGTGTGGGCCCTGATCGTGCCCAGCCTGGTCACCGCCTTCGGCGTCTTCTTCATGCGGCAGTACCTCCTCGACGCGGTCCCCGACGAGCTCGTCGACGCCGCCAGGGTCGACGGGTGCTCCCTCTTCCGGACGTTCTGGACCGTCGCCCTGCCGGCGGCGCGTCCGGCCGCCGGGATCCTCTGGCTGTTCACCTTCATGGCCACCTGGACCGACTTCTTCTGGCCGCTGATCGTGCTGCCCGCCAGCAACCCGACGGTCCAGATCGCCCTCCAGCAGCTCCAGAGCGGCTACTACGTCGACTACAGCCTGGTGCTCGCCGGCGCCACGCTGTCGACGGTGCCGCTGCTGGTCCTCTTCGTCCTCACCGGCCGCCAGATGGTCGCCGGCATCATGCAAGGAGCAGTCAAGGGATGAGCGTTCCCACCACGATCCAGACCACGACCGGGGCCGTCCCGGCCACCAGGGTCAGCTTCCCGCACGACTTCGTGTGGGGGATGGCGACCGCGTCCTACCAGATCGAGGGGGCCGTCGCCGAGGACGGACGCACGCCGTCGATCTGGGACACCTTCTCCCACCTGCCGGGGGCCGTGCTCAACGACGACAACGGCGACGTCGCCTGCGAGCACTACCACCGCATGCCGGCCGACGTGGCCCTGCTCGCCGACCTCGGCGCCACGTCCTACCGCTTCTCGGTGGCCTGGCCGCGGGTGCGCCCGGACGCCGGACCGGTCAACGCAGCCGGGCTCGCGTTCTACGACCGGCTCGTCGACGAGCTCCTCTCCCACGGGATCGCGCCGTGGCTGACGCTCTACCACTGGGACCTGCCGCAGGTCCTCGAGGACGCGGGCGGCTGGACCAACCGCGACACCGCCCACCGGTTCGTCGAGTACGCCGTCTCGGTGCACGAGGCGCTCGGCGACCGGGTGCCGACCTGGACCACCCTCAACGAGCCGTGGTGCTCGGCCTTCCTCGGCTACTCCGCGGGCCACCACGCCCCCGGGCGCCAGGAGGGGGCGGCCGGCCTGGTCGCCGGCCACCACCTGCTGCTCGCCCACGGCCTCGCGACCCGCGAGCTGCGCGACCGCGGCGCCGACCGGCTCGGCCTGAGCCTCAACCTGACGGTGCCCGACCCGAGCGACCCGAGCGACCCGGTCGACGTCGACGCCGCGCGGCGCATCGACGGGCTGCACAACCGGTTCTTCCTCGACCCGATCTTCCGCGGCTCCTACCCCTCCGACGTGCTGGAGGACACCGCGGCCCTGACGTGGCAGGACCGGCCCTGGCTCGACGTGGTGCGCGACGGCGACCTCGACGTGATCTCGGCCCCGATCGACGTGCTGGGCGTGAACTACTACCACGGCAACGAGGTCTCGGGTCACCCGCGGACGGACGTCGTCGGCATCGGCGCGGACCACCCCGCCCGGGTGGCGCTCTCGCCCTTCCCCGGCTCCGAGCACGTCACCTTCCCCAGCCGCGGGCTGCCGCTGACCGACATGGGGTGGGAGATCCAGCCCGACGGCCTGCACCGCCTGCTCCGCCGGCTCCACGACGACTACCCGCACCTGCCGATCCACCTCACCGAGACGGGCGCGGCCTTCGACGACCGGCTCGACGACGAGGGCCGGGTCCACGACCCCGACCGCATCGCCTTCCTCGACGCCTACCTCCGAGCGGTGCACCAGGCGATCGAGGAGGGCGTCGACGTGCGCGGGTTCTTCCAGTGGTCGTTCTGCGACAACTTCGAGTGGGCCTTCGGCTACGCCAAGCGCTTCGGGCTCGTCCACGTCGACTACGCGACCCAGCGGCGTACGCCCAAGTCGAGCGCCTACTGGTACGCCGACCTCGCCCGCACCGGGAGTCTGCCTGCGCACGACGGGTCCGGCGGCTAACGTGCCGCGGGTGACCAACCCGCGCACCCCTGCCAGTGTGGGTCAGCCCACCCTCGACGAGGTCGCGCGGGTCGCCGGCGTCTCCCGGGCGACGGCCTCGCGCGCCATCAACGGCGGCCAGCGCGTCAGCGCGCGCGCCCAGTCGGCCGTCGACTCGGCCGTGCGCACGCTCGGCTACGTCCCCAACCCGGCGGCCCGCAGCCTCGTCACGCGACGTACGGACTCCATCGCCGTGGTCGTGCCGGAGCCCGACGACCGGGTCTTCTCGGACCCCTTCTTCGCGGGCACCCTGCGCGGGGTCAACCGGGTGCTCGCCGAGCGCGACATCCAGCTGGTGCTGCTGCTCGCGCGGCCGGGCGCCTCGACCGCCCGCACCCTGCGCTACCTGACCGCCCGCCACGTCGACGGCGCACTGGTCACCTCCCACCACCGCGACGACCGGCTCGCCGAGCACCTCGCCGACATCGGCCTGCCCTGCGTCTTCGGCGGCCGTCCGTGGACCGGCGGCGACCGGGTGGCGTACGTCGACGTGGACAACGTCGCCGGCGAGCGACAGGCCACGGAGCTGCTCATCGAGCGTGGCTGCACCCGCATCGGCACGATCGCCGGCCCCGCCGACATGACCGCGGCCGAGGACCGGCTCGCCGGGTGGCGCCAGGCGATGTCGGCCGCGGGCCTGGCGACCGACGCGATCGAGCACGGCGACTTCACCGAGGACGGCGGTGAGGCCGCGGCCCGGTCGCTGATGCACCGGCACCCCGACCTCGACGGCCTCGTCGTCGCCTCCGACCTGATGGCCCTCGGGGCGCTGCGCGTGCTCGCCGAGCTCGGCCGGCGGGTGCCCGACGACATCGCCGTCGTCGGCTTCGACGACCTCGGCGTCGCCGAGCGCACCACCCCGGCGCTCACCACCGTGCGGCAGCCGGTGGACGAGATGGCCGAGCGGGCGACCCGGCTGCTGCTCGAGCGCGTCGACGACCCCGGCTCCAGCCGTCCGATGCGGGTGATCATCCCGCCGACGCTCGTGCGGCGGGCCAGCGCCTGACGACTCAGGCCAGCGACGCGAGGAGCTCCTCGACGCGGCGCCGGATCTCGTCGCGGATCGGCCGCACCGCCTCGATGCCCTGGCCGGCCGGGTCGTCGAGCTTCCAGTCCTCGTAGCGCTTGCCCGGGTAGAAGGGGCAGGCGTCGCCGCAGCCCATCGTGATCACGACGTCGGAGGCCTGCACGGCGCTGTCGCTGAGGAGCTTGGGCTGCTGCGCGGCGATGTCGATGCCGACCTCCGCCATTGCCTCGACGGCCACGGGGTTGATCGTCCCGGCGGGCGCCGAGCCGGCCGAGAGCACCTCGACGCCGTCGCCGCCGAGGTGCCGCAGCCAGCCGGCGGCCATCTGCGAGCGACCGGCGTTGTGGACGCAGACGAACAGGACGGTGGGTGTGGTCATCGGGCGCTCTCCTGGACGGGCGGGGTCGGACTCTGGTGGGGGAACCAGCGCTCGCGCAGGGCGAGGCTGACGTAGACGAGGGCGACCAGCACGGGCACCTCGATGAGCGGGCCGACGACACCGGCCAGGGCCTGTCCCGACGTCACGCCGAAGGTCGCGATCGCGACCGCGATGGCGAGCTCGAAGTTGTTGCCCGCCGCGGTGAAGGCGAGCGTGGTGGTGCGCTCGTACGTCATGCCGAGCGCGCGGCCCAGCAGGAAGCCGCCGCCCCACATGAGCGCGAAGTAGACCAGCAGGGGCAGGGCGATCCGGGCGACGTCGAGGGGACGGCTGGTGACCTGCTCGCCCTGGAGGGCGAAGAGCACGACGATCGTGAAGAGCAGGCCGATCAGCGCCCAGGGACCGACGCGGGGGAGGAAGGTCGACTCGTACCACTCGCGGCCGCGCAGGCGCTCGCCGTAGGTGCGAGACAGCCAGCCGAGCAGCAGCGGCACGCCGAGGAACACCAGGACGGACTTCGCGATCTGCCAGGCGGAGACCTCGAGCGCCGCTCCCGGGAGGCCGAGCCAGGAGGGCAGGGCCTCGAGGTAGAACCAGCCGAGCCCGGCGAAGGCGATGACCTGGAAGACCGAGTTGAGGGCGACCAGCACGGCGGCGGCCTCGCGGTCGCCGCACGCGAGGTCGTTCCAGATGATGACCATCGCGATGCAACGGGCCAGGCCGACGATGATCAGGCCGGTGCGGTACTCCGGCAGGTCGGGCAGCATCAGCCAGGCCAGCGCGAACATCAGCGCGGGGCCGAGCACCCAGTTGAGCACCAGCGACGAGGCGAGCATGCGCCGGTCGGAGGTGACGGTGTCGAGGCGGTCGTAGCGCACCTTGGCCAGGACCGGGTACATCATCACGAGCAGGCCGACGGCGATCGGGAGCGAGATCCCGTCGACCTCGACCGCCGAGAGCACCTCGTCGAGGCCCGGGACCCAGCGGCCGAGCAGGAGCCCGGCCACCATGGCGAGGCCGATCCACAGCGGGAGGAACCGGTCGAGCGTCGAGAGCCGCTCGACGACCTTGGCACCGCCGCGGGCGCTCACGCCCCGCCGCCGATCAGCGCGGCGAGGTCGCCCAGCACCTCACGTCGTACGGCGTAGTAGACCCACACGCCGCGCTTGGTCCGGTCGAGGAGGCCGGCCTCGTGGAGCACCTTGAGGTGGTGGCTGATGGTCGGCTGCGAGAGGTCGAAGGCGTCGTTGAGGTCGCAGACGCAGGCCTCGCCCCCCTCGCTCGCCGCGACGATCGAGACCAGCCGCAGCCGAACGGGGTCGGCGAGGGCCTTCAGCAGGGGCGCCACCCGCTCGGCCCGGTCGGCCGACAGCGGCTCGCGGACCAGCGGGGAGCAGCAGGCCACCGTCTCGACGGGGGTGAGGGTCAGCTCAGACTTCGACACAGATCAATATTGACAGACATCGATGTGTGGTGGCAATCTCAAGACATCGACATCCATCGATATCAAGAGGAGGACCTCATGTCCCGCCTGCAGCTCGCCCTCAACGTCGACAACCTCGAGACGTCGATCGACTTCTACTCCACCCTCTTCGGCACCGAGCCCCACAAGGTGCGCCCGGGCTACGCCAACTTCGCCGTGGCGCAGCCTCCGCTCAAGCTGGTCCTGATCGAGAACCCCGGCCACGGCGGCAGCATCAACCACCTCGGCGTCGAGGTGGAGGACGTGGACACCGTCGACGCCGAGCTGACCCGGCTGGCCGACGCGGGGTTCGCGACCACCGAGGAGCGCGACACCACGTGCTGCTACGCCAAGCAGGACAAGTTCTGGGTGCAGGGCACGCCCGACGGGGAGCGGTGGGAGGTCTACGCGATCACCGACGACGCGCCCGCCGAGCAGCCCGCAGCCGCCGACGCCGAAGCCGCGTGCTGCGCCTGACGTCGGGGTCGTTCGAGGGCCGGCGCCGGGGCTGAGGGCGGACTCACACGCCAATGGATTCGCGGGAACACCACCTGCACCACTAGCGTTGCCTCCACAGACGTCCGGCCGGTCTTGCCCCGGACGCAGGTCCCTCGGGACCTTCCCTCACTTCTGAGGCACGTACGCCGCACAGCGTCCCCGGACCCGCGGCTCACGGTGGCGAGACGCCAACCGAAAGCAGTCACATGACCTTCGCCGCCCTCGGCGTTCCGTCCTCGCTCGTCCAGATCCTGGAGCAGCAGGGCATCACCACTCCCACTCCCATCCAGGCAGCCACGCTGCCCGACAGCCTGGCCGGCCGCGACGTCCTCGGCCGTGGCCGCACCGGCTCCGGGAAGACCTACGGCTTCCTGCTCCCGCTGGTCGCCCGCCTCGACGCGTCCAAGCTGCCGGCCATGCCGCGCAAGCCGCGCGCCCTGATCCTGGCCCCCACGCGTGAGCTCGTCGGCCAGATCCACGCCGCGCTCGCGCCCCTCGCCAAGAACACCGGCCTGTCGACGGTCGTCGTCTACGGCGGCGTCGGCCAGAACCCGCAGGTCACCGCGCTCAAGAAGGGCGTCGACGTCGTCATCGCCTGCCCCGGCCGCCTCGAGGACCTCATGGGCCAGGGCTACGCCGACCTCTCCGCCGTCGAGATCACCGTGCTCGACGAGGCCGACCACATGGCCGACCTCGGCTTCCTGCCCGGCGTGCGCCGGATCATGGACAAGACCCCGCAGTCGGGTCAGCGCCTGCTCTTCTCGGCGACGCTCGACAAGGCGATCGACGTCCTGGTCAAGCGCTTCCTGACCAACCCGGTCACCCACGAGGCCGACTCGGCGCAGTCGCCCGTCTCGACGATGCACCACCACGTGCTGCACCTCTCGCGCGAGCAGCGGGTGCCGGTTCTGGTCGACCTCACCTCGGCCCCGGGCCGCACGGTCGTCTTCACCCGCACCAAGTACGGCGCCAAGGCGCTCGCCCGCCAGCTCAACAAGTCGGGCGTGCCCAGCGTCGAGCTGCACGGCAACCTGTCGCAGAACGCCCGCACCCGCAACATGGAGGCGTTCCACGCCGGCACCGCGACGACGCTGGTCGCGACCGACATCGCCGCCCGCGGCATCCACGTCGACGACGTCGCGCTCGTCGTGCACGCCGACCCGCCGGTCGAGCACAAGGCCTACCTGCACCGCTCGGGCCGCACGGCCCGCGCCGGCAACGAGGGCACCGTCATCACCCTGATGACCGACGAGCAGGTCCGCGACGTGCGCGACCTGACCCGTCAGGCCGGCATCAAGCCGGTCACCACCAAGGTCAACGGCCCCGACCACCCGGTCCTGGTCCAGCTCGCTCCCGGCGAGCGGACGCTCGTGCCGGGCGGCCTCGTCGTCGAGACCCCGACCGGTGCCGGCGCCCAGGGCGCACGCGCCGGCGGTGGCGGTCGCAACCGCTCGCGTCGTCGCGGCACCGGCCAGGGCGGCCAGGGCAGCAGCCAGGGTCGCGGCCAGGGCGGCGGCCAGCGTGGCCAGTCGTCAAGCACGGGCTCCGCACGCAGCGGCCAGCCGGCGAAGTCCGGCGGCCAGCGCCGCCGCAGCGGCGGCGGCCAGTCGGGCGGCGCCCCGCAGGGCGGTCGCGCGCACAGCGCGTCGACCTTCAGCCGCGGTCGCTGACCCTTGCTCGCAGAAGAGCCTGACCAGTTCAGGGATCCCCGGCTGCCCGGGGATCCCTGAACTGGTCGGCCCTTGCACGCCCTGACATCTTCAGGGGTCCCCGGCCGGCCGGCCGTCCCGAGCGGGGCCTGATGTGTGCGCCGGAATGCCGGCCGCGCCATGATGGTTCACCCTTCAACCAACTTGGAGGACAGGAACCGATGGCTGACTTCGACTTCTCGGTGCTCGGCACCCGCGAGCACCCCACGCTGGGCCTGGACACGTTCGGCGACGCCCCGCTCGACGGCGCTCCGGCCAACCACGCCGAGACGCTGCGGGAGGTCGTCGCCGAGGCGGTGCTCGCCGACCGGGTGGGGATCGACTACGTCGGCCTCGGCGAGCATCACCGCCCCGACTACGCGATCTCCGCCCCCGACGTCGTCCTCGCCGCCATCGCCGGGCAGACCGAGCGGATCCGGCTGGGCACCGGCGTGACGGTCCTGTCCTCCGACGACCCGATCCGGGTCTACCAGCGCTTCGCCACCCTCGACGCGGTCAGCAACGGCCGCGCGGAGGTACAGCTCGGCCGCGGGTCGTTCATCGAGTCCTTCGGCCTCTTCGGGCTCGAGCTGTCCGACTACGACCGGCTCTTCGCCGAGAAGCTCGACCTCTTCGCCGCGCTCCAGGCCGAGGGCCCCGTGTCGTGGGAGGGCACCGTCCGCCCGCCGCTCGTCGACCAGCGCGTCTACCCGACCACCGCCGCCGGCCGGCTGCCCGCCTGGATCGGCGTCGGCGGCACGCCGCAGTCGGTGGTGCGTGCCGCGCAGTACGGCATGCCGCTGATGCTGGCCGTCATCGGCGGCTCGCCGGCCGGCTTCGTGCAGCTCGCCGACCTCTACCGCGAGGCGCTCGGCCGGATGGAGCTGCTCGAGCTGCCGATCGGCATGCACTCCCCGGGCCACGTCGCGGCCACCGACGAGGAGGCCCGCACGCAGCTCTACCCGCACCAGGCCGAGCTCTACACCCGCATCGGCCGCGAGCGCGGCTGGCCGCCGTACTCCCGCATCCAGTTCGAGCAGGCGGCCTCGCCGCAGGGAGCCCTGTTCGTCGGCTCCCCGGAGACCGTCGCGCAGAAGATCGCCTGGGCGACCCGGACCCTCGGGCTCTCCCGCTTCCAGCTGAAGTACTCCGTCGGCTCGCTCCCGCACGAGCAGCGGCTGGAGTCGGTGCGCCTGTACGGCGAGGAGGTCGTCCCCCGGGTCCGTGAGCTGCTGCGCTCCGAGTCCTAGAGGCGCCCTCCTAGGCTGACTCCCATGCGTGCCTGGATCCAGCGATCGCTGTGGGACGTCGTCCCGCGCGACCAACGTGACAGCGTCGAGGCCTTCCGGCGTCGGCAGGTGGTCGCCGCCATCGTCGTGCTGGTCGGAGCCGTCGTGCTCGGCTGGTCGCTGCGGCTCGAGCCCGGCGGCAACACGTTCTACGTCGCCGCCGTGGTGCTGGCCGGCGTCTGGGCGGCCGGCGCGTTCCTGTCCGGTCGCCTGCACCTGGGGCGCATCGCGGGTGACGGCGAGGTCTTCATCCGGCCGATCCTCGCGCCGATCATGCTGGGCCTGCTCCTGGTGGGCGTCTTCGTCCTCGGCTCGCTCGTCGTGCGCGAGATCGAGCCGCTCGCCGACTACGTCAGCTCGGTGCTGGCCTACGCCGACGAGGGGTCGCTGACCGTGTTGGCGGCCATCACCTTCGTCAACGGCATCGCCGAGGAGCTGTTCTTCCGCGGCGCGATGTATGCCGCGATCCCGCGCCACCCGGTGCTGTGGACCACGCTGGCCTACGTCGTGGCCACCCTCGCGACCGGCAACGTCATGCTCGGCTTCGCCGCCATCGTGCTCGGCGTGGTCTGCGGCCTCGAGCGACGCGCCAGCGGCGGCGTGCTGGCGCCGATCCTGACGCACATCACGTGGTCGCTCTCGATGCTCTTCCTGCTGCCACTGCTCTTCTAGGCGCTGCTCTTCTAGCTCTTGTCCGCGGATGCCCGCTCGGCGGCGGCGCGCTCGGCCAGCGCGCGGCGTACGGACTCGCGGTAGGACAGCGGCTCGCCCGGCACGACGTCGCGGATCGAGGTGTCCTTGACGACGACCTCGTGCGACATCGAGTCGATCAGGTTGCGCCCGGTCGTCGCGTCGACGTCGGTGACCAGCGCGAGCCAGTACGACGACAGCCGCGGGGTCAGCACCGGGACCGTGACGATCGGGATGGCACGGCCGTTCATCGACTCGGCGGCGACCCGCATCATCTCCAGGTAGGTCAGCTGCTCGGTGCCGCCGATCTCGAAGACCCGACCCATGGCCGACTCGTTGTCGACGACGCCGACGATGTAGCGGACCACGTCGTCGAGCGCGATCGGCTGGGTGCGGGTGTGGACCCACCTCGGCACGACCATCGCCGGGAGGTTCTTCACCAGCTGCCGGGTGATCTCCCACGAGATGCCGCCGTGGCCGACCACGATCGCGGCGCGCAGCACCGTGACCGGTACGCCGTCCTCGCCGAGCAGGTGCTCGACCTCGCGTCGCGAGCGCAGGTGGGCCGAGAGGTCGTCGTCGTCGTCGCCGAGGCCGCCCATGTAGACGATCTGCCGCACCCCGGCCTCGGCCGCCGCGGCGCTGAAGTTGCGCGCCGCCTGCGCGTCCTTGCGCTCGAAGTCGGGGTCGTCGAGCGAGTGGACGAGGTAGATCGCGACGTCCACCCCGCGCAGCGCGTCCTCCAGCGACGCGGGGTCGGACACGTCCGCCCCGACCGGCTCGCCCTCGCCCTTGTAGGAGTCCGGGCGCCGGGTCATGGCGCGGACGTCGTGGCCGGCCTCGACCAGGGCGGGGACCAGGCGGCGGCCGATGAAGCCGGTGGCGCCGGTGACGAGAACTGTGCTCATGTCACCACTCTGTCAGGCACGCGGGAGCGGGGACCTCATCCCGCGGCTGCGGCCTCCTCGCGGCGCGCGTCGATGCGCGCCATCGCCGGCGTGGCGGTGAAGCCGTGGAGGAGCACCGACAGGATCACGGTGAACGCGACGGTGGACCACAACCACTGCTCGCCGGGCACCTCCCCGTGCGTGACGGCGTACCCGAGGTAGAACAGCGAGCCGACGCCGCGCACCCCGAAGAACGCCACCGCCGCGGCCTCGCGTCGGTCGAGGCCACCGTCCTCGTGCGCGTCGCGGGCGGCGACGGTGAGCGCGAGCCATCCGGTCGCGGGCCGCACGACGAGCACGAGCGCCACCGCCACGGCGACACCGCGCCAGTCGAGGTGGTCCAGCAGGCCACGGGTCATCGCGACGCCGAGCAGCAGCAGCACCAGCAGCGTCATCAGGCGCTCCAGCCTCTCCACCACGCCGTGCATCGCCCGCTGGTAGGAGTGGCCGCGTGAGGACGAGCGGAGTGCCACCGCGCAGGTGAAGACGGCGAGGAAGCCGTAGCCGCCGACGAGCTCCGCCGCACCGTACGACGTCAGCAGCGCTGCCAGCGCGAGGAGCGGCTCGCCGGCGTCGGCGAGCCGGAGGTTCTCGTTGCGCGTGTGGAAGGCCTGGCGGCCGAACAGCCAGCCGGCGCCCCAGCCCACGACCAGGCCGAGGGCGATCTTCCCGACGACGTACCACCCGACCCAGGCCACGGCGTCGACGAGACCGAACCCGCCGGCGAGGAGAAGGAGCGCGAGGTGGACGAAGGGGAACGCGAGGCCGTCGTTCAGGCCCGCCTCGGCGGTCAGGGCGAACCGGATGTCGTCGTCCTCGTCGACGTCCTCCTCCTCGGCCTCGGCCTCTGCCACGTCCTCGGTGAGGGGCTCACCGACCTGGACGTCGGAGGCCAGCACGGGGTCGGTGGGCGCGAGGACGGCGCCGAGGAGCAGGGCCACGGCAGGCGTGAGCCCGGCCACCCACCATCCCAGCAGCATGGTCCCCAGGATGGTCAGCGGCATCGTGACGAGCAGCAGCCGCCACACCGGCGACCAGGCGCGCCAAGAACGCCACGACCGCACGTCGAGCACCCGGTCGATCGCGAGTCCCACCCCCATCAGCGAGACCAGCACGGTGAACTCGGTGACGTGGGTGATGAGCTCGCGGTTGTCCTCGGGCTGCAGGCTGATGTCGTCCCCGAGGGGGAGCAGCCCCACGGCCAGGCCGATGCCGACGAGCACCATCGGCGGCGAGAGCGCGATCCGGCGGCTCACGTGCGGAAGGACCGTCGTGACGAGGAGGGAGAGGCCGAGGATGAGGTAGACCGCGGCCCCGCTCATCGACGGCGGCCGTCGTACAACGCATGGCTCTCGTCGATGGCCTGCTCGTATGCCGTCACCAGGCCGGCGATCGTGAGCGGCTTGAGACGGTGGATGAACTCGCGCAGCTGCTCGGCCGAGTAGCCCGCCTCGCGGAACTGCGGCCACACCTTGGTGCGCACGATCTCCGACAGCTCCTCGGCGACCTGGCGCCCGTGCTCGGCGTAGACCTCCGCGACCGCCTGCGCGGCCTCGGGCGAGATGCCCATCCCGGACAGGCCGCCCGGCACGTCGACGTCGCGGTCGCCGGTGACGGGCGCGAGCAGGGAGAGGTGGCGGGCGATGTCGGAGGGCGTCGCCGTGGCGGGGATCTGCTCGACGTACTTCTCGATCGCCGACAGCGTGAAGCCGTGGCCCTGCAGCTCGCGGACCAGCTCGAGGCGGGCGACGTGGTCGGGGCCGTAGTAGCCCGAGCGGCCACGTCGTACGGGCGGGGGCACGAGGCCGCGCGAGGCGTAGAACCGCACGTTGCGCGCGCTCACCCCGGTGCGCTCGGTCAGCTCGTCCAGGGTCAGCAGCTCGCCGTCCTGCCCGGTCGGCCGGTCGGTCTCCAGCTCTGTCTCCACCGGCCCATCCTCTCCTCACCCGTCCTGCCCACCGGAGACCCCGGGGGGTGAGTGACGCGCGCCACACCTGTTGGACTGTGACAGTAATGGTGTCACAATCGCCCACATGGCAGAAGCATTCGTCTACGACCACATCCGCACACCTCGCGGCCGCGGCAAGGCCGTCGGCTCGCTGCACGAGGTGAAGCCGGTCGACCTGGTCGTCGGACTCCTCGACGAGCTCAAGACCCGCAACCCCACGCTAGACCCGGCCCGCGTCGACGACGTCGTGCTCGGTGTCGTGACCCCGATCGGCGACCAGGGCGGCGACATCGCCAAGACCGCCGCGCTCAAGGCCGGCTATCCCGAGACCGTCGCGGGCGTGCAGCTCAACCGGTTCTGCGCCTCGGGCCTCGAGGCCGTCAACCAGGCCGCCCAGCGGGTGCGCTCGGGCTTCGAGGACCTCGTCATCGCCGGCGGCGTCGAGTCGATGAGCCGCGTGCCCATGGGCAGCGACGGCGGCGCCTGGGCGATGGACCCCGCCACCGCGCTGGAGACCGGCTTCGTCCCGCAGGGCATCGGCGCCGACCTGATCGCCACGATCGCGGGCTGGAGCCGCGCAGACGTCGACGCCTACGCCGCCGAGTCCCACCACCGCGCCGCCAAGGCGTGGGCCAACGGCTACTTCGACGACGCCGTCGTGCCGGTCAAGGACCTCAGCGGCGTGACGGTGCTCGACCGCGACGAGACCGTCCGGCCCGACACCTCGGTGGAGGGCCTCGCCGGGCTCAAGCCGTCGTTCGCCCAGATCGGTCGCGACGCCGGCTTCGACGACGTCGCGCTCGAGAAGTACCACTGGATCCCGGCGATCGACCACGTCCACCACGCCGGCAACTCCTCGGGCATCGTCGACGGCGCGGCCGTCATGGCGATCGGCACCGAGGAGGTCGGTACGTCGCTGGGCCTGACGCCGCGCGCGCGGATCATCTCGACCGCCGTCTCGGGCGCCGACCCCACGATCATGCTCACCGGCCCCGCGCCCGCCGCCCGCAAGGCGCTCGCCCGGGCCGGTCTCGAGGTCGACGACATCGACCTGTGGGAGATCAACGAGGCCTTCGCCGCGGTCGCCATGCGCTTCATGCGCGACATGGGCATCAGCCACGACGTCACCAACGTCAACGGCGGCGCCATCGCGATGGGCCACCCGCTCGGCGCGACCGGCGCGATGATCCTCGGCACCCTCGTCGACGAGCTCGCCCGCCGCGACCAGAAGCGCGGCCTCGCCACGCTCTGCGTCGGCGGCGGCATGGGCATCGCCACGATCGTCGAGCTCGTCTGAGCCTCCGTCCGGTCCCGTGATGGCGGCAGATCGCACCTCCAGCACCTCGCTTGTTGCGATATGCCGCCACCTCCGACCGCCGCCCGCCGACCGCCGCCCGCCGACGGTGGCGGCAGATCGCAGCTGATCCCCCTACTTCCGTGCAATGTGCCGCCACCCCGCGCGGCGCGAAGGAGAGCACCCGCATGAGCACCACCACCGACGCGCAGACTGCCGTCCGCTACGACCGCGACAGCGACGGCATCGTCACGCTGACCCTCGACGACCCGACGGCCAGCGCCAACACGATGAACGAGCTCTACCAGGCCTCCATGGAGGCCGCCGTCCAGCGCCTCCACGACGAGGTCGACGACGTCACCGGCGTCGTAGTGACCAGCGCCAAGAAGACCTTCTTCGCCGGCGGCAACCTCAAGAACATGATGAAGGCGACGCCCGACGACGCCGAGGAGATCTTCGCGATGGGCGAGGCCGTCAAGGCCAGCCTCCGCCGCCTCGAGACCTTCCCGCGTCCCGTCGTCGCGGCCATCAACGGCGCCGCCCTCGGTGGCGGCCTCGAGATCGCGCTCGCGGCCAACCACCGCATCGCCGTCGACGACCGCTCGGTCAAGATCGGCCTGCCCGAGGCGACGCTCGGCCTGCTGCCGGGCGGCGGCGGGGTCACCCGCGTCGTACGCATGCTGGGCCTGCAGTCCGCGCTGATGGACGTGCTCATGCCCGGCACGCAGTTCGACCCGCAGGGCGCGCTGGCGAAGGGCCTCGTCGACGAGGTGCTGCCGACGCGCGAGGAGCTCGTGCCCGCCGCCAAGGCGTGGATCCTCGAGCACCGCGACGACGAGGACGCCGCGAAGAACCCGTGGGACCGGGCCGGCTACAAGATGCCCGGCGGCACCCCGAGGACCCCGGCGCTGGCGCAGTTCCTGCCGGCCTTCCCGGCCCTGCTGCGCAAGCAGACCAAGGGTGCGGTCTACCCCGCGCCGCGCGCGATCATGAGCGCCGCGGTCGAGGGCGCGCAGGTCGACTTCGACACCGCCTCCCGCATCGAGAGCCGCTACTTCACCAACCTGGTGGTCAACCAGCAGGCCAAGAACATGATCCAGGCCTTCTTCTTCGACCTCCAGGCGATCAACTCGGGCTCGCTGCGCCCGCAGGGCATCGAGCGGTGGACGGCCACCAGGGTCGCCGTCCTCGGCGCCGGGATGATGGGCGCCGGCATCGCCTACTCCTGTGCCCGCGCCGGCATGCAGGTCATGCTCAAGGACGTCTCGCTCGAGGCGGCCGAGCGCGGCAAGGCGTACACCGAGAAGCTCAACGCCAAGGGCGTCGAGCGCGGCAAGATCACCCAGGCCAAGGCCGACGAGCTGCTGGCGCGGATCACGCCGACCGCCGACGCCGCCGACCTCGCGGGCTGCGACCTCGTCATCGAGGCGGTCTTCGAGGACCCGTCGCTCAAGGCGAAGGTGTTCGCCGAGGTGGCGCCGTACGTCGACCCCGACGCGCTGCTGTGCTCCAACACCTCGACGCTGCCGATCACCGAGCTCGCCGAGGGCGTCGACCGGCCGAAGGACTTCATCGGCCTGCACTTCTTCAGCCCCGTCGACAAGATGCCGCTCGTCGAGATCATCCGCGGTGCGGAGACTTCTGACGTCGCGCTGGCCAAGGCGTACGACGTCGTCCAGCAGATCCGCAAGACGCCGATCGTGGTCAACGACTCGCGCGGCTTCTACACCTCGCGCGTGATCGGCACCCAGATCAACGAGGGCCTGGCCATGCTCGCCGAGGGCGTGCACCCGGTCTCGCTCGAGCGGGCCGCGACGTCGGCCGGCTTCCCGGTCGGGCCGCTGCAGATCAGCGACGAGCTCAACATGGAGCTGATGGCCAAGATCCGCAAGGCCACCGAGGACGCCGCCGCCCGCGACGGCGTCGACCTGGGCGACTACCCGGCAGGCGACGTCATCGCCACGATGATCGGCCTCGGCCGGCCGTCGCGGCTCAAGGGCGCCGGCTTCTACGACTACGACGAGTCCGGACGTCGTACGACGCTGTGGCCCGGGCTCGCCGAGCACTTCCCCGTCGCGGAGCAGCAGATCCCGATCCGCGACATGCGCGACCGGATGCTGTTCATCGAGGCGCTCGAGACCGCGAAGTGCTTCGAGGAGGGCGTCATCACCTCGGCCGCGGCGGCCAACATCGGCTCGATCATGGGCATCGGCTTCCCGGCGCTCACCGGCGGTGCCGCGCAGTTCATGACGGGCTGGCAGGCGCTCGACGAGACCGGCCACGGGGTCGGTCCGGTCGGGCTCGACGCCTTCCTCGCGCGCGCCGACGAGCTGGCCGACTCCTACGGCGAGCGCTTCCGCCCCACGCCCTACCTCCGCGACCTCGCGGCGAAGGGCGAGGGCTTCCCCGCCTGACCGGGCACCTCCTCGCGCTGGGGACCGCCGACCGGGCACCTCCTCGCGCTGGGGACCGCCGACCGGGCACCTCCTCGCGCTGGGGACCGCCGACCGGGCACCTCCTCCGCGAGGAAGTGCCCGGTCGGCGCATTCCACCGCGAGGAAGCGCCCGGTCGGGGAGAATTCCGGCGTGAGCCAGCCCCCCGCCGTCGTCGTCCACGACCTGCACGTCCGCTTCGGTGACGTCGAGGCGGTCGCGGGCGTCGACCTGACGGCCGACAGCGGGCGGGCCACGGCGCTGCTCGGACGCAACGGCGCCGGCAAGTCGACCACCATGAAGGTGCTCGCCGGGGTCGTGCCGCCCACCTCCGGCGTGGTCACCGTCGCCGGCCACGTCGCCGCGACCGACGCCCTGGGCGTCAAGCGCGCCGTCGGCTACTGCCCGGACGTCGGCGGCCTCGTCCCGCGCGCGACACCGTGGGAGCACCTCCAGCTCAGCGCGCGCCTGCGCCGGATGGGCGACTGGGAGGAGCGCGGGCGCGACCTGCTCGAGCGGTTCGAGCTCGGCGACGTCGCCCATCGCGTGGTCGGCGGCTTCAGCCACGGCATGAGCCGCCGCCTCAGCGTCGTGCTGGCCGCGCTCCACGAGCCGGCCGTGCTGCTGCTCGACGAGCCCTTCGACGGCGTCGACCCGCTCGGCGTCGAGGCGACCCTCGAGGTCGTCGCCGATGCCCGCGCCCGTGGCGCCTGCGTCCTGCTCTCCACCCACCTGCGCGACCTCGCGCTCGAGGCCTGCGGCGAGGCGGTCGTGCTGCGCGGCGGCAACCGCGTCGCGGCGATGCAGGCAGGCGACCTCACCGGCGAGGCCTACCGTGCCCTCCTCGACTGACGCGGTCCACCGGAGCGGCTGGGGCGACGCGCTGCGCGACGCCGGGCACCTGGTCGCGTTCCGCGCCCGGACCGTACGCCGACGCCGTTCCGCGGCGGCGGGCGCCGCCCTCGTGCTGCTGTTGACGGTGCTCTTCGCGGTCGGCCCCGCCGACGTGGACGCCGACGGCGCGGTCGGCGACATCCTCGACACCCTCGTCGACGCCCTGAGCGGCAACGTGGGAGCCGCGCTCGCAGGCACGTTCCTGCTGTCCGTGGTGTCGGCGACGACTTCAGGCGGCGGCCGTGAGCTGCTCTCGCGCAGCGAGGCCTCCATCCACCCGCTGAGCCCGCGCACGGAGCACCTCGGAGCGCTCGCCCTGGCACCGCTCAACCTCGCCTGGCTCATCCAGGTCTGGGGACTGCTCGCCGTCGTCGCGCTCGTGACGCCCGGCGACGCCCGCGCGGGCGCGCAGGTCGTGGTGGTGACCTGGGTGCTGGCGGCGACCGCGCTGGGTCAGGCCGTGGGCTGGGCCGTCGAGGGCGTACGACGCACGCCGCACGGCGTCCTCGTCGTCCGGGGCGCGGGCGTCGCGATCGCCCTCGGCGTCGGTGCGCTGCACCTGACCGGTCACCTGCGACCGGTCGTCGAAGGGCTGCCGACGACCTGGGTCGCTTCAGCCATGCAGGACGACCGCTGGCCTCTTGTGGCGCTCGGCGTGCTCGCGCTCGCCGTGCTCGCTGTCGTGGCCGGGGGAGTGCCCGCCGCGTGGGCCCTCGGCCTGCCGCCGCGCGAGGAGCTGCGGGTGCAGTCCGGCGTGCACGAGGCGCGCCCCGTGCCGGAGCCGCGCTGGGGCTCGGCCGACCGGGCCCTGCTGCGCCGCCTCGACCGCGGGTCGGTGTGGCGCTCGGTGGGGATGCGCCGCGGCCTGATGGTCCTCGGGGTCGGTCCCGGGCTGGTCGCGCTCGTCGCCGGTCTGGAGTGGGGGACGGTGCTGCTGCTGCCCGGCCTCACCGCGAGCGGCGCTGCGCTGCTCTTCGGCGTGAACGCCTGGTGCCTCGACGGCAAGGGCATGGTCTGGCGCGAGACCCTGCCGGTGTCGCCGGCCGACGTGTTCGACGTCCGCGCACTGGTGGTCGCGGAGTGCATGGCCGTCGTGTCGGGCGTGACCGTCGTGCTGGCGCTGCTCCGCAACGGCCTGCCGCCGCTCGTGACCGGCGTGGCGGTGGTGTCGTGCTGGCTCGTCGTGGTCGTGCAGGTGCTGGCGATCGTGATGACCTGGTCGATCCGGTCGCCCTACTCGGTCGACCTCTCCTCGCCGAGGGCGACGCCCGCCCCGCACGCCGCGATGGCCGGCTACGCCGGGCGGCTCTCGCTGGTCACGACCCTGACGGCGATGCTCTTCACCGGCCTCGCCGCACTGCCGTGGGCGTGGGCCCCGGTCGTGGTGGCCGTGCCGTTCCTCGCCTGGTCCACCCGCCGCCTGCGGCGCGCCCGCCGCCGGTGGTCGGCCGGCGACGAGCGCGCGCGGGTGGTGCTGACGGTCGCGGCCGTCTGAGGCGGGGAGGGGGAGACCCGTGCGGTGGACTCCCCGCTCGAGCGGGGAGTCCGCCACTGGGAGGGGGAAACAACCCCCTCCAGGTGACGGACTCCCCCGACAGGTCGCCGGCCCGCGACCTCAGGCCTGCGGGAGCCGGCGGTTGATGTCCTCGCTCATCCGGGTGATCGCGACGTAGAACTCGCACATCATCCGGAACAGGCACAGGTAGAGCAGCCCCACCAGGGGGCTGACGATGAGCGTGACGATGCCGACCCCGGGGCTGTCGCCGAAGAACCCGCTGATGGCGAAGAAGAGCGTGCCGATGCCGATCGCGATCAGGCCGATGACGTAGACGACCTTGATGATCGACGGCGTCACGAAGGACGTGAAGCTCAGGTCGAAGAGCGCGCCGAAGAACCCCTTGCCACTCGACTGCCCCGCGAGGGGGCCGCCGCCGTAGGACCCGCCGCCCCCGTAGGAGCCACCGCCGTAGGACCCGCCGCCCCCGTAGGAGCCACCGCCGGAGGAGCCGTAGGAGCCCGGCGGGGGCGACGAGGGTGCCTGGCCGTAGGGCGCGGTGGGCTGGTCGCCGTACGGGTTGTGCTCGGGCGTTCCGCCGGACTGTGACATGGGGACCTCCTGTGGTGGGTGAGTGAGGCGTTCCTGCCCCGCTTCGGGGACGGCGAAACCGGACCGGGAACCCGCAGCGCGGATGCATACGTGGTATACATACCCGGTATTCATCGGCCGACGGGGCAGGTGGACGGTTGATGGGGGCGGGGATGTCGATCCGGCAGGCGATGCTGGCGATCCTGGAGCGGGGGCCGATGTACGGCTACCAGCTGCGGGCGGAGTTCGAGCAGCGGACGGGGGAGACCTGGCCGCTCAACATCGGGCAGGTCTACACGACGCTGACCCGGCTCGAGCGCGACGGACTGGTCGAGGTCGTCGGACACGGGGGTGCCGACGAAGGAGACCGGGCCGCCGACCAGGCCGGGAGCGACCGGCAGCACGTCAGCTACCGCGCCACCGAGGCGGGTCGGAGCGAGGTATCGGCGTGGTTCGCCACGCCGGTGCCTCGCACCCAGCCCGCCCGCGACGAGCTGGCGATCAAGCTCGCGATCGCCGTCACCCTGCCCGGCGTGGACGTCGGCACGATCATCCAGCGCCAGCGCAGCGCCACCATGGCCTCGCTGCAGGACTACACCCGGCTCAAGCGCACCGGCCGCGCGGCGACGCCCGAGGAGCCCGCCGACCTCGCCTGGAGCCTGGTCCTCGACTCGCTCGTCTTCGACGCGGAGGCCGAGGTGCGCTGGCTCGACCACTGCGAGGCACGGCTGCGGCGCGCGGCGCTCGAGCCCGGGCGCGGTGCCGTACGCCACGAGTCCCCCGCAGTGACGACCGCCGAGGAGCCTGTCCGATGAGCGCCGTCCTCCACCTCGCCGCCGTCTCGCGCGTCCACGGCGAGGGCGCCACGGAGGTCCACGCGCTGCGCGACGTGACCTTCCGCGCCCACCCCGGTGAGCTCGTCGCGGTGATGGGGCCGTCCGGCTCCGGCAAGTCGACCCTGCTCACCCTCGCCGGCGGCCTCGACGCCCCGACGACCGGCTCGGTGTGGATCGAGGGCACCGACCTGGCCTCGCTCGACCAGGCCGGCCGCGCGCGCATGCGTCGTACGTCGGTGGGCTACGTCTTCCAGGACTTCAACCTCATCCCGGCGCTCACCGCCGCGGAGAACGTCGCCCTCCCGCGCGAGCTCGACGGCGAGAAGGGCAAGGTCGCCCGCCGGCTCGCGCTGACCGCGCTGGAGGAGGTCGGGATCGCGCACCTCGCCGACCGGTTCCCCGACGAGATGTCGGGCGGCCAGCAGCAGCGCGTCGCCATCGCCCGCGCGATCGTGGGCGACCGGCGGCTGATCCTCGCCGACGAGCCCACCGGCGCGCTCGACACCGACACGGGCGAGGAGATCCTGCAGCTGCTGCGCGCCCGCTGCGACGCCGGCGCCGCCGGCGTCATGGTCACCCACGAGGCGCGGCACGCCGCGTGGGCGGACCGGGTGGTCTTCCTGCGCGACGGCGTGGTCGTCGACGAGACCGGTGCGGACGAGCCCGAGGCGCTGCTCGCCGGCGAGGCCGGACGATGAGCACCCCACGACGTTCTTCTCCGCCGCTCCGCTCCCCCGAACAACGCCGCGGGGACCCCGCATGAAGGGCTGGCGCCCGGCCCTGCGCATCGCCTGGCGCGACGCGCTGCGCCACAAGGGTCGCAGCATCCTCGTGCTGGTCATGATCAGCCTGCCGGTGCTGGCCGTCAGCGCGGCCGCGATCGTCATCAAGACGGCCGAGGTGAGCGGCCTCGAGGGCCTCGACCGCACGCTCGGCGCCGCCGACGCCCGCATCCGCACCGAGGGTCGCGGCGAGGTGCAGCAGGCGCCCGACCCGGGCAACGGCCGGTGGAGCCAGGCCGAGGACCCCGACCCCGGGCAGCCCCTCACCGCCGAGGACCTTCAGGCCGTGCTCGGCGATGACGCGCGACTCGTCCCGATCACCAGCAGCTGGGCGCGGATCCGCTCCGGCGAGCGGGTCATCAGCCTGACCGCGACGGGTGTCGACCTCGCCGACCCGCTCGCCCGCGGACTGTTCACGCTCGACAGCGGACGGCTGCCCGAGCGGGCCGGTGAGGCCGTGGTCAACCAGCCGCTGCTCGACCGCGGGTTCGAGGTCGGCGGCGAGGTCGACGTCGACGGCACGACGCTGACGATCGTCGGCACCGGTCGCGACGCGACGGTGCGCAAGTCGCCGGCCCTCCTCGCCTCGGCCGACGACCTGCCGCCCGACTCCGACAACCTCCGCGAGTGGCTCGTCGGCGCCGGACCCGTCAGCTGGGCCCAGGTCCGCGAGCTCAACCGGCTCGGCGCGGTCGTCACCTCACGCGCGGTGCTCGCCGACCCGCCCGACGTCGCGCCGGCCGCCGAGCAGGCCGACACCGGGAGCAACGAGATGGTCGCCGTGGCCGTGCTGATCGTCGTCATGGCGCTGATCGAGGTCGTCCTGCTCGCCGGCCCGGCCTTCGCCGTCGGCGCCCGCCGGCACGCCCGCACGCTGGCGCTGATCGCCGCGTCGGGTGGTACGCCGGCCCAGGCACGCCGCGTCATCCTGGGCAGCGGCGTGGTGCTCGGGCTCGTCGCCTCCTCGATCGGGCTGGTGCTCGGCGGCGTGCTCGGCTGGGCCGTGCTCCCGCTGGTCCAGGGCCAGCAGGAGGAGTGGTTCGGCCCGTTCGAGCTGCCGTGGACCTACCTCGCCGCGATCGTGGCGTTCGGTCTCGTCTCCGCGGTGCTGGCCTCGGTCGTGCCCGCCTTCCTGTCCAGCCGCCAGGACGTCGTGGCCGTGCTGGCCGGACGTCGCGGCGACCGCCGCCCGCGCGCCTCGACCCCCGTCATCGGGCTCGTCCTGCTCGGCGTCGGGATCGCCTCGTCGACCTTCGGGGCGTTCGCCTCCGACGGCGACGGCGCCCTCTGGATCGGCGGCTCGGCCGTGGTGTCCGTGCTCGGCATGGTCCTCGTGGTCCCGGTCGTGGTCGCGGTGCTCGCCCGCCTCTCGGGCCGGCTGCCGCTGACCGCGAGGTACGCCGCCCGCGACGCGGCCCGCCACCGCACCCGCACCGTGCCGGCCGTGGCCGCGGTCGCGGCAACCGTGGCCGGGGTGGTCGCGCTGGGCATCGCCAACGCCAGCGACGAGCTGGAGAACGTCCGGACCTACCAGCCGCAGGCGGCCATGGGATCGGGCTACGTCTCGTGGTCCCCGGAGGTGCTGCCGGGGGAGGAGCCGCCCGACGCGGCGGCCACCTGGGACGGGATCGAGGAGGCCGTGCACCGTGTCGCGCCGGACGTCCGGACGACCCGCTGGCGTGGGCTGGACGAGCCCTACGACCCGGCCGGCTACACCTCGACCTGGCTCGAGGCGCAGGGCAGCCGCGAGGCGCGCAACGGGGTGGACGAGTGCTGCCTGAGCTCGCTCGGGTCGGGGATCGCCGTCGCGGACAGCGCAGCCGAGCTCGGCGTGACGGGCGACGTCGCCGCCGACGTCGACCGGGCGCTGTCGGCCGGCCGCGCGGTCGTCTTCACGGTCTCGACCGACCTCGACGCCGAGGTCGGGATCCACCGGGACACCTGGGGCGAGAACGGCGACGAGCTCCTGTCGTCGACGACCGAGACCAGGCCCGCCCGGCTCGTCGCGTGGGACGCCGACGCCTCGGGGCCCGCGCCCTCGTCGTCCATCCTCCCGACGAGCATGACCGACGACCTCGGGCTCGCCGTCACCACCACCAGCCTGCGCCTGGACGGCGACCTCGACGAGGCCACCGAGACCCGCGTCGCCGAGGTCGCGGAGGGGGCGGCCACGGGCGCGTACACCTACGTCGAGCGCGGCTACCAGCGGGAGGACTTCGCCTCGGTGGTGCTGCTGGTCCTGGCGGGCCTGGGCGGGGTGCTGATGCTCGGCGGCACGCTGACCGCGACCTTCCTGGCGCTGTCCGACGCCCGCCCCGACCTCGCCACGCTGTCGGCGGTGGGGGCAGCGCCCCGGACCCGGCGCCGGGTCGCGGCGTCGTACGCCCTGGTGGTCGGCTTCGTCGGCGCGGTCCTCGGTGCCGCCGTGGGGTTCATCCCCGGCGTCGCGATCTCGCGGCCGCTCACGTCGGCCAACGTCATGGGCGCACCCGAGCAGGGGCCGTTCCTCGACATCCCGTGGCTGATGATCGCGGTGATCGTGCTCGCGCTGCCGCTGCTCACGGCTGCCGTCGTCGGCCTCACGGCCCGCTCCCGGCTGCCGCTGGTCGCCCGCCTCGGCTGAGCGGGTGTCGGGCGTCAGCGGGTGACGGCGACCCGCGCCGACCGGGTGCGGCCGTCGAGGGCGCGTACGACGACCCGGCGGAGGTCGCCGAGGGAGCGGGCCGCAGCCCGCTCGGCGCGTCGGGCCGCGGGCGGGGCGACCGCCGCCGTCCGCAGCACGGCGGCCTGCGCCTCGACCCACGCGGTGACCTCGGCGAGGGCCGCGTCGGGCAGCCGCCCGACGCCGTCCGCCTGCACCACGACCTGGAACGCGGCCGTCGCCGTCACGCACGTGGCGCACGCCTCGCCGACCGTGAGCGCACGGTTGGTCGGCCGCGCCCGGGTGCCCGGGCCGATGACCACGACCTGCACGGCGAGGGCTGTGGCGGTGCAGTCCCAGCAGTCCTGGGTCCAGGCGGAGGCGACGTTGTCGAAGCGGGCCGACGACGGCCCGGGCACGTAGAGGACCTGCAGCACGCTGCTGTCCCCGCGGCAGCCGTGGCAGGACGTCACGCTGGTCGCGACCGCGTCGGCCTTCACGTCGCCCTCGCGCACCATCACCTCGTCGACGACGCTGTCGCTGTCGGCGCGTCGCTGGTCGCTGGGCTGGGCGCTGGCGACCAGGTCGAGGTCGCGGCGCGGGTCGTCGGGTGCGCGCTGGACCGCGTCCGCGGCGCCGGCCAGCAGCAGGACCGCCAGCACGGCGTGGACGGCCACGCCGCGCGCGCTCACGCGTCGTCCTCGACGACGAAGTTGTCGGCCACCGCCGCGGCGATGTCGACCAGGGCGTCGCGCGTGCGCCGGTGCAGCGCGGACATGTCGGTGAGGGCGCCCGGCTCGAGCGCGTCGTCCCACGGCACCGTCACGACGCAGGCGCACCTCTTCTCGAAGTGTCGTCGCATCGGCTCGGGCGGCTCGGCGCCACGTCGCTCGGCGTTGACCACCACGACGGTGCGCGCCACGAGGTCCTCGAAGCCGTGCTGGTCCATCCAGTCCAGGGTCAGCGCCCCGGCGCGGCCGCCGTCGAGACCGGCCCGCACGACCAGGACGACCTGGTCGGCCTCGGTGAGCAGCCCCTGGTTGGCGCTGTCGAGGATGCCGGTGCCGGTGTCGAGCAGGATCAGGTTGTAGAAGCGGTCGAGCAGGCCGATCAGCCGGTGGTAGTCGTCGCGCGCCAACGCCATGCCGATGCGCGGGTCGTCGTCGGAGGCGAGCACCTCGAGCCGCGACTCGAGGGCCTGCGAGGTGTAGCGGCGCAGGGCGGCATACGTCGTGATCTGGTCGAGGTCGCGCAGCACGTCGGTCACGGTGCGGTCGTGCGGCGGGGCGACCCGATGGGCGAGGTTGCCCGCGTCGGGGTTGGCATCGACCGCGATGACGCGGTCGCCCCGCAGCAGCGCGAAGGTGCTGCCCAGGGCCAGCGTGATCGTCGTCTTGCCGACACCACCCTTGCGGCTCATCACCACGACGCGTCGTGAGCCGTCGATGGGCGTGCGCAGCCGGTGCTCGAGCTCGCGCCGGCGCTGCTCCGGCAGGCTGGGGCCGGGGTTGAGCAAGTGGCCGCTGCCGCGGTAGACCGCGCCGCGCCAGCCCTCCGTCGGGACCGGCGCCGGGGCGGCGTACATCACCTCGTCGGTGAAATCCGCTGCGGAGACGACCCGCGGCGGGTCGGGCATCGGGAGGGTCTCGTACGACGCCTCCGGCCGGGCCGCGATCCTGGTCCGGACGAGCCCCACCAGCGTCGCCGCCACCCGCCACAGGGCCAGCACCGCGCCGAGGAGCGGCAGCAGCAGGAGGGCGATCGAGATGACCGCGAGCGCCATGGCCGGCCAGTCGCGCTGCTCCCACGCGAGGTCGAAGACCAGCTGCTGCAGCCGGATCCCCTCACGGCCCCGCTCGAGGAACTCCGGGAGGTACCAGACCGTCCAGGCCAGCGCCCCCGCCAGCAGGGGCACCACGACCACGACCCATCCGGTGACGAAGCGCCGCGAGCGCGGCCGGAGCTCGGTCACCCGCGGGTCGGGCGGGTGGCCGGGGCGCAGGCTCCTCAGCACGGGGCCGACCCGCGCGAACAGGTCGGGCACGCCGGCCAGGTCGGAGAGGACGTAGTAGCCGTCGAAGCGCACGACCGGGATGAGCTGCTGCAGCATCTGCAGCTGCAGCGCGAGCGCGGTCAGCAGCAGCACGCCGCTGCCCGTCGCCAGGTAGCCCGCGGCGAGCACCAGCACGGTGAGGGCGTTGAAGTGCAGCCCGCCGAGGTCGGTGCGTACCCGCCCGGTTCGACCGAGGCGGTAGGAGTCGGTCACGTCGGTGTAGAACGCCGGGAAGACGAGGTAGAGGCCGAAGCCGATCTCGCCCGGGCGCGCGCCGCCGTAGCGGCAGGCGGCCGCGTGGCCGAGCTCGTGGACGAGGGCCGCGGCCGTGAGGATCGCGTAGATCAGCAGGGCGGTCGTCGGGGTGGCGAAGAGCTCGTCGACCGCCGCCCAGAAGTCGCCTTGCGTCACCAGCGCGACGTCGGCGGCGACGAGCGCGGCGAGCGCCAGGACCACGAGCGGCGGCCAGAAGATCGGGGCGAGCGCGCCGGCCAGGCGGCCGACCACGCCGGCCGGCACCAGGGTCCCCTTCGCGGTCAGCGCGAGCAGGGGGCGCGCCCGCGCCGCCCTCGTCGGCTCGGGCGACTCGTCCGGGACCACCAGCCCGAGCGGCTCGAGCCGGGTGGTCACGAGGTGGGCCAGGCCCTCGACGCTCAGGGTCCGTCCGTACGCCGCGCTGACGTCGTCGGCCACCTGCTCGGCGGAGCGGGGTGGCTCGACCGCACGCACGACGAGGTGGAGCAGCTCGGACAGCTGCACCACCTGGTCGTCGACGCGGCGCACCAGGAAGGCCGGGTCCTTCAGGCCGGATCCCTGCACCTGGCCCAGGAACTCCAGTCCGTGCGCCTGGCGCCACCGCTGCCCGGTGGCAGCCTCGCCCGAGGCGGGTGGCGCGGTCGTCATGTGGTCCGTGGTCGTCAGGTTCATCGCTCTGGGTGCTCTGTCTGCTCTGGTGGGTGGATCGGCTGACGGCGGCGGGTGCGCCAGAGCAAACGCACCCGCCGCCGGGTCTCACGGCGTGTGCATCTGCACCGACGCGAGGTACTGCAGCGCCAGTGCGTTGGCCTGCGAGCCGATCGTGGCTGCGTTGACTGCGAGGGCGAGGTTGACGCCCACGACGTTGGTGACGTTGACGCAGGCGAACTGGCAGCTCATCGTCTCCCGTCGAGGCAACGGCGTGGCCGTCTCGGCCTCGAGGTCGGCCATGGCGAGCTCGGGTCGTCGGACCATGCGGGTCCACCTCCTTCCGTGCTGGGTCGGCGGAGGGCTGCGCGGGACCGGGCGTGGCCTCCCCCTCCGCAGGGAGGCCACGCGCGGTCATCAGCCCTGCGTGACGTTGATCGCCTGCCACGCCTCGCTGTGCGCGACGGACGTGAAGGTGGCGGCGTTGAGGGCCATCGACGAGTTGTTGGCGACGATGTTGGCCCAGTTGTAGTTGCCGAAGGTCAGCGTCTCCCGGGTCGGAAGAAGCTCGGTGCGCTCGGTGTCGAGCTCGGCGAATGACAGTTCCCGCATGGTGTTCACCTCCCCCCTGTCTGCGGTCGGTCTGGCAGACACATCGGACCCGGGTCAGCGTGACTCCTGCGTGACCCGGTGGTGACGCCGTGGGAGATGCTCAGGACTGGTCTGGACGTCGACCCCAATCCTGGTGATATCGGCGCAGGCATCTACTCCCCAGGGGTGGGGCTCGGGCACCGTGGTCGATCGGGGAAGCCCGCGACTCGCTGCGCGAGCCGCGGCACGGGAGAGGGAAGTCTCGGTGATCGACCATGCCGCAGACCGCGCCGACGACTAGTCGTGGCCTGAGCCTCCTCGGCGGGTGGCAGCTCGTCGTGGACGGCGACGTCGTCGTGCTCGGCGGCCGCGAGCAGCGCCTGTGCGCCCTGCTCGCACTTACCGGCACGCGAGCCCGTGCGCAGGTCGCCGGCACCCTGTGGCCCGAGAGCACCGACGCCCGCGCGCTGGCCAGCCTGAGGCGCGCCGTCGCGCAGACCCACCAGCGCTGCCCCGGGCTGCTCGTCGCCGACCGGACCAGCGTCGCGCTGGCGGCCGACGTCGAGGTCGACGTCGACGTGCTGCAGGCGGCGGTGTCGGCCGCTGCGTGCTCGTTCGGGGATCCGGGCGGGGAGCCGGAGGGGGATCTGGACGCAGGACTGCTGGTCACGCTGGCGGGGGAGCAGCTGCTCCCCGGGTGGTACGACACCTGGGTCGAGGAGCACCGCGACGAGCTCGAGCGCCGGCGGGTTGGCGCCCTCGAGCGGGTGGCCCGGCGGGCCCTCGAGCGCGGCGACACCATCCTCGCCGAGGACGCCGCGCGGGCGGTCGCGCGCAGCGAGCCCCTGCGGGAGTCGGCCAGCGAGCTGCTCGTCCGCGCCCTCCTCGGGCGGGGCGACCGGGCCGCCGCCGTGCGTGAGCTCGAGCGCTACCGCGACGTCGTACGCACCGAGCTGGGCGTGGTCCCCTCGCCCGCGCTCGTCGCGCTCGTGGAGGCGGCCGCACCGGCCGTGCCCGCCGAGGGCCGGGCACCGCTCCCGCAGCCGCCCGGACCCACCGCGCCCGCGGAGACGGTGCTCCAGCAGGTCGCCCCGCCCGGTCCCCGGGTCCGTCCCCGTCCCCGCCCGCGTTCCCGTCCGCGCTCCTCAGGACCGCCGCCCCCACCGGACCCCCTGTCCCCCTCAGGGCCGGCCGGCCTGTCCCGGCGGGCAACCGCTACCCGGCTGGCGGTGGGGGCGGCCCTCGTCATGGCCGCGTCGCTGTCGGTGGCCAACCTCGGCCCCGACCGTACGCCGCCCACGCCGGCGTCCTCCGGTGACCGCCTCCGGGAGGGGCCTGGGGAGCAGCCGACCGGACGGGCGGGCGGCAGCGACCCGGCGACCACCGGCCGGCAGGTGCTGGTGCGCTCCGTCGGCCCGGCCGAGGGCGCCGCCGTGTTCCTCGTCCGCGCCACGCAGCGGCCCGCCCGCGTGCGGCTCGAGGTCGCGGGGCCGTCCGGCAGGAGCGTCGTGGTCCGCAGCGTCGTCGTCCGCAGTCGCGACGGCCAACGACTGGTCCTGGACGGCCTCGACGAGGGCAGCTACGCGTGGTCGGCGACGTCCCCGACCGCCGCCCCCGTCGTCGGCGAGGTCCGGGTCGCGGAGGCCGAGGCCCCCGTCCTCGCCGCGGCCGAGGAGCCCCGGCGGGACCCGCCCCCGCCGCCCGCCTCGACCCCGACGCCGACGTACACGCCCACGCCCACGCCGACGTACACGCCGACCCCCACCCCCACCCCCACCCCGAGCCCGGCGCCGGCCCCGCAGCCCAGCCCGAGCCCGACCCACCACCCGCCACAGCCCAGCCCGACGCGGCAGCCGAGCCCGACGGGCCAACCCACCGACCCCGGCACCCAGGTCCCGGGCCCCGTGGGGTGAGGAGGACCGCCATGCCGACCACCAGGACCATCACGACCACCACGACCATCAGGACCGGACGCGCCGCGCTCATCGCGCCCGTCCTCGCGCTCGTGCTCGCCCTCGCGACCCTGGTCGCGCTGCCGGCGCCCCGGGCTGCCGGTGCGGACGACCGGGCCGAGCGGTGGGCCGGCTTCCGCATCCCCCGGACCGGCCGCGCGGCCGGGGGCTGGATCGGTGGCTACCGGCTCGACGACACGCCCGTCTTCGTGATCACGCCACGCCGGCGGCCCAACCGCGCCGGCTTCGGGTCGGTCGACGCCACCTCCGACCTCCGGGGGACCAAGCGGCCGTCCGGAGCCGCCACCCAGCGCGCCGCCTGGATCCTGTCGAAGTACGGCGCCCACAAGGACGCCGTGCAGGCCGCCGCGGTCGACGCCGCGGTGCTGCACCTGCTCGGTGGGCGCGCCTGGCGGTTCGGTGCCCGACGAGGCGCCGCCCGGGTGCGGGCCTCGGGAGACCCGGCGACGGTCCGCCGCTACGTCCGCCTGATGCTGCGCGGCTCCCGCGCGAGCGCCGGCCCCTACCAGGTCAGCGTCGAGCCCACCAGCGCCGACGTCGGCGGGGTGACGGGCGTGACCGTGCGCGTGACCGACGGTCACGGAGGGCCGGTCGGCGGGTTGCCGGTGACCGTGACCTCCCCGGACGGCGGCACGTCCCAGCCGGTCGCCGGCCCGCTCGAGGCGGTGACGGGCGACGACGGACGCGCAGTGGTGAGGCTGGCGGCACCCCTCGCCGGGTGGCGCACCGTCGTCGCCGAGGTCGGGCAGGTCCCCCTGCACTGGCTGCGGGTCCACGGCGCGGACCGCAAGCGGCAGGCGTCCGTGGCGGAGGGCGGCGTACGTCGCACGATCGTGGCCAGCGCGCGGGTCGCGGTCCGCGGCCCGCAGTCGCTGACGCTCGCGGCGGACCCGACCGTGCTCGTGACCGGCTCCCCGGCCAGGGTCGTCGCCACGATCGACGGTGACGGCTCCAGCCGCGCGGCCACGGCGTCGCTGCACGGACCGTTCTCGTCCGCGGCCGCGGCGCACTGTGGCGGCCCGGCCGCAGGGACGGTGTCGATGCCGGTGCTCGACGACGGGGCCTACGCCTCGCCCTCGGTCACGCCCTCGGCCGGCGGCTACTACGTGTGGCGCGTCGCGGTCGACGGCACCGACACCAGCGTGCCGGCCGCCTCGTGCGGCGCCCCCGTGCGGGTGCGCGGCCGGTCGACCGTGGCGGTCTCGGCCCCCGCCACGGCGGCCCGCTTCGACGTGGTCTCGGCCCGGGTCACCCTCGCCGGGCTGCCCTTCAGCGGCCCGGTCGACGTCACCACCTCGCTCTACGGTCCCTACGGCACGGCGAGCGAGGCCTGCACCGGCAACCACCGCGACGTCGTCCAGCGCCGCCCGGGCAACGGCACGTTCACCTCGCTGAGCTTCCAGGTGGAGGAGCCCGGGTGGTACGCCTGGCGCGTCTCGGCGCCGGAGGGAGACCTCTGGCTGGGGTCGGCCTCGACGTGCGGCGCGGTCGGGACCCTGACGCAGGTCCCATAAAAAGTCAGGATTGACTGTTTGTTTGTACGACGGCAGGCTGGCGCCGTGACCTCCCCCTCCGCCCCGGCCGCGGCGCGCGTGCCGCAGGCCGACCGGACCCGGGCGATGCGGGCGCGGCTGCTGGAGGCGACGGTCGAGCTGCTGGTGGAGCGCGGCTTCGCGGGCACCTCCACCACCCTCGTCTCGGAGCGGGCGGGCGTCAGCCGGGGCGCGCAGCTGCACCACTTCCCGACCAAGAACGACCTCGTCGTCGCCGCCGTCGAGCACCTCACCGAGCGCCGGGGTGCGGAGCTGTCGGCCGCCTTCGCGGCACTGAGCGCGCAGCCGGTCGACTCGGCCGCCGGGCGACGTACGCGACTCCGCACCGTGGTCGAGATGCTCGGCGACCACTTCGCCTCCCCGGTCTTCGCCGCCGCGCTCGAGCTGTGGGTGGCCGCCCGCACCGACGAGGCCCTCCTTGCGGCCGTCGGACCGCTGGAGCAGCGCGTCGGCCGCGAGGCCCACCGCCTCACCGTCGCCGCGCTGGGCGTCGACGAGTCGCGGCGCGGCACGCGCGAGCTGGTGCAGGCGACGCTCGACCTCGTGCGCGGGCTCGGCCTGGCCTCCACGATCACCGACGACTCCGCACGCCGCCGCCGGATCCTCCGCGAGTGGGCCGACGTGCTCGACCGACAGCTCGACGAGGAGCGACCATGACCGACGTGCTGACGCAGGTGCTCACCGACCTGGCGGCGGAGGGCGACCGGCTCGAGCGCCTGGTGGCCGGGCTCGACGACGACGGCTGGCGCACGCCGACCCCCGCGCCCGGCTGGGACGTCGCGACCCAGGTCGCCCACCTGGCGTGGACCGACGAGGTGGCGGTGAAGGCCGCCACCGACAAGGAGGCGTGGGACGCGGTCGTCCTCGAGGCGATCGCCGACCCGGAGGGCTACGTCGACGCGCAGGCCCTCGCCATCGCGCGCGAGCCCGGGCTCCTCGAGCGCTGGCACCGGGCCCGGGCCGACCTCCGGGCCACGCTCGTGGCGATGCCGCAGGGACAGAAGATGCCGTGGTTCGGCCCGCCCATGTCGGCCACCTCGATGGCGACCGCGCGGCTCATGGAGACCTGGGCCCACGGCCTCGACGTCCACGAGGGCCTCGGCGCTCCGGTCGTCGACACCGACCGCATCCGCCACGTCGCCCACCTCGGCGTCCGCACCAGGAACTTCGCCTTCTCCGTGCACGGCCTCGACGCACCGGCCGAGGAGTTCCGCATCGACCTAGTCGCGCCGTCGGGTGACGTGTGGTCGTGGGGTCCCGAGGAAGCGGCCCAGACGCTGACCGGCACCGCCGGTGACTTCTGCCGCCTCGTCACCCAGCGGGTCCACCGTGCCGACACCGACCTCGTCGCCACCGGCGCCGACGTCGACCGGTGGCTCGACATCGCCCAGGCCTTCGCGGGCCAGCCCGGCAAGGGACGGAGCCCGCGATGACCGGCGGCCCGCAGGGACGAGCACTCCGGATCGGCAACTGCTCCGGCTTCTACGGAGACCGGCTCAGCGCGATGCGCGAGATGCTCGAGGGCGGCGAGCTCGACGTCCTCACCGGCGACTACCTCGCCGAGCTGACCATGCTCATCCTCGGCAAGGACCAGCTCAAGGACCCCTCGCTCGGCTACGCCCGCACCTTCGTCCGCCAGCTCGAGGACTGCCTCGGGCTCGCCCTGGAGCGGGGCGTGCGGATCGTCGCCAACGCCGGCGGCCTCAACCCCGCCGGCCTCGCCGACAAGGTGCGCGAGGTCGCCGCGGGCCTGGGCCTCGACCCGCGGGTCGCCCACGTCGAGGGCGACGACGTGCGGCACCTGTCCTTCACGAACGCGCTCACCGCCAACGCCTACCTCGGCGGCTTCGGCATCGCCGCCGCCCTCACCGCGGGCGCCGACATCGTCGTGACCGGCCGCGTCACCGACGCCTCCCTCGTCGTCGGTCCGGCCGTCGCGCACCACGGCTGGGGCACGACGTCGTACGACGAGCTGGCGGGCGCGGTCGTCGCCGGCCACGTCATCGAGTGCGGCACCCAGGCGACCGGCGGCAACTTCAGCGGCTTCCTCGACCTGCCGCGCCGCGACCTGCCTCTGGGCTTCCCCGTCGCGGAGGTCGCCGCCGACGGGTCGAGCGTGATCATCAAGCACGCCGGCACCGGCGGCGCGGTCACCGTCGACACCGTCACCGCCCAGCTCGTCTACGAGATCCAGTCCACGCGCTACCTCGGGCCCGACGTCACCGCCCACCTCGACTCGGTGCGCCTCGAGCAGGTGGCGGAGGACCGGGTCGCGATCCGGGGCGTCACCGGCGAGGCACCGCCCGAGCGGCTCAAGGTCTGCGTCAACGAGCTCGGCGGCTGGCGCAACCAGGTCGAGCTCGTGCTGACCGGCCTCGACGTCGAGGGCAAGGCCGCCTGGGTGCGCGAGCAGCTCGGGCCCCGGCTCACCGCGGCCGAGGTCACCTGGTCCGCGGTCACCGCTCCGCCGGTCGACGCGGACACCGAGGAGGCCGCCTCCACCCTCCTGCGCTGCACGGTGAAGGACCCCTCGCCCGACCCCGTCGGGCGCGCGTTCACCTCTGCGGCCGTCGAGCTGGCGCTCGCGTCCTACCCCGGCTTCACGATGACCGCGCCCCCCGGCGCGGCCACGCCCTACGGGGTCTACCGGGCCGAGTACGTCGACCGCGCCGACGTCGCGCACACGGTCGTGCACGCCGACGGCCGGCGGGAGGTGGTCGCCGACCCCACGGCGTACGCCCCCTCGACGGAGGCGCCCGGGCGACGTCCGTCGCCCTACCCCGCCGCCCCCGACACGCTCACCCGCCGCCTGCCGCTCGGCACGTTCGTCCACGCCCGCTCGGGCGACAAGGGCGGCGACGCCAACGTCGGCCTCTGGGTCGCGCACGACGGCGTCGACCAGGAGACGTACGGCGCCCGCGTGCAGTGGCTGTTCAAGCTGATGTCCCCCCGCGGCATCCCGGCCCTCCTCCCCGAGGCCGCCGACCTCGACGTCGACGTCTGGCTGCTGCCGCACCTCGGCGCGGTCAACCTCGTCGTGCACGGCCTGCTCGGCCAGGGCGTGGCCGCGTCCACCCGGTTCGACCCGCAGGCCAAGGCGCTCGGCGAGTGGCTGCGCTCGCGGCTGGTCTCGATCGAGGAGAGCCTCGCATGAGCGACGAGCGGGAGGCGCTGCGGGCCACCGGCGCCGAGTTCGTGCGCCGCGAGGTGGCGCCGCACCTGCTGGAGTGGGAGGACGCCGGCGAGATTCCGCGCGCCCTGCACCGGACCGCCGGCGAGCTGGGTCTGATCGGCGTGGCCTTCCCGGAGGCTGTCGGCGGTGGGGGCGGCGACCTGCTCGACAGCGTCGCGCTGCAGGAGGCGATGTTCGACGCCGGCGCGTCGAGCGGGCTGATGGCCGGCCTGTTCACCGCCGGCATCGCGCTTCCCCACATCGCGGCGAGCGGCGACGCCGACCTCGTCGACCGCTTCGTCCGTCCGACGCTCGCCGGCGAGACCATCGGGTCGCTCGCGATCACCGAGCCCGGAGGCGGGTCCGACGTCGCGCGGATCACCACCCGCGCGGTGCGCGACGGCGACCACTACGTCGTCAACGGCGCCAAGACCTTCATCACCTCCGGCGTCCGGGCCGACTTCGTGACCACGGCCGTCCGCACCGGCGGCCCCGGCCACGGCGGCATCTCGCTGCTGGTCGTCGAGAAGGGCACGCCCGGCTTCACCGTCGACCGTGCGCTGCGCAAGATGGGCTGGCACTGCTCCGACACCGCCGAGCTGTCGTTCGTCGACGCGCGGGTGCCGGTGGCCAACCTCGTCGGTGCGGAGGGATCGGGCTTCGGCCAGATCGCCGACCAGTTCGTCGTCGAGCGGATCGCGCTGGCCGTCCATGGCTACGGCATCGCGGCGCGCTCGCTCGACCTGGCGGCGGCCCACGCCCGCGAGCGCCGGACCTTCGGCCGGCCGCTCATCGACAACCAGACGGTCCAGCACACGCTCGTCGAGATGCGGCGGCACGTCGAGGTCGCGCGCACCTACACGCGGTCCGTCGCCGCCCGGCACGTCGCGGGCGACTTCGTCGTCGCCGAGGCCTGCCTGGCCAAGCAGACCGCGGTCGACTGCGCGGCACACGTCTGCGACCGGGCCGTGCAGCTCTTCGGCGGCACCGGTTACATGCATGGGACCGAGGTGGAGCGGCACTACCGCGACGCCCGGATCCTGCCGATCGGGGGCGGCGCCGACGAGGTGCTGCGCGACCTGACGGCGAAGCTGATGGGTTATGCGTCATGAGAGGACAGAGATGAAGCTGCTGGCACCCCTGGGAGACGAGGTCTCGGTCTGGATGGACGCCCCGCCGGCCGAGGTGTGGGACCTCGTCAGCGACGTGACCCGGATCGGGGAGTTCAGCCCCGAGACGTTCGAGGCGAAGTGGACCCGCGGCTCGACCGGGCCTGAGGTCGGCGCGTACTTCGCCGGCCACGTGAAGCGCAACGGCGTCGGACCGACGTACTGGTCGCCGTGCCGGGTCACCGCCTGCGAGCCCGAGAAGGTCTTCGAGTTCTCCGTCGGCACCGATGCGATCACGGTCAACAACTGGGGCTACCGCCTCGAGCCGAAGGACGGCGGGACCCTGGTCACGGAGTACTTCCGGCTCCAGCCGGCGTTGCCGACCCGCCTCTACTGGCTGGTCCTCGGCCCGCTCCGCGGCCGCACCAACCGCCGCGGGATGCGGACGACGCTCGAGCGGATGAAGGCGGTGGTGGAGAAGTGAACTCACCCCACGACGTTCTTCTCCTCCGCTGCGCTCCCCCGAACAACGCCGCAGGGACCCCGAAGTGACCACGACGTCGGCGAACCGCGAGGCGATGCTCGAGAAGCTCGCCGACCTCGACGCCCAGCACGCGGTCGCGGTGGCCGGGGGCGGCCAGAAGTACGTCGACCGTCACCACGCCCGCGGCAAGCTGACCGCGCGCGAGCGGATCGAGCTGCTCCTCGACCCGGGGTCGGCCTTCCTCGAGCTGTCACCGCTCGCCGGGTGGGGCTCCGACTTCACCGTCGGCGCCTCGGTCGTCACCGGCATCGGCGTCGTCGAGGGCGTCGAGTGCCTGATCAGCGCCAACGACCCCACGGTGAAGGGAGGCGCATCCAACCCCTGGACGGTCAAGAAGATCTTCCGCGCCTCGCAGATCGCCGAGGAGAACAACCTCCCCACCGTCTCGCTGGTGGAGTCCGGCGGCGCCGACCTGCCGACGCAGAAGGAGATCTTCATCCCCGGCGGCAAGCTCTTCCGCGACCTCACCCGCGCCTCGGCCCGCAAGCAGCCGACGATCGCGCTGGTCTTCGGCAACTCGACCGCGGGCGGGGCCTACGTCCCGGGCATGAGCGACTACACCGTCTTCGTCCGCGGCGGCGCGAAGGTCTTCCTCGGCGGCCCGCCGCTGGTGAAGATGGCGACCGGCGAGGAGTCCGACGACGAGTCGCTCGGCGGCGCCGAGATGCACGCCCGCGTCTCCGGCCTCGCCGACTACCTCGCCGAGGACGAGCACGACGCCATCCGCATCGGGCGGCGCATCGTGGCGCGGCTGAACCGCGACGCGTCGTCCAAGGCCGGACTTCGCACCCGGGACTCACGCTTCGTAGGTGAGATCTCGGGTGCTATGCGGGGCGGTCCCCGGATATCCGGTGACCGCCCTCTCGACCCCACACCCGGCTTCGCCGAACCCGACGCCGACCCCGAGGGCCTGCTCGACCTGATCCCGACGGACCTCAAGGAGCCCTTCGACCCGCGCGAGGTGATCGTGCGCATCGTCGACGGGACGAGCGAGCGCAACGGCCGGGCCTTCGACGAGTTCAAGCCGCTCTACGGCACCTCGCTCGTCACCGGCTGGGCGCAGCTCCACGGGCGCCCGATCGGCATCCTGGCCAACGCCCAGGGCGTGCTGTTCTCCGAGGAGGCGCAGAAGGCGACGCAATTCATCCAGCTCGCCAACCAGGCCGACACCCCGCTGCTCTTCCTGCACAACACGACCGGCTACATGGTCGGCAAGGACTACGAGCAGGGCGGGATCATCAAGCACGGCGCGATGATGATCAACGCCGTCTCCAACAGCACGGTGCCCCACCTCAGCGTGATCATGGGCGCGTCCTACGGAGCCGGCAACTACGGCATGAACGGCCGCGCCTACGACCCGCGCTTCCTCTTCACCTGGCCGAGCGCCAAGTCGGCCGTCATGGGCCCGTCCCAGCTCGCCGGGGTGCTCTCGATCGTCGCCCGGGCGGCCGCCGAGGCCAAGGGGCAGGCGTACGACGAGGAGGGCGACGTCGGCATGCGCGCGATGGTCGAGCAGATGGTCGAGGAGCAGTCCCTGCCCTACGCGCTGTCCGGGATGCTCTACGACGACGGCGTCATCGACCCCCGCGACACCCGCACGGTGCTCGCGATCTGCCTCAGCGTCATCGAGAACGCCCCGATCAAGGGCGCCGACGGATTCGGGGTGTTCCGACCATGATCAACCGACTGCTGGTCGCCAACCGCGGCGAGATCGCGCGCCGCGTCTTCGCCACCTGCCGACGCCTCGGCATCGAGACCGTCGCCGTCCACTCCGACGCCGACGCCGGCCTGCCCTTCGTCGCTGAGGCCGACGCCGCCATCCGGTTGCCCGGAAACGCACCCTCCGACACCTACCTGCGCGCCTCCGAGGTCGTGGCCGCAGCGCAGAGCGCGGGCGCCGACGCGGTCCACCCGGGCTACGGCTTCCTGTCGGAGAACGCCGACTTCGCCCGGGCCGTCGAGGCCGCCGGGCTCACCTGGGTCGGGCCACCGCCCGAGGCGATCGAGGCGATGGGCGACAAGGTCCGCGCCAAGGAGATCGCCGAGAAGGCCGGCGTGCCCGTCCTCTCGGCGCCCGTGGCACCGACCGAGGCCGACCTCCCGCTGCTGGTCAAGGCCAGTGCGGGTGGCGGTGGGCGCGGGATGCGCGTCGTACGCACCCTCGACCGGCTCGAGTCCGAGATCGAGGCGGCGCGTGCCGAGGCACTCTCCGCCTTCGGTGACGGCACCGTCTTCGTCGAGCCCTACGTCGAGGCCGGGCGCCACGTCGAGGTGCAGGTGTTCGCCGACGCGACCCGGACGGTCGCGCTCGGCACCCGTGACTGCTCGGTGCAGCGACGCCACCAGAAGGTGGTCGAGGAGGCGCCCGCGCCCGGGCTGTCGGAGGAGACCGGGCGGGCGATGTGCGAGGCGGCCGAGCGGCTCGCCACCGACATCGGCTACCGCGGCGCCGGCACGGTCGAGTTCCTCCACGACCCCGCGACCGACCGGTTCTTCTTCCTCGAGATGAACACCCGGCTCCAGGTGGAGCACCCCGTCACCGAGCTGGTGACCGGGATCGACCTGGTCGAGCTGCAGGTCGCCGTCGCCGAGGGCCGCGAGCTCGGGCTCGACGGTCGGCCGTCGACGACCGGGCACGCCATCGAGGTGCGCCTCTACGCCGAGGACGCGGCGTACGTCCCGCAGAGCGGGCAGCTGGTCACCTTCGACCTGCCCGCCGACGCGGTGTTCGGGCCGCTCGACCGCGCCGGGATCCGCGTCGACAGCGGCTTCGCGGGCGGCGACGAGGTCTCCACCTTCTACGACGCCATGCTGGCCAAGGTCGTGGCGTGGGCGCCGACCCGTGAGCAGGCCGTCCGGATGCTCGTCGCCGCGCTGCGCCGGGCCCGCATCCACGGCGTGACCACGAACCGCGACCAGCTCGTCGAGATCCTCACCGACCCGGTCTTCGTGTCCGGCGAGATGACCACGACGTGGCTGGAGTCGCGCGAGCCGGTGATGCTGCGGGAGGACTGGACCGGGGCAGCCCTCCTGAGTGCGACCACGGCCGTCGTGCTCGACCGCGACGAGCACCGCACGGTCCAGCAGGGCGTGCCCGCAGGGTGGCGCAACGTCCGCGGCCAGTGGCACGTCGAGCGGTTCGAGACCGGCTGGCCGGGCGACGTGTTCGACGGAGAGTGGGTCAGCGTCCGCACCGGCGTCGGCATCGCGTTCCCGAACGCCGACTTCACCGTCGAGCGGGCCACGCGGCTCGAGCACGGCTGGCGCATCGACTGGACCGGCGAGGGGGAGGGCGGGTGGTGCGAGGTGCGCTTCGGTCCCGGCCTGCCCGGGACGCGCGAGGTCTACGTCGACAGCCCGCGATCGGGACGTACGTTCCGCGAGGTCCCCCGCTTCACCGACCCCGCCGACGCCGTCGCGAGCGGCTCGCTGCTCGCGCCGATGCCCGGCACGGTCGTGGCGGTCAAGGTCGAGGCGGGCGAGCAGGTGGTCGCCGGCGACGTGGTGCTCGTGCTCGAGGCCATGAAGATGCAGCACACCGTCACCGCGCCGCACGCCGGCACGGTGTCCGATCTCCGGGTCGCGCCCGGTCAGCAGGTGGCCGCCGGCGAGGTGCTCGCGGTCGTGGAAGAGGAGCAGCAGGCATGAGCACGTTCACCGAGTCCGAGGAGCGCCAGGAGCTGCGCCGCCAGGTGGCGAGGCTGGCGAGCGGCTACGGCCGCGACTGGTTCGTCGAGCGCGCCCGCTCCGGCGAGAAGACCACCGAGCTGTGGCTCGAGATCGCCAAGGCGGGCTACCTCGGCATCAACGTCCCCGAGGAGTACGGCGGCGGGGGCGGCGGCATCGGCGACGTGGCGGCCGTCTGCGAGGAGCTCGCCGCCCAGGGCTGCCCGCTGCTGATGATGGTCGTCAGCCCGGCCATCTGCGGCACGGTCATCGCCCGCTACGGCACCGAGGAGCAGAAGCAGCGCTGGCTGCCCGGCATCTGCGACGGCACCGCGACGATGGCGTTCGCGATCACCGAGCCCGACGCCGGCACCAACTCCCACAACATCACCACCACTGCCCGCCGCGACGGTGACGAGTGGGTGCTCAGGGGGCAGAAGATCTACATCTCCGGTGTCGACGAGGCCGCGCACGTGCTCGTCGTCGCGCGGGCGGAGGACGCGCGGACGGGCAAGCTCAAGCCCTGCCTGTTCGTCGTGCCGACCGACGCGGCGGGCTTCGAGTTCACCGCGATCCCGATGGAGATCGTCAGCCCGGAGAAGCAGTTCCAGGTCTTCATCGACGACGTCCGCCTCCCGCGCGAGGCGCTCGTCGGCGACGAGGACGGCGGCCTGGTGCAGCTGTTCGCCGGGCTCAACCCCGAGCGGATCATGGCGGCCTCCTTCTCGACCGGGCTCGCCCGGCACGCCCTCGGCAAGGCGTCGGCGTACGCCAAGGAGCGGACGGTCTTCAAGGCGCCCATCGGCTCGCACCAGGCGATCGCCCACCCCCTCGCCCAAGCCCACATCGAGACCGAGCTCGCCCGGCTGATGACGCAGAAGGCCTCGGCGCTGGTCGACGCCGGTGACGACATGGCCGCAGGCGAGGCGGCCAACATGGCGAAGTACGCCGCCGCCGAGGCCGCCGTGCACGCCGTCGACGCCGCGGTGCAGACCCACGGCGGCAACGGCATCACGCAGGAGTACGGCATGGCCGGGCTGCTCGTCGCCGCCCGCGCCGGCCGCATCGCCCCGGTGAGCCGCGAGATGATCCTCAACTTCGTGGCGATGCACAGCCTGGGGCTGCCGAAGTCCTACTGAGCCGGCCCGAGCGCCTCAGCCCAGCGGCGGGATGTTGGCGTTGCCGCGGAACACGTTGTCGGGGTCCCACGCGGTCTTCAGCGTCCGCAGCCGCTCCCACTGCACCGGGCTGTAGGCCTCCTGCACGCGGGTCTGGGCGTCGTCGCTGGTGAAGTTCACGTAGACGCCGCGGCTGTGCGGGGCGAGCGCGTCGAAGAAGCCGCGCACCCAGGCGCGGTGCCGGTCGGCCTCCGCGGCCTGCTCGGGCAGCCACGACGCCACGATGTTGATGTCGTGGCTGGCGTCGCGGTGCGGGAAGGCGGTGGCGTCCTCGGACACCCGGCTCATCGCGCCGCCGAAGCTGAAGATCGGCACCGTCGACAGCGGGCTGCTGATCGTCGCGAGGTGCTCGCAGATCGTCTGGATGACGTCGTCTGTGAGCGGCCCGAGGCGGTGCGACTTCCAGTAGTAGTGCCGTCCGTGCGGCACCGCGGGGTCGAGGAACTTCTGGTGCGTCGCGTAGGGCTTGGGCGCGACGGTGTCGAGCACCGGGTGGCCGAGCGCCCGGACCGGTGCCAGCACCCGCTCGCCCTCCTCGACCGGACCGGCGTACGTCGCCACCAGGCCGATGATCGGCCTGCCGTGCAGGCTCTCGGGGAACAGCGGCAGGGCCGGGGCGAGCCGCAGGTTGGCCATCAGGCCGACCTCGTCGGGTGCGTCGGCCATGAAGTCGCGCAGGAACGCGAGCACCGTCGGCGCCTCCTCGGCGGGCCAGGCGACGAGCCCGGCGAGGATCACCGGCCCGAGCGGCTGGAGCTCGAAGGTGAAGTCGGTGACGACGCCGAAGTTGCCGCCACCTCCGCGCAGGCCCCAGAACAGGTCGGGGTTCTCGGTCTCGGAGGCGCGCACGATGGAGCCGTCGGCGGTGACGACCTGGCAGGACCGGAGCGCGTCGATCGCCAATCCCATCTTCCGCATGAGGTGGCCGATGCCGCCGCCCAGCGTCAGCCCGGCGATCCCGGTGTGGCTGATGTAGCCGCTGGTCATCGCGAGCCCGAAGGCCTGCGCCTCCCGGTCGACGTGGGCGTTGAGCGCGCCGCCCTGCGCCGCGACGGTGCGGGTCGTCGGGTCGACGACCGTCCCGCGCATCCCCGACAGGTCGAGCACGACGCCATCGTCGACGAGCGAGTGACCGGCGATCCCGTGGCCGCCGCCGCGGACCGAGACGGGCAGGTCGTGGTCGCGGGCCCAGCGGAGCGCCGCGGCGACGTCGCGGGCGCCCTGGCAGCGGGCGAGGACGGCGGGTCGGCGGTCGATCTCCCCGTTCCAGATGCGGCGCTGGTCGTCGTACGCCGGGTGGTCGGGCGTGACGATCTCGCCGACGAAGTCGGTGGCGAGCGCCTCGGTGGTGGGCATGTCGAGCACGGTCATGGTCTTCTCCCTCGCTGGTGGTGGTGCTCGTCCACAGTGCGACCGGCGGCGCCGGGCCCGCGAGTATCGATCCTGTACTGGTACAGAAGCGATAGCGGTCCTACCGTCGGAGGATGGCTCCCACCTACGGTCAGTTCTGCCCCGTCGCGATGGCCTCCGAGGTGCTCACCGAGAGGTGGACACCCCTGGTGGTGCGCGAGCTGCTGTGCGGCAGCACCCGCTTCAACGACCTCCGCCGCGGGGTCCCGCTCATGTCGCCGGCGTTGCTGTCCAAGCGCCTCAAGACCCTGGAGCGCGTGGGCGTCGTCGACCACGTCGGCGGGGAGTACCACCTCACCGCGGCCGGCAGGGAGCTGTGGCCGGTCATCGAGTCGATGGGCGTCTGGGGCCAGCGCTGGGCACGCGGTGACGTGATCGCCAAGCACTACGACGCCTCGCTGCTCATGTGGGACATCCACCGCAACGTCGACACCGACGCGCTCCCCGAGGGCCGGGTCGTCGTGCACTTCCACCTGCAGGGGTCGAGCGACCGCAAGAGCCACTTCTGGCTGGTGCTGGAGGCCCCGGCAGTGGACCTGTGCCTGACCGACCCGGGGCACGACGTCGACGTGGAGGTGGCCGGTCACGTCGAGACGATGATCGACTATTGGATGGGGCGGCGCGACCTCATGGGTGCGGTGAAGGCGGGCGACCTCGCCGTCGCCGGCCCACGTCCGCTGGTGCGCGCGCTGCCGACGTGGTTCACCCGCAGCACCTTCGCCCCGGTCCCGCTGCCGGAGGAGGTGGCCGCTCCCGCCTCCTGACCGGATGACCGGGAGGGGTGTCGGTGAGCGGTGGCAGGATCGCGCCGTGGCCCTCAAGGACCGTCCGCTCGTCCCCGAGGCGTGGGTGCTGCGCATCGACGCAGTGCTCGGCGCGCTCCCGCGGTGCCGGCAGGAGTCGGCCTGGACCGGCACCCGGTGGCGCGTGGGCGGCGCGACGGTGGCCCACGTCTTCGGCGGGGAGGACCAGCTCTTCCGGATCACGTTCCGCGGCGAGCCCGACGAGGTGGCGGCCTTCGAGCACATGGGCGCCCCCTACTTCCGGTCCGGGTGGGGTGGCAACGTCATCGGGATGGTCCTCGACGAGGACGCCGGGATCGACTGGGACGAGCTGGCCGAGCTGCTGACCGACTCCTACTGCATCCAGGCGCCCGCCCACCTCGCCGAGCAGGTGGCCCGCCCCGGCGCGTGAGCGTGCGCGACCGTCGGGAGGGCCCCGGCAGGATGGGGGCCATGACCGGGACGTCGAGCGGCCGCCTCGTCGGGCTCGACGTCGCCCGGTGCCTCGCCCTCCTCGGCATGGTCGCCACCCACGTGCTCGACGAGCGCACGGCCGGCGGCGACCTCACCACCGCCCAGTGGCTGGCGGGCGGGCGGGCCTCGGCACTGTTCGCGGTGCTGGCCGGGGTGAGCCTGGCCCTGATGACCCGCGAGCCCCTGCGCGGCCGTCCGCTCGCGCTCCGCACGGCCGGCATCGCCGCCCGGGCGTTGATCATCGGGGTCCTGGGGCTGCTGCTCGGCGGCCTCGACACCGGCATCGCGGTCATCCTCACCTACTACGCCGTGCTGTTCGTGCTGGGCCTGCCCTTCACGCTCCTGGGCGTGCGAGCGCTCCTGCCGCTCACCGTGGCGTGGGTGGTCCTCGTGCCGGTGGTGTCGCACCTGGTGCGGCCGCACCTGCCGGAGCGCGGCTTCGACAGCCCGACCGTCGAGCAGCTGGCCGAGCCGGGTCGGCTCGCCAGCGAGCTGCTGCTCACCGGCTACTACCCGGTCGTGCCGTGGCTCGCCTACCTGCTCGCCGGCCTGGTCCTCGGACGCCTCGACCTGCGCGACGCCCCGCTGCTCGGCGGCCTCGCGCTCGGCGGGCTGTCGGTGGCGGTGCTCGCGACGCAGGTGTCGCGCACCTTCGCCGACCCGGCGGTGGCCGCGGACAGCGCGACCGGGATGTACGGCGTGACGCCGCCCGACGGCGACTGGAGCTGGCTGCTGCTCGTCGCACCCCACTCGGCGACGCCGTTCGACCTCGCCCAGACCATCGGCAGCGCCGTCCTGGTGATCGCGCTCTGCCTGCTCGCCGAACGGCTCCTCCCACGGCCGGTGACCACGGTGCTCGCCGTGCTGTTCGGCGCCGGTGCGGCGACGCTCACGCTCTACTCGCTCCACGTCGTGATGCGCACCGAGGCGGTGTGGCCGCCGGAGGAGCCGTCGTCGTACGTCCTCCACGTCGTCGTGCTGCTGGTGATCGGCGCGGTGCTGCGGCTGCTCGGGCGGCGCGGACCGCTCGAGGCGGTGGCGGGCCTGCCGGTCCGGCTGGCGCGTCGGTCCGCCCGCGAGCCTCAGCGCAGCGGCACGAACCGGTAGTGGCCGTGCGCGGTGACGACCGCGCCCGGGTTGGTCACGCGCAGCATCACCCCGTCGACCGGCACCACCAGCACGCCGTCGTCGGCGAGCTGGTCGACCAGGGCCTGGGGCAGCGACTCGGCCATCGCGGAGACCAGGATCCGGTCGTACGGCGCCCCGCCGGGGTCGCCGAGCACGTCCGGGTCGGCCTGCCGGATCGTCGCCCAGGGCCGGCGGGCGCCCGCCAGGTTGGCGGAGCCGAACGTCACGAGCACCGGCTCGAGCTCCACCCCGAGCACCGATCCGGTGGAACCCACCAGGTGGGCGAGCAGCGCGGTCGTCCACCCGCTCCCCGACCCGACGTCGAGCACCCGCTGACCGACGCGGACGTCGAGCAGGCGCAGCATGTCGTCGACGGTGCGGGGCTGGGAGTTGGTCTGGCCAGCGGCGATGCCCAGCGGACCGTCGTAGGACGCACGACGCCGCACCCCGCGCGGGAGGAAGTCCCGACGCGGGGTGGCGTCGAACGCCGCGGTGACCGGGTCCATCGAGCTCCTCTCAGACCCAGGTGTTGTCGTGCTCGCGCATGAAGCGGTCGTAGGCGTCGCCGTCGAGCTGGCCCATCCCGGCGGCCAGGCCCTCGAAGTAGGCCTCACGCGGAGCGCCCGGCGCGAAGTGGAGGAGCATCTTCGCCGCCCCGTCCTCGTTGCGGAAGCCGTGGATCCCGCCGGCCGGGACGTGGGCGAAGTCGCCGGCGTGGCACTTCACCCAGTCCTTCCCGTCGAAGATCGTGACGGTGCCCTCCAGGACGTAGAACGACTCGGTGATGGTGCGGTGGAAGTGGGCTCCGGGGCCGCTCGCGGGACCTGCGAACTCCCACCGATAGAGACCGAAGGTGCCCTGGGTGGCGGAGCCCTGCGCGAGGTAGAAGACCTTGTTGCCGTTGGGGTAGACGAGCGCCGGCTCGAGGTCGGCCGGCACGACGTGGGCCGACACCTCGCCGGAGTCGCCGTGGTAGATCGGCGGCGGGTAGCTCACCGCTCGGCCGCCACGGCGTCGTAGGCGCCCTGGACCTCGGCCGGCGTGGCGGCGTTGGGCTGGCTGATGCGGACGGGGTTGCCGAAGGGGTCGCGGATGCCGAAGTCGGTGCCGTAGGGCTGCTCGACGGGCTCCTGGGTGATCTCGACGCCTGCGTCACGAAGCGCTGCGTAGGTCGCGTGCACGTCGTCGCTGAGGAGGAAGACGCCGCCGAGCGCGCCCTTGGCCACGAGCTCGCGCACCTGGGCGGCGGTCGCCTCGTCGTGCACCGGTGCCCCGACGAGCTCGAGCAGGATCGAGGTGTCCTGGCCCGGCACGCCGACGGTCAGCCAGCGCATGAAGCCGAGATCGATGTCGTCGCGCACCTCGAAGCCGAGGTGGGTGGTGTAGAAGTCCAGCGCCTCGTCCTGGTCGAGCACCGGGACGCTGCGGATGTGGAGGCTGGTGATGTGGTTGGTGGTCATGGAAACGACGCTAACCAGCGCCGACCTCCTCCCGCTTCTCCGTTTGCGCTGTCTGCGGGGGCGCTGTCTGCTTCTCGCGCGGACGCGTCCACGCGGCGATGAAGCACGACGGCACCGCGACCGGGCTGTGCCGGGCGCGGAACTCGGTGGGTGAGCACCCGACGACGTTGCTGAAGGTGCGGCTGAAGGTGCCGAGGCTGGCGAACCCGACGTCCCAGGCCACGTCGGTCACCGGCCGGTCGGTCTGGCGCAGCAGCGTCATCGCGCGCTCGACGCGCCGACGCTGGAGGTAGCGGTGCGGCGTCTCGCCGTAGACCTCCTTGAAGACGCGGCCGAACTGCGACACCGACAGGTGCGCGAGGGCCGCGAGCGTCGGTACGTCGAGGGGGTCGGCGTAGCGGCGGTCCATCTCGTCGCGGGCGCGCAGCATCCGTCGGTTGGTGTCCTCCTGCGCGGAGAGCGGCCTGCCCATGCCGTGGAACCTAACCCCTTCCGGCGACATCCGGGGAGGGGGAGCGAGGGCGCGCGGGCCCGTGAGGTCCGGACGCGACAACGGCATGGCCCCGGGGGAGGGCCATGCCGTTGTCTGTGCGTTGTAGGGCGGATCTCGCGGTTCTGGGGGGATCTCGTACGTCGGCGGGAGGTCGACGTACGAGGTGCGAGAGCCGGTCCTGCGGAACGCGGCCGCCGCCGGTCATCAACCGGACGTCTGGTTACCGCCTCCCTTGCCGGGGCCGCCGGACGTGCCTGGGCCGCCCGGCGAACCGGAGCCTCCGGGCGTCGGGAGGTCGGACGGCTTGCCCGGTGCGGGGGTCGGCTGGTCGGTGGGCTTGCCGGGGGACGGGGTGGGTTGGTCGGTCGGCTTGCCCGGTGAGGGCGGCGGGAGGTCGGTCGGCTTGCCCGGCGAGGGGGTCGGCTTCTCCGTCGGCTTCCCGGGGCTCGGCGTCGGCGTGGTCGGCGTCGGCCTGGTCGGGCTGGGCTTGGTGGGGCTGGGCTTGGTGGGGCTGGGCTTGGTCGGGGTCGGCTTGGTGGTCGGGGTCGGCTTGTCCGTGGGCCTGCCGGTCCCCTCGGGCGGGCCGATGAGGTCGACGCAGTAGGTGGTGATCCGGTCGGCACCGCCGGCCGCTGTCGCGAGGGCGAGGAAGGCCGCGCTGTCGAGCGAGCCGCCCGCGTCGCTCCGGTCGGTCGCCTGGAAGGCGCGGCACAGGCCCTCGAGGTTGGGCGTGGGGGTGGAGGCGCCGTCGGGGGACTCCGACGGCGCCGTCGAGCCGGAGGGGCTGGTCGAGCCGGAGGAGGTGCTCGAGCCGGAGGGGCTGGTCGAGCCGGAGGAGGTGCTCGAGCCGGAGGGGCTGGTCGAGCCGGAGGAGGTGCTCGAGCCGGAGGGGCTGGTCGAGCCGGAGCCGTCGTCGGACCCGGTCGAGCCGGGGCCGGTGGCCGACCCCGACGGGTCGGTCCCGGCGCTGCCGTCATCACTGGAGGTGGCCGAGCCGGCAGCGCCTCGCGGCGACTCGGCGACGGACTCGGTCGCCCGGTCGTCGGCCTGGCCGGGGAGGGCGGGCAGGTTCGGCAGCCCGGGCAGCCCCGGCACACCGGGAAGGTCGGCGGAGCTGGCGAGGGCGAGACCGCCCGAGGTGAGCGCGACGACGGCACCCGTGGCGACGACGGCCCGTAGGGCCGCGCGACCGCCGAGGCGCGAGGGCGAGACGTAGCCGGTCCGCGACGCCGGGGCCGCCGTGACGCGAGCGGCGTGGAAGGCGGCAACCGCTGCGTCCTCGCCGCGGAGCTCGTCGGCGCGGGCCGGCGCGCTGGCGGCGGTGAGGGCCGAGCCCAGGGCGCTGTCGTGCTCCGCCGGCGCGTCGAGCAGGCGCTCGGCGTCGCGGCGGGACAGGCGGGGGTCCGGGGTGCTCATCTCACTCCCTTCAGCGTCACGGCGTTCACAGGTGTTACGGCTCCTCGGACAATCGCTTGGCCAGCTGCTTGAGGCCACGGTGGGCCGCAGCGCGCACCGCGCCCGGGCGCTTGCCCAGGATCCGGGCCGCGGTCGGGGCGTCGAACCCCAGCACCGTGCGCAGCATGATCGCCTCGGCCTGGTCGCGGGGCAGGGTGCCGATCAACCGGACGACGGCCTCGGAGCTCACCCGGCCGATGACGTAGCCCTCGAGGTCGATGTCGTCCGGCAGGTCGACGAGGTCGTCGACCGACTCGTCGGCGATCGGTCGTCGTCGGGCGTGGCGGATGTGGTCGAGGGCCCGGTTGCGCCCGATCGTGGTGATCCACCCGCGGAAGCCGTCGGCGTCGCCGCTGAACCGGTCGAGGTCACGGAAGGCCTGCGCCCAGGCCTCGCTGGCCACGTCCTCTGCCTCGGCGGGACCGACCAGCACGGTCAGGTAGCGCAGGAGGGGTGGCTGGACATGGCGGTAGACGACGCGGAACGCCGCCTCGTCCCCCGCCTGCATCGCCTCGACGGCGCAGTCGAGCCCCTCCTGCTCACCCACTGGCGCATTGTCACCCGAAGGCGGACCCGGCGCGCACGGAACCCCCCTGCCGGTGCCCGTCGATCGTCGGCGACCCGGACGGCCGACCCGGTCCTTCCGGGCTGGGCGCCGGAGAACTGCGGCCGCGCGACCGGTCGGCGGGCTCCTGGGCTGTCGTCCGGCCGCAGTTCTTCGGGGGTGGGTGGCGCGGCGGTGCCCCAGCCACCTTCCGCGCGGGTCCGATGTGGTTCAGCCACCGCTCGTACGACGACACGCCCGCCCACCACTGTCCCGGGCTGGGCGCCGGAGAACTGCGGCCGCGCGACCGGTCGACGGGCTCCCGAGCTGTCGTCCGGCCGCAGTTCTTCGGGGGTGGGTGGCGCGGCGGGCAACCTCTAGAACTGCGCGGCGGCTCAGCGGCGAGGCGGGCGCGGGAAGAAGAGCGGCACCCGGGCGGCGTAGTCGTCCCAGCCCTCGCGCTGCGACATCGTCTTCTCCAGGAGCTTGGCGCCGGTGACGTTGCGCACGAAGTAGGTCATCGCCGCGGGCGCCCACACGGTGAGCAGGCCCGGGAGCCAGCCCAGCGCCAGCGCGCCGGCGATCCACAGCCCCCACCACACGCAGGCGTCGCCGAAGTAGTTGGGGTGCCGGCTCCAGCCCCACAGACCGGTGTCGAGGATCTTCGGTCGCAACTCGCGTGGGCGGGCCTTGTAGGCCTCGAGCTGGGCGTCGCCGACGACCTCGAAGACGAAGCCGAGCGCCCACACCGCGACGCCGACCCACACGACCGCCCACCAGCGGACGTCGTACGCCGCCGCGACCTGCAGCGGCGCCGAGATGAGGAACGCGACGACGGCCTGCGTCAGGAACACCTTGGTGACGACGCGTCGTGCGCCGGCGGACCAGCCGGGACCGCCGAGCATCTTCTCGTAGCGGGGGTCCTCCCCGTGGCCGCGCGAGCGACGCCCGATGTGCCACGCCAGCCGACCGCCCCACACGACGACGAGCCCGGCGAGGAGCCAGGAGTGGGCGTCGGGCCACACCACGGCCAGGGTCAGCGCAATGGCCACGAAGGCCAGGCCCCAGGCCACGTCGACCACCGCGACCCGGTCGAGGCGCCGGCTCACCGCCGCCGTCGACCCCATGACCACGGCGGCGGCGAGCAGCGCGACCAGCGCGGCACTCACCACGTACGGACCGCCGGGAGGTTGTGGGCGGCGCCGGGACGCACCGACAGGATCTGGTCGACGCCCATCCGGCCGTCGCGGAAGGCGAGGGCCCCGCCGACGAGGTAGAGCCGCCAGACGCGGACGACCTCCTCGCCCACCAGCTCGCGCAGCCGCGGGAGGTTGGCCTCGAACCGCTCGAGCCAGCCGTGCACGGTGAGGACGTAGTGCTCCCGCATCGCGTGCACGTCGCGCACCTCAAGCCCGCCCGCCTCCATGAGGCCGACGGTCTCGCCGACCGGGCGCATCGTCATGTCGGGCGCGATGAACGACTCGATGAACGGCCCGCCGCCGGGGTGCTTGCCACCGCCGGCGCCCTGCCGCGACATCTGCTGCACGAGCACGCGCCCGCCCGGCTTGACCGCTCGGCGGAGCACCTCGACGTAGGTCGCGTAGTTGCGCGCCCCCACGTGCTCGCCCATCTCGAGCGAGCCGACGGCGTCGAAGTGGTCGCGCTCGGGGACCTCGCGGTAGTCCTGGAGCCGGATCTCGACCCGGTCCTCGAGGCCGCGCTCGGCGATCCGGGCATCGATGAACGCCTTCTGCTCCTTCGAGATGGTGACGCCCGTGACCCGCGCGCCGAAGTGCTGCGCGGCGTGCAGCGACAGCGATCCCCAGCCGCACCCGACGTCGAGCATCCGCATGCCCGCCTCCAGCCCGAGCTTGGTGCAGACGAGGTCGAGCTTGGCGCGCTGTGCCTCCTCGAGCGAGACGTCGGGCGTCGCGTGGTAGCCGCAGCTGTAGGCCATCTGCGGCTCGAGGATCAGTGAGTAGAACTCGTTGGAGAGGTCGTAGTGGTGGCTGATGGACGACCGGTCGCGGGCCAGGCTGTGCAGCCGACCCCGGATGCGGGCCTGGGAGGCCGGCGGCGCGGGCGGCGGGCCGAGCGCGCCGAGGCCGGCGGCGGTGCGGACCGCGTCTGCCAGCGCGCGCGGGGAGAGGCGTACGCCCGACAGCCCGCGCTCGGCACCCACGGCGAAGGCGTGGGTGAGGGCCGAGCCGAGGTCCCAGCCGTCCTGCTCGGGCACGTCGAGCTCGCCGGTGACGTAGGCCTGGGCGGCCCCGAGCTCGCCCGGGTGCCACAGCAGCCGACGCAGCGCGTCGGGGGAGCGGAGCACCACGAGGGGGGCACCGGCGGGGCCGGCGACCGAGCCGTCCCAGGCCTGCAGCCGCACGGGCAGGTCGCCGCCGATGAAGGGTCGCACGGCGGCCGCGAGGCGATCGGCGATCCCCGCGGTCGTGACGGTGGCGGCGGAGTGCGGGGCGGTCTGGGTCACGGCGTCCGTCACCGGTCCTCTCGGGTGAAGGTGAGCTGCGAGACGTCGAGGTAGCCGCTGGCGAACCCGGCCTGCGAGTAGGCGAGGTAGAAGTGCCAGACCCGCATGAAGAGGTCGTCGAAGCCGAGGTCCAGCACGGCGTCGCGCTGGGCGAGGAACCGGCGGTCCCAGCGGCGCAGGGTCTCGGCGTAGTGGCTGCCCAGCGCGAGCTGGCCCGTCAGCCGGAGCGTGGTCTCGCTCCGGGTGACCTGGTCGATCACCTCGACGCTGGGCAGGAAGCCGCCGGGGAAGATGTACTTCGTGATCCAGGTGTGGGTGTCGCGCGTGGCGAGCATCCGGTCGTGCGGCATGGTGATCGCCTGCACGGCGACCCGGCCGCCCGGGGCCAGCACGCGGTCGATGGTGGCGAAGTAGGTGCCCCAGAACTCGTGGCCGACGGCCTCGATCATCTCCACGGACACCACCGCGTCGTACGTCGCCCCGGTGGCGGCGAGCGCTCGGTAGTCCATCAGCTCGACGTGGACCCGGTCGGCGAACCCGGCGGCGGCGATGCGGTCCTCGGCCAGCTCGAGCTGCTCGACCGACAGGGTGATCGTGTGGACGCTCGCGCCGCGGCGGGCGGCCCGGATGGCGAGCTCGCCCCAGCCGGTGCCGATCTCCAGGACGCGCGTGCCGTCCGTGACGCCGGCCTCGTCGAGCAGGCGCTCGATCTTGCGGCCCTGCGCCTCGGCGAGGTCGGGGTGGTGGCGCGCGGGGTCGGCGGTGTCGGTGGGCTCTGGTGGGGTGGCGACCAGGTGGTCACCGACGGAGCCGGGGCCCTTCCCGGTGGGAGTGAAGGAGGTGTCGAAGAGAGCGGACGAATAGCTCAGCGTCTCGTCGAGGAAGAGCGCGAAGAGGTCGTTGGACAGGTCGTAGTGGTGCGAGATGTTGGCCTGGCTGTTGTCCTCGGTGCTGCGGTGGTGGCTGGGCAGCCGCGGCGTGACGAGGGCGCGGAGCCGCTGCAGCGGCTCGGGGACCAGGGTGGCCATGCGGGCCGCCGGCACGGTGAGGAAGCCGGCGAGGTCGTCGGCGTCCCACGCGCCGGTCAGGTAGGCCTCGCCGAAGCCGATCAGGCCGTCGCGGCCCACGCGGGCGTAGAACTCGTCGGGCCGGTGCAGCCGCATGAGCGGCCCGCCCCTGCCCAGGGTGCGGCCGGTCGGCTCCTCCACGACGGTGATGTCGAGGCGGGCGACGGCGGCGTGGAAGAGGCGGCGCGCGACGGCGGCCGAGACGGCGGTGCGGGGTCCGGACGGGACCTGCTCCGGGGCAGGCATGCCCTGGGTGCGGACCTCGTCGGGGCGGTTTCTCTCGAGGGTCATGTGACGCCCTCCTGTCGGTGGGGGGATTGGGGCCGGGGACGGACCGGCAGCCGCCGGGCCCACAGCCAGATGCCGTGTGCCCGGATCAGCGCGGTGCCGCGCAGCGCGGCGCCGATGGTCCTGCTGACGGGGATGTCGCTGCGGGTGCCGACGAGGCTCGCGCTGAACGGCGCGGAACCCCTGTCGGTGCCGGCGGTGCCGGCGGCGCCGTCGGTGCGGTCGGTCGCGGTGCGGTCGTCCGCGGTGTCGTGGCCACGCAGCGTGACCGCGATGTCGAGGCGGTCCGTCGGGACCGGGACGGCGACGTCGTACCAGCCGTCGACGCCGTGGAAGGGGGAGACGTACATCGCCTTGTCGGTGCGGGCCCGCCCCTGCTCGTCGGGGTGGACGAGGTAGGCGTGCCGGTCGCCGTAGGTGTTGTGGACCTCGACGACCACTCCCGCCTGTCGTCCCTGGTCGTCGAAGCACCAGAAGACGCTGATGGGGTTGAAGCAGTGCCCGAGCGAGCGCGGGTGCGCGGCCATCAGGATGGTGCCGGGGCGCGGGCCCTCGCCGAGCGAGACGCCGTTGACGGCGAGGAACGACTCGACGTTGTTCCGCAGCGTGGCCTCGGTCGCGCCGAGGTGGTCGCGCGCCTCGAACCGGGCCAGCACGCCGTGGTCGGGCAGGTCGTCGAGGTCGACCAGCCACAGGGTCGAGCGGTGCTCGAAGCTGCGCCGGAAGGGGCTGCGCCGCGTGTGGCGGATGGTGGTCTCGAACCGACCCGGCCGGGGCAGCACCGGCGTCGTGCGCGCCCAGGGCAGGTCGAGGTGGGTCGCCGCGGCGAGGCCCGAACGCGCGCCGTCCTCGTGGAAGCCCCAGCCGTGGTAGGCCCCGGCGAAGGCGATCCGCGTGGTGTTGATCTCGGGCAGCCGGCGCGAGGCGGCGACCGACGCCGGCGTGTAGAGCGGGTGCTCGTACTCCATCCGGTCGATGACCGTGGCCGGGTCGACGAGGTGCTCGCCGCCCAGCGTGACGAGGTAGCGGGTGCGGGTGGGCAGGCGCTGGAGCCGGGTGAGGTCGTAGGTGACGGTGACTCCGCCGGCCTCGGGGCGCGCGCCTGGTCTCGAGACGCGTCGATCGTCCCCTCGCAAGCTCGGGTCCGATCCGACGCTCCTCGACCTCCCCGCCTGGGTCTGCGACTTCGCAGGCTCAGTCGCAGGGCGGTGAAAGTTCCAGGAGGCGCGCGCGTCGGGAGCCGACGGCAGCAGCGCGGTGTCCGTGTGCAGCAACGCGGTGTTGCTGCTGTAGGGCAGGGCGGCCAGCACCTCACGCTGCAGGTCGGTGGGCGACTCCAGCATGCCGAGCGCGTGGGACGGGTGGGTGGCGATGACGACCGCGTCGAAGCGCGTGGTCGTGCCGCTGCCGTCGGTGACCTCGACGCCGTCGGCCAGCTCGCGCACCGACGTCACCTTGGTCTCCAGACGCACCTCCTGCAGCCCGGCGGCCACGGCGGCAACGTAGGTCCCCGAGCCGCCGGTGACGGTGCGCCACTCCGGCGAACCGAAGACGGCGAGCATCCCGTGGTGCTCGAGGAAGGTGAAGAGGTAGCGGGCGGGGTAGTCCAGGGAGGTCGCCGGGTCGCACGACCAGACGGCCGCCACGAGCGGCTCCACGAAGTGCCGGACGAAGCCGGCGGAGAAGCCGCCCTCGTCCAGGAAGTCGCGCAGCGTCTGGTCGTCCGCGGACGTGCCCGTCGTGGCGGCGAGCAGCGCCCGGGCCCGGCGGTGGAAGCGCGGGATCTCCAGCAGCATCCGCCAGTGCTCGAGCGAGCGGAGCGACGACCGCTGGGCGAAGAGGCCGCGCGGCCCGAGCGCGCCGGCGTACTCCACGCCCGTCCCGGCGTCGCTGACCGACAGCGACATCTCCGAGGGCTGCGTCTCCACGCCCAGCTCGGCGAAGAGCCGGAGCAGGGTGGGGTAGGTCCGGCGGTTGTGCACGATGAAGCCGGTGTCGATGGCGAGCTCGCCCTCGGGGGTCGCGACACGGTGGGTGTCGGCGTGCCCGCCGAGCCGGTCGTCGGCCTCGTAGAGGGTCACGTGGGCGGTGCGCGAGGCGATCCAGGCAGCGGTGAGCCCGGCCACGCCGGAGCCGACGACTGCGATCCGGCGTGACCCTGTGCTGCCCGTGGTGCCCGCGCGCGGGGCGCGGCTCACGTCGCCTCGGTGAGGTCGAAGACGGCGATCGGGTCGCTGGTGGGCTGCTTGGAACCTCCGTCGGGCTCCACCGTGATGCCGACGGCAGCGGCCGCGGCGGCGGACCCGTCGAGGACGACGGTCTGGTCGGGCGCGTCGGGCATCAGCCCGGCGGAGACGAACTCGTCACCCTCGATGAACCACAGCTCGTAGTCCTTGCCCGAGGGGGCGGAGACCATGTCCTCGGTGGTGATGACGGCGCGGTCCTGGGACTTGGAGCGGACGACGGTCGCGCGTCCGGCCTCGCCGAGGTCGACGAACACCTCCTCGGCGTCCGGTGCTTGCAGGACCTGCTCGGCCGCGGTCAGCCTCTCGACCTCCTCGGACGGGGCCCAGGGCTGCATCACCAGGGCGCCGACGCCGACGATGAGCGCGAGTGCCGCCGCGACCAGAAAGGGCATCCAGGCCCGCCCCCGAGCAGCCGGGCGAGTGGCGTGACGCGTCGGGGAGGCGGGCACCTCCGGGGCGAGCGGCCGGACCTGCGAGATGCCGGCGAGCACCGAGTCGCGCAGCGACGCGGGGGGCGGTACGGCGACGGTGTCGGCCAGCAGCGCCGCGGTCTCGCGCAGCTCCGCGACCTCGGCACGGCAGTCGTCGCACTGGGCGAGGTGCTGCTCGAACCGGGCTCGCTCGAGCTCGTCGAGCGCGTCCAGCGCATAGGCGCCCGTGAGCTTGTGAACATCCATCTCGCTCATGAGGCAACTCCCATCAGGTCGCGCAGGCGGATCAGTCCGTCGCGTATTCGAGTCTTGGCCGTCCCCAGCGGGACGTCCAGCAAGGTGGCGACCTCGGTGTGGGTGTAGCCGCCGAAGTAGGTGAGCTCGACGGCCTGGCGCTGGACGTCGGTCAAGGTGGCGACGGCCCCGCGCACCCGCGCGGCGTCGAGGGAGGCGTGTGCCGTCTCGGCGGTCTGGTCGTGGTCGGTCGGCGCGGCCTCCCGGTTCCAGGTCTCGTCGCGAGCCGTGGCGGCCTCGACCGAGCGGACCCGGTCGACGGCCTTGCGGTGCACGATCGTCAGCAGCCAGCCGGCCGCGCTGCCGCGGTCGGCGTCGTACCTCGTGCTGGACCGCCAGGCGTCGAGGTAGGCCTCCTGGGTGACCTCCTCGGCGTGCGCCGGGTTGCGGACCACGCGCAGCGCCAGGCCGTAGGCCCGGGCGGACGTCGCGTCGTAGAACGCGGCGAAGGCTGCCTCGTCTCCCCGCGCCGCCTGCCGGAGCAGGTCTGCGAGGTGGGCTGCGTCGCCCCTGGCTGCGTCGCCCCCGGACGGGGCGCCCTCAGGCGCCCCGTCCGGTACGGGCCTCACGTGGTCCACGTCAGTCATCCTTGCGCAGTGATCGTCGGGAGACGGTCACATCTGCGGCATCAGGACCTGGTCGACGACGTAGACAGTGGCGTTGGCGGTCTGCACGTTGCCGCACACGACGCTGGCCTCACCGATGGTGAAGTCCTCGCCCTCGCCCTCGACGGTCAGCATGTCGCCGGCCAGGGTCTCGTGCTCACCCGCGACGTCCTCGGGGCTCAGGCGCTCGCCGACCACGTGGTGGGTGAGGACCGTGGTGAGGGCCTCCTTGTCGGCGAGGAGGGCGTTGAGGTCCTTCTTCGGGATCGCGGCGAACGCGTCGTCGGTCGGGGCGAACACGGTGAGGTTCTCGGCCGAGTTGAGCGTGTCGACCAGGTCGGCCTCGGTGACCGCGGCGACCAGCGTCTTGAGGAGCGGGTTGTTGGAGGCGGCGGTGGCGACCGGGTCGTCGGCCATGCCCTCGACGGAGCCCTCACCGGAGGTGGGGACGCCGGCGCAGCCGGGACCGAACGGGGCGTCGGCGGCCATCGGCTCCTCGGACTCCATGGGCTCCTCGGACTCCGAGGTCTCGGACTCCATGGGGGCCTCGGAGGTAGTGGGCTCGGAGGCGTTGCTGCTCTCCTCCTCGCTGCCGCAGGCGGCGAGACCCATGGACGCGGTCAGGGCAAGGGCGGCGATGCCCATCGAGCGGGTGCGGAGCTTGGTGTTCATGACACTGCCTTTCGGTTGGAGCCATCAGGGGGGCCCGGGGGCCCGCTGTCGGGAGGTGTTCGGGACCGCGTGGGAAGCGGATGGGTGGTTTCTCGAAAAAGTTTGGACAATCCTTGGACAGGGCGTGCTGGACCCGGGAGCGGCTCGGTCCGGACGCCGGTCAGCTGATGAGGACCGAGATCTCCTGGAGGCCGCTCGATCCCTCGGGGAAGGGCCGCATCCGGACGTCGGTCTGCACGTCGCCGTCCTTGTTGGTGGCGCGGCAGGCGATGAGGTGCCGTCCGGGCTCGGCGTCCCACTCGTAGTACCACTGGCGCCAGTAGTCGTCGGTGACCTGCGGGCCGAGCTTCGCGGGCTGCCAGGCGCCGCCGTCGACGCGTACCTCGACCTTGTCGATGCCGACCCCCTGGGCCCAGGCGACGCCGCCGATGACGACCTTGCCGGCGTCGGTCTCCGACAGCGGCTCGGGCGTGTCGATGCGGCTGGAGATCTTGATGGGGGCGTCGACCGCCCAGTCGCGCTCGGTCCAGTAGGCCTGCTCGGCGTCGTAGGTCGTCAGCGTCATCTTGGTGATCCACTTGCACGCGCTGACGAAGCCGTAGAGCCCGGGCACGACCATGCGGGCCGGGAAGCCGTTGGCGCGCGGGAGCGGTCCACCGTTCATGCCGATTGCGATCATCGCGTCGCGCCCGTCGAGGGCGACGCCGAGCGGCGTCGAGATGGTCATGCCGTCGACGTCGGTGGAGAGGATCTGGTCGGCCTTCGTCGACTCGATGCCGGCCCGCTCCAGCACGGCGGCGAGTGGTACGCCGAGCCAGCGGGCGCCGCCGACGTAGGGCCCGCCGACCTCGTTGGAGACGCAGGTCAGCGTGATGTCGCGCTCGATGGTGTCCATCGCGGCGAGGTCGTCGAAGGTCAGCGTGACCTCCTGGTCGACGTCGCCGTCGATGGTGAGGGTCCACGACTCCACGTCGACCGTCGGCAGGGTGAGGCGGGTGTCGACGCGGTAGAAGTCCGCCGTCGGGGTCCGCAGCGGCGTGATGCCGTCGTACGTCTCCTCGAGGCCGGTCGGGAAGGTCGACGCGGGGTCGGTGGCCACCGGCAGGGGCACGTCGGTCCCCCCGAGGCGGTAGGACGTCACCCACCGACCGACGGCCCCCATGGCCGCCGCTGCGACGGCGAGCCCACCGGTGGCCAGCACGACCCCGCGTCGTGACGGACCGTCGACCCCCGGCGACGGCTCCGTGGGGCCCCGGCCGTCGAGACGGTGCAGCCACCACAGCGCGGTGGCACCGACAGCGGCGGCGACCAGGGCAGGAACGAGGTCCAGCGGCCCGGAGCCCGGGCGCAGGACGGCCAGCACGCCCGCGACGCCGGCGAGGCCCACCAGCACGAGCAGGCCCGGTGTCTCGCGGCGGGCGGTGACCACGCCGGCGACGGCGGCCAGCAGCAGCACGACGACGATCACCGAGCCGACCAGGATCACCTTGTCGGCGCTGCCGAACTGGCGGATCGCCCACTCCTTCAGCGGGGTGGGGGTGAGGTCGATGACGGTCGAGCCGACGGCGAGCACGGGGGAGGCCGCGGGCACGGTCAGGGCCGCGACGAGGTGGGCCGCGGCCAGGCCGACGACGGTGGCCAGCACGCCGTAGGCCGCGTGCCGCAGGGTGCGCGGACGGGATCGCTGGTCGAGGGAGTGCATGGGTGGTGTTCGGAGCGACCGGGCGAGCGGATGGCCCGGGTGCGGCAGGATGCACGCCATGACCGCCCCGACCGACCACGCCTCCGCAGAGCTGGTGCACTACTCCGTGGCCGACGCCGTCGCCACGATCACCCTCGACAGCCCCGCCAACCGCAACGCGCTGAGCCGGCAGCTGGTGACCGAGCTCCACGCCCACCTCGAGCGGGCCGGCGCCGACCCCGACGTGCGGGCGGTGCTGGTCGACAGCTCGGGCAAGGTGTTCTGCTCCGGCGCCGACCTCACCGAGGCGTCGAGCGAGGGCATGGCGGCCGGCACCCGACGCATCGTCGAGCTGCAGCGGCTGATCGCCACCCTCGACAAGCCGGTGGTCACCAAGAACCTCGGCGCCGTGCGCGCCGGCGGCATCGGCATCGTCGCGGCGGCCGACATCGCCATCAGCGCCGACGACGCCACCTTCGCGCTCACCGAGGTCAAGCTCGGGCTGGCCGCCGCGATCATCAGCCTCACCGTGCACCACCGGATGACCCCGCGGGCCGCGGCGCTCACCACCCTCGGCGGAGAGGTGTTCACCGGCGCCGAGGCGGCGGCGTACGGACTGGTGACGAAGGCGGTGCCCGCCGATGAGCTGGACGCCGAGGTCGCCGCCGTGTGCGCGAGCCTGGCGACGGGCGCGGCCCAGGGGCTCCGCGAGTCCAAGCGCATCCTCAACCGTGACCTCGTCGCGCGCATCGACGCACTGGGCGAGGAGATGGCCGAGACCAGCACCCGGCTGTTCGCCTCCGAGGAGGCGCGCGAGGCGATGACCGCCTTCCTCTCCCGCAAGAAGTAGCGCGGGGCCTGCATCCGTCGGCGGCCCCGGAGCGGAGAAGGGGGAGGAACCACGTCGAAGGAGGCTTTCCGTGAACCAGCGTGAGACCCGCGAGATCGCCGGTGCCCGCATCGCAGTGGTCGGTGCCACCGGGGCGCTTGGCTCCCTCCTGAGCGCCGAGCTCGCCGCGCGCGGCGCCCGGCTGCTGGTCGTCGGACGTGACGCCGACCGGCTCGCGGGCCTCGAGGCCGAGGCCCGGCTCGTGGCCGACCTGGGCGACGCGACGGCCGGTGACGCGGTCGTCGTCGCCGCGCGCGAGCAGCTCGGCGGCCTCGACGGGCTGGTCAACGCCGCCGGAGTGGTGGCGTTCGGCGCCCTCGTGGACACCCCGGACGAGGTCATCGAGGAGCTGTTCCTCACCAACGTCGTCGGCCCGCTCTTCCTGCTCAGGCGCGTGCTGCCGCTGCTGGAGGAGTCGCAGGGCTTCGTGGTCCAGCTCAGCGCGGTGGTGGCCCAGCAGCCGCTGCCGCGCATGGCGGCCTACTCCGCCAGCAAGGCGGCGCTCAGCGCCGCGGCCACCGCCCTGCGCACCGAGCTGCGGCGCAGCCGGGTCGAGGTCCACGACGTCCGCCCGCCGCACACCGAGACGGGCCTGGCCTCCCGACCGCTGGCCGGCGAGGCGCCGCGCCTGCCCGCGGGCAAGGATCCCGCGGGGGTCGCGCGCCGGGTCGTCGACGCGATCGAGGCACGCGAGCTCGACCTCGGCCCGGAGGCGTTCGGGTGATCCGCACCGCGCCGGCCACCTGGCTGCTGCTCGCCGCCGCCGCCCACCTCGGCTTCCAGCTCACCGTGGCCGCGGTGGTCTACCCGGCGCTGCGCGAGGTCGGGGACGAGGCGTGGTCGGGGGCGCACGAGCGGCACTCCCGGCGCATCGCGCCGCTGGTGGGCGTGCTCTACGTGCCCCTGGTCATCGCCCTGGCCTGGGTCGCGGCGACCGAGCCGCAGGCCACCGGGACGTGGCTCGCGCTGGTCGGAGGGGCGCTGTCGGTCCTCACCACCGCCGCGCTCGCCGCGCCCCTGCACGGCCGCCTGGCCACCGTGCCGGCGGTGGAGCGCGCGGAGCTGCTCGACACCCTCGGCCGGGTCGACCTGGTCCGCACGGCCGGCGCCGTGCTGTGCCTGGTGGGCGCCGTGGTGCTCCTCGCATGAGGGTCCTCGGGTCCACCATGCGCGAGGAGTCGGTGGTCGTGGGTGCTCGCCGGTACGCTTGTCCGTCTGTCCGGGACCGTTGGACAGTGGTTCATCGGGGGATGAGGAGCAGGAGTTGAGCGAGGAGCTCGAGGCGCGGGAGATCGCGGCGGAGCAGGCATACGTGGACGAGGTCTACGTGCAGCTCGAGGCATCGACGCGGAGCGCGCGGGCGTTGGCGGCCGAGGGGCACAGCCGCGGCAAGCTGGAGCACGAGGGCGGGCTCGTCGAGCGTGACGCCATGGTCTTCCAGGCTGCCAAGCGCATCGCCCAGCTCGACGCCGCCCACGAGGGGCTGGTCTTCGGCCGGCTCGACCTGCGCCCGGAGATCGACGCCCAGCCGCGCTACATCGGTCGCATCGGCGTGCGCAACGCCGACCGCGACGTGCTGCTCATCGACTGGCGCGCCCCCGCCGCCGGCGTGTTCTACCAGGCCACGGCCGCCACCCCGTCCGGCGTCGTACGACGACGGGTGCTGCGCTCGCTGCACCGCACCGTCATCGGCGTGGAGGACGAGCTGCTCGACGACCAGGCCGACACCGACCTCCCGATCGTCGGCGAGGGCGCCCTGATGGCGCAGCTCTCGCGGGCCCGCGACCGCTCGATGCACTCCATCGTGGCCACCATCCAGGCCGAGCAGGACCAGGCGATCCGCGCGCCCGGCAAGGGCGTCGTGTCGATCTCCGGCGGTCCCGGCACCGGCAAGACGGTCGTCGCCCTGCACCGCGCCGCCTTCCTCCTCTACTCCGACCGCCGCCGCTACGAGGGCGGTGGCGTCCTCGTCGTCGGCCCCAGCGGCGTGTTCATGCGCTACATCGAGCGCGTCCTGCCGAGCCTCGGCGAGACCGCGGTGGCGCTGCGCTCCCTCGGCGAGGTGGTGGGCGGCATCCGCGCCACCCGGCACGACGAGCCGGCCGTCGCCGACGTCAAGGGAGCGACCCGCATGGCCGAGCTGCTGCGCCGCACCGCGCGCCAGCACGCGCCCGGCGCCCCGACCAGCTTCCGCATCTACTGGCGTGACGAGACCATCGTGCTCGACCCGGGCCTGCTCGGCCGGCTGCGCCGCCAGCTCATGTCGCAGGGACGCCGCAACCGCCAGCTGCCGCGGGTGGCGAAGACGCTGCTCGACGCGATGTGGCGCCAGGTCACCGGCGAGCGGGGGCGCGAGCGTGGGCGTGAGGCCTTCGACGACGACATGCTCGGCCACGCCGGGTTCGTGGAGTTCGCCTCCGCCTGGTGGCCCCCGCTCGACGCGCAGTCCGTGTTCGGCTGGCTGCGGGAGCCCGACTTCCTCGCCCGCGTCGGCGAGGGCGTGATCAGCCGCGAGGAGCAGCTGCTGCTCGCCAAGTCGTGGGCAGTCGGCGGTCTGTCGATCGAGGACGTGCCGCTCATCGACGAGCTGCGCTACGCCCTCGGTGACGTCCCGCAGCGCACCGACGACGAGCGCGACCTCGACGAGACGGGCCTGCTCGAGGGCGGCGTCGACCTGCAGGAGCTCACCACGATCTCCGACCGGGAGTACGCCCCCGGCGGGCTCGCCTGGTCGGCGCCGACCCACCGCATCGAGGACGACGGCTACGCCCACGTGCTCATCGACGAGGCGCAGGACCTCACCCCGATGCAGTGGCGGATGGTCGGTCGACGTGGCCGCACCGCGAGCTGGACGATCGTCGGCGATCCCGCCCAGTCGTCGTGGCCCGACGCTCCCGAGGCCGCCGCGGCGCGCGCCGAGGCGCTCGAGGGCAAGGAGCTCCACGAGTTCCACCTCTCCACCAACTACCGCAACTCGGCCGAGATCTACGCCTTCGCCGCCGACTACGCCCGCCGGGTGGGGCTCGACGCCGACCTGCCCGACGCCGTACGCCGCACCGGCGAGGAGCCGCAGGTCGTCGGCCCGGTCGACGACCTCGAGGCCGCCGTGCGCGAGGCGGTGACCACCATCGCCGACCGCGTGGAGGGCACCGTCGGCATCGTCGTGCCGGTCGCGCGGCGCTCCGAGGTCAACGCCTGGCTGGCGTCGTGGCCCGAGCTGGCCGACGCCGCCCCCAACGCGCGTGCGGCCGTCGACTCGAGCGTCACGCCGAGCGGTGAGGACCGCGTCGTCGTGCTGACCGGCCTCGACACCAAGGGCCTGGAGTTCGACGGCATCGTGGTCGTCTCGCCGCAGGAGATCGAGGACGAGTCGGCCACCGGCCGGGCCACGCTGTACGTCGTCCTGACCCGCGCGACCCAGCTGCTGACGACGGTCGGCTGAGCGCGGTTCGATGGTCGTCGTCGGTGGTGCCACGTAGGATTCTCCGCTCAGGTCCGGTCCGGTCAGCTGACTCCTGGAGGGTGATGTCCCTGCTCGCGCGCGCCCTCGGCACGGTCGTGTCGGCGCTCCTCCTCGTCGTCGTCGCCGACGCCCCCGCCGGGTTCGGCGGCGGCCCGGGAGTGATCGCCGCGCTCGACCCGACCCCGGAGCCCACGCCGGAGCCCACGCCTGCCGCGCCCGAGCCGACCCCGGCCCCCGAGCCCACGCCGGTCTCGGGGTGGGAGACCGTGTTCTACGACGGGTTCGACGGTCCCGCGGGGGTGTGGCCGGACCAGTGGCACAACATGCTGTGGACCAACGCGGCCGCGCAGAACGGACTGGGCCAGCTCGAGGTCGGGCACCTCTCCCAGATCCGCACCAACCAGGGCTGGACGCTCCCGGTCGGCACCCGGGTGCGGGTGAGCGCCAGCCTCCTGATGCCGGACACCGGCAGCAACTACGCGGCCCTCTGGGTGCAGCACCCCAACGGCGTCGACCCGCGCGAGATCGACGTGATCGAGAGCTACGGCCCGCTCAAGCCGGCGGGGGCCCAGTTCGCCTCCCACATCTGCTACGACGACACCCCCGAGACCGCCGTCAACGCCTGCGCCGCCACGGGGAGGGCGCCGGTCATGACGCCGGTGACCCAGCTGTTCCCGGCCGGGGCGGAGCCGTGGAGCAGGTTCTGGAGCTACTCCGCCGAGTTCACCGTCGGTGGTGACACGGTGCTGTTCTCCGCCAGCGATCCTGCGGGCAACCGTCCCTACGAGATCGCGTCCGCGCCCGACGCCCGCCGCGTGCCCGGCAACGCCGCCCCCATCCAGGTCCGCCTGTCCAACAAGGACGTCAAGCCCGAGCACGCCGTCCCCGGCGGCACCCGGCACAGCATGCTGGTGGACTGGGTGACGGTCGAGGTGGACTACCCCTAGGCGCTGTCGAGCACCGGCCCGGCAGCGGTGCTGGGCCTGCCCAGCCCTGCGACCGCGCCGAGCACCAGCACGATGCCGACGGCCGCGGCCGGACCGAGCGACTCGGACAGCACGACGGCCGCGACGACGGCTGCGGTGACGGGCTCCACCAGGCTCGCCGTGACAGCAGTGCTCGGCGCGACGACCCGCAGCCCCGAGTAGAGCAGGACGTAGGCCAGCGCCATCGTGAGCACCCCGAGGTAGGCCAGCCAGGCCAGCGCGGCCGGGTCGGTGGTGACGAGCGGGCCGTCGACCAGTGCCAGGCACGGCAGCAGCACCGCCGCACCCACCAGGGTCATGCCGGCCGTGAGCACGAGCGGCGGCGCCTGCTGGCTGACCGACCCACCGGCGGCCGTCGTCAGCGCGTACGTCGTACCGGACGCGAGGGCGAGCAGCACTCCGGCGACCGGCGCCGGCCCGGTCGACGACTCGTGCCCGGCGACGCTGACGAGCAGCAGGCCGGCCAGTGCCGCCGCGAGGACGGCCAGCCGGCCGCGTGACGGGGCGCGGCGATGGCGTACGGACTCCGCGACGGTCAGCAGCACGGGCGCGAGGCCCAGGCTCACCACGGTCGACACGGCCACGCCGACCTGGGTCACCGAGACGAAGTAGAAGCCCTGGTAGGCGGCGGTGCCCACCCCGACGACCAGCAGCTGGCGCGGGCGGGTGCGGGCGAGGTCGACGAGCTCACCGCCCCGACGCAGCGCAAGGAGCGCGAGCAGGAGGACGCCGGCCGCGATGGCCATCCGCCACGCGCTGATCGTCACGGGAGAGAGGGGGTCGTGCTCGCGGATGAGCTGGACCGCGAGGCCGCCGGTGCCCCACAGGACGCTGGCGGCGGCGACCTCGGCGAGGCCGCGCAGGTGGGACTGCGGGTGGACGTGAACGTGGGGGTGGAGGTGGGACGAGGTGGGCATGCTGACGACGCTCCGGTGCGAGTCGGGACAGGGCTCGGAGGGAGCGGCGGACCGCTCCGGCTCAGGCGGCCGGAGGCGGGAGCAGGCGGGGCTGCGGCGTCATGGGACGAGTCTGCCAGTGTCGGGCGCCTGCGACATCCGGGTTTCGCGCCGCGTCTGGTCGGGGCGTATCGATCTGGACGTCAGCATCCGGTGGCCGAGCCCACACCGGCCGGGCCAGGTTCATCGCCCAGCCTGGCCGAACATCGGCGGAAGTGCCTGCCCGGGGCTTCGGCGTTACCATCAGGGGAATTTGTGTCCGCAAAGCCGGGGGAAGTGATGAACAACGCGATCATGCGGCGAGCCGCCCTCGCCACCTGGGACGTCTTGGGGTGGACCTTGGCTACCGCCCTGGTGATCGGTGTGCGCCACGACTTCAGCATTAACGAGGTCGAGTGGCAGTCGGTCATCCGCTACTGGCTCCTGGCCTGCGTGCTCATGCTGGGCCTGGGCTACGCCACCAAGTTCTACCGCGGCCGGTTCCTGGTCGGCTCATTCGATGAAGCGCTTGGACTCGCCGTGCACGTCGGCCTGGTCGGGATGGCTGGCATTGGGATGAGCCTGTTCGTCAATGAGTCCGTACCGCGCAGCATCCCCGTTCTCGCGCCGCCGGTCGCCCTCCTGTTGTGCGCTGCGGGACGTTGGTTCTACCGTGCCATCCGAGACAAGTCCGACGACCTTGTCGCTCCGGCAGATGTGCACAATGCGCTCGTCTATGGGGCCGGCGAGGCCGGCCGGCAGGTCCTGCAGCTGCTCCGCAACGAGCGCGAGCTCAAGCTGCGCGTGGTGGGGTTCGTCGACGACAACCCCGGCAAGCGCCACCTGCGCATCCTCGGAGTTCCAGTCCTGGGTGACGGTAGTCGGCTGGAAGAGCTCGCCGTCGCCCACGAGGTTGACACCGTGGTGTTGGCTGTGCCGCAAGCGGCGGGTCAGTTCATCGGCCAGTTGCAGGAACGGGTCCATGAAGCCGGCCTCGAGCTCCTCTTGCTGCCTCGTGTGTCCGAGCTCATGGGCGGGCGCGTCCAGTCCAACGACCTGCGACGCATCGAGATCGAGGACGTCCTGGGGCGGCACCAGGTCTCAACGAACCTTTCCGACATCGCGGGCTACTTGTCGGGTAAGCGGGTGTTGATCACCGGTGCCGGAGGATCAATTGGTTCGGAGCTTGCCCGCCAGGTGCACAAGTTCGGACCGGCCACGATGGTGATGCTGGACCGCGACGAATCCGGCCTACATGCTGCACAGCTGGGGATCTTCGGGCACGGCTTGCTTGACAAGTCCGACACCGTACTCGTCGACATTCGAGATCTCGAGGCGCTTCGCAAGGTGTTTGCGGAGCACCGTCCCGAGATCGTCTTCCATGCAGCGGCCCTCAAGCACCTACCCATGCTGGAGCGCTTCCCTGACGAGGGATGGAAGACCAACGTCCTCGGCACGCTCAACCTGCTTCGTCTTTCCGCAGAGTTCGACGTCGAGCAGTTCGTGAACATCTCCACCGACAAGGCAGCGGATGCCTCCAGCATCCTCGGCCTCACCAAGCGACTGGCCGAGCAACTGACCGCGTGGCAGGCCGAGCAGACCGGTCGGCCATACATCAGCGTGCGGTTCGGAAACGTCCTTGGCTCCCGTGGTTCGATGCTCCACACGTTCAACGCCCAGATAGCCGCTGGCGGGCCGATCACCATCACCCATCCCGACGTCTCCCGATACTTCATGACGATCCCGGAAGCGTGCGAGCTCGTCGTGCAGGCAGGCGCCATCGGCCACTCTGGCGAGGTGATGGTCCTCGAGATGGGCGAACCCGTGCGGATCCTCGACGTAGCGAAGCGGATGATCCAGCTTTCAGGTGCGAGGGGGGTCGACATCGTGTTCACGGGGCTGCGTCAGGGCGAGAAGCTTCACGAGAAGCTGTTCGGCGACGAGGAGCATTCACGCGCTACGCGTCACCCGATGATTCGGGCAGTGGAGGTGGCGGCGCTGGACCCGGTGGAGCTCGACGGACCGACCGATGCGATGCCGTCGGCATGGGATCACAGGACGCCGGGCGGTCGCTGACCTGTGCGTTCTCTCGTTACTGAGCCGGCTTGAGCGGGTCCTGGCCCCAGACGCGTACCCAGTCCACGTCCATGGCGCGACTGTCGCCCGAGAAGCGACGGTCATCTGGGCTGAGCAGCGCCAGCGCCATGAGCTGCGGTGGCGATGCCACGCCCCTGGTCGCGGTGCGGACCGCCCGACCGTCGACACGGAACACATAGCGAGTCGGGGTCCAATCGACCGAATAGACGTGGAACTCATCGTCCGCGGTGGGGTCGGGTGTCACCGGCCGAACAGCTCGACGCACCGTCCCCGACTCGGTTTCGAGCCATTGCACGGACGTTCGAGCCCTCGACCGTCCGCGCCCTTTCGTCGAGGCGATCATCACGCCCTCCTCCGTCGGGGCGAGAGTCCACGGGCGCGACGCGCCGGCCGGTTGGAGCCAGAAGCCTCCGGTGACGTCGTCCTGTGCCGCAAACCGGATGCGTGCGGCGATCGTGCCGAAGCCCAGAGGCGAGTCGTAGACGACATGCCCGTTGGCCCGACCTGGCTGAGGCAAGTCGCACGACACCGTCGGGTCGGTCTTGACCTCGAGCCGGAGCACACCGTCGGTCACGAAGGCGGCCTCGTCATCGCCGCGTGAGCAGGAGTAGCCCTCGCGAGGTTGGCCGACTCCGGTCCAAGGAGCGCGCAACGAAGCATCGAACTCGTCCGTGAACAGGATCGGCGCACCGTCGCGCCCGGGGTACAGGTGCGCGGCTCGCGTCGTGCCGTCAACCACGGCCACCACGCGCGCCCACACGTCGCCCGGGGCGACGAACGAAGCGTCGCCCCTGTCGTCGGTGTTCGTCGTCCTTCCGGCGCGCCAGCCACCGTCGGCCCAAGTCTGGAGCTCGACCTCCACGCCGGCGCCGGCGCCGTCGAAGTGGGCTGTGACCCGGTAGTCGGCCCGGTCCGCGGGTTCCGTGTCCTCACCGGGGGCGATCAGCTGGGGGCTCACGCTGAGCGCGACGCCTGCGCCGTCGACGTAGTCGTGCTCGGGCGGTGCGGCACTGTCGGATGCGCACGCCCCCACCGAAGCGACCAGCAGGCCCACGAGCAGCCCCCTCAACACAAGGCGTGGCTGGCGAATCCGGCCCCGGCGGGAAGGGAGCGGCAACATCTACCTAGTCTTTCGTATGGCGGGCGCGGGCCGACAGGGGAGCCGCTGATGTGTGTCCTGAGCCAGTGAATGATTAGCATGACGGGCCAAGGCGACAGGGGGTAGTTCTGTGTCCATCAAGGTGGTTCCGTCGGCAGACGTCGACGCGACGGCCGAGATCGGGGACGGTTCTTCGATCTGGCACCTGGCCCAGGTGCGCGAACGAGCCCGGCTCGGCAAGGGCTGTGTCATCGGCCGAGGTGCCTACGTCGGTCCGGACGTGGAGCTCGGCGAGCACTGCAAGGTGCAGAACTACGCGCTGGTCTACGAGCCGGCACGGCTCGCCGACGGCGTGTTCATCGGTCCAGGGGTGGTCCTGACCAATGACACCTACCCCCGTGCGATCAACGCGGACCTCACGCTTAAGAGTGCGTCGGACTGGGAGCCCGTGGGCGTCGTGATCGAGCTGGGCGCAGCCGTCGGTGCGCGCTCGGTCTGCGTGGCCCCGGTGACCATCGGGGCCTGGGCCATGGTCGCTGCGGGGAGCGTGGTGACCGACGACGTACGTCCGCACGCGCTGGTGGCGGGCGTCCCTGCGCGTCAGATCGGCTGGGTCGGCAAGGACGGTCGCCGACTTGAGAGCGACGGCGACCGGCGATGGGTCAGCCCCACCGGCGAGACGTACGACGAGGTCGACGGTCACCTGCGGTGGGCCGAGGAGGCTTCGCCAGAGTGAGAATCGTGAGCGTCGTCGGGGCCAGACCGCAGTTTGTGAAGCTGGCACCCGTCGCGGCGGCAGCCGTCCGTGCCGGTGTCGAGCACCGCGTCATCCACACCGGTCAGCACTATGACCAGAACATGTCGCAGGCCTTCTTCGACGAGCTTGACATCGCCGCGCCCGACGTCAACCTGGAAGTCGGCTCCGCGAGCCACGGAGTCCAGACCGGACGCATGCTGGCCGAGATTGAGCCTGTCCTTTTGGACGTCGAACCCGACTGGGTGCTGGTCTACGGCGATACGAACTCCACCCTTGCGGCGGCTGTGGCAGCAACCAAGGTGCATCTCCGCGTTGCCCACCTCGAGGCGGGTCTCCGCTCGTTCAACAGGCGGATGCCCGAGGAGCACAACCGCGTGCTCACTGATCACGCCGCCGATCTTTGTCTGGCGCCGAGCGAGATCGCCATGGGGCATCTCGCGGCGGAGGGTCTAGCCGAGCGCGCGGTGCTTGTTGGGGACGTGATGGCCGACGTGCTGCGCCAGACGGCCGAGCGGGTCGCCGGTGACCCGGTGGACTCGCCGGTGGAGGCGAGCTCGCCCTACGTGGTCGCGACCGTGCACCGACCGGACAACACCGACGACCCCGAGCGGTTGGCCGCGATCCTAGGTGGACTCGCGGCGCTCGACAGGCGGGTGTTCCTCGCCGCCCACCCGCGTCTGGTCGCCAAGGCTGCGGCTCACGGACTGTCGCTGGACGAGGGCAGCATCACCCCGGTGCCGCCGCTGTCCTACCCACAGCTCGTGCAAGCGGTCCGTGGGGCGAGCGCCGTTGTCACCGACTCCGGCGGCCTGCAGAAGGAAGCGTTCCTCCTCGGCGTGCCCACCAGCACGCTGCGCGCCGAGACCGAATGGGTAGAGACGTTGGCCGGCGGCTGGAACGAGCTCGTCACCGACTTCGACGCGATCGGAGCGAGCGTGAACAGGCTTCCGCCAGAGGAGCCGCGGGGCCATCCCTACGGCGACGGCCATGCGGCAGACGCCACCTTGGAAGTGTTGATCGAACGTGCAAAGGAACTCTGACGTGCCCGCATTCATACCTCCTGCCAAGCCCATCATCGGAGCGGAGGAGCGTGCCGCGGTCGACCGCGTCCTGACGAGCGGCATGATCGCCCAGGGCCCTGAGGTCGCCGCGTTCGAGCGCGAGTTCGCCGAACACTTCCGCCTCGACCGCGCCTGCGTGGCGGTGAACTCCGGCACGTCCGGGCTGCACCTCGGCCTGCTCGCCAGCGGAATCGGTCGCGGCGACGAGGTGATCGTCCCCAGCTTCACCTTCGCCGCTACCGCCAACTCGGTCGCGCTCACGGGCGCCACACCGATCTTCGTCGACATCGAGGCCGACACCTTCTGCCTCGACCCTGATCGGGTCGAGGACGCGATCACGGACCGTACGGCGGCCGTGATGCCTGTTCACCTCTACGGCCACCCCGCCGACATGACCGGCCTGCAAGCCGTCGCAGACAAGCACGGCATCAGGTTGTTCGAGGACGCGGCGCAGGCGCATGGGGCAGCAATTGACGGCAAGCCCGTGGGCAGCTTCGGCACTTTCGCGATGTTCTCCCTGTATCCCACGAAGAACATGACGTCGGGTGAGGGCGGAATGGTCTCCGCTGCCGATGCCGAGGTCGAGCGGCTGCTGCGGCTCTATCGCAACCAGGGCATGGAGCGGCAGTACGAGAACGAGGTGGTCGGTCTCAACAACCGAATGACCGACATCCATGCGGCCATCGGTCGGGTCCAGCTGACCAAGGTCGACGCCTGGACCGAGCAGCGACGCAGGAACGCAGCGTTCCTCGACGCCAACCTCGACCACGTGGTCACCCCTCCAGTGCGCAAAGGGGTCCGTCACGTCTACCACCAGTACACCGTTCGGGTGCCGGAAGACCGCGACGGTCTGGCAGCAGCGCTCCGCGACGAGTACGCCGTTGGTTCAGGCATGTTCTATCCGATTCCGAACCACCGCCTCGCTCCGTTCCAAGCGCCGGTCGACCTGCCGGAGACAGAGCGTGCCGCTCGCGAGTGCCTCTCGCTGCCGGTTCATCCGAGCCTCTCCGAGGCCGACCTCGAACGGATCGTCGATGCCGTGAACACCCTCGCCAAGGCAGGTGCCTGATCATGACCGAGCGGAACCGGCTGCGTTTCGGTCTGGTGGGCATGGGGATGATGGGTCGCAACCACGCTCGGGTGCTGGCTTCCCTCGATGGGGTCGAGCTCGTGGGTGTCGCAGATCCGGCAGGAGATCGTTTCGGCGTCGCAGGCGCCGCCACGGTCGTGGACTCGGTGGAGCAGCTGGTGGAGCTCGAGCTCGACGCGTGTGTGGTCGCGGCGCCGACTGGACACCACTTGATGACCGGGCTCACCCTCGCGGCCGCTGGCGTTCCGGCACTGATCGAGAAGCCCCTGGCGACTTCCGAGCTGGAATGTGTCCAACTCGTCGAAGCATTCGAGTCGACCGGTCTGGTCAATGCGGTCGGCCACATCGAGCGCAGCAACCCCGCACTCCGCGCCCTGCGTGAGCGCCTCGCTGCAGGCGAGCTCGGGGAGATCCACCAGGTGGCTACGCGTCGCCAGGGTCCGTTTCCGCACCGCATCGCTGACGTCGGGGTCGTCAAGGACCTCGCCACGCACGACATCGACCTCACCAGCTGGGTGCTGCAGTCCCCGTACGCGCGGGTCTCGGCGCAGACGGCTCACAAGAGCGGGCGGGACCACGAGGACCTGATCGCGATCACCGCGCTCTCCGAGAGCGGCATCGTCATCAACCACCTCGTCAACTGGCTCTCACCGCTGAAGGAGCGCGCCACGGTCGTCACTGGCGAGCGCGGAGCGTTCGTGGCCGACACCCTGCACGGGGACTTGCACTTCCACGAGAACGGTCAGGTCGCGACCCAGTGGGACCAGGTGTCCTCCTTCAGGGGCGTCAGCGAGGGCAACAGCATCCGTTTCGCCATTCCCAAGCCCGAACCGCTGCGGGTCCAGCACGAGGCGTTCCGTGACGCCGTGCTCGGCAAGGACGCCGAGATCATCACCATGCGCGAGGGCATGGCGACCGTGCGCGTCGCGGACGCTTGCCTACTCTCGGCTCGCGAGGGTCGCACCATCGAGCTGAGGCACAGAGGATGAGGATCGTCGTCATCGGCCTTGGGAAGATCGGCCTCCCGCTCGCCGCGCATTTCGCCGACCGGGGCAACGACGTCATCGGCCTCGACGTCAACCCGCAGCTGGTGGAGACGGTCAACGCTGGCCGCGAGCCCTTCCCCGGTGAGGCGCACCTCGCCGACCACCTCGCCCGACTTGTGCCGACCGGCCGCCTGCGCGCGACCACCTCCTACGCCGAGGCCGTGCCCCAGGCGGATGCGGTGATCATCGTCGTCCCGCTCGTCGTCGATGGTGAGGGACGTCCGGACTTCGGTTGGATGGACGCGGCCACCGAGCAGCTTGCCCGGCACCTCACCGCCGGCACGCTCGTCAGCTACGAGACCACCCTCCCCGTCGGCACCACCAGGTCACGGTGGCGGCCCATGCTCGAGGCGGGCAGCGGTCTGCGCGCGGGTAGGGACTTCCACGTTGTGTTCTCCCCCGAGCGAGTGCTCACCGGCCGTGTCTTCGAGGACCTCCGCAAGTACCCCAAGCTCATCGGGGCTCTCGACGAGTCGGGGGCGGCTCGGGCCCGCGCATTCTACGAGGCGGTGCTTGACTTCGACGACCGACCCGACCTGGCGCGCCCGAACGGCGTGTGGGACCTCGGCTCCTCCGAGGCCGCCGAGATGGCCAAGTTGGCCGAGACCACCTACCGCGACGTCAACATCGCCCTCGCCAACCAGTTCGCGCGCTACTCCGAGCAGGTGGGCGTGGACGTCTACCAGGTCATCGAGGCCTCCAACTCGCAGCCCTACAGCCACATCCACCGTCCCGGCATCGCGGTCGGAGGGCACTGCATCCCCGTCTATCCCCGGCTCTACCTGGCTGGCGACCCCGACGCGACCGTCGTGAGGGCGGCCCGCGAGGCGAACGCAGCGATGCCCGAGCACGCGGTGGCCAGGCTGGCAGAGTCCTACGGTGGCCTCGATGGCGCTCGTGTGGTCGTCCTCGGCGCGGCCTACCGCGGTGGAGTGAAGGAGACGGCGTTCTCAGGCGTCTTCGCGACGGTCGCCGAGCTGGAGCGGCGGGGTGCCACGGTCTACGTGCACGACCCGCTCTATTCCGACGAGGAGCTCCGTAGCCTCGGGTTCACGCCGCGCAACATGGCCGCGGACGGCGAGACGATCGACGCCGCAGTGGTGCAGACCGACCACGCCGACTACCGCGACCTGAGCGCGGACGCCCTACCCGGCGTCAAGGTGGTTGTCGACGGTCGCAACATCGTCACCTCGGTCCCGCCGGGCACCCGGCTGGTCACGATCGGCAAGCCGCACGTCGAGGGTGCGTGATCGTCGCACCATGAGTAGCGAGAAGCTCAGGCTCGATGAGGTCTACGCGGACTACGACGGCGGGCGTTGGTCCCGGTCCAACCGGGGGTACGCCGAGCTGGTCGACGAGCGGGAGACGGCTCTCGTCGACGCCGTCGCTGGGGCCGTCGCCGGCATCGACCGGCCCCGGGTGCTGGACCTCGGGTGCGGTGACGGGGCGGACCAGGACTGGCTGAGGCGGGCGATGGGTGACCGGGGCCTGCTGGTGGGGGCCGAGCTGAGGTTCGAGGCACTCCGCACATCCGCGGTCCAGCAGGGTCGACTCGTCGTGAACGCCGACGCTGCTCGCCTGCCCTTCGCCGACGAGACGTTCGACGTCGTGCTGATGGCGACGATGCTGTCGTCCGTGCTCGACGACCGGTTGCGCGCGGGGATCGCCGCCGACGTACGACGCGTGCTTCGCCCGGGTGGTCGGGTCGTCGTCTACGACATGCGCGTTCCGAACCCGCAGAACCGCGCGATCCGGCCGGTCACCCGGCGCGAGCTGACGATGCTGTTCCCGTCGATGTCGCTCGAGTCGCGCTCACTGAGCGTCATCCCCCAGTTGGCGCGCGCGATGCCCGGTGCGCGCGCCGCCGACCTCTACCGCCTCGCACACCGGGTGCCGCTGTTCCGCTCGCACCGGCTGACGATGCTGCGCAAGGGTCGTTCCTCCGTGCGGGTGGTCCACGTGACCTCCTCGCACCCGCCGACCGACCCTCGGATCTACGTCAAGGAGGTGGGCACGCTCCGCGCCGGAGGCTACGACGTCGTGCTCGTGGCGCCGACGGAGGACCGCACGGCTGTCGCCGATCCCGACTTCTCTCCCCTGGCGGCCCGTTCGAGCCGACTCGGGCGGTGGTTGCTGTCATGGCCGACGACATTCCGACGCGTGCAGGGTCTGGCGCCGGACGCGATCCACTTCCACGACCCCGACCTGCTCCCGGTGGCTCTCGCCTGGCAGGCGCGTGGGCGCAAGGTCATCTACGACGCCCATGAAAGCCTCGCCAAGGACGTCTCGCACAAGCCGTACCTGTCGCCCTGGCAGAGCCGCCTGCTCGCCCCGGTCATCGGGTGGGTGGAGTCGGCTGTGGCCAGCCGTATCACCCACGCGGTCGCAGCGACCCCCGCGATCGCCGCGCAGTGGGACTTCCCCTCGACCGTGGTCGCCAACTTCCCCGTCCTTGACGAGTGGCAGGCGATCGACGGCTCTTGGGAGTCCTACCAGGCGCGGGCGCTCCAGGGCTGCTACGCCGGCGTCGTGCACCCGGAGCGCTGCACCGACGCGATGGTGGCGGCCGCAGGAGCCCTCGCCAGACGTCGGGAGGCCACGCTTGTGATCGCCGGTCCCGTGTCGGACGAGGCCATTCCCACGGGCGACGGCGTCGAGTACGTCGGCACCTTGAGCCGCACCGGCGTCGTGGACCTGCTTGCAGCATCCCGGTTCGGGCTGGTCATCTACCAGCCCGCGCCGAACATCGTCGAGGCGCTTCCCACCAAGGTCCTTGAGTACATGGCGGCCGGGCTGCCGGTCGTGATCTCGGAGTCCCTCCGCGTCGGGTCCGAGCTGGTCCGGGAGGAGGACTGCGGCCTGGTCGTCCCACACGACGACCCGGACGCTCTCGCGGCCGCCATGCAGTCCCTGCTCGACGACCCGGAGGAAGCGTGGGCCATGGGCCAGCGGGGCCGTGAGGCAGTCGGTGCGCGCTACTCCTGGTCCACCGAGGGCGACCGACTGCTCAGCGCCTACCACCGGCACGTCGGCCCCCCGGGCGGCCGGGTCACGACCGCGGAAGCGTGAGCGGAATGCGTGTTCTTCTCGTCGCCCACCAGTACTGGCCGGTGCCAGGCTCGGCGAGCCAGGTGCTCGGTGGTCTCGTAGCGCGACTGCGCGAGCGCGGGCACGAGGTCGTCGTGCTGACGTCGCGACCCGACGCCCGAACCGGCCGCGAGCTCGAGAGGCTCGGGCCGCAAGGGGAGCGCGTGCTGTTCGTGGGACCGCCCGAGGCAGGTGTCTCCGCCCCCCGTCGCGTGACCAACCTGGCATCCTTCGCGGCGGGCGTCCGGCGCGCGGCGCGCACCCTGCAGTACGACGTGGTCGTCTCCGACCCGCCCCCAACCGCCGCCACCGCTGCTCTCGCGGCCGCCTCCTCGCGCAAGGTGCCGTTCGTCTACTACCTCGCCGATTCCTGGGGCGGGGCAGCTCGTGGGTCGCGCCGGCCCTGGATCCGAGCGGTGAGTCCGGTGATCTCCGCGGTCGAGGACCGGGCGCTGACCCGCGCCCGGCTGGTGATCGCTGCGACCGACGGAATGCGGGAGGTGGCCGAGCGTGCGGGAGCCCACGAGATCCACGTGGTGCGCAATGGCGTCCCGACAGACGTCTTCTCCCCCGAGGGCGACGAGTGGTGGCCCCACGACGACCGGCGACCCTTCTTCCTCTACGCCGGAAACGCGGGCGTGGTCCACGGCGCGGAGGTCTTCTGCGCCGCGGCGGAGCGCCTGTGGCGCGAAGGTGCCGACTTCGACGTTGTCTACATGGGCTATGGAAGCGACTCTCCCCTGATCGATGCCGCCGCCGAGCGGTGGCCCGAGCGGCTCGTCCAGGTCGGGCTGCGTCCGCCGCTGGAGGTCGCGGCCGCCTCGCGCACAGCGATCGGAGCTCTCACCTCGCTGCGCGACGTGCCGCAGTATGCCGACGCCCGACCGATCAAGGCGATGAGTGGTCTGGCATGCGGTACCCCTCTCGTCTACGCCGGTCGTGGAGAGTTCGCCGACGAGGTGCGTGCCCACGGCCTCGGTTTCGTCTCGTCGTGGGACGTCGACGAGGTGGTCGGCACCCTGCGCGCCGCATTGGACGCCGCGAAGCGCAGCGAGAAGGTCGCCGAGATGCGTGCGCGTTGCGCGGCGTACGCCCTCGAGAACTTCGACGACCGGATCTCCTCGTCGCGAGCAGCTGACATTGTCGAGCGTGCCGCCGTCGAGCAGCGCGGCTGACATTCGTGAGCAGGCCGCGCGGCCAGAGCGGCGCCCGTCGTGGTGTTGCCGTGATCGTGTCCGGGACCCTGGTCGCCCAGCTCCTCGTCCTGGCTGCCTACCCGATCCTGACGCGCGTCTTCACCGCTGCCGAGTTCGGTGCCTACGCGCTCGTGTATGCCGTCGCGAACCTCTTCTTCCCCCTCGCCGCCCTACGCGTGGACGCCTTGGTGCCGTTGCCGCGCTCGGAGGACGAGGCGATCGACCTGGTCGGCTTCGGCCTGCGCGCGGCAGCCGGTGTCGGGCTGTTGGGCACGGCGGTCGTCCTGCTCGTCCAGGCGTGGTTGTTCGGCGGCGGTGAAGGCAGCTGGCGCTGGCTGTGGGCCGCCGTGCCGTTGACCGCGCTGGTCGCGGCCTTCCAGGTCGTCAACGCATGGGCGATCAGGCGTGGCCGCTTCGGCGCGATCGCTCGACGCAGCGTCCTCCAAGCGGCAGTGATGGTGAGCATTCAGGTCGCTGCCGGGCTCGGCGGAGCAGTGGCCGGTGGGCTGCTTGCAGGCCTCTCCGTGGCGTTCGTCGTGTCGATAGTCGCCCTGGTCGTCGGCAGCGGGCTACCGCGGGAGGTGCTGACCCTGCGCCGCGGTGACCTGCACGGTCGAGCTGGTGCGGCGGCGAGTCTCTCGCTCGCAGGTGTGCTCAACGGTGCCGGCCTGCAGGCTCCGGTTCTGCTCGTGTCCGCCTTCTTCGGCCTCGGAGCCGCAGGGCAGTTCGCCTTGGCCCAACAGGCCATCGCTGTGCCCGCGGCTCTCGTGGGACAAGCGGTGTCGCAGGTCTTCCTCAGCCGCCTGTCCGCGCACGTGCGCGAAACCGGCGAGAGCGGCAGGACCATCTTCCTGGCCGCCACACGTCCCCTCCTGCTGCTCGCGGTCCCCGCCGGTCTGGCTGCCCTTCTCCTTGCTCCCGCCGTGTTCCCGATCGTGTTCGGTGATGCGTGGCGGGTGAGTGGCGAGATGGTTGCAGCGCTGAGCGTCTCGCTGGCTGCCCAGCTCGTGGGCGCGCCGCTGTCGCAGACTCTCATCGTCGCTGGTGCGGCGCGCACGCAGCTGGCTTGGGACGCCTCCCGCGTCGTCGCCGTGGTCGCGTCCCTGGTGCTGGCAGATCTCGCAGGAGCCAGCGCAACGGGTGCCGTGTGGTGCTACAGCCTGGTCAACGCGGCGTCGTACGTGGTGGGTTGGGTGCTCGCATACCGGGCTTCGTCACGGACCGGCTGACCGGGTCATCGTCCATGAAGGCCAGGACCCGATCCGACCATGGTGCCCGCTCCGGGAGTTGCCTCACGGGGCAGAGCCAGGCGGCCACGCACGCTGCCAGGAACCCGAAGCTGAGGATCGCGGTGAATGCGCCGCCGTTGCTCAACGAGATGAGCGGCACGGCGAAGAGCGAGCACGCCACAGGTAGCGGTACGCGGCGGCACGACTCGTCGGCGAGCCGCAGTAGCAGCCCGGCGAGCACCGCCTCCACCAGCATCCCGGTGTAGCCGAGGTTCATGAAGCCGTCGCCGAAGAAGTTGACGTTGGCGTTGGTGCCCTCGGTGCCGAAGAGCGCCTCGCCGACCAGGACGTACGGGAGCTCGTCGTAGGGAGAGGCAGCGAACGGGACGACGTCGGAGAAGTTGGTGTGCGGGTGGGCCTGGAAGTACCAGACGTAGCCGGCTGTCAGGACCCCCGGGATCAGCAAGAACCTGATCGACAGCACCGCGCTCCACATCAGGGAGCCGGTGACCGCGTCCATGACGCGCCCGCCCACCATGACCAGCGGCCACAACAACGGCATGCGCCACACCGGCCACTCCCTGCCGGGGTAGGTCATCTGGGTCAGCAGAATGACGAAGGGGATTGAGAGCAGGGTCAGCTTGAGCCCGCCCGCCAGGTAGAGCAACGTCTGGAGGATGATCCCGGCACCCAGCATCCACGGATTGCGGCGAACCCACCCGAGCCCGATGAGCAGCGGGTTGAACACGGCGTAGGTGAACGGCAGCAGGTACGGCAGCACCGGCGTCGCGACGAAGGACTCCTTGAACTCCGCCCGCACGGCATAGACGTCGCTGAACGACAGGTAGCCGAGCCGCAGCTCGACGACGCTGAAGAGCCAGCCGTAGACGCCCGCGCTCATCACCGCGCCAGCGATCCAGAACCAGCGCCCCAACCGCACCTCGGGGGCGAGCCCGAACGGTCGCCGGGCCGTGATGCCGCGAATCACGAAAGTGCCGACCGCGAGCGCAACCGTCAGCACGGCGGCGTCCAGCCGGTCCAGTCTGTCGGACCAAGTAGCGACGAGAGCGCTCGGAACCACGACGATCGTGAATATCAGCCACTGCGCGAGGTCTGAGATACGAACGAACCTGCGCGGCATCACGACCGAGCACGTCAGGAGCAGCGCCACCGCCAGGAGCGTCCCCCAGCCGTTGCCCTGCCGCCAGACCATGCCCTCGTGGTCCCAGTTGTCGACGTAGTAGGTGCGATAGAGCACGAAGAAGGTGATGAGGTAGGCGCTCATCCCCAGCAGGACCGCACGCAAGGATGCCGGGGCGTCGCTCCTGCGCGGTCGGTCACCGGCGATCGCGCGCACGGTGGCGACCATGACCGCAAGGTCCGTCCACGGGGTCGCGCGACGGATGTAGGCGCCGTAGAGCCGCAGCTTGTGGGGCGTCAGGACCTCGCGGTAGTAGCGTTCCGGATCCCCCTGCGCGGCCAGCAGCGAGCTCTCGTCGTGCAGCTCCAGCGCGGCCGGGTCGGTGATGCCGGGCCGCACCGACAACACGAGCTCACGATCCGCCTCGGGCCACATCTCGACGTATTGCGGCACCTCAGGTCGCGGCCCGACGAGGCTCATCCGGCCGCGCAGCACGTCCCACAGCTGCGGCAGCTCATCGAGCTTCGTGCGCCGCAACAGCCGACCGCTTCGGGTGATCCGCGGGTCGTCGCCGATCGTGACGGACACGCCGTCACTGAGGTGCCGCATGGTGCGGAACTTGTGGATCTCGAACTCGGCGCCGTGGCGGCCGACGCGGCGTTGGCGGTAGAGCGCGGGCCCGGGTGAGTCGAGCCGCACCCACACGCTGATCACGACGAGGAGGGGAAGCAGGAGAAGGAGACCGGCGGCCGAGAGTGTGAGGTCGAGCAGTCGCTTCACGTGAGCTCCTGGGTGACCATGTCGATCACCCGATCCACGTCGCTGGTGCTCATCGAGGAGTAGAGCGGCAGGCTCAGGCACCGCTCAAAGGTGTCGCTCGCGACGGGGAAGTCGATCGGCCGGGCGCCGGTCAGGTCACGCCAGTACGGCTGCAGGTGCAGCGGGATGAAGTGGACGCTAGTTCCGACGCCGAGGGCTGCGAGTCGCTCGATGAGGGTGTCCCGCCCGTGCGGTGCGTCCTCGTGAAGACGGACGACGTAGAGGTGCCAGGCATGGCGGGTGCCGCTCGGTCCGTGCGGCGGGAGGGTGAGTGGCAGGCCCTGCAGCGCCTCGTCGTAGCGTCGCGAGATGTCTTCTCGCGCCGACCTCATGCTCTCGGCCCGGCCCAGCTGGACCAAGCCCATGGCCGCAGCTGGGTCCGTGAGGTTGTATTTGAAGCCGGGTGCGATGACGTCGTATCGCCAAGCCGGGAGTTCGGAGCGGTAGCGGTCGAACGCGTCGCGACTGATGCCGTGCAGCCGCATGACCCGCGCTCGGTGGGCCAGGTCCGGGTCCCGCGTGACGATCATCCCGCCCTCGCCGGTCGTGATCGTCTTGGTGGCGTAGAAGCTGAACACCGTCGCCGCCGAGTCACCGGAGCCCACGAGCTCCCCATCGCGGGCGGCCGGCAGCGCGTGGGCGGCATCCTCGACCACGTTCAACCCATGCCGGGAAGCAAAGTCGCGCAGAGGCCCGGGAGCGACCGGGAGGCCGGCGAAGTGGACGGGCATGACTGCCCGGGTTCGATCGGTGACGAGCGCAGCCGCGGCCGCCAGATCGAGGTTGAGGGTGTCGGGCTCGACGTCGACCAGCACGGGAGTGGCGCCGAGGTAGCGCACCACCTCGGCGGTCGCGGTGAAGGTCCACGTGGGCACCAGCACCTCGTCGCCCGGACCGATGTCGAGGGCCTCCATCGCCAGGTGAAGACCGGCAGTCGCACTGTTGACCGAGACGGTCTCGACGCCACTGCCGATGAACTCGGCAAAGGCGCTCTCGAACTCCTTCATGCGAGGCCCCGACGTCAGCCAACCGCTCCGCATGGCCTCGGTGACCGCTGAGATCTCATCCTCGCCGATGTCGGGCAGCGCAAAGGGGATCCGAGCGGCACCGTGCATGCTCGCCACGATAAGGCATCTTTCGCGCGCGCCGGGATTTGCCGACGCTCGGCATCGGCGGGTCACCCACTATCGTCCCACCAGTGACCAGGTCGCCCGCGCAGCCGATACGTGGCGACATCCAGACGCTGCGGGCGCTCGCCGTGTGGATGGTCGTGGTCTGTCACGCGTGGCCCTCGACGCTGCCGGGTGGGTTCGTCGGGGTGGATGTCTTCTTCGTCATCTCCGGCTACCTCGTCGCCGGCAGCATCCTCAAGGCCACCCGGCGCGGTGAGCGCGTCTCGGTGGGTGCGTTCTGGTCGCGCCGCGTTCGCCGCATCGTCCCAGCTGCCTCCGTGGTGGCGTTGGCCACCACGGTGGTCTTCTGCCTGGTCCTCGACCCCTTGGAGACGCGGCGGTACGTCGGCGACGGTATCGCGGCTGTGCTGTTCGTGGCCAACTTCCGTGCTGAGCAGGATGCCGCCGGCTACTTCTCGGTCGTGGACCCGTCACCGTTCCGCCACTACTGGTCCCTGGGCGTGGAGGAGCAGTTCTACGTCCTTCTCCCGTTGCTCGCCGCCGCCGCGGTGCTGCTGCGCATCCGCGGCCGTGCCGTCGTCCCCCTCGTCGCAGCCGTCACCGCGCTCTCCTTCGTGGGCGGCATCTGGCTCGCGCGGTCCTACCCCGGGCTGGGGTTCTACATGCTCCCGTCGCGCGCGTGGGAGTTCGGCGCCGGCGCGCTCGCCAGCCTGCTGCCGGCCCTCGGGGTGCGACTCGGGGCACGGTTCGCGACGGTGGTGACGGCAGCAGGGGTGGCCGGCATCGTGCTTTCGGTTGTGAAGCTGAGCGAGAGCAGCCTCGTGCCCGGGCCCTGGGTGGTCCCTGCCGTGCTTGGGACGGCTCTGCTCCTCAATGTTCACGGCGACGGGACGGAGCCGCCGCGCTGGCTCTCGTTCGCCCCGGCCCGTTGGCTGGGTGACCGCAGCTATGCCCTCTACCTGACTCACTGGCCGCCGATCACGTGGCTGTTGATCCGTGACGAGGGCCGTCCCGCGCCACTCCTGGACACGGTCGCTGCCGTGGCGCTCGCGCTCCTCATGGCACTCGTGGTGCACGCCCTCGTCGAGCGTCCCCTGCACCGCGGAGCTCGCCTGCTTCCCTCCCGTGCGCGCACCCTTACGGCGATGTCAGGAGGTGTCGGGGTCGTGTCGGTGTGCGCACTCCTCCTCGTCCCCTTCGCGGTGTCCGCCGACGCCGGTCGTGTCGCCGCCGTGCCGACCCCGCAGGAGGTCCTCGCCGGGCCGGTGACGAACCCGGGGTTCGTCAGCGACGACCTCGTGCCGTCGCTCAGCCGGGCGCGCACCCTCAACGGGCTCTACGAGGGGTGTCACGGCCTCGTCGAGGAGACGGAGGCCAAACCCTGCCTCTATGGACCGGGCTCGAGGCCGACCGTGGTGGTCGTGGGTGATTCCCACGCGGCCAACTGGTTCGACGGGGTCCGCACGGCATTCCCCAACGACCGCGTGGCGTTCGTGACCCACACGAACTGCCCCCTGTACGGCGGTGGCCCGGCCGGCTCGTCCTGCAACCGATGGCTCGACAGCGCGGAGCGCTACCTGGCCGAGGAACGACCGCCCACCGTGATCCTTGCCAACTACACCTCCGCCTATGTGTCCGGCGACCTCGACGACGAGGCGAGCCGGGATCGCGTGGAGGTCGGGTGGTCCGGCCTGCTCGAGCGTCTCGCGGCCGTCCGCGACGTGGTCGTACTGGGCGACGTCCCCTCGGCAGCGTTCGACCCGCCGCGCTGCCTGGCCCGCCACCTCGAGGACGCACGAGCGTGCGACTTCTCGCCATCAGCGGTGTCAGTCGGCTGGAACGACGTGGAGCGTCGAGTCGTGACCGCCGCCGGACGCCGCTGGGTAAACACCCAGGACTGGTTCTGCGCGGAGCGTTGCGCTGCACTTGCCGGCAACGTGCAACTGTGGCGCGACAGCGCCGGCCATCTCACGCCGGAGGCATCGGCCCTGATGGCTCCTCGACTACGCGCTGCTGTCGGAGGTTGAGCGACGGCGCCCGGAGATCCACTCACGTCGTTGGGGAGCGCGGCGTCTTCCCGGTTGCAGGGCCGGTGATGCTGCCGGCTGGAGCTTCCGGTCCGAAGCTAGTGGACCGAGCTCCACCTCGGCGACCTCCGTCGTCGAGGGCCCAAGCCGGTCGAGCGGTGTCGAGCCGGACGTCGACAGGAGAGCCGACAGCAGGAACCAGCCCAGCGGGGTTCCGGCAACGGGCTCGGCGATGCCGAGGGTGACCAGAGCCACCAGCATCACCAGCAGGAACCCACCGCGGACACGGGCGTCGGTCCGCCGGTCCGCAGCCATCAGCAACCGGACCGCTCGCCACCCGACCAGGAGGTGGCAGGACAGGAGCAGCCCCACCCCGATCAGTCCGACCTCTGGCAGCGGGTCGACGAACGAGTTGTGCCCGTGCGAGAAGGGGATGCCGGTGAGGTCGTGGATCCTTTCGAGCACCGGGTTCGGGGGCGCGATGTGCCACGCGTGGAACCAGACCGCCCCGAAACCCTCGCCGTTCCACAGTGCCGGACGACTCGACTCGATGGCCGCCGACCACACCTCGACCCGACCGTCCAGGGTAGCGACCTCTCTGCCGAGCAGGACCGCTCCCACCAGCTGGTACGCCGGGAAGGCGAGTGCGAGCATCACCCCTACGATCACCTCGATGCGCCAGTGTCGGGTGCCGGCGAGCCACCGCAAGGCTGCGACCGCCGCCGCGGTTGCGGCGACGCTCACGGCGGCGACCATGGCCGTGCCGGAGTAGGCGAGGACCACACCAGTCGCTAGGAACACGGTCACCGCGGTCCACGGTGCCCAGCCCCACCGGGATCGGGGAGTCATTGCGAGCATCGCCGCCAGAGCCGGGACGAGGGTGTAGCCCAGGATGTTCGCGTTGGCGACCACCCCGACGAGCCACCCGTCGTTGCCGGGAGGTGTCCCGGCGCCGGGGACGCCCGTGGCCGCCGCGTGGATCGATGCCGCAAGAACGGTGACTCCCCCCGCAGCGACCCCGGCCGCGAACGTCCTCAGGTCGATGTTGGCGGCCGAGAGCACGCCGATGAGCGCGACGGCGCCGTAGATAACGAGCGCTCGCACCGTCGACTCCGGCGACATGCTCCACGTCCAGCTCAGGGCTGCCCATCCCAGGTATGCCGCGAGAGGCCAAGCGACGCGCGGCAGGCGCATCCACGGCAGCTGGAGAACCAACCAGACGGCCGCAAGCTTCCAGGCCCGTCCGAACGAGATGTCGAACGGGCCGATCGTGAGCAGCGGGTTGGCCAGGAGGTAGTAGACCTGGGCCAAGAACAGGACCCACAGGACACTGCGGGTCGAGCCCCACGCGGCTGGCTCCCTGGTTCGCGTCAGCAGCCAGGGGCGCCCACCCGTCGCCCTCATCGCCGCCTCCTGAACGTCCACCGGCTGGTGCTGGTGTCGCCGGCATCGTCCCCCGCCTGGGAATGAGCCTGCAAAGGAGAGGTCGCCTGGTCCTCCCCGACGTGTCGCTCGGCGAGCCGCGCACGTGCGCGGGCTTCGTCGCGCGCTACTGTCGCGTCCGCCAGCTCCGCCCGCAGCGCGACGACAGCCTCGTTGACCATACGCAGGTCGGCTGCGGCCTGCTCGTTGAGCGCGGCGATGCGGTGCTTCTCGGCGACCTCGGCCGCGAGCTCGACTCGCGCGTCCACGAGGCGCTGCGCCTCGGCTCCGTCGAGCAGCACGACCCGGTCGGCGAGCCGGTGGCGTACGCGCTCGTGCCCCCGCTGCCAGGTGTCTGCCTCGTGAGCGCTGCGGGACCCCTCGTCCGCGCTCCAGATGCGGTAGACGGACGTCGGCTCCGGCGAGCCGGTCACGCCCGCGACGCCGGCGGCGCGCAGGAGCAGGTCCCAGTCCTCCGTCGTGTCGAGGTCCTCGTCGAACCGTTCGCCGAGGTCCACCACGATCCCGCGCGGGAGGGCGATCGCCATGAACGGGGTGGCGTTGTCGACGAGGTGGTCGACCATGCTGAACTCGGACGGCCACCCGAGGTGCGCCTGACCTACGGGCCCGGCCGCCGTCTCGCGGCGCCCGGCGACGGTCACCTGGGTCCGTACGACGTCCTGGCGCAGCGTGGCGGCACGGAGAACGGTGCCCGGAGCGGACCGCTCCAGGTCGGCGAACGTCTCGACCCAGGTCGGGGTGACCAGGTCGTCGTCGTCGAGCACGGCCACGTAGCGGCCACGAGCCACGTCGAGCGCGTCGTTGAGCGGCGCCGAGCGCCCCGCCCGCTCGACCTCGACCACGGTGGTGCGCTCCTGCAGCCAGTCCGGGAGGGTCGCGAGACTGGCGCGCACCGCGACCAGGTCGTCGGGAGCGACGCGGTGTGCGACGACGACGAGCTCCAGGTCGCGGACGGTCTGGGCCGCCAGGCAGGTGAGCGCCTCCTCCAGGCAGAGCAGGCGGGTGCCCTGCGTCCGCGTGATGACGGTGAGGAAGGGGCGCGCGGTTTCGTCGGCGGGAACCGGGTGGCCAAGCCCGGTCTGGGAGAGCAGCCGGTGGAGCGACGTCCCGGGGATCGCCGCCGGGTGCCCGTAGGGCGGTTGGGGCCCTGGGGGAGGTGGTGTGGCACCGGTCGCCCCGCCGGGGACGACCAGCGTGCCGGGCACGTGGAGTGCCTCCACGCCCTCCGCAGCAGCGGCGGCGAGCGCCGCGTCGAGACTGTCGGCCCGGCGCACGGCGTCGGGGGCGGTCGGGTGCACGGCACCGCAGCGCGCAGCGTCGTCTCTGGGCCACGTGGGCACGACGGTCACGGGCTGGTCGGCCGAGGCGCCCGCTGCCAGCACCGCCAGGGCGCGCGGGCTCGGCAGGTCGTCGACCCGGCCGTGCAGGGTGAGCGCCCCTGGCACGAGCTCAGCGACGACGTCGACCCCGGCGGCGACGGCTGCCTCGCGCGCTGCCGCGGAGACGTCGCGTGCGCCGGTGACGACCAGGTGGCGCTCGGCACGGACCCTCTTCAGTGCCTGCAGCCAGGCCAGCAGCGCCGCGTCCGACCTCTGCGGCGTCACCGGGCCGGACAGCACCAGCTGGACGTCGGTCACGATGGGGCTCCTGGGCGGACAGGGTGGGGGGCAGGGACGATCCAACACTAAAGTTCGGCCCATGACCGAGACCCCAGCCGTCAGCGACCTCCTGGAGCACATCCAGGGGTACGGCGCGTGGGCGGTCATCCGGCGCAAGGCGTCGCCGACCGCCGGGCTGATCGGCGGCACGCCGCACGAGGTGGCGAGCCTGCTCGACATCCCGCTGGAGACCGGGGCGCCGGAGCCGGGCCGCAGCGCCGACCGGCTGGTGGCCGTGCCGTTCCGGCAGGTGCGCGAGCGCGGCTTCGCCGCCATCGACGACGGCACCCCGCTGACCGTGGTCGACATCGAGGCCGAGCACGAGGTGGCGGTCGACGACCTGCTTGCGGCGCTGCCCGACGTGCCCGTCGAGTTCGCCGACAGGGGCGGCTTCGCCACCAGCGACGACGACTACGGCAAGGTGGTCGAGGCGATCATCCGCCACGAGATCGGGCAGGGCGAGGGGGCCAACCTCGTCATCGGCCGTCACTACCGCGCCGTCGTCGCCGACTGGGACGCCGCGAAGGCCTTGACGGTGCTGCGGCGCCTCATGGAGCGCGAGCGCGGCGCGTACTGGACGTTCTGCTTCTTCACCGGCGAGAGGTTCCTGATCGGCGCGAGCCCCGAGCGGCACGTCTCCGTGCGCCAGGGCGACGTCCGGATGAACCCGATCTCCGGGACGTTCCGGGTCGCCGGCCACGGCGACGCGCTCAAGGAGCGGCTGCTCGACTTCCTCGCCGACGAGAAGGAGGTCTTCGAGCTCTTCATGGTGGTCGACGAGGAGCTCAAGATGATGTGCGACATCTGCCACGAGGGCGGCCAGGTGCTCGGGCCGTTCCTCAAGCCGATGACGCACCTGATCCACACCGAGTACCTCCTCGCCGGCCGTTCCGATCGCGACCACCGCGAGATCCTGCGCGACACGATGTACGCCGCGACGGTGACGGGCGCGCCCGTCGAGAACGCCTGCCGGCTGATCGCCGACTACGAGCCCGAGGGCCGCGGCTACTACGGCGCCGCGCTCGCCCTCTTCGGGCGCTCGCCCGACGGCACCCCGACGATGGACAGCCCCATCCTCATCCGCACCGCCGACGTCTCACCGTCGGGCGAGCTCAAGGTCACCGCGGGCGCGACCCTGGTCCGCGACTCCGACGCGGCCTACGAGGTGGCCGAGACGCGGGCCAAGGCCGGCGGGATCCTGAGCGCCTTCGGCCTGGCGCCGCGGGCGACCTCCGACGGCACGGACATCGCCGAGCTGGCGCGGGACGAGGACGTCGTACTGGCCCTGGGGACGCGCAACCAGCGGCTGTCGCGCTTCTGGCTGACCGACCAGGCCGGCGAGCCCGCCGACCCCGGTCTCGCCGGGAAGCAGGTCGTGATCCTCCACGGCGAGGACGACTTCGTGAACATGCTCGTCCACGTGCTCGGGGTCTTCGGCATGACCTCGCGCGTGGTGCGGCACGAGGACTACGAGACCGGGGCCTTCGACGGTGCCGACCTCGTCATCGTCGGGCCCGGCCCGGGTGACCCGCGCGAGGGCGACCACCCCAAGATCGCGTCGTTCCGGCGCGCCGTCGACGACCTGCTCGCCTCGGGGCAGCCGTTCCTCGCGGTCTGCCTGGGCCACCAGACGCTGTGCCAGCGGCTCGGTCTCGACCTCGGCTACAAGGACGTCGTCTTCCAGGGCACGCAGTCGCCGGTGCGGCTCGACGGGCGGACGGAGCGCGTGGGGTTCTACAACACCTTCGTGGGCCGCGTGCCGGCCGGCGCCACCCTGCCGGACGGCGTACGCGTCGAGGCCGACGAGGCCACCGGCGACATCCACGCCGTCACCGGCCCGCACTTCCGCGGCATCCAGTTCCACGCCGAGTCGATCCTCACCGAGAACGGCTACGACCTGCTCCACACGGCGGTGCGCGACCTCCTCGCCTGACGCGCGGCCCCGCCGCCCACCGAAGTCAAGTCATCGTGTAGACATTCGTTCGGCGTGGCAGGCAACGAAACGGGGGCGGACGGCGTCACCCTTGGTAGCCAGCACGGGACAGGCGGGGGAGCAGTGGGGTACTTCAAGGGAGCGTGGGCAGGCGTGTGCCTGTTCGCACTGATGGCATGCGGCGCGACGGGCGGGTCGTACGACGCCGTGCCCGGGGCGGGCGAACCGCTCCGGCAGGCGACGAGCGACAGCGCCGCGGTCGCGGAGCTCAAGCCGGCGGCGGCTCGCGACGAGCGACCCAACATCGTCGTGGTGCTGCTCGACGACTTCTCGATGGACCTGGTCCAGACGATGCGGTCGGTGCAGCAGATGCGCAAGGCCGGGGCCAGCTATCCCCACTCGTTCGTCACCGACTCGCTGTGCTGCGTGTCGCGGTCGAGCTTCTTCACCGGGCAGTACCCCCACCAGACGGGCGTGCTCACCAACACGTCCAACAAGGGCGAGTCCAAGCTCGGCGGGTGGCCCGCCTACGACACCAACGGCAACCCCGAGCGCGCCTTCAACGTGCGGCTGCAGGAGGCCGGCTACCAGACCGGCTTCGTCGGCAAGTTCCTCAACGAGTACGAGTGGTCGCCGGGGCGGGCGCTCCCGCCGGTGGTGCCGGGCTGGACGACGTTCAACACCGTCTTCGGCTCCGCCTACGACGGCTGGGACTTCGCCAGCACGACGCTGGTCGACCAGCGGCTGCAGCTGGTGCAGCACCCGGCGCCGCCCGCGAGCGCGAGCAACTCAGCGAAGGACAAGGCCTACGCCGGTGCGGTGATCGGCGACCTGGCGATGGACTTCCTCACCGCCAACGAGGCCGCAGGGACGCCCTACTTCCTCGAGGTGGCGCTCTACGCGCCGCACAACCGCACCAACCCCCAGGGCCACTACGCCGGTGACCCGCTCTTCCCGCCGATGTTCCGCGACCGCTCCGGCAAGCGCAGCTGCGGGCGCGTGGCCTGCCGCAAGCTGACCGTGGACGACCTGCCCGGCTTCGCGGACCCGCGCAAGGACAACCGGCCGCGCCTGGCCAACGGCAAGCGCGCCCGGGCGTGGAACACCGCCCGCACGCTGCCCGCATCGGCCGCTGTCCGCGACCTCCGCGACCGCGCCCGGATGGCACAGTCGGCCGACCGCCTCGTCCGACGCATCCTCGAGACCGTCGGTCCCGACACCTACGTCGTGCTCACCTCGGACAACGGCTTCCACCTCGGCCAGAACGGCATGGGGCGCGGCAAGGGGACGCCGTACGACACCGACGTGCGGGTGCCGCTGCTGGTCACCGGCCCCGGGGTGGTGCCGGGCAAGCGCCGCGAGGTCACGAGCAACATCGACCTCGCGCCGACCTTCGAGGAGCTCGCCGGGCTCCCGCCGGTGCCCTTCCGCAGCGGGCTCTCGCTCGTGCCGACGCTGGCCGACCCCGCGCTGGTGCGGCAGTCCCACGCCTTCCTCGAGCACACCCAGCAGACGCTCACCGGCAACGACCCGGACGCCGCGTTCAGCGGCTCGGAGCTCGACCGGATCCCCACCTACACCGCGGTGCGGAGCCGGACGGCGCTGCTCGCGCGGTTCGACCTCGACCCGCGGCCCGGCAAGGTCACCTGGGGCTACGAGTACTACAGCTACAAGCGCGGCAAGTTCGAGAAGCGCAACGCCTTCGCGAGCCGCAAGCGGGCTCCCGAGGTGGCGGCGCTGATGGCGAAGCTCACCGCGTTCGACGGTTGCCGCGAGGTGGCCGACCAGCCGGTGTCCGAAGGGTGCCGCGCCCTGCGGCAGTAGGGCTCCCGCGCACTACTGTCGGTGCGTGCAGCCGGACGTGATCGTGGTCGACCACCACGACTCCTACACGTGGAACCTGGTGCACCTCGTGGCCCTCGTGACCGGCGCCCTGCCACGCGTGGTGCAGCACGACGAGGTGACGGCCGAGGACGTGCTGCGGCACTCGCACGTCGTGCTGTCGCCCGGGCCCGGGCATCCGGCGACCCCCGCGGACTTCGCGGTGGGGCCTGAGGTGCTGCGCACCGGCACCCGCCCCGTGCTCGGCGTCTGCCTCGGCATGCAGGGGCTGGTGACGGCGTACGGCGGCTCGGTGCGGCGCCTGCGGCCGGCGCACGGCGAGGTCGCGACGGTGCGCCACGACGGCGCGGGTGTCTTCGCCGGCCTGCCACAGGGGTTCGCCGCGGTGCGCTACCACTCACTCGGGGCCGTCTCTCTCCCCGACGACCTCGTCGCGACCGCGTGGACCGAGGACGGGACGGTCATGGGCGTGCGCCACGCCTCGCTGCCGCTCGAGGGCGTGCAGTTCCACCCCGAGTCGATCCTGTCCGAGCACGGCGAGGCACTGATCCGGAACTTCCTTCATGACTGACGACCCGGTCGACTTCTTCCGGTCCGTTGCGGCGAAGCACCCGCGCTGCTTCTGGCTCGACGGCGGCGGCGCGCGGGAGTGGTCCGGACGGCGCTCGATCATCGGCTGGCTCGACGACGACGACCCGTCCCTGTCGTGGTCGGCCGCCCGCCGCGAGGTCACCCTGCACGCGGGCGGTGCCCCGACCGTCGTCGGCGACGACGTCTTCGCCGTCCTCGAGGAGTGGGTCGCGGCGGGCGAGCAGTGGTTCGGCTACCTCGGCTACGCCGCGCGCACCGACCTGCCCGCCGCCCCCGACCCGACCCTGCCCGACGCCGTCTGGATGCGGCCGCGCTCGGTCCGGGTCTTCGAGCACCCGGGCGGGGAGGCGGCTGGGGTCGTGGCGGACGCCGTGGCGGACTCCCCGCCCGAGCGGGGAGTCCGCCACCTGGAGGGGGAAACAACCCCCACGGAGTGTCGGACTTCCCCTCCAGGCTTCTACGAGCGCGCCCTCGCGCGGGTCCAGGAGCACCTGCACGCGGGCAACTCCTACGAGGTCAACCTCACCCACCGCCTCACCCGCACCTCCGACCTCGACCCGGTGACCGCCTACCTCCGGCTCCGCGAGCTCAACCCCGCTCCCTACAGCGGCTTCCTCCAGCACGACGTCGACGGCGCCCGCGCCTGGCTGCTGTCGAGCTCGCCGGAGCGGTACGCCCTCGTCACCGCCGACCGCCACCTCGAGACCAAGCCGATCAAGGGCACGACCCCGCGCGGCGCGAGCGTCGAGGAAGACGAGCACCACCGCGAGCGGCTCGCGCGCGACCCCAAGACCCGCGCCGAGAACCTGATGATCGTCGACCTCCTCCGCAACGACCTGTCACTGGTGTGCGAGGTCGGGTCGGTGGAGGTGCCGGCGCTGATGCAGGTCGAGACCTACGAGTCGGTGCACCAGCTGGTGTCGACGGTGCGCGGTCGGCTGCGCGACGACGTCTCCACGGTCGCCGCCCTGCGCGCGCTCTTCCCGGCCGGCTCGATGACCGGCGCGCCCAAGCTGCGCACCATGGAGGTGATCGAGGAGGTCGAGTCGACGCCGCGCGGGGCGTACGCCGGCGCCTTCGGCTGGATCAGCGGCGACGGCCCGGCCGACCTCGGGGTCGTCATCCGCTCCCTCATGACCGACGGCGGCGGCACCTGGACCCTCGGCACGGGCGGCGGCATCACCGTGAAGTCGGACATGGCCGAGGAGTGGGCGGAGTCGGAGTGGAAGGCCGAGCGCCTGCTGCGCGTCTTCGGGTGATCTGTGCACCCAGGACTCCCGCTTGTCGGCCGAGATCTTGGGTGCAATGTGGGGTGGTCACCGGATATCCGGGGATTCCGCTTTCACCCCCGGCACCCACAGCGCGAACCGGGCCCCGCCGTCGGGGGCCTCGGACACCTGGACCTGGCCGCCGTGGCGGTCGATCACCTGGCGCACGATCGCCAGGCCGAGCCCCGAGCCGGGCATCCCGCGCGACTCGTCGGCCCGGTAGAACCGCTCGAACACGTGCGGCCGGTCGGACTCCGCGACGCCCTCGCCCTCGTCGTCGACGGTGAGCACGCCGCCGGCGAGGCGCACGGTCACGGTGCCCTCGGGAGGGCTCCACTTGCCGGCGTTGTCCAGCAGGTTGGTGACCGCCCGCTCGAGGCTGTTGGCGTCGCCCACGACCGGCCACGGCTCCAGCTCGACGTCGAAGGACACGCCGTGCGCGCGACGTCGTACGCGCGTCACCGCCCGCTCGACGACCTCGGCGAGGTCGACCTCGGTCACCACGCGCGTCGAGGGCTCGTCGCGCGCGAGCTCGACCAGGTCGCCGACGAGCGCGCTCAGCTCCTCGATCTGGCCGCGGACGTCGTCGAGCAGCTCCAGCCGGGCCCCGGCCGGCAGTGCCGTGTTGCCCTCGGCCTGGCGGAGCAGGTCGAGGTTGGTGCGCAGGGAGGTGAGCGGGGTCCGCAGCTCGTGGCTGGCGTCGGCGACGAGGCGCCGCTGGCGGTCGCGGGAGGCCCCCAGTGCCAGGAGCATCTGGTTGAAGGCGGTGGCGAGCCGGGCGACCTCGTCGTCGCCCTCGACGCGCAACGGTCGCAGGTCCTCGGTCATCGCGATGCGCTCGACCGACGTCGTCAGCCGGCGCAGGGGCCGTAGCCCGTTGCGGGCGACCAGCCAGCCGGCGAGCAGCGCCGCCAGCACGCCGAGCGCGCCGAAGACGAACAGCACCCCGCCGAGCTTCTCCAGCGTCCGGTCGTTGGGCGCGAGCGGTTGCGCGAGGATCAGCGCCTCGCCGCTGCCGGCTTGCACGGTCGCGACCCGGTAGCGCTCGCCCTGCGCGGTCACCAGGGTGCGCACGGCCGACTCCCGCCGGCCGGTGACGACGTCGTACTCGGGCTGGCCGAGGGTGAAGTCCGGGATGTCGGCGCCGGACATGCCGCGGCCGTCGGCGGTGATGAAGATGATGCGGACGTCGGCCGCGCCGAGCACCCACGGCGGGGCCCCGTCGGCCGTGATCCTCGACAGCGTGGTGTCGGCGGTGGCCTTGTGGGCTCGGTTGAGCAGAGACTGGTCCAGCGAGTTCATCATCTGCTGGCGCATCACCACGAAGGCGGTGAAGGCCATGACGGCGATCGAGAGACCGAGCGCGACCGTGGTGAGCACGGCCACCCGCGAGGCCAGCGAGCGGCGGTAGTGCCAGCGCCCGTCGCGCCAGGTGGTCGGGGCGCTCATTCGGGGTCCCCGCGACGTTGTTCGGGGGAGCGCAGCGGAGGAGAAGAACGCCGTGGGGTGTTCATGCTTCCTTCAGCACGTAGCCGACGCCGCGCACGGTCTGGATCAGCCGCGGCTCGCCCTCCGCCTCGGTCTTGCGGCGCAGGTAGCCGACGTAGACCTCGAGCGAGTTGGCACTCGTCGGGAAGTCGTAGCCCCACACCTCCTCGAGGATGAACGAGCGGTCCAGGACGCGGCGCGGCCGGCGCAGGAACATCTCGAGCAGGGTGAACTCGGTGCGGGTCAGCTCGATCGGTCGGCCGCCGCGGGACACGTCGCGGCTCGCGACGTCCATGGTGAGGTCGGAGAACGTCAGCACCTCGCTCGCCGCGTCGCCGTCGGGCACGACGCGGCGCAGCAGCGCACGCAGCCGCGCCAGCAGCTCCTCCAGCGCGAACGGCTTGGTGAGGTAGTCGTCGGCCCCGGCGTCGAGGCCCTCGACCCGGTCGCCCACCGCGTCGCGGGCGGTGAGGACCAGCACCGGTACGTCGTTGCCCGCCGCCCGCAGCGCGCGGGTGGTCTCGATCCCGTCGAGCCGCGGCATCATCACGTCGACGACCACGACGTCGGGGTGCTGCGCCCCGACCGCGACCAGTCCCTCGGCACCGTCGGCGGCCAGCACGACCTCGTAGCCGTTGAACTCCAGCGACCGGCGCAGCGAGTCGCGGACGGCGCGGTCGTCGTCGACGACCAGCACGCGGGGACGGGACTCACTCACCCGGCAAGGATGCCACCGGCGCCTGAGGCGAACCTGAGATCAGGCGTAGCGCGCCGCGACCACCCCGGCGCGGGCGCCGTAGCCGCCGCCGAACATGCACGCGTGCACGAGCAGCGGGAAGAGCTGGTGGACCCCGAGCCGGTCCTCCCAGCCCTCGGCGAGCGGGCGGGCCTCGTCGTACGCCGCCATCACCCGCGGCAGGTGCGTCAGCCCGAAGAGGTGCAGCATCGCCAGGTCGAGCTCGCGGTGCCCGCCGTGGGCGGCGGGGTCGATGACGTGGATGGCGAGGTCCTGGCCCCAGAGGCAGTTGCCGTTCCACAGGTCGCCGTGCAGCCGGGCGGGCGCCTCGTCGGGCAGGAGCGCGGTGAGCCTGCCGACCACCGCCTCGACGGCGGCGGCGTCGGTGTCGGAGATCGCGCCGCGGTCCCGGGCCAGCTTGAGGTAGGGCAGGACCCGGCGCACGGCGTAGAACTCCGGCCACGAGTCGGCCGGCTTGTTGGGCAGCGGCAGCCGCCCGATGAAGCCGTCGTGGTCGAGCCCCCAGCCGTCGGCGCCGGCGGCGTGGGTGGTGGCGAGCTGCTGGCCGAAGGTGACGGCGGCCTCGACCGGCGTCTTCGGGCTCTGCTCGACCCAGGCCAGGACCAGGCAGTCGCTGGCGGCGGCGAGCACGTCGGGCACCGGCACCCCGCCCTCGACCTCCGCGAGCCACCGCAGCCCCGCGGCCTCGGCCTCGAAGAAGCCCTCCGGTGCGTGTGGCAGCGTCTTCATCAGCGCGGTCTGCCCGTTGGACAGCCGCAGCCGCGTCGCCCGGGCGGTGTCGCCGCCCGCCACCGGGGAGGTCGCCACCACGGCCGTGCCGAGGAGCTCCTCGGCACGCTTGGCGACCAGTGGCTGGCGAGCCATCAGCCGGGGCCCTGGAGAGCGCGGGGGAGGGCGGCCACGATCGCATCGCTCGTGCGCTCGACCATCGTCAGCACCTCCTCGAACCCGTCGGCTCCACCGTAGTACGGGTCCGGCACGGCGCCACCCGGATCGACCGGATCGAGGTCGCGGAACATGCCCAGCCGCTCGGTGCGCCCGCCCACGTCGGCGAGGTTGGCCTCGTCCATCACGAGCACGAGGTCGTACGCCTCTGGCCAGGTCGCGTCGTACTGCCGGGCGCGGTGCCGGCTCGGGTCGTAGCCGGCCGCGGCCAGGGTCGCCGCGGCGCGCGGGTCCATCGGGTTGCCGACGTGCCAGCCGCCCGTACCGGACGAGGCGACCTCGACGCGGTCGGCGAGCCCGGCGTCGGCGAGGCGGCTCTCGAGGACGACGTGCGCGGTGGGGGAGCGGCAGATGTTGCCGAGGCAGACGAGGGCGATCCGGTAGCGCCCGGGCTCGCGGGCGGCGGGGAGGTCCGGCACCCGCATCAGTCCCCGTCCGGCAGGGCCACGCGCACGCCCCAGCCCACGACGGTCACGATGACCGCCCCCACGAGCGCGTTCCAGAAGCCGTCCACGTGGAAGCCGAGGTCGAAGGCGTCGGCCAGGCTGGCGGTGAGCATCAGCATCAGCGCGTTGATCACCAGGAGCAGGAAGCCCAGCGTGAGGATGATGAAAGGCAGCGAGAGCAGCTTGATCACCGGCTCGATGAAGGCCGACACCAGCCCCAGGATCAGCGCCACCAGCAGCAGCGGAACGATCTTGTCCTGCAGCTCGGCCTGGCCGTTCTCCGCCCCCTCGAACCAGATCCCGTCGAGGAGCCACGCCGCGACGGCCAGCCCCGCGGCGTAGGTCAGCAGCCACGTCACGAACCTCATGCCGCGACCCTAGCGGGGCGACGACTACCCTCCCCGGATGGTCACGATCGGAGGGGCGGGCGTGATGGTGCTCGGCGCCCTCGCGGCCGCCGTGCTCGCCGGGCTGCTCGCCCTCGCCGTACGCCCTCGCCTCGGCACCGCCACCGCGGTGTCGGTCGCGGGCCTGCTGTGGTCGCTCGTGGCGATCGCCCTGGTGACGCTGGTGCCGACCCGCCCCGACGTCGGGGTCGTGCCGGCGGAGACGCGCAGCGAGTCGTGCTCGTGGGACTACGGCGGGCCCTCGGGCACCACGTTCGAGGTGCTCGGGCTCGACCAGCGCACCCTCAACGTGCTGCTCTTCGTGCCGGCCGGGGTCTTCCTGGTGCTGGCCGTCGGCCGCTGGTGGACGGGACTGGTGCTGGCGCCGGCCGGCCTCGCCGGCCTGGCGGCCTACAGCCTCGCCATCGAGCTCACCCAGCTCCAGCTCGCGCGTCTCGACCGGGCGTGCGACGTCACCGACATGGTCGACAACATCCTCGGCGCCGCGATCGGCGTCGCCATCGGCGTGGTGCTGCTGCCGGTCGTGAAGCCGTGGCGCGGCCGCCGCCCGTCACGTCCGCCGGTCGCTCACTAGGGTGCGGGCATGAGCTCTCCTCAGCCCCGGCCCAACGTGCTCGCCATCCCTGCGTACGTCGCCGGCAAGCCGCCCGTCGCCCGCCCCGGGCTGACGTCGTACAAGCTGTCGTCCAACGAGAACCCCTACCCGCCGCTCCCCGGCGTGCTCGAGGCAGCCCGCGCGGCGGCGGCAGAGATGAACCGCTACCCCGACATGGGCAGTGCCGCGCTCTACGCCGCGCTCGCCGACGCGATGGGCGTGCCGTCCGAGGACCTCGCTGCGGCGACCGGGTCGGTGGCGCTGATCTACCAGCTCGTCAACGCCTTCTGCGAGCCGGGCGACGAGGTCGTCTACGCCTGGCGCTCGTTCGAGGCCTACCCGATCGCGGTCACCGCCGGCGGGGCCCGCAGCGTGCAGGTGCCGGTCACGGCGGACGGGCGCCACGACCTCGACGCGATGGCCGCGGCGGTGACCGACCGCACCAAGGTCGTCATCGTCTGCACGCCCAACAACCCGACCGGCCCGGCCGTCACCCAGTCCGAGCTCGACGCCTTCATCGCGAAGGTGCCCTCCCACGTGGTGGTCGTGGTGGACGAGGCCTACCTCGAGTTCGTCCGCATGGACGACGCCATCGACGGCATCGCCACCTACCGCCGCCACGACAACGTCGTGCTGACCCGCACCTTCTCCAAGGCCTACGGCCTGGCCGGCTTCCGGGTCGGGTACGCCGTCGCTCCCGCACCGCTCGCGGCCGCCCTGCGCGCGGTGTCGCTGCCGTTCGGCGTCAGCCACGTCGCCCAGGCCGCGGCCATCGCCTCGCTCGAGGCGCAGGACGAGCTGTTCGCGCGGGTCGAGGACCTCGTCGCCCGGCGCGCCGACCTGGTCGCGCGGCTGCGCGAGGTCGGCTGGGAGCTGCCCGACGCCCAGGGCAACTTCGTGTGGTTCCCGCTGGGTGAGCGCGCCCTCGACTTCGCCGCGGCCTGCGGCGAGGTGGGGGTCTCGGTGCGGCCGTTCGCCGGCGACGGCGTACGCGTCAGCATCGGTGAGACCGAGGCCTTCGATCGCGTCGTCGAGGTGGCCGCCCGCTTCGCCCCCTAAGGCCCGCTCGAGCGGTGAGTGAGACAGGTTCCGTGGCCTCGGAACCTGCGCCACTCACCGCTCGTCGGCCCAGGGGCTCTGACCCCCGGGGCTATGGTTGAAGCGTGAACGACACCGCGACCTACACGAAGAAGGGCGAGCCCTTCGAGCGCGACATGTCCTACCTCCCCGACCGGGTGCTGGCGGGGGACCGCTCGGCGGACCCGCTGGACGACGAGTTCCCGAGCGGGTCGAAGGACAGTCCGCGTGACGTGCCGGTGTGGAAGGCAGAGCCCGGTCGCTACCGGCTCGTCGCCGCGCGCGCGTGCCCGTGGGCGCACCGTTCGATCATCGTCCGGAAGCTCCTGGGCCTCGAGGACGTCATCTCGTGGGGCGCGCCCGGCCCCACGCACGACGCGCGCAGCTGGACCTTCGACCTCGACGAGGGCGGCCGCGACCCGGTGCTCGGCATCGAGCGGCTGCAGGAGGCCTACTTCGCCCGTGAGCCGGGCTACCCGCGCGGCATCACGGTGCCGGCGATCGTCGAGGTGGAGTCGGGCAAGGTCGTGACCAACGACTTCCCGCAGATCACCCACGACCTGTCGTTCGAGTGGCGCGAGCACCAACGCTCCGACGCCCCCGACCTGTGGCCCGCCGACCTCCGCGAGGAGATGGAGGCGGTGATGAAGCGCGTCTTCACCGAGGTCAACAACGGCGTCTACCGCTGCGGCTTCGCGGGCTCGCAGGAGGCCTACGAGGACGCGTACGACCGGCTGTTCACCGCGCTCGACTGGCTCGAGGAGCGCCTCGCCGACCGCCGCTACCTGATGGGCGACGCCATCACCGAGGCCGACGTCAGGCTCTTCACCACCCTGGTCCGCTTCGACGCGGTCTACCACGGTCACTTCAAGTGCAACCGCAACAAGCTGACCGAGATGCCGCACCTCTGGGGCTACGCCCGCGACCTCTTCCAGACCCCGGGTTTCGCCGACGAGGTCGACTTCGACCAGATCAAGAAGCACTACTACGTCGTCCACACCGACATCAACCCGACGCAGATCGTCCCGGTCGGTCCCGACGAGTCGGGCTGGCACACCCCGCACGGTCGCGGCTGACCTCGCGGACTAGGCCACCCCCGCCCTCACGGGTGGGCAAACCTGCAGGTCTGGTCAAGCGAGCCCGGAGGGGTCTCGGCGGTTGGTCGACTTCTTGGTCTGTGTCGGTCCACCCCTGCTAACCGGGCCGAGAGTGGGGGGTGGGCTCGAGCGCGCCGGGGAGTGCCTCTCCGGGCCGCTCCGTCGACGACCGGTCGGCCGTCGACGACAGCCGAACCAGGGGATGGAGCACGACGATGGCACGAGAGGAACGCGCGACCGCGGGGGTCGCACTGAGGCGGTTGTTGGCGCTGGCGCTGCTGCTGCCGGCGATGGCCGCACTGAGCGTCGGGCCGGCACAGGCGGCCGGCAACTCCGGCACCATCAAGATCCACGCCGAAGGGTCACCCTCCGGCACCGAGAGCAACGAACCGCATGTGTGTGCCTTCGACGTCGAGGCCTTCGGCTTCGACGAGGGGTTCGAGGGGTACATCGCGTTCGAGGTTCAGGGCGCGGACGGCCCGACCGGGGTCGCTGCCGGGCCCTTCGAGGTGGGACCGGCCGATGCGACGGGTTACTTCGCCAGCGACTACTTCAACGTCGCAGGCGGTGAGGTCATCCAGAACGGCCACTACAAGGTGACCCTGTACGGCAAGTTCAACGGGCGGATCGACTACGAGGACGTGAAGGCCAAGTCGAAGGTGTTCAAGGTCGACTGTCCGGCGCCTCCCCCGCCGACGCCGGTGGCGCCGACTGCTCCGACGAAGGCGGACGTGTGTGAGCCGGCGACGGGTCCGACGGATGACCGGGTCACGATTCCGACGGATGCGAACTTCACCTACACGCTGGACGGGGCGCCTGTCGCGGCCGGTGAGGTCGTGGCGACGGGCACGAGCCACACGGTGGTGGCCGTCCCGAAGGCCGGTGTGGTGGTCCAGCAGGGCGCTACTACGACGTGGACGTTCACGTTCACCAAGGTGCTGTGCGTGACGCCGCCGACGCCGGTGGCGCCGACTGCTCCGACGAAGGCGGACGTGTGTGAGCCGGCGACGGGTCCGACGGATGACCGGGTCACGATCCCGACGGATGCGAACTTCACCTACACGCTGGACGGGGCGCCTGTCGCGGCCGGTGAGGTCGTGGCGACGGGCACGAGCCACACGGTGGTGGCCGTCCCGAAGGCCGGTGTGGTGGTCCAGCAGGGCGCTACGACGACGTGGACGTTCACGTTCACCAAGGTGCTGTGTGTCACGCCGCCTCCGCCGCCTCCGCCGCCCCCGCCGCCGGTGAACCCGCCCGTGGTCCCGCCGGTGACGCCGCCCGTGGTGACCCCGCCGGTGGTGACGGCGCCCGAGGTGCTACCCGAGCAGGCCTTCGGCAAGGCCGTCGGTAAGGTCCGGGTCACCTGCCAGGGCACGGTCAGCGCTCGGCTCGCCAACCGGTCGGGTGGCCGGGTCGTCTACACCCTCCGAGTCGGCACGAAGGTGCACCGCATCACCGTGAAGGCCCAGGACAGGCGGAAGTTCGTCACCCGTGGCCCGGCGCGGGCGAAGGTGACGTTGAAGGTCGGCTCCACCCGGCTCGACCAGGCCCGGATCCCCGCCCGGTGCGCCGCGCCCGAGGTCCTTCCCGACACGGGGCTGCGCGCCACCAGCAGCTGAGCAACGTACGACACGCAACCGGCGTCGACGGGTCCACAGGGCCCTCATCGGCGCCGGTTCGTCGTGCCGGGACCTGGCCGCGCGCCTCTCCCAAAATGGGTACGTGGTCTGGTCCGCCCGGCCCTTATCCGGCCCGCTTTACCAACATTGGGTCAAGCACCTCCACAGGTAGCCCATGACCTCCTCGCGGTGGATTCCCGTCGTGGTGACCTGCGCGCCAGTCTGCTGCTGCGACACATGAGCGCCGTACCACTCGGGGGTGGACGGCGACCACGGTCGGCGGCGCTGGGGGGCGCCGGTCACCAAGGGGCTTTCAGTGGGGACTACTCGCGCCAGGGGGCGGGCAATGCATCACGCATCAACAGCTGTGACGACGACACGACGTGGACGGCGGGCCAGGGGGGCCCACGCCGCCGAACGCCGACGGGGCCTCGGGCGGCTCACGAGACTGGCCGCCCTCCTCATGCTCCTCCCGACGGTCGCGGTGCAGGCCGCGACCACGACGCCCGCTGACGCCGCGATCGTGGGGGGCTTCGAGATCGACGGCGACACCCCGGTCAACGCCGGCGGGGTCGACTGGGGGACACCGGTCGGCGCCTTCGTCCCGGATCCGACCGGCAACGCCGACACCAGCAACTTCGGCCAGGGCGCCAAGGAGTTCGCCAACCCCAGCACCTGGCAGCAGCAGACGGGCGTGGCCCCCAACCAGGACGACATCTCCGGGGTCTACTTCCACACCGACGCGGTGGCCGACGACGTCTGGGGCTTCGTGGGCGTCCGTCGACTCACCACGACCGGCGTGACCAACTTCGACGTGGAGTTCAACGCCAAGCCCAACGTGGGGTCCACCTTCGCGCCGACGCGCACCCCCGGTGACGTGATGGTCCGCTTCGAGCAGGACGGCAACAGCATCTTCAAGCTCTCGGAGGGCTACTTCTGGCGCCTGGTCTCCGACTCCGCGTGGGACGCGGGCTGCGTCGCGGTCCCGGGCTACACGCCGGCCGCCGGCTGGTGCAAGGAGCTCTCGGTCGCCACCGTTCCCTTCGCCGGCGCCACTGGCGAGTCCGGTCGTTTCGCCGAGGGCGCCTTCAACTTCAGCTCCCTCCTCGACGTCGGCGGCATCGGCGCCGCCACCTGCGAGGGCGGCAACTTCGGCACGATGAACATCCGCACGTTCACCGGCAACGCCGACGAGTCCGCGCTCAAGGACTACGTCGACGCGGTGACGATCGACATCGACGACAGCTGCGGCGAGCTCGAGATCGCGAAGAAGGACCAGTTCGGGGCGTCCGTGCCCGGCGCGACGTTCGAGATCTCGCCCAACCCGATCCCCGGCCAGACCGCCAGCCCGCTCGTGGTCGAGGACGGTGGGACGCCCGGCGTCGACACCGTCGCCGACGGGGTCGTCACGATCGACCCCGCCACGCCGGGCACCTACACCGTGGTCGAGACGATCGCGCCCGCTGGCTACGAGCTCGTCCAGCCGGCGTCCGCCCGGACGTGGACCCTGGTCGTCACGGACGACGCCACCACTTGGCAGACCGGTCACCCCGGGACCGGGCCGGTGCAGACCGGACCGTTCGTGGTGCAGAACCGCAAGTACTTCAAGCCCCTCGCGCTGACCAACCGGGCATCGGGCTCATACGGCGTCGCCTACGACTGGAGGGTCCACAAGCGCGTCGTCGGCCCTGCGTCGAAGACGATCGAGGAGGGGCAGACCGCCACGTTCGACTACGAGGTGGAGCTCGAGGCGCTGCCCGAGGGACCGGCCTCGGACAAGCAGGTGAGCGGCACGGTGGCGGTCACCAACCCCAACTCCGCCGCACACCCCGCGATGCGCGCCACGATCGGCATCAGCGGTGACCTGCCGTGCCGCTTCCTGCCGAGCAACGACGCCGTCGACGTCGACCCTGGCGCCGCGGGGGTCCAGGTCGACGTCGGCGCCGGCACCACGTCGTACGACTACGCGTGCGAGCCGGGAGCCGGCCCGCTCGTCGGCGGCACGACGACTGCGACGGTCAGCTGGGACCAGGCGGTCTACCCGCAGGCCGGCGCCCACCCGGGCGAGGCCACGGCCCGGACGTCGTACGACATCACGGTGCAGCCGAAGATCGACGAGCGCGCCAGCGTGACCGACGCGTTCGACGGCGGCCCGGCGACGCCGATCGGCGCCGCGAGCTACCTGTGGTCCGACGTGTGGAGCGCGCCGAACCACCGCGTCGTCGTCGCCACCTACTCCGGCCCGGCCCTCAGCGGCACTGCCGGCGCGTGCCAGGACTACAAGAACGTCGCGCGCGTCGACGAGAGCGACACCGACGACTTCGACACCTCGGAGGCGAAGGTCAGCCTCTGCGTGGAGCTGGACGACCTCGTGGTCACCAAGACCGCGAAGCCGGCCTTCGCCCGTGACTACGACTGGACCGTCGAGAAGTCGGTGAAGGGCGACGCGTCCCAGACCGTCGACGAAGGGGCGAAGGCCACGTTCGCGTACGACGTCGTGGTGACCCCGACCATCAGCGGCGACGGCCAGTTCGTGGTGGCCGGTGTGATCACGGTCGTCAACCCCAACCAGAAGACCATCTCCGGGGTGACACTGACCGACTCGCTGCCGGGCGGGCAGTGCACGATCGACAAGCCCGCAGGGGCGGTGTCGGTCCCGAGCGGGACGACGACGTTCGACTACTCGTGCGTGCTGCCGGACGCCACCGCGACCACGACCGGCGCCAACACGGCGACCGCGACGTGGGACAAGACGGCGTACCTCGGCACCAGTGGCTCGGCCTCCGGCCAGGCCGGGTTCGACTTCGCCGACGCGAAGCCGGTGGTGACCGACGCGACCGCGACGGTGACCGACACCCAGGTCGACCTGGACGGCACGTCCCCGGACGGCGTCGTCGTGAAGGCGTCCGACGGCCCGCGCACCTTCACCTACACGAAAGACTTCGACGGCGTGCCCGGGAAGTGCACGACCCACGACAACACCGCGAAGGTGGTGGCGACGGACTCCGGCGACACCCACTCGGACGGCGAGACCGTCACGGTGTGCGTCGACCTGGACGACCTCGTGGTCACCAAGACCGCGAAGCCGGCGTTCGCGCGGGACTACGACTGGACGATCGAGAAGTCGGTCGACCAGGACTCGCAGACGGTCGACGAGGGTGTCAAGGCGTCGTTCGAGTACGACGTCGTGGTGACGCCGTCGATCAGCGGCGACGGGCAGTTCGTGGTGACCGGCAAGATCACGGTGACCAACCCCAACCAGAAGACGATCTCCGGGGTGCAGCTGACGGACTCGCTGCCCGGCGGGCAGTGCACGATCGACAAGCCCGAAGGGACGCTGTCCATCACGAGCGGGGAGTCGACGTATGACTACTCGTGCGTGCTGCCGGACGCGACCGCGACCACGAAGGGCACCAACACCGCGACCGCGACGTGGGACAAGGCGGCCTACCTGGGCACCAGCGGTGGTGCCTCCGGCAGCGCCGGGTTCGACTTCGCCGACGCCAAGCCGACCGTCACGGACGCGACCGCCACGGTGACCGACACCCAGGTCGACCTCGACGGCACGTCGCCCGACGGCGTCGTGGTCAAGGCGTCCGACGGGCCGCGGACCTTCACCTACACGAAGGACTTCGACGGGGTGCCCGGTGAGTGCACGCCCTACGACAACACCGCGAAGGTGGTGGCAACCGACTCGAAGGACGTCGACACCGACGACGCGCCGGTCGAGGTGTGCGTGGAGCTGGACGACCTCGTGGTCACCAAGACCGCGAAGCCGGCGTTCGCGCGGGACTACGACTGGACCATCGAGAAGTCGGTCAAGGGCGACTCCTCGCAGACGGTGCCGCAGGGCACCCCGGCGTCGTTCTCCTACGACGTCGTGGTGACCCCGTCCGCGGCACAGGACACCGAGTTCGTCGTCACGGGCGAGATCACGGTCGTCAACCCCAACCAGAAGACCATCTCCGGGGTGACGCTGACCGACTCGCTGCCCGGCGGGCAGTGCACGATCGACAAGCCCGCGGGGGCGGTGTCGGTCCCGAGCGGGACGACGACGTTCGACTACTCGTGCGTGCTGCCGGACGCCACCGCGACCACGACCGGCGCCAACACGGCGACCGCGACGTGGGACAAGACGGCGTACCTCGGCACCAGCGGATCGGCCTCGGTCTCCACCGGGTTCGACTTCGCCGACGCGAATCGGACAGTCACCGACGCGACGGCCACGGTCACCGACAGCCAGGTCCAGCTGGGCGAGGTGCCCGGTGGTGCCGTGGTCACGGCGACCGAGGGTCCGCGGACCTTCACCTACACGAAGGACTTCGACGGGGTGCCCGGTGAGTGCACGTCCTACGACAACACCGCGACGGTGGTGGCGACGGACTCGAAGGACGTCGACACCGACGACGCGCCGGTCGAGGTCTGCGTCGAGCGGCCGCTGCAGCTGGCGCCCAGCGGCACGGCCGACCTGACCCGCGACCACGCGTGGGCGGTCGCCAAGGTCGCCGACGCCACCCAGCGCACCGCCGACGCCAACGGCAACGCGACCTTCACCTACACGGTGACGGCCCGGGCCGGCGCCAGGACGGAGTCCGGCTGGCGGCTGCAGGGCGAGGTGGCGGTCACCAACCCCAACGGCTACACCGACATCATCGCGGACGTCACGGCGTCCACGGACCTCGGCGGCGGCGCGGTCTGCACCGTCACCGGAGGATCGGACGTCGTGGTGGCCGCGGACGGCTCGACGACCCTGCCGGTCGCCTGCACCTTCGGGTCGCGTCCGGCCGACTCGGGCCGGCTGAGCGTGACCGCGACCTGGGACCCGGCGGGCGAGGCCACCTCGACGTCGGTCAGCGCGAGCAGCGAGCCGATCACCTTCGCGGTCCGTTCGGAGACCAACAAGACGGTGCAGGTGGTCGACGACAAGACCGTCACCGGCCAGCGCGTCGTCCTCGACCCGGCGGTGACGTGGGAGGCCGGGCTGGTGAGGAGCTACACCTACTCGCTCACCCTGGCCGGTGGCGCCCCCGGTGCCTGCCGGAGCTGGACCAACACGGCGACGGTCGACCAGCCGGTCGGCACCGACCCGACGGCGAGCGCCGCCGTGCTGGTCTGCACCCCGGTCGTCCCGCCGCCGCCCGTCGTCCCGCCCGTCGTCCCGCCGGTGGTCCCGCCGGTCGTGCCGCCCGAGGTGCTGCCCGAGCAGGCCTTCGGCAAGGCGGTCGGGTCGGTCCGGGCGAGCTGCCAGGGCACCGTCCGGGCCAAGCTGGCCAACCGCTCCGGCGAGACGGTGGTCTACAAGCTGCGGGTCGGCAAGAGGGTCCACAAGATCGCCGTGAAGTCCCTCGCGAAGAAGAGGTTCGAGACGTCGGGACAGCCCAGGGCGAAGGTCACGCTGAAGGTCGGCTCCACCCGTCTCGACTCGCTCCGCATCCCGGCGTTGTGCGCGGCCCCCGAGGTCCTGCCCGACACCGGACTGCGCGCGACGAGCAGGTGAGGACAGCCTCCACCGCGGGGTAGCGCCAGCTGCCCCGGCCTCCAGCCCCCATGGAGGCGGGCCGGCGTCGACGGGTCTCCCACGGACCCGTCGCCGCCGGCCCATCTGCGTTGCCTGACATGTTCAGCGATTCCCGGCCGGCCGGTGATCGCTGAACATGTCGGCCCGTGCACGGCCTGACAACCTCAGGGAGAGGCTGCAACCCCCGCGAGATTGGTGCTGCGTGCGTGCGGCCGATACGTTGACCCCCATCCTGTGGTCGGGGTCACACACGCCGGCGACCACGCTTGCAAGCCGTCGGCGTCCGGCGATCCCGTGACTGCCGCTAGCTGTTGTTAGGAGAGTGCGTTGTCCGATCCTGTGAGTTTCGGCCCCGACCTTGCGGACGTCTTCGGACCGTCCCAGACCGACGGTGGACCCGACCTCGTCCAGCTGCTCACGCCCGAGGGTGAGCGCGTCCACCACCCCGAGTTCGACCACGACTTCTCGGCCGAGGAGCTGCGCGGGCTCTACCGCGACATGGTCCTCACCCGCCGCATCGACGTCGAGGCCACGGCGCTCCAGCGCCACGGCGAGCTCGGCATCTGGGCCCAGCTGCTCGGCCAGGAGGCCGCGCAGATCGGCGCCGGCCGCGCGCTGCGTCCCCAGGACTACGTCTTCCCGACCTACCGCGAGCACGGCGTCGCCTACTGCAAGGGCGTCGACCCGCTGCGGCTGCTCGGGCTGTTCCGCGGCGTCGACCAGGGCGGCTGGGACCCCAACGAGAACAACTTCGGCCTCTACACGATCGTCATCGGCGCGCAGACCCTCCACGCCACCGGCTACGCGATGGGCATGCAGCGTGACGGCGTCGTCGGCACCGGCGACCCCGACCGCGACTCGGCCGTGATCGCCCACTTCGGCGACGGCGCGTCCTCGCAGGGCGACGTCAACGAGGCGTTCATCTTCGCCGCCTCCTACAACGCCCCCGTCGTGTTCTTCTGCCAGAACAACCAGTGGGCCATCTCCGAGCCGATCGAGCGCCAGACCCGGATCCCTCTCTACCAGCGCGCGCTGGGCTTCGGCTTCCCGGGCATCCGCGTCGACGGCAACGACGTGCTGGCGACGTACGCCGTCACCAAGGCCGCGCTGCAGCGGGCGCGCGAGGGCAACGGCCCGTCGTTCGTCGAGGCCTACACCTACCGGATGGGCGCGCACACCACGACCGACGACCCGACCCGCTACCGCCTCAACGACGAGCTCGAGCACTGGAAGCTCAAGGACCCGATCGAGCGGCTCAAGGTCTACCTGCGCCGCAACGGCCTGGTCGACCAGGAGTTCTTCGACGACCTCGACGCCGAGGCCAAGGAGCTGGGCCACCACCTCCGCGAGGGCTGCAAGGCGCTGCCCGACCCCAAGCCGCTCGACCAGTTCGGCTACGTCTTCAGCGAGATAACCGACGAGATCGCCGCCCAGCGCGACGAGTTCGCGGCGTACCTCGCGTCCTTCGAGGGCTCTACTACTACCGCTGGGGGGCACTCCTGATGTCGAACCAGAAGATCACGCTCGCCAAGGGCCTCAACATGGGCCTGCGCAAGGCGATGGAGGACGACGACAAGGTCCTGCTCATGGGTGAGGACGTCGGCAAGCTCGGCGGCGTCTTCCGCATCACCGACGGCCTGCAGAAGGACTTCGGCGAGGACCGCGTCATCGACAGCCCGCTCGCGGAGTCCGGCATCGTCGGCACCGCGGTCGGCATGGCGCTGCGCGGCTACCGCCCCGTCGTGGAGATCCAGTTCGACGGGTTCGTCTACCCCGCCTACGACCAGATCGTGTGCCAGGTCGCGAAGTACACCTACCGCTCGCAGGGCAAGGTGAAGATGCCGATCGTCATCCGCATCCCCTTCGGCGGCGGCATCGGCGCGGTCGAGCACCACTCCGAGAGCCCGGAGGCGCAGTTCGCGCACACCCCCGGCCTGAAGGTGGTCGCCTGCTCCAACCCGGTCGACGGCTACTGGATGATCCAGCAGGCGATCGCCCACGACGACCCGGTCATCTTCCTCGAGCCCAAGCGGCAGTACCACGCCGACAAGGCCGAGCTCGACGAGTCCGCCACGCCCGAGCCGCTCTTCACCTCGCGGGTCGTCCGCGCGGGCTCCGACGCGACGGTCCTGGCCTACGGCCCCACCGTGAAGACGGCGCTCAAGTGCGCCGAGGCCGCCGAGTCCGAGGGCCGCAGCCTCGAGGTCATCGACCTGCGCACCCTCTCGCCGCTCGACATGGCCCCGGTCTACGAGTCCGTACGCCGCACCGGCCGCTGCGTCGTCACCCACGAGGCCCACGTCAACCTCGGCATGGGTGCCGAGCTCGCGGCCCGGGTCACCGAGGAGTGCTTCTACTCCCTCGAGGCGCCCGTGCTCCGGGTGGGTGCGTTCGACACCCCCTACCCGCCGTCGCGGATCGAGGAGGAGTACCTCCCCGACCTCGACCGCGTGCTCGACGCCGTCGACCGCTCCTTCGCGTACTGAGAGGCACGCCCATGTCTGAGTTCCTCCTCCCCGACGTCGGCGAGGGCCTGACCGAGGCCGAGATCGTCGCCTGGAAGGTCAAGGTCGGCGACACGATCGAGATCAACGACGTGATCGTCGAGATCGAGACCGCCAAGTCGCTGGTCGAGCTGCCGTCGCCGTTCGAGGGCACCGTCCTGGCCCTCCTCGTCCCCGAGGGCGAGACCGCGCCGGTCGGCACCCCGATCATCTCGATCGGCGCCGCCGGCGAGGCCCCGTCCGCGCCGGCCTCGGCCCCGACCGAGCAGACCGAGTCCGACCCCTACCTGGGCATGGCCGAGAAGGCCGGCGCCCAGCAGGTCGACCCGGCCGACATCGACCTGTCCAACCCGGCGGCGTCCGGCTCGATGGAGGGTGCGTCCCTCGTCGGCCGGATCAAGGCCGACCGCGGGCCGATGCGTCGGGCCCGTCGCGGCTCGGCCTCGCCGAGCACCCTCGCCGGTGCGCAGACGCAGATGCAGGTCCAGGGCGCGTTCGCGCCGGGCGGGGCGCAGTCCGACGAGGTCATGCCCGCCGACGAGTCCCCGGTGCCGGCCACCGACCAGCGCGCCCACGAGCCGGCACCGCCGGCCGAGGCGCTGGTCCCGGCGGCCGCGCAGGCCGAGCCCGGTGCCGTACGTGCTCTGGCGAAGCCGCCGGTGCGCAAGCTCGCCAAGGACCTCGGCGTCGACCTGACCACCCTGGCCGGTTCCGGCCCGTCCGGGTCGATCACGCGCGACGACGTCCACGGTGCGGCCAACGGCGCCACCGCGGCGCCCGCCCGTACGCCGTCGGTCGAGGCGGTCGCGCAGGGCCGCGGCAGTGCCGGGACCCGCGAGACCCGCGAGCCGATCAAGGGCGTGCGCAAGATGATGGCGACGGCGATGAGCCAGTCGGCCTTCACCAGCCCGCACGTCACCGAGTGGGTCACCGTCGACGTCACCGCCGCGATGCAGCTCGTCGCGCGGCTGAAGAAGCGCCCGGAGTTCCGCGACACCCGGGTCAGCCCGCTGCTCGTCCTCGCCCGCGCGGTCATCCTGGCGATGAAGCGCACCCCCGAGATCAACTCCTACTGGGACGAGGCCGCGCAGGAGGTCGTCTACAAGCACTACGTCAACCTCGGCATCGCGGCCGCCACGCCGCGCGGCCTGGTGGTGCCCAACGTCAAGGACGCCGACTCGCTCTCCATGACCGAGCTCGCGCAGGCGCTCGGCGAGCTCACCGCCACGGCGCGCGACGGCAAGACGCAGCCGGCGGAGATGGCGGGCGGCACGTTCACGATCACCAACGTGGGCGTCTTCGGCGTCGACGCCGGCACCCCGATCATCAACCCGGGCGAGTCCGCGATCCTCTGCTTCGGCGCGATCAACAAGCGGCCGTGGGTCGACGAGGAGACCGGCGAGATCGTGGTCCGCGACGTGACGACGCTGGCGCTGTCCTTCGACCACCGCCACATCGACGGCGAGAAGGGCTCGCGCTTCCTCGCCGACGTGGCCGGCATGCTCCAGGACCCGGGCACGGCCCTGCTCTTCTGACGAGCGGGCACTTCCTCGCGCTGACACACGCCGACCGGGCACTTCCTCGCGCTGCACCGCGAGGAAGTGCCCGGTCGGTCGTTTCCAGCGCGAGGAAGTGCCCGGTCAACGGGACGACCCGAGACATCTAGTTGCGCAGACCGCGCAATTACGGCCGACATGCTGGCCCGCGCGTTCCTCAAGGCTTTCGGCAAGGGCCGGGAGCCGTGGGCCATGGGCTCGACGGGTGCGCTCGTCTCGATCCCGGTCTTCTGCGACTCCGGCTACGTGATCATGAACCCCCCTCGCCCGAGCCACGGCCTGGTCGGCCCGCTCGCGGCGCTCGCCCTCGACCGGATGTCGTTCGACGTCGCCTTCCTCGGCGCGGACGCGGTCGACGTACGACGCGGGGTGGGGGAGCCCACCGTCGAGGAGACCTCGCTCAAGGAGCAGGTCGCCGGGATCGCCCGGCGCACCGTCGTGCTCGCCGACGCCACCAAGCTGGAGGCCGCCGCACCGGCCTGGACCCTGATGCCGGGGCCGTGGACCCTCGTGACAGACGAGACCACGCCCGACCTGGAGGCCGCCTGCCGAGAGGCCGGGGTGGCGCTGCTCTCCTGACGAGTGGGCGTCAGCGAGCGTGCCAGGCCGCCAGCACCTCGGCCTCCCGCTCGGCGGTGAGCGCCGTGACGGGGGAGTCGAGGCAGCCCGGGGCGGTCTCGGCGAGGGGGCGGAGCCGCAGCCCGGCGGCGACGGCCGGTCCGGGGTCGTGCGCCAGCATGCCGTCGTACGCCGGTCGCGGGAGCCACAGCGGCAGTGAACCCTCGCCGGCCCAGGGCTGGACGCCCTGCTCCTCGAGGAACTCGCTGTCGACCCAGGTGAGGCGGGGGTCCGGGGCGCCGACCCCGGCCGCGACCTGTGCTAGCAGGTCGCCGAGGGGCATCGGATCGCCGACGGCGTCGTAGGTGCCGGTCGTCCTCGACTCGGCCAGGACGAGCAGCCACGCCGCGAGGTCGCGTACGTCGATCACCTGCACCACGTCCGACGGCCGGCCGGGTGCCAGCACCTCGCCGCTCCGCGCGAGGCGCTGCGGCCAGTAGGAGAAGCGGCCGGTCGGGTCCCCCGGTCCGACGATGAGGCCGGGCCGGGCGACCGCCGACGACGTCGTGCCCGACTGCACGACCTGCTCGCACGCCACCTTCATCCCGCCGTAGGCCTCCGGGGCGACGGCGAGGTCGACGTCGTCGGTGATAGGCTCGAGCAGCGGCTCCATCGCGGGGGACGAGTTGTCGGCGTAGACGCTGACCGTGGAGACGAAGACCCAGTGGGCGTACGACGTCGCCGCCACCGCCGCGCGTGCCTGCAAGGGGAGCCGCGTCACGTCGACCACGGCGTCCCAGCCGCCGTCGGCGACCGCCGCCGGCGGCGGGTCGGCGCGGTCCCACGGCAGGTGCGCGGCCCCCTCGGGCACGGGGCCGGACGCACCGCGGCAGGCGCAGGTGACGTCCCAGCCGCGGGCCACCGCCTGCGTCGCGACCGCGCGGGACAGGAACCGGGTGCCGCCGAGCACGAGGAGCCTCATGGGTGCACTCCACCGGTCCCGGACGGCGGCGGCAAGGGGGTTCGCTCTGGGCGCAACCGGGGGCAGCCCCTTTGTCAGCGGGGGCGGCCGGCTGAGACGCTGGACCCTCCGTACGGGTGAGAAGGGGAGTGCGCGGATGGCTCAGGACGCCGCGACGGCTGCTGCCGGCGAGCCTCCCACCACGGCGGCCCTCCTGGCGCGGGCGCAGCAGGTGGCCGACCAGCTGGTCAGGGAGGCGCGTGAGGAGGCCGAGCGCCTGACGGCCGACCTGGCGACGCTCCGGGAACAGGCCCGCCTGCTCAAGGTCGAGGCGGAGCGCGACCGCGCCGAGGCGGGCCGGGCCCGCAGGCAGGCCGAGGTGGTGCTTGCCGGCGCCTCCGAGGAGGCCGCCACGATCGTCGTCGACGCCAACGAGCAGGCCTCCCTCCTGATGAGGTCCGCGGAGGCCGCCCGCGACCAGCAGGTCGACGCGGCCAGGATCGAGAGCGACAAGCTGCGCGCGCAGGCCCAGGACGACGCGGTGGCGCTGCGCGCCGAGTCGCAGGAGCTGCGCGACACCGCCGCCACCGAGAAGGCCGAGCTGCTCGACGGCGCGCGGGCCGAGGCCGACGCCACGATCTCCGGCGCCCAGGAGACCGCCGCCCGGCTGGTCGAGGAGGCCCGCACCGCCGCGCAGAAGCACCTCGACTCCGCGACCGCCGAGGCCGAGTCCCTGCGGGCGAGCGCGTCCACCGAGTCCGCCCGGATGCGCGACGAGGCCGCGCTCCACGTCGAGGACCTGCGTCGTACGACCGGCGCTGAGGTCGACCAGATGCGCCGGGCCGCGGAGGAGATGCTCGCCGCCGCGCGCGCCGAGAGCGAGGAGCAGCTGCGCCACGCCGCCGAGCAGACCGCGTGGGCCACCCGGACCGTGGAGTCGGTGCTCGCCGGCGCGGCCACGGAGGCCGAGTCGATCCGCAAGGCCGCCCACGCCGAGGCCGGCGACCACGCGCGGCTCGCCCGCCAGCGCGCCCACGGCATCATCGCGGCGGTCGACGGCCGGGTCGCGCTCGAGCTCGCCGAGGCCAGGCAGCGGGCCGAGGAGATCACCCAGGACGCCTCCCACCTCGCGGCCGAGCGCAAGACCGAGGCGAGGGCCGCCCTCGAGCAGGCCGAGGCCGAGGCCGCCCGGGTCGTCGCCGACGCGACCGACGAGTCCGAGCGGGCGGTCGAGCGTCTCGAGCGCCGCCGGGCGGAGGCCGAGAGCGGTGCCGCCAGCCTGCGCGCGCTGGTCGCCGAGGAGGTGACCCGCAGCCGGGCCGAGGCGGCCGAGGACCGCCGCCGGGCGCGCGAGGAGTCCGTCGCGCTCGTCGCCGAGGGCCGTGCCGAGGCTGACCAGCTCCGCGACAGCGCCCGACGCGCCCTCGAGCGGGCGCGGGCCGAGGTGGCCCAGCTCAAGGAGCAGCGCGACACCATCACGGCCGAGCTCGGCCAGCTGTCCGGCGTCATCGCGGCGCTCTCCGTGCCCGAGCGCGAGCACCCCGCCACCGACCCTCCCAGCACCGCCGACCCGACCCCCAGCGACCCGCCCTCCCCGCCACCCCACCAGGAGACGTCCGATGCCTGAAGAGATGTTCACGACCGTGCGCCGCGGCTACGACCCGGCCGAGGTGGAGCGTGCCGTCGGGCAGGCGCAGGCGGAGGCCGACGACCTGCGCCGTCGGCTCGAGGCGGCCGAGCAGGCCGCCGAGCAGGCCCGCAGCGAGCTGGCGGCGTCCCGCGAGGCGCTCGTCGCCCGCGAGGCGCAGCAGCCCGAGGCGCCGACGTACGAGCACCTCGGTGAGCGCGTCGGGCAGATCCTCTTGCTCGCCGAGGCCGAGGCCGCCGAGATCCGCGACCGGGTGATCGGCGAGGTCGAGACCATGCGCAAGGAGGCCGAGCAGGAGGTCGGTGCCCTGCGCGCCGAGGCCGACCGCTACGCCGAGGAGACGCGCCGCGACGCCGACGCCGAGGGCGCCCGGGTCCTCGCCGACGCGCGCAAGGCCGCCGACGGGGAGCGCGACGCCGCCGAGCGCGACGCCTCGGCCCGCCGTGCCGAGGCAGAGGCCCTATACGAGGACCAGCGCGCCAAGGCCGCCCAGGCGGCCGCCGACTTCGAGACCACGCTGGCCGAGCGCCGCCAGAAGGCCACGGCCGAGTTCCAGGCCCAGCAGGCGGCCATCCAGGCCGAGCTCGACGCGATGGGCGCGCGCAACAAGGACACCGAGGCCACCCTCGAGCGCAACCGTCGCGAGGCCGAGGAGCGGATCGCCCGGATGCTCGCCGACGCCGAGGAGCGCTCGACCACGATGGTCGCCGAGGCGCGGGCCTCCGCCGACCGCGTCCGCGCGGAGTCCGAACGCGAGCTCGCCGCCGCGGGTCAGCGTCGCGACAGCATCAACGCCCAGCTCTCCAACGTGCGCCAGATGCTCGCCACCCTCAGCGGCACCGTGCCCGGCGTCGTCGGCCTCTCCGAGGAGCCCGCGCCGATCGCGGGGGCACCCCAGGGTGACCCCCTCGCCGAGGCCGCCCGCGACCTCCACGACGGAGCCGGCGAGCCCGACGAGCCCGCGGGGGACGACGAGCCCGCGGAGGACGACGTACCCGAACCCGGGGCCGCGTCCGACGAGCGGTGAGCCACGCGGGTTCCGGCCCTCGTGAACCCGCCTCACGCACCGCTTGTACGACGACACGCTGACAGGCGCCCGACGAGCGGTGAGCCAGGCGGGTTCCGGCCCTCGAGAACCCGCCTCACGCACCGCTCGAGCGGGGATCAGACGTAGCGCCGCGCCCGGTCCGCCGCCGACCCCGGCCCGGCGGCGAGCAGTGCGCTGAGCTCGTGCTCGAGCACTGCACCGACCCGGTGGCAGAAGTCCTCGGGCTCGTCAGCGGCGTCGGGCTTCTCCGCCACGATGCGGTCGACGACGCCCTGGCGGTGCAGGTCGATGGCCCTGACCTGCTGCGCGCGGGCCATCTCGGCGGCGTGGTCGAGGTCGCGGTGCACGATCGCGGACGCCCCCTCGGGCGGCAGCGGGGAGAGCCAGGCGTGCTGGGCCGCGACCACCCGGTCGGCGGGCAGCAGGGCGAGCGCGCCGCCGCCGTTGCCCTCGCCGAGCATCAGGCACAGCGTCGGCGCGTCGAGGGTCACCAGGTCGGCGAGCGAGCGGGCGATCTCGCCGGCGAGCCCGCCGTTCTCGGCGGCTGCCGACAGGGCGGCGCCCTGGGTGTCGATGACCGTCACCAGCGGCAGGCCCAGCTCGGAGGCCAGCCGCATCCCACGCCGCGCCTCGCGCAGCGCCTCGGGCCCCATCGGGTGGTCGGTGGTCTGGCCGCGGCGGTCCTGGCCGAGGAAGACGCAGGGCGCCTCGCCGAAGCGCGCCAGCGTGATGAGCAGCCCGGGGTCGCTCTCGCCCTGCCCGGTGCCGTTGAGCGGTACGACGTCGCTGGCGGCGTAGCGCAGCAGCCGACGCACGCCCGGCCGGTCCGGGCGCCGTGATCGGGTCACGGCGTCCCACGTGTCGACGTCCGGGATGACGTCATGTCCCGGGTCGGCGACGGGAGTGACGCCCTCCCGGACCGCCATCAGGATCGTGAGCGCGCGGTCGAGGATGTCGGCGATCTCCTCGGGCGGCAGGACCGCGTCGATGATGCCGTGGGCGTAGAGGTTCTCCGAGGTCTGCACCCCCTCGGGGAAGGGACGCTCGTAGAGCGCCTCGTAGACCCGCGGACCGAGGAAGCCGACGAGGGCGCCGGGCTCGGCGACGGTCACGTGGCCGAGCGACCCCCACGAGGCCATCACGCCGCCGGTGGTGGGGTGGCGCAGGTAGACGAGGTAGGGCAGCCCGGCGGTGCGGTGCGCGGCGACGGCGGCCGAGATCCGCACCATCTGCACGAACGCCGGTGTCCCTTCCTGCATGCGGGTCCCGCCGCTCACGGGTGCGGCCACCAGCGGGAGGCCCTCCCGGGTGGCCCGTTCGATGCCGGCGACGATCCGGTCTGCCGCGGCCCGGCCGATCGAGCCGGCCAGGAAGCCGAACTCGCCCACCAGCACGGCGATGCGCCGCCCGTGCAGGCGCGCCTCGCCGGTCAGCACGGACTCGTCGACGCCGGACTTCTCGGCCGCTGCGGCCAGCTCGGCGGCGTACGCCTCGCTGATGCCGTCGCGTGACGGTGCGGTGTCCCAGGAGGACCACGAGCCGTCGTCGAGGACCAGGTCGATGAGGTCGCGCGCGGAGAGGCGGGGCATGCGGGGAGGGTAGTCCGCTCAGCCCTCCGGCACGCCCGGCTCCGGAGTCCGCTCGCCGGTGATCCAGGCATCGAAGAACGCCGACAGCTCGCGCCCGGTCTCGGCCTCCCAGTGGTCGTAGACCTGCTCGCGCGAGACCGAGGTGTTGTCGTGGTCGGCCAGCCAGGAGCGGGCGACGGCGTAGAACTCGTCGTCGCCGAGGTCCTCGCGCAGCTCGTTCCACATGAGCGCGGGCGTGTAGTAGATGTTGGAGCTGCCGAACTGGCGCGGGTCGTAGGCGCCGGGCGGGCCGTACTGGTCACGCAGCTGCTGGTCGGCCGCGCGGGCGCTGCGCAGGCTCTGGCGCAGCGATCCGATGTCGTGCTCGTCCTCGTATACCCACTGCAGCAGCATCGTCATGCCCTCGTTGAGCCAGACGTCGCGCCAGTCCGCCGGGGAGACCTGGTCGCCGTACCACTGGTGCACGACCTCGTGCGCGACCACCTGCGGGGACAGGACGTAGTCGTTGGTGCCGAGGGTGACCATCGTCTGGGTCTCCATCGCGCTCTGCGAGGCGGTGACGACGAGGCCGAGGGAGTCGAAGGGGTAGTCGCCGAGCCTGGTCTCGACCCAGTCGACGGTGGCCGCGGCGGTCCGGATCGAGTCGAGCGGCCGGCTCATGCGGCGCGGGGTCCAGTAGTCCACGCGCAGGCCGCTGTCGGAGGTGTTGCTGCTGTAGGCGTAGTCGCCGATCGCCAGGGTAATCAGGTAGGACGACGCCGGCTCGGCGAGCTGCCACGAGGTGGTCGTAGCGCCCGCGTCGGACGTCAGGGCGGTGAGCTCGCCGTTGGCGATGCCGGTCCACCGCGGCGGGGCGTGGACGGTGATGTCGTAGAGCGCCTTGTCGGACGGCTGGTCGTTGACGGGGTACCACGTGTAGGCGCCGTAGGGCTCCTGCATCGTCCACACCTCGCCGGTGCGGGTGACGGTGAAGCCCGTCTCGGAGAAGTCGCTGCGCGTGGTGGGTGCGGGCGCGGGCTCGGGCGTGCCGACGTAGTCGACGGCCAGCTCGTAGCGTTCGTCGGCCTCGACCGGTGCCCGCAGCACCAGGTCCTTGCCGCGGCGGGCGACACGCACGGGCACGCCGTCGAGCGTCGCTCCACGGACCGCGAGCGGCTCGCCGAGGTCGAGCTGGAAGCGGGGCGCGGTGCGGGTCGCACGGAAGGTGATGACCGCCCGGCCGGTGAGCCGCTCGGCCCGGGGCTGCCACCTCAGGTCGAGGTCGTAGTGGAGCGCGTCCACCCGCGGGTCGCCGACGTCGGGGTAGACGCTGTCCTCGCGCGGGGTCGACACGGCAAGGTCGAGGTCCTGTTGCACCGGGTCGCTCACGACCGGCGTGGAGGCGGAGCCGGTCGGCGACCCGCCCGCCGAGGGCGTCGCGGCGGACGCCGGGCCCTGCCGCTCCTCCTCGGGGCCCGGGGACCCGCTGGTGGAGTCGGTGCACCCGGCCAGGACCGCGAGGGACACCCCTGCCGCCAGCACCCCCCGGAGGCGGCGGCGGGGTCTCACTGGTCGCCGCGCAGGAGGGGCCGGGCGAGCTTGCGGCCGTGGTGGATTTGCGCCTTGACCGTGCCCAGCGGCGCGTCGACCAGCGTGGCGATCTCGTCGTAGGGCAGGCCGTAGACGTCGCGCAGCAGCAGCGGCTCGACGTACTGCGGGTGGTCCTTCTCGATCGTGTCCATCGCCTCGAGCAGGTCGAGCCGGGTGCCGGCGATCACGCTGGTGGTGCGCGGGTCGGGCCGGTCGTGCGCGCCGTCCTCGAAGTCGGTCGGCGTGGCGAGGTTCTTCAGCCGTCGGTACGTCGTGCGCGCGCTGTTGACCGACACGATGTGCAGCCAGGTGGTGAAGCGCCCGCGGCCGCCCCACGAGCCGATCTTCGTGGCGGCGTTGAGCATCGCCTCCTGGCAGGCGTCCTCCGCGTCACCGGAGTAGGGAAGCACCCCGCGACAGATGTTGAGCACGCGCGGCCGCACCGCCGCGAGCAGCAGCTCGAGCGCGTCACGGTCCCCGTCGCGCGCCCGGCGCGCGAGGTCGTCGATGTCGTCCGGCGCCAACGCGTCGCCCGGGTCCCCCGAATAGATCACCCCTGCACGATAATGCCCACGTGTCCGCTCCCACTCGTCTCGGTCGTTACCCGGTGCGCCGCCGCATCGGGTCGGGGGCCTTCGCGACGGTCTGGCTCGCCTACGACGAGCACCTCGACTGCCCCGTCGCCATCAAGGTCCTGGCGGACAACTGGACCGACGACCACCACGTCCGGCAGCGCTTCCTCGAGGAGGGCCGGTTCCTCCGCAAGGTCGAGTCGCCCCACGTCGTCACGGTCTACGACGCCGGCGAGCTGGAGGACGACCGCCCCTACCTCGTGATGGCCTACGCCGACCAGGGCACGCTGGCCGACCTCGTCGAGCTCGCGCCCCTGTCGCGGTCGCAGGCGCTGTCGGTGATCACCCAGGTCGGACGCGGGCTCAGCGCCCTGCACGACCGCGGCGTGCTGCACCGTGACGTGAAGCCGGCCAACGTCCTCTTCCGCACCGTCGACAACGGCCGCGGCGCGCACATCGTGGCGATGCTCGGCGACCTCGGCCTCGGCAAGGCGATGGACATGTCCTCCCGGCTGACGATGGCCGGCGGCACGCCCTCCTACGTCGCCCCGGAGCAGGCGCTCGGCGAGGGGCTCGACCCGCGGGCCGACCAGTTCTCGCTGGCGGCCCTGAGCTACTTCCTGCTGACCGGCCGCCAGCCCTACTCCCACGCGAGCCTCGCGGCCGCGGAGAACCCGGCGCCGCCCGAGGCGATGGACATCGGCAACCCGGCCGCCGAGGAGGTCGTCCTCCGCGGCCTGGCCAAGGACCGTGAGGACCGGTTCCCCGATGTCGCGTCCTTCACGGCGGCCCTGGTCGAGGCACTCGGGGAGCCGGACGACGACACCCCGCCGACCTGGGTCCCGCTCGACCGCGAGCTGACGCGCGCCGCGTCCCGGCCGGAGCGGACCGGGGTGGCGAGCGACCAGCCGCCCGCGGCGCCCCGCCGGCGCCTCCGTCGCTGGCCGTGGGTCGCGGCCGCCGTCCTCGCCCTGGTGGCGGGCAGCGGTGCGGGCTGGGCCCTGGAGCGCAACGCCACGTCGGAGCAGACCATCAAGGACTCGACCGGCACGCTCTTCGTGACCGTGCCCGATTCCTGGACCGGCCAGGTCGACCCCGACCAGTGGGTGCCCTTCGAGGGACGGTCCGAGCAGGCGTCGCTGGCCGCCGGAACCCGCGAGGGGTGGAACTCCGAGAACGACCCGGGCGAGGGGGTCTTCATCGGCATCCTGCCCGGGGAGGAGCTGCCGTCCCGCGTCCCCGGCCACGCCGCCTGCCCGATCCAGCGCGGCCCCTACTTCGACGAGAAGGACGGCGACAGGCTCATGACCGTCTACTTCAGCGGGTGCCCAGGGGTCGACCTCACCGTCGAGCGTGTGGTCCAGGTCAACCAGAACCAGCTGCTGTGGATCCAGATCCGCGCCGACGAGCGGGGCGTCGCCGCCCGGGTGCTCGACTCCGTCGAGGCCTCGGGGTACTGAGCCGCTCGGGGTCGTCGAGGCCCGCGCGCGATCAGCCGAGGCGGATGCCGGACGCGACGCGCGCGATGAGGTCAGCCATGCCCGGGTCGTCGACCTCACGCCCGATCACCGCGAGCTCCACCTGGGCGTTGTCGCCCCCGGTGGGGTCGATCCAGCGCAGGTAGGCGTGGCGCAGGTGGTTGGCGGAGACGAACGAGATGTGCAGGCTGTCGGTGGTCTGGTCGATCACCTCGACGTTGCCCTCGTCCTCGCGCAGCTCGGCCAGCCGCCGGTCGAGCGTCCACTCGATCGAGCGGCGGTTGCTCAGCACCTGCTCGACGCGCAGGACGTATCCGAAGTCCGGCTGCTCAGGGGGACGCCACTGCCATTCGTTGAGCGAGCTCTCGAAGAACGCCCAGCCCTTCGGCACCGGCAGCGTGATGCGGAAGTCCCCGGCGCCGACCGACTGGCGCACCAGGGGGAGTCCCTCCGCGAGCGGAGGGATGCGAGGATCGGGCAGCAGCTCGGGGACCGGGTCGATCGGCAGGCTCGGCGAGGCCGGCACGGGCGCGGCCGGGGTGTCGCCGGACCAGTTGTCGCCGAGGGCCCAGGACGCGCCGAACCCCGCCGCGACCCCGATGGCGAGCAGCAGCGCGAGCACTGCCGTCCCCCGCCAGTTCACGAGCGCAATCTAGTCCGTGCGGAGCTGCTCAGCCGACAGGCCCGCCGCCCGCCCCCTCCATGCCCTCGGCCACCCGACGGATCAGGTCCTCCGCTCCTGCCTTGTCCCGCTCGCGCCCGTGCACGACGATCTCCACGTCGGCCTGCCCGCTGGCGTCGAGGTCGAGCCAGCGCATGAAGCTGTGGCGGGCGTTGCCCTCGTTGCTGCGGTAGGTGTACTCGAGGGTCTCCGCGCCGCGGTTGACGATGTCGACCTCGTCCTGCTCGTCGCGCAGGCGCTCGATCCGGATGTTGATCGCGTCCTCGATCGTGATGTCCTGGCTGTTGATCTGCTCGATGCGCATCACGTAGGTGTTGTTGGACGTGCCGGGGTTCTTCCACTTCCACTCGTTGCTGGCGCTGGCGTTGGTGGTCCAGCCGACCGGCGCGGGGAAGGTGATCTCGAACTTGCCGGTGCCGCGGGTCTCCGGGGCCATCGGGATCCCCGGCCTGAGCGGCGGGTCGTCGGGGTCGGGGACGGGGGGCTGGGGTGCCTCGACCGGCATCTCGGGTGCCCGGGCCGGCACCGGGGCGGGCACGCCCGACCCGATCGAGCCGTCACGGCTCTGTGCGGACGCGGCATAGCCGCCCCCGACGCCGATCGCCAGGAGCGCGACCAGTGCTGCAGGCCCCCGCCACTCCACGCTCCCATCATGTCAGCCGGGCGGGTGGTCTGGTCCATCGCGGCGTGCGCGGTGCGTCGTACGCCGCCGGGGCGCACCATCGGTGGATGGTCACGCGGTGGGCGGTGCGGGCGGCACATGCCTTCGACGGGAGGCAGTTCCTGCCGGACGGCGCGACGGTGCTGGTGGACGGCGACCGGATTGTCGGGGTGGAGCCCCGCCGCCTTCGGGCTGCCCGACGACGTACCGGTCACCGAGCTCGGCGGCACCCTCCTGCCGGGGCTGGTCGACTGCCACGTGCACCTCGTCGCCTCGGGGGCGTTCCCGGGCACGCGGGGTAGCCTCGAGTGGGCGGGGACGGCGGACCGCGCGGCGGTGGACGAGGTGGTGGCGCACAGCCTGCGGGCGCAGGTCGCGGCGGGGGTGACCACCGTCCGCGACCTCGGCGACGCGGGCTACCGCGTGCTGGCGCACCGCGGACGCGAGGCCGAGGGGCTGCCACGCGTGCTCGCCGCCGGTCCGCCGATCACCGTCCCGCTGGGGCACTGCTGGTTCCTCGGGGGCGACATCGACCCGGACGACCCGGCCGCCCTGCACCGCGCCGTCGCCGACCGCGTCGAGCGCGGGGTCGACCTGGTGAAGGTGATGGCCAGCGGCGGGTTCCTCACGCCCGGCAGCGACCACCTCGGGGCGCAGTTCGACCTGGCGCCCATGCGCCACATGGTCGGCGCCGCCCACCGGGCCGGGCTGCGGGTCGTCGCCCACACGCACTCCGTCGCCGGTGCCGAGGTGGCCGTGGAGGCGGGGGTCGACGGGCTCGAGCACTTCACCTGCATGGCCGAGGGCGGCACCGACCCGCCGGCGAACCTGCTGGCGCGGGTCGCCGCCTCCGGTGCGACCGTGTGCCCCACCCTCGGCAACGACCCGTCGCGCTTCCCGGCCATGTCGGCGATGCCGCCGCACGTCCGCGAGATGCTCGAGCGCATCGGCATCACCGACCGCGACGAGCACTTCGCCCGGGTGGCCGCCAACTCCCTCCGGCTCCGCGAGCACGGCATCCGCGTGGTGTCCGGGCTCGACGCCGGGGCGATGCCCGCCAAGCCGCACGGCCACCTGTGGCGCTCGGTCACCGAGCTGGTCCATGGCGGGTGGCCGGCCGACGAGGCCCTCGCGACCGCCACCTCCGTGGCGGCCGAGGACTGCGGCATCGACACAGGTCGCCTGGCCGCCGGCCGGCTCGCGGACCTCCTCGTCGTCGACGGCGACCTCGCCGACGACCTCGCGGCGCTGTCGCGCCCGCTCGCGGTCTGGGTGGGCGGGCTCGCCGTCGAGCTGTCCCGGCCCTGACCGCCGCGGCACGGACGGGGACCGACTGTCGGCCACCCCGCCCCGCGACAGCGCGGGCACGTCTACCGTGACGCCATGCTCATCCGTAACGCCCGCCTCGTCGCCGTCACCGAGGCCGTCCCGGGGCCCGTCGACGTGCGCCTCGACGGCGGCCGCGTCGTCGAGGTCGGGCCCGCGCTGGACGGGCCCGCGCCGGCCGGGGAGGGGTCGTCGTACGACGCGGGCGGACGCTGGCTCATGCCCGGCCTCTGGGACCAGCACGTCCACCTCGGCCAGTGGACCTTGGCGTCCGCCCGCCTCGACCTCGGGCCGGCACGGTCGAGCGCCGAGGCCGTGGCGCTGGTGCGCCAGCGGCTCGAGGAGTGGCCCGACCTCCCCGTCATCGGGTGGGGGCACCGGCCGACCGCGTGGCCAGACATGCCGACCGTGACCGACCTCGACGCCATCGACACCGACCAGCCGATCGTGCTGATCGCGGGCGACGGGCACCACGGCTGGCTCAACACGGTCGCGCTGCACGCGCTCGCCCTGCCGATCCGCGACAGCGTGGTCAGCGAGGCCGAGTGGTTCATGGCCTACGGCCGGCTGGCCTCGGTGCTCGGGCAGGACGGCACCGGCCCCGACGCCTACCGCCGATCGATGGAGGCCGCGGCGGCCCAGGGCGTGGTCGGGCTGGTCGACCTCGAGTTCAGCGGCGGCGTCGCTGACTGGGTGGCACGGTGGGCCGGCGGCGCCGACCTCCTGCGGATCCGGCACGCCTGCTACGCCGACGGCCTCGACGACGTGCTGTCCCGCGGCCTGCGCTCCGGTGACCCGCTCGCGACGTCGCTGCCCGACGGTGGGGAGCGACTCACCATGGGCCCGCTGAAGATCATCAGCGACGGCTCCCTCAACACCCGCACCGCCTGGTGCTGCGAGCCCTACGCGGACAAGGCCGTGCCCGGCTTCGAGGAGGGGCAGCCCAACCAGAGCGCGGACGAGCTGCGGGCACTGCTGGCCCGTGCCGCGGCCGGCGGCCTCGAGGTCGCGGTCCACGCCATCGGCGACCGCGCGGTGAGCGAGGCGCTCGCCGCCTTCGAGGAGACCGGCGCCCGCGGTGGCATCGAGCACGTGCAGCTCACGACGCGGGACGACGTACGACGGATGGCGCGGCTCGGCGTGCGCGCCAGCGTGCAGCCGGCCCACCTGCTCGACGACCGCGACGTGACCGAGCGCCTCTGGCCCGGTCGTGCGGAGCGGTGCTTCCCGCTGCGATGGATGCTCGACGACGGTGCCGACGTCGTGCTCGGCTCCGACGCCCCCGTCTCCCCGCTCGACCCGTGGCTGGCGGTCGCGTCGGCCGTGCACCGCTCGGGCGACGACCGCGAGCCGTGGCACCCCGAGCAGTCGATCACCGCCCGCGAGGCCCTGGCCGCCTCGACCGACGGCTGGGGCACGGTCGCGGCCGGCCATCCCGCCGACCTGGTGCTCCTCGACGCCGACCCGCTCGACGGCGCTTCCGACCGCGACCACGCCGCTCGCCTGCGGTCCTTCGCCGACCACGTCGCCGTGACCTGGGTCGCCGGCGAGACGGCGTACACCCGCCCCTGAGCCCAACACCCGCTGTAACGCCGGGTTGGTGCAACTACCCACCCAGATGCATCAGGGTCGGAACAGGCGGTAACCCGGCGTTACAACTGCGCCTGCGAGCGGGCTCGCGGCAGTTCCTACGCCAGCGCGAGCGTCGCGTCGAGGACGAAGGCCGGGTCCTCGAGCCGGTCGCCGTAGATCTCCCGGAGCTGGCCGACGCGGTAGCGCACGGTCTGGGCGTGGACGAACAGCTCCTCGGCCACGGCGTCGCGGCGGCCGTGGTGGAGCAGCCAGCTGCGGAGCGTGTCGGTGAGCTTCTCGGCCGTCGAGGGGCGCAGGTCGGCGAGCGGGGCGAGCACCCGCGCCCGCAGGTCGTCGCGGGCGGAGGCGTCGGCGGTCAGCACCAGCGAGGCGAGGTGCTCGTCGGAGTCGACCAGCCCCTCGATCCCGAGGTCCGAGCACCGGAGGGCGCGGCGGTAGGACGCCGCGGCGTCCAGCCACGGCACGCCCGGGCCGACGACGGCGTCGGTCCCGCGCAGGGCGCGGAGGAGCGTGCGCCGGGACGTGGCCGACCCGGTGCCGGGCACGAGCAGCGAGGCGTGCCCCTCCGGCAGCCCGGGGACGTCGTCGCTCGGCTGGAGCGTGCGCGGGTCGAGTGCGGTGAGGGCGTGCGACACCTGCGACTCCGGCAGGACGAGCGCGGTCAGCGTCGCGGGTGCCGTCCAGTCCGCGCGCTCGGCCGCCGCCGCGACGGCGTCGGCGGGCGCTCCGGTGAGCAGGGCACGCGCCAGCCGTTCGAGGTTGCGCTGTCGGACGCGTCCACTGCTCTCCAGCTCGTCGGTGTGCCCGGCGACCGAGGCCGCGGACAGCTCGTCGATGTAGGCGAAGACCAGCTCGGCGAACCTCGCGAGCTGCCCGGAGTCGACCCCGGCCTCCACCGCCACCCCCGACATGTCGCGCCACGACGCGCGGGCGCCGATCCGGTAGGCGGCGAGCAGCGCCTCGACCGTCCGTCCGCTGCGTGCCTCGCCGCGGCCGAGCTGGTAGGCGCCCTCGATCGCCGGCGCCTTGGGTGGCGCCTCGGCGTCCTGGCGAGTGGCGAGGGTCAGGAAGCCGCCCAGGGCGAGCTGCACGGCGTTGCGGATCACCTCGCCCATCCGGCCGCTCCACGCGCCGGCATAGCTGGGCACCTCCTCGACGATGGTGAGGACGGCGGTGTCGGCGACCTCGGCGAGGTGGGACCGCAGCGCGGCCGCCACGTTCGGGTCGAGCCCGACGACGGTCTGAATTTGTGTGGTCGGGCGCACAGGGCGAGTGACCATCGGGACTCCTGAGGTCGTTATTGTTCGCTGCGAACAAGAGTCTACCCCCGATTCACGTGTCACAGGCAGGAAGATCGCCCGTCGACCGGGCAGATTGAATGTCATGACCACGACTCTCGAGCCGCCCACACGCGGCAGCGCCCGGAGCCGTCGACTGGCCGACCAGCTCGTGCGCGTCGCCGAGGCGGCCACCACGCCCTACCTGCCGTCCGACTTCATGGACCTCTTCGCCCCGCTGCGCTCCGGCGCCGACCTGCGCGGACGGATCGAGTCGATCCACCCGGAGACCGCCGACGCCGCCACGATCGTGATCCGCCCCGGCGCCGACTGGGCCGGCCACGTGCCCGGCCAGTACCTCCGCATCGGCATCGACGTCGACGGCGTACGCCAGTGGCGCGCCTACTCGCTCACCCACGGTCCGCGCCGCGACGGCCGCATCTCCATCACCGTCAAGGCCGTCCCCGACGGCCTGGTGAGCAACCACCTCGTGCACGAGGCCCGTCCCGGCACGCTGGTCCACCTGGAGCAGGCCGCGGGCGAGTTCGTGCTGCCGCCCGAGGGCGGCAAGCACCTCATGGTCACCGCCGGCTCGGGCATCACTCCCGTCATCGGCATGCTGCGCAACCTCTTCCCGAGCACCGACGAGGGCGTGCTCCGCCCGGCCCGCAGCGCCGACCACGACATCGTCGTCGTCCACGTCGCCCCGAGCCACCCCGACTCGATCTTCATCCGCGACCTCGAGGCGCTCGACGCCGCCGGCGCGATCCGCCTCGTGGCCCGCTACGACGACGAGCACGGCGTGCTCTCCGTCGACGACCTGGCCGGGCTCGTGCCCGACCTGGCCGAGCGGCGCACCCTGGCCTGCGGCCCGGCCGGCCTCCTCGACGCGCTCGCCGCGCACCACGCGGACGCGGGCCTCAGCCTCACCACCGAGCAGTTCCGCACCGCGCGCGTCGAGCCCGGCGAGGGCGGCACCGTCACCTTCAGCTCGGGCACCACGCTCGACCTGGACGGGGCGACGCCCATCCTCGACGCCGCCGAGGACGCCGGGATGCTGATGCCGAGCGGCTGCCGGATGGGCATCTGCATGGGCTGCGTCATCCCCCTGCGCGAGGGCAGCGTGCGCGACCTCCGCAACGGCGCGATCACGACCGCCGTGCCCGGCGAGACCGGCGACATCAAGGTGCAGACCTGCATCAACGCCGCCGCCGGCCCGTGCCACATCGACCACTGACCCCCGACCTCCCGACACCCCCCAGGAGAGCGACATGACCACCGTGCAGAAGAAGGCCGTGCTCGGCCAGACCAACCCGATCGCCCACCTCACCGAGGCCGACATCGAGCAGATCGGCATCGAGCTCGACGCGATCCGCCAGGACGTCATCGACTCCCGCGGCGCCAGCGACGCCGCCTACATCCGCCGTGTCATCGACACCCAGCGCAAGATCGAGCTCGGCTCGCGCGCGGTGCTGCTCTTCAGCGCGTTCCCGCCGGCGTGGGTGCTCGGCACCATGGGCCTGAGCATCTCCAAGATCCTCGACAACATGGAGATCGGCCACAACATCCTCCACGGCCAGTGGGACTGGATGCGCGACCCCAAGATCCACTCCTCGACGTGGGAGTGGGACATGGCCTCGCCGGCCGAGCAGTGGAAGCACAGCCACAACGAGCTCCACCACACCTACACCAACGTCATCGGCAAGGACAACGACCTCGGCTACGGCATCATGCGCGTCGACGAGGACCAGACCTGGACCCCGGCGTCCCTCGCCCAGCCGCTCTTCTGCTTCATCAACGCCGTCTTCTTCGAGTACGGCATCGCCGCCTACGACCTCGAGCTCGGCTCGGTCATCAAGAAGAAGCAGACCAAGGACCCCGAGTTCCGTCGCCGTGCCAAGCAGGTGCTCGGCAAGATCCGCAAGCAGGCCACCAAGGACTACGTCGTCCACCCGGCCCTGTCGATCCCGACCGGCTCCTTCGTGCCGACCCTGGCGGCCAACTTCACCGCCAACATCGTGCGCAACCTGTGGTCCAACTCCGTCATCCTCTGCGGCCACTTCCCCGAGGGCGTCGAGACCTTCGAGAAGCGCTCCATCGAGGGCGAGACCAAGGGCGAGTGGTACGTCCGCCAGATGCTCGGCAGCGCCAACATCTCCGGCTCGAAGTTCCTCCACCTGATGACCGGCAACCTGTCGCACCAGATCGAGCACCACCTCTTCCCCGACCTGCCGTCCAACCGCTACGGGGAGATCGCGCCGAAGGTCCAGGCCCTCTTCGAGAAGTACGACCTCACCTACTGCTCGCGGCCGATGGTCCCGCAGGTCGCCTCCGCCTGGCACAAGGTCATCCGGCTCTCGCTGCCCAACGGCTGGCTCGCGACGACCAACAAGAAGAACGCCCCGCAGCAGCTCGCCATCCTCTACAAGATGGCCACCGGCGACCGCCGCACCCGCCGCCTGCTCGGCCGCAAGCTCGAGAGCGAGGCCCGGGCCGCCGCCTGACGCGCGCCTCTCGGCTCCCCGGCGACTGGTCTGGACCTCGGTAGAAACACGGATGTATCAGAACGGGGCCGGGAGCATCCTTCATGTCGTGAGCACTCGACATGGGGAGAACGAGATGACCACGAGCACCACCACCAAGGTGACCGGCACGTCGGGCGTGGCCCGATGATCCGCATCGGCTCGGTGCCGTCCGGGCACGACGTCAGCGCTGAGGCGCGGCCGTCGGTGCCGCGGCCGCGCACCACCGTGGACGTGGGGTCCACGGAGCGCCAGCCGGTCGCCTGACAACGCCAGACCGGCAGCACAGGGGATTGCCGGTCCGAGCCGGAGGTCGTACGACAACTCGTCGTGCGTCCTCCGGCTCTCGCGTGTCCGGACCCAGGCTCCCAACGTAGGCAGTTCGCGCGCACCGGAAGCTGGCAGAGTGCGAGCCGCGCGGACCGGCTGCCGAAATGCCTACGTTGCTCGCCCCGAGCACCATGCAGGCAGTTCGAGGCGCCCCGGGCGTGGCTGAGCGCGACGGCCGGGTCCTGACGCGCGAACTGCCTGCACGGTGCACGCAAGGGCGCGGATCGGAGTGCCGGTCAAGGATCCAGGGGACTGGGCGGTCCTGGTCTGGACCGTCTCCCGAAGGCTTCTCCCAGACTTCCATGAGTAAAGGAAGCGCGGTGGCGTCGCTCCTAGTGTCGGGTCCAGGCGGTCCGTGGGGGGCCGTCAGGTGGGGACAGAAGGAGTCCGCCGATGAAGCACGACCGAGACACCCAGGGGATCGATCTCACCGGCCGCATCAAGTCGCTCGAGCAGTTCACCGGCTCGTTGGTCGCCCGGCCCGCGGCCGAGGACGGCGCGGGACCCGACGCCGACGTCATCCCGATCCACGAGGTTCCGCGCTCCCGTGTGCCGGCGCCGCGACGCTCGCGCGTCTTCCTGCGCAACGGCAGTGGTCACGGCTTCTTCGCTGACCTCACCGTGACCGCACCGCGGCCCCGCCTGCCTCGCCTGCCCCTGGCTGACATGTGACGCACGCATCGGGCCGGTCCCGATGCGCCTCCCGGTGGGACGGGTGTGACTCACCTAGAGTCGCCCGGTGGTCTGGCTGGTCGTCGCGCTGCTGCTGCTCTGGCTCGCGCAGGGTCCGGTCGTGCTGCTCCTCGCCGCCGGGCTCCTCGCCGTCCCGCGGGTCCGCTGGTGGGTGCAGGACCGCGCCTACGTCAGTCGCCGCGTCGTGGCCTGGACGGCCGGAGTCGCTGTCGCCCTCGCCCTCGCGGTCGTGGTCGTCCCCGACGGCTGGCTGCCGATCCCGCCCGCGCCGGGCGCCTGGGCCGGACCGTCGTACGTCGGACGCCCGGCGTCGCCCCACCCGGTGCCGGCCGAGGAGGTCCCGCCCAACCCCCACCGCTCCGCCGGCGACCCTGCCGACCGACCGGGGCCGCTGGGCCTGCAGCCCGAGGTCGACACCGCGTGGTTCGGTCTCCAGCGGTGCAGCCGGATCGAGCTGACGTCGACCGACCTCCTCGTCGCGCTCTGCTCGGAGCGCGAGGCCCGCAGCCTGCGCGTGGTCGACCCGGAGACGCTGCGGCCGGTCGCCTCGCAGGACCTGCCCGACGTCCCCGAGGGCTCTGACTGCGACGGCGAGACCTTCTACCTCGACGCCACCGACCGCGCCGTGACCGCCACAGGTGACCGCACGGTGGTCGCGGTGCGCACGTCCCACGAGGGCGAGCCGGGGCTCGAGACCGAGCCCACGTGGGACCTCAAGCCCTACGTCCCCTACGGCGACTGCCTCGTCGCGGTCGCCCCCGACTGGTCGGGCCGGGTCTGGTGGGCCTCACGCGCCGGGCTCGTCGGGACCATCGATCCGGCGACCGGACAGGTCGGCGTCGTCGATCTCCGCGAGCAGGTCGGGCACGACCTGGCCGTCGACCCCGGTGCGGCGTACGTCGTGACCGACGAGGCCGTGCACCGCCTGGTCGTCGGCGCGGACGGCACGCCGCAGCCGACCTGGCGCAGCGCGTACGACGGCGGCAGCGGCTCGGCGCCGGTGCTGACCGACCGCGGGACGCTGGCGATCACAGACGAGGTCGACGACCGGACGGGCGTGCGCTTCCTCGCCCGCGACGACGGACGCACGGTGTGCCGTCAGGCCGTCTTCGAGGAGGGGGAGGGCGCCACCCGCAGCACGCTCGCCGACCTCGGCGCCGGGGTGGTGGTCGCCAACGACGCCGGCTACTCGTCGTCGCGCAGGTCCCTGCTCGGCTTCACCGCCGGCGCGGGAGTCGCGCGGGTGGACCTGGTCGACGGTCGGTGCGCGCTGACCTGGACCACCGACGCCGTGTCGGCGTCGTCCGGTGCCGTGGCCAGCCGTCCCACCGGACTGCTCTACGCCTGGACCAAGCGCCCGTCGCTGACCGGCGTCAGCGCGTGGTACCTCACGGCCATCGACGCCGACACCGGGCGCCGTCGCTGGGGTGTGCGCACCGGCACCGGGCTGCTCGCCGCGAACGACGGCTCGGTCGTGCTCGGCCGCGACGGTGCGGCCTACGCCGGCACCAGGGCTGGCCTGGTGCGGGTGCGCGACCGCCGCTAGGCCGTCACCCGACGCGTCAGCCGCGTCATGGCTGCGGCCACGACAGCCCGACGGTCGTCTCGCTGATCTCCCACAGGCGCCGCTGCGCCACCTCGTCGCGCGCGAGCCCGGAGGCGCCCACGATCCGGGGCGGACCGGAGGCCTCGCCGGGACCGCTGGGACCGACGTAGGTCGCGCCCGGCAGGTCGGCGGTGGCCGCCATGAGGGTGGGACGCGCGCCCGCCTCCGCGGACTGCGAGACCAGCTTGACCGCGCCGTCCATGATCGCCGCACGCCGACCCCGGGTGGTGCCGAGCTGGCCGTTGACGGCGAGGTGGGTGCCGGCCAGCCCCGGGTGTGCGGCCAGGGCGCGCACCGGCGTGCCGGCGCGCCGCAGGCGTCGGTCGAGCTCGAAGGTGAAGAGCAGGTTGGCGAGCTTGGTCTGGCCGTAGACGTGCCACCTGCTGTAGCGCCGCGGCGTGCGCGGGTCGCCCAGGGGCGCGGACCGGGCGACGCGGTGCATCTGCGAGGACAGCGTCACCACGCGCCCGTCGCCCGAGGCCGCGAGCTGCTCGAGCAGCAGCCCGGTGAGGAGGAAGGGCCCGAAGTGGTTGGTCGCCATCTGCGACTCCAGCCCGTCGGCCGTGCGGCGCAGGGGCGGGGCCATGATGCCGGCGTTGTTGACCAGCAGGTCGAGGGCGCCGAACCGGGCGGCCGCCTCGCCCGCCACGCGCACCGACCCGAGGTCGGCCAGGTCGACCACCAGCGCGTCGGTCGTGGCCCCGGGCACCTCGGCGGCGATCGCGTCGGCAGCGGCGTCGATCTTGTCCGGCGTACGTCCGGCGAGCACGACGCGGGCACCGTGGCGGGCGAGCTCCAGCGCGGTGTGGAAGCCGAGCCCGCCCAGCGTGGGGCCGGTGACGACGGCCGTGCGGCCGGTCAGGTCGCCGATGTCGGCGGGCGTCCAGGCAGCGCTCACGGCGTCACACCGAGCGAGGCCACGACGTGCCGGCCGAGATCGGTGTCGCCGGTGAGTCGTACGTCGTCGGCGGCGGCGGTGCGGCGACCGCCGGCGAGCACGACGAAGGTCTCGCGATCCATCGCCAGGGTGACGGTCGGCTCGCCGTCCTCCGGGGTGGCGTGACGGCCACGCCCGTCCTCCCCGACCGCGACGGTCACCGGCTCGTGGCCGCTCACCTCGAGGCGTACGACGGACCCGACCGGCGCCTGCGCCCGCTTGGCGACGACGTAGGGCAGGCTCTCCATCAGGTAGTCGGCGGTGTGGATCGCCGCCGCGGAGTCGAGGTTGCCCGGCATCGAGAGCGCGCGGCGCACGTCCTGCTCGTGCATCCACACGTCGAGCGGGCGGTTGCGCAGCAGCAGGCCGGTCGTCCAGCCGATGGCGCCGAAGGCTCCCGGCGCCGGCGCGGACGCGTCGGTGGGCGGGTCGGCCAGCAGCTGGGTGTGGCGGGCGGTCGTCGACTCGCGGATCTCGGTGATGAGGTCGTCGGGGGTCTCGTCGCGCCGGGCCAGCACGCCCTGCTCGGTGAAGCGGCCCATCATCCCGCGCGCGTGCGGCGCCTCGCCGATGTCGACCTCCTCGTGCTGGCGCCCCGCCAGCAGCGCCTCCAGGTGGGCGGTGTGGGCGGCGACGGCCCGGACGTCCCAGCCCGGCAGGTCGGTCGGCGTGGACCACTGGTCGTCGGCGACGTGCTCCAGCACGCGGGTGAAGGAGTCGATGGCCCCCCACCAGAGGGCGACGAGGGCGGCGAGTCGGTCCTGGTCCGTGCTGGGCGCGTCGACGGGCTGCGTCATGGGGAGAGCGTAGGGGGAGTCTCGGACATCTTTGAGGCGGAGGGCCCTACGCTGCCGGGAGCGGCCGCAACCCCGGGCGGCCGCACCTCGCGCACCGACCTCACGAAGGAGTCGTCATGGGTATCGGACTCGGCATCCTCCTGCTCGTCATCGGCCTGATCCTGCTCTTCGCCATCAACGAGTTCCCCGACTCGCTCCAGGAGGTCGTCGAGCCGACCACGGTCGGGTGGATCCTCGTCATCGCGGGCGTCCTGGCCCTCGTGCTCGGTCTCGTGATGAACAACCAGCGCTCGAAGACCACGCACGTGGAGGAGCGCCGCGACCTCTGAGGCCTACAACCAGCCGCGCTCCTGCGCGATCCGGGCCGCCTCGCTGCGGGTGGTGGCCCCGGTCTTGCCGATCGCGGCCGACAGGTGGTTGCGGACCGTGCCCTCCGAGAGGTGGACCCGCGCAGCGATCGTGGCGACCGGTGAGCCGTCGAGGGCGTGGGTCAGGAGCTCGCGCTCGCGACCGGTGAGCGGGCTCGGCCCGTCGATGAGCGACTCGGCGGCGAGGTCCGGGTCGATGACACGCAGGCCGGCGTGGACGCGTCGTACGGCGTCGGCGAGCTGGCGGGCCGGCGTGTCCTTGACGACGAAGCCGGAGGCGCCCGCCTCGACGGCGCGACGGACGTAGCCGGGCCGGCCGAAGGTCGTGACGACCAGCGACCGTACGCCGGGCAGCTCGCGTCGCAGGGCCGCAGCGGCGTCGATCCCGTTGAGGCCCGGCATCTCGATGTCGAGCAGGCACACCTCGGCCCCCGAGGCACGGGCGGCGTCGACGACCTCGTCGCCACGGCCGACCTGCGCCACCACCTCGAGGTCGGCCTCGAGGTCGAGGAGCGCGGCGAGCGCGCCGCGCACGAGCGCCTGGTCGTCGGCGAGCAGGAGCCGGATCACGGCAGGACCACCTCCACCCGGGTACCGGGCGAGGACGGCCCGACGTCGAGCGTGCCGCCGACCCCCGTGACGCGCTCGCGCATCCCGCGCAGGCCGTTGCCCTCCGCGCCGTCGCAGCCCGTGCCGTCGTCGGTCACGGCGATGCCGCGGGGACCGAGCTCGATGACGACGGAGCGCGCCCGCGAGTGGCGTACGACGTTGGTGACGGCCTCGCGCAGCACCCAGGCCAGCAGCGCCCGGTGGCGCGGGTCGGTGTCGGCGACGGAGCCGTCGACGGTCGTGGTGATCCCGGCGTCCGCCAGCACGCGGGGTGCGGCAGCCAGCTCGGCCTCGAGGTTCCCGGCGCGCAGGCCGCCGACCGTCGCCCGCACCTCGGCCAGCGCCTGGCGCGCGGTCGCCTGGATGGACTCCAGCTCCTGCTTGGCGCGGGCGGGGTCGATGTCGATGAGACGGGCGGCGAGCTCGGCCTTCACCGAGAGCGCGGTCAGCGAGTGCCCGAGGACGTCGTGCACGTCGCGGGCCACCCGCTCGCGCTCGATCACCACCGCGTGCTCGCGGAGGGCGGCGTTCGCGACGTACTCACGCTCGCCGAAGAGCCGGAGCATCACGCCGCCGATCATGACCGGCCAGAGCATGAGGAAGAAGAAGGTCGGGAAGCCGTCGATGTCGAGCAGCGACAGCAGCGGGAAGGCCGCCCAGACCCCGACGGCCCACTTCCACCACGGCCTCGGCAGCTGGAGTGCCGAGAGGATCGCGAGGTAGGGCGTGAACGAGATGACCCCGATGCCGATCACGGGCACGGTGGCCAGGGCCAGGACGAGCATGGAGCCGAGCGCCCACCACGGCCCGAGGCGGGACGAGTAGCCGAGCACGTTGGCCACGGCGAAGCCGGCGATGCAGAGCAACGTGACGACCTTCGCCGGCATCGCGGCCTCGGACTCGACGACCGCGATGACCGGGAAGGCGAGGAACACCAGCCAGATGGCGGCGAAGGCCCACCCCCACTTCTCCCAGGGGTTGTCGGGCAGCGGCTGCCCGCCCTCGACGGTGGTCACGTGCGCGCCCGGCTCCGGCGTACGCCCCACAGCGCCACCAGCCCGAAGATCACCGTCCACGCGAGCACGTTAGCGACCGGCAGCCACAGCGGGTCACGACCACCCACGGGCAGCCACCCGTCGGTGAGCGGGAAGCGGGCCAGGGCGACGTAGCCGTAGAGGGGCGTGAACCGGCCGAGGTCGAGCATGAAGCCGCTCATCGGCGTGAAGACGTTGCCGAGGAAGGCGAGGACCACGATCATCCCCGACGCGATGCCGGCCGCGTTGTGTCCGCGGAAGACCAGGCAGACCGCCAGTCCGTAGACCGCGAAGAGCGCGGAGCCGAGCCACACCACCGCGCCCGACAGCAGCCAGTCCGACCAGTCGCCGCGCGCGCCGGTGGCCGCGCCGATGGCGTAGATGGCGACCACCGGCACCGCTGCCACCGACATGGCCACGGCCGCCTTGGCGACCACGAACGCGACCGGTCGCATCGGGGTCAGGCCGAGCTGGCGACCCCACCCCATGACCTGCTCGGTCGCCGCGCTCCCGGCGACGCTGGTGGTCGCGGTGACGGCCCCGTAGGCGGCCATCGAGATCATCACGTACATCGCGACGTTGCCACTGCCGACCGGGTCGTCGGAGCCGAGCCCGAAGACGAGGAACATGAAGGTCGGCAGCCCGACGACGAAGAACATCCCGATCCGGTCACGCAGCTGGCGGCGCAGGTCGAGGCGGGCGTACGTCGCCATGGCCGGCCGGGGCGTCGGGCGTACGCCGTCCACGGCACGCGGGTCGGTCAGGGTCGTGGTGCTCATCGGGTGGCTCCTTCGAGCTCGGGCGCGGCGGTCAGGGCGAGGAAGGCGGCCTCCAGGCTGGCAGCGGAGACGTCGACGTCGGTGACGCCGAGGGGCGCGAGGGCCTCGTGCACCCGGCTCAGCCAGTCGGCGTCGATGCCGTCGGGGCCGACCGCCTGCGCGGGCGGCCGGAAGGTGAGGGTGCGACCGCCGTACGCCGCCCGCACGTCGGTCGTCGGTGCGTCGTGGACGATCCGGCCGTGGTTCATCAGGACGGTGCGCTCGGCGAACTCGTCGGCCTCTGCGAGGTAGTGGGTGGCGAAGACGATCGTGCGGCCGAGCGCCGCGTCCTCGCGCATCGCCCGCCAGAACTCCTGCCGCGCGCCGACGTCCATCCCCGTGGTCGGCTCGTCCAGGACGACCAGGTCGGGATCGGGCAGCAGGGCGAGGGCGAACTTCAGCCGCTGCTGCTCCCCGCCCGAGCAGGCCTCGACCCGCCGGCCGGCGAGGTCGGTGAGCCGGGCCCGGTCGAGCACGACCTCGACGCGGTCGGACCGGCCGTGCAGCGCGGCGATCGCGCGCACGGTCTCGCCGACCGTGAAGTCGTTGAGGAGGCCGCCCGTCTGCATGACCGCGGAGACCCGCCCCAGCCGTACGGCGTCGGCGGGGGAGGTGCCGTAGACCTCGATCGTGCCGGCGTCGGGCGTCGTGAGGCCGAGCAGCATGTCGACCGTCGTGGTCTTGCCGGCTCCGTTGGGGCCGAGGAACGCCACGATCTCGCCGGGCTGGACGACCAGGTCGACGTCGTCGACCGCGACCACGGGCGTGCCGTCGGTCGAGCGGAAGGCCTTGCGGAGCCCGGTCGCGCGGATGGCTGGGGTTGTCATGTGCCCAGCCTGTCGGCGTACGGGCCCGGGCCCCTCGCCGAAGTGTCACGACCTGCCCGTGACACCTGTCATCGGGTGCTGTGCACCCGGGTTCCCTGCTTTGAGGTCGAGATCCCGGGTGCAAAGCGGGGGAGTCACCGGATATCCGGTGACTCCCCCGCAGGAGCGGCGTCTGGCTCAGACGATCAATCTGGCTCAGACGATCAGAAGGAGGCCTCGTCGAGGTCCATCAGCTCGAGGGTGGTGGCCTCGGCGATGGCGCGCTCGGCGCTGATCTTCGGCAGGTTGGTCTGCGCGAAGAACTGGGCCGCGGCGACCTTGCCCTCGTAGAACGCCTTGTCCTTGGCCGACACGTCGCCGGCCAGCTTGTCGAGCGCGACCTCGGCCTGGCGCAGCAGCAGCCAGGCGCAGACGACGTCGCCGAGCACCATCAGCAGGCGGGAGGTGTTGAGGCCCACCTTGTAGATGTTGCGCAGCTCCTCGGCCGACGACATGAGGTCGTTGATCATGTGGCCGACGACGGCGTTGGCGTCCTCGAGGGCCGTGGCGAGCAGCTCGCGCTCGGTCTTGAGGCGACCGTTGCCGGCCTCGGAGGCGATGAAGCCCTCGATCTCCTTGGCGAGGTGGCCCAGCGCGCGGCCCTGGTCCTTGACGATCTTGCGGAAGAAGAAGTCCTGGCCCTGGATCGCGGTGGTGCCCTCGTAGAGGGTGTCGATCTTGGCGTCGCGGACGTACTGCTCGACGGGGTACTCCTGCAGGAAGCCGGAGCCGCCGAAGGTCTGCAGCGACTCGGTGCCCAGCAGCACCCACGAGCGCTCGGAGCCGTAGCCCTTGACGATCGGGAGCAGCAGGTCGTTGACCGCGGCGGCGAGGCGGGCCTCGTCGGAGTCGGCGGTGCCCTCGTGCTCGGCGATCATCACCTGGTCCTGCCAGGTGGCGGTGTAGAGCACCAGCGCGCGCATGGCCTCGGCGAACGACTTCTGCGTCATCAGCGAGCGGCGTACGTCGGGGTGGTGGGTGATCGTCACGCGCGGCGCGGTCTTGTCGGCCGCCTGGGTGAGGTCGGCGCCCTGGACGCGCTCCTTGGCGTAGTCGAGGGCGTTGAGGTAGCCGGTCGACAGCGTGGCGATGGCCTTGGTGCCGACCATCATGCGGGCGTTCTCGATGACCTGGAACATCTGCGCGATGCCGTCGTGGACCTCGCCGAGGAGCCAGCCCTTGGCCGGCTCGCCGCCGCCGACCTGCGGGTCGCCGAAGGTGACCTCGCACGTGTTGGAGACCTTGATGCCCATCTTGTGCTCGACGTTGGTGACGTAGACGCCGTTGCGCTCGCCGGTGAGCTCGCCGGTCTCGAGGTCGAAGTGGTGCTCGGGCATCCAGAAGAGCGACAGGCCCTTGGTGCCCGGGCCGCCGACGCCCTCCACGCCCTCGGGGCGCGCGAGGACGAGGTGCATGATGTTCTCGCTCATGTCGTGCGTGGCGCTGGTGATGAAGCGCTTGACGCCGGTGATGTTCCACGAGCCGTCGTCGTTGGGGGTCGCCTTCGCGCGGCCCGCGCCGACGTCGGAGCCGGCGTCGGGCTCGGTGAGCACCATGGTGCAGCCCCACTGGCGGTCGACCATGTGCTGGGCGACGGCCTTGTCGCGCTCGTTGCCGTTGCGGTGGACCACGTTGGCGAAGGCCGGGCCGGCGGCGTACATCCACACGGGGGCGTTGGCGCCGAGCACCATCTCGCCGATGGCCCAGATCAGCGATGACGGGGCCGGGGTGCCGCCCATCTCCTCGAAGACCTGGAGGCGCCAGAACTCGGCGTCCATCCATGCCTGGTAGCTCGCCTTGAACGACTCCGGCACGGGAGCGGTGTGGGTGGCCGGGTCGAAGACCGGCGGGTTGCGGTCGCTGTCCTTGTAGCTCGCGGCCAGGTCCTCGCGGGAGAGGCGCTCGACCTCGCGGAGGATCTCGCGCGCGCTCTCGCCGTCGACCTCGCCGAACGGGCCGGTGCCGAGCACGTCGTCCCGGCCGAGCACCTCGAAGAGGTTGAACTCGATGTCGCGGAGGTTGGTCTTGTAGTGGCTCACAGCTTCCACCTGTCCATGTCGCTCGGGGGTGTTCTTGGGGGCGAGCCGTGCTGGAGGAGCCACGTGCTACTCGCCGGTAACAAAATGATGCCTCGCAACCGGGCTCCGCGCAACACGAACGCCGAAACGCCGGTCCGGACGGGTGGGAGGACGTACGTCGCGCAGCGTCCGCACCCGGTGCGAGGACACGCCGCGCACCAGGTCGGTTTTGTCTATCACCCAAAGTATGTCTACTCTTTCACCTGACATACCCCAGTCGCACGACTACTGCCTGCTGTCCCGTCCCGGAAGGACCTCCGCTCCATGCGCAAGCTCATCGTTCTCGGTGTCGTGGGCCTCATCGCCCAGCTCATCGACGGGTCCCTCGGCATGGGCTACGGCGTGACGTCGTCGACCCTCCTCCTCGCCGTGGGTGTGGCCCCGGCCGCCGCCTCGGCAGCCGTCCACTTCTCCGAGCTCGGCACCTCGCTCGTGTCCGGCGTCTCGCACCACAAGTTCGGCAACGTCGACTGGCGCACGGTGTCGATCCTCGCCGTCCCGGGCTTCGTCGGCGCCTTCGCCGGCGCGACGCTGCTGTCCAACCTGGACGCCGCGGTCGCCAAGCCCCTCGTCGCGATCATCCTGCTGAGCCTCGGCTTCTACGTCGTCTACCGCTTCCTGCGCCTCGGCGGCGCCCGCCCGAGCTTCAAGGGGCGGCCCTCGGCGGCCTTCCTGGCCCCGATGGGCCTCGTCGCCGGCACGCTCGACGCCGTCGGTGGCGGCGGCTGGGGCCCGGTCGGCACCACGTCGCTGCTGTCCAGCGGTCGCCTCGAGCCGCGCAAGGTCGTCGGCTCCATCGGTGCCTCGGAGTTCGTCGTCGCCGTCGGCGCATCGCTCGGCTTCCTCTTCGGCCTCGGGTCCGCAGGGATCAACTGGGGCTTCGCCGCGGCCCTGCTCGCCGGTGGTGTCGTGGCCGCCCCCATCGCCGCCTGGCTGGTCAGGCGCCTCGCCCCCCGGGTCCTGGGCACCGCGGCCGGCGGCCTGATCATCCTGACCAACTCCAAGACGCTGCTCGAGACCGCCGGCGTCCCGGGCGTCGGCGTCGCCGCCACCGCGGCCGTCGTCCTCGTCCTGTGGATCTGGGCCATCGTGTGGGCCGTCAAGCAGGAGCGCCTGTCCAGGGCCGCGCTCGCCGACGAGCCGGAGCTCGAGACCGCCACGGCCTGACGCCCGGTCGCGTGGTCGTCGTACGCCGTCCCAGCCGGGGCGGCGTACGGCCGCGTGCGGGGTGCCCGTCGACCAAGAGCACTGTCTCTGCCGACATATCTGACAAACTGGGCATATGCGCGTCTCCGCCAAAGCCGACTACGCCCTCCGGGCCCTGATCGAGATCGCGGTGCGCGCCGACGGGACGGCGGTCAGCGCCGAGCAGCTCGGCAAGGCGCAGGGCATCCCGCACGGGTTCCTCCAGGCCATCCTCGCCGACCTCCGCCGTGCCGACATCGTGGTGTCGCAGCGCGGCCAGTCCGGCGGGTGGCGCTTCGCGCGCAAGCCCGAGACGGTGACGGTCGCCGACGTGATCCGGGCGGTCGACGGGCCGCTGGTGTCGGTCTACGGCCTGCGTCCCGAGTCGGTCGAGTACGACGACAGCGCGCAGGTGCTGCAGCACGTGTGGATCGCGGCCCGGCACTCGCTGCGCAACGTCTTCGAGCAGGTCACCATCCAGCAGCTCGCGGACGGCACGCTGCCGGCCGAGGTCGCCGCCCTCACCGAGGACGACGACGCCTGGCAGCCGCACTGACCGCGACCGGCGGCTGACCGGGCGGTCGATCAGGCGGCGGGCCTGCGGTCGAGCAGGCGCCGTCGCCGCGACACCTTGGCGAGGCGCCGGTCGAGGCGGGCCTCCTCCTCCATGAGCGCGATCCGCGCGACCTGCTCGGCGAGCTGCTCGTCGCCGAGGCGGGCGGGCAGGACGTGCGAGCGACCCTCCTTCGCCAGCGACATCCAGCTGCGCGGCGGCTCGGCGAAGCCGCTGGTCGCCACGAGCACGACGCGGAAGTCCGCGACGAGGCCGTCGAGCGCCAGCGCGGCCTGGTCCGGCGTCGCCGCCGACCACCCGGGCATGCTCACGAAGCAGTCCGTCCCCGTCTTCCGCGCCCGCCGGCACACCCGTGCCCACGCGCCCTCGACGTCCTTGCGTCGGAGGCCCGCGGCCTTGTGCGAGCGCAGGAGCTCGACCTCCGCGTGCGCGAGGACGTCGGCGTCGACGGCGGGGACCGAGACGCCGCCGACCGCCAGCGCCTCGGTCATCGAGGGCGTGTCCACCGGGTCGGGTCCGAGGTGGAGGAGGAACAGTCTCTTCGCCATGGCGCGAGCCTCGTCCGCGCGCCCCAACCCGGCGTGAACGCCGCGTCACCGTGAGCCGAACTCCGCAGGTCGGGCGAGATCGTCCCCACGATGGTGTGACGTCACGATGCTCCCGTGCGTCTCACCCGGTGACGCCGAACCAACCAGGGAGAGACATGCCCCGCACGCAGGAGGATTTCGAGGAGTTCGCGGTCGCGCGGACACCTCAGCTCTATCGCGCCGCGTGGCTGATGTGCGGCGACGCGCACCGGGCAGAGGACCTCGTCCAGGAGACGCTGGCCAAGGTCTACGTCCGGTGGCACCGCCGCCTGGGCGGACCGATCGAGCACCCGGTCGCGTACGCCCACACGACGCTGACGCGCGCCTACATCAGCGCCCAGCGCCGTCGCAGCAACCACGAGACGCCGACCGAGTCGTTGCCGGAGCGGATCGAGCAGGGTGGGGACGCCGCCACCTCGCTCGCCCTCCGCGACGCGCTCGCGCAGCTGGCACCGATGGACCGCGCGGTCCTGGTGCTCCGCTACCTCGAGGACGTGTCGGTCGCCGACACCGCGGACGCCCTCGGGGTCAGTCCGGGAGCCGTGCGCAACCGGACGCTCCGCGCCCTCGAGCGACTCCGTGCCGTGCTGGGCCCGTCCCTCCGAGACCTGCTCGAGATCTAGGAGATCCCATGCCCACCGAAGACACCGGCGTCACCGAGCTCCTCCGCCGTGCCAGTGACGGCCTCACCCCCGACGTCGACCGCCTCGTCAGCGGCGGCATCACCCGCGGCCGCTCCCGGCAGCGCCGCGCCCGGATCGGTACGGCGGTCGCCTCGCTGGCCGTGATCGGCGTCATCGGCACGCTGGCGGCCGTCGTACCCCACCTCGGCGACCCCGACAGCACGTCGGGCGACGTCGCGACCGAGCCCACCGCGTCCGTCTCGCCCAGCCCGACACCCGACCCCGATCGGCCTCCGTCGGCCGACGAGCTGCGGCCGCTGGTGACGGTGGCCAAGATGGAGCAGGCCCTCAGCTCGGCCACGGGGGCCTCAGCGGTGCGGCACCTCGAGGTGGACGCATCCGGTGAGGACCACCAGCGCACGTTCGTCGCGATCGTCGACGGGGCACAGGTCTCGTTCACCATCCGCTGGTACAACAGCCCGCTCGTCGTGCAGGACGGCGGAGAGCCGCTGGCGCCGAGCGTCGTCTGCGAGCCGGCGCCCGAGATCGACTGCACGACCATGCCTGACGGGTCGCGTCTGCTGCGCGAGGAGTCGCGTCCCGCTGGTGGCGCCGGCGTCCCCGCGAACTTCCTCGAGCGTTCGCTGACCCTGGGGACGTACGACGGGTGGCAGATCAGCGTGATCGCTCGGAACAGCACCGACGAGAAGCAGGGCGAGGTCGTCGCGAGCGAGCCGGTGCTCACGATGGCCGAGATGCAGGCCCTGGCGACGAGCGACGCCTGGTACGCCTGACCCTTCGGGCAGAGGCGTCAGTCGACCCGGACCGCGGCGACCCAGTCGACCAGCGGTCGCAGCGCCCGCCAGTCCTCACGGACCCGGTCGACGAGCCCGGCGTCGATCGCGTCGGACTCAAAGCCGTAGGAGCGGCCCACGAAGAGCTGCTTGCGGCGCAGCAGGTGGATGCGGGGGTGGTCGACGTCGTAGCCGCGCGGTGACGTCTTCAGCTGCTCGCCGCCCACCTCGAAGCCGTCCTTCTCGAGCTTCCTCAGCAGCCGGTCGAGCGCCGGGCCGGTCTTCCCGTCGGCCATCGCCTCGCGGATCGCGGCCAGCGTCGGTCCGTCGGCGTCGTAGAAGCCGGCGCCGACGCGCGTGCCGCGCGGGGAGATCTCGAAGTACCAGCCGGTCCGCGGCCCGGCCGCGACGAACGCGCCCTGGTGGGTCTTGTAGGGCGTCTTGTCCTTGGCGAACCTGACATCGCGGTAGGGCCGGAACACCTTCGCCGGGCCGAACTCCGGCTCGAGCGCGGCCATCAGCGCCTTCATCGGCGCCTCGACCGACTCCTTCCAGACGTGCTTGTGGGACTCCCAGAACGACTTGGTGTTGTCCATCTCGAGGTCGTCGTAGAAGTCGAGCGCGGCGACGGGGAATCCGGTGAAGCTCACGTCAGCCGACGTTAGCCCAGACGTGCTCGTCGCCCTGCTCGCCGTACGACGTCAGCGTCAGCACGCCGCCGCCGCAGACCGGCTCGCCGAGGAAGGCGTTGCCGGTGGAGGGGGACTCGTAGGCGACCTCCAGCGTGCGCTCGGGCGTCCAGCGCATCAGCCGGGCCGGCTCGTCGGGGCCCTGCGGGTCGCGGACGAAGAAGACCGAGCCGCCGCAGGGGACGGCGGTCCCGGTGGTGCCGGGGCCAAGGTCGAAGTAGGTGCTGTCCGCCGCGGCGTGGAAGCGGGCCTCCTCCTGCCGGCGCGGCTTCGGCACCTCCGACCACACGGCGCCGTCAGCGGTCGCGGCGACGTCCCAGGCCGTGCAGTCCTCGGGCCCGTCGACCGGTTGCGGCACGCCGCTGGCGTCGAGCAGGTTGACGGTGCGGCAGGCCACGGGGCGGGCGTCGTCGAAGGTCATGATGCCGACGCCGTGCTCGCTGGCGGTGAGGCCGGAGAAGCCGCTGCGGTCCGGGGCGCACCAGCCGTCCTCGCCGTTGCTGTCGGCGAGCGCCGCGGTGGCCAGGCAGTAGGCCCCGCCGTCGCCGTAGGTCGGGTAGTAGAGGTCGCCGTCGGTGAGGGCCCACGAGCCGCCGCTCGCCGCCGGGGGCGTGGTGACCGCGCCCGTCTCCCCGGTGGCGAGGTCGACGACGGCCACCTCGCTGGGAGCCGTCTCGGCCTTGTCCTGGCGGACGACGACGGCCCACGACTCGCTCATCAGGACCTCGGAGATCGTGCGTCCTCCGCCGGCACGGACGGTCGCGGCGTCGCCGTCGCGGGCCAGCTCGACGAGGGTGTCGCCCTCGTCGCCCAGCGCCTCCCACTCGGGCCCCTTGACGTAGCGGGTGCCGGCCTCGACGGCCGTGTCCTGCCAGTCCAGCAGGGCGGTCGCCGGCTCGGCCGCGACCGGGTCGTCGACCGGCCCGCCCGTGGGGAGGCCAGCCTCCCCGGACGGCCGGTCCGGCGCGCTCGAGGGCGCCGGGTCGGCCTCGTCGGTCCCCGCGCAGCCGGCCAGTGCGACCAGCAGCACCAGCGCGGCCGGCGTACGGACGCGCACGTCAGACCCCGACGTTGTGCTGGAAGTGGTCGAGGTTGGCCCGGAAGGACCGGTAGGCGTTGCGCCACTGCACGCGGACGATCGCCGGCTCGCTGGGGTCGAACCTGGACTGGTCCCACGGCTCGAACCAGCCGAGCTGAGGGTTGCCGCCCGGGTTCTGGTCGAAGCCGCGGCCGACCTGGAAGTGACCGCTCGCGTCGTCGTCGAGGTAGGGGTAGTACTGCTTGTGCAGGTTCGGGTGCAGCACGACCGGCGCCTGGTAGTCGTGCACGTGGCGCATCATCAGGCGGTACCACTGCTTGAAGGTGAAGTCGCTGATGTCGAGCACGACGTAGGGGCCGGCGTGGGTCTCGTCGTCGTAGTCCGTCTTGTTGTTGACCACCCGCACCATGTCGGTGATCGCCGTGCCGGCGCTGGTGGTGCCGAGGCGGCGGGCCCAGTAGGACTGGTTCTTCCGCTTGCCCTGCGAGCCCCAGCCGATGGCCTGCATCGTGGCCGGACCGCACCAGTAGGTCTGGTTCTGGGCCTGGGCCACCTTGCTGCTGAGGATCTTGGACTTCGTCGGGTACGACCCGCCGAAGCCGCCGCGCGCGTCGACGCCCGCGCTCACCTCCGGGTGCCGCTCGGCGAAGCCGTCGGGCAGCGGCACGCCCTGGATCTCGTGGCGCAGCATCCAGACCTTGCCGACCGCGCGGGCCGCCATGGTCAGCTCCGTGCGCTCGGCCTCGGTGCGGGCGGTCGACGTACGCGACTGGGCGCGGGCCAGCAGCCCGTCGGCGTCGAGGTCACCGGTGCGCTCGGTGGTGCGAGCCGTCGGCCGGGTCTCGAGCCGGGCGGCGAGTGCCTCCTCCGACTGGTTGGTCCAGCCGAACCCGAGGCAGTAGCGCTGCCCCTCGAAGGTGGCGCAGCGCACCGACGCCCGCGCGAGCGCCGTACGCCCCTCGGCCCGGTCGAGGGTGGCGCCCTCGGCGAGCACGCGCTCGATCTCGGCGCGCATCGCCGGCGTCAGCGCGTTGCGTCCCGAGGCTCCGGGCGCTCCGGGCGCTCCGGTCGTCTCGGCGGCCGGGGCGATCTCGCCGCGGTCGGCCCGGTCGCCGTCGGGGAGGAGCGGGACGGCTCCGAGCGTCAGGGCGAGCGCCGCGGCGGCGATGGTGGCGGGGTGGCGCCACAGCGGGCGCGAGGCGTCCTCGTCGGCGATGCGGTGGGCGACCTTGCGGAGCGTCGGGCGGGGAAGTGCGGGCATGGGGGAAGACCTTCGAGCCGAGAACAACGACCGCCTCACTGTCCTCTTCAGCCCCAGAAGTCGCAAGTCTCACTCCTGCCCCAACCGGGGATCCGCACGGTGGTCGAGCGGTGCGTGAGGCGGGTTCTGACGGCCCAGAAGCCGCGTGGCACACCGCTCGTACGACAACACGGGCGGGGGCGGTGCGTGAGGCGGGTTCTGGCGGCCCAGAAGCCGCGTGGCACACCGCTCGTACGACAACACGGGCGGGGGCGGTGCGTGAGGCGGGTTCTGGCGGCGCAGAATCCGCGTGACTCACCGCCGTACGACAACACGGGCGGGGGCGGTGCGTGAGGCGGGTTCTGGCGGCGCAGAAGCCGCGTGGCTCACCGCTCGGCGCGCGCGATAGGTGAGGAAAGCTGGAGCGGATGACGAGATTCGAACTCGCGACATCGACCTTGGGAAGGTCGCGCTCTACCAACTGAGCTACATCCGCATGCCGTCCGGAGACGGCGGGCCGAACGATACCGGATGGGGCTAGCCGACCCTCGTGCCGACCCGCGAGAGGGCGGGATGCTTCGGCGTGACGGTGTCGCCGGAGGAGCGCCCGGTGAGCCGGCGGTGCACCCACGGCACGAGGAACTCGCGCGTCCACTGGGCATTGGCGGCCCAGGTCTCGCGGCGCCCGAGGACAGGGAGCGGGCCCACGGTCACGGGCTCGAGGCCGTGCTCGACGCCGATGGCCTCGAGGACGGCGTGGGCCATGTGGGTGTGGCCGGAGCTGTTGAGGTGCATCCGGTCGGTGTCCATCACGCCGGGGATCTCGATGTCGCGCATCCGCCACATGTCGACCACGGTGGCGCCGTGCCGGTCGGCGATCTCGCGGACCCACTCGTTGAAGATCGCCATCCGGCCGCGCATCGGGCCGTAGATGCCGCCGGCGCCCGGGTCGAAGATGGTGAACATGACCACGTGCGCACCGGTGGCGCGCAGCCGCGCGATGGCGTCGTCGTACGTCCTGGCGAGGGCGTCGATGTCGACGCGCGGGCGCAGCACGTCGTTGCCGCCGCCGTGGATGGTGACCAGGTCGGGTTCGAGCGCGACGGCGGCGTCGACCTGCTCGGCGACGATCGCGCCGAGCTTGCGGCCGCGGATGGCGAGGTTGGCGTAGCCGAAGTCGTCGGTCTGCTCGGCGAGCACCTCGGCGACGCGGTCGGCCCAGCCGCGCAGTCCGTTGGGGCGTGCGGGGTCGGGGTCTCCGACGCCCTCGGTGAAGGAGTCGCCCAGGGCGACGTAGCGGTGGAAGGTCACCGAACCATTGTCGCAAGGCGGTCTCGTGACGGGACTTCGTCCCTCCTCGACCACCGGGCCCGAGCGCTAGGGTCGGCGGGTGCTGCTCTCCGATCGCGACATCACCGCTGAGATCGACGCCGGCCGGATCGCCCTCGATCCGTGGGACCCCACGATGATGCAGCCCTCCAGCATCGACGTGCGCCTCGACCGGTTCTTCCGCGTCTTCGAGAACCACCGCTACCCCCACATCGACCCCGCCGCCGACCAGTCCGAGCTGACGCGCGAGGTCGAGCCCGAGGGCGACGAGCCGTTCATCCTGCACCCGGGCGAGTTCGTGCTCGGGTCGACGTACGAGGTCGTGTCCCTGCCCGACGACGTCGCCGCGCGGGTGGAGGGGAAGTCGTCGCTGGGGCGGCTGGGCCTGCTCACGCACGCCACGGCGGGGTTCGTGGACCCCGGCTTCTCCGGCCACGTCACCCTCGAGCTGGCCAACGTCGCGACGCTGCCGATCAAGCTCTACCCCGGGATGAAGATCGGCCAGTTCTGCTTCTTCCGGCTCTCCTCGCCGAGCGAGCACCCCTACGGCTCCGAGAAGTACGGCTCCCGCTACCAGGGCCAGCGCGGCCCGACCCCCAGCCGGTCCTTCCAGGGGTTCCACCGCACGCCGATCTGAGGCGTCCACGGGTCCGCATCGCGGATTAAGGCACACCCGCGTTGCCTAATTCGGACCAAGTGTGGTTAGGCTTCCCTTAGTTAGTGTTGCCTTACCGAGCACCCGGAGTCCTGATGAAGCTAAGCCTCGCCGCGCCCTTGAAGATCCAGGCCGCCGCGGCCACCGTCCTGGTCGCTGCCCTCGCCGGCTGCAGCACCGGATCCACCAGCGGCACGGAGGCCGCGGCGGAGCCGACCTCCACCACGTCCGTCGACCCCGACGCCTTCCCCGTCACCATCGAGCACGCGCTCGGCGAGACCACGATCGACTCCGAGCCGACCCGGGTCGCCACCCTCGGCTGGACCGACCACGACCACGCCGTCGCGCTCGGTGTCGTCCCGGTCGGCGCCACCAAGATCACCTGGGGCGGCAACGAGGGCGGCTCGACCGACTGGTTCGACGAGGCCGTCGAGGAGGCTGGCGCCGAGGCGCCCGTGCGCTACGACGACTCCGACGGCGCGCCGATCGACGAGGTGGCCGAGCTCGCCCCCGACCTGATCCTGGCCACCAACTCCGGCATCACCGACGCGGAGTACGCCAAGCTCTCCAAGATCGCCCCGGTCGTCGCCTACCCCGAGGCGCCGTGGACCACCGACTGGCGGACCTCGCTCGAGATGGTCGGCCAGGCGCTCGGTCGTACGGCGCTCGCCGAGGAGGTCGCGTCCGACACCGAGGCCGCCATCGACGAGGCCGCCGCGGCCAACCCCGAGCTCGAGGGGGCCGAGCTGATCTACGGCTACCTCGCCGCCACCGACCTCTCCACGGTCGGCATGTACGCCCCCGAGGACCCGCGGGTCTCGATCCTGCGCGACTTCGGCATGGTCGACGCGCCGGCCGTCGCAGACGCGATCAAGCCGGGCGAGTTCTACGGCACGGTGTCGGCGGAGCAGTCGGCCGACCTCGACTCCGACGTCTTCATCACCTGGGTGGACTCCCCGGACAACGTCGAGACGATCGAGGACGACAAGCTGCTCGGCCAGATCCCCGCGATCGCCGACGGCCACTGGTATGCCGAGACCGACAAGCAGGCCGCGATGGCCTCCACCAACCCCACGCCGCTCTCCATCCCGGTCATCGTGAGAGACTTCCTGCCTCACGTGGTCGAGGCGCTCGAGGGCTGATGTCCGCCCTCGTCCCGACGCGGGACGACGTCTCACGGGCTCCGGGGGGAGGCCAGAGGCGTCGTCCCGCCCTGCCGGCCAGCGTCGCGATCTCGGTCGTGGCGCTGGCCGGTGCCGGCGCCCTGTCCCTCCTGGTGGGGGCACGGGGCGTGCCGCTGCAGGCGGTGTGGGACAGCACCCACCCGCTGCACGCCGTGGTCGAGGCCCGGCTGGACCGCACCGTCCTCGGCCTCGCCGTCGGCGCCGCCCTCGGGCTGGCGGGGGCGCTCATGCAGGGGCTGACCCGCAACCCGCTGGCCGACCCGGGCATCCTCGGCGTCAACGCCGGTGCCACCTTCGCGATGGTCGTCGGGATGACGACCTTCGGCGCCACCGCGATGGGCCAGTTCCTGCCGCTGGCCTTCCTCGGCGCGGCCGTGGCCGCGGCCGCGGTCCACGGCATCGCGTCCCTCGGCCGCGACGGCGCGACCCCGATGAAGCTCGCCATCACCGGCGCGGCCCTCAGTGCGGGCCTCGCGAGCTGGACCACCGGCCTGCTCCTCGCCGACCGCAGGACCATGGAGTCCTTCCGCTTCTGGCAGGTCGGCACCGTCGCCGGGCGGGGCGCCGACGTGCTCCTCGCCGGCCTCCCGTTCCTCCTCGTCGGCGCGCTGCTGGCGCTGGCCGGCGCGCGCTGCCTCAACACGCTCGCCCTGGGCGACGACCTGGCCCGCGGCCTCGGCCGCCGGACCACGCGCGACCGGCTGGTGATCGCGCTCGCGATCGTCCTGCTCGCCGGCACCGCGACCGCGCTGGCCGGGCCGATCGCCTTCGTCGGCCTCGTCGTGCCCCACGTCGTACGCGCCCTCGTCGGGCCCGACCACCGCCGCCTGCTGCCGTTCTCGATGCTCGGCGGCGCCGTGCTCGTGGTCGTCGCCGACACCGTTGGTCGCGTGGTGCTGCCGCCGTCGGAGGTGCAGGTCGGCATCATGGCCGCGGTCGTCGGCGTCCCCGTCTTCATCGCCCTGATCCGCCGCACGGGGAGGGCGTTGTGACCGTGACCCTCGACCGCCCCGTCACCGCCGAGCCGCCCACCCCGGACGCCCTCGGCGTCGTACGCCGTGCGCGCCGCGCCCCGCTGCGCCACCACCGCCGCCTCGTCGCCGGGCTCGTCGTCGTCCTCGTCGGCGCCTTCGCCGCGCGCGTGCTGCTCGGCGACTTCACCGTCACCATCCCCGACTTCGTGCGCATCCTCGGTGGCGAGCAGATCCCTGGCGCCACCTACATCGTGATGGAGTCCAAGCTCCCGCGAGCCGTGCTGGCGGTGCTCGTCGGTCTCGCCTTCGGCGTCGGCGGCGCGATCTTCCAGACCACGCTGCGCAACCCGCTCGCCAGCCCCGACATCATCGGCGTCAGCCTCGGCGCCAGCGCCGCCGCCGTCTCGGGCATCGCCCTGGCCGGCTGGACCGGCTGGTCGGTCTCCGCCGCCGCGATCCTCGGCGCGCTCGGCGTCGCTCTCGCCGTGCGCGCCGTCGCCGGTGACCACGGCGGCTTCCGCCTCGTCCTCGCCGGCATCGGCCTCGCCGCCGCGATGCAGTCGGTCATCCAGTACGTCTTCACCCGCGTCGACGAGTGGGACGTCCAGCTGGTGCTGCGCTGGCTGACCGGCAGCGTCAACGGCGTCGCGTGGCCGGCCATCGGCCTGCTGGCCCTCGCGCTGGCCGTGCTGCTCCCGGCGACCGCGTGGGCCGCGCGCTCGCTGCGCGCGACCGAGCTCGGCGACGACACCGCCGCCGGCCTCGGCGTCGGGCGCGCCCGCACCGACCTGCTCATGCTCCTCGGAGTGCTGCTCGTCGCCGTCGGCGTGGCCGCGGCAGGACCCGTCGCTTTCGTCGCCTTCCTGTCCGGTCCGATCGCGCGCGCCCTCAACCACGGTCGTACGACGCTGCCGGCCGCCGGCCTCGTCGGTGCCGTCATCGTGCTGGCGGGCGACTACGCCGGCGCCTACGCGTTCGCCGACCTCAACCTGCCCGTGGGCGTCGTCACCGGCGCGTTCGGCGCCCCGTTCCTGCTCTGGCTGCTCGCCCGCGGCCCGCTCACCGGACAACGCGGAAGGAGGGCGGCATGACCGCCACCGCCACCACCACGCCCGCCCGGCTGGAGGCGAGCGACCTCACGCTCGGCTACACCGACACGGCCGTCGTGCACGACCTCGACCTGCAGGTCCCGCACGGCCGGATCAGCGTCATCGTCGGGGCCAACGCCTGCGGCAAGTCGACGCTGCTGCGCGGCCTGGCCCGGCTGCTCCGCCCCCGGTCGGGGTCGGTGCTGCTCGACGGCGAGGCGATCCACCGGCTCCCCACCAAGCAGGTCGCACGCACGCTCGGGCTGCTCCCGCAGAACCCGGTCGCCCCCGAGGGCGTCACCGTCGCCGACCTGGTGGCCCGCGGCCGGCACCCGCACCACGGTCCCTTCGCCCGCTGGACCAACGCCGACGACGAGGCGGTGGCCGAGGCGCTCACCCTCACCGACACGCTCGGCCTCGCCGACCGCGTCGTCGACGAGCTCTCCGGCGGCCAGCGGCAGCGGGTGTGGATCGCGATGGCGCTCGCGCAGGGCACCGACCTGCTGCTGCTCGACGAGCCCACGACCTACCTCGACGTCGCCCACCAGGTGGAGATGCTCGACCTGCTCGCCGAGCTCAACGCCCGCCGCGGCACCACGATCGTGATGGTGCTCCACGACCTCAACCTCTCCGCCCGCTACGCCGACCACCTCGTCGCCCTGCACACCGGCCGCATCGTCGCCGAGGGCACTCCGCGCGAGGTCGTCACCGAGGAGGTCGTGCGGACCGTGTTCGGCCTCGACAACCGGGTGATCGACGACCCGGTCTCGCACACGCCGCTCGTCGTGCCCGTCGGCCGTCACCGGCCCGGTCGCGCCGAACCGTCTGGCCCGTCCAGCCCGTCCAGCCCGACCGAACTGTCCAGCCACTCCAGCCACTCCAGCCACTCCAGCCGGGAGACCCGATGACCGTGACCGCCAGCTCGAACCGGGCCGTCCTGCCCATGCTCTTCACCGAGGTCGAGGTGGTCGCGGTGGAGCGGCTCTCGCCGACCTTCGTCCGCGTCGAGCTCGGCAGCCCCGCCCTCGCCGACTTCGGCGTCGACGGTCCGCGCTGGGACCAGCGGATCAAGCTGATCCTGCCCGACCCCGCGACCGGTGCCATCACCTCCACCGAGGGCGCCGACGACACGTGGTTCTCGGCGTGGCTGGAGCGTCCGGCGGCGGAGCGCGGCCACATGCGCACGTACACGATCCGCGACGTCCGCGGCTCGGGGGCGCGGACCACCCTCGTCGTCGACATGGTGCTCCACCTCGAGGGCGACCTGGTCGGCCCGGGCTCGCTGTGGGCCTCCCGCGCGACGGTCGGCGACCGCATCGCGCTGCTCGCCCCACGCCGCGGCTACCCCTACGGCGGCATCGAGTTCACGCCCGGTCCGGGCGCGGACCTGCTGCTGGTGGGCGACGAGACGGCCGTGCCGGCCGTGTGCGCCGTGCTCGAGCAGCTGCCGGACGACGCCACCGGGACGGCCTTCCTCGAGGTGCCGCTCGCCGCGGACGTCCAGGACGTACGTCGTCCCGCGGGCGTCGAGGTGGTGTGGCTGGCCCGCGAGGGCGACGAGCTCGGCGGCGGGCTGCACGACGCGGTCGTGGCCCACCTCGGCATCCCCCACGCGCCTGCCGGGCTCGAGGTCGCTCCCGAGGAGGTCGACCCCGACCTGTGGGAGACGCCGTTCTACTCCTCCTCCGGCGAGGAGGTCCCCGGCGACGTGACGGGGGTCGGTGGTACCTACGCGTGGATCGCCGGGGAGTCGAAGGTCGTCACCGGCCTGCGCCGCCACCTGGTCAAGGAGCTCGGCTTCGACCGCAGCCAGGTCGCCTTCATGGGCTATTGGCGGCGCGGCGTGGCCATGAGGTCCTGAGCCGGCGGCTCGGCTCAGCGGCGCTCGGTGCGGGGCGCGCGGGGGGAGTAGCGGACGCGCTCGGCGATGCGGTGGCGTGCGATCAGCTCGATGTCGGTGAATGAGTCGTGCATGGCGGTTCTCCTTCCTTCTCGTCCGGCTCGTGGTCCGGGGTTCAGCTCTGGTGGAGGGTGACGTCGCCCGACGCCGTGGTGGCGCGGACCTCGAGGTAGGGCTGGTCGGGGGCGGGTTCGCCCGTGCTCGGCAGGGTCGAGCTGAGCCGGCCGCTCGCGGTGCGGACGTCGGTCCACACCGGCGTACCGGCCACGACCCCGATGCTCACGTCGCCGCTCGCGGTCTTGGCCGTGAGGCGGCCCGCTCCGACCTCGGCGACGACCAGGTCGCCCGAGCCGGTGGTGACCACGGCTTCTCCGCCCATCGACAGGACGTGGGTGTCGCCGGACCCCGTCTTGACGGCGAGCTCGCCGCGGGCCGACTCGACGCGGACGTCGCCGCTGCCCGTCGTGACGACCAGCGCCGACTCGGCTCGACGTACGACGACGTCGCCCGAGCCGGACTTGAGGCGCGCCTCGCCGAGGAGGTGCCCGGCGGCCAGGTCGCCGGAGCCGGCCTGGACGAAGGTGTCACCCTCGACGACGTCGAGCGAGACGTCGCCGGAGCCGCTGTCGACGCGGGTGTCGCCGAGCCGGCCGTGGGTGCGTACGTCGCTGCTGCCGACCTTGGTCTGGAGCCCGCTGCCGACCGGGACCTCGACCACGATCTCGGCGCGCGGGTCCCTGCCGAGGAAGCCGCCGCCGCGCTTCGGCGCGAGGATCGCGATCCGACGGGTGCCGACGCCGTCGTCGAGGTCGCGCACGTCGAACTCCCGGGCGCGCTCGCCGGTGATGCGGACGGTCGTCTCGGCGGTGTCGGTGGCGGTGACCTCGACCCGTCCGCGACCGTTCTCGACGTAGAGGTCGATGGGTTCGGGGGTGTCGAAGGCGAGGTCGAGCTGGTTGCTCATCGGGTCTCCTGAGGGTGTGCTCGTCCACCGGGCCGGCGATGCCGGTCCGTCGGGCGATGGGTGGCGGGGCTCGTGCCCCTGGTGTCAGGTCGTGGGTGTCAGGTCGTGGGGGGTCAGGTCGTGGGGGTCAGGTCAGGTCGTCAGAGCCAGCCGGTCATCCGGCGGTTGCCCTGCTTGCGGTTGCCGGCGAACGGGTCGTAGCCCACGAAGGGGACGCTGCTGAGGTCGATGTCGACGTTGATGGCGTGGTCGCTGGTGGCGTGGCGCACGACGTTGACCATCCACGTGTTGAGGCTCTGCCCGGCTGCGGCGGCCTTCTCCTCGGCGCGCGCCTTGACCGCCTCCGGGATGCGCAGCGTGATCCGGGCGAGGTCGCCGGCCTCCTCCTCCGGGGGCGCCGGAGGAGCGGGCGGCGGGGGCGGGGTCGGCATGGCGGCCGGCGGGGCGACCTCGACGACGAACTCGAGCTCGCGGCCCGCCAGCCGCACGTCCACGCTGCCGTCGGGCAACTCGGCGGTGATCTCGGCCGCTGCGTGGGAGATGGCCTCCATGAGCGCGAGCCGGGCGCTCGGGTCGAGCGCGTAGGCGAGGCGCTCCGCGGCCTGCTTCAGCTCGTCGCCCCCGGCCTCGGACGCGGCGACGAGGTCGCGGCGGAGGCTGTCGACGTAGGGAGTGATGTCCATGCGCACCACTGTGACATCACTGTGACATCAAGTCAATGCCCTGGTGATGTCATGTGGCGTCGTGGTGACGCCACCCGCCTTTCGTCCCCGGCGCAGACGTGCAACGCCGGGTTGGTGCCTGTTGCACCCCCCATGCATGGGGGTGGGTAGGTGCACCAACCCGGCGTTACAGCTGCCGGTGGTTGCCGTTCAGAGGTCGAAGAGCGAGCTCGAGTCGCTGATGTCGACGTCCGTACGCGGCTTGTGCGCGGTGCCGTCCGTCGCGGCGGCCTTCGGCCCCTCGTCCGGCGTCGGCTCGGCCCGTACGTCGCTCGCGTCCGCGGTGTCGTTCGCCGCGGGCTCGGTGTCGGTCTCGGGCTCGGGCTGCGGCTCGGGCTCGGCGGCGACGTCGTCGTTGAACAGCGCGGCCTGGCTCAGGTCCGCCCCGCTCGGCGGGGCGCTGGCGGTCCGCTGCTCCGACCCCTCGGGCTCGGGCGTCGACTCCGGTGCCGGCTCCGGCTCGGGGGCTGCCGCGGGGGCCGCCTCGGCCTGCGGGGCAGCGACGACGGGTGCCGCCGCGGGCGCCTCGAGGTCGAACAGGGAGCCCAGGCCCGACAGGTCGACATCCGTGGCCGGAACAGACGCGGAACCGCTCGCCGGGGCCTCGCTGGGCGTTGAGTCGTTGGGAGACTCAACGGCGACGGCGGGCTCGGCAGGGGCCTCATCCGACGTTGAGTCGCCGGGAGACTCAGCGGCGACGGCCGGCTCGGCAGGGGCCTCATCCGACGGTGAGTCGCTGGGAGACTCAACGGCCACGGCCGGCTCGGCAGGGACCTCATCCGACGTTGAGTCGCTGGGAGACTCAACGGCCACGGTGGCCTCGGGGGCCGGGAGGTCGAACAGCGACCCCAGGCTCGAGAGGTCCGCGTCGGTGGCGGGCGTGGACGCCGCGCCGCCGGCCGGGGCAGCGTCGGCGGCGGGTGCCGGAGCGGGCTCGGGCGCGACCTTCGCCTCCGGCTCGGACTCGGCCGTCGGCTCGGGCTGCGGGGCCGGCTCTGCGACCGTCGCCGGCTCGGCAGCCGCCGGCTCGGCAGCCGCCGGCTCGGCAGCCGCCGGCTTGGCAGCCACCGGCTCGGGAGCAGCGATGTCGAAGAGCGAGCCGCCACCGCCCAGGTCGGCGGTGGGGGCCGGGGCGGCGGGCGCCTCCGCGGCGGACGCGGGCTCGTCCGCCGGCTCCGCCGCTGCTGGGGCGGGCTCGGGCTCGGGGGTCCCGAGGTCGAAGAGCGAGCCACCGCTGCCCAGGTCGGTCGACGGCTGGGCGGCGGCCTTCTCCTGGGCGGGCGCCTCGGCGGGCGTCTCGGTCGTCGTCTGGGTGGGCGCCTCGTCCTTCGGTGCCGCCGGCTCCGGTGCCGGGGTGTCGAAGAGCGAACCGCCGGAGAACGCCTCAGCCGGCTTCTCGGTGGACGGCTTGTCAGCCTGGGGAGCCGTCGTGTCCGCAGGGGCCGGCGTGTCGAACAGCGAGCCGGACGAGGCGGGCTCGGCGGCAGGGGCCGGCTCCTCGGAGGCCGGGGTGTCGAAGAGCGACGTACCGCCCGACGCCTTGGCGGCCGGACCCACGTCGGCGGTCTCGGTCACCGTGTCCTCGGTGACGGTGACGTCGCCGGCGTCCGGCTCGTCCTTGGTCGCGACGTCCGTGGCGGTCGCACCGGCAGCGGCGGTCGCACCAGCGGCGGCAGGAGCAGCGGCGGGCGCGGAGCCCGGGGCGGCCTTCGTCGCCTGCTCGCCCTTGACCGAGGCGAGGAGCATCTGCGCGACGTCGAGGACCTCGACCTCCTCGCGGGCCTCGCCCTTGCTCTGCTGCATGGTGAGCCCGTCGGAGAGCATCACGCGGCAGAAGGGGCAGCCCACGGCGATCTGGTCGGCGCCGGTGCCGACGGCCTCCTTGGTGCGGTTCATGTTGATCCGCTCGCCGATGTTCTCCTCCATCCACATGCGGGCGCCACCGGCACCGCAGCAGAAGGACCGCTCGGAGTTGCGCTCCATCTCGATGACCTCGGCGCCGGGCAGCACCTGCAGGAGCTCGCGCGGCGGCGAGTAGACCTCGTTGTGGCGGCCGAGGTAGCACGGGTCGTGGTAGGTGATCGAGCGCTTGGCGGCGCCGGCGCCGTCCTTGACCGGCGTCAGCTTCCCCTCGCGGACGAGGCGGTTGAGCAGCTGGGTGTGGTGCACGACCTCGAGCTCGATGCCGAAGTCCTTGTACTCGTTCTTGAGCGTGTTGAAGCAGTGGGCGCAGGTCGAGACGACCTTCTTGACCTTGTACTCCTTGAAGGTCTCGACGTTCTGCTGGGCGAGGCCCTGGAAGACGAACTCGTTGCCGGCGCGCCGGGCGGGGTCGCCGGTGCAGGTCTCGCCGTTGCCGAGCACGCCGAAGGAGATGCCGGCCATGTCGAGCAGCTCGGCAACGGCGCGGGTGGTCTTCTTCGCGCGGTCCTCGTACGCCCCGGCGCAGCCGACCCAGAACAGCCAGTCCACCGACTCGAGGGACTCCAGGTCCTCCCCGACGACCGGCACCTCGAAGTCGAGGCCCTTGGCCCAGTCCATGCGAGCGGTGCTCGACATGTTCCAGGGGTTGCCCTTGTTCTCCAGGCCCTTGAAGAGCTGGTTGAGCTCGGCAGGGAAGTTGGACTCCACCAGCAGCTGGTAGCGGCGCATGTCCATGATGTGGTCGACGTGCTCGATGTCGACCGGGCACTGCTGGACGCAGGCGCCGCACGACGTACAGCTCCAGAGCACGTCCTCGTCGATGACGAAGTCGCCGTCGGCGGGGTTGTAGAAGTAGTCCAGGACGTCGGTCCCGGTGCCACCGCTCTCGCCCTTGGCGCCCGCGCCGACGAGCTCGCGCTCGAGGTGCGCCGCGTCGCCGTCGTGCTTGGCGTAGGCGTGGTCGCGCAGGCTGGTGATGAGCAGCTTGGGGGAGAGGGGCTTCTCGGTGTTCCAGGCCGGGCACTGCGACTGGCAGCGACCGCACTCGGTGCAGGTGGTGAAGTCGAGGATGCCCTTCCACGAGAAGTCCTCGACCTTGCCGACGCCGAGCACCGAGTCCTCGTCGAGGTCGTCGATGTCGTCGAGGGTGACCGGCTTGCCGTCCGACATCAGCGGCTTCATCGCGCCGAGCGCGGTGGTGCCGTCGGCCTCGCGCTTGAACCAGATGTTGAACCACGCGGTGAAGCGGTGCCAGGCGATGCCCATGGTGATGTTGCGGGCGATCACCATCAGCCAGATCATCGCCAGCACGATCTTGAACGCCGCGATGGCGTAGATCGTGTTCTCGAGGGCCTCGGGGGAGCTGGGGTAGAACGCGTCGCCGATCCACGACGCGATCGGGTAGTGGCTGCGGCCCGCGTCCTCGTCGAGCTTCCACTCGGCTGCGCGGACGAACAGGATCGCGGCGCCCTCGAGCAGCGCGAGCGCCTCGACGAAGTAGGCCTGCCAGAAGGTCGATCCGAAGAACCGGCTGCGCCGGCCCTCGCTGCGCGGGTGGTGCTTCTGCCGGTAGACGATCAGGTAGACGATGCCGACCGTGCTCAGCAGGCCCATCAGCTCGCTGAACCACTCGTACGGGTACCAGTGGCCGACCAGCGGCCAGGCGAACGACGGCTCGAAGAGCTGGAAGTACGCCGCCCCCACGGCGGTGCTGAGGAACAGGAACGCCGCGTAGACGAACCAGTGCATGATGCCGACCCAGTGCCACTGCAGCATCCGGGTGTGGAGGAACGTCTCCTTCAGCATCGTCGCCGTGCGACCGCCCGGGTTGTCGGTGCGCCCCGGTGCCGGCTGGCTCGCGCGGATCACGGCCAGCATGCGCCGTACGGCCGGGACCAGCATCGCCACGGCGGCGACCGTGAAGGCGAACGAGACGACGATCGCGAAGATCTGCATGAAGGGCTGCTCCTCGGTAGGGGCGTACAGAGCCGCAGCCTAGGTCCGCCGATCACGCCGACGGCAGGGCTCTGCGGCGTGAGATGGATCCTACCCGCAGGTAACTTGAGGGGCCGACGTGCGGGCGGTCAGTTCACGATCGCGACGTTCTCGACCTCGATCTCGCGGGCGTCCTCGCGGTAGGTGGCCAGCTTGGCCTTGACCTGGTCGAGCGCCTCGGTGAGCTTCGCGACGCCGTCGTGGAGCTTGCGCTGGTGCTCGAGGTGGGCGAGGTGCGACTCGCTGGTCTCGTCCCAGCCCGGGGTGAGCGTCTCGACCTGCTCGAGGAGCTCGGTGATCTGGGTCGTGATCGCCGTGGTGGCGTCACCGAGCGCGGTCTCGAGCGCGGAGAGCGACCCCTGGTGCACGATCAGCCCGCGGGTCATCGGGGACCACCGCCGAGGCGGTCGGCGAGCTGGCCGGCGCGCTCGGCCTGGGCGACGTCGTTGGTCGCGTGCTCCTGGGCGACGTACATGAGGCTCTGGGAGTAGCCCTCGAGGATCGGCCCCAGGGTGATCGCCACGTCGAACCACGCGTTGACCGCCTCGCCGAAGCCGGCGGCCGCCTGGCCGCTGAAGCCCTTGCCGGCCTCGGTCTCGATCGCGGCGCCGAGGTCCCGCAGCGTCGTCTGCAGCGGCACGACGGCGTCGGCGACCGCCTGGGCGGCAGCCTGCATCTCGGCGTAGACAAGTCCGACGGCCACGGCCGCCCCCTTTCGCTCGGGTGGTTCGCAGACCTTCCTACCCCGGCCGCGGCGAGTTCACACGTTCGCGAGCAGGATCCGCACGCCCGGTTTGGGGCGACCGGCTCGGGGGAAGACCAGTGCCATGGCGTCGTACGACTACGAGGTGGACCTCGAGAGCATGGGCAAGGCCGCCCAGGGGCTCAACGAGGCGCTGCAGCTGTTCAAGGACAAGGACGTCGAGGACCTCGTCCCGGGCAAGGGCGATGTCGGCCACGATGCGGTCTGGGACGCGCTCGACGAGTTCAAGGGCCGCTGGGAGGAGGGCGTCAACAACCTCTGCCAGGACGTCGAGGAGATGGCGGGGCGCCTGGGCAAGATCGCGATGAACTACTTCGAGACCGACAAGGCCGGCTACGACTCCCTGTCCGCGCTCAAGGGCACCATCGCGGCGATCAAGGTGATGTGAGGTGCCGGACTTCGAGATCGAGGGCAACCCGGGCAACATCCGCGCCAAGGCCATGCTGATGGAGCAGAAGGGCCAGCTCTTCTACGACACGGGTGACGCGCTGGCGAAGATCGACGTGTCGGGGTGGACCGGTCGGGCGGCGGACGAGTTCCGCGAGGCGCACGACCTGGAGCCGGACCGGTGGATCAAGGCGGGCAACGGCTTCAAGAAGGCGGCGGCCGGGCTGACGACGTACGCCGGTGAGCTGGAGAGCGCGCAGGCGCGCGCGGAGGCGGCGCGCAAGGAGTACGAGCGCGGGCAGCAGGAGTCGGCGTCCGCGCGCACGCAGTACGACTCCTACATGGGCCAGATGCGGTCCTACTGGAGCCGCGGCGGCACCGACCCGGCGCAGCCCTTCGTCGACTGGGGCGACCCGATCCAGACCGAGGCGCTGTCGGAGCTGGCGTCGGCGCGGGCCGACCTCGACGCCGCGGCGCACACCTGTGCCGGCCAGGTGCGGGCCGGGTGTGCGGACGCTCCGGAGGAACCGAACTGGCTGGAGTCGGGGCTGAAGTTCGTCGGCGGGATCCTCGAGGGCGCGGGCGAGGCGGTGTGGGACCTGCTGACGATGGTGCCCTTCAGTCCGGTCAACCTGGTGATCGACGCCTACAAGGTCGCCGCGGGCGACCTGACGCCCGAGGAGCTGGCGAAGAAGTACGAGCTGTCGGTCGAGAACGGCTGGGAGATGGCACAGGGCATCTACACCGGCCTGACGACCGACCCGGTCGGCTTCGGCAAGGAGCTCGGCAAGTCGCTGCTCGACTGGGACACCTGGGCCGACGACCCGGCCCGCGCGATCGGCCACCTGGTGCCGGACGCGGTGGCGGCCGTCGCCACCGCAGGAGCAGGGGCGCTCGCCACGCGCGGCGCCAAGGGCGGGATGGACGTGCTCGACGGGTTGAGCGACCTCAACAGGCTCGACAACCTGTCGGACCTGGACAAGGTCGACAACCTGTCGGACCTCGGCAAGCTCGACAACCTCGACGACCTCCACCGGCTGGACGACTTCGGTGCCGACGACGCGCGGGCCATCGACGACTACACCGGCAACAACTTCTACGGCGACCTCAATGCCCACCTCCGTGGCCTGCCCACCTCGGGTGCGCACAGCGCGGCGGAGCTCGACCGGCTCTCTGGGGAGGTGTCGGCCGCGCTCGACAAGCTGCCGCCGTTCGAGGGGCACACCCTGCGAGGCACCAACCTGCCTGACAGCGTCCTGGACGGCATCGTCCCCGGCGGCAAGCCCTACTCCGACGGTGCGTTCTCGAGCTCATCGCTCAGCGAGACCACGGCACAGCAGTTCCGCGGCGGCGGCAACACGATGTTCCACATCGACGGCCAGTCCGGTCGCGACGTGCAGCAGTGGTCGCACTACGGCACGGGCGAGTCGGAGATCTTGTTCGACAAGGGCACCGAGTTCCAGGTGCTGCGCAAGGAATGGAATCCTGACGGCTACTGGGACATCTGGTTGAAGGAGTGACGGGCATGGGCAACGCGTCGTCGGAGGACCTGGATCGCAAGGTCGCCGCACTCCTGGTCGCCTTGGAGAAGCTGCCTCCCCACCGCGGGGTGAGCTTCCGGGGACGGTCCCTCGACTCCTCCTTCGGCCGCGAGGGTCAGGTCATCGTCACCCGCGAGCTCACGGCGACGTCCCGCTCGGTGGCGGTGGCCACCGAGAACCTCACCTCACCCGCCCTCTACGTCGTGCTGGGACGCACCGGCCGGGCGATCGAGGACGTCTCGCGCCACCCGGCCGAACGCGAGGTGGTGTTCCTGCCAGCATCGATGTTCACGGTGGTCAAGTCTGCCCGCGTCGACGACCTGCCCGTGACCATCGTCGAGCAGCTCAACCCCGAGCTCGGCCAGCTGGACGAGCCCCTCGGCTCGCTGGAGGAGATCGCGGCGTTCACCGTCGAGAAGGTGCGTCAGGCGCGCGACGACGGGCCGGTCGAGATCACCACTCCCGGCAAGTTCGTCGGCGACATCGCGTGACGGTGGCCCCTTGACGGGCCGGGCAGATCTGCCGAGCCAGGAGGCGATGAACCCGCCCGTGCACGCCACCGGGGATGCCGCCCGGGCCGACAGGATCGAGGGCGTCCTGCTCGGCGCTGCGTGCGGCGACGCCCTCGGGGTGCCGTACGAGTTCGGCTCGGCGCCGCTGGCTCCCGACGAGCCGCCCCGGATGATCGGCGGCGGGCTCGGGCCCTACGAGCCCGGCGAGTGGAGCGACGACACGCAGATGGCCGTGGTCATCGCGGGCGTGGCCGCGGCCCAGGGCCTGCGCCACGTCACCGCCCTCGACGCGGTCGTCCGGGGCTGGGTCGACTGGCTCGACGGCGGTGCCACCGACGTCGGCAACCAGACCAGGCAGGTGCTCCGCGAGGTGGGCGTCGGACGTGGGTCGCCCCACGCGGCCGAGCGCGCCCGGCTGGTGTCGTACTCCCTGCACGCGCAGACGGGCCACACGGCCGGCAACGGCTCGCTGATGCGCACCGCGCCGGTGGCGCTCGCCTTCCTGGACGACCCCGCCGCACTCGCCGAGAGGTCCCGCGCGATCTCCGGCTTGACCCACGCCGATCCGCTGACCGGCGACGCGTGCGTGCTGTGGTGCCACGCGATCCGCCGGGCGGTGCTCGACGGGGAGATGCCCGAGCTCGCCGAGCTGGTCGCCGAGCTGCCGATGGAGAGGCGCGACCAGTGGGCGGCCTGGATCGCCGACGCCGAGCGTCGTACGCCGTCCACGTTCGCGCCCAACGGCTACGTCGTCACCGCGCTGCAGGCGGCGTGGTCGGCGATCCGCCACCCGGTGGGCGAGGGGTCGCCGGTCGTCACGTCGCTGGTCGCCGCCGTCCACGCGGGCGACGACACCGACACCGTCGCCGCGATCGCCGGGGCGTTGCTCGGGGCGGCCCACGGTGCGTCGTCGCTCCCCGAGGAGTGGCTCGAGGCCGTGCACGGCTGGCCCGGCCTGCGCGCCGACGACCTGCGCGACCTCGCCGCGCGGGTGGCGGATCGCGGCGCCGAGGACGCCGCGGCCCACCGCGTGCCCGACGAGCTCCACGAGGTCGCCGAGCACCTGGTCGCCCTCGGCCTCGGGGAGGGCCACCACTTCCTCGTCGAGGGCCGCCCCGTGCCCGGGGGGCGTTCCAGCGAGCTCATCGGTCTGCGCAAGGACGACGACGGCACCTACGAGGTCTGGTACGTCGGTGACCGGGGCGCCCACCGCACCCTGCTGGAGACCTCCGAGTGGTCGGCGGCTCGGCCCCGGTTCGTCGAGGAGGTCGCCCGGCTCGGGGAGTCGCGCGGCGACTGGCGTCCGCCGCGCCGCCGGTGGTGGCGCCGCTGAGGCACCCGGCGTCAGGATCGACGGGACCGCGAGCCCGGGCGTCGTACCCGCCCCGTTCCGGCGGATCGTCGAAGGCTTCGCCCACGTTGGTCGAAGATCGGGTCACGGGTCGCCGGGCGGGCGTAGCCTCCGATCGCCGGACGAGTGGGAACGTCCGGGTGGGCCGACAAAGGGGTGTGGGCGATGTGGGGCGTGCGCAGGGCGCTGGTGGTCGTGCTGGTGGCGGCGGCCGTGCTCGCCGGCGCGCCCGCAGGCGCGGGCCCGCTCGCGGCGTCGTCCGACGCGACCGCCCGTCCCGCCGCCGTCGGTCGCCTGTCGATCCCCGCGATCGGGGTCGACGCCGGGATCATCCCCGTCGGGGTCACCCGTGCCGGCCACCTCGCGATCGGGCGGAGTGTCCGTGATGTCTACCGCTGGCGCGCGGGCGTGCTGCCCGGGCAGCCGGGCAGCGCCGTGCTCGCCGGCCACACCTGGTCGAAGGGGCTCGGGGTGTTCGACGAGCTCGGCCGGCTGCGTCCGGGCAACCTTGTGGTGGTGGGTCGCAACCGCTTCGAGGTCACGCGCGTGCGCCGGGTGACCGGGATGTCGCGCTCGGCCGTCGCCGGGCTGTTCAGCGACCGCGGCAAGCCGCGCCTGGTCCTCATCACGTGCGGTGACCGCGACGACCTGACCGGGGTCTACCGCACCCGGATCATCGTCAACGCGCGGCTGCTGCCCTCCCGCTGACCCGTCGGGTCAGCCGGGCGGCCGTCTGCCGCACGGCCGTCGCGATCGCGTCGGCGTCGGCGTCGGCGTCGCTGGGAAAGGTCACCGCCACCCCGGCCACCGGGTGGCCGTTGTGGTCGAGCACCGCGGCGGCCACGCTCTGCAGGCCGGGCGTCACCTCGCCGTCCTCGGTCGCGTGGCCCCGCTGCCGCGCCGCGGACAGCACGGTGCGCAGGGCGCTCAGCGACGACGGGCCCTTGCCGTGCCGGTCCACGAAGGCATCCCGGTCGGGGTAGAGCGCCCGGACCTGGCTGGCCGGCAGCGCGGCGAGGATCGCGCGCCCCGACGCGGTCAGGTGGGCGGGCAGCCGCACCCCCACGTCGGTGACCAGCGGAGGCCGGCCCGGGGCGCGCTCCTCGATGACGTAGAGCACGTCGCGCCCGTGCAGGACCGCGAGGTGGGCGCCGTGGCCGGTCCGGTCGACGAGCTCGGCGAGGGGCCGTCGGGCCAGCCGGGACAGCGGCTCCTGCCGCGTGAAGCCGCTGCCCACCTCGAACGCCGCGACCCCGAGCCCGTAGCGGTGCTCGTCGGGCAGGTGCACGACGAAGCCCTCGTCGATCATCGTGTTGAGCAGGTGGTAGGCCGTGCTGCGCGGCAGGTCGCACGCGCGGACGATGCGGTCGAGCGGGACCGGGTCGGCCTGCGTGGCCAGGAACCGCAGGACGCGCAGGGTGCGCGTCGCTGCGGGGACCTGGCTCACGAGGCCGATGGTGGCACGTCCCGGCCGGGGACGCGCCTCAGTGCAGCTCCTCCATCACCTTGCGGGCCGTGCGGTGCCCGATGGCGTAGGCGTCGGCCATCGCGTCGCGGAAGTGCAGCCCGCCCCAGATGCGGGAGTTGAAGGCGTCGTGCTCGAGGTGGGTCAGCGTCGCGTAGGTCCGGGGCGCGCCCGGCGCGGCGCTCGACCGCAGCTCCAGCGGCGTCGTCTCGCCGAGCGTCGTCCGGACCACCTCGACGGCGGGGCCGGTGAGGCAGCCGTGCCCGCTGACGTAGTCGGAGTAGGGCGGCGTGGGGAGCAGCGACGTCCAGCCGGTCTCGGGCTGGGTGTCGGGGTTGCCGTCGTCCGCCGCGCCGGCGACCGCCTGGAACGGGCGCCAGAAGCCGACGTCGCGCTTGAGCTGCCAGCACTTGATGAGCGAGTCGGTCATCGCGCCGTGCATCGCGGCGAACAGCCACGCGGTCTCCTCGAGCGTGGCGGGGTGCGCCGCGAGGTAGCGGACCAGCGCGTCACCGACCATCGTCGCGGAGTTGCTGTTGAAGAACACCGCGGTGTCCGTCTGGGACTGGCTGCGCACCGTCGACGCGGTGCTGCCGAGCAGCCGGACCTCGTTGTAGTCGGCGGCGTAGTCGTCGCTGGTCAGCTTGTCGGGCCCGTCGACGCGGGCGAGGCGTCGTACGACGAGGGGGTCCATGGAGCCGATCCAGGCCGCGAGCATGTCGGTGGCCGGCGGTGTGGGCTGCCACGTGCCGATCGCGGGCGGCAGCGTGTAGTGGATGCTCGTGTCGCCGTAGCCGTCGTCGGCGCGGTCCTCGATGAGCCACTCGGCCACCTTCTCGCCGGTGCGTACGCCGCGGTCCTCGGCCGTCCCGTCGGGGACCGTCGCCAGCGACGCGACGAGCTGGGCGTCCAGGGCCGCGTCCGCGGCTGGTGGCAGGTAGTGCGCGAGCACGTGGTGGGCGGCGGTCGCCGCGGCGGCGGTCTCCGAGCTGTCGGGCCGCGCCGCCGAGTGGCGGATCGCGTCGTGCATCGCCAGCGAGGTGTAGCCGAGCAGCGGTACGCCGACGGGGATGGGGGTGGCGGGGTAGATCGTGGCGAACGCCGTCCGCTCCCAGTCGAGCACCACCTGAGCACTGTCCGGCGAGGCCGGCGGGTCGTGGTGCGGGTGCGCGTGCCTGCCGCCGCCCGAGGCGGCCGGCGAGATGGTGAGGGTCGACGTGGCGAGCAGGGCGGCGGCCACCAGGACGGCGCGCGAACGGAAGTTCTTCATGGCGGACCTTTCGTTGGACGTGTCTGCCCAGCGTCGGAGAGCCGCGCGGTCACCGGTATTCGCGTTTCGGCGAATCTCCGTCCCTCACCCCAGCCGGGCCAGCCGCTCGCGCAGGTCGATGTCCGGGAGGTCGCGGCCCTGGAGACGGGCCACGGCGGCGACGCGGCTCGTCACGCCGAGCTTGCGGTAGGCGTTCTCGAGGTGCTTGCGCACGGTCGAGGGCGCGACGAAGAGTGCCTCGGCGATCTCGCCGTTGGACCGGCCCGCCGCCACGTGGCTCAGGACGCGGCGCTCCTGCGTCGTGAGCGACGTGGGCAGCTGGGGGGTCAGCCGTTCGCGCGCCAGGCGGGCGAGCAGCGGCGCCACCATGCGGAGCACGGCGACGTCGCGGTCGTCGAACGGGCCGGTCCAGCGGTCGAGCACCAGCTGCACGACGCCGTCGGCTCCGTTGCGGAAGCCGATGCACAACGAGTCCTGCCGACCCATGAGCCCGCCGAAGCACGCGTCGGCGGCCAGCGGGTGCCTGCCCCAGTGCATGATGCCGAGGTAGTGCGGGCCCCGCTTCGCCGCGGGGAGGTCACGGCCGAAGCCCGGCACCCCGCCCAGGAAGATCCCGTCGACGACGGTGCAGGAGCCGTCCTGGTAGACCGCGCCGACCTCGTCGGCCGGGATCAGTACGGCGAGCAGCTCCAGCACGTGTCGGGTCGGGAGCGGCGAGCCGGGGCACGGCTCGGCTGCCAGCAGGTCCCGAAGGGCCCATTGGTCCCGGTCGGAGAGGTCGAGGTGTGGCATGGCTGGTCCCGACCTTCGATGCTAGACCGGCTCGTCGGACCCGTCAGGGTGGTCCAGACGTCCGGTCCGGCTCAGGCCCGGCCGGAGTCCCCGCTGGAGTCCCCGCTGGAGTCCTTGCCGGAGTCCTTGGTGAACCACCCGCCGCCGCCGTCGGTCTGCTCGATCGGCTTGCCGGGCATCTCGTTGGCGCCGGGCGTACGACGCGGGAGGAGCGGGGCACGCCCGTCGGAGGTGCCCTCCGCAGCGGGCTGCTCGGTGGCGGGCTGCTCGGTGGCGGGCTGCTCGGTCGCGGGCTGCGTGGCGGTCGTCTCGGCGGTCGTCTCGGAGCCGGCCGCCGGTTGCGGGGTGGGCTGCGTGGTGGTCTGCGTGGTGGGGACCTCGGCGTTGACCTCCGAGGGCGGGGTGGGGGTGTGGTCCGCGGTGCCGGGCACCTGGGGCGCGTAGTCGTCGGACTTGTGGTCGACGCGGGGGTCGATGCGGTCGGCTGCGCGGACCTGGCTCTCGTGGGTCGCCTCGACCTGCTGGGCCGCCAGGCGGGCCTCCTGGGCCTTCGCCTGGGCCTCGGCGGCAGCGGCGCGGGCCTGCTCGGCCTCGGCCTCGGCCGCCGCGGCACGCTCCTGGGCGGGGGCGATCGTGGCCTGCGCCTGGGTCGCGGCCTGCGCGCGGAGCTGCTCGGCGCGGGCGACGTTGGCCTCGCGGTTCTTCTTCCGGACGAGGAACGCCGCGACAGCGATCACGACGGCGATGATGACGAGGACGATGATGAGCGTGGTCACGGGCTTCCTCTTTCACGGGACAGGGACGACCAGTCTTCCAGTGATGGTCGTCCCTGTCCTGCGTTGCGCCTCGGGGCGCGCCGGTCAGGCCCGGTGCGTGCCGCCGGTCCCATCGGTGCGCCGCGGGTCGTCCGCGTCGAGCACCGTGTCGGGGTCGTGGGTGCTCGTGCCGGGGGCGTGGCCGGACGTGCCCGGGGCGTAGTCCTCCGACGAGGTGTCGACGTGCGGGTCGACCTCGTCGGCCGTCCGCAGCCGGTCCTCGTGCACCGCCTGCTGCTGGGTGGCCGCCACCTGGGCCTCGCGAGCCTTGGCCTGGGCGCGCTCGGCCTCGAGCCGCTTGCGCTCCGCCTCCGCCTCGGCCTCCTTGGCCCGCACCTGGGTCTCCGGGATCTCGGTCGCGTGCTCGTGGGCCTCGGACCGCAGCTGCTCGGCGTGCTCGTGCTGCTTCTTCCTGCGCTGCTGGGCCATCAGCCAGGCGACGAGCGCCGCCACGACCAGCACCACGACCAGGACGATGATCCACGTCGTCGTGTCCATGAGGGACCTCCTTGCGTTCCGGCTGTTCCGACGGTCCGGGCGGGCCGCCTCGTCTCCACCGTGCCACGTGGCGGCCGTTTCGGTGTCCTCCGTATGGGTGGGCAGTGATGTCTCGGATGCGAGACTGCGCCGTGCCTGCACCTCTGGTGGCGGCACCGGTGACGGGCGTTGGATGAGGGCATGCAGACCATCCACGTCGGGGTCGGCCCCGTCTCGTTCGAGGACCTCGTCCGCGTCGCCCGCGAGGGCGCCGGCGTCGCGCTGACCGACGACGCGCTCGCCGCGATCGACCGCGCCCGGGCGGTGGTCGAGACGCTCGCCGCCGCCGAGACGCCGACCTATGGCGTGAGCACCGGCTTCGGCGCGCTCGCCACGCGGCACATCCCCACCGACATGCGGGCCCAGCTGCAGCGGTCCCTCGTCCGTTCCCATGCCGCCGGGTCCGGTCCCGAGGTCGAGCGCGAGGTGGTGCGGGCGCTCATGCTGCTGCGGCTCTCGACGCTCGCGACCGGCCACACCGGCGTACGGCGCGAGACCGCGCAGCTGATGGCCGACCTGCTGACCCACGGCATCACCCCGGTCGTGCGGGAGTACGGCTCGCTCGGCTGCTCCGGCGACCTCGCGCCGCTGTCCCACTGCGCCCTGGCGCTGATGGGCGAGGGCGACGTGCGCGATGCCTCCGGGACGCTCCTGCCTGCCGCCGACGCCCTCGCCGACGCCGGCCTCGAGCCGGTCGAGCTCGTCGCCAAGGAGGGCCTCGCGCTCATCAACGGCACCGACGGGATGCTCGGCATGCTCGTCCTGGCGATCACCGACCTCCGGATGCTGCTGCGCACCGCCGACGTCGCGGCCGCGATGAGCGTCGAGGCGCAGCTCGGCACCGACCGCGTGTTCGCCCCCGAGCTGCAGGACATCCGACCGCATCCCGGCCAGGCCCTCTCGGCGGCCAACCTCACCGCCCTGATGGCCGGCTCGGCGATCGTCGCCTCGCACCGGACAGGACCCGACGACACGGTGGAGTGCAACCGGGTGCAGGACGCCTACTCGCTGCGCTGCTCGCCGCAGGTGCACGGCGCGGCGCGCGACACGGTCGAGCACGCCGCGACGGTCGCCGGCCGCGAGCTCGCCAGCGCGATCGACAACCCCGTCGTGATGGCCGGCCCCGACGGCCAAGGTCGGGTCGAGTCCAACGGCAACTTCCACGGAGCCCCGGTGGGCTACGTGCTCGACTTCCTCGCGATCGTCGCCGCCGACGTGGCCTCGATCAGCGAGCGTCGTACGGACCGCTTCCTCGACCGGGCCCGCAGCCACGGCCTGCCGCCGTTCCTCGCCGCCGACCCCGGCGTCGACAGCGGCCACATGATCGCCCAGTACACCCAGGCCTCGATCGTCTCCGAGCTCAAGCGGCTCGCCGTCCCCGCGTCCGTCGACTCGATCCCCTCCAGTGCGATGCAGGAGGACCACGTGTCGATGGGCTGGAACGCCGCCCGCAAGCTGCGCCGGTCCGTCGACGGACTGGCGCGGGTGGTCGCCGTCGAGGTGCTCACCGCGGCCCGTGCGCTCGACCTGCGCGCCCCGCTCACCCCGTCGCCGGCGACCGGGGCCGTCGTCGACCTGCTGCGCAGCAACGGCATCGAGGGCCCGGGCCCCGACCGCCACCTCTCGCCCGAGATCGAGGCCGCCGTCGGCCTCGTCCAGTCCGGCGCGGTGCTCGCCGCCGCCGAGTCCGTGATCGGCCCGCTGGCCTGAGCGGGAGACGTAGCACTCCGTCTCCGTACTCTCCGTGCCGGTGTGGTTCTGCCGTTCTGAGGACGCGTCTCCCGGCCGGCACTACGTTGCCTCGCATGAGAACGAGCATGTGCGGAATCGTCCTGACGGGCCTCCTCGTCGCGGCCGGGGTCGGCCCCGCGGCTCAGGCGTCGCCGAGCGCTGCAAGCCCACGCCATGCCGCGGCGCCCTCGGCAGCCACCCTGTGGAGGTGCTGGTGGGCGCCGACGATGGACCGCAACTGGCACAACGACGCCCTGTGCTCCAACGGCGTGCGCCAGGTCCGTCCCTACTTGCGACCGGCAGACACCTTCATCACCCGCGACGAGCTGATGGCGTCCGCGCGGGCGTGGGCCCGGGCGCAGAACAGGGCTCGATGACCGCGCGAGCAGTCTCGGATCACAGACCGCGATCCGGTCCGACCTCTTTCGGCCGCCGTCGCCGCGGCGTTTTCATGAGGGCATGACCACGGACGCACCCCACGGCAACCCCCGCCTGCCCATCCACGCCGCGCACGGCACCGAGCTGACCGCGAAGTCGTGGCAGACCGAGGCGCCGCTGCGGATGCTGATGAACAACCTCGACCCCGACAACGCCGAGCGCCCCGAGGACCTCGTCGTCTACGGCGGCACCGGCAAGGCGGCCCGCAGCTGGGAGGCGTACGACGCGATCGTGCGCTCGCTGCGCGACCTCGAGGACGACGAGACGCTGCTCGTGCAGTCGGGCAAGCCGGTCGGCATCATGCGCACGCACCAGTGGGCGCCGCGCGTGCTGATCGCCAACTCCAACCTCGTCGGCGACTGGGCCGACTGGGAGGAGTTCCGTCGCCTCGAGGACCTCGGCCTGACGATGTACGGCCAGATGACCGCCGGCTCGTGGATCTACATCGGCACCCAGGGCATCCTCCAGGGCACCTTCGAGACCTTCGCCGCGATCGCGGACAAGAGGTTCAGCGGGACGCTCGCCGGCACGATCACCGTCACGGCCGGCCTGGGCGGCATGGGCGGCGCGCAGCCGCTCGCGGTGACGATGAACGACGGCGTCGCGATCTGCGTCGAGTGCGACCAGCACCGCATCGACCGCCGGCTGGAGACCCGCTACCTCGACGTCCAAGCGCGCGACCTCGACCACGCGATCGAGCTCGCGCTCGAGGCGCGTGACGAGCGCCGCGCGCTTTCGATCGGCCTGCTCGGCAACGCCGCAGCGGTGCTGCCCGAGATCCTGCAGCGCCACCTCGACCGGGTGGAGAAGGGGGACGGCCCGCTCGTCGACGTCGTCACCGACCAGACCTCGGCGCACGACCCGCTGTTCTACCTCCCCGTCGGCACCGCCTTCGAGGACTGGGAGCGCGAGCGGACCGAGGACCCGCGCGGCTTCACCAAGCGTGCGCGCGAGTCGATGGCCACGCACGTGCGCGCGATGGTGGAGCTCCAGGACGCCGGCGCCGAGGTCTTCGACTACGGCAACTCCATCCGCGACGAGGCGCGCAAGGGCGGCTACGACCGCGCCTTCGAGTTCCCCGGATTCGTGCCGGCCTACATCCGGCCGCTGTTCTGCGAGGGCAAGGGGCCGTTCCGCTGGGCCGCGCTGTCCGGCGACCCGGCCGACATCGCTGCGACCGACCGCGCGATCAAGGAGCTCTTCCCCGCCGACGAGAAGCCGGAGTACGCCCGCCTGCACCGGTGGCTCGACATGGCCGCCGAGCGGGTGCAGTTCCAGGGCCTGCCGGCGCGCATCTGCTGGCTGGGCTACGGCGACCGCGCGAAGGCCGGTGCGAGGTTCAACGAGATGGTCGCCAGCGGCGAGCTGACGGCGCCGATCGTCATCGGCCGCGACCACCTCGACTGCGGCTCGGTCGCGTCGCCCTACCGAGAGACCGAGGCGATGCTCGACGGCTCCGACGCGATCGCCGACTGGGCCGTCCTCAACGCGCTGGTCAACACCGCCTCCGGCGCGACCTGGGTGTCCTTCCACCACGGCGGCGGCGTCGGCATCGGCCGCTCGCTGCACGCCGGCCAGGTCACCGTCGCCGACGGCACCGCGCTCGCGGCGGAGAAGATCGAGCGGGTCCTCACCAACGACCCCGGGATGGGCGTGATCCGCCACGTGGACGCCGGCTACGACCGCGCGGTCGAGGTCGCGGAGGAGCGCGGGGTCCGCGTGCCGATGTCCGAGGCCGCTCGGCCTGAGCCTGCGAAGGGCGAGTGACAGCCGAGGAGGTCGAGGAGCTTCGGCTTAGTCGGAGCCTGCGAGGACAAAGCGACGCGTCTCGAAACCCCCACCACTGCTCCTCGTAGGGGGTGACTGCGGCTCGTAAGGGGGTGACCGGCCGGTAGCCGTTGACACCCCTCCCTCCCGGTGGGTGGATGGGCGCGAGACCACCTATCGGGAGGCAGGCTCATGCATCCATCCATCACCAGGCGCACCCGGACGTGCGCACTCGCAGCGGCAGCCGTCGCACTGGCAGCCGCCGGCACCATGGGTCCGGCGGTCGCCGGCCCGGACACCACCCCGGGCGGTCCATGGCCGCAGGGCGGGGAGAACACCAACGCGATCCGCAGCTATGAACAGCTCTGGAGCACGCTGGAGTCGATCGAGGGCCGGGCGCAGGGGAGCTTCGAGCTCAGCCCGGCACCGCTGACCTCCAACACCGGCCGCGAGATCCCGGTCGTGACGATCGGCGACGGCGACACCGACATCATGTTCGTCGCCAACCAGCACGGCGACGAGTACATCGTCTCCAACGCCATGATCAGCGTGGTGCGCAGCCTCGCCGGCGGGTCGGCCGAGGCGAGGGCGATCAGGGACGCGCTCACCGTCACCATCGTCCCGCGCGTCAACGTCGACGGCTTCGACGCCGACGTGACGGACCTGGCCGGCAACACCACGCCGTGGCGGCAGAACTTCGACACCTCGTGCCCGGCCTTCTGCGAGTTCTACCAGTCCGGTCGCGGCTACGACATCAACCGCTACCACTCCTACTCCGAGAGCGCCTACGACCACCCCTACCAACCCGGCGCCGACACGAACAACCCGGTGCCCGAGGCGATCGCGATGCGGTTGCTCTGGGACGAGCGGCAGCCGCGGCTGGTCGTGGACTTCCACCACCAGGGGACCTACGTCGACGAGGACGGCCGCATGATCACCGGCTCGGTGATGTGGCCCAACGCCGAGGCGGAGGCCGAGGCCCTGGGCATCAGCGAGGAGTTCGCCGGCGTCGTGACCGACTCAAAGCGGGTGGTCTCCGAGATGCTCGACGCCCTGGAGGGCAAGGGCTACGCCAACATCACGCGCTACCCGAGCACCCCGTTCCCCGGCATCGCCCGCAACGCCTACGGCCTGCTCGGCTCCGCCTCGGTGCTCTACGAGGCACGCGGTGACATGGGACATGCCAGCAGCGGGATGATCGCGAAGCAGACCGAGGTGGCCGGTACGGCGATCCTGCGCGCCGCGGCCGACGGGTCGCTGTGGACCCGCGACACCGTGCCCGCCGACACCATCCGCGAGCGCGGGCCCTACGTCCCGGACCCGCACGGGTGAGCAGCGGCTGATCCATCGACGATCGCCGCACGTGCGGCGGAAGAGGTCCCTCCAACGGGCGTTCCGGGGCCACGACCGCCGCACGTGCGCTGATCGTGGTCGGTGACCGGGGCCGGCACGGACCGCCCCGCCCCCGGCTCAGGAGTCCTGCGGCCCGCCGCCCACGACCGTCTCGATCACCTTGCGGGTCAGCATGACCACCACGCCGTCGAAGTCGCCGGTGCCAGCCTCGAGCGCCCGGACCAGCCCGTCGAACGTCACGGTCTGGAAGACGAGGTCGGCCAGCGGTGCCAGCTCGACGGCCCGCTCGAAGTCCGCCGCGGGACAGGCGTCGCGCCACGGCGCCAGCACGGCGCGTACGCGCTCGTCGACAGCCCCGCCGGACTCCTCGGTGATCCAGTGCGCGAGGTGCGTGCCGTCGAGGAACGGATGCGTCACGCAGCCGTCGCTCCAGTCGAAGATCCGGGGACGTACGCCGTCGAAGGCGACGTTGCCTGCGTGCAGGTCGCCGTGGCCGAGCGTCTCGGGGAAGCCGCAGCCCCACAGGTCCCGGAGTCGGGACTCGACCAGCGGGACGGCTGCCGCGAGCCGCGCGCGCTCCTCCGCCGTGAGGTCGTCGAGCTCACGGTTGGAGGCCAGGGCGTCGCGCCACGCCAGCAGTGTCGGCTCGAGGCCACGGTCGGGCGCCCCGGCCGCACGCAGCTCGTCGAGCCAGTCGAGCGACGCGACCTGGGCCGCGGCCCACCTCGGCGCCAGGACCGCCGCCGCGTCCGCCGGGGCGCCGTCGTCCGACACGCCGGCGAGCGGCTCGGTCAGCAGCCAGGAGCGGTCCCGGTCGGTGGCGACCACCTCCGGGACCAGGTCGGGCAGGTGCGAGGCGAGCGTCTCGACGATGCCGGCCTCGGCGCCGAAGTGGTCGCAGCTGGCCTTGAACCAGAGCGTCCCGCGATCGGTCGGGACCGTGTGCACGGCCGAGACGCTCCACACGCGGTGGGTGCGGAGGGGGCCGGTCCGGGCGCGTCCGCTGGGCGCGAGCACCGAGTCGATCCACTCCTCGACCTCGTCGTGCCAGCCGGGCGCGTACCAGGCGGGCCGGTGCGCGGGCGGCGTGCCCCGGTGCGCCCGGGCCGCCGCCTCGACGTGCGCGCGCAGGTCAGCAGGCAGCGCTGCCAGGTCGGCCCAGCGCCCGCGCTCGGGCGTACCTCCGCGCGAGCCGAGCACGTGCAGCCGGTTGGTCTCGTCGAGCACGACGACCGGAGCGAGGTGAGCTGCGTCGGTGAGCAGACGGGCCGCGGTCGCGGTCGCCGTCGGACCGCCGGCCTGCGGGTCGTCCACGAAGGACGGGAGGGCGCCGTCGGGCGTCGTCCAGACCCGGTCGCCGTCGACGAGGGCGACGTGGATCGTGTGGGGAGGGCGGGTCACCGGCGCATCGTGGCACGAGGTCGATGCGCGAACCCCCTGACGTGCGTGCCGTCGTAGGGCAGGATCCCCCCATGGCATCGGGGGAGAAGAAGCCGGCGCGTGCGCGCGTCGTGCTCACGGACATCAGCTCGCGGGCGTGGGAGCACCCCGCCGACAAGGGCGCACTGGTCGCGCTGCGCAAGCTCAAGGGCTTCGACGTGCTGCTCAAGACCATGTCGGGGGTCTTCCGGGAGCGGGCCTGGCGGCTGACGCTGCTCGGCTCGGCGGTGCGGGTCGACGAGCGGCAGTTCTCGCGTCTGCACCGGCTGCTGGCGGAGGTGGGGCGGAGCCTCGACGTCAGCGACCTGCCGGAGCTCTACGTCCAGGCCGACCCGACGCTCAGCGCCGTCACGATCGGGATGGACCGTCCGACGATCGTGCTGTCCTCGGGCTTGGTGCACCACCTCGACGACGACGAGCTGCGCTTCGTCATCGGCCACGAGCTCGGCCACGCCGTCAGCGGGCACGCCGTCTACCGCACCCTGCTGCTGCGGCTCCTCGGTCTCGGTGGCCTGCTCTACGCCATCCCCGGCGGGGCCATCGGCATCCGGGTGATCACCGTCGCCCTGCTGGAGTGGTCGCGCAAGGCCGAGCTGTCCGCCGACCGCGCCGGCCTGCTGGCCAGCCAGGACCCGACCGCCGCGTTGCGGACCCACATGAAGCTCGCCAGCGGCGGCACCCTCGAGGAGCTCGACGTCACGTCGTTCCTGTCCCAGGGCGCTGAGTACGACGAGGGTGGCGACGTCCGCGAGTCCCTCATCAAGCTCTCGCTCCTGCAGCAGCAGAGCCACCCGTTCGCGGTGGTGCGGGCGACCGAGCTGCGGCGCTGGATCGACTCGGGCGCCTACACCGCGATCCTCGGCGGCGACTACCCCCGCCGTGCCGACGACGACACGGCCTCGGTCAGCGAGGCCGCCCAGGAGGCGGCCGCGAGCTACTCCGCGTCGTTCGAGCGGACCCAGGACACCCTCGGCAAGCTGGTGCACGACCTGGCCGGCTGGATGGGCACGGCCAGCACCTGGGTCAACGGCCGCTTCCGCCGCGGCACCGAGAGCGCGTGACGGCGGCCGACGACGTCGACGGGGAGCGCGCGTACTCCTGCACGTTGACCCCGCACACCATCGACGCCGCGGCACGCATGATGCAGGACCGCTTCGAGCCCGGTCTGGTCGCCATGGTGGTGTTCGCCGACGTCGCGCTGCTCGCGGCGACGATGACGTTCGCAATCGCCGTCGACCAGCTGCTCGCTGGATCGGTCCTGGCCGTGGTGGCCGTCGGGGCCCTGACGTGGTGGATGCCCCGGGGCAACCTGGCCCTCCAGCGCAAGCAGCTCGGATGGGTGCCGGGGCACCGCCTCGACACCTCGTTCGGCCGGGACTCCATGACAGTCGCGGACCATGTCTCGTCGTCACGGGTGAGCGTCGAGCACATCCGCGAGATCGAGACGCACTCCGAGTTCGTGCTGTTCCGGATCTCGGGGAGGGCCCAGTGGTTCATCCTGCCTGACGAGGTCTTCCCCGCGGACGAGGTGGCACGTGTCCGGCGTCGGACCCGGGACGCAGCAGGGCCCCGGACACCAGTGGTGTCCGGGGCCCGATCGCCAGATGTGGCGAATCCGCTACCAGACCCGCCGGCTGGAGCCGCCGATCGGCACGAAGTTCAGGACCAGGCCGACGACGATCAGGATGATGCCGAGGGTCAGGAGGATGTTCTGCGGGAGCAGGAGCCCGAGGATGAGAAGGATCAGTCCGAGGACAATCATGGATGTGTCTCCTAGGTGATGCGGGGGGATGCGGCCGGCCCGTGGTCGGGCGGCCGGATCACTCTGGCGGTCCCTCCGCCTTTCGCCAAGTCGGGTCCATCCTTGTGGGTGAGCGGGCGTCCACGCTCTGTCGACCCCGCAGGCGTGGGGTCCGCGGGCCGAGGAACCCTGTCACGCCGTCCCGAGCGCGCGGATCGCCTCGTCGATGGCCAGCGTGCGGCGGGCCGACTCGACGTGCAGGTTCTCCACCATCCGGCCGTTCCACGTCACCACGCCGGCGCCCTTGCCGTCCTCCCAGGCCGCGATGAGCCCCCGCGCGTCGTCGACCGCCTGCTCGCTCGGGGCGAAGGCGCGGTTGGCACCCTCCACCTGGCCGGGGTGGATGAGGGTCTTGCCGTCGAAGCCCATCTGCCGGCCCTGCTCGCACTCGGCGAGGAAGCCCTCGGTGTCCTTGACGTCGTTGTAGACCCCGTCGATGACCGCGATCCCCGCGGCCCGCCCGGCGAGCAGTGCGGTGTGGAGGCTGGGCAGGACCGGCGCGCGTCCCGGCACGTGCTCGGCGTAGAGCTCCTTGACGAGGTCGTTGGTGCCCAGCACGAAGGCGCCGAGGCGCTGCGAAGCGCGCGCGATCTCGAGCGCGGACAGGATCGCGACCGGGGTCTCGACCATGGCCCACAGCCGGGTGTGGTCGGGAGCGCCGGCCTTCTCCATCGCCGCGACGAGCCGGGCGACGTCGTCGGCGCTGTCGACCTTCGGCACCACGATCGCGGCCGGACCGGCCTGGCTGGCCGCGACGATGTCGTCGTCGTGCCACTCGGTGCCGAGGCCGTTGACGCGGATCGTGACCGTGCGTCGGCCGTAGTCGCCGCTCGCGGCCGCAGCGGCGGCCGCCTCGCGCGCAGCCGGCTTGGCGTCGGGCGCCACGGCGTCCTCGAGGTCGAGGATCAGGCCGTCGCAGGCGATGTTCTTGGCCTTCTCCAGCGCCCGCTCGTTGGAGCTGGGCATGTAGAGGACGGAGCGGAGGGGGGTGAACTCGGTCATGCCGTCACCTCGATGGCGTCGTAGGCCTTCTTGAGCTCCGGGTCGATCTCGGCGAGCTCCTCGGCGAGCGCGACCATCACCTGGCACTGCTTGACCGAGGCGTCGTCCTCCATCTTGCCGTCGATCATCACCGCGCCGGTGCCGTCGCCCATCGCGGCGATGACGCGCCGGGCGTGGGCGACGTCCTCGACGCTGGGGGAGAAGACCTTGTTGGCGATCGTGATCTGCACCGGGTGCAGCGACCAGGCGCCGACGCAGCCGAGCAGGAAGGCGTTGCGGAACTGGTCCTCGCACGCGACGGTGTCCTTGATGTCGCCGAACGGCCCGTAGTAGGGGTATATCCCGTGCATCGCGCACGCGTCGACCATGCGGGCGATCGTGTAGTGCCACAGGTCCTGCTGGTACGACGTCCGCTCGGCGTCGTACTGCGGGACGCCGAGGTCGTCCTTGACCGGGTCCTGCCGCACGACGTAGCCGGGGTGGCCGCCGCCCACGCGGGTGGTCTTCATCCGACGGTCCGCAGCGAGGTCGGCGGGTCCGAGGGACAGGCCCTGCATCCTGGGACTGGCGGCGCAGATCTCCTCGATGTTGGCCACGCCGCGCGCGGTCTCGAGGATCGCGTGGACCAGGATCGGGCGGTCCAGGCCGGCCTTCGCCTCGAGCTGCGCGAGCAGCCGGTCGACGTAGTGGATGTCCTCGGCGCCCTGCACCTTCGGCACCATGATCACGTCGAGCTTGTGGCCGATCTCCGGGACGAGCGTGGTGAGGTCGTCGAGCACCCACGGGCTGTCGAGGCTGTTGATCCGGGTCCAGAACTGCGTGGGGCCGAAGTCCGTGGCCTTGCCGATGTCGACGAGGCCCTGGCGCGACTTCTCCTTGTTCTCGGCCTTGACCGCGTCCTCGAGGTTGCCGAGGAGCACGTCGACCGTGCCCACCATGGCGGGCACCTTGGCGGCCATCTTCTCGTTGCCCGGGTCGAAGAAGTGGATGGCGCGGCTCGGCCGGGCCGGGATCTCGCGCGGGGGCGCGGGCGCACCGACGGCGAGCGGGGCGAAGAAGTCCTTGGCGGGTCGCATGCGCGCGAACTTATCGTGGCCCCGCCGGCCGTCGATATGGCGAAGGTCTCAGCCGAACTCGCCCGCGGCGTCGCTGAAGTGGCCGAGCTGGGTGAGCACGCCGTCGTCCACCCACGCCTCGATGATGCCGAGGTCCTCGACGATCATCCCCGCGCGCACGTGAAGCCGCTGGAACTCCTCGCTGGCCCTCATCGTGGCCAATCCCTGGGCCGGCCCCTTGATGAGGAAGAACCCTTGCATGTCCCCGCCATGGGGGTTGAGCAGGACGGGCTCGAAGCTCTCGATCGAGCCGTCCGCCACGCGTGCGCCGTAGTAGGTCACGGCGTCGTTGAACACGTCGAGCGCGCGCTTCTCGCGACCCCGCACGGTCTGGCCCCACCCGACGAACAGTGCTGCTTCGGACATCTGAGTCACCTCGTCCCTCCGACGGTCTGTGTGTCCCACCACGCTAGGCACGGAGGGGCGTCGAGGTCATCGCCCAACTGTGGCAACCGGTCACCGGTCGCGCCGGCGAGACCACCAGGTCTTCTTGCGCGGCGTCGGCCTGCTGGCCGCCAGGGCGGCGCGCTGCGCCTCGATCCGGGCCGTACGCCGCTCGCGCCAGGCCGCGACCTCGGCGTCGACGTCGCGGGTGGGGGTCACCACGGGCGGTCCGCCCTGCAGCTGCCGCCGGGTCTCGACGACCCGCTTGTTGAAGTCGTCGAGCTCGCGCCGGACCTCGCTCTCGGCGGTGATGTCGTCGAGCCGGGACTCGAGCTCGGCGTCCTCCTTGCGCAGGGCGATGGCCGGCGGCAGGAGGGCGATGTTCTCGCGCTCGACGAGCTTCTTGACCCACCAGTCCGGGTCGTGCTCGGCACCGAGGTCCTCGATCGGCTTGCCCTGACCGGGCAGGTCGTCGAACTCCCCGCGCTCCATCGCCTGGCGCACCTGCAGGTCGACCCACGTGGCCTGCTGCGCGATGCGGGCGGCTGCCGCCGAGCGCCCGGTGCGGTCGTCGCGCTCGGGCTCCTTGCGGACGGGCTCGGTGCCCGCGGTGTCGAAGTCGTCGTTCCGGTCTCTCTCCGGCATGCCCCCAGCCTACGTTCGGGGCCTGCGCCGGCTGCCCGCCCCGCCCACCCCGCCCGGCCCGCCCACCCCGCCCACCCCGCCAGGACCGTGACAGGCTGGGCGCATGGACCTCCCAGGCATCCCCGGACGGGCCGCCGGTGTCCAGCTCCACGTCACGTCCCTGCCGGGAGGCCGGCTCGGCGAGCCGGCGCGCGACTTCGTCCGGTGGCTGGCGAGCGCCGGCCAGTCGGTGTGGCAGGTGCTGCCCCTCGCCGTCCCCGACGTGCACGGGTCGCCGTACGCCTCCCCGTCGGCGTTCGCGGCCTGGCCGGGTCTGCTCGAGGATCCCGGGACGCCGGTGAGCGACGACGAGGTGGCGGCGTTCGCCGACGAGCACGCCTTCTGGGCCGGGTCCTGGGCCGCCCATGCCGGGGACCTCGCCGACCAGGTGCGCTTCGAGCGCGAGTGGGGCGCGCTCCGGTCGTTCGCCGCCGACCACGGCGTCCAGGTGTTGGGCGACGTCCCGATCTACGTCGCCGCGGGGAGCGCCGACGTGGTGACCTGGCCCGGGCTCTTCCGCGACGACGCCGTCGCGGGTGTGCCGCCCGACGCCTTCAGCGACACCGGGCAGCTGTGGGGCAACCCGCTCTACGACTGGGATGCGATGGCGGCCGACGGCTACCGGTGGTGGGTGGAGCGGCTGCGCCGCAGCCTGGCGCTCTACGACATGGTGCGCCTCGACCACTTCCGGGGCTTCGCGGCCTACTGGGCCGTCCCGGCCGGCCACGCGACCGCCGAGCGCGGCACCTGGGAGCCCGGACCCGGCCGCGCGCTCTTCGACGCCGCGACGGCCGAGCTGGGTCCGCTGCCGGCCGTCGCCGAGGACCTCGGCGTCATCGACGCCCCGGTCGAGGAGCTGCGCGACGCGCTGGGCTTCCCCGGGACGGCGGTGCTGCAGTTCGCCTTCGACCCCGCCGGCGAGGACCGCTCCCACGAGCCGGAGAACCTGCGCCGCAACCAGGTCGTCTACACCGGCACCCACGACAACGACACCGTCGTCGGCTGGTGGGACGAGCTGCCGGAGCAGCGGCGCGGCGAGGCGCAGCGCGCCTGGCGCGAGGCCGGCACCACCGACCCCGACCCGGCATGGGCGATGATCCGGCTCGCCCACGCGGCCCCCTGCCGGCTGGCCATGGTGCAGGCCCAGGACGTGCTCTCCCTCGGCTCCGAGGCGCGGATGAACACCCCCGGCACCGCGGCCACGTGGTCGTGGCGGCTCGAGCCGGGGTCGCTCACCGCCGACCTCGCGGCGCGTCTGCGCGAGGTGAGCGAGGAGTCCGGGCGCACGCCCGGGTGACTCGGGGTCGGACAAGGGTCGATCCCGATGGTCCGGCGCCCGGTGTCGGCGCATGCTGGAGGCATGGAAAAGATCCGTACGTCATTCGCTCGCCAGGGCCTGGTCCGCTCGACCGACCGGGCGATCATCGCCGGTGTCTGCGCCGGGGTCGGCCGCCGACTCGGCCTCACGCCGTGGGTGACCCGCCTGCTCTTCGTGGTGTCGATGATCGCGCTGCCGGGCAGCCAGATCCTCATCTACCCGCTGCTGTGGTTCCTCATGCCGTCCGAGGACAGCATCGAGGCCGCCGCGGCCCGCGGGGCGTTCCCGACGCGCTGACCGGCGCACGGCCGGCTGTCGGTGCGCGGTGCGAGGGTGACCGCATGACCGACGTGTGGGAGCTGGTGCACCGCGAGCGCAGGGCGCTCATCGACGACCTGGCCGGGCTCACGCCCGACCAGTGGGACGTGCCGTCGCTGTGCGGCGGCTGGACGGTGCACGACGTGGCCGCCCACCTCGTCGACAACGCCCGCACCACGAGGCTCGGCATCGTGGTCGCCATGGTGCGCGCCCGCTTCGACTTCGACCGGCAGAACGATGCCGGCGTCGCGCGCGAGAAGGGCCCGACCCCGGCCGACACGCTCGACCGGCTGCGCGCGGTCGCGGGTCGGCGTACGACCCCTCCGGCGCCGCTCGACAGCCGGCTCGTCGAGGAGGTCGTGCACGGTGAGGACGTCCGACGCCCGCTCGGGATCCGGCGCGCCTACCCGGCCGAGACGATCGTGCGGGCGCTGGCCTACCAGGCGAGGACGCCGATGGCCGTCGGCGGCGGCAAGCAGCGCATCGCCGGGCTGAGGATCGCGGCCGACGACGCGGACGTCGTCATCGGTGACGGTCTCGACGTCTCGGGGCCGGCGCTCTCGCTGCTGATGGTCGTCTCGGGCCGGGGTGAGGCTCTCGGCGACCTGACCGGACCCGGGCTGGACCGGCTCGAAAGAGCGCTCACGAGCTGACCGCGGGCGCCGCCGGAGCCGGAGACCAGCGGTGGCGCGACGACCGCCGACGGGCGCACACTGGCGAGGTGGTGCGGACCGAGCCGATCGACAAGTGGGTCCGGGGCCGCCTCGCCGGCGAGGTGGTCGTCGAGTCCCGCGAGCCCCTGCTCGTCTGGCAGGGCGCCTTCCCTCCGGTCTACGCCTTCCGTCGTGACGAGGTCGCCGAGGAGGTGCTCTCGCCCGCCGAGCCGCCGGTCCGCGACGGCTTCTCCTTCTTCGCCCCGCAGGCCCCGGTCGCGCAGTGGTACGACGTCACCGCGGGCGACGTGGTCCTCCGCGCGGCCGCCTGGACCCTGGCCGACGACGCCGTCGACGATCGGGTGGTGCTCACCTGGGAGCCGGGCCTGCTGGCGTGGACCGAGGAGGACGAACCGGTCACTGGCCACCCCCGCGACCCGCACAAGCGCGTCGAGGCACTGCCGAGCTCACGGCACGTCGAGGTGGCCGTCGACGGCGTACGGCTGGCCAGCAGCGACCGTCCGGTGCTGCTCTTCGAGACCGACCTGCCCACCCGCTTCTACCTGCCGCCCGACGACGTGCGGCTCGACCTGCTGGAACGGACCGACAACGTCTCGTTCTGCCCCTACAAGGGTCGTGCCGACGGCTACTGGAGCTGGCCGGGCCCGCCTGCCCTCGCCAACGTCGCGTGGTCCTACTCCTCGCCGGCGCCGGCGGTGGGTGCCGTGGCCGGCCGGGTGGCGTTCTACAACGAGCTGGTCGACCTCACCGTCGACGGGGTCCGCCTGGAGCGACCCGAGTCGCCCTTCAGCTCCCGCGAGCAGCGCCCCGGCGCCGACGCCTGACCGCGGCCGGTCAGCCGGGGATCGCCGAGCTCGTCGGCCGGTCGCTGAAGGCGTGCTTCGGTGCGGCGAGGAGGGCGGCCGCCGCCAGGAAGGACGCGCCGGCGCAGACGGCCCACACCGTCAGGTAGCCGCCGAACGGCGCCACCTGCTCCGACGTGGCGTCGAGCGAGCCGGTCGCGGTCAGCGCGATCGCGAAGACCGCCGACGCGATCGCGCCGCCCACGGTCTTGGTGCCGTTGGTCATGCCGGTCGCGATGCCGGTGCGCTCGGGAGGAGCCGCGGCAGCGGCCGCGGCGGGGAGCGCGGCGACCAGGGCACCGGACCCGAGACCGGCGATCCCCATGTTGACCAGGGCCTGCCACGTCTCGGAGTTGAAGGGCAGCCACAGCAGGTAGCCCAGGCCGACGAGGCAGCACGCGACGACCAGCGCACGTCGTACGCCTCCGAGCAGCCGGGTCGTCAGGGGGAGCGTGAACGCGCCGATCGCCAGCGTCACGACGTAGAGGCCGATCAGCGTGGAGATGAAGGCCGGCTCGGCACCGAGCCCGTAGCCGCGCTCGGCCGGGTCGGCCTGGGCGTAGGTGGACAGCGGGATCTGTCCGCCCAGCACCGGGATGCCGAAGAGGAAGGCGGTGACCTGGACGGGCCACTGCGCCGGGCTGGACAGCAGGCGGACGTCGACGATGGGCTCGGGGTGCTGCAGCTCGAAGCGCCAGAACGCGGCGAACACGGCGACGGACAGCGCGATCGTCCCCCAGCCGAGCAGGGAGCCGGCGCCGTCCAGGCGCAGCCACACCAGGCCGCCCATCAGCACGCCCAGGGCGACGGTGACCAGCGCCAGCCCGGTCCAGTCGATGCCGCCCGTGTCGTCGCCGGGCGCCTGCTCGATGCCGAAGAGGATGACGAAGAACACCGCTGTCACCACGACGGCGGGCAGGGCGAGGAGGAGGTTCATGTCGAGGGTGTCGACCAGCAGGCCGCTGCTGAGCGCGCCCACGATCACGGCCAGCTCGAGCGAGCCGACGAGGATCGCGGCCCCGCGCCGGGTGAGCAGCTCCTGGCGGCCCGACCGGCGCGTGCGGCGGTGGATGATCGCGATCTCCAGCGGCAGCCAGACGACGTACGCGCCCTGGATCGCCCAGCCCACGAGGAAGGTCGTGAAGGTCGGGGCGAACGCCAGCCACCACGAGCCGAGCGCGGTCACGGCGGTCGACACGAGCAGGACCCGCTTGTGCCCGGACAGGTCCCCGAGGCGCGCGAGCAGCGGGATGCAGAGGGCGCTCACGATCAGCTGCGCGGCCTCGAACCAGTTGACGTCGCCCTCGCTGATCGACAGGTGCTCGGCGATCTGCGGGTAGATCGGCGTGTAGTAGCCCTGCAGGATCCCGCTGGCGACCTCCACCAGCACCAGGAAGCCGACGACCGCGGCGAGACCCGTCACGGCCTCCGGCGCCTTCGAGGAGGCCGTGCTCAGCGGGTTGCTCATCGGGGGAGCCTCTCGATCAGGAGCGCATACCAACGGGCGCCGGCGACGAGGTCGGCGACGCCGATGTGCTCGTCGTAGGAGTGGATCGCCTCGCGCTGGGCCTTGGTCATCCGGAAGGGGGCGAAGCGGTAGACGTGCTCGCTGATCGCGGTGAAGTGCCGCGAGTCGGTCGCGGCCATCATCACGTAGGGTGTCGCGACCGCGTCGGGGAAGACCTCGCCGATGCAACCCTCGACGAGCTCGAAGGCCTCGTCCATGGGGGAGACCGGCGAGGGCTCGCCGGACTCGACGACGTCGATGCGGATCGAGTCGTCGTCGACGGCCCTCCTGATGTGCTCCACGACGCCGGCGACGGTGTCGCCGACCATGACCCGGACGTTGAGCCCGGCCTTGGCGGTCGAGGCGATGACGTTGAGGGCCGGGGAGCCGCTGAGGGTGGTGACGGCGACCGTCGTACGCGTCATGGCCGCGGCCTCCGGGCCGGCGGCGCGCAGCGCCCGGGTCAGCACCGGCGCCAGCCGGTCGGCACGCCCGAGCAGGGGGCGCAGCGGCAGCGGCACGTGCGGCGTCAGGCGGCGCAGCAGCTCCAGGGTGGGGGCCGGTGCGGACGCCGGGAACGGCGACCTCTCGATCCGCAGGATCGCCCGGGCGATGCGTGCGGTCGGGCCGTTCCTCGCGGGCGTCGAGGCGTGCCCGCCGCGACCCTCCGCGACGAGCTCGAGGGAGGTGGTGCCCTTCTCGGTGACGCCGATGACGCCGAGCGGCGCCTTCACGCCCGGGAAGGCGCCGGCCGCGATCGCGCCGCCCTCGTCGAGCACCAGCCACGGCGTGACGCCGCGCCCGCGCAGCACCTCGACGGCCTCGACCGCGGCGGTGCCGCCGACCTCCTCGTCGCAGCCGAACGACAGCCACACGTCCTGCGCCGGGACGTGCCCGGCCTCGAGCAGCGACTCGACGGCCTCGCAGATCGCGGCGACGCACCCCTTGTCGTCGAGCGTGCCCCGACCCCAGATCGCCGGGCCGGTGGGGGAGTCGTGGATCTCGCCGCCGAAGGGGTCGTGCTGCCAGGGCGCGTCGCCGTCGACGGGTACGACGTCGAGGTGCGCCATCAGCACGACCGGTCGCTCAGCGCTCGCGCCGGACCAGTGGAGGAGCAGGCCGTGCGTGCCGACGCGGACGAGGTCGAGGTGCTCGTGGAGCAGCGGGAACTGCGCGGCGAGCTCGGCCAGCAGCCGGTCGAAGGCCCCGGTGTCCACGCGCGCCGGGTCCCGGTCGGAGACGGTCGGGATGCGGACGAGGGCCTGGAGGGCGGCGACCACGCGGTCGGTCATGCGCAGAACCTAGCGTCGCCCGGCCGTCCACGAGGGTGCTCTGCGCCGACGGCTCACCAGCGCCCGCGGTGCACCACGTCCGCGCGCCGCTCGCGGCGTGCCGGCGAGCCCTTGGCGCCGGTGTCGGTCGCGCGGTGCCCGACGGTGATCGCGCCGACCGGGGCGTGGTCGTCGGGGACGCCGAACGCGTCCCGGAAGGACGCCAGGTGCTCCGCGGGGATGCCGAAGAAGCACGCGCCCAGGCCTTCGTCGACCGCCGTCTGCAGGACCAGCAGGGCGGCCATGCCGGCGTCGACCCACCAGTAGGGCACGGGCCACCGGTCCTCGCTGCGGTCGGTCCAGCCCTTGTCGTCCTCGGCGTAGCGGTCGAGGTAGGCGGCCTTCGACGTGAGCGGCACGATCACCACGGGCGCGGTCCGCATCCCGTCGAGCCAGGCGTTGCGGGCGTCGGGACCGGCGCCGGTGGCCACCCAGAAGCGGGCCACGTCGTCGGGGGTGTCGAGCACCAGGAACGCCCACCCCTGGGTGAACCCCGCGTTGGGCGCGCGCTGCGCGTGCTCGAGCATCCGGTCGACGACGGCAGGGTCGACCGGCCGGTCGGCGTAGCGGCGCACCATCCGCCGACGGCGTACGACCTCGCGGAACTCCATGGGCCCATCATGGTGGCCGCGCCCTTGCGCGGCCGACGTCTGGGATCCGAGACGACTTGCCGGGCGCGTGCGTTGACCCTGTCCGGCGATCCGGATGGACTGCACGCATGGCCCCGACGTCCGACTTCGAGCAGATGTGGAGCGACCTGGCACCGGTCGGGCGGTCGGCGTCCTCAGGTGGCTACTTCCGCCAACCCTGGACCACCGCCGAGGCCGAGCTGAGATCGTGGTTCGCCGAGCAGTGCGCCGCGCGGGGGCTGGTCGTCGAGACCGACGGCATCGGCAACCAGGTCGCCTGGTGGGGTGAGGGCGACCAGCCCGGCGTGCTCACCGGGTCGCACCTCGACTCCGTCCTCGACGGCGGTGCGTACGACGGCCCGCTGGGCGTGGTCTCTGCCCTGGCGGCCCTCGACGTGCTGCGGGACCGCGGCTTCGAGCCCGGCCGTCCTCTCGGGATCGGCGTCTTCGTGGAGGAGGAGGGCTCGCGCTTCGGCCGCGCCTGCCTGGGTTCCCGGCTGGTGACCGGGGCGACGACGTGGGAGCAGGCCAGGGAGCTGCGCGACCGCGACGGAGTCTTCCTCGCCGACGCGGTCAGCGACGCCGGGCTGGACCCGGACGCAGGCCTGCTGTCGCTGGACCGGGTGGGCACCTTCGTCGAGCTGCACGTCGAACAGGGCCGCGACCTCGTCGACCGCGACGTCGCCGTCGGCCTGGCCAGCGAGATCTGGCCGCACGGGCGGTGGCGCTTCGACTTCGCCGGGCAGGCCAACCACGCCGGCACGACGCGGATGGAGGACCGGCGCGACCCCATGCTGACCTACGCGATGACGGCACTGGCCGCCGACGAGCAGGCCCGGCTCGGCGGCCACCGGGCCACCTTCGGCCGCATCTCCGTCCAGCCCAACGGCACCAACGCCGTCCCCTCGCTCGTCACGGCCTGGCTCGACGCCCGCGCATCCTCCGACGACGCCCTGGCCGCCATGGTCGGGGCGATCGGTCGCCAGGCGCACGACCGCGCCGACCGCGACGGCACGTCGCTCGACGTCAGCGCGGAGTCGGTCTCCGGAGCGGTGGCCTTCGACCCCGACCTGGCCGCGCGCCTCGCCGGCCTCGGCGACTGGCCGGTCATCCCCACCCAGGCCGGCCACGACGCCGGGATCCTCTCCGAGGCCGGCATCCCCACCGCGATGGTCTTCGTCCGCAACCCCACCGGGGTGTCCCACTCGCCCGACGAGCACGCCGAGACCGCCGACTGCCTGGCCGGCGTCACGGCGCTCGCCGACGTGCTGGCCGAGCTCGCCGGGACGCCCGCGTGAGCACCCCACGACGTTCTCGTCCCCCGCAACGCTTCACCCCACAGCCTCCTGGTTCCCCCGCTGCGCTCCTCCACCACGAGCCTGCGGGGACCCCGAAGCGCTCCTCCCGACAACGCCGCAGGGACCCCGCGTGACGGCGTACCTCCTCGAGCGCGCCTGGGTCGGCGACCGCTTCCTCGACGACGTGCTCGTCGAGGTCGAGGCCGGTCGCTTCACCTCCGTCACGCCCGACGCCGACCCGCCGCGCGCGATCCCGGTCCGCGGCCTCGTCGTGCCCGGCCTCGCCAACACCCACAGCCACGCCTTCCACCGCGCGCTGCGCGGGCGCACCCAGCGCGAGCGCGGCACCTTCTGGACCTGGCGCGACCAGATGTACGCCGTCGCCGCGCGGCTCGACCCGGACACCTACCTGGCCCTCGCGCGCGCGACCTACCGCGAGATGGCCGCCGCCGGGATCACGTGCGTCGGGGAGTTCCACTACCTCCACCACCAGCCCGACGGGACGCCCTACGCCGACCCCAACGAGATGGGCGAGGCGCTCGTGCACGCGGCCCGCGAGGCGGGCATCCGGGTGACGCTCCTCGACACGCTCTACCTCTCCTCCGGCTTCGGCGCGCCGCCCGAGGGCGCGCAAGTGCGCTACAGCGACGGCAGCGTCGAGGCGTGGGCGGAGCGGGTCGACGCCCTCGCGCTGGGCGGGCACGCTCGCCTCGGCGCGGCGGTGCACTCCGTGCGAGCAGTGCCGCGCGACGCCCTCGACGCGGTCGCCGAGCGGGTCGGCGAGCGCCCCTTCCACGTGCACCTCTCCGAGCAGGTCGGCGAGAACGCCGCCTGCCTCGAGGCGTACGGCGCCACCCCGGCGCGGCTGCTCGCCGACCACGGCCTCCTCGGGCCGACGTCGACGCTGGTCCACGCCACCCACCTGACCGACGACGACATCGAGCTGATCGGGGGAGCGCAGGCCCACGCGAGCTTCTGCCCGACCACCGAGCGCGACCTCGGCGACGGCATCGGCCCGAGCCGACGGCTCCACGACGCCGGCACCCGGCTGACCCTCGGCTCGGACAGCCACGCTGTGATCGACCCCTTCGAGGAGATGCGCGCCCTCGAGCTCGACGAGCGGCTGGCCACCCAGCAGCGCGGCCACTGGACCGCGGCCGAGCTGCTGACGGCGGCCACGACCGACGGCCACGCGTCGCTGGGCTGGGACGACGCCGGGGCGATCGCCGTCGGGCAGCGCGCCGACCTCGTCGTCCTCGACCCCGCGAGCGCGCGCACCGCCGGGACGGGGCGCGACGACACCACCGTCGTCTTCGCCGCGGCCGCGGAGGACGTGCGCCGCGTCATGGCCGACGGGCGCTGGATCGTCGAGGACGGCGACCGGGCCGCGACCGGCCGCGAGCTCGACGACGTGATCACCGGCATCTGGGAGGACCTCGCATGAGCACCACGTTGATCACCGGCATCGGCGAGCTCGTCACCAACGACCCCGCCCGTGCCGAGGGCGGAGGCCTCCTCGGCCTCGTGCACGACGCCGCCGTCGTCGTCGAGGGCAGCCGGGTCGCCTGGATCGGCCGCGCCGTGGACGCCCCCGCCGCCGACGTGCAGGTCGACGCCGGCGGTCGCGCGGTCGTCCCGGGCTTCGTCGACTCCCACAGCCACCTCGTCTTCGCCGGGGACCGGTCCGCCGAGTTCGAGGCACGGATGACCGGCGAGCCCTACACGGCCGGCGGCATCCGCACCACGGTCGCCGCGACCCGCGCCGCCACCGACGAGCAGCTCACCTCTCACGTCGCCCGGCTCGTCGCCGAGATGCGGGCCCAGGGCACCACCTCCGTCGAGATCAAGAGCGGCTACGGGTTGTCGGTCCACGACGAGGCCCGCAGCCTCGCTGTCGCCCGCCAGTTCACCGACGACACGACCTTCCTCGGCGCCCACGTCGTCCCGGCCGGCACCACCCCCGAGGACTACGTCGACCTGGTCACCGGCCCCATGCTCGCGGCCGCGGCACCGCACGCCCGGTGGATCGACGTCTTCTGCGAGGACGGCGCCTTCGACGTCGACCAGGCACGCACCATCCTCGCGACGGGGTCCGACAGCGGCCTGCGCGGACGCCTCCACGCCAACCAGCTGACGTACGGCGGCGGGGTCCGGCTCGCCTGCGAGCTCGGGCTCGTCGCGGTCGACCACTGCACCTTCCTCAGCGACGACGACGTCTCGGCCCTCGCGTCGAGCGGCACGATCGCGACGTTGCTGCCGGGCGTGGAGTTCTCCACCCGACAGCCCTACCCCGACGCCCGCCGGCTCCTCGACGCCGGCGTCCGCATCGCGCTCGCCAGCGACTGCAACCCGGGCTCGTGCTTCACCTCGTCGATGGCGCTGTGCATCGCGCTGGCCGTCCGCGAGATGCGGATGAGCCCCGCCGAGGCCCTGCACGCCGCCACCGCCATGGGCGCGGCCGCCCTCGACCGGGACGACGTCGGGGTGCTCGCCCCCGGCAAGGTCGCCGACCTGGTCCTCCTCGACGCCCCGTCCCACGTCCACCTCGCCTACCGCCCCGGGGTCCCGCTCGTCGCCGGGGTCTGGCAGTCCGGCCGCCCGGTCGTCGCGCGGTAGTCCACCGGGAAACGGTTGTGGGAACGGCCGCCGACGACCGTCTGCCCGTGGACCACCCCCGCTGCCCCCCCAGCGCTGACGCCGACCCGGTGGGCCGACAGCTACCTCAGGCGGGTGTCGTACGCCGCAGGGGACCGCGTCTGAGGTAGCCCGAGCCCTGCGAATAGGGCACGCGCCCGACGTCCCGGCCTACCTCACGGACGCACGCTCTTCTCACGGTCCGACACCGGGCCGACGGAGAAGGAGAAGGACATGTACAACACCGACAGCTTCCTGGGCGCCGAGATCAGCTACCGACAGGACAGGATCCGGAAGGACTACGGGCACCGCCGCTGGACCCGGGTCCGCACCGACGACACCCAGAAGTGACCCGCACCGCGATCGACCCGCACGTGTCGGACCGACAGGACACAATCCATGACGGACCGACAACGTCGGACCGACAGGACACAATGTCGTCCGTGCCGGCCCTGCGGACCACCGATCTCATCGGACGCGATGCCGAGCTGGAGCAACTGACCGCCCAGCTCGGCATTCGCACGTCCGGGGAGCGGTCCGCCGAGCCGGCCGCCGCCCGCGCGGTCCTCGTCGGCGGTGACGCGGGCGTGGGCAAGACCCGCCTGCTGATGGCCCTGTGCGACGCCGCGCTCGAGGCCGACTGGCAGGTCGTCGCCGGCCACTGCCTCGACCTCGCCGACAGCTCCCTGCCCTACCTCCCCTTCTCCGAGATCCTCGGCCGCCTCATGGCCGACCTCCCCGACGTCACCGGCCGCGTGCTCGAGGTGCACCCCACCCTCGCCCGCCTCCAGCCGGGCCGTCGGATCCGCAGCAGCGAGACCGCGTCGGGCGACCAGGCCCTTGACCGCGGCAACGTCTACGACGCCCTCGCCCACCTCCTCGCCGCCGTCGCCGAGCGTGCACCGGTCCTCGTCGTGGTCGAGGACGCCCACTGGGCCGACGAGTCGACCCGCGACATGCTGAGCTTCCTCTTCTCCCGCCCCGTGCCCGGCGTCGCGCTCGTGGTGTCCTACCGCGCCGACGACCTCCACCGGCGCCACCCGCTGCGCCGTCAGGTCGCGGAGTGGATGCGCCTGCGCGGTGTCGACCGGCTCCAGGTCGAGCCGCTCGACGACGACGCCGTACGCCGCCTCGTCCGCGCGCTCCACCCCTCGACGCTGTCCGAGGCCGAGTACGTCTCGATCGTCGACCGCGCCGAGGGCAACCCGTTCTTCATCGAGGAGCTCGTCGGGGCCGCGTGGTCCGGCCAGGTCCCCGGCGAGCTCGCCGACGTGCTGCTGGTCCACCTCGACCGCCTCGACGAGACGACCCGCCGCGTCGTGCAGCTGGTCTCGGTCGCGGGCCGCCAGGTCAGCCACGGCCTCCTGTCCGCCGTCTCCGACCTGGGCTCCGCCGAGCTCGAGGGCGCGCTGCGCAACGCCGTCGACGCGCACGTCCTCGTTGCCTCGCGAGGTGACACCTACGCCTTCCGCCACGCGCTGCTGGGCGAGGCGGTCTACGACGACCTGCTGCCCGGCGAGCGGATGCGGCTGCACGCCGACTTCGTCGCGGCCCTGGGGGAGGGCCGCGCCATCGGTACGGCGGCCGAGCTCGCGCAGCACGCCCGCCGGGCCGGCGACCGTCCGGTCGCCATCCGCGCGTCCGTCGAGGCGGGCGAGGAGGCGCTGGCCGTCGGCGGCCCTGCCGAGGCGGCCACCCACTTCCTCGACGCGCTCGAGCTGGTCGACACCGCTCGCGAGCCGGTGCCCGACGTGGACGCCTTCGCCCTGGCCCGTCGCTGCGCCGAGGCGCTGGTCGCCTCCGGCCGGGTGCCGAAGGCGGTCAAGGTGCTGCGCGCACGTCTCGCCGCCCTGCCGGCCGACGGCGCGGCCGTCGACCGCGGCCAGCTGCTCACGGCGCTCGCGTCGGCCCTCCTGCTCACCGACACCACCGACTCGCCCCGCGAGATCGCGGCGGAGGCCGTCGAGCTGCTGCGCGGCGGCCCGCCCAAGCTGCTCGCCAGGGCGCTGCTGGTGCACGCGCAGAGCCTGGGCGAGTGGCACGCCGACGAGGCGCGGAGCCTCGCGCTGCAGGCGCTGGAGCTGGCCGAGCGCAACGACCTCACCAGCCTGGCCGTCGAGCTCCACGCCACCGTCGCCGGGCTCGACCCGGCCGGCGGCACCAGCCCCAGCGTCGGGTGGCGGGCGGCAGCCGAGCGGGCCCGACGCGCCGGGCTGATCGAGCCCGAGCTGCGCGCGCTCTACCTCCTCGGCCGCCACCACCACGACGAGGGCGACCTCGACACCGCCGTGGCGGTCTACCGCGAGGTCATCGCGCGCAGCGAGGTCGGCGGGCTCATCTGGTCGCCCTACCCCGCCGAGGCGCGGCTGTTGATGGCGGTCGCGCTCACCCACCAGGGACTCCTCGACGAGGCGTGGGCCCTCCTCGACGTCAGCGGGCAGAACCCGCCCATGGTCTTCGAATGGCTCTACTTCGCCCACCAGATGCTCATCACGATCGGCATCCGGGGTCGGCGCAAGGAAGCAGCCCTCGAGCGCCTGCGTGACTACTGGAGCACCGACGGCCTGACCGCCATCTCGTCCGGTGGCGCCGAGATCATGCGCGCCGCGGCGGCCGGCGACGCCACCCTCGCCCTGTCGGTCTACGACGACGTCGTCGACGCAGTCGTCCCGGTCTGGCACGAGTGGTTCCAGGCGCGGCTGCGCCTCGCGACCCTCACCCTCGCCGCCTTCGCCGCGGCCGCCCCCCGACAGTCGGCCGACGAGCGGGAGTCGGCGGCGCACGACGTCGAACGGCTGATGGCCGACGGCGCCCGGGTGATCGACTTCTACGCCCCCTACGACGGCAGCCACGGCCCGGAGTACCGCATGTGGGTGGCCCGTCGCACCGCCGAGCACCTCCGGTGGCGCTGGCTCGCGCAGGTCGACCCGCCCACCGCCGACGAGCTCGTCGCAGCCTGGCGTGAGGCCGAGGAGACCGCCGTCGCCTACGGCAGCGTCCCGGAGGTCGCCCAGACCCGGGTGCGGCTGGCCGGCGTGCTGCGCGCGGTCGGCGACGCCGCAGGCGCCAGGACCGTCGCCGACCAGGCGCGCGAGGCCGCCCGGGCCCTCGGCGCGCAGCCCATGCTCGACGAGCTCACCGCCCAGGGGTCGGCCCCGGCGCCCGCCACCTCCGCCCACACGGCGACGCTGACCCCGCGCGAGGCCGAGATCCTCGCCCTCGTCGCCGAGGGCAGGTCCAACGGCGAGATCGGCAAGCAGCTGTTCATCAGCACCAAGACCGTGTCGGTCCACGTCTCCAACATCCTCGCCAAGCTCGACGCCGCCTCGCGCACCGAGGCTGCCGCGGTCGCGCGCCGGCGGGGCCTGCTCTGACTCCCGGTCGGGGACGGGGTGGGACCGGTCGGTCACACTTCTCGCCATGCCTGACTTCCGGTGCTCGATCGCCAGCCTCGTCGACGAGGAGCCGATGGCCGGCACGGCGCCCACTGACGCCGAGGTGCTCCTGGTGGAGAGCCCCGGGCCGTGGGGCCGTGAGGCGGTCGGCGACAACCGGCTGCCGGAGGCGGTCCGGGAGCACCTCGGGGCCATGGGCATGAAGGTGTTCCTCCTGCGTCGGCCCGACGGCACCGCCGGCCCCGGCACGCACGTCTTCCACGCGCGCGCCACGGCGACGGGCTACGACGTCCGCGCCACGGTGCTCGACCGCCCCGAGGACCTCGTCGGCCTCGACCTCGCCGGCCTGGCGGCGTACGACGCCCCGCTCTGGCTGGTCTGCACGAACGGCAAGCGCGACCGGTGCTGCGCCGAGCTCGGCCGCCCGATCGCCGGGGCGCTCGCGCGGGAGTGGCCGGAGGCGACGTGGGAGACCACCCACCTCGGCGGCCACCGCTTCTCCGGGACCCTGCTGTCGCTGCCCAGCGGCGTCACGCTGGGCCGGCTCACGCCCGACACCGCCGTCGACGCGTGCGCGGCGGTCGTGCGCGGCGAGGTACCGCTCGAGTGGGCCCGCGGGCGGGCAGGCCGACCCGCCGTCGACCAGGCCCACGAGCTGCACGTCCTCGCCGGCGGTGACCCCGCCGACGAGCTCGTCGCCGTCGCGGGCCCGCAGCGGCGGCAGTCGTGCGGCGACGACAAGGTCAAGGGCACCACCCGGTTCGAGGTGCGGCGCCCGGCGTGAGGGTTCCTCCGCCCCGAGGGGTGTGGGACGGTGTGCGGGGCCGACCCACACTGGCTCTGCTCCCCGGCGGACGGTCCGTCGAGGTGTGATGAGGAGGATCCATGACGACTCCTGACAACCCGCTCGGCGACGACGAGATGAGCACCGAGGGCGTCGACCCGACCGGGGTCGCAGCCGGACCCGCGACGGACGCCGACGGCACCGACGCCGACGCCACGGACGGCGACTCGACCGACGCCACCGACGGTGACTCGACGGACGCCGACGGCACCGACGCGGACGCCACGGACGGCGACTCCACCGACGCCACGGATGGTGACTCCGCCGACGCAGACGGCACCGACGGGACCACGCTCTGAGCGCACTCGACCGCCTGACCGGCGACGCCCAGACCTTCCTCGACAAGGTCTGGGCGTCCTCGGTCCACGTCCACCGCACCGACCCGGGCCTCGGGGCCGAGGTGCTGTCGCTGGCCCACGTCGACCACCTGCTCACCGAGACCGCGATCCGCACCCCCGCGGTCCGGGTCGCCCGCAACGGCTCGGTGCTGCCCGAGTCGTCCTTCACCCGCGGCGGCAGCCTCGCCGGCAAGCCGCTCTCCGGACTGGTCGACCCGGTCAGGCTGATGCGCCTGCACGACGAGGGCGCGACCATCGTGCTGCAGGGGCTGCAGCGCTACTGGTCGCCCGTCGGCGACCTGGTCGCCGAGCTCGAGCTCGAGCTCGGGCACCCCTGCCAGGCCAACGCCTACCTCACGCCCCCGGGAGCCCAGGGCTTCGCGGTCCACTCCGACTCCCACGACGTGTTCGTGGTGCAGACCCACGGCACGAAGATGTGGGAGGTGCACGGCGAGGGTGGTCCGGGCGAGCTGCTGCTCGAGCCCGGGGTCGTCGCCTACCTCCCGACCGGCACCCCCCACGCGGCGCGGGCGCAGGAGTCGGTGTCGCTCCACCTCACGATCGGCATCAACCAGCTGACCTGGCGCAGCCTGGTGACGCGCGAGGTCGGGCGCCTGCTCGCCGACGTGCCCGACGACCACGTGCCCGCGGGCTACCTCGACGACCCGGCCCGCCTCTCCGAGGGCCTCGCCGACCACCTCGCCGCCGTCGCCGACGCCGTACGCCGCCTCGATCCCGCCGCGCTCGCCGACAGCCAGGTCGAGGGCTTCGTCAGCGGCCGTCCGCCGAGGCTCGCGGGCACGTTGCTCGACCGTGACGCCCTCGCGGGCGGGCTCGACGTCGACACCCGGCTGCGCCGGCGCCGCGGACACCCGTGCGTGCTCGTCGACGACGGCGACGCGGTCCGGGTGATGATCGGCGACCGCGTCCTCCGGGTGCCCGCGCGGGTCCGACCGGCGCTCGAGCACGTCGCCGGCCACGCCGAGCTCACCCCCGGACACCTTCCGCTCGACGACGAGAGCGCGCTGGTGCTGTGTCGACGGCTGGTGCGGGAGGGCCTGCTCGAGGTCGTCCGGTGACCGCCTTCCGGTGCGCCACCGCCAGCCGGGCCCGCGGCGACGAGCTCGCCGGCACCGCGTCGACGGTGCGCAGCTTCCTGCTGCTCGAGCACCCCGGGCCGTGGGGTGTCGACGCCCTGCGCGACGCCCGCCTGCCCGACGGTCTCGGCGCCCACCTGCAGGAGCAGTCGCGCCGCCACCGGGTCCGGGTGCTGCTCGTCCGCAGGCCGGGCAGGCGTGCCGGTGCGGGCCCGACCCGCGTCGTGGCCGCCCGCGCGGCCGGGCCGGCCTCGTGGGCCGAGGCCGCCGACCTCGACCGGATCGACGACGTGCGCGACCTCGACCTGGCCGCCCTGGGCGCCGGCCGGTCGGTCGGCCTCCCGCCCGAGGCCGACCCGGTGCTCGCCGTGTGCACCCACGGGCGCCACGACGCCTGCTGTGCCGAGCTGGGCCGGCCGGTCGCCCTCGCCCTGGCGGACGGCCCGCACGCAGCCGGGGTCTGGGAGACCTCCCACGTCGGCGGTGACCGGTTCGCCGGCAACCTCGTCGTGCTGCCGCGCGGCCTCTACTACGGCGGGCTCGACCCGGAGTCCGCCCAGGACGTCGCGGCCGCCACCGCCCGGGGCGAGGTGCTCCTCGAGCACCTCCGGGGCCGATCCGACCTGCCGATGGCCGTCCAGGCCGCCGACGTCGCGCTCCGGCGTGAGCACGGACTCCTCGGGCTCGACGACGTACGTCCCGGCGCCGTGCGCGTGGACGGCGATCTCACCACCGCCCGCTTCGCGGTGCACGGCCACGGGCAGGTCGAGGTCGTCGTACGCCGGGTGCTCGGTGCCGACCTGCACCGGCTGACCTGCTCCGCAGTGCGCGACAGCGCGGTGCCGCGACACGAGGTGGTCGAGGTCCGCAGGGTCTCCTGAGAACTCGCGCGCGGGGTCCGGCCGCGGCTGCGACACTGTCCACTCGTGACCTGGACCGACCGGTTCCGTGCGATGCGGATGGACGTGACCCCGCTGCGGGAGTCGCGCGACTTCCGACTGCTCTTCACTGCCGGCAGCGTGTTCTACCTCGGCAGCATGGTGGCCTACGTCGCCGTACCGTTCGCGATCTACGACCTCACCGGTTCCAACCTCATGGTCGGCCTGGTCGGACTCGTCGAGCTTGGACCGCTCGTCGTCTTCGGCCTGTACGGCGGCGCGCTGGCCGATCACGTCGACCGTCGCCGCCTCCTCGTCGTCACCGGGGTCGCCCAGGTCGCCCTGATGGGTGCCTTCGCCTGGAACGCGTTCTCCGCCCAGCCGAGGGTGTGGCTCATCTTCGTCATCGCTGCGCTCTACGCCGCGGTGAGCTCGATGCAGCGCCCGTCACGTGAGGCACTGGAACCGCGGACCGTGCGGCACGACCAGATCGCCGCGGCCAACGCACTGAGCAGCTTCGCGATGCAGTTCGGCGTCCTCCTCGGCCCGCTCGTCGGCGGCCTGCTGGTGGCCTACGTCGGCGTCGGTTGGTGCTTCCTCGCTGGCCTGGTCGGCTACTCGGTCGCCACGCTGCTCTTCGCGGCCATGCGGCCCTACCCGCACGACGGTGAGACCACCCCGCCCAGCCTGCGCGGGATCCACGAGGGACTCACGTATGCGTTGCGTCGGCGCGACCTGCTCGGCACCTACCTCGTCGACATCGCGGCGATGATGCTGGCCATCCCGGTCGTGCTGTTCCCCGCGCTCGCGCACGAGGTCTTCGACCGCCCCGAGCTGCTCGGCCTGCTCTACTCGGCCGAGACCGTGGGTGCCCTCGTCGCGACCGCGCTCAGCGGCTGGGTCGGCCGGGTGCACCACCACGGCCGTGCGATCGTGATCGCCGCCAGCCTGTACGGCGCCTGCATCGCGCTGGCCGGACTGATGCCGTCGTTCTGGCTGGCGTGCCTGTTCCTGGCGCTGTCGGGGGCGGCCGACATGGTGTCGGCGGTCTTCAGGTCGACCGTGTGGAACCAGACGATCCCCGACACCATGCGCGGGCGCCTGGCCGGCATCGAGATGCTGTCCTACTCGGTCGGCCCGATGGTCGGTGAGACCCGCGCCGGCTTCGTGGCCGACGCGTGGTCGGTGCGAGGCGCGATCGTCAGTGGCGGCGTGGCGTGCGTCGGGGGCGTGCTGCTCACCGCGGCTGCGCTGCGGGACTTCTGGTCCTACGACTCGCGCACCGACGCCCACGCCGTCGCCGAGCGCGAGCGGCGTGCGGCAGCAGCCGATCCTGCCGACTAGCGGACCCGCTCGGCCTCAGCCGAGGCGGTCGCGCAGGTCGGAGGGACGGCCTGGCTGCCCGTCGGCGGGCTCGACGACCAGGCGGGGGCGTCCGGCCTCCGCGTCCGCGAGGTCGCGGGCGGCGCGATAGGCCTGGGCCTGCTCGCGCTGGGCCACGGCCTCGGCGTCGCGCATCTCGACCTTGGCCCCGTCGAGCTCGCGGTGCAGCGCCTGCACCTTGGCGGCCTGGGCCTGGATGTCGTCGGACGGCGCCTCGGCGACCACGAGCTCCTCGAGGCGTCCGAGCGCGGTCTGCTCCCGGCGCCTCAGCACGTCGACGGTGTCGCGGGCGGCCTCGGCGGCATCGCCCGCCTGCACGGCCTCGAGGGCCTCCTCCGCGGCCTCGCGCCGCAGCTCGCCGAAGCGCACCTGGTTGGCCCCGGCGGGGACGAGCCTGGCCCGGTCCTTGTCGGGGTGCACGCCGGCGTGCTCGGCCAGCGCCTTGACGAGCTCGCGCGTGGCGGCTCGGCGGGCGTCGCGCAGCTCGATCTTGGTCTCGAAGCACGCCTGGTAGGCCTTCCAGTCGGCCTCCCACGCGTCGGCCTGCTTCTGCGTGGCGTCACCGGGAAGGGTCTCGACCGGCGGCCAGATGCGGTTGTCGCGCACCTCGAGGCCCTTGCTGACGGCGAGGTCACGGAGCTGCTCGAGGCCCTCGCGGTGACGGCGCAGCACGTCGGAGTAGGCGTTGATCGCCCGGCCGAGGCCGCGGAGGTTGTCGCGGACGGTCGCCGACTCCTCGTGGCGGCGGCCGGCCCGGTCACGGAGCGTGTCGGCCGCCTCACCGGCGAAGACCTCCTCCGACAGGGTGGAGGTGCGCTCGAAGGCGTCGACGGCGAGCTCGACCTTGGCCGCGAGCCGGCGAACGGAGTCGCCGTAGGAGTCGACCGCGCCGGGCTCGAGCCAGTGGTAGTGGCAGCCGATCGGGTCACCGAACCGGAGCTTGTCCTCCTGGGTCTCGATGGCGTCGACCACGACCCGGGTCATGGCTTCACCTGGTCGAGCCTGGCGGCGACGGTGGCGGCCTCGCCCACCATGAGGTCGAGCTCGTCGAAGTCGATGATCGAGTCGTCGATGGCGCCGGCGAGCGTGCGGCACTTCCTGGCGACCTGCTCGGCGTCGTCGACCAGGCTGCGGACCCCCTCGACCAGGAGGTCGCGCCAGGGGAAGTCGTCGGCGGGGTGGTCGATGTCGCCGAGCGCGGACCTCAGGTCCTCGCGGGCGGAGTCGAGCTCCTCCTTGGCGCCGCGCAGCGCCCGCTGGTTGATCGCGATCGGCCTCATGGCGTCCTTCTGCCCCGATCGACGACGCCGAAACCAGAAGTCGTGGAACTGTGAACTACGGGCCCGCCCGGTCCGCACCGGAGGCCCGTACGCCGTCGGCGGCGGCGCGCGTCAGACGTGGCCGCTGAGCTGTGCCATCCGCAGCTCGAGCCGGCCGAGGAGGTCGCTGCACGCCTTCTCCGGCATCGCCGAGCGCTTGTCGCCGCCGCGGGAGCAGACGGGGAGCACGTCGATCGACAGCTTGGCACCGCCGGCGAGCGCGCGCAGCTCGTCGAGCTTGTCCCCGAAGGGCGTGCCGCTGCCGGGGGAGTAGTAGCGCACGGCGGCGTCGACGTCGTCGGCGAAGAGGTCGGCCTTCGTGACCGCGACGACCAGCCACGTCGGCCGGTCGCGGCGCACGGCCATGCTCGCGATCCGGTGCGAGGTGATCGCCCAGTCCTCGAGCTCCGCCGCCAGCTGCTCCTCGCGGGTGGCGAGAGCCGTGCCGGTGGTGCCGCCCGTGCGTCGCGGGGTGGCGTGGCCCCAGGCGACGACGTGCAGCACGCCGTCGACGGGCTCGTCGTGGAAGACCTCGTCGAGCGCGCCGAGCCGGGTGGCGGCGTTCTCGCCCGGGACGACGCGGAAGCGGTAGCCGCGCAGCCGCGCGTTGCGACGCGTACGACGCTCCATGACCGCCGAGCCCACGTCGGCCCCGGCTGCCGACTCCGCGCTCGCCCGCTTGGAGAGCCGGTCCGCGAGCCGGGTCTTGCCGACGCCGGTCATCCCGGTCACGGCAACCGTCGGGTAGCGGTGCCGGAGCAGGCGCGAGGCGCGCTCGGGAGCCTGGGAGAGCGCGGCGAGCGCACCTCCGGCGAGGGTCGTGCCGATGGCGGCCTTGCCGTGTCGCAACGGTGACTGCATGGCCCCATCCTGTCCGACGGGGGGGTGGACGGCCGACCAGCCGACCGGGTGACTTGGTGCCGCAACCGCCCGTCCCCGACAATGGCGAGGTCGCACTCCCACCCGAAAGGCCGGTCCCCACCCACATGGACACCGAGAACCGCCCCGTCCTGACCGGGCTGGTCGCCCTGGTCGGCGTCGCCGTGGCCATCGGCCTGCTGGGAGGCCTCGCCGTCCTCGTCGGGGTCAAGGCCACCGGCATCGGCGGGAGCGCCGAGTCGAGCGACGAGCCCAGCACGTCGGCGACCTTCCGGCTTCCCCGGCCGAGCGAGACCAGCACCGAGACCGCGCCCGAGCAGGCGACGGAGCCCAGCCCGGGCACCGAGCCCACCTCGGAGGCGCCGGCCGAGGGCATCTCGCTGTCGGCGGCGCAGCAGTCGGTGAGCCCGATGCAGCAGATCGGCCTGACCGGCACCTACCAGGCCGGGGAGGGCTCGGTCCTGCAGGTGCAGCGGATGGAGGACGGCGCGTGGGCCGACTTCCCGGTGACGATGTCGGTCAGCGGCGGCACCTTCGCGACGTACGTCCTGACCGGCCGCACCGGTCCCAACAAGTTCCGCGTGGTGGACACCGACTCCGAGGTCGTGTCCAACGAGGTGACGGTCACCGTCGGCTGAGCGCCGCCCGGGCGAGGTCCACCTGCCGGGTCCAGTGACCCACCCAGCCGGCTCCCACCAGGCCGAGCACGCCGACGGTCACGCACGCGACCGCCAGCGGGGCGACCGCGGCCACCGCGCCGACCAGCAGCGGTCCGCCGGTGTTGCCGATGTCGCCGCAGAGCCGCCAGGCCCCGAGGAACTGCGCCCTGCCGTCGTGCGGCGCCGCGTCGGCCCCGAGCGTCATCACGATGCCGGAGCCGAGGCCGTTGCCGCAGGCGATGAGCGCCATGACCAGCGCGACCGCGACGGCGCTGGTCGCGAGGGGGAGGAGCAGGCACGCCACGGCCATCGACAGCACGACCGGGACGGCGACGACCATCCGGCCACGCGTGTCCATCAGCCACCCCCCGGGCCACATGAACGCCACGTCCAGCGCCGCGGCCCCGGCGAAGATGAGGCTGGTCGTCGACGCCGACAGCCCGATGTGGTCGGCCCACAGGGGCAGCAGGCTGAGTCGCAGCGAGCGGCTCGCCCCGAGGACCACCACGGCCGTGCCCAGGGTGGCCAGCAGGCGGCGGTGCGCGGCGATGACCGTCCACACGCCCAGGTGCCCGCTCGCCCGCGCCGCCGCGCGCTTCTCCTCGCCCAGGTCGGGCATGGCGGCGGCGAGCAGGGAGGCGAGCACCGACATCCCGGCGCCGAGCCAGAACACGCTGGTCAGGTCCGAGACGGCGATCAGCCCGGCCCCGATGAGCGGGCCGACCAGCACCCCCACGCGGTAGGAGCCGCCGAGCAGCGACATCGCCCGCGCCCGGTGACTCGCGGGGACCACGTCGATCATGAAGCCCTGCCGGGCGATGAGGAACAGCGTCCAGCACACCCCGCTGAGCAGGACGCCCGCCGCGAGCCCCAGGACCGAGTCGGTCAGCGCCGCGAACACCATCGCGCAGGCGTCGACGAGCCCCGCCGCCACCAGCGCACGCCGCTCCCCGATCCGCGCGATCAGGGCGCCCGACGGCAGGCTCGCGACGAGCTGCCCCACCCCGAGCAGGGCGACGATCGCGGCGGCGACGCTCACGTCGGCCCCGAGGTCGCGCGCCCGCAGCGCGAGCACGGGCAGCATCGCGCCGTGGCCGATCGCGGAGACGATCGAGGGGCCGTACGCCACGAGCCAGATGTCGCGGAAGCGGAACGTGACGTCCCCCGGCCCACCGCTCACCGGGTGCACGCTATCCGGTGATCAGCACGCGCGGTCGTCCGCACCGTCCAGAAAATAAGCACTTGAAAGCGCGAAGCCAAATTCGTGTACTGTGCAACGCATGTCTTCCATCGTCCGCGTCCACCGCGTGCTGCTCCTGCTGACCGCAACCGTCGCGCTCCTGCTCGCGCTCCAGCTGTCGACCTCGCTGCTCGACGGCACGTGGGCGTCCGCCGACGGGGCCGGGTCCGTCACCGCCCGCCTGGTGCTGGCGTTGTTCGTCAGCATGCTCGGAAGCACGGTCGCGGCCTACGCAGCCACCAACCTGCGCGGTCAGCAGCGACAAGGACGGTTCGCCCTGCTGCTGCTGGTCGTCGTCGCGGGTCTGCTCGTCATGGTCGGCTCACCCTCGCTGCTCGGGGCCGCGATCGGGTGGAGCGCGAGCGGCTGGGCGCTGGCGGGCCTGGTGGCGCACCGCGACGACGCGTCGGCTCGGCGCGCGTCCCGGCTGATCCGGCGGCGCTTCCTCGTGGGCGACGCCGCCATCTGGTCCGCGGCGCTGGTCCAGGTGCTGGGTGGGGACCCGCGAGCCGTGGGCGTGCTCCTGGCGGTCGCCTGCGTGGTCCGATGCGCCCTCGTGCCGGCCCAGCGGTGGCTCCCCGAGACCGCCGAGGCGCCCTCGCCGGTCTCGGCGCTCCTGCACGCCGGTGTCGTCAACGGCGGAGCGGCCGTGGGCCTCCTGCACTGGCAGGTCCTGGGCTCCGGTCAGGCGGCCCTGCTGGTCCTGCTGCTCGCCGGCGGTGCCTCCGTCGTGCTGGCGACGTCCGCTGCCCGGATGCGTGCCGACGTCAAGGGAAAGCTCGCCGCGTCGACGTCGGCTCAGATGGGCCTGGTCGCCGTCCAGCTCGGTCTGGGCCTGACCGCGGCGGCGTTCGTGCACCTCCTGGGTCACGGCGCCTGGAAGGCCTGGCTCTTCCTGCGTGCCGGCGGCTCCCCGGCACGAGCCGTCCCCGCCCGCCGGGGCGAGGTCACCCGAGGCGCCGTCGTGCTCGCCGCGGTGGTCGCCCTCGCCGCGGTCGTCGTGCCGGGAGTGGTGATCGGCGTGACGTTGGACGTGCCGGGTCCCCTCGGGTTCGCCGCCGTGCTGGTCGGGGTCGTGGCGGCGGTCGGGGTGGTCGAGGCGCTGCGGACCACGCGCGCGTCCGCACGCCTCCGGGGAGTGGCTCTGCTTGCCGTGGTCGGCGGGTCGCTGGGCTACGTGACCGCTCTCGCGGTGGTGGACCGCGCGCTGCACGACTGGTTCCCGGTCGCCTCGGCATGGACGCCGTCGGGATGGACGGTGCCGGTGGCGGTGGCGGGCGCCGTCGTGCTCGCAGCCTCCTCCTCCGCCCGGTTGCGCCCCGACAGCGCCACGCCGGTCGCGACCGCGGTGGCGGCGACCCTGCTGCCCCCCGGCGCGCGAGTGCGCGGGAGGCTGTCCGTGGAGGAGCGGCCGCTCCCCGCCCTGGAGCTCGGCGGACTCCCCGCGCACCGGATCGACGTGGTGGTCCGCCTGGCGGCGCTCGCGGTCGCGCCGGCCTGGCCGGTGCGCACCATGGTCGCGGCCAACCCGATGGCGGGGCTGGAGCACCTCGACGTCGAGGAGGCGGCCGACGTCGTCCGGCGGATGCACGGACGTGACCCGCGCCCGAGCCTCGACCTGTTCCTGGACCTCCACGCCAGGGGCGTCATCACCGATCAGGCCCTGGCGCGGGCGAGCGAGGAGTGCATCGAGGGTGACGCCGAGGCGCGCGTGCCGGCGCGGGTCGAGGACGTGGTGGCTGCGTCGCGCTCCTGGCGGGAGCGCGGCGACGAGGGCGAGCCGCTCCGGCTGCGAGCCTGCGACGTCTCCCGTCCTCGCCGGGCGGTCGGTCGGCCGCTGGGTGAGATCCTCGACGTGCAGGCGGCGGCGTGGGCCGCGCGGGCGTGGCGCACCTCGCCCCAGCCCGACCGTGCGCAGGTGGATCCCTGGACCCTGTGGCGCGCCTCGGCCGCGCACCGGGCCTACGACAGTGCCTGTGGCGTGCGGGGCGCCAGCCGCTGGGTGCGGTCCCTGCCCGTCGACCCGGCCGAGGCAGTCCTGGCGATGTGGCCCCGGGCTCGCGCGCTGGCCGGGGAGGTCGACGCCTACTCCTACCTCGCGTCCCTCCTCGCCGCTGGCCAGGGCTGGGCCGCCCACGCGGCGTGGCGCAGCCGGCAACGGGGCGACGCGCTGCCGCTGGTGCAGCTGGTCGCCCTGCGCATGGCGCTCGACGTCCTCCTCGCCGAGGCCGGCGGCAGTCCCGGACCTCGGCGGCCACCTCGCGTCGACGATCCCGCTCACCGCGAGCGCGCGGACCTGGTGTCGGTCTGGCAACGGGCCCTCGACGTGAGCGCCCGCGACGGGCTGGTGCGAGCCCTGCAGGCCCGCGGCGCGGACGCCGAACCTGAGGGCGAGGCGGCCCGGCCGGTCGCGGTCCAGTCCGTGTGGTGCATCGACGCCAGGTCGGAGCGCCCGCGTCGCGCGCTCGAGCAGGCCGGCGGGCACGAGACCTTCGGCTTCGCGGGGTTCTTCGGCGCCGCCCTGCGCCACTACGACGCGGACGGGCGCGTCACCGACCGGTGTCCCGGGTTGTTGTCGCCGACCGCCTCCACCTACGAGATCCCGACGCCCCTCGGCGCCGGCGCGACGGCGCACCGGGTCGTGACGGGCGTCGGCCAGCACCCGGCAGCCGCCTTCGCCTTCGCCGAGATGTCGGGCCTGCCCGCCCTCGGGGCCGCCGTGGCGGCGACCGCGGCACCCGCGACGTGGCGCCGGGCCGCCCGCCGTCTTCTGGGCACGGACGTTCCTCGCCCACGGCCCGTCCAGGGTCCGCCCCTCGACGTCGCGGTCGACGCCGCGATCGGCATGCTGCGCAGCACCGGGATCGGCGTCCCGGCCGGAGGTCTCCTGGTGCTCGTGGGGCACGGGTCCAGCACGGAGAACAACGCCTTCGCCTCGGCGTACGACTGCGGGGCGTGCGGCGGCACGCCCGGCGCCGTGAACGCGACCGTGATGGCGCGCGCGCTCAACGACCCCGCGGTGCGCCTGCGCATGGCCGAGCGGGGACTCGCCGTCCCCGCGGGCCTGCATGTCGTGGCGGCGGAGCACGACACGACCGCCGACACCCTCGTGCTGCTCCGCGAGCAGCACGAGACGGCGGAGCTGCGCGCGCTCCTCGACCGCGTCCAGCGTGACCTGGACCGGGCGGGTGAGGTCGTGCGGGGGCAGCGGGCGCCACACCTGCCGGACGCCGGACGTCCGGCGCACCGGCGGGCGATCACGGATCGGGCGGCCGACTGGTCCGAGCCGATGCCGGAGTGGGGCCTGGCAGGCAACCTGGCGCTGGTCGTCGGTCCGCGGTCAATGACCTCGCGGCTCGACCTGGGTGGGACAGCCTTCCTCCACTCCTACGATGCCTCGACCGATCCCGACGGGGACGTGCTCGAGCAGCTGATGACCGGTCCGGTGCTCGTGACGCAGTGGATCAACGCGCAGTACTACGCCTCGGCGGCCGCGCCCGGCCTCTTCGGCGCCGGGGACAAGACCACCCACAACGCGGTGGGGGACGTCGGCGTCATCACCGGCGCGCACGGCGACCTGCGCCTCGGCCTGCCGTGGCAGGCGGTGGCGAGCAGGGACCCCGGGGCGCCCGACAGCGACAGCACGGGCCTGCGACACCTGCCGGCCCGGCACCTGGTGGTCGTCGCTGCCGCGCCCACACGGGTGCTGGACGTCGTACGTCGTCACGTGGCGCTGCGGCAGGCGGTGGGCAACGGCTGGATGCAGCTCATCGCCGTTCCACCGGGAGGAGGGCCGCTGCTCGAGCTGGGCCGCGACCTGGGGTGGCGCGCGTGCCCGCCGCTCCCCGGCCCGGTGCGGCTGGAGGATGTCCGTGGTCGCGCCTAGGCTGCGTGGTCGTGCCTCCCGTCGACACCGATCCCCGGCCCGTTCCCCTCCTGCTCCCGGGAGCCGGTGACTGGCTGGCCTGGGTGGCGCAGCGCTGCCACGACCAGCTCGAAGAGGCGCAGCAGCAGGTCGGGCTGGTGAAGGCCGGCTCCTCCGACGCCCCCGTCGTGCTCGTCGCCTGGAACAAGGCCGAGACCGCCATCGCCAACGCCGAGTCCGTCGCCCTGTGGGCCGAGGTGCACCCCGACGCGGCCGTCCGCGACCTCGCCGACGAGCTCAGCCAGCAGGTGCAGAAGTACGTCACCGAGCTGGGTCTGGACCGCGACCTCTACGCCGTCCTCGACCGGCTGGTGACCTCCGCCGACCTCTCCGGCCTCGACGCCGACGGTCGCCGGGTCCTCGAGCACACGCTGCGCGACTTCCGCCGCGCCGGCGTCGACCGCGACGACGCCACCCGCGACCGGCTCCGCGAGCTCAGCGAGCGGTCCGTCAAGCTGTCCCAGGACTTCGGTCGCAACATCCGTGACGACGTCCGGTCCATCCGCGTCGCGCCCGAGCGCCTGGAGGGGCTGCCGGAGGACTACCGCGCCGCCCACGCGCCCGACGAGGACGGCCTGGTCACCATCACCACCGACTACCCCGACCTCGTCCCGTTCATCACCTTCGCCGTCGACGCCGAGGCGCGCCACGAGCTGGCGCTGGCGCAGAACAACGTCGCCTGGCCGGCCAACGACCAGGTCCTCCAGGACCTGCTCGCCGTGCGGCGCGAGACCGCGTCGCTGCTCGGCCACGACTCCTGGCCCGACTACGACACCGAGGTCAAGATGATCGGCACCGGCCAGGCGGTCGCCGACTTCATCGACCGGGTGGGCGAGGCGGCCAAGGAGCGCGCCGCCGAGGAGGTCGGCGTCCTGCTCGAGCGCAAGCGCGTCGACGACCCGTCGGCCGACACCGTCGCCACCTACGACTCGCGCTACTACTCCGAGCTCGTCCGCCGCGAGCAGTACGACGTCGACGGCCAGGTCGTGCGCACCTACTTCCCGTTCGAGCAGGTCCGCCAGGGCCTCCTCGACGTCACCGGCCGGCTCTTCGGCCTCGAGTGGACGCCCGTCCCGCGCGAGGACGCCGGCACGTGGCACGACGAGGTCGCCAGCTATGACGTCGGCCTCGACGGCACCCGGATCGGCCGGATCCACCTCGACCTGCACCCGCGCGAGGGCAAGTTCAAGCACGCCGCCCAGTTCGACATGGTCAAGGGCATCGCCGGCCAGCAGCTGCCCGAGGGCGTCCTGGTGTGCAACTTCAACCGGGGGCTGATGGAGCACGACGAGGTCGTCACCCTGTTCCACGAGTTCGGCCACCTGGTCCACCACGTCCTCGCCGGCCAGGGCGAGTGGGCCCGCTTCTCCGGGGTCGCCACCGAGTGGGACTTCGTCGAGGCGCCGAGCCAGATGCTCGAGGAGTGGGCCTGGGACGCCGACGTCCTCGCCACCTTCGCGCGCGACGAGGCGGGCGAGACCATCCCGGCCGAGCTGGTCGCCGCGATGCGCCGGGCCGAGCAGTTCGGCAAGGGCCTCTACGCCGTGCAGCAGATGTCCTACGCCGCGCGGTCCTACTGGTTCCACGCCGGGCCGCACGACGACCTCACGGCCTACGGCGACGAGCTCCAGCGCCGCTACTCGGTCTTCCCGCCGCTCGAGGGCGCCCACATGCACTGCGCGTTCGGCCACCTCGACGGCTACTCGTCCGGCTACTACACCTACATGTGGTCGCTGGTCATCGCCAAGGACCTGTTCTCGGCATTCGACCGCGACGACCTCTTCGCGGCCGACGTCGCCCTCGCCTACCGCGACAAGGTGCTGGCGATGGGCGGGCGGAAGGACGCCGCCGACCTGGTCGCCGACTTCCTGGGCCGGCCCTACTCCTTCGACAGCTGGGCTGCCTGGCTCGCTGAGTGAGCGGCCGCCCGGCCCGGGCTGCGCGAGGCGCTCGCCCGGGTCAGCGCGCGAGCGGTGCCGGCCGCGCCGGCGTCACGTCGGCGAGGCGCTCGGCCACTGCGTCGCCGAACTCACGGTGCCCGTCCTCGGTGAGGTGCAGCCGGTCGTCGAGGTAGTCGAGGTCGAGGTCGCTGGTGCGGACGTAGGGCACGCCGTAGAGCGCGGCGAGCACCTCGAGCCTGTCGTCGACGCGCGGCACCGCACCGGCGCGGAGCGGTGCGGTCGCGGGCCCGACGACCACCACGCTCTGGCCGGCCAGGTCGGCCATCAGGTTGCGGAAGCCGCTGTCGATGGCGCGGGCGGGCTGGTCGTAGTCGTTGAGCCCGCCGGCGACCACCACGAGCCGCGGGCGTACGACGAGCGCGGTCCGCGCGCGGTCGTGGAAGGAGACCCGTCCGCAGCCGCTGGCCCCGGCGCTGAAGCCCGACCCGGAGTAGCCGCTCACGTGCACCTCGCCGGGGAGCCGGCCGGCCCACGACCGGGACAGGTCGTCCTGGCCGAGCCCGACCGACCACGAGTCGCCGATCACCAGCACCCGCTCGCCCTCGCCGGTCACGATGCCCGCCCGCTCGCGCGCGTCGAGGCGGTGCTGCTGGCACCGGGTCGGTCCGGCGTCGGCGATGTCGGCGACGTAGAACGCCATCAGGGCAGCGATCAGCAGCGCGATGGTCGAGACGCCGACGACCCGGCGCAGGTTCCCCCGATGGAGCACGAGAGAAGTGTGCGGCCTGCGGGCCGCTTCGCGCAGTCGAAAACCCCTGAGATTCCCCTGACTTCGGGACCTAGGCTGCCGCCCATGACGACCGACGACCTCCTGGCCGCCTACGACGAGCAGCTGCGCACCGACGCCGAGATGGCGCGGGCGCACGAGGTGGTGCGCGAGGGCCCGCTGCTGTGTGGCGTCTTCGACCACGGCGGGTTCGTGTCCTACCGCGACCTCGGCGGCGTCGAGGGGGGCGCGCTCGACGCGTTGATCGAGCGGACGGTCGCCCACTACCGCGACGACACCGACGTGGCGTCGTTCGAGTGGAAGTCACGCGGGCACGACCGGCCCGCCGGCCTCGGTGACCGGCTCGTCGCCCACGGCCTCGTCGCCGACCCGCGCGAGACCGTGATGATCGGGGAGGCCTCGCGGCTCGCGGTCGACGTACCGCTCGCGGAGACGCCGGACGGCCCCGTCGTCGTACGACGCCTCGAGCCGGGCCCGTCGGCCGTCGACGACCTGACGAGGATGCTGGCGGCGCAGGAGTCGGTCTTCGGCACCGGGCGCGGGCCGTCGGTCGCGTCCTCGCTCCGCGAGCTGGAGTCGGACGGCTCGGAGTTCTGGGTCGCCGAGGTCGGCGACCGGGTCGTCTGCGGCGGCCGGCTCACGCCGGTCGAGGGCACCGCGTTCGCCGGCATCTGGGGCGGCTCGACGCTCCCCGCCTACCGCGGCCGGGGCATCTACCGTGCGCTGGTGGCGGCCCGCGCCCGCTCAGCGGTGGCGCGTGGCATCCGCTTCATCCACTCCGACTGCACCGACATGTCCCGCCCGATCCTCGAACGCTCCGGCCTGCAGGCCGTGACCACGACGACGCCCTACGTCTGGACCCGCTGAGCCCGCTCGGGTTCGTCGGATCCTCGACCCTCCCCTGTCGCAGAGTCCCCGCTCGAGCGGGGACTCCGCCACTTGGAGGGGGCTGCAACCCCCTCCAGGTGACGGACTTCCCCTCCAGGATGGCGACCCGCTCGACCGCGGCGGCTCAGAGGGGCGCGTAGTCGACCTCGAGGAAGTCGGCGACCTCCGGCACCCAGCGCTCCGCCACGAAGGCCGTGTGCACCGGGTGCTCGTTGTAGCCGTCGTAGGCCGCCTGGTCGGCGAACTCCATCGAGAAGCCGAAGGCGAAGTCGTTCGTGGGGCTGGTCTGGCGCAGCTGCTCGTACGCCGTGACGCCGGGGATGTCCGCCAGCGCCCGGGCGGCGGCGAGGAAGTCGGCCTCCTCCGCGGAGCCGGGAGCGTGGTGGAGCCGGAAGGCGACGGTGTGGCGGATCACGCCGGCAAGGCTAGAGGGAGCCAGGTCACACGAGATTCCTGTCCGGATCGGGGAACATCCGGGGCCGACCTGCGTTGTACCCCATGAACAGACTTGAGTCCGAGCGACTCAACTGTTTTGCCTCCTCCGCCGAAGCGCGGCAGGATGGCACGCAGACTCACGTCATCCACGCAGCATCCACAGCAGGAGGAACACACCATGGCTCGAGCGGTCGGCATCGACCTGGGCACGACGAACTCCGTCGTCGCCGTCCTTGAGGGTGGCGAGCCCACCGTCATCGCCAACGCCGAGGGCGCCCGGACCACCCCGTCCGTCGTCGCCTTCACCAAGTCCGGCGAGGTCCTCGTCGGCGAGGTCGCCAAGCGACAGGCGGTCACCAACGTCGACCGCACCATCCGGTCCGTCAAGCGCCACATGGGCGAGGACTGGAAGGTCGACATCGACGACAAGACCTTCACCCCCCAGCAGATCAGCGCCTTCGTGCTGCAGAAGCTCAAGCGCGACGCCGAGGCCTACCTCGGCGAGACGGTTACCGACGCGGTCATCACCGTCCCCGCCTACTTCTCCGACGCCCAGCGTCAGGCCACCAAGGAGGCCGGCGAGATCGCGGGCCTCAACGTCAGCCGCATCGTCAACGAGCCCACCGCGGCCGCGCTGGCCTACGGCCTCGACAAGGGCGAGGACCAGACCATTCTCGTCTTCGACCTCGGTGGCGGCACGTTCGACGTGTCCCTGCTCGAGATCGGCGAGGGCGTCGTGGAGGTCAAGGCGACCTCCGGCGACAACCACCTCGGCGGCGACGACTGGGACAACCGCGTCGTGGAGTGGATGGTCAAGAAGTTCAAGGACTCCAACGGCGTCGACCTGGCGGCCGACAAGATCGCCAAGCAGCGCCTGCAGGAGGCCGCGGAGAAGGCCAAGATCGAGCTCTCGTCCTCGAGCGAGACCACGATCCACCTTCCGTACATCACCCACGGCGAGTCCGGCCCGCTCCACTTCGAGGAGAAGCTGACCCGCAGCGAGTTCCAGAAGCTGACCTCCGACCTGCTCGACCGCACCAAGGCGCCGTTCCAGTCGGTGCTCAAGGACGGCGGCGTCGCGGTCAAGGACATCGACCACGTGGTGCTCGTCGGCGGCTCGACCCGCATGCCCGCGGTGACCGAGCTGGTCACCGAGCTCCTCGGCGGCAAGCAGCCCAACAAGGGCGTCAACCCCGACGAGGTCGTCGCCGTCGGCGCCGCCCTTCAGGCCGGTGTCCTCAAGGGCGAGGTCAAGGACGTGCTGCTCCTCGACGTCACCCCGCTCTCCCTCGGCATCGAGACCAAGGGCGGCGTGATGACCACCCTCATCGAGCGCAACACCACGATCCCGACCAAGCGCTCGGAGATCTTCACCACCGCCGACGACAACCAGCCGTCGGTGGAGATCAAGGTCGCGCAGGGTGAGCGCCAGATGTGGTCGCAGAACCAGCCCCTCGGCAACTTCGAGCTCACCGGCCTCCCGCCGGCACCGCGCGGCGTGCCGAAGATCGAGGTCACCTTCGACATCGACGCCAACGGCATCGTGCACGTCTCGGCCAAGGACCAGGCGTCCGGCCGCGAGCAGTCGATGACCATCTCCGGTGGCTCGGCGCTCAGCAAGGACGAGATCGACCGCATGGTCAAGGAGGCCGAGCAGTACGCCGAGGAGGACGCCAAGCGTCGCGAGGCCGTCGAGGCCCGCAACCAGGGCGACCAGCTCGTCTACACGACCGAGAAGTTCCTCGCCGACAACGCCGACAAGCTCCCCGACGACGTCAAGACCGAGGTCCAGGCCGACGTCGACGCGCTCAAGGAGACGCTGGCCAAGGAGGACGCCTCGTCGGAGGAGATCACCGCCGGCATCACCAAGCTGGGCGAGTCCAGCCAGAAGATGGGCGCCGCGATGTACGCCGCCGCGGAGGCCGACCAGGCCGCTGCGGGCGGTGCCACCGGTGCGACCGGCGAGTCCGACGACGACGTCGTGGACGCCGAGATCGTCGACGAGCCCACCGACGGCTCGACCGACGGCGACGCGACCGCCGAGGGTGAGTCCAAGTGACCGATCGCCCCGTCGACCCCGCCGCGGGCCCCGAGGCGAGCGACCTGGCGGAGGGGGAGCCGACCATGGCTCCCCCTCCGGGGGGCGCCGGCTTCGGTGACGCCGCCGGCGAGATGGCCAACGAGACCGAGGTCGAGGAGCAGGTCGCCGGTGACGCCGTCGCCGGCGACGCCCCCGGCACCGCCGAGGAGCGCCCCGGCGAGGACTTCGACGTCGACACCGAGGAGGACGAGCTCGCTGCCATGAAGGGATCGCTGGCCGACCTGACCAACGACCTGCAGCGGCTCCAGGCCGAGTACGCCAACTACCGCAAGCGGGTCGACCGCGACCGGCAGCTGGTGGCGGAGTCGGCGGCCTACAAGGCGCTGACCCCGGTGATCGAGGTCCTCGACACCATCGACCGGGCCAAGGAGCACGGCGAGCTCGAGGGCGGCTTCAAGGCGGTGGCCGACCAGCTCGAGCGGGTCGTGGCATCCGCCGGCCTGGTCCGATTCGGCGAGCCGGGTGACGCGTTCGACCCGACGTTCCACGAGGCGCTCAGCCACCTCGGCACCGACGCCGAGGTCGAGGTGACGACGGTGAAGCACGTCGCCAAGGGCGGCTACCGGATGGGCGACCGCGTCGTCCGTGCGGCCCAGGTGCTCGTGGTCGACCCGGCCGACGCCTGACCCGCCCACCCGAGATGACCGTGTCGACGACAGCCCTGATGACGGGGAGGAGGTTGATCCATGGCTGACACCGAAGGTTTCCGCAACGACTGGGCGACCAAGGACTTCTACCAGGTCCTCGGCGTCGCCAAGGACGCCAGCGCGGCCGACATCAAGAAGGCCTACCGCAAGCTGGCCCGGGCCAACCACCCCGACTCCAACCCCGGTGACGACGCCAAGCACGAGGTGTTCAAGGCCGTCGCCGAGGCCTACGACGTCGTCGGCGACGAGGACAAGCGCGCCAAGTACGACGAGTTCCGCTCGCTGCAGGCGCGCGGCGGCTTCGGCCCCGGCATGGGCGGCGGCTTCGGCGGCGGTGGCGGCGGCTACAGCGGCGGCGGGTTCAACCTCGACGACCTGCTCCGCGACCGTGGGGCTGCCGGCGGCGGTCTCGGCGACATGTTCGGCGACCTGTTCGGCGGCGCCCAGCGCGGGCGCACGCAGCAGGCCCGGCCGCGTCGGGGCGCCGACGTCGAGAGCTCCGCGACCATCGGCTTCACCGACGCGCTCGAGGGCGTGACGGTGTCGCTGCGGCTGACCTCCGACACGGCCTGTCCGACGTGCCAGGGCACCGGCGGCAAGCCCGGCACCCGTCCGCACATCTGTCCCGAGTGCGAGGGCGCCGGCTTCGTCGTGGCCGGCACCGGCGGGGCGTTCTCCATCAACGAGACCTGCCCGCGCTGCGCCGGTCGCCAGCTGGTCTACGACGAGGCCTGCCCGACCTGCCACGGCAGCGGCCGCGGCACCTCGGCGCGCACCATCCAGGCCCGGATCCCAGCCGGGGTCAAGGACGGCGCGAGGATCCGGCTGAAGGGCAAGGGCGCTCCCGGGGAGAACGGCGGCCCGGCCGGCGACCTGTTCGTCAAGGTCAAGGTCACCCCGCACCGGGTCTTCGGACGCAAGGACGACAACCTCACCATCGACGTGCCCGTGTCCTTCGACGAGGCGGCCCTCGGCGGCGAGGTCAAGATCCCCACGCTCGGCGGGGCGCCGGTCACCCTCAAGCTGCCCCCGGGCACGCCCAACGGCCGCACCTTTCGGGTGCGCGGGAAGGGCGCCACCAAGCGCGACGGCAGCAAGGGCGACCTGCTCGCCACGGTCGAGGTGCAGGTCCCGGCCCACCTCGACCCGACCGCGCGCGAGGCCCTCGAGGCCTACCGCGCGGCCACCGCCGGCAAGCCGCTCCGAGCAGGGCTCTTCGAGGCATGATCGCCGTGCGACGCTCTCCGTCCCCCCGAGGAGGCCGCGCATGAGCGGGGTCTTCCGGCCGCCGTCCCCGGATGCCGCCGTCTACGTCATCTCCGTCGCCGCGGAGCTGACCGGCCTCCACCCGCAGACGCTGCGCGCCTACGAGCGGATGGGGCTGATCCAGCCCGGACGCACGGGGGGCGGCGGTCGTCGCTACTCCCACCGCGACATCGAGCGCCTGCGCGAGATCGCCGACCTCACGAGCGCCGGCATCGGCATCGAGGGCGTCCGCCGGATCATGGACCTCGAGCTGCAGGTCGACGCCCTGCGCGCCCGCAACGAGGAGCTGATGGCCGAGCTGGAGTCGCTGCGCTCCGGCCTCGCGGCGCGGGCCGCCGCCCAGCCCGCCAACAAGCTGCCGGTGCTGCACCAGGCGGTCGGCCAGTCCCTCGTCGTGTGGCGCCGGGGGTCCTGACGTGCCGCGCCCCGACCGGGCCGTCGCCGACGCCCACCAGGAGGGCCTCGACGCCTCGCTCGCCGGCCTCGCGCCCCGGCTCGAGGAGTCGTAGCACCGGCGGCTGTCGTCGCCTGCGGCTACTGTGCCCGCGTGCGGCAGCGTGATCTCGAGACGGCGGACCGGTGCGTGTCATCGGTCTGTCTCTCCGGGGCTACCCCGGGGACCACCGGTACGTCCGGGCACGGCACCGCGCGCGACTCGCTGCGCTCCGCTGCAGGTCATCGCGCGCACGACGGGACAGGTCGGGCCACGCTGCCGCACCCGACGCGCGGGGCCTGATGCGCGACGACCTCGCGCGGGCGCTCGCGGCCGGCTTCCTCGCCGGCGACTGGACCCGGCAGGGACTCGTCGAGAGCGGCGCGGAGGTCCTGGGGCGCCGGCCGCGGTGGCTCTCGCCGCTGGCCCGCCAGGTGCTCGAGCTCTACCCGCGCCCCCCGGTGGACCGGCCGCGGGAGCTCGCCACCAACCTGGCCTCGCGGCCCGCCGCCGGCAAGGCCCTCGGCGCCCGACCCGTCGTCCGGCCCGTCGCCGCGACGCGGATGGTCACCAACCGGTGGCGGCTCCCGATTCTCGACGACCTCGGCGACGTCGCCGGCCTGCTCGGGGTCAGCCCCGCCGACCTCGACTGGTTCGCCGACCCCCGGCACCTGGCCCGCAGTGCCGCCGTCCCGGGCCTCCAGCACTACCGCGTCAGCCACCGCGTCGCCCCGAGCGGCGCCATCCGGGTCCTCGAGGCGCCCAAGCCGCGGCTCAAGGCCCTCCAGCGCCGCCTGCTGCGCGAGGTCGCTGGTCTGGTCCCGCCGCACGACGCGGCCCGGGGCTTCCGGCCGGGCGGCTCGGTCCGGTCCTATGCCGTCCCGCACGCCGGTCGGCCCGTCGTGCTGCGCCTGGACCTCGAGGCGTTCTTCGCGAGCGTCACCGTGTCGCGGGTCTACGGCATCTGGCGCACCGCCGGCTACCCCGAGCCCGTCGCGCACTGCCTGGCCGGGCTGGTCACGTGCGAGCTCCCGCTCGCCCAGTGGCGCGCCGTCCCGGCCCCGGCCGACGACCGGCTCCTCGACGCCCACTGGCGGCTCGGTCGCCGGCTCGCCGGACCGCACCTGCCGCAGGGCGCACCGACGTCGCCCGCGATGGCCAACCTCGCGGCGCACCGCCTCGACGTCCGGCTCACCGCGCTGGCGCGGTCCTGGGGCGGGCGCTACACGAGGTACGCCGACGACCTGGCGTTCTCCGGCGACCGCGGCTGGGCCACCGGCACCTCGCGGCTGCTCGACGCGATCGAGGTGATCGTCCGCGACGAGGGCTTCCGGCTCAACCCGCGCAAGACCGGCGTGATGCCGCGCGCCGGGCGGCAGGTCCTCGGCGGGCTCGTGGTCAACGAGCGCCCCAGGGTCGCCCGGCGCGAGGTCGACCTGCTCAAGGCGATCCTGCACAACTGCCACCGCTTCGGACCGAGCACCCAGAACCGCCACGACGTGCCGGCCTTCGAGGAGCACCTGCGCGGCCGGATCGCCTGGGTCGCCCAGCACGACCCGGTCCGCGGTGAGCGGCTGCAGGCCGTCCACGACGCGATCGACTGGAGCCGGTGACGCACGCTGTCGGTGCGGGCGCGTAGGTTCGTCGCGTGATCGAGCGATGAGCAAGATGGACAACCTGCGCGCGATGCGCGAGGCGAAGTACGCCGCAGCGCAGAAGCGCGGGGCCGACGCGCCGGCCCGCCCCAAGGCCCCGGTCGCGCCCCCGGCGCCCAGCGCCGCGAGCAGTGCCAAGGGCGGCGCCACGAAGGCCGCCGCGGTCGAGGCGGACGCCCCGGCCGCCGCCGAGGCGCTCTGCGGCCACCGCAACATGAGCGGCCGCACGTGCACGCGCGAGGCCGGTCACGCGGCCAAGAGCCACCGCTACTCCTGAGCCTCGTCAGGCGCTGAGGGCCTCTTCCGGCACGCCGGTCGGGAACGGTGCCGGCTCGCCGCGCAGCTCGGCGACCTGCGACACCAGCGCGCCCATGACCTCGTCGGCCACCCGACGCACCGTCGCGTCGTCGACGGTCTCGTCGCCGGCGACGCCCGCCAGGCGGCGTACGTCGATGGGCTCGCCGACCGCGACCCGCACGCGCGGGCGGAGGACGGTGTTGCGCAGCAACCGGGACACGATCCCGGTCGTGCCCACGACCTGGTGAGCGCCGACCAGCGCCACCGGGACGACCGGCGCCCCGGTGCGCAGCGCGAGGCGGACGGCACCGGTCTTCGAGCGCTCGGGCCAGTGCTGCGGGTGGCGGGTGATCCGGCCCTCGGGGAAGAGCCCGACGGCCTCGCCGGCGGCGAGGGCGGTGGCTGCGGCGTCGAGGGAGCCGGAGGCCGCGTCGGTGCCCCGCAGGACGGGGATGAACCCGAGGCGGCGCACGACCGGGCCGACGAGCCCGGAGCGGAAGACGCCACCGGTGGCCATCAGCCGCAGCGAGCGGCCGAGGCGACGGCCGACGAGGGCCAGCAGGATCCCGTCGGCGAAGCTCGTGTGGTTGGCGACGACGATCACCGGACCGTCGGGCAGCGACCTGTCGGGGACGGCACGGCGGCTGAGCTCGAGGCGGCTGACCGCGGAGACGATGCTGCCGAGGAGTCCGGCGGCGACGGCGTAGAGGAGGGCGGCGCGCAGGCCGGGGCGCTGCCAGGTGCTGGGGTCCATGGGGCGAGTGTGGGCCACCCGGTCGGTGCCGCGCCTGAGTATGCGCACGGTGTCGGAGCCACCTGGCAGCCGGTCGGATGTGGGCATGCGAGTCGTCTCCTCAGCCCTCAGGGTCGCCGCCGGCGTGGTCGCGGGCCTCGTCCTCCTCTACGTCGTCGTCAACGGCGCGTCCCTCGTCGGAGGAGTCGTCGAGCGCCATCGCGTGACTGACGAGGTCAGCGCGGTCCTGCCGCGGATCCTGCCGAGCGCCGAGCGCGCGCAAGGGGAGCTCGTCGCGGAGGTGGGGCGCGAGCCCGAGCGCCGCTGGATCGAGCAGGCCTGTCGCCACGACCACGACGACTCCGGCTGGATCGTCGTGAGCTGGCGCGAGGTCTGCGTCATGCGCAGCGTGGCCGCCTGGCGCGTCGCATCGGAGCAGGAGGCGCGTGCCCTCGTGCCGACGGCCGACGGCGACCGGTGGACCTACCAGGGCTGCACGCCACTCGGTGCCGTCGGGCCGCCGGGCGTGGTCGCGGGCCGGAGGCGACGTACGTCGATCAGTCCGCCTCGCGCGGGGAGGGCGAGGTGTGGTGCGTCTTCGAGCTCGGGCCGGCGGACGACGCCAAGACATTGGCCGGGGAGCGGACCGACCTCGGGGAGGGGCGCTGGTTGCTCCTGGTGGCCGAGCAGCCGCTGGTGGACGAGGACATCGGGTGCGTGCGCTGGTCGGTGCTGTTCTGCGACAACCCGTGGACGGGCCACCCGTTCGCCGAGGCGCCCGCCCGCTGACGCGCCGGAGGCCCGACCCCGCGTGGGGTCGGGCCTCCGGGTGCGCCGGTCAGCCGGGGATGTAGTCGAACGAGTCGGGGTTGGGGCCCGTGCGGCCGTCCTCGCCACGGTCGAGGCCGGAGATGCGCGCGACCTCGTCGTCGCTCAGGGAGAAGTCGAAGATCTCGAAGTTCTCCTTCATCCGGACGGGGTTCACCGACTTGGGGAAGACGATGTCGCCGCGCTCGACGTGCCAGCGCAGCGCGACCTGGGCGGTCGACCTGCCCTTCGCGTCGGCGATCTCGGTGAGGACCGGGTCGTCGAGCACCGCGCCCTGCGCGATCGGCGACCACGCCTCGGTGGCGATGCCGTGCCCGGCGTTGGCCGTGCGCACGTCCTCGTTGGTGAAGTAGGGGTGCACCTCGACCTGGTTGATCACCGGGACGACGCCGGTCTCGTCGATGATCCGCTGCAGGTGGGCGGGCTGGAAGTTGGAGACGCCGACCGACGCGGCGCGGCCGTCCTCGACGAAGGACGCCATCGTGCGCCACGTCGAGACGAAGTCGCCGTCGTATCGCGTCGGCAGCGGCCAGTGGATGAGGAACAGGTCGATGCGGTCGAGACCGAGGTCGGCGAGGGTCCGCTCGAAGGCGCGCTCGGCCTCGGCGGGCTCGTGGAAGCCGTTGTTGAGCTTGGAGGTCACATAGACCTCGTCGCGCGCGATCCCGGAGGAGCGCAGGGCCTCGCCGACCTCCTTCTCGTTGCCGTACATCTCGGCCGTGTCGATGTGGCGGTAGCCGACCTCGAGGGCCCGGGTCACCGCCTCCGCGGTGTCGGCGGGATCGATCTGGAACACGCCGAAGCCGAGCTGCGGGATCGACGTGCCGTCGTGGAGCTGGATGCTGGGAACGGTCATGCCAGGCACAGCGCGACCCGCTCGGGAGGTATTCCGTCGGATCAGGATCGCCAGCGTGCCGGGCGCGACAAACCCTCCGGAAGGGTGGTCGCCTCGTCGCCGATCGCCGCGTTGACCTGCGGCTGGGTGAGGAAGAGCGTCGTCGACAGGTCACAGCCGCGCACGTCGGTGTCGCGCAGGTCGGCGCCGAGCAGGTCGGCGTCGCGAAGGTCGGCTCCACGGAGGTCGGCAGCGATCAGCAGCGCGCCGCGGAAGGCCGAGCCGCGGTGGTCGCCGGCCACACGACGTCCGGCGAGGTCCGCCCGCGTGTGGTCGTGAGCTGCGGGCCACGGTCGCCGTACGCGTGCACTGGCCTCGGCGAGCAGTCGGCCGACGCGTTCGTGCAGGTCGTCGACGTCGGCGCGCAGCAGCGTCTCGGGGTCGGCGGTGGTGAGCTGCTCGATCTCGGACCGTACGACGTCGGCGTCCGGGTCGGGGGAGCGGCGCGCGACCTCGACGAGGTGGGCGAGCATCTCGTGCAGCTGGCGCATCACCGACAGCACGGCGGCCATCTCCGCGAGGTTGTCCTGCTCGCGCCAGGACGTGCCGCCGTAGGTGACCTGGGAGACCTGCTGGCCGGCGCCGAAGCACTCGAAGACCGTGCAGCCGGGCCAGCCGTCCTCACGCAGGGTGGCGTGGATGCGGCAGCCGTCGTCGTCGAGGAGGTTGTGGCACGGGCGCCCGCCGGGCTTGTCGACGCCGAAGCCGGCCGAGGCCGAGAAGGGGAGCAGCACGCAGCAGAGGCCGAAGCACCGGGCGCAGTCAGACCTCAGCTCCGGTGTGGCCACCCGGGGATCCTGCCACGCGTCGACTCGTGGAGCCGCCGCGACGTCAGGCGTACCAGCCGTTCTGGATGGCGAAGGCGTTGACGAACAGCAGCAACACGAACGCGACGCCGACGAAGCGGTTGTCGAAGATCAGCTTGCCCATAGCACCCAGCATGCCCGTCTGTTCGCGGAATGAAACAGGTGATCGGTAAAGATTCACCGACTGTGGGTAGAGGCCGGCCGTATCGTGGGCTCATGCCGACCCCGGGCCTCACCCCTTCCTCGCCGCTCCGGCTGCAGTACCCCCAGTCGCTGGCGGTGTACGACGACTACGCGCAGGCGCAGAAGAGCGTCGACTTCCTGGCCGACGCCGACTTCCCGGTCCAGCAGCTGATGATCGTCGGGACCGACCTCAAGCGCATCGAGCGGGTCACGGGAAGGCTGACCTGGTCGAAGGTCGCCGTGGGCGGCATCCTCTCCGGGCTGTGGCTCGGTGTCTTCATCGGCCTGGTCTTCGCGCTGTTCACCGAGGAGGGCCTCTGGCAGGTGCTGCTCGGCACCGCCCTCATGGGCGCCACCTTCGGCCTGGTGTGGGCCCTCATCGGCTACGCCCTCACCCGCGGCCAGCGCGACTTCTCCTCCGTCACCCAGGTGGTGGCCACCAAGTACGAGGTGCTCGTGGAGAACAAGCACGCCGCGCAGGCGCGCGAGCTGCTGGCCAAGCTGCCCGGCGCGCTCCCCGACCCCTTCGCCTGAGCCCGGACGCCGAGCCTGAGGCGGCGTCGAGTGCGCGGCCCCGCGGCAACTGCTACCGCGAGCGCACTCGACCTCGAGAAAACCCAAAGTTGAGGGGAATCGACTCAACTTCTGGCGCGTTGGAGCGAGTGGGACCACAGTGGTCCCCACCACGACGCACACGGAGGAAGAGTTGAGCCAGTTCGGTGCCGAGAAGTTCACCACCCGCAGCCGCGAGGTCATCGAGGCTGCCCAGCTCGCCGCGACCACCGGCGGCAACACCACCACCGAGCCCATCCACCTGCTCGTCGCCCTGCTCAAGCAGGAGGACGGAGCCACCCGCAGCCTGGTGCAGAAGGCGGGGGTCGACCCCGCGACCCTGCTGGCCCAGGCCGAGGGCGTCCAGCAGCAGCTGCCCCGCGCCACCGGCTCGACGGTCCAGCAGCCCAGCGCGTCCGCCGCGCTGACCCGCGTCCTCGCCTCGTCCCTCGACCTCGCCGGGTCGATGAAGGACGACTACGTCGCCACCGACCACCTGCTGGTCGCCACCGCGACCGTCGAGTCGAGCGCACAGAAGGTGCTCACGGACGCGGGCCTCACCGCGGCCGGGCTGCGGGAGGCGATCACCGCGGTCCGCGGCAACCGCCGGGTGACCAGCGAGAGCGCCGAGGCGTCGTACGAGTCGCTGGAGAAGTACAGCGTCGACCTCACCCAGGCGGCCGAGGACGGCCGGCTCGACCCGGTGATCGGGCGCGACGCCGAGATCCGGCGCGTCATCCAGGTGCTGTCGCGGCGCACCAAGAACAACCCCGTCCTCATCGGCGAGCCCGGCGTCGGCAAGACCGCCGTCGTCGAGGGCCTCGCCCAGCGCGTCGTCGCCGGCGACGTGCCCGACTCGCTCAAGGGCCGGCGCGTGCTGGCGCTCGACCTCGCGGCGATGGTCGCGGGCGCGAAGTACCGCGGCGAGTTCGAGGAGCGGCTCAAGGCGGTGCTCGAGGAGATCAAGGACGCCGGCGGCCAGGTCATCACCTTCATCGACGAGCTGCACACCGTCGTCGGTGCGGGCGCCGGCGGCGACTCCGCGATGGACGCCGGCAACATGCTCAAGCCGATGCTGGCGCGCGGCGAGCTCCACATGATCGGCGCGACGACGCTCGACGAGTACCGAGAGCGCATCGAGAAGGACCCCGCGCTGGAGCGTCGCTTCCAGCAGGTCTTCGTCGGCGAGCCCAGCGTCGAGGACACGATCCAGATCCTGCGCGGCATCCAGGAGAAGTACGAGGCGCACCACGGCGTCCGCATCACCGACGCCGCGCTGGTCGCCGCCGCCACGCTGTCCGACCGCTACATCACCGGCCGCCAGCTGCCCGACAAGGCCATCGACCTCATCGACGAGGCGTCGTCGCGGCTGCGGATGGAGCACGAGTCCTCGCCCGAGGAGATCGACCAGCTCCGGCGCCAGGTCGAGCGCCTCAAGATGGAGGAGTTCGCGCTCGCCAAGGAGACCGACGCCGCGTCGGTCGACCGGCTCGACGCCCTGCGCAAGGACCTCGCCGACCGCGAGGAGGAGCTGCGCGGGCTGGAGACCCGCTGGGAGCGCGAGAAGGACCAGCTCCAGGGCGAGGGCGAGCTGCGCCGCCAGCTCGACCAGCTCAAGATCGAGGCCGAGAAGAAGCTGCGCGAGGGCGACCTCGCGGGCGCCTCGGAGATCCAGTACGGCCAGATCCCGGCCCTTGAGAAGGAGATCGCCGAGGTCGAGAAGGCCGAGGCCGCCGACCTCGAGCCGCTGGTCGGTGAGGAGGTCGGCGCCGAGCAGATCGCCGACGTCGTCGAGGCCTGGACCGGCATCCCCACCGGCAAGATGCTGCAGGGCGAGACCGCCAAGCTGCTCGAGATGGAGTCCGTCATCGGCCAGCGCCTCATCGGCCAGCGCGAGGCGGTCACCGCGGTCAGCGACGCCGTACGCCGCTCGCGCGCCGGCATCTCCGACCCCAACCGCCCCACCGGGTCGTTCCTCTTCCTCGGCCCGACCGGCACGGGCAAGACCGAGCTCGCCAAGGCGCTCGCCGACTTCCTCTTCGACGACGAGCGCGCGATCGTGCGCATCGACATGAGCGAGTACAGCGAGAAGCACTCGGTGTCGCGACTCGTCGGTGCCCCTCCGGGCTACGTCGGCTACGACGAGGGCGGCCAGCTCACCGAGGCCGTGCGGCGACGCCCCTACAGCGTCGTGCTGCTCGACGAGGTCGAGAAGGCGCACCCGGAGGTCTTCGACATCCTGCTGCAGGTGCTCGACGACGGCCGGCTCACCGACGGCCAGGGTCGCACGGTCGACTTCCGCAACACGCTGCTGATCCTCACCTCCAACCTCGGGTCGCACTTCCTGGTCGACCCGCTGATGGAGCCGACGGTGAAGAAGGAGTCGGTCATGGGCGTGGTGCGCGCGCACTTCAAGCCCGAGTTCCTCAACCGGCTCGACGAGGTCGTCATGTTCGACGCGCTGTCCAAGGACGACCTGGCCCACATCGTGGACCTGCAGCTCGCGCTGCTCGAGCAGCGGCTCGCGGTCCGGCGGATCACCATCTCGGTGACCGACGCGGCGCGCGCGTGGCTCGCCGAGACCGGCTACGACCCGGCGTACGGCGCCCGGCCCCTGCGCCGGCTCATCCAGTCGGCCATCGGCGACCCGCTCGCCCGGCTGCTGATCGCCGGTGAGGTCACCGACGGCGGCGCGGTCACCGTCGACGTGGGTGCCGACGGGCTGGTGCTGGCGTCCTGACGGAGATCCCCTCCGAGTGGTGGACTCCCCGCACGAGCGGGGAATCCACCACTTCGGGGCCGTTGCAACCCCCTCGAGGTGTCGGACCACCCCTGCCAGTACGCCGTCCCGCGCGCCGGCGGCCGGCCGGCGGGCGTGCTCTCAGCGGCACCTCAGCCGGCTGGGGGATGCTGGGGCCGTGAGCACGGCGACCGAGGCGACGAGACCGTGGTGGCGACTCCGGGACACGCCCGTTCCGGGTGGGGTGCCGGACCTGGCGAAGGCGCTGCTGTGGACCGAGCTGGCGATCGTGCTCCTGGTCTCGCTGGGCCGGAGCGCGGTCTACTCGATCGTGAGCATCGTCTCGGCGCTCACCGCTCCCGGGCCGCTGTCGTCGCAGGCCGCCAACCTCAACAACTCGCTGGCCCCGGACCGGCCGTGGCTCGACCTGACCTACCAGCTGCTGCGGATCGGGTTCGCGCTCGTCCCCGTCGCGCTGGCGGGCTACCTGCTGGTTCGCTCCGGCAGCAGGCTCAAGGACGTCTGGGCGCGCGACGGCGGCTGGAGCACCCTCGGCGACTGGGGCCGCGGCGCGCTCCTCGCCGCAGGCGTCGGCTCGGTCGGGGTGGTCTTCTACCTCGCCACCTTCGCGCTGGGCACGAACCTGACGGTGGTCGCCCAGTCGCTCCCGGGGGAGTGGTGGCGGGTGCCGGTGCTGGTGCTGGCGGCCGCGGAGAACGCGGTGCTGGAGGAGTTCGTCGTCCTCGGCTTCGTGCAGGTGCGCCTGCGCCAGCTCGGCTTCGGTGACACCGCCGCCATCGGGCTGGCGGCGCTGCTGCGCGGCAGCTACCACCTCTACCAGGGGCTCGGCGGGTTCGTCGGCAACCTCGCGATGGGCCTGCTCTTCGGCTGGCTCTTCCGCCGCTGGGGACGCGTGATGCCGTTCGTCGTCGCCCACACGCTGCTCGACGTGGGCGCGTTCGTGGGCTACGCCCTGCTCGCCGGGCGGGTCGACTGGCTGCCGACCCTGTGACCCGCCCGGCGACGGACGGTCAGCGGCGGATCTTGACCTTCTTGGAGCTGCGCCGCGCCTTCTCGTAGCCCTTCTTCTTGGCCGTGACCCGGACCGAGATCTTCTTGCCGCGGTCCTTCGCACGGACGCGGTAGGTCGCCTTCTTGGCGCCCTTGATCTTCTTCCCGTTCTTCAGCCACTGGTAGCGCACCTTGACGCTCTTCTTGGCCGGCTTGGGCTTCCAGCCCTTGACCTTCACCGACAGCACGCGACCGGCCCGCGGGACGCCGCGGACCTTGGGCCGCTTCGTCCGGAACAGCGCCTTGCCCACGACGACGGACGCATCGGGCGCCGAGACCGTCGGGTAGAACGGTGCGGAGCCGAGCACCTGCAGCGTCAGGGTCTTGCCGATGTCACGTCGCGACAGCTTGAAGGTGCTGGCGGTGGCACCCGGGACCGGGACGCCGTCGAGCCACCACTGATAGCTCAGTGCGACGGCCGGGGACCACGGCGTGGTGGTCGCCTCCGCGGTGCCCTTGAAGCGCGGGCGGCCGGCGATGCTGGCCACCCCGGGATAGATCTGCGACTGGCGGTAGCCCGCGACCGTCGCGATCTGCTCGTTGATGGCCTGGACGTTCTGGGTGGCCGCCGTGCCCTGGACGCGGCCGTTGTAGGCCACGTTGGGGTTGGAGAAGTAGCCGATCCGGGTGCAGTTGACCCGCTGCGCGACGCACTGGTCGTAGTAGGACATCACCGTGATGGTCTGCGCGGCCACGTCGACGTAGCCACGGGCGTAGGGCTTGCCGTCGGTCGGCGGCTGCGAGGCACCCGCGTCGTGGTGGCCGCTCAGGTTGTGCCCGACCTCGTGGGCGAACGCCCGGAACTCGGTGGCGCACGCGGCGGCGTAGACGACCGACCAGGCGGCGTACTCCGGGTCGTACTGCGGGTCCATCCCGCCGAGGTAGGCGATGCCGCACGCCGCGCCACCCGGCACGCTGCCGGCCAGCCACAGGCTCACCAGGTCGGCGTGGGTCTCCTCACGCAGCTGTTGAGCCTCGTCGAACATGCCGTCGCCCGGGGTGCCGAGCGCCTTGAGGTTGGTGACCAGGACGGACGACTGTGCCGCGGCGACCTGCCGGGTGCCCACGAGGCGCACCCGGGTGGCGACACCGGAGTTGGCGAAGGCCTCGTTGGTCTGCGCGATGCCGAGCGCGAACTGCGCCTGCATCGCCTCCTGGCCCATCTGGGTGACCAGCGCGGCGGGGTACACGATGGCGATGTCGATCGTGTCGGGTGCGTCGGCGGCGGCGATGGGGGCGCGGCCAGATGCCTTGTCGCCGGTCGTGGTGTCGGCGCTGTCACGCTGGGTGCGCGCCGCGGCGCCGTGGTCGTGCGCGTCGGTGCGGCCGTGATGCTCCGGCAGGACGACGTCATCGCCGCCAGGCGGGGTGCCCGCCTCGTCGACGACGTAGTCGCCCTCGGGCGTGCTGCGAACCTCGTAGGTGCCGTGGTCGACGGAGGCGACGTTGATGTGGGTGACGCCACCGACGACGACGCCGGTGACGGTGCCCTTCTCGCCGATGATGCCGCCGGACCACGACGTGATCCCCGCTGTGTCGGTGAGCTGGTCGACGGCGGCGGTGACCGTCGTGTCGTCGAACAGCTCGAGGCTGATGCTGTCGCCGGTGCGTACGGCGTCGAGCGCGGCCGCGTCGACGTCGACGCTCCGCGAGCGCTCACCGCCGTCGGCCTCGGTGGTGGCCTTGCCGGACGATGCCGGGCTGAGCAGCTCGACGGGACGGCTGTCCGGGTCCTGCGACGCGGTGGCCGTGGTGACGGGCGCCGTGGTGGCGGCCAGTGCCAGGACGCACAGACCGGCGACGCCGACGAGTGTCCTGTTGGTGCTCCTGGTGGGCACGGTGATGGGCATGGAGTCCCCCTTCTCTCGGAGCCTTACCTGCCCCGCGTGGGGGCGCCCAAACCCGGCGCGCCGACCGGATGTGGCGCTACTCGCCCGTCTCGACCTCTTCGCGCTGCTGCTGCTCGGTGCGTGCCGGACGGCGTCGGCCGAGGAGGCCGCCGGCCCACAGCGCCCACAGCACGAGCACCGGCTGGAAGAACAGCCGGACGAGCCGGGCGCGGTCGGTGTCGAGCCCGAACGCGTCGGTGCCCTCGACGTACTGCGCGATGTTGCCGGGGAAGATCGCCACGAAGAAGGCGGCCAGCAGGGCCCCGATGGTGCGTCGGTGACGCGGCAGCGCGACGAAGGCCCCGCCGAGCGCCACCTCCACGACGCCCGAGCCGAGGACGGTGAGGTCCTCGTCGACGGGGAACCAGTCAGGCACCTGCGCCCGGAACTCCTCGCGCTGCGTGGTCAGGTGCAGCACGCCGGCGGTCACCATGAAGCTGCCCAGGGCGACGCGGGCGAGGGTCTGTGCCTTCATGTCCTGAAGCCTAGGCGGGTGCCCCCGGGGGCACCGGCACGAGGACGCCGGGGTTCATCAGGCCCGCGGGGTCGAGCGCCTGCTTGACCGCGCGCATCAGGTCGACCTCGACGTCGGACTTGTACGACGCCGCTGCCGCCGCCTTCGTGCGCCCGAGGCCGTGCTCGGCGCTGATCGACCCCGCCTCGCGGGCCACCGACGCGTAGATGGCGGTGGTCAGGTCGGCCGCCGCGGCCCGCAGCGCGTCGTCGTCGCTGCGGCCGTCGGCCAGAGGGGCGTTGAGGTTGTAGTGGAGGTTGCCGTCGCCGACGTGGCCGTACGTGACCAGGCGGACTCCCGGGCAGACCTCCTGGAGGTGCGGCCCGATGGCGTTGGTCCAGTCCGCGAGCCGGGCGATCGGCAGCGTGACGTCGTGCTTGAGCGTGGCGCCCTCGACCTTCTGCACCTCGGAGATGCCCTCGCGCAGGCCCCACAGCGCCGACCGCTGCGCGGGGCTGCCCGCGATCGCCGCGTCGGTCGCGCAGTCGGACTCGACGGCCTCGCCGAGCAACGACTCCAGGACCTCGTCGAGCCCGTCGTCGGAGGCGGAGCCGGCGAGCTCGACCAAGACGTACCAGTCGCTAGGCTCGCCCAGGGGGTCGCTGGCCCCGGGCAGGTGCTTCAGGACCAGGTCGATGGCCTGCCGGTTGGCGATCTCGAACGTCGACAGGTGCACGCCGGCGTGCTGCTGGGCCAGGCCGAGCAGGGAGACCGCGGCGTCGACCGACGGCACCGCGACCCAGGCCGTGGCGTGCCGCGGCGTGGCGGGGAAGAGCCGCAGCACCGCCCCGGTGATCACGCCGAGGGTGCCCTCCGCGCCCACGAACAGCTGGGTGAGGTCGTAGCCGGTGTTGTCCTTGCGGAGCCCGCGCAGCCCGTCCCAGACCCGCCCGTCGGGCAGCACGACCTCGAGGCCGAGCACCAGCTCGCGGGTCATGCCGTAGCGCAGCACCGCGGTGCCGCCGGCGTTGGTGGAGAGGTTGCCGCCGATCGTGCAGCTGCCCTCGGACCCCAGCGACATCGGGAACAGCCGGTCGACACCCTCGGCCGCCGCCTGCACGTCGGCCAGCACCACTCCGGCGTCGACGGTCACCGTGCCGGCCACCGGGTCCACGTCGCGCACCCGGCGCATCCGGCCCAGGGACAGCACGACCTGGTGACCCGACGCATCGGGCACGCCGCCACCGACCAGCCCGGTGTTGCCGCCCTGCGGGACGACCGCCACGCCCGCGCCGGCGCAGGCCGTCACCACGGCCGCCACCTCCTCGGTCGAGCCGGGCCGCACCACCGCGAGCGCCCGGCCGGCGTGGGTGCCGGTCCAGTCGACGACGTAGGCCGCGACGTCGGCGTCCTCGGTCAGGACGTGGTCGGCGCCGACGCTCGCGCGCAGCCGGTCGAGCAGGTCGTCCATGGGTCTCCTCGGGTGGGCGCCAGGATGGTCGCGCCACATCCTCCCCCACGCGGTCGCGGGTGGCGTGGGCATCTCGCGACGGCGAGGGTCCGGACGCCGCGACCGCCGCCCGGCAAGGATGTCGTGGTGAGCACCGACACCCAGAACCCGGTCCGCGTCGTCCAGCTCGGGGGGCTCATGCCCTTCGTGCGCGAGTGGCTCTCGGAGCGGTACGACGCCCCGCTGCACGAGGACCTCGCCGACGCTGCGGGGATCGAGGTCGCGGTCGTCGGGGGCGGGGCACCCGCCGGCGCGGCGGAGATGGACGCCCTGCCCGACCTGAGGGCGATCGTGAACTTCGGCGTCGGCTACGACAACGTCGACGTGGCCGAGGCGCAGCGCCGGGGCATCGTCGTCTCCAACACCCCCGACGTGCTGACCGACGCGGTCGCCGACCTGGCGGCGTTCCTCGTCGTCGACGTGCTGCGCGGCCTCACCGCGGCCGACCGGTTCGTGCGCAGCGGCGCCTGGGCCCGAGGCAAGCCGGTGCCGCTGACGCGCGACGTGCGCGGCGCCGTGGTCGGCGTGCTCGGGCTGGGTCGGATCGGCACCGCTGCGGCCGAGCGGCTGGAGGTCTTCGGCGCGGAGGTCCACTACCACTCGCGGAGCCCGAAGGACGTGGGCTGGACCTACCACGACAGCCCGGTCGCGCTGGCGGAGGCGAGCGACGTGCTCGTGGTGCTCACGCCCGGCGGCGCCGACACCGACGGGCTCGTGGACGCGGCCGTCCTCGAGGCGCTGGGTCCCGAGGGCTACCTCGTCAACGTGGCCCGCGGCTCCGTCGTCGACGAGGACGCGCTGGTCGCGGCGCTCGAGGCGGGTCGCATCGCCGGCGCCGGGCTCGACGTGTTCGCCGACGAGCCGCGCGTGCCGGAGGCGCTGCTGCAGCGAGAGGACGTCGTCCTGCTCCCTCACGTCGGCAGCGCGACCGTCGAGACCCGCGAGGCGATGGGCCGGCTCGTGCTCGACAACGTCGACGCCTTCCTCGAGCGCGGCGAGCTGGTGACCCCGGTCGGCTGACGTGGCTGCCTCCTGGAGGACCACGACCGACCGCCAGCGTCAAGGAATCCCTGCGCTCGTCAGGCCGGAAGGCTTAGGGTCGGGGGTGCCGCGGGGGTCGACTCGACGCAGGGGGTGAGATGCACGACGAGACGGACAGGGCCCGGCGCTATGCCGACGTGCCCTGGGCCGACGAGCAGACGCGCCAGCACCTCCAGGTCCTGGTCGAGGGCGTCGCCACGCTCGCCGGCTTCGCCCAGTCCTCGCTGACGCTGCGCCGCGACAGCCACTTCGAGGTCGTCGCCGCCGCCGGCGTCGAGGACGGCTTCGTCGGCACGCAGGTGCCGAGCTCGTCGATCGAGAACGAGCTCGCGGGCGCCGACGAGTGGGGCGTGTGGCGCTTCGTCCCGCACGACCGGGCCAGCGAGGAGGCCCTCGCCTACAGCCACATCCCCGACGTCACGCCGCTCGAGGGCGACGATGCCTGGCACCCGCTCGACCTCCTCGCCGCGCCGGTCCACGACGACCAGGGCCGGCTGCGCGGCCTGCTGTCGGTCGACATCCCCGACGACGGGCGCCTGCCGTCGCCTCAGAAGATGGAGGTGCTCACGCGCTACGCCGGGCTCGCGCGCACCCTCGTGCTCCTCGCCCTCGAGCGCGAGGAGCTGAGCGAGCAGGTGCGGATGGCCACGGAGGCGCGCGCGATCGTGCGCCAGGCCCTCGGCGAGCCGACGCTCGAGCTGGTGCTGGAGGCCTGCCGGTCCGCGGTCGTGTCGTGCTTCGACGCGGTCGGCATGTGGCTGACGGCGTTCAACCCCGACGGCGTCGGCTCCACCACGACGTCCTACGCCGTCGGCAACGCCTACGACACGCCGCCGTTCGGCGAGATCGACGACGTGGTGGTGCGGCTGGCCCACCGCTACTGGACCGACCAGTACGTCGCCCCCTTCTCGCGCGACGCCCTCGACCAGCCCGGCCTCGCTCGCGACGACGCCGAGCGGCTGCTGGGCTTCCTCGACCGGATCGGCATCGGCTCGGTGCTCTTCGTCCCGCTGGGCGTGGGCCGGGAGTGCGTGGGCTTCCTGGTCCTGACCCGCGTCTCCGACGCCCGTCGCTGGACCGACATCGAGATCGACGCGGCCCGCGACATCGGCCGCGACCTCGGCCTCGCCGTCGGCAAGGCCCGTCAGCTCGAGCTCGAGCGCGCCATCGCCGACCGGCTGCGCCGGCTCGACAGCTATCGCGTCGAGGTGGTCAACACGATGGGCCACGAGCTGCGCAACCCGCTGTTCTCGATGAGCGCCAACCTCGAGCTCCTCGACACCGCCGGCCTCGACGACGACGGCCGCCGCTCGGTGGCGGCGGCCACGCGTGGGGCCACCCGGATGCGCGCCGTCATCGACGACATGCTCACCATGGCGCAGGTCTCCGACCCGCACCGCGAGTTCGACCCGATCCCGGTCGACCTGCGCCGGGTGGTCCACGACGTCTACGACGAGTGCCACGCCGCGGCGTCGGCCGGCGACGTCGTCTGCGAGGTCGAGCTGCCTGACGAACCGGTCCTCGTGCCGGGCGAGCCGGAGGAGCTGCACCGCCTGCTGACCAACCTCGCCTCCAACGCGATCAAGTACACCGATCCCGGCGGCCGGGTGACGGTGCGCGTCGCCACCGAGGGCGACGCCGTGGTGGCGACGGTCGCCGACACGGGGATCGGCATCTCGTCGCCCGACCAGGAGCAGCTGTTCCGGGAGTACTTCCGCTCCACCAACCCGGCCGCGCTGTCGCGGCCCGGCACCGGCCTGGGCCTCGCCATCGTCGCCCGGATCGCCGCCCGCCACGGCGGCTCGGTCGACATCGACTCCGAGCGGGGCCGCGGCACGACGGCGCGACTCACGCTGCCGGCCTATGTCGACGACGTCAGCGCGGATCCGTCGACCGCGTCATGAAGGTGCTGAGCGGGTCCTCGGCGTAGGACCCGAAGGGCGGGCACGGGACGAAGCCGGCCCGCGCGTAGAAGCGACGGGCGGGCTCGAAGAACGCCATGCTCCCGGTCTCCAGCGACACCCGCGAGACCCCGCGCGCCCGGGCGTCGTCGAGCGCGTGCGCGAGGAGGCGGCTCGCGACCCCGGTGCCCCGCACGCGCGGCTCGGTCCGCATGCTCTTCAGCTCCTCGTGCCCCTCCTCGACGGGCGCCAGCGCGACCGTGCCGACGATCCCGTCCCCGTCGACGCCCACCCAGAGTCGTACGCCGTCCCGCTGCAGCGCGGCCAGGTCGAGGGCGTGCCGGCTCTCCGGCGGCGCGGTCGGCTCCATGTCGTCGAGGTGCGCCTGCAGGAACGCCGCCAGCCGCGGGTCGCTGAAGTCGGCTCGGGCGATGTGCACCGCGACAGTGTGGCCGAATCGTGTTTCCGGGAGGTGACACCGTCGCCCGGAGATGTGCCAGCGTGGGACCCATGACTCGCACACTGGACGTCGACTACCTCGTGGTGGGGGCCGGCGCGATGGGCATGGGCTTCGTCGACGCGCTGGTCGACCACTCCGACGCGCGCGTCGCGATCGTCGACCGCCGCCACGGCGCGGGCGGCCACTGGCTGGAGGACTACCCGTTCGTCCGGCTGCACCAGGCCTCGACGTTCTACGGCGTCGCCTCGGCGGTCCTCGGTGGCCGGGTGCAGGAGCACGGGCCGGAGGCGGGGCTGCACGTGCGCGCCTCGCAGCCGGAGATCGTCGACTACTACGCGCACGCGGTCGAGCGGCTGCGCGGCACGGGCCGGGTGGAGGTCCTCACCGGGTGCGAGGTCGTCGGCGGGCACACGGTCGTGTCGCGCATCTCGGGGCAGACCTGGGAGGTGCCGGCGTCGTGCCGCGTCGTCAACGCCCACTACCTCTCGCCCAGCATCCCGGCGGAGACGTCGGCCCCCTTCTCGGTCGCCGACGACGCCCGGGCGGTGGCGGTCAACGACGTGGTCCGGCTCGACGAGGCGCCCAGCCAGTACGTCGTCGTCGGCTCGGGCAAGACGGCGACCGACGCCTGCGTGTGGCTCCTCGGCCAGGGCGTCGACCCCGACGCGATCTGCTGGGTGCGCCCGCGCGAGCCGTGGATGCTCGACCGGGCGCTGATCCAGCCCGATCCGGCGGTCTTCCTCGGCGTGCCGGCCACCACCTTCGAGGATGCCGCGGCCTCCTCGACCCTCGACGAGCTGTTCCTCCGGCTCGAGGACGCCGGCGTGATGCTGCGCATCGACCGGTCGATCACGCCCACCATGGCGAAGGCCCCGACGCTCGGTCGCTGGGAGCTCGACCTGCTGCGCTCGATCGGCGACGTCGTACGCCACGGGCACCTGCGCCACGTGGAGCGGGGTCGCCTCGAGATGGCGGACGGCACGACCGTGCGGGTCGCCGACGACGCCGTCGTCGTGCACTGCGCCGCCGACGGCCTCAAGAACCCGCCGCTCGTGCCGGTGTGGGGTCCCGAGGAGATCACCCTCCAACCGGTGCGCGCCGGCTTCCCGTGCTTCGCGGCCGCGGTCACCGGCTACGTCGAGGCCACCCGGAGCGACGACGCGGAGAAGAACCGGCTGTGCCCGCCGTCGCGCTTCGGCGACTCGCTCGTGCAGTGGGCCGACATGAACGTCCGCGGCACCCGGGCCTCGATGACGCTCGCCGCCGAGCCCGACATCGCCGCCTGGGCCAACACCGTCGCGATCAACCCGGCGCGGATCCCGCCCGGCTACGCCGCGTCCGAGGAGCTCGACCGGGTGCGGGAGCGGCTGGCGGCGAGCACCGCGCCCGGACTCGAGGCCCTCACCCGGTTGATGGCCACCGGCTGAGGCTCCGCCGGCACGCCTCGTCGTCCGACAACGCGGTGGCTGTGGTCCACCTGATGGACCACAGCCACCGCACTGTCGGTGGGGTCGCGCGTGATCAGTCCGCGGGCAGGTAGACCCGCTGCGGGATGGTGTCGTAGACGGACGGGTCGAGCGTGTCGATCGAGCCGTCGGCGACGGCGTCGACCAGGCCGCCGAGACCGATCTCGATCTGCTTGCGCAGCATGCCGTTGCGCTTCATGCCGTCGTACTGCGTCTGGCTCGAGGTCTCGAACAGCACCACCGCGCTGCCGCGGAGGGCGAACGAGCCCAGCGCGGTGCCCGGCAGGTTGGTGTCCTGCGGGTAGAGCGTGACGTCGCCGTAGCCGGACTGGCCCTGGTCCTGCAGCGCCTCGTAGACCGCGACGTTGGCGCGCTGAGAGGCCTCCATGTCGAACTTCGGCCACGTGCCGAACTCGGCCGGGTCGTCGATGAACTTCGCCGAGATGGACAGCGGCGACATGCTCTCGAGGTCCTCGGTGGCGTAGCAGGACCACTGGTTGTGCAGGTCGACGAAGTAGTCGACCGTGCCGAACTCGGTCTCGAGGCCGCGGTAGACGTCGCGGACGGTCTGGGACTCGGGCGTGATGTACCACCCGGTGTCGGCGCTGTTGCCCGGGAAGTCGGCGGGCTGCGGGACGTAGTCGAGGTCGGGGTTGAAGTCGCGGTTGACGTCGAACCCACCGACGCGGGTGTTGTAGTTCCACGCCGGTGCCACGCCCGCGAGCTGGGGGAACGCCGCGACGACGTCGGCCCAGGTCATCTCGTTCTGGCGGGTGTCGCGCTCGCCGCCGTCGACGTTGAGCCGCGGGATCGCGACGATCGTGACCTCCTCGCGGAGGGCGGCGGCCTCGGGCGTCGAGCCGCCCCAGCGGCGGAGCAGGTCGAGGAGCGCCTCGGTGCCGTGGTTCTCGTTGCCGTGGATCTGCGACTCGACGAAGACGACGGTGTCGCCCTCGCCGACGCGCGCGGTGTAGATGTCGCGGCCCTGGTTGCTCTGGCCCACGACCTCGACGTCGACGAGGCCCTTGGTGGAGCGCTCGATGCCCTCGAGGGTGCGGCTGAGCTGGGCGTGGTCGACGAAGCCGTTGTTGCCCGAGCCCGAGGCCTCGGTGCCGCAGTGCGACTGGGTGGGGATGGCGTTCGCCGGTGACGAGGTGGTGGTGGCGACGATCCCGAGAGGAAGGGCCAGTCCGGTCAGGACGGCCGTCCAACGTCGTGCAGACATGCAGTCTCCGCATCAGTTGTGCCCGGCGAGCCGAGCGATCGACAGGTCCCTGCACCGTAGGTCGGCCCACCGACACGGCACCAGCGACCTTCGGCTCACTCCGTAGGGGGGATTGCATCGACCGGCCCGTGCCGGGTACCGCACGGGCTGACCACCCCTGCGACGAAGGACGACGATGAGCAACGACGGACAGGCCGACCAGACCCGGCAGGACCCCACCGAGGTGCACGAGCAGCCCGACACCGAGGGCGAGCAGCTGCCGAGGCCCGGCGACGAGGACTCGGTCACCGGCGAGATGGGGGAGAAGCCCGACCACGGCGAGGAGACGTACGTCGGCCACGACCGGCTGCTCGACCAGGTGGCCGTCATCACCGGCGGCGACTCCGGGATCGGTCGCGCGGTCGCGCTGGCGTTCGCCCGCGAGGGTGCCGACGTGGTGATCGCCTACCTCGAGGGCGAGCACGACGACGCACGCGAGACCGCCCGCATCGTCGAGGACGCCGGCCGTCGCGCGGTGCTGGTGCCGACCGACCTCGTGGAGGAGTCGGCGTGCCAGGCGCTGGTCGACACCGCGGTCGAGGAGCTCGGCCGCATCGACATCCTCGTCAACAACGCGGCCTACCAGATGGCCCAGCCCGGCGGTCTGGCCGACATCACGACCGAGCAGCTCGACCGGGTGATGCGCACCAACGTCTACGCCATGTTCTGGCTGTGCCGGATGGCGCTGCCGCACATGAGGGCCGGCTCGACGATCATCAACACCTCGTCGGTGCAGTCGTCCTCGCCGTCCCCGGAGCTCCTCGACTACGCGACCACCAAGGCGGCGATCGTGAACTTCACCCGCGGCCTCGCCGAGTCCGTCGCCGAGAAGGGAATCCGCGTCAACGCCGTCGCGCCCGGCCCCATCTGGACGCCCTTGATCCCGGCCACCATGCCCGCGGAGAAGGTCGCGTCGTTCGGGGAGCAGACCCCGATGGGCCGGGCCGGACAGCCGGCCGAGGTCGCGACGGCGTTCGTGTTCCTCGCCTCCCCGGAGTCGAGCTACATCACCGGCGAGGTCATCGCCGTCACCGGCGGCAAGCCCGTCACCATGTGAGGGGTGTCAGTCCCAGAACCACAGCAGGAGCTCGGTCGCCAGCGGCGTGGCGAGCCAGGCGACCGACGCTCCTGCTACCCCGGCCGCCACGGCGTAGAGGGCCACCTGGCCCCGGGTGAGCGTCCGCCGCCAGGCCCACAAGTCGAACGCCGACCACATCGTCACCCCGGCGGAGACGAACGGCACCGTCGGCACCCCGACGACGGTGACGAACAGGACCGCTCCGCCGAGGGGGGTGTCGTAGGGCCACATCGTGCCGAGGTCGTGGGCGAAGATCGTCTCGCCGGCGGGGCGCTGGTGCACGCCGTTGGCGTAGTAGGGCAGCACGAGCCCGACGACGTACGGCACCCAGCACAGGAGGGCGACCACGAACGCGAGGCCCGGACGACGGCGTCCCACTGCCACCACAGGCTGGGTCTCCGAGGGCAGGACCGTCATGACTGCAGTCTGCGCCCTCGGCCCGACCGAGCCATCGCCCCGATCGGGGATGTCGCCCGCTCAGCCACCGACCGCCGCGTAGCCCTCCCGGTAGGACGGGTACGTCGGTGCCCAGCCGGTCGACCGCAGCCGCGCGTTGGAGAGCCGCTTGCCGTGGCCCTGCGCCGGGTCGGCGGGCGGGGGGGCGGGGGCCCCGAGGGGCCCGGCGAGGAAGGCCGCGACGTCCCCGAGCTGCGCCGGCTCGTCGTCGGTGCCGAGGTAGAGCGGCTCGGGCTCGGCGGGCATCGTCAGCAGGTGCACGACGGCCGCGGCGGCGTCGGTGCGGTGGATCCGGTTGGTCCAGCGGTGCGGGTCGTCGACGCGGCCCTCGCGGACCTGGTCGAGCAACCGCGTGCTGCTGCCGCCATAGAGCCCCGACAGGCGCAGGACGGTCCCGTGCGGGACCCGCTCGTGGAACGCCTCCTCGGCCGCCACCAGCATCCGGCCCGGGCCGTCGCTCGGCGCCGGGGGCGTCGTCTCGTCCGCGAGGTCGGGGAGGTCGCCGCCGCCGTGCACGGCGGTCGACGACACCAGGACCGCCCGATCCGGCGGTGCGGCCAGGGCGTCGAGGGCGCGCGCCATCCCGTCGACGTACGTCGCCCGGTAGGACTCCCCAGTCCGCGGCCGGGCGGTCAGCGCGACGACGACGAGGCGGGGTCGTACGTCGGACAGGTCGGGCGCCTCGCGCGTCAGGTCGACCGAACGGCCGATGATCGGCGGCGGCACCTTCGAGGTGTTGCGACGCAGGGCTAGCACGCCGTGGCCGAGGTCGGCCAGGCGCAGGCCGACCGCAGCACCGAGGTCACCGGCGCCGACGAGCAGGACGTCAGGGGTCACACGCGCCACCGTAGCGAGCGGGGCCATGCTGTCAGAGCATCGCGCAACGCCCCCTCGGCCAGGTCGGTGAGCACCGCCACATCTGCCCGGACACCGTGCGCATGCCCGGCCGCCGAGCCGGGAACGAGCAGGGATGACCGATCTCGGACTCCTGCTCGTGCGCCACGGCTACGACGCCGTCGCGCGTGACCGCACGGCGCGCGGCGGCGCGGACACCTACGTCTCGCGCCTCCTCGGCCGCCGCGCCGTGGTGCTCGGCGACCCCGACGGCGCGCGCGCCTTCTATGACGAGTCGCTCGCGCGCCGATCCGGCGCCGTGCCGCCACCGCTCGCGTGGCTGCTGTTCGGTCGCGGCGCCGTGCACGGGCTGGACGGGACCGAGCACCGCGACCGCAAGCGGCTGTTCCTCGACGTCCTGGACCCCGACCGGCTCGGTGCCCTCGTCGAGGAGGTGCGCGGGGCGCTCGTCGCCCGCGCCGTCGGCTGGACCGGCCGTGAGGTCGACCTCCACCGCGAGCTGGTGAGCGTCTACGGCGCGGCGGCCCTGCACTGGGCCGGGCTCGACGTGTCGCGCCGCGAGGCCGACCTGGTCAGCCGCCGGCTCGCCGAGATCGTCGACGGCTTCGGCTTCGCCGGACCGGCGCACGCCCGCGGCTGGCGCGCGCGGCGCTGGTGCGAGCGCTGGGCCCGGGAGGCCGTGCGCGACGCGCGCGAGGGGCGTACGAGCCCGCCGGCCGGCAGCGCGCTGGACATGGTCGCGGCCACCGACCTCGACGTCCGCGACGCGGGCGTGGAGCTGCTCAACGTGCTGCGCCCGACCGTCGCCGTCAGCTGGCTGGGCTGCTTCGCCGCCCTCGCGCTGGCCTCGGTGCCCGCAGAGGAGCGCGAGCGCCTGGCGCCGCCCGAGGCGGTCCACGACCGGTACGCGTTCGCGCAGGAGGTCCGGCGCACGTCGCCGTTCGTGCCGGCGCTCACCGCGCTGGCCGTGCGAGACGCGGAGGTCTCCGGCGTCCGGGTGCGCCGGGGTGACCGGCTGCTGCTCGACGTCGTCGGCATCGACCACCACGAGAGCCGCTGGCCGGCACCTCGCGTCTTCGACGCCGACCGCTTCCTCGACCACGACGAGGTCGCGGCGGAGACCGCGTTCGACCTCGTGCCGCAGGGAGGTGGGCACCCGTCGGGCCACCGGTGCCCGGGCGAGTCCCTCACCCTGCGCCTGCTGTCCGAGACGATCCGGGTGCTGGCCGGGCTCGAGCTCGAGGTCACCCCGGGTGCCGCGGACGCGACCCGGATGCCGACGCTGCCTGCGGGGATCGGCCGCGTGCGGATCGCGCCCGTATGGGCCGGCTCGGCGCGGGCACTGGGATGACATGACACACCGATCCACCTCCACCGGCGACACCGAGTCCACGAGCGAGGAGCGGGAGCGGACGGCTCCCGGGCCCGACGCGCCCGGCAAGCCCGACTCGCCCGGCGATCTCCGCAAGCCCACCTGGGGCTACTCCCTGCGCAAGGCACTGCGCGAGTTCATGGACGACCAGTGCACGGACCTGGCAGCCGCGCTGACCTACTACTCCGTGCTGGCGCTGTTCCCGGGGATCATCGCGCTGCTCTCGCTGGTCGGCCTCGTCGGCCAGCAGCAGCAGACGGTCGACACGCTCCTGCAGATCCTGCGCGACATCGGCGCGTCGTCGGCCGCGGACACGCTCGAGCCGACCATCACCCAGCTGGCCGCGAGCCAGGGCGCCGGGCTGGCGCTCGTCATCGGTCTCCTGGCCGCGCTGTGGTCGGCCTCCGGCTACGTCAACGCCTTCAGCCGCGGGATGAACCGCATCTACGAGATCGACGAGGGGCGCCCGATCTGGAAGCTCCGTCCCGTCATGCTCCTCATCACCCTCGTGACCGTCCTGCTGGCCGCGCTCGTCGCGGTCGGCCTCGTGCTGACCGGGCCGGCGGCCGAGGCGGTCGGCCGGGCGATCGGCCTCGAGTCGACAGCCGTGACCGTGTGGAGCATCGCCAAGTGGCCGGTGCTGCTGGCGGTCGTCGTCCTCATCGTGGCACTGCTCTACTACGCCACCCCCAACGTCAAGCAGCCCAAGTTCCGCTGGGTCAGCGTCGGCGCGATCATCGCGATCGTCGTATGGATCATCGCGTCGGCCGCGTTCGGCTTCTACGTCTCGAACTTCTCCAGCTACGACAAGACCTACGGGTCGCTGGCAGGCGTCATCGCGTTCCTGCTGTGGCTCTGGATCACCAACCTCGCGCTGCTCTTCGGCGCCGAGGTCGACGCCGAGCTCGAGCGCGGTCGTCAGCTGCAGGCCGGGATCGCGGCCGAGGAGGAGCTGCAGCTGCCCCCGCGCGACACCCGCAAGTCCGAGAAGGCTGCGGCCAAGGAGCAGGAGGACATCGAGCGCGGCCGCAAGCTGCGCGAGTCGCAGGGACGCCGCTCCTAGCGCGCGCCCGAGGCCAGGAAGGCGTCCACCTCGGCGGCGGTCGGGGCGGACTCCGGCCCGCGCCGGGTGACCTTGATGGCGGCGGCCGCGTTGGCGCGTCGGCAGCCCTCGTCCCACGGCGTACCGGCCGCGACCTCCGCCAGCAGCGCGCCGGTGTGCGTGTCGCCCGCGCCGTTGGTGTCGACCGGCGTCTGGGGGAAGCCCGGGACGTAGGTCGTCTCGCCGCCGACGTGGACGGCGCAGCCCTCTGGGCCGTCGCGGACGATCGCGACCGCGTCGCCGCGCAGCAGCGGGGCGACCGCGGTGGTGAGCGCGGAGAGGTCGGTGGGTACGTCGTCGCCGACCGCGCGCAGGACGTCCTCGGCCTCCTCGGCGTTGCTCGACCAGACGTCGGTCACCTCGAGCATCGCGGCGCGGACGTCGGCGTCGAGGCCGGCGAAGGCCGCGCCCGGGTCGAGCACCACCGTCACGTCGGGGTGCAGCGTCGGCAGCCAGGCGAGCAGCGGGTCGCGGGTGGTGTCGAGGGCGAGCGAGAAGCCGGTGACGCAGACCACGTCGCCGGCACCGGGGGCGGAGGTCGCCAGCGACCCGACACTGATCCGGCGCTCGGCGCCCAGCGTCGTGACGAAGGTCCGCTCGGCGCTCGGCTCGACCATCACCACGCAGATGCCGGTGTCGAGGTCCTCCACGGGGGCCGCGGAGGCGGCGATGCCCTCCCGGTCGAGCGCCTGCCGGACCAGGTCGCCGTGCGGGCCGGTGCCGTGGGCGCCGGCGTGCACGCAGTCGGCGCCGAAGCGCGCCGCCGCGACGAGCACGGTGACCGCCCCGCCGGCGTAGTCGGTGGCGGACGAGGCCATCACGTTCTGTCCCCGGTCCGGCAGGTCGGGCACCTCGACGACGACGTCGACCAGGGCCTGGCCGGTGTGGATGACGCGGCTCATGCGGGGTCCGTCCCGAGCACCTCGTCCGTGGTGGCCAGCGTGATCTGCGGTGGGTAGAGCCCCATCACGTCCATCGCGGCCCGGTGGTTGTCCGGCGTCGAGCCGGCGCACGCGTCCGTGACCACGGTGATGGTCGCGCCGGCGTCGGCGGCCGCGAGCGCGGTCGAGACCACGCAGCAGTCGGTGCTGACCCCGGCCAGCACCAGCCGGGGGAGGGGCCCGGTGACCGCCTCCAGGTCGGGACCCCACTTGCCGAAGGTCGGCACCGAGACGACGGTGTCGGAGAGGCCCTGCGCCTCGGGCACGAGGTCGAGCAGCGGGTCTTCGTGGGGCACGTCGGCGAACGGCCAGGCGTCGAGGTAGGCCCGCCAGCTGCCCTGCGGGTCGCGGGCGGGCACCCAGCGCGTGACCACGGTGCGCCGACCCGCGGCGGAGGCGAGTCGTCGTACGGGCTCCACGATGTCGGGGAACATCGGCGACCCCCACGCGCTGTCCGGGGAGGCGAAGATCCGCTGCGGGTCGATGACGACCAGCCAGGCGTCGGGGTGCATGCCGCCACCCTGTCAGACGACATCAGCGGCCGCCGGTCCCCCGACCGGCAGCCGCTGATGGGCACGAGGAAGTAGAGGGGATCTACTTGACCTCGGCACGCAGGATCGCGCGCAGGCCGATGGCCAGCGGGATCCAGAGCCACACCAGGGTCGAGACGCCGAGCTGCTGCCAGTACTCGGCGGTCATCGTCTGGTCGAAGAGCCGGGTGACGGCGAAGTTCACGTCGACCCACGGCTGCAGGTCGCGGAACCACTCCTGGAAGGCGGCCAGCGTCCCGAAGGCGACCGGCAGGACGAGCGAGTACACGAAGTAGCCCACGATCGCCCCGGCCGAGCTGCGGAACAGCACGCCGAGCATGAAGCCCATCAGCATGCCGAGGACGTTGGCGAGCACGATGTTGCCGAACTGGGTGAGCGTGATGTCCCACGTCGCGTCGAGGCCGGTGATCGCGGAGCCCACGACGTTGCCGACCGCGCCGACCGCGAGGGCCAGGAACATCGCCGCCACGCCGACCAGCAGCGTGGAGACGACCTTCGCCGACATCACCCGCCCGCGCCACGGCACGAGGGTGTAGGTCGTCAGGCCGGTGCGCTGGCTGTACTCACTGGTGACCGACAGGATCGCGATGATCGGCAGGACCACCGACAGCGGCATGCCGATCGCGCTGGAGAACGTGTCCTGGGTGATCGCCTCGTCGGGCGCCCAGATGATGACGGCCGCCGTGGCGAGCACGGAGACGATGCCGACGCTGGCCATCAGCCAGAAGCCCGCGCGGGTGTCGAACATCTTGCGCAGCTCGACGCCGACCAGGCGCGTCATCGGGATGGGTCGTACGCCGCGGCGCGGGGCGGGTGCCTCCGGTGCGGCCGCCGTGGGCACGGCGGGGACCTCGGTGGCGAGCTGGGTCTGGGTGGTCATGCTGCTGCTCCTTCGCGAGCGGTCTCGGCGGTGAGCTCGAGGAACATCTCCTCCAGGCCGGCGCCGTCGGCGGCGCGCAGCTCGCGCAGGACGACGCCGGCACGGTGTGCCGTCTCGCCCACGAGCTCGGGGTCGGCGTCGGCCCGCAGGCCGCCGTCGACGGGGTTGGTGACGACCGACGCCTCGTGCAGGGCACGGGCGAGGTGGTCCTGCTGGGCGGGGTCGGCGGTGCGGACGAGGGTGCCGGCCGCTGCGAGCAGCTCGGCCTTGCTGCCCTGCGCCACGATGCGGCCCTGGCCGATGACGACGAGGTCGTCGGCGATGACCTCGATCTCGTGGAGCAGGTGCGAGGACAGCAGCACGGTGCCGCCCTGGTCGGCGAAGCCGCGGAGCAGGTCGCGCATCCAGCGGATGCCGGCCGGGTCGAGGCCGTTGGCCGGCTCGTCGAGGACCAGCACCTGCGGGTCGCCGATGAGGGCGGTCGCGATGCCGAGGCGCTGGCGCATGCCGAGGGAGTAGTTGCGGACCCGCCGATCGGCCTCGCTCTCGGTCAGTCCGACGCGCGCCAGGGTCGCCGCAACCCGCGACTTGGGCAGGCCCATCGTCTGGGCGGCGATCGCGAGGATCTCGCGGCCGGTGCGTCCGGCGTGCTGCGCGGAGGCGTCCAGCAGGACGCCGACCTCGAGGCCGGGGTTGACCAGCTCGTGGTAGTCGCGGCCGGTGATGGTCACCCGTCCGGCGCTGGGCCGGGTGAGGCCGACCATCATGCGCATGGTGGTGGACTTGCCGGCGCCGTTGGGACCGAGGAAGCCGGTCACGCGACCGGTCGCGGCCGTGAAGGAGACGCTGTCGACGGCCGTGAACGGGCCGTACTGCTTGGTGAGGTGCTCGACGCTGATCATGGGTCCAACCCTCGCGGTCGAGGGCCGCCCGGCACATCGGGGACGGCACCCCGCCGGCCCCTGAGGAGGACCCTGAGAAACCCCGCACGGAGGACCGGCAGCCGGGCTCGGGGTGCGGATGGGGGGGAGTTGGGCCCGACTTGGGACACTGGCGGGGTGAGCCAGCCCACCACGCACCGCCCGCCCCAGGTCAGCCTGGCCTCGGGCATCGTCATCTTCTCCTCGGTGGTGGTGCTCCTCACCGCGTGGGAGCGGGTCACCTCGCTCCGCTCGCTCGAGACGCAGGAGGCCATCCGCGACGTCATCAGCGGCGCCCCGTTCTCCTCGCTCGGCCTGACTGTCTCGAGCACCACCGAGCTCCTGCGGATCTCGTGCATGGTCGCCGCGGCGGCCGCGTGCGCGACCGCGATCCTCGGCTGGTACGTCCGCAAGCCCGACCGCTCCTCACGCCTCGCGCTGACCCTGTTCGCCGTCGTCGTCTTCCTCACCGGCATCCCGGCCGGCGGGCTGGCCGGCTCCTTCGTCGCTGCAGGAGCGGCGATGCTGTGGATGCAGCCGGCGCGCGAGTGGTTCGCCACGGGACGCTGGACCCCGCCGGACCCGGCCCCCGCCAAGGACTCGCGTGCCGAGCGCGGCGCCTCGGGTCCCACCGACCCGTGGGGCCGTCCGCCCACCGACGGCGGTGCCCCGGCCGGCGCTCCCCCGGAAGGACCGCCTCCGGCCAGCAGGCCCTTCGGCGAGTCGCCCTACGGCCAGCCCTTCCCGCAGCAGCCCTCCGCCTGGCAACCCGGTCCGCAGCAGCCCTTCACCGGTCAGCCTGGCCCGCAGCACCCCGCCCCGGCGCCGTACGCCCCTCCGGCCCCGGACTGGCAGCGACGCCAGCTCCTCGACGCGCGGCCCGGTGCGATGGTCGCGGCCTTCGTGATCACCGTCGTCACCGCGGGCGGCCTCCTCACCCTCTCGCTCCTCTGGCTGGCGATCGCGGGCTTCTCGCCCGACTTCCTGCAGAGCGCCCTGGAGCAGCAGCAGCCCGAGCTGCTCGACGACGGGCTCAGCCTGGAGCAGGTGCGCACGACCGTGTTCGCGCTGGCCGGGGCCTTCGTCGTGTGGTGCCTCGTCGCGCTGGTGCTGGCCGGCTTCGCGATGGCGCGTCGGGAGTGGGCACGTCGCGGCCTGATGGTCAGCGCCGCCTTCAGCGCCGGCGCCTGCTTCGCCCTGGTCCTCAACACCCCGCTCGTCCTGGTGCCCGCCGCGGCCGCCCTGGCGACCGTCGTGTGCCTGAGGCGCGTCGAGGTGCGCCGGTGGTTCGAGCTCGACCCGCGCTGAGGTGCACGCGGGCGGGCGCCGCTGCTACCGCTGACGTGGTGAGATAGAGACATGAGCGAGCCCGGACCCACGCACCAGCCCTACGGCCAGGGCGATCCCTACGGCCAGCAGCCCGGCGGGCAGCCCTACCCCTACGGTCAGCAGCCCGCCTACGGCCAGCAGCCGACGGGCGACCGGCGTCCCGGCACGGTGACCGCCGCTGCCTGGATCAGCATCGTCTTCTCCGCCATCAGCGCCGTGATGTTCGGGTTCACGGGCCTCGCCCTGCTCGTCGCCCGCGACGAGGTGATCCGGGAGATGGAGCGCGTCCCGGAATTCCAGGACGCCAACATCGACGCCGACGCCGCGGTGGGCGTGCTGTTCGCCGTCATCCTCGGGCTCGTCGTGTGGGCGATCATCGCGATCGTGCTGGCGGTCTTCGTGCTGCGCCGCTCCAACGTGGCCCGGATCCTGCTCGTCATCTCCAGCTCGGTGGTCGCCCTGTTCTCGCTCCTCGGGGTCACCAGCGGCGTCTCGGTCGTCACGCTGATCGCCTCGATCGCCGTCATCGTGCTGCTCTTCGTCGGCGGCGCCAGCGCCTGGTTCAAGGGGATCCCAGCCGGCGCGGGCGCCTACCCCGGCTACGGCGGTCAGTACGGCGGCCAGTACGGCGGCCCGTACGGCGGCCAGGCGAGCGACCCCTATGGCCAGCAGCCCGGCCAGCAGTCCACGCCCCAGGCGACACCACCGTCCATGCCGCAGTACCCGCCGCCGCCGAGCAGCACGCCCTACGGGCAGGGCGACCCCTACGGCCCGGGCAGCCAGGACAACCCCTACGGCCAGCCGCGACCGGCCGACGACGAGGGCGGCTCCGAGCACCCGCCGCGCGACTACCCGGGCCGCTGACCTGAGGGGGCGCGACCTCAGCGCGACAGGTCGGCGGCTGCGAGACGTCGTACGCCCTCGCTGATCACGTCGGGCTCCTTGCAGAACGCCCACCGCACGAGCTGGCGGCCCGCCTGCTGGTCGTCGTAGAACCCCTGCGTGGGGATGGCGACCACCCCGGCCAGCTCGGGCAGGGCCAGGCAGAACGCGCGACCGTCCGGCCACCCGAGGTGGCCGACGTCGGTGGTCGCGAAGTAGGTGCCCTCGGGGACCCGCGGCACGAGCCCGGCGGCGGCGAGCCCGTCGCACAGCAGGTCGCGGCGGCCCTGCAGGTCGCGCGCGAGCTCGCGCGGCCAGTCCGGCTCGTGGTCGAGTGCGTGCGCGACGGCGGGCTGCAGCGGGGAGCCGGAGGTGAAGGTGAGCCACTGCTTGGCGGCGAGCACGGCCTGTGCCAGCGGCTCGGGTCCGGTGGCCCAGCCGACCTTCCAGCCGGTGAAGCTGTAGGACTTGCCCGCGCTCGACAGCGTGAGGGTGCGCTCCCACATGCCGGGCAGGGTCGCGATCGGCACGTGGCCCTCGGTGGAGCGGGCGTCGTCGAAGACCAGGTGCTCGTAGACCTCGTCGGTCACCACGACGACGTCGTGCTCGATCGCGAGGTCGGCGACGACCTGGAGCTCCTCGCGGGTCAGGACGGTGCCGGTGGGGTTGTGCGGCGTGTTGAGCAGGATCAGTCGCGTCTCGTCGGTGACCGCCGCGCGCAGCTCGTCGAGGTCGGGGCGGAAGTCGGGAGCCCGGAGCGTCACCGGTCGCCGGCGGGCGCCGCACATCTCGAGCATGGCGACGTAGGAGTCGTAGTAGGGCTCGAGCACGACCACCTCGTCGCCCGGGTCGACGAGCGCGAGAAGTGCCGCGGCGATCGCCTCGGTGCACCCCGTCGTGACGACGACCTCGCGGTCGGGATCCACCTCGAGGCCGTAGTGCCGCTGCTGGTGCCGGGAGATGGCTGCGCGCAGGGCAGGGACGCCGATGCCGGGGGCGTACTGGTTGGCGCCGGCCTCGAGCGCGGCCTCCGCAGCAGCGATCACCGACGCCGGCCCGTCGACGTCGGGAAAGCCCTGACCGAGGTTGAGGGCGCCGGTGCGCACCGCGAGCGCCGACATCTCGCTGAAGACGGTCGGCGGGATGTGGGCCAGCCTGGCGGCGAGGAGCTTGGCAGTGGGCACGGGCCCACGCTACCCAGCGTCTGCGGGCGGTCGGGTCCCACTAGGGTCGGTGCCGTGACCACCGACGCGACCCTCGCCGCCGACATCGACGCGACCTGCCGCCTCACGGGGGAGTTCACCCTCCGCTCGGGGCAGGTGGCCGACACCTACTTCGACAAGTACCTCTTCGAGGCGCAGCCGGCCCTGCTCGACCGGGTCGCCACCCAGGTGGTCGACCTGCTGCCCGAGGGCACCGAGCTCCTCGGCGGCCTCGAGCTCGGCGGCATCCCGATCGCGACGATGGTGTCGGCCAAGACCGGTCTGCCGGCGCTCTTCGTGCGCAAGAAGGCCAAGGAGTACGGCACCGCCAAGCTGGCCGAGGGTCCGGACGTCGCCGGTCGCCGGGTCACCATCGTCGAGGACGTGATCACGACCGGCGGCGCCGTCCGGGACGCCACGCGCGCGCTGCGGGAGCTCGGTGCGGTCGTCGAGGTCGTCGTCTGCGCCATCGACCGCTCGCCCGCGGGCGAGAACCCGCTGGCCGACGTGGGGCTCGAGGTCCGCTCGGTCCTGACGAGGGCGGAGCTGGACGCCGCCCGCGGCTGACCACCCCGCCCGCTGCCAGCCCGTGGGCGGTGAGCCACGCGGGTTCCGAGCCGCCGGAAGCCGCCCCACGCACCGCTCGGCGCGGGTCGTACGACGCTCAGTCGAGGTCGCGGCCCGTGATGTCGCGGTCCGGGCCGCCGTCGTGCGGGCCGACCTCGGCGCCGGCGGCGTTGGTGCGCCGGTGGCGCCACCACTCGATGATGATCGGGATCACCGAGAACGCCACGATCACGATGATCAGCTTGTCGATGCTCTCACCGAGGGTGGGGAACGCGTCGCCGAGGAAGAAGCCCAGCAGGCAGATCGACAGGACCCAGAGCACCGCGCCGACCAGGCTCCACAGGAAGAAGCGGTGCCGCTCCATCCGGGTCACGCCGGCCACGACGGTGATGTAGGTCCGCACGAAGGGCACGAACCGGCCGATGACCAGCGCCTTGTTGCCGTGGCGGTCGAAGAACGCGGTGGTCTGGTCGAAGTACTTGCGCTTGATGATGCGTCCGTCGCGCTCGTAGAGCGGCGGCCCGATCTTGCGGCCGATCTCGTAGCCCACCACGTTGCCGAGGAACGCGGCCGCTGTCAGCGCCGCCATCGCGATCAGCAGCTCGACGATGGGCGGGCCCGGGAACAGGTCGAGCTGGCCGGTGGCGATGAAGAGGCCGAGCGCGAAGAGCAGCGTGTCGCCCGGGAGGATCGGGAAGAACAGCCCGCACTCGACGAACACGATGAGCAGGCTGATCCAGAACAGCGCCGTGCCGAAGCGGTCGAGCAGCCAGTTGGGGTCCATCCACTCGATGCCGAGCAGCATCGGCTGGACCCCCGACATCGCGATGGTCTGCAGGTCCCACAAGGCGCTCACGCGCGCCACCCTAGAACGCGCACCTAGCATTCCCCGCATGCACGAGCAGGAGGAGCGGGCGCCCTACGACCCGATGCCGCACGGCCCGCCCGAGGTGGGCGTGGGTCCGTGGGAGGGGCCGTGGCCCGAGGGCGCGCACTGGGATCCCGAGCTCCTGCGCGAGGGTGACCGGCGCAACGTGGTGGACCGCTACCGCTACTGGACGATGGAGGCGATCGTCGCCGACCTCGACACCCGCCGGCACGGCTTCCACGTCGCGATCGAGAACTGGCAGCACGACTTCAACATCGGCACGATCGTGCGCACCGCCAACGCCTTCCTGGCCGCCGAGGTGCACATCGTCGGCAACCGCCGGTGGAACCGCCGCGGCGCCATGGTGACCGACCGCTACCAGCACGTCCGCCACCATCCGGACGCCGCCGCCCTGGCGTCGTACCTCCACGGGATCCCCGCCGAGCAGGGCGGCCCGGTGCGGCTGCTGGGCATCGACAACCTGCCCGGCTCGCTCCACCTCGAGACGATGGAGCTGCCGCGTCGGGTGTGCTTCCTCTTCGGCCAGGAGGGTCCGGGGCTGTCGGAGTCGGCGCGCGAGGTGTGCGACGGCACCTTCTCCATCGCCCAGTTCGGCTCGACCCGCTCCATCAACGCCAGCTCGGCCGCGGCGATCGCGATGCACAGCTGGGTGAGGGCGTACGCCGACCTCGCCGGCGACGACGCCTGGCGGGGCTGATCCTCCCGGTGCCCGGGCCTCGCCGAGGCCGGAGTGTCCCCACGGCACCCCGGACCCGGCTCCTCCCAGGCATGTACGTCAACCTAGGCCTGATGAGGGTGGAGCGCCAGCCCCAGGAGGGTGGACCCACCCTCCCCCCGGGTGCCCTAACGCTGGGGCGCGAGCACCGCCTCCAGCGCGGCCAGGCCCCGGCTGCTGTGGCTCTTCACGGTCCCCTCGTTGATGCCGAGCTCGGTCGCGGTCTCGCGGACCGAGAGTCCCAGCCAGTGGCGCAGCACGACGACCTTGCGCTGCTGCTCGGGGAGCCCCTGGAGCGCGTCGAACAGCGCCGACCGCTCCTCCACCGGCGTCGGCTCGGCCGCACCCCGGTCGGGCAGGTCCTCGGTCGGCCGCTCGCGGCGCCACGGCCGGCGCGACTCGTCGATGTTGGCCCGCACCATGATCTGCCGGCAGTAGGCCATCTCGCCGCCTTGCTGCTGGATGCGCGGCCAGGCGACGTAGAGCTTGGTGAGGGCGGTCTGCAGCAGGTCGTCGGCCCGGTGCCAGTCGCCGCACAGGGCGTACGCGATCCGGCGCAGGTGGCTCTGGCGGGCGGCGACGAACTCGCTGAACGCCGCGTCACGGTCGGTGCCCCTCATCGCATGCCCTCCCCCGAGGCGTACTGCTGGCGGGCCCACCGGAGGAAGGCGCTCATGGAGTCGAACGAACCGGGCGCCGCGATGACCTCGAGCTCGCCGTCGACGACCCGGTAGGCGGCAAACCGCGGCCGCTCGTCCACCAGCACCCGCACGGCGCCGGTGAGGCTGCCGGGCGTCGCGAAGCCCGGACCGAGGTCCGGGCTGGTGTCCTGCTGGAGCACCACGACACCCTTCGCGGGCACGACGGCGCCGCCGGGTTCGAGCTCGAGCAGGTCGGGGGGTGGGCCGGAGGCCGACGCCGGGTCGGTCGCCGCACCGGTGAAGCCGTCCAGACCCTGCTGCAGCGCGACCTTCGACGCGAGCCAGCCGTCAAAGTCCCCGGTGGCGGTGTTCACGTGCGTGGAGAGACCGCCGTCGGTGTCGGCGGCGAGGAGGAGGTAGGTCTCGGCCCCCTGGTAGATCACCCGGATCGCGGCCGAGTGCCCCTGGGCGGGTGAGTACCGCATCGGGTTGTCCACCCGCTGCAGCACCCGGCCCGCGAGGGGCGACACCTTCAACGTCCCGTCCGCGTCCAGGATCGCGGCGTTCCCCGCGAACTCCTCCTCGACGCTCATCGAGGGCGTGGCTCGTGGCCGCCTGCGGTCGCGGTCGGGCGTGGCGGTCGCGGTCTCGTCCGGGGTCGGTGCGACACCCTCGGTCGCCACGGGCGCATCGCCGCGGACGGCATCGTCGGGCCCGACCGCCCACACGGCGCCCCCACCGACCACGACCGCAGCCGCCAGCACGACCGCGGTCGCGCGCCGGCGGCGTACGGCCCTGCGTCCCGCGGCGACGTAGTGCCCCGGCGCGACGTCGTGGCCGCGGCCGAACGAGCTGTCCAGCTCGTGCTGCCAGTCGATGTCGGTGCTCATGCTGCGTTCCCCCTGCGGGTGAGTGTTCCACCCGTGGAGACGGAGGGGCCGGGGGATGGGTTGTCACCCGATCCGCCACGTCGTGAGACGAGCGATCGCCCCGGGGCGGACTCGCGGGTAGCCACTAGGGTGGAAGCGCCTGCCTGACCGCTTCAGAGGAGATCCCAGATGCCCATCGCCACCCCCGAGGTGTACGCCCAGATGCTGGACGCCGCGAAGGAGAAGTCCTTCGCCTACCCGGCCATCAACGTGTCGTCCTCGCAGACCCTCAACGCCGCGCTCAAGGGGTTCGCCGACGCCGGCTCCGACGGCATCATCCAGGTCTCCACCGGCGGTGCTGAGTACCTGTCCGGCCCGTCGGTGAAGGACATGGTGACCGGCTCCGTCGCGTTCGCGGCCTACGCCGCCGAGGTGGCCAAGAACTACCCGGTCAACATCGCGCTGCACACCGACCACTGCCCCAAGGACAAGCTCGACGGGTTCGTCCGCCCGCTGCTCGACATCTCCGCCGAGCGTGTGGCCCGCGGCGAGGCGCCGCTCTTCCAGTCGCACATGTGGGACGGCTCGGCCGTGCCGCTGGAGGAGAACCTCCAGATCGCCGAGGAGCTGCTCGCCAAGTGCGCGGCGGCCAACATCATCCTCGAGATCGAGGTCGGCGTCGTCGGCGGCGAGGAGGACGGCGTCGCCAACGAGATCAACGACCAGCTCTACACCACGCCCGAGGACGCCATCGCCACGATCAAGGCGCTCGGCGCCGGTGAGCGCGGTCGCTACATGACCGCCCTGACCTTCGGCAACGTGCACGGCGTCTACAAGCCGGGCAACGTCAAGCTGCGCCCGGAGATCCTCAAGTCCGCGCAGGAGGCCGCCGCGTCCGAGCTCGGCCTCGGCTCCGACGCCCGCCCCTTCGACCTGGTCTTCCACGGCGGCTCCGGCTCGACCGCGCAGGAGATCAGCGACGCCGTCGACTTCGGCGTGGTGAAGATGAACGTCGACACCGACACCCAGTACGCCTTCACCCGTCCCGTCGCGGCCCACATGTTCGCCCACTACGACGGCGTGCTGAAGGTCGACGGCGAGGTCGGCAACAAGAAGCAGTACGACCCCCGCGCCTGGGGCAAGGCCGCCGAGGCCGGCATGGCCGAGCGCATCGTCGAGGCCTGCCAGAACCTGCGCTCCGCAGGGACGTCCCTCGGCAACTGACCCTCTCTGCGCACGTGAGCGGTGCGCCAAGGGCATTCCGGGCGGCCGGAAGGCCCCTGGCACCGCCCGCCGTGCGTCGTACGTCCGACACGCCACGAGCGGTGCGTGAGGAGGATTCCCGTCGAGGGAAGTCCCCCTCACGCACCGCTCGTGCGGCGTTTGAGCCAGGCGTACGTCGCTAGCGCGCCGGCGCGTTGCCCGGGATGTCGTCCGGGTCGCCGTACGCGTCTCCGTGGTGCGCGTGCTCGGTGAGGTCCTTCTGCACGCGCGGGTCGTCGGCGTCGGCGAAGTAGTCGAACGGGATCGTCTCGTCGCGACCGTTGGACACGTTGGCCGCCCGGAACGCCACCGTCAGCGCGGTGGCGACCACGACGTTGATGACGAACGCGGTGAGCGCGATGTAGCCGAGCTCGCCGATGCCGGGGATGTTGTCGAGCGATCCGCCGAACGCCTTGCCGGTGACGGGGTTCTTGACGTTGTAGGCCCCGACGGTGCCGTAGACCATGCCGACCGCCCAGCCGACGAGCAGGCCGTAGCGGTGGAACCAGCGGGTGAAGAGGCTGAACACGATCACCGGGAACGTCTGCAGCATCCAGATGCCGCCCAGGAGCTGGAAGTTGATCGCGTTCTGCTTGTCGAGCGTGAGCACGAAGATCAGCGCGAAGGCCTTCACCAGCAGCGACATCAGCTTGGAGACCTTCGCCTCCTGCGCCGGGGTGGCGTCCTTCTTGAGCCACTCCTTGTAGATGTTGCGGCTGAAGGTGTTGGCCGCGGCGATCGACATGATCGCGGCCGGCACCAGCGCGCCGATCGCGATCGCGGCGAACGCCACGCCGGCGAACCAGGCCGGGAACATGTCCTCGAACAGCTGCGGGATGACCAGCTGCGCGTTGGGCTCGCCGTCGAGGCCGATCGGCTGCGTGCCGGCAGCGATCGCGACCCAGCCGAGCAGGGCGAGCAGGCCGAGCACGAAGGAGTACGCCGGCAGGATCGCGGCGTTGCGCCGGATCGTGTTGCGCGAGCTCGACGACAGCGACGCGGTGATCGAGTGGGGGTACATGAACAGCGCCAGCGCGGAGCCGAGCGCCAGCGTGGCGTACGCCCAGCCCTGCCCGGCGCCGGGGATGAACGAGCCGGTGGGGGCGCCGGTCGCCTCGTTGGTGGTCGCCATCTTCTCCTCGGCCGCGCCGAAGATCGCGTCCCATCCGCCGACCTGCCCGGGCAGGTAGACGATCGCCACGATGATGACGAGGTAGATGAGGATGTCCTTCACGAACGCGATGACCGCCGGTGCGCGGAGGCCGCTGGAGTAGGTGTAGGCGGCGAGCAGCGCGAAGGCGATGAAGAGGGGCGCGTCCTTGGCGATGATGTTGTCGCCGCCGCCGAGCCCGGCGACCTCGAGCACCGCCTGGATGCCGACGAGCTGCAGCGCGATGTAGGGCATCGTCGCCACGAACCCGGTGACCGCGACGGCCAGGGACAGCCCGCGGTCGTCGTACCTGCCGCGGACGAAGTCGGCCGTCGTGACGTAGCCGTGCCGGTGGCTGACCGACCAGAGCCGCGCCATGAAGATGAAGATGATCGGGTAGAGCACGATCGTGTAGGGCACCGCGAAGAAGCCGGCCACGGCACCGGTCGCGAACATCGCCGCGGGCACCGCGACGAAGGTGTAGGCCGTGTAGAGGTCGCCGCCGAGCAGGAACCAGGTGATCCACGTGCCGAACTTGCGACCGCCGAGGCCCCACTCGTCGAGGGACTCCAGCGACTCGGCGCGCTTGAAGCGGCTGGCCATGAAGCCGGCCACGGTCACGAGCAGGAACAGGACGATCAGCACCGCGAGCGCGACGCCGTTGATCCCGCTCGTGTCGGACGCCATGAGGGTGACGTGCGGCGTCATCGGTCGTCACCGACCTTGTGCGACGACAGGCCGCGTGCCGAGAGGGTCAGCTTGTAGGCCGTCCAGGTCAGGGCGGAGCAGATGAAGACCCAGAGGAACTGGTACCAGAAGAAGAACGGGAAGCCCCACAGCTCAGGGGCGTCCGAGGTGTAGGACGGCACCCACATGAGCGCGATGATGGGGATCACGAGCAGGACCGCGGCGAGCGCCATCTTGCCCTTGTCGGTCGGGGGGACGCCCGGGTCTTCAGGGCGCGACTGGGGTGGTGTGTTCCCGGAATTCACGCGCGAGACCTTACTCGCGCAGTGACCACCGTCACCCCTCCGTGGGGGTGGCGCGGCCAGCGGTCGGTCTGGGGCGACGAGCGGTCAGGGAGCGCCTGCGATGACGACGGCGAGGACGTGCTTGCACGGTCCGCGTCCGGCCGCGTGAGCCTCGGCCCACGGGCACGTGCAGACGAGGTCCGAGCCCGGGGCACTGCGTACGGTGTGCTCCGTGCCGGTCCCGCGGACCCGCCACTCGCCCGGTCCGGCAGGTCGTACGCCGTCGGCGGCGGCGAGCTGCTGCGCGTTCCGCAGGCGGGGGTTGCGCCGGACCACCTGCTCGGCGTCCACCGGCAGCTCGCGGTGGAACCACGCGGCCTCGGTGAGGTCGTGCCCGAGTCGCCCCGAGGCGGCCAGCCAGGCCAGCCCGCTCGCCACCGCGTCGGTCGGCAGCCCGGCTGCCGCCGCCAGGCGGTCCTGGTCGACCACCGGGTCCCAGCCGAGGTGGGGGAGCAGCGCGCGGCCGTGGGTCTCGCTGTCCCGGTCGACGAGGCGGAGCAGCAGTCCGCCCTCGCCGGAGAACCCGCGGTAGGGGTGGGCGGTGAGCACCAGCGTGAGCCGCGCCCCCGGCAGCTGGAAGACCCACGCCGTCGCGCCGTGCGCGTCGGCGTGCAGGGTCAACCCGGTGGCGAACCGCAGGATCCGGTCCATCCCACGCAGGCGCGTGGTGCCCGGGACCTCGATGCTTCCGGGCACCGCCCGAGGGAGCAGGCGTGCCCCGCCCGTTGTCGGGACCATGTGCACGGTCGGCCCCGGCGACCCGGCCCGAGGCAGCTCGCGCGCGAATCGGCCGATCGCGCCCGACGCCAGCTCTGCGCGGACGGTCATGGCGGCACTGACGTAGGGCACCTCGGCCAGCCCGCGCACCCACCGGTCGGGCAGGGCGACCTTGCGCTCGACGTGCTGGTCGTCCGGGGTGCTGGCTCGCACCTCGTCCGGTCCGACGGTGAGGTGCAGGAGTGTGGTGCTGCCCATCCGCGCGAGCGCGGTGCGGAGCGGCTGGTTGATGTCGATGTTGGTGGTGCCGAAGCCGACCTCGCCCTCGTCGATGCCCTCGGGCAGCAGGTCGAGCCGGGCGTGGACCGAGTTGCAGCCGGAGAAGGACTCGAACCGCATCCGGTCGCCGCTGGCCGTCACGACGGGGTCCAGGTTGGCGATCCGCTGAGCCTGCCCGAAGTCGGCGTACGTCGTCGCTGCGACGTCGGCGACCGCCAGCAGGCCGGCTGTCAGCACCTCTGGGCGCGCGGGGAAGCCGGAGAAGAAGCGGGGCCGCTCGACCAGGCCAGCAGGGGTCAGCGCGGTCGCGGTCTCGAGGCCCAGCCGTCGCCCGGCCGGACCGTTGGCGAGAGCGGACGCGGCGCCGTAGCCGCTCACGGCTCCGCCAGCCAGGTGGGAACGGCCCCGGGCGGGACATGGCGGGCGTAGCGCCGCATCACGGCATGCAGCGCGTCGCACTCCGCCGGTCGCTCATCGCGCGCCAGCCCAGCCTCGACCACGGCGACGGCGACGGGCCAGAGGCCCCGCAGTGCGCCGCGGAGGAACGCGTGCTCCCAGCCCACTCCGTCACCGATGACGCTCGAGCCCGCGTCCCACTCCGCGGTAGCGGTCGCTGCGGCCACCACCGGGTCGAGCCGCCCTTGGCGTTGGAGGCGGACCAGAGCGGCGAAGTCGACCGCCGTGTAGTCGGGGGGCGCGGTGGCAAGGGTGGCGAGCACCGTGCGCCAGCCGGGGACGCCGAGGGCGCCCCCGACCTCTGCCAAGGTCTCGCGCGAGGAGGTCACGCGCAGGCCGTTCCTGAGCCAGACGTCGGGACGGCCGGGCAGGCGCCAGATGTCGTTGTGCCGGTAGTGCGGCAGGTCCGGAACGGGACGCCGGGACAGGGCGGGGAGCGAGTCCCACGACCACGGCGACTCGATGCGGAAGGTGCGGAGACCGTACGCGTCGGGACCGGGCTGGCAGCGCAGACCGCCGGCTCCCACCCACGCCCGTACGATCTCGGCCGCGTCCAGCTCCTGGTCGCCGGAGGCCGCCGTGAGTGCAGGGTCGGTGTGCACGGACGGGGGCACCCGCGCTGCGCGCCCGGGAGAGGTGGGCCGCAGTCGGGCGAGCGCGAGCCGGAGGTCGACCGGACCGACCGTCCGCGCCTTGGCGAGCCGGTCGATCAGTGTGTCGAGGCCGAGCGTCCCGTCGACACGGTCGGGGGTGCTGAGCACCTGCACGACGCCCCCCTCGGCGAGGAGCAGCACCTCACAGGCGTGCAGGAACTCGAGGAACTTGTCGTCGTCGCTCCACCACGCGGGCATCACCGGGGGGTCCAGCCGGAATCCGTCACGGGCCGACCACCGGTGGTAGGCGTCGTGGTGGACCCGCCACTCGTGGGACTTGCCGGACACCGTCTCGACGTCCTCGACCATGCGCCAGTAGGTCGCGTGGTCCAGCTCGCCCGACGCCCACAGCGCCACCGCCTCCGCCACCGGCCAGGAGGGGAGCGCCACGTCCTCGACCAAGCGTGCCCGCACCACGTCGACACCGTGCTCGGGGAGGAGGTCGACGATCTCCTCGAGCACGAGGCAGCGCCGGACCCGACTGCGCGTGTCCGGCTGGTACGAGTGCCCCGCGCCGGCCGTCAACCGTCCGCCCACCGTGGCCAGGTCTCGTTTCGGCGGGAAGGCGAGACCCTGCGGTGGACGCTCGGTGGTCTCGTCCCACAGTGCCAGGTCGACCTCGACCGGTTCGGCCTCGTCGGTCGGGGCCTCGACGAGGCGCACGAGCCGGGCGGCCTCCAGTGCGGCCTTCGTGCTGCCGCTCGCGATCTCCACCAGCCGCGAGGGGAGTCGGACCCGATGCGGCGGCTCCGCGGCGTACGACGACAGCATCGCCAGCAGGCGGTCGAGCCCGGGGCGGGGGCGGCCGGCGGCGGCGAGGCCCGCGGTCGCGAGGGCGGCAGGCCACACCAGTCGCATCGCCCCTCCGAGGAACAGCTCCTCGAAGAGGGCGGCACTGCGCACCGGGCTCAGGCGCCCCTCCGCGACGAGCTCGTGGGCGACGCCGACGAGCTCCGCGGTGGTGAGGTCGCCCCGGGAGAGTGCGTCCAGCACCATCTCGGCCGCCGGCGCCTGCTGCCAGCTCTTGTCCTTGGCGCGCATGTGCTGCTTGACGATGTCGCGGAGGGGGAGCTCCGGATGGACAGGTTGGCGCTCCTCGAGGCGTGGGGGTGTCAGGTTCCAGAGGCCGAGGGGCGCGGGCGCGGCGTCCACCGGCTCCGGGTTCGGGTTCGGGTTCGGTACGACGCCGAGCGCAGCACGTGCCTTGTCGTACCTCGCACCGTCGGCGAGGTCCTCGTCGCCGGCGGCCAGCACGTTGATCGCCTCGAGCAGTGCCTCGGGCGAGACCCGTCGGCCGAGGCCCGTCGGCGACAGGGCGGCGAGGAGCGTACGTCGCGGCGCCCTCTCGGACCGCGGCGCCATCACGCGCGCCACCTCGACCGCGTCGGCATCGGACGCCACCAGCTCGGTCGCGAGTCCGAGGACCACGCCCACCGCCGACGCGTGGCAGCTCGACAGCACGCTCAACAGGAAGTCCAGGCCGCCGGGGACCTCGTGCGAGCGCAGCTCCAGCGTGGTGAGGACTCCGACCAGCGCCTTCTGGGAGGACGGCTTCTGCCCAGCAGTGAGCTGATCGAGCGCGACCGCCAGGGTGCGGTCCCGGTCGATGAGCCCTTTGTCCACCAGGGTGGGCAGGACGGTGCCGAAACCGGTCCAGGCGCCGACCTCCCCCGACGCGAGCTGGAGGTAGACGACGTCCGGGAGCAGCGGATCCGCGAGGAGGGGTTCGAGGGACGGCGTGCGGTCCTTCGCCCACGTCGGCGGATCGGCCTGGCTCGCCAGCCTCCTGATCCAGGCCCCGTGGAAGAGGCGGCCGGTCGGCACGGGCAGGCGGTGCGTCACCACCACGGCCCGGAGCAGGAGTACTGCCTTCTCGGCCCCGCGGGCGGAGGGCGTCACGGCGTCCGCCGCGCTCGCGAACGCCTGCGCCCACTCGCGATCGCGGGCGACGAACGCAGGGACCAGCTCGCGGATGTGGTCCTCGGTGAAGAAGGTCCCCTCGGCCGCAAGGACCTTCGCTGCCGCAACGGGCGCGCCGAGCATGCCCCACGTGGTGAGCCGGGCCAGGCGCATCCATTGGACACGCGTGTAGTGGTCCTGGTCCCTCGGGTTGCCCAGCTCAGCCGGCTCCGGGTGTCCGTCGATGTCGTGCGTGCCCGCCACCCAGCGTCGGGCGGCCGCGAGATCGGCGCCGTCCAGGCTGGCGAGGTGGGCACGCAGGGCCGCGAGGTCGCCCTGGATGACCAGCGAGCGCAGGCGCGCGCCGACGTCGTGCGATTCCCCCGTCACGCCGGGAAGCCTAGGTGGTGGCTCCGACGTCCGGGCGGGAATCGGTCAGAGCAGCTCGTCCGCCGCGGCCGGGCTGGAGTCGCGCAGGAAGGTCGAGCAGCGCTCCCACTCGTCGGTCTCGCCGATCGCCCGGGCTGCGAGCGCGAGCAGGGCGAGCGAGCGCAGGAAGCCGCGGTTGGGCTCGTGCTCCCACGGCACCGGGCCGTGCCCCTTCCAGCCGTTGCGGCGCAGCCGGTCGAGGGAGCGGTGGTAGCCGACGCGGGCGTAGGCGTAGACGGTCACGTCGTCGGCGCCTGCCTCTTGGGCCTGCCGCGCCATGGCCGCCCAGGCGGCGGGGGAGTCCGGGTGACGTCGTACGACGGCGGCGGGGGAGTCGCCCCCGGCGAGCTCGGTGTCGGCGGGGTCGGCGGGCAGGTGGGTGGGCGGGGGACCGGCCATCAGGTCGCCGCCGAAGGAACCGGAGGTCATGGGCCAACCCTAGGACCACCCCGGACAACGGGTCCGACACACTCCTCCCCATGGGCCAGACGTTCACGACCGAGATCCAGGCGCGCTACCGCGACATCAACCTCGCCGGCCACGTGGACAACGTCGAGGCGGTCCGGGTGCTCGACGAGGCGCGCTACGAGTTCCTGCGGTTCGCGCGCCTGCCGGGGCTGCCCGACGGGGCGAGCGGCCTGCTCCACGGCACCGACCCGGGCGTGTCCGAGCTCGTCGCCTCGCAGACGATCGAGTACCACGCGGAGATGCGGTTCGTGCCCTACCAGCCGTTCCTCGCCTCGCTGTGGGTGTCGCGGATCGGTCGCTCCTCGTTCACCGTCGCCGCCGAGCTGCGCGTCGAGGTGGGCGGGGGACCGGCCGCGGTGTGGGAGTGCGTCAACGTGCTCTGGGACCACCGCGCCCAGTCCGCGTGGACCATCAGCGACACCGTGCGCGCCGACCTCGGGCACTACCTCGGGGACCCCGTCGGCTTCCGCCGCTGAGCCTCGCCGTCGTACGTCGACAGGCGCCCGCCGCGGGGCCCCGGCTGGCGGTGCCGGGGACGGGCGGGCGGCCTGTCGGCGTACGACGGGCTCAGCTGACGTTGGCGCAGATGAGGTCGAGGCTCAACGTGTCGGCGGTCGTCTCGTAGTTCCACGCCTTGGCCGTCGCCTTGGTGGTGCCGGCATCGATGTCGACGGCAGTGCCGTCGAACGAGGCGGTCATGTGTGCCGCAGCGCTGAGCACCTTCTTGCCGGCCGGGCAGGTTGCCTCGACGGTCGCACCGGCGTCGGCGGCAATGGGCACCGACGCGTTGATGAGCTGGTAGCCGGAGACGCCTGGTGCGCCGGCCGGTCCCGTCGCTCCCTTGAGGTCGTCGACGGTCGACGCTTTGAGGTCCTTGGTCCTCAAGGTGCCGTCCTTGACGTCCTTGGACTTGAGGGTCTCGTTCTTGATGTCCTTGCTGGTGATGGTGCCGTTCTTGATGTCGTTGCCGGTGATGACGAAGGCAGCGGTCGCGCCGCTGGTGGCCGAGACGGCGACCAGGACGCCGGCGATGGCGAGGGTCGGGAGGCCGCGGCGGACGGAGCCGAGTGAGTTGTCGAACATGTTCTTCCTCCGAGGGGGATAGGAGCCTTTGCTGCATGGCACCACCCCTGCGTGGAGGGCGAGCGAAAGTAAAGAGATTTCCCGAATAGTCGGGAGATCCCAGGCGGCAGGGGCTGCCGCCGTGTGGTCGTGCATCGACGTCAGCCGGGAGCACCGCGGCCTCCGCCGCTGACGTCGGACGCTGCTCGCAGCGTGCAACGTAGGCAGTTCGTGGGCGTGGGGACGGTGCTCACGCTCGAGGGCGTCGAAGCCGGGCCGAACCGCCTACGTTGCTCGGGCTGCGTCAGTTGACGACGGCGCAGACGACGTCGATGGTCAACGTGTCGGCGGTGTCGAAGTAGTTCTCGGCATAGGCCGTTGCGTACGTCGCGCTCAGGTCGAGGTCGACGGCCGTGCCGGTGTACGCGCCGGTAAGCTCGCCTGCAGCGCTGAGGACCTTCTTGCCAGCCGGGCACGTGCCCCGCACCGCGCCGGCATCGTTCGCGGCAATGACGGCAGATGCAGTGACGATCTGGTAGCCCGAGATCCCGGCCGCCCCTGCTGCACCTGCAGGCCCTGCCGCCCCGGCAGGTCCAGCAGGACCAGCCGGACCGGCTGCCCCCTTGAGCGCGGTCACGGTCGACGACTTGAGGTCCTTGGTCGTCAGGGTCCCGTTCTTGATGTCCTTCGTGGTGACCGTGTTGTCCTTGATCTGCTTGCCCGTGATGACGAGCGCAGCGGTGGCGCCGCTGGTCGCGGACGCGACGACCAGTGCGCCCGCGATGGCGATGGTCGGGATGCCACGGCGAACCGTGCCGAGAGAGCTTCGAAGCATGTCTTCCTCCGTATGGGTTGGTACGGAGAACCACACCACTGCGCCGTCAGGGTTGTCCTGACTTTCCCGAAAGTCCACCGCGCCGATGTGCACGGTCGTTGGCTCAGGCGCCGAGGAGCGTGCGCACCTTCGCGGGGCCGAGCGCCAGCACCAGCGTGGGCAGGCGCGGGCCGCGGTCGGCGTCCACGAGCAGGTTGTAGAGGAGCCGGAAGAAGTCCTTCTGGTCGGCCTTGACCTGGTCGGTCGGGGCGTCGTCGAAGCCGAGGCCGCGGGCGACCTTGGGCGTGCCGTAGACCACCGACGTGACGGCGTCGAGGTCGCCGTCGTCGGGGAGGCGGTCGAGGAAGATCCGCAGCCACACCTCCTCGTCCTCGGTGAGCGAGGACAGCCTCTCCGTGTCCGGCGTCTCGCGGACGGTGGTGCGCTCGTCGGCAGGCACGTGCTCGACGGTCCACTGCATCGCCTTGGACAGTCGCGGCTCGAGGTCGGCGACCGAGTCGTGCGGGAAGCCCGAGGACTCCACGATCCGGGAGATCAGCTCGGCCGAGCCGGCGGTCACGTCGGCGACCGACGACAGGGTGCGGAACGGCACCGCCACGGCGGGCATGGGCAGCCGGCCGGTGGCCGCCGTCTCGGCGGCGCGGTGCCAGGCCAGGGTGGCGACGTCGGCCTTGGCGGGGTCGGCGGCCTTGCGGCCCAGGGCGTCCCACTCGTCGTAGAGCCGCACGACGGACGCGCCGAAGTCGATGTCGAAGGCCTGCGTCGGCGCCCGGCGCACGTAGAGCCAGCGCAGCATCGGCGACTCGAGGATCCGCAGCGCGTCGGACGCGGTGGGTACGCCGCCTGCCGACGACGACATCTTCTGCACGCCGGCGAAGCCGACGAACGCGTAGATCACCCGGGCCGGGGCGCGCCAGTCGAAGATCGACGACACGATCTCGGTGCCGACCGTGTAGGACGATCCGGGCGTCATGTGGTCGCGGCCGGCGGGCTCGAAGTTGACCTTCTCGAAGGCCCAGCGCATCGGCCAGTCGACCTTCCACACCAGCTTGCCGTCGGTGTCGGTGGACAGGTCGGTCGTGCCGACGAAGCCGCACGAGGAGCAGGTGTAGGACAGCGTCGTGGTGGAGTCGTCGTAGGCCGTCGTGGTGACGGTGTCGCGACCGCACTGGCGGCAGTAGGGGCGGTAGGGGAAGCGGGCGATCGCGTCGGAGGCCGACGCCGCGGTCGGGTCGCCCTCCTCGTCGTCCTCGTTGGCGACCGAGTCCGCCAGGTCGGCGGCCTCCTGCTCGGAGGCGTCCGCGGCGGGCGCCACCTTCTTGGTGCGGTGCTTGGCGAGCACCGCCTCGATCTCGTCGCGGCGCGAGACGGCCTCGAGGACCTGCTCGCGGTAGGCGCCGGCGGTGTACATCTGCGTCTGCGAGATCTCCTCCATCTCGACGCCGAGCTCGCGCAGCGCCTCCTGGAGGGGTGCCTTGAAGTGCTCCGCCCAGCTGGGGTGGCACTCCCACGGGTCGGGCACCGCGGACAGCGGGCGTCCGATGTGGTCGGCCCACTCGGCCGGCACGCCGGCCGGCACCTTGCGGAAGCGGTCGAAGTCGTCCCACGAGTGGAGGTGGCGCACCGGCACGCCGCGGCGGCGCAGCTCCTCGGCCACGAAGTGGGGCGTGATGAACTCGCGCAGGTTGCCGAGGTGGATCGGCCCGCTGGGGGAGGCGCCGGACGCGACGGTCACGAGGTTGCCCTCGCCGGCGTGGCGTACGGCGTCGTCCGCCGCTCGCGTCACCCAGTCGACCGGATCGCCCTGCCGCTGCCGTCCACCTCGTGCCATGCGGGCAAGGCTATCGGTGGCCGGGACGACGCCGACGACGGGCGTCACGACCGCGACGGCCCTACGAACGGCGCTACGAATGGCGCAGCTGGACGGCGCCGTTCGGCGCCGGAGCCGACCCCCGTGGCGGCTCCGACGCCTGCTCCGAGGAGCGGGGCCAGCCGCACACCCCCGCGGCAGCTGGCGTGGACAGTATCGACTGGCCGCTCCGTGCCACGCGGATCCAGAGTGCCGGTGGCAGTAAACTGCCACCATGCCCGGCGACCCGTCCTCCGTCCTCACGGCCCTCGGGCTCGACCGTCGGACCGAGCAGCTCTACTTCCGGCTCGCGCCCGTCTCCGGGCACACCCTCGTGGGCGTCGCACAGCTGGTCCAGGAGCGGCCCGAGCGGCTGATGCGCGACATGGCCCCGCTCCTCGAGCGGGGGCTGGTCGTCGTCACCGAGGACCGGGTCGTCGTCCCGCCGCTGGCCGAGGCGGTCGCCGCGCTCGTGCTGCGTGAGGCGCGGTCGGCGGCCGCGTCGGCGACCACGCTGGCCGAGCTGTCGAGCGCGGTGCCGCACCTCGTGGCCTCGACGACCCGGCCCGACCCGAGCCACGTCACCGAGGTGCATCCGCTGGACGGCGAGCTGAGCTCCGGGGGCGACCCGCTTGAGCTCCTCCAGCTGATGCTGCGCACCAGTCGCGGCGACATGCTGTGGCTGCGCCCGGACGCCTGGGCGATGCCGCGCGAGTCGAAGGTGAGCGAGCTGCTCGCCGAGGCGATGGCCACCGGCCGTCGGTCCCGCGCGATCTATCCCGCGCGGGCGCTCACCGAGGCACCGGACGCCCTGCGCGTGCGTGCCGGGCTGGGCGAGCAGGTGCGGATCATCTCCGAGGTGCGCACCCGCATGTTCATCTTCGGTGACTCCCACGCCGTGCTGCCCGAGCCGATCGGCTTCACCGACGAGCCGCGGGTGCACGTGCGCCAGCGCTCCATCGTCGCGGCGCTGACCATGTGGTTCGAGTCGCTGTGGGACCGCGCCGCGCCCATGCCCGAGCTCGAAGCCGGGCGGATGGGCCCCGACGGCCGGCAGTTCCTGCTCGAGCAGCTGATGGCCGGGGCGACCGACGAGGTCATCGCGCGCACGCTGGGCATCGGCCTGCGCACCGTCCGGCGACGCATCGCCGCCCTGATGACCGAGCTCGGCGTCGACACCCGCTTCCAGGCCGGGGTCGAGGCGGTCCGGCGCGGCTGGCTCTGACCGGGTCGGGCCCGAGCAGGGGCGAACGTCATACGAGGGGGTGGCCATGCGGTCGGTTTCGTATGACGCAGCGGCCGCGGAGACGGCGAGCGTCATACGAGGGGGTGGCCATGCGGTCGGTTTCGTATGACGCAGCGGCCGGAGCGGGGCAGGCTCAGCGCGGGAGGATCATCGTGTACGCCGCCCGCTCGAGGCGCCAGCTGCGGCTGCGCTCGGGGCCGGAGATCTCGCCGTCGGCGGACAGCCAGAACTCGTCGCCGCTCACCTTGACCGACGTGCCGCGCAGGGTGACCACGTCGTCGCGCTGGTCGTGCTCGCCCTTGCGCAGCCCCGCGACGTAGCCGAGCTTGGCGGCCGGCTTCACGGCGCGGCTGATCATCACGTCGAGCAGCCCGTCCTCAGTGTCGGCGTCAGGGTTGAGCTCGGTGCCGCCGCCGACGTTGCCGCCGTTGCCGATCGCGACCATCAGGACCGGACGGTCCACGTCGTTGACGACCGTGCCGTCGAGCTCGACGCGCAGCCGCCAGCTCGGCGGGTGGAAGGCGGACAGCACGGCGCCGATGGGATAGCCGAGCTTGCCGAGGTTGACCTTGCCGACCCCGACCGCGCCGAGCCGCGTCTTCCACTTCGCGCCCTTGCGGCTGGCCTGTGCCCCGACACCGACGTGCACGTTGTTGACGACGACGTTGCCGGTCTCGTCGACGATGAGGTCGACCTCGCGGGCCTCGCCGGAGAGCACGAGCCGCGCCGCCTCCTCGACGTCGAGGGGGATGTCGTTGCCGCGGGCGAAGTCGTTGCCGGTGCCCATGGGGAGGAGCGCGAGGATCGTCTGGTCGAGCTCGCGGCGCTTGTGCAGCGCGGTCACGACCGCGTGCAGGCTGCCGTCGCCGCCGGCCACCACGACCGTACGACCGCCGGCGCGGTGGAGCACGCCGTCGAGCTCGCCGGGGTTGGACGTCTTGGCGACCTCGACCGAGGCCTCCTGCCGCAGCACGGCGAGCGCCTCGGCCAGGCGCTCCTCGTCGGAGGTGCCGGCTTCGGCGTTGGTGATGACCAGCAGGGAGCGCACGTCCGGACCCTAGCCGACGGCTGTGCGGTAGCGTGGCGTCGCAAGAGCCCCGGTGCCTTGTGCCGGGGCCCTTCGCATTTCCGCACGTTCATTTCTGCCGTAGAAGACAGAGGAGGGCTGAGATGCCCGCGATCGTCGTGCTCGGCGCCCAGTGGGGCGACGAGGGCAAGGGGAAGGCCACCGACCTGCTGGCCACCACGGACTCGATCGACTTCGTGGTCCGCACCAGCGGCGGCCACAACGCCGGCCACACCATCGTCGTCAACGGCGAGAAGTACGCCACCCACCTGCTGCCCAGCGGCATCCTGACGCCCGGTGCCACCTCGGTCATCGCCAACGGCGTGGTGGTCTCCCCGGAGGCGCTGTTCCGCGAGCTCGACGGACTGCTCGCCCGCGGGGTGGAGGTCGCCGACCTCAAGGTGAGCGCCAACGCCCACGTGATCGCGAGCTACCACGCCACGATCGACAAGGTCACCGAGCGCTTCCTCGGCAAGAACCAGATCGGCACCACCGGTCGCGGCATCGGCCCCGCCTACGCCGACAAGATCAACCGCGTCGGCGTACGCATCGCGGACCTCTTCGACGAGAAGATCCTGCGCGAGAAGATCGACGCCGCGCTCGACGTGCGCAACCACCTGCTGACCAAGGTCTACAACCGCCGCGCCATCGAGGTCGACGCGGTGGTCGAGGAGCTGCTGTCCTACGCCGAGCGGCTCCGGCCGATGGTGTGCGACACCTCGCTGCTGCTCAACCAGGCGCTCGATGCCGGTCAGACGGTCCTCTTCGAGGGCGCCCAGGCCACGATGCTCGACGTCGACCACGGCACCTACCCGTTCGTCACGTCGTCCAACCCGGTGGCCGGCGGCGTGTGCGTCGGTGCCGGCGTCGGACCCACGCGCATCGACCGGGTCATCGGCGTCATCAAGGCCTACACCACCCGTGTCGGCTCCGGTCCGTTCCCGACCGAGCTCTTCGACGAGGACGGCGTCCAGCTGCGGACCCTCGGCGGGGAGATCGGCGTCTCCACCGGTCGCACGCGTCGCTGCGGGTGGTACGACGCGGTCGTCGCGCGCTACGCCAGTCGCGTCAACGGTCTCACCGAGTTCTTCCTCACCAAGCTCGACATCCTCGGCGCGTGGGATCGGATCCCCGTCTGCGTCGCCTACGAGATCGACGGCAAGCGGGTCGACGAGATGCCGATGACGCAGACCGAGTTCCACCACGCCACGCCGGTCTACGAGTTCTTCGACGGCTGGAAGAGCGACATCTCCGGCTGCCGCTCCTTCGAGGATCTCCCCAAGAACGCCCAGGCCTACGTCCAGGCGCTCGAGGAGATGTCGGGCGCGAAGATCTGGGGCGTCGGCGTCGGGCCGGGCCGTGAGCAGACCCTGGTGGTGCACGAGTGAGGACCCTCGTCGTCGGCACCGGCGGTCGCGAGCACGCGCTCGCCCTGGCGCTCGCCGCCGACCCGGCCGTGACCGAGGTCCACGCCGCGCCCGGCAACCCCGGCATCGGCGAGGTCGCCACCCTGCACGCCGTCGACCCGATGGACGGGCCGGGCCTCGCGGCCCTTGCGACGTCGATCGGCGCCGACCTGGTCGTCGTCGGGCCCGAGGCGCCGCTGGTGGCGGGCGTCGCCGACGCCGTGCGCGACGCCGGGATCGCGGTCTTCGGTCCCTCCCGTGACGCGGCGCGGCTCGAGGGGTCCAAGGCCTTCTCCAAGGAGGTCATGGCCGCCGCCGGCGTGCCGACCGCCGGGTCGCGCACGTGCGCGACGCCCGAGGAGGTCGCCGCGGCGCTCGACGCGTTCGGCGCGCCCTACGTCGTCAAGGACGACGCCCTGGCTGCCGGCAAGGGCGTCGTCGTGACCACCGACCGCGACGAGGCGCTCGCCCACGCGGCCGGGTGCGGACGGGTCGTGGTCGAGGAGTTCCTCGACGGGCCGGAGTTCTCCCTTTTCGTCGTCTGCGACGGCACCGTCGGCCGCCCCCTGCTGCCGGCGCAGGACTTCAAGCGCATCTTGGACGGCGGCCGCGGCCCCAACACGGGCGGCATGGGGTCCTACGCCCCGCTGGCCTGGCTGCCCGAGGGCATCGTCGACACCGTGATGGCCGACGTGGTCGCACCGACGCTGGCGGAGATGCAGCAGCGCGGCGCGCCCTTCGTGGGGTGCCTCTACGTCGGCCTCGCCCTGACCGCGGGCGGCCCGAAGGTCATCGAGTTCAACTGCCGCTTCGGCGACCCCGACGTGCAGCCGGTGCTCGCGCTGCTGACCTCCCCGCTCGGCACCCTGCTCCGCGCGGCCGCCGACGGCGACCTCGCGGCCGTCCCGGCGCCGAGCTTCGCCGAGGGCGCCTCGGTCTCGGTGGTGATGGCGAGCGCGGGCTACCCCGAGGGCTCGAGCACGGGAGACGTCATCGTCGGCACCGAGACGCTGGCCGTCGAGGACGACGTCGACGTCATCCACGCCGGCACCGCCCGGACCGACGCGGGGCTGGTGACCGCGGGAGGCCGGGTGCTCGCCGTCCGGGCGACCGGGTCGGACGTCGCCGACGCCCGCGCCAAGGCGTACGAGGGCATCTCCTCCATCAGCTTCCCGGGCGCGCAGTGGCGCCGCGACATCGCCGCCGAGCCGCTCGGCGTGGTCGAGGGCGCTGCCTCGCGTGGCTGACCGCTTCGCGCCGGGGTCGTCGGTGCGGGTCCGCGAGGTGCTGCACGGCGCCGAGTGGGCGTGGTGGGACGAGCGCGTGCTGAGCGACGACGGGACCGTGCTCGCGACCGTCCAGGCCGACGGCACCCCGATGTCGTTCCCGCCGCACCCGGTGCCGCACCCGTGGGGCCACCTCGACGCCTGGACCGGCACGACCGTCCTCAAGCTCCGCCGGACGGGCGACTGGTACTCCGTGTGGAGGTTCTTCGACGCCGACGGCGCCTTCGTGGGCTGGTACGTCAACTTCGAGACGCCCGTCGTGCGGGTCGACGGGGCCGTGGAGGTCAACGACCTGCAGCTCGACATCGTCGTCGAGCCGGACGGCGCCTGGCGCTGGAAGGACGTGCAGCACCTCGCCCCGTCGCTGGCGTCCGGGCGGATCTCGCAGGGCGAGCTGCTGGCGGTCCTCGCCGAGGCCGAGCGCGTCGCTGACCTGCTCGACCGGGATGACCGCTGGTGGGCACCGTGGGACGACTGGAGCCCGCGGGATGGGAGGATCTGAGTCGTGAGCGTCCCCAACGTCCTGGCCACCCGCTACGCCGGCGCCGACCTCGCCGAGATCTGGTCGCCCGAGCACAAGATCGTCCTCGAGCGCCAGCTGTGGGTCGCGGTGCTGAAGGCCCAGCGCGACCTCGGCATCGACGTGCCCGAGGGCGTCGTCGAGGCCTACGAGGCGGTCATCGACAAGGTGGACCTCGACTCCATCGCCGCGCGCGAGCGGGTGACCCGCCACGACGTGAAGGCCCGCATCGAGGAGTTCTCCGCCCTCGCCGGCCACGAGCACATCCACAAGGGCATGACCTCGCGCGACCTGACCGAGAACGTCGAGCAGCTGCAGGTACGCCGCTCGCTCGAGCTCGTCCGCGACCGCGCCGTCGCGACGCTGGTCCGCCTCGGCCGGCTCGCCGCCGAGCACGAGGCCACCGTCATGGCCGGCCGCTCGCACAACGTCGCCGCCCAGGCGACCACCCTCGGCAAGCGCTTCGCGACCATCGCGGACGAGATGCTGATCGCCGTCCAGCGGATCGAGGAGCTGCTCGCCCGCTACCCGCTGCGCGGCATCAAGGGCCCGACGGGCACCGCCCAGGACATGCTCGACCTCCTCGACGGCGACGCCGAGCGGCTCGAGTCGCTGGAGCAGCGGGTCGCCCACCACCTCGGCTTCGAGCAGGTGCTGACCAGCGTCGGCCAGGTCTACCCCCGCTCGCTCGACTTCGAGGTCGTCTCCGCGCTGGTGCAGCTGGTGAGCGGCCCCTCCAACCTCGCCACGACGGTGCGGCTGATGGCCGGCCACGAGCTCGTCACCGAGGGCTTCAAGGAGGGCCAGGTCGGCTCGTCGGCGATGCCGCACAAGATGAACACCCGCTCCTGCGAGCGGGTCAACGGCCTCGCGGTGATCGTCCGCGGCCACCTGTCGATGGTCAGCGAGCTCGCCGGCGACCAGTGGAACGAGGGCGACGTCTCCTGCTCGGTGGTCCGCCGCGTCGCGCTCCCCGACGCGTTCTTCGCCACCGACGGCCTCTTCCAGACCTTCCTCACGGTGCTCGACGAGTTCGGCGCCTTCCCGGCCGTCATCCAGCGGGAGCTCGACCGCTACCTGCCGTTCCTCACGACGACCAAGGTGCTGATGGCGGCGGTCCGCAACGGCGTGGGCCGCGAGGCCGCGCACGAGGCGATCAAGGAGGCCGCCGTGGGCACCGCCCTGGCGATGCGCGCCGGCCAGGCCGACAACGACGTCTTCGCCAAGCTCGCCGCCGACGAGCGGCTCGGGCTCACCCGCGAGCAGATCGACGCCCTCGTCGCCGACCCGATCGAGTTCACCGGCGCCGCGGTGGCCCAGACCCGCGCGGTCGTCGCCCGGGTCGAGGCGCTCGCGGCCGCCCACCCCGCCGCAGCGGCGTACGTCCCCGGCGCGATCCTCTAGCACCACGCAGGCAGTTCGGCGCCGAGAGCCGCCCAGCCACGCTCAGGAAGCGGACTGCGGACGCGAACTGCCTTCATGGTGTGTCAGTCCCCGAGCCGGCGCTCCGAGTCGGGCCGGAGCTGTCGGCCTCCCGCTGAACATGTCAGGCCGTGCACGGGCCGACATGTTCAGGAATCCCCGGCCGGCCGGGGATCGCTGAAGTTGTCAGGCTCTTCGGATCAGTCGCCGAGCCGCCAGGAGCGGACGGCGGCCGCGAAGGCCAGCGCGAGCACGGCGAGCGCCGCGAGCAGGGTGGCCCGGGCGGCCACCGGCGCGGAGGTGACGGTGCCGACCGCCTGGTAGACGGTCATCAGCAGCGCGGCGCCGAGGGCCGAGCCGATCCGCTGCCCGGTCTGCAGGGCGCCACCGGCCGCGCCGCCCATCGCGGGCGGCACCTCGGCGAGGGTGAGGGTGAAGTTGGGGGAGATGACCCCACCGCCGCCGACCCCGGCGAGGAACATCGCAGGCGCGAGCGTCCACCACAGGGTGTCGGTCGGCGAGGTCACCAGCCACGACGCCAGCGCGGTGCCGGTCATCATCACGCCGAGCGCGACCAGGGTCACCTTCCGTCCCAGGTGGCCGACCAGCCGGCCGGCGAGCGGTGACGTGGTGGCGGCACCCACGGCGAAGGGGGTCATCAGGAGCGCTGCCTGGAGCGGTGAGAAGCCCTCGCCCTCCTGCAGGTGCACCGACAGCACCAGGAAGATGCCGGTGAAGCCGGTGAAGTAGAGGGTGCCGACCAGCAGGCCGTTGGCGTAGCCGGGGAGGCCGCGCAGCAGCGACACGTCGAGCAGCGGCGGTCGGTCGAGCCGTACGGTGCGCGCCTCCCACTTCACGAACGCCCACGCCAGCGGCGGGAACGCGACGAGCACGACCAGGGCGAGGCCGACCCCGCCCTCGAGGCTGATGAGGGGGAACAGCACGGCGAGCACGGCAAGGCCGAGCAGCACCGCGCCGACGACGTCGATGCGGGAGTCCTTCGGCGCGGCCTCCGGGCCGGCGCCGACGTGGTTGTCGGGCACCAGGCGGCGGATCAGCACCAGCGCCACCAGGCCGATCGGCACGTTGATGAGGAAGAGGGACCGCCAGCCGTTCTCCTCGCCTAGCAGGCCGATCAGCAGGCCGCCGATCAGCGGGCCGGTCGCCGACGCCACGGCCACGGTGAAGCCGAACATGCCGAAGGCGCGACCGCGCTCGGCGCCACGGAAGAGCTGCTGGATCAGCCCGGAGTTCTGCGGGGTGAGCAGGCCGGCGCTGGCGCCCTGGACCAGGCGGGCCAGGACGATCGCGGCCGCGTTGGGGGCGAGCCCGACCGCGGCGCTGGAGACGACGAAGCCGACCAGCCCGATCGTCATCATCCGCCGCCGGCCGTGCGCGTCGCCCAGCCGGCCGCCGGCGACCAGCGTCATGCCGAAGGCGAGCGCGTAGCCCGACACCACCCACTGGATGGTCGCGGCCGAGGTGTCGAGCCCGGCGCGGATCGACGGCACGGCGACGTTGACGATCGTGACGTCGAGCAGCGACATGAAACCGACGACGAGGGACACCGCGAGCACGCGCCAGCGCCGCGGGTCGGGCTCGTACGCCGCCTCGTCCGTCGTCTCCTCGCCGCGCTCGCGCTCGGCCTGCTCGTCCTGGGTCATCCGCGTCAGCCTCTCACCCGGTCCCAGCGGCGGGGACCGCCCGGCCGGAGGGGGCAGGATGGGGGCATGAAGGCGATCCAGGCCCGGGTGCGGGGACAGGTGCAGGGCGTGGCCTTCCGGTGGCACACCCAGGAGCGGGCGCAGCAGCTCGGCGTCGTCGGCTGGGTGCGCAACGAGGTCGACGGCAGCGTGCTCGTCCACGCGGAGGGCGAGGACGACGCGGTCGACGCGCTCGTGGAGTGGTGCCGGCACGGCCCGCCCTCGGCGCGGGTGCGCGACCTTGCTGCACGCGACGCGGCGATGACCGGCGCGACCTCCTTCGAGGTCACCGGGTGAGCGTCGGGACGTCGGCGCCGCCGACGCCTGACGACGTCGAGGTCGTGGTGCCGGCGCCCGGCGCGGGCCCCGGCAACTGGGCGGGCGCGGCGAGCGCCGTCCTGGTCCACGGCGTCTTCTGGCTGACCTGGCGGGTGCGCCGGCCGCTGACGGACGGGCGCGGCGTCTCGGTGGTCGTCGCCCGCTCCGACGACGGCGTCACCTTCGAGCCGGTCGCCGAGGTTACGCGCGAGGCGTTCGGCGCCGAGTCGTTCGAGCGCCCGGTGCTCGTGCCGCTGCGCGAGGGCGGGTGGCGGCTCTACCTGTCGTGCGCGACCCCCGGCTCGAAACACTGGTGGGTCGACAGCCTGACGGCCGACACGGTCGAGGCCCTGCCCGACGGCGTACGACGACGCGTGCACGACGGCGACCGCGACACGGGCGTCAAGGACCCGGTGATCACCGTCGGCGAGGACGGCTACGAGATGTGGCTGTGCTGCCACCCCCTCGACGTGCCCGGCCACGAGGACCGGATGACCACGCGCCGGCTCACCAGCGCCGACGGGCTGGTGTGGCAGGACCACGGCGAGGTCCTCGCCGGCCGCGAGGGGCAGTGGGACGCCCGTGGTGCCCGGGTGAGCGCGGTGCTGCCCGACGGGACGGTGCTCTACGACGGCCGACCCGATGCGGCGTTCAACTGGTTCGAGACCACCGGGCTGGCGACCTGGGACGGTACGACGATGACCCGCAGCGCGCAGCCGCCGATCGCCTCCCCGCACGGGGACGGCGCCTTCCGCTACGCCACCGCGGTGCCGCTGCCGGACGGCCGGGTGCGCTACTACGTCGAGGCCGCGCGTCCCGACGGTGCGCACGACCTCGTCACCTGCGTGCGCTGACCCCGCGGCGCGAATCAGCCGAGCAGCCCCTGCCGGCGCGCGGTGGCCGCGGCCTCGGTGCGGTTGGCCGCCCCGAGCTTGGCGAGGATGTGCGACACGTGGACGCTCGCGGTCTTGGGCGACATGAAGAGCTTCGCGCCGATCTGGCCGTTGGTCAGCCCCTCGGCCACCAGCCCCAGCACCTCGACCTCGCGATCGGTGAGCACCGCGTCCGTACGCCGCTCGCGCGAGGTGAGCGCGTGGCGGGCAGCCAGCGCGTCGGCACGCGCCAGCATCGGCCGGGCCTGCAGCCGCTCGGCGATCTCTCGTCCGGCCGCGAGGTGGTGCCGGGCCGCCTCGCGGTCGCCGTGGACCGCCTCCTGCTCGGCCAGCGACAGGTGCGTGACGGCCGCGTCGGGGACGTGCCCCACCCGCTCCCAGCCCTCGAGGGCCGCCCGCAGCGCCGGGCGGGCGTCGCGGCCGTGGAACCGGTCGAGCTGGGCGGCCAGGTCGAGCGGCCAGACCTCGCCGAGCGCGCCGTGGCGGCGGAGCCGGGCGGCAGCGTCGTCGACGACCTGCAGGTGCGCTGCGCCGGCGTCCCGGTCGGGGCGCGGTCCGTCGGCGGCGGCGTCGGCCTCGCTCCGGGCGGCCAGCAGCACCAGCAGCCAGAGCTGGTCGTCGTACATGAGCATGCGGTCCATGCCCCACAGCGGAGCGAGCTCGGTCCTCATGCCGGCGAGGTCGCCGGCCTCGACGGCGGCGAGTGCCAGCACCGCCCTGGCGTCGGTGACCGGCGCGCCGCCCGGCGCGGGCGACTCCAGCTGCCGGCGCCAGCGCTCGGTCCCCGTGGCGCGGCCGCTCTGCAGCAGGTCGAGGAGGTGCAGGTGCGCGTTGCTGGTGCGGACGTCGTCCTCCCACCAGGGCTCGGACTCCTGCAGGAGCGCCCGAGCGCGCGTCCACCGACCGGTGAGGATCCAGGACATGGCGGCGTTCTCGACCAGGTGCTCCCACAGGTGCACCGAGAGGTGCGGGTGCGTCAGCCTCTGCAGGGCCTCGTCCGCAGCGCGCTGCGCCTCGTCGTGGCGCCCGCAGACCAGCTCGCACCACATCAGGTTGCCCCAGAGGTGGAACACGCCGTCCCAGCGCTCGTCGCCGAAGAGGTCGAGGGCCTCGCGCAGGCGGTGCGCCGCGCGCTGCGGGTCACCGTTGACCTGGGCGCGGTAGGAGTCCCGTGCCTCCACCATCACCGACGCGCGCAGGTCGCCGAGCTCGCGCGCCGCGCGCCTGGCGCGCTCCATGAGTCGCTCCCCGCGAGCGAGGTCGTCCGTCATCAGGCTGCCCGCGCTGCTCCACGCGTAGACGGCCATCAGGTCGGGCTCGCTCTCCTCGAAGAGGTCGGCGATCTCGGTGAGGCGCTCCTCGCTGTACGCGTTGGCCTCGCCCTTGCCGTGGTCGGACACGACCATCGCGTGGATGAGGCGCATGGCGGCGGGGAGCTGCTCGACCGGGGCTGCCGTCACGCACGCCCGCCTGACCGGGTGCGACGCGATGCCGGACGCGAGGAGGGCCCTGGCGTAGGCCTCGCGGAGCGGCATCCCGGCGACCTCGGACGCGTCCGGGAGGACGGCGAACCCACCCAGGATCCGGGTCCAGAGCGCGGTCTCCTCGTCGGGGCGACACACCCGTTCCGCCGCCGGGAGCGCGGCGACCGTGGCCGCGAGCGCACGTCGTACGTCGCGCGCCTGGTGCCAGTGCTCCGCGACCGCGAGGAGCGCCGGGTCCGGGGGCAGCACGCCGGGGTTGTCCTCCAGCACCTCGGCCCACCGGCGGTGCCACGAGCGCCGCGCCCCGGGGCCGGTCTCGCGGACCGTCGCCTCGCGCAGCAGCGCGTGCCGGAAGCCCACGGTGTCGCGCTCGTGGTCGGTCGTGAGGATCCCGGCGCGCAGCGCCTCGACCAGCGCCGCGTCGAGCTCCTCCGGGGTGACGTCGAGGACCTGCTCGAGCAGGCTGGCCCGGAGGTGCCCGTCGCCGATCGCCGCGGCCTCCACCAGGCGCCGCGCCTCGGAGGACAGCCCGCCGATCCGGCCCGCCGCGACCGCGGCCGCCGTCGTCAGCTCCGGACGCCCGGCAGCGGCCGCCAGCTCTTCCACCACGAACGGGATGCCGTCACTGAGCCGCTCGACGCGGCCGGCGACCTCGGCCGACGGGCGCGAGCCGAGCAGGTCGCGCAGCTGGCGCTGGACCGCGTCGGCGCTCAGGCGCGGCAGCGGCACCACCTCGCAGCCCGGCGTGCGCGCCAGCCCGGCGACGTACGACCTCAGCGCGGCCTCCGCGGCCGGCGTGCGGTCGGGGTCGTCGGTGCGCACGGTCCCGATGATCACCAGGCCCGCGGGCAGGGTGCGGGCAGCCAGCGACACGAGGTCACGGGTCGCCGAGTCCGCCCAGTGCAGGTCCTCGACGACCCACACCACGAGGCGCTCGCCGCCGAGCCGCTCGAGGAGGTCGAGGAAGGTCGAGAGCAGCTGCACGCGCTCGACCGAGCGGCGCGGGGGAGCGCCCGGCAGCAGCGACGCCAGCGCCTCCCGTTCGGCCGGCAGCAGCACGTCGACGCCGGCGACGCGCACGAGGTCTCGCAGTGTGTCGGCCACCACGCCGAACGGGATCTCCCCAGTGGACATGTCCACGGCGTGGCCGGTGAGCACCAGCACGTCGCCCGGGCCGTCCGGACTGGTCAGGCCGCCCACGGCCTCGGCGACCAGCCGGCTCTTGCCGATGCCGGCCTCGCCGGTGACGAGCAGGCAGCGGCTGGCGCCGCCGCGGGCGCTCACCAGCGCACCGCCGATCCGGTCCAGCTCGGCCTCCCGGCCGACGAGCACCCCGCCCATCTGCCGATGGTGGCAGGCGAGGAGGTCGTTGACCACGGGGCGTTCGTCGGCACGGGCGACCGACATCAGTGGGCCGGGCGCGGGGCGGGCAGCCAGCGGGTCCACCCGCCGCGGCGCGGGGACGGCACCTCGGTGACGACCGGCTCGGCGGGTCGACGCACACGACGTGCCTCGCGGGCCTCGACGACCCCGCGGGCGACGTCGGCGCGGTGCAGGCTGGCGATGCGGGCGGTGGTGTCGATGGCGGCGTTGTTCATGGCGGGCTCCTGACGGACGCTGGTGGATGCCTCCACGCTGCGGCTAAGACCCCCTGCCCCACATCGGGCAGACGCCCTATCCGCCGCGCGACCCCACCTCAGGCCCGGCCGACGTGGGCGGGATCTCGTCGTCGCCGGCTTCACTCCGCGCCCGCGCGCGCCCGACACTTGCCACCATGACCGCCCCCGTCACCGTGTCCGTCACCCGCCACGTCGACCCGTCGCGCACGACGGAGATGCTGGCGTGGGTGCAGGCAGGGACCTCGCTGGCGGAGCGGTTCGACGGCTTCCTCGGCTCGGGCTGGGTCCGTCCCAGAGAGGACTCGCCCGAGTGGCACATGCTCTACCGCTTCGCGGACGCCGGTGCGCTCGCCGAGTGGGAGGCCTCGCCCCAGCGGGAGTGGTGGCTCGAGGCGGCCCAGGGGTCGGTGGAGGAGAAGCGCCGTGAGCACCGCACGGGCATCGAGGGCTGGTTCGACGAGCCGGCGTCGATCGAGTCGCTGAGCGCCGCGCCGCCGGCGCCGCCGCGCTGGAAGCAGATGGTCGTCATCTTCATGGTCTTCCTGCCGCTGAGCCTGGTCGCCAACTTCATCGCCTCGCGCACGATCTCGGGCTGGCCGCTTGTGCCGCGGGTCGTCCTGGTGACGTCGGTGATGACGCCGCTGATGACCTACGTCTTCCTGCCCTGGATGACGCGCCGGATGGGCTGGTGGCTGCACCGCTGAGCCGCGGGGCGGCGCCCGGCGCCTAGCGTCGGCGCCGCGTGCGGGCCAGCCGACGCCGGTCGCGCTCCTGGCGCTTCTTGGCCTCCCAGCGCTCGGGGCACACGCTGCGCTCCACCCACTCCCACGCCTTGAGCAGCGCGAAGAGCCAGGGCAGCGACAACAGCGCGCTGGAGCCCAGCGTGCGCAGCCAGGAGAAGTCCTCGCTGACCCCCCTGGAGATGTGTCTGCTCGTCCATACCCACAGGGACGACCCCGAAACGCAGGCGACGCCAGAGGACGGGCCGCCGGAGCAGGCCGCGCGGCAGCGCGACGACCTCCGGGACGCGATCGCCCGCCACGCGGCAGGTCCGCAGGCCGGCGGCAAGCGGCGCTGGTGGTCCGCGCGCCGCTAGGCTCGAGGTGTGGCCGCGCTGAACATCCCCACCGCCCCCGTGATCGAGGGCACCACCCACGTCCACTCCGGGAAGGTCCGTGACCTCTACCGGATCGACACGGGGCAGCACGAGGGCCGGCTGCTGGTGGTCGCCAGCGACCGCATCTCCGCCTACGACTTCGTCCTCGACACCACCATCCCCGACAAGGGCGAGATCCTGACGCGGATGTCGCTGTGGTGGTTTGAGCAGCTCGCCGGGCTCGTCGGCAACCACGTGGTCTCGACCGACGTGCCCGCCGAGGTCGCCGGACGCGCCGTCGTGTGCGAGCGCCTCCGGATGTTCCCCGTCGAGTGCGTCGTGCGCGGCTACCTCACCGGCTCGGGGCTGGCGGACTACCGCCGCACCGGCGAGGTGTGCGGGATCCCGCTGCCGGCCGGGCTGCAGGACGGCAGCCGGCTGCCCGAGCCGATCTTCACGCCCGCGACCAAGGCCGAGCTCGGCGACCACGACGAGAACGTCGACTACGAGGCCGTCGTCGAGGCGGTCGGCGACGACGCCGCCGCCGACCTGCGGATGCTGACCATGGAGGTCTACGGCCGGGCCCACCTCGTCGCCCGCGAGCGCGGCATCATCCTGGCCGACACCAAGCTCGAGTTCGGCCGGCGACCCGACGGCACCACGATCCTCGCCGACGAGGTGCTCACCCCCGACAGCTCCCGCTTCTGGCCCGCCGCCGAGTGGCAGCCCGGCCGCGCCCAGGCGTCGTACGACAAGCAGATCGTGCGCGACTGGCTCACCGAGGAGTCCGGCTGGGACCGCACCTCCGGCGAGGCCCCGCCGCCGCTTCCCGAGTCCGTCGTCGAGCGCACCCGGGCCCGCTACGTCGAGGCCTACGAGCTCCTGACCGGGGAGACGTTCTGACGACGCGGCGCTTCACCGCCACCGTCGAGCTGCCGCACTCGGCGGAGCAGGCGTTCGCCTACCTCGTCGACCCGCGCCGGCGTCCGGAGTGGCAGTCCAGCCTGCTGTCGGTGGACGTGCCCGAGGACGAGGAGCCCCACCTCGGGCAGACGTGGACCGAGCTCACCGTGGTCGGCGTACGACCCAGCCTCGAGGTCGTCGAGTTCGTGCCGTTCCGGTCGTGGGCCGAGCGCGGCACGTGGCGCGGGGTCGAGGCGACGCTGCGGCTCCGCTTCATCGCGACCAAGGAGGGGTGCCGCGTGGTGGCCGAGGGCGAGGTCACGGGCGCGGGCGTGTACGCCGTCGCCGCGAGGAGCTCGGGCCTGCTCGCGGGCCGCGCGATCGCCGCCGACCTCAAGACCGCCGGCCACCGCATCGCGCAACGCGCCGAGGGCTGAGCCTCAGGCGTCCCGCCGCTTGTTGCGTTGGTTGATCAGCGTCACCATCAGCCACGCGACGACCACGCCCACGCCGGCGTGGAGCAGCATCGAGCGCAGCCAGAGGCCCGCGAGCGCTCCGCCGCTGTCGGCGAGCTCGTCGCTGCCGCCCCCGTACTTCGATGCGTAGACCACGGCCGGCTGGCCGTCGCCACGTCCCGCCGCGAGGAGCCAGACCGCCGTCATCAGGAGGATTCCGAACCCCATGACGCCGAAGCGCCATCCGGGCGACGTCGCCAGCGCGCCGAAGAGGCCGACCCCGACGAAGGCGAGGAACACGAAGGCGCCGACGATCACGATCGCCGTGCTGGCGAGGAAGTCCATGGCGGAAGGTAGGCCGAGCGGTGACGCGCGTCACCACCCCTGAGTAGGTTGGCGCCATGCCGAACCTCTCCTCGCTCCTCGAAGGCTCCGCCCAGGCCCACCCGGACCGTACGGCGCTGGTGCTGGGCGACACCCGACTGACCTACGCCCAGGTCGACGCCGCCGCCAACCAGGTCGCCGACCTGCTGGTCTCGCGCGGCATCGAGCCGGGGGACAAGGTGGCGCTGAGCTGCCCCAACCTGCCCTACTTCCCGATCGTCTACTACGGCATCCTCAAGGCCGGTGCGACGGTCGTGCCGCTCAACGTCCTGCTCAAGGGGCGCGAGGTGGCCTACCACCTCGACGACAGCGACGCGAAGGCCTACTTCTGCTTCCAGGGCACGCCCGAGCTCCCGATCGGGGCGGAGGGCCACGCCGGGTTCGAGCAGACCCCGGGGTGCGAGCACTTCTTCGTCATCACCGCCGACCCGGCCGCGGAGTCGCCCATCGAGGGCACCGAGACCCTCGGCCAGGCGCTCAAGGGGCGGTCGCCGGTCTTCGAGACGCGCGAGGTCGACGGCGACGACACGGCCGTCATCCTCTACACCTCGGGCACCACCGGTCAGCCGAAGGGCGCCGAGCTGATGCACCGCAACATGATCAGCAACGCGCTGGCCAGCGACGAGCTGTTCGGCGCCGACGCCGACAACCCCGACACCCTCCTGTGCGTGCTGCCGCTGTTCCACTCCTTCGGCCAGACGGTGATCATGAACGCCGGCTTCGCCTTCGGTGGCACCGTGGTGCTGCTGCCGCGCTTCGAGGCCGGTCCGGCGCTGAGCCTGATGGAGCAGGAGGGCGTGACGTTCTTCGCGGGCGTGCCGACGATGTACTGGGGCCTGCTCGGCGCGCTCGAGGGCTCCGGCGTGGACGTGAAGAAGGTGGCCGAGCAGATGCGGGTCGCCGTCGCGGGCGGCTCCGCGCTGCCGGTCGAGGTGCACAAGGAGTTCGAGCACCGGTTCGGCGTCACCATCCTGGAGGGCTACGGGCTCTCCGAGACCTCGCCCGTCGCGAGCTTCTCCGTGTGGGGCGAGCCCGTGCGCGTCGGCTCCATCGGCAAGCCGATCCCCGGCGTCGAGATGAAGCTGATCAGCCCCGAGCCCGGCGTGCGCGAGGACCTCGGCGACGGCGATGACGTCGTGGGCGAGATCGCGATCAAGGGCCCCAACATCATGAAGGGCTACTACGGCCGCCCCGACGCGACCGCCGAGGCGATTGTGGACGGCTGGTTCCGCTCCGGCGACCTCGGCCGCAAGGACGCCGACGGCTGGTACTACATCGTCGACCGGTCGAAGGACATGATCATCCGGGGCGGCTACAACGTCTACCCGCGCGAGATCGAGGAGGTGCTCCTCACCCACCCCGACGTCTCGCTCGCGGCCGTGATCGGCGTGCCCGACGAGAGCCACGGCGAGGAGGTCAAGGCCGTCGTCATCCGCAAGCAGGGCGCGACCGTGACCGAGGACGAGCTGGTCGCGTGGGGCAAGGAGCAGATGGCGGGCTACAAGTACCCGCGCATCGTCGAGTTCGTCGACACGCTGCCGATGACCGCGACCGGCAAGATCCTCAAGCGCGAGCTGTCCTGATGCGCGCACTCGGCATCGTGCTCGGTGTGCTGATGGTGCTCACGGGCGGGGTCTGGACCTTCCAGGGCCTCGGCTACCTCGAGGGCAGCCCGATGACCGACCAGAGCATCTGGGCGGTTCTCGGTCCGCTCGTCGCCGGCCTCGGGGTCGCCCTCGTGATCGTCGCCGCGCGCCGCCGGGAGTGACGTACGCCGCCTGGCTGGGGAACCAACCGCAGGTCCTCGCCGGCCTTTCCGGGGTCTGACGGGGTAGTTAAGGGAAAGATGGGCCGAAATCGGCCCGTCGATGGACGAATGTCCCTTAACTACCCCCGCACCCCCGCCTGTCGGGGTAGTTGAGGGAGAGGTGGGCCGAAACGGACCCGTCGATGGACGAATGTCCCTCGACTACCCCCGCACCCCCGGCCCCCGCCGCCTGCCGGGGTAGTCAAGGGAGAGATGGGCCGAAACGGGCCCGTCGAGGGACAGGTCTCCCTTAACTACACCCCCGCCCCCCGGCAAGCCGTCGAGCCCCACCGCGACCCCGTCAGGCCGGGCCCACCCCGAGCCGCTCCTGGAGCGCGATCGCGTCGAAGGGGGCGTGCACCTTGGCGTCGTTGTCGAAGTAGACGAAGACGTCGAGGCCGTCGGCCTCCCAGGCGCGGACCTTCTCCGCCCAGTGGTCGAGCGCCGCGTCGGAGTAGCCGCTGGCGTAGAGCTCGGTGTCGCCGTGGAGGCGGACGTGGGCGACGCCGCTGGTCACCTCGTCGAACATCGGCCACGTGCCGGCCGAGTCGGCGACCACCATCCCGATGTCGTGCGCGCGCAGCAGTTCGCAGAACTCCGCGGTGCGGAAGGAGGCGTGGCGCACCTCGAGGACGTGGCGCAGCGGGCGGTCGACCGGCGTGGAGGTGTCGGCCGGCTCCTTGAGCTTGTCCGCGTCGTGGTGCTCGGCGGCGTACGACGACGCGGCGGCGGTGGTGCGCGGCAGCAGGTCGAAGAACGCGGCGAGGCGGTCGGGGTGGAAGCCGAGGTTCGGCGGGAGCTGCCACAGCACCGGGCCGAGCCGCTCACCGAGCGACAGCACGCCGGAGGCGAGGAACGTGCCGAGCGGGGCCTCCACGTCGACCAGCTTCTTCATGTGGGTGACGAAACGGGGTCCCTTCACCGCGAAGACGAAGTCGTCGGGGACCTGCTCGGCCCACGACCGCCAGCTCGACGGGCGCTGGAGGGAGTAGAAGGAGCCGTTGACCTCGACGGTGGTGAGCCGCTCGCCGACGTAGGACAGCTCGAGGCGCTGCGGCAGCCCCGGCGGGTAGAAGTGGCCGCGCCAGCCGGCGTACCGCCAGCCGGAGATGCCGATCCGTGCCATGTGAGCTCCCCTCGCGCGTCGCGCTGCCACCCCTGCCGTACTGATGGCGTACCCGCTCCGTCCACCGTCATGCCCGCCGGGCGCCGGCCCGTGACGGCTCACTAGAATCGGGAGCGCCCGTCCCACCCTGTCACCCAGGAGCATCCCCGTGGCCACAGTCGTCGTCGACGTCATGCCCAAGCCCGAGATCCTCGACCCCCAGGGCAAGGCGGTGCTCGGTGCGCTGCCCCGGCTCGGGTTCGACCTCGTGACCGACGTCCGGCAGGGCAAGCGGTTCGAGCTGCAGGTCGACGGCGAGATCACCGACGCCGTGCTCGCCGAGATCGAGCAGGTCGCCGGGACGCTGCTGTCCAACCCGGTGATCGAGGACTTCGAGGTCCACGTCGAGAAGCACTCGGTGGCCGAGGTCGCGCACGAGGCCGGTCGCGCATGAAGGTCGGCGTCGTCACCTTCCCCGGCTCGCTCGACGACGTCGACGCCCGCCGCGCGGTCACCATCGGCGGCAACGAGGCGGTCGCGCTGTGGCACGGCGACGACGACCTCAAGGGCGTCGACGCGGTCGTGCTGCCCGGCGGCTTCTCCTACGGCGACTACCTCCGCTGCGGCGCGATCTCCCGCTTCGCCCCGGTGATGACCGCGGTGGTCGAGGCCGCCGGCAAGGGCCTGCCGGTCCTCGGCATCTGCAACGGCTTCCAGATCCTCTGCGAGTCCCACCTGCTGCCCGGCGCGCTGATCCGCAACGACCACCGCAAGTTCGTCTGCCGCGACCAGCGCCTGCGCATCGAGCGGGTCGACACCCCGTGGACGTCGGCGTACGCCGCGGGCGCGGAGGTCACGATCGTGCTGAAGAACGGCGAGGGCGGCTTCGTCGCCGACGAGGCGACCCTCGACATGCTCGAGGGCGAGGGCCGGGTCGTCGCGCGCTACCTCGACGACAACCCCAACGGCTCGCTCCGTGACATCGCCGGCATCTCCAACGAGCGCGGCAACGTCGTCGGCCTGATGCCCCACCCCGAGCACGCCGTCGAGGACCTCACCGGCCCCGGCACCGACGGGCTCGGCTTCTTCACCTCGCTCGCCGAGAAGGCGTTCGCATGATCACCCCACGACGTTCTTCTCCCCCGCTCCGCTCCTCCGAACAACGCCGCAGGGACCCCGCATGAGCCCCACCCGTCTCCACCGCCTGGTCGCCCGCGCCGAGGCCGTCACCTGGGCGCTCCTGTTGACCGGGATGTTCCTCAAGTACGTCACCGAGACCACCGAGCTCGGCGTGCAGGTCTTCGGCATGGTCCACGGCGTCGTCTTCATCGCCTACTGCCTCGCGACCGTGCTGCTCTCGGTCGACCAGCGGTGGGCCGTCAGCCGACTCGCGCTGGGCCTCGGCTCGGCGATCCCGCCCTTCGCGACGGTGCCCTTCGAGCGCTACGCCGAGCGCGCGGGGCTGCTGGGCGACGCCTGGCGCCTGCGCACCGACGCGCCGCACGGCCTCCTCGAGAGGCTCACCGCCTGGCTGGTCCGCCGGCCCGCCCAGGGCGCGCTCGTCGGCCTGGTGGCCGTCGCCGGCCTGACGGGCGTGGCGCTCGTCGTCGGCCCGCCCGTCTGATCCCGACCGGACGTCAGCGACCCTGCTGGAGCTTGTTCCAGGTCTGGCGCGTGGCGACGCCCGAGACGCCGATCCGCAGGCGGGACTGGTAGGTCCGCACGGCCGCCTCGGTCTTGGCGTCGAACACGCCGGTCGCCCGGAAGCGCCCGGCGCCGGCCGCGTTGAGCGCGCGCTGCAGCCGGTGGACCGCCGGGTCGTTGGAGCCGCGCTTGAGCGTCGTACGGCTGCCGGCGGCGAGCAGCGCGGTCCAGTGCCGCTTGGTGAAGGTGTCGCTCGGGGTGAACTTGCGGGCCGCCTGCCAGGCGCGGGCCCCCGCGATCGTGGCGGCGTCGTAGGACCCGTCGACCGGACCGCTGTAGGTGCCCTGCTCGGTCAGCAGGCACTGCAGCACCTTGACCCGGGTCGACTTCGCGGAGCCCGGGGAGAGCGCGGGGTACTTCCAGTAGCCCAGGCGGGTGCCGGGGCAGCGCCCCTCGGGCCGCGGCTGCGAGCCGGCGCCGAGGTCGATGAAGTTGCTGTCGATGTTGATCGTCACCCCGCCCCACGTCTCGTTGTGGCCGCCGAGGTACTGCTTCATCCGGCCGCCGGGGCGCCAGCCGTCCTCGGGGATGTAGGTCGTCGAGGTGTTGGCGGCGCCGTCCCAGCGGGCGATCCAGATGCGGTCGGGGAGGGCGAACTGCCCGGGCCGCAGCCGGCGCGCGTCGTCGAGCATCTTGATCCCCGAGCTGGCGCTCGAGTAGAAGCCGGCGGTGTAGCCGAGCGCCTTGATGCGGGTCACCCACGCGGAGGTGAACACCAGCGCCGACTCGCGGCAGTGGGTGTCGCCGAGGTTGAAGCCCTCGAGGTCGTACCAGATCGTGCTGCCCGCCCCGATGCCGTACGCCGCCGCGTCGGCAGCGTTCTTGTCGGCCTCGGCGGCACCCTGCGCGGCCGCCGCTGCGTAGCCACCGGCCGGGCTCGGGGAGATCTTGAAGTCGTCCTTGTAGCGCGGGAAGCGGGGCTGGCACGACGCCTGCGGGCCGAGTGCGATGGGCAGCAGCCGCCAGCCGCGCGCGACCTGGGTCGCCACCCACGTCGGGCTCAGGTTGGGCTGGGTACGGCAGGCGCGGGAGTCGCCGGAGATGTAGATCCCGACGGCGGTGAAGGGCGACTTCTTCCACCAGGCGTCCATCGCCGACTGCGCCGGGGCGACGCACTGGTCGAAGCCGTAGCCGGTGAAGTCGCCCGGGGTGGCGAGGGCGACCTGGCGCTGCGAGGCGAGCTTGCGCGGCTGCGGTGCCGGCTCGTCGGCGGTGGCGGGCGTCGACGCCACGAGCGGTGCGGTGAGCAGCAGCGCGAGGGCGGCCCCGGCGGTCCGGAGGAGCGTACGAGGTCGGGTCGGGCGGGCGCGGCGCATGGTGACTCCAAGCAGCGGGGAAGGTGTGGCGCAGGACAGGCTGACCCAGAGAATCACATGAGTCACACCCGTAACAGGTGTTCGCGAGAACTACAGACGCGTAGTTAGTCGCTGGTCGGGACGTCGTCGAGCAGGAAGCTGCCCGCCGCCTCCTGCTCCTCGAGCAGCTCCTCGAAGGCCAGGGCGATGTCCTCCTGGTGCTCGTCGACCAGCCGCGTGAGGTGCCCCTGGAGCAGGGCGGCGTTGGGCGACCGGCCGGAGAAGACCTGCTCCCAGGTGTCCTCGCCACCGCGGATCTTCCCGACGAGCGTCCTCATGTCCTCACCCAGCTCGCCCGACGCGGCCTGCTCCTCGAGCGCCTGCTTCTCCTCGTCGGTCAGGAGCGGTCGCTGCTCGAGCTCCTCGACGGTCGCGGTGAGGTCGGCGAGGCTGGTCGTCAGGTCCTCGCGCGCCGCGCTGATCGCCGCCAGGATCTCGGCCTGGCTGCGGTGGTCGTCGGTCATGGACCGGAGGCTAGGGCGTGGCGGGCGTGGGTGCCACCGGGGCGACGGCCGCCGGGCGTTGGCCGATCGTCGGGGTGGTGACCGTGCCCGGGTCGCGCGTCACGCTGCTCGGGGCGCCGGAGGAGGCCGCGACGCCGGGGGTGGAGACAGGTGCCTCGTCACCGTCGAAGAAGGCCTTCACCGTCGAGACGAACGAGCCCACCTGCTTGAGCAGGCCGATCAGCTTCAGGAGGGCCCGGTAGGCCTTCATCACGGCCTGGAACGCCTCGAGGACGGCCTGCACGACGCGTGCCCAGCCGACGCCGGGGATGCTCATCGTCGCGAGTGCGGCGGAGACGGTCTGCACCGCCGCCTTCACGCACTGCACCACCGCCAGGGCGGTCTGCCAGGCGTCGCGGCAGACCTGCGCGACCGTCTGCCCCATCTGGACGAGCTGGCCGGCCTGGGCGTCGAGGGAGCCCACCCACGTGCCGATCTGCGCGACCGCCGCGTCGGACGCACCGCCCTGCCACGACTGCGAGATGGTGCGGCTGCCGCTCTCCAGGTTGGCGGCGACGCCGCGCAGCGACTGGCCCAGCGCGCCGAAGGACGAGCCCTGGGTCGAGGCGCTGACCACGTCGCCCCCGATCCGCTCGGCCAGCTCGGCGCGGATGTCGAAGCCGGTGAGCATCCGCACCAGGTCGCAGACGGTGTCGTAGGGGAAGCCGAGGTCGACCTGCGGCAGGCTGGTCTCGGTCGGGGCCACTCGGCGGATGGTGGCGTCGGCGACGTCCCAGAAGCCGGTCGAGCCGTCGCGGCCGTCGACGCCGGCGGCCTGGTGGCGACGTACGACGCCGTCCTCGGTCAGCGTGAAGTCGCGGGCGGTGGCCCGCAGCGCTTCCGCGTGGTCGTGCATCCCGGTGCCGTTGTCCTCCAGCGACCGGTGCACCGAGGGGAGGAGGGCGTCGTAGGCGCCCATCATCGTCTCGAGGATGGGGCCGAAGTCGGTCTGGACGAGGGCGTGGCCGCCGTTGCGGGCGATGCCCGCCAGGTCGTCGCTCGCGCGCTGCACCTGCGCGGACCAGGCGTCGAGCTCGGAGAGGTCGACGGTCATCACGGCGTTCATCGCGGCTCCTGGGACGTGTCGGTGCGGCTGGGGACCGCTGGGTGCAGGTCGTGACGCTGACCTTCCCCCGACGGGCCGGTGCGAAACCGGCCCCCGCCGACGCGTTCGCCCACAGGCAGGCGGAGCGCGTGTTTCGACGCCCGCCGGCGCGGGTATCCCGCGGAGGTGAGCGCAAGCGGCAAGCGATCCCTGATGCAGGTCGAGCCGGCCCGGCTGGTGGAGCTGGCGGGCTCGTCCGAGCGCATCCTCGACGCGATGAGGCAGGACTGGGGCGACGCCGTCGCCGAGCTCGCGGGGGCGTGTGCCGCGCTCGGCGACGCCGCCGGCACGGCCAACCTCGCTGCGTCCTACGCCGACGCGCTGGCCGACGCCGAGGAGGTCCTCGCCTCGCTCGCCGGGGCGCTCGAGCTCGGCGTGGCGGGGCTGGTCGACGCCGCCCGTGACGCCCTGCACGCCGACGACACCGTCGCTGCCGAGCTCATCCGCGCCACCCACCTGCTGGGTGAGCGACCGTTCGGGATCATGCCGGGCCCCGGAGGTCGCTGACCGTGCCGGCCAACCCGTGGGAGCTGCGAGCCGACGTCCGGCCGCTCGAGGCCGCCGCCCAGCGGTGGACCGAGGTCGGTGCGCTGGTGGCGCGACGCGGCGACGAGCTGGTCGACGCGGCCCGACGCGCCACCGAGGGCTGGGACGCGGCCTCGGCGGAGAGCTACGAGCAGCACCGCCGTCAGGTGCTCGCCCACCTCGACCGCTTCACCACCCTGGCCGACATCGTCGCCGACTGCCTGCGCGCGTCCGCCGAGGTCATGACCTCGACGCAGAAGGAGCTCGACCGGGCCTGGGCCACGGTCGCGGCGGTGCCCCACGAGGTGGTCGGGGAGTCGCGGCACCTGGTCTTCAAGCCCACCGAGGACGACGAGCGCGGCAAGGTCGACCGCGGCCAGGCCGAGACCGACGACATCCGTCGCCGGCTGACGGTGTCGCTCGACCAGGAGAGCGCCCGCCTCCGTGCGGCCCGCGCCGAGCTCGTGACGGTGCGCACCGAGCTCCTGGCGCTCACCGGTGGCGCCTTCCCGGGGTTCCTCGGCGGCCCGGGCGTCGAGGAGTCCGGTGTCGGCACGTTCGCAGCGCCGGCCACGACGTCGGTGCCCGGATCCGCCCAGGCGGGGGTCTCGGCGGGGGTCTCGGCGGGCGTCTCCGGTCTGCCGCCGCTCGCCCCGGTCGCGGTGTCCGTCCCCGACCTGACCGATCTCTCCGCGGCCGGGCTGACGTCGCTGGCAGCGAGTGCCGCGGGCCGGGCCCTGGGGCGTCGCGGCGCTGACGCGCGGCTCCCGGCGGCGGGCGCCCCTCCGGTCGGCGGGATGGCCGCCGGCGGCATGGCCGCGCGCGCCGGGACGACGTCGCGCGGCACGGCAGGTGGCCGCGGCGCTCCGGCGCGGGTGACGGCCCCGCGGGTCGAACGGACGGCTTCCGAGGAGTCCGCCGCGCGCGCGGCACGCGAGAAGGAGGCGGCGCGTGAGGCCAAGCGCGCCGCGCTGGAGCAGAAGCGCGCGGAGCGGGCGGCCCGCAAGGCCGAGCGGGAGGCGGCGCGCGGGCCCCAGCGCGAGACCCGGCGCGAGGCCCAGGGCTCGAGGTCCGCGGGCAGGGACTCCCGCCGCGCCGAGCGGGACGAGAGCGACGAGCGCGACCGGAGTGACGAGCCCGAGGTCGCCCCCGTCCACGAGGCGGCTCCCGGCGGCCCGGTGGGGGAGCACCGCCGGTAGATTGGCGCCGTGCCCGACACGAGCGCCGCCCCGCAGTCCGCATCCCCCGCCAGCGCCGGTCTCACGACCTCCGGCGCGACCAGCACCCTCGACACGGTGGCCCTCGCGGCCGCCGACGCCGAGCGCGAGCAGCCGTGGGCCGACCTCGGCCTCAAGGCCGACGAGTACGCCCGGATCCGCGAGATCCTCGGCCGTCGCCCGACGAGCTCCGAGCTGGCGATGTACAGCGTGATGTGGAGCGAGCACTGCTCCTACAAGTCCACCAAGGTGCACCTCAAGCAGTTCGGCGAGATCCCGCAGGAGACCCCGGTCGGCAAGATGCTCGCCGGCATCGGCGAGAACGCCGGCGTGCTCGACATCGGCCAGGGCTACGCCGTCACCTTCAAGGTCGAGAGCCACAACCACCCGTCGTTCGTCGAGCCCTACCAGGGCGCGGCGACCGGCGTCGGCGGCATCGTCCGCGACATCCTCGCGATGGGCGCCCGCCCGGTCGCGGTGATGGACCCGCTGCGCTTCGGCCCGCTCGACGCCCCCGACACCGCACGCGTGCTGCCCGGGATCGTGGCCGGCGTCGGCGGCTACGGCAACTGCCTCGGCCTGCCCAACATCGGCGGCGAGGCGGTCTTCGACGAGACCTACGCCGGCAACCCGCTGGTCAACGCGCTGTGCGTCGGCGTGCTGCGCCACGAGGACCTCCACCTGGCCAAGGCGTCGGGCTCCGGCAACCAGGTGGTGCTCTACGGTGCCCGCACCGGCGGCGACGGCATCGGCGGCGTCTCGGTCCTCGCGTCCGAGACCTTCGACGCCCATTCCGACGGCACCGGGGGTCCGGCCAAGCGGCCCAGCGTGCAGGTCGGCGACCCGTTCATGGAGAAGCTGCTCATCGAGTGCACCCTCGAGCTCTTCGCCGCGGGCGTGATCGCCGGCATCCAGGACCTCGGCGGCGCAGGTCTCTCCTGTGCGACCTCCGAGCTCGCCTCCGCCGGTGACGGCGGCATGCACGTCGAGCTCGACCGGGTCCCGCTGCGCGACTCCACGCTCGCTCCCGAGGAGATCCTCATGAGCGAGTCGCAGGAGCGGATGATGGCGGTCGTCGAGCCCGCCGACGTCGAGGCCTTCATGGCGATCTGCGAGAAGTGGGACGTCGAGGCCGTCGTGGTCGGCGAGGTGACTGACACCGGGCGCCTGCACATCGACTGGCACGGCGAGCGCGTCGTCGACGTACCCCCGCGGTCGGTGGCGCACGACGGGCCGACCTACCAGCGTCCCTTCGCCCGCCCCGACTGGCAGGACGCGCTCCAGGCCGACGGTGCCGAGGCTCTCGCGCGTCCGTCGAGCGGCGAGGAGCTGCGCGACACGCTGCTCCGCCTCGTCGCCTCGCCCAACCTCTGCGACAAGTCGTGGATCACCGACCAGTACGACCGCTACGTCCAGGGCAACACCGTCCTGGCGCAGCCGGCCGACTCCGGCATGGTCCGCGTCGACGCCGACACCAACCTCGGCGTCTCGGTGTCCACCGACTGCAACGGCCGCTTCGCCAAGCTCGACCCCTACACCGGGGCCCAGCTCGCGCTGGCCGAGTCCTACCGCAACGTCGCCACCGGCGGTGCCCGCCCGCTCGCGGTGTCGGACTGCCTCAACTTCGGCTCGCCCGAGGACCCCGACGTGATGTGGCAGTTCGCCGAGGCGTGCCGCGGGCTCAAGGACGCGTGCCTCGAGCTCGGCATCCCGGTCACCGGCGGCAACGTCAGCCTCTACAACCAGACCGGCGAGACGGCGATCCTGCCGACCCCGGTCGTGGCGGTCCTCGGCGTGATCGACGACGTCACCCGGCGTACGCCGACCGGCTTCGGCGCGCCGGACGAGCGGGTCTTCCTGCTCGGCGAGACGCGCGAGGAGCTCTCCGGCTCGGAGTGGGCCCACGTCGTGCACGGCCACCTCGGCGGGCGGCCCCCGGCGCTCGACCTCGCGGCCGAGCAGGCGCTCGCCGCGCTGCTGCACGACGCCGCCCGCGACGGCGTCGTCACCAGCGCCCACGACCTCTCCGACGGCGGCCTGGCGATCGCGCTCGCCGAGTCGACCTTCTGCTCCGGCATCGGCGTCTCGGTCGCGCTGCCCGGCGACCCGTTCGTCGATCTCTTCTCCGAGTCCACGGCACGCGCGCTGGTCACGGTGACCGACGAGCAGGTCGACGCCCTGCTCGCGCTCGCCGAGCGCCACGGCGTACCCCTCACGCCCCTCGGGCGCACCGGCGGCGACACCATGTCGGTCGAGGGCGTCTTCGACCTGCCCGTCGCCGAGGCCGCGTCGGCCTGGCGCGCGACCATGCCGGCGGTCCTCGGCCGCTGACCTGCCCCCTCGCGCGCACCTCAGGCGTCCCAGGAGTCACCGGATATCCGGTGAGTCCCCCGCTTATAGGTAGAGATCTGTACCTGTAAGTGGGGCGGTCACCGGATATCCGGTGACCGCCCCAGCAGGCAGTCCCTCAGCTCGAGCGGCGCATCGCCCGGACCCCGACGGCGAGCCCGAGGGCCGCGACGATCCCGGCGCCGAGCACGCCCTGGGCCACGACGTCGACCGGGAAGGTGCCGGCGAAGAGCGCGCGCGTCGCGTCGACGACGTACGTCATCGGGTTGAGCATCGAGACCACCTCGAGCCAGCGCGGTGCCCCGTCGACCGGCAGCAGCACGCCGGCGGTGAGGAGGGCGGGGAAGAGCAGCGTCTGCTGGATCGTCCAGAACATCCAGTCCTCGCCCTTCGACGCCAGCGCGAGGGCGAACGACAGCGCCCCGATGCCGATGCTGAAGAGCGACAGCACCAGCGCCGCCGCCAGCACGCCGCCGAGGTGCAGGTCGAAGCTGAACGGCGTGACCACGAGGACGATGATCGCGACCTGCATCAGCATCGGCACGACCTCCTTCAGCGCGCGTCCGACGAGCAGCGCCGGACGGCCCAGCGGCGAGACGAGCTGGCGCTCGTGCGAGCCGGACTGCATCTCCTCCATCAGGTTGGCGCCGGTGAACGACGCCCCCATCAAGGCGGTCATCGCCACGATGCCGGGCACGAACCACTGGAGCGCGGAGTCACCCGCGGCCATCTCCGGGAGCAGCGGCGCGAAGAGGCCGAGGAAGACCAGCGGCTGGATCATCGCGAAGACGACGGCCATCGGCTCGCGCCACACGGGCTTGAGCTCGCGGTTCATCACGTTGACGGTGTCCTGCACGAAGGTGCTCATGCTGCGACCTCGCTCTCGATCTCGGTGGAGCCGGTGGGGGAGTCGGTGGACTGCGTCTCGCGGAGGCTGCGACCGGTGAGGTCGAGGAAGACGTCGTCGAGGGTGGGCCGCGCGACCTCCACCCGGGACGGGGGTACGCCGTCCGCGGTCAGGTCGGCGAGCAGCTCGCCGACCAGGGCCGAGCCGTCCTTGACGCGCAGGTCGAGCGAGGGACCGTCGACCTCGATGCGGGCGTCGGGCACCCGCTCGAGCCGGGCCGCGGCCCGAGCGGCGTCGCCGGGCGAGCCGAAGCCGAGCCGCACCAGGTCGCCGAGCCCGCTCTTGAGCCGCGCCGCGGTGTCGTCGGCGATCACCCGGCCGTGGTCGACGACGACCACGCGGCCGGCCAGCGCGTCGGCCTCCTCGAGGTAGTGCGTCGTCAGCACCACAGTGCTCCCGCTCTCGGCGTGCAGCCGCCGGATCAGCTCCTGCAGGTTGGCGCGGTTCTGCGGGTCGAGGCCGGTCGAGGGCTCGTCGAGGAACAGCACGCGGGGGAGGTGGACGAGCCCCATCGCGATGTCGAGCCGACGGCGCTGGCCGCCCGACAGCGACGACACCTTGCGGTCGGCGACCGCGGCGAGGTCGAGGTCCTCGACCAGCTCGGCCGCCCGGCGGCGGGCGTCGGCGCGCGACAGCCCGTGGGCGCGGCCCTGGCTGATGAGCTCGTCGCGGCCGAGCTGGCGGTGCCCGGCGCCGTTGCCCTGGCCGACGAAGCCGATCGCGCGGCGTACGTCGCGCTGGGCGGTGACGACGTCGTGCCCGGCGACGCTCGCCGACCCGGCGGTGGGCGGGATGAGGGTGGTCAGCATGCGCAGGGTGGTCGACTTCCCGGCGCCGTTCGGGCCCAGGAAGGCGACGAGCTCGCCCTGCCCGATCTCGAGGTCGAGGCCCTGGACGGCCTCGACGGTCTGCTTGCGCGAGGTGAAGTGGCGGGTCAGGCCACGCGTCACGATCGCCGGTCCTGTGTGGTGGTGGTAGGTCATGGCACGACGGTAGGGAGCCATGCGGTCAGTTCCTGGCCGCATTCCGAGCTAATCTGTATCCATGAGCACGAGCGAACGGATGCTGCGGCTGCTGTCGCTGCTCCAGACCCACCGCTACTGGCCGGGCCCCGAGCTGTCCGAGCGGCTCGAGGTGAGCCCCCGCACGCTGCGCCGCGACGTCGACCGGCTCCGCGACCTCGGCTACACGGTCGACGCCGTGCGGGGCGCGGCCGGCGGCTACCAGCTGCGCGCCGGGGGGTCGCTGCCGCCGCTCCTGCTCGAGGACGAGGAGGCGGTCGCGATCGCCGTCGGCCTCCGCACGGCGGCGGTCGGTGCGGTCGCCGGCACGGACGACCGGTCGGTGCAGGCGCTGTCGAAGGTGCTGTCCCTGATGCCGCCCCGCCTGCGCCGGCAGATGGACGCCGTCGCCTCGCAGACGGACTCGCCCGGCCCGTGGGAGGGCGCCCCGGTCGTCGACGCGACCGTGCTTACCACGCTCGCGCAGGCCTGCCGGGACAGCGAGCTGCTGCGCTTCGACTACACCGCCCGGGAGGCCGAGGTGAGCCACCGCCGCGTCGAGCCGCTCCGGCTCGTCTCCCTCGGCCGCCGGTGGTACCTCGTCGCCTGGGACCGCGACCGCACCGACTGGCGCAGCTTCCGGCTCGACCGCATCACGGCCCCCGAGCCCACCGGCCAGCGCTTCCGTCCGCGCGAGCTGCCGGCCGACGACGCCCTCGCCTTCGTGCAGCAGGGCATCCGCCGGATGCCCCAGCGCCACGCCGTACGCGTCCGGCTGGCGATGCCGGCCGACGAGCTGACCCCCCAGGTGGGCCGGTGGGGCACGGTCACCGCGGACGGCGACGGCTGCCTGCTGGAGATGAACGTCGACGACCTCCACTGGCCGGTGATGGTGCTCGCCAGCTCGGGGGCCGACTTCGTCGTCGAGTCGCCGCCCGAGCTGGCGGACAGTGTCGCCGAGGTGGCCGCGCGCTTCGCCCGCGTCACCTCGGATGGGCCCGGCCCGCGGTCCGGCACGTGACCGAGCGATCTGGCGCCCGGCTCCGAACCCTTGCCGTGCGACGACGAACACTGCTCGCCCTCCCGGCGCTGGGCCTCGTCCCGGCTGCCTTCGCCGCCTGCTCCGACGACCGGTCGGGCAGGGTGGACGCCATGGCCGACGCAGCGAGCACCGAGCGGATCACCTACGGCGACGACCCGAGCCAGTGGGTCGACCTCCACACCCCGAGCGGCACCAGCCGCGGGCTGGTGGTCGTCATCCACGGCGGCTTCTGGAAGGCCCAGTACGGCGCCGACTACGGCGCGCCCCTCGCCGAGGACCTGGTCGCGCGCGGGTGGACGGCCGCCAACGTGGAGTACCGCCGGGTCGGCAACGGCGGCGGTTTCCCCGCCACGCTCGACGACGTCCACGCCGCCATCGGGGCGGTCGCCGCCGACGCCCGAGGCCCGGTCGTCACGCTCGGTCACTCCGCGGGCGGGCACCTCGCCACCTGGGCGGGCGCCCGCGGTCGCTTCGCCAGGTGGGCCGACGGCCCGCCCGTCACCCACGTCGTCAGCCAGGCCGGCGTGCTCGACCTGCGGGCGGCGGTCGCCGACCACCTCGGCGACGACGCTGCGCTCGCCTTCCTCGGCGACGCCGACGAGGCGGCGTACGAGCAGGCCGACCCGCTCACCCAGGTGCCCCTCGACGTCCCGGTCTGGGTCGTCCACGCCCGCGACGACGACACGGTGCCCTTCAGCCAGGCCGAGGCCTACGTCGAGTCCGCGACGGCGGCAGGCGCGGACGCAACGCTCGTCGAGGTCACCGGCGGCCACTTCGGCGTCATCGACACCGGCAGCGACGCCTGGGCCGCCTGCGTGGAGGTGCTCGACGCCATCGGGTGAGCACCAGGAAGGCAGTTCGGACGTCCGCGGCGCCGGTCCACGCTCACCGGCCGCCGACCTGGCGCGAACTGCCTGCACGGTGCGGGTCTAGCCTCGTTCCGTGCCCGCCCGACTCAAGGTCCTCAGCCCCGACCAGCTCGCGACGGCCGAGGCCGCCGGCGACACCCGGGCGCTGGTCAAGCACTACCTGGCCGTCCTCGAGGTGCGTGCCCCCGGGCGTTCGGTCGAGGTCCGGGTGCCGCCCTTCGCGGCTGTGCAGGTCGTGCCGGGCGTGCGCCACACCCGCGGCACGCCACCGGCGGTCGTGGAGACCGACGGCGAGACGTGGCTGGCCCTCGCCACCGGGCGTACGACGTGGGCCGAGGCGCTCGACTCCGGCCGGATCGCGGCGAGCGGCGAGCGCACCGACCTCTCGCCCTACCTCCCCCTCTGACCCCCCTCTGACCCCGCACCCGGGCACGGACAGGGGATGCGCACCGGCGCCGCTTTCCGGTACGAAGGGGCATGGCGTCCCTCACCGATGACCAGGTCCGCGACCTCGACCTCTGGTTCCGCGCGGCCAACTACCTCTCCGTCGGGCAGATCTACCTGCTCGACAACCCGCTCCTCGAGCGTCCGCTCGAGCGCGAGGACATCAAGCCCAGGCTGCTCGGCCACTGGGGCACGACACCCGGCCTCAACCTGGTCTGGACCCACCTCAACCGGCTGATCCGCGAGCGCGACGTCGACGCGATCATCCTCTGCGGGCCGGGTCACGGCGGCCCTGCGGCGGTCGCCAACGCGTGGCTGGAGGGCACCTACTCCGAGGTGTTCCCAGCGATCGGCGACGACCGCGACGGGATGGCGCGGCTGTTCCGGCAGTTCTCCTTCCCCGGCGGCATCCCCAGCCACGTCGCGCCGGAGACGCCCGGTTCGATCCACGAGGGCGGCGAGCTGGGCTACGTCCTCTCCCACGCCTACGGCGCCGCGATGGACAACCCCGACCTCGTGGTGACCGCGGTGGTCGGCGACGGCGAGTTCGAGACCGGTCCGCTGGCGGCGAGCTGGCACGGCAACAAGTTCGTCGACCCGGTCCACGACGGCGCGGTGCTGCCGATCCTCAGCCTCAACGGCTGGAAGATCGCCAACCCGACCATCCCCGCCCGCATGCCGCGCGAGGAGCTCGAGAGCCTGCTGCGCGGCTACGGCCACCACGTGATCACCGTCGAGGGCGACGACCCGACGGACGTCCACCGGCAGATGGCGGCCGCGCTCGACGAGGCCCACGACATGATCCGCGAGACCTGGCGCGCCGCCCGCGAGGACGGCGACGTCGAGCGCGGGCCGTGGCCGATGATCCTGCTCGTCACGCCGAAGGGGTGGACCGGCCCGGCGGAGGTCGACGGCAAGCCGGTCGAGGGCACGTGGCGCGCGCACCAGGTGCCGCTCGCCGGGACGCGGGAGAACGACGAGCACCGCGCGCAGCTCGAGGAGTGGCTGCGGTCCTACGCCCCCGACGAGCTCTTCGGCGACGACGGCCGGCCCGTCGAGTCGGTGCGCCGCCAGGCCCCGTCCGGCCCCCGGCGGATGAGTGCCAACCCGCACGCCAACGGCGGGCTGCTCAAGCGGCCGCTCCGGCTGCCCGACTGGCGCGGGAGCGCGGTCGAGGTGGAGCGCCCGGGCGCATCGATCCACGAGCCGACCCGCGTGCTGGGCCAGTGGCTGGTCGGCGTGGTGCGCGACAACGACACCAACTTCCGCATCTTCGGCCCCGACGAGACCGCGTCCAACCGCCTCGACGCGGTCTACGAGGTGACCGACAAGGTCTGGGCGGGCGAGCTCGCCGACGTCGACGAGCACCTCGCCCACTCGGGACGCGTGGTCGAGATCCTCTCCGAGCACACCTGCCAGGGCTGGCTCGAGGGCTACCTGCTCACCGGCCGGCACGGGCTCTTCAGCTGCTACGAGGCGTTCATCCACCTCGTCGACTCGATGCTCAACCAGCACGCGAAGTGGCTCAAGACCACCCGCGAGATCGAGTGGCGTCCCCGCATCGCGAGCCTCAACTACCTGCTCAGCTCGCACGTGTGGCGCCAGGACCACAACGGCTTCTCCCACCAGGACCCCGGCTTCATCGACCACGTGGTCAACAAGAAGGCCGAGGTCGTACGTGTCTACCTGCCGCCGGACGCCAACACCCTGCTGTCGACGATGGCGCACTGCCTGGAGAGCGAGCACTACGTCAACGTCGTGGTGTCCGGCAAGCAGCCGAGCTTCGACTGGCTCGACGCCGAGGCCGCCGACCACCACTGCGCCCGCGGGCTGGGCATCTGGGACTGGGCGTCCAACGACGAGGGCGACCCCGACGTCGTCGTGGCGGCAGCGGGCGACGTACCGACCCTCGAGGCGCTGGCGGCGGTCTCGCTCCTGCGCGAGCACCTCCCCGACCTGCGGGTCCGCTTCGTCAACGTCGTCGACCTGATGCGCCTGCAGGACGAGGCCGAGCACCCCCACGGGCTCAGCCACCGCGACTTCGACACCGTGTTCACGACCGACAAGCCGGTCATCTTCGCCTACCACGGCTATCCGTGGCTGATCCACCGGCTGACCTACCGCCGCACCAACCACGACAACATCCACGTGCGCGGCTACAAGGAGGAGGGCACCACCACCACGCCCTTCGACATGGTGATGATGAACGACACCGACCGCTACCACCTGGTCATGGACGTCATCGACCGCGTCCCCGGCCTCGGTTCGCGCGCGGCCGGCCTGCGCCAGCTGATGGGGGACACCCGCCGGCGGGCGCGGGCGTGGACGCGCACGTACGGCGACGACCTGCCCGAGGTGCGCGACTGGCGGTGGGACGTCGGCGCCGACCCCGAGCGCGGTGAATCGCCGTCCACCACGGCCGACCCCGACACGGGCGCAGACAACCTCTAGCCTGCGCCCATGGATGTGACCTCGCTCGGCTTCCGCACCGACCTCGCCCTGCTGACCGCGTCCGGCAGCACCGTGGAGGACCGCGGCACCCACCTCGTGGTCCGCACGCCGGCCAACCCGACCTACCACTGGGGCAACTTCATCCTCCTCGCCGAGCCGCCCGTGCTCGGCGGCGAGCGGGAGGTGGTCGGCGCCTTCCACGCCGAGTTCCCCGACGCGCGCCACGTCAGCATCGGCATCGACACCCCCGACCTCGCCCCGGAGTCGAGCGCCGGCTTCGAGGCGGCCGGGCTCGTGGTCGACGTGGCGGCCGTGCTCACCGCCTCCGCCCTGCAGCCGCCCCGCGACGTGGATGCCGAGGTCCGCCCGCTGCGGTCCGCGTCCGACTGGGAGAGCCGCGCCCGGCTGAGCGCCGCGATCGAGGAGCGCGACGACGTGGAGTCGCACCTGACGTTCGCCCGCGGCCGCAACGTGCAGGAGCAGGCGCTCATCGACGCCGGCCGCGGCACCAGGTTCGGCGTCTTCGTCGACAACGAGGTCGTCAGCACCGCCGCCGTCTTCACCACCGAGGAGGGCGTCGCGCGCTTCCAGAGCGTCGAGACCCACACGGCCCACCGGCGCAAGGGGCTGGCGGCCGCGGCCGTCCACGCGGCCGGTCGCCACGCCCTCGAGCACCTCGGTGCGCGCACGCTCGTCATCGTCGCCGACGACGACGGCGAGGCCATCGGGATCTACCGACGCCTCGGCTTCGCAGACACCGAGCGCCAGCTGATGCTGGAGCGCCGGCACGGCGACCGGTCGTCGCTCGACGGTTGACCGGCGCACCTACGGCCTGGTCTCGACCCGCGGTCGCGACCTCGCGAGCTTGGTCGCCCGCTCGCTCGACGTCCCGACCCACGCCGCGAGCGACTCCGTCGCTCCCGGCTAGGGTCGTGACATGACTGTCGACATCTCCGCACGCCTCGCCGAGGTCATGCCCGGCATCCGCCGCGACCTCGAGGACCTGGTCCGCATCCAGTCCGTCTCCGCCGACCCGGCCCGCGCCGGTGAGGTCGAGCGAAGCGCCGAGGCCACCCGCGACCTGTTCGCGGCCGAGGGCTTCGAGTGCGAGATCGTCCGTGCCCACGACGGTGCGCCGCCGGCGGTCATCGCGAAGAAGGCCGGCCCCGAGGGCGCCCCCACGGTGCTGCTCTACGCCCACCACGACGTCCAGCCCGAGAACGACCACGCCGACTGGGACTCCCCGCCGTGGGAGCCGACCGAGCGTGGAGACCGCCTCTACGGCCGGGGCGCCGCCGACGACAAGGCAGGCATCGCCGCCCACCTCGGCGCGGTCCGGATCTTCGGCGACGACCTGCCGGTCAACCTGGTGATGTTCATCGAGGGCGAGGAGGAGGTCGGCTCCGACACCCTGGTCGACCTGCTCAACACCTACAAGGACCGCCTCGAGGCCGACGTCATCGTGATCGCCGACTCCGGCAACTGGGACATCGGCGAGCCCGCCCTCACCACGTCCCTGCGCGGCCTGGTCCGGATGGACGTCGAGATCCGCACCCTCACCCACGCCGTGCACAGCGGCATGTGGGGCGGGCTCGTCCCCGACTCGATCATGACGCTGAGCCGCGTCATCGCCTCCCTCAACGACGACGACGGCAACGTCGCCGTGGCGGGCCTGCACTCCGGCCCCGCCGCCGACGTGGACTACCCCGAGGACCGGCTCCGCGCCGAGTCCGGTGCCGCCGAGGGCATCGAGTGGATCGGCTCCGGCTCGGTCGTCGAGCGCCTCTGGACCAAGCCGTCGATCAGCATCACCGGCCTCGACGCCCCCAAGGTCGAGGGCGCGTCCAACACCCTCGTCCCCGCGGCGCGCTGCCGCATCAGCATGCGCATCGCGCCGGGCGACACGACCGCCAACGCCGTCCAGTGCCTCCAGGCGCACCTCGAGAAGCACACCCCCTGGGGCGCCACGCTGACGACGACCATCGTGGACACCGGCGAGGCGACGCAGATCGACGCCAGCGGTCCGGCGTACGACGCCGCGCGCGCCGCGTTCGCCGAGGCCTGGGACGGCACTGCGCCGGTCGACATGGGTGTGGGCGGCTCGATCCCGTTCATCGCCGAGTTCCTCGAGGCGTTTCCTCAGGCCAGCGTGCTGGTCACCGGCGTCGAGGACCCCGACACCCGCGCCCACGGCGCCAACGAGGGCCTGCACCTCGCCGAGTTCGAGAAGGTCGTCAAGGCCGAGGCGCTGCTGCTCCGCAACCTCGGCGAGCTGCCGCGCTGACGACGCGCGCCCCGCTGAGCGGTGCGTGAGGCGGCTTCTCCGCGTCCGGGACCCGCCTCAGGCACCGCTCGACCGCGCGCCCCGGCGTGTCGTCGTACGCGCGGTCCGCTGAGCGGTGCGTGAGGCGGCTTCTCCGCGTCCGGGACCCGCCTCAGGCACCGCTCGACCGCGCGCCCCGGCGTGTCGTCGTACGCGCGGTGCGCCAGGCGGCTTCTCCGCGTCCGGAATCCGCCTGACCCACCGCTCGCCCGGGTGGTCCCGAGTATGGGCGCCGTCGGTAGCCTCGCGCCCATGGCGACCTTCCGTGCTCGCGACCGATCATCGGCCGTGCTCCGCTCATCACGCAGCGAGGTGTGGGCCGCCCTCACCGACGCCGACCTGATCGCGCAGATCACCCCCTACGTGACCAGCATCCACGTCGACGGCGACCGCTGGACCTGGCGGATGGCGACCATCCCCGTGCTGGGGCTCTCGGTCGCGCCGACGTTCACCGAGGTGATGGAGCTCCACCCCGAGGACCGGATCGTGTTCACCCACGACCCCGAGCGCCCCGACGAGATGACCGCGGTCGACGGCACCTACGACCTCTCCGACGCCGCCGGCGGTGGCACCGAGGTCAGCATCGACCTGCAGATCTCCACCCACCTGCCGCTCCCCGGCCTCGCCCGGCCCGCCGTCGAGCGCGTCATGGCGGGCGTCGTCAAGCACATGGGCACCGTCTTCTCCCGCAACCTGCTCAAGCACCTGGGCGAGGCCTAGGCATGCGGGTCCTCGTTCTCGGCGCCACCGGCTACATCGGCTCGCGTCTCGTGCCCCACCTGCTCGAGCACGGCCACGACGTGGTGGCCGCCTCGTCGTCGCCCCCGCGCCCCGACCGCTTCGGCTGGGACGACCGCGTCCGGGCGATCCAGTGCGACGTCACCGACCCCGCCGCCGTGGTGCAGGCGGTCGTCGACGTCGACGCGGTCGTCTACCTGGTGCACTCCCTCGACCGCAGCGACTTCAGCGAGCGCGACCGGGTGGCCGCCGAGACCGTCGCGGCCGCCGTGGCCGACAGCGACGTCCGACGCCTCGTCTACCTCTCCGGCCTCGTGCCGCAGGTGCCGGAGGCGGAGCTGTCCGCCCACATCGCCTCGCGGCTCGAGGTCGAGCGCATCCTGCTCGGCGCCACCGACGGTGCGGTCGCGCTGCGGGCGGGCGTCGTCGTCGGGGCCGGCTCGACGTCGTTCGAGATCATCCGCCAGATCGCGACCCTCTTCCTCGTGCAGCCGGTGCCGACGTGGATGCACAGCTCGGTCCAGCCGGTGGCCGCCTCCGACGTGCTGCGCGCGATCAGCGACGGGCTCGCCGACGACGGCCCGAGCGGCGCGGTCGACCTCGGCGGTCCCGACGTCGTCGCCTACCCCGACCTCATGCGCGTTGTCGGCGGCGGGGCCGGGCTGTCCCGGCTCCGCGTGCCGGCGCCGGTCGCCCCGACCGGGCTCGTCGGGCTGGGGGCGGCCCTCGCCACGACGGCGCCGTTCCACACCGTCACCGCGCTGATCGAGTCGCTGCGCCACGACATGGTCTGCCGTCCCGGCCACACGTGGGTCCCGCGCTCCGGCGGCCCGCTCCTCGACCTCGAGGAGGCCGTCCAGCGGTCGCTGACCCCGATGTACGCCGGCCCCGAGGGCTCGCTGCCCTCCGACCCCGCCTGGGCGCGCAGCAACCCGCTCCTCGACGTCCTCCCGCTCCCGGCCGTGGGCCGGACGGCGGCCCGGCTCGCCCTCCACCGGGTGCGTGCGTTCCTCCCCGGTGCCTGACCGGGACATCTGAGGACGTGGCGGTCGTCGATCGGCTCCCGGCACGTCCGTCGGGTCCTCAGATACCGGTGGCTGGGCGCGAGTACGGCGATCGGGCGGCGCGCCCGTAGACTGCGAGCCGTGCCCTACCAGAGCAGCAGGCGTACGGGCGGCGACGGCCGCCTCACCACGGCGCTCGACCCCCAGGACCAGGGCCCGCAGGACGCCTGCGGCGTCTTCGGCGTCTGGGCCCCCGGCGAGGACGTCGCCAAGCTGACCTACTTCGGGCTCTACGCGCTGCAGCACCGCGGCCAGGAGTCCGCGGGCATCGCGGTCAGCAACGGGCGGCAGATCCTCGTCTACAAGGACATGGGCCTGGTCTCGCAGGTCTTCGACGAGTCGACGCTCGACTCGCTCAAGGGCCACCTCGCCATCGGCCACTCGCGCTACTCGACCACCGGCGCGAGCACCTGGCAGAACGCGCAGCCGACCTTCCGCCCCACCGGCGACGGGTCGATCGCGCTGGGCCACAACGGCAACCTGATCAACACCCACGAGCTGCGCGAGATGGTCGGCGAGCTGCCCGGTGCGGCCGGCGAGCTCGACATCAAGGGCGTCGAGGCCTCGACCAACGACACCAGCCTCGTCACCGCGCTCCTCGCCCACCACCCCGACACCACGCTCGAGCAGCGCGCGCTGGAGGTGCTGCCGCAGCTGCGCGGCGCCTTCTGCTTCGTCTGGATGAACGAGCACACCCTCTACGCCGCCCGCGACCCGCAGGGCATCCGGCCGCTGGTCCTCGGCCGCCTCGACCGCGGCTGGGTCGTGGCCAGCGAGGACGCCGCGCTCGCCACGATCGGCGCCAGCGTCGTGCGCGAGGTCGAGCCCGGCGAGATGATCGTCATCGACGAGAACGGCCTGCGCTCGCACACCTTCGCCGAGCCGGCCCGCAAGGGCTGCGTCTTCGAGTACGTCTACCTCGCCCGCCCCGACGCCACCATCAGCGGCCGCAACGTCCACGAGGCGCGCGTCGAGATGGGCCGCCGCCTCGCGCGCGAGTTCCCCGTCGACGCCGACCTGGTCATGCCGGTCCCGGAGTCCGGCACGCCCGCCGCGTCCGGCTACGCCGCCGAGTCCGGCATCCCGTTCGGCCAGGGGTTCGTCAAGAACGCCTACGTCGGCCGCACGTTCATCCAGCCCAGCCAGACGCTGCGCCAGCTCGGCATCCGGCTCAAGCTCAACGCCCTTGAGCACATGATCCGCGGCAAGCGCGTCGTCGTGGTCGACGACTCGATCGTGCGCGGCAACACCCAGCGCGCCCAGGTGCGGATGCTCCGCGAGGCCGGGGCGCTGGAGGTGCACGTGCGGATCTCCAGCCCGCCGGTGAAGTGGCCGTGCTTCTACGGCATCGACTTCGCCACCCGCGCCGAGCTGATCGCCAACGGCCTCACGCCGGAGGAGATCGCCGCCAGCGTCGGCGCCGACAGCCTCGGCTACATCTCGCTGGAGGGGATGGTCGAGGCGACGGGCCAGGCCGCCGACCGGCTGTGCACGGCCTGCTTCACCGGGGAGTACCCCATCGAGCTGCCCGACGAGAGCCTGCTCGGCAAGCACCTGCTCGAGGCGACGCTCCAGTCGCCGACGATGGGCCGCGCGCTGCCGGTCCTCAACAACCCGTGACCTGATCGCGCCACCCGAGGAGCCACGTGTCCGACGCTGACAACGCCTACGCCGCCGCCGGGGTCTCCATCGAGGCGGCCGACCGCGCGATCGACCTGATGAAGGGCTGGGTCGAGAAGGCCCGCCGTCCGGAGATGATCGGCGGGCTCGGCGGCTTCGCGGGCCTCTTCGACGCCTCCGCGTTGACCCGCTACGAGCGCCCGCTGCTCGCCACCTCGACCGACGGCGTCGGCACCAAGGTCGCCATCGCGCAGCTGATGGACGTCCACGACACCATCGGCTTCGACCTCGTCGGCATGGTCGTCGACGACCTCGTCGTGTGCGGCGCCGAGCCGCTGTTCATGACCGACTACATCGCCTGCGGCCGGGTCGTCCCCGAGCGCATCGCGGCCATCGTCAAGGGCATCGCCGAGGCGTGCGTGGTCGCCGGCTGCGCGCTCATCGGCGGCGAGACCGCCGAGCACCCGGGACTGCTCGACCCCGACGACTACGACGTCGCGGGCGCGACCACCGGCGTCGTCGAGGCCAGCAAGCTCCTCGGCCCGGGGCGCGTCCGCCCGGGCGACGTCGTCATCGCCATGGAGGCCAGCGGGCTGCACTCCAACGGCTACTCCCTCGTGCGCCACGTCCTGCTGGGCTCCACCGACGCCGGGGGAGCGGGCTGGACCGTCGACCGGCACGTCGACGACTTCGGCCGCACGCTGGGCGAGGAGCTGCTCGAGCCCACCCGCATCTACGCCAAGGCCTGCCTCGACCTCGCCGCGCGCACCGAGACCCACGCCATGTCCCACGTGACCGGCGGCGGCCTCGCCGCCAACCTCGAGCGGGTGCTCCCCGAGGAGCTGTCGGTCGTCATCGACCGCTCCACGTGGACGCCGCAGCCGGTCTTCGACGTCGTACGACGTGTGGGCGGGGTGTCCCAGGCCGACCTCGAGGCCACCCTCAACTGCGGCGTCGGCATGGTGGCGCTGACCGCCCCCGAGTCGGTAGACACCGCGATCTCCGTCCTGGCCGGGCACGGCATCCACGCCTGGGTCGCAGGTGAGGCGCACGCGGCCGACACCGACGGCGGTCGGGTCCTGCTGGAGGGCCAGCACCCCGGCTGGTGAAGAGATTCGCCACTTCGAGCACGAAATGCGGGCTTCCGGTGTGCGGGAACACCCACCGCTCAGGTAGCGTTGTCCCCACGATATGTAACCGATCAGACCGGGCGCGTCGGGCGGCTCCCCGACAGCCCCGGCCAAGTGTGCGAGGGGGTCGACCCTATGGGGCGCGGCCGAGCGAAGGCGAAGCAGACGAAGGTCGCCCGCGACCTGAAGTACCGGACTCACGAGACGGACTTCGGCGCGCTGGCGAAGGAGCTGCACGGAGAAGACACTCACTCCACGAGTGAGGTCGATACCGATGACGACGGGTGGACGGACTATGCCGACCCACGTCGTCGCGCAGACTGACTGATCGCACCTGATCACGCCGCCCGGGTCACCGGGCGGTACGGCGTACAGGCACGCCCTGACGCCATCAGGTGAGCGGGCAGCTCCTCCCGCTGAGACGCAGTGACCGGGCGGTTCCTCGCGCTGCCAGCGCGAGGAACCGCCCGGTCGGCGCGCTACCAGCGCGAGGAACCGCCCGGTCGGCGTCAGCCGAGGTGGATGCCGCGCAGGCGGCCGACCTCGCGCATGCGGCGCTCGGCGAGACGGTCGGCGGCCTCGGCCGTGGTGACGCCGTCGGCCTTGGCGAGCTCGAACACCTTGCGGGTGGTCTCGAAGATCCCGGTGGCGCGCTGCTGGGCGCGCTCGAAGGAGAAGCCCTCGAGCTCGTCGGCGACCTGGATCACGCCGCCGGAGTTGACGCAGTAGTCGGGCGCGTAGAGGACACCGCGCTCCTCGATCTTCTTCTCGATGCCGGGGTGCGCGAGCTGGTTGTTGGCGGCGCCGCAGATGATCGTGGCGCGCAGCACCTCGAGCACGTCGTCGCTGATCGCGCCGCCCATCGCGCAGGGCGCGTAGACGTCGATCTCGCTGGCGACGAGCTCCTCGGTGGTGGCGACGGCCGTGACCTGCGGGAACTGCTCGCGGATGGCCTCGACCGACGGCGCGTGCACGTCGGTGACGACCACGGTGGCGCCGTCCTCGATCAGGTGGCGCACGAGGTGGCGGCCGACCTTGCCGACGCCCGCGACGCCGACGGTGCGCCCGGCGAGCGTGGGCTCGCCCCACGCCTGCTCGGCGGCGGCGCGCATGCCCTGGAAGGTGCCGAAGGCCGTGAGCACCGAGCTGTCGCCCGCGCCGCCGTGGGCGACGGTGCGGCCGGTGACGAAGTCGCACTCGCGGGCGATGTGGTCCATGTCCTCGCTGAACGTGCCCACGTCGCACGCGGTGAAGTAGCGCCCGGCCAGCGACTGCACGAAGCGGCCGTAGGCGCGGAGCAGGGCCTCGGTCTTCAGCTCGGCGGGGTCGCCGATGATGACGGCCTTGCCGCCGCCGAGGTCGAGGCCGGCCAGCGCGTTCTTGTAGGACATGCCGCGCGAGAGGTTGAGGACGTCGACGATCGCGTCGTCGGTGCTGGCGTAGGGGTAGAACCGCGTCCCGCCGAGGGCCGGGCCCAGCGCAGTGGAGTGGATGGCGATGATGGCCCGCAGGCCGGTCGCGCGGTCGTTGCAGAAGACGACCTGCTCGTGCTCGCTGCCGAGCTCGAAGACGTCGACGCCGGAATTGGGTACTCCAGACATGCTCACGGATCCTTTTCTCGTGGGTGCGGCCGCGGGGTGTGCGGGCCTGGTCAGCGCGGTCGAGGGGTGGTGACCGCCGTCACGCCAAGGGTAGTCCCGCGCGATGTCGCTCACCGCATCAGTGCGACCGCATCACCACGAGGTCGCCGTGGGTGCCGTAGCCGAGCAGCCTGCCGCCCGCTGCGCGACCGTCGAAGGTCACCATCAGCCACCCGTCGTCCACCTGCGCGAGCGTCGGCCAGGGCAGGTTGGTCGGGTAGGGCGCGTCCAGGATGCCCGTCTCGGTCATCGTGAGGTCGTACGCCGGGAAGCGGGCGCGCTGCCCCCGCCGGGAGTCGCGGCCGTCGCTGGCGAGGACCACCAGCTGCCCGTCGACGTCGACCAGCGTCGTGCCCTCCGTCGACGTGCGGTCCGTGGCCGCGCCCAGCAGCCGCAGGTCGTCGAGGGCCTCCCCGGCCGCGAGGGCGGGGTGGAAGTCGAAGAACCGCCGCGCGCTCACGAAGCCGACCAGCCACCGGCCGTCGCGCCGGACGAGGTGGGGGTCCCAGGTGGCGATGGACGCCAGCCCGTCGACGGGCAGCGGGAGCTCGCGCGTGTCGAGCACGTGCGAGCCACGCAGCAGGTCGCTGCCCGACTCGGCGAGGGTGACCCGCAACCCCGCCGGCGTACGTCGCCCCGCGCGCGTCGTCGGTGCCTCGAAGTCGCCCCACGTGCTGGTCGCTACCAGCCAGCCGCTGCCGGAGCGGACCAGGTGGGTCGCGTGGTCGCCGAAGACGCCGGCCCGGTCGGGCCGGCGGAAGAACAGGTCGGCGGAGTGGCTGAGCGCGAGGGAGTCGGGCTCGAGGCGCCACACGCTGGTGTGGGCGGTGTCGAAGAACCCGGGTCCGGCCGACGTCGCCGTCAGCCACAGCGCGCCGTCGTCGCGCACCGGACGGCCGTCCTCGCCGGTGACGAACCGCGTGTCGCGGAGGCCGAGCTGCCCGAACCCGCCGGCGACCCCGCCGCCGGACGGGAGCTCCACCCGGAGCCCGGCGAGCGCGTCCTCGTCGCGGGTGTCGACCTGGAGGCCGGTGCCCTCGGCGGCGACCTCCCGGAGGTCGTGCCGCGCCCGGGCCACCCACCCGGCCGCCTCGCGGCTCCAGGCCGTCACGTGGGTGCCGGTCAGGGTGAGGCCCAGCCCGGTCGGCTCCGCGGCCTTGTGGAAGCGGCGGCTGCGGAGGGTCCCGGCCCCGGGGACGTCCAGCGACACCGACCCGTCGACGATCGAGGCCGCGATCCGGTGGTCCCCGAGGTGCATCGCCACCGGGCCGTCGAGCTCGGACGTCGTCGCTGCGACGTAGGGCGCGAGCACCGGCACGGCGAGCTCGCCGCCGGTGTCGGTCTCGACCTGCACCGCCCCGGGCGCGACCAGGTCGACCGGGCGGAGGCGGCGGACGACCTCGAGGCGGGGGAGCACCGGCCCATCCTGCCGGACCTCAGCCGGCCAGCAGGTAGCCCAGTCCGACCGCGGCCGGCATCTTGCCGCCGGCGACCCCGACGTGCGACATGCCGTCCCACACCACTGCCCGTCCGTCCGGGACGCCCGCGGCGGTCCGCTCGAAGAGGTCGCGGGTGTAGAAGTCGTCCGCCGTCCCGCCGAGGACGAGGGTCGGTGCCGTGACCCGGTCCAGCCGCGGCTCCAGGTCGAGCTCGTCCTCCGCGGCGATGGTGACGAGCATGTCGCGCGGGTCGGACGTCGTGAGCCGCCCCATCACCCAGCCGGCCGGGCGGGTGAGCAGGCGCAGGCGCGGCGGCGTCGCCGCGGCCACGATCGTGGCCGTCGCGGCGCCCGAGTCACCCGCCGCCGTCAGCCGCGCGACCTCGGCCATCACCGCCCTGCCCCGGGACGAGAGCCGGCAGGCCGCCCCGGCGAGCACGAGTCGTCGTACGAGCTCGGGTCGGTCCACGGCGAGCTGCAGGGCGATCGAACCGCCGGTCGAGGTCCCGTGGAGGAGGACCGGCTCACCGAGGTCCTGCTCGATCGCCGTGGCGTAGTCCGCGGCCAGGTCGGCCACCCGGGCGCCGGTTGACGAGGTGGACGGTGAAGTGGCGGGCGAACGGCGCCGCCCATGCCAGGGACGCCCGCCGGGTCGTGCCTGCGGGGTTGGCGTGCTCGGCCGTGAGCCCGGCGGCGACGAGGAGCACCGGCCCGTGCCCCGTCCTCAGGTAGGGCACGCCGCTGCTGAAGGTGCCTTCCTCGACCTCGGGCACGCTCCCACGGTAGGCGTCGGGGGCCGAAACGTCCGACCGGACCAGACCAGGCCGGGCATGCAGAAGGGCCCCGGTCGGGACGTGACCGGGGCCCTTCTGTGCTTGTGGGCAGGGGCGGGGTCGAACCGCCGACCTATCACTTTTCAGGCGATCGCTCGTACCAACTGAGCTACCTGCCCAAGCGGGACGAGAATACATGAGCCCGGTGGCGAGGCGGGAATCGGCTCAGGCGCGCGGGGGGAGGTAGGCGGGGAGCTCGAGCCAGAACGACGATCCGACGCCCGGCGTGGACTCGCCCCGCACCGCGCCCCCCTCGCGCTCGGCGATGGTGCGCGACAGCGACAGCCCGAGCCCGCTGCCCTGGGTGGTGGGCGCCGCGAACCGCACGAACGGCTCGAAGACGTGCGCGAGCTGCTCGGGTGCGAGCCCCGGCCCGTCGTCGCGCACGATGATGCGCACCATCGGCTTCGCGCTCTCGCCGACCAGCTCCTCGGCGAACAGGTGCACGGTCCCACCGTGGGGGTGGTGGTGGACGATCGCGTTGCCCAGCAGGTTGGCGAGGACCTGGCGGATCGCCGACGGGTGTCCCCACGCCGCGAGGCGGGGGTCGACGTGGGCCTGCATGTCCACGCCGGCCGTGCGGGCGGGAGTCCGGTGCCAGTGCATGACGTCGGCGACCGCGTCGGCCACCGAGACCTCCTGGCGCTGGTCGTCGGCCGACATGGCGCGACCGGCGCCGAGCAGGCTGTCGACGATGGTGAGCAGCCGCTCGCACGACCGGACGATGACCGGCCCGTCGCGCTTCATGCCGGTCGCGACGTCGTCGGCGGTCCCGTGCTCGGCGTCGTCGAGGAGGCCCTCGGTGTAGCCCAGGATGGCGGAGAGCGGCGTACGCAGCTCGTGCCCCACCGCGCCGAACAGTTGCTGGGCGGCGAGCTGTGCCTCCGCGCCCGCTTCGAGGGCCTCGGCGAGGGAGCGACGCGACTGCTCGAGAGTGAGGTTGGCGATGATCGCGGCATTGAGCACCCTGAAGTCTGCGACCAGCTGGGCAGGCCATTCGCCGGCGGTGCCGCTCACAGCCGTGAGGCTGCCGTACATGGCACCAGCGGAGGTGAACGCCGTCGCGGCGAGGCTGGCGATGCCGGTGCGGACGAGCTCGGAACGGTCCTGGTCCGCCTCGGCTGGCAGGCGATCCCGGTCGACGATGACGACGAGCTCACCCGTTCGAGCGTGCCGCGACATCCACGGCATGCTGAGTGCGGCCTCCGGGCCGGCCTCGGGCGGCGGAATGACGGACACGGTGGTGTCGGGCGCGCCCCACTCCCGGATCCAGGCGCGACCGCCGAGCTCTCTCCAGGACTGCGTGTTCTGCGGCCGGACCCGGGTGAGCACCGAGACGACGACCTCGACCCGTTCGTAGGTGAGCAGGTGACCGGCCGCCAGGTCGATGGCGCAATCGGCGCTCATCTCACCTGACGTGATGGCCATCGCGAGCTCGACCGCCGCAGGTGACGACGCCGCCGGGGCTGACGTGTCCTGGAGGACGGACGGCTCGGTCACAGGTCGTGCTCCGATCGGGGCGCAGCGGTGAACCAGCAGGGGGTGGGCGAGATGCCTCGACTCTGGTCGATGCGCACAGTCTTGCTCAACTGCAATTCGTGCTTCGCGCCCCATGCCGCGAGGGCGACGAGTATCCCCATGCCGAGGTTGCGACCCGGACACGCGTGCGGACCGGCGCCGAACGGCAGCCAGGCGCCCGGGCGGCGTCCTCCGTCCTGCCAGCGCCCGGCATCGAACTGGTCCAGTCCACCGGGGCCTCCGGGGACCAGGTCCGACAGACGACCGAGCAGCAGCGGGCTGACGAAGACGACGCGGCCCTGCGGGATCGTCGTCCCCCCGAGCTCCACCTCGCGGGTCGTGACGCGGGCGGTGAGCCACGTCGGGGGAGTGAGGCGCAGCGTCTCCCAGGCGGCGCTGGTCGGCTCGACGGGGGCGGGCTGCTGGGCCAGCCACGCGAGCAGGAACGCTCCGGCGGCGATCGGCACCTGGATGCCGGCCGCCAGCATGGTCGCCGCCTGCTGGGGCGAGAGGTCGACGTCCGGCTCTGCGTCCAGCGCTTCCTCGAGGACGTCCTCCAGCGCGATGCGCGTGTCGCGCTCGGTGCGCCGGACGCGCCCCCACCGCCACGGGCGCCGGTGGGCGGCGATCACCGGGCCGAGCGCGTCGATCCAGGCGAGGACGTGGTCGCCCACACGGTTCCGCGTCTCGTCGCTGGCGGACGGAAGGACGGCCGACGTGGTCGACCGGGCCACGGGACGCCGCAGCAACAACATGGCATCGTATGGCACGTCGGGCCGCGTGCGGCGGTGGTCGGCCAGCGCGGCGGTCCACTCGCGCTCGAAGGTCGCGACGCCGCGCGCCACAGCGTCCGGGGGCACCGGAGCGAAGACGGTGTGTCCCGAGCGGGTCTCGCCGCGACTGCCGGACAGGTCTCCGGTGCGGTTGACGTTGCCGGGGAAGTCGAACGCCTCGGGATCGGCCAGGACGCGCCTGGCCTGGGCGAGGTCGGTGGCGAGCCAGGGCCCGCCGGGGGCGAGGGCGGCCGCGCCGGATCGCGGCGCGGAAAGGACCGCGCCGAGCTGGCCACCGGCCGACTCGACGCGGTCCATCTGCCTCACGCTGTCGCGATCGCGGGCGGGCCGCTGGTGGTTCAGACGCGCGGGGGCGCCGGACGCCACGCGTACGGCATCTGGTTGACGGCGCGCTTGCGCTCGATGGCGGTGCGGATGCGGTTCATCATGATGTTCTCCAGTGGGGTGGGGTGGTGGTGCACGCCGGGCGGCGTGCGGGGGACCAGCGCGTGGATTCCATCGCCCGTGGTGAGACAGGGATCGGGGTCAGGGCTCCAGGTCGCGCAGGGTCTCGGCGATCAGGTCGGTCAGCTGCTGGATGCGCAGCGGCTTCTGCATGACTGTCGTGATGCCGAGTTCTTGGAGGACCGCGCGGTTCTCGCCGGCCCAGGCGGAGATGACGACGATGCGCAGCTCGGGTGCGACGTCGGGTCGGTCGCGCAGCCAGCGCACCACCTCGACGCCCGTCATCCGGGGCATGGTCAGGTCGAGCAGCATGACGTCGAAGCGCTCGCGCTGGAGGATCTCCACCGCGTCCTGGCCGTCGTAGGCCGTCGAGGCGTCGTGACCGGCCCGCTCGACCAGGCGGCAGAAGACGTCGCGGATGTCCTCGTTGTCGTCGACCACGAGGAATCGCAGCTGCCGGTCAGTGCTCACGAGTCAAGATTAGTCAAACCTGTGGCAAGTCGTGGCGTGTCTGCGAAAACTCGTCGCGGTTGGGAGCGCGGCGGCCGCTGCCCCTATGCTGGTCGCTGCTCGATCGGGTCCGTCCCGGACGAGCTGGCCCCCATCGTCTAGCGGCCCAGGACCCCGCCCTTTCACGGCGGTAGCGCCGGTTCGAATCCGGTTGGGGGTGCGATCCGGCCGGGGGTCGACGCCGATTGGGTGTCACCGAAGAGCATGGGTTAGAGTTCCACCCGCTTCACCAGCACGACCGGAGGAGCACGAAGCATCCTGGCCCCGTAGCGCAGTTGGTTAGCGCGCCGCCCTGTCACGGCGGAGGCCGCGGGTTCGAGTCCCGTCGGGGTCGCCAACGCATGACCGGAAGGGTGAGCCACCAGGCTCACCCTTCCGGTCATTTCAGGCAGGGGCGCTCCGGCGTCCCCGTTTCGTCGTCGCTCCTAGGCTGGCGCCATGCCGATCGACCTCGACCCCGCCGCGTTCGACGCCATGGTGGAGCGAGCCCTCGACGGACTTCCCGACGACCTCGCCCGGCTCGTGGACAACGTCGTGGTCCTCGTCGAGCCGGAGGCGCCGGCCGACGACCCCGACCTGCTCGGGCTCTACGACGGGCTGGCGCTCACCGAGCGGCCGGCCAACCACGCGGGCATGCTGCCGGACCGGATCCTGCTCTTCCGCGGTCCGCTGCTCGACATGGCCGACACCGTCGAGGACCTCGAGGAGGAGGTGCGCATCACCGTCGTCCACGAGGTCGCCCACCACTTCGGGCTCGACGACGGGCGTCTCCACGAGCTCGGCTGGGGCTGACGGGCGCTACGCCACCCCGCCAGCACCCGGCTAGACCAGTCCGGCGCCGACCAGCCAGCCGAGGGCACAGGCCCCGACGGCGAGCACCGTCGTCGCGACGACGTAGCCCGCGCCCGCGCGCCCCGGTCGCTCGACCGCCTGCACCGCGAAGGTGGAGAAGGACGTGAAGGCGCCGCAGAACCCGGTGGCCAGCAGCGCCCACGCCGCCTCGCCGAGCGACAGCGCGGCGAACAGCCCGAACAGGCCCGAGCCGATCGTGTTGACGGCGAGCATCCCCCGCGGCACGTAGCCGTCGAGCCGCGCGACGACGTAGCGCAACGGTGCACCCACCGCGGCGCCGAGGGCGACGAGGAGCACGGTGCTCATCCGGTGTACGTCATCCCAACGCCTCCTCGGGTTCCGGGCGGCGGGCGAGGTGCTGGCCCAGCGCGGCGGCGGAGAGGCCGGCGGCGAGGGTGAGGGCGAGGTAGGCGCCGGCGACACCGACGTGACCCTCCGCGGCGAGGTGGCGTGTCTCGCCGGCCCATGCCGAGACCGTGGTGAACCCACCGAGCAGGCCGGGGCCGAGGGCGGCCGCGACCCGTCTCGAGCGGCGTACGACGGCCAGGACCGGCAGCAGCCCGAGCGCGAACGCCCCGACGACGTTGATGGCCAGCGTCGGCCACGGGAGGAGGGAGTCAGGCGCGCCTGCGTCGACGAGGTGGCGCAGCACGGCGCCGGTGGCGCCGCCGGCGGCGACGAGCAGGACGTCGACGGCCCGGAGGGGGTGGTGGGTCACCCGACCCGGCTCGTGGACGCCGACACCGAGCCGGGCCTGCCGTCCCACGGCTGGGCGGCCGCTCCGTCGAGCTGGTGGACGAGCTCGGAGAGCAACCAGTTGTGCAGGGCGCGCTGGCGTGGGGTGCGGGCCATGGACAGCAGCCGCTCGGCCCGGCAGAACGCGTCGGCGACGTCGAACATCTCGGTCATCGTCACGAAGATGGGACCGGCCTCGCGGACCATCGGGAACGCCACGTCGACCCGCGGCAGCCCGCGCGCCTCGGCGTCGGCGATCTGGGCGCGGAAGGTGTCGGGGAACTGCCGCTCGAAGTTGGCGAACATCGACGTCAGGTCGCCGGCGAGGGGGTAGTCGGACTGGTGCGACAGCGACAACAGGCGCAGCTCGCGGCGCAGCTCGTGGTACTGCCGCTTGAGCGAGGTGTAGAGGGGCACGTCGATGCGCAGGAGGCGTACGTCGACCGCGCCCTCGCTGGTGGGCTCGGGCCGGGTGCGGTCGTGGTGGTCGATGACCCACTCCGCGGACCCGGAGTCGGCCATCTCGGCAGCGGGCTCGAACCAGACGATCTTGCCGTCGGACTCGATCGTCGCGCCCCAGGCGACGGCGCACTGGGCGACCATCGCCAGCCCGCGGCCGAAGGTGAGCAGCAGGTCGAGGTCGTCGCCCTCGACCGGGGCGGGCGGCACGGGCGGGCGGGGCGAGCCGTCGACCACCTCGATGCGCGGGTGGGAGGCGGTGCCGCGCACGCGGACCTTGTAGGGGGCGGACGCGTGGAGGATGGCGTTGGCCACCAGCTCCGACACCCCGAGCTCGGCGCACTCCACGAGGTCGGGCCGCTCCAGACGCTGGCACACGTCACCGACCCAGCGACGCGCGTCGGCCGCAGCGCGCGGCGAGGACGCCAGCGTCAACTCGGAGCTCAGCGGCACTGGGACTCTTTTCAGGGGTACAAACGGGGTGGGCAGTCCAGTGGAGCAATGATTGCCCAGCAACGGATGGTTCAAACCTCGACCATCACCATAGTTTCTTTCGGGTCGGGGTAGTGGTGTGAGCAAGCAGACTCGCCCGGCGTTTCGCGCCGCGCACGCCCGAGGAGGACAATCGACGTGGCAGCGGACGGCACGACGCATCTTCGACCCCAGGAGCTTTCCATGACCTCGACGACCACGACGCAGTCCTCCCGCCACAAGGTGGTCGTGATCGGGTCGGGCTTCGGTGGTCTCTTCGGCACCAAGGCGCTGCGGAGGTCCGACGTCGACGTCACCGTCATCGCGAAGACGACGCACCACCTCTTCCAGCCCCTGCTCTACCAGGTGGCGACCGGGATCCTGTCCGAGGGCGAGATCGCACCGCCCACCCGTGAGGTGCTGAGCGGCCAGGACAATGCGCGGGTGATCCTCGGCGAGGTCACCGGCATCGACCTCGCCGCCAAGACGGTCACCTCGCAGGTGCTGGGCCGCGACACCGTGACGTCGTACGACTCCCTGCTGGTCGCCGCGGGCGCCAGCCAGTCCTACTTCGGCAACGACCACTTCGCCGAGTTCGCCCCCGGCATGAAGAGCATCGACGACGCCCTCGAGCTGCGCGGCCGCATCTTCGGCGCCTTCGAGATGGCCGAGCTCGGCGCCACCCGGGGTGACGACGTCGACCACCTGCTGACCTTCGTGGTCGTCGGCGCCGGCCCGACCGGTGTGGAGATGGCCGGGCAGATCGCCGAGCTCGCGCACCACACGCTGCGCAAGGACTTCCGCGCGATCAACACGCGCACCGCCCGCGTCGTGCTCATCGACGCCGCCGGCCAGGTGCTCCCGCCCTTCGGCAGCAAGCTCGGCGAGAAGACCAAGAAGGAGCTCGAGAAGCTCGGCGTCGAGGTGATGCTCGGCGCCATGGTGACCGACGTCGACGAGCGCGGCCTCGACGTGAAGTTCAAGGACGGCCGCGTCGAGCGGATCAACTCCGTGGCGAAGATCTGGGCCGCCGGGGTGCAGGCCAACCCGCTCGGCAAGACGCTCTCGGAGCAGACCGGCGCCCCGCTGGACCGCGCCGGCCGCATCTCGGTCAACCCCGACCTCACCCTTCCCGGCCACCCGGAGGTCTTCGTCGTCGGCGACATGATCGCCCTCGACAACCTCCCCGGTGTCGCGCAGGTCGCGATCCAGGGCGCCAAGTACGCCGCCAAGGAGATCGACAACCGCCTCCAGGGCAAGGCGCCGCAGAAGCCGTTCAAGTACTTCGACAAGGGCTCGATGGCGATCATCAGCCGCTTCCGCGCCGTCGCGATGGTCGGCAAGCTCCGGCTGACCGGCATCGTGGCCTGGCTGATGTGGCTCGGGGTCCACCTCGTCTACCTCACCGGCTTCAAGAACCAGGTGTCCGCCCTCATGCGGTGGGCGATCACGTTCGTCAGCAACAACCGCTCCGAGCGCACCACCACCGAGCAGCAGATCTTCGCCCGTGCGGCGCTCGCCCGGCTCCGGCGCGGTGCGGCCGACCTGGTGTCCGACCCGGGCATCTACGACGCCACCCGCGCGATGATGGAGGAGACGCGGCGCCAGGAGCTCGAGGCGTCCGCGGCCCGCGAGGCCGAGCTCACCGACTCCGGCGTGCGCGGCGTGCCGGCCGATCGCGTCGGCGGCGCCTGAGCCCAGCGGCGTACGCGGGCCGGGTCAGCCGGTAGCCACCTCGGCGGGCGCCCGGCGGCGCAGGTCGTGCCCCGTCACGCGAGCGGCGACGCGGAACGCGATGACGGCGATCGCGGCTCCTGCCAGGTCGTCGGCGATGTAGTGCCAGCCGAAGTAGAGCGTCGCCACGACGGTGGCGGCGAAGTTGACCCAGAAGACCGTGCGGATGACGCGGCTCCTGACGGTGTGCTGGGCCATCAGCGCCCAGAGCAGGGCGATCGCGGTGTGCAGGCTGGCGAACCCGGCGACGCCCTGGTAGTCGCCCTCGCCCCACAGGAACCCGTGTCGTGAGTAGACGAGGGCGTCCATCAGGTCGGACGTGCTGTTGGGGGTGAGGTCGCTGGTCAGCCAGGGATACATGATCCCGGGGCCGAGCGTGGGCAGCAGGTAGTAGGACACCGTGCCGAGCGTCCACGCGATCCCCTGTGCGGTGACGAACCACCAGCCGTGGGCGATGTTGCGCGACCAGACCAGCCAGACGGTCACCAGGATCGCCACGAGGGGGATGTAGGCGAGGTAGACGGCGGAGAGCACGTGGGCCGACAGGCCGGTGCCGAGGACGTCCTGCGCGAGGGTCGCGGGGTCGTGACCGAGCAGCAGCAGCTGGTCGAGCACCCGCAGCTCGCTGTCGTACTTCACCTCGCGCACCAGTGGCAGCAGCGACTTCAGGTTGCGATAGGCGACGTAGACGACGTAGAAGCCCGAGATGCCGATGACCACGAGCTGGAGGCGGGCGCGCGTCCAGTGCGTACGCAGCCGGTGCCGCGCCGCGGCGAGGGTGCGGGCCGGGTCGAGCCGTCCCTGCCAGAGCGCGCGGGGGACCAGGTCCACGACGATCGCCGTCGCGCACAGCACCGGGAGGCGGACCCAGGACGGCCCGAGGAAGCTGCCCTCCGGGTCGGCGACCGGCCGGTCGAGCAGCCAGCTCGCGACGAACGTGACGGCTCCGATGAGCGCGGCGTTGGCCACCAGGAACGCCCAGGGGCGCCTCGCCTCGTCCTGGATCCCGGTCGGTGCTTCGAGGACGGCGGGAGAGGGCGCGGACATGTGACTCCGGACGTGCTTGGGGCGGGCGTTTGGCCGCCATTCTCCCCAATCGGGCCAAGCCCTGCCGCATCGCGGAGGTGTGATGTGGGCCCGGTCCGGGCCGTCGGGCTCGGATGAGGTGATGCGGCTCCCTCGACCTCACGGCAGCACGGCCGTCGCCTCGACCTCGACGAGCACGTCGGGCTCGAAGAGCACCTCGACGCCGATGAGCGACGCCGGGGGCATCGGCACCGGCAGGCCGATCTCGTCGGCGACCGAGTGCACGCCGGCCATGAAGGTCTCGATCTGGTCGGCCGTCCAACCGGCGACGTAGAAGGTCAGTCGGACCACGTCGGTGAAGGTCGCGCCTGCCCCCGCCAGGCCCAGCGCCGTGTTGCGCAGCGCCTGCGCGACCTGCGCGGCGAGGTCGCCGGCGGGGACGGGGTCGTTGCCGCGCTGCCCGACCTGCCCGGCGACGGTGACGTACGTCGTTCCCTCGGCGATGGCGACGTGGTGGTAGGGGGTCTGCTGCAGCATGCCTTCGGGGCTGATGAGACGTGCGGCCATGACGGGCTCCTTCGATCGGAAGTGGTATCTGATTGATACCTGGTGTCCGAAGAGCACTTCAACTAGACTAGGTGTTATGCGCGATACCGCCGACCGGCTGGTCATCACCGCCGAGCACCGGGAGATCCTGGGTCAGGTGCTCGACAAGTGGTCGGTGCTCGTCCTCGAGGAGCTCTGCGAGTGCCCGCGCCGCTTCAACGAGCTCCGGCGCCTCATCCCCGTAACGCAGAAGTCGCTGACCGCGACGCTGCGCCGCCTCGAGCGGAGCGGGATCGTCCAGCGCGTGGTCGTCAGCGACCGGCCTGTGGCCGTGGAGTACCGCATCACGCCGCTCGGCAAGACGTTGCGCGACCCCGTCGACGCCATCCTGAGGTGGACCGAGGAGCACCGGCACGACATCGAGCAGGCACGGGCGCGCTTCGACGAGGACACCCCGGGCTGAGCCCGGACCGAGACCTGACCGCGACCGCCCGGCCTCTCACGTCAGCGGCGCCGGGCCCCCGGCGGTACCCGACCTGCCGGGCTCACGTACGACGCACGTGCGCCAGTGGCACGCGCCTCCGGTCCAGTCCGGTGAGCAGCTCGTAGGTGCTGCGACCGGTCAGGTCCGACCACCGCCGCACCGTGTGCTCGCCGTCGCGTCCGGGACCCAGCAGGGTCACCTCGTCCCCGGGCTGCACGGGGAGGTCACCCACGTCCACGACCAGCTGGTCCATGCAGACCCGACCGGCCAGGGGCACCGGATGTCCCCGCCAGCCCGCACGGACGGCGGTTCCCGGGGCGACGGGGATGCCGTCGGCGTAGCCGAGGGGCACGAGCGCGAGCCGCGTGGCGGTGGAGGTGCGGTAGGTGTGCCCATAGGAGACGCCGGCGCCGGCCGGGGCCTCCTTGACGTGGGTGACCGTGCCCTTGAGCGTCATCGCCTGCTCCAGGCCCACGGTCGCCCCGTGGCCCGCGAGCGGGTCGACACCGTAGACAGCGAGCCCGCAGCGCACGAGGTCGAAGTGCATGTCGGGCCGCGAGAGGGTCGCCGCCGAGTTGGCGAGGTGGCGCCAGGACGGCTCCAGACCGGCGCGCCCGGCGACCTCCACCGCGTCGAGGAACAGCCGCAGCTGGGCGTCGTTGCTGGAGGACCTCGGCTCGTCCGCGCACGCCAGGTGCGACCACACGCCGACCACGTCGACGGTCCCCCGGCGTTGCAGTCGTCCGGCCAGGTCCACCAGCTCCCGCCACTCGCCGGCGGCGGCACCTCCGCGCCACATCCCGGTCTCGGCCTTGAGGTGCACCTGCGCGCGACCTCCGACGGACGCGGCGGCGCGAGCGATCTCCTCCACTTGGGCGCAGGAGTAGGCCGCCAGCGACACGTCGCACGCGACGGCCTCGGCGTAGCGGGCACCGGGGCCGGCGAGCCAGGCCAGGACGGGGGCGGTGATGCCGGCGCTGCGCAGCTCGAAGGCCTCCTCGAGGACCGCGACGCCGAGGTGGTCCGCGCCGCTCGCCACGGCGGCGCGGGCCACCTCGACGGACCCGTGCGAGTACGCGTCGGCCTTGATCACCACCATCAATGACGCGGGCGCCGCGATGTCTGCCAGAGCGCGAACGTTGCGCCCGATGGCATCCAGGTCCACCTCGCGCCAGGCGGCGAGCGCGGGGTCGACGGACTGTGGCGACGCGGAGGTCTCGATGGACGTGTGCACTGGGGGCGCCTTCCTGGCCGTGGGCCCGTCCACATGATGATGGCGGAGGGACGGCGCTGCCGCTTTGTGGCGAGAGCACCAAAGAGGTCCAGCCGTCTTGACGGTTGGTCACAGGGGCAGGGACCGACCCTCCGGTGCCACAGTGGCCCGGTGATCACCGCGACGGGGCTCGCCGACGCCCTCACGTCCGCCGCCGCCGAGCTGTTGCCCGGCGCCGACCGGCCGATCCTCGGGCTCGAGATCGTCGAGCCCCGAGACGGGCTGCTGCTCGAGCCCGGTGACCTCGTGGTGCTCCTCGGTGCCCGTACGGAGCAGGAGGTGCTCGAGGTCGTGGACCGCGCGGCATCGGCCTCGGGGCTGGTGCTGCGCCGGCGGTGGGCGGACTCGACGGAGGTCCGTCAGCGGTGCGCGGAGGCCGGTCTGGCCGCCCTCGCCGTTGCCGACGACGCCCCGTGGTCCTGGGTGGTCAGCCTGCTGCGCACGGCGGTGGACCGACCGGCTGCGCTGACCCGCCAGCGATCAGTGGACGTGTACGGCGACCTGTTCGAGATGGCGGACACGGTGAGCGGCATCCTGCGGGCGCCGGTGACCATCGAGGACGCGACGTCGCGCGTGCTGGCCTACTCCACCGGACAGGACGACGTGGACGAGGCGCGCACGTCGACCATCGTGGGACGACAGGTGCCGCGGGACGTGCGCAGCCATTTCCGGTCCCTGGGCGTCTTCCGCCGGCTCGCCACCTCCGACGAGCCCTTCCTCGTGCCGGCGGGAGCGGGCGGGATCAAGGCGCGCTACGTCGTGCCCGTGCGGGCGGGCGGGGAGTGGCTCGGGTCCGTGTGGGCCGTCGTCGACGAGCCGGTCGCGGGCGCCCGCCTCGGTGAGCTGGCCGCGGCTGCTCAGGTGATCGCCCTCTACCTGCTGCGGCTGCGGTCGCAGAGCGAGCTGCACCGCCAGGTGCAGCTCGACCACGTCCGGACCCTGCTGCAGGGGACCGTGACCGAGGCCCCGACGTGGCTCGACGACGGACCGTGGCGCGTCGGCATCCTGCTGGGACCCTCGGACCTGGCGTCGGAGGCCCGCTGCGAGCTGTGGCAGGCCCTGGCTCGTCGGCACGGCTGGCGCAGGCCGCTGCTGGCCGACCTCGACGACGAGGTGTTCGTCGTGGTGCGCACCGAGGGCGTCCAGCCCGGCAGCTGGTCGTGGCTGGCCCAGGTCGTGACCGAGGAGCGGGGCAGCAACCCGGACGCTGGTCTGGTCGGGGGCTCGGCGGCGTCCGAGGTCACATCGCTGCCGGCCTCGCGGCACCAGGCCGCGGAGGTGGCGCGGCTCGGGCGCCCCGGCGCGTCCGAGCCGGTGGTGTCGGTCGAGACGCGGTGGCCCGCGTTGGTGCTGGCGCGAGCCGTGGCCGGACTGACGGAGGCGCCACCGGCCTCCCCGGTGGCGTCGCTGCTCGTGGACGAGGTGGGCGGCGCGGTGCTCGTCGACACGCTGGAAGCGGTCATCGACCACTGGGGTGAGCCGCAGCGCGCCGCGGCCGTCCTGGGGGTCCACCCCAACACGATCCGCTACCGCCTGACCCGCCTGCAGGAGCGCTGCGACCTCGACCTCCGCGACCCCGCGCAGCGGCTGGCGGTCCGGCTGGAGATCGCCCGCCTGCGCGAGGTCCGAAGGTCCGCCCGGCCGCCGCTCAGCGCAGCGGACTGAACGGACGCAGCTGCTCGGGCGTCCGGCCGGTCGCGACCTGCTCGGCGAGCAGCTTGCCGCTGACCGGGCCCAGGGTGATGCCCCACATGCCGTGACCGCCGGCGACGAAGACCCGCGGGTCGTTCGTGGCCCCGATCAGCGGCAGCCCGTCCGAGGTGCACGGGCGCGCGCCCACCCACTCGTCCTCGCGCTGGTCGAGGTGCGCGCCCTCGAGAAGCTGTCCGGCCTGGTCGACCAGGGCCTGGATGCGACGGGGGTCCATCGGTGCGTCCACCCGCCGGAACTCCATCATCCCGGCGATGCGCAGCCGGTCGCCGACCGGCGTGCAGGCCACCCGCTGGGTCGGGAAGTAGACGGGGCCGCGGGGCAGGTGGTCCACCTTGACGGTGAAGGAGTAGCCGCGACCCGCCTGGACGATGCGGCGTACGCCGTAGCGCCGCCCGAGCTCGTTGAGCCGGGCGCCGGTGGCGACGACGACGGCGTCGAAGCGCTCGCCGGCGACCCGGATGCCGTCGGTCCCGTGGACCGGGTCGGTGACCTCGGTGTCCTCGAGGACCACGCCACCGCGACGGCGTACGGACTCGGCGACCGACGCGGTGTAGGCGGCGGGGTCGAGGAACCTCTCGTCGAGGATCCGGATCGCCGTGCCGACGGCCTCGCCGAGCGCCGGCTCGTCTGCGCGGGCGGCGGCTCCGTCGATGATCTCGTGGTTGACGCGCTGGCCCGAGGCCTCGATGTGCTCGAACTCCTGGAGCAGCGCGCGGCTGTCGTCAGCGGTGCGGAACGCCGCCGTGAAGGGATCGGCGGCCCGGGTGCGCGCCGCTACGCCGCCGCTCTCCAGCTCGGCGAAGGCGGCCAGGGCATCGCCGTTCAGCGGCACGAGGGCCTGCATCGCCTGCGCCCACCGTCGCGGCGTGCAGTTGCGCGCGAACTGGACCAGGAACCGCAGCAGGCGCGGGTCCAGGGTGGGCGGCACGTAGACGGGGGAGGCGGGATCGAGCACGGCGCCCAGGCCGTACTTCAGGACAGACGGCTCCGGCAGCGGCACCGCCATGCTCGGGGTGAGCCATCCGGCGTTTCCCCAGCTCGAACCGGACGCGACCGCCCCGCGGTCGACGACCGTGACCTCGACGCCGTGCTCCTGGAGGAACCACGCGGTGGACAGACCGACCATGCCTGCGCCGAGGACGGCGACCTTGCGGGGACGATGTGCATCAGCTGCTGCCATACCGAGGATCCTGCGCACTCCGATGCAGCCTGTCGCTGCCCTCCGAGCACTGTTCCGGCAGGCGCCGTTGTGCCCGGCCCACAAACGGCGGGAGCACGTGGCTTTTCCCGGCCAAGTTGCCTATGGTCCGGCCCATGCAGGGCATGAGGCAGCGACGGCGCGTCACCGCGGACGAGGGTCCGCGCGTGCCGTCCCACGTGCCCACGGGTGCCGTCCTGCTCGCTGTCCGGTTGAGCGAGGAGGCGCGGGGCGTGCGCGGCCTCGACGTGCTGCGACGCAGCGTCGACCGGGCGCCGCCGACACCGCGCTGATCCCCATCTCACCTGGCTGGGGTCACACCCCCGGCCGCCGACCGTCCGTGCCATGCGCCGACGACGGCCGCAGCCGCGCGCCGCCGCTGCCCGTCCGTCGCGCCGCGGGCCTCGCCCAAGGACAGCCATGACCCTGAACACCCACACCCACATGTACGCGCCTCGCCCGGCCCCGGACGTCGCCGCGATCCTCGCGGAGGTCGAGGACGCCCGGGCGGCGCAGCTGGAGTCGCTGCGCGAGGCGACCGACGACCTGGTGGCCGTCGCCCACCGGGACGCGGTGAGTCGCATCCTCGACGAGGTACGCGTCGCCCGCCGCCGCCTCGCCGATGGCGTGTACGACGTCTGCACGCGGTGCAACGCCACCATCAGCGGCCACGAGCGACGCGAGATGCTCCCCTGGGCGACGTCGTGCCGCCCCTGCGCACGGCGGGAGCTCGACCGGTGACCCCGGCCAGGACCGCGCGACGCACCTGCCTCGGCGTGTGGGTCGGCGGCGCTGCCGCAGCACTTCTGGTGGTGCTGGTCCCGCTCGCGGTCGGCCTCGGTCTGATCACGGCGACGAGACCCGCCGGCCAGGTCGCGGCAGCCTGCGTCCTGCCGGTCCTCGTCGGGCTCGCGCTGCGAGCCGGCTACGGCGACCTCCGCCGCACCAGGTGGCGCGCTCGGACGGGGGTCCCGCGCAGGGAGTGACGCGCCGCCTCACCGTCCCCGCCTGATCACCGCGACACCAGGCAGCCAGGCGCCGATGGTCCGCCGACCGGACACGCGCCCTCACCACTTCCGCAGAGGACGAACGACGTGCGCACGCACACCCATGAGCACCAGATGACCGACCCCGTCCCTGATTCCACACCGCCGGAGCACAGGCCCAACACCGATGTCAGGCCGACCCGGCCGGAGCCACGAACGGGACCTGCGCTGTCCGACGGCGCTCGCCTGCCGGCTCCAGCCGGTGTCGGTAGGCGGTGTCGGTAGGCCTCCAGGGGCTCGAACCCTGAACCAACGGATTAAAAGTCCGCTGCTCTACCAATTGAGCTAGAGGCCCGCGCGGGCCAGGCCCGCGACGGGGCCGATCATCCCAGACCCCTCAGCCGGCAGGTGCAGGCACGTCGGTGTCGGTCGCGACCACGGCCGCGGCGAGGCTGTGGTCGATGTGGGCTGTCATCAGGTCAGCGGCGGCGGCCGCGTCGCGCGCGACGACGAGCCGGACGAGCTCGTGGTGCTCCTCGAAGTCGCGCGTGCGGTCCTCGCCGCCCGGGGGCAGCTGCAGGCCGACGCGGCGGTAGCGGTCGGACTTGTCCCAGAGGTCGTCGAGCATCCGGACGACCACGTCGTTGTGCGAGGCGGCGTAGAGCGCCCGGTGGACCTCGCGGTGGGCCGCGAGCGCGGCCTCGCCCCACTTCCGGGTGACCGGCTTGAGTCGCTTCAGCGCCGCCTGCATCCGTACGACGTCCTCGTCCGTGCGGCGCTCGGCCGCGAGCGCGACGGCCGCGGGCTCGAGGGCGCGTCGGGCCTCGAGCAGCTGGCGGGCCTCGTGGAGGTCGAGCTCGGCCACGCGGGCGTTGCGGTGGGTGTCGAGACGGATCCAGCCCTCCCCGCTGAGGCGTCGTACGGCCTCGCGCAGCGGGGTGATGCTGATGCCGAGCTCGGCGGCCAGGTCGTACTGCGCAAGGGGTGAGCCCGCCTCCAGGCTGCCGTCGAGGATCCGCTGGCGGATGCGCGCGTAGGCGACGTCGGCCTTGCTGGCGAAGAGGGGATCGGCCACCCGATGATCTTATAAGACCGGTTGGCGGAACGCGGAGTCTCGTGCGTAGGGTGCGGATCTCGCATCTTATAAGAACTTGGAGTGCACGCATGAGGATCGTCTCCGCCCACGAGGGCGCCATCCCGATCAGCTCGTCGATGAGCAACGCCTTCATCGACTTCTCCACGATGGACTGCTCGGTCCTGGCGCTCGTCAGCGATGTCGTCGTCGAGGGCAGGCCGGTGGTGGGCTACGGCTTCAGCTCCAACGGGCGCTACTCGGCCGGGGAGATCCTGCGCCGCCGGGTCCTGCCACGTCTCCTCGAGGCCGACCCCGACACCCTCCTCGACGCGGACGGTGGCCTCTCTCCGAGCGCCGCGTGGGACGTGATGATGCGCAACGAGAAGCCGGGCGGGCACGGCGAGCGGTCCGTCGCGGTCGGGGTCGTCGACATGGCGCTGCACGACCTCGCGGCCAAGGTCGCCGGGGTCCCGCTCCACCGGTGGATCGCCGACCACTACGGCGACGGCAGGTCCGACGAGTCCGTCTTCGTCTACGCCGCCGGCGGCTACTACGCACCCGGCAAGACGCTCGGCGACCTCCAGGACGAGATGCGCGGCTTCCTCGACGCGGGCTACGAGGTGGTCAAGATGAAGATCGGCGGCGCCGACCTCGCCGAGGACCTGCGCCGCATCGAGACCGTCATCGAGGTGCTCGGGGGCGACGGCTCACGGCTCGCGGTCGACGTCAACGGGCGCTTCGACCTCGACACCGCGCTGGCCTACGGCCGGGCCATCGACCCCTACGGCCTGTTCTGGTACGAGGAGGTGGGCGACCCCCTGGACTACCGGCTCAACGCCACCCTGGCCGAGCACTACCGCGGCTCCATCGCCACCGGGGAGAACCTGTTCTCCCTGCAGGACGCCCGCAACCTCGTCCGCTACGGCGGCCTGCGGCCCGACCGCGACTGGATCCAGGTCGACCCGGCCCTGAGCTACGGCCTCGTGGAGTACCGCCGCATCCAGGACATGCTCGCCCAGCACGGCTGGTCCTCGCGGCGCTGCATCCCGCACGGCGGTCACCAGTTCTCCCTCCACATCGCCGCCGCGCTGCGACTCGGCGGCAACGAGTCCTACCCGGGCGAGTTCCAGCCCACCGGCGGGTTCGCCGACGACGCCGTGGTCGAGGGTGGCCGGGTGCGGCTCGACGACCGTCCGGGCATCGGCCTCGAGGGCAAGGCCGCCTTCCACCGGGTCCTGCGCGAGCTCCACGCCTGACCGGATGTTCACCAGGACGTGGTGCACCCCCCGTGACGCGACGCGATTTGTTGGTAGTGTTTGCCCTGCAACAGGTGCAAGTTCCAGCAGGTAGACGCCCGCGGAGTTTGTGATCCAACGGCGTTTGTTCTTCGGGCCCTGCCAGCTCGTGAGTCTCAAGCGGCGTGTCACCGCATCTGGTGCGGGTCGTCGAGGTGGCGACTCTCGCCCCTACAGAGGAGTAACGAGCACCATGGCTCAGGGCACCGTTAAGTGGTTCAACGCCGAGAAGGGTTTCGGCTTCATCGCGCAGGAGGACGGCGGCGACGACGTCTTCGTGCACTACTCGGCCATCCAGACCAACGGCTACAAGTCGCTGGACGAGAACCAGAAGGTCGAGTTCGACGTCACCCAGGGCCCCAAGGGCCCGCAGGCGGAGAACGTCCGTCCGCTCTGATCGGCTGAGTCTGGACCTGTTCCAGATCTGATCAAGAGTCTGGCTCCTCCTCCTCAGTGGGGTGGGGCCAGACTCGATTTCGGGGCACACTTGACTCGTTCGGGTCATGTCGCTGCGCCGATGTGTCAGTCAGACTTGGCTCGAGGACCTACATTCGAATGGCCGCACGACCACCGAGGACGTCAGGAGGGTGACCGGAATGCACGACCAGTTCGACGTGACCCTCGAGGACGGCGACCTCCTCGGTGAGGTCGAGCTGACGACCACGCTCATCATCGCGGCCAGCGAGTCCGAGGAGCACCTCTCCCAGGAGGAGATCGACCGCCTCCTCGGCGTCACGCCCCGCAAGCCGCAGGACTGACCCGTACGCGCCCTCAGCAGGTCGCGAACAGCACCGGCCCGCTCGTGAGGTCCGACAGCACGTAGCCGCCCTCGACCGGGCGCAGGTCGAGCACCACCTCGCGACCCTCCGACGCGGCCCCGACGACCGAGAACCGGTCGGCGAACTCCCCGCCCTGCCCGGGCGCGGGTCCCGCCGCGAGCCGCGCCCGCGCCTCCGCGTCGCCGGGCGCGTCGTCGGCGTCCTCCACCTGCATCACCGCGCGTACGTCGCCTCCCGGCCGCACGCCCATCGCGAAGCCGGTCAGCGGGTGGACCTCGCCCGCCGCCTCGAGCAGCTGATCGGCCTCGGCCCGGGCGTCGTCGTCGGCCTGCGACATCGCGAGGTGCTCACAGGCGTAGGGGCCGTCGTAGACCGCCGCGGCCAGGGGCTCCTCCAGCGACTCGGCCAGGTCGGCGAGACCCTCGGGCCCGCCGTCGTCCTCCGCCAGCACCTGCTCGAGGTAGGGCGCTTGGTCGGAGGTCACCACGACCCCCTCGTCGGCCAGCAGCGCGACGTGCTGGAGCTCGGGCGTCAGCATCGACCCCGTCGTCGCGAGCACGTCGGGACCGCCGACCCACACCCCGTCCTCCTCCTCGGGCTCGGTCCAGCCCAGCTCGGCCAGGCGGTCGGCCACGGCGTCCAGGTCGACGTCGTCGGCGACGCCCAGCACCTCCACCGCGCCCGTGCCGGACTGGGCGAGGAGCTCCCACGAGACGGTCGCGGGGGAGAGGCCCAGCTCCTCCTGCATCACGCCCGCCGACGTGCCGAGCGCCGACATCGAGGACAGGTCCGCGTCGAAGGCCTCCGCCAGGAAGGCGTCGACCTCCTCCGCCGAGGATCCGGGGCCGACGTCGGTCCCGAGCTCGCGGCGTACGCCCTCCCAGTCCGTCCACGACAGGCGGGTCGCGTCGGCCGGCACCAGGCCCGTCGCCCGCGCCAGCGGGGTCGCGGGCGTCAGCGCGCGCCACGCGACGAACCCGGCGGCGGCGAGGGCGAGGACCACCACGCCGGCCAGCACGACACGCGCCGCGCCGCGGCTCCCGCCACGCGGGACGACACGATGTGGCACGGGGCTCCTCGCGGGGTCGGGTGGGTGTGAGACTACTTCCATGGAGCCCCGCGACGTGCGCGCTGCCGGTGCCGTGGTGACCCGCAAGGGCGGCGAGGTGCTCCTGGTGCACCGCCCGAAGTACGACGACTGGTCCTTCCCCAAGGGCAAGCTCGACCCGGGGGAGCACGCGGTGACCGCGGCCGTGCGCGAGGTGGCGGAGGAGACCGGGCTCGACGTCCGCCTCGGGCCGGTCCTGGCCCCGCAGCGCTACCGGATGTCCAACGGTCGCTGGAAGTCCGTCGCCTACTGGACCGCCCGGGTCGTCGGGAACGACGACGTCGCCCGCTACAGGCCCAACGCCGAGATCGACGCGGTCGAGTGGGTGCCGTGGAAGGACGTGGGGGAGCGGCTCACCTACTCCTACGACCGCGACACCCTCGCCGAGGCGCGACCGCTACGGCGCCGCACCCGCGCGCTCGTCGTGCTCCGTCACGGCAAGGCCCGCTCGCGCGGCGCGTGGCGCAAGGACGACCGGCTGCGCCCGCTCGTCCGGCTCGGTGAGACGCAGGCGCAGCGGCTCGTGCCGCTCCTGGCGGCCTTCGACGTGACGGTCGCCCACACCTCCTCCAGCACCCGCTGCGTGCAGACGGTGACGCCGCACGCCGAGGTGACCGGCTGGCCGCTGAAGCTCTACGACGAGCTGAGCGAGGAGGACGCCTCGACCGAGGGCGTCGTCGACCTCGTCGACAGCATCCTCGACGGCGACCCGAGCAGTGCCGGCGGCGCGGTCCTGTGCACGCACCGGCCGGTGCTGCCCACCGTGCTGGACGCCCTCCAGGTGCCGGACGTCGAGCTCGAGCCCGGCGCGATGCTGGTGGCGCACCACCGCAAGGGCCGGGTCGTCGCCACCCAGGTCGTCGAGCCGTGAGGTTGTAGTCCCGCTCGCGGCCGCCCGTCAAGGGCGCCTGGCCGAGTTCATGTGATCGTCGTCTCACGCCCGAACGGGTGATGCCAACCGGTCCGGTCGAGTTCACCGCGCGTTCACCGACGGCGGCGTGGTCGTTCTCCTGACGTGCCTACCTTCGGTGATCGTCAGCACTCATCAGACTTCCACCAAGACTCTTCAGGAGCACCCGAAGTGAATCGCACTTCCTTCCGCAAGCTGCTCGCCCCCAGCGTCGCCGTGCTTGCCCTCTCCCTGTCCCTCGCTGCGTGCGGTGGTGGCAACTCGGCGGACGAGGCGTCCGCCGACACCGGTGGCTCCGAGGCCAGCGGCGACTACGCGGACCTGTCCGGTGAGCTCGCCATCGGCGGCGCCTCCTCGCAGGAGTCCGCCCAGAACGCCTGGATGGTCGGCTTCGGCGAGGTCGCGCCCGGCGTGACCGTCTCCTACGACCCGGTCGGCTCCGGCGGCGGCCGCGAGAACTTCATCTCCGGCGCCTACCCGATGGCCGGCAGCGACTCCTACCTCGACGACGAGGAGGGCGAGCTGAGCGGTGCCACGGAGACGTGCGGCGCCGAGCCGATCGAGATCCCCAACTACATCTCCCCGATCGCGGTCATCTACAACCTCGAGGGCGTCGACGAGCTCAACCTCTCCCCGGAGACCCTCGCCGGCATCTTCGCCGGCGACATCACCACCTGGGACGACGAGGCGATCGTCGCCGACAACCCGAACGCCGACCTGCCGAGCGAGGACATCACCCCCGTCCACCGCTCCGACGAGTCCGGCACCACCGGCAACTTCACCAACTACCTCTCCCAGGTCGCCGGTGACGTGTGGACCGCCGGCGAGGTCGAGACGTGGCCGACCGAGGCCGGCGGCGAGGGCGGCAAGGGCACCTCCGGTGTCGTCCAGGTCGTCACCGACGCGCCCAACACGATCGGCTACGCCGACGCCAGCCAGGCCGGCGGCCTCGGCCAGGCCAGCATCGGTGTCGGCGAGGAGTTCGTTGCCCCCAGCCCCGAGGCGGCCGCCAAGATCTTCGAGGTCTCGCCCCGCGTCGACGAGGGCTCCGACGTGAACTACGCCCACGAGCTGGACTACCAGACCGAGGAGTCGGGCGTCTACCCGATCGTCCTCACGTCCTACCTCCTGGCCTGCCAGACCTACGACGACGAGGCGACCGCCGCCAACGTCAAGGGCTACATCTCCTACATCCTCAGCGACGAGGGCCAGGAGATCGGCTCCACCGAGGCCGGCTCCGCGCCGCTGCCCGACGAGGTGCGCGAGCAGGCGCAGGCAGTCGTCGACGAGATCTCGGCCGGCTGAGCATCCACCAGCACCACGGCGGGGGTCGGGCCCACGAGGCCCGGCCCCTTCCGACACGTCGTCACCCAGGAGGAACCCGATGACAACCGCGATCCGCGAGCCCGAGCAGCAGCAGGAGCTGCCCGCCCGGGCCAGGACCACCCGCGTGGGGGACGCGGTCTTCCGCCGCACCGCGCTCGGTGCGGCGCTGCTCGTCGTCGGCCTCCTGGCCGGCGTCGCGATCTTCCTGGTGATCCAGGGACTGCCCGCGCTCGACGCGTCGGGCGAGCAGGCCTACGGCAAGCCCAGCGTGTGGTCGTACGTCGGACCGCTCCTGTTCGGCACGATCCTCTCGTCCGCGCTCGCGCTCGTCATCGTGACGCCGCTGGCCATCGGCCTGGCGCTGGTGATCTCGCACTACGCGCCCAGCAAGGTGGCGAAGCCGGTCGGCTACCTCGTCGACCTGCTGGCGGCCGTGCCGTCGGTGGTCTTCGGCCTGTGGGGCATCGCGGTGCTGGCGCCCCGCATGGTGCCGATCTTCGACTGGCTCAACGACTGGTTCGGCTGGATCCCGCTCTTCGCGGGCCCGGTGTCCAACTCCGGTCGCACGCTGCTGACCGCGTCCGTGGTGCTCGCGCTGATGGCGCTGCCGATCGTCACCGCGATCCTGCGCGAGATCTTCGCGCAGACGCCGACGACGCAGCAGGAGGCCGCGCTCGCGCTGGGCGCGACCCGCTGGGAGATGATCCGCATGGCCGTGCTGCCCTACGCCCGCTCGGGCATGGTGGCCGCCCTGCTCCTGGGCCTGGGCCGCGCGCTCGGCGAGACGATGGCCGTCGCCATGGTGCTGTCCGCCACCGGAGCGATCATCAGCTTCGACGTGATCTCGTCGGCCAACTCCAACACCATCGCGGCGGCGATCGCCAACAACTACGCCAACGCCGCAGGCCTCAAGATCAACGTGCTGATCTTCGCGGGCCTCGCGCTCTTCGTCCTGACGTTCGCAGTCAACTTCCTGGGCCGCTACGTCGCGACCCGCGGGCAGGTGAAGGCATGAACACCCCACGACGTTCTTCTCCCCCGCTCCGCTCCTCCGAACAACGCCGCAGGGACCCCGCATGAGCACCACCACCGACCTCAAGACCCCCACGCCCGACCAGCTCGAGCCGCTGATGGGGGGCACCCTCCCGCGTGTCGCCCCGCTCCTGGTCGGCGTGTGCTCCGTCGCTCTCGGCGCCCTCGCCTGGCTCCTGGGCCTCAGCCCCGTGGTCGGCGTCGTCGTCGCGTGGCTCGGCTACGTCCTCGGCTACACCGTGTGGTCGCGCAGCGTGGAGGGATCCCGCAAGGCCACCGACGCGCTGATGCGGACCCTGATGTGGACCGCCTTCGTGCTGGCGATGCTCCCGCTGGTCAGCCTCATCTGGACCGTGGTCGCCCGCGGACTGCCGGTGCTGACGCCGCAGTTCCTCAACGACGACATGAGCGGGCGCGCCCTGCTCGGTGTCGGCGGCGGCATCTATCACGCCATCATGGGCACGGTCATGGTGACCGCGATCGCGGCGATCATCGCCGTCCCGATCGGCCTGTTCACCGCGATCTACCTCGTCGAGTACGGCAAGAACAACCGGCTCGCGAAGGTCATCACCTTCCTCGTCGACGTGATGACCGGCATCCCGTCGATCGTCGCCGGCCTCTTCGCGGTCGCGCTCTTCATCGTCGTCACGGGCGACCCGCTGCCGCGCCTGGGCATCGGCGGCGCGATCGCGCTCGCCGTCCTCATGCTGCCGACGGTCATCCGGTCGGTGGAGGAGATGCTCAAGCTGGTGCCCGACGACCTGCGCGAGGCGTCGTACGCCCTGGGCGTGCCGCGGTGGCGCACCATCGTCAAGGTCGTCCTGCCGACCGCCGTCGCGGGCATCGTCACCGGCATCACGCTGGCCATCGCCCGCGTCGCGGGCGAGACCGCCCCGCTGCTGCTGATCCTGGGCACCGCACGGGTGGCCAACTGGAACCCCTTCGAGGGCCCCGTGCAGACCCTGCCGGTCTACATCTTCCAGTCGCTCGGCCAGACCACGCACTTCAAGTACGGCGAGATCTGGACCGACCGCGTCTGGGGCGCCGCCCTCTTCCTCATCATCATCGTCATGTCGCTCAACCTCGTCGCGAGGATCATCGGCAAGGCGTTCGCCCCCAAGACCGGCCGCTGAGCCGCTCGGACACGTAGCAACCCAAGGAGTCACCCCCACCATGGCCAAGAGCATCGACGTCTCCGACCTCGACATCTACTACGGCGACTTCCTCGCCGTCGAGGGCGTCAACATGCACATCAAGGCGCGCTCCGTGACCGCCTTCATCGGCCCCTCCGGCTGCGGCAAGTCCACGGTGCTGCGCTCGCTCAACCGCATGCACGAGGTCATCCCCGGCGCCCACGTGCAGGGCAAGGTGACCGTCGACGGGCAGTCCCTCTACGACAGCGCCGTCGACCCGGTCGCCGTACGACGCCAGATCGGCATGGTCTTCCAGCGGCCCAACCCGTTCCCGACGATGTCGATCTACGAGAACGTCCTGGCCGGCAACCGCCTCAACTCCAAGAAGATGAAGAAGACCGAGGCCGACGACATCGTCGAGCGCTCCCTCAAGGGCGCGAACCTCTGGAACGAGGTCAAGGACCGCCTCGACAAGCCCGGCATGGGACTCTCCGGCGGCCAGCAGCAGCGCCTCTGCATCGCCCGCGCGATCGCGGTCGAGCCGCAGGTGCTGCTGATGGACGAGCCGTGCTCGGCGCTCGACCCGATCTCGACCTCCGCGATCGAGGACCTGATCCACGAGCTGAAGTCCGACTACACGATCGTCATCGTCACCCACAACATGCAGCAGGCCGCCCGCGTCTCCGACGAGACCGGCTTCTTCAACCTCAAGGCCGCCGGCCAGCCCGGCCACCTCGTCGAGTTCAACGCGACGCCCAAGATGTTCGCCAACCCCGACAACGAGGCCACCGAGGCCTACATCTCCGGCCGTTTCGGCTGAGCCGGGGGTTTGGGAATCGGGTTTTCGGGTGGTCTGCCCGCTCGTCGGCCCGCTCGTCCGCCCGCTTGTCCACCCGCTCGTCCGCGCGCTCGTCCGCCCGGGGCGTAGGGGGTAGTTAAGGGAGAGGTGGTCGGGTTGGGGCCCGTGGAGGGACGGATGTCCCTTAACTACCCCAGCCCCTCGTCCGCCCAGGGCTAGTTAAGGGAGAGGTGGGCCGGATCGGGCCCTGTGGAGGGACAGATGTCCCTTAACTACCCCGGCTGCCCTCGCCCGCCCGCGAAACCGCTGAGCAGCGGGGTCTTCGTCGGTTCCTGACCACCTCGGGCCTCAGAGCCTGTGGACGAGCTGCGCGCGCGGGCGCGCTGTGGAGACAGCCGCGCAGGCGTCAGCGTGTGCCGCCACGATCGGTGGCATGGACGTTCTCGGTGCCGGCGCGGGGCCGTTGTACGGCGTGGGGCCGCGCGAGGGGGTCAGAGCGACCGTGGTCTGGCCGCGGCGTCGTTCCGACGTCGACGGACCCTCGGTCCGGCAGATCCGTCGCGGGGAGGTGCGCCGCTCTTCCCACGGCCTCTACGTTCCGACCGGCGTGGAGCTGACGGCGCATCAACGCATCGTGGAGGCGGCGGCGATGTATCGCAGCGGCGTGGTGACCGGTTGGGCCGCGCTGGCCTGGACGAATGCCCGCTGGTTCGGCGAGGACGACGCCGCGCCGGTGCCGATCGCCCTCGGCATTGGGCACGGTGGCGGGACCCAGAAGCATCTCGCCGTGACCGACCAGGAGTTCCTTCCGCCCGGTGAGGTGATGAGGATCGACGGACTTCGCATCACCACCCCGGTGCGGAGCGTGACGTACGAGATGCGCCGCGCGGCCACTCTCACGTGCGCTCTCGAGATCGCCGACATGGCCTGCTACAGCGACCTCGTCTCTCGCGACGAGATCGCCCGCTACTGCCTCACCGAGCTGCCCATCCAGACCGGGGTCGGCATGGTGCGGGACGCCTTGCCGCACATCCGGGAGAACGCGTGGTCTCCGGCCGAGGTCAGGATGCGGGGCATCTGGCTTGCGGCTCGGCCCGGCGCGACGCTCATGTGCAACGCGCCGGTCTTCTCGCGCAATGGCGTCCATCTGGCGACCCCGGACCTGCTCGATCCGGTGGCAGGTGTGTACGGCGAGTACGAGGGCTCTCTCCACCTGCTGGGCGAGCGGCGTGCCGCCGACGTGGCGCGCGAGGAGAAGCTGCGATCTGCCGGACTCGAGGGCGCCACGATGGTGGCCTCGGACGCCGGCAACCTCACCAACTTCCTCGCCCGCCTCGAGGGCGCGCACAGCCGGGCGATCGAGCGGTCAGGGGCGCGGGCGTGGACGCTGGAGAAGCCGGCCTGGTGGATCGACACCAGCACGGTGGCAGCACGTCGGGCCCTCTCCGCGGCGCAACGGGAGCGGCTGCTGCGCTACCGCCGCGCGGCGTGACGACGTACTGCGACGACGGCTGGCCGGCCGCGTGACCAAGGCGGAACGTGCTGGCGGGGGCTCCGACGTCGTGGGGTAGTTAAGGGCCACGTGACCATGGACTACCGCCAGATCGCCCAGTTCTCCCTTAGCTACCGCCCACAACCGCCACCTCTCCCTTAACTACCCCGGATGACCCCCGGGATGACGACCGGCCGGGCGACCGGGCCGACGACCGACGGCCGACGACCGGCGGGAAGCGCGGTTGCCGAAGGCCGGGGGACGGGGGCGGGCCCGTCAGGGGAGGAAGATGTGCGCGACCCAGTAGCAGATGGCGGCGGCGAGGGCGGCGGCCGGGAAGGTGAGCACCCAGGCGGTGAGGATCGACTTCGCCACGCCCCAGCGGACGGCGGAGAGGCGCTTGGTGGCGCCGACGCCCATGACCGCGGAGGTGATGGTGTGGGTGGTCGAGATCGGCGCCTCGAAGACGTAGGCCGTGGAGTAGAGCACGGACGCGGCGACCGACTCGGCGGCGAACCCGCGGGCCGGGTCGAGGTGGATGATGCGGCGGCCGAGGGTGCGCATGATGCGCCAGCCGCCGGACCAGGTGCCGAGGGAGATCGCGGTCGCCGCGGCGACGATCACCCAGAGGGGCAGGGGGTCGGAGGCGGCGACGTAGCCGCCGGTGAGCAGCGCCAGGAAGATGACGCCCATCGTCTTCTGGGCGTCCTGGAGGCCGTGACCGAGGGCCATGGCGGCGGCGGAGACGGTCTGCGCGATCTTGAAGCCGCGGTTGGCGCGGCCCGGGTTGGCCCGCCGGAAGGCCCACATGATGCCGAGCATCAGCGCGAAGCCGAGGGTGAAGGCCACGAGCGGCGACACGAACATCGGGATGACGACCTTCTCCAGCACGACCAGCCAGTTGGCGGTCGCGCCGGCCGCGACCGCGGCGCCGACGAGGCCGCCGATGAGGGCGTGCGAGGACGACGACGGCAGGCCGTAGTACCAGGTGATCATGTTCCACGTGATGGCGCCGAGCAGGCCGCACATCACGATCACCAGACCGTGGCTGCCGGTGCCCGGATCGATCGTCTCCGACACGGTCTGGGCGACCTTCTGGCCCAGGAACGCGCCGACGAAGTTCATGATGGCCGCCATGGCCAGGGCCACGCGCGGCTTGAGGGCGCCCGTCGAGACGGACGTCGCGATGGCGTTGGCCGCGTCGTGGAAGCCGTTGGTGTAGTCGAAGATCAGGGCGACGACGACGACCGCGATGATGATCCCGAGCTCCATCAGGCCGTGCTCCGGGCGCGCGAGGGCAAGGGGGTGGCAGGCGTCAGCATCGGGGTCAGGACTCCTTGACCGCGATCTGCTCGACGATGTTGGCGACCTTCTCGAAGGCGTCGATCGCCCCCTCGAGCGACTCCACGATGTCCTTGAGCTTCATGACCTCGAGGGCCTCGAACTCGCCGCTGAACAGGTTGGCCAGGATCCGGCGGTAGGACTTGTCGCCGGTGTTCTCGAGCCGGTTGATCTCGATCCAGTACTCGTCGAGCGAGCCCATCGACTCCAGCTTGGGCATCGCCGCCGCGGTCAGCTCGGCGCAGCGCTGCAGCACCTCGACCTGCTGGGTGGTCTCCGGCGGCAGCGAGGTGACCTCGTAGAGCAGGACCAGGTCGACGGCCTCGTCCATCATGTCCATGACGTCGTCGAGCGCCGAGGCGAGGGAGTAGATGTCCTCGCGGTCGAACGGCGTGACGAACGTGCTGTTGACCCGTCGGATGATCGAGTGGGTCGTCTCGTCGGCAGCGTGCTCGGCCTCGCGCATGCGCTGGGCGATCTCTGCCTTGGAGTTGCCGACCGACAGCATCTCGCTGAGGAGCTGCGAGCCGACGACGAGGTGGTTGGCAGCTTCGCTGAAGAGGTCGTAGAACGAGCTGTCGACAGGGCGGAACTTCAAACGCACGGTGAACTCCGAACGGGGGGCGGATGAACCGTGGTTCATGCTAGGGGGTCAGCGGCCCAGAGACGCAACCTCGGGGCCCGGTTCGAACGCCTGTGTGATGCGGCGCTCAGCGACGACGTACGCGCTGGCGCACGATGAGCTCGTCCTGCAGGTGGCGCTCGCCGCGGTGCAGCTGCCACTCGCCGTGGGCGTCGAGCTCCCAGGCCGTCGTCCCCGGGTCGAACGCGAGGTCGAGCAGCGCGCCGATCTCCTGTACGACGTGCGGGTCCCGCAGGCGTACGAGCACCTCGACGCGGCGGTCGAGGTTGCGGTGCATCATGTCGGCCGAGCCGATCCACGCGGCCGGCTCGCCGCCGTTCTCGAACCAGAAGATGCGACTGTGCTCGAGGAAGCGCCCGAGGATCGAGCGCACGCGCACGGTCTCGGACAGGCCGGGTACGCCGGGTCGCAGGGCGCAGATGCCGCGGATGAGCAGCTCGACGCGCACCCCCTCCTGCGAGGCGAGGTAGAGCGCGTCGATCACCGCCTCGTCGACCACCGAGTTGGCCTTGATCCGAATCCCCGCGGGCCGGCCGGCCTGGTGGTGGGCGATCTCCTGGTGGATGTGGGCGACGAGGCCCTCGCGCACGCTGTGGGGCGCGACGAGCAGGTGGTCGTAGGTGCGGTTGCGGCTGATCCCGGACAGGTTGTTGAACAGGAGCGCGACGTCCTCGCCGATCTCCGGGTTGGCCGTCAGCAGGCCGAGGTCCTCGTAGACGCGGGCCGTCTTGGGGTTGTAGTTGCCGGTGCCGAGGTGGACGTAGCGCCGGATGCCCTCGGGCTCGTCGCGCACCACCATCGACAGCTTGCAGTGCGTCTTGAGCCCGACGAGACCGTAGACGACGTGGCAGCCGGCCTGCTCGAGCTTGCGGGCCCAGCGGATGTTGTTCTGCTCGTCGAAGCGCGCCTTGATCTCCACGATCACCAGCACCTGCTTGCCGGCCTCAGCGGCGTCGATGAGCGCCTCGATGATCGGGCTGTCGCCGGAGGTGCGGTAGAGCGTCTGCTTGATCGCGAGCACGTGCGGGTCGGCCGCGGCCTGCTCGAGGAAGCGCTGCACCGACGTGGCGAAGGAGTCGTAGGGGTGGTGCAGCAGCACGTCGTGGCGCGACACGGAGTCGAAGACGTCGACGGGGGAGGACGACTCGACCTCGGCCAGGCTGGGGTGCGTCGACGGCAGGAAGGCGGCGTACTTGAGGTCGTCGCGGGGCAGGTCGGCGATGGAGTGGAGGCCGGTGAGGTCGAGCGGGCCGGGCAGGGAGACGACCTCGTCGCGCCCGACGCCGAGCTCGGAGACGAGCAGCTCGAGCACCTTGGGGTCCATCGACTCCTCGACCTCGAGGCGCACCGGCGGGCCGAACCGGCGCCGCTGCAGCTCCTTCTCGAGGGCCTTGAGGAGGTTCTCCGCGTCGTCCTCCTCGACCTCGAGGTCCTCGTTGCGGGTGACCCGGAAGGTGTGCGAGGCCATGACCTCCATGCCCGGGAAGAGCTTCTTCAGGTGCTCGCCGATGACGTCCTCGATCGGCACGAAGCGCTGGTTGCCGACCCCGACGAAGCGGCCGAAGGTCGGCGGCACCTTGACGCGCGCGAAGTGCTCGGTGCCCGTCGTCGGGTGGCGTACGACGACCGCGAGGTTGAGCGACAGCCCGGAGATGTAGGGAAAGGGGTGGGCGGGGTCGACGGCGAGCGGGGTGAGGACGGGGAAGATCCGGTCCCTGAAGAGCTTCTTGCAGGTCTTCTGCTCCTCGCGGTCGAGCTCGGACCAGCGGAGGATCTCGATGCCGTGGCCGCCGAGCTCGGGCAGGAGGTCGACCAGCGCGCGGGCGTGGCGCTCCATCAGCGTCCGGCTCTCGACCCACAGCGTCTCGAGCTGCTCGCGCGGCATCATCCCGCTGGCGGCCCGCACGGCGACCCCGGCCGCGATGCGCCGCTTGAGGCCGGCGACGCGGACCATGAAGAACTCGTCGAGGTTGCTGGCGAAGATCGCCAGGAAGCGGGCGCGCTCGAGCAGCGGCAGCCCGGGGTCCTCGGCCAGCTCGAGGACGCGCTGGTTGAAGCGGACCCACGAGATCTCACGGTCGATGAAGCGGTCGGCGTACTTCTCCACGCCGGCGATCGCCTCGGCATCGGGCAGGTAGGGCGGCTCGACGTCGAAGGTGTCGGTGGGGTGACCCAGCGGGTCGGCGACCGGCCCCTCCTCCACCGACGGTGAGACTGCGCTGGTGAGGGTGGCCGGGTCTGACATGTCGTCCAGTGTGGCACCGGTTGGTGAACGCCGAGTGACGCTCGCGTCAGTAGACCAGCGCCTGGACACCCTCGCCCAGGACCTCCTCGGCGAAGACCGCGGCACCCGCGATGCGTACGCCCTCGCGCAGGTCGGCCTCGCCGATGTCGCGCCGCGCGGCGCACTGCGAGCAGACGGTGACCGAGCCGGAGTCGAGGACCACCGCCATCAGCTGGTCGAGCGGGGTGGCCAGGCGCAGGTCGAAGGCCTCGGCCCGCCCGGGGACGCCGAACCACGCGGCCTCGCCGGTCAGCCACAGCGACACCTCGGCGCCCGACGCGGCGGCGGACGCGGCGACGGTGAACGCCTGGTTGCAGCGCTCGGCGTCCTCGGCGCCGCAGGTGACCTTGACGACCAGTGAGCGAGCCATGGCTGAACACTAGACTCGCGCCCATGCCCTTCGAGCTGCCCGACAATCTGCACCCCAACTGCGGCCCCGTCGCCTGGCTGCTCGGCACGTGGCGCGGCAACGGCCACGGCGACTACCCCACGATCGAGAAGTTCCAGTTCGGCCAGGAGCTGATCTTCACCCACGACGGCCGCCCGTTCTTCCACTACATGGCGCGCGCGTGGATCGTCGACGAGCAGGGCGAGTTCGTCCGCGACGCCGCGATGGAGTCCGGCTTCCTGCGCTGCCCCGAGCCCGGCAAGGTCGAGCTCCTCCTCGCCCACAACATCGGCTTCTCGGAGGTCTGGTACGGCGCGGCCGAGGGCGGCAAGCTCGAGATGCACACCGCCGGGGTCTCCTTCACCGAGACCGCGAAGGAGGTCACCGGCGGCTCGCGGATGTACGGCAACGTCGACGGCGACCTGCTCTACGCCTACGACATGAAGGCCGTCGGCCAGGAGCTCCAGCCGCACCTCTGGGCGCGCCTCAAGCGAGCCTGATGACCACCCCACGACGTCCTTCTCCTCCGCTTCGCTCCCCCGAACGAGCGCCGCGGGGACCCCGGAACCCGGCGCCATGAGCGACGACCTGGCGGCGAGGCTGCGGGAGCAGGGGCTGCGGCTCACCCCGCAGCGCGAGCTGATCCTGCGCGCCGTCGAGGAGCTCCGGCACGCCACCCCAGACGAGGTGCTCGCGCACGTGCGCAGCCAGGTGAGCTCGGTCAACGCCTCCACCGTCTACCGCACCCTCGAGGTCCTCGAGGAGCTCGGGCTGGTGCGCCACACCCACCTCAGCGACCGCGCGCCGACCTACCACTCCACCCGCGAGCACGAGCACGTCCACGTGGTGTGCCGCGGCTGCCACTCGGTCCGCTCCTACGACCCCGCCCTCGTGCAGTCGCTCGTCGCCGCGTTGGGGGAGGACGGGTTCTCGGTCGACGTCGGCCACCTCGCGATCTTCGGCACCTGCGCCGACTGCTCGGCCGCGGCCGCCTCACCCGAGCCGACCTAGACTCGAGGCATGGCCAGCCCCCTCCTCGCCCTGCCCGGTGCCGTCGCCGGCGACGGCATCGACGCCCCCGTCGCCGCCCACTACGGCTCCTTCAACACCGAGCAGCGCAGCCTCGCGCAGGGCGACGGCTTCGTCGACCTCTCGCACCGCGACGTCGTACGCATCTCGGGTCCGGAGCGGCTGTCGTGGCTGCACAACCTGACCACGCAGTACTTCGCCGGCCTCGCCCCGGGCGCCTGGACCCAGGCACTGGTGCTGAGCCCGCAGGGCCACGTCGAGCACGCCTTCGCCGGGGTCGACGACGGCGAGGCGTTCACCGCCCACACCGAGCCCGGCGCGGGCGCGGCGCTGGCGGAGTGGCTCGAGCGGATGAAGTTCATGACGCGGGTCGAGATCGCGCTCGTCGACGACATCGCCGTCATGTGGCGCCCGGGGGAGGACCCGTCACGACAGGGCGGCCGCTACGACCTCGTGCCCCGCGACAAGCTGGAGGCCTACGCCGAGGCGGCCGGGCCGGCGTGCGGGCTGTGGGCCTTCGAGGCGCTGCGCATCGAGCGCGGCGAGCCGCGGCTCGGCCTCGACACCGACCACCGCACGATCCCCAACGAGGTCGGCTGGATCGGGCCGGCGGTGCACCTCGACAAGGGCTGCTACCGCGGCCAGGAGACCGTCGCGCGCGTCCACACGCTCGGCCGTCCGCCCCGCCGGCTGGTGCTGCTGCACCTCGACGGCTCGGAGAACCGCCTGCCCGCCGCCGGCTCCCCGGTGTCGTACGACGGCCGCGACGTCGGCTTCGTCGGCTCCAGCGCCCGCCACCACGAGCTCGGCCCCATCGCGCTCGCCCTGGTCAAGCGCAACGTCCCGGTCGACGCGACGCTCACCGTCGACGAGATGCCCGCCGCCCAGGAGGTCGTCGTCGACCCCGAGGTCGGCCTGCACGTCCGCCCCCTGCGCTGACGCCGGCCTCTGCGGTCGCCGGGGACGGGCGTCATACCGATCGGCACCGATGGGTGCGGCTTCGTATGACGCTGCCGGGGTGCCCAGGTCGAGCGTCATCCCGATCGGCACCTGTGGGTGCGGGTTCGTATGACGCTGGGGGTCGCGCCGGGCCGAGGGCCAGGTCAGCGGCGGCGGTACTGCACGTGGGTGTCGGCGTCGGCGTGCCCGAAGCCGAGGCGTGAGTAGACCGCGACCGCGGGGGCGTTGTCGGACTCTACGTAGAGCAGCACCTCGTCGACACCGAGGCCCGCGAGGTGGTGCAGCCCGGCGAGGGTGAGCAGCTTGCCGAGGCCGCGGCCCTGGGCGGACGGCGCGACGCCGACGACGTACACCTCCCCGAGGCGCGCGTCGTGCTGCTTGGTCCAGTGGAAGCCGAGCATCCCTGACTCGTCCTCCGCGACGAGCAGGCCGGCCGGGTCGAACCACGGCTCGGCCATCCGGCGGGCGAGGTTGTCGAGGTCCATCGCCCCCTGCTCGGGGTGGTCGGCGAAGGCGGCGGCGTTGACGGCGACCACGTCGGCGGCGTCGGTGTCGCGGTAGGACCTGATGGTGACGCCGGCCGGCACCTCGAGGGCGGGCAGGGGCAGCGAGGTCGCCCGGCGCATCACCCAGAGGTCGCGCACCCGGTCCCACCCGTGGCTCGCGGCGAGCCGGGCGGCGGCCGGGTGGTTGCCGTGGGACCACGCCGTCATCCCGGCGTCGTACGACGACTCGGCGCGCGTGAGCAGCGCGGACCCGAGGCCGCGACCGCGGGCCGCCGGGCGTACGACGAGCGAGAGGTCGCCGTTGTGCAGCAGCGCGAACGCGTCGTCCTCGGCGATGACGTCGGCCGTGCCGTCGGCGAGCGCGATGCGGGCGGCCTCGTCGAGCGGGTCGGCGCCGTCGGCGGCCGCGGCCTCGGCGGCGATCTGCGCGACGGTCTCTCGGGCGGCGTCCATGATCCCGACCCTAGTGGGCGAGGAGCGGGGCAGGTCGTCCCTGACATGTCAGGAGGAGTCTCCCCACTGTCTGACCTCGCAGGCAGGGGAGGCACACGGGACGGGGGTCCCCTCCCAGCCGCGATCGCGGAACACGGCCGCCATCCGGAGCGCGGTCCGGCAGGGGGTGGAGAAGACCTGCCGGTAGCGCAGCCGTGGCGCGACCCGTCCCCGAGCCAGGTCGTCGAGGTCGCGGTCGGCGTCGTCGTCCCGGGCCTCCGTCTCGTCGTGGAGGCGACTGTCCAGCTCGACGACCGCGTCGAGGTCGGCGTGCTCGGCGTCGCGGTACTGCCTGCCGTCCGCGGCGACCACCGGCGCCTGCTGCGACGTGGGCTCGGGCAGGCGGTGCGGTCGCACGACCCGCGTGAGGTAGCCGTGCTCGAGGACGCTGTGCGTGCCCCGCTCGAGGTCGGCGAGGAGGTCGGTCAGCAGGACACGGCGACGCAGCCGTCCGCGCCGCTGCATCTCGTCCCGCAGCCGGCTCGCCACCGTGCGTCGCGCGCCGACGACCGAGGCGAGGGCCGAGATGGCGGCGAGGTCGTCCGACGCACGGGTGGGCGACCTCCACGGCAGCCACCTCGAGCCGGACGCGTGGTGGCGCGAGGTTCCACTGCACCTTGTCGTCCAGCCCGCGCACCCGGTGGATCCGGATCCCGTCCTGCGGCGCGACCCGGCGGCTCCAGTCCACCGCAACGTGGATCGGGCCTCGAGGTGCAGCCTCCCGGCCGGGCTGGTGCAGCGCCGACTCGAGGTGCAACGCCGAGCGTCCGGCGTACAGGACGGCCGCCCAGCACCGCTGGGACCACGTCGGTGTCCCGGTGTGGGTGAGGTAGACCCCAGGGTGCATCGCGACGAGCTCGCGTCTGCGCAGCGAGGTCTCGACCTGGGCCTTCGTGTGCCGGGCCGCGAGCAGCTGGGCACGGGTGACGACGCCGTCCTGGTGGGCGATGAGGTGAGTGACGGCGTCGAGGCGCATGCCGTACGTCTGCCCCGGCCGCCGGCGGGCAACCCCGGCCGCGTCGTGGCTGTGGACAGGACAGTGGGGAGGGTCGTCCTCGACATGTCGGGACGATGCTCCCCGCAGGGTCAGGACTTGCGGACGCCCGTCGGGGAGGAGGCCGGGGAGTCGGCCGTGTCGCGCGAGGGCACGACGAAGCGGTAGCCGACGTTGCGGACGGTGCCGATGTGGTGCTCGTGCTCGGTGCCGAGCTTGGCGCGGAGGCGGCGGACGTGGACGTCGACGGTGCGGGTGCCGCCGAAGTAGTCGTAGCCCCAGACCTCCTGGAGCAGCTGCTCGCGGCTGAAGACCCGGCCGGGGTGCTGGGCAAGGTACTTCAGGAGCTCGAACTCCTTGTAGGTGAGGTCGAGCGGGCGGCCGCCGATGCGGGCGGTGTAGGTCGCGTCGTCGACGACGACCTCACCGCGGTGGATGACGTGGGCGGCGGGGTCGTCGGGGGCGGCGGCGCCGGCGCGGCCGATCGCGAGGCGGATCCGGGCGTCGAGCTCGGCCGGGCCGCAGGTGTGCAGCACGACGTCGTCCATGCCCCAGTCGTGGGCGACGACGGCGAGGCCGCCCTCGGTGACGATGAGCAGGACCGGGGCGTCGGTGCCGGTGGTGCGGATCAGCCGGCAGAGGTCGCGCGCCGCGGCGAGGTCCTGGCGGCCGTCGACGAGGACGAGGTCGGACTCGGGGGCGTCGAGCAGGGCGCTGCCCTGGGCCGGGACGATCTTCACCGAGTGGGACAGCAGGGCCAGGCCCGGGAGCACCTCGGCGGAGGGTTGCAGCGCACCCGTGAGCAGCAGCAGTGCGCTCATCGCGGGGCCCTCCTCGCAGGCGGGGGATCGGCCGGGGGTCAGCCGGGGATGAGGAAGGATATCCCGCATGAGCCACCCGACGGACCTCGAACGGAGTCGTGAGACAGCGATCACCGTGCGCTACTGGGCGGGAGCCCGGGCCGCGGCCGGGACCGCCGAGGACACGTTCGTGACGGCGGGCGAGCTGAGCCTGGCCGACGTCGTCGCCCTCGTCCTGGAGCGTCACCCCGGCGAGCAGATGGCTCGCACCGTCGGCGTCTGCTCGGTGCTTCTCGGCGACCAGCCGGTCCGCTCGCAGGACCCCGCGGCTGTCGTCGTACGCCCTGGGGCGGTCGTCGAGCTGCTGCCTCCATTTGCCGGAGGGTGAGCGCAAGAAGGCAGTTATGCGGTAGAACTACGTTTCGACAGGCGCCCGACGGGGGATGGCCTGCGTGTCTGGTACGTCGCGTGCCGGCATGAGTCACAAAGGGGAAAGCATGACAAGCACACACGGGGGAGCCTTCGTGCGCCTCGTCGCAGGCGGCACCGCCGCCGCGACGGCGTTCGCGGGTCTCGCGATCGGGCTGGCAGCGCCGGCCCACGCCGCGGTCACGATCAGCGGCAACACCATCGACGCCGCGGGCAACTACGTCGACGGCTACGTCTTCGTCTACCGCGATGAGGACGGCGACGGCATCGTCGAGTCCTTCGAGTCCGACTTCGACCTGAGCGTGCTCACCCAGGGCGGTGCCTTCGACCTCGCCCTCGAGGACGGCATCTACAAGCTCGAGTTCTTCCCGACCTCGGGCTCGGACGAGTACATCTCGGAGTACTACCGCGACAAGGCCGACATCGCGTCTGCCGACGTGATCACAGTCGCCGGCGCCGCGCAGGTCCTCCCGGCGTGGACGATCGACTCGATCCCCACCGTCACCGGCACGGTCGCCACGACCGCCGGTCGCCCGGTGCGGGGCGCGAGCGTGCAGGCCTACGCCGCCGACGACAACGCCCTCCTCGCCACCGACACCACCAACGCCAGCGGCGCCTTCAGCATCGGCGCCCAGGAGGCCGTCAAGCTGCGGTTCTCCGGTAGCGACCCGGTGAGCGGCAAGTCGCTGGCCACCGAGTACTACTCCGACAAGGCCGACCTCGCCACCGCCGACGCCGTCGTGCCCGGCGCGAGCGTGGGCACCGTGACCCTGGCCCCCGGCGGCTCGATCTCCGGCCGCGTCGTCAGCGACGCAGCGGGCGTGCCCCTCAACCGGGTCGAGGTCTGCGCGGAGTCCAACTGCGACTACACCAACGGCGACGGCGTCTACACCATCGAGGGCGCGTCCACCGGCGCGCACGAGGTCTACTTCTACGACCCGATCGACGAGTTCCTCCCCGAGTACTACAACAACGTCGCGATCGACGAGGACGGCGACCCGGTCTCGGACCCGATCATCGTCACCGTGGCTCCCGGCCAGGCCGTGACCGGCATCGACGCCGGCCTGGCGACGAAGTCGAAGCCCGCCCTCACCGGGGTGGACCTCAGCGGCACGGTCCGCGACCAGCTCGGCGGCATCGGCGTCGGCTACGACATCGTGGCCTACGACACCCCGGCCAACCCGCTCGACCGCAAGGAGGTCGCCCGGACGATCTCGAACCGCTCGGGTGGCTACGCCTTCACCACCCTCGACCGCATCGGCGGCGAGACCGAGTTCAAGATCGTCGTCGAGGGTGAGACCGCCCGCGAGGACGGCGACTTCGCGCGCCGTTCGATCTGGACCGGCCAGAAGTACGGCTACGACACCGCCACCGCGGTGTCGGCTGCCCCGCAGGTCATCGACTTCGTCCAGCCGGTCGCCGGTGGCATCGCCGGTGCGGTCACCAGCGAGGCGGGCGGCGCCCCCGAGGACCCCTACGTGGGCTTCCTCGACGCGGACGGCAACTTCACCTACGCCGCCGAGGAGTTCGAGGCGGACGGCACCTACGAGACCCGCAGCCTCTGGCCGGGCGAGTACAAGGCCCAGTTCGGCGCCTCGCGCCACGTCTCCGAGTGGTGGGACGACGCGGTCGCCGGCGAGGCGAAGACCATCACGGTCAAGCCCGGCCAGGTCGTGACCGGCATCTCCGCCGCGCTCGCCGCGGGCGTGAAGGCCGTCGAGCGTCCGACCATCGAGGGTGACGCGTGGGTCAAGAAGACCATCCGCCTCGACAAGGGCGTGTGGACCCAGATGGCCGACAACGAGTTCACCTACGAGTGGCTCGTCAAGGGCGCCGTGATCGCCACCGGCCCGTCGCTCAAGCTCACCAAGAAGCACCTCGGCGACAAGATCACCGGCCGCGTCACCAACGACATCGGCTTCACGCAGGGCCAGGCGATCACCAAGGCGACCTACAAGGTCGGCTACAAGCCCAAGGTCAAGGCCAAGGTCTCCAAGAAGTCGGCCGCGATCACGCTGAAGGTCAAGCCCCTCAAGGCCAAGAAGGTCAAGGCCACCGTCACCGTCTTCGAGAACGTCGGCGTCAAGAAGAACGGCGAGGACAAGCTCAAGAAGCTCGGCAAGGCCAAGATCAAGAAGGGCAAGGGCGTCGTCCGCTTCAAGAAGGCGCTCGGCAAGGGCAAGCACAAGCTCGTCTTCACCGTGAAGGGCAAGGGCAAGGTCGGCTCCGGCGACATCATGAAGAAGGTCAAGATCAAGCGCTGACCCTCTGCGCCGCTCCACCTGCTCCACTGCACCACCTGCTCGACCACGCGAGGCCCCGGGATCCGTCCCGGGGCCTCGCTCCGTCTCCAGCCGCGCCGGAACAAATCGGCCGACCCGCGTCGTTGCGCCGGTGTGAGCACCGGAGCCTGGATCGTCGTCGCTGCCGCCGCGCTGGCGCTGGCCGTCGGGCTCTGGCGTGCCGCGACCGACGGCCGCTTCCGCGGCACCCACGTCGTACGCACTCCCGCAGGTCGCGACGAGACCTCCCCCGCGTCGTCGGCCGAGGCCGCCCCCGCCGCCGCGTCGGACGAGGCGAGCGTCGCGCGGCCCGGCGCCGACCTGGTCGCTGCGGTCGGCGAGCAGCTGGGGGAGCGGGCGACGCTGCTGCAGTTCTCCAGCGCGTTCTGCGCGCCGTGCCGCGCCACCCGACGGGTGCTGGGCGAGGTGACCGGACTGGTCGAGGGCGTCACGCACGTCGAGATCGACGCCGAGCACCACCTCGAGGCGACCCGCACCCTCGGCGTCCTCCGCACCCCCACCACGATCGTGCTCGACGCGTCCGGCGTCGAGGTGACCCGTGCGACCGGGGCGCCCTCCCGCGACCAGGTCCTGACCGCGCTCGCCCGCGTCTGATCTCAGGATATGGATGGGTGGGCCACATGGTGAGACGCAGCGGAGCATCAGCCCACCGAGCCCCTAGGGTCGTCGTCATGTCCTCGACCATGCTCACCAAGCGCCGCGCAGTGGACCACTGCCGCGTGCGCTCGGCGCTGTGTCGAATGTCGTAGCGGTCCCACCGCTCGCCTGAGCCCTCCGTCCGGCCTGTCGTCGCCGGACCGCGCTCGGCCCCGTGGGACCCGTGCGCCGGGCCTCGTCCTGGCGCGTCCGGCCCCCGCCGTGCCGACCGACCTCAGGAGAGACATGACCACCACCGCCACGCCCAGACCCGCACAGGGTCCCGGCGCCCCCCTCCGTCCGGAGGGCGCGATCGACCCCCGCGCCCCGCAGCTCGCCGCCGCCCTGACCGCCGTCGTCCTGGTGGCCGTGCTGCTGCTGCCCACGCCGTACGCCGCCGGGCTGCTCGCCGTGCAGACGGCGCTGTTCGCCGTGGGCGCGGTGCGCGGGGTGCAGGCCACGCCGCACGCCTGGCTCTTCCGCACGCTGGTCCGCCCGCGGCTGGCACCGCCCACCGAGTGGGAGGCCCCCGAGCCGCCGCGCTTCGCCCAGGCCGTGGGCCTCGCGTTCGCGCTCGTCGGGCTGGTCGCCTTCGCGGCCGGCGCCACCGTGGTCGCCCAGGTCGCGGTCGGTCTCGCGCTCGTGGCCGCCCTGCTCAACGCCGTCTTCGCCTTCTGCCTGGGATGCGAGGTCTACCTGCTCGTCCGCCGCTTCATCGCCACCGCCTGACACGACTGTTCATCACACAAGGAGCACACCACCATGAGCCGCGAGAACTCGCTCGTCACCGCCCAGTGGGTCGAGGACAACCTCGACACCGACGGCGTCGTCCTCATCGAGGTCGACGAGGACACCACCGCCTACGACAAGGGCCACATCCGGGGAGCCATCAAGCTCGACTGGACCACCGACCTCCAGGACCAGGTCCGCCGCGACTTCGTCAACAAGGAGCAGTTCGAGGCGCTGCTGTCCGAGCGCGGCGTCAGCAACGACGACACCGTCGTGCTCTACGGCGGCAACAACAACTGGTTCGCCGCCTACGCCTACTGGTACTTCAAGCTCTACGGCCACGAGGACGTCAAGCTCCTCGACGGCGGCCGCAAGAAGTGGGAGCTCGACTCCCGCGAGCTGACCGACGAGCTGCCCACCCGCGAGAAGACGTCGTACACCGCGAAGGAGCAGGACACCTCCATCCGCGCCTTCCGCGACGAGGTCGTCGCCGCGATCGGCACGCAGAACCTCGTCGACGTGCGCAGCCCCGACGAGTACGCCGGCCGGCTGCTCGCCCCGGCCCACCTCCCGCAGGAGCAGGCCCAGCGCGCCGGTCACGTCCCGACCTCGGTCAACGTGCCGTGGAGCAAGAACGCCAACGACGACGGCACCTTCAAGTCCGACGACGAGCTCGCCGCGCTCTACGACGAGGTCGGCTTCGACATCGACAAGGACACCATCGCGCTGTGCCGCATCGGTGAGCGCTCGTCGCTCACGTGGTTCGTGCTGACCGAGCTCCTCGGCCGCAAGAACGTGAAGAACTACGACGGCTCGTGGACCGAGTACGGCTCGCTGGTCGGCGTCCCGGTCGCCCTCGGCGACGAGCCCGGCAGCGCTGACGGGAAGGGCAACTGACATGTGCGGAGCCAAGGAGGGCGGCCTGTCGCTCGACGGCGTCAACGTCGCCAAGGAAGCGGTGATCCAGGGCCAGGTGCTGCGCGCCGGCGACGAGCCGGTCGCCAACGCGTACGTCCGGCTGCTCGACCGCAGCGGCGAGTTCACCGCGGAGGTGCCGACGTCCGCGACGGGTCACTTCCGCTTCTTCGCCGGTGACGGCGAGTGGACCCTGCGGACGCTCGCGCCGAAGGCCGAGCCGGTCGACACCCGCGTCGTCGCCGCGACCGGGTCCGTCGCCGAGGTGCAGGTGCTCGTCAGCGCCTGACCCCAGCCTGGACGGCTCACTGGTCCAGACCACGAGAGGGACGCTCCGCGCGCTCAGCGCGGGGCGTTCCTCTCATTTTCGCCACTGTTCTCCCACACCCGAGGCAGCCGCGCCGCTCACGTCCTACCGTGGCAGCTCGGGCTGTCTGCCATGTCTTGGGCTGTGTCGGGAAGAGCGGAGGTGCGTGATGGTCGCTGAGATCGCTCCCGCGCCCGCGCTCGAGACCGACGAGCTCTGGCGCCTGACGATGGAGCACTCGCCGGTCGGGATGGCCATCGTGACACCGACGGGCGCGTTCCTGACGGCCAACGTCGCGCTGTGCGACATGCTCGGTCACGAGGCCGACGTGCTCATCACGAAGTCCTTCCAGGACATCACCCACCCCGCGGACCTCGACACCGACCTGCGGCTCTTCCAGCAGACGCTGGCGGGCGAGATCAGCTCCTACCGGATCACCAAGCGCTACCTCCGTGCCGACGGCAGCACGCTGGTCGGCGACCTCTCCGTCGCGCTGTTGCGCGACGCGATGGGCACCCCGATCCACTTCATCTCCCAGATCGTCGACCTCAGCGAGCGCCAGGCGTTCGTCGACCGGCTCGACGCGGCGGAGGCCGCGGCGGAGGCGGAGCGTCGTACGGCCCAGGCGGTCTTCGAGGGCGTCGCCGTCGGGCTCCTGCAGATCGACGCCCAGGGCCGCTACGTCGCCACCAACGGCCGGCACCGCGAGTTCCTCGACCTCGCCTTCCCCGAGGGCCACCGCGGCAGGGCGGGACAGCTCGGCTTCGCCTACGACGCCGACCAGCAGCCGCTCGACCACGACGACATGCCGTCGGTGCGGGCCTCGCGCGGCGAGGAGTTCGACGACGTACGCGTGTGGGTGGGCAAGGACCCGCACGCGCGCCGCGCGCTGTCGGTCTCCGCGCGCCGCGTGCTCGACCGCGCGGGCGAGCTGACCGGCGCCGTGCTGGCCTACCACGACATCACCGACTCAGTTCGTGCGATGGCCGTCAAGGACGAGTTCGTCTCGACGATCTCCCACGAGCTCCGCACGCCGCTCACGGCGGCGCTGGCCTACCTCGAGCTGCTCGACGAGTCGACCGACGTCAGCCCCGAGGGCCACCAGCAGGTGACCGCGGCGCGGCGCAACATGCTGCGGCTCTCGCACCTGGTCGCCGACCTCCTCTTCACCACGCGCGTCTCGGCCGGCTCGCCGCTGGTCGACCCCTACCGCGTCGACCTCGCCGTCCTGCTGTGCGAGGCGGTCGACGCGGCCTCGCTCGACGCCGACAACCGGGGTGTGCGCCTGGTCAGCCGGGTGCCGGACTCCCTGCCGGCCGACGCCGACGGGATGCGCCTGCGCCAGGTCTTCGACAACCTCCTCGACAACGCCGTCTCCTACAGCACCACGGGCGGCGTGGTCACCGTCGACCTCGGCGTCCGCGAGGGGCACGTGGTGCTCACGATCACCGACGAGGGCACCGGCATCGACGCGGCCGAGCTGGAGCAGGTGTTCGGCCGGTTCTACCGCGGCGAGAACGCCCGGCGCCTCCACATCGCAGGCACCGGCCTGGGCCTCACCATCGTGCGCAGCATCGTCGAGGCCCACGGCGGCGTGGTGTCGCTCGAGAGCACGCTCGGCGAGGGCACCAGCGTCTGCGTCATGCTGCCCCGCTAGCCGGCCCGTCCGGTCAGGCGGTGATCTGTGCGCTGCGGTTGAAACGCGACTTCGTGTCTCCGTCGAGGGAGTAGAAGAAGCCCGCGTAGCGTCCGACCAGCTCGGCCGGCATGCCGGAGAGCTGGGCCCAGAACTCGTAGTGGTTGCCGCCGTCCGGCGCAGGACCACGGTCGGGGTTGGCACCGAGGCCGGTGCGTGAGGTGTGGTGGGACTGATGCGTGACGAACCGGTAGAGCCACTCGCCGTCGGCGTCGGCCACGGCCCCGCCCGACCAGGACTGGTGCTGGCCGGCGATCGTCGGCTTGGCCTTGCCGGCGATCTGCGGGATCGCGACCACGACCACGATCTTCCCGACCACTCCGGGGTGTTCCTGGTGGGCGGCGATGCTGTCGGAGAAGACGCGCGCGAGGCTCGCAGTGGGCGAGGCATCCGTGTTCAGGACCTTGTCGGGCATGGCGTACGCCTCGACGGCGGTCGTCGTCGTCGCGGACTCCCGCCCGTCGGCGCGGGCGACGGCGGAGACCGTGAACGCGGGGCCCTGGAATCCGCGCCAGGGCAGCGCGGTCCGGGACCCGAGGTCGAGCGTGGCGTGGAAGTCGGCGGTCGCGGACGTGAGGACCAGGGTGTGGCTGTCGGCCAGCCCGGTGCTGGCTGAGCCCGATGCGGCGTCGGAGACGCTGTCGAAGACGCCGGGCGGCAGGGTCAGGCTCATCTGATAGCTGTCCGTAAAGCCCGTCACCGTCGCCGTCACCGAGACCTTCTCGGGCTGGTCGGTCAGGTAGGTGACCACCAGCCCGGTGACGGCCAAGGCCCCCGAGGTGTTGGCGAAGGCCGGTGCGGTCGTCGCGACGGTGACTGCCGGGATGGACCAGACGGCTCCCCGGACGGCGGCCCGCCTGCTGAGCACGGTCGATCCCATGCGTGTCTGGTCGGACACGGTGCCACCCCCACATATCGGCGAAAGCCGGCACCCCCACGGGCCGGTTCGGCGAGCGTAGGTCGACTTCCGGCCGATCCAGCCGGGCTGAAGGGAACGTGAGGGAAACCTTGATCCACCCCCCGACCGGTCTGGTCCGCTGGTGCAGACCTTCGGGCGGAGTGGGGTCAGGCGAGGATCAGCGCGAGCCCTTGCGTCGCCCGGCGGTGCTCTCGACGTAGTCGTCGGTGCCGTAGCCGTAGTGGCCGTAGTTGCCGGCGCCGACGGTCCGCTTGGAGACCCGGTTGAGGATGATGCCGAGCGGGCGGGCGTTGACGGTGCGCAGGTGGCCCAGGGCGTTGTCGAGCTCGGTGTCGAGCGTGCGCCCGGCCGAGACCACCACGAAGGCGCCGTCAGCCGCGTGGGCGACGACGGCGGCGTCGGTCACCGGCAGCAGCGGGGGCGCGTCGATGATGACCATGCCCTTCGCGCTGAGGTCGGCGATGACGCCGCGCATGGCCTGCGAGCCCAGGATCTCGCTGGGGTTGGGCGGGCGCGAGCCGGAGGTGAGGACGCTCAGCCCCTCGACCGTCGGGTGTGACTGGAGGGCGTCGACCAGCTCGAGGCGACCGGTGAGCACGTCGGTGAGGCCGACGGTGTCGTCGACTCCTGCCATCCCGGCAACGGCAGGGCGGCGCAGGTCGGCGTCGACGAGGGTCACCGCCTGGCCGGAGCCGGCGATCGCGGCGGCCAGGTTGGCCGCGACGGTCGACTTGCCCTCGCCCTGCTTGGGGCTGGTGACGACGATCGCCCGTGGCGGGTTGTCGACGTCCATGTAGGAGAGGTTGGTGCGCAGGCGGCGTACGCCCTCGGCGGCGAGGGCCGCGGTGCCGGTGCCGGTGCCCGTGCCGACGAAGATGCCCGGGGTCTTGCCCACGTCCGGGACCGAGCCCACGACGGGCACGCCCGTGTCGCGCTCGACGTCCTCGCTGGAGCGGATGCGGCGGTCGAGCAGCGAGCGGACGACGGCGTAGCCGAGCCCGAGCAGGGCGCCGAGCACGGCACCGAGCAGCACGTTGCGCTCGACCTGCGGGGAGACCGGGCTCGTCGGCAGCTGGGCCGACTCCGAGACCTCGATGCGCATGCCCTGGCCCTGGCTGCCGCTGGACTTGCCGGCCTCGATGCTCTTGACCCGCTGCGCGAGCGCGCCCACCCAGGCGTCGGCGAGCTGCTGCGCCTCCTCGGGCGTGCCCGCGCGGGCGGTGATCGAGATGATGACGGTGTCGGGGGTCTGGGCCGCGTCGATGTTGCCGACCAGGCCCTCGGGCGAGGTGTCGAGGCCGAGGTCGTCGATGACGAGCGAGGCGGTCTCGCGGTCCTTGGCGAGGACGACGTAGGACGCCGCGCGTGACTTGGACAGCGAGTCGTTGAGGCTGTCGAGTCCCGGGTCGCCGCCGCCGCCGGAGGTCACGAACCCCGACGAGCTGGCGGCGTAGACCTTGGGCTGGAGGCTGCTCCACCCGAAGGCGGCCAGCGCGGCCACGAGGACGAATGCCGTCACGGCGATCCAGTGGTTGCGCAGGACGCGCAGGTAGTCGGCGAGCTCCACCGGATCTCCTTTACTTTCCCGGATGTCTCGAGAAGCGTAGGTGCCACCGCGTGGAACGTCCCGCGAATCGGGTGCTCCGTGGGGAAGTACAACATTCATCGAGGAAATGCTCATTCGGGTAAAAGTCGGCGGTCCTCGCGATTTCGCTGTATAGCCTTCCGATCACCCGGACGGCAGGACGCTGACCGGCAGTGGTCGGGGGCGACCACTCTCAACTTCAGTGGGGGCACCACATGAGCGACCAGCTCACCAGTCAGTCACGCTCGAACGAGAGCGGCATCACCCGTCGGACCGCGCTGCGTGGGGCAGCGTGGTCCGCATCGGCGGTCACGGTCGTCGTCGCGGCGCCGGCGCACGCCAACACGTCGGGAGTGACGCCCACCGGCTCCGCTTCGACGAGTGGCAGCACTCGCGATGGGGCGACGCTCAACCTGAAGTCGCAGTTCACCGCCGGCCCCCAGACAGTCAGCGGCCTCACGGCTGTCGTCACGGTGAGCACGGGCACCATCGCGTCGGCCACGACGCCGGCCGGTTGGACGCGCACCGGACTTTCGGGGAGCACGGCGACATACACGTACAACGGCAACGTCGCTGGCGGAGCGGTCGCGGCGTTCGCACCGGTCGTGACGTTGTCGACGAACCCGACGACGTCGGTGACCTCGACCATCAACTTCACCTGGACCAAGACCGGAAGCGCATTGGTCTCGATTCCGCTCGCGTACGTTGCTCCCGCGGCCACGATTACCAACGCTGTCGCCCGCAAGTACAGCGAAGGCAGCACCAAGCACGTCGAGTTCAAGCTAGGCATCACGAACAGCAGCACGACGCAGACTCTTGCTCCGCTATCGTTGGACTTCACCTGGTCGGCGGATGTGGTGGGCAACCGCGCCACGCAGTTCACTGTCCTCACTCAGGGGCGCACCTGGAACACCACCCTGAGTGACCTGACCGCAGTGCTAGCCGGAGCCGGCCTGGCTCCGGGGCAGACTCTGAGCGTGACTGCGGACTTCGTCAACCCGAAGGACAATGCAAGCGGCTGGGTGAATGTCGAGGTCTTCTCTGGGTCAGTCAGCGCCTTCAAGTCTGCGAACGTCACTTACTGACCCAATTTCATCGGTCGCGACCGGAGTCCTGTCTGTCACTCAGGCGGGAGACCACCTCGGCCGCACGATTCCCAAGCACGCGGGGCACCGCCACAATGGCGTGGGGCGACAATTCATGCGTCGTGAACCTCGATGGGAGCAAGCTCTCGCTCAGGAGTCGCCTCGCTTCCGCAATGGAGCTAGGGGTGGGATCGAGTTCGCGAAGTCGGCGAACGAAGTTGATCCCGGGCACGGACAGCGGCTGATGCTGAGGAGTGGTCCCGTCCTGCTCGTGAAGCACCCGTCGACGTAACCCTGGGTCGACCCTCTGCATCGCGAGATGAACGATCGGCGGGGCTGCTGACGGCATCCCAAACTCGGTCACGGCCAAGCCGATGGACAGCAGCTGCTCTGGGCGCAGCGGACGATCGGCCCCGTGCCACGTATTGGGATCGGACGCGAGGACGTGGACGTCTAGCAGGCTCCGCAGCCACCTCCACCGGTCCCTGGCAGCATGACCGGACGAATGCGCCAACGCATCGTAGGGAGAGAGCGTCGGAATCGGATGGCCGTCGACGGACACGATGGTGCGACGCCTCCAGAGTGCGTCGAAGTCTGGGAAGGCTCCTCGCATCGGGACGAGGTGCCAGTGCAGGTCGACGTTGCTACGGGGGCCAATGAGCGTCAGCTCATTGCCGGTCTGCAGGTGGTGGCGCCATGCCCACGAGTGCCCCGGTATCGGAAAGCCCGGTGCTGGCGTCCACCCCGCCTCGTTGAGGACGCCATGGGCTCGGTCGACGTCTTGCGGAGGAACGAGCACGTCTAGGTCGCCAGCGCCGCGTATGGCGAAGTCACCATAGGCCTGCGCTGCGAGTGTCACGCCTTTGAAGGCCAACACGGGGATCCTCTCTGCGGCCAAGGCATCGCTGACCACGACTAGGTCGGCTGCCAGCTGCTTCGCTCCCGCTCGCTGACGGCCAGCCATCGCTTCCAGCTCAGAGCTTGCCTGCCTGGGAAGGGCGAGCCGGTCCAGGTTCGCCGCGATAGAGGGGACGACATGGTGAGCGCGAGCCGCAGCAACAAGGCTTGTGGGTCCAACGCGCTCCGGAAGGACCCAGGTCCCTGCAGTTCCTGCGCGCAGGTGTCGCAGCGCACTCCTCAGTGCGGTCACGCCTTCCGAACGCTCTTCGCCAGCCAGTTCTCCCGCTCGTCGCTCGGAGAACGACAATTCATCTCCCACCACCAGCAAGACCTTGTGGGCTGCGAGATCCCACACCTGCTGCCGAGTGAGATCTTCTGCCGAGTTGGGATCGTCGGGCGGGCCGAATGTCCTCACGACGTGTTCCGTCACAGCTTGGAGTGTGACTGTGCTCCCGTCCGGCACGGCTTCCAGGATCGTGGTGGCGATCGGCGAGAGGCCAAGGACGCTCTCGTCCACCATGACGACGCTGCGCTCGTCCTCGACGTAGTGGTCGGTCACGTTCCCGCGTCTCAAGATCACGACGGGACCGCTAACAGCCGGGTGAGCACCGCCGCCAGGTCTGCCGACTCTGCGTAGCGCACGCGCCTGGCGCCGCCGACGAGGTGGACCAGCTCGGCCAGGCGATGCAGCGGCTTGTCCATGCTGGGCAGGTAGGACGACTGCGGCGCAATGGCTGCAATAGCGTCCACGGTGTCCAACTTCTCGACCTGGGGCTCTCCCTCATGACCAGGGTCTCGCTCGATCATCAGCAGGGCTGCTAGCCGACCGTCCAAGTCGGTGGATCGCAGGCCGAGGGCAGACGGCGCGATCTGCTTCTTCACATGGCTGCCGTCGATGATCGACAGTGGCTTGCGGTACTGAAGGACGACGCCGTCGCGCGTGATGGCCGCGGTCTCGTCCGTCAGGTAGGCAAAGGTCTTGCCGAGGGTTAGCGACGCCGTGGTCTTGCCTGTGCCTGAGGCCGCGACCAACACGGCGGTTCGCCCGGTCTCGGTGTCGGCGAGAGCAGCAGCGTGCAGCATCACGAGCTGTCCGGCCCTGGCGTCAATCGCGGCGGTCGTGACGGCGGGGGAGAGGTGGTGGAGGGCGTTCTCGACGTCCGTCCCAGCGGCCTGCACCGCATCGGTGGTGGGCTCATCGTCCGTCAGCGCATCGCGCCACGCTTCCAGCACGGGCCCGCGGAGCGCATGGGACGTGCGTATCGGCACGACGACTCCAAAAGCCGAGACGTGGGCGACGACGTCCGCCTGCTCCTCAGTGCTGGGCATGGCCGCCACCCTAGGCCGGCCGGCGCGAAACTCGGCCGGGATAGGAAAAAGAATGGGCCCCCCGCGTGGGGTGCGGGGGGCTCCGGGCGCTCCGTGGGGTGAAGCGCAATTCTTGGCTCGTAGTGGGGGCACTTGACGAGCTGGACGTCTCGGCGGGGGCATTTGCCAATCTGTCTTGACTGAGTTTGCCAGACACGGCGCGCCTCCGCAGCATTTTTGACACAATCGCCGCGGGCGAACGATTCCCCTGTGTTCGCTCGGTCAGCCCCACACCCCACAAGGAGTTCCTCATGAAGACCATCGCTCGCCTCGTCGTCGCCGCCACCGCCATCGTCAGCATCGCCGGCATGGCGGCTCCGGTCAGCGCGGCCCCGCAGAACAACGTGCAGCAGCAGCGCAACGTGTGGTGCTGCTGATCCACGCTTGACTCGCGGTCGTCGGCGGCCTTGGCCCGCACGCGCGGGCTGAGGCCGGATCACCTCACACGCGGACCGGTGAGGCGACCGCCGAACGAGTGCGGAGACCGGTCGAGACCGCTGCGCGACGGTAGGCGTCGCGGGCGGCCTCGGCCAGGTCGACGCTCTCGAGCAGAGCCGCGAGGTCGAACCACGACTGGGCAGCGGCCTTGTCGGCACCGATTGCCGACAGCCGCAAGACGGCTTGCTGGTAGAAGTCGGCTGCCGCATCCATCCGACCCTCGGCGGCACACGTCCGGCCCGCCAACGTCAGCGCCTCCGCCTCCGCCAAGGGCGCGTGCCCGCTCGAAGTGGCTTCGACCTCGATGATGAGTTCACGAGCCTGCTCCAGCTCGCCGGAGAGATAGGCAGCGCGAGCCAAGCCGAGCAGCGTCCACGCACGGTCGGTGGGTGACGCGCTGCTCCACTCCATCTCGGAGACTGCCTGCGTGAGGTTCTCGCGCGCCTCATCAACTGCGGGCGGGTCCAGCTCGAGCTGCAGGCGGCCGACCTCGGTGCGCAGCCGCGCGAGATTGCGAGCGTCCTGGCCCTCGCTGAGCAGGGCGAGCGCCCTCTCGGCGAGCGGCACCGCGGCTGCGATGTCACCTCGGTTGGCCTGCATGACGCTGGCGTTCCAATACGCAGACGCGCGGGCGCGCGAGGAGTCGAGGGTTTCCGCCTGGGAGATGGCCTTGCTGCACAGCCGAACGGCGTGGGCGGTATCGCCCCGCTCGAAGTACGCGGCGGCGACTGTCACAGAGAGCTGCACTGCTTCATCGCTGGCCTCGAGGCCGGCGGTGCTGAGCTGCGACAGCACCTCCTCGCCACAGGTGATCGCGCGGCCGAGGTCACCGGTCTCGCGGTGGATGCGGCTCAAGGCAATCCCAGCCCTGATGCGACCGAGGCTGCTGAGAGCGTCGTTGGCAACAAGCGACTCGAGCTCGATGATCGCCTCGTCCTCGCGGCCGCGTGCCTCGAGGGAGCGAGCCTGCAGGAGCGCGGCGCGTTCGCGCGCTCCGGTACCTGGAACGTTATCCAGCTCGCACAACGCGGCGTCGATGTGCTGAGCGGCCTCGTCGGGCTCTCCAGACTCGAGTGCGAGCTCGGCGTAGTCGAGGGCGAGACGGACCTCGTCAGGGTCCGCGCCGGGCTCGGGGTCGAGCAGTGATTCGATGGTTACGTCGAGCCGGGCCGCGAGAGCGGTGAGCGCTTTCACCGTCGGTCGGCGCGCGCCGGTCTCTAGGCGAGAAAGGTAGGCAACCGACATCGCGTCGCCGACGACATCGCCTTGCGTAAGACCTTGAGCGACGCGAATCGAGCGCAACCGCCGGCCTAGGTCGTGGGCATCGGACTGGGCGAGCAGTTCGGCCTGACGAGCGTCCATTCGGCCATTGTGAGGGTCGAGCGAGCCAAGTTGTTGAATTCTGGCAAAAACGATCCGTCAGGTTTGCTGTGATTGCCGTGCGCGGCCATCGCCTCGCTTCACCACACAGTGGCAGGTGCCGGTAACTCGACAGCACGAGGGCCCCCGTAGGGGTGGGTTGCGGGTAACGGGTGAGGAACAACACGGTCCACTAACGGTTCGTCTTGGTTCAACTTTCCACGAAGTGGCCCTCCGTCGCTTAGCGTATGTACGTCAGTCAGGAGTTGGTTGACGTCGTTCCCGGGGGTCTCGGGGTTCAAGTCATCCGTGGGGGATGCAATGTCCGTAGTGAGTCGTGCGCCCGAGGCTGCTCTGCCTCGACCGAAGGTGCTGCATCGTTCGATCCAGGCCACCGTCCATGAGGCTGACGGAGCGGTCGAGTGGCGCCGACGACACGCCCGCGCCCTCCTGCTCGGTGATCTCTTCGTCCTCGCGCTCGCGCTCGGGACGGCCCAGGTGATCCGCTTTGGTTCAGCTGCTGCTCCCGAGGTGGACGGTCTGGGCGTGACCTATCCCGCCCTCGGGCTGGTTCTGGCTGTGGTGTGGTGGGCGTCGCTCCAGATCCACCAGTCGCGGAGTCCGCTCATCGTCGGACACGGACCGGACGAGTACCGGCGCGTGATCGTCGCGACATTTCGCGTGTTCGCGGTCATGGCCATGATCTCCCTGGCGTTCCAGATCGACGCGTCGCGCCTTTATCTCGCCACAGCATTCCCTCTGGGTCTCGCCGGACTGCTGGTCGAGCGAAAGCTCGCACGTGTGGGGCTGCACCGTGCGCGTACTCGCGGGGCGGCGACGACGAAAGTCCTCGTCGTCGGCGGTGCTCGATCTGCTGCACAGCTCACCCGCTGGTTCGACAAGCACCCGACTGCGGGGTACGCGGTGGGCGGTGTGTGGGTGCCGGACGCACGCACTCCGATCGCGAGCCTGGACGGGTTCGTCGGTCACATTCCGGTCATGTCGGCCAGCCTCGACTTCGCCGAGGCCCTCACCGTCTCAGGGGCAGGAGCGGTCGTGGTGACCGATACCGAGCACCTCGGGCACGAGTCCTTGCGAGACCTCACCTGGCAACTTGAAGGCACCGGGGTGGAGCTCATGATCTCGCCCAACGTCCTTGATGTGTCATCCGCGCGCCTGCACCTGAACGACGTCTCGGGCATGCCGATGCTGCACTTGCGGGAGCCGCAGTACGCCGGTGCCGACCGCTTCCTCAAGCGCGCATTCGACTTCGTTGGGGCAGCCACGATCCTGTTCATCCTCGCCCCCGTGCTCCTGGTCACCGCGCTTGCGATCAAGCTCGACTCGCGGGGACCTGTCTTCTACCGCCAAGAGAGGGTCGGGCGTCACCGCGCGATCTTCAAGATGACCAAGTTCCGCTCCATGGCGGTTGACGCCGAGCAGCGGCTGGATGGACTGCGGGCGCTCAACGAGTCCGACGCTGTCCTGTTCAAGATTCGGCACGACCCCCGGGTCACGCGTGTCGGACGGTTCATCCGACGCTATTCCATCGACGAGCTTCCGCAGCTGCTCGACGTGTTGCGCGGCGAGATGAGCCTGGTCGGCCCGCGTCCATCCCTCGCTGCTGAGGTGGAGCAGTACTCGGTCCAGATGGGCCGGCGGATGTACGTACGACCCGGCATGACCGGCCTGTGGCAGGTGTCAGGCCGCAGCGACCTGTCGTTCGACGAGGCCGAGCGCCTCGACCTCGCCTACGTGGACAACTGGTCCATCACCGGCGATCTCATGATCATGCTGCGCACCGTGCGCGCCGTCACTCGGGGACAAGGGGCCTACTGATGACTCAAGCCGGCGATCTAGAGGTAAGGGCCGGGGTAATCCCGCGCACCGCCACACTGGTAGCGCATGAATGGATCGAGGCCATCGGCGGTGCCGAGGTGGTTTTGAAGGAGTTGCTGGACGTTCTGCCTGGCGCCGATGTGATGTGCCTGTGGGACGACGCACCGGGTCGGTTTGGCCGGGACATTCAAGAATCTGTACTGGCAGAGTCGTGGCTGCGTGGGCGGAAGGCCCTCAGCCTGCCAGTCATGCCTCGCGCATGGAACACCGTTCCGCTCGGGGACTACCAGAACGTGGTCGTGTCCTCCCACGCTTTCGCCCACCACCTCGCGGGTCGCGCGGCTCGCGAGGGGCGCAACGCCCATGTCTATGTGCACACGCCCGCCCGGTACATCTGGGCTCCGGAGGTGGAGATTAGGGGCCGCGCCGCACACGTGAGGGCGGCCAGCATCCCCTTGAAGAAGATCGACCGCCGGGCAACGCACTCGGGAGTGCGGTACGCCGCCAACAGCGAGTTCATCCGCGAGCGGATCCAGCGGTCGTGGGATCGGGACGCGACCGTGATCTATCCCCCGGTCGACGTCGAGCGCATTGGAGCCGTGACCAGGTGGAGAGACGCTCTGTCGGCCGAAGAGGACCGGCTCTTCTCTGTTCTTCCGAGTGACGGCTACATCCTCGGGGCCTCGCGTTTGGTGTCCTACAAGCGGCTCGATAAGGCAATTGAGGTAGGCGAGGCGCTGGGAATGCCAGTGGTCATCGCCGGATCGGGCCCGGAGGAGGCTGCGCTGCGGGAGCGGGGCGCATCCGCGACGGTGCCAGTGCTCTTCACCGGTCGGGTGAGCGATGAGCAGCTCTATGCTCTGTACCAGGAGGCGAGCCTGTTCGTGTTCATGCCGATCGAAGACTTCGGGATCATGCCTGTGGAGTGCATGGCTGCTGGCACTCCGGTTTTGGTGAACTCGATTGGAGGAGCGAGGGAGAGTGTGAATGCAGTGGGCCTCGGCGCCGAGGCAGAGCTCGACGTGTCGCGCTCTGAGTTGGCCGCTGCCGCCGATCGGGCGCTCCTGAGTACCGCCACGCGGCGTGACGATGCGACCTACGAGTTCTCCCGCACCAGCTTCCGCCACAAGATCCACAAATGGATCGAGGAGACAACATGACCCATGTCCTCGTTCTCGGGACGGCGGAATGGGATCAAGCAATCGCGACCAACCAGCACTACGCAGTACGCGAGCTTTCCGAGCAACACGAGGTCACGTACGTCGAATCCATGGGATTGCGACGCGTCGAGCTTACCTGGCGCGACGCTCGGCGGATCTGGGGTCGGCTGCGCCGCGCGAAGGCTGCAGGGCGTACGACGACCGCACGGGTGGTCCCCACGGGTGCGCGCATCGTCTCGCCGGTGGTGGTTCCGTACCACCGTGGCCCGATTCGAGTGCTGAACGCGTGGCTCTTGCGCCGTCAGGTGCGGCCGTGGCTGTCGTCGGGGGACGACAGGGTGTTGTGGCTTTACACCCCAGTTACGTATGGGCTTGATCGCGACGCAAGCGCAACGGTCTATCACTGCGTAGATCTGCTCGGGACTTTCCCTGGCATCGACGCGGGACTGATCGAGCGCGCGGAGGCAGACGTCGCTCTTGCTGGGGCCGTTGCTGCGGGATCCAGCCCAGCTGTCGTCGAACACCTCGTCTCCATGAAGTTCGAACTTGTTCTCTCGTGGCCCAATGTGGCTGATCTGGAGGTCTTTGGGCACGAGTCCGACGATGCGCCGGAAACTCTGCCGCAAGCTGTCTTCGCAGGAAACCTCACTGCCCGAAAGGTCGACTTCGATCTTCTACGAGCACTTCTGCAGCAAGGCGTCAAACTACATCTAGCTGGTCCGGTGTCGGAGGGAGGCGGAGCAGACCAGAAGCTGGTTGATGACCTTATGGCTGCTGGCGCGGTCCACCATGGGCTGCTGTCGCCAGCCGAGCTCGCTCATCTCTATCGCCAGTGCACCGTAGGTTTGATTCCCTATGTGGAGAGCGACTACACCCAGGGCGTGAGCCCGCTCAAGACCTACGAGTACCTTGCTGCAGGACTTGCTGTGGTATCGACCGGTGTGCCCTCTGTCGCCCCTGTTGCTGGGGACGTCGTGGTGTGCGAGCCGCGTACGTTCGTCCCTGAAGTCGTCTCAGCCGTGTCCGCCGGTGTCCCCAATAAGGACACAGCGGCTCGTCGGCGGGCAATCGCGTCCGATCACGGATGGTCCGCTCGAGGCGAAGAGATGCGCCGGCTAGTGGACTCGCTCATCGCAGAGTCTGGGAATCTGCGGGCGAGCCGCCCGTGACCCGTCCAGTGCACATCGCCATTGTTGTCGGGGCCGGGGCCTTCGGTGGGGCGGAGAAGTATCTTCAGCTGCTGGCGGGAGAGCTGATCCGGTTAGGTCACCGCGTGACGTTGGTGGGCCGCTTTGAGGGCGATCTGCCCGACGCCGTGCAGCGAGTGAGTGTCCCGCTAGGTCCCAAATGGGGACTCAAGACGTGGCGCACCTCATTGCTTAATGCGCGGCGCGAACGACGTCAACTGTTGGACGTGTTGGAGCAGATTCAGCCGGATGTGATTCACCTCCAGTACAAACGGGAGCAGATCCTTCTGTCAGGACCTGCATCGCGGCTCGGCCGAGTGGTGTGGACCGAACATGGTGTGCTCCCCGCTGGATTGGCTGGGCTCGTGCTTGCAGGCGCCTACAAGCGAGCGGCGCGTTCTGTCTCGCTAGTAGTGGCAGTGTCGGATGCCGTGGGTTCGGCAGTGCTCCAGACTGCTGGCGTTCCCCCTCATAAAGTACGCGTGATCTTGAATGCGGTGGATACCCAGGCGATCCGGCCAGGCCCGAGCGAGCGGCGTGCCGCACGGGCGCACTTCGCCTTCTCTCACGATCGGCGTGTGATCTGTTGTCTGTCACGACTTGAGTACCCAAAGGGCGTAGACCGGCTCATTGCTGCTCTGAGCGAACTCCCGCAGGAGTTTGTTCTCTTGATCGCCGGGGCCGGAGATGCCTCCAGCGAATTGAAGGAAGCCGCAGCACCGTTCAATTCTCGTGTCATCTTTACTGGGCACCTAGACGACGTGCGGCAAGTTCTTCACGCCTCGGACGTATTTGCGCTTCCATCACGTGCGCCGGAGGGGTTGCCTTTGAGTCTGCTCGAGGCTATGGCTGCCGGGCTACCTACCGTGGTCACGGCAGACGCCGGACTCGCGGACAAGGCTCACGAGTTAGGGGCGATTGTGAGCGACCCGTCCCCCGAGGGGCTGGCTGCATCGCTGCGCCGGGCTCTGGAGGAGCACGATCATGCTGTGCGGTCACGAGGCGCAGTTCTCCGCTACGGTCTGCCGGCATGGGGCGAGGCGACGGAAGCCGCATTTGTGCGAGGGCAGCAGTCGTGACCGATCGATGTCAGACGGTGCGCAGTCTGGCGAATCCCGCGCAGACCCCTGCTGGCGCGGACTTCTACACACCGTCAAATGAGCCCACTCGATCTGCCTGCTCGAGATTGTGGCCCGTAAGCCCGGTGGCGTAACTAGTGCCGCGCGCTGGGGTTTATGCGCTCTCAGTCGTGTTGCTGGCGCTGGCGAGTCTGCTGGCAATTCCGGCCATGGTTGCCGCTGGCGGCGCCTCCGCCTGGGCGGCGGCAGCGGTAGGGCAGTCTTTGGGCGCCGTCTGCTTCGTCCTTGTCAGCTTCGGCTGGGGCGTCAACGGTCCCGCCGAAGTTGCAGGGTTGACAGCGCCGGAGCGCCGCGTTTACTTCGCGAACTCGGTGAAGGCAAGGGTGGTGCTTGCGATGGTGTTCCTCCCCACCCTCGCAGTAGTCGCGGGAGGGCTTGCTCCCTCGTACGCCGGATACGCCGCCCTCGGGTTGTTGAGCACCGGACTCACGGGATGGACCTCCGGCTGGTACTTCATCGGCACGCGCAGCGCGTGGACCCTGTTCTTTGTGGACACAATCCCGAGGATTATCGGAACGTTCATCGGAATTGGGATGACAGTCGGATTCGGATTGTCCGCGTGGTGGTGCTTGGCGGGCACGACCCTGGGGGTGTTCGCGGCCGCGGTTCTGCAGACCGGTCTTGTTCTAGGACGTGATCTTTCAATCGTTCGCATGACGTCAATCCGAGACGCTCTTCGCGCGCAGTTGGGTTCTGCATGGGTGGGCTTGGTAGGCGCGGCCTACCTCGCGCTACCTATCGCGCTGGTCGCGCGGGTTGATGCTTCAGCACTCACCACGTTCGCCATGATGGACAAGCTCATGAAACAAGGCACTACTGCGATGGGACCGATTCACAGCGCCTTGCAGGGCTGGGTACCGCACGGCGTTGATGCCGCGAGCATCCGTCGGCGAAGCACGGTGGCGATCCGTGTGAGTGCGCTGTTGGTCGTCGCAGCCACGGTCGGTGCCAGTCTCGTGGGCGAACCGGTCGCGTCGCTTCTCTCCGCCCGAACGATCCAGTTGAGTCCGATCGAAGCCGGCCTCATTGGTCTGGCGGGCGGTCTGTACTTCCTCGAGGGGGTGATGGCGCGGGCAGCGTACGTACCCATACTTGGCACCCGAGGCTTGGCCTGGCGCACATCCGTCGGCGTCTGCATTGGCCTTTTGGCAATCGTGTTCTTGACCATGGTGGGTGGGGCTGCAGGCGCAATGGCGGGATTCGGTTTGGGACTCGTCGTCCGTCTCACGCTCGTCGGCCTACGCGTAGGCGCGGTCACCCGTCATACGTGATCGAGAAGGCCCCAAAGGTCGAAGTAGTCGAGCGTTGCCCGCATCTGGGCATCGTTCTGCGACTCGCCGACGTTTGTTCGGAAGAGGCCGACGCGCTGCGATCCGCGTCTTGTGGGGGGATCTAAAGGCCTGGGGCCGACTTGGCGTGTCGGTGTTTGTTCAAGCAACGCCATCGCCTTGAACCAGATGTCGTCCGCGGTCGGACAAAGGTTCATAGCGAGGTCCATGTCGCTGACGGTCGCGGAAAGTGATTCAGGCGGATAGAGAATCCCTCCGACGCCAGTAAGGAACGTGCGGTTGGGTGGTGTGTTACGGGTGGCAGGCGGCCACTCGACATAGGGGGCCAGTTCGCGCTTGCAGCCGGTGATTCTCGTCCCACGGTGACCAACGATGGAGTTCGCATCCGCAAGGTGCGCAGTGAGCAGGTCGCGGAGCCAACTCCGCGGGTAGTAGACGTCATCATCTGCTGTGATCAACGTCCGTGCTGGGAGCGACTCCAGCGTTGGGATCAACTTCTTGTAACTGCGCGTGTTGCCGGGCACCATGACAATCTTCAGGCCGCGTTCCTGGAGCGCGAGAAGACTTCTGGGCAGGTCAACTCCGGCGAACTCGTCACGAGAGAGGGTCAAATGGATGCTGGCTGGTGTTACGTCACCCCTGAGAATGGATCTGATCGTTAACGCCACCCCGCCAATCCTGGCGGGAAATGTTGTCAACGTGACGACAGCATCCGTCGTGCTGCCCGTGCATCGATCCTGAGGGCGGAGCGGCAACTGCGTGCGTAGGTTGGCGGACGCCCGGTGGACTTGTGCGGTGGCACGATTCATGCAGGCAGGTGTTCCTGTGTGAGGGCCGAGCGACGCGACGGGACCGGAGGTGACGGCATCGAGCTCGGCCACAGTGACACGCAGAAGAGTGTGGCTGCCAACATGAGAGATCGCGGCTCTCCGTACACAGAGGTGTTGTCGCCCATGCCATGGGAGAAAACCCACAACATGCCAGACCAAGCCCAGCATCGGGCGGTCAGGTCGCCCGGAGATTCAGGGACGAGCATCAGCCGGCGAAGCCCCAGCCCAAGGGTGATCGCAATGAATGCCACCGTCAACGCGGCTGCGACGAGCCCCGCGTCCGCCCAAGCGGATATCACCACATTGTGCGGCGGCCAGTCGCTTCGGCCGATGAGCCTCTCCATTGCAGGCTTCCATCCACCGAATCCCAATCCGAGGATTGGATTCTCCCTGAAGAGATCCAGCGCTGCCCCCCAGAGGCGCATCCGGGTGTCGAAGCTGAACTCGGATTTGGTGCTGAAGACCGGAAACACCCGTTGCAGAACGGTTGGCAACAAAATCGCGGCGATTGCTGCGAACGGGGCGAGGACAACCAACTCGCGTCGCCCGGACCTGCTACGCGCCGCCCTACGGAGGGCCACGACCACCAAGGGCACGATCACTGCGAGGACTGCCCCGGTCTTCGACCCGGTGAAGAACACAGCGGCGAAGGCGGTGAGGCCGACGAGTCGGAATCGAATCCGAGGACCAACCGCATTGGCCGCGAGCAGGGAGACGGCGCTGATGCCGAGCAGGAGCGAGGCCGCATTCCCATTGACAATGAGGCCGCCAGCCTTTTCGGGGTCGATCACGTTGTTGGCCGCTTCTCCGGTCAGCGCGAGACCGGTGGATCCGAGCAGCGGCACCATGGCCGGTGACGCATAAAAGGCCGCTTCGACGCTTGGGTCGAGTCGGAAGGCAACCGTAAGAACACTCTGGAGGGCCACCCACAACAGGGAGGCGTCAGCCACGATCGATAGAGCGTTGACCCGCTCGTCGAGAGCTCTCCACACAACCAAGAGGCCGCCGACAAACATTACGAGACGAGCCCCCACGATCACTGCTTGCTCGGCGTCTAATGACCAGACAATGGCTAGGAGCGAGGCGGCGACCAGTCCGGCAATCACGCTAGTCCCCGGAGGCGCAGACCGACGCCTTCGCATCGTGCTCTCCGTGAGGGCGCACACGGCTGCGCCCAGCAGCCAGACTTGGGCCAGCGGAAGTTCCACGCCTGGGATAAAGAACTGAGGAATGCAGAGGAATGCGGTCGTCCACAGACGAATTCGCGGCCCCATCGTCGCGCACAGAAGAATGGCCGCTACAAGCGTGGCGCCAAGAGTGAGCAAAACGAGTCTCCAACTGTCCACGACGAGCAGCCACCCGGCCAGGCTGGTTGCGTAGCAAGGTCATCATATTCGGAACCCCAGACGTCTGTCCCGGCGTTCGCGAGCACGCTCCCGCAGAACAGCCGGACGAGCGCCCCCGCGGTCCGAAACCTAGTCGATCAGCACCGGACGCGACACCGATGATGAAAGCCATCGGTAGCGATCGGGCGGACCTTCACCCGTGCTGACCTGGCACCGAAATCGACTTAGAGTTCGAGCTCAGCTAGCGCTGTTGATCATGCCGGCGCCGACGGTGACACCGGTGGCCTCGTCGATGAGGATGAACGAGCCCGTGGTGCGGTTCTTGGAGTACGGGTCGCACAGCAGCGGCACGGTGGTGCGGAGCTGGACGCGGCCGATCTCGTTGAGCGCGAGCTCGCCGGCCTCCTGGTCGCGGTGCAGCGAGTTGACGTCGAGGCGGTACTGGATGTCCTTGACCATTGCGCGGCCCATGCGGGTGGTGTGCTTGATGGCGAGCTTCTGCCGCGGCTTGAGGGGCTCGGTGGTCATCCAGCAGATCATCGCGTCGATGTCCTGGCTGGGCTTGGGCGCGTTCTTGGGCCGGGCGATCATGTCGCCGCGGGAGACGTCGACGTCGTCCTCGAGGTGGATCGTCACCGACATGGGCGGGAAGGCCTCGGCGATCTCGGTGTCGAAGAGCTCGACCTTGGAGATAGTCGACGTCATGCCGCTGGGCAGCACGACGACCTCGTCGCCCTTCTTCAGCACGCCGCCGGCCACCTGACCGGCGTAGCCACGGAAGTCGTGGTACTGGTCCGACTTCGGTCGGATGACGTACTGCACCGGGAAGCGGGTGTCCACGAGGTCGCGGTCGGAGGCGACGTGGACGTGCTCGAGGTGGTGCATCAGCGTGGGCCCGGAGTACCACGGGGTGTTCTCGGAGCGGTTGACGACGTTGTCGCCCTGGAGCGCCGAGATCGGGATGACCTCGAGGTCGGGGATGTTGAGCTTGGTCGCGAACGTCGTGAACTCGCGGTGGATCTTCTCGTAGACCTCCTGCGACCAGTCGACGAGGTCCATCTTGTTGATCGCCAGCACGAGGTGCGGCACACGCAGCAGCGACAGCAGCACCGCGTGGCGGCGCGACTGCTCGGTGAGGCCCTGGCGGGCGTCGACGAGGACCAGGCCCAGGTCGGCGGTCGAGGCGCCGGTGACCATGTTGCGGGTGTACTGGATGTGGCCCGGGGTGTCGGCGATGATGAACTTGCGGGTGGGCGTCGCGAAGTAGCGGTAGGCCACGTCGATGGTGATGCCCTGCTCCCGCTCGGAGCGCAGGCCGTCGGTCAGCAGCGCCAGGTCGGTGTAGTCGTAGCCCTTGGACTGGCTGGTCGACTCCACCGCCTCGAGCTGGTCCTCGAAGATCGACTTGGAGTCGAGGAGCAGGCGCCCGATCAGGGTGGACTTGCCGTCGTCGACCGAGCCGGCGGTCGCGAAGCGGAGCAGGTCCATCTCGCCCTGGGCGGTCGTGTGGGCGTCGGTGGTCTGGGGGGTGCTGGCCATCAGAAGTAGCCTTCCTTCTTGCGGTCTTCCATGGCTGCCTCGGAGAAGCGGTCGTCGCCTCGCGTGGCGCCTCGCTCCGTCACTCGCGCGATGGCGATCTCGTCGATGATGGCTGCGGTGTCGGTGGCCACCGACTCGACGCAACCGGTCTGGGTGCGGTCACCCACGGTGCGGAAGCGCACCATCTTCTTCTCGACCGTCTCCCCGCCCTTGGGCTGGATCTCGGGGCCGATGGAGAGCAGCATGCCGTCGCGCTCGACGACCTCACGCTCGTGGGCGAAGTAGATCGAGGGGATCTCGATCTGCTCGCGGTGGATGTAGTGCCAGATGTCGAGCTCGGTCCAGTTGGAGAGCGGGAAGATGCGCATGTGCTCACCGGCGTGGATGCGGCCGTTGTAGAGGCTCCACAGCTCGGGACGCTGCATCTTGGGGTCCCACTGGCCGAAGTCGTCGCGGTGGGAGTAGACGCGCTCCTTGGCGCGGGCCTTCTCCTCGTCGCGGCGACCGCCACCGAAGGCGGCGGTGAAGCCGTTCTCCTCGATGGCGTTGAGCAGGGCGCCGATCTGCTGGCGGTTGCGGCTGGTCTTCCCGTCGTCGACGACGTGGCCGGCCTTGATCGCGTCCTCGACGGAGGCGACGACCAGGCGGGCGCCGAGGCGCTCGACCCACGAGTCGCGCGTGGACAGCACCTCGTCGAAGTCGAGGCCGGTGTCGACCTGCAGCAGCGGGAAGGGGAGCTTGGCCGGGAAGAACGCCTTCTCCGCCAGGCGGAGCATGACGATGGAGTCCTTGCCACCGGAGAACATCAGGACCGGCTTCTCGAACTCGGCGGCGACCTCACGGAAGATGTGGATCGACTCGGCCTCGAGCTGGTCCAGCTGGCTCAGCTGGTAGTCGACGTGGGTGTTGGTCATGGCGTTTGCGACGGCCTCTCTCGGGGACAGCAGCCATCATCGTAGCGACGGGTCGCCCTACCGACGATTCGGACTGCCGGCTGTGGCGTGTTTGCACACCTAGGTGGCCCGCCGCCACTACTCCCGTCGGCCCGGGGCGTACCGCGCTTCCCCTTAATCAGGTAGGTCGCGAATACGTCTCGCGGGAACTCCGGCATAAAGCCCGTTCGCCTGGCAGTCCGCCGTGACAACCGATCCAGCTGCGACGACGCACCCTGGACCAATGGTAACGCCCGGGAGCACGGTCACCGCCGCGCCAATCCAGGCGCCGTTCATCACTCGGACGGGCTTGGCGGTCCCTTCGCCTGCGCGGGCGTCAGGGGGACCGATGTCGTGCCCCGCCGTAATGAAGCGAGTCTGATAACCGACGCTAACGCCGTCTTCGATCGTCACCCCGTTGGCGTCGAAGAAGCACCCGCGATTGATGAAGGCGCCGTCGCCTATCGACACCCGGCGAGTTGTGAACTGCACACCGGACCAGATGTTCGCGCGTCCAACTTCGATCCCCGCGAGTCGGAGTACGAAGATGCGTAGTACCCGGGGGACGAGAATCGAGCCTCCGACAACGTTTGCTAGGAACTCAAAGCATGCGTGGCCAAGATCCACTCGGAGACTGCGAAGCACTTGTGCTAACACGAGGAGCACTATGACACGTCGCTGGATCGGGTGAGGATCTGTTGGTCAGCGCCGAGCAGGCGCGCCGCTGGGGGACCTGGGCGAGAGCCCGCCGGCCGCTCAGGCAAGCAGGCGACCGGACCGTCGTGCTTGTCAGAAGACGTCAGCGCGTACGGACGGCATGCAGACTTCCGTCGTTCAGGGGCGATGAGCCGGCAAATGAGGCTGGCAGGCACAACGCACGTGGGGCCTGCCGACGGTTTCGCAACGGCGGGGGGCGTCCGCACCGCACTTCCGATGACAGGGCTGTCATATCTGCTGCCTGCAGAAGGATTAACGGCGTCGGACCGGGGTAACAGGTCTACATGCTCCTCTCGGTCGCCCTGGTCATCGCGGCATGGATCACGCTGTCGCTCCCCGTCGCCCTGGTCGTCGGCCGCATGTTCGCTGCCGCTCACGCCCACCCGGCCGGGCGCGGCCAGGCAGCGGCGAGCGAGGCGGACCGGGTGGCCCAGCTCTCCCGCGTCGAGGCGCGCAGGACCGCAGCCGCCCGGTGGTCCCACGAGGCGCGCGTCCTCTCCGCGTCGCGCAGGCGGGTGGGGTCACGGCCGCAGGTGTCGGTCGGGTGACCGGGTGACGCTGCACACGTACGGCTGAGTAGGCCCCCGGAGGATTGGTCGCGATCACCGTGCCTTCGTCACAATGGCGCGCATGCGGACCACCCCCAGGCTTCTCTCCGCCGCCCTCGCAGGCGCGCTGCTCCTGACCGGTTGCAGCTCCTCCGACGACGGCGAGCCCACCCCGCCGTCGTACGAGAAGAGCGACAGCGTCGAGGCGCAGGTGCTGCCGCAGCTGGCGGCCAACGGCGAGGACGTCGAGTCCGCTGCCGACGCCGCCTGGGTCGTGGACGCCACGATCGCCGGCGTCGACAAGGGCACCGCGGTCACGCTGGTCGCCAAGGAGGACGACGGCTGGAGCGAGGTCGACGAGCAGGAGACCGACGGCAAGGGCCACGTCTCGCTCACCAGCCGGGCGTCCGGCGACCTCCACGTGGTGGTCGGCGACGGCGACGACGCCATCGGGGCGAAGGTCTCGACCGAGGACGCGCCCGAGGCGACCTTCACCGACGACTTCGACGAGGACACCGTCGACGGCAAGGGCGCCACGTGGGTGACGCGGGACCAGGGCTACGTCGGCGTCCGCACCTGCTCGCGGGCCAGCGCCGACGCCGCCGAGCTCGCCGACGGCGTGCTGCGCCTCAGCGTGATGGAGGACCCCGACCGCAAGGGCGACGAGTGCCAGCTGCCCGGCAAGCGCAAGAGGTTCGCCTACCGTCTCAACGGCCACGTCGGCACCGAGGCCACCTATGCCTTCACCTACGGCTTCGCCGCCGCGCGCATCAGGACGCAGGCGGCCCGTGGCCAGCACGCCGCCTTCTGGATGCAGGCCGTCGGCGGGCAGGGGACCGGCGGCCCGAAGAAGGGCGGCGCCGAGATCGACATCATCGAGTACTTCGGCGACGACCACCCCGAGGGCGGGCTGACCAGCTTCACCTACTTCCTCGACAAGGCCGGCAGGAAGCAGACCGTCGGCGGCTGGCTGCCCAACGCCGACGAGCTGGGCGACGACTGGGCCGAGAAGTATCACGTGTTCTCCGTGGAGTGGACGCCGAAGGAGTACGTCTTCCGCATCGACGGCAAGGTCACCCAGCGGCTCAAGGGGGAGACCTCCGGGCGCCCGGAGTTCCTCATCCTCAGCCTGCTGTCCTCGGACTACGAGCTGCCGCGCTTCAACGGCGAGCTGCCCGAGACCATGGAGGTCGACTGGGCGCGGGTGTGGGAGACCGGGCCGAAGGGCTGAGCGCCTGAGTCGTGGACGAGTCGTGGTCCTGTTGTTGCCCGGGTGAGGGCAGCGGGGTCCGAGACTCGTCGCACGAGGCCGAGGGGGATCGGCATGGTGCGGCGGGGGCGATGCAGATGACGCAGCGAGTGACAGTGGTGTTCTGGACCGTGGCGGCGGTCGCGTGGGTTGTGGCCGGGTGGCTGGCGACGCGGCTGCCTTACTGAGGGGGTCTCGATACGCCCGCTCGTTCCTCGCGGGCTACTCGACCAGCGAGGCGAGGGGCGGGCTACTCGACCAGCGAGGCGAGGGGCGGGCTACTCGACCATCGAGGGCGGGGTGTCGAGGACGAGGGTGATCGGGCCGTCGTTGACGGACTCGACGCGCATGTCGGCCCCGAAGCGGCCGCGCTCGACGTGGGCGCCGAGGCGCTCGAGCTCGGCGCAGACGGCGTCGTAGAGCGGCTCGCTCACCGGGCCCGGCGCGGCGGCCTGCCAGGTGGGCCGGCGGCCCTTGCGCGCGTCGCCGTACAGCGTGAACTGGCTGACGACCAGCACGGGCGCGCCGACGTCGCTGGCGCTCCGCTCGTCGCGCAGGAGGCGCAGGTCCCAGATCTTGCGCGCGGTCCACGCGACCTCGACGGCGCTGTCGTCGTGGGTGACGCCGAGGTAGACCAGCAGCCCCGGCCGGTCGAGCTCGCCGACGACCTCCCCGTCGACCCGGACGGCGGCGGACAGCACCCGCTGGATGACGGCGCGCACGTCGTGGCCCCGCTCAGACGCGGGTGAGGACGCCGACCTCGACGAGGTCGTCGACGTGGGTCCGCACGAGCGACGTCGCGTCGCCCGACTCGGGCTCGCCGAGCTCGAGGAGGAGCGCCTCCGCGAGCTCGTCGAGGGTCGCCGACCCGTCGCCGAGAAGGGTCAGGACGCGGGTGGCCAGGTAGGACAGGGCGACGACCGTCTCGCCGAGCATCACGGTGCCCGCGCCGTCGCTGACGTGGAAGTCGACGAAGTCCGCGCGCCGCACGCTCGGCCCGTCGCCGGCCGTGCCGCGGCCCAGGAGCTCGGTGATGGTCGGCTCGGGCGGCTCCGGCTCGGCCTCGGCGGAGAGCGGGTGGTTGAGCAGCTGCTGGGTGACCGCGACCAGGTCGTCGGCCTCGCGGTAGTCGACCCGCTGCACGACGCCGACCTCCTCGACGAGCGCGGCCAGGCGGTGGAGGGGCTTGTCGAGCGAGCGCAGGTAGGACGCGTTGCCCGACAGGTGGGCGACCGCCTCGGCGGTCGTGAGCTCGGTGAGCACGGGCGGGACGTAGCCCTCGGTGTGACGCTCGAGCAGCAGCACGGCCGCCGGGCGGAGGGTGTCGGGGGCCTCGCGCAGGCCGAGGTCGTCGGGGGACTGCGTGCCCTGGGCGGGGTCGTCACCGGTGACCAGCGGCTTGGGGTAGGCGAGCAGGTCGAGCGTGGCGGTGAGGGCGACGGTGTCGTCGGTGACGTAGCCGAAGTGGCGGGCGAGGGTCCGGGCCGCGGTCGAGCGGCCGCTGCCGGCCGGTCCGACCAGCACGACGGCGCGCCCCGTCGCCGGGTCGGCCACCGCGGCGGCCCGCAGCATGAGGAGGTCGCCCTCGTTGGCCTCGATCGCCTGGAGGGTGACGGCCAGGGCGACCTGGTCGCCGACGACCGCCGCGCTGGGGCCGGCGATCGCTCCGCGTGCCGCCGCCTGCTCGACCGCGGCAGGGTCGTCGTCGACGAGGACCCGCACGCTCCGGCCCTGCGCGTCGTCGACCCGGCGGGCGTCGCAGCGCGACCACGCCCGCAGCAGGTCGGTCGCGACGGCGTCGGCGTGGGCGCCGGAGACCTCGACGTGGACCTCGGTCCCGAGGGCGGTGACGGCGACGACGTGGCGGGGGCTGGCCGAGAGGGTCACCCGCGGAAGTCTAAGGTGCGCGCATGGACGAACTGCTCATCACGGTGGCACCGACAGGGGCCGAGACGGCGAAGGCCGACTGTCCGCAGCTCCCGACCACCTCTGAGGAGGTGGCTCGCACGGCTGCCGAGTGCGAGGCAGCGGGCGCGGCGATGATCCACATCCACGTGCGCGACGCCTCCCACCAGCCCACGCTCGACCAGGCGCTGCTGCGCGAGTGGGTGGCCGCGGTGCGCGAGTCGTCCTCGCTCGTCGTCCAGCTCTCCACCGGCGGCTCGGTGCACGACCCGCTCGACGAGCGGCTCAAGGTGCTCGACGCCGAGCCCGACTCGTGCTCGCTCACCATGGGCACGACCAACTTCGGCGACGACGTCTTCCTCAACCCGTGGCCCTTCGTCAAGGACCTCTACCAGCTCGCCCTCGAGCGCGGCGTGGCCCCGGAGTTCGAGCTCTTCGACCTCGGCCAGGTGCACGCGCTCGGCCGGCTCATCAAGCAGTACGGCACCCCGGCCGGCGGCAAGGTGCACGTCGACTTCGTGATGGGCGTCCCCGGCGGCATGCCCGGCACCGCCCCTGCTCTCGTCGCCGGCGTCGCCGCGCTCCCGCCGGAGGTCACCTCGTGGTCGGCCACCGGCATCGGCCGCTCGACGCTCGCGGTCGCGATGGCCTCGCTGTCGATGGGCGGCCACCTGCGCGTCGGCATGGAGGACGTGCTCACCATCAGCCGCGGCGTCCCGGTCGAGTCCAACGCCCAGCTCGTCGAGCGCGCGGTCGAGCTGGGGCGGATCGCGCAGCGCGAGCCGATGGCCCCCGCGCGGTGCCGCGAGCTGCTCGGTCTCGCCTGAGGCTCGGGGGTCGGTAGGTCAGCGCCTACGGCGCTTGCCGCCGCCGCCCTGCGGGGGCTCGTCCAGCGGGGCGTAGCCGTAGCCGTAGCCGTACCCGCTCGCCGACTTCTTCGCCGGCGTCTGGTTGACGACGAGGCCCAGAGTCGTGGCGCCGACGGAGCCGAGGCGCTCGATGGCCGTCGACAGCTGGTCGCGCGTCGTACGCCCGTGGCTGACCACCACGACCGCACCGTCGGCGCGGGTCGCGAGCAGGGCGGCGTCGGTGACCGGGAGCAGCGGCGGCGCGTCGAGCACGACGACGTCGTAGCGCGACCGCAGGTCCTCGAGCATGGCCTCCATCGCCTGCGACTGCAGCAGCTCCGAGGGGTTGGGCGGGATCTGCCCGCACACCATGACGTCGAGCGTGGTGTCGGCGTAGGGCTGCATCACGTCGTCGGCGCTGACCTTGCCGATCAGGACGCTGGTGGTGCCGATGGAGCCGTCGAGCTCGAGCCGGTCGGCGATGAGGGGCCGGCGGAGGTCGCACTCGACGAGCGCGACCTTCTGGCCGGCCTGGGTGAGGGTGACCGCGAGGTTGACCGCGGTGGTGCTCTTGCCCTCGCCCGGCAGCGAGCTGGTCACGACGAGCACCTTCTGGTCGTGGTCGACGTCGACGTACTGCATGTTGGTGCGCAGCACGCGGAAGGCCTCGGCCCAGGGCGTCGCCGTGAAGAGCACCTCGTGAGGGGCGCGCTTGGCGTCGTTGTCCTGGAAGATGTTGCCGAGCACGGGGGCGGTGGTGATCTCGGCGATGTCGTCCGCCCCCTTGACGCTGGTGTCGAGGAGCTCGCGGGCGACCGCCAGGCCGACGCCGAGGAGCAGACCGAGGACGCCCGCCAGCGCGAGGTTGCGCAGCGGCTGGGGCGACACCGGGGACGCCGGGATCTGGGCGTCGTCGATGAGGGTGGCCTTGACGACCGCGGTGGTCTCGCCGCGAGGCGTCTCGAGCTCCTCCACGAGCAGCTGGAGCTGCTCGGCGTAGGCCTGGGCGATGTCGCGGGCGCGCTCGCGGTCGGGGTCGGTGGCCGCGATCTCGAGCAGCACCGTCTCCGGCACGGCCGAGGCGGTCACCTGTTCGCGCAGGTCCATCGGCTCGGCGTCACCGAGCTCGGTGGCCACCCGCTCGGCGAGCTGGTTGCTGGTGACCAGGTCGGCGTAGGACGCCACGCGCTGGGTGGCGAAGAGGTTGCCGGTGTAGGCGGAGTTCTCGTCGGTCTGACTGGTCGAGACGAAGATGCGGGTCGTCGAGGAGTAGAGCGGGGTCACCGTCCACGTCCACACCGCAGCCACGGCCAGGACGACCAGGACACTCCCGAGAACCAGCCGCCACCGTCGTCGGACCGTGCGCCAGTAGTCCTGCAGCTCCACGCGTCTTCCCTCTGCTTGTCAACGAACGTTTGACAAGCGTAAGTGACTGATCGCTGACCTACTTCATCCCCGCGGGGGGCTGGGGCCGCTCGTCGGGCGCCGCGCCCCGACACGCCGTACGACGCCTCGCGACACGCCGCGCTGCGGCGCGCTCAGGCCACCGAGACGGCCCCGAGGCCGCGGCAGGGGAGGGCCATGGCGCCGCGGACCGCGGCGACGACCTCCCACGGCGAGAACATCACCTGCTCCCAGGTGAACCTCAGCACGGTCCAGCCGCCGATGACGAGGGCGTTGTAGCGGCGACAGTCGGCGTCGTGGTCCGCCTTGCCCGCGTGGAAGCGCCACGAGTTGGCCTCGATCGCGAGTCCGGCGAACGGCTCGGCCAGGTCGGGGTGGTAGGTCACGCGACCGATCGTCGTCTCCCACTGGGGCACCACGGCGATGCCCGCCTCCACGAGGATCGCGCGCAGCACCGACTCGAACGGGTTGGCCGCCAGCTCCGTCGCGTGGGCCACGACCCGGCGGACCCGGGGATCGCCGGACATCGCGGCCTCGAGCTCGTCGCGGGTGACGTCGCCGTGGCGGAGGGCGGAGTCGGCCACGGCGAGCGCCTCGTCGAAGGGCAGTGCGGCCGCGCAGTCGAGGACAGTGCGCACCCTGCTGGTGGCCCACCCGTCGATGTCGCGGCGCGGCACCTCGCCGACGAAGACCTCGGCCTCCACGGGACGGTCGGGTCTCCGGGCGACGCCGAGCTGCGGGTAGGGCGCCGGCCACTTCGACTCCCACCCCCAGTGCGCGGCGGCACTGAGGAGTCGCAGGTGTCCGTCGATCTCCGCGGCGAGGCTGCGCGCGAGGTCGGCGGAGGGGAGCGCGTAGCGCCCGCGGGAGACGTGGACGACGGTGCGGTCCGCGACGGCTCGGCGCAGCCGCTTGCGGGTGGTGAGCTCGAGGAGGTCGGCCGTCGACCCGATCCCGCCGAGGCGGGTGAGTGCGGAGACGGCGTCCATGTGTCGAGTCTGACGAGCCGTGCCGGCCATCGCGAACGGTTCTCCACAGGGGCCGCTCGTCGTCCGTGGTGGCCCCGACACGCCGTACGACGTCGTGCGACACGCCGGTGGCTCGCCGCCGGCTGGGTCGGAGCGGCCCTGCTAGGTCTTGTCGACCTTCTTCATCCCCACGAGCCCCGGGCGGTAGTCGGGGTCCTCCATCTCGGCGATGGTGGGCGAGCCGAACATCGGCAGCCCCTGCTGCTTGCGCAGGAAGCCCCACACGATGGGCAGCACCACCAGCACGGCGAGGCCGATGCCGGCGATGAGCATGGGGTGGGTCTCGTCCTCGCCGAGCGGCGCCCAGCCCGACTTGTCGAGCAGCGCGACGCCGCTCATGGTGAGTACGACGACGATGCCGCGGCGGATGAACGACTGCGGCACGCGCGGAGCGAGCATCGAGCCGATGATGGTGCCGGGCACCGAGCCGAGCACGAGCGGGACGAGGATCTCCCAGTCGATGCCGTGCAGGGCGATGTTGGAGATCGCGGCGGCCAGCACCAGCGGCACGGCCTGCACGAGGTCGGTGCCGACGAGCTTCACCGCCGACAGCCCGGGGTAGAGCATGAGCAGGGCGATCATGATGACCGAGCCCGAGCCGACGCTGGTGATGCCGACGAGCAGGCCGCCGAGCATGCCGACGAGCAGCGTCGGCACCACCCGGATCCGCGGGTCGTCGTCGTGGACGTGGGTGCCCGAGCGGACCCGGCGGAGGTTGACGTAGAGCCGCAGCGCGTAGGTCGCCGCCGCGAGCAGGAGCGCGAAGCCGATGCTGATCACCAGCACGTGGTTGAGCTGGTCGGTGTCGTCGGTGAACCACGCGACGAGGTGTGGCCCGAGCAGCGCCATCGGGATCGAGCCGACCATCAGCCACAGGGCCAGGCGCATGTTGGGCGAGCCCTCGCGCTTGTGCACGATCGCGCCGCCGGTCTTGTAGATCGCGGCAGCGGTGAGGTCGGCGGTGACGACCACGGCGGGCGAGCCGACGCCGAGGAACAGCAGCGCCGGCGTCATCAGGGCGCCGCCGCCCATGCCGGTCAGGCCGACCACGATGCCGACGACGAAGCCGGCGACCAGGATCGAGAGGGCGGCGGTGGTCACCAGGTCAGCCACCGGAGCCTCCCTGAGCCAACCGCGGAACGATCACACCCAACATTCTCGACATTGTGTCGGCTGCGGTGGCCGCAGCGGCCTCCCCGCGCCGGTAGGGGTCGGCGATGTCGTGCTCGCGGCGCGCCGCCGTACGACGTGCGCCGACCGCCGCGACCAGCTCGCGCCCGCGCAGGTCGGGGTGCTCCTCGACCGCGGCGGCGAACTGGCCGACCGTGAAGACCTTGCGCAGGTGCTGGGGGTACTCCTCAAGGATGAAGCTGCGGTGGGTGGCCTCCGCGGTCAGCACCAGGTCGGCCTCGGCGAGGATCGGCCCGGTCACGCGGCGGCTCGCGAATCCGGACGACGTGTCCTCGGCGAGCGTGGCGACCATGACCTCGTCCATCGCGTGGCTGTCGAAGCCGTGGGTGCCGGCGCTGGAGAACTGCACGCCCGAGTCGGCGCCCGACAGGGCGCGCGCGGTGAGCTCGAGGTAGGGCGAGCGGCAGATGTTGGCGGTGCAGACGAAGAGCACCTTCAGCGGCTCAGCCATCCGTGCCCCGCAGGTGGAGGTAGCCGGCCTCGTCGAGCGCGACCAGGACGTCGTCGAGCGCGTCCTCGATGGTGCGGCCGGTGGTGTCGACGCGCACGGCCGGGTCGACGGGCTCCTCGTAGGGCGAGGAGATGCCGGTGAACTCGGGGATCTCGCCGGCGCGGGCCTTGGCGTAGAGGCCCTTGCGGTCGCGGCGCTCGCACTCCTCGAGCGGGGTGGCGACGTGGACGAGGAAGAACGCGCCCCCGGCCGCCTCGACCATCGCCTGCACCTGCTCGCGGGTCTCGGCGAACGGGGCGATCGGCGAGCAGACCGCGACGCCGCCGTGGCGGGCGATCTCGGCGGCGACCCAGCCGATGCGGCGGATGTTGGTCTCCCGGTCGGCCTTGCTGAAGGTGAGCCCGGCGGACAGGTGGCGTCGTACGACGTCGCCGTCGAGGCTGGTGACCGTGCGGCCGCCCTGCTCGAGCAGCAGGTCCATCAGGGCGCGGGCCAGCGTGGACTTGCCGCTGCCGGACAGGCCGGTGAAGAAGAGCACCAGGCCCTGCTCCTCGGGCGCGGGCTGGTCCTCGTCGACGATCGCGGCGATGGCGGCCGGGAGGTCTTGCGCTCGACCGGCGGATGGGTCCGTGAGGGCGTGGACCGGGTCGTCGCCGGCGTAGGTCCGGACCACCTGGGCGCCGAGGGCGTGGTCGGCCTCGGCGTCGCCGTGCGCCGGGAGCGGGACCGCCACGACGGCGGCCTTGTCGAGCAGGTCGGCGGCGGCGAGCGTGGCGCGCACCAGCGCGACGGGGGAGAGCGAGGAGGTGCCGGTGCCCATCAGCGCCACGAACACGACCCGACCCAGGCCGCGCAGCTCCTCGAGGTCGGCCTCGGAGAGCGCGTCGACGACCGGGACGAACGTCGCCCCGGCGTGCTGCTCGCGCGCCTGCGCGGGCGTGAGGTGCAGCCGGCGGAAGGGGCCGTACTGCGCGTGGGTCAGCGGCTCCAGCGAGCCGTCGGCGGCGACCCTGGCCAGCGGCAGGCCCTCGGGGTCGACGAGCTCGGCCTCCGTGGCGCCGTCCGGCAGGTCGAGGGTGACCACGCTCCCGGGCTCGTTGAATCGGGTGAGCGGGGCGTAGGCGCCGGAGACGAGGAGCTCCAGGTCGTCGAGCTCGGTCGGCGTCGGGCAGTGCTGGATCACCCGCGCATCCTCTCAGAGAGACGGGAAGTAGCCTGCGCCCATGTCTGTCGCTGGTCGGCCCGTCGTCGCCGAGATCGTCCGCTCCGGGTTCGTCGAGGGCCACCACTACGGCTCGATCGTGGCGCTGGCCGCCGACGGCTCGGTCGACTGGTCGGTCGGCGAGGTCGCCGCCCAGGTGCTCCCGCGGTCGAGCAACAAGCCGATCCAGGCACTCGCGATGGTCGAGCTCGGCCTCGACCTGCCGGACGACCTGCTCGCGCTGGCCTGCGCGTCGCACTCGGGGGAGCCCTTCCATATCGAGGGCGTACGCCGCACGCTCGCGTCGGCCGGTCTCGACGAGTCCGCGCTCCAGACCCCCGCCGACCACCCCTTGGACGACGACGCCCGTGAGGCCGTCGTACGAGCCGGGGGAGCGAGGGCGCCCATCCTGATGAACTGCTCGGGCAAGCATGCGGCGATGCTCGCCACCTGCGTCGTGCGTGGCTGGGACACCAGCACCTACCTCGACCCTGCCCACCCGCTCCAGGTCGCCATCGCCGAGACCTTCGCCCGGCTCACCGGCGAGCCGGTCGAGGCCGTCGCCGTCGACGGGTGCGGTGCGCCCCTGCTGTCCACCTCGCTGACCGGCCTGGCGCGGGCGTTCTCGAGGCTGGCCACCGCGACCGAGGGCCCGCAGCGCCGCGTCGCCGACGCGATCCGGCGCCACCCGGAGTACGTCAGCGGCACCACCCGCGACGAGCTGGCCCTGCACCGGGCCGTCCCCGGGCTGATCGGCAAGGCCGGGGCGGAGTCCTGCTACGCCGTCGCGCTGCCCGACGGGCGGGCGTGGGCGCTGAAGACCGACGACGGCGCCGCGCGGGTGCGTCCGGTGCTGATGGCCGAGGCGCTGCGCCGCTCGGGCGTGCTCGACGAGGCGGGCGTGGACGCGGAGGCGGTCAGGTCAACGGGGCGGTTCGAGCTGCTCGGTGGGGGTGTCCCGGTCGGGGAGATCCGCGCCGCCTTCTGAGCCCGCGGGCAGCAGCCTCCGCACGAGGAGCGCGAGCAGCGCGCCGATGAGCATGCCGAGGGTGTTGGCGACCACGTCGGCGTGGGTCGCCTGCCGCGCGTCGAGCACGACCGCCTGCGCCGCCTCGACGAGGAACGACGTCACGAACCCGACGGCCGTCCAGTCGCGCCAGCTGGGCCGGGGCCAGAGCAGGCTGCCGAGCAGGCTCAGCGGCACGAACGCCACCACGTTGAGCATCGACTCGACGCGGCCCGGGCGGCTCAGGACCTCGGGAAGGCCGAGCCCGCGCAACGCCTCGGCGAGGTGGAAGATCGCCCAGTCCGGGCCGGTGGACGACGGCGCCAGCAGGACGAGCGCCAGCGCCCCGCCCCAGGCCGCCAGCAGCGCGCGCAGCGTCCAGCGCACGCGGGGGCTCAGGCGACGATCGGGCACGGGTGGATCCTAGATCGGCGTACCCGTTTTGGGGGTGCGAACCGCCCTGCTAGCGCTGGAACACGCGTGAGCAAAGGATTTGTGAGAGGTCTCACCCGGTCTGCGTTTGAATTCTGCTAACAAGTGTTAGCACAATGGGGACATGGCCAAGGACAAGAAGACCCCGGCCAAGGTGAGCGCCAAGACGACCCCCAAGGCAACCAGCAAGACGAGCAAGGCGGTCGTCGGCTCACTCGGCACGCTGGGGGACTACCTCAGGGAGCAGCGCCTCGGCGCGCAGCTCTCGCTGCGGCAGCTCGCCGACCAGGTCGGCGTGAGCAACCCCTACCTCAGCCAGATCGAGCGCGGCCTGCGCAAGCCGTCGGCCGAGGTGCTCCAGCAGCTCGCCCGCGCACTGCGCGTCAGCGCCGAGCAGCTCTACGTCCGCGCCGGGATCGTCCACCCCGACCCGGGCCAGCCCGGCTCGGTCGAGCTCGCGATCCTCGCCGACACCGCACTGACCGAGCGGCAGAAGCACTCGCTGCTCGACGTCTACGCCTCGTTCCTCGCGCTCAACGAGCGCGACCAGTCGTGACCCACCCACCCACCACCCGCAGCACCCACCCGAAGGAGACCCACATGGCCACCACGAAGACCACCAAGACCACCAAGCGCGACCTCAGGACCGAGGCCCTCAAGCCCGTCCTCGCCGGCGTCGGCGTCACCGACCTCGCCGTCGAGGCCGTCCGTGAGGCCGTCGCCGACGTGCAGAAGCGCGTCGCCGCCGTGCAGAAGGACGTCACCACCCGCGTGAGCGACGTCCAGAAGACCGCCACCGACCCGAAGGCGCTGCGCAAGCAGGCCCAGGCCCGCCGCGCCGCCATCGAGGCCCGCGTCGCCGAGCTGCAGTCCGAGGCCCGCGCCTACCCCGCCAAGGTCACCACCCAGGTCTCGACCCTGGTCGACGACAACGTGTCCGCGGCCAACGCCGCCTACGCCGACCTGGTCAAGCGCGGCGAGTCCCTCGTGGGCCGCATCCGCCGCCAGGAGTCCACCAAGGCCACCGTGTCCTCGGCCAAGACCACCGTCGCCAAGGCCAAGACCACCACCACCCAGGCCAAGAAGGCCGCCGAGGCCACCACCGCCGCTGCCGACAAGACCGCCGCGACCAAGGTCGCCCCCAAGCCGAAGCCGACCGCCAAGAAGGCCACGCAGAAGGCCGCCGGCAAGAAGGCCGCCGCGACCACCGCCCGCAAGACCGCGGCGAAGAAGACCGCGACCGCGCAGAGCAGCGCCAAGGCCACCGCCAGCGCCGCCACCGCCACCGCGACCAACGCGGCCAAGGCCGTCGCGGACGCCGCCGAGAAGGTCGGCGACTGAAGAGCACAAGCCGATGAGCAGCAGCTGATGCTGTTCTGAGCCCGTGGGAGGCCCCCGTCCGTCAGGGCGGGGGCCTCCTGCTGCGCGCTACCCTCTTGCTGTGAACATCTACGCGTTCCAGAGCACGCTGATGCTGGTGGTGCTCGTCGTGCTGCTCGCGATCAAGGGATTCGCGTTCATCAACTCGCTGACCTACTCGGCCGAGGCCTACCAGGCGGCCGGCAAGCTGACCAAGCAGGCGTGGTGTGCGATCACTGGCCTCGGCTTCGCCGCCCAGCTCATCCTGATCGGCTCCTCACCCCTCGGGATCATCCACTTGATCTTCACGATCGCCTCGCTCGTCTACATCGCCGACGTGCGCCCGGCGCTGGCCGAGGTCACGTCCCGCCGCTGACATTCGTCCACCCCGCTCTACCGCCCCTCCTGCCCCTCCTGTCGCGATGGGGGTGGCGGCGGGTTGCGTGTTGAGGTCGCCCGTAGGTGCGATGTGCCGCCACCGTGGGGGGCCGGCGCGTGGGGGGTGGCGGCGGGTTGGGTGTTGGGGTCGCCCGTAGGTGCGATGTGCCGCCATGGTGGGGGCCGGCGCGTGGGGGGTGGCGGCGGGTTGGGTGTTGGGGTCGCCCGTAGGTGCGATGTGCCGCCACGGTGGGGGCCGGCGCGTGGGGGGTGGCGGCGGGTTGCGTGTTGGGGTCGCCCGTAGGTGCGATGTGCCGCCACGGTGGGGGCCGGCGCGTGGGGGGTGGCGGCGGGTTGCGTGTTGAGGTCGCCCGAAGGTGCGATGTGCCGCCACCCCGGCAGCGGGTGGTAGGACGCGTCAGGCGAGGTAGCGATCGAGGGCGGCCATCGCGTCCTCGGGCTCGAAGCCGGTGGCGCGCAGCTTGGCGAGCGACATCGCGGAGTTGAGCGGGCGGGGGGCGAAGGGGTTGCCCTGCGCCAGCACCCCCTCGGCGTACGCCGCCGTGGTCGTGCCCGACACGTCGTCGGCGCTGCGGCCGGAGCGCTCGAAGACCGCCTGCGCGATCTCGCGCCACGACATCGCGGGGCCGCCGTTGGACACGTGGTAGGTGCCGAAGGCGGCGTCGGTGTCGAGGAGGTGGCGGGTCGCCCGGACCAGCTCGTCGGTGAACGTCAGCCGGCCGACCTGGTCGTCGACCACGCTGGGGGAGACGCCCTTCTCGGCGAGCGCCTGCATGGTGCGGACGAAGTTCTTGCCCTCGCCGATCACCCATGACGTGCGCAGCACGTAGTGGCGCGGGGCGAGGGAGACCGCGACGTCGCCGGCGGCCTTGCTCTGCGCGTAGACGCCGAGCGGCGCGAGCGGCTCGTCCTCGGTGTGGCCGGGGTCGAGCGGCGCGGTGCCGTCGTAGACGTAGTCGGAGGAGTAGTGGACGAGCGTGAAGCCGTGCTCGCGGGCCAGGCCGGCGAGGGTGGCGGGAGCGGTGGCGTTAGCCGACCAGGCCGCGACGCGTCCCTCGGGCGTCTCGGCGGTGTCGACGGCGGTGTAGGCGGCGGCGTTGAGCACGACGCCGTAGTCGTGCCACGGCCAGGCCGCGACGGCCTCGGCGTCGGTGACGTCGAGCTCGGCGCGGGTGACGGCCTCGCTGCCCGGGAAGGCGGCCGCGAGGGCGAGGCCGAGCTGGCCGCCACCGCCGAGGACGAGCGTCTTCCTGCCCGGGATCGCGGTGCTCGGGTCGAGCCCGGGGTTGTCCTGGTCCTTCTCGCTGATGATCGCCTCGGACAGCGGGATCGGCCAGTCGATCGCGACCGTGCTGTCGTCGAGCGCGAGCGCGGGGTAGGCGATGCCGGGGCGCCAGTGGGCGTTGACCAGGTAGGTGTAGGCCGTGGCGTCCTCGAGCACCTGATAGCTGTTGCCGACGCCGCGCGGCACGAAGACCGCGACGGAGGTGTCCATCTCGAGGGTGAACGTCGCGCCGAAGGTGTCGCCCTCGCGCATGTCGACCCAGGCGCCGAAGATCCGGCCGGTGGCCAGCGACACGAACTTGTCCCACGGCTCGGTGTGGATGCCGCGCGTCACGCCGCGGTCCTTGTTGAAGGAGACGTTGTTCTGCACCGGCCCGAAGTCGGGCAGCCCTACGCTGCGCATCTTCTCGCGCTGCCAGTTCTCCTTGAAGAACCCGCGGGCGTCGTCGCGCCGGTCGAGGCGTACGACGACGAGGCCGGGGATCGGCGTGGTCTCGAGGGAGGGGAGGGTCATCGGTGCGAGCTCACTGGCCCTTCTCGGCGTACTTCGCCTCGGTCGCGTCCTTGTGGGGGCGCCACCAGTCCTCGTGGGTCTGGTACCACTCGATGGTGTTGGCCAGGCCGGCCTCGAAGTCCTGGAACTGCGGCTGCCAGCCGAGCTCCTGGCGCAGCTTGCCCGACTCGATGGCGTAGCGCAGGTCGTGCCCGGCGCGGTCGTTGACGTGGTCGAAGTCGTCCTCGCCCTTGCCCATCAGCTTGAGGATCAGGCGGACGACCTCGAGGTTGTTCTTCTCGCCGTCGGCACCGATCAGGTAGGTCTCGCCGATGCGGCCCTTCTCCAGGATCGTGAGCACGGCCGAGGAGTGGTCGTCGGCGTGGATCCAGTCGCGGACGTTCTCGCCGGAGCCGTAGAGCTTGGGGCGCACGCCGTCGATGACGTTGGTGATCTGGCGCGGGATGAACTTCTCGATGTGCTGCCAGGGCCCGTAGTTGTTGGAGCAGTTGGAGACCGTCGCGCGGACGCCGAAGCTGCGCACCCACGCGCGGACCAGGTGGTCGGAGCCGGCCTTGGACGCGGAGTAGGGGGAGGACGGGTTGTAGGGGGTGTCCTCGGTGAAGCGCTTGGGGTCGTCGAGCTCGAGGTCGCCGTAGACCTCGTCGGTCGAGACGTGGTGCAGGCGCTTGTCGTGCTTCCGCACCGCCTCGAGGATCGTGTAGGTCCCGAGGATGTTGGTCTTGATGAACGGGCTCGGGTCGTTGAGCGAGTTGTCGTTGTGCGACTCGGCCGCGTAGTGGACGACCGCGTCGTGCGCCGCCACCAGCGGGTCGACGACGTCCTCGTCGGCGATGTCGCCGACCACGAGCTGCACCCGGTCCTCGGGCAGACCGGCCAGCGACTCCTTCGAGGCGGCGTAGGTCAGCTTGTCGAGGACCGTGATCTTGAGGTCGGTGTGGTCGACGAGGTGGTGCACGAAGTTCGAGCCGATGAACCCCGCGCCCCCGGTCACGAGAAGGCGTTCCATGGCGCGGAGTCTAGGGGTGGGCGAGGATCTCGTACGACTCGACCGTCTCGAGCCCCTCTGTGTCGTACGTCGCCACGCGTCCGCCGCGCGTCGACCAGCCCGTGGGCAGGCCGTCATCGACGGCGTAGCCGCGCGGGAAGCTGACCCGGACCCGCACGGCCTGCGGGTCGACCATGCCCTGCGGGTCGAGCGCCAGGCGGTAGGCGAGCCCGTCACCGTCGCGCACCGCGGCGGCAGGGACGTCGTACGTCACGGTGAGGGTGTGGCGGGCCTGCGGCGCGAACTCCACCTCGGGGCGGACGAAGTAGCGGCCGAAGAAGTTGCGCGGCGAGGTCTCCAGCGGCTCGCCGTCGACGGCCACGGACTCGAAGGTGGCGCCGGTGGGCAGGAACGGCGCGATGCTGAGGGTGTTCCAGCGGGTGAAGTAGCCCTGGTGCGGGTCGGGCACCGGCTGGACGTAGGGCGGGGAGTCGTTGTGCACCTCGACGTCCATCCGGACGCGGGCGCTGCCGTCCTCGCGCACCGTGACGTCGGTGCTGACCGTCCGGCGCTGCCAGTAGTCGGACTTGCTGGGCACCTTGTTCTGCGTGAAGACGCCGATGTAGTCGTGCTCGGTGTCCGAGAGCCGGCCGCTGAGCCCGAGGTCGTCGAAGACGGCCTGCTCGTCGGGGTTGCGGAAGAAGAGCGCGAAGCGTCGCTGGTCCGCCGCCTCGCCGAGGACGCGGCCGGTGCCGACGGGGTCGTTGCCCGACAGCAGCCGGTCGACGAAGACGGGGGCGAGGGCGCGGTTGACCGCCTTGCGCTGCGCGGGCTCGGGGTAGTCGTCGTAGCTGCCGATGAGCTTCTCGACGAGGTTGTCGCCGGTGAGCGTGCCGAGGGTCGGCACCTCGAGCGGGCCCGACACGTCGAGCAGCCGCGAGATGGCCACCACGTCGATCACGACGACACCGGCCAGCCGGCGCCCGCGCAGGCTGCGCCAGGCGTTGGCCAGCTCGTTGCCGGAGACCTGCCAGTCGGGCGCGATGGTGGCCAGCGCGGGCTTCATCTGCCCGCGGTGGAACGGGTTGCCCTTGACCTTGCGCCAGTAGCGCGGCTGGGCGGCGCCGGGAGCGGTGGACAGGTCGACCGTCTCGCCCATCGACAGCCGCCCCCGGTCGATGTCGACGGGCACGAAGGTCTGCGGAGTGCCGCCGGAGTAGAGCATCTCGGCGGGGTTGAGGAGCGCCACGAGGTACTGCCGGCTGGCGTCGCGACCCAGCACGACGGGCAGGTGGTCGAGCAGCGGGTCGATCGACTCCAGCCCGTCGGCCAGCGGGTCCACCTCGCCCTGCGCCTGGTCGCGCGCCTCGGCGAGGCGGTCACCGACGACGGGGCGCGAGTCGGCCACGTCCGCGAGCTCGGACTGCGCGTCCTCGAGCCGCGTCGACACGTCGCGCAGGTCGTCGATCACCGACTCCAGCACCTCGATGTCGACGTTGCCGCCGTCGACGAGCGTCGACTCCTCCCCGCGGACCTGCGGCAGGATCCGTACGCCCGTCTCGGCCACGCCGACGAGCTGGTCGAGCGCGTTGCCGAGGCGTCGTACGTCGCGCACCGGGCCGCCGGCGACCGGCACCCAGCTCCACACGTCGCCGCCGACGCCCTGCACCGACCCCTGCAGGTCGTCGGTCTCGTCGCGGGCGCGCTCGACCGCAGCGACGGCGGCCTCGGTGTCGCCGGCGTCGAGGGCGTCCTTGGCGGCGCTCAGCTCGACGCGCGCGGCCTCGGCGTGCCCGGGGGCCGAGAGGAAGGGGATGGCGAGCAGCGCCAGGACGACCAGCAGCAGGAGCAGGCCGCCGACCACGGTCGCCGGCCGGACCAGCCGTCGCGGCGTGGCGCGACGGGAGGACGACATGCCGACATGGTGCCAAAGGGGCGAGGACCGCGAAGAATCCCGGCTGGAGATCCCGGACGCCCTAGGGTGCAGCCATGCGCGGAATCATCCTGGCCGGCGGGACCGGCTCCCGACTGCACCCGATCACGCAGGGGATCAGCAAGCAGCTGGTGCCGGTCTACGACAAGCCGATGATCTACTACCCGCTCTCCACGCTGATGCTGGCGGGGATCCGGGACGTCCTGATCATCACCACGCCCCACGAGGCCGACGGCTTCCACCGCCTGCTGGGCGACGGGTCGCAGTTCGGCATCAACCTGACCTTCGCGGTGCAGCCCTCGCCGGACGGGCTGGCGCAGGCCTTCATCATCGGCGCCGACCACATCGGCGACCAGCGGTCCGCGCTCGTCCTCGGCGACAACATCTTCTACGGCTCCGGCCTCGGCCACCAGCTGCTCCGCTTCTCCGAGCTCGACGGGGCCGCCGTCTTCGGCTACCACGTCGCCGACCCGCGCGCCTACGGCGTCGTGGAGTTCGACGAGCAGGGCCGCGCGCTGTCGCTCGAGGAGAAGCCGGACAACCCCAAGAGCGACTTCGCGGTGCCGGGGCTCTACTTCTACGACAACGACGTCGTCCAGTACGCCGCCGAGCTGAAGCCGTCCGCGCGCGGCGAGCTCGAGATCACCGACCTCAACCGGCGCTACCTCGAGGAGGGCCGCCTCCACGTCGAGGTGCTGCCGCGCGGCACCGCGTGGCTCGACACCGGCACGTTCGACTCGCTCAACGACGCCTCCAACTTCGTGCGCACCATCGAGGGCCGGCAGGGCTTCAAGGTCGGCGCGCCGGAGGAGGTCGCGTGGCGGATGGGCTGGCTGTCCGACGACGAGCTGGTCGAGCGCGCCCAGCCGCTGCGCAAGAGCGGCTACGGCGAGTACCTGCTCGGCCTGCTGCAGCACGGGTGACGCCACGCGTCGACCGGCTGCCACGGCTCCTGCCGGCCCTCGCTCTGACCCTGGGGCTCGGGTCGTGCGGCGACCCCGACCCCGAGCAGGCCGCCGAGGAGCTCGCCGCGAGGAAGCAGGCGGTCACCGCGGAGCTGCGGGACATGGCCACCACGCTCACCGGTGAAGGGCTCGCGGTCGAGCGCGCGCAGGGGCGCGTCGAGAGCGGGGGCATGTCGACCTACCGCTCCGAGGACTACCTGGTCTCGGCCGTCGTGGTCGGCGAGGGGGACGAGGACGAGCTGGTCGACCGGACGGCGACGGCCCTCGAGGAGGCCGGCTGGACCCGCACGTCCGACGGCCTCGACGCCGACCAGCCGTGGGCCCAGCTCGAGCGCGACGACTTCCGCACGACGATCAGCTGGACCAGGCACGGCGAGCGCGAGCTGGTGCTCAGCCTCGACCAGGACGGCGAGGTCGAGGTGCCCGAGGACACCGACCCGGTCGACCGCGACGACGCCGAGGACATCCCGCTGGACTGACGCGTCCCCGCTCGGCGGTCAGGGGAGGTCGGCGGCGACCATCCGGCGCACGATCTCGGCGAAGTCGACGGTGGGCGCCCAGCCCAGCTCCTCGCGCGCCCGGGTCGCGTCACCGACCAGCTCTGTCGGGTCGGCCGGGCGGAAGAACGCGGCGTCCTGCCGCACGAGGTGCTCCCAGTCGTCGATCCCGGCGGCTGCGAAGGCGGCGGCCACGAAGTCGCGCACGGAGTGGGCGGCGCCGGTGGCGACGACGTAGTCGCCCGGCTCGTAGGCCCGGGCGGCCCGCACCATCGCGTCGACGTAGTCGGGAGCCCAGCCCCAGTCGCGGCGGACGTCGATGTTGCCGAGGACCAGCTCGTCGGCCTCGCCCCGCGCGATGGCGGCCACCGTCGAGGTGATCTTGCGGGTGACGAAGCGCGGGTGCCGGCGCGGGGACTCGTGGTTGTAGAGGATCGCGCTCGACACGTGCAGGTCGCGCTGCCGGAAGACGCGGGCGGACAGGTGCGCGAAGGCCTTCGCGGCGCCGTACGGGTTGACCGGCGCGATCGGGGTCTGCTCGTCCTGCGGCGACTCCGCCGCCTCGCCGAAGATCTCCGCGCTCGACGCCTGCACGAGGCGTACGCCGTCGACCGCGCGCGCCGACTCCATCAGCGCGACCGCGGCCAGGCCGTTGACGTGCGCGGTGCGGTCGGGCTCGTCCCACGACTGGGCGACCGAGCTGATCGCGGCGAGGTTGTAGACCTCGCGCGGCGCGATCTCGCGCACCAGCCGCCGGGTGGCCTCGACGTCGCCCAGGTCGCCGGCGTGGAGCACGACCTGCTCCGGGCAGTGGGCCGGGTGGCCGTCCGCCTCCAGGACCAGCGCGTGGACCTCCATGCCGTCGGCCACCAGCCGCTCCGCCAGGTAGGTGCCGTCCTGGCCGCCGATGCCGGTGATGAACGCGGCTGCGGTCACCAGCCCGCCTTGACCGCCGCGATGTCGCTGTCGACCATCATCGCGACGAGCTCGGCGAAGGAGACGGTGGGCGTCCAGCCGAGCTTGTCCTTGGCCTTGCTCGCGTCGCCGATGAGGAGCTCGACCTCGGCGGGCCGCATGAAGCGCGGGTCCTGGGTGACGTGCTTGCTCCAGTCGTCGATGCCGACGTGGGTGAAGGCGAGGTCGAGGAAGTCGCGGATCGACCAGGTCTCGCCGGTGGCGATGACGTAGTCGTCGGCCTCGTCCTGCTGCAGCATCCGCCACATCGCCTCGACGTAGTCGCCGGCGTAGCCCCAGTCGCGGCGGGCGTCGAGGTTGCCGAGCGCCATCGAGTCCTGCTGGCCGAGGTGGATCCGGGCGACGGCCTGGCTGATCTTGCGGGTCACGAACTCCGGCCCGCGGCGCGGCGACTCGTGGTTGAACAGGATGCCCGAGGAGGCGTGCATGCCGTAGGACTCGCGGTAGTTGATCGTCATGTAGTGGCCGTAGACCTTGCTCACGCCGTAGGGCGAGCGGGGCCACAGCAGGGTGGTCTCCGACTGGGGGACCTCCTGCACCTTGCCGAACATCTCCGAGCTCGAGGCCTGGTAGAAGCGGATCGACGAGGGGTCGTCGCCGGCGTGGAGGCGTACGGCCTCGAGCATGTTGAGCACGCCCATGGCGGTGACGTCGCTGGTGACGAAGGCGTTCTCCCAGGAGTAGGCCACGAAGGAGATCGCGCCCAGGTTGTAGACCTCGTCGGGCTGCGAGTCACGCATCGCCCGCATCAGGCTCGACAGGTCGGTCAGGTCGCCGTTGTGCAGCTGCACGTCGGGGACGACCTTCGAGACCAGCTCGCGGCGGGGGTTGTTCTGGCCGCGGATCAGTCCGTGGACGTCGTACCCCTTCTCGAGCAGCAGCTCGGCGAGGTAGAGGCCGTCCTGGCCGGTGATTCCGGTGATGAGAGCGCAGGGCATGCGACGCATTCTGTCAGCACGCATCTCGTTAGGGTGGACGGCATGAAGATCCTCGTCAGCGGCGGTGCCGGCTACATCGGCTCGCACACCGTCATCCAGCTCGTCGCCGCCGGCTACGACGTCGTCATCGTCGACAACTTCAGCAACTCCCACCCCACGGTGCTCGGCCGGCTGGAGTCCCTCACCGGGACGCCGATCACGCTGCACTCCTTCGACCTGTGCGACCACGACAAGACCGAGCACCTCTTCGCGAGCGAGCACTTCGACGGCGTGATCCACTTCGCCGGCCACAAGGCCGTCGGCGAGAGTGTCGAGAAGCCGCTCGACTACTACGAGAACAATCTCGTCTCCACCTTCTCGCTCGTGCGGGCGATGCAGAAGTACGACGTCGACAAGCTGGTCTTCTCCTCCAGCGCGACGGTCTACGGCGAGGACCAGGCCGGGGCGACCGAGGACCGCCGCACCTACGCGACCAACCCCTACGGCTGGACCAAGGTGATGCAGGAGCAGATCCTGCGCGACGTCGCGGTCGCTCGGCCCCAGATGCGGTTCGCGCTGCTGCGCTACTTCAACCCCGTCGGCGCGCACCCGTCCGGCACCATCGGCGAGGACCCGTCGGGGATCCCCAACAACCTGGTGCCCTACATCGCGCAGGTCGCGGTCGGCAAGCGCGACAAGCTCCTGGTCTTCGGCGACGACTACGACACGGTGGACGGCACCGGCGTCCGTGACTACATCCACGTCGAGGACCTCGCCGCGGGCCACATCGCCGCCCTCAAGGCGCTCGAGGACACCGACGAGGCGGTCCACACCTGGAACCTCGGCTCGGGCCACGGCACCAGCGTGCTGGAGATGCTCCGCGCCTTCGAGCGCGCGGTGGGTCGCGAGCTCCCCTACGAGGTCGTGGCCCGGCGCCCCGGCGACATCGCCACGTCCTACGCCGACCCGTCCAAGGCCAACCGCGAGCTCGGCTGGCGCACCAAGCGGTCGGTCGACGAGATGGCCGCTGACACCTGGCGCTGGCAGTCGCAGAACCCCCGGGGCTTCGCCGGCTGACGCTTCGTCGGGCCCTCGACACCAGGAAGGCAGTTCGGGCGATGCAGCGCTCGGCTGAGCGTGGCCGGACCTGCCCGGCGCGCGAACTGCCTGCATGGTGCTTGTGGATGAGGCGAGCGGGCGACCGGCGCTCGATGTCAGGGTCGAGGCATGGACCCGGTCGTGGCGCTGCGCGAGCTCGGCGGGGTCGGCACGCTCCAGGAGGTGCTGGGGCTCACGACCCGGTCGCAGCTGGCGGGTGCCCTCGCCGACGGACGGCTCCATAAGCCTCGCCACAACAGGTACTGCCTCGCGGACCTCGAGGGCACCATGCGCGCCGTCGCCCGAACCGGGGGTACTGCCTCCCACCTGAGCGCCGCCCAGGAGTTCGGCTGGAAGCTCAAGCACGACCCGCTGCGTCCGTGCGTCACGCTGCCTCGGAGTGCTCGCAAGCCTCGGGGTCCCTACGAGCTGCACTGGGCCGACCTGTCCGAGCGCGAGCTGAGGCGCAATGTCACCTCCCGCACGCGCACGGTCATCGACTGCGCGCGGACCTACGACTTCGACGTGGCGCTCTGCGTGGCGGACTCGGCGATGCGCGAGGGCATCATCGACCGCGACGACCTCCTGGTCGCCGCCGCTCGTAGCCCACGGACCGGGCGCGCGAAGGCCCTGCGGGTCGCAGCGGAGGCGTCCCACCTGCGGGCCAATCCGTTCGAGACCTGCCTCTACGTGATCGCTGCGTCGGTGCCAGGCATCGACGTCGTCCCGCAGGGGCACGTCCCGGGCGTGGGTTTCGTCGACCTGCTGGAGCGCCGTCTGGGGATCGTGATGGAGGCCGAGTCGCTGGAGCACCACTGGACCAAGGCCGGCCTCCAGCGAGACGTGGACCGCTACACGAGGGCCGCTCGCCTGGGGCTGGTGGTCCTGAGGTTCACCTGGACCGAGGTGATGTTCCGGCCCGACGACGTGCGCGCTGCGATCGAGGACGTCGTCCGGTGGCGCACCGTGCAGGCAGTTGGGCGCCACGGGCTGGCCGCCTGAGCGTGGCTGGTGCCGACCGGGGCGTGAACTGCCTTCATGGTGTCTGCGTCAGCGGACGTCGAGCTCGCCCATCGCCCGGAGCACGACGCGGAGGTGGGCGACCTCGTGGATGCGGAGCAGGTGGGAGCCGCCGAGGGCGGCGAGGACGCCGTAGAACCCCTCGGCCTTGCGGAACTCGTCGCCGAAGAGGTCGTAGGTGTGCGGCAGGGCGTTGCACACCGGCACGCCGAGCGGCCGCAGGCGGAAGCTCTGCGCCAGCACGCGGGCCTGGTGGCGGGCGCGGGTCATCGGGTCGACGAGGTTGCCGTAGTAGAAGCCCATCCCGGGATCGACGACCACCTTGTCGACACCCGCCGAGCGGGCGTGCTCGAGCCGGGGGCCGAAGTGGTCGAGCAGCACCGGCATCGGGTCGGCGTCGGGCGGCACGTCGGCGATCTCGCGGACGTTGGCGGTGGTGCCGAAGCACAGCACGACGGCGGCGTCGTACTCGGCGGCGAGGGCGAGCATCTCGTCCTCGTGCTGGCGTCCGGTCATGTTGAGCACGCGGGCGCCGGCGTCGAGGCAGGCGCGCACGACCTCCGGCTCGTAGGTCTCGACCGAGACGACGGCCTCGGCGGAGAGCTCCTTGACAGCCGGCACGAGGGTTGCGATCTGGTCGGCCGCTGACACGCGCGCCGCGCGGGCGTTGCTCGACTCGGCGCCGAGGTCGATGAGCGCGGCCCCCTGGGCGGCCTGGATGCGCCCCATGCGGACGGCGTCGGCGGGGCTGGTCGCCACGCTCTCGCGGTAGGTCGAGTCACGGGAGAGGTTGATGCACCCCATGAGGGTCGCTTGTCCGTCGCCGATCGACACCGGACCGCGTGGGCCGTCGAGGACGACGGGCGCGACGGGGCTGTCCCACGACCCGCCGTGCTCGGCGTGCAGGGCGGCCAGATCCGCAAGGGTGATCACGCCCGAAAGGGTAGACGGCAAGATGTTGGCCGTGAGCGATCCCCTCGAGCTGCAGCGCCTGGCCGACCTGTCCGACGACGACCTCGCGGCGGCCTACACGCCGGAGCGCGAGCCGTGGCTGCGGGTCAACTTCGTCAGCACCGTCGACGGCGCCGCGACCGGGTCGGACGGGCTCAGCGGCACGATCAACAACGACGCCGACAAGCGGGTCTTCGACACCCTGCGGCGCCGCGCCCACTGCCTGGTGGTGGGGGCGGGCACGATCCGCGACGAGGAGTACGACGTCCCGCGGGTGCCGATCGTCGTCGTGAGCCGGTCGGCCGACGTCCCGCCGTCGCTGGCCGAGGCGCCGCCCGGGCGGGTGCTGATGGCGACGGTCGCGTCGTCGGACGGGCTGGCGGAGGCGCGCGAGAAGCTGGGCGACGACAACGTGCTGGTGCTCGGCGACGAGCAGATCGACCTCGTCGCCCTCAAGGCGGCGCTGGTCGAGCGGGGCTGGACCGAGCAGCTGTGCGAGGGCGGGCCGTCGCTGTTCGCCGACATGCTGGCGGCGGGCGTCGTCGACGAGCTGTGCTGGACGGTCGTGCCGAGCCTCACCGGCGGCGACGCCGTACGCATCGCCACCGGCGCCGAGGTCGACGTCGCGCTGCGTCCCGCCCTGCTGCTCGAGCAGGACGGGACGCTGCTAGGACGCTGGCTGGTGCAGCCTCAGCCCGCCGCGGGGTAGTCCACGACGTAGCTGGGCACGCCCGGCGCGGAGCTGTCCACGCGCGCACCGGTGTCGTTGACGACGTGCTCGATGCTGCCGGCCTCGAGGTTGACCGTCAGGACGTGGTGCAGGCGCACCCCGGCCCGGTCGGGCACCTCGAAGCCGCTCTCGGTGGTGATGGAGGGCTTGTTGCGGTTGAAGACGTAGACCCCGCCGCCGAACAGCTGGTGCCGGAGCACGTCGTCGGCGACCTTGTAGCCCGACCACCCCAGCGTCCCGTCGGGACGGGTCCAGTCGGCCTGGCTCGGCGGGTCGTAGGGGAGCTCGTTCTGGTAGAGCACGACATGGCCGTCCTCGCCGTTCCAGACGGTGTTGAACTCCTGGTAGTGCTCGACGAAGAGCCCGGTCGCGCTGACCCGGTCGCCGTCGACGACCAGGCCCTGGCGGCCGATGTTGGTGCGCCAGCGGTCGGTGTCGCCCGCGACGCCCTCGGTGAAGCCCTCGACGCCGTGGTCGGCGCGCCACACCCACGCGTGGTCGATCAGCACGTCGTCGGCGTCGATGCGCAGCGAGGTGTCGGCGCGGCCGATGTGGGGACCGCCGACGCGGAGGTAGACGTCGTTGAGGGTCGTGCTGGGCGTGATGGTGCGCGGCTTCTGCTTGTTGCCGGGCTGGCCCTGGATGTGGACCAGGTTGGGCGAGAGCTCGGTGCCGGCGTCGACGGTGATGCCGGCGAGGACCACGCCCTCGGCCTGGTGCCGTACGACGACCGGGGTCGCGCCGCCGACGGCCGTCAGCGTCGCCTGGCCCATGCCCAGCACGACGGTGTCGTCACGGCGGATCACCAGGCTGCGGTCGACGTCGTACACACCCGGGGTGAGCAGCAGGTTCTTGCCGCGGTCGAGCGCCTTGGCCAGCACGCTCGCGGGCTGCGCGGGGGTCGCCACGTGGAACGACGACAGCGGCAGGTCGCGGCCGGCCGTGGGGCCGTCGGCCCAGCTGATGCCGCGCGAGTCGGCCTGCGCGGCAGGCACCCGCACCTGCCACGCCCCCGAGGCGCCGATGTGGAGGTAGGGCTTCTCCCGGCTGATCGGGGTGCGGTCGAGGGTGGTGTAGGGCGGGGTGGGGAAGCCGGCCTCGGAGGGGGCGCCGACGGTGCCGGCGAAGACCTGGTTCCACACGCCGTTGGACCACTCGCCGACCTCGCTGTTGCGGGTCAGCCACTGCTGCTGGGAGCCGTTGATCACCAGGCCGGTGCGGGAGTCGGCGAGGTAGCCGCCGCTGGCGTACTGCGGCCCGGCGGTGCAGTAGTCCATGAGCGAGAGGTTGCCGCCGCGGACGTCGACGCGGCGCAGCGAGGCGGCCTGCGAGGTGGCCCAGAAGTTGGCCGAGGCGCGGCACCCGTCCTGGCCGGTGCCGTTGACCTGGATGGTCAGGTTGGACATCGAGCGCCAGAAGTTGTTGAGCGCGACGCAGTAGCTGGTGCCATTGTCGTTCAGGCAGCGGTTGTAGACCTCGACCTTGCCGTTGATGACGGTGTCGGACGGGGAGACGCCGAGCCCGGCGACCTCGGTGTAGTAGCCGACCTTGATTTGCAGGGGCTCGGCGGCGGTGCCGTAGGTGCCGGGCTGGAAGAGCAGGCTCCAGCGCTCCTCCGACATCTCGGCGTCGACCTGCTGCTGCCAGATGGCGTTGGCGCGCTCACGGATCTCCGCGACGGGCATGGACGGGTCGAAGACGATGACCCGCTCGCCCAGGTCGGGCGCGGCCGAGCTCGGGGGCGGGGGAGTCGCGGCAGTGCCGGGCGCGAGAGCCAGCGGCGACAGACCCGCCAGGGCTAGAGCGAGGGCGGTGATCGCCGCGCGCAGGTGCGTACGACGGTGTGGACGTGGGGGCATGGGGGGACCTTCCGGGGGTGTGAGAGCGCTTCCACACCTGATGGTGCACCATCAGGTGTGACGAGCGCCATACCCCGAATTGGTCCCGGGCTCAGACGGTATGACGTGACCGCCTCGGACTGAGGGGGTTGCAGGCCGGGGCCTCTCACATGCATGTACGTGGGTTGTCGGGCAGGAGTGGCCTGCTCGACCTATCCACAGGCATAGGAGGCCC
>NZ_JANARS010000010.1 GCF_024199985.1 Nocardioides pinisoli
CAACCCGGCCGTCTCGATGCCGGAGTCGGCACGGATACGGCGGATCCTGGGAGGCGACCAGTGCTTCGTCATCGTCCAGGACCTCTTCCTCACCGAGACCGCCGAGCTCGCCGACGTCGTCCTGCCCGCAGCCGGGTGGGGCGAGAAGACCGGCTGCTACACCAACGTCAACCGCACCGTCCACCTGTCCGAGAAGGCCGTCGACCCGCCGGGGGAGGCGCGCAGCGACCTCGACATCTTCCTGATGTACGCCGATGCGATGGGTTTCACGAACAGCTCGGGGAAGCCGCTGATCGGGTGGCGCACCCCGGAGGAGGCGTTCGACGCGTGGGCCGCGGTCACCGCCGGGCGGCCGGTCGACTACACCGGGCTGTCGTACGACAAGCTGCGCGGGCCGAGCGGTGTCCCGTGGCCGGTGAACGAGGAGCATCCCGACGGCACCGACCGGCTCTACGCCGACGCCGTCTTCCCGACCAACACCGACGACTGCGAGACCTTCGGCCACGACCTCGCCACGGGAGGCACCGTGACCGAGACCGAGCACCGGGCGATGAACCCCGCGGGCCGCGCGTTCCTGAAGGGAGCGGCGTACACGCCCGCGCACGAGGAGCCGTCCGAGGACCACCCGCTGCTCTACACGACCGGTCGCACGGTCTACCAGTTCCACACCCGCACGAAGACCGGCCGCTCGGGCGACCTCAACCGCGCGGCGCCCGACGCATGGGTCGAGCTCTCCGCCGCGGACGCCGAGGCGCGCGGGATCGAGGAGGGCGACTGGGTGCGCGTGGCCTCGCCGCGCGGCGCGATCGAGGTGCGTGCCCGGGTCGGAAACGTCATGGACGGCGCCGTGTTCGCGCCGTTTCACTACGGCCACTGGGAGCCCGACGCCGACCTCGGCGCAGGCCACGACGACGCCAACCGCAGGCTGGCCAACGAGCTCACCATGACCGTGTGGGACCCCGTCTCCAAGCAGCCCTCCTTCAAGACCGCCGCCTGCCAGGTGACCCGGCTCCGCGCCGGCGACGGACCGTCCCCGGCACCGACGACCACCGCGTCCGCGCCCGACACCGACCGCCCGCCCCCACCGCCCCAACGCCGCCCCCGGGCGACACAAGGCGGCAAACCCACTACCAGCACGAAGCCGCCCGCCACCCCGCACTACCTCCTCGACCCCTCCCAGCCGGCGGGGCGGGCTTCGACGTCCTCTTTTGCGGAAGGAGACCTCTGATGCCGCACCTGACGACCTACATCGGACTGGCCGACCACAGCGAGAAGACCATGGCGGACTCCTTCCGCGCCGTCGCCGAGGGGCACGCGCACGTCGCGGACGTCTTCCACACCTGCCAGATGTTCGCGGAGTGGTCGGAGGACAACCGGGAGGCACTCGCGCCGATCATCCAGCGGTACGGCGAGGCCGACGACGTCGACGAGCCGGAACGGCTCCACGCCGCCGGCCTCGCGGAGACCCGCGAGGGCGAGGTCGGGCTGCTGCGCGACCTGCAGGACCTGCACGTCCTCGCGACGCTGGTGCAGACGACGTGGACCGTGATTGCCCAGGGGGCACAGGGACTGCGCGACCGCGACCTCCTCGAGGTCGCCCAGCACGCAGGCGACCAGACGTCGCGCCAGCTCACCTGGCTCAACACCCGGATGAAGCAGGCCGCACCGCAAGCCCTCATCGTCGCGCCATGAGCGAGCAGAATGGGCGACGCGTGCAACGCGACCCGTCGAGGCGGGTGCGACCACGACTGGTGTGGGGCGGGACCGCCGCCGCCCTCATCGGCTGCAGCATCGCAACCGTCGGTGGCGTCGTGACGTCGTGGACGTGGACAGGGAGCGGAGCAGCGGTGCTGGTCGTCGGAGCAGCCGTCGCGTTTCGCGGAGGCATCATGCGCGACACGAGCAGCGGTGGTGTGCGCTCCGAACTCGCGCACCTGATCCACGGTGAAGACCGACAAGGCGTAGCCCCTGGCGACATGGTGACCCACCCTCGGGCAGTCGCGACCTCCCGACACGTCGATCGCCGACGCCGCCGTCTCGAACGCGCCGCCGCCACGGCGCCACTTCGCGTCCCGGTTCGTCCCATCGGCGGCGCCCTGATGATGGTCACGATCGTCCTGATGTTCAGCCAGTGGGAGCTCTACCCGCTCGAGCTGCCCGGCCAGTCCAACGCCACCCGTGCTCTGGGATGCGCCATCGTCATCGGGTTGGCCGGCATGCGAATCCTCGAAGGGGGTGCCCCACAACCGCATACCGTGTCGGTGGTCGCGACCGTGTTGGCCGGCAGCCTGCTCACCGTCAACGGTGCGTTCGCTGACCACGCCAGAACTGCCACGGTGGCGGTCGAGGTGGTCTGTGGACTCTTCTGCGTGCTTTGCGCTGGCGGCCTTGCCGTACGCACACACCGAGGCTGACGAGGGGTTCCGAGCGCGCGCCCGCGAGCGGTTTCTCGGGGGTTGCACTCCGCAGGGACCGCGTTGTTCTCCGCCCAGGTCGAGCGTCAACAACGCGTCAGAGCACGACTGCGACGTCGTGTCCGTGCGGGCGACGTCTAGGTGCATGTTGACGAGTACGGGGTCCGCTGCCGGTTGGCGAGCATCGTCGCGGAACGTCCATCAGGCACGGGTCGGCACGTCGACGTCGGCGTACGGACCCTTCTGGGCTTCCACCGGTACGAGCATGTGCACCAGCTGGGCGTCGGTGACGTCCAATGTCAGCTCGACGAAACTGAATCGCCCCGGGTCTGGTGGAGGCTCTCAATCCATGGAGGATGAGAGTCATGGCAGCACCCAGGAAGTACCCCGACGAGCTGCGTGAGCGAGCGACCCGGATGGCGGTGGAGCTGCGGGCGGACCCGGCGACGAAGCCAGGAGCGATCAAGCGTGTGGCCGACCAGTTGGGCATGCACCCAGAGACGTTGCGCAACTGGGTCCGGCAGGCCGAGATCGACGGTGGTGTCCGGCCGGGCACCACGACCAGCGACGCGCAACGGCTGGCCGAGCTCGAGCGGGAGGTCCGCGAGCTTCGCCGGGCCAACCACATCTTGAAGACGGCCTCGGCTTTCTTCGCGGCCGATCTGCGCCGTGCTGAAGGAAGCCGGCGTGCAGACCGCCCCGAGCAGCTACTACGCCGCCAAGACCAGACCACCGTCGGCACGCGCGATTCGTGACGCCGAACTAGTGGAGGACATCAAGGTCGCCCACAAGGCCAACCTCGGCGTCTACGGCGCGAGGAAGATCCTTGCCGAGCTCAACCGCGAAGGTATCCGCGTCGCCCGGTGCACCGTGGAACGGCTGATGCGTGCCGAGGGGCTGCGTGGGATCCCGCGGGAGAAGAGCCGCAAGACCACTATCGTCGACGGTGCTGAGACCGAGCGACCCGAAGACCTGGTCAATCGGAAGTTCGTCGCCACGGGCCCGAACCAGTTATGGGTGGCCGATCTGACCTACGTCAGGACGCATGCGGGCTGGACCTACGTCGCGTTCGTCCTCGACGTCTTCTCCCGGATGATCGTCGGCTGGCAGGTGTCCACGTCGCTGCGCACCGACCTGGCGCTCGACGCCCTCGACATGGGCTTGTGGAACCGGCACCGCGCAGGGCAGGACACAGCCGGGCTGGTCCATCACAGCGACCGCGGAGTCCAGTACCGAGCGATTCGCTACACCGAGCGGCTCGCCGAAGCCGAGGCCGTCGCGTCGGTCGGATCGCGAGGCGACTCGTATGACAACGCGATGGCCGAGGCGCTCAACTCGCTGTTCAAGGCCGAGTGCATCCGCAACCCGGTGATGCGTCCCAAGGGCGGCTGGAAGAACGTGAGCGACGTCGAGATCGCCGTCGCCGAGTACATCGACTGGTTCAAACCACAGGCGACTCCACGGCGAGATCGGCCTCATCCCGCCCGCCGAGTTCGAGGCGAACCACTGGGCCACCGGAGTCGTCACCGACTACGTTGAAACACCCGTCCCGACCGGGGCTGGTTCCAAGTAACCGAGCCTCCACGAAACCCGGGGCGATTCACGCAGGCACCCGCAACTGGACGCCGACACCCGCGCGCTTCCAAGAATGCATCTCCGCAGGTCAAGGGCTCGTTCTGCCCCCTTCAGCGCAGTCGATCGCAATCGATCACAATTACGCTCAGCGTCATGGACCACTGCCCGATGACGCACCACGTTGAGTGTGCCGCGCTCGTCCGTGTGGAACCCTGGTGCTCGCCCTGATGCTCCCACGCCGTGGGGTGCACTGGGTACGCACAAGGATGAGAAACGGCGCCTGACGCTGGAAGACGTCGGAAGACGTTTTCGCAGGTCAGACGCCGTTTCAGGCATCTAGCCGCAGGTCAGCGAGACCCCGGAATCAGATGTCGTAGTAGAGCTCGAACTCGTGCGGGTGCGGGCGCAGCTGGACGGGGAGGATCTCGTTGGTCCGCTTGTAGTCGATCCAGGTCTCGATCAGGTCGGGCGTGAACACGTTGCCGGCCGTGAGGAACTCGTGGTCCTTCTCGAGGTTGTCCATCACCGCGCCGAGCGAGGTGGGGACCTGGTCGATGTCGGCCATCTCGTCCGGCGGCAGCTCGTAGATGTCCTTGTCGATCGGGTCCGGCGGCTCGATCTTGTTCTGGATGCCGTCGATGCCGGCGAGCAGCAGGGCCGAGAAGGCGAGGTAGGGGTTGGCCGACGGGTCGGGGCAGCGGAACTCCACGCGCTTGGCCTTCGGGTTCGCACCCGTGATCGGGATGCGGACGCACGCCGAGCGGTTGCGCTGGGAGTAGACCAGCGAGACCGGGGCCTCGAAGCCGGGCACCAGGCGGTGGTAGGAGTTGACCGTCGGGTTGGTGAAGGCCAGCAGCGACGGGGCGTGCTTGAGGATGCCGCCGATGTAGTGGCGCGCGGTGTCGGACAGGCCGGCGTAGCCGGTCTCGTCGTAGAAGAGCGGCGAGCCGTCCTTCCAGATCGACTGGTGGCAGTGCATGCCGGAGCCGTTGTCGCCGAAGATCGGCTTGGGCATGAAGGTGGCGGACTTGCCGTTGCGCCAGGCGACGTTCTTGATGATGTACTTGAACTTCATCACGTCGTCGGCGGCCTTGAGCAGCTCGTCGAACTTGTAGTTGATCTCGGCCTGGCCGGCGGTGCCGACCTCGTGGTGGGCGCGCTCGACGAGCAGGCCGGACTTCTCTAGCTCGATGACCATCTCGTCGCGCAGCTCGCCGAAGTGGTCGTACGGCGCCACCGGGAAGTAGCCGCCCTTGTACTTGACCTTGTAGCCGCGGTTGGGGTTGTCCTCGGTGCCGACGGCACCCGAGTTCCAGGCGCCCGCCTCGGAGTCGATGTGGTAGAAGCCCTCGTTCTCCGAGGTCGCGAATCGGACCTTGTCGAACACGTAGAACTCGGCCTCGGGGGCGAAGTAGGCAGTGTCGCCGATGCCGGTCGAGCCGAGGTAGGCCATCGCCTTCTTGGCGATGTTGCGCGGGTCGCGGCTGTAGGCCTCGCCGGTGATCGGGTCGTGGATGAAGAAGTTGACGACCAGCGTCTTGGCGACGCGGAAGGGGTCGAGGTAGGCGGTCGTCACGTCCGGGAACAGCGACATGTCCGACTCGTGGATGGCCTGGAAGCCACGGATCGAGGAGCCGTCGAAGGCGAGACCGTCCTCGAAGACCGACTGGTCGAAGGAGGAGACCGGCACCGTGAAGTGCTGCATCACGCCCGGCAGGTCGCAGAAGCGCACGTCGACCATCTCGACGCGCTCGTCCTTGATGAACTTGAGGAGCTCATCGGAGTTGTTGAACATTCGGTTCCTCCTTGACGGCGGCGCGCGCACGTCGAGTTTGCAGCGTTCGGGAGCGGAGCCTCGTTGCACCGTGCCGCCACGCTAGGTCGGAGCAGTTTCCAGACCGTATCCCGTTTGTTTCGGCCGTGTTACGGCTGACCGGTCGATGAGCCGTCCCCGACCCCCTCCTAGGCTGGTCGCGTGACCAGCGCTGTAACACCGGAGCTCCATTCGGCCACCTGGGGGCGACGCATCCTCGCGCTGTTCGTGGACTGGGTGACCTGCCTGGCAGTCGTGGAGGGCCTGGTGGCCGCCGGCGTCCTCGGCGGCAACCCCAACGGCCTCGGCACGCTCGCGCTGTTCGTCCTCGAGTCCGCCCTGTTCACTGCGCTGGCGGGCGGGTCGTTCGGCAAGCTCGCCACGCGGCTTCGCGTGGTCCGCAACGACGGCTCGGGCCGCCCGGTGTCGCTGCTGCGGGCGCTCGCCCGCTCCGTGCTGGTCGGGCTGCTCGTCCCGCCGCTGCTGACCTTCGACGGTCGCGGCCTCCACGACGTGGCGGCCGGCACGCGGACCGTCGCCCTCTGACCGGGAAGGTCAGCGGCCGCGCTGCTGCGAGCGCATGCCCTTCATGGAGGTCGGGATCGGCCCCTTGGGGAGCGGCAGCTTGCCGCGCTGGGCGTCGAGGGCCTTGAGTCGCTGGAGGATGTCGGTCATCTCGGCGGGCTTGACGTTGCGGCCGAGCTTCTGGACGTGGCGGACCAGCTTGGGCAGGGGGACCTCGCCCTCGCCGCGACCGCAGACGACCTCGTGGATCGGGACGCCGTAGGCGACGCGCTCGTGCTTCTTGCGCTCGGTCGCGAGCAGCGCCTTGACCCGGCTGGGGCTCGACCCCTCGCCGACGAGCACGATGCCGGGCGGGCCGACGACGCGGTGCACGACGTCCTGCTGCTTGGTGAAGCCGACGACCGGGTCGACCTTCCAGCCGCGGCGCAGCATCTGCAGGGCGCCTGCCCCCGCGGCGGGCTGGCCCTCCATCTGCGTGTACGCCGCCTTCTGGGCGCGGCGACCGAAGACGAGCAGGGCGCACAGGGTGCCGATCAGCAGGGCGCCGACCACCGAGATGATCCAGCCGAGGAGGCCGTCACCGGGCAGCACCCACATGAGCGCGAAGCCCAGGGCGGCGCCGACCACGAAGACGCCCATCAGGATCAGGCCGAGACGCGGATCGCTCCGCTTGGCCATCTGGTAGGTCTGCATGATCTGCCCGCGGCGCGAGCTGGGCGTGGTGGCGGGCGTCGACATGAGGGTGGCCTTGTCCGGTCAGGTGTTCAACAGGTGCGGGCGGTGCGGGCTTATGCGGGTGTTGGCTGGTGCTGGGCGGTGCGGGGTCAGGCGCTCGCGGCGGCGCGCGCGTCCATCGCCTGACCGTACAGCCGTCCGGCGCGGTAGGACGAGCGGACCAGCGGCCCCGAGAGCGCGCCGGCGAAGCCGATCTCGTCGGCCTCGGCCTTGAGCTCGACGAACTCCTCCGGCTTGACCCACCGCTCGACGGGGTGGTGCCGGGCGGAGGGACGGAGGTACTGCGTGATGGTGATGAGCTCGCAGCCGGCCTCGTGGAGGTCGCGCAGCGCCTGGCTGACCTCCTCGCGGGTCTCGCCCATGCCGAGGATCAGGTTGGACTTGGTCACCAGGCCGAAGTCGCGGGCCTGGGTGATGACGTCGAGCGAGCGGTCGTAGCGGAAGGCCGGGCGGATGCGCTTGAAGATCCGCGGCACCGTCTCCACGTTGTGGGCGAGCACCTCCGGCCGCGACTCGAAGACCTCGGCGAGCAGGTCGGGCTTGCCGTTGAAGTCGGGGATGAGGTTCTCGACGCCCGTGTCGGGGTTGAGCTCGTGGATCGCACGCACCGTCTCGGCGTAGAGCCAGGCGCCGCCGTCGGGCAGGTCGTCGCGGGCGACGCCGGTGATGGTGGCGTAGCGCAGCTGCATCTTCTGCACCGACTCGGCCACACGGCGCGGCTCGTCGCGGTCGAGCGGCTGCGGCTTGCCGGTGTCGATCTGGCAGAAGTCGCACCGGCGGGTGCACTGGTCGCCGCCGATGAGGAAGGTCGCCTCGCGGTCCTCCCAGCACTCGAAGATGTTGGGGCAGCCGGCCTCCTGGCAGACCGTGTGGAGCCCCTCGGACTTCACCAGGTTCTGCAGCGAGGTGTATTCCGGGCCCATCTTCGCCCGGGTCTTGATCCACTCCGGCTTGCGTTCGATCGGGGTCTCCGCGTTGCGGATCTCCAGTCGGAGGAGCTTGCGTCCTTCGGGTGCGGGAGCAGTCGTCACACCCGCCACTCTACGACGGCACCGCGAGCGTCCCCAATCAGCCTCCGTCCACGACAAGTCCCGCTCAGGCGGGCGTGTCCACCTTGTCGGGCTCGGTGGACCCGAGCCGCTGGTGGGCGGTCGTACGACACCTCCCGCGGCCGCGCTGGACGGAGCCGACTGCTCCGGCGCCTGGCCGAGGAGCACCCTTCCCACGAGCGGTTCGGCGAGGACCGGCGGGACTGACGCGTTGACCGCACGCGACGCTCGGGTGGACGCTGGGAGCGTGACCACGTCACGACGTCGCCTCATGGCGATGGGCAACAGGATCGGGGTCTTCCTGCACCGGGCGGCGGGAGGCCGCCTCGACGCGTTCGGCGACCAGACGGCGCTGATGATCACCTCGCCCGGTCGTCGTACCGGCCTGCCGCGCTCGACGATGGTGCGCTACCTTGAGCACGACGGCGGTTACCTCGTCTGGGGCACCGGGAGCGGGGCTCCGAGCGACCCCGACTGGTTCCGCAACCTGCGCCACGCGTCGCGGGCCCGCATCGAGATCGGGCGGACCGCCCAGGACGTCGACGTCGAGGAGCTCACCGGTCCCGAGCGTGACCGCGTGTGGCGCGACGTGGTGATGGCCCGGGCACCCGGTGTCGCGCGCTACGAGCGCAAGGCCGGGCGCGTGATCCCGGTGGCGCTGCTCAGGCCGGTGCGCCCGGCCTGACCAGCTCGATGCGCGGGCCGCGCCCCGGCTCAGGACGCGCGTCGTAGTCCGGGGTGGCCTCGTAGGGCTGCCAGGAGAGGTAGGTCGCCAGGTGCCGTCGCACGCTCGGCAGCACGTCCTCCACGGTGACGTCGCGGCCGAGCTCCTGCGACAGCGAGGTGACGCCGGCGTCGGCGATGCCGCACGGCACGAAGCGGTCGTACCAGCCCAGGTCGACGTCGCAGTTGAGCGCGAACCCGTGCATCGTCACCCCTCGGCTGACCCTGATCCCGATGGCCGCGATCTTCCGCTCGGGGCCGCGCTCGTCCTCGCGCAGCCACACGCCGCTGCGGCCGGGGATGCGGGCCGTCGTGACGCCGAGGTCGGCGCAGACCGCGATCAGCGCCTCCTCGACCCGGCGGACGTAGTCGACGACCTTGACGTGGTCGGGCAGGGCGACGATCGGGTAGCCGACGAGCTGGCCGGGACCGTGGAAGGTGATCTTGCCGCCGCGGTCCACGTCGATCACCGCTGCGCCGCCGGGGTCGACCGGGCGCTCGTGGGGGTCGGTGCGCTTGCCGGCGGTGAAGACCGGGGGGTGCTCGAGCAGCAGCACGGTGTCGGGGCGAGTGCCCGCGACGACCTCCTCGTGCACCCCGCGCTGGAGCTCCCACGCGGCGAGGTAGTCGACGGCGTCGTCGCCGAGTCCGGCGATCTCGACGTCGAGGGGGTGCGTGGGGATCGGCTCCGACGACATGCCCCGAGCGTACGCCGCGCGCCGGGCCGCGCCGGCCCCGGTATCTGAGGACGCGGCGGTCGGACAGCGGGTTCGCATTCGTCCACGGCGTCCTCAGATGTCTGTCGGGGGAGGGCGACGCCGGGGTGCCGGGGCCTGTGGATGACGCCTGCAGCCGGCCGGAGGATCGGCGAGGGTGGGGTGGTGGACCCGCGACGACTGCTCCCCGTGCTCACCGGCGTCGCCTGCGCGCTGGTCGTGGCGACTCTGGTGGTCGCCGTGGCGCGTCCCGATCCGCCGCCGCGACCGCGGATCGACGCGGCCGGCTCGGGCTCGCCGTCCGCGGCGCCGCGCACCCGGACGGGACCCGCGGCGGTGCTGGCCGACTGGGACGAGCGACGAGCCGCCGCCTGGGCCGAGGGCGACGCAGCGGCACTCCGCCGGTTGTACGCCGACGGGTCCGGGGCGGGCGCGGCCGACGTCCGGCTGCTGCGTGGCTATCTCCGGCGCGGCCTCCGGGTCGAGGGCCTGACGACGCAGGTGCTGGCACTGCGCGTGGCTGCCCGGTCGTCCAACCGGCTGGCGCTGGTGGTCACCGACCGCGTCGTGGGAGCCGAGGCCGTCGGCGCCGGCTCGCCGGTCGCGCTGCCGGTGGGCCGGCCGTCCACGCGGCGGGTGGTGCTGGTCCGTGACGGCGGGACGTGGGTGGTGGCCGAGGTGCGCGATCAGGACAGTGCGGCGGCCAGCACCTCGCTCACGTCCTCGTCCTCGAAGTCGTAGCCGGCGCGCTCGAGCGCTGCCGGCCGCGCGTTGATCGAGCCGAGGACCTCGGGGGCCAGGTCGCCGGCCGCCAACTTCATGAGCGCCGCCGGGACGGCGAGGAAGGCCTTGCGGTGCAGCGCCGCGGCCAGGGCGCGGGTGAACTCTGCGTTGGTCGGCGTGTGGGGGCAGCAGAGGTTGAACGCCCCGGAGACGTCGCGAGACTCGATGAGATAGCTCACCGCCCCGACCCAGTCGCGCAGCGAGATCATCGGCATGAACTGCTTGCCGGAGCCCAGCCGCGCGCCGCCGCCGGCCTGGAAGAGCAGGCGCAGCTGCTTGAGCGGCGGTGAGGTGCGGTCCATGACGGGCGAGGTGCGCAGCTCGCAGACGCGGGCCCCGGCCTTCCGGGCCGGGTCGGCCGCCGCCGACCACTCGTGGGAGACCGTGGTGAGGAAGGCGTCGCCCGTGCTCGGGGTGTCCTCGGTGACCGGCGTCGCGCCGTGGTCGCCGTACCAGGCGATGCCGTTGCCGGCGAGGAAGGCCGCCGGCCGCTCGGTCTCGGCGATCGTCTCGGCGAGGAGCCGCGTGGTGGAGACCCGCGACTCCAGCACCTCCCGAGCCCACTTCCTCGAGTGCGGGTTGCCGGCGATGCTGGCACCGGCGAGGTTGACGACGGCGTCGGCCGCCTCGATCACCCCGTGGTCGATGCTCCCGGCCGCGGGGTCCCAGCGGGACTCGTGCGGCGAGCACGCCTCGCGCCGCACCAGGGCTGTCACCTCGTGCCCGTGCACCCGGAGGTGGTCGGACAGGTGGGTCCCGAGGAAGCCCGAGGCCCCGGCGATGACGACGCGCATGGCTCCACCCAACCACGCGCCCCAAGCGTGCGTCGGCGGTTCAGCCGGCCAGGTGCGCCCACCGCGCGGACAGCTCGTGCCACGGGCCGTCGTCGACCACGCGGCCGGAGTCGAGCACCACGACCCGGTCGGCCTGCGCCAGCGCCGCCGCCTTGCTGGTGGCGCCGATGACGGCGGTGCCGCGTGCGCGCAACGCCTGCCACAGCTCGATCTCGGTCGCGGCGTCGAGCGCCGAGGAGACGTCGTCGGCCAGCAGCACGTCGGCGTCGGTCGCCAACGCACGTGCCAGGGCGAGTCGCTGCACCTGGCCACCCGAGAGGCGTACGCCGCGGTGGCCGACGAGGGCGTCAGGGCCGCCGGCCTCGGTGACGTCGCGGCCCATGCGCGCCGCCTCGAGCGCGGGCATGACGGTGCGGTCGGCGTGGTCGAGGGCGACGTTGCCGGTGAAGGTGCCGGACAGCACGCGCGGCACCTGCGCGACGTGAGCGACCCGTCCGGGACGCAGGGTGGTCTGGGGGTCGTCGACGACGCGGTCGTTCCACCGGATCTCTCCGGTGCTGCCGACGAGCCCGGCCAGCGCGCTGAGCAGGCTGGACTTGCCCGAGCCGACCTGCCCCAGGAGCAGGACGAGCTCCCCGGCGCGCACGTCGAGGTCGACGTCCTCCACGCCCAGGGTCCCGTCGTCGTGCACGGCGGCGAGGTCGCGGACGCTGAGGGTGCGCAGGGGCTCGCGGTCGGGCGCGGGCGGCTCGGGACCGGTGCCGTGGACCAGGTCGACACCCGGCGGCAGGTGCATCAGGTCGCCGCCGCCGGCGAGCTCGCTGGTCGCGTTCATCCAGGCCCGGGTGCCCGGCGCCTCGGTCACCACGGACCCGGCGACGCGTCCGAACCAGTCGAAGCCGCTGACGGCGTTGGCGACCAGCAGGGCGGTCGCGAGCTCCCACTGCCCGGTGAGCAGACCGCCCCAGGCCGCGACGACACCGCACTGGACCATGACGACGGGGACGCCGTCGAGCAGCGCCTGCACGCGGTGCTCGCGGACCGCGGCGTCCACGCGGCCGCCATCGACGTCGCGCAGGTGCTGGTGGACCTGCGGTGTCGCGGCGGCGAGCTTGACCGTGCGGACCGACTCGAGCGCCGAGACGAGCGACTGCCCGAACCGGGCCCGCGCCGTCGACGCCGCCGCGGCCGAGCGTCCGGCGACCCGTCGGCCTAGCGTCGAGGCGAGCGCCGAGGCCACCATGACCGCCAGCAGGACCGCGCCCGCCACCCAGGTCTGGGCGATCAGGGCGGTCACCAGGGCCACGACGAGGCCGTTGACGAAGTCGACCCAGCGGTCGGTGTAGCGCGCGAGCCGGTCGGCGTCCATCGTGCGGGCGACCACCTCTCCCGGCGGGGTGCGCAGCAGCCGCCGCTGGGAGGTCTGGCCGTGCAGGACCGCGGCGCGCACGCGGAGGCGTACCTCCACCCACCAGTGCGGGTAGGTGCGGAACGCCTGGGCGAGCAGCAGGGGGCCGATGAGCAGCGAGCCGACCAGCGCCACGACCAGGAGCACGGGCCGACCGCCGTCCTGCAGGTCGGTGACGATGTGGCCCCACAACCACCCGGTCACCGCGCCGAAGGCGCCGGTCAGGGAGGAGAGGAGGAACAGCACGGCGCCGAGGAGGCCCCACTGCGGCTGCATGCCGATGGTGTGGAGCACCTGCCGGGCCAGGCTCGGCGACGGCGCGAGCTCGGGTGGCGCCGGGGGAGTGGTGCTGCGTCGCACCGAACCGATCGCGGAGTCGTCGTGGTGGTGCTCCTCGACGACCGACTCGTGCGCCGCGGCGTCGAGGAGGTCGCGGAAGGGGCCGTCCTCCGCGGCGAGGCGGCGGCGGGGCCCCTGCTGCACGACGCGACCGGACTCGAGGACGGCCACCTGCTCGGCGCGCTCGGTGGTGGAGAGCCGGTGCGCCACCAGGATGCCCGTGCGGCCGGAGATGAGGCGGTCGGCGGCGCGGACGACACGGGCCTCGGTGACCGGGTCCATGCGGGCGGTGGCCTCGTCGAGGACCACGACGCTGACGTCGCGGACCAGCAGCCGGGCGAAGGCGACGAGCTGCTCCTCCCCGGCGGACAGGCTCGTGCCGCCGGGGCCGAGGACGGTGTCGAGCCCGTCGGGCAGCCCGCGCACCCAGTCGGTCAGGCCGAGCTCGGCCACGGCCGCCTCGACGACCGCGCGGGGCACGTCGTCGAAGAGGGTGATGTTGTCGGCCAGCGAGCCGGCGAGGACCTCGGTGCGCTGGGTCACGACGCCGACCGCCGAGCGCAGCTGCTGGAGGTCGAGGTCGAGGACGTCGACCCCCCCGAGGAACACCATGCCGCGGGGCGGCTCGACCGCGCGCGAGAGCAGCGAGGCCAGCGTGGACTTGCCCGACCCGGTGCGGCCGACGAGGGCGCAGGTGTGACCGGCGGCGAGCAGCAGGTCGACGTCGCGCAGGGCGAAGGTGCCGGTGCCGTAGCTGAACTCGAGGTGGCGGAACTCGACGTCGAGCGGACCGTCGGGCACCGGGAGGCCGCCCGTCGGCTCGGCGGGGGAGGCGAGCATGCCGCGCAGCCGCAGCACCGCACCGAACCCCTCCTGCAGGTCGGGCAGGTGGCGCGCGAGCATGTCGACGCCGCCGACGAACATCGTGGTGACGAGGAAGAGGGTGACCAGCCGGGCCGTGCTCAGGTCGCCCGAGACGACCAGCGCGACGCCGACGACGCCGACCGCGGCGAGCGCAGCGTGGAGCAGACCGCCGCTGCGCCGGGTGATGCGGACCTCCACCGCGAGGACGGCGTCGAGGGTGCGGTGCACGATCGACGCGAGCTGGGCGTTGCGCCGCAGCACGTGGGCCTGGCCCAGCGAGGTGCGCAGGTCGTCGCGGGCGGCCACGCCCTCCTCGGTGGACGCCGCGTGGTCGGTCCAGGCGGCCTCCTCGACCACCTTGCGCTGCGCCACCAGCGGCAGCAGCCGGCGGATCACCAGGTAGGTGACGACGGCCGTCAGCGGGAACAGGAACACCGCGGGCCACCACGTCAACGACGCGACCACCCACAGCGGGCCGGATGCGAGCAGGGTGCGCGCCGCCTGCCACACGCCCCAGCGCATGAGCTGGCCGACCTCCCAGGTGTCGTCGTCGATGCGGTCGAGCACCTCTCCGACAGCCTGCTCAGAGAGCTCGGACAGGGGCTGGGCCATCGCCGCGTCGAGGAGGTCGGAGCGCAGCTGGCCCTCGGCGCGGTCGCAGATGGTCGCCCAGATGGTCTTGGCGACGGTGTCGATCACCGCGCCGCCCACGACGCACAGCGCCAGCAGCACCAGGAGCGACTCGGTCGGGTCGTCGGCGAGGCGCCCGGCGACCATCGAGCCGAGGGATGCGGCGATGGCGCCGAGCAGCGACATCGAGAAGCAGACGTAGGTCAGCGGACGGCGCACCCGGTGCCAGTCGACCGGGACCCGGCCGGGCAGCAGCCCCTCGGTCGCTGACGTGGTCGCCGGTGCCGTCTGGGTCTGCGTCTCGGTCACCGTCACAAGCACTGGACGTTACGTGTCGGCACCGACATCGCGCCCCTGATTTTCGTGTGACCCGCGTCCCCCGCGGCCCCACCCCGGAGCGGTGCCGGAGGGGGACTCCAGCTACCGCGAACACCCCTCACGCACCGCTCGGCGATGCGGCGGCGTACGACACGCGGGCCGGCGGTGGCGGAGGGGGGCTGCAGGTGCTGGGAATGCCCCTCACGCACCGCTCGACGCGGCTACGGCAGTCGAGACGCACGCGGGCATACGACGACGCCCCGCCCGCGGTGTGCGGACGGGGCGTCGTGGAGCCGCGCCCAGGTCTCGGTACGACCGGTGCACCTCGCTCGCAGGCTCACGGGGTGCCGGTCACTCGACATCATCGCGCGACGTCGCCGCCACTCGCTGGCTCGTGGCGGCGACTGCGATCAGACCTCGAACTGACCTGCCTCGAGGCGCTTCTTGACCTCCTGGAGGAAGCGGCCCGCGTCGGCGCCGTCGACCAGGCGGTGGTCGTAGGTCAGGGAGAGGTGGACCATGTGGCGCACCGCGATCGTCTCGCCCAGGTTGGGGTCGTCGATCACGACGGGACGCTTCACCACGGCACCGGGGCCGAGGATGGCGACCTGCGGCTTGTTGATGATCGGGGTGTCGAAGAGCGCCCCGAAGCTGCCGAGGTTGGTGATGGTGAAGGTGCCACCGGACAGCTCGTCCGGGGTGATCTTGTTGGTGCGGGTGCGCTCGGCGACGTCGGCGATCTTCTTCGCCAGCCCGGCGATCGAGAGGTCGCCCGCCTCCTTCACGACCGGCGTCAGCAGGCCCTTCTCGGTGTCGACCGCGAACGCGATGTTCTCGCGGTCGAAGTAGGTCACCTCGCCCTTGTCGGTGTCGATCGCCGCGTTGAGCTTGGGGTGCAGCTTGAGCGCGTCGATCGCCGCCTTCGCGAAGAACGGCAGGTAGGTGAGCTTCACGCCCTCGCGGGCCAGGAAGTCGGCCTTCGACGCCTCCCGCAGGCGGGCGATCGACGTGACGTCGACCTCCATGACCTGCGTCAGCTGGGCGGACTCGCGCAGCGACTCGACCATGCGCGTGGCGATGACCTTGCGCAGGCGCGAGAGCGGCTCGGTGGTGCCCCGCAGCGGCGACGGCGACGCCGACGACGGAGCGGCAGCGGCCGGGGGAGCGCCCGCAGCCGCGGGTGCGGCGGCCGGCGCGGCCGCGGGAGCGGCTGCGGCCTGCTGGGCGGCGGCAGCGGCGTCGAGGACGTCCTGCTTGCGGATGCGACCGCCGACGCCGGTGCCCTGGACGGAGCCGAGGTCGACCCCGTGCTGGTCGGCCATCTTGCGCACGAGCGGAGTGACGTACGCCGACTGGTCGCGGCCACCCTCCGAGGATCCGGCGGTCGGGGCCTTCGCGGCGGCGTCGGTGCGCTGCGGCTCGGGCTCGCCCTGCGGGGCGGGCGCGTAGGGCGCCTCGCCCTTGGCCTCGGGCTCGACCTGCTGCGGCTGCTCGGACGTCTGGGACTCGGCGGCAGGGGAGTCCTGCTTCTCCGACTCGGGCGTCTCGTCGCCCTCGGGCAGCTCGCCCTTCTCCTCGACGACCTGCTGCTCCTGCTCGGCCTTCTTCTCGGCGTTGGCCTCGTCCTTGGGCTGCGCCTCGGCGGACTGGGGCTCCGAGGTGCCGCCGGAGCCGGCGTCGCCGGACCCGATGATCGCGAGCTCGGCGCCGACCTCGACGGTCTCGTCCTCCTCGGCCTTGATCTCCAGCAGCGTGCCGGCCACGGGCGAGGGGATCTCGGTGTCGACCTTGTCGGTGGAGACCTCGAGCAGCGGCTCGTCGACGGCGACCTCGTCGCCGACCTGCTTCAGCCAGCGGGTGACGGTGCCCTCGGTGACGGACTCACCCAGCGCGGGCAGCGTCACCGGCGTGCCGCCGCCACCGCCGCCACCGCCGGAGGAGCCGCCGGAGTCGCCGGAGGCGGCCTGCTCGGCGGCGGGCTCGGACTGGGCCGGGGCGTCGTCCTTCTCGGACTCGGGAGTCTCGTCGCCGGCGGGGAGCTCGCCCGTCTCCTCGGCGACCTGCTCCTCCTGCTCGGCCTTCTTCTCCGACTCGCCCTCGTCCTTCGGCTGCGCCTCCGGCTCGGCCGACCCGGACGCGTCACCGGCGGACTCGCCCTCCTCGCCCACGACGGCCAGGACCGCGCCGACCTCGACGGTGTCGTCCTCGTTGGCCTTGATCTCCAGCAGCGTGCCCGCGACCGGGGACGGGATCTCGGTGTCGACCTTGTCGGTGGAGACCTCCAGCAGCGGCTCGTCGACGGCGACCGTGTCACCGACCTGCTTCAGCCAGCGGGTGACGGTGCCCTCGGTGACGGACTCGCCGAGTGCGGGGAGGGTGACTTCGGAGGCCATGTGGTTCCTTCGCTCGCGTGTGGTTGGGGAATTCTCGGGTGCTTCGAGGAGGTGCTTCAGGAGTGCGCGTGGAGCGGCTTGCCGGCCAGCGCGAGGTGCGCCTCGCCGAGGGCCTCGTTCTGGGTGGGGTGGGCGTGCACGAGCGGCGCGACGTCGTCGGCGTGCGCCTCCCAGTTGTAGATGAGCTGGGCCTCGCCGATGAGCTCACCGACGCGATCGCCCACCATGTGGACGCCGAGCACCGGTCCGTCCTGGAGGCCGACGAGCTTGACGAAGCCCTGGGTCTGCAGGATCTGGCTCTTGCCGTTGCCGCCGAGGTCGTAGGTCAGCGTGGTCACCGCGTCGCCGTGCAGCTCGCGGGCGCGGGCCTCGTCGAGGCCGACCGACGCGATCTCCGGGTGGGAGTAGGTCACGCGCGGGATGCCGGACTCGTCGATCGGGCGCGGGTCGAGCCCGGCGATCTCCTCCGCGACGAAGATGCCCTGCTGGAAGCCGCGGTGGGCGAGCTGGAGGCCGGGGACGATGTCGCCGACGGCGTAGACGCCGTCGACGTTGGTGCGGCACCGCTCGTCGGCGAGCACGAAGCCGCGGTCCATCTCGATGCCCTGCTCGGCGTAGCCGAGACCGTCGGTGGCCGGCCCGCGCCCGACGGCGACGAGGAGGATCTCGGCCTCGATGACGTCGCCGCCCTCGACGGTGACGGCGACGCCGGTGTCGGTCGTCTTGACGCTCTGGAACGGCGTGCCGGTGCGGAAGGCGATCTTGCGCTTGCGGAAGGCGCGCTCGAGCGCCTTGGAGCAGGCCTCGTCCTCGGCGGCGACCAGGCGCGGCAGGGCCTCGACGATGGTGACGTCGGAGCCGAAGGACTTCCAGACGCTGGCGAACTCGCAGCCGATGACGCCGCCGCCCAGCACGATGGCCGAGGCGGGGACCCGGTCGAGGCGCAGCGCGTGCTCGGAGGTGAGGACCTTGACGCCGTCGACCTCGAGACCGGGCAGCGACCTGCTGTAGGAGCCGGACGCCAGCACGACGGCCTTGCCGGTGTGGACGGTGCCGTCGACGGTCACCTCGCGGGGACCGGTCAGCGTGCCGGTGCCCTGGATGACCGTGATGCCGCGCGACTTGATCAGGCCGGTGAGTCCCTTGAACAGCCGGTCGACGACCTTGTCCTTGTAGGCGTTGACGCCGGTCATGTCGATGCCGTCGAGGGTGGCGGTGACGCCGAACTGTGCGGCCTCGCGGGCAGAGTCGGCGACCTCGGCGGCGTGGAGGAGGGCCTTGGTGGGGATGCAGCCCACGTGGAGGCAGGTGCCCCCGAGGTTGCCCTTCTCGACCAGGCCGACGCTCAGGCCCAGCTGGGCCGCTCGCAGGGCACAGGCGTACCCGCCCGAACCAGCCCCGAGGATGAGGACGTCGAACTCTCCGTCCGCCACTGATTCCCTCCACACGCTCGACTCGCACCGACCACCTCGGGCGCGACCATCTTTGCACTCTTCGCGACGCTGTCCACACCGGGTCGGGTGGGTCGAACGGGCGATCGGCGAGCGCGATGCGGAAGGTCCCGGCAGAATGTGCGCATGGGCTTGTTCGACCGATTCCGCCGCAAGGGGCGCAGCAGTGCTCCTGCGCGGGACGCCATCCGCACCGGCTCCACGCGCGTCCGCGCGTCCGACGGTGAGGACGTGCGCCACCTCGAGGCGTTCGTCAGCACCCGCCAGGGGGTCGAGGGCTTCGTCGAGCCCCGCACGGCCGTCAGCGACGTGACGCTGCTGCTCGTCGCCCACGACGGCGAGTGGACGCGACGCCGGGTGCCGAGCGTGAAGTGGGCCCACGACTTCGCCAACCGCCACCGTGTGCCGTCCTACGACGCCGCGGTCGTGGGCGTGCCCCAGCGGATGCGCGACTACAACCGGCGGAAGAAGGCCGAGGGCATCTAGCCCGCCGGTCGTCCTCGACGCTCGCGTCCGGCCTCCGGTCAGTCCGCGGAGCGGCCCTCGGCCAGCGAGCGCGCGATCTCGACGAGCGTGGTGACTCCGAAGCCGGTGGCCCCGGCCGGGACGTGGCCGTAGGGACCGCCGGTGTTGATCTCCTTGCCGGCGATGTCGAGGTGCGCCCACGGCAGCCCGCCGGTGAACTCGCGCAGGAACGCCGAGGCGTAGAGGCCGCCGCCCCAGCGGACCCAGTCGTGCTGGAGCAGGTCGGCGACCTTGGAGGAGGTGATGCGCTCCTTCATCTCCTCCGGGATCGGCATCGGCCAGTGCTGCTCGCCGGCGGCCGCTCCCGCCGCCAGCACGACCTGCACCTCGTCGTCGGTGCCCATCACGGCACCGACCTTGTCGCCCAGCGCGAGCTGCATGTGGCCGGTCAGGGTGGCGATGTCGACGACGAGGTCGGGCTCCTCGAGCACCGCCAGCGAGAGTGCGTCACCCAGCAGCATCCGGCCCTCGGCGTCGGTGTTGGCGATCTCGACGGTGGAGCCGTTGTGCATCGTGATGACGTCGCCCGGGCGGGTGGCGGTCCCGGACACCATGTTCTCGGCCATGGGGGCGAACGCGGTCACCTTGACGGGCAGGCCGAGCCGCGCGACGGCGAGGGTGGCGGCGATGACGCTGGCCGCGCCGGCCATGTCGCCCTTCATGTTGACCATGCTGGACGACGGCTTGATGGTGAGGCCGCCGGAGTCGAAGGTGACGCCCTTGCCCACGAGGGCGAGGTGGGCGACCGCGTCCCGCGGCGCCCAGGTCAGCTTGACCAGGCGCGACGGCGCCTCGGAGGAGTCGCCGACGCTGAGGATGCCGCCGCAGCCCATGTCCGCGAGCTGCTCGTGGTCGAACACCTCGAGCGCGACCTTGGGCGCCCCGCGGCCCTTGGTGACCTCCTTGTGCGCGGCGGTCACCAGGTCGGCCAGCAGCGGGGGAGTGCAGTCGCGGGGCGGGGTGTTGACCCAGTCGCGGGTGAGGGTGACGGCGTCGGCGAGCACCTCCGCGCGCTCCAGCGCGGCGAGGGCCTCGGCGCGTCGCGCGATGGCGGTGAGCACGACGACGTCGTTGGGCTCGGTGGACTCGGACTTCGCCGACTTGTAGGCGGTGAAGGTGTAGCCGCCGAGACGGTGTCCCTCGACCACGGCGGCGACGAGCTCGGGCGTCTCGCTCGGCAGGGCGAGGGCGACCGACGCGGCGTTGGGGACGTTGCGGGCCGCGACCCCCGCGGCACGTCGTACGGCGATGGGGTCGGTCGGGTCCTCGCCCAGGCCGACGAACACCAGCAGCGGCGCGTTGACCTCGTCACGGGTGGGCGTCCGGACGGCCTCACCGGCCTTGCCGGTCACACCCATCGTGGAGAGGAAGGGACGCAGCCGGCGACCGTAGGCCGCGCTCACGTCCGCCGCGGCGTCGCACAGCCGTGGCCCCTTCGGGCCGGCGACCACCCCCACGACGACGGCGTCGGCTCGGGTCTTGGCAGGGCTGGCGCTGCGGAGAGCGTAGGTGGTCACCCGCGGCATGCTAGGCGAGACCTGACGCGCTGGTCGCTGCGGTAGGTTCGCGCCATGGCCGCATCGCTCAAGCAGTCGCCCCTCCACGACCGTCACGAAGCCCTCGGTGCCAAGTTCGCCGAGTTCGGCGGCTGGTCGATGCCGCTGGAGTACCCGACCGGTGTCGTGAAGGAGCACACGGCCGTCCGTGAGTCGGTCGGCATCTTCGACGTGAGCCACCTGGGCAAGGTGATGGTGTCCGGGCCGGGGGCCGCGGACTTCGTCAACGCCACGCTGTCCAACGACCTCGCCAAGATCGAGCCCGGCAAGGCGCAGTACACCCTCTGCCTCGACGAGTCCGGCGGCATCGTCGACGACCTCATCGCCTACTGGCACGACCTCGAGCACGTGCTGCTGATCCCCAACGCGGCCAACACCGCCGAGGTGGTGGCCCGGCTCGCCGCGGCTGCGCCCGACGGGGTGAAGGTCCGCAGCCACCACGACGACTACGCCGTGCTGGCCGTGCAGGGCACTCGCTCCGACGAGGTCCTCGCGAAGGTCGGGCTGCCCGCCGGGCACGACTACATGTCCTTCGTCGAGGCGGAGCTCGACGACACCGGCGTCGGCGTCGTCGTGTGCCGCACCGGCTACACGGGCGAGCGCGGCTACGAGCTGGTCGTCGCCAACTCGGTCGCCGGTCGGCTCTGGGACGACCTGATGGCCGCCGGCGAGGAGTGGGGCATCACCGCGTGCGGCCTCGGCGCCCGCGACACGCTGCGCACCGAGATGGGCTACCCGCTGCACGGGCAGGACATCGGCCTCGACACCAACCCCGTGGAGGCGGGGCTGTCGTGGGCGGTCGGGTGGAAGAAGAACGTCTTCTGGGGCCGCGACGCGGTGCTGAAGGTGAAGGAGGACGGCCCCAAGCGACGGCTGCGCGGGCTCGTCGCCGTCGGGCGCGGCATCCCGCGCCCCGGCATGGGCGTCACCCTCACCCACGACGTGCCGCTGGCCGACATCACCTCGGGCACGTTCTCCCCGACGCTGAAGAAGGGCATCGGCCTCGCGCTCATCCCGACGATGGTGGCCGAGGACGCGCAGGTCGGTGTCGACGTCCGCGGCCGGCGCGAGATCTTCCAGCTGGTCAAGCCACCCTTCGTCGACCCGTCGGTGAAGGAGTCCTGACGTGCTGCCCGGTCAGCCGCCCACGTTCCGCCAGCCCTCCGCCGCCGACAGGCCGTGGTGGTGGCGCCTGGAGGACGCGTCCGGCGAGGCCGTCGAGGTGGCCGGCCACTCCGACCAGCGCTTCGCCAACCAGGGCGACGCGGAGTCGTGGGTGGGTGAGATCTGGGCCGAGCTGGCCGAGCAGGGCGTCGCTGCGGTGACGCTGTTCGAGCACGACCGGCAGGTCTACGGCCCGATGTCGTTGAGCGCCTGACCCCATCCGCCCCGGCCACCGGGTCCGAAGGCCTCACGAGCCTGGAGACGGAGAGGGGGTGGGACGGCGATGACGGAGCGGTCGGACTTCGCGGCGTACGTCGACGCGCGGTGGCCCGACCTCGTCGGAGGGCTCGAGGACGAGGGCGTCGCGGGCGATCGCGCGCGGCTGGCCGTCGCCGAGGCCCTGCTGGGCGCCCGACGGTCGTGGGAGCGCCGGGTGCGCGAGGAGCAGGTCGACGTGACGCTCTGGGCGGAGGTGCGCGAACGGGCGGGCCTGGCTGCGCGGCCGGGTGAGCCCGTGCCCCACGCCGTACGCCCCCGCGACCCGCGCGACGGCCCGGAGGAGTGGCTCGAGCGGGCGGGTCGCACGCGCGCGGCGCGGCGGCGTCGGGGCGCACAGCGCGCCCTGGTCGGTCTCGCGGTCCTGGCCGTGCTCGCGGCGGGGTGGTCGTGGTGGGCGGGACGCCCCGACCCGCCGGCGGTGCGCGAGGAGGCGAACCCGCTGCCCGTCCACTGGTACGCCGAGGACGAGCTGCACCTGCAGGACGTGGTGGTCGAGCTCCCCGGCCTCGAGGCCTTCGTCGCCGACTTCACCGACGACACCGCCGTGGTCGCGCGGCTGCGGTCCGGCGAGGTGGTGCGGGTGGACGCCGAGGGCGAGCTCCAGCCGGTCGACGAGGCACCCCCCGCCCTCGACACGGTCCCGATCCCGCCTCCCGTGCGGGGGATCGGCCCCTACGACGCGCTGGTCGAGAGCGTCCCCCTCGCGGGCGGCGGCTGGGCCCACCTGGTCGACTCCGCCCGCCGGGCCGGCGCCGAGGACGACCTGCGGCAGTCGGAGACCGGCCGTCGCGCCGTCGTGGTGTGCCCGACCGAGTGGACGTGCGAGGAGCCGGTCACCGTCGTCGCCGACGGGACGGTCCGGTTGCGCTGAGGCGTGGACGCCGGCGGCTAGGGTCGCGCCTCGTGGCTGAGGCACTCTGGACAGGCGTGGCGCAGACCTACGCGCGCAGCTTCGCCGGGCTGTGCGCCGGCGCCGTCCCGGCGATGCTGGCCGACCTGCCGCCCGGCGGACGGCTGCTCGACGTGGGGTGCGGAACCGGCGCTCTGGTGCGGGCCGCCCGCGACGCGGGGCACGACACCCTCGGCGTCGAGCCCGACCCCGAGATGGCCGCGCTGGCCTCAGCGACGCTCGGGGCCGAGGTGGTCGTCGCCGGCCTGCCGGACCTGCCGCTGGCCGACGACGGCTTCGAGACCGTGACGGCGAGCTTCGTGCTCAACCACGTCGACGACCCCCGCGCCGGGGCCCGCGAGCTGGCGCGGGTCGCCGCTCCCGGCGGCACCGTCCGCGCGACGATCTGGGGAGCGACGCCGCCGCCCCAGGCGGTGATGTGGAGCGGGCTGCTCGACGCCGCCGGCGCGACGCGGACCCCGCCGCCCCGGCTGCCGGCCGAGCGCGACTTCGAGCGCTCGCCCCACGGCCTGGCAGGCATCCTCGGAGAGGCCGGGCTCGCCGTCACCCACGCCGGCACGCACGCCTGGCGGTGGCGCGTCGCCCCCGACGACCTGTGGGCCGGGCTCACCTCGATCGGCAGCTTCGGCGTGCTCTGGCGCGACCAGGCCGACGACGTCCGCGACCGGCTGCGAGCGGCGTACGACGCCCTCGACGCGCCGTGGCGCGACGGCCCGGACCTCGTCTTCGACGTCGAGTGCGTCGTGGCCGAGGCGCGCGTGCCGCGGTCGTAGCGGGTCGTCGAGGTCGTAGAGTCGTTCCCGTGCGCGCCTACCTCGACCTGCTCCAGCGGATCCTCGACGAAGGTGTGGAGAAGACCGACCGCACCGGCACCGGCACGCTGAGCGTCTTCGGCCACCAGATGCGGTTCGACCTGTCCGAGGGGTTCCCGCTCGTGACCACCAAGAAGGTGCACACGCGGTCGGTGTTCGGCGAGCTGCTGTGGTTCCTGCGCGGCGACACCAACGTGAAGTGGCTGCAGGACCACGGCATCACCATCTGGGACGAGTGGGCCGACGACAACGGCGACCTCGGCCCGGTCTACGGCTACCAGTGGCGCTCCTGGCCCACCCCCGACGGTCGGCACGTCGACCAGATCGCCCGCCTCGTCGAAGGCATCCGCACCAACCCGGACTCGCGTCGCCACATCGTCTCGGCGTGGAACGTCGCCGACGTCGACGACATGGCGCTCCCGCCCTGTCACACCATGTTCCAGTTCTACGTCGCCGAGGGCCGGCTCTCCTGCCAGCTTTACCAGCGCTCGGCCGACACCTTCCTCGGCGTCCCGTTCAACATCGCGTCCTACGCGCTGCTGACCCACATGGTCGCCCAGGTGACCGGCCTCGAGGTGGGCGACTTCGTGCACACGATGGGCGACGCCCACCTCTACCTCAACCACGTCGAGCAGGCGAGGCTCCAGCTGTCGAGGGAGCCGCGTCCGCTTCCGCGGCTCGTGCTCGACCCGTCGGTCACGGAGATCGACGGCTTCGACCTCGAGCACATCTCGGTCGAGGGCTACGACCCCCACCCGGGCATCAAGGCGCCCATCGCGGTCTAGCTGCTGTGCAGCCGGCTAGTGACGCTCGAGTGCCTGGCTGACCGCCTTCGCGACGTCGGCCACCAGCCGCGTGTGCCACCGCTCGTGGGCGGTGAGGTCGGCCACGACGGCGTGGCAGTCGGGGCAGGTCGTGCTGTCGGTGGTGCTCATCGGAGCCTCCAGGGGTCGGTTCTGTGCCGTCCACCGTGACACGGCCCGGACGCGTGGAACAGGGCCGATCGGCAGCCCGTCAGTAGGGTCGGTCCCGTGCTCCGTCCCGACCAGCGCGTGGTCCTCGTCGCCGCGCACGCCCGCAACCGCGTCATCGGCAACGGCCCCGACATCCCGTGGCGCCTCCCCGGCGAGCAGGCCCAGTTCAAGGAGCTCACCTGGGGACACACGCTGCTGATGGGGCGCGCCACGTTCGAGTCGATCGGCCGCCCCCTGCCGGGGCGCACGACGATCGTGCTGACCCGCCACGCCGACTGGACCCACGAGGGCGTGCTGGTCGCCCACACGGTCGAGGAGGCGCTCGACCTCGCCCGCTCCCAGCCAGGCGACCTGATGGTCGCCGGCGGCGGCGAGGTCTACGCCGCGCTGCTGCCCCACGCCACCCACCAGGTGCTGACCGAGGTCGACCTCGAGCCCGAGGGCGACGTGCACTACCCGCAGTTCCCCGCCGACGAGTGGGTGGAGACCCGGCGCGAGGCCTTCGACGGCTACGAGCGGGTGTGGCTGGAGCGGATGGACCCCGCCGCATGACGGGCCCCGCGCTGGGACTGGGCGTCGACGCGTCCTCCGGTGTCCCGCCCTTCGAGCAGGTGCGTGAGGCGATCCGTGGGCAGGTCGACTCCGGCCGGCTCGCCCCGGGCTTCCGGCTCCCGCCCGTGCGGGCCCTCGCCGAGTCGCTCGGCATCGCGCCCAACACCGTCGCCCGCGCCTACAAGGAGCTCGAGGCGCTCGGGGTCGTCGAGACCCGCGGCCGCGCCGGCACCTTCGTCGGCGGGTCGGGCGTCGAGCGGTCGCTGCGCGAGGCCGCGTCGTCGTACGTCGCCTCGGTGCGCGCCCTCGGCGTGAGCGACGCCGAGGCCCTCGAGGCCGTACGCCGCGCGCTGGGGTCGTAGCCGCCGGCCGGGAATGAACCCGGCCCCCTCGCCGTTGGACCGGACAGCTGGCTCCGCATCATGCCCCCGGGCCTCACCACTTGCCGCTACGAGCGGCCACACGCCGAGAGGCGGCTGACGGACCAGCGAGCAGCACCACGCAGCCACCCGCCGGGTAAGCCCCGGTCAGGGTGGCTGCGTGCTGTCCGGGGCGCACCTGCGATGCTCGGCCCATGGACGTCGACCGGGACCGGCACATCGTCGTCGCCGCCGTCGCCCTCGTGCGGGACGGGCACGTGCTGACCGTCCGCAAGCAGGGGACCGAGCGCTTCATGCTGGTCGGCGGCAAGCTCGAGCCCGGCGAGTCGGCGCAGGCCGCGGCCCTGCGGGAGACCCGTGAAGAGGTCGGCCTGGAGATCGAGTCGGCGACCCTGCTGGGGGAGTTCCTCTCTGAGGCCGCCAACGAGCCCGGCCACTCGCTGCACTCGACGGTGTTCTGGGTGGAGTCGGACGCCGAACCGGTCGCGTCGGCCGAGATCGCGGAGGTCAGGTGGACCCCGCTGCACGACCACCCCGACGACCTCGCGCCCATGCTGGAGCACCACGTGCTGCCCGTCATCCGGGCGACCGCGGGCGGGGCCTGAGCCCGGTCAGCCGGCGCGCTGCTCGAACAACGGCAGCTCGTCGCCCCAGCCCTCGACCATGTCGGTGGTGCGGGTGTGCCCGCGCGCGGCGTCGTAGGACGCACAGGCCTCGCGCACCCGGGCGTACGTCTCCCGGACCGCGCCGACGTCGCCCGCGAGCGTGCGCTGCACCAGGTCGAGCACGACGTCGGACGGCCATCCGTCGACGGGGTGCGTGCGCAGCTCCCAGGGGAGGTACTTGTTGTAGGGGCGGACCCGGCCGGCCATCGCGAAGACGACGTCGAGCAGCCACGGCACCGACTCGGCCGCGTCGAGGCGGGTCTCGAGCGGCCGGCCGTCGCGGTCGTTCTTCAGGGCGCGGTAGGCGAAGTTGAGCCAGCCGTCGAGCCGGTCGTGGTCGACCAGCACGGCGTCGGCCTCCTCCGGGGTGAGCGTCGCCTGGCGGCGCACGGCGTCGGCGAGCGCGCCGCCCGTGCGGTCGAGCAGCACCGGCGCCCAGGCATAGGACCAGCGGAACCACCAGTCCTCGGTGCCGAAGGGCGCGCGGGTCTGCAGCTCGGTCCAGGAGTCGACCGCCTCGTCGACGTCGGGGGAGTGCGAGGTCGAGCGGCCTGCCGCAGCCTCGTCGGTCAGCACCACGATCACGTCGACGTCGGAGTGGACGGTGGCGTGGTCGCGCGCCGCCGACCCGCTCAGCACGATCCCGAGCAGGTCCTCGCCGTGCGCCGCGGCGTTGCGCTCGGCGAGCGACCGGAGCGTCGCCTGCTGCGCGGGCGGGAGCCAGCCGGGGAGCACGAGGTCGGTCGTCACCGGCCGCTCGGCTCGGTCACCGCCGCGAGGGCCACGTGGCCCTCGCGCACGTCGTGGATGCACTGCGCCAGGTCCCCGTCGTACGCCATGGCGGGAGCGTAGGGGACACCTCCGACAGGCGTCGGGCTCGCCGCTGACGGCCATCGCGCGCGGGAGCGATAACCTTCGACCATGAGCGAGCGGAGCGAACCGAGCAAGCACGTCAGCACCGACGTCCCGTTCGGCCGCCTCCTCACCGCGATGGCCACCGCGTTCCACGAGGACGGCGGCGTCGACCTCGACGGCACGGCGCGGATCGCCGCGCACCTCGTCGACCACGGCAACGACGGTGTCGTCGTCAGCGGCACGACGGGGGAGAGCCCCACGACCTCCGTCGCGGAGGACGGCGAGATCCTGCGGGCGGTCCAGGACGCGGTCGGTGACCGCGCGACGGTCATCGCCGGAGTCGGGACCAACGCGACCGCCCACTCGGTCGAGCTGGCCCGCCAGGCCGAGAAGATCGGCGTCGACGGGGTGCTCCTCGTCAGCCCTTACTACAACAAGCCCGGCCAGGTCGGCCTGCGCCACCACTTCGCGTCCGTCGCCGAGGCCACCGACCTGCCGGTCATGCTCTACGACGTCCCGGGGCGCACGGCCAGCCTCATCGAGCTCGAGACCTACGAGGCGATGCGGCGCTACGACCACGTCACGTCGGTCAAGGACGCCACCGGCCTGCTGCCGCGCGCGGCCCAGCTCGTCGAGATGGGCTTCGACGTCTACTCCGGCGACGACGTCGCCACCCTGGGCTACCTCGCCTACGGCGGCGTGGGCCTGGTCTCGGTCGTCGGCCACGCGGCGGGCGACCAGCTGGCGTCGATGATCGACGCCTGGTTCCGCGGCGACCACGCGGAGGCCCTGCGCATCCACACGGCCCTCGTCCCGGCCTTCGAGGCCGTGATGGGCGTCCCCAACTACGGAGCCACCACCGCCAAGGCAGCCCTCGAGCTGCTCGGCGTGCTCGACAACCGCCGCGTCCGCGGCCCGCTCGTCGCGCTCGACGACCACGAGGTCGCAGCGCTCCGCACAGGCCTGGCTGTCGCCGGTCTCGTCTGATCTCCTGACCCCCCGAACCGAGGAATACCTTGAGCCATCCCCACCCCGACCTGAGCGCGCCCGCCCCCCTCCCCGCCGGAGGCCTCCGGGTCATCCCGCTCGGCGGGCTGGGCGAGGTGGGTCGCAACATGACCGCGTTCGAGTACGACGGCCGCCTGCTGCTCGTCGACTGCGGCGTGCTGTTCCCCGAGGACCACCACCCCGGCGTGGACCTGATCCTCCCCGACTTCGAGCCCATCCGCGACCGGCTCGATGCCGTCGAGGCGCTCGTGCTGACCCACGGCCACGAGGACCACATCGGCGCGACGCCCTACCTGCTGCGCGAGCGCGGCGACATCCCGCTCGTCGGCTCCAAGCTCACCCTGGCCCTGCTCGGCTCCAAGCTGCGCGAGCACCGGCTCAAGGAGACCGTCCACTACGAGGTCGCCGAGGGCCAGACGATCACCTTCGGCCCCTTCGTGCTGGAGTTCGTCGCGGTCAACCACTCGATCCCCGACGCGCTCGCGGTCGTGATCCGCACCGGCGCCGGCGTGGTCCTGCACACCGGCGACTTCAAGATGGACCAGCTGCCGCTCGACGGCCGCATCACCGACCTCAACGAGTTCGCCCGCCTCGGCGACGAGGGCGTCGACCTCTTCCTCACCGACTCCACCAACGCCGAGGTGCCGGGCTTCACGACGTCGGAGAAGGACATCTCCCCGGTCCTCGAGGGCGTCTTCGCCAAGAGCGACCAGCGCATCATCGTCGCCTGCTTCGCCTCCCACGTGCACCGCGTCCAGCAGGTGCTCGACGCGGCCGTGGCCCACGGCCGCAAGGTCGCCTACGTCGGTCGCTCGATGGTGCGCAACATGGCCATCGCCCAGGAGCTCGGCTACCTCACCGTGCCGCCCGGCGTCATGGTCGAGGCCAAGGAGCTCGCCGACCTGCCGCCGCACAAGCAGGTGCTCATCTCGACGGGGTCGCAGGGCGAGCCGATGTCGGCGCTGAGCCGCATCGCCCAGCGCAGCCACAACTTCGTGCACCTGGAGGAGGGCGACACCGTCGTCCTCGCCAGCTCGCTGATCCCCGGCAACGAGAACGCCGTCTACCGGGTGATCAACGGCCTCGCCCGCCTGGGCGCCAACGTCGTGCACAAGGGCAACGCGCTCGTCCACGTCTCCGGCCACGCCAGCGCCGGCGAGCTGCTCTACTGCTACAACATCGTCAAGCCGCGCAACGTGATGCCGGTGCACGGCGAGGTCCGCCACATGCGGGCCAACGCCGACCTGGCCCGCGCCACCGGCGTGAAGAACGTCGTCCTGGCCGAGGACGGCGTCGTCGTCGACCTGGTCGACGGCGTCGCCAAGGTGACCGGCAAGGTCGAGGTCGGCTACGTGTTCGTCGACGGCACCACGATCGGCGACGTGTCCGAGGCCTCGATGAAGGACCGGCGGATCCTCGGCGAGGAGGGCTTCCTCTCGGTGATCGTGGTCGTCGACTCGGTGACCGGCAAGGTGGTCTCCGGGCCGGAGATCCACGCCCGTGGCTTCGCCGAGGACGAGTCCACCTTCGCCGACATCCGGCAGCCGATCATCGACGCGATCGACGCCGCCGTCGCCGAGGGCACCAACGACAGCTACCAGCTCCAGCAGACCGTCCGTCGCGTGGTCGGCCGCTGGGTCAACCGCGCCCACCGTCGCCGCCCGATGATCATTCCTGTGGTGATCGAGGCCTGACGGCCCTAGCATCGACGCGGGACGGGCGCGACCCGCAGCAGCGGGGCCGGCGGGCCTGGGTTGGGGAGGTGGACATGCCGCGCAGCCAGGGCGCGCTGAGCCGGCTTGCCGAGCTGATGCGGCGCGTCAACTCCTCGACGGACACCGAGGTCATCCTCGAGGAGATCGCGCACGGCGTCGTCGACGTGCTGGGCTACGGGGTCGCGGCGATCGCCCGGCTCGAGGGCGACACGCTCGTGATGACGCACGTCGCCGGCCCGCCCGACGTCGTCGCGCAGATCCTCCACCGCCGCACCCCGGCCGAGCAGATCCTCGACGAGTTCCGCGAGGCCGACAAGTGGGGCATCCTCCGCTTCGTGCCGGCCGGGCGGATGTCCGCCGCGCGGCTGCAGGCGGCGTGGATCCCGGAGTTCCAGCCCACCGGCGACCCGGACGCGTGGCACCCCGAGCACGCGCTCTACGCGCCGCTCTACTCCGCGGGCGGTGAGCTCCTCGGCAACATGGCGGTCGACCTGCCGGCCGACGGCCGGGTCCCCGACGAGGCCGACCGCGAGCTGCTCGAGATGTTCGCCGTGCAGGCGGGTGTCGCCCTGTCCAACGCCCGCGAGCGCGAGCGGCTCACCGACCGCGTGCGCCTCGACCGCATGCTCACCACGGTCGCCGGGGCCGCGACCGCGCAGAACCTCACCCAGGCGCTCGGCGCGGCCGTGGTCGCCGTCGCCGAGTCGCTCGGCACGGTGCAGACCGTCGTACGCACCTTCCCCAGCGACGCGCAGGGCAGCCAGCTCGGCGTCGGCACGCCCTACGCCTTCACGCCCGAGCACGAGATCCCCGAGATCCGCGAGGACCTCACCCGGCTCGAGGACCTCCCGGTGCTCATCGAGCTCGGCGTCGACGACCCGTCGTCACCGCTGCTGCCCCGCAGCGCCGCGCGCATGCAGGAGCTGATGCGGGGCATGCGGGTGGACCGCGCGCTCGTGTGCCCGCTCGTGTCGCAGGACGACCTGGTCGGCTACCTCGTGCTCGGCTTCGCCCGGCACGCCCGCCCCGTGACGGCCAACGAGGCCGACGCGGTGCTCGAGGTTGGTCGCCTGCTCGCCCAGACCGTCCGCGCCTCGCGGGTGCTGGAGACCGAGCAGCGCCTCGTCCAGGAGCTGCGCGAGCTCGCGCGCTACCGCAGCGAGCTCATCGCGACCATCTCCCACGAGCTCAAGACGCCGCTCACCGCGATCCTCGGCCACGCCGAGCTCATCGCCGACCGGCACCCCGACCTCGCCTCGATCGACGCGATCATCCGCAACGCCGGCCGGCTCAACAACCTCGTCGCCAACCTGCTGCACTACTCGCGCATCCAGGGCCGGCGCGAGACCGTGCGCCGGGCCGTCGACCTCGCCGAGCTGTGCGAGGCCAGCGTCGACCTGCTCAGCATCCGCGCCAAGCAGGCGGGGGTCCGCCTCCACTTCGACCGACCGGGGGCCGGTCCGGTCGTCGTGTTCGGCGACCCCGAGGAGCTGGCCCGGGTGATCGACAACATGGTCGACAACGCCGTCAAGTACACCCCCGAGGACGGGTCGGTGTCGGTGGCGATGACGATCGGTGGCGACGAGGTGAGCGTGCACGTGACCGACACCGGCCTCGGCATCTCCTCGACCGACCAGCAGAACGTGTTCTCCGCCTTCCACCGCTCCACCAACCCCAACGCGCTGTCCGTGCCCGGCACGGGCCTCGGGCTGCCGATCGCGCAGCGGATCGCGGAGTCGCACGGCGGGACGCTGTCGGTGGCCTCCGAGCTGGGTCAGGGGAGCACCTTCACGTTCACGCTCCCGCTGCGCTCGCCGCGAGAGCAGGCCGACTGACCGAGGCGGTCCCCGCCTCCAGGTGCACCACCCGGTCCATCGCGTCGAGCCCGACCGTGCCGTGGGTGATCCACAGGATCGAGCGCCCGGCGCGTCCGGCCGAGCCGAGCATCTCCCGAGCGACCGCCCGGGCGGTGGGGCCGTCGAGGTGGGCGGTCGGCTCGTCGAGCACGAGCACCGGCGGGTCCGCGAGCAGCGAGCGCGCCAGGGCCAGGCGCGCACGCTCGCCGCCGGACACCTCGCGCCACCCGGCACCGACGTGGGTGTGGATGCCTGCCGGCAGGGCCTCGACCCAGGCTCCGAGGCGGGCACGCCGGAGTGCTGCGAGGACCTCGTCGTCGTCGGCGTCGGGCCGGGCGAGCCGGACGTTCTCCGCGACCGTCGAGGCGAAGACGTGGGGGTCGTCGTCGACGAGACCGACCCGGCGACGTACGTCGTCGAGCGCGAGGCGGCGCAGGTCCGTCCCGCCCAGCCGCACCTCGCCGCGGACCGGGTCGATGAAGCGCACCAGGCTGGCGGCAAGGGTGGACTTCCCGGAGCCGGAGGGTCCGGTGATCCCGAGGTGCTCACCCGGCCGCAGGACGAGGTGGTCGAGCGCGACCACCGCCTGGTCGGTCCACCCGATCTCGGCCTCGCGCACCACGACGTCGTGGCCGGCCGGGAGCGGCTCGGGCGCGGCCGGGTCGGTGACCGCCGGGGGAGTGGCGGCGAGCAGGTCCAGTCGCTCGCGGGCCGCCCGGGCCCGCACCGAGAGGGCGCCCGCGTCGGCGAGCCCCCCGACGGCGTCGGCGAGGGCGAGGGGCACGAGCAGCAGCAGGGCCAGCCGCGCCGGTGTGGTGGCCGAGGGGTCGACGAGCGCGGCGACGGCGACCACGCCCAGACCGGTCACGGCGCTCGTCAAGGCGGCGCCCGCCGCGACGGCTCGGGAGGAGCGTCGTACGCCCCGGGCGAGCTCGTCGGACTCCGCACGGACCGCGGCGAGGGCGCGGTCCGCGGCCCCCCACTGCTCGAGCTCGCGCAGGCCGTCGGCCAGCTCCTCGACCCGGGTGCCGAGCAGCGCCCGGTGCGCCACGACCAGCGGCTCGGCGGCAGCGGTGCCGCGACGGGCCAGCGCGAACGCGAGCCCGCCGGTGGCGGTGACCACCGCCACCACGGCCCCCGCCGCGGGGGCGACCAACGCGGTGATCACGGCGGCACCGGCGCCGACCAGGACCGCGGTGACGACCGGCTGGCGGACCCGGAGCCGGTCGTCGAGCAGCGCGTCGACGTCGTCGACGACCCCGGTGAGCAGGTCGCCGCGGCGCGGGCCGAGCCGGCCCGGCACCAGCGGCACGAGGTCGGCGAACACCTGCGCCCGCCGCTCGGCGAGCTCGCGCAGCACGACGTCGTGGCTGAGCACCCGCTCGGCGTGCCGCAGCACCGGGCGCGCGAGACCGAAGAGGCGGACCCCGACGATGGCGACCATGAGGTAGAGCACCGGCGGCTGCTCGCTCGCCCGCGTGATCAGCCAGCCCGCCGTGGCGGTGAGGGCGACCCCGGAGGCGGTGGACAGCGCGCCGAGCGCGGTGGCGGTGCGCATGCCCCACCGGGGCCGGTCCTCGTCGTCGACCGCGGCGACCGTCCGCGGCACCGGCGCAGCATCGTGGCGTACGACGTCGGGCACGGCCGCCGCCCCGGTGCCGGCGTCAGCCACCGTCGCGGGAACCGGGACCAGCTCGACCACCCGGTCGGCAGCCGCGAGCACCGCGGGACGGTGCGCCACGACGACGACCAGGCTGCGCCGGGCCAGCAGCGCCAGGGTGTCGAGCAGCACCTGCTCGGTCTCCTCGTCGAGGTGGGCGCTCGGCTCGTCGAGGAGCACGACCGGACGCCGGGCGAGCACCACCCGGGCCAGGGCGACGCGCGCCCGCTGGCCGGCGGACAGTCCGGCGCCGTCCTCCCCGAGCGCGGTGTCCAGGCCCCGGGGCAGGGCACGTACGACGTCCGCGAGGCCGACGCTGCGCAGCGCGTCCCACACCTCGTCGTCGCCGGCCGAGGGGCGGCCGAGCCGGACGTTGGCGGCGATCGTGTCGGCGAGCAGCCACGGCCGCTGCGGCGCCCAGCCGACCAGGCTGCGCCACCAGCCCGGGTCCAGGTCGTCGAGCGGGGTGCCGCCCACGAGGACCTCGCCGGCCAGCGGACGCAGCTCGCCGCGGAGCGTGGCGAGCAGGGTGGACTTGCCGCACCCGGACGGACCGGCGACCGCGACGAGCCCGCGGTCGGGCAGCTCGAGGTCGAGCGGCCGGGTCAGGGCGGCGCCGGGCGCGTGGCCGACCTCCAGCCCCCGCAGCACCGGCGTGGTGGAGGTGGGCAGCGCGGTGCCGGTCGCACCGGTCCCCGCCCGCGCCAGCAGCTCGTCGGCGTCGGCGAGCGCGGCGGTGCCCTCGGCCGCCGCGTGGAACTCGGCGCCCACGCGGCGCAGCGGCCAGTAGGCCTCCGGGGCGAGCAGCAGGACGGTGAGCGCCACCTCGAAGCCGACGCTGCCCGAGGCGAGCCGCAGGCCGACGGTGACCGCGACGAGCGCGACCGAGAGCGTGGCGACCAGCTCCAGCACCGACGAGGACGCGAAGGCGACCTTGAGGGTGTCGACCGTGGCGCGTCGGTAGCGGTGGGTCACCGAGCGGATGGTCGCGACCTGGGCCTCGGCGCGCCGGTGGGCGACGAGGGTCGGCAACCCGCGCACGACGTCGAGGAAGTGGCCCGAGAGGGCCTCGAGGGCGCGCCACTGCGTGCGGGCGCGGTCGCGGGTGGTGAGCCCGACGAGGACGGCGAACACCGGCACCAGTGGCAGCGTCAGCGCGACCACGAGACCCGAGAGCGGGTCGAGCCAGGCGATCGCGACCAGCGTGACGAGGGGCAGGACGGCGGCGGGGACCAGCGCGGGGAGGTAGCGGGTGACGTAGGGCTCGACGCCGGCCACGCCTCGGGTGGTCAGCACGACGAGGCGGGCGGGCGACACCTCGTCGCTTCGACGCGCGGCGTCGAGGAGCCGCTGGCGCAGCGCCCCGGAGACCTCGCCCGCCGCACGGGCGGCCGCGCGCTGGCCGACGTACGTCGCCGCGGTGCGCAGCAGCACCAGGCCCGCGAACGCCCACGCGGCGCCCTGCCACCCGCCCGCGGGAGGGGTGACCGCGGCGACCACGAGCGCGCCCAGGGCGAACGCCTGCGCCACCGTCGCCAGTCCGCCGACGACCCCGCTCACCACCACCAGCGACAGCGCGCCGCGGGCGGGGCGGAGGTGGGGGAGCACCGCCGGGTCGAGCGGCCTCACGACGTCGGGGTCCCGGCCAGGTCGGCGGTCGGGATGTGGTGCACCGCGATCCGCCTGCGGAACACCCAGTAGGTCCAGGCCTGGTAGCCGAGCACGATCGGCGTGAACACGACCGCGACCCACGTCATCACCTTCAGCGTGTACGCCGTCGCCGCGGCGTTGGTCGTGGTGAGCGAGTAGGCGGGATCGGTCGTCGAGGGCATCACGTCGGGGAACAGCGCCACGAACAGGCCGATGACGGCGAGGGCGATGGTGACGAAGGTGCCGACGAAGGCCCAGCCCTCGCGGCCGCGCGTCGCCGCGAGCAGCCCGCCGACCAGGGACAGGGCAGCGAGCACGAAGGCGAGCGCCGAGACGGCGGTGCCGGTCTTCATCTGGGTCCAGGCCAGGAAGACCACGGCCAGCAGCGCGGCGACGGCACCGATGCGCACGGCGAGGTCGCGGGCGCGGTGGCGGATGTCGCCGTCGGTCTTGAGCGCGACGAACATCGCGCCGTGCGTGGCGAACAGGGTCAGCGTGACGAGCCCGCCGAGGAGGCCGAAGGGGTTGAGCAGGGTGAAGAGCGTGCCGGTGAACTCCTTGTCGGCGTCGATCGGCACGCCGGCGACGATGTTGGCGAAGGCGACGCCCCACAGCAGCGCCGGCACGAACGAGCCCCAGATGATCGCGAGGTCCCACCGTCCCTTCCAGGTGTCCTCCCCGCGCTTGTGTCGGTACTCGAAGGCGAGCCCGCGCACGATGAGGGCGACGAGGATCAGCAGGAGCGGGAGGTAGAACCCGCTGAACAAGGTGGCGTACCACTCGGGGAAGGCGGCGAACGTGGCACCGCCCGCGACCAGCACCCAGACCTCGTTGCCGTCCCACACGGGGCCGATGGTGTTGATCATGACGCGTCGCTCGGTCTCGTCGCGGGCGAGCACCGGCAGCAGCATCCCGACGCCGAAGTCGAAGCCCTCCAGGCAGAAGTAGCCGACCCACAGCACGGCGATCAGGGCGAACCAGACGGTGGTCAGTTCCATGGTGTCTCTCTCGGTGTCTCTCTCGTCGTCCAGCAGGCGGTTCAGCAGGCGGGTCAGTAGGCGAACGTGAGCGGGGCGTCCTCGTCGTCGGAGCCGCCGACCTTGACGCGGGGCGGCTCCTCGTAGGGGTCGGCGCCCTTGCGGATGTAGGTGACGAGCAGCTTGACCTCGATCACGGCCAGCAGGGCGTAGAGCGACGTCAGCACGACGAGCGAGGTGGCGGCCTCGAAGACCGAGACCCCGGGGGACACGCCGGACTCGGTGGTCATCAGGCCGAAGACGACCCACGGCTGTCGGCCCATCTCGGTGAAGATCCAGCCCCACGACGACGCCAGCGTGGTCGCGATCGGCAGGCTGAGCCCGAGGACGCCGAGCCAGCGGACGCCGGGCGTACGTCCCTTGCGGGTCAGCCACAGGATCAGCGCCGCGCCGCCCGCGGCGAAGAAGCCGAGGCCCATCATGAAGCGGAACGACCAGTAGGTCACCGGGATGACCGGCGTGTAGTCGCCCTCCGTGAAGGCCTTCGAGGTCGGGTCGGAGCCGTAGGTCTCGGCGTACTCCTCGCGCAACGGGTTGATCCCCTCGACGGTGCCGTCGAAGGACCCGGTGCCGAGGAAGGAGAGCAGGCAGGGGACAGTGACGGCGAACTTCTCCTCCTTGCCATCGGGGGTGCCGACGGTGAACACCGAGAACGGCGCGCAGCTCTCGCTCGTCTCGTAGAGGCCCTCGGCGGCCGCCATCTTCATCGGCTGGACCTCCGTCATCACCTTGCCCTGCAGGTCGCCCGTGATCGCGACACCGAGGCCGGCGAGCAGCGTGACGACCGCGCCGATGCGGATGGCGTGGTGGTACATCGGGCGGTCGGCCTCGTGCCTCTTCTTCATGTAGAGGTAGGCGGAGACGCCGAGCACGAAGGTGCCGGCGGTCATGTAGGCCGCGAAGACCACGTGGGGGAACGTCACCACCTGGACCTTGTTGAACATCACCGCCCAGAAGTCGGTCAGCTCGGCGCGGCCCGACTCGGCGTTGAAGCGGTAGCCCACCGGGTGCTGCATCCAGGAGTTGGCGGCCAGGATGAACCACGAGGAGGCGAGCGTGCCGAGGTGCACCAGCCACATGCAGGCGGCGTGCAGGCCGCGGGGGAGCTTGTCCCAGCCGAAGATCCACAGCCCGAGGAACGTGGACTCGAGGAAGAAGGCCAGCAGGCCCTCGACGGCCAGGGGTGCACCGAAGACGTCCCCGACGAAGCGGGAGTAGTCCGACCAGTTCATCCCGAACTGGAACTCCTGCACGATCCCAGTCACGACGCCGATGGCGAAGTTGATGAGGAACAGCTTGCCGAAGAACTTGGTCAGGCGGAGGTAGTCCTCCTTGCCGGTGCGCACCCACGCCGTCTCGAGACCGGCGATGACCGCGGTGAGCCCGATCGTCAGCGGCACGAACAGGAAGTGGTAGACGGTGATGATCCCGAACTGCCACCGGGCGATGTCGAGGACGTCCATGGGACCCTTTCGGCGAAGGAGTTACTACAAATCGTAGTAGATACTACGCCGTGTCGTAATTCCCCGTGCAGGGCCTCTAGACTCGTGACCCATGAGTCCAAGGTCCCGGATGGGAGAGCTCGAGCAGGCCGTCCTCGAGGCGCTGTGGGACCTCGACGCGTCCCGCTGCGGCGCGGACGTCCCGGACGGGCACGGGGCCAGCGGCCGCGAGGTGCACGAGCGTCTCGTCGGTCGCGACCTGGCCTACACGACCGTGATGACGGTGCTCGACCGGCTGGTCCGCAAGGACCTGGTCGTGCGGCAGCGCGACGGCCGCGCGTTCCGCTACGCACCTCGGCTCACCCGAGCCGCGATGACCGCCGAGCTCATGCACGAGGCCCTCGAGGGCACCCGAGGCGACCGCGAGCAGGCGCTGGTCTCGTTCGTGGGGGAGGCCAGCGCGGAGGACCTGGCCGCGCTGCGGCGCGCCCTCGACGACCTGCGCTGAACCGGCCGGCGATGCCGACCCCTGTCGTGCTCGGCGCGCTCGCCGTGCTGCTCGCCGGGCCGCTGCCGTGGGTGCTGTCGCGATGGAGCGGGCTCCGTCGTACGCCGGTCGCGGCCATGGTGCTCTGGCAGAGCACGGCGCTGGCCGCTGTCCTCGCGGCGTTCGGCGCCGGCCTGTCGCTGGTGACCGAACGGCTGTGGGAGGACCCGGCGGGACCCGGCGACGTCGTGGTGGCCGCGCTCGCCGGAGCGGTCACGGTGGTCGTGCTGGGCCGGCTCCTGCTGAGCGGGCACCGCACCGGCACCTCGCTGCGCCGGGCGCGGCGGGTCCACCGCGAGCGCGTCGACCTGGTGGCCCGGGTCGACGGGGGAGTCTCCGTGCTCGAGCACGACGTGCCGGTGGCCTACTGCGTGCCTGGCATGAGCGGGTCACGCATCGTCGTCTCGCGCTCGACCCTGACACGTCTCGGCCCGGCCGAGCTCGACGCGGTCCTCGAGCACGAGCGCTCGCACCTGCGCGCTCGTCACGACCTCGTGCTCGAGGCGTTCACCGTGCTCCACCTGGCGTTCCCTCGCTGGGTGGCCAGCGCCGCCGCCCGTCGCGAGGTGGAGGTGCTGGTCGAGGTGCTCGCCGACCGGGCGGCCTGCCGTACCGGCGACCGCCGCGCCCTCGTGTCCGCCCTCGTCACGCTGGCGGGATCGACCGCACCGATCGGCTCGCTGGGATCGGCCGGCTCGTCCCTCGCCGCCCGGGTCGAGGTGCTGCGCGACAGCCGTGCGCACCCGTGGCAGGCGGGATCGGTGTCCGTGCTCGCCGCGGCCATCCTGGCTCTGCCCACGCTGCTGGTGGTCCTGCCCTGGCTCAGCGGGCTGGCCTGAGCCGCGCCCCTGCGACGGACGCCCGAGGGCCCCGGCGGATCACTCCGCCGGGGCCCTCGTGCCGTGCTGGTGTTGCTGGCCGATCAGCTCGGTCAGCGCCGCTTGATGCGGAAGGTCAGCTTGTCCTTGCTGGCCTCGATCCGCTTGGAGCCCTTGTAGATGACCACGAGCTTGTGCTTGCCGGGCCGGTAGTTCTTGCGGACCGTCATCACCGCCCGCCCGTCGTCGAGCTTCCTGGTGCCGACCTTCTTGCCGTCGATCCGGAAGATGACCTTGCTCCGGGGAACGAGCTCACCCAAGGTCCGGACCTTGCCGATGACGGTGAAGTCGTTCTTGAAACGCGGCTTCTTCGGTGAGACCTTCGCGATCGTCCGCGAGGACTCCATGCCCGGTGCCGGCGGCGTGGTGCTCGCCACGACCGTCGCGGTGAACGTCGCGCTCGACGTCGCCAGGGACTCGCTGCCGGAGTAGGTCGCCGTCAGCGTGTGGGCACCCACCGGCAGGTCGGCCGGGAGGGCGACCGAGGCACTGCCGCCCGCGAGGGTGGCCGAGCCCAGCTGCTTGCCCTTGGCGTCGGTCACCGTGACGGTGCCGTCCGGTGCGTCGCCGACGGAGCCGTCACGGGCGACGGTGACCTGGGCGGTCGACGCGGTGCCGAAGGTGGACGGCTCCGGCTGGTGCACGGCGGTGGTGCGGGTGATGAGCTTGCAGTCGACGATCTGGACGTTGTCGACGTACCAGCCCTCGTTGCCGCCACAGCCGTCACGACCGATGTCGAAGCGCAGCTGCACGGTGTCGCCGGGCTCGGCGCCCGCCGCGGCGAGGTCGACCTGCGACTCGCCCCAGCTGCCCTTGGTCTGGCCACCGTCGGTGCCCGTGAAGCCGGGCTGGCCGGCGAGCGGGTTGGTGTTGGTGGCCGGGCCGGTGAGCGTGGTCGGCTTGTTGTAGAGGTAGGCCGCCGCCGGGATCGCGGTGAACGCGCCCCCGTTGACGCTCAGCTTGACGTTGCCGCCGTCGTAGCCGATCTCGGTGGCGACGTAGTGCTCGAAGGTGAGCTTGGCCGACCGCAGGCTGTCGGGCATCTGCACGACGGGGCCCGTGATCGAGTCGCGGCTGGAGAAGTCACCGGCGCCGTTGCTGCACCGGCCCTCGTCGGGAGCCGGTCCGAACGCCACCTTGCTCGGGTGGGCGTCGCCGGTGCCGGCGGGAGCCGACCCGACCGACTGCCACGGCTCGTGGATGCCGCCGGTGAAGACGACCTCGCTGCTGGGCTTCCAGCCGGCCAGGCCGTCCTCGAAGTCCTCGCTCCAGAGGACGTCCTCGGTGAAGCCCTCGCCACACGTGGCGGGGGCGTCCTTGTCGAGGAGCGGCCTGAAGTTGCACTTGACCGGCTCGGTGCGCATCTCGGTCGCAGCAGTGGCGGCCTGGACGGACGCACAGTCGGCAGCCGCGATCGGCGTCGCCGCCACGGGCGTGGCGTTGGACGCCGTCGTGAGCTTGTTGATGGGCTGCCCGACCAGGTCGACGCAGGACTGCTCGAACGCGTTGGCCGCGTCGATGAAGTTGGACTGCGGCGTCAGGTAGGCGGTCTGGGCGCGCCACCAGATGGCAGCCGCCTTGTCGAGGCCGAGCCCGGTCACCGTCTGGCCGTTGAACTCGCCACCGTCGACGACGAGCGCGTAGGCGTGGTTGGGCACACCCGAGTTGCTGTGCACGCCACCGGCGTCAGCGCCGGTCGGGTCGCACTTGTACTCCGCGTCGGTCACCTTGCCGGGGTCGCCGTAGCAGGTGGGGTTCCACATGTCGCGGATGGCGCCGCCGAACGCGGTGGACTTCTCGCCCATCAGCCAGCGGGTGGTGTCGGGGCGCGACGAGACGTCCTCGGCCGTGACGGACACGGTCTTGGCGGCCGTGCCGGACTTGAAGCGCGAGCCGTCCGCCTGGGAGACCATCACGCCGTAGAGCGCCGGGTCGCCCGTGAAGCCGGCCGGCGGGTCGACGTTGTTGTTGCCGATCACGATGCCGGTCGCGCCGGCAGCCTTGGCGTTGGCGACCTTGTCGGCGAACGGGCACGTGCCGCGGTCGACGTAGGCCCACTTGCCGGAGACGGCGCTCGCGTTGGTGAACGCGGAGCAGCCGTCGGTGGTGGTGGGGCCAGCAGCGTTGGCGGCGTCGGTGCCGACGAGGACGTCGGCCGTCATGGCGGTGGTGGTGAAGGGCTTGGCGCCCGTGGCCGCCACGGCCACGCACGGTCCGGCGAGGTTGGCCGGCGCGGTGATCCGCATGTCGAGCCCGGGGGGCGCGGTCTTGTCGCAGTCGCCCACCGCGCGCTTGGCGGTGAAGTTCTCGCCCTCGTCCTCACGTCCGTTGACCATGTCGAGCGTCTCGCCCCACACGTCGGAGTAGGACTCGTTGAGTGCGCCGGACTGGTACTGGTAGATGAGCCCGGAGGTGTACTCGGTGTAGGCGTGGCCCCACTCGTGCGAGACGACGTCGTCGGAGGTGACGCCGTTGCAGTAGTTGGTGGTGGTGCCGTTCCAGTTGGCGTTGGGGCAGTTGATGCGCGGGTCGTTGTTGACCGTCTTCATCGTGGCGCCGGCGCCGTCGTAGGAGTCGCGGCCGAACGCGTTCTCGTAGAGCCAGTAGGACTCCCCGGCGGAGTTGACGAGGTTCTGCTGGTCCTTGTTGAGGGTGCCGGGGAACGCGTCGCCCTCCTTCCACACGCGGGTGAGGACGGGGGCGGTCCGGGTGCCCGTCGCCTCGTAGAGCTCGCGGTCGAGCGCGCTGTGCACCATCGACCAGCGGTTGAGCGCCTTGCCGGTCTGCGCGTCGATGAAGACGGCGTCGCGGACGTTGTCGTCGTTGGTGACCTCGACCTGGTAGGCGAGCACGGCCGTGCCGGCCTCGCCGCGGGTCGCGCCCATGCGGTAGACGACGAGCTCGGTGGTCTTCGGTGCGATGCCGGTGAGGTCGGCGGTCTCGCCGTCGTGCGCCGGCGGGTCCTCGCGGACCAGGCCGACCGCACGCTTGCCGGCGTCGTCCGCGCTGATGCGCGGGTCGACCGAGAGCGACAGGTCGGGAGCGGCGTAGCCGTTGACCGACGTCAGGTCGCCCTCGCGGTCGACCTGCACGCGCAGCATCGAGCCGAAGACGTCGACGCCCTTGTAGGTCTGGGTGTAGGTGGCGGTCCAGCCCGCCGCGGACTCCGCGACGTCGCTGCGGACCAGCTCGTCCGGTCGCGCGCCGAAGTTGGCGGCGTACTGGTCGAGGTAGGCGTCGGCCTTCTGCTTCGCCGCGTCGGGGGAGTTGCCCTCGACGGACGGGAGCAGGTCTCCGTCGCCCTTGACACGGATGAAGCCGACCTTCCTGGTCGCCTCCTCGCGCGTGACGGCGACGTCACCACTGGCCCGGTCGGCCATGGCTGCGACGCCGTCGGGGTCGGCCTGTGCGGCCGATGCTGCTTGCACGCCGATCGTGGGCAGGGCGGCAAGGCCAGCCCCCACGACGGCGAGTGCAAGCCCTCTGTTGAGGAGCTTCACTCTGTTTTCCTCCGATTCCGAGACGCACTCGGAAACATGGACGCCCGAGTGACCCGGCTCACTTTAAGTAGGACGTCCGACAATGTGAAGGGAGGGTGGACGATTGCCCCCCCAGGGGTGTCCCCGCACGACACGCACTCGTGTGGTCCCTGTGACTGATGTGGCGTGGCCGTAGGGTCGGACCATGGCGACCCGTACGTCTTCCCCGCCGGGGTCGCGGAGCTCGAGCACGTCTGGATCCAAGCGCACTACCAAGGGTTCGAGCACCCGATCACGGAGTACCAGCAAGCGTCCCGCCCCTCGCTCGTCAGCGAAGGGCCGGAGCCGCTCGACCGCGCGCCCAGCACCTCGTGCTGTCAGGAGCGGACCGGGTCCGGTCGCGCGCGTGTTCGGCGTGCTCGGCCGCGGCGTCGCCGCTGCCTGGCTCGGCATCGCCCACGCCGTGGGCGCGGTCGCCCGGTCGATCGGGCAGTCGGCCCGCGACCTCGACCCCGAGCACCGCCGTGACGGGGTCGGGCTGTTCCTCTTCGGCCTCGCCATGGTCGTCGCCGCCGCCGTGTGGTGGCAGCTGCCCGGCGGGGTGATGGACTTCGCCCGCTCGCTCACCGCAGGGGCCGTGGGCAAGGTCGGCTGGTTCGTCCCGCTGTTCCTCGTCTACGCCGGCTGGCGCACGCTGCGCGACCCCGAGCGCAACGGCCCCGCGGGCCGGCAGGTCATCGGCTGGGCGGCCTTCACGCTCGGTCTGCTCGGCATCGTCCACATCGCCAACGGCAACCCGCAGCCCGTGCTCGGCGACGCCACCAACCTGCAGGAGGCCGGGGGAGCGGTCGGCTACGTCACCTCGAGCCTGCTGCTCGACCTGATGCAGACCCCCTACGTGGTGGTGCCGCTGCTGGCGCTCCTCGCGATCTTCGGCGTCCTCATCATCACCGCGACGCCCGTCTACCAGGTCCCGGTCAAGCTCGCCGCGCTGCGTGACAAGGCGCTCGGCCGCACCGCGACCGACGAACCTGAGGCCGACGAGCCCACCACGCCGGTGCGCACCCGCCGCCGGTCGATGCTCGACGAGATCGACCCCGAGATGGGCGACCCCGCCTACGACAGCCCGGTCCTCTCCGACCGCGAGCTCAAGAAGCGCCGCAAGAAGAAGGAGGTCGAGCCGCAGGAGGACTACGGCATCGACCTGTTCGCCGACCCGATCGACCCTGCCGGCGCCGTCGACCCGTCGGCCGACGCGCCGACCGAGGTCACCCCGGCCGTCGTCGCGACGGCCGGCAAGGACGACACCGGACCCGTCGAGCCGCCGCCGCACACGCCGTTGCCGGCTCGGGTGGAGCAGCTCGCCCTGTCGGGCGACATCACCTACTCGCTGCCCGACAACTCCTCGCTCAAGCCGGGCTCGCCGCACAAGGCGCGCTCCAAGGCCAGCGACGCCGTCGTCGAGCGGCTCATGCAGGTCATGGACGAGTTCGGCATCGACGCCACCGTCACCGGCTACACCCGTGGCCCGACGGTCACCCGCTACGAGGTCGAGCTCGGTCCCGCGGTCAAGGTGGAGAAGGTCACCGCGCTGTCGAAGAACATCGCCTACGCCGTCGCCTCGGCCGACGTCCGCATCCTCAGCCCGATCCCTGGCAAGTCCGCCATCGGCATCGAGATCCCCAACGTCGACAAGGAGATCGTCTCCCTCGGCGACGTGCTCCGGTCCAACACCGCCCGATCCGACCACCACCCGATGGTCGCCGGCCTCGGCAAGGACGTCGAGGGTGGCTTCGTCGTCGCCAACATGGCGAAGATGCCGCACCTGCTGGTCGCCGGTGCGACCGGCTCCGGCAAGTCGAGCTTCATCAACTCGCTGATCACCTCGATCCTGATGCGCGCCACGCCCGACGAGGTCCGGATGATCATGGTCGACCCCAAGCGGGTCGAGCTCAACGCCTACGAGGGCGTGCCGCACCTGATCACCCCGATCATCACCAACCCCAAGAAGGCCGCCGAGGCGCTGGCGTGGGTCGTGCGCGAGATGGACATGCGCTACGACGACCTCGCCAACTTCGGCTTCCGGCACATCGACGACTTCAACAAGGCGGTGCGGGCCGGCAAGGTGGAGGTCCCGCCGGGGAGCGAGCGGACGCTGACGCCGTACCCCTACCTCCTGGTGATCGTCGACGAGCTCGCCGACCTGATGATGGTCTCGCCGCGCGACGTCGAGGACTCCGTCGTCCGCATCACCCAGCTCGCCCGCGCAGCCGGCATCCACCTGGTGCTCGCCACGCAGCGCCCCTCGGTGGACGTCGTCACCGGCCTGATCAAGGCCAACGTGCCGTCGCGACTGGCCTTCGCCACCAGCTCGCTGGGCGACAGCCGCGTCATCCTCGACCAGCCGGGTGCGGAGAAGCTGGTCGGCCAGGGTGACGGGCTCTTCCTGCCGATGGGCGCGTCCAAGCCGGTGCGCGTCCAGGGCTCGTGGGTCACCGAGGCGGAGATCCACCAGGTCGTCAAGCACTGCAAGGACCAGCTCGAGCCGACCTACGTCGAGGACGTGACGGCGCCGAAGGAGTCCAAGCGCGAGCTCGACGACGACATCGGTGACGACATGGAGCTCGTGGTGCAGGCCATCGAGCTGATCGTCTCCACGCAGTTCGGCTCGACCTCGATGCTCCAGCGCAAGCTGCGCGTCGGCTTCGCCAAGGCGGGCCGGCTGATGGACATCCTCGAGAGCCGCGGGGTCGTCGGCCCCAGCGAGGGCTCGAAGGCCCGTGACGTCCTGGTCAAGCCGGACGAGCTCGATTCCGTGATCGCCACGTTGGAGGGGGGAGCCTGATGGGCGCCAGGTCGGTCGAACAGGCAGTGCACGAGGACGACATCCACGCCGGGAGGGGCGAGCACGAGACGCTCGCCGTCGCGCCCGACGCGGTGGAGGTACGCCGCAGCGCGGCCGTCGCCGGAGCAGTCGGGCTGACCGCGTCCGCGGTCGCCATCGCCTACCTCGGTCGCGCAACCCAGTCCGGGTCGGCGCTCGACTGGGTCTTCGTCGTCGCGATGGGGCTGCTGGGGGCCTACTGGCTCGTCGGCCTGGTCGACGCGCGCACCCCGCTGCTCGTCGCGGACGCGCAGGGCATCAGGATCCGGCTCGGGCGCACCTGGCGGGGGCTGCCGTGGACGGCGGTGCACCACGTCGAGCACACGCCCCGTCGGGGACCTCTCCACGATGGTCGCCTGGTCGTGGTGCCGCACAACCTCGAGCTGATCGAGGCCGAGCTCACCGGCACGGGCAAGCGCCACACGAGCATCTCCCGGTTGCTGCACGGCGCGCCGTTCGCGGTGCCGCTCGGGCTCTCGACGCGCGTGACCGGAGCGGACGGTGACCTCACCGAGGCGCTCGGTCGCGTGGCGCGCGACGCCAGCCAGATCGTCGTGCTCGAGCCCGTCGCCGCCGAGGACGAGGACACGGACACCGCGGACGACCAGTCGCCCGAGCCGTCGCCAGAGCCTCCGCCCGAGCCTGCGCCCGCCGAGGCGGAGGTCGTGGCGCCCGAGGCGACCGAGCCGGTCGTCGTGGCGAGCCCGACGCCGGCCGCGCTCCGGGAGACCGGGACGGCCCGGCGCTCGGAGGTGCGGCGCGACGTCGTCGTCGACGAGGACGAGCCGGAGGGACGCGAGCTGCGCCGGCCCGGTCGGGTCAGCCTGGTGGAGGAGACCCAGTCCTGGGGCGACCGCGTCCGCGCGATCGCCCGGCCCGGCGAGCCGGTCGAGCCGCTGGTGCTCGACGACTTCGAGGTCGAGCCCGCCGAGGACCCGGTCATCGGTCCCGAGCTCGCCGCCGCCCGCACCCGGCTCGGGCTGAGCGTCGACCAGCTGGCCGAGCGCACGCGGATCCGTCCCCACGTGATCGAGGCCGTCGAGGTCGACGACTTCGAGCCGTGCGGGGGCGACTTCTACGCCCGCGGCCACCTGCGCACGCTCGCCCGGGTGCTGGGCATCGACGTCGCGCCGCTGCTGGCGTCCTACGACGAGCGCTACGCCCACGCGCCCATCAACCCGCGCCGGGTCTTCGAGGCCGAGCTGGCCACCGGTGCGCACGGGTCGATCCGTGGCACCCGGGGCGGTCCCAACTGGTCGGTGCTGGTCGCCGTCGTGATGGCGCTCGTCCTCGCCTGGTCCATCGCCCGCCTGGTGATGGACACGCCTCCCGAGCTGCGCGGCGCCACCCCGGTGCTCAACGGCTCGGGCGGCCCGCAGGGTGCCGGCAACGCCCCGCTCGCCGAGCCCGTGGCCGTCGTCGTCAGCGCGGCCTCCGGCGGTGCGCAGGTCGTCGTACGCGACGGGGCGGGGGAGCAGGTCTTCAAGGGCAACCTGGCCGTGGGCCAGACGCGCGAGCTCGAGGCGTCGCCGCCGGTGCGCGTGATGTCCTCCGACGGCGCCGTGACCGTCTCGCTGGCCGGCGGCGAGGCCCGCCCGGTGGGCGAGCCCGGCGTGGCCGGACAGGGCACGTTCGTCACGGACTGAGGCCCGAGGGCCACGTCACGCACCCGCCGGGGAGGATCGTCCTGACATGTCGAGGACGATCCTCCCCGCTGTGCTCGCCGCCCCGCCTTCGCAGCGTGAGAGCCTCCTCACCGCCCCGTCGTTGCGGGTCGGCGCGCCCGGACCCGTCATACTCACGGTGCGATGACCACGACTGAGTCCGAGACCCCCACCACCCCCACGCCGGCCCCGCTGCAGGTTGCCGTCGTCACGCTCGGGTGTGCCCGCAACGAGGTCGACTCCGAGGAGCTGGCCGGTCGGCTCGAGGCCGGCGGGTTCGTCCTCGTCGACGACGCCGAGGACGCCGACACCGTCGTGGTCAACACGTGCGGCTTCGTCGAGGCCGCGAAGAAGGACTCCGTCGACACCCTGCTCGAGGCGGCAGACCTCAAGGCGTCGGCCGGTCACGGTGGCCGCGCGCAGGCCGTGGTGGCGGTGGGCTGCCTCGCCGAGCGCTACGGCAAGGACCTCGCCGAGTCGCTCCCCGAGGCCGACGCGGTGCTCGGCTTCGACGACTACCCCGACATCGCCGCACGGCTCCGGTCGATCGTGGCGGGGGAGACGCACCACCCGCACACGCCGTCCGACCGGCGTCGGCTGCTCCCGATCTCGCCCGTCGACCGTGACGCGTCCGGCATCTCCGTCCCGGGCCACCAGGACGCGCCCGAGGTCGGCGACACCGCCGAGATCGGCGCGGGCGCTCCGGCGACGGGTCCCCGTGCCGTACGACGTCGTCTCGACGCCGGCCCGATGGCGCCGCTCAAGCTGGCCAGCGGCTGCGACCGGCGCTGCTCCTTCTGCGCGATCCCGAGCTTCCGCGGTTCCTTCGTGAGCCGTCGCCCGAGCGACGTCCTGCAGGAGGGCCAGTGGCTCGCCACGCAGGGGGTCAAGGAGCTCTTCCTCGTCAGCGAGAACTCCACCTCCTACGGCAAGGACCTCGGCGACCTCCGGCTGCTGGAGACCCTGCTGCCCGAGCTGAGCGGCATCGACGGCATCGAGCGGGTGCGCGTGTCCTACCTCCAGCCGGCCGAGACCCGCCCGGGCCTGATCGAGGCGATCGCCTCCACGCCCGGCGTGGTGCCCTACTTCGACCTCTCTTTCCAGCACGCGAGCGCCGCGGTGCTCCGGCGGATGCGTCGGTTCGGCGACCCGGAGAGCTTCCTCGGCCTGCTCGAGCAGATCCGATCGCTGGCCCCGCTGGCCGGCGTACGGTCCAACGTCATCGTCGGCTTCCCCGGCGAGACCGAGGACGACCTGCAGACCCTGTGCGACTTCCTCGTAGCGGCCCGGATGGACGTCACCGGCGTCTTCGGCTACTCCGACGAGGACGGCACCGAGGCGGCGGGGTTCGCCGACGACCTCAAGCTCGACGACGACGAGATCCGCGCACGCACCGAGCACGTCACCACCCTCGTCGAGGAGCTCAACGCCCAGCGCGCCGAGGAGCGCGTCGGCGAGCAGGTGCTCGTGCTCGTCGAGTCGGTCGAGGACGACGTCGTCGAGGGGCGGGCAGCCCACCAGGGCCCCGAGGTCGACGGTACGACGATGCTGACCGGCGCCGGGCACGCCCGGGTCGGCGACCTGGTGGCCGCGACGGTCACCGGCACCGACGGGGTCGACCTCGTCGCTCGCACGGACGGAGTCCCCGCATGACCAACGAGCCCACGGGCACCGAGCCGCGGACGGTGTCGAACTTCAACATCGCCAACGTGCTGACCACGCTGCGCATCGTGATGGTGCCGTTCTTCGGCTGGGCGCTGCTCCAGGACGGCGGCAACGACCCGATGTGGCGCTGGATCGCCTTCGGGCTCTTCGCCGTCGCGATGATCACCGACAAGATCGACGGCGACCTCGCCCGCAAGCACGACCTGATCACCGACTTCGGCAAGATCGCCGACCCCATCGCCGACAAGGCGATCACGGGCATGGCCTTCATCGGCCTCTCGATCGTGGGGGACGTCTGGTGGTGGGTGACCATCGTCGTCCTGCTGCGCGAGTGGAGCGTGACGCTGCTGCGGCTGTCGGTCCTCAAGGACGTGGTGATCCCGGCCGCACAGAGCGGCAAGATCAAGACCGTCCTGCAGGCGGTGGCACTGGCCGGCCTGCTGTGGCCGCTGCCGCACGGCGACGCCCACGGCGGCGCCTTCGACTTCTGGCCCGGCCTCGTCGGCGAGGTCCTGTTCTACCTGGCGCAGGTCATGCTGGCCGCCGCCGTCGCCATGACGATGTGGTCCGGCTACGAGTTCTTCCGTGACGTACGGCGGGAGCGCAGCGTCCGCACCTAGGGGTGAGGCCTGTCAGGTCTCGACGATCGGTAAACGGTGATTTCGTCACTTCTTGGTCGATATCCGTTCGTCTGCCTCGGGATCAAATGTCGGTGCGATGGGTGAAGATGCCTCGGTCACATCAACCCTGAAGACTCGGAGCACCCATGCGCGCACCGCTCCCCTCGCCGCGTCGTATCGCGGCAGGAGCTGGTCTGGCTGTCCTGGCAGCCGGACTGACACCGATAGCAGCAGCATCCGCGAACCCGGCCGGCACCGGCCTCGTCATCAGCGAGGCATATGGGGGCGGCGGCAACAGTGGCGCCACCCTCAAGAACGACTTCATCGAGCTCTACAACCCAACGGACGCCGCGATCTCGGTCGCCGGCTGGTCGGTGCAGTGGCGCAGCGCGAGCGGCACGGCTGCGGCCACCGTCACCCCGCTGTCTGGCTCTGTCCCGGCGAAGGGTCACTACCTCGTCCAGCAGTCGGCCGGGGCCGGAGGGACCACTGACCTGCCGGCTCCCGACGCGACCGGCAGCATCACCATGGGCGGCTCCAACGGCACGGCGATCTTGTCCAACGACGACGTCGCCATCAACCCGGGCACCGGTTCCCTTGCCGCCAATCCTGCCGTGGTCGACCTTGTGGGCGTCGACAGCAACGTGTGGGAGGGCGCCGGCAAGGCGCCGGCCATGTCCAACACCACGTCGTCCAAGCGCAACGCTGCAGGCGCCGACACGGACAACAACAGCGCCGACTTCACCTCGAGCGCACCCAACCCGGTCAACTCGAAGGGCGAGACCCCTGTCGCGCCCGTCGCATGTGACGGCGACACCATCGCTGGTGTCCAGGGCACCGGCTCGGTCTCGCCGTGCGTAGGCGAGACGGTCACCGTCGAGGGCGTCATCACGGCGATGTACCCCGGTTCCTACAACGGTTTCTACATCCAGACCGCGGGAACGGGCACCGGTCCCGACGCGACCGAGGGCGCCTCCGACGCTGTCTTCGTCTACGGCGGTTCGGGCTTCGAGAACTCGCAGGGTCTCGAGATCGGCGACTCGGTCGAGGTGACCGGCGCTGTGACGGAGTTCTCCGGCATCACCCAGATCGTCTCCACCGCGGTCACCGAGCTGGCCACCCCGCTCGCGCCGGTCACCGCGCTCGCGACGGCGTACCCGACGACGGAGGCGGCGCGTGAGGCGCACGAGGGTGAGCTGCTCGCCCCGACCGACACCTTCACGGTCACCAACTCCTACTCCATCAACCAGTACGCGCAGATCGGACTGGCCACGGGCGACAAGCCCCTCATCCAGCCCACTGAGGTCGCGCGTCCCGGCACGCCGGCGTACGACGCAGCGGTGGCCGACAACGCCGCCCGCGCGGTCGCGCTCGACGACGGCGCCAGCCTGGACTTCCTCTTCGGTGATGACGCCCTCAAGGACCTCCCGCTTCCGTGGCTGACCCGCGACCGCTCGATCCGCGTCGGCGCCAGCGTCGACATCGTGGCGCCGGTCATCCTGGAGTACCGCAACAGCGCCTGGAAGTTCCAGCCCCAGGAGCAGGTGACCGACGACGGCTCCGACGTCGCCACGTTCGAGGACACCCGCCCCGCCGAGGCCGACGGCCCGCGCAACGTGGGCGGTGACATCCAGATCGGCACGTTCAACGTGCTGAACTACTTCCAGGTCACCGGTCACGCCTTCGAGAAGCGTGGCCTCGGCACCTGCACCTACTACCGCGACCGCGATGACGACCCGGTCGCCGTCGACTCCTGCACCAACAACGGTCCCCGCGGTGCCGCGGAGCTCGGCGACTTCGAGCGCCAGCAGGCCAAGATCGTGAAGGCGATCAACTCCACGGACGCCGACGTCCTCGGCCTCGAGGAGATCGAGAACTCGATCAAGGTCGGCGAGACCGACCGCGACGCCGCCCTGCGCAGCCTGGTCGCCGCCCTCAACGCGGACGCCGGCACCCGACGCTGGGCGATCGTGCCCACGCCGCCTGCCTCCGGGCTGCCGCCGGTCGCGTCGCAGGACGTCATCCGCAACGCGTTCATCTACGACCCCTCGGTCGTCAACACCGTCGGTGCCTCGAAGGTGCTGGTGGGCTCGACGGCCTTCACCAACGCCCGGCAGCCGCTCGCCCAGGCCTTCAAGCCCGTCGGCTCGGGCGCGGACGCCGCGTTCGCCGTGGTCGTGAACCACTTCAAGTCGAAGGGCTCGGCCTGCACCCCGGCCAGCAACAACAGCCCGACGCAGGGCAACTGCAACGTCGACCGCACCAACCAGGCCCAGGCGCTCGCGGACTTCGTCGACACGTTCATCGCCGAGCGTGGCGTGGAGGCCGTCTTCCTGACCGGCGACTTCAACTCCTACACGGAGGAGGACCCGGTCCTCAAGCTGGAGGAGAACGGCTTCACCCGGGTCGAGTCCGACCAGGAGGGTGACTACTCCTACAGCTTCAGCGGCCTCTCGGGCTCGCTCGACCACGTCTTCGCCAATGCGGCCGCCGCGGACCTGGTGACCGGAGCCGACGTGTGGCAGGTCAACGCCAACGAGTCGTCCGCGTACCAGTACAGCCGCTACAACTACAACGCGACCAACTTCTTCAGGCGCGACGTGTTCGCGTCCTCGGACCACAACCCGGAGTTCTTCGGGATCACGGCTCCGACGGGGTCGCAGACCGAGATCAACCTGCTCAACATCAACGACTTCCACGGTCGTATCGACAACAACACCACGAAGTTCGCGACCACGGTCGAGCAGCTCCGCCAGGAGGGCGGTGAGGACAAGACCCTCGTCCTCTCCGCCGGCGACAACATCGGTGCGTCGCTCTTCGCGTCCGCGACCCAGGACGACGACCCGACGCTCGACGTGCTCGACGCGCTCGACCTGGCCAGCTCGGCAGTGGGCAACCACGAGTTCGACCAGGGGTTCGACGACCTGCAGAACGACGTGAAGAAGAGCATCGACTTCTCCTACCTCGGCGCCAACGTCTACGAGAAGGGCACCGACACCCCGGCGCTCGACGAGTACGACACCTTCGAGGTCGACGGCGTGACTGTCGGCGTGATCGGCGCAGTCACCGAGGAGACGCCGACGCTGGTGTCGCCTGGCGGCATCACCACCCTCGACTTCGGCGACCCGGTCGACGCGATCAACCGGGTGGCTGCCGAGCTCAGCGACGGCGACACGGGCAACGGTGAGGCTGACGTCATCGTGGCCGAGCTGCACGAGGGCGCCAGCGCGAACCTGCCCGACGACGCGACCTGCGCCGACGAGCTCGCCGCAGGGGGGACCTTCACCCGGATCGCCAACGAGATCACGGCCGAGGTCGACGCGATCTTCACCGGTCACACGCACAAGTTCTACGCGTGCGACGCTCCGGTTCCGGGTGTCTCAGGCAAGACCCGGCCGATCCTGCAGACCGGTTCCTACGGTGAGAACGTCGGCCAGATCAAGCTGACCGTCGACCCCGCCACGGGCGAGGTCGTCTCCTACACCCAGCGCAACGTCGCGCGGGCGGCTGCGGCCGACCTGACGCTTCCGCGGGTCAAGGAGGTCGACACCCTCACCAAGGCCGCGCTCGACTACGCCAAGGAGGTCGGCAACCAGCCGGTCGGGCGCATCGCGGCCGACATCACCACCGCGTTCCGCGCCAACGGCACCCGTGACGACCGCTCGGCCGAGTCGACCCTGGGTGGCCTGGTGGCCAACGCGCTGCGCGAAGGTGTGTCGGACTTCGCCGAGCCGGACTTGGGGCTCACCAACCCCGGCGGTCTGCGCGCCGAGCTGTTCTTCAAGGGTGACACCCAGGCGGGTGGCCCGAACAACACGGATGGGGTCGTCACCTACGCGGAGGCCAACGCGGTGCTGCCGTTCAACAACACCGTGGCTCTGGTCGACCTGACCGGCGCGGAGCTCAAGCAGGTGATGGAGCAGCAGTGGCGCATCAACACGGATGGCAGCAGCGCCTACCTGCAGCTCGGGTTCAGCGACAACGTCAACGTCGTCGCGGACAAGTCCCAGCCGGCTGGTCAGCGCATCGTGTCGGTCCGCATCGACGGCGAGCCGCTCGACCCCGACGCGACCTACACGGTCTCGACGCTGTCGTTCCTCGCCCAGGGCGGTGACGCGTTCAACGCCTTCAAGGACGGGACCTACGTCGACACGGGTCTGCTCGACGCCCAGCTGTGGCGCGACTACCTCGCCACGGGCACGGTGGAGTCGCCGCTCGCGCCCGACTTCGCCCGCCAACAGGTCTTCGTCGACAGCCTCGGGTCGTCGCTCCCGGCCGGGGAGACCAGCAGCTTCACGCTGGGTCGTCCCGTCGGCGACGGCATCGTCCCGCTCAGCGGCACGACGCTCGACCTGACCTCGCTGGGCAGCCCGGCCAACACCTCGGTCGTGGCCACCCTCGTCGACGGCACCACCGAGACCGAGCTCGGCACGTTCCCGGTCACCAACGGCGTCGCCCCGGTGACGCTCGAGGTCCCGGCAGACGCCGCAGGTGCGCTCGTGCGGCTGGTGGCCGAGCCGAGCGGGACGACGGTCGAGGTCCCGGTCGCCGCGCCGGGCACGACCACGCCGCCGACCACTCCGCCCACCACGCCTCCTGGCCCGCCGGTGACCCCGCCGGTCACGCCTCCTGGCCCGCCGCCGGTCACCCCGCCGGTCACCCCGCCGGCGAACCCGGTGAAGGTGGAGCCCACCGTGAAGGCCGTGAAGGCCACGAGCGAGGTCGGTGAGAAGGTCCGCTTCAAGGTGAAGATCAAGGCCGGCGACGAGAGCGCCACCGGCTGGATCAAGGTGCGCCGCAAGGGCAGCGACAAGGTCTACCGGTTCAAGGTGAAGGACGGCGTGGCGATCGTGAAGCTGCCCGCCTTCAACCGTGCCGGGACCAAGAAGCTGGTTGTCCGCTACCTCGGTGACGACGCCGTCAAGCGCGACAAGATGGTGGTGAAGCTGAAGATCAGGCGCTGACCTGACACCAGCTGCACCATCGAAGCGGCCCCCGTCCTGCGTGCCAGGACGGGGGCCGTTCGGCCATTTCTGAACGATTTTCGCCGGTCAGGGTCGAGCGAACCGGGATTAGGGTGAAAGGTCTCCCCCTGTCGAAAGGTCAGACTCGTGCCAGCATCACGGACCGGTCGCAGGCTCGCCCTCGCGACCACACTGACGGGGCTGCTCGCCGCGCCCCTCGCCGTCATCACCACGACAGCACCGGCCCACGCGGCCCCTGTCGACATCCAGATCCTCGCCACCAACGACTTCCACGGCCGGTTGCTGCAGGAGTGCACGGGTACGCCGTGCGTCCCCACGGCCGCGACCCCGGCGGGTGCCGCACAGTTCGCAGGCGCGGTCGCCCAGCTCGAGGCCGACCACGCCGCCACCGGGCCCACGATCTTCGCGGCCGCCGGTGACCTGATCGGTGCCTCGACGTTCGAGTCCTTCATCCAGAAGGACAAGCCGACCCTCGACGCCCTCAACCGGGCGGGACTCGACGTGTCCGCTGCGGGCAACCACGAGTTCGACCAGGGCTGGGGTGACCTGGTCAACCGCGTGATGGCACCCGAGACCGCGGCCAACCCGTACGGCGGAGCCCTGTGGCAGTACATCGCCGCCAACGTCCGCAAGCGGTCCGACGGCTCCTACGCGCTCCCGGACATCACCGCCCGCACCCCCGATCCGGTCGACTCGTCGAACGGCGGCACGTGGACGACCACGGTCGCCGGAGTGAAGGTCGGCTTCATCGGCGGGGTCACCGAGGAGCTCCCGAGCCTCGTCAGCCCGGCCGGCATCGCCGACGTCAGGGTCACCAGCATCATCAACGAGACCAACGCAGCCGCCGACGCCCTCAAGGCGGACGGTGCCGACGTGGTGATCCTGCTGGTCCACGAGGGTGCGCCCACGACGGCACTCGCCGACGCCCAGAGCACCAACAACGCGTTCGGCCGCATCGTCAACGGGGTCGACAGCGACGTCAGTGCCATCATCTCCGGCCACACCCACCTGGCCTACAACCACACCATCGCCGGGCGTCCCGTGGTCTCGGCAGGCCAGTACGGCACGAACCTCAACAAGCTGGTCCTCCGGGTGGACCCGGACACCAACCAGGTGTCGGTCGTCAGCCAGTCGATCGTGGCGGCCAACACCGTGGCCGTGACGGCCCCTGCTGCGGTTGACGCGAGGGACGACGTCAAGGCGATCGTCGACGCCGCGGTAGCTCGGGCCGACCAGCTCGGGAGAGCCGAGCTGGGCAAGCTCGCCGGGCCGTTCAACCGGGCGAGGCTTGCTGACGGGACGACCGAGAACCGCGGCGGCGAGTCGACGCTCGGCAACCTGGTGGCCGAGGTGCACCGCTGGGCGACCAGCACCCCCGAGGCCGGGGCCGCGCAGATCGCTTTCATGAACCCGGGCGGCCTGCGTGCGGACATGGTCGGCAACAACGCCGCTGGTTATCCCGCCTCGCTGACCTACAAGCAGGCAGCCGTCGTGCAGCCGTTCGCCAACACGCTCGTCAACATGAGGCTCACCGGCGCCCAGATCAAGACGGTGCTGGAGCAGCAGTGGCAGCGTGACGACAAGGGCGTCGTGCCGACCCGGCCGTTCCTCCGCCTCGGCACGTCCGCGGGCTTCTTCGCCACCTACGACCCGGCGAAGGCCGAGGGCAACCGCGTCACGAGCATGTGGCTGAACGGCAAGCCCATCGACGCTGCGACGCAGTATTCCGTGACGGTCAACTCGTTCCTCGCCTCGGGCGGTGACAACTTCCGCGGCTTCAACGCCGGCACCGGCAAGCGCGACACGGGCAAGGTCGACCTGCAGGCGATGGTCGACTACATGGCGACCTTCGCCAAGACCCCGCTGGCGGTCAAGGCCGAACAACGCCAGGTCGGCGTCAGCCTACCCGCCGACGCTCCGCGCTTCTACCGGATCGGGCAGGACTTCAAGGTCAACCTGTCCTCGCTCGCCATGACGGGCCCGGGTGACGCCAAGGATGCGACCCTCGACATCAAGGTGGGCGACGTCAAGCGCAGCCCGGCGAAGGTCGACAACGCCGTCCTCACGACGCCGTTCGACGAGAGCGGCAAGAGCGCGGTGCGGTTCGGCCTGAACGGCAAGGTCAAGAAGGGCAAGCAGGTCGTGACCTTCACGGGACCGACGACCGGCACGACCTTCTCGCTGCCGATCGACGTCCGGAAGGCCAGGCCGGAGGTCAAGGTCCGCACCAAGCCCGGTCGGATCGTCGCTGGCGAGACCCGTACCCGGGTCAAGATCAAGGTCACGGCCCTGGGGATCACCAAGGTGCACGGCAAGATCGTCGTCAAGGCCGGCGGCAAGAAGTACAAGGTCAAGCTGAAGAAGGGAAAGGCCTTCGTCCGCCTCGACCGGTTCACCAACGCCGGCAGAAAGGTCGTCAAGGTGAAGTACGCCGGGAGCCGCAAGGTCCGCGGCGCCACCGAGTTCGCGAAGATCAGGGTGCGTCGCTGACCCGGGTCACCCGTCCCGACCCCGGTGACCCGCGCGGCCCTCGTCCTCCTCAGCGCAGGGCGAGGGCCGCCTGCACGAGCGCGAGGTGGCTGAACGCCTGCGGGAAGTTGCCGGCCATCCGGCCGTGCGTGGCGTCGTACTCCTCCGAGAGCAGCCCGACGTCGTTGGCCAGCCCGCACAGGCGGTCCATCAGCGCGAGGGCGTGGTCGCGGCGACCGGCGGCCGCGAGGGCGGAGACCAGCCAGAAGGAGCAGGCCAGGAACGGGTGCTCGTCGCCGGAGAGCCCGTCCACCCCCGTCTCGGTCCGGTAGCGCAGCAGGAGCCCGTCGACCTCGAGGTCGGCGATCACCGCGTCGATCGTCCCGAGCACCCGCGGGTCGTCACCCGGCAGGAACCCCACGAGCGGGATCGTGAGCAGCGAGGCGTCGACCGCGGTCGTGTCGTAGTGCTGGGTGAACGTGCCCCGCTCGTGGTCGAAGCCCTTGTCCAGGATCTCCTCGCGCAGCCGGCCGCGCAGGTCGCGCCACCGGTCCACCGGACCGGGCAGCCCATGGCGCTCGATCGCCTTGACCGCCCGGTCGAGGGCCACCCACACCATGACGCGGGAGTGGGTGAAGTGCCGCTGCGGACCGCGGATCTCCCACAGCCCGTGGTCCGGCTCGTCCCAGTGGTCGGCGAGGTCGTCGACGAGGGCCAGCTGGAGGGCCCAGGAGTTGTGCGTCTCCTCGAGGCCGGCGTCGCGGGCGAGCTCGAGCGCGATCATCACCTCGCCGAGCACGTCGTTCTGCCGCTGGGAGACGGCGCCGTTGCCGATGCGCACCGGCCTGCTCCCGGCGTAGCCGGGCAGGTGGGTCACCTCGCGCTCGGGGAGCTGGCGACCGCCGTCGACGGTGTACATGATCTGCAGGTCGGCGGGGTCGCCGGCGACGGCGCGCAACAGCCAGTTGCGCCACGCGTGCGCCTCCCCGTCGTAGCCCGCCCCGAGCAGCGACTCGAGAGTGAGCGCGGCGTCCCGCAGCCAGCAGTAGCGGTAGTCCCAGTTGCGCTCGCCGCCGAAGTCCTCCGGCAGCGACGTGGTCGGCGCCGCCACGATGCCACCGGTCTCGGCGTGCGTCATGAGCAGGAGGGTGAGCAGGCTGCGCCCCACCAGGTCGGCGTGCGGGACGTCGTCGGGCGCCTGCGCCGACCACGCACGCTGACGGTCGGTCGTGGCGTCGATGCGCTCGTCGAAGCCCAGCGGCTCCGGCACCTCGCACCACGAGCGCACCCAGGTGGTGGAGAAGGTGGCCTCCTCGCCCTCGGTGAGGACGAACTCCTCGCTGTGGTGGCCGTGGTGGCCCTTCGGCAGGTGCGGGCCGCGGAGGACGAACTTGTCGGGCCCGGCGACCGCGACCACCACCTCCTGGCCGTGGGCGTGCTCGCGGCTCACCCAGGGCCGCACGAGGCCGTAGTCGGTGCGGACGACCCAGTCGTGGCGGATCCGCACGGTGCCACGGGTGCAGGTGAGGCGGCGTACGACGTCGGCGCGCCCGTCGCCGACCGGCATCACGTCGAGGAGCACGACCTCACCGTCGGCGGTGGTGAACGTCGTCTCCAGCAACGCCGTGCCGTCGACGTAGCGCCGGCTCGTGGCGACCACCTCGTCCGCGGGGGCGAGGAGCCAGCGGCCGTTCTCCTCGGTGCCGAGCAGCGCGGCGAAGCAGGCGGGGGAGTCGAAGCGCGGCAGGCACAGCCAGTCGATCGACCCATCCTTGCCGACCAGGGCGGCCGTGCCCCGATCACCGATGAGCGCGTAGTCCTCGATGGGGAGTGCCATGCGGCTAGTCTCGCCGACATGTGGTCAGGCGAGCCGGACGGCACCGTGGCCGCGCGCGTCCTCGAGGCCCTGGCGGGTCGCGGCGAGACGCTCGCGACGGCGGAGTCCCTCACCGGTGGCCTGCTGTCGGCGCGGCTCACCGACGTGCCCGGCGCCTCCCGCAGCTTCGTCGGGGGCGTGGTGTCCTACGCCACCCGGGTCAAGGTCGCGGTGCTCGGTGTGCCGGACGAGCTGGTCGCGGAGCACGGCGTGGTCTCGGAGGAGTGCGCGCTGGCGATGGCCCGGGGGGTGCGCGGGCGGCTCGACGCGACCTGGGGGCTGGCGACCACCGGCGTGGCCGGACCCGACCGGCAGGAGGGACGGGAGGTCGGGACCGTCTGGGTCGCGCTCGCCGGACCGCGGGGAGCCACGGCCCGCCTGCTCGACCTGTCGGGCGACCGGTCGGCGATCCGGCAGGCGGCGTGCGTGGCCGTCCTCGAGCTCCTCGCCCGCGAGCTGGAGGGATGACCAGGTCGAGGTCATTTCGAGGTGAGTCGGCGGGAAGAAGGAGGCCTCGGGTAGCGTTGGGGCAGAGACTTCCCTCAACCGGACGTTCCGAGAGTAAGGACTCGCGCATGGTGCTCTTCCGACGACTGCTCGGTGATGTGCTGCGCAGCGCGCGGATGCAGCGCGGGATGACCCTCCGGGAGCTCTCGGCGGAGGCGCGGGTGAGCCTCGGCTACATCTCCGAGATCGAGCGCGGCCAGAAGGAGGCGTCCTCCGAGCTGCTGGCGTCGCTGTGCCAGGCGATGGACCTCCCGCTGTCCGACGTCCTGCGCGACGTCGCGGACGCCGTGTCGATCGAGGAGGCTGCCGTCGGCCTGGTCGTCAGCACGCCGATCCGCACCGCACGTCCCGCCGGCGACGTGGTCGCCTCCGCGGCCTGACCTTCTCCATCCGCGGCACCGCCCCCGACGTCAGCGTTCCGGCTGGCAGCTGGGACACCAGTAGGTCGCGCGCTCACGCCCGGGCTCACCGAGCATGGTGACCTCGATGGGGGTGCGGCACCGGCGGCACGGCGACCGGTCGCGGCGGTAGACCCACATGCGCTCGCGCTCGCGCAGGTCGCCCGTCGTGGTCTGGATGGCCCGCTCCTTGTTGACCTCGAGCATCTGGCGACCGCGCCGCACGAGCCGGGGGAGCTGGTCGACGGTCGAGACGGCACTGGCCGGGTTGACGCCCATGGTGAAGCACAGCTCGGCCATGTACATGTTGCCGATGCCCGCGAGGTTGCGCTGGTCGAGCAGCGCCTGGCCGATCGGTCGGGCCGGCTCGTGACGGAGGTTGGCGACGGCCCGGTCCTCGTCCCAGTCGGGGCCGAGCAGGTCGGGGCCGAGGTGGGCGACGAGGTCGGCCTCGTGCTCGCGCGGCACGAGCTCGACGATGCCCAGCTGGAACCCGACGGCCTTGCGACCCTCGATGCCGAGGACCAGCCGGACCTGGGTGTCGGGCCGGCGCCACCGCTCCCCGTCGGGGTAGACGTGCCACGAGCCCTCCATCTTGAGGTGGGTGTGGATCGTCCAGGCGCGCTCGTGGTCGACGCGGGTGAGGAGGTGCTTGCCGCGCGAGAGCGTGCGGATCACGGTGCCCTCGCGCAGGTCGACGGTGGCGAAGGCGGGCACCCGGAAGTCGGTGACGGTCAGCCGGTGACCGGTCAGGGCCCGGTCGAGCTTGGCCGCCGCGCGGTAGACGGTGTCTCCCTCAGGCACGCAGCCTCAGCCCCTTGGGGGTGGCCAGGAAGCCGGCCGCGGTGAGCGCGAGCCGGATGGGTGTCTCGCCGCCGCTGCCGATCAGCGCCTGCCCGTCGGCCTTCTCGACCGTCAGCCGGCCCAGCGCCCCGCGTCGGGCCGCGTCGGCCAGCGCCGCCATCGCGGGGGTGAGCACGTCGAGGTCGTCGCTCCAGGTGAGCAGCGTGCGGCCGCCGCGCTCGACGTAGACCGTCAGCGCGCCGTCGACCAGGACGACCAGCGCCCCCGCCTTGCGACCGGGGCGGTGGCCGGTGCGCTCGGGGTCGCCGGCATCGGGCCACGGCAGCGCCGCGCCGAAGACGTTGGCCGGGTCGGTCGCGGCGAGGGCGACCACGGACGGCTTGGTGCCGGACGTGGCGCTGTCGGGCTCGGCGAAGGTGCGCAGCCGGTCGATCGCACCCGCGCTGCCGAACTGTGCGGCCCCGAGGCCCTCGATGAAGTAGCCCCGTCGGCAGCGTCCGGTGTCCTCGAAGGCGCTGAGCACCTTGTAGACCCCGGCGAAGCCGCCCGCCACCCGCTCGCTGACGACGGCGCCGCGCGTGACGACGCCGTGGCGCTCGAGCAGGTGCTCGGCGCGGGCGTGCGCGCGCCGCGTCGGGTCGCCGTCGCGCTCGGGCAGCAGCGCCCAGCGGCCGGCCGTCTCCGGAGGACCGGTGCGCGCGGGCATCCGCCCGCGGGTGGTCCTGCCCAGCCGCGGCGGCGTACGACGGGTGCGGTGGGACGGCGTACCGCTGCGGACGAGGGCGCGGAGGGGCGAGAGCGTGTCGTTGGTGACCAGACCGCTCCAGACGAGGTCCCACAGCGCGGCGCTGAGCTCGGCGTCGGACGTCGATCCGACGCGGTCGGCGAGCTGCCGGAAGAACCACGCGCCACCCGGGTCGAGCGCGTCGAGGAGGGCTCGTCGCAGCCCGTCGGGCTCGTCGCCCTCCACCTCGGGCAGCGTCAGGTGGGCCTGGTCGGCGAGGTGGAGGCTGACCCAGCCGTCGCTGCCGGGCAGCGGGGCGTGACCGGTCCAGATGACCTCGCCGTAGGCGGTGAGCTCGTCGAGCATCGACGGCTCGTAGTCACGGACGCGGGCGGCGAGCACCAGCGGCTCGAGCGCGCTGGCCGGGACAGGGCAGCCGGCGAGCTGGTCGATGGCGGCGACCACGCCGTCGACGCCGCGCAGGGAGCCGCCGACACGCTGCCAGGCGGGCAGGAAGCGTGCCACCGCGTCGTGCGTGACCGGCTCGATCTCCTGCCGGAGGCGGGCGAGCGACCGGCGACGCAGCTTGCGCAGCACCTCGGCGTCGCACCACTCGGTGCCGGAGCCCGAGGGGCGGAACTCACCGTCGAGCACCCGGCCGCGGTGGGCGAGGCGCTGGAGGGTCTGGCGGGCGACGGCCTCGCCCAGCCCGAGCCGGGCGGCGACCTCGGCCGTGGTGAACGGGCCGTGGCTGCGGGCGTAGCGCGAGACGAGGTCGCCGAGCGGGTCGTCGGGCAGCTGGAGGAAGGCGTCGGGCGTGCCGACCGGGACGGGCACGCCGAGCCCGTCGCGCAGGCGGCCGATGTCCTCGATCGCGGTCCACCGGTCGTCGCCGGCCATCCGCACGAGGGCGACGCGGCGGTCGAGCGAGGCGAGCCAGCCCTCGACGTCGGCGCCGTCGACCGACCGCGCCCGGATCTCGTCGACCGAGAGCGGCCCGACCAGGCGCAGGAGGTCGGCGACGGCCTCGGCCCCGCGGGCGCGGCGGTCGGGGGCGAGCCACTGCAGCTCGGCCTCGACCTCGGTCAGCACCTCCGGGTCGAGCAGCTCGCGGAGCTCGGCACGTCCGAGGAGCTCGGCGAGCAGTCCCTGGTCGAGGGAGAGCGCGGCGGCGCGCCGCTCGGCGATGGGGGAGTCGCCCTCGTAGACGAACTGCGCGACGTAGCCGAAGAGGAGGCTGCGCGCGAAGGGGCTGGGCTGGGTGGTCGCGACGTCGACGACGCTGACCTCGCGCCGCTGCACGCGGCCGAGCAGGGCCACCAGGGCCGGGAGGTCGTAGACGTCCTGCAGGCACTCGCGCACGGCCTCGAGCACGATCGGGAAGGCGGGGTACTTCGACGCCACCTCGAGGAGCTGGGCGCTGCGCTGGCGCTGCTGCCACAGCGGGCTGCGACGGCCGGGGTCGCGACGGGGGAGCAGCAGCGCGCGGGCGGCGCACTCGCGGAAGCGGCTGGCGAAAAGCGCCGACCCGCCGACCTCCTGCGTGACGAGCTGCTCGATCTCCTCGGGCTCGAAGACGATGACCTCGCCGGTGGGCGGCTCGGCGTCGGTGTCGGGGATCCGGATGACGATGCCGTCGTCGGAGGCGACGGCCTGACCGTCGACGTCGAAGCGCTCGCGCAGCCGGGCGTTGATGGCCAGCGCCCACGGTGCGTGGACGGGCGTGCCGTAGGGGGAGTGGACGACCAGGCGCCAGTCGCCCAGCTCGTCGCGGAAGCGCTCGACGACGACCTGGGTGTCGCTCGGCACGACCTGGGTGGCCTGGCGCTGCTCACCGAGGTAGGTGACCAGGTTGGTGGCGGCGTTGGTGTCGAGACCGCGCTCGCGGACGCTCTCGATCGCCGTCGCCGCGGGCTTGGCGGCGAGCTCGCGGGTGAAGGCGCCGACGGCCGCCCCGAGCTCGGCGGGACGCCCGAGGGCGTCGCCCTTCCAGAACGGCAGGCGACCGGGGATGCCGGGTGCGGGGGTGACGAGCACCCGGTCGTGGGTGATGTCCTCGATCCGCCAGCTCGTGGCGCCGAGGGCGAAGATGTCGCCCACCCGCGACTCGTAGACCATCTCCTCGTCGAGCTCGCCGACCCGGCTGGCCTTCTCGCCGACGAGGAAGACGCCGAACAGGCCGCGGTCGGGGATGGTGCCACCGCTGGTCACGGCCAGTCGCTGGGCGCCGGGTCGGCCGCTGAGCTGGCCGGTGACGCGGTCCCACACGATGCGCGGGCGCAGCTCGGCGAACTCGTCGCTGGGGTAGCGGCCGCTGAGCAGGTCGAGGGTCGCGTCGTAGGCGGAGCGGGGGAGCTGGGTGTAGGACGCCGCGCGCGTGACGAGCGAGAAGAGCTCGTCGACCTGCCACTCCTCCATCGCGAGGGCGGCCACGACCTGCTGGGCGAGCACGTCGAGCGGGTTGGCCGGGACCGCCATCTTCTCGATGGCTCCCGACCGCATCCGCTCGACCGACACGGCCGTCTGGGCGAGGTCGCCGCGGTGCTTGGGGAACAGCACCCCACGGCTCACCTCGCCCACCTGGTGACCGGCGCGACCGACGCGCTGCAGCGCGCTGGCGACGCTGGGCGGGGACTCGATCTGGACCACGAGATCGACCGACCCCATGTCGATGCCGAGCTCGAGGCTGCTCGTCGCCACGACGCACGGGAGCCGGCCGCGCTTGAGGTCTTCCTCGATGACGGCGCGCTGCTCCTTGGAGACCGAGCCGTGGTGGGCCTTGGCGATGACCGTCTCGGCGCCGCTGCTCTGGCCCGACTGGGCCATCACCTGGGCAGGCGCCCGGCCCGGAGCCGCGGCCTGCTCCGCATCCGCCTCCTCGGCTCGCTCGGCCGCGATCTCGTTGAGCCGGGCGGTGAGCCGCTCCGCGAGCCGCCGGGAGTTGGCGAAGACGATCGTCGAGCGGTGCTGCTCGACGAGGTCGACGACGTGCTCCTCCACGTGGGGCCAGATGCTCGTCGCCCGGCCGGGGTCGCCGGACTCCTCGTCGTAGTCCTCGGGCATCGTCATGTCCTCGACGGGCACGACGACGCGCAGGTCCCACTCCTTGGTGCTGGGCGGGGCCACGATCTCGACCGGCTGGGTGCCTCCGAGGAAGCGGGCGACCTCCTCGAGCGGTCGCACGGTGGCGCTGAGGCCGATGCGCTGGGCGGGCTTCTCGAGCAGGTGGTCGAGGCGCTCGAGGCTGATGCCGAGGTGGGCGCCGCGCTTGGTGCCGGCCACTGCGTGCACCTCGTCGATGATCACGGTGTCGACGCCGCGCAGTGTCTCGCGCGCCTGGCTCGTCAGCATGAGGAACAGCGACTCGGGCGTGGTGATGAGGATGTCGGGCGGCGTGGTGCCGAGCTTGCGACGATCGGCCGGGCTGGTGTCGCCGGACCGCAGCCCGACCGTCAGGTCGGGCACCGTGGTCTCGAGCCGCTCGGCGGTGTTGCGGATGCCGGTCAGCGGGGCGCGCAGGTTGCGCTCGACGTCCACGCCGAGCGCCTTCAGCGGCGAGATGTAGAGCACGCGGGTGCGCCGGGACTTGTCGTCGGGCCGCTCCGAGCTGAGCAGGCGGTCGATCGCGTGCAGGAAGGCGCTCAGCGTCTTGCCGCTGCCGGTCGGCGCGACGACCAGCGCGTTCTTGCCGGCGGCGATGGCGTCCCAGGCGCCCTCCTGCGCCGGGGTAGGGCTCGCGAAGGACGCCTCGAACCACGCGCGCGTGGGCGCACTGAAGCGGTCGAGGGCACTCATGCGGAGCAGTCTGACACCGGGGTCCGACAACGGCCCCGCCCCCAGGGCGGGGTCCGCCGCGCCGGAAGGCCACCAAATCGGGCATGTTCGGACGTGAGCGGCGGCGACGGTCTGCCGTTCGTGCACGCTGGCGACATGACAGCTGTGGTGCTGGACGAGACGGCCACGGTGGTCCGTGAGCTCGCTCGCGCCGCCGAGGTCTTCGCGCAGCGCGCGCTGGAGCAGGAGGCCTGCCGTGACCGCGCGCGCCCAGGCACCGCCGTGCAGCACCGCCACGCGCACTCCGCGACGCTGTGGCGCTCGGCCGAGGCGAGCCTCCGCACCCGCATCAGCGAGCTGGAGACCGCGTCGTTCCTCTGACCGGCACGGCGCCACGGGACGCGCGTCAGGCGGCGCGGACATCCTCGATTTGGGAGACGCCCCCGCCGCAGCCCGGGCGTACTGTCGCGAGGTGGGCGCCGTGCCCCAACGACATGGAGGTCGCGCCATGGGATCACTCGTCCGCACGTCCCGGGTGCTCGTCGCGGCGGGGCTCGCCGCAGGGGTCCTCGCCTCGGTCGGAGCCGCGGCCGCACCGGCCGGGCCCGGCCCCCGCTACACCGCCGGCGCGGACGGAGCGGGTGACGCCTACTTCCCGCTCGCAGGCAACGGCGGCTACGACGTCACGCACTACGACCTCGACATCGACTACGTGCCCCCGGTGGCGACGGTTCCCCCCACGCCCCTGTCACAGATCCGCGGTCGGCTCGACGGCGTCGCGACGATCGACCTCGTGGCGCGTCAGGACCTCGACCGCTTCAACCTCGACCTGCGCGGCATGACGGTGTCGGGGCTGGCGATCAACGGGAAGCGCGCCACCGGCATCGAGCCGCCCGCGGACGGCGTCGAGGTCGAGGGAGCGGCGTACTGGCAGGTCCAGGACGACGCGAACCGCCGGTGGGAGCTGACGGTCCAGCCGCGGCCCAAGCTCAAGGCGGGGCAGCCGGCGCGGGTGGTCGTCACCTACGGCGGCGAGACGTCGCGCCCGACCGACATCGAGGGTGCGCTCTACGGCTGGGTGACCACGCGTGACGGCGCGATGGTGGTCAGCGAGCCGGAGGGGTCGATGACCTGGTACCCCGTCAACGACCACCAGCGGGACAAGGCGAGCTACAGCTTCGAGATCACGGTGCCCGCCGGCAAGACCGCGGTGGCCAACGGTCTGCCCGCCGGGGAGCCGGTGACGGCGGACGGGGAGACGACCTGGTCGTGGGAGGCCCCGGACCAGCAGGCCAGCTATCTCACGACGGCGTCCGTCGGTGACTTCGTCCGACGACCGGTGACGACCTCGGCGAGCGGGGTGCCGATCCTCGACTTCGTCGACGCCAAGATCACGGGCAACGCCCTCGCCAACACGAACACCAACCTGGCGCTGCAGGCACGGATGATCGACTTCTTCGAGTCCCGCTTCGGCCCCTACCCGTTCAACTCCTACGGCTCGATCGTCGACAACGACAGCGTCGGCTACGCCCTCGAGACGCAGACCCGGCCCGTCTACTCGGGACAGGCGTCGCAGGGAACGGTCGCGCACGAGCTCGCGCACCAGTGGCTCGGCAACGCGGTCAGCCCCGACACGTGGCAGCACATCTGGCTCAACGAGGGCTGGGCCACCTACGCCAGCTGGCTGTGGGCCGAGGAGAACGGTGGCACCACCGCGCAGCAGGCGTTCGCCAGCTGGTACGCCCCGGCCCGCACGGCGGCCTACTGGGCGCTGCCCATCGGCGATCCCGGCCCGCTCGGCCTCTTCGCGACGCAGGTCTACAACCGCGGGGCGGGCACGCTCCACGCGCTGCGCGTCAAGGTCGGCGACCAGGCGTTCTTCGCGGCGACGCGCGAGTGGCTCGAGACGTACGACGACTCGACCGGGACGACCGACGACTTCATCGCGGTCTTCGAGGAGGAGTCCGGCCAGGACCTCTCGGCGTTCTTCCACACCTGGCTGTTCGCCCCGGAGAAGCCCACCACCTGGTAGCCGGACGCGGCTGTGAGGCCGGCCCGGTTTGCCTCGGGTCTGCGTCCGCGTCATGGTGGAGGGGACACATTCTCCCTACGGAAGGAGAGCCCGTGCTTGCTCTCACCGAGAACGTGACCGACATCGTCAAGAAGCTGGCCGAGGAAGTGCCGGAGATCTCGGCGCTCCGCATCGCCACCGAGTCGGACGGCCAGTCCCTGACGGTGAGTCCCGCCGACCACGCCGAGTCCGATGACCAGGTCATCGAGCAGGACGGCGCCACGGTCTACGTCGACGGACCGGCCTCGGAGTTCCTCGCCGACAAGGTGCTCGACGGTGGCGTCGACGACGACGGCAACATCCAGTTCGCGCTGGGCCAGCAGGCCTGAGCCGACACGCCTGACCCGACCGGCGGAGTCCTGGACCCATGGGGGTCCAGGACTCCGTTGGCGTCAGGGGGCGGTCAGCGCACCTGCACGTCGCAAGTCGTGACCCGCCGCGTGGTCACCCGCCCAGCACGTCGCGCCACGAGTGCTGAGGGTCGAACCCGACGAGCTCGCGGGCCTTGTCGATGGCGTAGAAGGTCTCGTCGCGGCCCATCTCCCGCCGCACCTCGACCCCGTCGTAGAACCGGTCGATGACCTCGTCGGTCGTCGCGGCCACCGACATGTCGGCGTTGGCGACGTTGAAGACCTCGTAGCCGAGGCCGTCGGTCTCCAGGCAGCGCTGCACCATCTGGCCGAGGTCGCGCACGTCGATGTAGGCGAAGATGTTGCGACGTCGCAGCGCCGGGTCGTCGAGGAAGTCCGGGAACATCTCGGCGTACTCGTGCGGCTCGATGACGTTGTTGATGCGCAGGCCGTAGACGTCGGCGCCGGTGCGCGCCTGGAACGAGCGCGCCGTCACCTCGTTGGCGACCTTGGACATGGCGTAGGAGTCCTCGGGGACGGTCGGGTGCTCCTCGTCGACGGGCACGTAGAGGGGCTTGCGCTCCCCCTGCGCGAAGCAGACGCCGTACGTCGTCTCGGACGAGGCGAAGACGACCTTGCGGATGCCGAGCCGGGTCGCGGCCTCGAGTACGTGGTAGGTGCTGAGCACGTTGGTGGCGTAGGTCGCGGAGTCGGCCGTGCGCAGGATCGCCGGGACGGCGGCGAAGTGCACGACCGCGTCGTAGGTCGGCTTCTGGGGCAGGTCGAGCTCCTCGAACGTCGCCAGGCCGGCCAGCGCCGAGTAGACCTGGCCGGCGTCGGTGAGGTCGACCTGCAGGTCGTGCACGTCGGGATGGTCGAGGGGCACGAGGTCGGCGTTGGTGACCTGGTGGCCCTGCTCGGCGAGGTAGGGAGCCACGTGCCGGCCGGCCTTGCCGCTGCCGCCGGTGAAGAGGATGCGCATGGTGACCTTCCTACCGGAGGCCCGGTAGGAAGGTCCGCCCCCGCCGTGCTCGCGCAGTCCCCGGCTCAGCCGTCGGCCCGGGCGCGGTTGTCCACCGCCCGCTGCAGCAGCACGCGGCGCTCGCCCTCGTTGCGGGTGAGCTCGGCCGCCTCGCCGAAGGCCAGTGCGGCGTCCTCGTGCCGGCCGGCCCGCTCGAGCAGGTCGCCACGCACGCTGGGCAGGAGCGGGGAGTCGCCGAGCAGCGAGCCGTCGACCGCGTCGAGCACGGCCAGCCCGGCGGCGGCACCGTGCGCGCGCCCGTGGGCCACGGCCCGGTTGACCTCGACGACGGGGCCGGGCGCCGCCCGCGCCAGGACGTCGTACAACGCGGCGATCCGATCCCAGTCGGTGTCCTCGGCCCGCGCAGCGCCGGCGTGCTCGGCAGCGATGGAGGCCTGCAGGAAGTAGCGGCCGACGGGCCTGCCACCGGCAGCGAGCCCGGAGGCGGCCCGCAGCGCGGCGAGCCCGCGCCGGATCATCAGCTGGTCCCACAGCGACCGGTCCTGCGCCTCCAGCAGCACGGGCGTGCCGTCGGGGGAGAGGCGGGCGGCGGTGCGCGATCCCTGGAGCTCCAGCAGCGCCTGGAGGCCCAGCACCTCGGGCTCGTCGGGCGCGAGGTCGGCGAGCATGCGAGCCAGCCGGACCGCCTCGGCCGCCAGGTCGGGCCGCATCCAGTCGTCGCCGGCCGTTGCGGTGTAGCCCTCGTTGAAGACCAGGTAGATCACGGCCGTGACATCGTCGAGGCGGGCCGTCCGCTCCTCGCCGGTCGGCAGCTCGAGCTCGGCTCGGGCGTCCTTGAGGGTCTTCTTGGCCCGGGAGATGCGCTGGCCCATCGTGGTCTCGCTGGTGAGGAAGGCCCGCGCGATCTCGGCGGTCGTCAGGCCGCCGACCAGTCGCAGGGTGAGCGCCGCCCGCGACTCCGGGGTCAGGGAGGGGTGGCAGGACAGGAAGACCAGCCGCAGGACGTCGTCCTCGATGTGGTCGACCTGGGCGTCGAGGTCGGGCACCTGTGCCTCCTCACCCTCCGCGTGCTCGAGCTCGGCGACCTTGCGGCGCAGCGTCTCGGCGCGCCGGAAGTGATCGACGCCCCGGCGCTTCGCCGTCGACATCAGCCATGCCGAGGGGTTGTCGGGGATCCCGGACACCGGCCACTGCTCCAGCGCGGCCACGAGCGCGTCCTGGGCGAGGTCCTCGGCGAGGTCGACGTCGCGCGTCATCCTGGTCAGGGCGCCGACGAGGCGGGCCGACTCGGCCCGCCACGTGGCGATCACGACCCCCGTGGGCCCCGAGAGGTCGTCGTACGTCGTCCCTGCCGGCACGCGGCCAGCGTAGTGAGCCGACGTCAGTCGCCGGGAGCCTCCGGGCCCTCGGACACCTGGCGCAGCGTGGAGACCACGGTGGCCTCCGGCCAGTGCTTCGCGTGCAGCTCGGCGAAGAGCCGCTGGTCGGCCACGGCCTCCTCGAGGCTGGGGTACTCCATCAGCGACCAGCCGCCGACGACCTCCTTGCCCTCGGCGTAGGGCCCGTCGACGCGGGTGACCTGGCCCTGGCGGACCACGAAGTTGACGGCGTCCTCGGTGCCGAAGAGGCCGCCGCCGTCGAGGAACGAGCCGTTGGCGGCGCGCTCCCCGATGAAGACGTCCATCGCGTCGAACAGCGACTGCGGCGGCATGCCGATGTTCTCCTCCATCCTGACGAATCCCATGAATCGCGGCATTGTTCGTTCCTCCTGTGGTGCGGTGGGTGTGTTCTCGCACGTACGTCGAACGGGCGCGGCGCACCTCGACATCGATGTCGCACATTTCTCCGACGTCTTTTCCCGACATCCTTCTCCGGGCGGGGCCGCGCTTGCCACCCCCGCGCACCATGGACGCATGAAGCCCCTCGCTCCCGCACTGGCCGGACTGGTGGCCGTGCTGACCGCGGCCTGCTCGGGCGACACCGCCGCCTCCGGCTCGCTCGGCCCGGCGACGGGGGAGGGCGACGACGGCTGGCCGTTCGCCGTCGAGGAGGTCGACCGGTTCGACGAGCCCTGGGCCATGGCGTTCCTGCCCGACACCGGCGACCTGCTGATCACCGAGCGCAGCGGCACGCTCCACCTGCGCGACGCGGACAGCGGCGAGCGGACCGAGGTCGCCGGCGTGCCGGAGGTGGTCGACGCCGGCCAGGGCGGGCTGGGCGACGTCCTGCCCGCACCGTCGTACGCGGAGGACGGGATGGTCTACCTGAGCTGGGTCGAGGCCGGCGACGGCGGGACCGGCGCGGTCGTCGGCCGCGCCGAGCTCGACACCAGCGGGCCGCGGCTCGACGACCTCGAGGTGCTCTGGCGCCAGACGCCGAAGGTGGACGGCGACGGGCACTTCAGCCACCGGCTCGCCTTCTCGCCGGACGGCGAGCACCTCTTCGTCTCCTCCGGCGACCGGCAGCTCGGGGCCCCGGCCCAGGACACCACCAACACGCTCGGCACGATCGTCCGCCTCACGCCCGACGGTGAGCCGGCTCCCGGCAACCCGCTCGCCGACAGGGGCGGGGTGAGCGCCGAGATCTGGACCTGGGGACACCGCAACCCGCTCGGGCTCGAGGTCGCCCCCGACGGCACGCTCTGGTCGTCGGAGATGGGTCCCGAGGGTGGCGACGAGCTCAACGTCATCGAGGCCGGCTCCAACTACGGCTGGCCGGAGGTGTCCGACGGCAGCGACTACGGCGGCGGGGAGATCCCCGACCACGCCGAGGGCGACGGCTTCACCGCTCCCGCACGGTCGTGGAACCCGAGCATCTCGCCCGGCAGCCTGACGATCTACGACGGCGAGATGTTCGAGGACTGGCGCGGTGACGCCTTCCTCGGCGCGCTGTCCGGTGAGGCGCTGGTGCGCGTCGACCTCGACGGTCCAACCGCGGGAGACACCGAGGTCTTCGACATGGGCGCGCGAATCCGCGCCGTCGAGGAGGGCCCGGACGGAGCGATCTGGGTGCTCGAGGACGAGGGCGCGGGTCGGCTGCTGCGGCTGACGCCGGCGGGGTAGCCGCCCGGCCGCCGGTCGGCGGGTCGACGTCGGTCGTCGTCGTACGGATCGTCGCCGGTCGGCGTCGCCATCCGTCGGAGAACTGCGGCCGGACGACAGGCGGGCAGGCCGTGGACCTGTCGTGCGGCCGCAGTTCTCCCCGCGCGCTCCGGTCGTCGGGTCTGGGCCGTCGTCGGCCGTCGTCGTCCGGATCGTCGTCGCCGACGTCGCCATCCGTCGGAAGAACTGCGGTGGGACGACAGGTGGGCGGGGCATGGACCGGTCGCGCGGCCGCAGTTCTCCCCGCGCGACGGCCGCCGGGTGAGGCGAGCGCGGCGGGGGACCGATGCTAGGGTCGGCGTCACCAGATCTTCGGGGGGAGACCGGGATGGACGCCGTGCAGGCGGTGCTGCTGGCCGTCATGCTGCCGATCGCGGCGGCATCGCTGCTGCAGTACGTCGTGACGCGGCTGGGCGGGACCGACGGGTTGGGGCCCAACCGGCTCGTCGGCATCAGGACGAGGGCCACGCTCGCGTCCGACGAGGCCTGGCGCGCAGGCCACGAGGCAGCCCAGCCCTGGCTGCTCGCGACGGCCGTCCTCGGCCTCGCGGTCGGGGTGTCGCTGGCGGTCTGGCGCGTCGTGGCGGGCCCTGACCTCCCGCTCGGCGCAACGGCCGTGTGTGCCGTGGCAGCCGCGGCCGTCCTGGCGTGCTTCGGCACGGGCATCGCTCGCGCCCAGCACGCGGCACGCCGGTGGTCCTGAACCCCGGGAGCGGGGTCAGGGCCGCCGTGGTCGCCGGGCGTCGCCCGGCAGGCCGAACTCGGTACGCACGCCGGGGCTGTACGCCACGTGGTCGGGTGGACGCGAGGCGAGGTCGGGCAGTCCGACCGACCTCATCAGCTCGTCGTCGAGGTCGATGACCTCGGCGTCGCGCACCGGCCACGGCTCGTGGCGGTTGGGCACGTGGAGGGTGCGGCCCCACCAGCGGGTGTGCAGCCCCCAGCGCCCGCTGAGGAAGTGGTCGAGCTCCGTGGGTTGGCGCGCCGCCCCGACGCGTACGACGACGTGGCTGGAGGCGCGCGGTCCGGGTGCACGCAGGCGGGCGTCGTAGGTGTGGACGTCTCCCTCGCGGCGGTGACGCATCTGTGCCCACCGATAGGGGAGGCCCAGGGCGGCGCGGGCCCCCGCCACCACGGCCGCCCGGTCGGTGTCGAGGCTCAGGAAGACGATCCCTCGCCGGCCGGTGGCGTCGACGGAGTAGAGCCGCACGTTGGTCTCGAGGAACGTCCCGAGCCACGGCACCGCGGGCCCGTGACCGAAGCCGGCGCCGACCATGCGGAACGGGATCAGGCCGACGTAGGTCCGGCCGTCGAGCACGTCGGGCCGCACCCCGGACGGCATGCGGTCCGCCACCTCGTCCGGGTCGACCGCCCAGTGCACGAACGTCACGTCGCACCAGCGCTGGCTCATCACGACGGTCCGCGTCATCGCCGGCGCGTCCGGCGACACGGGCTCCACGGCGGGGGCGTCCACGGCTCCAGCCTAGGCACCCGGGCGATGCGTCCGGGTTGTCCACAGATCGCAGGACCGCCGTTTCCCGGCGGTGCGGCCCGGGCACCTGACACCCAGGCGCACCACGGCGCCGAGGGGGAGGAGACGCACATGTACGGAGACACCGCGGCCATCCGGAGGCTGGCCAGCCGGATGGCCGAGCAGGGCAGCGAGATCCGGCGCGACGCCGACCGACTGGTCAGCGCGTCGGACCAGGTGCTGTGGGAGGGCCGGGCCGCCCGGGCGATGCGCGAGCGGATGGCCGAGCGCGCCGTCGCCCTGCGTCGTACGGCAGACGAGCACGACGACGCCGCACGGGCCCTGCGCCACCACGCCGACGAGGTCGACCGGCTCCAGGACCTCATCCGGGAGATCGCCCACCGTGTGCGGGGCATGGTGGAGGACGCCAGGTCCCGCGTCGCCGATCTCGCCGGTCGGGTCGCCGACGTCGTCAGGGCGGTCGCCCCCGACCCCGTCGACGAGCTGCTCTCACGCTTCCAGCCGCCACCCGAGGGCCACCTGGACTGGCTGCGCGTGCCGGACCGGCTGCCGGGAGCCGGACGATGAGCCCGGTCCGGCTCGACGACCGCGGGCGCGAGGTCGAGCAGCGCGCCGTCCCGCCGCGTCGGGTGCGACTGCCCCGCGCCGCGCTCGACCGGCTGGCCCGACTCGCGGCCGTCGAGTCGCCCGCCACCCGGATCGTCGGCGCGAGCGGGCTACCCACCGGCCCCGACTCCCGGCTCGGCGAGCCGGCCGCGGCCGCGCACGAGCAGCCGGTGCCTGACGGCGACCTCGACGGCGCGCTCGCCGCCGCCGGCCTCCTCCACGCCGGCACCCCGACCGCCGAGGGCAGTGCCGTCCTGGCGGTGTGGCACGCGCCGGCCCTCGCCGTCGATCTCGAGATGCTGGTCGTCCTGCGGCGCGGCACGGTGCGGGTCCGCAGCTGGCACCGCAACCTCGACGAATGGGTCGTGTGCCTGTCGACCGCCGACGGCACCTCCTTCGAGCTGGCCTGGCTGTCGGCCGACGACTGGTGGCTCGAGCTCGGCCGTGCCGCCCACGTGGACACCCGCACCCTCCGCCCTGCAGCCGACGCGGAGGCGTTCCCGCACGTGGTCGAGACACCCTGGGAGCTGCTGCTGGCGACCGGCGAGGCCGTGCGCCGTCGCCGTCACGACCTGCTGGAGCAGCTCGTGGCCGACCACTCCGGCCTCACCCGCGCCGGCGCGACGCCCGACACGCTGGACGCGGTCGACGACAGCGACGTACGCCACTGGCACGCGCAGCTCGAGCAGTCGTCGAGCGGTCGCCTGCACGCGACCGTGGTGGGCCGCAGCGAGCGCGGCCGTCCCGGGGCGGGGATCGTCGAATGGGTGCTGCTCCCCGGCGGGTGGCGCTCCCTCACCCCGTTCCGGCGCGACGGCTGGACGATGGTCCGCATCGAGCGCGTGAGCGCCGTCGACCTGCCCCGGGCGCTGGCCGTCCTCGCGGCGGAGGTGACGTCGTGAGCACCCGCGTCCTGCCCCCGATCGAGTCCGTCTCGGGCGGCTCCCACGGCGTCCACGCCGGCTACGAGCAGATGCTCGTCCTCGCCGAGCGCTACGAGCGCCAGGCCGGCGACCTCGTCGAGATGGCCGCCCTGGGTGCCCGCGTCATGGCCGACGGCGACCTGCTGGAGTCGTCGGTGCTCGCCCCGCTGTCCTTCGCCGACGCCGAGGTGCACGTGCTCGACGCGACCACCGGCGCCGACGGCCTGACCGTCCGGGCCGTCGGCATCGAGGCCGACGCGCTCGGCGTGCGGGCGGTCGTGGCTGCGTTCCGGGCGAGCGACGCCCTCGCGGAGCGCACGAGCGAGACGATCGACAACACCATGGGACGGCTCGTCGGCCGGGAGCTGGCCGCTGCCCTGCCCGCACTGCTCGTGGCCGGCGCGATCAGCTACGCGTGGTGGTCGACGCTGCCGCCGGACGAGCAGACCGCCCTGCAGGACCGGCTCACGGAAGGGCTCGGTGAGCTCGTGCACGACCACCCGGAGCTGGCCCAGCACCTCGTCAACAGCGGCGGCGGGCTCCTCGACGGCCTGACCGGGGGCCTGGTCACGGGCAGCGCGAGGCTCCTCGACCCCGGCGACGGCGCGATCCAGGGGGCGACCACCAACGACGCGGCGCGGCTCCTCGCCCTGCTCCTGGGCGACGACACGGACTACGACGTCCACCAGCTCACCGGGATCGCGCCGAGTGACAACCAGTCGTCGGCACCGGGCTCGCTCGCCGACCTGATGCGTTCGCTCGACGACACCAACGACCTCGACCAGGACGAGCCTCGCAGGCACGGCGCCATCCAGATCCAGACGATCGGGCAGCCACCCCACGAGCGCTACATCGTCTACATCCCCGGCACCGACGACATGAGCCCGGTCCCGCAGGACGGCGAGCACGTCCGCGACATGGAGACCAGCTACCAGCTCATCGGCGGCATGGACTCCGCCTACGGCCGCGGCATCGAGCAGGCGATGCTCGACGCCGGGCTCGATGGGAAGGACGTCATGCTCGTGGGTCACTCCCAGGGCGGCATGGTCTCCACCTCCCTGGCCGCGGACCCCGACTTCACCCGCCACTTCAACGTCCAGCACGTGGTGACCGCCGGGTCGCCCACGGCTCAGGTGCCCCTCCTGCCGGACGGCACCCACGCCCTCCACCTGGAGAACCGCGGCGACGCGGTGCCGCTGCTCGACGGCGAGGACAACCCCGACCAGCCCAACCGCACGACCGTGAAGTTCGACCAGGGCACCAGCAACGTCGGCGGGAACCACGGCATCGACCGCTACGTCCAGGGCGCCCAGGCCGCCGACGCGTCGGGGAACGGCTCCATCCAGGACCAGATCCGCCACATGCAGCAGGATGGCTACCTCGGCAGCGACCCGGTCACCGGCGTCTCGACCTACCAGGTGACCCGGTGACGAGCGAGCCGAGCAACGCCTCGCCCGAGCGGAGGACGAGGATACGACGGATCGCACTGACACTCGCGGTCGCGGTGACGGTGGCGCCGCTGACCGCCTGCGCGTCCGCCGGCAGCACCGACCCCGGGTGCGGGGAGTGCGTCGAGGAGCTGGCCCAGGTGCGCGAGCGGATCGAGCGGCTTCCCGACGTGAGCCGCGTCAGGACGCTCGAGAAGTACCCCGCCTCGCCGACCAACGGGGCGGAGGTCACCGTTGAGCTGCGGACCCGGTCGACCGGCGACGAGCGGGTGGTCCAGGACGTCGCCCGCGTGGTGTGGCAGAGCGACCTGGTGCCGGTGGACGTGGTGACGGTGAGCGTCGTGGACGCCTCCGGGGAGCTGCGGCACGGCGGCTCCCCCTACGACTTCCGCGACGACGCGCCCGAGCACGAGACGTACGAGCAGCGGTGGGGCCCGCGGCCGGTCGGATGAGAAGCGATGTCGGACGGATCGTGCGCTCGTTGGGCCACGCGATGTCGGCACTCTGAACTAGTGTCGGGCCACGTGACAGAACCCATGATCTCGGCACGGGGGCTCCGCAAGTCGTTCGGTGACTTCGAGGCCGTCAAGGGCATCGACGTAGAGGTGCGCAAGGGTGAGGCGTTCGGCTTCCTCGGCCCCAACGGCGCCGGCAAGTCCAGCACCATGCGGATGATCGCCTCGGTCAGCCCGGTGAGCGGCGGCGAGCTGCGCATCCTCGGGATGGACCCCGCCACCGACGGCCCGGCGATCCGGGGCCGGCTCGGCGTGTGCCCGCAGGAGGACACGCTCGACAACGAGCTCAACGTCTTCGACAACCTCTACATCTACGGCCGCTACTTCGGAATCGACCGCGCCACCTGCCGCGAGCGCGCCCGGGAGCTGCTCGAGTTCGCGCAGATCACCGACAAGGCCAAGGCCAAGGTCGAGGACCTGTCCGGCGGTATGAAGCGCCGGCTCACCATCGCGCGCAGCCTGATCAACAACCCCGACCTGCTGCTGCTCGACGAGCCGACCACGGGCCTCGACCCGCAGGCGCGTCACGTGCTGTGGGACCAGCTCTTCCGGCTCAAGCAGGCCGGCGTCACGCTCGTCATCACCACCCACTACATGGACGAGGCCGAGCAGCTCTGCGACCGCCTCGTCGTGATGGACAAGGGCCTCATCGCCGCCGAGGGGTCGCCGCGGCAGCTGATCGACGCCCACTCGACCCGCGAGGTCGCCGAGCTCCGCTTCGGCGTGGGGGAGCACGAGGCGCTCGCGGAGAAGATCGAGGACCTCGGCGAGCGGGTCGAGGTGCTGCCCGACCGGCTGCTCGTCTACAGCGACCACGGTGAGGACGTCGTCACGGCGGTCCTCGACCGCGGGCTCCACCCGATCGCCACGCTGGTGCGTCGCTCCACGCTGGAGGACGTCTTCCTCCGCCTCACCGGCCGGAGCCTGGCGGACTGATGGCCTCCGACGCGACGACCACCGCGGCCCAGCGCGCCACCGGCGCCCTGTCGGCACGCGAAGGCATGGCCCGCCAGTACGACTACTGGCTCACCGTCCTCAAGCGCACCTGGCGCGGGGGAGTCGTCAGCAGCTTCCTGACGCCGCTGCTCTACGTCGTGGCCATGGGCGTGCTGCTCGGCGGCTTCATCGAGGGTGACCCCGACCGGCTCGAGGGAGCGACCTCCTACCTCGCCTTCGTCGTCCCCGGCCTCGTCGCCTCGCACGCGATGACGATCGCGGTCAGCGAGTCGACGTACCCGGTCATGGGCGCCATCAAGTGGCACAAGACGTTCTACGCGCAGCTGGCGACACCGCTGGCCGTGCGCGACCTGGTCAACGCCTTCATCGGGTTCGTCATGTTCCGGGTCGCCTCGGCGTGCGCGGTCTTCATGCTCGTCATCGCGCCGTTCGGCGTCTTCGCCACCTGGTGGGGACCGATCCTCGCGTGGCTCTCCCAGGTCCTGGTGGGCTTCGCCTTCGCCACGCTCGTCTTCGCCTACAGCGCCCGGCTCAGGTCCGAGGAGGGCTTCGGACTGCTGTTCCGGCTCGGCGTCATCCCCCTGACGCTCTTCTCCGGGGCCTTCTTCCCGATCAGCAACCTGGGTCCGGTGCTGGAGTGGATCGCCCGGCTGACCCCGCTGTGGCACGGCGTCTCGCTCTCGCGGATGTTCTGCGTCGGCCAGGTCGACTGGTCGCTCGTGGTGCTGCACGTCGTCGTGCTCGTCACGCTGACGGTGGTCGGCTGGTTCCTCGCCGTGCGCAACCTCGACCGCCGGCTGGAGGTCTGACGTGGCACTCGTCCAGGGCATCCCCGCCCCGCTCTCGCCGGCCGCCGCCACCAAGGTGCTGGTGCTGCGCAACTACGTCGTCTACAAGGACGCGTGGAAGCTCTTCATCACCGGCTTCCTCGAGCCGGTCTTCTACCTCTTCTCGATCGGCATCGGTGTCGGCCAGCTGATCGACACCTTCGAGTTCCACGGCGAGGCCGTCCCCTACGCCGAGTTCGTGGCGCCGGCCATGCTGGCCACGTCCGCCTTCAACGGGGCGCTGCTCGACTCCACCTACAACGTCTTCTTCAAGATGAAGTACGAGAAGCTCTACGACCAGATGCTCGCCACGCCCCTGTCCACCGGCGACATCGCGCGGGGCGAGATCACCTGGGGCCTCCTGCGTGGCTCGGTCTACTCCGCGGCCTTCCTCGTGGTCATGGCGCTGATGGGCCTGACCCACTCGTGGTGGGCCGTGCTCGCCCTGCCCGCCGCGATCCTCATCGCCTTCGCGTTCTCCGCGGTCTGCATGGCCGTGACGACGTGGATGACGAGCTGGCAGGACTTCGACAAGATCACCCTCGCCCAGATGCCGCTCTTCCTCTTCTCCGCGACGTTCTTCCCGGTCGAGGCGTTCGGTGACGGCGTGCTGCGGTGGGTGGTCGAGGCCACGCCGCTCTACCGCGGGGTGGTGCTGTGCCGCGAGCTCACCACCGGCGTGATCACCTGGGCCTCGGCCGTCTCGGTGGTCTACCTCGTCGTCATGGGGATCCTCGGCCTCCTCGTCGTACGACGACGGCTCGACAAGCTGCTGCTGACCTGAGCCCCGGTCCCGGGCTAGGTTCGGAGGATGGACTCCTACGCCCGTGGCGAGACGACGCCCGCACTGCTGGACGAGACCGTCGGCGACAACCTCGCCCGCACCGTCGCGTCCCACCCAGACCGCGAGGCGCTGGTCGAGTGCGCGACCGGTCGGCGCTGGACCTGGGCACAGCTGCAGAGCGACGTCGACGCGGTCGCACGCGGGTTGATCGGCGCCGGCATCGGCAAGGGCGATCGGGTCGGCATCTGGGGTCCCAACAGCGCCGAGTGGACCCTGGTGCAGTTCGCCACCGCCAAGGTCGGCGCGATCCTGGTCAACGTCAACCCGGCCTACCGCACCCACGAGTTCTCCTACGTCGCCAACCAGTCCGGCATGCGGCTGCTGGTCTCCGCGACGTCCTTCAAGACCAGCGACTACCGCGCGATGGTGGAGGAGACCGCCGCGGAGAACCGTGCGCTGGAGCGCGTCGTGCACCTCGACGACGAGCAGAGCTGGGCCGGGCTGCTGGCCGACGGCGAGGGCGTGTCGGCGGACGACCTCGCCGAGCGGGCCGCGAGCCTTGCGCCCGACGACCCGATCAACATCCAGTACACCTCCGGCACGACCGGCTTCCCCAAGGGCGCGACCCTGAGCCACCGCAACATCCTCAACAACGGCTACCTCGTCGGTGAGGTGTGCCGCTACACCGAGGCCGACCGGGTGTGCATCCCGGTGCCCTTCTACCACTGCTTCGGCATGGTGATGGGCAACCTGGCGTGCTCCTCCCACGGCGCCACGATGGTGATCCCGGCGCCCGGGTTCGACCCGGCGCTGACCCTCGAGGCGGTCGCCCGGGAGCGGTGCACCTCGCTCTACGGCGTGCCGACGATGTTCATCGCCGAGTGGGCCCTGCCCGACGTCGACTCCTACGACCTGTCGTCGGTGCGGACGGGGATCATGGCGGGCTCGCCCTGTCCGGCGGAGATGATGAAGAAGCTCATCGCCGCGGGCATCGAAGAGATCACGATCTGCTACGGAATGACCGAGACGTCGCCGGTCTCCACGCAGACCCGCACCGACGACTCGTTCGAGCGCAAGGTCGGCACGGTCGGGCGGGTCTGCCCGCACCTCGAGGTCAAGATCGCCGACCCGGTGACGGGGGAGGTCGTGCCGCGCGGCGAGGCCGGCGAGCTCTGCACCCGCGGCTACTCGGTGATGCTCGGCTACTGGGACGAGCCCGAGAAGACCGCCGAGGCGATCGACGCCGACGGGTGGATGCACACCGGCGACCTCGGCGTGATGGCCGACGACGGCTACGTCCAGGTCACCGGGCGCATCAAGGACATGGTCATCCGCGGCGGCGAGAACGTCTACCCGCGCGAGATCGAGGAGTTCCTCTACACCCACCCCGACATCGAGGACGTGCAGGTGGTCGGCGTCCCGGACGAGAAGTACGGCGAGGAGCTGTGCGCGTGGCTGCGCATGCGTCCGGGCAGCGAGCCGCTCGACGCCGACGGCGTGCGGGCCTTCGCGACCGGCAAGCTCGCCCACTACAAGATCCCGCGCTACGTGATGATCGTGGACGAGTTCCCGATGACCGTCACCGGCAAGGTGCGCAAGGTCGAGATGCGCGAGTTGTCCACCGTCCGGCTCGGGCTGGCCTGAACCAGCCCGTCCGGAGCCGGCCGAGCGGACTCACTCGAGGACCTTCTGCAGCCACGCCAGGTCGATCCACCGGTCGAACTTGCGACCCACCTGGCGCATGACGCCGACCTCCTCGAAGCCGCACGCGGCGTGGAGGGCGAGGCTGCCCGGGTTGGGCAGGGCGACGCCGGCCACGACCACGCGCACGCCCTCGTCGCCCAGCCGCGCCAGCAGGTCCTCGTACAGCGCCCGGCCGACGCCACGTCCCTGGGCCTGGGGCGCCACGTAGACGGTGGTCTCCCGCGTGTGGACGTAGGCGGGCTTGGGCCGGAAGACAGCCGAGCTGGCCCAGCCCATGACGACGCCGTTCTCCTCGGCGACGAGGAAGTGGTCGCCGGTCGCGTCCAGCTTCTCCTGCCACAGGTCCATCGGGCGCCCCTCGACGTCGAAGGTGGCATGGCCCTCACGCGCCTCGCGCTCATAGATCCCCGCCACCACGGGCAGGTCGGCGCGGACGGCCTCGCGGATTCGCATGCCGTCATTGTGGCGCGGTGGCTCACCGGAAGACGCTGCGGTAGACCTCGTCGAGGGCGTCGGTGTCGAGCTCGGTCACCACGCGGACCGTGCCGTCGCCCGTACGACGCAGCCGGCCGCGGTCGTCGGTGGTGTCGACCTCCCACGTGCCGGTCCGCGTGGTGGCGACGTCGGGCTCCACGAACGACCCGGCGGTCGCGAGGTCCCAGTAGGCGGGCGTGGTGAACTGCGGGTCGCGACCGAGGCCGCCGACCACGGGTCCGGCGAGCCCGGCCGGGGCACCGTCGGGTACCGGGTCGTCCGGCAGGATGGTGAGCGGCACCGGCCCGGCGACGACCTCGGCGAAGGGGACCGGGTCGGCGGCGGCGTTCCACTCGGCGATGCCCTCGCCCTGGGGGTCGGCCGCGACGTTGCCGGCCATCGAGGTGATCGTTGCGAGCCGCTCGTACGCGCCGGGATGCCGTCGCAGCAGCGCCGCGACCTCGGTGAGCGGGCCGAGCGCCACCACGTGCAGGCCCTCGTGCCGGCGGGCGAGTTTCGCGAGGAAGTCGGCGGCGGGTCGTCGTACCGGGGTGAGACCGCCGGGCTCGTCGTCGCGGTCCAGGCCGCTGTAGACGGTGGACATCGAGGTCCACTGCGGCGGGAGGGGCAGGCCATCCGGGCCGCGGGGGGTCCGACCGCAGGCGACGGGCGGGGCCGGCGTCTCCATCGCCTCGAACAGGTCGGCCAGCACGCCCAGTCCCGCGCACGTCACCATGCCGGTCTCCGGGACGGTGATGCCGACGACGTTGACGCGCGGGTGGCGCACCAGGAGGGCGATGGCCGCCAGGTCGTCCGGAGCGAGGTCGGTGTCGACGACGACCGCCACCGCGCCGGGCTCCTTGGCCGCGGCCGGGCTCAACGGACCGTCGACGAAGACCTCGCCGTCGCTGTCGGAGGCCGTCGCGCTGCACCCGGCCAGCGCTGCCACGACGATCGGGACGACGGTGCCCAGCAGGAGCCGGCTCCTCACGGGATCACCCAGTGCTGTCCGACCACGCCGGCGACGGCGAGCACGACGCCGACCGCGATCAGGACGCGGCGCCCCGGCCTCGGCCAGGCAGCCGAGAGGAGCAGTGCGGCGAGCCCGAGCAGCCACACGTCGTGCCACCACGCCAGCGCCTGCGAGACCCACTGCCGTCCCCAGCCCCCGCCCGAGTAGTGCGGGGCGGTGACGAGGAGCCAGTCGGCGGGGAAGGCGAGCGGGTCGGCCGTGGCCGGACCGGCCTCGAGCACGAGGGGCTGGACCTGCATGACCGAGTACGGCGTCACCGCCGGGTGGCCGAAGAGCCAGTAGACGCTCACCACGAACCACAGCACGAAGAGCGCGGGGACCAGCGCGACGAGCCGGGACACGCGCCGGCCCAGTGCGGCCCCGAGCGCGACGGCTACCAGTCCGAGCACGACGAGCTGCGAGAGCTCGGCCGTCGAGTGCAGCGCCTCGGTGGTGCGGCCGGGCTCCATGCCGATCCACAGGCCGCCGATGTCACGCTCGCGCCAGGCAACGAGGCCGGCGAAGGCCGCGGTCAGGGCCAGCAGCGGCAGCGCCGCGAGCAGCCGGGCGAGCGTACGACGGGTCTCCGCGACCGGCGCTGCGGGCGCGACCTCGTGGCGGGCGCGGTGGAACGGGACGGCGACGGCGACCGAGATGCCGAGGAGGAGCGGGACCGCGACGGGGTTCATCGCCTCGTAGGACGAGCCGGGCCACTCGCCGGGCTCGGGCACGACCAGCCACATCCCCCACGCCGACACGGCGAGGCACAGCCACGGCACGGGGTTGCGCAGCATCCGACGCGCCTCGGCGCGGACGAGGGCGCCGACGACCCGCGCGCCGGACGGCACGGCCGGCGCGGGTGCGCGCCCCGCCGCCACGGTGCTCATCGCCGCCGTCCGGCGACGCACAGGAGGGTGGCGATGGCGAGCACCCACCAGGGGTCCGTGAGCCACCGGCCGACGACGTCGGACGCGGTCCCCGTCGGCAGCACCCGGTGCAGCGCGAAGAGCACCACCGGTGTCGACGCCCCGACCAGGACGGCGCGTCGTGTGGGTGCCCACACCGCGACGGCCACGCCGGTGGCCGTCAGCGCGAGCAGCGGGCCGGGCCCGGACGACGTCGTGGTCGACAGCGAGTCGAGCAGCCACCAGGTCGCGAGGGCCGGCGCGCCGACGAGGGCGAGGCGCAGCACCCTGCGTCGCATCACCGACACGGGGACCGCCGCCAGCAGGTCGGCGGCCGGGTCCTGCAGGCCGGCCACGACGGTGGCCGCCAGACCGGCGGCGGCGACCACCAGGACGGCGTCGACGGAACGGTCGGCGGCCCTGCCGAGCACCACGGCGACGAGGAGCACTCCGGTCAGCGCCAGGCCGGGGCGCCACCGGACGGCTCGCGCCGTGGGGAGCGCGGCCTGGACGAGGACGCCGCTCACCGGGCCAGCCTCGTCACGAGCAGGTAGCCGTCGTCCACGGTGGGGACGGCGAGGGCGGCGCCGGCCGGCGGCGTGCCGACGTGGCGGCGCGTGCCGGGGCCGGTGAGCCACGACCGCAGCGCGGTGGGCTCCTCGGCGTCGGACTCCCACACCCGACCCTCGGCCTCGCCGGCCAGCTCGGCCGGCGTCCCGGACCAGCAGATGCGCCCTCGGTCCATGACGAGGACCTGCTGGCAGAGCGCCGCGACCTCGGCGGTGTTGTGCGTCGACAGGACCACGCAGCCGCGGGCGGCCGTCTCGGCCAGCACGGAGCGCAGGGCGATGCGCTGCTCCGGGTCGAGCCCGGTCGCCGGCTCGTCGAGGACGAGCAGGTCGGGGGTGCCCACCAGCGCCGCCGCGAGGGCCACCCGCTGCTGCATGCCGCCCGACAGGGTGCGGATGCGCTTGTGCATCCGGTCGCCGAGACCGACTGCCTCGAGCACCGACGCCGCCTCGCGCCGGCGCCGGGCGGTGTCGGTGTGCTCCTTGAGGATGGCGACGTAGTCGACCATCTCGAGCGGCGTGAAGCCGGTGTAGAGCCGCGGCGACTGCGGGAGGTAGCCGAGCCGGCGGCGCACCTCCGTGCGGGCGGCCGGGGATGCCGGGTCGAGGCCGAGGAGCGAGAGCGACCCCCGGTCGGGTGCCAGCACGGTGGCGAGGATGCGCAGCAGGGTGGTCTTGCCGGCGCCGTTGGGGCCGAGCACGCCGACGATCCCGCGTCCGACGGCGAGGTCGACGTCGTCGACCGCGGTGAGCGAGCCGTAGCGCTTGGTGATGCCGGTGGTGGCGAGCAGCGTGCCCGGGACGGTGTGGGTCGTGGTCATGCGTTCCTCCGGTAGGCGACGGCGTCGCGACGAACAATGGTGACGGCGAGGGCGGCGAGCGCGATCGCGAGTGCGGTGAGCTGGCTGGGCGCCGAGGCGACGGCCTCGCTGACGACGTCCGCAGTGACCTGGCGCGACGCGGCGGGCCACGACACGGCCAGGGCCCAGGCCGACCCGAGGCAGGCGGCGACGACGGCGGGGTCGAGGCGCGAGGTCCCCGACAGGGCCACGAGCGACGCGAGGGCGGCACCGGGCAGCAGCCAGCCGAGGGCGATCTCGACGGGTTGGCCGAGCAGCAGCGCCCCGCCGACGCCGATGGGCACGGCGGTGAGGGTGACCACGACGGCTCGCGCGGCGACCACCCTGAGACCGGCGCTCGGCGTCGCGAGTGCCAGCTCGCCTGCCGGCTCGGCACCCCGCCCGTAGGAGAGAGCCACGGCTGCGAGCGGCGCCACGGGTGCCAGCGCCATGAAGAGGGGCAACCGGAGGTCAGAGATGGTGACCACGGCCGGCAGGGCGAGCAGCAGGAGCAGCGAGGCGAGCCACGCCGTCCGCAGGCCGGGCGTGGCCAGGCCCAGACGCAGGAGCGGGTGGGACCTCGGCCGGTCGATCCGCTCGGCGAGCGCCTCCCACCGTCGTACGACGTCCTCCGGCTCCGTCCGGGAGGCCAGGCCGGCCGTCCGGCGGCGGCACTCGGCGCAGCGGAGCAGGTGCGACTCGACGGAGGCGGCGAGGAGCGGAGCGGCCGAGCCGTCCGCCCAGGCCTGCAGCGTCTCCTCGTCGGCGTGCCAGGTCTGCGTCACAGCAGTCCCTCCCTCAGCTCGGTGCGAGCACGGCTCATCCGGCTCTTGACGGTGCCGCTCGGGATGCCGAGCAGCGCGGCGGTCTCGCGCGTGGAGAGGCCGTCGAGGACGGTGGCCTGCACGACCGCCTGCAGGTCGGGGGAGAGGCGGGAGAACGCGAGTCCGACGTCGCTGTGCTCGACCCGGGCGAGCACCTCCTCCTCGGCCGACGCCATCGGCGACCCGCGCAGGGCGCGCAGCCGCTCGACGACGTTGGCCCGTGGTCGCAGCTGGTGGAGCATCGACCGCACGGCGATCCCCCAGAGCCAGGCGGCGACCTCGCCGTCGCCGCGCCAGCCCGACGGCTTGCGCCACACCGCGAGGAAGGTGTCCTGGACGGCGGTGTCGACGATCGCCGGGTCGGCGCACCGGCGGGACAGGCGGATGGCGAGCCACGGCTCGTGGCGCACGAACAGCTCGTGCAGCGCGCCGCGGTCGGCGTCGCCCACGGCGGCCAGCAGCTCGGCGTCGGTCCGGTCGTCGACGCCCTCGCGGGCGTCCCAGCCGGTGTCGTCCACTCCCATCACGTCTCCTAGTGGCGCCGACCCCCATGATCGGTTCACGAGCACCGCCCAGTCTCGCCCTGGTCCAGACCGGCTGTGAACCGATTGTCGGTCTCGGGGTCACCCCATGGTGGCGGCCCGTCCGGTCCGCCGGGCGGGCTCCGACGAGGGCCAAGACATGGAGGAGGACCAGATGAGGATCAGGACAGGGGTGGCGGCAGCAGCCGTCCTCGCCGCGGTGCCCACGACCGCGGTGGCCGCAGGGGTGCTCGTGGACCACGGCCACGGACCGACGGTCGTGCACGACGCGTCGTACGACGACGTCAAGACGCAGGTGCACGCCTGGTCCAGCGACGGGACCACCCGCGTCCGGCTCATGGTGACCGGGCTGCCGGCCGGCCGCACGTTCGGGGCACACGTCCACACGGGGACGTGCGGCGCCGACCCGCTTGCGTCCGGTGGGCACTACCAGCACTCGACCGACGCGACGGTCCCGCTCGCGCAGCGGGAGGTCTGGCTCGACGTCACGTCGGACGAACGGGGCCGGGGTGTCGCCACGGCGACGGTCCCGTGGACGTTCGCACCCGGCACCGCGGGGTCGGTGGTGATCCACGCACTGCCCACCAACGCGACCACCGGAGCCGCCGGCGCCCGGCTGGCCTGCACCAGCGTGGCGTTCGGAGAGTGACTGCTTTGATGGGGGCATGAGCTCGGCCCGCGACGCGATCACGCCCGACACGAAGGACTGGACCTGGGTGCTCGAGCGGCCGTGCCCCGAGTGCGGGTTCGAGGCCGCCGCGCACGACGTGTCGGAGCTCCCTGCCCTCCTCGACGCGACGTCGTCGTCGTGGTCGCGGGTGCTGGGCCGCGGTGACGCGTCCCACCGCCCGCGACCCGGGGTCTGGTCGCCGCTGGAGTACGGCTGCCACGTCCGCGACGTGCACCTGCTCTTCGCCGAGCGCGTCCGGCTGATGCTCGCCGAGGACGGACCGACCTTCGCCAACTGGGACCAGGACGCCACCGCGGTCGAGCGCGACTACCGCCGACAGGACCCCGCGGCGGTCGCGGTCGAGCTGGTCGACGCCGCCCGGGCGGTCGCGACGCTCTACGCCTCCGTCACCGACGCCACGCGCGGCCGACGGGGGCTCCGGTCCAACGGGGACGAGTTCACCGTCGAGAGCCTGGGTCGCTACCACCTGCACGACGTCGTGCACCACCTCCACGACGTCGGGGCGGACCACAGGTGAACGAGACCGTCCGCGCCTACGACCGGGACGCGGCGGCCTATGCCGCCCGCACGGCCGCGGTGCCCGACGCGGTGCGCGCCGAGGTCGCACGCCTCGCTGGAGAGCTCGGATCGGGCGCGCGCGTCCTCGAGATCGGCTCGGGCGGGGGCCGTGATGCCCTGCTGATAGAGGGCCTCGGGCTGGTCGTGCGGCGCACCGACATCACCCCGGCCTTCGTCTCGCTGCTGCGCGGGCGGGGCCATGCCTGCGACCACCTCGACCCGCTCGTCGACGACCTGACCTCGCCCGACGGGCCCCACGACGCCGTCTGGGCCAACGCGTCGCTGCTCCACGTCGCGCGCCACGACCTACCCCGCGTTCTGGGCCGACTGGCTGCGGTCACCCGGCCCGGTGGGCGACTGTGGTCGTCGTTCAAGGAGGGCGACGGCGAGGGCTGGTCCACCCACGGGACGATCAGCGGGCCGCGGCACTTCACCTACTGGCGGGCCGCCGACCTTCGGGGCGCCGCGGGAGGGGTGGGCTGGACCGACGTGGTCGTCCACCACGGTCCGGAGGGCGACCGGGGGGAGACCTGGCTCGTGCTGTCGGCGGTGCGTGATGGGGTGTCGGCATGAGGCACACGGAGTTCTGGGCACGGCTCGACGCGGTCCTCGGGCGGGCCTACTCACGCACGTGGGCCGAGCTGACGGTCGTGCGCGACCTCGACGGCAGGACCACCCGGGAGGCGCTCGACGCGGGCATGCCTCCCAAGGAGGTCTGGGCGGCCGTGCGCCGTCAGCTCGAGCTGCCGGACAGCGAGCGATGACCACCCAGCTCCGCGAGGGACTCACCGTCGCGGACGTCCAGCGTCGTACGGTCCGCACCCTCGTCGTCTCCCAGGCCGTCGGCGCGGTCGGCGTCACCATCGGCGTCGCCACGGCCTCGTTGCTGGCCCGCGACATCTCCGGCAGCGAGACGATGGCCGGCCTCGCGCAGACCTTCCAGGTCCTCGGCACGGCCGCGGCGGCCTACGGGCTCGCCCGCGTGATGCGGCGCCGTGGTCGACGCGTCGGTCTCGTCGCCGGCTACCTGATCGGTGCAGCCGGTGCGGTCCTGGCCGTCGTTGCGGGGGTCGTCGACTCGATGGCGGTGCTGCTCCTCGGCGCGGTGATGCTGGGCGCGACCACGGCCGTCAACAACGGGTCGCGCTATGCCGCGACCGACCTGGCGACGGAGCACCACCGCGCCCGCGCGCTCTCGGTCGTCGTGTGGGCGACCACGGTCGGCGCCGTCGCCGGCCCCAACCTCTTGGGCGTCGGCGCCGTCGTGGCGCGCTCGCTGGGCGTTCCCGAGCTCACCGGTGGCTTCGCGATCGGCGCGGTGGTGCTGGTCGTGGCGGCCGCCTGGCTCTGGTGGCGGCTCCGGCCCGACCCGCTGCTCCTCGCGCAGGAGACGGCCGGTGTCACCCCGGCCGACGGGCCCGAGCCGCGCGGCCGCTCGTGGGGCCGGTTCGTCGCCGTCGTGCGCGACGTGCCGGCCGTCGGCGCCGCGGTGGTCGCCATGGCGTGCGCGCACGCGGCGATGGTGACCGTCATGATCATGACGCCGCTCCACATGGAGCACGGCGGCGCCCACCTCGAGGTCATCGGCTTCGTCATCTCGATCCACGTGCTGGGCATGTTCGCCTTCTCGCCCGTCGTCGGCTGGGCCGCCGACCGTTTCGGGCGCAGCGGCGTCCTGGTCACCGGCGGCGTCGTCCTGCTGGTCTCGCTGGCACTGTGCGGCCTGTCGCCGCAGGGCACGTCGTGGCAGATCTTCGCGGGGCTCTTCCTGCTCGGCCTCGGCTGGTCCTGTGCCACCGTCGCCGCCTCGACGGTCATCGCCGACCGCACGCCCATCGAGGCCCGCACCGACGTGCAGGGCACGTCCGACATGGCGATGGCGCTCACCGCCGCCGGGGGAGGGGCCCTCGCCGGCGTGATCGTCGGCGGGCTGGGCTATGCCGTGCTGGCGATGTTCGCCGCACTGCTGGCCGGGACCGTGGTGGTCGCCGGCGCCGTCACCCGCCGGCACGCCTGATCCCCGGCGGCCACGTCCGGAAATCCCGGACGACACGCCGCGCGCGGAGTGCCTGTCGAACACCTGTTCGGGCTACTGTTCATCCACAGGTACGACGAGGGGCGAGGTTGTCCACAGCGTCAGACGGTCCTGATCAGGGACTGTCGGTGGCTCGCCCTAGCGTCGCAGACGTACCGCACACGACACGACGACAAGACGGGACACAGCAATGGCTGGTGCAGATCGCGAGAAGGCCCTCGACGCCGCTCTCGCCCAGGTGGAGAAGCAGTTCGGCAAGGGCTCGGTCATGCGACTGGGCGACGAGACACGTGCCCCGCTCGAGGTGATCCCCACGGGGTCGATCGCCCTCGACGTGGCGCTCGGCCTGGGCGGCCTGCCCCGAGGTCGTGTCGTGGAGATCTACGGTCCGGAGTCCTCCGGAAAGACGACGGTCGCCCTCCACGCGGTGGCCAGCGCGCAGGCTGCCGGCGGCATCGTCGCCTTCATCGACGCCGAGCACGCGCTCGACCCCGACTACGCCAAGGCCCTCGGTGTCGACACCGACGCGCTCCTGGTCTCCCAGCCCGACTCGGGTGAGCAGGCGCTCGAGATCGCCGACATGCTCATCCGCTCCGGCGCGCTCTCGCTGATCGTCATCGACTCGGTGGCCGCGCTCGTGCCCCGCGCCGAGATCGAGGGCGAGATGGGCGACAGCCACGTCGGCCTCCAGGCCCGCCTGATGAGCCAGGCCCTGCGCAAGATGACCGGTGCCCTCAACAACTCCGGCACCACCGCGATCTTCATCAACCAGCTGCGCGAGAAGATCGGCGTGATGTTCGGCTCGCCGGAGACCACGACCGGTGGTCGCGCGCTGAAGTTCTACTCCTCGGTGCGCCTCGACGTGCGTCGCATCGAGACGCTCAAGGACGGCACCGACATGGTCGGCAACCGCACCCGCGTCAAGGTCGTGAAGAACAAGGTCGCCCCGCCGTTCAAGCAGGCCGAGTTCGACATCATGTACGGCAAGGGCATCAGCCGCGAGGGCGGGCTGATCGACGTGGGCGTCGAGGCGGGCCTGATCCGCAAGGCCGGCGCCTGGTACACCTACGAGGGCGACCAGCTCGGCCAGGGCAAGGAGAACTCGCGCAACTTCCTGCGCGACAACCCCGACCTGGCCAACGAGATCGAGAAGCTCATCCTCGAGAAGCTGGGCGTGACTCCGGCCGTCGACAAGCCCGGCGACGACCTGAGCGACGAGCCCATCGGGGTCAATGACTTCTGACCGCGCAGGCGGTCACGAGGGACGAGTGACCGGCGTCGCGCGGGCAGGTTGAGCAAGCGTCCGACCGAGCTTGCGAGGGCGGATCCGCGCGTCGAAACCCGATGCTCCAAGGAGTCGAGGCGATGACGAAGGAGACGCGTCCGGCCCCCGACTGGGTCGGCGACGTCGGACTCGGCGTCAGGGCGTGGGTGGGGGAGCCCCCATCCACGCCCGAGGTCGAGCCATCGGACGGTGCGCGCGCCCGCCGTGGGAGTGGTGGCGGACGCAAGGGCCGTGGGGGCGGCCGAGGTCGCACCCGGACGTGGGAGGAGCGCGAGGCGGCGCGGATCGCCCGTGAGGAGGCTGCGGCCGCCGAGGTCGAGGCCGACCCGGAGGCCGTGGCCCGCAAGATCCTGCTCGACACGCTGACCGGACAGGCCCGCTCGCGACAGGAGCTGGCCGACAAGCTGGCCAAGCGGGGAGTCCCCGACGAGCTGGCGGCGCAGCTGCTCGACCGCTTCACCGAGGTCGGGCTGATCGACGACGCGGCCTACGCCCGGCAGTGGGTGGAGAGCCGGCACCGCAGCCGAGGACTGGCGCCGCGGGCGCTGGCCCAGGAGCTGCGCCGCAAGGGCATCGACGACGAGGACGCGAAGTCCGCGCTGGAGCAGATCGACGAGGGTGACCAGCGCGCCGCCGCCCGGGCGCTCGTCGACAAGAAGCTGCGCTCGATGCGCGGGCTCGACCACCAGGTGGCCACCCGCCGCCTGGCCGGACTGCTGGCCCGCAAGGGCTACGCAGCCGGCCTGGCCTTCTCGGTCGTCCGCGAGGCGCTCGGTGAGGCCGCCGACGACGAGCCGCACCCCGACTTGTGAGCGGGAGCGGCCGGAGCCGTGGCCGTCGGTGCTCTGGAGCAGCAGGTCGACGGGCGGACCGCCCGTTCCCACGAGCGCCGTGGTCTGGTGGGATGGGCCGGTGAGCAGCGAACGCGAGGTCCTCACCTACGACCTCTTCGGCACCGCGACCCGCGAGCTGGCGCAGGAGGTGGCCGACTCGGGGTTCCGCCCCGACATGATCCTGGCGATCGCGCGCGGCGGGCTCGCCCTCGGGATGGGTCTGGGCTACGCGCTGGCGGTCAAGAACATCTCGGTCGTCAACGTCGAGTTCTACACCGGCGTCGACCAGCGCCTCGACGTCCCGATCATGCTGCCGCCCACCCCGGCTGCGGTCGACCTGTCGGGGCTGAAGGTGCTCGTGGCCGACGACGTCGCCGACACCGGTCGGACCCTGGAGCTGGTGCACGCGTTCTGCGAGGGACACGTGGCAGAGGTCCGCACGGTCGTCATCTACGAGAAGCCGCAGTCGGTGATCAAGCCCGACTACTCGTGGCGGAGCACCGAGCGCTGGATCGACTTCCCGTGGTCGGTGCTCCCGCCGGTGGTCGATCCCGAGGCGCTCGCCCACTGACACACTCGCCGGATGCACTCCGTCCCTGTCGTCGTACGTCATGACGAGCGCGAGCTCACCGGCGCGGTCCGGCCCGGCGAGTCCTGGGCCGCGGCCGCGACGCGGATCGCCGCCACGGTCTCCGGCGAACCCGTCGCCGACGACCTGTCGGGAGCGACGCTGCGGTTCGCGGTCGAGCCCGACCAGCGCATCGTGCTGCGGGCAATGACGCGCGGTGACCTGCCGCTCCTCACCCGGTGGCTCCAGCAGCCGCACGTCCGGCGCTGGTGGCACGCCGACGGGGACCCGAGCCCCGAACGGGTGGTCGCGACCTACGGGCCCCGGGTCGACGGCACGACACCGATCCGGATGTGGGTGGTGGACCTCAAAGGCCACTCGATCGGGTTCGTCCAGGACTACCGGATCAGCGACTACCCCGACTTCGCGCTGCTGACGCCGGACCCCGACGCGATCGGTCTCGACTACGCCATCGGGGAGCCCGCGTGGGCGGGGCGCGGCCTCGGCGCGCGTGTCCTGTGGTCGTGGATGCGGGGCGCGCGGCACCGGTTCCCGGACGCGACGGCCTACTTCGCCGCGCCGGACCACCGCAACGCGGCCTCGCTGCGGATCCTCGAGAAGGCGGGCTTCGATCAGGGCACCTGGTTCGACGAGCCGCAGCGTGACGGCAGGGTGGCCACGGTCGTCGGCTGCACCCTCGACGTGCGCCGCGTGCTGGGCGTCGCCTGACGGTCGGTGCGTCATGATGTGCGCATGACGAGCCCCCAGCCCTCGCCGATCGCCGACGCGCTCCGCCTGCCCAATGGCCCGGTCGACCTGACGGCGGTCGAGACCGACGCCGCACCGGGCTTCGACGGGGCCAAGGCCGACGGCAAGGCCGCGCTGACCGCGATGGGCGACGAGCTCGCCGACCTGCAGGAGCGGCTCTGGGCCGAGCGGACGGTCGGGTCCGAGCGTCGCGTCCTGCTCGTCCTGCAGGGCATGGACACGAGCGGCAAGGGCGGCGTCCTCCGTCACACGATCGGGCTCGTCGACCCCCAGGGCGTCCGCATCACCAGCTTCAAGGCGCCCACCGAGGAGGAGAAGCGGCACGACTTCCTCTGGCGCATCGAGAAGGGCCTGCCCGACGCCGGCTACATCGGCGTCTTCGACCGCTCCCACTACGAGGACGTCCTCATCGCACGCGTCCGCGGGTTCGCCGACCCGGACGAGATCGAGCGCCGCTACGGCGCGATCAACGACTTCGAGGCCCGGCTCGTCGACGACGGGTTCTCGATCATCAAGTGCATGCTCCACATCAGCGCCGACGAGCAGAAGGCACGGCTGGTCGAGCGCCTCGCCAACCCCGAGAAGCACTGGAAGTACAACCCCGGTGACCTCGACGAGCGGGCGCTGTGGCCCGCCTACCGCGAGGCCTACGAGGTCGCGCTCGAGCGCACCAGCACAGATGTCGCGCCGTGGCACGTGGTGCCGTCGGACAAGAAGTGGTTCCGCAACCTGGCCGTCGGCCAGATCCTCCTCGACACCCTGCGCGGCCTCGACCTGCAGTGGCCGGCCGCCGACTTCGACGTGGCGGCCGAGACCGAGCGTCTCGCCGAGGAGGACCCGGTCCAGTGAGCTCCGCCGGACTCCCCACCGGACTCCCCACAGGCCTCCCGACTGTCACGGTCACCCGCTACGTCACGCCGCTGCACGAGGGAGGCAGCCTGCCCGGCGTCGTCGAGGGCGACGACCTCGGCACCTACGTGTGCAAGTTCCGCGGCGCCGGCCAGGGCGCCAAGGTGCTGGTCGCCGAGGTCATCGTGAGCGCCCTGGCCACCCGGCTGGGCCTGCGCACCCCGCGGCTCGTCGTCCTCGACCTCGACCCCGAGCTCGCCCGCTACGAGGCGGACGAGGAGGTGCAGGACCTGCTCAACGCGAGCGTCGGTCCCAACCTCGGCATCGACTTCCTCCCCGGCTCCTTCGGCGTCGACGGGCAGGTGAGCGCGGCCGACGACGAGGGTGCCCGCGTGCTGTGGCTCGACGCGTTCACCGCCAACGTCGACCGCTCGTGGCGCAACCCCAACCTGCTCCTCTGGCACGGCGACCTGTGGGTGATCGACCACGGGGCCTCCCTCTACTTCCACCACGGCTGGCGGTCCGGGGTCACCGATCCGGCGAAGTTCGCCGCCCAGCCCTGGGACGCCGGCGGCCACGTCTTCGAGACGTGCGCACGCCGGGCGATCGAGCTCGACGCGGAGATCGCGGCACCGCTCGACCGTGACGTCTTCATCGAGGTGCTGGACCAGGTCCCCGACGTCTGGCTGGAGACGGTGCCCGGTGCGGAGACGCCGGACGCGCTGCGCCAGGCGTACGTCGACTTCCTCCTCGCGCGCCTCGGCACCCGCCAGTGGCTCCCGGCGGTGGCGCGATGACCGCCACCCGGATGGCCTACCAGTACGTCGTGCTCCGGTGCGTGCCGCGCCCCGAGCGCGAGGAGTTCCTCAACGTGGGCGTCGTGCTGCACTGCCAGGCCGCCGACTTCCTCGACGTGGCGTGGTCGGTCGACGCCGACCGGTTGCGGGCGCTCCACCCGGGCATCGACGTCGACCAGGTGTGCGAGGCGCTCGCCTTCACCGACTGGGTGTGCCGGGGCGACGAGCGTGGGGGCGCGGCCGCGCGCCAGTCGCTGGGCCAGCGGTTCGGCTTCCTGAAGGCGCCGCGCAGCACGGTGCTCCAGCCCGGTCCGGTCCACGGGGGACTGACCGCTGACCCCGCCCGTCAGCTCGAGCACCTCCGCGAGCGCCTCGTGGGGTGATACTCGGCAGGTGAGCCCGCCCGCCGGTGTCACCCGGATCCGACTGGCGTCCACGCTGGCCGTGGACACCGGTGACGGTCCGCGCGCGGGTCGCGAGCTGGGCAGCCGCAAGGCGAGGACCCTCCTTGCCCTGCTGGCGGCCGCCCGGGGGCGTCCGGTCGCCACCGACCGGGTCGTCGACGCGCTGTGGCACGAGTCCCCGCCGGCCGACCCCGCGGCCAACGTGGCGACCCTGGTCAGCCGGGTCCGGCGCACCGTGGGTCCGTCGGTCGTGGTCGGCCTGCCGGGCGCCTACGCGCTGGGCGGCACGTGGTCCCTCGACGTGGTCGAGGCCGAGCAGTGGTGCGCCGAGGCTGCCGCGCGGCTGGCCGCAGGCGAGCACGCGCTCGCCGACGCGGCAGCCGCCGCCGCGCAGGAGCTGCTCGGGACCGAGCCGGCGTTGCTCGACGAGGTGGACGACGGCTGGGTCGTGGGCGTCCGCGCCGAGGTCGACGACCTGCGCCGCACCGCCCGCCACCACCGGGTGACGGCGCTGCTCGAGCTCGACCCCGCCGCCGCGGTCCGGGTCGCGAGCGCAGGAGTCGTGGTCGACGGCGACGACGAGCGAGCCGTGCGCGACCTGATGCGCGCGCTGGCTGCCGACGGGCAGACGCCGGCGGCGCTCACGGCGTACGACCGGCTGGCCCGCCGCCTGCGCGACGAGCTCGGCAGCGACCCCGACCGCGCCACGGCCGACCTGCACCTGGCCCTGCTGCGCGAGGTCGAGGTCCGGCCGGAGGCCGGGCCTGCTGCCGCAGCCACGGCTGTCGCGCCGCGAGCGACCCAGCCGGCGGCGCTCGTGGGTCGCGAGGCCGAGGTCGCGCACCTCCGTGAGGCGTGGAACCGGTCGGTGGACGGACGGTCGGTGGCGCTCCAGCTCGTCGTCGGCGAGGGCGGGATCGGCAAGACCCGGCTGCTGGACGCCGTCGCCGACCTCGTGTCGACGACGGGGGGCCAGGTGCTGCGGGGCAGGTGCCACCCGGCCGAGCGGTCGCTGTTCCTGCAGCCGTTCGTCGACGCGCTACGGCCCGCGCTCGGCGGGCTGGGCCGCGACGAGCTGCTGGCGGTGGTGCGCGACCACGAGGCGGCGTGGGTCTCCCTGGTGCCCGACCTCGCCGGCCTCCTTCCCGGGGCCGCACCACGGCCCGCGGACCGCGACCTGCTGCGCCGGGCGGCGTACGACGCCGTGGCCGTCGCGCTGCGTCGGCTGGCCGTCGCGCGGCCGGTCGTGGTCGTCCTCGACGACCTCCAGGACTCGGGTGCGGCCACCGTCGACCTCCTGGGCTACCTCGCCGGACGGCTCGACGGGGCTCGGGTCCTGCTCGTCGGCGCCGTGCGCAGCGAGGACGCCGCCGTCGTCGAGCGCCTCGGCGACCGGGCCACGCGCCTCCACCTCGGTCCGCTCGGGCCGGCCGCGGTGGACACGCTGGCCATGGCGGCGGGTGTCGGTGCGCACGGCCGCCAGGTCATGGCCCGCACCGCCGGCCACACGCTCAGCGTCGTCGAGAGCCTCCGCGCCCTCGCCGGCGGGGAGACCGGCGTGCCGGCCTCGCTGGCGGAGGGGGTGCTGGGCCGCGTCGCCCGGCTCCCCGAGCAGACCCGCGCGGTCGTCGAGGCGGGCGCGGTCCTGCGCCGCCGCCTCGACCCGCGGCTGCTGGCAGGACTCACCGAGGTCTCCGAGGTCGCGGCCACCCGCGCCTGCGAGGAGCTGACCCGAGCCGGCCTCTTCACCCGCGGGGGCGCGGTCTACGAGTTCGCGAACGACCTCTTCCAGGAGTGCGTCCACGCGGCCCTCCCCGAGGCGGTCGCGGCGGCCTACCACCGCCGAGCGGCCGACCTGACGAGCGACCGCCCCGAGGTGATGGCCACGCACGCCCACGCGGTCGGCGACGACGCACGGGCGGCGCGCGGATGGCTGCTGGCGGGGGAGGAGGCGCTGGCACGCGCTGCCGTCGAGGACGCCCGCACGCTCGTCGAGCGCTGCCTCGCGACGCCTGACCTCGCCGCCGAGACCCGGGCGCGGGCGCTGCTCGTGCGCGGGCGCGTGCACGAGGCCGGGACCAGCTGGACGGACGCCCTGCACGACATCGACGCCGCCCTGGCGTGGGCGCGGACCAGCGGCGAGCGGCGCCTCGAGCTGGCTGCGCTCCGGGCCCGCGGTGGTGACGCCGCCGTCGGCGCACAGCTCGGCACCGACGAGCTGCTCGGCCCGCTCGAGGACGGCGCGCGGCTGGCCGCCGACCTCGGTGACCGGCGGGCCGAGGCCGACTTCGGGTGCCGGCTCACCGTGCTGGAGGCCAGCCGGCTGCGGCTCGCGGCGGCCCGGGCGCGGGCGGACCGGGTGCTGGCCCGCGCCCGCGCGTCCGGGTCGGAGGAGGGCGTCGTCCTGGCGCTCGACGGGCTCAAGACGGTGGCCTGGTACCTCGGCGACACGCCCCTCCTCGCCGACACCGTGCGAGAGCTCGAGCCGATGGTGTGGGCACGCGACGACTCCTGGCTGATCCAGTGGGTGGTGTTCGAGGGAGCCTTCGTGCCCGCCGCCCGGGACGACTGGGCCGGTGCGCGGGAGCTGCTCCACGAGGCGCGCGCCCTCAACGTCCGCAGCGGGTTCCCGGCCTACGCCGGCCACCTGCGGGCCTACGAGGGGTGGCTGGCGCGCCTCGCCGGTGACCTCGACGAGGCCCGGGACCTGGGCACCCGCGCGGTCGAGGAGACCTCGGCCGTCGACCACCCGTGGTGGCACTCGTGGGCCGCCGGGCTGCTCGCAGCCACCCTCGTCGAGCTGGGCGACGGGTCCGCGGCGGAGCGGGTGGCGCGCGCGGGGATGACGGCGCGGAGGGGCACGGCCCGCCCCGGGCGGCTCCTCTGCGCGGCCGCGCTGGCGGCGGCGACCGGCGAGCTGACCCGGCCGGCCACCGACGACCTGATGGCGGTGGACTGCCCGGCGGGGCGAGCGTGGGTGCTCGGCGCCGACGCCTACCTCCTGCTCGCCGGAGCGGCCGCCGCCCGCGGGGACGGGGGCGAGGCGGCACGCGTCCTGGCGCCCCTGCGGACGGCGACCGCCGGGAACTGGCCCGCGATCCGGCGGCGGGTCGTGGCGGTCGGTCAGAGCGCCTCGAGCACCAGCCGCGCCGCCCGTTCCGCACCGTCCGAGGGCACCGGCCGGTAGTCGACCGGCTGCTGGAGGAGCGTCACCAGCTCCTCGGCCACCCGGCCGGGCTCGGCGTCGGCATAGGCCAACGCACGTCCGGCCCGGTGCCGCTCGAGGCGGTGGCGCACGTGGACCTGCTGCTCGAAGTGGTGCTCGAGCGGGACGTAGAGGAACGGGCGCCGCGCCGCCGTCAGCTCCATGGTGGTGCTCAGCCCGCCCTGCACGACCGCGACGTCGCAGGCGGCGTGGTGCAGGTCGAGGTCGGGCAGGAAGCCGTGCACCTCGACGCCGTCGGGGACGCGCAGGCTGCCCGCGTCGATCCGGGGCCCGCTGACCAGCACCATCCGCAGGCCGGGGATCGCGGCGGCCAGTGGGTCGTACGACGCTGCGACACGCTGCAGCAGGTGGTGCCCCACCCCGGAGCCGCCGACCGAGACCACGCACACGACGTCGTCCGGTCCGTAGCCGAGGCGGTCGCGCAGCTCCTCGCGCCGCGCGGGGTCGGGGCGCTGTGCGTGCCCAACGCCGTCTCGCAGCCGGGCGGCTACGCGCTCGGTGCCCAGGCGGGGGAGGCCGCGATCCGCCAGGTGGTGACCGACGCCGGGTTCACCCGCTTCCGCAGGGTCGCCGAGACGCCGTTCAACCACGTCTACGAGGCGCGCCCCTGACAAGATCGCGGGCATGACGTACGCCGGTGCGGTGCGGGCGGCCCTGGCCGAGGTGGGCGACCCGGCCAGGGCCGCCCAGCAGCAGGCCTACATGAAGTCCGAGCTGCCCTACGTCGGGCTCGGCGCGCCCGCCCTGAAGGCGCTGCTGAGGCCGCTGCTCGTCGAGCACCGGTTCGTCGACCGGGCGCAGTGGGAGGCCGCCGCGCTCGAGCTGTGGGAGGACGCCGAGCACCGGGAGGAGTGGTATGCCGCGATCGCGCTGCTGCGCCACCGCGCGTACCGGTCGTGGCTCGACCCCGACCTGCTGCCGCTGCTCGAGACCCTCGTGCGCACCGGTGCCTGGTGGGACGTCGTCGACGAGATCGCCTCGCACCCTGTCGGCCAGGTGCTGCTCGACCACCGGGTGCCGACGACGCCCGTCATGGACGCCTGGTCGATCGACCAGGACAGCCTGTGGGTGCGCCGTACGGCGATGCTGTCGCAGCTGCGCCACGGCGAGCACACCGACACCGACCTGCTCGAGCGCGTGCTGGTCGCCAACCTCGACGACACGGTGCACGGCCGTGACTTCTTCGTCCGCAAGGCGCTCGGCTGGGCCCTTCGCCAGCACGCCCGCACCGACCCGGCGTGGGTCCGCACCTTCGTCGCGACCTACGACGACAGGCTCAGCGGGCTGTCACGCCGGGAGGCGCTCAAGCACCTCGGGTGATCGCGTCGCTTGCTCGTCTGACCTCGACGCGCTCGTGCGACTTCGTGCCTCAGTCGCGTCGCTTGCTCGATCTGGCCGAGCCCACGCGGCGCGCTCGTCCCTCGCGCGCCGCTGCTCGTCTCATCAGACGGGCACGAGCTCGACCGCGCCCACGGCGTAGCGGGCGAGGATCGCGCGGGCGACCGCCGGGTGCGCACCCAGCGGGTCGGAGACCGCGACGGCCCCGGCCTCGACGGCCAGCTCGGTCGCCCGGTCGGGCAGCCGGCCGGGGGCGAGGAAGAACGAGGCCACGGCGATGTGGCGCTTGCCCTCGGCGCGGAAGGCCCGCACCGCCTCGCCGGCGGCCGGGGGAGCGGCCGAGGCGAAGGCGGCGGTGACCGGGAGCCGGTGCCGCGCACCCCAGGTGCGGGCGATGCGGGCGACCGCCTGGTTGGCGAGCGGGTCGGACGAACCGGCCGCGGCCAGCACCAGCGCGTCGAGCTCGCGCACCCGCGCCGCCTTGAGCGCGTCGCGCAGGCGGACGTCGAGCACCTCGAGGAAGGCGGCCTCCATGCCGAGGATGCGGCTGGCCTGGATGCGTACGCCGTCGTGGCGGGCCATGGCCGCCTTGATGGCCTCCGGCACGTCGACCTTCGCGTGGTAGGCCTCGGTGAGCAGGAGGGGGACGACGACGATCTCCTCGTGACCGGCCTTCACCAGGCGGTCGACGACCGTGTCGAAGCTCGGCTTGGAGAGGTCGAGGAAGGCCGTCTCGACCTTGAGGTCGGGGCGCAGCGCCTTGACCTCGGCGACGAGCGCCTTGATCGTCGCGGCCGAACGCGGGTCCCGGCTTCCGTGGGCCAGGGCAACCAGAGCAGGAGCAGCCATCAGGGGTGCCTCCGTTCGTGTGTGGAGCGGTGGTGCTTCAGGTGGGGGTGCTGCGGGACGACGGCGTTGTCGACCCGGTGTGAGGAGGAGATCTCGTGGCATGTCGTCATGCGTGGATCCCGCACTCGGTCTTGGAGGTGCCGGCCCAGCGTCCGCTGCGCGGGTCGTCGCCGGGGGCGACGCGGCGCGTGCACGGCCAGCAGCCGATGCTCGGGTAGCCGTCGTGCACGAGCGGGTTGACCAGCACCCCGTTGTCGACGATGTACCGCTCGACCTGCTCGTCGCTCCAGCGCGCCAGCGGGGAGACCTTGACCTTGCCCTTGCGGGCGTCCCAGCCGACGACCGGGGCGATGACCCGGTTGTGGGTCTCCGCGCGGCGCAGCCCGGTGGCCCAGGCGTCGTACTCGGCCAGGGTGTCGGCGAGCGGCTTGACCTTGCGCAGCGCGCAGCAGAGGTCGGGGTCGGTCTTGTAGAGGTCCTTGCCGTACTGCTCGTCCTGCTCGGCGACGGTGAGCGAGGTGCTCACGGTGCGCAGGTTGACCGGGAGGGTCGCCTCGACGGCGTCGCGAGTGCCGATGGTCTCGACGAAGTGGTAGCCGGTGTCGAGGAAGACGACGTCGATGCCGGGCGCGACCGTCGAGGCGAGGTGCGCGAGCACGGCGTCGCCCATCGAGGAGGTGATCGCGAACCGGTCGCCGAAGGTCGCGACGGCCCACTCGATGATCACCTCGGCGGGCGCGAGCTCGAGCTCGGCGCCGACGTGGGAGACGAGCTCGCGCAGCTCCTCCGGCGTACGTCCCTCGGTGTGGGTGCCCTTGAAGTCGCGGGCGGCGCGGGTCGAGAGGCTCATGGTGCGCCTCCCGTGCCCGGGTGCGGGATCATCCCGGTCATCTGCACGGTGAAGCTGCGCAGGCACGAGCGGCACTCCCAGGCCCCTGCACCCTCTCGGGGGAACAGGTTCTCGTCCCCGCAGTAGGGGCAGTGGAACGGGACCGCGCGCTCGGACATCAGACCGCCACCGGCTCCCCGCGCAGCAGGACCTCGTCGGCGCGCGCCACCCAGGCGGCGAACCGCTCACCCTCGGTGCGGTCCTGGAGGTAGGCGCTGACGACGGCCGACACGTAGTCGTCGAGGCCGGCGCTGGTGACCTTGTGCGCGCGCAGCTTGCGGCCCATGGCGGGGTTGAGGCCGAGCGCACCGCCGAGGTGCACCTGGAAGCCCTCGACCTGCGTGCCGTCGGCGTCCATGACGAGCTGGCCCTTGAGGCCGATGTCGGCGACCTGGGTGCGGGCGCACGCGTTGGGGCAGCCGTTGACGTTGACCGAGATGTCGGTGTCGAGGTCGGGGAAGCGCTTCTCGAGCTCGGTCACCAGCCGGCGGGCGCGCTCCTTGGTGTCGACGATCGCGAGCTTGCAGAACTCGATGCCGGTGCAGGCCATCGTGGACCGGCGCCAGTTGCTCGGCCGCGCGGTCAGCCCGATCTTCTCGAGGTCGTCGGCGAACGCCTCGGTGTCGTCGGCGGCCACGCCGATCACGACCAGCTTCTGGTAGGCCGTGAGCCGCGCGCCGCGGGCGCCGTAGCGCTCGACCAGATCGCCCAGCGCGCTCAGCGTGGTGCCGTCGATGCGGCCGACCACGGGGGCGGCGCCGACATAGAACCGGCCGTCCTTCTGCTCGTGGATGCCGATGTGGTCGCCCTGGGCGATCGGCGACTCGGGGGAGGGGTTGTCGACGAGCTGCTTGTGGAGGTACTCGTTCTCCAGGACCTCGCGGAACTTCTCCTTGCCCCAGTCGGCGAGCAGGAACTTCAGGCGGGCCTTGGAGCGCAGCCGGCGGTAGCCGTAGTCGCGGAAGATGCCGGCGACGCCCTCCCAGGCGTCGGCGACCTCGTCGAGCGGGATCCACACGCCGAGCTTGTGGGCGAGCATCGGGTTGGTCGACAGGCCGCCGCCGACCCAGAGGTCGAAGCCGGGGCCGTGCTCGGGGTGGACGGTGCCGACGAACGAGACGTCGTTGACCTCGGGCGCGACGTCGTGGCTGGGGTGGCCGGTCAGCGCGGTCTTGAACTTGCGCGGCAGGTTGGAGAAGTCGGGGTTGCCCAGGATGCGGCGCTTGATCTCGGCGAGCGCCTCGGAGCCGTCGATGATCTCGTCCTTGGCGATGCCCGCGACGGGGGAGCCGAGGAACGGGCGCGGGCTGTCGCCGCACGCCTCCAGCGTGGTGAGGCCGACCGCCTCGAGCCGCTCCCAGATCGCCGGGACGCTCTCGATCTCGATCCAGTGGTACTGGATGTTGTTGCGGTCGGTGATGTCGGCGGTGTTGCGGGCGTACGCCGTCGACACCTCGCCCAGCGCCCGCAGGGCTGCCGCGTCGAGGATCGCGCCGTCGGTGCGCACGCGCATCATGAAGAAGCGGTCGTCGAGCTCCTCCTCCCCGAGCTGCGCGGTCTTGCCGCCGTCGAACCCGGGCGCGCGCTGGGTGTAGAGGCCCATCCAGCGGAAGCGACCACGCAGGTCGGCCGGGTCGATCGAGTCGAAGCCGCGGCGCGAGTAGGTGTAGAGGATGCGGTCCCGCACGTTGAGCGGGTCGTCGTCCTTCTTGGACTGCTCGTTCTTGTTGAGCGGCTCGGTGTAGCCGAGCGCCCACTGGCCCTCGGCGCGCTTCGGGCGCGGGATCTCGGTGCGCTGGGCGGCCTGGGGCGTGAACCGGAGGTCAGGCATGGTCAGGAAGGTCCTGTTCGCTGAGGGGTGCCGCGCGCGACGTTGAGCGCGGAGAGGGACTTCTGGGCGGCGTTCAGCGATGCCAACAGGTCGCGCTGCCCACACGCATGTAGTCGACGTGACGTCGGACCACGAGGTGCGTGTGGGTGGAGGCGGTGACCATGTCAAGAAGTCTCAGGGGTTGGACACCCGTTCCACAAGCCGAAATCTCGTTATGTGGGACAGCGCGCCACGATGTGAGACGACGTCGATCGCGCCCGCCCCGCTCAACAGATGAGTGAGGTCCAGGTCACACCTTCGTGACCCGCTGGTACGACTCAGCCTCGGCGTCCCGGGGCCTCTAGGCTGTTCCCCATGACGGACTCCCTGATCAGCAGCGCGTACTCGCAGGCCCTCGAGGTGATCGCGTCGGTCGAGCCGCGCATCGCCGAGGCCACCCGCCAGGAGCTCACCGACCAGCGGGGCTCGCTCAAGCTGATCGCGTCGGAGAACTACGCCTCGCCGGCCGTACTGCTGACGATGGGCACGTGGTTCAGCGACAAGTACGCCGAGGGCACCGTCGGGCACCGCTTCTACGCGGGCTGCCAGAACGTCGACACCGTCGAGTCCCTCGCCGCGGAGCACGCGCGTGAGCTCTTCGGCGCGCCCTACGCCTACGTCCAGCCGCACTCGGGCATCGACGCCAACCTCGTCGCCTTCTGGTCGATCCTCGCCAACAAGGTGGAGTCGCCCTACCTGGAGAAGATGCAGGCGAAGAACGTCAACGAGCTCTCCGAGGCCGACTGGGAGACCCTGCGCCACGAGTTCGGCAACCAGCGCCTGCTCGGCATGTCGCTCGACGCCGGCGGCCACCTCACGCACGGGTTCCGTCCCAACATCAGCGGCAAGATGTTCCACCAGCAGCAGTACGGCACCGACCCGGAGACCGGCCTGCTCGACTACGACGCGGTCGCGGCCAAGGCGCGCGAGTTCAGGCCGCTCGTGCTCGTCGCCGGATACTCCGCCTACCCGCGCCGGGTGAACTTCGCGAAGATGCGCGAGATCGCCGACGAGGTCGGTGCCGTGCTGATGGTCGACATGGCCCACTTCGCCGGCCTCGTCGCCGGCAAGGTGTTCACGGGCGAGGAGGACCCGGTTCCCTTCGCCCACCTCACCACCACCACGACCCACAAGTCGCTGCGCGGTCCGCGCGGCGGCATGGTGCTGGCGCAGGAGGAGTTCGCCGCCGACGTCGACCGCGGCTGCCCGATGGTGCTCGGCGGCCCCCTGTCGCACGTGATGGCCGCCAAGGCCGTCGCCTTCGCCGAGGCCCGCACCACCGAGTTCCAGGACTACGCCCAGCGGATCGCCGACAACGCGAAGTCGCTGGCCGAGGGCTTCCTGACCCGCGGGGCCAACCTCGTGACCGGCGGCACCGACAACCACATCGTCCTGCTCGACGTCTCGTCCTTCGGCCTCACCGGTCGCCAGGCCGAGTCCGCCCTGCTCGACGCCGGCGTCGTCACCAACCGCAACTCGGTCCCGGCCGACCCCAACGGCGCCTGGTACACCTCCGGCGTCCGGCTCGGCACGCCCGCGCTCACCACGCGCGGCTTCGGCCACGACGAGTTCGACACGGTGGCCGAGCTCATCGTCGACGTGCTCAGCAACACCGAGGCCGGCACCACGAAGGCCGGCGGGCCCAGCAAGGCGTCGTACGTCCTGGGCGACGGCGTCGCCGACCGCGTCACGAAGCGCTCGGCGGAGATGCTCGACAAGCACCCGCTCTACCCAGGTCTCGTCCTCAGCTGAGCTCCGCGTCCCCGTCCGCCTCCCCGTCGGCACCGGGGAAGCGGACCCACCGCGGGTCAGTGTTGACGTCGTAGGTGCGCTTGCCGTGCAGGACCCACAGGCCGACGTGCACGAGTGCCAGGACGACCCCGAGGATGGCGGCCAGCCACGGCCCACCCGGCCAGGCGATGAAGGCGACCAGCCCGCCCACGACGATCGAGTTGACCACGACCACGAAGATCGCGGCGCTGGCGAGCACGTGGTTGACGTCGCGGACCGGACCCATCGTGTAGGTCTGGGTGACCTGCCGCGGGTCGTCGCCGATCCCGGTGACGAAGTAGGGCGCCAGCGTGGGGTCGAGGGCCACGTAGGCCGCGCGGAGCCGGTTCATCCCCAGCACGAAGAAGTAGTCCTCCTGGCTGGCGTTGGCGACGCGGAAGCTGGTCAGCGTGCCGGTGAGCAGCACCACCAGGCCGAGGGTGATCGCCAGGATGCGGAACGTCTCGGTGTAGCCCAGCCCCTGCACGGCCAGCGCCAGGAACACCAGGACGGCGGAGGTGAAGGTGAGCTGCGCCGAGATGCGGCCCATGACCTCGTTCCACGTCTGGCTGCGCACCGCGAGCAGGCCCCAGTGCTCGGTCGCGAGGATCTGCGCCCGCACCGCGGGCGGCACGGGCTCGGGGCTCGGCTGGCTCATGGCGCCTCCTGGTCGTCCCACGGTAGACCGGCGCCTCGTCGCCCGGCATCCCCGATCTGTCGTAGACGCGCAGACAGAAGCCGTGCGCGCCGCGCCGCTCACGCGGCGACGGGCCACGCCGCGTGCGCTTCTGTCTGCGCGTCTACGCCGGTTGCCCGGCACAGCACCTCACGCACCCACGTCGGTCGCAGCATGACGTCGTCCCACGTGAACCGCAGCACCGTCCAGCCGTCGGCGGACAGCAGCGTGTAGCGCCGGACGTCCTTGATGAACCCGGCGCGGTTGCCGTGCCACTCGTAGGAGTCGCACTCGATGACGAGGCGCTTCTCGTGGTCGACCAGGTCCGGGCAGGCCCAGTAGTGGTCAGTGGACAGGACGACCTGCGGCGTCACGTCGAGGCCCGGCACCTGCAGGCAGATCGCACGTGTGACCGACTCGAAGGGATTGGCGGCCCTGGCGTCGGCGGCGCGGGCGATCCTCCTGACCTTCGCACTGCCCGCTCCGCGCACCTGCGCGACGATCCGGCGCAGCGTCGCCTCCTCGCCGTGGCGCAGGGCTGAGTCGGCGATGGCGAGGGCCTCGTCGTCGGGCAGCGAACGCAGGCAGTGGAGCAGGGTCACCTCGCGGCTCGTGGCCACCCCGGACACGTCGTCCGGTCCCAGGTCGGCGCGGTGCAGGACGACTTCGTCACGCCAGGCCCGCGGCACGTTGCGTCTCCTCGGGAACACGACGTGGGGCACCACGGGAACGCTCTTGACCTCCCACCCGTGGTGCAGCGCCGCGCTGGTCAGTGCGAGGTGGCCGTTGACGCGGTGCGCCTGCTTTGCGGCCGCGTCGAGGTCGGGCAGGACGTAACGCCCGTGCGAGGCGCGGACGACCACCCCGCGTCGCAGGGCCGCATCGACCTCGGCGCGCGACGTCACGAGGATGAGCCGGCCACGCGTGGCCAGCCCGCCCATGCGGCGCATCGCCTCGTCGACCTCCACGCCGCCAGCGTGCCTCAGGTCCGCGGGCGGCCGCTCGCGCTCTCCACAGGCCGTAGACGCGCAGACAGAAGTTGCCTGTGACGAGCCGGCCGAGCGTACGACCCGCCCGGCGGCGGAGGTTCTGTCCGCGCGTCTACGTCAGCGAGCGGTAGAGGTCGAGCGTCCGGGCCGCGATCGAGCCCCAGCTGAAGGACTCCTCGGCGCGGCGGCGGCCGGCGGCGCCGTAGGCGCGGGCGCGGCCGGGGTCGCTGACGGCGTCGGTGAGCGCGGCGGCGAGGTCGGCCACGTAGCGCTCGGGGTCGAGGGGCGTGCCGGTGCCGTCGGTGGCCTGCTCGATCGGCACGAGCCACCCGGTCTCGCCGTCGACGACGACCTCGGGGATGCCGCCGGTGGCGGTCGCGACGACGGCGGTCTCACAGGCCATCGCCTCGAGGTTGACGATGCCGAGCGGCTCGTAGATCGACGGGCACGCGAAGACGGTCGCGGCGGTCAGCAGGGCGACGACATCGGGACGGGGCAGCATCTCGGCGATCCACACGACGCCCGACCGCGACGCGGCGAGGTCGTCGACGAGCCCCCGCACCTCGGCCTCGATCTCGGGGGTGTCGGGCGCGCCGGCGCAGAGCACCAGCTGGACGTGGGGCGGCAGGGCGGCGGCAGCCCGCAGGAACAGCGGCAGCCCCTTCTGCCGGGTGATCCGGCCGACGAAGATGACGCTCGGTCGGTCCGGGTCGACGCCGAGGGCGCGGACCCGGTCGGGGTCGGCCACCGGCGCCCACTCCGTGGTGTCGATGCCGTTGTGCACGACGTGCACCCGTGCCGGGTCGACCGACGGATAGCTGCGCAGCACGTCGTCGCGCATCGCGGCGCTCACCGCGACGATGCCCGCCGCCCCCTCGTACGCTGTCCGCTCGGCCCAGCTCGACAGGGCGTAGCCGCCGCCGAGCTGCTCGGCCTTCCACGGCCGCATCGGCTCGAGCGAGTGGGCACTGACGACGTGGGGGATGCCGTGCATCAGCCCGGCGAGGTGCCCGGCCATGTTGGCGTACCAGGTGTGGGAGTGGACGAGGTCGGCGCCGTCGCAGTCGTCGACCATCGCGAGGTCGACGCCCAGCGTGCGGATCGCCGGGTTGGCGCCGGCCAGCGAGTCCGGCTCGGCGTAGGCGGTCGTGCCCGGCTCGGAGCGTGGCGCCCCGAAGCAGCGCACCCGCGCGTCCACGTCGGGCAGCACCCGGAGCGCGCGGACGAGCTCGGCGACGTGCACACCGGCCCCGCCGTAGACCTCCGGTGGGTACTCCTTGCTGAGGACGTCGATGCGCATGAGCCGAACCTAGCCGCAAACGCGCGCCTCGAGGGAGGTCGACCGCGCCCCTGCGGACGGCTAGTTTCATCGCATGGCAATGACGTCCCCGCGCAAGAAGGTCCTCGCCGTCGTCCTGGCCGGAGGCGAGGGCAAGCGCCTGATGCCGCTGACGGCCGACCGCGCCAAGCCCGCGGTGCCGTTCGGCGGGATCTACCGCCTGATCGACTTCGCGCTGTCCAACGTTGTCAACTCCGGCTACCTCAAGGTCGTGGTGCTGACGCAGTACAAGTCGCACAGCCTGGACCGCCACGTCACCACCACCTGGCGGATGTCGCAGCTGCTCGGCAACTACGTGACGCCGGTGCCCGCGCAGCAGCGCGTCGGCAAGCGGTGGTACCTCGGCAGCGCCGACGCGATCTACCAGTCGCTCAACCTGCTCACCGACGAGCAGCCCGACATCGTCGTCGTCGTGGGAGCCGACCACGTCTACCGCATGGACTTCGCGCAGATGGTCGCCGACCACGTCGAGTCCGGCGCGGGCTGCACGGTCGCCGCGATCCGCCAGCCGATCAGCCTCGCCGACCAGTTCGGCGTGATCGACGTCGACCCCACCAGCCCGCAGCGCATCCGGGCGTTCCTGGAGAAGCCGACCGACCCGGTGGGCCTGCCCGACTCGCCCGACGAGGTGCTGGCCAGCATGGGCAACTACGTCTTCGACGCCGAGGCCCTTCGCGACGCCGTCACCCGCGACGCCGAGCGCGAGCAGTCCAAGCACGACATGGGCGGCGACATCGTGCCGTGGTTCGTGGACAAGTCGGAGTCGGCGGTCTACGACTACAAGGACAACGAGGTGCCGGGCGCGACCGACCGCGACCGCGGCTACTGGCGTGACGTCGGGACCATGCGCTCCTACTACGACGCCCACATGGACCTCGTCTCGCCGCTGCCGGTCTTCAACCTCTACAACACCGCGTGGCCGATCTACACCAGCTATGGCCCGCACCCGCCGGCCAAGCTGGTCGAGGGCGCGAGCGGCACGCTGGTCTCGACCTTCAACTCGATCCTCTCGCCCGGTGTCGTCGTGAGCGGCGGCACCGTCAACAAGTCGGTGCTCTCACCCGCGGTGTGGGTCAAGGACGGCGCGGAGGTGTCCGACTCGGTGCTGATGGACGGCGTCCGCGTCGGCGAGGGTGCGGTCGTGCGCAACGCGATCCTCGACAAGGGCGTCGTCGTCCCGCCGGGCGTGCAGATCGGCGTCGACCAGGAGGCCGACCGGGCGCGCGGGTTCGTCATCGACGGCGGCCTCACCGTGCTCGCCAAGCAGCAGCCCGTCCCGGAGGACTAGAGCGCGTCGCGTCGCGCCACGAGGAAGGCCGTCTCGACCTCGTTGCGGCAGGCTGCGATCGCCTGGTCGTACGCCGCTCGCGCCGCGTCGACGTCGCCCGCGCGCGACAGCAGCTCCGCGCGCACCGCGGCCGGCCGGTGGCTCGCGGGGAGCTCCAGCCCCTCCAGCGCGTCGAGGCCGGCGGCCGGCCCGTGCAGCTCGGCGACCGCGACGGCCCGCGCGAGCCGCGCTGAGGGCGTGGGCGCCACCTGCAGCAGGACGTCGTACAGGCCCACGACGCGGTCCCACCGCGTGTCCTCCGCCGACGGTGCCGTGGCGTGCTCGGCAGCGATGCGCGCCTGGAGGACGTACGACGCCGCGAGCGGGGTCAGCGGTCCGGTCAGGCCGGGGCGGGCGAGCAGCCGCGTCGCCTCGGCGATCTCGTCGTGGTGCCACCGGGTGCGGTCCTGGTCGGCGAGGAGCACCAGTCGGCCGTCGGCCACCCGGGCGTCACGCCGGGAGTGCTGGAGCAGCATCAGGGCCAGCAGCGCGACGAGCGCCGGCTCGTCCGGACGCAGTCCGAGCACGACCCGCGCCAGCCGGATGGCCTCACCGGACTGCTCGGGGCGCAGCAGGTCGGGGCCCGTGCCGGGGGAGTAGCCGGCGGTGAAGGCGAGGTAGGCGGTCTGCGCCACCGTCTCGAGGCGCTCGGGCAGCACGCCGGCGTCGGGCACGCTGAAGGGGATGCCGGCGCCGACGATGCGCTTCTTGGCGCGGGTGATGCGCGCGGCCATCGTCGGCTCGGGCACGAGGAAGAGCCGGGCGATGTCCGCCGTCGGGACGCCGAGGACCAGCCGCAGGCTCAGCGCGCTGGCCGACTCCGGCGCCAGCGCCGGGTGGGCGCACATCAGCACCAGGCGCAGCACGTCGTCCTCGACCAGGCTGCCGGCGTCGGCCATCGTGCGGGCTCCGTCCTGGTGCTGCGCGGCGTCGACCAGCAGGAGCGGCTCCTTGCGGCGAGCCACCTCCTCGGTGCGGAGACGGTCGACCACGCGGCGGCGCGCGGCGGTCATCAGCCACGCCGGCGGGTTGTCGGGGACGCCGTCGGCCGGCCAGGTGCGGCTGGCGGCCTCGACGGCGTCGCCGAGCGCGTCCTCGACGAGGTCGAGGCGCCGGAACTGCGCCAGAAGCAGGGCGACCAGGCGGCCCCACTCCTGGCGCACGACCTCCTTGAGGGCGACGTCGGTGCCGGTCACGGTCAGGACGGGTCCACGGCCGGGGTGACCTGCATGTCGTAGGGCGGCAGGATCCGCAACAGGTCCAGCAGCACGTCGAGGTCGGGTGCCTCGAGGAGGTAGAACCCGCCCATGCCCTCGATGACCTCGGCATAGGGACCCTCGGTGAGCTGCACCGTCCCTCCGCGGGTCCGGACGGTCGTGGCGTGGGTCGGCCCGGCCAGGGCCTCGCCCGCCAGGATCTCCACGCCGTCCCGCTCGGCGCAGGCGGCGTCGAAGGCCCCGAACCGCTCCATCACCGCCGCCTGCTCCTCCGCCGTGTGCTCGGACCACGGCTTGAGCTCGCCGTCGCCGATCAGCAGCACCAGGTACTTCACGACGGCCGGTCCGCCGGGTCGACGTTGGGTCGTACCTCGATGCCGTCGCCGGTGGCGGCGATGATCTGGCAGCACTCCACGAGGCCGTCGAGGTCGTCGGTCTCGATCTGGTAGTAGCCGCCGACCGCCTCCGTCGACTCGGCGTACGGGCCCTCGGTGACGGGCCCGCCGCCCTTCGGGATCGAGCGGGCCTCCGACGTGCGGGTCAGCTCGCCGCCGCCCACGATGCGGTGCCCGCCGTCGGCGAGGGCCTTGTTGAACTTCGCGTACTGGGCGTAGCCCTCCTTGCGCTCCTCCATCGTCATCGACGTCCACCAACGATCGGCGTCGCCGATGATCAGCACTGTGTACTCAGCCATCTGCTCTCTCCTTCACTCGGCCAGTCGACGGAGCTCGATGTGCTCGCCGCGCGCGGCGAACCGCTCGCAGGCGGCGCGCAGCGCGTCGCCGTCCTGCGTGTCGACGAGGTAGAAGCCGACGACCTGCTCCGCCGTCTCGCTGAACGGGCCGTCGGTGACCAGCGCACCGCCGGACCCGTCGGGTCGCATTGACGTGGCCTGCGCCGAGGGCTCGAGCGGACTCACGGTGACGAGGGTGTGCCCCTCGGTCTCGAGGTCGCGCTGGAACTGCTGGTGGGAGCGGTGTCCCTTCGCGTGCTCCTCGGGCGGCAGGTCGGCCCACTCCGACTCGGGTGCGGGCAGCAGGATCAGGTATCGGCTCACGCCGGTGGCTCCTTCGGGTCACGGACCGCGGTGCTGCGGCCTCACCACTCTGACGGACCGGGGTGGCCCGGATCGACAGCCGACACGGCACTTTTCTCGGCACGTCATCGCGACCGACACGGCAGGGGTCTTGCCCAACCCACGCCGTGACCCGCCAAGATGGGGCCATGGCCACCCACGAGAGAGCCGGACAGCCCGCCCGCACCGAGGACCTGGTGGACGTCTCCCACCTCGTGACGGCCTACTTCGACCTCGAGCCCGATCCCGACGACGTGACCCAGCAGGTCGCCTTCGGCACGAGCGGCCACCGGGGCACCTCGCTCACCACCTCGTTCAACGAGGTGCACATCGCCGCGACCACGCAGGCCATCTGCGACTACCGGCGCGAGCAGGGCTACGACGGTCCGCTGTTCATCGGTCGCGACACCCATGCCCTGTCCGAGCCCGCGTGGGCCACGGCTCTGGAGGTGCTGGTCGCCAACGACGTCACGGTGCTCGTCGACGACCGGGACGGCTACACCCCCACCCCCGCGGTCAGCCACGCGATCCTGCGCGCCAACCAGGGACGTACGACGGGCGCGGGCCTGGCCGACGGCATCGTGGTCACCCCCTCGCACAACCCGCCCCAGGACGGCGGATTCAAGTACAACCCGCCCCACGGCGGTCCGGCCGACTCCGACGCCACCAGCGTGATCGCCGCGCGGGCCAACGAGCTGATCCGCGGCAACATCGCCGGCGTGCGCCGGGTGTCCTTCGCGAAGGCGCGCGCCGCGGTCGGCTCCTACGACTTCCTCGGCACCTACGTCGACGACCTGCCGTCGGTGCTCGACCTCGACGCGATCCGCGACGCGGGCGTGCGGATCGGCGCCGACCCGCTGGGCGGAGCGAGCGTCGCCTACTGGGGCGAGATCGCCGAGCGGCACCGGCTCGACCTGTCGGTGGTCAACCCGCTGGTCGACCCCACCTGGCGGTTCATGACGCTCGACTGGGACGGCAAGATCCGGATGGACTGCTCCTCGCCGCACGCCATGGCGTCCCTGGTGCGTCGCAAGGACGAGTACGACATCGCGACCGGCAACGACGCCGACGCGGACCGGCACGGCATCGTCACGCCCGACGCGGGCCTGATGAACCCCAACCACTTCCTCGCGGTCGCGATCGCCCACCTCTTCGGCGGCGCCCGTCCCGGCTGGTCGGAGGACACGCGCATCGGCAAGACGCTGGTCTCCAGCTCGATGATCGACCGGGTGGCCGAGTCGATCGGCAAGCCGCTGGTGGAGGTGCCGGTGGGCTTCAAGTGGTTCGTGCCCGGTCTGATGGACGGGTCGTTCGGGTTCGGCGGCGAGGAGTCGGCGGGCGCGTCGTTCCTGCGCCGCGACGGGTCCACCTGGACCACCGACAAGGACGGCATCCTGCTCGCGCTGCTCGCGAGCGAGATCCTGGGCGCGACCGGCAGGACCCCCAGCCAGCACTACGCCGAGCTGGTCGCGCAGCACGGCGACCCGGCCTACGCCCGCATCGACGCCCCGGCCAGTCGGGAGGAGAAGGCCAAGCTCAGCGCGTTGTCGCCCGACGACGTGACCGCCACGACGCTGGCGGGGGAGGAGATCACCGCCAGGCTCACCGAGGCCCCGGGCAACGGAGCCAAGGTCGGCGGGCTCAAGGTCACGACCGAGTCCGCGTGGTTCGCCGCACGGCCCAGCGGCACCGAGGACGTCTACAAGATCTACGCGGAGTCCTTCCGCGGCCCCGAGCACCTCGCCCAGGTGCAGGAGGAGGCACGGGAGGTCGTCACCACGGCCTTGAAGTGAGGGAGTGCTGCGACCCCCGCGCCGGCTGGGGGACCGTGACCGGCCCGGCCTCGATGGGTCCGCGCTCGGCGGCCCCCTGGGGACGTACGTCGGCGAGGTCGGCGTCCTCCACCTCGGCCCGCTGGAACCGCACCGCCGACACCGCGTCGAGCCGGACGAGCGACTGCGCGTCGCCGTCGTCGAGCACCACGCCGAGGCCGTCGCACCCGATCACGCGGCCGCGCAGCCAGCTGCCCTCGACCAGGACGCTGACCGCCGCGCCGGTGTCCTCCGCCCGCCGCAGCAACGTCCCCACGCTGAGCATCGTGCTCGAGATCCTCGTCATCGCCACCCCCACCGGCATGCCCACGCGCTGTGGGTCGGGCCGAACCTAGGTCGCCCGTCGCCCGCGTGACCGCCGATGAGGCAGGCGTGGACGAGGGCTTCGACGAACCTCCGGGGTTCCTGCGGGACTGCTGGGCGACTGGTGTGGACCAGCTCAGGCCGGCCGCGGCGTCGCCCGGTCGACGACCTCGCGCAGCGAGCCGCTGTCGAGCATCCCGAACGTGCCGCCGTACGACGTCCCGAACCGGCTGCCGCAGAAGGCGTCGGCCACCTCGGCCGGCGCGAACCGCACGAGCAGCGAGCCCTGGAGGCAGGCCGCCATCCGGCCGGCGAGCCGCCGCGCGCCGGCCTCGAGGCCGGCGGCCTCGCCGAGGAGCGCGAGGGTGTCGTCGACAGCGCGGTCGAGCCGGCTGTCGGCCCCGCGCGCGGCACCGACCTCGGTGATCCACGCCTGCAGCACCTCGGGCTCACGGCCCAGCGCGCGCAGCACGTCGAGGGCGTTCACGTTGCCCGAGCCCTCCCAGATGGAGTTGAGGGGCGACTCGCGGAACATCAGCGGGAGCCCTGAGTCCTCGACGTAGCCGTTGCCGCCGAGGCACTCCAGCGCCTCGGCGACCATCGCCGGCGTGCGCTTGCACACCCAGAACTTCGCGAGCGGCAGCGCGATGCGGCGCAGCGCCACCTCGTGCGGGTCGTCCGGGCGGTCGACGGCGGCGGCGAGACGCATGGCGAGCGCGGTGGCCGCCTCCGACTCCACGGCCAGGTCGGCGACCACGTTCTGCATGAGGGGCTTGTCGACCAGGAGGCCGCCGAAGGCCGAGCGGTGCGCGACGTGCCAGGACGCCTCGGCGAGCGCGTGGCGCATGAGCGCGGCCGACCCGAGCACGCAGTCGAGGCGGGTCGCGGCGACCATCTCGATGATCGTCCGCACGCCGCGTCCCTCGTCGCCGAGGCGCTGGGCGAGCGTGCCGTTGAGCTCGAGCTCGCTCGAGGCGTTGGACCGGTTGCCGAGCTTGTCCTTGAGCCGCACCACGTCGATGCGGTTGCGGCTGCCGTCCTCCAGCACGCGCGGCACGACGAAGCAGGTCATCCCGCCGTCGGCCTGCGCGAGCACGAGGAACACGTCGTTCATCGGGGCGGAGGTGAACCACTTGTGGCCGTCGAGGCGGTACCAGCCGTCGTCCGTCGTCGGCGTCGCGCGGGTCTGGTTGGCGCGGACGTCGGAGCCGCCCTGCTTCTCGGTCATGCCCATGCCGGCGAGCGCGCCGGTCTTGGTGGAGCGGCTGCGCACACCGGGGTCGTAGGACCGGGCGGCGAGCAGCGGCGTCCACTCCTCGGCGATGGCCTCGTCGGCGCGCAGCGCGGGCACGGCGGCGTACGTCATCGAGATCGGGCAGCCGTGACCCGGCTCCGTCTGCGACCACGCGAGGAAGCCGGCGGCGCGGCGCAGGTGCGCGTGCGGGTCGCCGGCCCGCTGCTGCTCCCACGGCGCCGCCTGCAGCCCGTGGCCGACCGCCCGCTCCATCAGCCAGTGCCACGACGGGTGGAACTCGACCTCGTCGACGCGGTTGCCCCAGCGGTCGTACGACGTCAGCTCGGGGTGGTGGCGGTTGGCGAGCATCCCGTGCTCGCGCGCCTCCGCGGTGCCCGCCTCGGCGCCGAGCGCGGTCAGCTCCTCGACGAGCCCGGGCGCGCCGTGCCGGACCAGCGCCTCGGTGAGCGCGAGGTCGGAGGTGACGACGTTGTGCCCGACGAGGGGCGGCGCCTGGTTGGTCGCGGTGCGGACGTCGAGGGTGCTGCGGTCGCTCATGCGCCCACCGTAGGGCGGATCGCACGCGGGGGTGACGCCGCCCACGTCGTGCGTCGAACCGCCGCGCGGGTGCGGTCGATGACCCCGTCGTCTCGATAGCGTGACGCCCATGGTCGAGGCGCGCGAGGACATCCCTGCCCCGCGCCGCGTGGAGGTGCTGCTGCGGCGGTGGCGCGAGCACCTGTGGCGCGTGACCGTCACGACCGTCGGCTCGTGCCTGCGGCACCGCGTCACCGGGCTCGCCGCCGAGGCGGCGTTCTTCGCCGTGCTCTCGGTCCCACCGCTCGTCTTCGCCCTCGCCGGTGCGGTCGGGTTCGTCAGCGAGCGGTTCACCGCGACCCAGGTGGAGGACGTGAGCAACGCCGTCCTGGAGGTCTCGCGCCAGGCGCTCACGGACCGGGCGGTCGACCGGATCATCGCGCCGACGCTCCAGGAGGTCCTCGACGGCGGGCGCTACGACGTGATCTCGATCGGCTTCGTCCTGGCCCTCTGGTCGGGCTCGCGGGCGCTCAACGTCTTCGTCGACACCATCACGATCATGCACGGGCTGGGCGGGCACCGCGGGATCGTGGCCACCCGGGCCCTGTCCTTCGTGCTCTACGTCATGGCGATGGTGACGGGAGCGGTGAGCCTCCCGCTGGTGGTCGCCGGACCTTCGCTGGTCGACCGGGTGCTGCCGGAGCGGCTCGACTTCGTCAACGGCCTCTACTGGCCGGTGGTGCTGGTGCTGTGCATCTGCTTCCTCGCCACGCTCTACCACGTGTCGGTCCCGGTGCGGACCAACTGGAGCTTCAACCTGCCCGGGGCGGTCTTCGCCCTCTTCTGCTGGATCGGCGGGTCCTACGTCCTGCGCTGGGTGCTGACGGTGACCGCCGCCGAGTCGCGCTCGATCTACGGCCCGCTCGCCGCGCCCATCGCCGTGCTGCTGTGGCTCTACCTGCTCGCGCTCGCCGTGCTGATCGGCGCCGCGGTCAACGCGGCCTTCGACTCGGTCTTCCCGCAGAAGAGCACGACGCGCGCCCGGCTGGAGCTGGTGCAGCGACTGCGCGAGCGGATCAGCGTGCGAGACTCCTGACCGTGCGTGCCGACAGCGTCCACCCCAGCGTGGGCCGGGTCTCCCTTCCCGAGCAGACCAGGTCGCCGTGGTGGGAGCTCGGCAGGCGCCTCCTCGCCGCCCTCGCGATCCTGGTCGGCACCGTCCTGCTGGTCTACTTCGACCGTGACGGCTACACGGACGGCAACGACCCCACCGACACGATCAGCTGGATCGACGCGATCTACTACACGACCGTCACGCTCAGCACGACCGGCTACGGCGACATCGCACCGGTGTCCGACCAGGCCCGCCTGGTCAACGCGTTCATCATCACGCCGGCGCGCATCGCCTTCCTCGTCCTGCTGATCGGCACCACCCTCGAGGTCCTTGCCTCGCAGGGACGAGAGATGTTCCGGGTCGCCCGGTGGAGGAAGAGGAAGATGGACCAGCACGTCGTCGTGATCGGCTACGGCACCAAGGGCCGGAGCGCCATCGAGACCCTGCTCAACAACGGCTACGAGCGGTCGTCGATCGTCGTGGTCGACCCCGACGCGATGGCGATGGAGGAGGCCAACCGCGACCAGCTCGTCGGCATCGCGGGCGACGCGACCCGGCGTGGCGTGCTGCGCCAGGCAGGCGTCGAGAAGGCCACCCACGTCATCATCACGACCGACCGCGACGACTCCAACGTGCTGGTCACCCTGACCGTGCGCCAGGTCAACCCCGACGCCTGGATCGTCGCCTCGGTGCGCGAGCACGAGAACGTGCCGCTGATGCGGCAGTCGGGCGCCAACTCCGTGATCACCTCCTCCGACGCCGTCGGGCGGCTGCTCGGGCTGTCGTCGATGTCGCCGATGCTGGGCTCGGTGATGGAGGACCTGATGACCTACGGCGAGGGCCTCGAGGTGGCCGAGCGCGACCTGCTGGTGACCGAGGTCGGCAAGCAGCCCCAGCGGCTGCCCGACCAGGTCATCGCCGTGGTGCGCGACGAGAAGGTCTACCGCTACTTCGACCCCGTGGTCTCGCTGCTGGCCCGCGGTGACCGCCTGATCGTCATCCGCCCGGCCAAGGAGCTGCCGTGGGCGCCGCGTCCCGGCACCCACGGCGAGGACCTGGCCGACGAGGACGAGTGACGGGCAGGCCGCCGTGATCGCCTCGCACCGCCACCGCTTCGTGTTCGTCAAGACCCGCAAGACCGCCGGCACCAGCCTCGAGATCGCGCTCTCGCGCCACTGCGGCCCGACCGACATCGTCACCCGGATCAGCCCTGAGGACGAGGAGCTGCGCGCGGCCGCCGGGGGAGTGGGCCCCCAGAACGACGACACCGACCCCAGCTCGTACGCCCACATGGGCGCACGCCGCGTCATCGAGGTCATCGGTCGCGCGACCTGGGACGACTACTTCACCTTCGCGGTGGAGCGGAACCCGTTCGACGTCGTGGCCTCGTCCTACCGCTACAGCGCGCGCAAGCCGACGTTCACCAAGACCTTCGCCGAGTTCGTCCGCACCCCCAAGCGGATGGAGCGCCTGGCCCTCAACGAGCGTCTCTACCGGCTCGACGGCCGGGTCGTGGTGGACCGGGTCTACCGCTATGAGGAGCTGCCTGCCGCCGTCGAGGACCTCTCGGCCCGCCTCGGGATCGACCTCGACCTCCCGCACGCCAAGCAGGGGAGCGGACCGCACTACCGCGAGCTCTACGGCCCCGGCGACGCCGAGATCGTGGCGCAGCGGTTCGAGCGGACCATCCGGGAGTTCGGCTACGAGTTCTGAGCGTCCCCCGTCCGCAGACTCCCCGCCCGAGCGGGGAGACTGACACTCCGAGGCCGTTGCAACCGCCTCCAGGAGCCAGAGTCGGCCAACAGGTCCTCAGGGCCCGCGGTGGCCGAGGCGTGCGGAGATCCGGTCGGCCGCGTCCTGGAGCCGTGGCAGCACCTCGTCCATCCGGTCGGCGTCCATCCGCTCGGCAGGTGCCGTGACGGACAGCACCGCGGCCAGGGCGCCGTCGGCGCCGCGCACGACGACCGACAGGGTGTGGACGCCCTCGATCGTCTCCTCGAACGCGCGGGCGTGGCCGGTGCGACGCACCTCCTCGACCTGGCGGCGCAGCTCGTCCGCGCCGGGCGGGTTGACCGGGACGATGTCGGTCTGCTCCCGGTCGTCGAGCACGCGCAGCACGTCGTCGTCGGAGCGTGCGGCGAGCAGCAGCCGGGCAGGGGCGCCGAACCACAGCGGGAGCGGGCGCCCGACGTGGAACCGCGCGCTGAGCCGGCGCTCGGGCTCCACCTGCTCGACGTGGACCAGCCGGTCGCCGTGACCCACGGAGAGGCCCACGGTCTCCCGCACCTCGGCGGCGAGGTCGGTCATCGGGCCGATGGCAGCGGTGTGGAGGCTGAGCCCGCGCTGGTAGGCCGACCCCAGCGCAAGGGTGCGCGGCCCGAGGCCGTAGCGCCGGGTCGCGGGGTCGCGCACAGCGAGGTCGACGCCCTCGAGCTCGACCAGGATCCGCTGCACGGCCGACTTGGAGAGACCGGTGCACTCGGCGATGGAGCGCACGCTCGGTGGCGCGACGTCGGTGGCCAGGGCGTCGAGGACGGCGACCGCACGCCGCAACGCTCCGCGCTCCTCGCGACGACTCGCCGGGGCGGGTGACAGGTCCACGCGGGCACTCCTCGATCAGTGGCAGGGGAAGGCAGGCACTCCTTGACACGCGGGTGCGCGCAGGCCAAAACTGACCGCGGTGTCCCACCTCGGGAAGCACTGTCCCAGTCAACGGGACAACATGCAAGGAGATCCCATGTCGCAGCCGGACACGACGGCCAGTGCCGCACCGGACTCCACCCGGGACGAGGCCCAGATCCGTCGCGTGGCGGGAGCGAGCCTGCTGGGCTCGGTGGTCGAGTGGTACGACTTCTTCCTCTACGGCACCATGGCCGCACTGGTCTTCAACAGCCAGTTCTTCCCGACCTTCGACCCGCTGGTCGGCACCATGATCTCCTTCGCCACCTTCGCCGCCGGCTTCGTGACGCGACCGCTGGGCGGCTTCATCTTCGGCCACTTCGGCGACCGCGTCGGGCGCAAGAAGATGCTGGTGCTGACGATGCTGATCATGGGCCTGTCGACCTTCGCGATGGGCCTCCTGCCCACCTACGCCGCCATCGGTGTCGCTGCTCCCATGCTGCTGCTCCTCCTGCGGATGCTGCAGGGCATCGGCCTCGGCGGCGAGTGGGGTGGCGCCGTCCTGCTGTGCGTCGAGCACGCGCCCGACGGTCGTCGCGGCTGGTTCTCGTCCTGGCCGCAGCTCGGCGTGCCGATCGGCCTCCTGACCTCGACCCTCGCGGTGACGGCGGTGACCCAGCTGCCCGAGGAGGCCTTCCAGTCGTGGGGCTGGCGCGTGCCGTTCCTCATCTCGATCGTGCTGGTCGTCGTGGGGCTGGTGATCCGCCTCAAGATCGACGAGCCCCCGGCCTTCAAGGAGATCGAGGAGGCCGACGCCAAGGCCGCCCTGCCGCTCGTCGAGGTGTTCCGCACCTACCCCAAGGTCACCCTGCTGGCCATGGGCGCCCGGGTCAGCGAGAGCGTGACCTTCAACATCTACAACGCCTTCCTCGTGACCTACACCGTCACCGTCCTGGGGCTCGCCGCCTCGGTCGTGCTCGACGCCCTCCTGGTCGCCTCCGTCGTCGGCTTCGTGGCGATCCTGGCCGCGGGTCGTCTCTCCGACCGCTTCGGCCGCCGCCCGGTCTTCGCCACCGGCGCCGGTCTCGCCCTGGTCAGCGCCGTGCCGATCTTCGCGCTCGTCAACACCGAGAACGCCGTGCTCATCACCCTCGGCGTCGTCGTCGGGTGGGGCCTGGCCGCCTGCATCATGTTCGGTCCCGAGGGCGCGATGTTCGCCGAGGTGTTCCCCACCCGGGTGCGCTACTCCGGGATGAGCGCGGTCTACCAGATCGGTGTCATCCCGACTGGAGCCGTCGCGCCGCTGATCGGCACCTCGCTCGTCAGCGCCTGGAGCGGGTCGGTCTGGCCGGTCGCGGTCTACGTCATGGCGATGGCCGCGATCTCGCTGGTCTCGGTCTACTTCCTCCCGGAGACCCACCGCCGCGACCTCCGCGACACGACGGCGTACGACGCCACGCGCGGGCCGGCGCTCACCGGCTCGGGGACCGGCCGATGACCGGCGCAGGCGGGCGCCCCGACGTCCTGCTGATCCTGGCCGACGACATGGGCTTCTCCGACGTCGCCTCCTACGGCGGGGAGGTCCACACGCCCTCGCTGGACCGGCTGGCGGCCGGCGGTGTCCGGATGACGCAGTTCTACAACACCGCACGGTGCAGCCCCTCGCGGGCGTCCCTGATGACCGGGCTGCACCCGCACCAGGTGGGCATCGGCATCCTCAACTTCGACGACGCACCCGACGGCTACCCGGGCAACCTCAGCGAGGAGTGCGCCACGGTGGCCGAGGTGTGCCGCGACGCCGGCTACGCGACGTACCTCTCCGGCAAGTGGCACCTCGCCGTCGACATGGACCACCCCAACCCCGCCTGGCCCACCCGCCGCGGCTTCGACCGGTTCTTCGGGACGCTCGAGGGGGCGGGCTCGTTCTACCGGCCGCGCACGCTTGTGCGGCAGGAGACCAACATCGAGCACGAGGCGGAGGAGCCGGGCTGGTTCTACACCGACGCCATCTCCGACACGGCCGTGCAGTTCCTGGCGGAGCACGAGCAGGAGCGCGGCGACGACCCGTTCTTCCTCTTCCTCTCCTACACGGCGCCGCACTGGCCGCTGCATGCGCACGAGGAGGACATCGCGACCTATGCCGGCCGCTTCGACGCCGGCTGGGACCGGCTGCGCGAGGAGCGGCTGGAGCGGCTCGTCGCGGAGGGCATCATCGACCCCGCCTGGCCGCTGACGCCGCGCGACGAGCGGGTGCCGGCCTGGGAGGACGTCGTCGACCGTGAGTGGGAGGCGTCGCGGATGGCGACCTACGCGGCGCAGGTCGACCGCATGGACCAGGGGATCGGGCGGGTCCTCGACCAGCTCGAGGCCACCGGCCGTCTCGACAACACCCTCGTCGTGTTCCTCTCCGACAACGGCGGCTGCGCCGAGGAGATGCCGCCGGGGGAGGGGGCCCGCGAGTTCGTGACGGCCTTCGTGCCGCTGCAGGAGACGACCCGGGAGGGGGAGCCGGTCGTGCCGGGCAACGACCCGGCGCTCCGGCCGGGTCCCGAGTCGACCTACATGTCCTACGGTCGCTCCTGGGCCAACCTGTCCAACACGCCCTTCCGGGAGTACAAGCACTGGGTGCACGAGGGCGGGATCTCCACGCCGTTCATCGCGCACTGGCCCGCCGGGCTGCCGACCGACGGCTCGCTGTGCCGGGTCCCCAGCCAGCTCGTCGACGTGCTGCCCACCATCGCCGACGCCGCTCGCGCCTCCTACCCGACGCAGCGCGACGGCCGCGAGGTCCCGGCGGCGGAGGGCGTGAGCCTGCTCTCCGCGCTTCGCGGGGAGGAGGCCGGCGGCGATCGCGACCTCTTCTGGGAGCACGAGGGCAACTGCGCCGTAAGACGCGGGCGGTGGAAGCTGGTGAGGAAGCACCGGGGCGCCTGGGAGCTCTACGACATCGAGGCCGACCGCACCGAGCTGAACGACCTCGCGAGCGAGAACCCGGGGCTCGTGACGACGCTCGCCGACGCGTGGCAGTCCTGGGCGGACCGGTGCGGCGTCATCCCGCGCGAGAAGGTCCTCGAGCTCTACGCGGCGCGGGGACACGGCCTACCGGAGGAATAGCTCCGGGGGAGTCGGCGGAGCGGGCGAGCTCCACGGGGGTGTGGTCGCCCGCTCCGTGCAACCGATCGGGAGCGGCCCTGCCGGCGTCGCGTCACAGCGCGGGCCGGCAGGGCCTCGACCGAGGCCCCACGCACTCGGTCTGACCGGGAGGTGTGCGTCCGGTCGCTCCTGATACATGCGCCCACCCCTGGGGTGGGGGTGGGCCGGGGGCTGAGGTGGGGTTGCCCGACGCCGGAGAGAATTACACGGTTGATCTTCACTCATCGGCGTGGCGCGCTTGACAGATCGCTCATACGATCACTTCCCGTGCACCAACAGTCACAGCGGCCACATGAGTCACAGCGTCCTCCCGAGCCCACGTCGTCCGTCCGGGACGCCGTGCGACGCGCGGTGCGCACGGCCAAGCTCCTGACCGGGGTGCTCGCGCTCCTCCTGCTGGTCATACCGACCACGACCGGGCGGATCAGCCTCGCGTCCTCGACCTACCTGTGCTCCGGCTACCAGGGATGCGTGGCTGCGGGCTACGGCGACGCCGGCTACCGGCAGGCCTCCTCGACGATGTACTGGCGCATGTATGCCGGGCACAACTGCACCAACTACGTGGCCTACCGGCTCATCCAGTCGGGCATGCCGGACGTCCGGCCGTGGAACGGCAGCGGAAACGCCTCCAACTGGGGCGTGGCCATGGCGTCCATCACCGACCAGGTCCCCACCGTCGGCTCCATCGCCTGGTACAAGCCGCACGTGACGCCGGCCGGCTCGGCCGGCCACGTCGCCTACGTCGAGCAGGTCGTCTCCGACACGGAGATCATCGTGTCGGAGGACTACTGGGGCGGCGACTTCTACTGGCGGCGCATCACCAAGGACGGCGGCGGGTGGCCGAGCGGGTTCATCCACTTCAACGACCGCGTCGTCCAGCCCACTTCTCCTCCCACCATCGCCGGCACACCGATGGTCGGCGCACCGCTCGAGGTGGCCGTCGGCGGCTGGACCCCCGCCCCCACGAGCGTCACCGTCCAGTGGCTGGCCGACGGGGCCGCCATCCCCGGCGCCACCTCGGCCGGCTACGTGCCCACGCCCGACGTCAAGGGCAAGACCCTGACCGCCCAGGTGACCGCGCAGCTGGAGGGCTACACCCCTGGAGCAGCCGCCCCCGCCACGGCACCCGTCGCCCCCGGCACCTTCCAGGCCACCCAGCAGCCGACGATCCAGGGCACGCCGGAGGTCGGCACCACCCTGACGCTCACCTCCCCGGCGTGGGCGCCGCAGCCCGCCAAGGCCACGACGCAGTGGTACGCCGACGGCGCCCCGCTCGCCGGGGCCACCGGGACGACGTTCAGGCTCACGCGTGACGAGATCGGCAAGCAGATCAGCGCACGTGTCGTCGCGAGCGCGAAGGGCTACAAGAAGTCGCGGGCGACCGCGGCGGCCACCACGCCGGTCCAGGCGAAGTCGGTCGCGCTGCGCAGCCCGTCCCGGGTCAAGGGCGCGCCGCAGGTCGGGAGCCGCCTCGTCGTGAAGCCCGGTCAGGTCCGGCCCAGCAACGCATCGACCACCTACCAGTGGCTCCGCGACGGTCGACGCATCGCCAAGGCCACCCACCGCTCGTACACCGTCCGTCGCGGCGACGTCGGTCGCGGCCTGACCGTCGAGGTGACCCACGCCCAGCGCAACTTCCGCGCCACCACGGAGACCATCGCCGTCGCGTCGCCCGTCACGACCGTCCCCGAGGTGCGGGTCCGCCCCGAGGCCAAGCGGGGGAAGGTCGTCGTCGACATCCGGGTCCGGGCCCTGGGAGCACCGAAGCCGGCCGGAGCGGTCACCGTCAGCGTCGGAGGACGTACGGCCGAGGGCGAGCTCGTCGACGGCAAGGCACGCCTCGTCGTCCGTGACGTCCGGCCGGGGGAGAGGCCCCTGGTCGTGCGCTACGCGGGCACCGACCTGGTGCAGTCGGCGGTGTCGCGCTCGAAGGTCACGGTGCCCTCGCGCAACGGGTCGTGACCACCGGACGCGGCTGACGGGCCGGTCACGACCGCCTCAGTGGCGCCGGATGATGCGTCGCTCGATGGCCGCGGCCACGGCTCCGGCGCGGGTGTCGACGCCGAGCTTGGTGTAGACGTGCGAGAGGTGCGACTTCACCGTGGCCTCCGAGACGAAGAGCTCGCGCGCGATCTCCCGGTTGCCCAGCCCGCGGGACAGCAGCTCCAGCACCTCGACCTCACGCTCGGTGATCGTCGAGCCTCCGGTGGTGCGGCGGACCAGGGTCGCGGCCACCGACGGCGCCAGCACCGTCTCGCCGCGCGCCGTCGCGCGGATGCCGGCGAAGAGCTCGTCGGGAGGGGCGTCCTTGAGCAGGTAGCCCCGAGCGCCCGCGTCCAGCGCGCGCAGGACGTCGGCCTCGGTGTCGTACGTCGTCAGCACGAGCACCTCCGGTGGATCGGCCGTCGCGCGGAGGGCGGCCGTCGTCTCGGCGCCGCCCCTCTCGGCGTCGCCGAGGCTGAGGTCCATCAGCACCACGTCGGGGTGCTCCGCCTCGAAGCGGGCCAGGGCCGAGTCGAACCCGTCCGCCTCCGCCACCACGGTCAGGTCCTCCTGGCCCTCGACCAGGGCGCGCAGGCCTGCGCGCACCACAGGGTGGTCGTCGACGATCAGGACCCGGATCACGCTTCGCCCCAGGCGTCGCGGAGGGGCAGGTGCACGGAGACCGTGGTCCCCTCGCCCGGGCTGCTCTCGACGTAGGCGCGACCGCCGAGCGACGCGGCGCGCTCCCGGATGCCGGTGAGGCCCCGGCCGCGGACGCCGCGGGGGCGGACCCGCGCCGCGTCGAAACCGCGACCGTCGTCACGCACGTCGAGGACGACCTCGTCGGGGTGGTAGGTCAGGGTCAGCGCGACCCGTCCGGCACCGGCGTGCTCCCGGACGTTGGCGAGGGCACCTCGGGCCGTGCGGACCAGGGCCGCTGCGACGTCGGCGGGCACGGCGACGGGGTCGCCGTCGACGCGGACCTCGACCGGCAGCCCCGGTCCGGCCTGCGCGACCGTCCGCGCGAGCACCGCCGGCAGTGCGGCCGCGTCGGCGGTGGCGAGGTCCGCCGGCGCGAGGTCACGCACCACGCGCCGCACCTCGTCCAGGCCGTCGCGGGCCGTCGCGGCCGCTGTCCCGACCAGGTCCTTGGCGCGGTCCGGCCGGTCGTCCCAGTCCTGCTCGGCGGCCTGCAGCAGCAGGTTGATGCTGGACAGGCCTTGGCCGACCGAGTCGTGGATCTCCCGCGAGAGGCGGGTGCGCTCGGCGAGCGCACCGGTGCGCCGCTGCTCCTCGGCCAGCTCCTCCTGGGCGTCGACGAGCCGGTCGACGAGGTCCTGTCGCGCCCGGGACTCGAGCTCGAGCGCCCGGTAGGCCAGCACGGTCACCAGGGCGACGCCGATAGGCCCGACGACCTGGACCGGGTCGACGCCGTCACTGATCCGCTGCCACGACAGCGTCAGCAGCACCGTCATGGCGACGACCGTCGCCACCGCCCAGGCGAAGGGCAGCACCCGCAGCACCGCGAAGGCCACCGGGACGGCGCACCACGCGAAGGACGGGGCGACCGCGGTCAGCACGCCCCAGAGGACGACCATCCCGACGACCCACGCGGTCGGCCACCAGGACCGACCGGGCAGCAGGCCGCGGGCGGCGTAGGCCGCGCCGAGCACCGCCGCCCCGACGAGGACCGCGACGCCCGCGGTGTCGAGGCCGTGCCGGTCGAGGTAGCGGACCGCGCACGTGACGAGCAGGACCACGAGGACCACCAGCAGCCATCGGTCGAGCCGCTCGGCGGGCGCCAGGATGCCCCGCACGCCGTCGGGCGGCCGGCGGAGAGATGCGGTCGCAGCCATGGTCGAGCCAGCCTAGGGAAGAGGTGACCGCCGGGGAATCAACCGATCGGCTACCAGGCGGTGGCCGACCGCCGGACGCGGACCGGCCGTCCCGGGCCGGACAGTGGTGGCACCACCCGCACCCACTCCAGGAGACATCCCGTGCCGCACCCTCGTCGCCAGCTCCACGCCCTGCTCGTCACCGCCGCCGTCGGTGCCGCGACCGCCGTGGTGGCGCCGGCCCCCGCGACGGCCGACGCCCGCCCCGCGTCGTACGAGCTCGTCGGCGACGCCGACAGCCCGGTCGGCTCCAAGTTCGAGGGCATCGGGGCGGACGAGAGGCGGGGCCTGTTCTACGTCAGCGAGGTGACGGGCGGCGAGATCCACCGGGGCTCGGTGCAGTCCGCGCAGGCCGAGCAGTGGCTGGCCGGCGACGGCACCGACGGGCGCTACACCGCGCGAGGCGTCACGGTCGACGACCAGGGCCGCGTCTACGTCGCCGGAGGTCCCAACGGTCTCGGCACCGGTCGGCCCGACCTGTGGGTGTACGACGCCTCCGGCCGGCTGCTGGCAGCGCTGCGCGCCCCGGGGCAGGACGTCTTCCTCAACGACGTGGCCATCGGCGCGGACGGGGCGGCCTACTTCACCGACTCCAACGACGCGCAGGTCTTCCGCGTCGCCGACGACGGCGCCGGCTGGCAGGCCGTGCTGTGGGCCGACGCCACCGACCGGATCGAGCGGCGTCCCGGCTTCAACCTCGGCGGCATCGTCCTGACCGCCGACCGCAGCGCCCTCGTCGTCGCGCAGGGCAACACCGGCCGGCTCTGGCGCTTCGACGCCGTGACCGGCGAGGCGACCGCGGTGGAGACCGGCGGCGCCGACCTGACCAACGCCGACGGCCTGGTGCGCCAGGGCAGCCGGCTCACGGTCGTCCGCAACTTCAGCAGGATGGTCGCCACGCTGCGCCTGGCCGCCGACGGCACCCGGGCCCTTCTCGTCGCCCAGGAGGCGAGCGCCGGGGACCGCGTGCTCACGACCGCGAAGACGTTGCGCGGCCGCATCCTCTACGTCGACAGCAAGTTCGACGAGCCGGTCGCGACCGGCCCCTACGAGGTCGTCACCGACCCCGCCCGATGACAGCCACCGTCCGTCGCCCCGCGGCCGCCCTCGCCCTCGCCCTCGTGCTGGGCGCCTGCGGCAGCGGCGAACCCGGGTCCGCTCCCAACACGAGAAGGACCTCCGTGCCCGACGCCACCCCGGCCACGCCCACACGCACACCCACACCCGCACCCACGCCCACGCCCACGCCCACGCCCGAGGCTGCGCCGGCCCCCGGCCCGGCGCAGCAGGCGGCCCTCGACGAGCGGCTCAGGAAGGCGGCGTGGGCGGCCGACGTCGACCTCGCCCGGCGCCTGGTCGCCCGCGGCGCCGACGTCAACGCCAAGGACGCGACCGAGCAGTCGGCCTACCTCGTCGCCACGAGCGAGGGGCGCCTCGAGCTGCTGCGGCTGGCGCTGCGCAACGGCGCCCTCGTCGACGACAAGGACAGCTGGAACGGCACCGGCCTGATCCGCGCCGCCGAGCGCGGCCACGCCGACGTCGTCGGCGAGCTCCTCCGCGCCGGCATCGACCGCGACCACGTCAACCGGATCGGCTACCAGGCGATCCACGAGGCCGTCTGGCTCGGTGCCGACACCCCGTCCTACGCCGCCACCGTCCGCGTCCTCACCGCCGGCGGCGTGGAGCTCGACCGGCGCTCCCCGTCGGCCGGCCTCACCCCGCTCGAGATGGCCCGCGAGCGTGGCTTCGACCAGCTGGAGAGGATCCTGACCACCGTGACCACTGCCGAGCGACCCGCCGACCCCGATGCCGCGCTCCTGGCCGCCGCCCGCGCCGGGGACGCCGACGCCGTCGCCGTCGCCCTGCGTGCCGGCGCTGACACCGAGGCGCGTGACGAGCACGACCGTACGCCGCTGCTGCTCGCCGCGACCCACGACCACGTCGACGTGGCCCGGGTGCTCGTCGCGATGGGCGCCGACCCGGACGCGCTCGACGACCGCCACGACACGCCCTGGCTCGTCACCGGCGTCACCGGCAGCGTCGCGATGCTCGAGGCCCTGCTGCCCGCCGGTCCGGACCTCACCATCCGCAACCGCTTCGGAGGGCTGTCCCCGATCCCGGCGAGCGAGCGCGGGCACGTGGCGTACGTCCGTCGGGTCGTGGACACCGAGGTGGACCTCGACCACGTCAACGACCTGGGGTGGACCGCCCTCCTCGAGGCCGTCATCCTCGGCGACGGCGGCCGGGACCATCAGGAGGTCGTGCGGATCCTCCTCGATGCGGGCGTCGACCCGATGATCGCGGACCACGACGGCGTGACGGCGCTCCAGCATGCCGAGCGGCGCGGGTTCGACGAAATCGCGGCACTGCTGCGAGGCGCCCGCTGAGGACGTCACGCGGTGCCGCGCCGTGCCGAGGTCGCCTAGCCTGTGCCCTCCGCGTCCGAGGTCCGGCAGCGGCTGCACCCCGACCTTCCTCCGAGCACAGAGGCGACCGCCCCCATGACGACTCCGTTCCTGCCCAAGCCGACCCTCGTCGGCGAGCTGGTGACCCTGCGGCCGATCCAGGCCGAGGACGCCGACACCATCGACCGCATCATCCGCGACGACGACGAGATCGCTCGGCTGACCGGGGCGGTGCACAGCAGCGACGCCGACCCGCTCGACCTGCCGATCGAGCGGCTCCGGCAGATCTACGGCGAGTGGGCCGTTGCGGACGACCGGCTGGTGCTGGGCGTGGTCGACAACACCAGCGGCGCGCTCGTCGGCGAGGTCGTCCTCAACGACTGGGACGAGGGCAACCGGTCGTGCGGGTTCCGAACGCTCATCGGCACCGCGGGACGTGGCCGCGGGCTCGGCACGGAGGCCACGCGCCTGGTCGTCCAGCACGGTCTGACGACGATGGGGATGCACCGGATCTCGCTGGAGGTCTACGACTTCAACCCCCGGGCACGCCACGTCTACGAGAAGGTCGGCTTCGTCCACGAGGGGACCGGCCGCGAGGCCCTGCTCTTCGACGGCGAGTGGATCGACGTGCACTACATGGGGATCCTCGCGAGCTGACCGCAGGACTCGGCGCCCGGGGGGCGGACTCCTCCGCCGCCCGCTCGCCGGACCGGACGGCGGACTGGCAGGCCGCCGCCGAGCCGTGAACCCCTCCTCGGCCAGCGTGCCGCCACGCACGGGCTGAGGCTCAACACGCACAACCACGACATCGCCTCTAGCTTCTCGGACGTGCGGTGGCGGCTCGCGCTCAGCTGCAGGAGTTCGTCACCCAGGCCGGACTGGCGGCCAACGTCGCCGACGCGGACGCCCGGGCCGCGCTGCAGCGCGACGGCGAGGCGGTGATCGACCAGCATGAGGGCCGAGTGCACGGCAAAGGGGCCGGTTTCCTGTCGGAAACCGGCCCCTGAGCCGTGTGGATGCTGGTGGGCGATACTGGGTTTGAACCAGTGACCTCTTCCGTGTCAAGGAAGCGCGCTACCGCTGCGCCAATCGCCCAAGTCTTGAGTTGTTCGGTGTCGCTCTCTGGCAGAGGTGGGTACGGGATTCGAACCCGTGTAGACGGATTTGCAGTCCGTTGCCTCGCCTCTCGGCCAACCCACCGTGGAGGTTCCGAAATGAACGGGGGAGACCTTCCGAGCGGACAACGAGACTCGAACTCGCGACCTCAACCTTGGCAAGGTTGCGCTCTACCAACTGAGCTATGTCCGCCTGCATTCCTGGCCGTTTCACCGGCCCTGAGTGCGAGTGGAACAGTAGTACATGCCCGACGCGGGGCCAAAATCGACCCCCGGTTCCGTGTGTCCCACCCGTCCCAGCAGCCCTCTCGCGCCCCCTAGAGTGACGCCATGCGCGCGTGGATCGACGGTGACCTGCTGGCCGACCCGACCCAGGGGGCCGTCGCGGTCACCGACCACGGGTTCACCGTCGGGGACGGTGTCTTCGAGGCGGTCAAGACGCTCGACGGCGTGCCGTTCGCGCTGACCCGGCACCTCACGCGGCTCCAGCGGAGCGCGGAGGGCGTCGGGCTGCCCGCCCCCGACCTCGACGACGTACGCAGCGGGGTCGCGGCCGTGCTCGACGGCGCGCAGGACGACCCGATCGGGCGGTTGCGCATCACCTGGACCGCCGGCCCGCACCCGATGGGCTCGGGTCGCGGCGGGGGACCGGCGACCCTGGTCGTCGCCTACAGCGCGATCGACCGCGCGAGGCCCGAGACGACGGTCGTGACCGTCCCCTGGACCCGCAACGAGAACGGCGCCACCGCCGGGCTCAAGACCACCTCCTACGCGGAGAACGTCATCGCGCTGGCGCACGCCCACCGGCACGGCGGGACCGAGGCGGTCTTCGCCAACACGGCGGGCAACCTGTGCGAGGGCACGGGGTCCAACGTGTTCTACGTCGTCGACGGCGAGCTGCGCACCCCGAGCCTGGCGGCCGGGTGCCTCGCCGGCATCACCCGCGAGCTGGTGCTCGAGTGGTGCGGAGCCCGCGAGGTCGACGAGCCGCTGGCCGACGTGCGGGCGCGGGCGAGCGAGGCGTTCCTGGTGTCCACGACGCGCGACGTCCAGGCCATCGCGCGCTGGGACGACCGCGACCTCCCCGCGCCCGGTCCGGTGACGAAGCAGTGTGCGGAGACCTGGGCTGCCCGCGAGGCTGAGACGATGGACCCGTGAACACTCCGAGCTCCTCCCTCGACCCGGCGATCGCCGCGCGGCTGCGCCACACCGCGGAGGGCCTCGTGCCGGTCGTCGTCCAGCAGCAGGGCTCGGGCGAGGTGCTGATGCTGGCCTGGGTCGACGACGAGGCGCTGGCCCGCACGATCGACACCGGCCGGGCGACGTACTGGTCCCGCTCGCGCCGCGAGTACTGGGTCAAGGGCGACACCTCCGGGCACCACCAGTGGGTCAAGGAGGTCCGCCTCGACTGCGACGGCGACACGCTGCTCTTCGTCGTCGACCAGGTAGGTGCCGCGTGCCACACCGGCGACCACACCTGCTTCGACGCCGACGTGGTGCACCGGGTCGATGGCTGAGCCGGGCGATCAGCGTCGATCGCCGCGGCGCACCTTCGGTCCTGTCGTCCTCCTCGGCGTCGCATCGGCGGCGCTGGCGGCCTGGGCCGCCAGCAAGCCCTGGGTCTCGGGCACCGGTGCCGACTCGTTCGCGGAGGCGTCTGTCTCCCTCGCCACGACCGCCGCCGGTGAGATCGCGTCCTCCCCGCTCGGGACGGCCCTCGCCTTCGTCGTGCTCGCCTGCTGGGGCGTCGTGCTGGTCACCCGCGGACGGTTCCGCCGGGCCGTCGCCGCCCTGGCGGTCCTGGCCGCCCTGGGCTACGCCGCCACGGTCGTGTGGGCACCGTTCAGCCTGCCCGACCACCTCGTCGAGCAGGTGCGCCGCAGGACCGGCGCGACCCTCGACGAGACGTCGCTCACTGGCTGGTTCTGGCTCGCCGCCGTCGCCGCCCTCCTGGTGCTCGCCTCGACCGTCCTCGCGCTGCGGCTGGTCCGCACCTGGCCCGAGATGGGCACGAGGTACGACGCCCCCACCGGCGCGCGAGCCGCCGGCGCCGGCGACGGGGCAGGAGCGTCGAGCGAGCGCCCCACCGACAACATCGACATCTGGAAGGCCCTCGACGAGGGCCGCGACCCCACCGCCTAGACTCGTCGCGCGCACCGCTCGACCAGGACTGACCGACGAAGGAGCACCAACGATGGCTGCTGGCCACGGCAACACCCCCGCTGCATGGACCGCTGTGGCGATCGCGATGCTCGGCTTCGTCGTGGGCAGCGTCGCCCTGCTGCAGGTGCCGACCCAGATGACCCTGCTGTGGATCGGCATCATCATCGCGGTGGTCGCGTTCCCGCTGTTCCTCGTGCTGTCCAAGCTCGGCTTCAACTCCTCCGACCACTGAGCGCCCGGCCGGGCCACCGGTCACGTCCGTCCTCTGGGCACCGGCCCCGGACGGGCTGGGCCCGGGTGAGAGGCTGAGGCCATGCCAGCGACCGGTTCCGTGCTCGACGACATCGTCGCGGGAGCACGCGACGACCTCGCCCGCCGCGAGGCGGCGCTCCCGCTCGGTGAGCTCCGTGCGCACCTCGCCGACGCCCCGCCCGCGCGCGACCCGATGCCGCACTTCCGGGCCCCCGGGTCGAGCGTGATCGCCGAGGTCAAGCGACGCAGCCCGAGCAAGGGCGCCCTCGCCGAGATCCCCGACCCGGCGTCGCTCGCCCGCGCCTACGCCCGCGGCGGTGCCGCGGCGATCTCGGTGCTGACCGAGGAGCGCCGCTTCGGCGGCCGCCTCGACGACCTGCGTGCCGTGCGTGCCGCCGTCGAGACGCCGATCCTGCGCAAGGACTTCATCGTCGAGTCCTACCAGCTGGTCGAGGCCCGCGCCGCCGGTGCCGACCTGGCGCTGCTGATCGTCGCGGCGCTCGACGACGACACCCTCCGTCGCCTCCACGACGAGGCGACCGGGCTCGGCCTCACCGTGCTGGTCGAGGTGCACGACGAGGCAGAGGCCGAGCGGGCACTGGCGCTCGAGGCGGAGCTGATCGGGGTCAACAGCCGCAACCTCAAGACCCTCGAGGTCGACCCCGACGTCTTCGGTCGCCTCGCCCCCCAGATCCAGGGCGACGCGGTCCTCGTCGCCGAGAGCGGCATCACCGGCGTCGCCGACGTCGGGCGCTTCGTCTCCGAGGGGGCGGGCGTCGTGCTGGTCGGCGAGGCACTGGTCAAGGACGGCGACCCAGAGGCCGCCGTACGAGCAATGACAGGAGTGACGGCACCGTGAGCGTGCAGACGGGCGTGCAGCCCAGCGGGACCAGCAGGTACGAGGCCGACGAGCGCGGCTACTTCGGGCAGACGTGGGGCGGGCGCTTCATGCCCGAGGCCCTCGTCGCCGCGCTGGACGAGCTGACCGAGGCCTGGCACGACGCCATGGCCGACGCGTCCTTCGTGGCGGAGTTCGAGCGGATCCTGCGCGAGTACGCCGGCACGCCGAGCCGGCTCTACCACGCCGAGCGGCTCTCCGAGCGCGTCGGTGCGCGCGTGCTGCTCAAGCGCGAGGACCTCAACCACACCGGCGCCCACAAGATCCGCAACGTGCTGGGCCAGGCCCTGCTGACCAAGCGGATGGGCAAGACCCGGGTCATCGCCGAGACCGGCGCCGGCCAGCACGGCGTGGCCAGCGCCACCGCCGCCGCGTGGTTCGACCTCGACTGCACCGTCTACATGGGGGCGGTCGACACCCGTCGCCAGGCGCTCAACGTCGCCCGCATGCAGCTGCTCGGCGCCAAGGTCGTGCCGGTCGAGTCCGGCAGCGCCACGCTGAAGGACGCGATCAACGAGGCGCTGCGCGACTGGGTCGCCAGCGTCGACCACACCGCCTACCTCTTCGGCACCGCGGCCGGCCCCCACCCGTTCCCCAGCATGGTGCGCGACTTCTGCCGCGGCATCGGCGACGAGGCCCGGGCCCAGTGCCTCGAGCAGTACGGCGTCCTCCCGGACGCGGTCGCCGCGTGCGTCGGTGGCGGCTCCAACGCCATCGGCCTGTTCACCGCGTTCCTCGAGGACGAGGGCGTCGAGATCCACGGCTTCGAGCCTGGTGGAGACGGCGTGGAGACCGGCCGCCACGCCGCGACCATCCACGCCGGCGAGGCGGGCGTGCTGCACGGCGCGCGCACCTACGTGCTCCAGGACGACGACGGCCAGACGGTCGAGTCGCACTCCATCTCCGCCGGCCTCGACTACCCCGGCGTGGGCCCGCAGCACTCCTGGCTGGCCGCGGCCGGGCGGGCGACGTACACGCCGGTCACGGACGCCCAGGCGATGGACGCGATGGCACTGCTGAGCCGCACCGAGGGGATCATCCCCGCCATCGAGTCGGCCCACGCCATCGCGGGCGCGCTCGACGTCGCCAAGCGTCTTGGCCAGGAGAAGGGTCCCGACGCGACGGTGATCATCAACCTCAGCGGTCGCGGCGACAAGGACATGGGCACGGCCATCGAGTGGTTCGGCCTCGGCGACGCCGAGGAGGGACCGGAGGCCGACCTCGAGCAGGTCGAGGCCGACGCGGCGCCCGCGCTCGACACCGAGGCGCAGCAGTGACCTCCACCAGCACGATCTTCGAGCGTGCCCGCGCGGAGGACCGCGCCGCCCTGATCGGCTACCTCCCGGTCGGCTACCCGAGCGTCGAGGGCTCGATCAGGGCCATGCGCGCGATGGTCGAGGCCGGCTGCGACGCGATCGAGATCGGCCTGCCCTACAGCGACCCGGTGATGGACGGCCCCACGATCCAGGCCGCCGCCCAGGCGGCCCTCGACGGCGGCGTGCGCACCGCCGACGTGATGCGAGCGGTCGAGGAGGTCGCCGCGACGGGCGCGCCCACGCTCGTGATGACCTACTGGAACCCCGTCGAGCGCTACGGCGTCGAGCGGTTCGCCACCGACCTCGCCGAGGCCGGGGGAGCCGGGCTGATCACGCCCGACATCACCCCCGACCACGGGTCGGAGTGGATCGCCGCCGCCGACGCCCACGGCCTCGACAAGGTCTTCCTCGTCGCGCCGAGCTCGACGGACGAGCGCGTCGCGATGACCGCCCACGAGAGCCGCGGCTTCGTCTACGCCGCCGCCGTCATGGGCGTCACCGGCGCCCGCGACGCCACCTCCGGCCTCGCCGGCCCCCTGGTGGACCGGGTCCGGGCGTCGGGCGACGTCCCCGTGGCCGTCGGCATCGGGGTCAGCACCGGCGACCAGGCCGCCGAGGTGGCCCGCTTCGCCGACGGGGTCATCGTGGGCTCCGCGTTCGTGCGGTGCCTGCTCGACCACGAGGGTGACGAGGCCGCCGGTCTCGACGCCCTGCGGAGCCTGACCGCCGACCTCGCCGAGGGCGTACGACGTGCGCGCTAGGGCACTCGTCGTGGCCCCGCTGCTCGCGCTGCTGGCGTCATGTGGCGGGGGAGCGCAGTCGAGCGAGCCCACCGGCACCGTCCTCGACCCGCCGTTCGAGGTGTCCTCGACGCCGCTGGTGGACACCGACGGCGCGGCGTTCAGCCTGGCCGACGACACCGACAAGGACCTGACCCTCGTCTTCTTCGGCTACAGCAACTGCCCCGACATCTGCGGCCAGGTGATGGCCACCCTCGCGGGCACGCTGACGCGCTTCGAGCCGGAGGAGCGGGAACGGCTCGACGTGGTCTTCGTGACCACCGACCCGGCTCGCGACGACGAGGCGGCGACGGAGGCCTATGTCAGCGCGTTCGACCCGACGATCATCGGCCTGACCGGCGACCTCGACGACATCGTGGAGGTCGGCGAGAGCCTGGCGGTCGGCATCGACAAGGGGGACAAGCTGCCCAGCGGGGGCTACGACGTCACCCACGGCACCCGGGTCTACGCCGTCGACGCCGCCGACGAGGCGCCGATGATGTGGGACCACGACGTCTCGCAGGCCCAGCTGGCCCGTGACGTCCAGACGTTGCTCGACGAAGGATGATGCTCCCCATGTTGACCGTTCCGTCCGTCGTGACGTCGCCCCTGGTGACCCTGATGTCCATCCCGAGTCCCGCCGACGGCGTGTGGAACCTGGGCCCCGTCCCGATCCGCGGCTACGCGCTCAGCATCATCCTCGGCATCGTGCTCGCGATCTGGATCGGCGAGCGCCGCTGGGTCGCACGCGGCGGCACGGCGGGCGAGGTCAGCGACCTGGCCCTCTGGGCCGTGCCCTTCGGGCTCGTCGGTGGCCGGCTCTACCACGTCATCACCGACTGGGAGCTCTACTTCGGTGAGGACCGCAACCCGATCACCGCGCTCTACGTCTGGCGCGGGGGCCTCGGCGTGTGGGGGGCGATCGCCCTCGGTGCGCTCGGGGTGTGGCTGGGCGCGCGGTCCAAGGGCATCAAGCTGCTGCCGATGCTCGACGCGCTGGCCCCCGGGGTGCTCGTGGCGCAGGCGGTCGGACGGTGGGGCAACTGGTTCAACCAGGAGCTCTACGGCCGCCCCACCGACCTGCCGTGGGGCCTGGAGATCGACGTCGCCCACCGGCCCGCGCAGTACCTCGACCAGGCGACCTTCCACCCGGCGTTCCTCTACGAGTGCCTGTGGAACCTCGCGGCGTTCGCGGTCATCATCTGGGCCGACCGCCGGTTCCGTCTCGGCCACGGCCGGGTCGTCGCGCTCTACGTCATGCTCTACACGCTCGGCCGCGGCTGGATCGAGAACCTCCGCATCGACGACGTCCAGATGGACGACGTCCTCGGCCTGCGGCTCAACGTGTGGACCTCGATCGTGCTCTTCGTCCTGGCCGCGGCCTGGTTCGTCTGGTCGGCGAGGCGCCACCCGGGACGCGAGGAGGTCGTCCGTACGCGTGAGCCGCGTGTCGACGACGCCGAGGACGTCAGGGACACCGAGGACGCCGAGGACGTCAGGGACACCGAGGACGGACGTCGCGCCGGTCCCACGGCCTGACACGACCCGCGCCGGCGTCGTGCGCCGGTGATAGGTTCCGTGTTGCTCGGGCCAACGTCGTCCCCAGCGTTGACTTCCACCCCATCGCCCGCCTCGGACCGGGATCCGGTCCATGGCGCGCGGAGACGACGACGGGAGAATGCCTCCTATGCACGCATTCCCGCCGAACTTCCCGCCCGCGCAGGGTCTCTACGACCCTCGCCACGAGAAGGACGCCTGCGGCGTCGCCATGGTGGCGACCCTGACCGGTGAGGCCAGCCACGACATCGTGGCCAAGGCGCTCACCGCCCTGCGCAACCTCGACCACCGCGGCGCCGCCGGCGCCGAGGTCAACTCGGGTGACGGCGCCGGGATCCTGATGCAGGTCCCCGACGCCTTCCTCCGCGCGGTGGTGGACTTCGAGCTGCCGCCCGCGAGGGCGTACGCCGTCGGCACCGCGTTCCTGCCCGGTGATGCCGAGGCGGTGGCCAAGACCCGGCTGCGCATCGAGGAGATCGCCGACGAGGAGGGTCTCACCGTCCTCGGGTGGCGTGAGCTGCCCGTCGACGACACGACGCTGGGCGCCACCGCGCGCAGCGTGATGCCGAGCTTCGCGCAGGTCTTCGTCGCCGGTCGCGGTGCCCGGGTGAGCGGGATGGCGCTGGAGCGCCGGGCGTTCTGCCTGCGCAAGCGGGCCGAGTCCGAGACCGACGTCTACTTCCCCTCGCTCTCCTCGCGCACGCTGGCCTACAAGGGCATGCTCACCACCGACCAGCTCGACCAGGTCTTCCCCGACCTCACCGACGAGCGCGTCGCCTCGGCGATGGCGGTGGTGCACTCGCGCTTCTCGACCAACACGTTCCCGAGCTGGCCGCTGGCCCACCCGTTCCGGTTCATCGCGCACAACGGCGAGATCAACACCGTGATGGGCAACCGCAACTGGATGCGCGCCCGCGAGGCGCTGCTCGAGAGCGACCTGATCCCGGGCGACCTCGAGCGACTCTTCCCGATCTGCACGCCCGGCGCGTCCGACTCGGCGTCGTTCGACGAGGTCCTCGAGCTGCTGCACCTCGCGGGGCGCTCGCTGCCGCACGCGGTGCTGATGATGATCCCGGAGGCCTGGGAGAACCATCGCGAGATGGACGCCCAGCGACGGGCGTTCTACGAGTTCCACTCGATGCTCATGGAGCCCTGGGACGGGCCCGCGTGCGTGGTCTTCACCGACGGCACCCAGATCGGCGCCGTCCTCGACCGCAACGGCCTGCGCCCCTCCCGCTACTGGGTCACCGACGACGGCCTCGTGGTGCTCGCCTCCGAGGTGGGCGTGCTCGACCTCGACCCCGCCACCGTCGTCCGCAAGGGTCGGCTGCAGCCGGGCCGCATGTTCCTCGTCGACACCGAGGAGCACCGGATCATCGAGGACGAGGAGATCAAGAGCCAGCTCGCCGCCGAGCAGCCCTACGACGAGTGGCTGCACGCCGGGCTGGTCCACCTCGACGACATCGACGACCTCGAGCACATCGTCCACACCCACGCCTCGGTGACCCGCCGCCAGCAGATCTTCGGCTACACCGAGGAGGAGCTGCGGGTCCTGCTCAGCCCGATGGCCAACACCGGGGGCGAGGCGCTCGGCTCGATGGGCACCGACACGCCGATCGCGGCCCTGAGCGAGAAGCCGCGCCTGCTGTTCGACTACTTCTCCCAGCTGTTCGCCCAGGTCACCAACCCGCCGCTCGACGCGATCCGCGAGGAGCTCGTCACCTCGCTCAGCGGGTCCATCGGCCCCGAGGCCAACCTGCTCGAGCCGACCCCGGCCTCGTGCCGCCAGATCGTGCTGCCGTTCCCGGTGTTCTCCAACGACGACCTGGCCAAGATCCGCCACATCAACCGCAACGGCGACATGCCGGGCTTCCAGGTGCACATCGTGCGCGGCCTCTACGACGTCGAGGGCGGGGGAGCGGCGCTCGAGGCGCGCCTCGACGAGCTCTGCGCCGAGGTGTCAGCGGCCATCGCCGACGGCGCACGGATCATCGTGCTCTCGGACCGGCACTCGACCGCAGAGCTCGCCCCGATCCCGTCGCTGCTGCTCACCGGCGCCGTCCACCACCACCTCGTCCGGGAGAAGACCCGCACCCAGGTCGGTCTCCTCGTCGAGGCCGGCGACGTCCGCGAGGTCCACCACGTGGCACTCCTGGTCGGCTACGGCGCGGCCGCGGTCAACCCCTACCTCGCCATGGAGTCGGTGGAGGACCTCGCCCGCGAGGCCTACTACGTCAAGGTCGACGCCGAGAAGGCAGTCGCCAACCTGATCAAGGCCCTCGGCAAGGGCGTGCTCAAGGTGATGTCCAAGATGGGCGTCTCGACGGTCGCGTCCTACACCGGCGCGAAGATCTTCGAGTCCGTCGGACTGTCGCAGGCCGTCATCGACCGCTACTTCACCGGCACCACCTCCAAGCTCGGCGGCATCGAGCTCGACACGATCGCCGAGGAGGTCGCTCGCCGGCACGCGACGGCGTACCCCCGGGGTGGCATCGCGCCGGCGCACCGCGAGCTCGCGATCGGCGGCGAGTACCAGTGGCGCCGGGAGGGCGAGCCGCACCTGTTCGACCCGGAGACGGTCTTCCGCCTCCAGCACTCCACCCGCACCGGCAGCTACGACATCTTCAAGCAGTACACCGACCGGGTGAACCACCAGTCGGAGCGGCTGATGACGCTGCGCGGGTTGTTCACGTTCAAGGACGGCGTGCGCGAGCCCGTCGACATCGACGAGGTCGAGCCGGTCTCGGAGATCGTCAAGCGCTTCTCCACCGGCGCGATGTCCTACGGCTCGATCAGCCAGGAGGCGCACGAGACGCTGGCGATCGCCATGAACCGGCTGGGCGGCAAGTCCAACACCGGTGAGGGTGGCGAGGACCCCGACCGGCTCTACGACCCCGAGCGCCGCTCGGCGATCAAGCAGGTCGCGTCGGGTCGCTTCGGCGTCACGTCGGAGTACCTCACCAACGCCGACGACATCCAGATCAAGATGGCGCAGGGCGCGAAGCCCGGCGAGGGCGGCCAGCTGCCCGGTCACAAGGTCTACCCCTGGGTGGCCAAGACCCGGCACTCGACGCCGGGCGTGGGCCTGATCAGCCCGCCGCCGCACCACGACATCTACTCGATCGAGGACCTGGCGCAGCTGATCCACGACCTCAAGAACGCCAACCCGGCGGCGCGCATCCACGTGAAGCTCGTCTCCGAGGTCGGCATCGGCACGGTCGCGGCGGGTGTGTCCAAGGCGCACGCCGACGTCGTCCTGGTCTCCGGGCACGACGGCGGCACCGGCGCGTCCCCGCTGACCTCGCTCAAGCATGCGGGCGGCCCGTGGGAGCTCGGCCTGGCCGAGACCCAGCAGACCCTGCTGCTCAACGGCCTGCGCGACCGGATCGTGGTGCAGGCCGACGGCCAGCTCAAGACCGGCCGCGACGTCATCATCGCCGCGCTGCTCGGCGCCGAGGAGTACGGCTTCGCCACCGCGCCCCTCGTCGTCAGCGGCTGCATCATGATGCGCGTCTGCCACCTCGACACGTGCCCGGTGGGTGTCGCCACCCAGAACCCGGTGCTGCGCGAGCGCTACAGCGGCAAGGCCGAGTACGTCGTGAACTTCTTCGAGTTCATCGCCCAGGAGGTCCGCGAGCTGCTGGCCGAGCTCGGCTTCCGCAGCCTCGACGAGGCGATCGGCCAGGTCGGCACCCTCGACGTCGCCGACGCGGTGGACCACTGGAAGGCCTCCGGGCTCGACCTCTCGCCGATCCTCCACCAGGCCTCGGCCCACGGTGAGTTCGGCCAGTTCGAGCACCAGGACCTGCGCAACACCAGGACGCAGGACCACGGCCTCGACAAGGCGCTCGACAACGAGCTCATCGCGATCGCGGCCCCGGCGCTGGAGAGCGGCGAGCCCGTGCGCGCCCAGGTGGCGATCCGCAACGTCAACCGCACCGTCGGCACGATGCTGGGCCACGAGGTCACCAAGCGCTACCGGGGTGACGGCCTGCCTGACGGGACGATCGACATCACCCTGACCGGCTCGGCCGGCCAGTCGTTCGGCGCGTTCCTGCCGCGCGGGGTGACCCTGCGGCTCGAGGGCGACGCCAACGACTACGTCGGCAAGGGCCTCTCCGGCGGTCGGCTGGTCATCCGGCCCGACCGGTCCGCGACGTTCGAGGCGGCCGAGCAGATCATCGGCGGCAACACGATCGGCTACGGCGCGACGTCGGGCCAGGTGTTCCTCAGCGGCCGCGTCGGCGAGCGGTTCTGCGTCCGCAACTCCGGCGCCACCGCCGTGGTCGAGGGCGTGGGCGACCACGGCTGCGAGTACATGACCGGCGGTGTCGTCGTCGTCCTCGGACCCACCGGCCGCAACTTCGCGGCCGGCATGTCGGGCGGCTACGCCTTCGTGCTCGACCTCGACGAGCAGCGGGTCAACCCCGAGCTCGTCGAGCTCGCGCCCGTGACGGGCAAGGCCGCCGACGAGCTGAAGGCCTTGGTCGAGCAGCACGCCGAGGAGACCGGCTCCGCCGTCGCCACCGCGCTGCTGGCCGACTGGGACACCTCCCTCGCCCGCTTCACCGAGGTCATGCCCAGCGACTTCAAGCGCGTGCTCGAGGCGCGCGAGGAGGCGCTCGAGGAAGGGCTCGACGAGGAGGAGGCCGCCGCGCGGATCATGGAGGTGCTCCATGGCTGAGCGCACTGCCGGCCTGACCGACCTGACGACCGACCACCGTCCCGCAAAGAAGGTGAACCAGCATGGCTGACCCCAAGGGCTTCCTGAAGCACGGCCGCGAGGTCGCCACCCGTCGTGAGGTCGCCGAGCGCGTCCACGACTGGGACGAGGTCTACCCCGACGGCATCGGCCGCGCGCTGCTGCCGATCATCAACACCCAGGCCGGCCGCTGCATGGACTGCGGCATCCCGTTCTGCCACCAGGGCTGCCCGCTGGGCAACATCATCCCGGAGTGGAACGACCTGGTCTGGCGTGACGACTGGGACGGCGCGATGGACCGGCTCCACGCGACCAACAACTTCCCGGAGTTCACCGGTCGCCTGTGCCCGGCCCCCTGCGAGACCGCCTGCGTGCTCGGCATCAACCAGGACCCGGTGACGATCAAGAACGTCGAGGTCTCGATCATCGACCGCGCCTGGGGCTCGGGCTACGTCCGCCCGCAGCCGCCCGAGTGGCTCTCCGGCAAGACGGTGGCCGTCATCGGCTCCGGCCCGGCCGGGCTCGCGGCCGCCCAGCAGCTGACCCGCGCCGGCCACACCGTCGCGGTCTACGAGCGGGCCGACAAGATCGGCGGCCTGCTGCGCTACGGCATCCCCGAGTTCAAGATGGAGAAGAAGCACCTCGACCGGCGTCTGGACCAGATGCGCCGCGAGGGCACCGTCTTCCGGGCCGGGGTGGACGTCGGGGGCGACCTGACCGGCGACAAGCTGCTCGACCGCTACGACGCGGTCGTGCTGGCCATGGGCGCGACGGCCGCACGCGACCTCCCGGTCCCCGGGCGCGAGCTCGGCGGCATCCACCAGGCCATGGAATTCCTGCCGCAGGCCAACCGCGCCGCGCTCGGCGAGGCCCCGACGTCCGACGGCTCGGACCAGATCGTGGCCACCGACAAGGACGTCGTCATCATCGGCGGGGGAGACACCGGTGCCGACTGCCTCGGCACGTCGATCCGGCAGGGTGCTCGCTCCATCACGCAGCTCGAGATCATGCCGCGGCCCGGCGAGGACCGGCCCGAGGGCCAGCCGTGGCCGACGTACCCGATGACCTTCAAGGTCTCCTCGGCCCACGAGGAGGGTGGCGAGCGGATGTACGCCGTCTCGACGCAGGAGTTCGTCGGGGACGACGAGGGCAACGTCGCCTCGCTCCGGCTCGTCGAGGTGGACGCGTCGTTCCAGCCCGTCGAGGGCACCGAGCGCGACATCCCGGCCCAGCTGGTGCTGCTCGCGATGGGCTTCACCGGCCCCGAGCGCACCCGCCCCGAGGGCCCGGGCCTCATCGACCAGCTGGGCGTCGACCTCGACGAGCGCGGCAACGTCCGGCGCGACTCGTCGTACGCCGCCTCGGTCCCCGGCGTCTACGTCGCCGGCGACGTCGGCCGCGGTCAGTCGCTGATCGTGTGGGCCATCGCCGAGGGACGCAGCGCGGCCGCTGCCGTCGACGCCTACCTCACCGGCTCGACGACGCTGCCGTCGCCGATCAAGCCGCACGAGCGCCCGCTCGTCGTCTGACCGCCGTCGAGCGGTGCGTGAGGCCGGTCCTGGACAGCAGGAACCCGCCTCATGCACCGACCGGGGGTGGGACGGGGGCTTTTTAACGATCCAACCTCCGATAGGGTGACGGACGTGCGTAGAGCAAAGATCGTCTGCACCCTTGGCCCCGCGGTGAACACCCCCGAGGGGATCCGAGCCCTCGTCGAAGCCGGCATGGACGTCGCGAGGCTCAACATGAGCCACGGCGCGTACGCCGACCACGAGGCCGTCTACCGGCTGGTCCGACAGGCCTCCGACGACACCGGCCACGCCATCGGCATCTTCGCCGACCTCCAGGGTCCCAAGATCCGGCTCGAGACGTTCGCCGACGGTCCGGTCAAGCTCAAGCGAGGGGCGACCTTCACGATCACGACGCGTGACGTCCCAGGCACCGCGGAGATCTGCGGCACGACCTACAAGGGACTGCCGGGCGACGTGAAGCCGGGTGACCCGCTCCTCATCGACGACGGCAAGGTCCGGCTCAGGGCGACGTCGGTCACCGACACCGACGTGGTCACCGAGGTCGTCGTGCCGGGCAAGGTCTCAAACAACAAGGGCATCAACCTGCCCGGCGTCGCGGTGTCGGTTCCCGCCCTGTCCGAGAAGGACACCGAGGACCTGCGCTGGGCGCTCAGGCTGGGCGTCGACTTCATCGCCCTGAGCTTCGTGCGCCACGGGGGCGATGCCGCCGACGTACGCGCTGTGATGCGCGAGGAGGGCATCTCCGTCCCCGTGATCGCCAAGGTCGAGAAGCCGCAGGCCCTCGACAACATCGACGAGATCGTCGACGCCTTCGACGGCATCATGGTCGCTCGGGGTGACCTCGGTGTGGAGTGCCCGCTCGAGGACGTGCCGATCCACCAGAAGCGGATCATTGACAAGGCCCGCCGCAACGCCAAGCCCGTCATCGTGGCCACCCAGATGCTCGAGTCGATGATCACCTCACCCGCGCCGACCCGCGCCGAGGCGAGCGACGTGGCCAATGCGGTGCTCGACGGCGCTGACGCGGTGATGCTGTCGGGAGAGACGAGCGTGGGGGAGCACCCCATCGTCGCCGTCGAGACGATGGCCCGCATCGTCCAGTCCACCGAGGAGCACGGCCTGGGCCACATGGCGGAGGTGGAGTGGCAGCCGCACACCCGCGGCGGCATCATCGCCAAGGCGGCGGCCGAGGTCGCCGAGCGGGTCGAGGCGAAGTACGTCGTCGCCTTCACCACGAGCGGCGACTCGGCCAAGCGGCTCTCCCGCTATCGCGGCCCGATCCCTGTCCTCGCCTTCACCCCGCAGGCCCGCACCCGCTCGCAGCTGGCGCTGACCTGGGGCGTCGAGACCTTCCAGGCGGGCGAGGTCGAGCACACCGACGAGATGGTGCGGCAGGTCGACGAGGCGCTCCTCGCCATCGGACGGGTCAAGGAGGGTGACCTCGTCGTCATCATCGCCGGCAGCCCGCCCGGCATCCCGGGCTCCACCAACGCGCTGCGCATCCACCGGATGGGCGACGCCATCAACGAGGTCGCCCCCGCCTACCGCCGCCCCCGCTGAGTAACGGTCTGCTTGTGTCAAGGGGGCGGGCGGGCAGGCGCGGCTGACCGCTCGTCGTCGGGCGGTTTGGGGCGGGTCGTTGCTGTCGGCGCTGGTGGCGTTCCGGCGGTGCTCACTGA
>NZ_JANARS010000011.1 GCF_024199985.1 Nocardioides pinisoli
GGCCTCCTATGCCTGTGGATAGGTCGAGCAGGCCACTCCTGCCCGACAACCCACGTACATGCATGTGAGAGGCCCCGGCCTGCAACCCCCTCAGTCCGAGGCGGTCACGTCATACCGTCTGAGACCGGGGTTTGAGCGCGAGCGCGTCGGGGGACGATGCCGCCATGGCAGACGACGTCTCGGGAGCGGCACGGTTCGCCACCGGCCCGCTCCCGCTCCCGGAAAACCCGATGCGCACGGACAGCCCCAACCGGGCGGCCGTCCTCGACATCCGCGAGATGGTCCTGACCACCATGGAGAAGGCCATGGCCGACCAGGAGAAGGCCAAGGCGCGGCTCGACGCCGCCTCCGCCGGGGCCACCGGCGAGGCGCTGCAGGGCGCCGTCCAGGTCCGGGTCGACGGCAAGGGCCTGGTCAACGGTGCCACCTTCGGGCCCGAGGTGACGGGCATGACCCCCGACGAGCTGCGCGCCGAGACGCTCGCCGCCCTCGAGGACGCCAAGTCCAGGCTCGGCCTGCGGACGCTGCGCCCCGAGGACCTCGCCAGCCTCGACGCACGTCCGGTGGCCGACGCGATCATGAAGCTCCTCACCGGACGGGAGCGCGAGCGATGAGCGGCGGCTTCGAGGTGCAGCCGCAGGAGCTGCACACCAACGCAGGCGACCTCCTCGGCGTCGCCGGCCAGGTCGCTCAGGCGGCCGGCGCGGGCGCGGCCGTGACGGCGCTCTCGCCGCAGGCGTTCGGCCTGCTGTGCTCGTTCTTCACCCCGCCGTGCCTGGCCATGTCGGCAGCCGCGCTGGGCGCCATGGTGCCCCTCGAGGCCGCGCTCGTCGGCAACGCCGGTGTCGTCGGCGCCATCGCTCTCGACTTCGACGCCGCGGACGCGGCGTGTGCGGAGCGCTCCGACGTGCTGAAGGCGAGGCTGTGAGATGAGCGACGGACTGATCGACGTCGCCGCCACCGACCTCGCAGGCTCGCCCTACTCCCAGGTCGCCGAGGGCGACTTCTCCGGGCTGGTGCAGGCCTCCCCGGCCGCCGACGAGGCGTGGAAGGCCGGTGAGGCGTTCGCGCAGGGCGACTGGGCCCTCGGCGTGGCCAACGTGGCCGGCGGGTGCGCCGAGCTCGTCGCCATGATCATCGACCCGATCGCGGCGCTGGGCTCCAGCGTCGCGGGGTTCCTCCTCGACTACATGCCGCCGCTGCCGCAGATGCTCGACGCGCTGGCGGGCAACCCGGCCCTCGTGGAGGGCATCGGCGGGTCGTGGAACAACATCGGCGGTGCGATCGACACGGCCGCGACCGACCTCCAGGCCGCGATGCACAAGGTGATGGCGTCGTGGTCGGGCCTGGCCGCCGACGCCTATGCCGCGGCCGTCACCCTCCTCGTCGACGTGATGTACAAGATGGGCGGGATGTGCCGCGCCATCGGTCAGGGTCTGGCCGTGGCCAGCGACGTGGTGCAGGCGGTGCGCGGCTTCACCAAGAGCCTGATCTCCGAGCTTGTCGGCCAGCTCATCAGCTGGGCGGCGCAGGTCGCGGCCACCTTCGGCCTGGGCGCCTCGTGGGTGGTCCCGAAGGCGACCCACCGCATCTGGATCACGGTCGACGACTCGCGCCAGGTCGCCGACCTGCTGGTCAACGCGATCCGTCACTCCGACCTGCTGGTGACGACCCTCAAGGAGGTCCTGACCGACAAGGTCGCGGTGGGCCTCGCGGCCTACGCCGGCGGACTGGACGTGGCCAACGGATGAGCTACCAACCCCCTGTCCAGGTCACCGCCGACAACCTCGACCAGGTCGCCGACGACTACCGACGTCGCGCCCAGAAGGCCGACGTGGCCGGCGACCGGGTCCTGCTGATCCGCGCCACCGGTCGCTCCGCCCAGGGCCTCGTGGAGGTCACCGTCGACGGCAGTGCGATGGTGGTCGACGTGCAGTTCTCCCAGGGCGCGTCGAGCGCGCCCGCCAACCTCGGGTTCTTCCTCAAGCAGGCCCACGACCGCGCGGTCGCGGAATGGAACCGGCAGGTGACCGTGATCGCCGAGGAGGAGCTGCCCGACGACCCGCAGCTGCGCGACCACATGGTCCGGCAGAGCGCCGCCGACCTCGCCGCGCACGTCGACCCCGCCAACCTCGACGAGACCGAGGACGAGTGAGCTTCACGGTCGTGCTCGCCGCCGTGGGCGTCGTCGGGCTCTTCTACCTCGGCTACCGCGTCCTCGTGCAGGGCAAGCAGCTCTACGGCGTCGAGCGCTCCCGCGAGGCCGGGTGGGACGCCGGCCGGCAGAGCACCCTCGACCTGGCCGAGCTGCAGGGATGGGCGGTGGACGAACACCCCGTCCGCGCCTGGCCCGACGACCTCGTCTCGGCCCGCCCCGACGCGAGGACCTGCCTCCTCGTCGTCCGCGGACCCGACTTCGAGGCCAGCACCTGGGCGGCCAAGGAGCGCCTCGCCGGCGCCGGAGCCGGCGTGCAGAGCCGGATCTGGCTGCTGCGTCTCGAAGCCCCGGAGGTGCGCGACGAGCTCTTCGTCCGCCGCTCGACGGGCGGCGACGAGCTGTTGCTGCTGCCGCGACGCCTCGAGGGTCGGGTGCAGGTGCAGGAGCCGGTCGGCGGCCTGCTCGCCGGCGGCGACTTCCTCGCCGCTCGCGACCGCCTCGGCCCGCTCGTAGACCAGGTGGCCGCGAGCGGATCCTGGGTCATCACCTCGCCCGGGGAGGTCACTGTGCTGGCGACTCTGGTCCCCGACGCCGACGGCTTCGAGTGGCGGCTCGACCTGGCCCGCCGTGTCGCCGCGGCGCTCGCCTGACGCCGTACGGGCCGCGGCCGGGACCGTTCCCTGACCTGAGGCGGTCCGGGGCTCAGCCCTTCGTGCCGCCCGCGGTCAGCCCCGCCACCAGGTGCCGCTGGGCGAAGAAGAAGACGATCGCCGCGGGGAGCGTCACGAGGACGGCCCCGGCGGTGAGCAGCTCCCAGCGCGGGCTGAACTGCGGGACGAACTGCTGCAGGCCGGCACCGAGCGTGTAGTTGCGGCTGCTCTGCATGAACGCGATGGCGTACGCCACCTCCGCCCACGCGGTCAGGAAGGTGTAGAACGCCGTCACGGCGATGCCGGGCCGGGCGAGCGGGAGGACGATGCGCCAGAAGATGCCGAACGGGCCGAGGCCGTCCAGCGAAGCCGCTTCGTCGAGCTCGCGCGGGATGGTGTCGAAGTAGCCGCGGAGCATCCACGTGCAGAACGGGACCGCGACGGTGAGGTAGGCGATGACGAGGGACGCCTTGGTGTCGATCAGCCCGAGGTTCGCCATGATCGTGTAGATCGGCACGATGAGGATCGCCACCGGGAACATCTGCGTGAGCAGGAAGGTCCACATGAGGCCGCGCTTGCCCGGGAAGTTGTAGCGGCTCAGGGCGTAGCCGGCGGTGGCGGACATCGCGATGCCGAACGCCATGGTGAAGGCCGCGACGATGACCGAGTTGAGGAACCAGTAGGGGAAGTCGGTGTCGCTCAGCAGCGTCCGGTAGTTCTCCAGCGTCGGGCTGGCGAAGAGCGCGATCTCCGAGCGGCGGATCTCGCTGGCCGGCTTGATCGAGCTCAGCATCACCCAGGCGATCGGGAACAGCGCGCAGAACGTCGCCACGACCAGCGTGGCGTGCAGGCCGACGCTCGCGAGGACCGAGCGCTCGCTGCGGCGACGCTGGCGCGGTGCGCGCGAGGTGGCGACGGTCTCGACGGGGTCGGCCGCAACTGCGGCAGGTGGCATCGCGGACATGCCGGACATCAGAACACCTCTCCCTGCTTGGCGAGCATCCGCCTGTAGACGCTGGCGTAGACGACGAGGATCGAGAGGATCAGCACGCCGTAGGTCGCGGCCAACGAGTAGTCGCGGATGCCCTCGAAGGCCGCGCGATAGGCGCCGGTCACGAGGATCTCGGTCTCGCCGGCGGGTTGGCCGCGGGTGACGAAGAAGATGATCGGGAACATGTTGAAGGTCCAGATGGTGCCGAGCAGGATCACCGTCGAGCTGACCGGGCGCAGGCCCGGCAGCGTGATGTTGACGAAGCGCTGCCACGACGACGCGCCGTCGATCTCGGCCGCCTCGTAGAGGTCTCCGTTGATCGACTGCAGCCCGCCGAGCAGGGCCACCATCATGAACGGGACGCCCAGCCAGACGTTGGCGACGATGGCGGTGAAGAGTGAGGTCCAGCGTTGCTCGAACCATGACACCGGGTCGAGGCCGATCGCTCGCAGGGCGCCGTTGATCACCCCGAAGCGCTCATCGAAGATGAACCGCCACGCGAAGGCCGCCACGAAGGAAGGCACCGCCCACGGCAGGATCAGGGCCACCCGGTAGAAGCCGCGGAAGCGGAACTCACGGTTGAGCATCACGGCCAGGCCGAGCCCCAGCCCGAAGTGGAAGGCGACGCAGGCAACCGTCCACACCAGGGTGTTGACGAACTGCAGCCAGAAGTCGCCCTGCGCACCGGTGAGGATGTCGACGTAGTTGTCGAGCCCCACGAACTGCGCGGCGTCGGGGTTGGGCTCGCAGGTCTCCGCACCACCGAGGACCTTGGTGCAGATCTCGTCGCGCTGGTTGGACTCGTTCAGGTTGGTGAACGACTGAAGCACGCCACGCACCAGCGGGTAGAACACGAGGACACCGAGCACGATCACGGTGGGGAGCACCATCGCCCACGCGTACCAGTGCTTGTCGAAGCTCTTGCGCATCCGTTGTCTCCGGGGGTTCGAGAGGTTGTGCTGGGTCGGCGCTTTCCGCAGGGGGCCGGGCCGGGACGTCACCCGGCCCGGCCCCCGCGGTCAGCAGGGTGTCACTGGAGCGCGTAGTCCGTCACGACGTCGCTCTTGTAGGTCTTCGCGACCTTGTCCAGGGCGGGCTGCACCGGCTTGTCCTGGATGAGCACCTCCGTGGCCATCTCGTCGAGCGGGGCGAAGAACTGGCCGCCCTCGGCGATCCACGGCCGCGGCTGCGCGACCTCCATGGCGTCGGCCCACAGGGCGACGCGCTCGTTGCTGACCATGTCGTAGGCGTCGGCGTTGCCCGGCAGCAGGCCGAGCTCGTCGGCGATGAAGGCCTCGGACTCGGCCGAGCTCATGAAGGCGATGAACGCGGCTGCGGCCTCGGCCTTCTCCTCGTCCATGCCGGAGTAGACGACGTAGTTGTGGCCGCCCACCGGGGCACCCTGGCCGGCGCTGCCGGCGGGGACGGGCGCGACGCCGAGGTTGTCGATGCCTCCGAAGTTGGGGTCGTCGCTGATGCCGGCGACCTCCCAGGGGCCGTTGATGATCATGCCGACCTTCTGCTCCTTGAACAGGGTCATCATCGTGCCGTAGGGGTCGTTGGCGGTCGGCTTGACCGAGGTGCCGTCCTTGACCATGTCCTGGGCGGTCTGGATGCCGGTGACCGCCTCGGGGCTGTTGACGGTGATCTCCTCGGCCTCGACGTCGACGAGGTCAGCACCCTCGCCGTACATGAAGGGGAGCAGGAAGTAGCCGCCGGAGTTGAGGTAGATGCCGTCGACCTTGGCCTTGCTCTTGAGCGCCTTGGCCGCCTCGCGGACCTCGTCCCACGTCGTCGGCGGGGCTTCGGGGTCCAGGCCGGCCTTCTCGAAGAGCGCCTTGTTGTACATCAGGCCGAGGGTGTCCGTGACCTGCGGGACGCCGTAGGTCTTGCCCTCGTAGACGTTGCTGGAGAGCGGGGTCTCGAGGAAGTTGTTCTCCAGGGCGGCGGTGCCGTCGAGGGCGTAGAGGTAGCCCAGCGACGCGAACTCGGGGGTCCAGGCGACCTCGGCGCGGAGGATGTCGGGGGCACCCGAGCCGGACTCCGCGGCGGTCTTGAACTTGTTCTGCGTCTGGTCGAAGGGGACCGTCTCGTGCTTGATCGTGACGTCCGGGTACTCCTCGTTGAACTTCTTGATCAGCTCGTCGTAGGCGGGCGCCTCGTTGGTGGCGTCGGAGGTGTCCCACCAGGTGAGCTCGGCGCTGAGGTCGGCAGAGCTGCTGTCGCCCTCGTTTTCGGTGTTGCTGTCCGAGTCCCCGCTGTCGCTACCGCACGCCGCGAGCGTGAGGGCGAGGGCGGCGACGGCGATCCCGGCGGAGCCGGCCTTGAATCGGCGCATCGATGTCTCCCATGAAGAATGCGCGTCCGGATGGACGCTTGTGATGACGGTCACCGGAGGCTAGCAAGAACATTCAGGATCTGAAAGACCTTGCAGGCAACTTGCAAGACTGCTTACATTCCGCCATGGCCACCCTCTCCCAGATCGCCGTCGAGGCAGGCGTGAGCGAGGCGACCGTGAGTCGCGTCCTCAACAGCAAGCCGGGCGTCAGTGAGGGCACCCGGCAGTCCGTGATCACCGCCCTCGACGTCCTCGGCTACGAGCGGCCGACCCACCTGCGCCAGCGCTCGGCCGGCCTCGTCGGACTCGTGGTCCCCGAGCTCGAGAACCCGATCTTCCCGGCCTTCGCCCAGGTGATCGAGGACGCGCTCGCCCGCCGCCGCTTCACTCCGGTGCTCTGCACGCAGTCGCCCGGCAGCCTCTCGGAGGACGAGTACGTCGAGTCGCTCCTCGACCACGGCGTCGCGGGCATCATCTTCGTCTCGGGCAAGCACGCCGACACCCGCGCCGACCACGAGCGCTACCAGTCGCTGCTGGAGCGGGGACTGCCCGTGGTGTTCATCAACGGGTACGTCGACGGGGTGGCGGCGCCGTTCATCTCGGCCGACGACCGGGTCGCGATGGACATCGCCGTGGCCCACCTCGCGCACCTCGGCCACCGCCGCATCGGCCTGGCGATCGGGCCGGCGCGGTTCATGCCGTCGGCGCGCAAGCACGAGGGCTTCGTCGCCGCGCTGGAGACCCACCTGGGCCTGTCCGCCACCGAGGCGCGGTCGTGGATCGCGGAGACGATCTTCTCCGTCGAGGGCGGAGCGGCCGCAACCGACCAGCTGCTCGAGCAGGGCGCCACGGCCATCGTCTGCGGCTCCGACATGATGGCGATCGGCGCCATCCGGGCTGCGCGGGCCGCCGGTCACGGGGTGCCCCACGACGTCTCGGTCGTCGGCTTCGACGACTCCCCGCTGGTGGCCTTCCTCGACCCGCCGCTCACCACCGTGCGCCAGCCGGTGGCGCAGATGGGCAGTACGGCCGTCGCCGCCCTGGCCGACGCCATCTCCGGCGACCCCGTCGCGTCGCGGGAGTACCTCTTCGCGCCCGAGCTCGTGCTGCGCGGGTCCACCGGCCCGGCGGTCGACCGGGCCTGAGCACTTGGTGTGGCCTCGGGCCACCGGACACTCGCGGAGTTCGTTCCAGCCTTCGGCTGACGGCGATTGTCCTCGGTTTGGCCCTCTCCGTTCAGATTGGGCGAGTCTCTGAGGCGCTGCGAACCGCCCAGAATGGGCGCCCGACGGTGGCAGGTGATCTCTGTGCCGCTGCGCATTCTTGTGGAACATGCGGCGGGCAAGATCGACATGTCGGACTTCGACGGCTGAACGTGCCGTTGGCCTTCTGGATGACGAACACTGGCGCCGACGTGGGTTTCACCGTGGTGGACCTCTGAACCCCCTTTGGCGACCTCGAAGACGCGCGTGCCATTCCCGCCCGTGGCAAGCGGCCTTGGATCCATCCCATCATCCGTTCGGGGGTCCTTCGACGTGCTCCTGCGCCACGTTCATGTTCCAACCCGTCTGTCCACGGCGGCTTCAAGCTATCGATAGCGGAACGTTTGGTGTCGCCAATTCTGGGGTTGCGCCGCCTCCCGAGCAGGGACACCGTTCAAGAGCGCTCACAGCTCGGAGGTGGAGTTATGAAGGAAACCCGGGTGGCCCTGGTGATGAACGGCGGCGTCAGTCTTGCCGTGTGGATGGGTGGCGTGACTCACGAGTTGAACAGGCTACGACTGGCAGCTGGTGGCGTCGAGCCCGATGACGAGCGGGAGAAGGCCGTTCACCGAGCATGGAAGGCGATACTCGGCCCCCAGTCGCGGGTGGTCGTCGATACGGTCGCGGGCACGAGCGCGGGCGGACTCAACGGCACCCTGCTGGCGACCGCTGTTGCCCACGGCTCCGACTTGACGGGACTGAAGGAGGTGTGGCTCGAGCGTGCATCGCTTGAGCCGGGGAAGCTTCTCCGCCGTAACCCGCGCGACGCCAACAGTCTGCTGGACGGTGGCTACTTCACCGACTCGATCAACGAGGTACTGGCGAAAATTGCGCACGGAAAGACCGGGCAATTTCCAGTACAGGACGTCACCCTTCTCGTGACGGCGACCGGAATCGGAAACAACCTCGCCCCGATGTTGATGGAGGGAGGCGTCAGCGACTCGTACCGGGATAGCCGGCGGGTCTACCGCTTCCAACGCCGTGCCCGCCATGACGGCAATGAACTCAGCAACGACTTCGCGGTACCCAAGGAGCCTGCTCGCAATGGCGAGCCGTCTGGGCCGCTAGCCGGCGCGGCACGTGCCTCGGCGAGCTTCCCGACCGCCTTCACCCCGGTCCTGGAAGACGAAGATCTTCAGAAGTTTCGCGCGCCGGGCAGTGCCAACGTCGGTAGGAGCCGCCTGATGGACGGTGGCGTGCTGGACAACGCCCCATTCGGACCGCTGCTTGCTGCACTCCAGGAGCGTCCCGTCGACGCGCTGTTCGACCGAGTAGTGCTGTACGTCGTGCCTTCCGCAAGTGCTCGCAAGATCGCGCAGCTGGGAAACGACGAACTTCCTGACGTGGGAAACGTCCTCAGCGCCGTTGCCTCGACGGTCCGGGAGCCGGACCAGCGGCTCGACGTCACGCTCTTGGAGCATGCGTTTGAGCAGATGTCCTACCAGAACTCCACGACTCATGCGGTCCTGGCGGGGGCTCTCTGCGGCCGCCAACCCGACGCCAATGTGTTAATCGGCGCCGCGAGCGCACTCCTGGATACTTATCGCACCGGGCGCGGCGAGGCCGTCCATCGGTGGTTAGCCGGCATCGGTCGCCCCGTCGATCTGACGAGGCCGAGACCGATCAGCGGGAACCCCGACGTCATCCCTGTCGTCCCTCCGCCGCGCCGGACCGGCGCGCCCCCGCTGACGCCTGGAAAGCCCTGGGTCTGGGGCTCATCCACCGCGGATCGGGTGCTGCGCTGGCTCGGGCGAGCGCTCGTGCAGATTGCCTCCGATCGCGGGCCCGAGACGAGCGAGGACAAAGAATTGGCGACGACGTTCGCTGCAATCGGGCGATCACAACGGTGGGTGTATGAGGTAGATGGTGAAATCGTCCAAGCCTTGACCGACGCGGTTCAGCCCGGCGACGACCTGGACACCAGGCTCAAGACCTTCAAGAAAATCTTGACCGCTTACGACACGGAGGATCCATTCGGCAACGCTGTGCGCGACGCCGCGGTTGCTGTCGCCGCGTGGTTGTCATCACCGAACGACACAGTCGATCCGGATGACGTTATCGCTGCTGCGCTCGCCATCGAGGTCGTCAGCTCTGTGTTCGCGTGGGGTGGTGACGAGGGCGACGTCCCGATGTTCACCTACCTCCAGGTGTCGCCCCTGGCCCGCAGCCTGGTGTCCGTGCCACCGCTCAACAAGGATCCCGGCCAAGTTGGCTACGACGACCAGAATCAGCAGTGGGCGGCTCGGAAGCTCTATGGCGAGCGGTGGGGTCACTTCGGCGCGTTCGCAACCAAGAAGGGGCGACAGCACGACTGGCGGTGGGGGCGGCTTGACGGAGCCAGCGCATTGGTTCACATGATCTTGGGGCCAAACGCGGCAGAGGACGACCGAACGACCGACTTGGTGAACGCCATCTTGGCCGCCGAGTACTCCGGCGAGGGCCCTCCCCCATCACCCACGGAGCTGAGGAACGCGGTGGAGAGGGACGCGGAGCGCGTCATGGACTTGGAGATGGGTGATCTGTACCGGCTCATGCTCGAGGACGGTGGGGGCGAGGAGGCCCGCGAGCTGCTGTTGGCCACCGTCCCAGAGGTGCTCGGCGAAACTCCGGTAATTGGCGGGAAGGGCGAGTTTTTTGCTCGCGTCATCACCAAGGGCACTGAAGCGTACTTAGATGTCAGCGAAGCGGGGTCAGACGTCAAGGCAAGGTGCCGTGACATCCTTCAGGGGGCCTGGAGACACCTGCCGTGGGCGTCGAAGGAGGTTGACGACTCATGAGCGTCGAGAACCCCGTGAGCCCCAAGGCGATCGCCTCGACGGCCGGGGCCGGAATTGGGGCGGCCATCAGCAGCCTCATCACCTGGCTGCTCGAATCACGATCTGGGACGCATCATCCGCGGCGGCTGACGTATCCGACGCGATAGCCGCCGTGCCGGCGCCGGTATCTGGTTTGGTCGTCGTACTAATCCCCGCGGCCCTCGCGGCCGCCGCGGGCTGGAAGGTCAATGATCCGCATCGCATCACAACTTCGCAATTGAGCGAGCTTAGGGATGCGGGTAACGCATAGGCGCGTGCAGGCAGCCGCCCCAAGCCACGCGTCGGGAGGGAATGCAGACCAGCCCGCCCGCATCATTTGCCCGTGCCAACCCTGGAGCGACTACTCCCGACGGCGCTCAGCAGGCGAGGGTGGCCGATGCACGCCGCCCTGACGCGCCTTCGCTTGTGCCAGTAGCCGGCTCTGCCACCTTCCACGCAGGCGCATCGGCGACCATTCCGCCGCAATTGTCGTTCGAACACGCTTGCGAATAGGCGTTGCGACGTGTAGTCTGGTCGCACGCTTCAAACGGTCCATCGTTCTAGGGTCAGTGACTCGGACGGTGGCTGGGTGGGCGAGTTGCGAGGGATGTAAGTGTCCGGCTGGGCCGGCCTCCAGGAGCGACGACCGTCAGTGAGTTGCGCGTGCGCGACGACGTCGTCGAGAGGAGGCCGCACATGTCCCATCCGATCCTGGCTGCGGCCACGGCGATGGACGCCGTGCTGAAGGACGTGGCGGATGCCAACCCGCTCTTCATGTCGGCCGCTGAGAAGGCGGATGCGCTGCGCGAGCTGGCTCGCATCGAGTCCCGGGTAGCCGAGCTGCGGATGCGCGTGCTCGTCGACGCCGGGGACGTGGCGACCGGGGTCGGGGCGCGCGACGCAGCCGGTTGGTATGCCGACGCCACCCACACGCGGTTCGAGGACGCGCGGGCCGACCTCCGGCTCGCGACCGCGCTCGACCGGCGGTGGAGTGCCCTGGGGGCCGCCCTCCGCGAGGGCCGGGTCAACACCGCCCAGGCGCGGGTGGTCGTCCGATCGCTCGAGGACCTCCCCGACTCCGTGCCGGCCGAGCTGCTGGACCGGGCCGAGGCCTTGCTGATCGAGCACGCCCAGCGGCTCGGCCCGAAGCAGCTGGCGCGGGTCGGGCGTCACGTCCTCGAGGTCGTGGCGCCCGAGGTGGTAGCGGAGATCGAGGGCAAGCGCCTCTCCGCCCTCGAGGCGGAGGGTCGCCGCCGCACCCGGCTGATGCTCCGGCGGCTCGGGGACGGCACCACGCGCGTCTCGGGCCGCCTGCCCGACGCGGTCGCCACCCGCCTCGCCACCTACCTCGAGGCCTACGCGAACCCCCGGCGCGACGGGGTCACGACCCCACTCGGTGAGCCGGCCGCGCCCCTCCTCGACCCCGTGCCGCGGCTGCCGTACCCCCGCCGTCTCGGCGAGGCCTTCTGCCAGCTGCTCGAGAGCCTCGACCCGCAGCGCCTGCCGGTCCACGGAGGCGACGCGACCACCGTGGTGGTGACCATCTCGCTCGAGACGCTGAGGTCCGAGCTCGGCGCGGCCGACGTCCTCGGGGCGGGCACGGTGCCGGCCGATCCACACGGCGACCCGTGCGCCGGCGAGCGGATCAGCGCAGGAGAGGCGCGTCGGCTCGCGTGCAACGGACGGATCCTCCCAGCCGTGCTGGGTGGCAGGTCCGAGATCCTCGATCTCGGGCGCGCCCAGAGACTGTTCAACGCCGCGCAGCGGCGGGCCCTCCTGCTGCGCGACAAGACCTGCCGTGCCGCGGGCTGCGACGTGCCGGGCACCTGGGCCGAGGCCCATCACTGGCTGCCGTGGATGTTGGGCGGCCTGACCGACCTCGACAACGCCGTGCTGCTCTGCGCCCACCATCACCACCGGGCCCACGACGCCGACTACGTCGCCGAGCGTCTACCGAGCGGTGAGGTGAGGTTCCACAGACGCAGATAGGGCGCCGAGGCAGAGGACTATCCCAGCTGGGTGCCGGCGAGCGTGCCGATCAGGTAGGTGACGCCCATCGCCAGCAGGCCGCCGGACACGTTGCGCACCACGGCCGGCAGCCGCGGGCTGTAGCCGATGCGCGAGCTGACGAACCCGGTGAGCGCCAACGCCGCGACCGTGCTGAGGACGGTGACCAGGACCCGCACCGCGTCGGGCACGAACGCGACGACCAGCAGCGGGAGCAGGGCGCCGGCGGTGAAGGCGAGCATCGAGGCCCAGGCGGCGTGCCAGGGGTTGGTCAGGTTGTCGGGGTCGATGCCGAACTCGATGTCGGCGTGCGCGCGCAGGGCGTCGTGCTCGGTCAGCTCGCGGGCGACCTTCTCGGCGGTCTCCTTCGTGAGGCCCTTGTCGACGTACATCTTGGCGAGCTCGCGCTCCTCCGTCTCCGGCATCCGCTCCAGCTCGCGCGCCTCGAGGTCGAGCAGCGACTTCTCCGAGTCGCGCTGCGTGCTCACGGAGACGTACTCGCCGGTCCCCATGCTCAGCGCGCCGGCGGTCAGCGCCGCGATGCCCGCGATCACGATCGCGCCGCTGTCGTCGGTGGCGCCGGCCACGCCCATCACGACGCCGGCGGTCGAGACGATGCCGTCGTTGGCGCCGAGCACCGCGGCCCGCAGCCAGTTGAGGCGCGACCCGACGTGGTCGCCCATGTCGTCGTGGAAGTGCCGCGGGTCCTCGTCCGTTCCGATCTCAAGGCTCACGGGACGATCGTTCCTCCTGACCGCGCGCCGCGCAACGAAGGTGAGGCTGCGCTCAGCGAGCGCGCCCGGTGAGGGCGTACGTCGCGACGACCTCGTGGCGCGGGCGCCCGCGCGGTCCCTCGCCGAGGTGGGAGGCGACGAGGACGATCTCCTCGGCGACCCACGGCGGGCCGGCGTAGGCGTCGAGCAGGCGCACCCAGGACGTGACGTTGTCGGGGCGGCCCAGGCGCCCGAGCGTCAGGTGGGGCCGGAACCGTTGCCCGTCGACCCGCGCCCCGGCGCGCGACATCGCCGCCCGGCACCCGGCCGCGAGCAGGTCGAGCCCGGCCGCGACGTCGTCCCCCACGCCCAGGCGGGCGTAGAGGATGCGGGCGCGGTCGGCGTGAGGGAAGGCGCCACCCCCGGCGACCCGCAGCTCCACGGCCGGGCGGCGGGTCGCCAGACGCGCCAGCCGCTCGTCGAGGTCGTCGAGGCTGCGGTCGGGCACGTCGGCCGCGAACGCCAGCGTCAGGTGCCACTGGCCGGGGTCCGACCAGCGGAAGGCGGCTGCGTCGCGGCGTACGTCGAGGAACTCCTCGAGGTGCTCCACGGCGCCGGGCGAGGGCACCAGCGCGACGAACATCCGGGTCATGGCACCAGTGTGGCTACAGCCCCAGGTCGCGGCCGATCAGCATCTTCATGATCTCGTTGGACCCTGCCCAGATCTTGGTCACCCGGGCGTCGCGCCAGGCGCGGGCCACGCGGTACTCGTTCATGTAGCCGTAGCCGCCGTGGACCTGCACGCAGTGGTCGAGGACGTCGTTCTGGACCTGGGAGGTCCACCACTTCGCCTTCGCTGCGTCGACGGGCGTCAGCTCCTGCTTGGTGTGGGCGACGACGCACTGGTCGACGTACGCCTGGGTGACCTCGACCCTCGTCACGAGGTCGGCGAGGAGGAACTGGGTGTTCTGGAAGGAGCCGATCGGCTGGCCGAACGCCTGCCGGTCCTTGGCGTACTGGACCGTCTCGTCAAGGATCTGCCTGGCGTGGGCGAGGTTGGTGATGGCCGAGCCGAGGCGCTCCTGGGGCAGGAACTGCATCATCGAGATGAAGCCGGTGTCGAGCGGGCCGACGAGGTCGTCGTTGCTGACGCGCACGTCCTCGAAGGCGAGCTCGGCGGTGTCGGACTCGTCCTGGCCGACCTTGTCGAGCACGCGGCCGACGCTGAAGCCGTCGAGGGTGGTGTCGACGGCGAACAGCGAGATCCCCTTGGCCTTCTTCTCGGGGCTGGTGCGGGCCGCGACCAGCACGATGTCGGCCGAGCCGCCGTTGGTGATGAAGGTCTTCGAGCCGTTGATGACCCAGTCGTCGCCGTCGCGCACCGCGGTGGTCTTGAGGTTGGCCAGGTCGGAGCCGCCGCCGGGCTCGGTCATCCCGATGGCCGTGAGGATCTCACCGGTCGCGGCGCCGGGCAGCCAGCGCGCCTTCTGCTCGTCGTTGGTCAGGTGCACCAGGTAGGGCACGGTGATGTCGGCGTGGATCCCGACGCAGCTCGGGAGGGTCATGTTGACCTTGGCGAGCTCCTCGGTGAGGACCGCGTTGAAGCGGTAGTCACCGGCCTCGGAGCCGCCGTACTCCTCCGGGATCTCGAGGCCGAGGAAGCCCTGCTTGCCGGCGGCGAGCCAGAAGTCGCGGTCGAGCCCGTGGCCGGCGGCGTAGGTGTCGAGGTGCGGGGTGACCTCACGGTCCAGGAACTGCTTGACCGAGGCGCGGAACGCCTCGTGGTCCTCGTCGTAGATCTCACGCTTCATGCGGCTATGTTACCCGCGAGTCACCAAGTGTGGAGAAACAACCGGAACCGCTCCGGGCGGGCCGGATCAGGCGTAACGTCACGGGTGTCGGCTCGGGACGAGGCAGGGACGGTGATGGACGAGGACGGGCTGTGGGTACGCCCGCGGGGACGGGCCTGGGGCAACGAGGCCCAGCGCGCGGTGCTGCACGCCATCGCCGAGGACGTCGCCAAGCGGACCCACTACAAGGTGGTCGCCATCGAGGCCCTGCGGTCCGACGGCTACCTCGAGTTCGTCGCCATCGCCGGTGACGACGACGCCCGCGACAAGATGCTGGGCCAGGCCTCGCCACTGGCGCTCGACCACATCCACCAGCTCGGCGTGGAGATGGGTGGATGGCGGCACATCCCCGGCGAGCGGCTGGACGACGTCACGCGCGCCTGGCTGGACGAGTACGGCCACCGCCCCGACGTGCCCCCCTCCGGCCTGCCCGGCGGCTGGGACCCCGACGACCAGCTGGTGCGCCTGCTGGAGAACGACGACGGGGAGCTGCGCGGGCTGCTCTACCTCGACGAGCCGCACTCCGGGCTCCGCCCCACGCCCGAGACCGTGGCGGTGATCAACACCGAGGCCGGGGTGCTCTTCGAGGCGGTGATCAGCATCGTCGAGCGCGAGCTCTACGGCGAGCAGGTCCGCATGGTCACCCAGGCGCGGCGCGCGATCGAGAGCGTACGTCCTGGGCTGGGGGTGCAGGACCTGCGCAGCGAGCTGTCCCGCGCGATGGCGGAGGCGATGGACGTGGCGACCGTCGACGTGATCGTCGCCGGCGCGGACGTCCCCGGGCTCGAGGAGGACCGGCGCCACGTGACGGAGCTGATGCGTGAGCAGTGGGCACGCCGCGGGCACGTCGTCGTCGAGCGCCAGCGGACCTGGAGCACGCAGGAGGAGTCCATCGAGACCCCCCGGTCGCTGACGCGCCTGCTCGACGTCCACGACCTCGGGTCAGGGCTGCTGGTCCCGATCGGCGCCGGGGACGAGTACCTCGGCACGCTGTCGATGGGTCGTGCCCGCGACGCGCCGCGGTGGAACGCCTCCGAGATCAACGCGGCCACGACGGTGGCCTCGGACGTCGCGCGGCTCCTGCTCGAGGCGCGCCTGATGGAGCGGGAGCGGGCGCTCAACGCCGAGCTCCGCGACGTCAACGACTACCGCCGCGACATGGTGCTGACGCTCGCCCACGAGCTGCGCAACCCGGTGAGCGTCCTCTTCTCCCACCTCGAGCTGCTCGCCCTCGAGAGCCACAGCGACGAGTCGCGCCACTCCCTCGAGGCCCTCGACCGGGCCGCCCGCCGCATCGAGGCCATGGTCGCGGACCTGATGACCCTCGCCTCGGTCAGCGACCGCGAGCGCGGCGCTCCCTCGGACGAGGTGGACCTGTCGGCGCTGCTGCGCGAGACCGGCGACTTCCTCGCCCCGACGGCCTCGCGCGCGGGGGTGGCGCTCGACCTGGTCGTGGCCGACCACCTCCTCGTGACGGGTGACGCGGCCGGGCTGGAGCGGATGGTCGCCAACCTGGTGTCCAACGCGATCAAGTACTCCCAGGAGGGCGGGCGGGTGTGCCTGGAGGCCTCGCCCCGGTCGGTCGACGGGACCGACGGGGTGCTGATCACCTGCACCGACACCGGCATCGGCATCGCGGCCGCCGAGGTCGACAAGGTCTTCACCCCGTTCTTCCGCTCCCGCAGCCCCGAGGCGCGCCAGCGTCCTGGCACCGGCCTCGGGCTCGCGATCACCGAACGCGTCGTGTCCGGCCACGACGGGACGATCGGGGTCGACTCGGTCCTCGGCAGGGGCACCACCTTCACCGTGTGGCTGCCCGTCCGGGGCCCACGCACGACGTCCTGACGCCTCACCGGCCGGACACAGCATGTCCACGCCGGACGCCACAACCGGCAAAACGGTCCAGACCGCTGGGTCGCCCGCCTACGATCCGAGTGGCGGGTGGGAGGGCGGACGCCATGGAGCAGGTGCGGACAGGGGAGCGCAGGACGCGCGACCTCAGCTGGGGTGACCCGCGAGCGCGGGCGCTGGTGCACGCCCTGGCGCGCGACGCCGCCACCCGGACCGGCTTCCGGATCTGCGCCGTCGAGGTGGTCCGGCCCAAGGGCCTGCTCGAGTTCGTCGCGATCCACGGCGACCTGGCCAGCGCCGAGGAGCGGCTCGGCACCGCCTCGCGCCTCGCCGACATGCACCTCGTCTTCGCCGAGGGGGAGCAGCACGGCCGCCTCCTCTGGATCCCGTTCGAGAACCTCTCCGAGGACATCCTCGAGCGCCTCGACGGCGTCGTCGTGGTCCCTGACGTCCCCGCTCCCAGCGCACCCGGCGAGTGGCACCCCATGGACATGCTCGTCGCCCGGATCACCGACGAGCGCGGCGATCTGCGTGCCCTGCTCTACCTCGACGTGCCGACCGGCCTCGCGCGGCCCGACAAGGCCCGGCTCCTCGCGATCAGCGACGAGCTTGAGACGGTCCTGCTCTCGATCCTCTCGGTGGTGGAGCGCGAGGAGTACGCCGACCACATGCGCGTCATCCGCGCCACTCGTCGCCTGGCCCGCTCCAACCCGGCCCGCCACGACGTCGACCACCTGGTGCGGGAGGCCCGCTCGACCCTGCTCGGAGCGCTGTCGGTCGACGAGCTGGAGATCCGGGTCTTCATCGACGAGGGCACCGACACGCGCGACAGCCTGGGCCTCCGGATGGCGCCCGAGGTCCGGCGCGCGCTCGACGAGGCGGCCGCCCGCGCGTGGACCGACCAGCGCGTGCTGATCATCGAGCCGGGCCACGTCTGGGGCGACCCCGAGCTCGCGACGTACGCCGACTGGTTCACCGCCGCGCTCGACGCTGCCGGCTTCGAGGCCGTCGTCGTCGCGCCCGTCGGCGTCGACGACGAGGTGCTCGGGATGCTGACCTGTGCGCGCCGCTCCGGGTCGCGCCGCTGGACCGACGGCGAGGGCGTCGCCGCCCTGGAGCTGGGCCACGACCTCGGACGTGCGATCGCCAACGCCCATGCCACGCAGCGCGAGCGCCGCCTGCTCGAGGAGCTGCGCGAGCTCGAGGTCGCCCGGCACTGGTTCCTGCGCGAGCTGACCCACGAGATCAACAACCCGATGACGGTCATCGCCGCCAACGCCGAGTTCCTGACCTGGAGCGAGGACATCACCGCCACCGACCAGCGCCGGGCGCAGGCCATCCTGCGCGCCAGCGAGCGGTTGGACGACCTGCTGCAGGGGCTCTCGATGCTGTCGCAGGTCAGCGACCCGCAGCACCCGCCGGCCATGCAGCACGTCGACCTCGTCCGGGTGGTCGAGGAGACGATGTCGGCGATGACCGCCGTGGCCGAGCGCGCGGGCATCACGCTCCACCTGGTCGGAGAGCTCGACGAGGCCGTCGTCCAGGGCGACGCGCGCGAGATCGCCAGCGCTGTGTCCAACCTGGTCGACAACGCCGTGAAGTACTCCGACGCCGGTCACGAGGTGTGGATCGGCGTCGAGCGACGGGCCGATGGCGGGCTGTCCTTCGTCTGCACGGACGAGGGCCTCGGGATCTCGGAGGCCGACCAGGCCAACCTCTTCGCCCCCTTGTTCCGCTCGACCAACGAGCAGGCGCTGATGCGGCCCGGGACCGGTCTCGGCCTCGGCATCGTGCGGGAGATCATGCAGCGCCACGGCGGCACCATCGAGGTCGAGTCGACCCTCGGTCGCGGCACCCGGGTGCGGCTCCACTTCCGGCCCCTCCTGCCCCGGGCCGGCTCAGGGTCCTGACACTCAGGCGAGCAGCTCGTTAACCCAGTCGGGGACGAGGCGCGTGGCCGGCCCCCGGCGCGACTCGGCGAAGTCGCCGGCCCCGGCGCTGGGCTCGAGGTTGAGCTCGAGGGTGGCACCACGGGCCCAGTGGACGAACGCCGCCGCGGGGTAGACCACCCCCGACGTGCCGATCGACACAAAGAGGTCGCACTCCTCCAGCGCCTCCTCAACGAGATCCATGCCGTAGGGGATCTCGCCGAACCACACGATGTCGGGTCGGAGCTCGGACCCGCCGCACGCGGGGCAGGCCGGTCCGTCGGCCAGCGGGCCGTGCCAGTCGTGCCGCTCGTCGCAGCGGGTGCACCACGCCGAGCGCAGCCGGCCGTGGATGTGGTGCACCCGACGCGAGCCCGCCCGCTCGTGGAGGTCGTCGACGTTCTGGGTGACGACCAGCAGGTCGTCGCCGAGCGCGGCCTCGAGGCGTACGAGCGCGTGGTGGGCCGCGTTGGGCTCGACCTGCGTCAGCGCCGCCCGTCGCGCGTCGTAGAACCGCTGGACGAGGCCGGGGTCGTCGGCGTAGGCCTCCGGGGTGGCGACCTGCATGGGGTCGTGGCCCTCCCAGAGGCCGCCGGAGTCGCGGAACGTGGTGAGGCCGCTCTCCGCGGAGATCCCGGCACCGGTCAGGACGACGATCCGCATGCCCCAGTCCTACCAGCCCGTCACCCGAAGGGGTGCGCGTCAGGTGGAGGTGGGCTGCGGACTCCGGTAGACAGGCCGCCATGACTGACCTGGGAGGGACGTCGGACGCTGTCGCGTTCGTCGGCGAGTGGAACGGCCCGGTCGTGGCGACCGCGGTGCACGCGGGGCACGAGCTGCGGCCCGAGATCGCCGAGGCGATGGTGCTCGACCGGGTCGAACGCTTCCGCGAGGAGGATCCGTTCACCGACCGGCTCGCCGCTGTCGTTCCCGATCATGTGCTCACGTCGCGCTCGCGCTTCGAGGCCGACCTCAACCGGCCCCGCCGCGAGGCGGTCTACCGCACCCCGGACGACTGCTGGGGCCTCGACGTGTGGCGTGACGGCGAGCTGTCCGACGACCTCTTCAAGGGCAGCCTCGAGACCTACGACGCCTTCTACGACGCCCTCGCGCCGCGTCTCGACGCGCTGGCCGAGCGCGGGCCGTTCGTCCTGCTCGACGTGCACTCCTACAACCACCGGCGCGACGGCGCCGACGAGCCGCCGGCCCCGGCGTCGGAGAACCCCGAGGTCAACGTCGGCACCGGCAGCGTCGAGGAGGACGTCTTCGGACCACTGGTCGAGCGGTTCATGGGCGACCTGCGCGACGCCTCGCTCGGGTGCGGTCCCATCGACGCGCGGGAGAACGTCGCCTTCGAGGGCCGCAACCTCGCGTGGTGGGTGCACGACCGCTACCCGCGCGTGGGCTGCGTGCTGGCCCTGGAGTTCAAGAAGACCTTCATGGACGAGTGGACCGGCGAGCTGCACGCCGACCGCTTCCGCCGCTCCCAGATCGGCCTCGCCGCGGCCCTCCCCGGCCTGCACGACGAGCTCGAGCGCCTGCGGTGACCGACGGCGACCCAGCAGGGCCGGGTGCGGAGCTCAGTGCCACCGACCTGGCCGTGGACCACCACCTGTCCCTGCTGGCGCAGAGCTTCCGCTTCCTGCTCGACATCACCCCCGTCGACGCCGACGACCTGCGCGACGACTTCCTGGAGGGTCGTGCGCCCGAGCCGCCGTTCACCTACCGCGAGCTCGAGACCGACCCCGCCGTCGTACGCGCCGAGCTCGACAGCGTCGACCTCGGCACGGTGGAGGACCCCGTCCTCGGCCAGCTGCTGCGAGCCAAGCACCGCGAGATGGAGCTCCAGCTCGACATGCTGGAGGCGCGCGACACCGAGGACTTCCTGCCGCTGAGCGTGGAGCTCTACGGCGGGGTGTCGCCGTCCTTGCGCGCCCAGGCGGAGGCGCTGCTCGCCGGCATCACCCGCACGGAGCCCACCGACGAGCCGCTCGACGCCGAGGCGTTCCTCGAGCTGGCCGAGGCCGAGATCGCGCGCTACCGCGACGAGGACCCCGACCTCGACATGCACGCCGAGATCCGCTCGGACGTCAACGGCGTCATGGTCTCCGGCGACGTCTTGCTGATCGGCCCGGAGACCAAGGTGCAGCAGGCGCGCGCCCAGGCGCTGCTCCACCACGAGGTCGGCACGCACCTCGTCACCCAGGCCAACGGCAGCCACCAGCCGATCAAGGTCCTCGGCGTCGGGCTCGCGGGCTACGACGAGACGCAGGAAGGTCTGGCGGTCCTCGCCGAGATCGCCTGCGGCGGACTCACCGCCTTCCGCCTGCGCCAGCTCGCCAGCCGTGTCGTCACCGTGCACCGGCTCGTCGCCGGCGCGACCTTCGCGGAGGCGCACGAGGCGCTCGTCGCCGACGACTTCCCCGCCGGCAGCGCCTGGACGACGGTGATGCGCGTCTACCGCTCCGGTGGGATGACCAAGGACGCGATCTACCTCCGCGGCCTCGTCGAGCTGCTCGAGCACCTCGGCGCCGGCGGGTCGCTCGACCAGCTCTGGCTCGGCAAGTTCTCGCTGCGCGACCTGCCCCTGATCGGCGACCTGGAGTCCCGCGGACTGCTCCGGGCGCCCCGGGTCCTGCCCCGATACCTGCACGACCCGTCCGCGCACGACAACCTCGCCCGCGCGGCCGGCACCGAAGATCTCAGCACACTCCTGGAGGGACACGCATGAAGATCGGATTCGTCGTCAACGACATCGAGACGGAGAAGGCGGAGTACACCACCAACCGTCTCGCCCTGGCCGCCAAGGAGATGGGCCACGAGGCCTGGTACATGGGCATCGGCGACTTCGCCTACGAGCCCGACGGGTCGCTGAGCACCAAGGCCCGCGCCGGTCACGCCAAGTCGTACCGCTCGCTCGAGCGGCACCTGGCCGACGTGCAGAAGCCCGACGTCGAGCAGCTCATCGGCATGGACGAGTTCGACGTGGTCATGCTGCGCAACGACCCGGCCGACGACGCCGAGACCGACCCGTGGCGCAACAACGCCGGTGTCGCCTTCGGCCAGCTGATCGCCTCGAGCGGCGTGCTCGTCGTCAACGACCCCACCAGCCTCGCCAACGCCCTGTCGAAGGCCTACTTCCAGCACTTCCCGGAGATCGTGCGGCCGCGCACCCTCATCTCGCGCGACGAGGACATGATCGAGGAGTTCATCACCGACCTCGGCGGCAAGGCCGTGCTCAAGCCGCTCCAGGGCTCGGGCGGTGCGGGCGTCTTCCTCGTCGACCGCAAGGAGGCGCCCAACCTCAAGCAGATCATCGAGGCCATCTCCCGCGACGGCTACGTCGTCGCCCAGGAGTACCTCCCCGAGGCGGCCAAGGGCGACGTCCGGATGTTCGTGATGAACGGCGAGCCGCTGGTGGTCGACGGCGAGCACGCCGCGTTCCGCCGTACGCCGTCGACGAAGGACATCCGCTCCAACATGTCCGCCGGCGGCAAGGCCGAGAAGGTCAAGGTCACCGACGACATGCTGCAGATGGTCGAGGTCGTCCGTCCCAAGCTGGTCGCCGACGGGATGTTCCTCGTCGGGCTCGACATCGTGGGCGACAAGCTGATGGAGATCAACGTCTTCAGCCCCGGCGGCCTCGGCAGCGCGCACGCCCTCTACGAGGTCAACTTCGCGCCCGCGATCATCGGCGAGCTCGAGCGCAAGGTGAACATCCGCAAGCACTACCCCGAGATCGACAACATGAGCCTGGCGACCAGCTGAGCGGGTCGGGCCGAGCGGGGTCGGGGTCACGCGACGCCTGCAGCCGCGCGACGGGCGTACGCCCAGCCCGGGCGCCGCAGCAGGAACGACCATCGGTCCTGCCAGGTGTCGGCCGCGGCCACGTCGGCGGCGATGTCGACCCACTCGTGGGTGGCGATGCGCGCGGGGTTGTAGGAGCCGACATTGGCGGTGAGGCCGTAGACCACCGGCTCGTCCTCCTCCTCGAAGGTGCCGAAGAGGCGGTCCCAGAGGATCAGGATGCTGCCGTGGTTGCGATCGAGGTAGTCGCGGTTGGACCCGTGGTGCACCCGGTGGTGCGAGGGGGTGTTGAACACCTTCTCCACCCAGCCGAGCCGACGGATCGCCTCGGTGTGGATCCAGAACTGGTAGATCAGGTTGATGCCGCGCGCCTGCTCGATCAGCGCCGGACGGACGCCCGCCAGCGCGAGCAGTCCGTAGGGGACGGTGAGCGTCACGCCCTCGGCGACCGGCTGGCGCAGCGCCGTCGAGAGGTTGTAGCGCTCGCTCGAGTGGTGCACGACGTGCACCGCCCACAGCCAGCGGCTCTCGTGGCTGAATCGGTGGTTCCAGTAGTAGACGAAGTCCCAGCCGAGGACCGCCGCGACCAGCGCCCACCGACCGCCGCCGAGGTCGAGCGGTGAGCGGTCGAAGAGCCGCCTGCCCGAGGTCAACGCGGCCCACGTCGTCGAGGTGATGAGGGCGGTCGAGGCGACCGCGCTGACCGCGAGCGCGCCGTGCGCCTTGCGCAGCACCGGCGGTGTGCGGTCCTCACTGACGACGGCCGGGCCCTGGCGGATCTCGGCGAGCTCCTCCTGCACCTCGCGGACCTGCGCCGAGACGGTCTGCGGGTCCGGCAGCGACCCGTCGCGCAGCCGACGGCGTACGACGTCGCCGACCGTGGTCAGCACGGCGGCCGCCGCGCCCACGGCCAGCAGGGTGCGCCCGTGCCGGCCCACCCCCGGGGTGACGGGGTCGAGCAGCCGCTTCGCGACGTAGGGCGCGGCCAGGCTTCCGACGCCCATGCTTAGGCTGGCGACGGTGTCGGCCAGCTGGTAGTCACCGGCGCGGGTGCCCGGCTCGACCGGGTGCGCCCGCTGCCAGGCGTACTCCGCGGCCATCGCCCCGATGAAGGCGGGGATGGCCGCGACGGTCAGGTCGATCTTCACGCGGCCATGGTGCCCTGATCAGTAGTACCAGGGGTAGGGCGACCAGTCGGGCTCGCGCTTCTCGAGGAACTGGTCGCGCCCCTCCTGCGCCTCGTCGGTCATGTAGGCCAGACGGGTCGTCTCGCCGGCGAACAGCTGCTGACCGACGAGCCCGTCGTCGAGCAGGTTGAAGGAGTACTTCAGCATCCGCTGCGCGGTGGGGGACTTGCGGTTGATCTTGCGGCCCCACTCCAGGGCCTCGCGCTCGAGGTCGGCGTGGTCCACGACGCGGTTGACCGCGCCCATGCGGTGCATGGTCTCCGCGTCGTACTCGTCGCCGAGGAAGAAGATCTCGCGGGCGAACTTCTGGCCGACCTGGCGGGCGAGGTAGGCCGAGCCGTAGCCGCCGTCGAAGGAGCCGACGTCGGCGTCGGTCTGCTTGAAGCGGGCGTGCTCGCGGCTGGCGAGGGTGAGGTCGGCGACGACGTGCAGGCTGTGCCCGCCGCCGGCCGCCCAGCCGGGGACGACGCAGATGACGACCTTGGGCATGAAGCGGATCAGCCGCTGGCACTCGAGGATGTGCAGGCGGGCGAGCCTGGCCTTGTCGATCGGGTTGGGCTCGGCGCCGGCGTCGGTGTGCCCCTCGGTCTCGTACTGGTAGCCCGCCCGGCCGCGGATGCGCTGGTCGCCCCCGGTGCAGAAGGCCCACTTGCCGTTCTTCGCGCTCGGCCCGTTGCCGGTGAGGATCACGCAGCCGACGTCGGCCGACGTGCGCGCGTGCTCGAGGGTGCGCAACAGCTCGTCGACCGTGTGCGGGCGGAACGCGTTGAGCACGTCGGGGCGATCGAAGGCGATGCGCACCGTGCCGTGCTCCCGGGCCCGGTGGTAGGTCAGGTCGGTGAGGTCGTCGAAGCCGGGCACGACGTCCCAGGCCTCGGGGTCGAAGATCTCGCTGACGCCCTCGATCGCACTCATGCACGTACTCGCTTCGCTCCGTGCGCGCATGAGGCACTGGGCACGCTGCGTTGGATGATTCGTTCGCTGCGCTCACTCATGGCCGGAGGGTAGTTCACCGGGAAACGGTCGTCCGGACCGCCCGTCGACGACCGTTGACCGGTGGACTACCCGCAGCGGCGTGGAAGATCACCGGCGGTCGTGGTGTTGTGGCAGGCATGGCACTGACTGGAACGTACGTCCCGAGCAAGGCGGAGTGGGTCCGCAACCAGGTGGCCGAGTACGAGGCCAGCGACGGCCGGGAGGCGAACACGCTCCCCGACACGAACTACCCCATCGTCGTGATCACCTCCGTGGGCGCGAAGTCGGGCAACCTCCGCAAGAACCCGGTGATGCGCGTCGAGCGCGACGGCGCCTACCTCGCGGTCGCGTCGAAGGGTGGCGCTCCCGACAACCCGGAGTGGTACTACAACTTCGTCGCGCACCCCGAGGTCGAGCTCCAGGACGGCGCGGAGAAGCACGTCTACACGGCCCGCATCCTCGAGGGCGAGGAGCGGGCCGACTGGTGGGAGCACGCCGTCGCCACGTGGCCGACGTACGCCTCCTACCAGGAGAAGACCGACCGGGAGATCCCGCTCTTCCTGCTCGAACGCGCCTGAGCCTCAGGGCGAGGTGACCTCGGGCGGGAGGCCGCCCTCCTCGTCCACCACGGCTTCCTCGTCGAGGTCGAGGTGCGCGACCTCCTCCTCGTCCGGGTCGAGGTGCGAGGGCGCCTCGGGCTCGAAGGCGTCCGTCGACTGTTCGTCGGGTTCGATGTCGCCACTGGTCATGGTCTGTCCCTTCGTCGAGCAGGTCTCGTCCGCACCTGAGCGCACCACGCGCGTACGCACCGTGTCCACCGCGCAGGGCGAGGTCGTGCCGTGAAGTCCTTCCCGGGCCGCCGGTTCGGCCTCACAATGACGCCGTGACGACCACGCTGCCGACCCGTTCGGCGTTCGACGAACCCGTCGACAACCCGCCGGCTCGGTGGGTCGGCGCGCTGGTGCTGCTCAACCTCGGCGTGATGGCCGGGTGGTTCGGGCCGATCCAGGTCCTGCTCGCCCAGCAGGCCGAGCGGATCGCCGCCGCGGAGCCAGGGGGCATGAGCAAGGAGGCGCTGCTCGCCGTCGTCCTCTTCAGCGGGGCGGCCGTGTCGATGGTCGCCAACCCGGTCTGGGGCGCCTTCAGCGACCGCACGCGCTCGCGGGTGGGCCGGCGGGTGCCGTGGGTGCTCGGTGGCGTGGTGCTCGGCGCGGCGTCGCTGCTGCTGCTGTCCGTGGCCGAGAGCGCGCTGTGGATGGTCGTGGCGTGGAGCCTGGTGCAGCTCGCGCTCAACGCCGCGTGGGCCGGCGGTGTCGCGGCCGTGCCCGACCAGGTGCCGGTCGAGCGGCGCGGCCTCATCGGCGGTCTCGTCGCGATCGCCGGCACCGTCGGCGTGTTGATGGGCATCAAGATCGCGGAGGTGACCGGGTCGATCGCGCAGGGCTACCTCGTCATCGCGGTCGTGATGCTGCTGCTCTCGGTCCCCTACCTCGTCGGCTCGCGCGACCTCGCGCTGCCGCGCGACCACCCGCTCGAGCCGCTGGACTGGAAGCGGCTGGTCCGCTCCCTCTGGGTCTCGCCGCGCGAGCACCCGGACTTCGCGTGGGCGTGGCTCACCCGGCTGCTGGTCAACCTGGGCAACTGGATCGCGCTCAACTACCTCTACTACTTCCTCACCGACGGGCTCGGGTTCGGTGACGACGACGCCACGGCCAGGCTCGGGACGCTCGTGCTGATCTACGGCGTGTGCACCGTGGCCACCACGGTCGTCGTCGGGCACTGGAGCGACCGGGTGGGCCGCCGCAAGGTCTTCGTCATCTGGTCCGGGGTGCTCATCGGGGCGAGCTCGCTCGTCCTCGGCCTGTGGCAGGCCTGGCCCGGTGCGCTGCTGGCCGCCGCCGTCCTCGGTGCCGGGTTCGGCGTCTACCAGGCCGTCGACTTCGCCCTCATCACCCAGGTCCTGCCCGGTGCCGGCGACCGCGCCAAGGACCTGGGCGTCATCAACATCGCCTCCGCGCTGCCCCAGGTGCTCGCCCCGGCGATCGCCGGCCTCATCCTCGTCGTCGTACGCGAGCTGGGCGGGTCGGTGGCCACCCAGGGCGAGGGCTGGTCCCTCGGCTACGGCGTGGTCTACCTCGTCGGCTTCGGGCTCTGCGTCCTCGGCTCCGTGTTCGTCACCCGGATCCGGTCCGTCGCCTGACCCCCTCGCTCGTCGGAGCGGTGCGCGAGGCGGCTTTCCGGTCGGCGGAACCCACGTGACGCACCGCTACCGACATGTCGTACGCCGACTCGCGACTGGGGCGGTGCGCGAGGGGGATTCCCGAGCGCGCGGATCCCCCTGAGGCACCGCTCGAGGGGGCGCGGCAGTGAGGCAGGAGGGCAGCGGGTGGGGACCCGGGACCAGCGTCAGTGGCTGATGGTCATCGCGAGGCCGACGAGGTGCTCGAGGCGGGCGAGCTCAGAGTCGAGGAACTCCGGGCCGCCACGGCGGCCCATCAGCACGAGGTCGTCGCCGAAGGGGGCGGCGCACTCGACGTAGACCTCGTCGCCGGGGAGGCGCGTGGGAGCGGAGACCCGCTCGATGTCGTAGGCGGACGGGGCAGCGTCGGTCGCGTGGACGACGGTGGCGCCCACCCCGTCGACGCCCGGGGTGACGCGGGCGGCCCAGTCGACGCGGAAGGCGATCGGCAGCAGGTCGACCAGGCGGTCACGGGCGGAGTCGGGGTCCTCGGTGAGCGCCTCGACGACCTCGAGGTCGAGGAAGAGGTTGCCCCCGGCCGCGTAGCGGTTGATCCACAGCACGCTGACCCCGTCGAGCACGCTGCAGGCGGACACGACCGAGTCGGGCATGGTGCCCTGCGCCATCTCGAGGAGCACGTCGTCGACCGCGAACCCGTCGCGCTTCTCCACGATCTCGATCGCCTCGATGTCGCCGCCGGCCTCACCGATCGCGCTGGCGACGCGACCCAGCGACCCGGGGACGTCCGGGAGCTCGACTCGCAACAGGTAGGGCATGCGAGGAGGCTAGCGGTGATCTGTGTCGGCGGGGTTTCACGCGCGCGACGGCGGCACGCCCTCTTCGGTGGGTGAGCCGGCGGTGGCGAGACGCCGGGCGAGCCCGCTCGCGCGCTGGGCCCGACGGCCGATCGCGGCCCGGATCGCTGCCTCCGACCCGACCACGCGCACCTGCGAGCGGGCGCGGGTGACGGCGGTGTAGAAGAGCTCGCGCGACAGCAGCCGGGAGTCCTCGTCGGGCAGCAGGACCGTGACGACGTCGGCCTGCGAGCCCTGCGACTTGTGGATCGTCATCGCGTGCATCGTCTCGACGTCGCCCAGCCGGGAGGGCGCGAGGTCGCGCGGGCCCTCGCTGGCGGCGATCACCGCGCGCGGACCGGTCGGCGTCAGCACCACGACCCCGCTGTCGCCGTTGTAGACGCCGAGCTGGTGGTCGTTGGCCGTGACGAGCAGCGGCCGGCCGACGTAGGCCCGCTCGAACAGGGGGTCGCCGGTCTCGGCCGTGAGCCAGTGCTCGATGCGGCGGTTCCAGTGGCGTACGCCGAAGGGGCCGTCGCGGTGCGCGCACAGCAGCCGGTGGCGGTCGAGCGCCGCGAGCGCGCCGGCGACGTCGCCGCGCTCGGCAGCGTCGCGGACGGCGAGGGCCGCGTCGAGCGCGGTCGTGCGGATGCGCGAGGCCGGGTCGGGCTCGTCGACCCACTCGACCGCCTCGTGCCGGGCGGCGAGGACGGCGAGGGCGGTGTCAGCGTCGCCCGTGCGCAGGGCCTCGGCGAGCGCCCGGATGTCCGGCCCGAAGCGGTGGGTGGACTCCAGCGCGGCAACCGGCGAGTCGGCGCGGCCCTCGAAGCCGCGGACCACGTCGCTGAGCACGGCCCCGGCCTCGACCGACGACAGCTGGTGCGGGTCGCCCACGAGCACAAGCCGCGCATCGGGGCGTACGGCCTCGAGCAGGCGTGCCATCTGGGTCAGGGACACCATCGACGACTCGTCGACGACGACCACGTCGTGCGGCAGGCGGTTGCCGCGGTGGTGGCGGAAGCGGGTGGAGTTGCCCGGGTCGGGGCGCAGCAGCCGGTGCAGGGTGGAGGCGGTCACGCCGGCCAGCCGGGCCCGGTCGCCCTCCTCGAAGGCCTCGGCCTCCTGGTGCACCGCCTGCTGCAGGCGGGCGGCCGCCTTGCCGGTCGGTGCGGCGAGCGCGATGCGCAGGCCGCCGGGGTGCTGGTCGAGCAGGCCGACCAGCAGGGACGCGACGGCCGTCGTCTTGCCGGTGCCCGGACCGCCGGTGAGCACCGTCGTCCACTGCCCGGCCGCGGCGAGGCACGCCGCGACCTGCTCGCCGTAGGACGGCTCCGGCAGGCCTCGCGCCACGGCAGCCGCCTTCATCGCGGCCACCACGCGCTCCAGGGAGGCGCGCATCAGGTCGGGGTCGTGGTCGGGCGAGCTCGCGGCCCGCGAGAGCAGGTCGTCGACGACCTGGGTCTCCTGCTCGTGGTAGCGGTCGAGGTAGAGCAGGTCGTGGTCCCAGCGGACCAGGCCGGCCGCCACCAGCGGGCTGGCCGCGACGACGCGGGTCCACGCGGCGGTCTCGGGCCACGGGAGGTCGGGCGGGTCGGCCACGGTCGCGAGGTCGACGCAGACCGACCCGCCGCGCACGGCTCGCACGGCGAGCGCCACGGCCAGCAGCACCCGCTCGTCGCTCTCGCGTCCCAGTCGGCCGAGGGCGGCGGCGACGTGGACGTCGGCGCTGGTCAGCACGCCCGCGGTGTTGAACTCGCCGAGCAGACCGGTGGCGCCCAGCGCGAGCCGGGCGTCGGTGGCGTCGATCGGCTCGAAGAGGTCGGTCATGGGTGCACCCCGTCGAGGAGGTCGGAGAGTGCCGTCACCAGCGCGACCGGCGGCTGCCACGCGAACACGCCGCAGGGCTGTCCGTCGACGAGCGGCGTGGCGGGACCGCACATGCCGCGCAGGTAGAGGTAGAGGACGCCGCCGAGGTGCTCCGCGGGGTCGTAGTCGGGGAGCCGCCACCGCAGGTAGCGGTGGAGCACGACGGTGTAGAGCAGGGCCTGGAGCGGGTAGTCGGAGTGGCCCATCGCCTCGTCGAGGACCGCCGGCCGGTAGTCCCAGGCCGTGGCGGGCGCGGCGCGGTCGCCGAGCCAGTTGGTCTTGTAGTCGATGGTCAGGTAGCGGGTGCGGCCGGCGACCGGCACCCGGACCACGACGTCGATCGACCCGGTGAGGTAGCCCAGGAGCCGCTGGCCGGCCAGGTCGCGGTCGCCCTCGAGGGTCGCGGCGAAGGCCAGCAGCGGGTCGCCCGCGGGCAGGTGCGCGCGCAGCAGCGGGGCGAGGTCGCCGAGCACGACCGACGCCGCGTCGCGCGCCGACGTGAGGTCGCCGCCGACCAGCGGCACCTCGAAGTCGAGCTCGCGCAGCCGGTCGCCCAGGTGGATGTCGCGGAGGGTGAGTCCGCCCGCCAGCGGGCCGAGCGGGGAGTCGCAGACCGCGACGAGCGCGTCGGCCAGGGTCTCGGCGTCGACCTCGACCGCCCACCACGCGCGGTGCTCCTCGACCTGGGCCAGCAGCTCGGCGCGGAGGTCGGGTGCGGCGGGGTCGGCGTGCTCGAGGACCTCGTGGACGAGGGAGCCGAACGCAGCACCCACCGGCAGGTCGGCCATCGGTGAGGGCACGGCGGTCAGGGCCAGGTCCGGGTCGGGCGCGGGGGCCTCGTCGAGCGGCTCGAGCTCGGTGTCGTCGAGGTCGGGCGCGTCGTCGGGCTCGGACAGTACCCGGTCGGGCGCCCCCGCGTGGGGTGCGCCGGCGGCGGCGAGCGCGGAGTAGGACGTGCGGCGCCAGTCGGTGTCGACGTCGCGGTCGAAGGTGCGCACCGCCAACGGCGGCAGGTCGCGCTGGATCGGGGTCGTGTCGACCGGCACGAGGGCCGCCACCTCGGGCTGCGGACCGCCGGCCGCCTTCCAGCGACCGAGGATCTCGACGAGCTCGTCGTCGTCGACGACCGGCTGCTCGTCGTTGACGCGGGGGTGTCCCGGGGCGCGCCCGAACAGCATGCGGTGCAGCGGGGCCGCGGCGGTGTTGTTGGCCGTCGGGCAGTACCACGCGACGACCTGCGACTGGGCCCGGGTGAGGGCGACGTAGAGCAGCCGGAGCGACTCCCCGGCGTCCTCGTGGCGGCTCGCGGCCACGGCGGCGTCGCGCCACCGGCTCGGCCCGCCGACGTCGCGGCAGCGCTCGCCGTCGGCGTCGTGGAAGAGCGGTACGTCCTCGTCACGCACCCACCGGTCCCACAGGGTCGGGAGGTAGACGACGGGGTACTCCAGCCCCTTGCTGCCGTGGATCGTCACCAGCTGCACCGCTGCGGCGTCGGAGTCGAGGCGGCGGGTGCGCTCGGAGGCGACCTCGATCTTGTCGTCGGCCACCTGGGTGCGCAGCCAGCCCAGCAGGCCGACCACGCCGAAGCGCTCGCTGACGGTCACCTTGTGCAGCGCCTCCCCGACGTGGCGCAGGTCGGTCAGGGTGCGCTCCCCGCCGACGCGTCCGAGGACCCGGGCGGTGAGGCCGTCGAGCACCGCGCTCTCCAGCACCGCCGCGACGCCGCGCGCGGCGAAGACGTCGGCGAGGCGGCGTACGTGCTCGCTCAGCTCGTCGGTCGGGTCGGGCTCGGCCTGGAGGTCGTCGGCGCTGCGGCCGAAGAAGTCGGTCAGCGCGGCCGCACGCACGCGGTCGGCGCGGTGGGGCTGCTCGAGCGCCTCGAGGAGGGTGAGCCACTGGGTGGCCGCGGCGGTCTTGAAGACGGACCCGCCGGCGTTGAGCACGGCCGGCACGCCGACGGCGGCCAGCGCCTCCTGGGCGGCGAGCAGGTCGGCCCGCCGGGCCGCGAGCACGGCGACGTCCCGGGGCTCGATCGGCCTGGCGTCGTCGCCGGCACCGACGCGCGCGCCGCTGGTCAGCATGCGCTTGACGTCGGCGGCGAGGTCGGTGAGGACGTGTTCGCGCCAGTCGCCGATGCGGGGGCGCCGGCGGCCGAGCTCCTCGTGGCGCACGACCCGGAGCCGGAACGGCGCGCCCGCGCCCTCGAGCCGGGAGGTGTCGTGGTGGGCGCTGACCGGGTGGACGGGGATGCGCTCGTCGCCGAGGGCGGCGCCCTCGACGAGCACGTGCAGCGCGTCGAGCAGCGGCTGGTCGGCGCGCCAGTTGACCCCGAGCGTCTGCCGGGTGGTCGCCTGCTCGGCGGCCTCGAGGTAGGTGACGATGTCGCCGCCGCGGAAGGCGTAGATGGCCTGCTTGGGGTCACCGATCAGCACGAGCGTGGCCACTCCGTGGAAGGCGCGCTCGAAGACCTGCCACTGGACGGGGTCGGTGTCCTGGAACTCGTCGATCAGCGCGACCTTCCACCGCTGCCGCATCCGGGTGCGGGCCGGCGCGTCGTCGTCCTGGAGCGCGTCGGCGAGCTGGCCGAGGAGGTCGTCGTAGGACAGCACGCCCAGCCGGCGCTTGCGCCGGTCGATCTCGTCGAGCACGCCGCACGCGAAACGCACCCGGGCGGCGGCCCGGCCGTCGGGGTCGCCGGCGAGCGCCTCCTGGGGCGCCACCCGCGCCCGGGGGTCGCCGACGACCGCGCGGGCGATGCCGAGGGCCTCCTCGCGGGTCCACGCCGCCTGCTGCTCGCGGGCGAAGAGGCTGAGGTAGCGGTCGTCGGTGACCTCGGTGGTCAGCTGCTCGAGGTCCTCGACCAGGACGGCCCCGGTGTCGGTGTCGCCGGCGACGCCCAGGCTGCGCAGCACGAGCTGGCAGAACTGGTGGATGGTCGCGATCGTCGCGGCGTCGAACGACGTCAGCGCGTCGGTCAGCCGACCGAGCCGGACGGCCCTCTCGTCCTCGTCGGCGTCGAGCAGCCAGTCGTGGAGGCGGTTGGCGGGGTCGGCGGTGGTGGGATCGGCGAGCACGGCCGCGGCGTCGTCGAGCTGGCGGCGTACGCGGTCGCGGAGCTCCTGGCTCGCCGCGCGGGTGAAGGTGACGACGAGCATCTCCTCCAGGGTGGCGACGCCCTCGACGAGGTAGCGGGTGACCAGCGCGGCGATGGTCCAGGTCTTGCCGGTGCCGGCGCTCGCCTCGAGCAGCGTGGTGCCGGTCGGCAGCGGACCGCAGATGTCGAAGGTGTCCATGCCGGACGTGGTGGTGGGCAGGTCGCTCATGTCAGATCCCCCGCACCAGCTCGTGGGCGAGCAACGGCGACCAGACGCGGAGCGCGTAGAGGCCGAGCCGGTGGGGTGCCGGTCGGTCGGTGGTGCCGTCGTCGACCTCGTCGGACAGCAGCGGCGCGGCGAGGAGGTCGTAGGGCGCCTGCTCGCCCCAGGCGCGCACGTGCCACTGGTCGCCGTCCTCCTTGGGGAAGCCGGTCTCGTTGAAGCGCGGGGTCACCCACTCGGCGGCCGCCTTGGCGTCGGGGTCGGACTGGCCGCCCCCGCCCGACCGCTCGCTGATCGCGAACTCCTCGGCGAACGCCAGGCTGGTCTTCACCGGCAGCGGCAGCGGCTCGCGTCGGCCGCGCTCCATCACCGCGACGAGGTCGCGGAGGTGGGTGCGGGCGTCGTCGTCGGTCATGGGCGAGATCAGCGCGCGGCGGCCGGCGGATCGTCCCCAGCGTCCGATCGTGTGGGCGGTCCAGTTCTCGTCGGGGTGGCCGCCGGCGAGGGCGAGGGCGTCGAGCCAGGCCGCCAACCGGTGCTTGGCCCCGAGGCTGGAGTAGCTGACCGAGACGAGGTTGTTGCCGAAGACGCCGCCGACCGTGCCGGTGAGCCGGCGGTCGCCGAGGTCGATGTCGACATCGAGCGTGCGGGCAGGTCCGGCGCGCAGCGGGAGCGCGGCCTCCACCAGGGGGCGCACCCGCTGGACGATCTCGGTCAGCATGGCCGAGCCGAGCTCCTCGGGCGGCAGCAGCCCGCGCAGCTGCTCGGCCAGCATCGCCGCCTGCGGGTCGCCGCCGCTGAGCACGTCACGCACCAGCCGGTCGCCGACGTCCCACTTCTCGAGCCCGTCGAGCGTGATCGGGACGGCGTCCTTGGTCTCGTCGACGTCGTAGGGGGTGGTGACCCGCAGCTGCTGGCGCAGGAAGCTGCGCACCGGGTGGGCGAAGAAGTCGTGCAGGTCGGCGAGCGCCACCTCGCGGACGGGCTCGGGAGCGGGCAGGGGCGTGGGCACGAGCGCTCGCGGCGCCGGGCGCGGGGCCCGTGCCGCCCGGGCGCCGGCCAGCGCCGTGCGGTCGAACGAGAACGGACGGTCGAGGGAGGCGACCAGGGCGCCGGCGGTCAGGTTGGCCTCGTCGAACGGCTGGAGCGGGTGGTGCACGAGCACGTCGTCGCGCACCGGCGCGCTGCTCGTGCGGTCGAGGGTGTCGAGGAGCTCGCCGAGCGGCACGGCCGGGGGCTTGTCGTCGTTGGTGTGCTCGCCGCGTCCGGCGTAGGTCACCACGAGCGTCTCGGTCGCCGCGCCGATCGCGTCGAGGAGCAGCTGTCGGTCCTCCGAGCGGACATCACGCTCGCCGGTCATCGGCCGCCGGGCCAGGACGTCGTCGCCGTCGACCGCCTCGAGTCGCGGGAAGACGCCGTCGTCGAGCCCGACGAGGCACACGACGCGGTGGGGGACCGAGCGCATCGGCACCATCGTGCAGACGGTCAGCGTGCCGGTGCGGAAGTTGCTGCGGGTGGGGCGCCCGCGCAGCCGGTGGCGGAGCAGGGCGCGTACGTCGGCGTGGCGCAGGCGGGTCTCGTGGTCGCCGACACCGGCCGAGATGCGGGCCAGCTCACGGTCGAACTGCGCGACGCGCCACGCGTCGTCGGGTCCGCTCAGGGTGAGGCCGTGCACGGCCCGGCCGAGGGCGGTCGTCCAGTCCGCGACCGACGTCGCGGAGGCGGCGGCCCGCACGAAGGCGTGGAGGCGGTCGACCATCTCGACGAAGCTGCCGACGAGGTCGAGGTGGCCGTCGCCGACGTCGTCGAGCGGCAGCGTGCCACCCACGAACCGGTGGCCCTCCCCGGACATCGCCGCACCGAGGAGCACCCGCTGCAGGCCGGAGAGCCACGTGTTGGCGTCGAGGTCGAGGCCGAACGCGGAGCGGTGGTCACGGTCGTAGCCCCAGCGGATGGCCGCCTGGTCGACCCACCGCGCCATCCGCTCGAGGTGGTCGTCGGTGAACCCGAACCTGGCGCGCACCGGCTCCGTGGCGGCGAGGTCGAGGACCGAGGTGGCCGTCATCCGGCCGGCGGCCAGCTCGACGAGGTCGGCGGCCACGCCGAGGAGCGGGTTGGTCGCACCGGGCGACCGGTCGGCGAGGCGGACCCGGAGCCGGTGGGCCGGGTGCCCGACGTCCTCGCGTGCGACGTCGGCCAGCCCGAACCCCGCCGAGATGAGCGGCGCGTAGGTCTCGATGTCGGGACACATCACGAGGATGTCGCGCGGCTCGAGCGTCGGGTCGTCCTCGAGCAGGCCGACCAGGACCTCGCGCAGCACGTCGACCTGGCGGGCGGTGCCGTGGCAGGCGTGCACCTGCACCGAGAGGTCGGTGGGTCGGCGCACCCGGGCGGCGAGGGTGTCGGCGCCGGGCGCGCGGTTGGCCCGGAGGTCGGACTGCAGCCAGCCGAGCAGCGTCGCGGGGTCGGCGTGGCTCGCCGGGTGCTGCTCGGCCTCGAGGTCGCCGAGGGTGCGTCGCAGCTCGCGGGAGTCGCGGCCCAGGGAGGCCAGCAGCGGGTGGCGGACGAGGTCGGCGGACCGGTCGTCGGCGCGCGCAACGGGCCCGTCGGCGGCCGTCGGCGCGAGCGCCTCCCACAGGACGGGGGAGGGCTGCGGCAGCCACAGGTGGACGTCGCGGTGCTCGCCCAGGGCGCGCAGCAGCTCGACCTCGGTGACCGGCAGCCGCGTGTGGCCGAACAGGGAGAGGCGGCCGGGCAGGTCGAGGCCGTCGGCGCCACCGCGCAGCTGGTCGACCGTGGTGGCGTGCCGGAGGTCGGGCGCGGGTGACCCGACCCGGACGACCAGCCGCCTCCACAGCTCGGCCTGCCACCGCAGGTCGGGGTCGAGGGCGCCGCCGGCGCCATCGGTGTCGTCACCCGCCCGCCAGTCGCGCACGAGCTGCGGTCGCTGGACGGCGTAGGAAGAGAACAGTCCGGCGAGACGCCGGGCGACGGCGTAGCGGCGGGCCGAGCGGTCGTCGCCGGGGTCGCCGCCGCCGAGGTGGCGGGTGAGGTCGTCGAAGCCGGGCGCGCCCATCGCCTCGTCGACCACCTCGAGGAGCGGCCACGCCAGCCGGTCGGGGCTCCAGGGGTCCTCGGCGTCGCGGTCGAGCAGCATCGACACGAGCGAGTGCGGCGTCACGAAGTCGACGCCCGCGCACACGCCGTCGCCACCGCGGGCGCCCACGCCGAGCCGGTGCGAGAGCCGCTGGGTGAGCCAGCGCTCGACGCCGCGCGCGGGCACGACGACGACCTCGCGCGCGAACGGGTCGGCGAGCGGGGTGACCAGCAGGTCCGCGAGGCCGTCGGCGAGCGCGTCGGTGCGCTCGGCGGTGTGCAGGTGCAGGGTCACGGCGCCACCCTATGAGCGGCGACCGACACGCGTGCGGGCGACGCGGTCAGGCTGTGGACGGAGGCGTCAGCGGGAGAGGAGGTAGACGACCAGCATCAGCAGCACCGCCAGGATGATGCCGACGATCGCGCCCGTCACCAGGACCGGCCGACCGCTCTTCCGAGGGGTCGATCCGGTCGGGGTCGTGGCCGTGGGTCATGCCTCCTCGTACCCGCTGGTCGTCCGCCCATGCGCCACAATCGGTGGATGTGCAGCCGGGTCCTCGTGGTGATGGCGTCGTTGGGTGCCCTTGCGCTGGCGGCCTGCGAGGGGGAGTCCGCCCCGCCCGAGCAGGTGGAGATGACCTGGGTGGAGCGTCCGCTGCCGCCGCACCCGGGGCCGCCCGGTCGTACGGTCGTGCGTGACGCCGTGGAGTGCGGCGACGGCTGGTGGGTCGCCGGCGCGGTCTTCCTCGACCGGCCGACCGAGACCCGCGACACCCGCCCCGCGCTGTGGTTCTCCACGGACCGGGAGCGGTGGGAGCCGGTGCCCGTCGGGGCCCGCACCTACTGGGGGCGGCGGGCGATCCTCAACTCGATCGCGTGCTCGCGCGACCGGATCGCGGTCGTCGGGGCGCGCTCCGGGGGCGCGCACGGCAACCCCAGGGTCACCACCTTCTGGATGGACGGCAGGACGTTGGTCGACGTCCGCGCCGTGTTCACGCAGTACGGCGGCGTCAGCGCGACCAACGTCGGCCCGATCGCGGGCGGCCCGGCCGGCTGGCTGATCACCGGCAACCGGACCTCGGGGCCGGGGGTCTGGTGGACCGACGACCCGCGCGGGTTCACCCGGGTCGAGGGCGAGCCCGGGCTGACCGACGACGGCGACCTCGAGTCGCTCGCGCAGGGCGCCGGCTGGGCGGGGGAGGAGTGGGTGGTGGTCGGCGCGGGTGCGCGGACCGGTCGCCATCTCGACCCGGACCCGCTGGCGTGGACGTCGCCCGACGGACTGACGTGGGCGCCGGAGGAGATGCCGGCGGCGGACGGCGCGCAGGACGTGCACCGCGTGACGGTCCTCGACGACGGGCGGCTGCTGGCCGTGGGCCGCAGCGACGACACGTTCGCCGCCTGGGTGCGTGACGACGACGGCTGGCAGGGCCCGGTCGGGTTCGGCCGGATCGCGGACTCCTGGCACGGCACGCCCTACGTCGCCTCGCTCGCCACCACGACGGCCGGCGTCCTGGCGAGCGTCAGCACCGGCGACCACTACGAGCTGTGGCACACGTCCGACGCCCGCACGTGGCAGCGGGTCGAGGTGCCGCTCCAACCGCAGACCGCCGGCGACCACACGTTGTCGGTGGCCGCCGGCGGCGAGGTGCTGGTCGTCGCCGATGCGGGCGACGGTGGGCACGTGTGGGCAGGAGAGCCCGTCAGCCCTTGAAGGCGTCCTTGACCTTCTCGCCGGCCTGCTTGAGGTTGGCGCCGGCCTGGTCGGTCTTGCCCTCGGCCTCGAGCTGCTCGTCGTCGGTCGCCTTGCCGGTGGCTTCCTTCGCCTTGCCCTTGAGCTCGTCGGACTTGTTGTCGAACTTGTCGTCCAGACCCATCGTCGTTCCTCCTGTGGTGAGGGGTGGTGAGGTCGGTACGGACCTGGTGGTCCGTCCTCCAACCTGCCACGGGGGTGGTCGCGCAACGACACCCGTGCGGGTGGGCCGGGCCGGGGGTGCGCGCCGGCCCACCCGGGGTCGTCCACCGCGACCAGGAGGGGGTCAGGACGATCGCAGCGACGCGGGGTGGGAGCCCTCGGTGCCTCCGAGCTGGGGGCGCGGGGTCGGGGGAGGGGTGTGCTCGATCTCGTCGGCGCGGAGCATGTCCATGCGCCAGATGACGGCGCAGCCGACGATCGCGACGAGGATGGCGGCGGTGCTGATGAGGATCACGCTGACCATGGGAGTCTCCTGGTGGTCGATGGGTGGATGACGACAAAACCTCTACACACCTGTATAAGTTATGCGAGCAGGTCTGGCAAGGGCTGGGCGGCACGAGTTTCGGTCGACGACCACTGAGGAGGACGCGTGACGGAGCAGGTCTCGGAGGGCTTCAGCATCGGTGTGCTGGCGGCGCGCGCGGGCGTGACGCCGGGCGTGCTGCGCACCTGGGAGAACAGGTTCGGCTTCCCCCGCGGCGAGCGCTCCGCCTCCGGTCACCGCCGCTTCACCGACGCTGACGTCGACCTCGTGCGCCAGGTGCTGGAGGTGCGCGACTCCGGCCTGCCGCTCCAGGTCGCCATCGACTCCGTCGTGCGCGCCCAGGAGGCCGCGGAGGAGCGGTCGGTCTTCGCGGCGGCCGCCGACGCCGTCGCGGGCGTACGACCCCTCCGGCTGCACCGGCGCCCACTGATCGCCGCGTCGCACGCGGTGGAGGACGAGTGCCTGGCGCGCGGCGACCGGTCGGTCGTGCTCGGCGCGTTCCAGCTCGGCCACCGCTACGAGTCCTCGCGCCACCGCTGGGAGGAGCTGGGCCGCACCGCCGCGTGGGCCGCCGTCGTCGCCGACTTCGGCGGGGAGGCCGACCTCGGCGCCTCACCCGTGCGCTGCCAGCTGCCCGGCGACTCGCCGCTGCGCCGCGAGTGGGCGGTGGTCTGCCTCAGCGAGACCTATGCCGCCCTCGTCGCCGCGTGGGAGGTGCCGGTCGCGACGGGCCCGCCGGTCTACGAGGCCGTGATCAGCACGCACCGCGGAGCCGCGACGGCGGCCGGCCGGGTGCTCGCCGGGGTCGTGCGTGCGGCCGGGGGCGACGTACCTCCTGCGGCGGCACGGCTGCTCGACGCCGCGACACCGATGCCGGCGACGTCAGCGGTCGACGCCGACCGCACGTGGTTGCGCGCGCTGGCCGAGCTCGACCCGCGCTGAGGGGTGCTCGCCGGACCTCAGTGGTTGCGGAGCGCGTCGATCAGCTCGTCCTTCGTCATCGAGGAGCGGCCCTCGATGTCGAGCTCGGCCGCGCGCTTGCGCAGCTCGTCGACGGTGCGGTCCTCGTAGTCCTCGCCGTGCCCGCCGCGGCTGCCCACCTTCGAGCGGCCCTGGGCGGCCGCCGCGTTGGCGATGCGGGCGGCCTTCTCCTTGCTCGCGCCGTCGTCGCGCAGGGCCTCGTAGACCTCTGCGTCCTTGACGGACGGTCCCGGATCCTTCTTCTTCTCGGCCATCCATCCACGGTGCCACCACCCGTGCGCGGCCTGCTCACCCGTCAGGGGGTGGGCGGCCGGCGCACCGCGAGTAGCGTCGCGAGGATGGGTGATCCGGCACGTGACGAGACCCCGCAGGAGCGGGCCGACCGCAACTGGAACGACCTGCTGCAGGAGCTCCGGGTGAGCCAGACCGGGGTCCAGCTGCTGGCCGGGTTCCTCGCCACGCTGCCCTTCCAGTCCCGTTTCGAGGTGCTCGACGACTTCCAGCGAGCGTGGTACGTCGGCCTGCTGGCGCTGGCCTTCGGCACCGTCGCCGTCACGCTCGCGCCGGTCGCCATCCACCGTCGCGTCTTCCAGTCCGACGCCAAGCCCGAGCTGGTGCAGGCCGGGCACCGTTTGACCAGCGTGGCGCTGGTGATGATCGCGGTGCTGCTGGGCGGGATCTTCTTCCTCGTCGTCGACATGGTCTTCGACCGGATGGCGGCCGCTGCGGCGGCCGTGGGCTCCGTGGTCGTGCTGGCTGGGCTCCTGTTCGTGCTTCCGAAGCGGGTCGCGAGCACCAGCTGACGAGGTGGTGCCGGGTTGGGCGGCGAGCCTAGGTTGAGGTCATGGCCAAGAAGACGACACGTTCCTCCCGCACCGCCCCGGTCACCAGCGACGCCGACGCGCCGCTGACGGTCCCGGGTCTCGACACCACGACGGGTCACGCCGTCGCCGACGCCCTGCAGATGCGGGTGCACGCGCTCAACGACCTCGCGCTGACGCTCAAGCACGCGCACTGGAACGTCGTGGGCCCGCACTTCATCGGCGTCCACGAGATGCTCGACCCGCAGATCGACGGCGTGCGCGGCATGGTCGACGTCCTCGCCGAGCGGATGTCGACCCTCGGCGTCCCGCCCAACGGGCTCCCCGGGGCCCTGGTCGCCGCGCGCACCTGGGACGACTACGACGTCGACCGGGCCGACACCGCCGCCCACCTCGCCGCGCTCGACCTCGTCTACACCGGCGTCATCGAGGACCATCGCGCCGCGATCGAGGCCGTCGGCGACGACCCAGTCACCGAGGACATCCTGATCGGGCAGACCGGCGAGCTCGAGCAGTACCAGTGGTTCGTCCGCGCCCACCTGCAGGGCACGAGCGGCGCGCTCGTCTCGGCGGGTGCCGAGGACGAGGTCGGCGCCGCCCGGAAGGCCACCCGCAAGCGCTGAGACCATCCCCCAAACCTCATGTGTTAAGGTTTTGACCTAGACACATGAGGAAAGGGGGGGCGCATGCCTCGTGCAGGACTCACGAGCGCCCGGGTGGCGCAGGCGGCCGCCGACCTCGCGGACGAGGTCGGGCTCGAGCAGGTGACGCTGACGGCGCTCGCCAAGCACTTCGACGTGGCGACGCCGAGCCTCTACACGCACGTGCGCAGCAGCGCCGACGTGCGCACGCGCATCGCGCTGCTCGCGCTCGACGAGACCGCCGACCTGGTGGCCGACGCCCTCGCCGGGGTCAGCGGCCGCGCCGCGCTCGCGTCCGTCGGCAGCGTCTGGCGGGCCTACGCCCGCGAGCACCCGGGGCGCTACGCCGCCACCCGCCTGCCCCTCGACGCGTCGGAGGCGGCCGTGAGCGCGGGGCCGCGCCACGCCGAGCTCTCCCGCGCGGCCCTGCGCGCCTACGCCCTGTCGCCCGACGACGAGACGCACGCCGTGCGCCTGCTCGGCGCGACCTTCCACGGCTACGCCGCCCTCGACGCCGCTGGCGCCTTCAGCCACGGCGGACCGGACACCCCGACGTCCGACGACACCTGGGAGCGCGTCGTCGACGGGCTCGACACCCTCCTCCGAACCTGGGAGACCCGATGATCGACCACCCGCCGACCCCGCTGCTCCGGGGCGCCCTCGAGCTCGAGGACACCGGCACCGGCCTGCTGCCGCACCGCCTGCCCGCGTGGGCGCGCGCCCAGACCGACGACCCGCAGCTCCACCTCGTCGAGGCCCAGCCGGCCGGCGTACGCCTCGCGCTGCGCACGTCGGCCACCCGCCTCGAGCTCGACGTGCTGCCCACCAAGCGCCAGTACGCCGGGGCGCCCGCCCGCCCCGACGGCACCTACGAGGTGCTCGTCGACGGCGAGCTCGTGCAGCAGCTGTCCGCCACCGGCGGCAACGTGCTGACCGTCGACATGATGACTGGCGCGCACACGTTCGAGGCAGGCAGCCCGACGACGCTGCACGTCGACCTCCCCGCGGGCGAGAAGACCGTCGAGGTGTGGCTGCCGCACGACGAGCAGACCGAGGTCGTCGCGCTGCGCGCCGACGCGTCGGTGGCCCCCGTCGACGAGGACCGGCCGCGCTGGGTGCACCACGGCAGCTCCATCAGCCACGGCTCCGCGGCCACCCACCCCACCGGCACCTGGCCGGTCGTGGCCGCCCGCCTGGCCGGCCTCGACCTGGTCAACCTCGGGCTCGGCGGCAGCGCGCTCCTCGACCCGTTCGTCGCGCGCACGATCCGTGACGCCCCGGCCGACAGGATCAGCGTCAAGCTGGGCATCAACCTGGTCAACGCCGACCTGCTGCGGCGTCGTGCCCTCGGGCCGGCGGTGCACGGATGGCTCGACACCATCCGTGACGGCCACCCCGACACGCCGATCCGGCTCGTGTCGCCGATCTTCTGCGGCGTCCACGAGACCACGCCCGGACCCACCGCGCCCGACATGGCGGCCATGGCCGAGGGCCGCGTGGCGTTCGTCGCCGGCGGCGACCCGGCGGCGGTCGCGACGGGGGCGCTGACCCTCGAGGTGGTGCGCGAGGTCCTCGCCGAGGTGGTCGAGCGGCGTGCCGACCCCCACCTGTCCTACGTCGACGGGCTCGGGCTCTACGGCCCTGAGGACGCCGAGCGGCTGCCGCTGCCCGACAACCTTCACCCCGACTCCGCCACCCATCGGCTCATCGGCGAGCGGTTCGCCGCGCTCGGGGACTGGTAGCCGGGCCGGGGGCCCGATGGTGGCGGCACATTGCGTCGAACGGCGCCCGTGGCCTGCGATCTGCCGCCACCTCGGACGGGGCCATGGCGATGGTGGCGGCACATTGCGTCGAACGGCGCCCCTGGCCTGCGATCTGCCGCCACCTCGGACGGGGCCATGGCGATGGTGGCGGCACATTGCGTCGAACGGCGCCCGTGGCCTGCGATCTGCCGCCACCTCGGACGGGGCCATGGCGATGGTGGCGGCACATTGCGTCGAACGGCGCCCCTGGCCTGCGATCTGCCGCCACCATCGGCGGCGGTGACACGTGAACGCTGGGCGCCGGCCTCTTTCACCCGTCGTTGGCGCAGCGGAAGCCGATGTTGCCTGAGGACGACTCGGCGGTGTTGGAGGACCGCGCGGCCACGCGGTAGCGGTTGCAGTAGCTGTCGTGGCACAGGTAGGACCCGCCGCGCATCACCCGCGGCACCAGCCCGTCGTCGACCGAGGACGGCTCGGCCGCGACCGGGTCGACGACCGCGGCCTCGCCCGCCCGGTCGGCGTACTCGCCGGGCCGGAACGCGTCGTGGCACCACTCCCACACGTTGCCGACGGTGTTGTGCAGGCCGTGGCCGTTGGGCTGGAACGCGGTCACCGGCGCGGTCGTGAGGTAGCCGTCCTCGAGCGTGTTGCGCCGGGGGAAGTCGCCCTGCCAGATGTTGCAGCGCCAGTGGCCGCCACGGGTGAGCTCGTCGCCCCAGGGGTAGCGCGCGCGGTCGAGCCCGCCCCGCGCGGCGTGCTCCCACTCGGCCTCGGTCGGCAGCCGCTTGCCGGCCCAGCGGCAGTAGGCCCGGGCGTCGCGCCACGAGACGTGCACGACCGGGTGGTTCTGCAGGTCGCCGATGTCCGAGCGCGGTCCCGCCGGGTGGCGCCAGTCCGCGCCGCGCACCGCCAGCCACCACGGCACGCCGGCCACGCGCCGGAGCACGTCGGCCGGGGCGGCCTGCACGGCGAGGTGGAAGACCGCTGACACGCCGTCGCGCTCGGCCTCCGTCACGTGGCCGGTCGCCTTGACGAAGGCGGCGAACTGCCTGTTGGTCACGGCCTTGGTGTCGATGAGGTACGACGACAGGCGGACCGCGTGCACGGGACGCTCGCCGTCCGCGGGGTCGCCGTCGCCGTGGCTGTCGCCCATCCAGAACGTGCCCGCCGGGATCCGGACCTGGCCGCGGGTGCTCCGCTTGCCGGAGGAGTGGGCCGGCGCCGTCGCCGCGGGAGCCGAGCGGCCGGCCGTCGGTGCGCAGCAGGAGGTGCCGTGCTCCTCCGGGCCGGTCGGCGTGCTCATGCCGTCAACGGTAGGTCAGGCGAGCGACGCGCCGGACGACCTCGTGGCCTCAGCCCGCCAGCGCGCCCGCGATCGCCTGCTCCAGCCGGTCCACGCCGTCGTGGAGCTCGGAGTCGGTGATGGTGAGGGGAGGCGCCATCCGGATCACACCACCCAGGCCGGGCAGCTGGACGATGTTGATGTGCAGCCCCAGCTCAAGCGCTGCCGCGGTCACGGCGCGGCCGAGGGCGTCGGCGGGCGTCCGGCTCTCCTTGTCGGTGACCAGCTCCACGCCCTGCAGCAGACCGCGACCGCGGACGTCGCCGACCACGTCGTAGCGCTCGTGCAGGTCGAGCAGCCGGTCGCCGAGCTCCTTGCCGAGCACCTTCGCCCGGTGGGCGAGACCCTCGCGCTCGACCACGTCGAGCACCGTCAGCGCGACGGCCGCGGCGAGCGGGTCGGAGGAGTGGGTGGTGAAGAAGAGGTGCCCACGCTCGTGGCAGCGCTCCTCGACCTCCGCGGAGGTCACCACCACCGCGACCGGCAGCCCGGCGCCGAGGGTCTTGGAGAGGGTGATGATGTCGGGCACCACGCCGTCGCGCTCGACGGCGTACATCGTGCCGGTGCGGCCGAGCCCCGTCTGGGCCTCGTCGACGACGAGCAGCATCCCGCGCTCGCGGCACTTCTCCTGCAGGCGGACGAGGTAGCCCTCGGGCAGCTCGAGGATCCCGCCGGAGGACAGGATCGGCTCGACGAGGCAGGCGGCGAGGCTGCCGGAGGACTGCCGGTCGAGGGTGGCGAAGCCCCACTCGAGCTCGGTCTCCCAGTCGTGGCTGCCGTCGGGGCGTCGGAAGGGCGAGCGGTAGGCGTCGGGCGCGGGGAGGGTGAGGTTGCCGACCGGCGGCGGGCCGTAGCCCTTCCGTCCGGCGGAGAACGTCGCCCCCGCCGCGCCCGTCGTCATGCCGTGCCACGACCGGTCGAGGGCGACGACCTCGTAGCCGCCCGTGAAGAGCTTGGCCATCTTGATCGCCGCCTCGTTGGCCTCGCCGCCGGTGCTGAGCAGCTGCATGCGGGTCAGCGGCTCCGGCAGGCTCGCCGCCAGGCGGCGGCCCAGCTCGACCACCGGCCGGCTGAGCATCCCGGAGTAGAGGTGGTCGAGCGTCGAGATCGACTCGGTGACCGTGCGCACCACCTCGGGGTGGGAGTGGCCGAGGACGGCGCTCATCTGGCCGGAGGTGAAGTCGAGGATCGCGCGGTCCTGCTCGTCGTAGACGTAGCAGCCGGCCGCCCGGGCGATCACCCGCGGCGTGAACCCACCGCCGTACCTGATCAGGTGCCGCTCGGCGTCCTGCCAGAAGGTGTCGTCTCCCATGCTGCCTCCCCGCTCGTCGGTCCGTGGGCACAGCCTCGCAAAGGACACGCCCGGGCACGAGACCCTAGAGTCGGCGCATGGCTCGATACGGCGCCCAGTTCGGACCCGACATCACCTTCCTCGGCGTCCCGGCGTGCGACCTCGACGACGAGACGACCTACGCCGACGCGGACGTCGTGGTCGTGGGCGCGCCCTTCGACGGCGGTACGTCGCACCGCCCGGGCACGCGCTTCGGTCCCCAGGCGATCCGGATGACCGACTACTTGCCCCACGACGGCTCGCGGCCCTCGCTGGCGCTGCGCACCGACGCGCTGCAGGACCTGCGGGTCGTCGACGCCGGCGACGTCGAGCTGCCGCCCGGCGACATCGAGACCACCCTCGGCCGGCTCGAGGCCGCGGTGGAGAAGGTCGCCCGGGCCGGCGCGATCCCGGTCGTGCTCGGCGGCGACCACTCGATCGCCTACCCCGACGCGAAGGGGGTGGCCAACGTGCTCGGCCACGGCCGGGTGTCGATGATCCACTTCGACGCCCACGCCGACACCGGCGACATCGAGTTCGGCTCGCTGTGGGGGCACGGCCAGCCGATGCGGCGGCTCATCGAGTCGGGCGCGCTGCGCGGCGACCGCTTCCTCCAGGTCGGGCTCCGCGGCTACTGGCCGGGACCGGGGACCCTCGACTGGATGGCCGCGGAGAACATGCGGTCCTACGAGATGACCGAGATCGTGCACCGCGGGCTCACGGAGTGCCTGACGGAGGCCTTCGGCATCGCGACCGACGAGTGCGAGGGCGTCTTCCTCTCCGTCGACATCGACGTGTGCGACCCCGGCCACGCGCCCGGGACCGGGACGCCGGAGCCCGGCGGGCTGTCCGCGCGCGAGCTGCTCGACTCCGTACGCCGCATCTGCCTCGAGCTGCCCGTCGTCGGGATCGACGTGGTGGAGGTCAGCCCGCCCTACGATCACGCCGACATCACCGCGGCCCTCGCCAACCGCGTCGTCCTCGAGGCGCTCTCCGCCATCGCGCGCCGGCGCCGCGACGAGCGCGACGGCACCACCTGGGATCCTGCCCGCCCGCTGCTCGACCGCTGACGACGTCGGGACGTCCGACGGCCCGGTCCGGGCCCTTCGGTCCCGCCGTCGCGGGTCGAGGACGCGCAGGCTGGAGGCTCCGACGAGCCACGGAGGTCCCGATGCTCCCCCAGCAGTACGTCCAGCACGACTGGTCGCCCACCCTCTTCGCGCTTGTGTTCCTGACCCTGGCGGTCCTCTTCGTGGTGGGCATGGGGCTGTTCCTGCTCGGGGCGAACCGCGAGCAGCGCGGCACGACCGCCCGCCACGCGCGCGCCCACGACAAGCACGGCCCGCTCCCGCACTGACGCGCCGCCTGCCCGGCGTCAGGTCAACAGCAGGGTCTCGACGAATGCCGTCGCGACCGCCGGTGCGTCGACGCCGACCACGACGTCGAGCAACCGGCCGTCGTCCGTCTCGGTGAGGTGGCCGCCGACCTGCCCCATCCGACGCGGCTCGACGTGGAAGAGGTGCGGGTGGGTCAGCAGCACCAGCGCTCCGGCGTCGCCGACGAGGTGGGCCCGGCGCACGGCGAGGAGCTCGCCGGCCAGGCTCGCGGCGGGCTGGCCGGACGACCTCACCCGGGCGACGTCGGCCGGCGGGACGGACACCTCCTGGAAGACGTCGGCGACGTAGAGGGTCGTCGGCCGGTCACCGGCGAGGACGCGCGCGGTCGCGACCGGGTCGTGGCCCGCGTTGGGCTCGGGCGGCTCCTCGGTGGCCAGCTCCCCGCCGACCAGGACGAGGTCGGTCGCCGCCGCGGCCGTGCCGGCGACGTTGGTGAGGGGAGCCAGACCCACGAGGGTGACCGGTCCGCCGTCGGCTGTCGCGCGCAGCACGGTCGCCGGGTCGTCGTACGACGGATCGGTGCCGGCCGGCATCAGCACGCCGCCCAGCCCGTCGGGGCCGTGGTCGGTGGGGCCGGGGCGGGGTCCGGCCCCGGCGAGGGTGCGGGTGGCGCCGACCGCCACCGGCACGTGATGCGCGCCGGCGCGTGCCAGGACGGCCAGGGAGCTGCGCGCTGCCACGTCGGCGGGCACGTTGCCCACGACCGTCGTGACGGCGCGCAGGTCGAGTGCCGGGCTCGCCACGGCGTAGAGGATCGCGAGCGCGTCGTCGATCCCGGTGTCGACGTCGAGGACGACCCGTCTCACGCGGCCACGGTAGCCGGAAGTGAGCGGCGCCCGACCGGCTAGACGCCGAGCCCCAGCAGCCCCAGCGGCTCGGTCATCTCGGCCTCCTCGTAGGCGAAGTGCGACTCCAGGTCGGTCCGCAGCTCGGCGACGGCCTCGACGAGCTCGGCGGCCCGGGTGGGGTCGGACCGCACGGCAAGCGCCAGGTCGTCGACCCGCTCGAGGTGGGCGTGCACCACGAGGTGCTCCTCGGCGAGCCGCTGCGCGACAGGAGCGTAGGTCTCCATCGTCGCGACCGCGGGGAACAGGTTCTGGTCCTCGATCGAGTGGTGCATGGTCAGGAAGCGGCACACCTGGCCGCACAGCCCGGCCACCTGCTGGGCCGTCAGCGACGGCGCCAGGTCGTGCACCCCGGCCCGTACGTCGTCGACGTCACCCGCCCCGTCCCGCACCGACTCCGCGGCCCGGGTCAGGGTCTCCAGCTGCTGGCGGAAGTGGTCGTGGATCATCCGCAGGTGGTCACCGGCCGCGCGCTGCCGCGGGGTCAGCTCGACCGATCCCGCGACGCGCGGGCGGGTGGCGTCATCGATGGGCGGCACGCCGCCGAGCCTAGGTCCCGGCGGGGAGACCAGGTACCCGCACATGCAGAACGGCCCGGTCGTGATGACCGGGCCGTCGTCCTGCGCGCCTGGTCCCGCTCGCTGCGCTCGCGAGCAGGCGCTTGCTCGGCGTCAACGAGACAGACCCACCGGGATGAAGCGTTCCGGTGGGTCTGTCTCGCTGAACCTCGCTGCGCGCCTGTAGGGATTCGAACCCCAAACCTTCTGATCCGTAGTCAGATGCTCTATCCGTTGAGCTACAGGCGCTCGTCCCGTGCGGCCGGATCGGCTGCGAGGACTGGTCGAGAATAGCCGACGGGGAGCGAGTCGGTGAAATCAGGGTCGGCGACCCCGCGCGGGACCTTCCTCGCCGGGTCGGGACTTCCGACCCCCGTCCCGCACCCGGACCGTGGCTTATGGTGCCTAGCACCCGCACCGCGGCGAGGCACCGCCGCACGACGAGAGGCAGCGCGATGGCAGATCTCGAGGCAGTCATGGACGAAGCCGGACTGACCAATCCCCAGGTCCGCGAGTTCGTGAAGGAGTACGCCGAGCTCACCGGCGCCGCGCAGGTCGAGGTGGTCAACGCCTCCGACGACGCGCGCCTCATCGAGGAGGCCGTCGCGGCCGGCGAGCTGCAGATGGCCGGTGAGGGGCGCTACTACTCCCGCAGCTACTACAAGGACACGGCCCGCTCCGAGGAGCGCACCATCGTCGCGACGAACGACGAGAAGGACCGCGGTGTCTACAACAACTGGCGTCCCGCCTCGGAGATGAAGCCGCTGCTCCACGACCGGATGCGGGGTGCGTCCGAGGGCAAGACGATGTACGTCATCCCCTACCTGATGGCCCCCGCGGGCAACCCGCTCGAGCCCTGGGCGGCCGGCGTCGAGCTCACCGACACCCGCACCGTCGTGCTCCACATGATCCGCATGGCCCGCGTCGGCGTGCAGTTCGTCAACGACCTCGAGGACCCCGACTCGTTCGTCCGCGCCGTGCACGTCACCGGCGACCTCGAGCACCTCGGCCAGGGCACCGCCGACGACCAGCGCTACTTCGTCACGGTCGCCGACGAGCGCACGATCCTCCACTTCGGGTCGTCCTACGGCGGCAACGCGCTGCTCGGCAAGATCGCCCACGGCCTGCGGCAGGGTGCGTACGACGGCTGGGCCAGCAGGAAGTTCCTGGCCGAGCAGTACATGCTCATCGGCATCCACGACAAGGAGACCGGCCGCACCTACCACGTCTGCGGCGGCTTCCCGAGCGCGTCGGGCAAGACCAACCTCGCGATGATGGCGGCTCCCGACGCGCTGGGCGACCGCTACCACGTGTCGTTCTACGGCGACGACATCGCGTGGCTGTGGGTCGACGAGGAGTCGGGTCGCCTCATGGGCATGAACCCGGAGTACGGCGTCTTCGGCGTCGCGAAGGACACCAACGAGACCACCAACCCCAACGCGCTGGCCTCGATCGCGGAGGGCACGCAGGCGATCTTCACCAACGTGGCCTACAACCCGTCGACGGGCGAGGTGTGGTGGGAGGGCAAGACGCCCAAGCCGCCGACCGACGTCCGCGGCTGGCTGGACTGGACGGGATCGCCGCTGGCCGACCGCAAGGACAACGACACCGCGGCCTGGGCGCACCCCAACAGCCGCTTCACCACGACGCTGGACAACGTGCCCAACATCGCCCCCGACTACGACGCACCGGCCGGCGTGCCGATCGACGCCATCATCTTCGGCGGCCGCACCAGCGACCGCGAGCCGCTGATCCGGGCGATCAACGACCTCGCCGAGGGGGTCTACGACGGCCTCACGCTGGGCGCCGAGGCCACCTTCGCCGCGGAGGGCGTGGACGGCCAGCTCCGCTACGACCCGATGTCCAACCGTCCGTTCATGGCCTACGGCGAGGGCGACTACGCCCGCCACTACCTCGACGTCGTCGGGTCGGCGAAGGAGCAACCGATCTTCGCCCACGTCAACTGGTTCCAGAAGGACCCGGACGACGGGCACTTCCTCTGGCCCGGCTACCGCGACAACCTGCGCCCGCTGCTGTGGCTGCTGCAGCTGAAGAACGGCGAGGTCGAGGGCCGCCGCACGGCGGTCGGGATCCTGCCGACCGAGGAGGAGCTCGACCTCTCCGGGATGGACGTCCCCGCCGCGGACCTCGACCGCATCCTCACGATCGACAAGGAGCGCTGGCAGCAGGAGATGGGCTTCCGCGAGGAGCACCTGGCGCAGTTCGACCGGATGCCCGAGGAGATCTGGGAGGCCCACCGCCGGGTCGCCGCCGACCTCGACTCCACGGACTGACCCCGCGAGGTCGCCCCCGCCACTAGGCTGGCGGGGTGCGACGTCGTGTCTCGGGGACCGCCGCACCCAGGTCCTCCTCCTCACCCTCAGACCTCAGGCGAGGCAGCCCCGCCCTGGCCGCGCCCTTCGGGCTCGTGGCCGCGCTGGGCCTCGTCACCGTGGCGCTGCCGCCCTACGAGCGGCCCTGGTGGGTGGCGGGCCTCGCCGCCCTCGTGCTGGCGCTGGTCGTGACGATCTTCGTCGTGAGCCGGCGCCGGTCGGAGCGCACCTGGCTGCACCCGCTGGCCGTGTACCTGATGTTCCTCTACGCCGGGCTCGTCAACGACGCAGCGGGGGCCGGCAGCGGCGGGTCGTCCTCGGGCATGACGGTCCTGCTGCTGGTGCCCATCCTCTGGATGGCGATCACCGGCACCCCACGAGAGCTCTGGACCGCCAGCGGTCTCGCCGTCGCCACCCTCGTCCTGCCGGTCCTGGTGATCGGGCCGCCCGAGTACACGCTCGGGGACTGGCGCCGGGCGCTGATGTGGGGCGCCGTCGCACTGGTCCTCGCACCCGTCCTGCAACGGATCGTGCGCGACCTCGAGCGGCAGAGCCGCCGCGCCCGCGTCTCCAACGAGCGGGTCGAGAAGCTGTTCGACGACGCCCCGCACGGGGTCGCGCTCCTCGACCCGTCCGGCACCATCATCCGCGTCAACATCTCGATGGCGGTCCTCGTCGGCCTCGACCCGCCCGAGATGGTCGGTCACCGCCTCGCCGACTTCGAGACGCCCGGCGAGACCAGGATCGAGGACCACCTCGGCCGGCTGATGCTCTACCGCGGCGACTCCCTGCAGTCGGAGTGCAGCTTCCGCGACTCCGGCGGCAACGACGTCAACGTCTCCCTCAGCAGCACAGTGGTGGGTGACGCGCAGATGGGCGAGATCGTGATGGTCAACGTCGTCGACATCTCCGACCGCCGCCGCTACCTCGACCGGCTCGCCCACCTCGCGGACCACGACGTCCTCACGGGCCTGGCCAACCGCCGTCGCTTCGAGAGCGAGCTCGACCGCCACCTCGACCGCTGCCGACGCCACGGCCCCACCGGGGCCCTGCTGCTCCTCGACCTCGACAACTTCAAGCAGGTCAACGACACGCTCGGCCACAACGCCGGCGACCAGCTCCTCGTCACCATCGCGGGGCTGCTGCGTCGCTCGATCCGCAGCACCGACGTCGTGGCCCGCCTCGGCGGCGACGAGTTCGCCATCCTGCTGACCGACTGCGAGCAGGCCGACGCCGAGCGCGTGGCCAACCTCGTCGTCGAACGCATCGCCACCCACGCCGCCACCCTCGATGGCGTGGCCCGCCGGGTCACCGCCAGCGTCGGAGCGGTGACGTTCCGGGCCGCCTCCGAGCACGCCGCCGACGTGCTCGCCCTCGCGGACATGACGATGTACGACGCCAAGGACGCCGGCCGCAACCAGGTGGTGGTGCTGTCGGAGGGCGACGAGCGCGGGCCGCGCACCGCCGCCCGCCTGCACTGGCAGGACCGCATCGAGGGCGCGCTCGCCGAGGACCGGTTCGAGCTGCACCTGCAGCCGATCATGGACATCGCCACCGGCCGGATCACCTCGGCCGAGGTGCTGCTGCGCCTGCGCGACGAGGGCGAGCTCGTGCCGCCGTCCCGGTTCGTCTACATCGCCGAGCGCGTGGGCCTCATGCCGCAGGTCGACGCGTGGGTGGTCGACAGGAGCCTGGAGCTGCTGGCCCGGATCCGCCGCGAGCACGACGCGACCTTCGAGCTCGAGGTCAACCTGTCGGGCCACTCCATCGGCAACCCCGACATCGAGAAGGCGATCGTCGCCTCGCTCGAGAGGCACGGCGTCGACCCGTCGGCCCTCATCCTCGAGATCACCGAGACCGCGGCGGTGGCCGACGTGGCCCTGGCCCGCACCTTCGCCGAGAGGATGACCGAGCTGGGCTGCGCCTTCGCGCTCGACGACTTCGGGGCCGGCTTCGGCTCGTTCTACTACCTCAAGCACCTGATCTTCGACTACGTGAAGATCGACGGGGAGTTCGTGGCCCACGTCCACGAGTCGGCGGTCGACCGCACCATCATGCGCTCGATCGTCGGCATCGCCCGTGACCTGGGCAAGCGCACGGTGGCCGAGTTCGTCTCGGAGCCGGAGATCCTCCAGGTGTGCCGCGACGAGGGCGTCGACTTCGCCCAGGGCTACCTGATCGGCAGGCCCGTGCCCTACGACGAGTTCGTCCGCGACTTCCTGCCATCCGTCGTCGCGTTGGCGCCGAACGACTGAACGGTCCGGCGCTCGCGCGCCTGACGGGACGAGGAGGATCCGCACATGCAGTGGCTGCAACGGTCGGTGGGCCTGGCGATCATCGGGTCGGCGACCCTGGGCGCGGGCGCGCTGTGGGCGGCGGTCGCCGCGGGCGACCCCGAGGTGGGTCGTGCCCCCGACGAGGGGGTGCTGTTCGGCATCTGGCGGGTCTTCTACGACACCGCGATGCCCTCGCCCCGGGTGCTGCTCGCAGCGGTCGGTGTCGCCCTGCTCCTCGCTGCCGGGGTGGCCGGCATCGAGCGGCGACTGCTCACCCGGGCCCGCCGCAGCGAGGACGGCAACCGGATGCCCCTGGCGCCCAAGCTCGTGATGACCGAGACCCGTGGCGCGTACGCCGGTCCGGTGACGATCACGGTTCTCATCCCGGCGCACAACGAGGAGAGCTGCATCGCCGAGACCCTGGCGTCCCTGCAGTCGCAGTCGCTGCCGCCGGCCCGGATCGTGGTCGTCGCCGACAACTGCACCGACGGGACGGTCCGCCTGGCCCGGGAGGCCGGCGTCGACGTCTTCGAGACGGTGGCCAACACGCACAAGAAGGCGGGCGGCCTCAACCAGGCGCTCGCCGAGGTCCTGCCCGGGCAGGGCGACAACGACTGCGTGATGATCATGGACGCCGACACCACGCTGGACGCCGGCTTCCTCGAGGGCGCGGCCCGCCGGCTGACCGACGACCGTGCCCTGATGGCCGTCGGCGGCCTCTTCTACGGCGAGGACGGCTTCGGCCTGATCGGCCAGTTCCAGCGCAACGAGTACACCCGCTACCAGCGCGACCTGCGCCGCCGCCGGGGCCGCGTGTTCGTGCTGACCGGCACCGCGTCGGTGTTCCGTCCGCGTGCGCTGCGCGCCGTGGCCGAGGAGCGGGGCAAGATCCTGCCCGGCGTCCCGGGCGACGTCTACGACACCGTCGCCCTGACCGAGGACAACGAGCTGACGATCGCGCTCAAGACCCTCGGCGCGCTGATGATCTCGCCCAGCGAGTGCACCGTGGTCACCGAGGTGATGCCGACGTGGCGGGCCCTCTGGGCCCAGCGGCTGCGCTGGCAGCGCGGCGCCCTGGAGAACCTCGCCGCCTACGGGCTGCGTCCCCAGACCTTCCGCTACTGGATGCAGCAGCTGGGCATCGGCTACGGCGTGATCGCCCTCGGGTCCTACCTGGCGCTCATCATCCTGATGGTGCTCGCGACCTCCAACTGGGTGTGGTTCCCGTTCTGGATCGGCATCGGCCTCGTCTTCACCCTCGAGCGGGTCGTGACGGTGTGGCGCGGCGGCTGGAAGGCGCGGCTGCTGGGGCTGTCCCTCTTCCCCGAGCTCTTCTACGCGATGTTCCTCAACGTCGTCTACCTCAAGGGCATCTGGGACCTGTCCCTGGCCCGGCAGGCGGCGTGGAAGCACGTCGTGCAGACCGGCTCCGGCGTACGGGTGGAGAGCTGACGTGCTGACTGTCGTCCCGATGGGCGTGCTGCTGCCCGACAGCATCCTGCGCAACGAGGTCATCGCCGTGCTGGCGGCCTTCGTCGCCATCAACACGATGGTCTACGTCACGCTCGCCGTGGCCAAGATCCTGCCCAAGTTCTACCTCCGCGACTGGCTCGCGGCGAGCAACCGTCGCTCGGAGACCCGGAGCATCCACCCCGACGCCCCGGTCGGCGGACCGACCGGAGGCTCGCTGGGCGACCGCCTCGCCCAGCCGCACCGACGCCGGGAGCAGTAGCGAGACCCACGTCACACATCTGTGATCGATCCAATATGTGCGCCGATTCACGAGCGTTAACGTCCGCGACAAGTCGCCGACAACGAGGCCGCGCGAACAACCCGCGACGCAAGCTGTGAGGAACCGGCATGACCGCAACGATCGACACCCAGACGACGCCACCCACCACCCACGCAGGCATCCTCGCCTGGGTCACCGAGGTGGCCGAGCTGACCCAGCCCGACGCCATCCACTGGTGCACCGGCTCCGACGAGGAGTGGGCGCAGCTCACCGCGGCCCTCGAGGCCACCGGGACCTTCACCCGCCTCAACCCCGACGTGATGCCCAACTCGTTCCACGCGGCCTCCGACCCCACCGACGTGGCGCGCGTCGAGGACCGCACCTACATCTGCTCGGTCGACGAGCGTGACGCCGGCCCCACCAACAACTGGATGGACCCGGCGAAGATGAAGGACCTCATGCGCGGGCTCTACGCCGGCTGCATGCGCGGTCGCACGATGTACGTCATCCCGTTCGTGATGGGCCACCTGGAGGCCGAGCACCCGATGTTCGGCGTCGAGGTCACCGACTCGGCCTACGTCACCGTCTCCATGCGCGTGATGGCCCGCATGGGCACCGACGTGCTGCGCCGCGTCGAGGAGCTCGAGGCCGCCGGCGAGGACCCGAAGTGGGTGCCCGCCCTGCACTCGGTCGGCATGCCGCTCGAGCCCGGCCAGGCCGACGTCGCGTGGCCGTGCAACGACACCAAGTACATCGTCCAGTTCCCCGAGGAGCGGATGATCTGGAGCTTCGGCTCGGGCTACGGCGGCAACGCCCTGCTCGGCAAGAAGTGCTACGCGCTGCGCATCGCCTCCGTCATGGCGCGCGACGAGGGCTGGCTCGCCGAGCACATGCTCATCCTCAAGCTCACCTCGCCGCAGGGCGTGACCAAGTACGTCGCCGCCGCGTTCCCGAGCGCGTGCGGCAAGACCAACCTCGCGATGCTCAAGCCCACCATCCCCGGCTGGACGGTCGAGGCGATCGGTGACGACATCGCGTGGATGCGCATCGGCGAGGACGGCCGCCTGTGGGCGGTCAACCCGGAGTTCGGCTTCTTCGGCGTCGCGCCCGGCACCAACGAGCACACCAACCCGCACGCGATGGAGACCATCCGCAAGGGCAACTCGGTCTTCACCAACGTCGCGCTGACCCCCGACGGCAACGTGTGGTGGGAGGGCCTGGAGAACACCCCGGCCGAGGCCACCAGCTGGAAGGGCGAGCGGTGGACGCCGGAGCTCGCCGAGGAGACGGGTGAGCTGTCCAGCCACGCCAACAGCCGCTACTGCACCCCGATCAAGCAGTGCTCGATCCTCGCCGACGAGTACGACGACCCGCGCGGCGTGCCGATCGACGCCATCCTCTTCGGTGGCCGTCGCAAGACCACCATCCCGCTGGTGACCGAGGCCCGCGACTGGAACCACGGCACCTTCATGGGTGCCACGCTCTCCTCGGAGACCACCGCCGCCGCCGTCGGCGCCGTGGGTGTGGTCCGCCGCGACCCGATGGCCATGCTGCCCTTCATCGGCTACAACGCCGGCGACTACTTCGGCCACTGGGTGGGCATCGGCAAGGACAACGACGCCGCCAAGCTGCCCAAGATCTTCTACGTCAACTGGTTCCGCCGCGGCGACGACGGCGGCTTCCTCTGGCCGGGCTTCGGCGAGAACAGCCGCGTCCTCAAGTGGGTCATCGAGCGCATCGACGGCCAGGCCGCCGCCGTGGAGACCCCCATCGGCCACGTGCCGGCGCCGGGCTCGCTCGACATCGACGGCCTCGACCTGACCGAGGAGGAGCTCGCCCAGGCCCTCGCCGTCGACGCCGAGGAGTGGAAGGCCGAGCTGCCGCAGATCCAGGAGTGGTTCGAGAAGTTCGGCGACGACCTGCCCGCCGTGCTCTGGAGCGAGCTCGACACGCTCAAGGCGCGCCTCGACGCCTGAGCCACGCACCACGACACCGACCCGCCGACCGGTTCCCCGGGCGGCGGGTCGGTGCGTCGCGGGCCCGTCCGTGACGGTGACGCCCGGGAAGGGTGTGGCACCATCCTCCCCACGGAGATGTCGGTCGAGCGGAGTGAGCCATGCCCTTGGGGCCTGATGAGCGGACCCTCTTCGAGGAGCAGGGGACGCCTCTCTACGAGGAGATCGTGACGTCCGGTGGCCTCAACGCCTCCGACGCGCGCATCGTCGCGGGGGGCGAGCTGCACGCCGCCTTCGCCCTGCTGGTCGACGTCGGCCTCGTGACCAGGAGCGACGACGGCCTCACCTGGACCGCCGTCGACCCGGCCGCGGTGCAGGCTCGCGTCGTCGCCCCGCTCGGGCAGCAGGGCGCCGAGCTCATCGCCGAGTCGGCCCACTGGGCCCACGCGTTCAGCGCCGTCTCGCACGTGTGGCGTCGCTCCCCGAGCGCCGTAGGCGGTCCCTTCGCGGAGATCCGCGGGCTGGCGACCATCGGCACGTTCCTCGCCTCACTGGTCAGCGACGCCGAGGAGGAGCTGCTGACCGCCCAGCCGCAGTACCGCCGGGGCGTCAAGCAGCTCGACGCCGGTGTCGGTGCGCGCGACATCGCTGCCCTCAAGCGGGGCGTCAAGATGCGCACGCTCTACCAGCACGCCGCGCGGCGCAGCGCGGACACCCGCAAGTACGTCGCCGCGGTGACCGCGGCCGGAGCGGAGGTGCGCACGCTCGACGAGTTCTTCAACCGCCTCATCGTGGTCGACCGGCGGGTGGCACTGATCCCCAGCCACGAGGGCACCGACGCCGCGATGGTCATCAGCGACAAGTCGATGGTCGGCTACCTCGTCGACATGTTCGAGCGGCACTGGGAGCGCGCCCGCCCCTTCACCAGCAGCGAGACCTCGCTGATGCGTGACATCGCCGCCGAGCAGCGGGCGATGACGATCCGGATGCTCCTCGAGGGTCGTGCCGACCCGGCCGGCGCCAAGCGCCTCGGCGTGAGCCCGCGGACCTATGCGGCCTACGTCGCGGACCTCAAGAGCGAGTTCGAGGTGGAGACGAGGTTCCAGCTGGGCTACGAGATGGGCAAGCGCGGCATCTCGGGCCGGGAGGCGGACAGTCCGTCCGCCTGACTCGCCTCGCTCGACTCTCTCCGGGGCGCCCTGCGCCCGCGTCACCCCCGGCTCAGGAAAAGGGGGAGGGCAGCACCTCTGGAGAGGTGCTGCCCTCATGCCGGGACGGGCCTGTGGGGGAGGCCGTCGGACCAGAACTCGTGGGGGGTTGAGGGGTCCGTGTCCCAGCTCTTCGTTGCGTGCCCATCATGGCACGACTGGCTTCGGATCAGCGGATGACGGTCCGCCCCCAGCTGGTGTCGACGGCCTGGGCCGGCGCGGCGCCGATGGCGGCGACACCGAATCCGAGGACTGCCACGAGTGCGGCGGCGGCGATACGACGTACTGGGCTCATGGGGTTTCCACCTCTTGGTCTGTCACAGGGGATGACGCCTTTCATTGTCGCCCACCGCGCGCAGCCGCGTCCCGTCCAGTCGACTGCAGGTCTGTGCATTGCAGGTTCCTGCAAATGCAGGCGCGATGAACCATGTCGGCCCCCTCCGGTGGAGGGGGCCGACACTGGCGGAGGCGGAGGGATTTGAACCCTCGATGGGGTTTTAGCCCCAAACCCGCTTAGCAGGCGGGCGCCATAGACCGGACTAGGCGACGCCTCCATGCCCGACCGGGGCCGGGCGCACAGAAGGTTACAAGGCCCGGCGCGCGTGCGCCGAATCAGGTCACAGTTTCCTGAGGCCGTGTCCGCGCTGGAGGTGGTCCTGGACGTCGCGCACGAAGGCCTCGCGGTCCACCGCGAGCATCTCGACGGGGATCGTGGTCGTACGTCCGTCGCGCAGCCGCAGGACCACCACGGGCGCCTCGGCGACCGTCGTGGTGACGGCGTCCTCGACGTCCTTCCACCGCGCCGCCGCCGCGCCGACGCCACGCACCCACTGCACCCGGTAGCCCTCGGGCGTCATCCGCACCACCCAGCCCTTCGTGCGCCACGCCCACCAGCAGGCGACGAGCACCGCCACCGTGAGCAGGACCGGGACGAGCAGGAGGACCGTGTGCAGGTCGAGCACCGCGATCGCCAGCGTGCACGCCAGGATGAGGACGGCGACCGCGCAGAGCACGACGCCGAGCAGCCGCGCGGCGACTGCGGGGGCGAGGCGGTGGACGGTGGCGGTCTCGGTCGTCACACCCCGGATTTCACCACGCGAGCGGTCGGCCGCCTGCGCTCGGGTCCATCACTCCTCTCCGGGCGACGCGTGCCCCGGCCGTTGGGTAGAGTCCCGCGGTGTGCGGCGCCCCGGCGTCGTACGAGGAGGGGTGCCGGAGCGGCCGATCGGAACCGCCTTGAAAGCGGTCGTAGGGAGACCTACCGCGGGTTCGAATCCCGCCCCCTCTGCCAAGCCGAAGCGGAGCGAGGCGCCGGGCTGAGGGGGCGTCGATCCCGCCACTTGCCCCTGTAACGCCGGGTTAGCGGCTGTACCCACCCCCTTGCAAGGGGGTGGGTACAGGCGGTAACCCGGCGTTACAGCGACGGATAGGCTCGCGGGGTGACGACGAGCTGGTTCACCTCGCCCGACGACGCCGCGGCCCGGCTGCGCGAGTCCGGCTACCTCACCGACGACGCCACGGCGCTGACGGCCTACCTCGCGGGGGCGCTGGAGAAGCCGTTGCTCATCGAGGGCCCGGCGGGTGTCGGCAAGACCGAGCTCGCCAAGGCGGTGGCGCGCGCGACGGGCGCGGAGCTCATCCGGCTGCAGTGCTACGAGGGCCTCGACGAGGCGCGCGCCCTCTACGAGTGGAACTACAAGAAGCAGCTGCTCCGGATCCAGGCGAGCGGTGGTGACCAGGCGTGGAGCGAGACCCACGACGACATCTTCACCGAGGAGTTCCTGCTGAGCCGCCCGCTGCTCAGCGCCATCCGGCGTGACGGGCCGACCGTGCTGCTGGTCGACGAGGTCGACAAGACCGACATCGAGGTCGAGGGGCTGCTGCTGGAGGTGCTGAGCGACTTCCAGGTCACCATCCCCGAGCTGGGCACGGTCTCGGCCACGCGCCGCCCGTTCGTCGTGCTGACCTCCAACGCCAGCCGTGAGCTGTCGGAGGCGGTCAAGCGCCGCTGCCTCTTCCTGCACCTCGACTACCCCGACGCCGAGCGCGAGCGCGCGATCGTCACCGGCCAGGTGCCACGCCTCGACGACAAGGTCGTCGCCCAGCTGGTCGACGTCGTCGTACGGCTGCGTGAGCTCGAGCTCAAGAAGGCCCCCTCGATCGCGGAGTCCGTCGACTGGGCGCGCACCCTGGTGGCGCTGCAGGTGGGCGACCTCGACGAGGCGACGGTCGCCCGCACGCTCGGCGTCGTGCTCAAGCACGCCTCCGACCAGCAGCGAGCGGCCAGGGAGCTCAAGCTGGCCGCGGGATGAGCCTCCTCGACACCCACATCGGCTTCGTGGAGGCCCTGCGCTCCGCGGGCCTGTCGGTGTCGCTGGCCGAGGGACTCGACGCGATCAGCGCGCTGGAGAAGGTGCACTGGCACGACCGGGAGACCGTGCGCGCCGCCTACGCCGCCACGCTCGTGAAGCGGCAGCCGCAACGGGTCACCTTCGACGCGGTGTTCGACATCTACTTCCCGCGGCTCATCGGCAGCGGCGTCGCCGGGGACGGCCTCGAGCCGGCGTCGGGCCCTCAGGACACCGGCCCCGACCTGGAGCGCTTCCGGGAGGCGCTGGCCGACGCGCTCGCCTCCGGCGACCTGCAGGCCCAGGACGGCCGCACGCTTCAGGACCTGGCGGCCGAGGCGGTCGCCCGGTTCGGGGCGATGCCCGGTCGCGGACCGGGCCTGTCGAGCTGGTCGGCCTACACCTCGCTGCAGCGGGTGTCGCCCGCCGAGCTGGTCGACCGGATCGTGCAGGGGCTGCTCGGCCAGGGGCTGGGGGACGACGAGGCCCAGCGCGTGGCCGGACGACGCGTCGGTGACTTCACCCGGCTGGTCGAGGGGGACGCCCGGCGCCGGATCGCCGAGGAGAAGGGACCCGAGCACGTCGCCGACGTCACCGTGCGGCCCACCATCGACCGGCTCGACTTCACCGCCGCCCGGCGCAGCGACCTCGACGAGATGCGCCGCGAGATCTACCCGCTCGCCCGTCGGCTCGCCGCCCGGCTGACCAAGGAGCAGCACGCCCGCCGGCGCGGACCCCTCGACGTACGCCGCACCGTGCGCGCCTCGATCGCCACGGGCGGCGTGCCGCTGACCACCCACCACCGGCCGAAGCGCCCGCACCGGACCGACCTCGTCGTGCTGTGCGACGTGAGCGGCTCGGTCGCCAACTTCGCGCAGTTCACCCTGCTGCTGGTGTTCGCGCTGCGCGAGGCGTTCAGCGGCGTGCGCGCGTTCACCTTCGTCGACGACGTCGTCGAGGTCAGCGACAGCTTCCGCCCGGGCGCCGACGTGGTCGAGGTCATGGAGTCGCTCGCCGGGCGCATCTCCCACGCCGCGCTGTGGGGGCGCACCAACTACGGCCGGGCGCTGACCCGCTTCGCCGAGGAGCACCCCGACGCCGTCGGACCGCGCTCCTCGCTGCTCGTCCTGGGGGACGGCAGGTCCAACTACAGCGACCTGGCGCTGCCGGTGCTCGCCGACCTCGCCGGGCGCGCGCGGCACGCGTGGTGGCTCAACCCGGAGCACCCCCGTCACTGGGGCACGGGCGACAGCGCGGCTGACCGCTACGGCGAGGTGGTGCCGATGGTGGAGTGCCGCAACCTCGCCCAGCTCGGCGAGTTCGTGCACGGCATCGTCTGACCCGACGCCGCGACGTCAGCCCGCGAGGAAGCCGAGCTCCTGCAACCGGCTGATCTCGGCCTTCAGCTCGGGGTGGCCCGCGCTGTCGGCGGCCCGGGCGCCGGCGACGTAGAGCTGGGCGCCCTCGGCGCCAGCCGCGTCGAAGACCACCGTGAGCCGGTTGGCCGTCGAGGCGTTGATCAGCGAGCCGAGCATCACCACCGGGTCGGTGCGGTCCTCCAGCGACAGCACCCGGGTGGCCTCGGGGATCCGGGGGACCTGGGCCGACGGTGCGCCCGCCGTGACGACCTGGTCGACCACGAACCGCGGCGAGCGGGTGGTCGCGGCGATCTCGGCGGCGATCGTCCCGCCGGCCGCCGAGCCGACGAGCATCACCCTGGCGTCGTCCTCGGTGACCGCCTTCTCGATCGCGCGCACCACCTGGCCGGCCGACGTGGTCGGGTCGGCGCCGACGAGGCGGAGCCGGCCGGTGTCGGGGGTGAGCGAGCCGGGCAGGTAGGCGATGTAGCGGCCGGTGCCGACGCGCTGGACGCTGATCCGCCGGTCCTCGGCGACCAGGTTGGCCATCAGCTCCTCGAGCGAGCGGGGCGCCGTGCCGGTGCCGCTGCCGACCTCGGCCTCGGGAGCCTCCGCCTCGACGAACGACCCCGCGGAGTCGCGGAACGCCGACACGGCGTCGGTCGGGAACGGGTCGACGCCGATCGCCCGCAGGCCGCCGCGTGCCGCGTGCGCGCCCTGCTCGGACCCGAGCACCCCGGCGGTCAGGAGCGACCGCATGTGCAGCCCGTCGAGCAGGCCGCCGCCACCGGAGAGGTGGTCCATCAGGTCGGGGTTGTTCTCGGCGAGCTCGCTGAGGTAGGCGGTGACGCCGTCGCGGTCGAGCGTGTCGGTCTCGATGAGCCCGGCGCTCACGATCGCGCCGCCGAGCGCGACCTCCGGTGCGAGGTAGCCGATCGCGCGGCCGGCGATCGAGCCGAGGGTCTTGTAGGCCGCCTCCTGCAGCTCGTCGATCCAGCGGTAGGTGAGGACCGTGGCACGTACGACGAGCGCGTCGGCGTCGAGCTCGACCGAGCGGGTCAGCAGGCCGTGCTTGCCCGTGGTGGCGGCGCGGATGTCCTCCTCCGCCTGTCCCCACGTCGCCTTCGACAGCTCACCGGAGTCGACGACGTCGTCGTCGCCGAGGATCTCGGTGCCGAGCCGGGCGCGGTTGCGCATCTCGGTGCCGGAGCTGTCGAACAGGTCGGCCAGGGCCAGCATCTGGTCGTACTTGTCGGCGGCGACCGAGGCGGAGGAGTCCCGGGGCGCGTCGCCCTCGTGGGTGCGGGGGATGTCGAGGTCGCTCATGCCGGGCTCCCTGCGGCGTCGTCGGACGGGTGGGCGACCTGTGCCAGCACGGGCGCCAGCTCGGTGGCCAGGTCGTCGGGATCGACGCGGGCGACCGCGACCCGCGCGCCGTCGTCGTGTCGGGGGGTCAGCGAGTGCCAGCCGTCGCGGAGCAGCACCCAGGACACGACGCCGACCGACGTCGTGGCGCGCTCGGACACCTCGGCGGCGAGGATGCGCATCCGGCCGCGGCCCTCGGTGTGCACGGCAGAGACGGCGTCGACCGCCTCGGGGCCGCTGATCTCGCGGCCGTCGGCGAGGACGACCCCACCGGACTGGCCGACCAGCACGGGGACGAGGTCGGAGCGCCCGGAGCGCAGCGCCTCCCCGACAGAGTCGGCGAGGGCGTAGGGGACGTCGAGCAGGGCTGGCACGTGCGAGGCGGTGAGCGGCAGGTCCTCGGGCGGGGCGGTGACCCGCGCGAGCTCGTTGGTCCACTGGTCGACGGGGAACCAGGCCAGCTCGAAGACGATGCCGTCGCAGGTCGACAGGCTGGCGACCGCGCCGCCGGACTGGCGGTGCCAGGCCTTGACCTGGGTCGTGCCGGCCGCGACGTCGATGTCGAGGGCCAGCCGCGGCGTCGCGAGCAGACCGACCGCCCCGACGATGCCGGGGTCGGCACCCGCGTCGGTCACCAGGCCGCGGCGGCGCAGGGTGTCCTCCGGGTCGTGCAGCGTGCGGACGGCGTCGAGGTAGGCGGAGTCCTCGACCGATCCCCGGCTCTGGCCCAGTCGTCCGGAGAGCGAGCCGGTGTCGGCATCCTCCTCGCCAGCGCCCGGCAGGTCGAAGGGCAGCGGCGCGCCGCCGGCGAGCTCGGCGACGAGCCGGAGCTCGGGCAGCGTCAGCGCGAGGCGTCGGGCGATCGCGTCGATGAAGCTCGTGCTCGGCGGCGGAGGCGTGGTCAGGTCGATGGTCACCATGTCAGAGCCCCGGGAGCGAGACGGTCAGCCAGTCCTTGTGACCGGCCGGTGGAGGGTCGAAGGCGAGCAGTGCGGCGTCGGTGTCGGTCTCGTCGTCCTCGGCCAGCACGTCGTCGGACACAGTGGAGCGACTGGCGCGGGTGCGGGCGTCCTCGACGAGGGCGGTGGCCTTGTGGGCGCGCTGGTCGATCGCCTCCTTGAGCGCGTCGACCTCGGTGAGGTGCCGGGCGAGCGAGTCGGCGGCGGTCTCGTGGTGAGCGGCAGCGGTGCGCAGGTGCGAGGCACGCTCCTTGATCCGCTCGCGCATCGCGTCGGCTGCCTTGCCGTGCCACGGCACGGCCTCGGCCTGGGAGACGAGACGGGCGGCCAGGGCCCGGATGTCGCCGCCCTGCTCGCGGAGCTGCGCGACGCGCTTGCGGCCCGCGGCGGTGTCGCCGTACATCGATCACTTCCTCTCGTCCGGGGACGACTACCCGATCGGCTGGACCTCAAACGTCCGTCCCCGGTCCCCGATTGTGCCGCAGCCGGAGGCCGGCGTGCTGCCGCCGGACCGTCCACCGCCGGTCCGGACGGCCGCGGCGACGCCTGCCGGCCGATAGGATCCAGAGGCCCCCGGAACCCGAAGAGCCGCCCAGAGGTGTGCATGACGTTCGACGTCCACCAGCTCGACGAGTTCGTGCTGGTCGGAGCGGTCGTGACGCTGGCGGCGATCCTCGCCGTGCGCGTCTCGGCGCGCGCGGGGCTGCCGTCGCTGCTGATCTACCTCTTCATCGGCGTGCTGCTCGGCGAGGGCGGCCCGTTCGGCATCCCCTTCGACGACGCCCAGCTCGCCCACGCCCTCGGCTTCGGTGCGCTGGCGATGATCCTGGCCGAAGGCGGCCTGACGACCGACTGGCGGCAGATGCGCTCGAGCGTCGCTCTCGGGCTCTCGCTGGCGACGATCGGCGTGGCGGTGTCGGTCGCCGTGGTCGCCGTCGGCACCCACTACCTCCTCGGGCTGCCGTGGGAGCTGGCGATCCTGCTGGGGGCCATCTGCTCGCCCACCGACGCCGCGGCCGTCTTCTCGGTCCTGCGGGCGTTGCCGTTGCCCAAGCGTCTCACCGGTGCGCTGGAGGCCGAGTCGGGCCTCAACGACGCCCCGACGGTCGTGCTCGTCGGGATCATCTCCACCGGCGCCGTCGGCGAGGCCGGGCTGCTCCAGACCAGCGGCATCATCGTCTTCGAGCTGATCGCCGGCGGGCTGATCGGCGCTGCGATCGGCGTCGGCGGCGCCTGGGTCATGCGGCGGGCGGCGCTGCCGTCCTCGGGCCTCTACCCGCTCGCGGTCCTGTGCCTGGCGTTCACGGCGTACGGCGCCGCGTCGGCCGTGCACGCGTCCGGGTTCGCCGCGATCTACGTCGCCGCGCTGATCCTCGGCAACAGCGAGCTGCCGCACCGGGTGGCGACCCGCTCCTTCTCCGAGGGCGTGGCGTGGCTGGCCCAGATCGGGCTGTTCGTGATGCTCGGCCTGCTCCTGTCGCCCTCGCGGATCGACCTCGACACCGTCGTGCGGGCGCTGGCGACCGGGCTCGTCCTCACCCTCGTCGCCCGGCCACTGTCGGTCGTGGTGAGCAGCCTCGTGCAGCCGATGGGACGGCGCGACCTGGCCTTCCTGTCGTGGGCGGGGCTGCGCGGCGCCGTGCCGATCGTGCTCGCCACGATCCCGCTGGCGGAGGGCGTGGTGGGCGCCGAGGACCTGTTCGACATCGTCTTCGTGATGGTCGTCGTCTACACGCTGCTGACGGGACCCACGCTGCCCTGGGTGGCCCGGACGCTCGGGGTCGCCCACCGGTCCGATCCGCGCGGCCTCGACGTGGAGGCGGCGCCCCTCGACCGGGTCGCCGCCGACCTCCTGCAGGTGACCATCGCGCCCACCTCGAAGATGCACGGCGTCGAGGTCGGCGAGCTGCGGCTGCCGCAGGGAGCCTCGGTCTCCCTGGTGGTCCGCTCCGGCGAGGTGCTGGTGCCCGAGCGTCGTACCGTCCTGAGGCACGGCGACGACCTGCTCGTCGTCACCCCCCGCAAGCTGCGCGAGGCCACCGAGGCGCGCATGCGCCAGGTCTCCGACAACGGGCGCCTCGCCCAGTGGGTCGGCGACCCCTCACGCCGCGACAAGGACTGAACCGGCGCACTCTGTCGCCGGCGCCGGTGGCGGCGCCGGTGGGAAGAACTGCGGCGGTACGACGCGTCGGCGGGCCCCGCGGCGTCGTACGGCCGCAGTTCGTCGAGCTGTTCGACCTCAGGATGCGCCGACTCGACGTCGATCGGACCTCAGGACGCGCCGAGTCACTCGACCGCTGGGGCCGTCACTCCGAGCCGGTCGCCTTGCACCAGGTCGCGTCGGCCTCGGCGACGACCGACTCGACCTGCTTCTTCTTCAACGACTGGAACTTCTCGCCCACCACGACGACGACGCCCGGGCCGAGGGCGTCACCCGGCACGACCTGGGCCCTCTTGAACTGCCGCTGGACGAGCACCACGGCCGGGTTGGTCGGGTCGGAGGACCAGATCTGGGTGGTGCCCGCAGGCTGCGGGGAGTCGCCGACCGTGCCCTCGACGAAGCCCCGTTCGGCGAGCTGGGCGCTCGTCGCGCCGGCCAGCCCGCTGCGCCCGCTGCCGTTGAAGACGCTGACCACGACCTGGTCGCGGCGCACCTCGGACCCGGCGGTCACCGTCGTGTCCTCGCAGATCGCGACCGGCTCGTCCTGGGGGAACGGCTCCGTGAAGGCGGCCCACCCCCACACCGCGGCGGCCACGACCACCAGCGCCAGGAAGGCCAGCGTGAGCGCCGACCGGGCTGCGCCCGTCACTCCGCCGCCTGGTGGACCCGCGCGTGGAGCACGCTGCGCTGCTGGAGGGCGGCGCGGAGGGCGCGGTGCAGGCCGTCCTCGAGGTAGAGGTCGCCCCTCCACTGCACGACGTGGGCGAACAGGTCGCCGTAGAACGTCGAGTCCTCGTCGAGGAGCGTGTCGAGCCGCAGGGTGTCCTTGGTGGTCACCAGCTCGTCGAGCCGCACCTGGCGCGGAGGCAGGTCGGCCCAGCCGCGCGAGTCGAGCCCGTGGTCGGGGTAGGGCCGGCCGACGCCCACCCGCTTGAAGATCACGCCGGTGATCATAACGACGCCCCCGCGCGGACCCTCGTCGTCACCTCCGGCCGTGGTTAGGCTCGCCGGCATGACCGAGACCCCCGAGGCCCAGCCCGCGCCGCCCGACCCGATCGCCGAGACTGTCTCGGACCCGGTCTCCGACCCGATCGCCGAGGCGGTCGCACCGGGCTACCGGTTCGAGGGCGAGGCCCTGGAGCTCGGCGGGCTGATGCTCGACGCGGAGCGCCTCGGCGACGTACGCATCCGCATCCCGCTGGCGATGCTCAACCGCCACGGCCTCGTGGCCGGCGCCACCGGCACCGGCAAGACCAAGACCCTGCAGCTGCTCGCCGAGCAGCTCAGCGCACACGGTGTGCCCGTCTTCGCCGCCGACATCAAGGGCGACCTCTCGGGCATCAGCGTCCCGGGCGAGCCCAGCGACAAGCTGAGTGCGCGCACGGCGAGCGTCGGCCAGGAGTGGACGGCGACCGGCTTCCCGACCGAGTTCTACGCGATCGGCGGCCAGGGCGTCGGCGTACCCGTCCGCGTCACGATGAGCGCCTTCGGTCCCACCCTGCTCGCGAAGGTGCTCGGCCTCAACGAGACCCAGGAGTCCTCGCTGGGCCTGGTCTTCTACTACTGCGACAAGCAGGGCCTGCCGTTGCTCGACCTGGCCGACCTGCGCGCGGTGCTGCAGTACCTCACCGGCGACGCGGCCGGGAAGGCCGAGCTCAAGACGATCGGCGGCCTCTCGCCGCAGACCGCCGGGGTGATCCTGCGAGAGCTGGTCGCCTTCGAGGCGCAGGGCGCCGACGTCTTCTTCGGTGAGCCGGAGTTCGAGACGAAGGAGTTCCTGCGCACCGCCGAGGACGGCCGCGGCATCGTCAGCCTGCTCGAGCTGCCCAACCTCCAGGACCGGCCGGCGCTCTTCTCGACGTTCCTCATGTGGCTGCTCGCCGACCTCTTCCACGACCTGCCGGAGGAGGGTGACCTCGACAAGCCCAAGCTGGTCTTCTTCTTCGACGAGGCGCACCTGCTCTTCAACGACGCCTCCGACGACTTCCTCGACCAGGTCGCGCAGACCGTGCGGCTCATCCGGTCGAAGGGCGTCGGCGTCTTCTTCGTGACGCAGTCGCCGACGGACGTGCCCGACGAGGTGCTGGGGCAGCTCGGCTCACGGGTGCAGCACCAGCTCCGCGCCCACACCCCCAACGACGCCAAGGCGCTCAAGGCGACCGTCAACACCTACCCCAACAGCGCCTACGACGACCTCGGCGAGGTCATCACGTCACTGGGGATCGGCGAGGCCGTGGTGACGGTGATGAACGAGCGCGGCGCCCCGACCCCCGTCGCCTGGACCCGGCTGCGGGCACCGGAGTCGCTCATGGACCCCGCCCCCACGGCCGACATGGAAGCGGCGGTCAAGGCCTCGCCGCTCACCGAGAAGTACGCCGAGCCGATCGACCGGGAGTCTGCGCGCGAGCTGCTCGCCAAGAAGCTCGAGGAGGGCGCCCGCAAGGCCGCCGAGGACGCCCGCGTCAAGGAGATGGCCCGCGAGCAGAAGAACGCCCGGGTGACAGAGAAGGCCTCGCAGAAGTCGTCGCAGAAGTCCTCGCAGCCCTCCTCGCGCCGGCCCGCGCCGAAGGACGAGGACAGCATGATGGAGAGCGTCGTGAAGTCGCGGGCCTTCAAGGACTTCATGAGCACCGCCGCCCGCGAGATCGCCCGGGGGATGTTCAAGAGCGGCCGCCGCTGAGCGGCGCCCCCGGCGCGGTGGGTGAGCGGTGCGTGACGGGGGTTCCGCGGGTTGGAAATCCGCCTCACGCACCGCTCGCCGGCGCGGCGGCGTACGACACGTGGGTGAGCGGTGCGTGACGGGGGTTCCGGGGGTCGCAAACCCGCCTCACGCACCGCTCGCCGGCGTACGACATGCGCGGGGGGTGCCTCAGCCACATGGTGGCGCTGGAATGCGGCTCACGCACCGCCCACGGGCGCGCGCGCGGTCACATGGTCGGGTCGAGCCAGGCGAGCTGGGCGGTCTGGGTGCCGCCGTCGCGGGTGACGACGCGGGCGCGTCCCTCGGGGGCGGGCTGCGGGCGGAGGTTGCCGATCAGGATGCCCTCGTCGCGCGGTCCGGAGAGCATGACGCCGGGCATCGCGAGGTCGCGGAGCGACTGGATGACGGGCTCGTAGAGCGCGCGGGACGCACCACCGGTGCGCCGGGCGACGACGACGTGCAGGCCGACGTCGCGCGCCTGCGCCATCAGCGGCTGCAGCGACGACACCGGCGATGACTGTGCGGTGGCGACGAGGTCGTAGTCGTCGACCACCACGAAGACCTCGGCGCCCGTCCACCACGACCGGCTGCGCAGCTGGTCGGGCGTCACGTCGGGGCCCGGGATGCGGCCCTCGAGGTAGCTCGCGATGTCCTTGAGCGTCGGCGTCGCCTGGGTGGCCGAGGTGAGGTAGTTGAGCAGGTACTCGTCGGGCACCTCGCCGAGCATCGAGCGCCGGTAGTCGACGAGCACGATCTGCGCTTCCTTGGGCGTGCGGGTGCGCATGATCTCGTGGACGTAGGCCCGCAGGAGCGCGCTCTTGCCGGACTGGCCGTCACCGAAGACCAGCATGTGCGGCTCGGCGTCGACGTCGAGGCCGATCGGTGCGAGCTCCTTCTCGTTGATGCCGAGCAGGATCTGCTTCTCCGGCATCCCGCGCCGCACGGCGTCCTCGCGGATGGCCTCGAGCGTGACCTTCTCCGGCAGCAGCCGCAGCTTGGGTCCCTGGGGGCCCTTCCACGCTCCGGCCATCCGCTTGATGAGGTCGTCGACGCCGTCGCCGAGGGTGTCGGCGCTGCCGTCGCCATCGATGCGCGGCAGCGCGCCGAGGAAGTGCAGCTTGGACGGCACGAGGCCGCGGCCCGGGCGCCCGACGGGCACGAGCGCGGCGACCTTGCGGTCGATCTCGGAGTCGAGGGGGTCGCCGAGCCGCAGCTCGAGCTTGGAGCCGAAGACGTCGCGCATCGCGGCGCGGTAGTCGGCCCAGCGGGTCGAGGCGGTGACGATGTGGAGGCCGAACGTGAGGCCGCGCGCGGCCAGCTGCTGGATCTCCATCTCGAGGTCGTCGAACTCCGCGCGCAGCGTGCTCCAGCCGTCGATGACCAGGAAGACGTCGCCCCACCCGTCGTCGGCCCGACCCTGCGCCCGACGCGAGCGGTAGGTCTCGATGGAGTCGATGCCGTTCTGGCGGAAGTAGGCCTCGCGCCGGTCGACGATGCCCTCGACCTCGGCCATGACACGACGAACGACGTCCGGCTCGGAGCGGGTCGCGACGCCGGAGACGTGCGGCAGCCGGGTCAGCGGCGCGAACGTGCCGCCACCGAAGTCGAGCACGAAGAACTGCGACTCCAGCGGCGTGGTGACCAGCGCCATGCTGGTGACGATGCTGCGCAGCATCGTGCTCTTGCCCGAGCGGGGGCCGCCGACGACGGCGACGTGGCCGGCCGCGCCGGTGAGGTTGAGCGTCATCGTGTCGCGGCGCTGCTCGCGTGGGCGGTCGACGGTGCCCAGCGGGATCACCAGGCCGGGCACGTTGCGCCACTGCGGCGAGGTGAGGCCCAGGTCGGGGCTCTCGACCAGGTCGGGCATGAGCTCGTCGAGGGTGTCGGGCACGTCGAGCGGCGGCAGCCAGACCTGGTGCGCGGCCGGACCCTTGCCGACCATGCGCGTCACGGCGATGTCGAGCAGCGACGGCTGCTCGCCTTGCTGCGGCTGCGGCGCGGCCACCTCGGTGACCTCCTCGGTGGGCTCGAGCGCCTGCACCTCCGAGATCGTGAAGGGCAGGATGCCGCGGATGGCGCCGCCCTCGTCGCGGGTGACGCGGGTGCGGCTCGACGGCGGCCCCGAGACGTACGCCGCCTTGAACCGCAGCAGCGTGGACTGGTCGGGCTTGAGGTAGCCCAGGCCCGGGACGGCGGGGAGCTCGTAGGCGTCCGGGACGCCGAGGACCGCCCGGGACTCGCCGGCCGAGAACGTGCGGAGGCCGACGCGGTAGGACAGGTGCGACTCGAGGCCGCGCAGGCGGCCCTCCTCGAGGCGCTGCGAGGCGAGCAGGAGGTGGAGGCCCAGCGAGCGGCCGAGGCGGCCGATGGCGACGAAGAGGTCGATGAACTCCGGCTTGGCCGAGAGCATCTCGGAGAACTCGTCGACGACGATGAAGAGCGACGGCATCGGCTCGAGCGGCTCGCCGTTGGCGCGGGCCTTCTCGTAGTCGCGCACCGACGCGTAGTTGCCGGCGTCGCGCAGCAGCTCCTGGCGCCGCGTCATCTCGCCGGACAGGGCGTCCTGCATGCGGTCGACGAGGGTGAGCTCGTTGGCCAGGTTGGTGATGACCGCCGACACGTGCGGCATGTCAGCCATGCCGGCGAAGGTCGCGCCGCCCTTGAAGTCGACGAGCACGAGGTTGAGCTGCTCGGACGAGTGCGTCATCACCAGCCCGAGCACCAGCGTGCGGAGGAACTCCGACTTGCCGGAGCCGGTCGCGCCGATCACCAGGCCGTGCGGGCCCATGCCCTGCTGGGCGGACTCCTTGATGTCGAGGTGGATCAGCCCGCCGGAGTCGCCGATGCCGATCGGCACCCGGAGCCGGTCGCGGGCCGGTCGCGGCCGCCAGGCGGTGGCCGGGTCATAGCTGAAGATGTCGCCGAGACCGAGCAGGTCCATGTGGTCGGGCGTCGTGGAGGTGATGTCGACGGCGCCGCCGGCGGACGACGACTCGGCGCTCGCGGTCTTGAGCGGGGCGATGCGGCGCGCGAAGGCCTCGGCGGTGGCGATGTCGCACTGGTCGGCGAGGGCGCGGACCGGCTCGCCGCGCAGGCGCAGCGCGCTCACCGGGCGCTTGCCCAGCTCGTCGGGCGCGTCGGCGAACTCGAGCCGCAGCCGCGTCGGGTCCTCGAGCTCGTCCCACCGGCTCGGCAGGTCGAGCAGCGTGACGCCGTGCAGGCCGTCGGGCGGGACGATGTGGTTGCCGGGGGGCAGGTGCCCGCCGTCGATGACGAGCAGGATGTGCGGCGTGGCGGCGCGCTCGTCGGCGCCGAAGCGCGGCCGGTCGCTGAGGTCGGGCGGCAGCAGGCTGCCGAGGTCGTCCAGCGAGGTCGAGACCAGGCGCATCGGGCCGACCGCGTCGACCTCCCGGGTGCTCTGGGCGTGCGGCAGCCACTTCACCCAGTCCCAGTGGGTGAGGTTCTGCTCGGAGCTCAGGACCGCGACGATGAGCTGGTCGGGGTTCTGGAACGCCGTCGCGGAGCAGATCATCGCGCGCGCCGTCGAGCGGACCTCCTCGGCATCGCCGCACAGCTCGATGCGGTCGAAGGCGCGCAGGTCGATCGAGGCCGGCAGGTTGGGCTGGAGCCGGTGCACGACGAGCAGGCGGTGGAGGGCGGACGCGGCAGCCGGGTCGACCTGGTCGACCGGCGCGCTCTCCGGGGGCACGAGCTCCAGCGACAGCGGTTGCGAGCACAGGCCGTAGCGCACGTGGAGGAAGTTGTCGTCGGACGCGGTGTGCTCCCACAGCCGGGTGCGGTCCTCGGCCAGGGAGGGCAGCGCGGAGGGCTCGGGGTGGTGCCAGTTGAGGGCGCGGCGCTGCTGGTCGGCCGCCTCGCGCGCCACCCGGCGGATGTTGCTCAGGTAGCGCAGGTACTCGGTCCGCGAGCCGGTCACCTGCTGCGCGCGCTGCTTACGCTGCCGGTCGATCTGCACGATGATGAAGCCCAGGGTGGCGAACAGGAACATGCCGGCAGCGAGGAAGCTGCGGCTCCGGTTGGCGCCGCCCATGGTCGCGACGAGCACGATGGAGCCGAGGCTGCCGAGCATCGGGATGGCGTTCATCAGCACGCCGCCGGCGCCCTCGCCCTCCTGCAGCTCGGGCGGCGGCTGCAGCACGATCTGGCCACCCGGCATCTCCGGCTCGTCGAGCCTCTGGCCACCCCGCAGTGTCGTGCTCAACGCGTCCCCCAGTGCCGTGCCCGATGAAGTCGCCCCGATGATAGGTGTGCTGCCACGCGGGTCGCACCTGCGACTACTCTCCAGCGGAGGGCTGCTCGTCCCACGGGCGACGCGAAGGGGGAACTGGTGTCGGACGTCGCGATGTCCAGCGGTGCTGGCGCGACCATCGCGCTGAGCATCCACGGCCCGGCCGGGGTGCTCGACCTCGTCGTGCCCGCGGGTGCCACCTCGGTCGACGTCGCCCGCGAGTACGCCAAGCAGGCCGACGTGCCGGGCATCCCGCTGCTGCAGACCGCCCTCGGCGAGCGCCTCAACGCCGCCGTCCCGCTGGGCGAGGCGGGCATCGAGCCCGGTGACGTCCTCGTCGCGACGACGGGCGTGCACCGGCCGCGCCGGGTGACGCTGCTGCAGGCGGCGAAGAACGCCCCGGAGAGCCCCGCGCTGGCCGCGCTGATCGCCTGGGTGGCCGCGCTGGTCGCCGCGCTCGCCGCCTGGTACGCCGGTCGCGCCGGCGACGACGTCGTACGCACCGTCACGGTGGGGCTGCTGCTCGCCTGCTCCCTCGTCGGGGTGCTCCCGCTCGGTCGCCATGCCCGGCAGCGGGCAGCGGCCGCCCCCGCCTTCGCCGCGGCCGCCGCGTTCGCGGCCCTCTACGAGCCCGGCGTCCACCTGCTCCCGGCCATCCTGGGTGCGGCCGGCATCGCGGCCGCGGTCGTCGCCGGCATCGGCCGCGCGCTGTCGGTCGGCAGCGACGAGGTGAGCACCGTGTGGATCGTCAGCGGGCTCGCCGTCTTCGCCTGCTGTGCCGTGCCGGCCATGCTCGGCTGGGACGCGCGGGTCGCCTGGACCCTGCTGGTCTTCGGTTCGATGATGGCGGCGCGCTTCGCGCCCTCGCTCGCGGTCGACGTGCCCGACGAGGCGCTGCTCGACCTCGACCGGCTGGCCGTCACCGCCTGGTCGGCCCGCGACACCCAGCGCCACGGCCGGCGCGGACGCATCGTCGTCGCGGCCGACGCGATGGAGCGCCTGGTGCACCGCGCCTCGCGCATCGTCACCGGCGCCGCGGCCGCGATCCTGGTGACGGTGCTCGTCGCCAGCCCGCTCCTGCTGCACACCGCGACGATCGACCTCGACCGCATCGGTGCCCGCTGCCTCGTGTTCTTCGCGGGCTGCTCGCTGCTCCTCGCGGCCCGGTCCTACCGCCACGCCGCGGCGCGGGTCCTGCTGCGCCTGGCCGGCCTCGGCGCGCTGGTGGTGCTGGGGGTGCACCTCGCCACGGGGCCGGGTGCGGCCCACGTCGACACGTTCTTCTACGTCACCGTCGTGCTGGGCGTCATCGCCGTGGCGGCGGCCGTGGCCACCGGGCGCGGGTGGCGGTCGGTGTGGTGGTCGCGCCGCGCCGAGGTCGCCGAGTCGCTGTGCGGCAGCTTCGCCTTCGCCGCTGCCGTCGTCGCGGCAGGCGTCTTCCGCCGGCTGTGGGAGATGACGTCGTGATCGGCACGGGTCCGCCGGTCTCCCGCGGCGGCGTCGATCGGTGGATTGATGTTTAGCCCGAAAACGGTCGGGTAGATGCACGTCAGCGCGGGGGGCCGGGACGTCTCCCCGAGCACCGGATCACAGTCCAGTGAGTCACCAACACAACACTCGGTCGGTTCGGCCACCGAGGGAGAAGGATCGACATGAGCGAGATGTACGGCCAGACAGAGAAGGCCCTCTCCAAGGGTGCTGACTTCGTCGACCAGGCCCGCGGCGACGTCAAGAACAAGTGCGGTGTTCTGTCCGGCAACATCCAGACGATGATGGGCGGATGGGGCGGCCAGGGTGCCACCGCGTTCAACAACCTGATGATCGCCTGGGACCAGAAGCAGGAGACCATCCTCAAGGCCCTCGACCAGCTCGCGGCCTCCATGAAGGAGACGGAGCGCGACAACGTCTCGACCGACGAGGCCCAGTCCGCCACCCACGCCAACCTCCAGGGCCGTCTCGGCTGACGCCGACACCTGACTTCTGAGATCTAGGAGATCGACATGACTTTCGACGGAATCAAGGTCCAGCACGGCAGCCTCGACGCCGGTGCGGCCGACGTGATGAAGGCGGCCAAGGACATCGAGGCCCGCCTCACCCAGCTCGAGAACGAGCTCAACCCCCTCAAGTCGGACTGGAACGGTAACGCCAAGATGGCCTACGACCAGGCCAAGGCCAAGTGGGACCAGGCGATGTCCGAGATGACCCTCCTGCTGCAGCAGGCCAGCCAGGGTGTCGACGCGTCCAACGCCGAGTACAAGGCGGCCGACGCCCGGGGCGCCAACCGCTTCTGAGCAGCACCCACCGTCCGAGGCCGGTCGTCCCTCCGGGGGCGTCCGGCCTCGTGGCATTTCCGCGAGCGGCTTTCGCCTAGGCTGCTCCCCGTTCAGTGCTCCGGCCCCTCGGCCGACGCAGGTGCAAGGACATTCAGGGGGAAACACCAATGAGTCAGGGGTCCTCGGTCGCGTCGGGCCTGGTCCGGGTGACCATCGCCTCCGGATCGCGACGCGTCGATCTCGTGCTGCCGGGCTCGATCCCGGTGGCCGAGCTCGTCCCGGAGCTCGCCCGCTCCGTCGGCCTGCTCGACGCCTCCACCGTCTACGGCGGCTACCGCCTGGTGACGCAGGAGGGCCGGATCCTTGCCAACAACGCCGGCCTGACGATGCAGGGCATCGAGGACGGCGGCCTGCTGACGGTCACCGCCGGTGTCGACGACAAGGCCCCCCGGGTCTACGACGACGTCGTCGAGGCCATGGCCGACGTCGTGGAGAACGAGCTGAAGCCGTGGGAGCCCGCGGCGGGACGTCGTACGGCGCTCGGCGCGGGCAGCATCCTGCTCGGCCTCGGCGCCCTGGCCCTGCTGCTGCAGGGCGAGAGCCTGCTCGGCGGCGTCGCCGCTGCGGTGATCGCCGCGCTTCTCGTGGTCGGCGGCATCGTGCTGACCCGCGCGCAGGGCGAGCCCGAGGCCGGTGTCGCGATCTCGCTGCTCGCCGCGCTCTACGCCGCCGTCGCCGGGCTCTTGCTCGCGCCCGGCGACCTGCCGGAGTGGACCTGGCCGCTCGCCGAGGCCTTCTTCGCCGACCCGCTGCTCTACGCCGGCCTGGGTGTCCTCGCGGTCGGGCTCGTCGCGGTGGTCGGCCTCCAGGACGGTCGGGCCCTGGTCATCCCCGCCGTGGTGGTGGGTGCGGTCCTCGTCGCCGGCTCGGTGCTCATCCGGGTCTTCTCGCTCGAGCCGTCGACCGTCTTCGTCGTCCTGCTCACCCTCGTCGTCCTGGCGGGCAGCGTCTTCCCGTGGCTCGCCCTCGGCGTGACCGGCACCAGCGTCGACCAGCTCTACTCGCTCCACGACATCACCGCCGACCCCGACGAGATCGACCCCGACGAGGTGGCCGACGACGCCCGCGTCGGCCACGAGATCCTCCTCGCGGTGTCGGCCACGGTCGGCACCCTCCTGGTCCTCCTCGCCCCCTTCGCGGTGGGGCGTGGCGTCTACGGCACGGTCCTCGCCGCGGTCTGCTGCCTCGCCGTCATGTTCCGCACCCGCCAGTACCGCACCGGCTCTGAGGTGCTCGCCGGCCTCACCTCGGGCATCCTCGGACTGGTCTCGGTGGCGCTGTCGATGCTGCTGATCCACGACGGCTGGCGCGCCGGTGCCGCCATCGGCCTGGCCGGCGTCGGCGCGGTGCTGCTCGCGCTCACGCTCGTGCCCGCCTCGCCGTCGGTGCGCCGCGGCCGCATGGGCGACGTGGTCGAGACCATGACGTTGCTCGCGCTGCTACCGCTGATGGTGCTCGCGGCCGGCTTCGTGTCCGCGGTGGCGGGCTGAGGCGGGCGGGCGAGAGATGGCCACCAAGAAGGACCTCGTCGAGGCCCACGCGTTCAGCCGCCGCCGCCTCGTCACCGCCTTCGTCTCCGGCGCTCCGGGCGGCCGCGAGGTGGAGCCGGTGCGCCCGGGGCGGGTGCTCATCGGCGGCGTCGCCCTCTCCGTGCTGCTCCTCGCCGGTGCGGCGATCGCGGGCTTCCTGCTCGGTCGTCCCCCAGCGCAGTGGCTCGACGACGGCAGCTTCGTGATCTCCAAGGACACCGGCGAGCAGTACGTCGTCCTGCGCGGCGACGGCGACGAGCCGCTGCTGCAGCGGGTGCCCAACTACGTCTCGGCGCAGCTGCTGCTCGGTGATGCCGAGCTCACGCCGTTCACCGTGCGCGACAAGTACATCCGCACCGTCCAGCTCGGCGAGGACCTCGGCATCGACGCCGCCCCGGCCAGCCTCCCGTCCGCCGACGAGCTCGTCGACGACGGCTGGACCGCCTGCACCGGCGAGGGCCTGGGCATCAAGCTCGCGGTGCAACGCACCCCGACCGTCGAGGACCTGGTGGCGTCCGCCTTCCTCGTCCGCAGCAAGGGCACCGACTGGTTGATCGCCACGGCGCCCCCGGTCGGCAGCGAGCAGGGCAGCGCCTACCGCTTCCCCATGCCCGCCGACGAGACCCAGGCCTCGACGCTGGGCGACCGGCTCGGCTTCGGTGCCTCGGCGACCGAGGTGGACCCCGACTGGCTCAACCTCTTCCGGCTGGGCCAGCCGCTCGAGCAGACGTCGTTCGGCGTGACTCGCGCGGGTGAGCCCGTGCCCTACGGCAGCACCGGCACCGATCTCTCGCGCTACCAGATCGGTGACCTGCTGCGCTCCAGCAGCGGCGCCTACTACCTGCTGGGCGACGAGAAGCCCGAGCGGCTCAGCGACTTCGACGCCATGGTCTACGAGGTGGTCGGCGGGTCCACCCAGGAGCTGTCCGAGGACCTGTCGGCGTCGTTCGGCGACCCGAAGACCCCCGCCGAGTGGCCCGGCGAGATCCCGCAGCCGATCACCAACGGAGCGCTGTGCGCGGTGCTGCACCCCGAGCCCGGCGCCGACGCGTCCTTCACCCTCGCGACCAACCCGACCGGCGCGGCCGACCCGGCCGAGGCCGACGTGCGCCCGGGCCGCCACGCCGTCGACGTCGAGCCGAGCGCCGGGGCCTACGTGCTCTCCGGCTCCGGCGAGGCCGCCGACACCGGCACCCGCTACGTCATCGACCCCAAGGGCGAGAAGTACGAGCTGGTCGGCGCGGAGGTGCCCGACTACCTGGGCTACGGCGACGTCGACCCGCCGCTGGTGCCGAGCGCGTGGCTGGAGTTCTTCGAGCCCGGCGTGCAGCTGTCGACCAACGGCGCGCGGCGGGTCCCCGTGGACGCCCCGGCGGAAGACGCTGCGGCGGACGCCGGCTGATGGCTGCGCCGTCGCCGGGCCGTCGCCCGACCCTGCGCCGCCCGCTCGTGCGTACGACGCTCGCCGCGGGCCTGCTCGCCGCCTCCGTCGTGCCGCTGGGCGCCGCGCCCGCCGCCGCCGACCACGCCGCCCCCTGCGTGGAGAGCGAGGTGCCGGGCTCCGAGCGGCTCGCCGACACCCACACCAAGGACAACGCGGCCCACGACCGGATGCACGTGGAGCAGGCCCAGGAGGTCGCGACCGGCCGCGGGGTGAAGGTCGCCGTGATCGACAGCGGCGTGGTGGGCTTCGAGGGGCTCGCCGTCGCCGGCGCCACGACCATCGCGGGCGTCGACCCCGCCACCCGGCTCTCGGGCCACGGCACCATCGTCGCGGGCCTGATCGCGGGCCCCCGCGGCGTGGCGCCCGACGCCCAGGTCTACGACGTCAAGGTCTACGACGCCGCCGAGGCCGACACCACCCAGGGGGAGCGGGCGCTGACCTCGGCCGGCATCGCCGCGGGCATCGAGGCCGTGATCCGCGCGCAGCCCCAGCAACAGGTCGACATCGTCAGCATCTCGCTGGCCGTGCCGCAGCCCGACCCGGTGCTCGAGTCCGCGGTGGCCCGGCTCGTCGACCAGGGGGTCGTGGTCGTCGCCGCCGCCGGCAACGCCTCGGCCACCCCCGACGAGGGTTTCCGGGGCACGCCGGGCAACGACGCCGACGTCTATCCCGCCGACTACCCCGGGGTGCTCGCGGTCAGCGCCGTGCCACCGGGGGACGAGCACCCCAGCGCCTACGTCCTGCCCAACCTCGACACCGACGTCGCGGCGCCCACCGTCGGTGCCATCTCCGTCAACGCCACCGGTCAGGTGTGCGAGGTCGACCAGGTCGCGACCTCGTGGGCCGCGGCCGAGGTCACCGGCGTCATGGCGCTGCTCAAGGAGCGCTTCCCGCGGGAGACCCCCCAGCAGCTCGTCGCCCGGCTGCAGGCGACCACCGAGGGGGCCGGCGCCCCCGAGGGCCCGGACGGCGAGGCGGCGAGCCCGTGGACCGGCGCCGGCGTGGTGCAGGCCCACGACGCCCTCACCCGCGAGATCGAGCCCGGTCGCAAGGGGAAGGTCGAGACGACCGTCCCGGAGGTGCGAGCCGACGCGCAGGCGCCGCCGGCGCCCGAGCGCGTCGACCTCTTCGGCACGCCCCGCGCCATCCTGCTGTGGTCGGGCCTGGTCGCCGGGTCGCTGCTGGCGCTCGCCTTCATGCTGCGGCCGTTGCTGCGACGTTGAGCCACGACGTCGCGGTCCATGATGGAATCACGCCATGCCTGACACCTCGGACGAGCCCGTCGCCGTCATCCTCGCCGGCGGCCAGGGCTCGCGCCTGTGGCCCATCAGCCGCGACCGCGCCCCCAAGCAGTTCCAGCCGGTCGTGCGCGACCGGCCGCTGCTCACCGGCACCATCGAGCGGCTCAGCGAGATCGTGGACCCCAGCCGCATCCACGTCTCGACCCGCGCCCGCTTCGCCGACGCCGCCCGCGCCACCCTGGGCCCGGTGCCGCCGGAGAACCTGATCCTGGAGGAGGACCCGGCCGGGCCCGCGACGGCGTTCGCGCTGAGCATCGCCACGCTGTCGCACAAGTACGGCAACGCGCCGGCGCTCATCGCCCCCTCGGACCACCTGATCACCGAGGAGGACGCCTTCAACGAGGCGTCGCGCGACATGCTCCAGCAGCTCGACCGGACGCCCGGCTCGATGGTGGTGCTGGGTGCCGAGCCCACCCGCTTCGACGCCAGCCTGGGCTACATCCACACCAAGGGCGGCGACGACGCCGTGCAGGTCATCGACTCCTTCCACGAGAAGCCCGACGAGGGCCTGGTCGCCGAGCTGGGCGAGACGGGCAACCTGTTCTGGAACACCGCCTGCTACGGCGTACGGGTCGGGCGGGCGTGCGAGGCCTACCGCAGCGCGCTGCCCCTCATCTTCGAGGCGATCGAGCGCTTCGCCCGCGGCGCGACGTCGGAGAAGGCCTACCGCGGTGCCGCCATCGGCGGGCACGAGATCTACCCGCTCATGTGGGCCGGGATGGAGTGCCTGGTCGTCCCCCGCCAGCTCGGGTGGACCGACGTCGGCACCTGGCCCCGCCTCGAGCGGGTGCTCCACGACCAGCGGGTCACCTCGATCGGTCCCGCGCTGCAGCTCGACGCCGAGGACACCCTCGTCGCCAGCATGGACGGCCGCCCGGTCGTCACCCTCGGCGCGCGGGGCCTGATCGTCGTCACCCACGAGGACGCCGTCTACGTGCTCGACCGCCAGAAGGCGCTCGACACCGGCACCCTCGAGCGGCTCCGCTCGCTCCTCGCGGCCAGCACCCGCGAGGACCTCCTCTGACCGGTCCGCCCGCGGACCTCCTGCCCCACGGCCCCACCCCGAAGGAACCCATGTCCCACGAGAACAGCCAGCACATCGTCGTCGTCGGCACCAAGCCCGACATCATCAAGCAGGCGCCGATCTACCACGAGCTGCGCGAGCGCGGTCACGACGTCGTGCTGTGCCACACCGGTCAGCACTACGACCACAACCTCTCGCAGTCGATGCTCGACGAGTTCGGCGTGCGCGAGGACATCAACCTCGAGGTGCGCGGCGGGGTCAACGACCTCGTCTCTGGCATCACCGCCAAGCTCGCGCAGTACCTGCGCGGCTTCTCCGAGCGCGGCGGCTTCCCGATCACCTACGTGCACGGCGACACGACGACCGCCATGGCCGGCGCCCTCGCCACCTTCGGCGAGCGCCAGGCGCTGGTCCACGTCGAGGCCGGGCTGCGCACCCTGTCGCCCAGGCCCGAGGTGCTCAAGGGCTGGATCGAGCAAGGTGCCGACCTCGACTGGGCGTCGTTCCGCGAGCAGTCGATCGACCGCGCCAGCTGGGCCAAGGGGAGCCGCGAGCCCTCGCCCGAGCAGTTCAACACCCGCGTCGCCGACGCCGGCTCCGACCTGCACGCCGCCCCGGTCGAGCTCAACCGCGAGTTCCTCGTCGAGGAGGGCTTCGCCCCGGCCGCCATCGACGTCGTCGGCAACTCCGTCGTCGACGCGCTCGCGCAGGCGGTCGCCGGCAGCGACAAGAACCAGGTGCTCGAGAAGTTCCCGCAGATGGGCGACGGGTCCTTCCTCCGCTTCTGCGTCCACCGTCGCGAGAACACCACCAACCGCGACCGCTTCAACCTGCTGATGGACGCGATGGAGTCGCTGCTCGAGCAGGGCCACCACGTGCTGTTCATCCGCCTGCTCGGCACCGAGGCCGCGATCGACAACTTCGGGCGCCGCCAGTGGCTCGAGGACCTCGAGGCCCGCTACGGCGACGCCCTCATCTCGACGCCCGTGTGGGACAGCTACCTCGACGTCGTCGCCGCCATGTCGATGTGCGCCGTCATCGTCACCGACTCCGGGAGCATCGTGGAGGAGGCCAACGTCCTCGAGGTGCCGTGCGTGACCCTGCGCTTCGGCTCCGACCGCTCCGAGACGTTCCTCGCCGGCAGCAACTTCCTCGCCCCGCCCGTCGACAAGGACCTGATGACCAGCGTCATCCACAACGTCTTCGAGCACCGCGCCGAGCTGTCGTGGGACCGCGTCTACCCCGAGAAGGCCTCGGCCATGCTCGTCGACGCGGTCGAGCGCCGCCTCGACGAGGGGAGCCTGCTGATCTCCGAGGAGTGGCGCTACGGCCTCAAGGCCCAGCTGCGCTGATCGTCGTACGACGATCCCGGCCGGACACGACGAGGGCCCCGCACCGGATCGGTGCGGGGCCCTCGTGGCGGCGGAGGTAGGGGGATTCGAACCCCCGAGGGCTGTTAACCCAACCCGCTTTCCAAGCGAGCGCCATAGGCCACTAGGCGATACCTCCGCCGAGGAGAGTACCGGTCGGTCCGGTGGCCGGTGAAATCGCCTGCCGACCCCTGGGTGCGGGCCGGGTTTGGGTGGCCGTCCGGGCCTCGCCTAGACTCCCCGACAACCCCCCACGCGGCGTCACCTCGCCCAATTCCCCCAGGGCCGGAAGGCAGCAAGGGTAAGTGAGCTCTGACGGGTGCGTGGGGGGCCTCTTCATGTCCGGCCCCGGTGGTCCCGCCGGCACTTCGCAGGGGCCGCGCTCCCGCGGTGGGCACTGTGGGTGGGCACGGTTAGTGTTCACGACGTGGAGTCACCGCTCGCGCTCTATCGCCGTTACCGGCCCGAGACCTTCCAGGAGGTCATCGGGCAGGACCACGTGACCGAGCCGTTGCGGGCCGCGCTGGCGGCCAACCGGGTCAACCACGCCTACCTCTTCTCCGGTCCGCGCGGCTGCGGCAAGACCACCTCGGCCCGCATCCTGGCCCGCGCCCTCAACTGCGCCCGGGCGCCGATCTCCGACCCGTGCGGCGAGTGCGACAGCTGCCGCGACCTCGCGCGTGGCGGCCCCGGCTCCATCGACGTGATCGAGATCGACGCGGCCTCCCACGGCGGTGTCGACGACGCGCGCGACCTGCGGGAGAAGGCGTTCTTCGCGCCGGTCCGCGACCGCTACAAGGTCTACATCATCGACGAGGCCCACATGGTCACGACGCAGGGCTTCAACGCCCTGCTCAAGCTGGTCGAGGAGCCGCCGCCCCACCTGCGCTTCATCTTCGCCACGACCGAGCCCGACAAGGTGCTGCCGACCATCCGCTCGCGCACCCACCACTACCCCTTCCGGCTCATCCCGCCGCGCCTGCTCAGCGACTACCTCACCCAGCTCGCGGGCGAGGAGGGCGTGGCCATCGAGCCGGCCGCCCTGCCGCTGGTCGTCCGCGCCGGTGCCGGCTCGGCCCGTGACACGCTGTCGGTCCTCGACCAGCTGCTCGGCGGCGCCGGTCCGGCCGGGGTCACCCACAAGCTGGCCACCGACCTGCTCGGCTTCACGCCCGACTCGCTCCTCGACGAGGTCATCGAGGCGTTCGCCACCCGCGACGGCGCGACGGTGTTCTCCGTGGTCGACAAGGTCGTCGAGACCGGCCAGGACCCGCGCCGCTTCACCGAGGACCTGCTGCGCCGGCTTCGGGACCTCGTCATCGTCACCGCCGTGCCCGACGCCCCCGCGACCGGGCTGATCGACCTCTCGGAGGACGCCGGCGAGCGCCTCGTCGCCCAGGCCGCACGCTTCGGCGCGATCGAGCTCAGCCGGGCCGCCGACATCGTGGCCGCCGGCCTCACCGAGATGCGCGGGGCCACCGCCCCCCGCCTGCTGCTCGAGCTGCTCTGCGCGCGGGTCCTGCTCCCGGGAGCCGACCACACGGCCGACGGCGTGATGGCCCGCCTCGAGCGGCTCGAGCGCCGCATGGACGTCACCGGCGCCCCCGCCCCCGCGGCCGGCTCGGCTCCCTCGGCTCCCTCCGTGCCCTCGCGTCCGGCCGCCCCCGCCGCGACCGCCGCCCCCGCCGCCCCCGCCGCACCGACCGAGGCTCCCGCCGCTCCGCCCGCGACCCGACCCGCCGACCGGGCTGCATCCCCGCCACGCGCCGACGAGCCGGCCCCGCCGCCGCCCATGCCGACCGCGGCCGCGCCGTCACGCGACGACGGACCGCCTCCGCCCCCGCCGATGCCGGGATCGGCGCCCCACGAGCCCTCCCCGCCGCAGGCACCCCCCGTGGTCGCCGAGCCGGCCCCTGCCCCGGCCGCTGCGGCCGCGCCCGACGCCCCGGTCGCCGAGCAGCCGGCCGGTCCGCGCGGAGGCCTCAGCCTCGTCGACGTACGCCGGCTGTGGCCCGACATCCTCGAGCAGACCAAGAACCGTCGCCGCCTCGCCTGGATGGTGCTGTCCCAGCACGCCCACGTGGTCGACGTCGACGGCGTGCGGCTGACCGTGGGCTTCGCCAACGCCGGTGCGCGCGACTCCTTCGTCAACGGCGGGTGCGACGAGATCCTGCGCCAGGCCGCGATCGACGTCGTCGGCATGGACTGGCGCGTCGAGTCGATCGTCGACCCGTCGGGCGCGGCCGCGGAGGCGCCGGTCGTCCGCCAGGCGGCCACCGACCCCCACCCGTCGTCCGCACCGGCTGCCGCGCCCGCCGCACCTCCCGGCGCGCCGGGGCAGCCGGCCCCCGACGGCCCGCCCGACTGGGTGACCGGCGACGCCGCTCCTCCCGCCGGCGCCGACGCCCCTGCGGCCGCCCCTCCCGCCCCGCCCCCGGTCTCGGCCGCACCCGCCCGCGAGGCGCTGGAGGCGGCCCGTGCCGGGGGACCGGCCGAGCCGACCGGGCCCGTCCGCTCGGCCGACGACGACGTCGACCCCGACGACCCCGACGCCGACTCCGACGCCGTCGACACCGAGTCGCTGCTCAGCCAGACGCTCGGCGCCCGGCTGATCGAAGAGATCAAGAACGACTGACCGCGATGACCACCCCAGACCACCCAGACCACCCAGACCAGCAGCGGGAGACCCGATGAGCCAGAACCCCTTCGACGCCCTCGGTGGCGGCGGCTTCGACATGAACGCCCTGCTCCAGCAGGCGCAGCAGATGCAGCAGCAGCTCGAGGAGGCGCAGGCCAACCTCGCCCAGCAGACCGTCGAGGGCACCGTCGCAGGCGGTGCCGTGACGGTCACCGCCAACGGTGTCGGCGAGCTGGTCGGCGTGACCATCCGCTCCGGTGAGTTCGACGGCAGCGACCCCGACGACCTGTCCGACCTCTCCGACCTCATCGTCGCCGCCTACCGCGACGCACGCGCCAAGTCCGAGGCGCTCGCCGGCGACTCGCTCGGCCCGCTGACCGAGGGCCTCGGCGGAGGCGGCGGCATGCCCGGCCTCCCCGGGCTCGGCTGAGGACCCTCGTTGTACGAAGGTGTCGTCCAGGACCTGATCGACGAGCTCGGTCGGCTGCCGGGCGTCGGTCCCAAGAGCGCGCAACGCATCGCCTTCCACCTGCTGCAGGCCGAGCCGACCGACGTACGCCGCCTCGCCGACGTGCTGATCGAGGTCAAGGCCCGCGTGAAGTTCTGCTCGACGTGCTTCAACGTCAGCGAGGACGAGCAGTGCCGGATCTGCCGCGACGAGCGCCGCGACCCGAGCGTGCTGTGCGTCGTCGAGGAGTACAAGGACGTCGTGGCGATCGAGCGCACCCGCGAGTTCCGCGGCCGCTACCACGTGCTCGGCGGCGCGATCTCGCCGATCGACGGCATCGGCCCCGACCAGCTCCACGTCAAGGAGCTGATGCCGCGCCTGGCCGACGGCACGGTCACCGAGGTCATCCTCGCCACCGACCCCAACCTCGAGGGCGAGGCCACCGCGACCTATCTCACGCGACTGCTCCTGCCGATGGGGTTGCGCGTCACCCGCCTGGCGAGTGGACTGCCTGTGGGCGGTGACCTCGAGTACGCCGACGAGGTCACGCTCGGACGAGCGTTCGCCGGACGGCGATCAGCCGAGTGATCGATCGAGTGATCCAAGCAAGCGCAGATGCCGGAAGGGGACCAGTGCCGTGACCCAGACTGACGACAGAGTGTTCGGTGAGCAGATCGCCGACTCCGTGGAGAGCTTCCTGCTCGCCCTGCGTGCCATCGCCCGCGAGGGCAACGGGGCGCAGGCCGTCTCGCTGCTGCTCCTCGAGATCAGCCAGGTCCTGCTGGCCGGTGCCCGGATGGGTGCGCAGCACGACTTCACCCCGCGCGAGGAGTACCAGCCCGACGTGGGTCCCGAGGCCGACATCGACGACCTGCGGCTGCGGCTGGCCGACATGCTCGAGGGCGTCGACGCCTACACGTTCGTCTTCGACCCCTACGTCCCCGAGGTGGTGGAGAGCCGGCTCTCCGACGACCTCGCCTCGATCGCCATCGACCTGGAGAACGGCCTGCGCCACTTCCGGGCGGGCGACGTCGACGAGGCGCTGTGGTGGTGGCAGTTCTCCTACGTCAACAACTGGGGCAACCTCGCCGGCGCCGCGCTCAACGCGCTGCTGACCGTCGTGGCGCACGACCGGTTCGACACCGACTTCGAGGCCGACGCCGACGCCGTCGCGGTCGCGGATGAGATGCTCGGGAGCACCCCCACCGTCCAGCCGTAGAATCTGCGGTGGCCTGGCGGCAACGGCGCCGGCGGGCTCGCCAGAGCACCGCGGCCCCTGACGGCCGCACCCCGATCCCGAGGACCAAACCGTGGGCATTGTCGTGCAGAAGTACGGCGGCTCCTCGCTCGCCGACGCCGACGCCATCAAGCGCGTCGCGCGGCGCATCGTGGACGTCAAGAAGGCCGGCCACGACGTCGTCGTCGCCGTCTCCGCCATGGGTGACACGACCGACGACCTCTACGACCTGGCCAACGGCGTCTCGCCGCTGCCTCCGGCCCGCGAGATGGACATGCTGCTCACCGCGGGGGAGCGCATCTCCATGGCGCTGGTCGCCATGGCGATCAGCGACCTGGGCTACACCGCGCGGTCGTTCACCGGCTCCCAGGCCGGCGTGATCACCGACTCGGTGCACGGCAAGGCGAAGATCATCGACGTCACGCCCGGCCGCATCACCCAGGCCATCGGCGAGGGCCACATCGTGATCGTGGCCGGCTTCCAGGGCGTGTCGGCCGACACCAAGGAGATCACCACCCTCGGCCGCGGCGGCACCGACACCACCGCCGTGGCGCTGGCCGCCGCCCTCGAGGCCGACATGTGCGAGATCTACACCGACGTCGACGGCGTCTTCACCGCCGACCCGCGCATCGTGCCGAGCGCCCGCAAGCTCAGCAAGGTGTCCTACGAGGAGATGCTCGAGCTCGCCGCCTGCGGCTCCAAGATCCTGCACCTGCGCTGCGTGGAGTACGGCCGCCGCTACGGCATCCCGATCCACGTGCGCTCGTCGTTCAGCCAGCTCGAGGGGACCTGGGTCACGAGCGAGCCCAACCTGGACGGACCCAGTCTCGACGGACCCGAGGAAGTGACCATGGAACAGCCCATCATCGCCGGAGTCGCCCACGACGTCAGCGAGGCCAAGATCACCGTCGTCGGCGTCCCCGACAAGGTCGGCGAGGCGGCCCGCATCTTCGAGGCCCTGGCCGACGCCCAGATCAACCTCGACATGATCGTGCAGAACATCTCGGCCGCGGCGACGAGCCTGACCGACATCTCCTTCACGCTGCCGCGCACCGACGGCCAGGTCGCGATGACGGCTCTGGCGCGGATCCAGGCCGAGGTCGGCTACGACAAGCTGCTCTACGACGACAAGATCGGCAAGGTGTCCCTCATCGGTGCCGGCATGCGCTCGCACCCGGGCATCACCTCGAAGTTCTTCGGCGCGCTCGCCTCGGCCGGCGTCAACATCGGCATGATCTCCACCTCGGAGATCCGCATCTCGGTCATCGTCGACGAGAGCTCGGTGGGCGACGCCGTCCGCGCGACCCACACGGCGTTCGACCTCGACGCCGACGAGGTCGAGGCCGTCGTCTACGGCGGGACGGGGCGCTGACATGGTCAACATCGGCATCGTCGGCGCGACGGGCCAGGTCGGGGTGGCCATGCGCCAGATCCTGCTGGAGAGAGCCCACACCGGGATGATCGGGCCGGACGACCAGGTCCGCTTCTTCGCGTCCTCCCGCTCGGCCGGCACCGTGCTTCCGTTCGGCGACCGTGAGATCACCGTCGAGGACGCCGCGACCGCCGATCCGGCCGGGCTCGACATCGCGCTCTTCTCCGCCGGCGCCACCACCTCACGGGCCCTCGTGCCGCGGTTCGTCGACGCCGGCGTGATCGTGGTCGACAACTCGAGCGCCTTCCGCAAGGACCCCGACATCCCGCTCGTGGTCTCGGAGGTCAATCCCGACGCGATGGCGCCGGTGATCGAGGCCGGGCGCGGCATCATCGCCAACCCCAACTGCACGACGATGGCCGCGATGCCCGTCCTCAAGCCGCTGCACGACGAGGCCGGGCTGACCCGCCTCATCGTGTCGTCCTACCAGGCCGTCTCCGGCTCCGGCGTCGCCGGCGTCGAGGAGCTGGCGGGCGGCGTGGCCGCCGCGGGCGACAAGGCGCGCGAGCTCGCCTACGACGGTTCGGCGATCGCGTTCCCCGACCCGGCGACGTACGTCGAGCCGATCGCCTTCAACGTCCTGCCGATGGCCGGTTCGGTCGTCGACGACGGGCTCAACGAGACCGACGAGGAGCAGAAGCTCCGCAACGAGTCGCGCAAGATCCTCGGCCTGCCCGACCTCCTGGTCTCCGGCCTGTGCGTGCGCGTCCCGGTGTTCACCGGCCACTCGCTGGCGGTCAACGCCGAGTTCGAGCGGCCGATGACCCCCGCCCGCGCCCGCGATCTCCTCGGCTCGGCGCCGGGCGTCGAGCTCGACGAGGTGCCGACCCCGCTCAAGGCGGCCGGCAAGGACCCGTCCTACGTCGGCCGGCTCCGGCAGGACCCGGGCGTCCCCGACGACCGCGGACTCGCGCTGTTCATCAGCAACGACAACCTGCGCAAGGGCGCCGCCCTCAACACCGTGCAGATCGCCGAGCTGGTCGCGGCCGCTCGCTGAACCTGTCGGCCCGTGCACGGCCTGACAACTTCAGGAATCCCCGGGCGGCCGGGGATCCCTGGACATGTCGGCCCGTGCAACGCCTGACAAGTTGAGGGAGTGGCTCGCGGATCAGTCGTCGCCGGCGGCCGTGGTGACCCACCACGAGACGCCGTAAGCGATCGCCGACGCGACGGGGACGGCGACGAGCGCCCACCACTCGTCGAGCGAGCCCAGCAGGAAGACCAGCACCAGGACGGCCAGGATGCCGACGGCGAGCGCGCTGGTCGAGCCGGGGTGCGGCACGCCGAGCAGGCGCAGCAGCAGGCTTCCGGACCACGCCAGGGCCGCGAGGACGACCAGGAGGATCAGCAGCCCGGGTCCGCCGCCGCAGGACGACGTGCCGCGCACTGCCTCGCAGCCGACGCCGGCCAGCCAGGCCAGCAGGACGGCCTGCCCACCGACCGCGACACCCGTCAGCGCCGCCGCGGGGAGTCCGGTCAGCGGGACGTCCGGGAGCCGTCGCCGGGCACCGCCAGGGGACGGCTCGGACGGCTGGGGGACCTCTGGGGGCGGTGCCTCGGTCGGCCGGGAGCTCACCGGTCCGTCGGACGTCCTCGTCCGGCGCCGCAGCGACAGGGAGGGCATCTCGAGCGGGGGACCGTCGTCGGGGGCACCGTCTGCCATGGAGGCACAGTGCCACACGACCGGGGCTCCCGGCCGTCGGGACGACCGTGCCTGCCGCACCCGCCACGTCAGTTCGTACGACGTCACGACCGCTTCGCACCCTGGTGCCGGGCGACCCAGACCGCCGCCCCGACCAGGGTGGCGCCGGTCGCGAGCAGCGTGAGCGCGGCCGAGAGCCGTCCGGGGAACCAGGCGTCGGCGGCGCGCGGCATCGTCCAGAGCAGGGTGATCGCGGCGACGCCGAGCCAGGGCAGGCTCCGCTCCCACAGCGCCAGGCCCACTGCGGCGACCGCGGTCGCCAGCGCGAGCGCGATGCCCACGTCGGACGGCATCGCGAGGGCGCCCAGGACGGCACCGAGCGCGCCGAAGGCCACCCCCGGGACGCGCGGCTCGAGCCGGCCCGCCCACGACAGTGCGGCCCAGCAGGCCGCGGTGGCCCACACGAGGGCGCCGCCCCACGAGGAGTCGGTCGAGGTGAGCTCCATGCCGACGCCCATGGCGGAGACCAGCAACGGCGCGAGCAGGGCCAGCTGCTGGAGCCAGGTGCGACGCAGCCACCAGAGGGCGCCCGCGACGACCGCCGTCAGCGGGCCGATGACGACCAGGGCGTGCTCGTCGTACCGGTCCAGCACCTCGGTGCTGAAGACGCTGAAGAACCCGGCGGTGGCTCCCACGCCGAGGGCCCACAGCACCGAGCGCACGCGGCCGGCCACCTCGCCGAGGCGCTCGGGCACGGCGAAGCCGGCGCCGATGAGGGCCAGTGCCGCGGCACCGATCAGGGCGAGCCGGAGGGGCACCGAGAGGTCGGGCCAGAGCATCCCGGTCAGGATCCCGGCGCCGATCAGCATGACGACGCCACCGAGGTAGCCGAGGGCCTCGACGACCAGGGACGGACCGGCCTCCGGCGACGGCTGCAGCGCGACCGCGGCGTGCGGCCCACGTCGCGCCGCCTCGTGCTCCCGGATCGCGCGCGACTGCTCGGGCGTGAGGAGTCCCGACGCCACCCACTCGTCGAGTGCGTCGAGCGCCGACGGAGACGGCTGGTGCGCGCTCCCCATCGCTGCCTCCTCAGGACGTGCGGTACGACGGGTCGTCCCGCACCTCCATGCTCGTCGCGCCGGTCGCAGCACGACATGTCCGAAAGGTCCCTCCTCGGAGGACGTTGTCCCCTGTCCCCGCACCTGCGGCGGTCGTAGTGTCGATCGCCATGGAGCGGGTACGCCGCGGCGTTGCGTCGCTGGCCGCCCTGGCGGCCCTCACGACGACGTTCGCGGCCTGCTCCGGCGGCGGCGGACAGGAGTCGGAGGAGACCCCCCAGGACGTGCTCGCCGCGGCCAAGACGGCGCTCGACGAGACCAGCGGCGTGACCCTGTCCCTGACCACCCAAGAGCTCCCCGACGGCGTCGACGGCGTCCTGGAGGCGACCGGCGTCGCCACCCGCGCGCCGGCCTTCGACGGCGACCTGGTCGTCATGGTCAACGGGCTGGAGGTGGACGTGCCGGTGGTCTCCGTCGACTTCACCGTCTGGGCCAGGCTGCCGTTCACCCGCTCGTTCAGCAAGGTCAACCCCGCGGACTACGGCGCCCCTGACCCGGCGGGGCTGATGGAGCCGGACAGTGGCCTGTCGTCCTGGCTCACCGCCGCGACCGACGTCGAGGAGGGCGACCGGGTCCGCGACGGCGAGGTCGTGCTGAGCTCCTACACCGCGACGCTGCCCGGCCGCGTGGTCGACGCGGTGATCCCGAGCGCCGACGAGGACGCCACGTTCCCCGCGACGTTCCGGATCGACCAGGACGGCCGGCTCCGTGCCGTGGACGTCTCCGGCCCGTTCTACGGCCCGAAGGGCACGGTCGACTACACCGTCAGCCTGGACGACTACGGGACCGACCAGGACATCCGCGCCCCGTGACCGGGTCCGACGCACCGGACCGCGAGGTCGACCGGCGCGGCCGGGTCCTGCTCGGCCTGGCCGCCGTCGCGGTGGGCTTCGCGGCGGCCGACAACTACGTCGTGGTGCTCGCCCTGCCCGACATGATGGGGTCGGCGGGGTTGTCGGCGGAGGACCTCCAGCGGGCCGCCCCGATCATCTCCGGCTTCCTGCTCGGCTACGTCGCGATGCTGCCGCTCATCGGGCGCATCGCCGACGTCCGGGGCCGGTTGCCGGTGCTGGTCGGGTCGCTCGTGGTCTTCGCGCTCGGCTTGCTGGTGACGGCCACCGCCTACGACCTCACCAGCGTGGTGGCCGGACGCCTCCTCCAGGGAGTGGGCGCCGGCGGACTGCTGCCCCCGACCCTCGCGCTGGTGGCCGACCTCTACCCGCCCCGTCGCCGGGGCGTGCCGCTCGGGGTGGTCGGCGCCGTGCAGGAGCTCGGCAAGGTCGTGGGGCCGGTGTACGGCGCCGTGGTGCTCGCGTTCGGCAGCTGGCGCACCATCTTCTGGATCAACCTGGCGGTCGGCCTCGTCCTGGCCGCTGCCCTCCGGCGACGGGCCGCGGGCACCACGCTCGAGCCTGTCGAGCCGCGTCGGGTCGACGTGCCCGGCCTGGTCCTCGCCGCCGCGGCCCTCGGCTGCCTGGTGCTGGTGATGGTCCAGCCCCCACGGTTGCTGGCGGACGTGACGGCCGGGCTCGCCTTCCTCCCGGTGGTCGGGGACAGCCGGTGGCTCTCGCCCCTGGCACTGGCGTGCTTCGCGCTGACCCTGCTGCTCGTCCTCCGCTGCCTGACGGCGCGCGAGCCGCTGGTCGACGTCCGCTCCTGGCGGGCCACCCTGGCCGAGGTCGACCTGCCGGGCGCGTTCCTGCTCTCGGTGGTGCTGGCGACGATCATCCTGGCCTTCGCCACCGCCGACCCAGAGGTGCAGGTGCTGTCGCCGGCCGGCCCGTGGCTGCTCGTCGTGGGCGCTGTCGCCGCCGTGCTCTTCTGGCTCCGCAACCGGTCCGTGCCCCACCCGCTGGTGCCACCTCGCGCGGTGACCGCGACGCCGGCGTGGGGAGCGCTGGTGGTCAGCTTCTTCATCGGCGCGGCAGTGATCGCCGCGCTGGTGGACATCCCGATCTTCGCCCGCATCACGGTCCACAACGACTCGCAGCTGATGGCTGCGCTGGTGCTGCTGCGGTTCCTCGTCGGGCTCCCGGTCGGCGCGTTCGTGGGCGGGTGGCTGACCCACCGCATGGGCGCCGGCGTGGTGACCGCCCTCGGCATGGCGGTGTCCGCGGCGGGGTTCGGGTGGATGTCGCAGTGGCAGTTCGAGGCGCTGGAGAGCCCGGTGGCCACGGTGCCGCTGGTCGCCGCGGGCCTCGGCATCGGCCTGGCCATGGCGCCGGTCAACGCCGCGCTGCTCTCCGTCACCGCCGCCGGTGTCCACGGCCTGGCGAGCGCCCTGCTCATCGTGGCGCGCACGGTCGGCAAGCTGGTCGGCATCAGCGTGCTGACCACGATCGGGCTGCGACGCTACTTCGCCGCGCAGGCCGACCTGCCCGAGCCGATGGACGTCTGCGGGCCGGGGGACAGCCGGTGCGCCGAGTTCAGCCGGATCCTCCAGGACGCCGGGCTCGTCCAGCTGCAGACGATCTTCTTGGGCGCAGCGGCCTGCTGCGTCGCGGCCGGGCTGGTCGCGCTCGTGGTGTTCCGGCACGCCGACACCCGCGAGGTGCGCACGCCCCCCGTCGGGTCCGGGATCTAGCCCGGCCGACGGGCCGGAGAAGACGAACACCCGGACCCACGTCGTGGGTCCGGGTGTCCGCGATGTCCTGCGACATCACATGGTCGGGCTGACAGGATTTGAACCTGCGGCCTCCTCGTCCCGAACGAGGCGCGCTACCAAGCTGCGCCACAGCCCGCCGCCCTGATCGAGTGACCTCGTCAGGGCAACGTCGGCGAGCATACCGGAGCGGTCAGGGGCTCTGGAAATCGCCCCGAGCCCGCGGACACCGGCCGGCTCACGGGGCGTGCTTGCGGGTCATGGTGAGGTGGGTGACGCCGCTGGGCGAGGACACCGCCTCGATGTCGAAGCGCTCCTCCAGCGCGTCGAGGCCGTCCCAGAGCCGCACGCCGCGACCGAGCACGATCGGCACCTGCACCACGTGCATGTGGTCGACCAGCCCGGCGCGGACGAAGTCGCGGATCATGCTGGCGCCACCGCCGAGGCGTACGTCGAGCCCACCCGCGGCCTCCATGGCCGTGGCCAGCGCGTCGGCCGGTGACGCGTCGAGGAAGTGGAAGGTGGTGCCGCCCTCCATCTCGACCGACGGCCGCGGCCGGTGGGTCAGGACGTACGTCGGGGTGTGGAAGGGCGGGTCGTCCCCCCACCACCCTCGCCAGTCGGGGTCGTCCTGCCACCCCGGCGGGCCGAACTTGTTGGCGCCCATGATCTCGGCGCCGAAGCCGACGTCGTGGCGCGAGGCGTAGACGGCGTCCATCCCCGACTGCCCGTCGTCGTCCCAGTAGCGGGTCGCGAACATCCACTCGTGCAGCCGCTCGCCGGCGTGGCCGAACGGCGACTCCAGGGACTGGGGCTCGCCGGTGCCGAACCCGTCGAGGGAGATCGAGAAGTTGTGGACCCTGGCGAGTGCCATGGCGCCTCCTTCAGGCGAGCGGTGGACGGTCGAGCACGGTGGGCCGGTAGTCGAGCATCTGCAGGCGTCCGTCGAAGGTGCTGCTCTCGACGAGCTCGAGGCGGACGTCGGGGTAGCCGTCGAAGACCCGCTCGCGGCCGGTCGCCCCGTTGATCACCGGGAAGACGACGACGCGCAACCGGTCCACGAGGCGGGCGCTCAGGAGCGTCCGGGCCAGCGTCAGGCTGCCGAGGGTGCTCAGGAGCGGGCCGTCCTGCGCCTTCATGGCCCGCACCGCCTCCACCGGGTCGTCTGCCACCAGCCGGGTGTTCGCCCACGCCAGCGGCTCGGTGAGGGTCGAGGAGAACACCACCTTGTCCCTCGCCTCCAGCTGGGCGAACGCCTCCGGCTCCTCGTCGGCCATCCCGGACATCAGCCGGTAGGTGGTGGCGCCCATCAGCGTCGTGCGCGTCTCCTGCCGGTCGAGCCAGGCGAAGTAGTCGGGCCCGCCCATGCCCCAGAGGCCCGGCCAGCCGTCGGCCGCGGCACACCCGTCGAGGGACACGATGAGGTCGACCATCAGCTCGCGCACGCCACGACTCCCTTCTCCGTGCTCCCACACCACCACAGGCGGGCGCCGGTGAAAAGGGGTCAGGTACGACGCGAGCTCAGCCGGTGGGGACGAGCGTCAGCAGCGTCGCCTCGGGGTGGCAGGCGACCCGGAAGCGGACGTAGGGGTTGGTGCCGAGGCCCGCGGAGACGTGCAGCCAAGCCGAACCCTCGTCGCCGGGCGCCGAGTCCGCCGGGTGACGGTGCAGGCCGCGGGCGCGGGCCGGCTCGAGGTCGCAGTTGGTGGTGAGCGCCCGCCCGCGGCCGGAGAGGGTGGGCAGGCACACCTGGCCGCCGTGGGTGTGTCCGGCGATGATCGCGTCGTAGCCGTCGGCGGCGAACTGGTCGAGGACGCGCAGGTAGGGCGCGTGGGCGACGGCCAGCCTCAGGTCGGCCGACGGGTCGGCCGGCCCGGCGACCCGCTCGAGGTCGTCGTAGGACAGGTGGGGGTCGTCGACGCCGGCGAAGGCGATCGTGGTGTCCCGCACCGTCAGCGACCCGAAGCCGTTGGTGAGGTCGAGCCAGCCGGCTGCGTCGAAGCGCGCCTTGAGGTCGGGCCAGGGGAGCTGTGGGGTCGAGGTGTTGCGCTTGCCGGTGTCGGGGAGCAGGTAGAGCAGCGGGTTGCGCATGCCCGGCGCGTAGTAGTCGTTGGACCCGAGGACGTAGACCCCCGGGACGTCGAGCAGGCCGCCGAGGGCGTCGGCGACGACCGGCACGGCGCGCATGTGGGCGAGGTTGTCACCGGTGTCGATCACGAGGTCGGGCTCGAGGGCGGCCAGTCCGCGCACCCACTCCTGCTTGGCACGCTGGTCGGGCGCCATGTGGATGTCACTGAGGTGGAGCACCTTCAGCGGTGCATGGCCCGGAGGGAGCATCGGGACGGTGACGCGGCGGAGGGTGTACTGCCGAGCCTCCCAGGCGGCGTACGTCGCCAGGCTTGCGCCTGCGAGCGTCCCGACCCCGAGCGTGCGGCGTACGACGGGGAGGAGAGGCATTCGGCAAGGCTGCCACAATGGTGCGCATGAGTGCTCTGAAGGACCGCCTCCGCGCCGACCTGACCACCGCCATGAAGGCGCGTGACGAGCTGCGCTCCTCGACCATCCGGATGGTGCTGACCGCGATCACCAACGCCGAGGTCGCCGGCAAGGAGGCCCGCGAGCTCTCCGACGACGACATCATCGGCGTCCTCTCGACGGAGGCCAAGCGGCGCCGCGAGGCAGCGGTGGCCTTCGAGGAGGGCGGGCGCGCCGAGATGGCCGCCAAGGAGGCCGCCGAGGGCGAGGTGATCGCCGAGTACCTCCCGGCCCAGCTCAGCGAGGCCGAGATCGCCGAGCTCGTCAGCGCCGCGATCGCGCAGACCGGCGCCGCCGACGAGGGGATGCGCGCGATGGGCAAGGTGATGGGCGTCGTGACGCCCCAGGTCAAGGGCCGTGCCGACGGTGGCGCGGTCGCCGCGGAGGTCCGCAAGCAGCTGGGCTGAGCCCGGGAGGGGTCAGCCTCGCCCGTTGCCGTTGCCGCGGCCCCTGTTGCCGTTGTTGCCGTTGCCGTTGCCGTTGCCACCGCCGTTGCCGCCGTTGTCGGTGGACGGCGGGGGAGGCACGTAGCCCGTCGAGGTGTAGAGCGTGACGGTGTCGCCGCTGCTCAGCTGTGCTCCACCCTCGGGCGAGGTGTAGGCGACGAGACCGGCCCCGGTCTCGGAGTTGACCTCACCGCCGTCGGCGACGGTGAAGCCGGCGCCCTCGAGGGTCGCGGTCGCAGCCTCGACGCTCTGGCCCGCCACGTCGGGCACGGTGCTGAGCACGCCGGCGATCTGGTCGCCGGGCGGCGCCTGGAAGTCCTCGTAGGGGAGCTTGGGTGAGGCCGCTGCCATCGCCTCGCCCCAGATCGGTCCGGCGACCGTCGAGCCGAACGCCTCGTAGATCGGGACGCCGCCGACGGTCTGGCCGTTGAGGCTGACCCACTCGCCGAACTGGTTGGCGCCGGCCACCATGGCCGCCGTCGCGATGGTGGGCGTGTAGCCGGCGAACCACACCGACATGTTGTTCTGGTTGGTGCCGGTCTTGCCGGCCGACGGCTTGTCGATGGCCAGGGACGAGCCGAAGCCGCCGGGCTCCATCACGCCGCGCAGGATGTCGTTGACCGCGTCCGCGGTGGCGCCGGGCATGACCTGCTCGCACTCGGGGGCGAAGTCCTTGAGGACGCCTCCGGAGGAGTCGAGCACCTGGGTGACCGGACGCGGCTCGCAGTGCAGACCGCGGGCGGCGAAGGTGGCGTACGCCTGGGCGATCTCGAGCGGGCTGCTGTCGGAGACGCCGAGGATCCACGACGGCACCTTCTGCGCCAGCGGGACCTTGACGCCCATCTCCTTCGCCAGCTCGAGCGGCTTGCACATGCCCGTCTGGGTCTCCAGCTGAGCGAAGAAGGTATTCACCGACTGCTGCGTGCCGGAGTAGAGGTCGAACGTGCCCGACCCGGTGGAGTTGGAGACGTTCCAGCCCTCGCCGTCGCCGCGGTAGGGGCCGTCGCAGTTCTCGAACGCCTCGTCCGGGATCGTCATCTCCGGCGGGGAGTTGATCGTGGTGCTCAACGGGATGCCCTGGTTGATCGCCTCGGCGAGGACGAACACCTTGAAGGTCGAGCCGGCCTGGAAGCCGTTGGCGTCGCCGTACTTCTTGGGCACGACGTAGTTCAGGTAGGTCTCGCCGCCCGCCTTGTCCTTGCCCATCGGACGGGACTGCGCGATCGCGCGTACGTCGCCGGTGCCGGGCTCGACCATCGCGAGGCCGCCGATGGCCTGGTCGGTCTGGAACACGTGGTTCGAGACCGCGTCGTCGGCGCCCTTCTGCATGTCGAGGTCGATCGTGGTGTTGATCGTGAGACCGCCGTTGTTGAGCGTGCGGCGACGCTCCTTCGGCGTGTCACCGAGCACCGGGTCCTTGAGCAGCCAGTTGACGACGTAGTCGCAGAAGAACGGCGCGCGCGACTGCTGGCAGCCGTTGGGCGACGTCTCGATCTTCAGCGTCTCCCCGATCGGGGTGCCCTTGAGGCGCTCGGCCTTCTTCTCGGTCAGGATGCCGAGCTGCGCCATGCGGTCGAGGACGACGTTGCGCCGGCTCTCGGCCCGCTCGGGGTTGTCGACCGGGTCGTAGCCGACGGGGTTCTTCACCAGGCCGGCGAGGGTGGCTGACTCGAGGAGGTTGAGGTCCTTGGCGTTCTTGGAGAAGAAGTGCCGTGCAGCCGACTGCACGCCGAAGGCGCCGTCGCCGAAGTAGGCGATGTTGAGGTAGCGCTCGAGGATCCAGTCCTTGGTGTGGTTCTTCTCGAACGCGATCGCGTAGCGCAGCTCGCGGATCTTGCGAGCGTAGGTCTCCTCGGTCGCCGCCTTGCGCTCCTCGTCGGTCTCCGCCTGGTAGAGCAGCGTCTGCTTCACCATCTGCTGGGTGATCGACGAGCCGCCCTGCACCGACCCGCCGTTGGCCTGGTTGGTGATGAAGGCCCGGAGCGTGCCCTTGAGGTCGAGGGCGCCGTGGTCGTAGAAGCGGTAGTCCTCGATCGCGACGATCGCTTTCACCATGGGCCGGGAGATCGAGGCCAGCGGCACGTTGATGCGGTTCTGGTCGTAGAGCGAGGCGATCAGGTTGCCGTTGACGTCGTAGATCCGCGTCTTCTGCGACAGGTCCTTGGCCTCGAGCGACTCGGGGAGGTTGACCATGCCCTTGCTGACGTCCTTGGCCGCGACGCCGACCAGGCCCGCGAAGGGGATGGCCAGGCACGCGACGAGGACACCCATGACGACGGCGACGGCCGCCATCACGGCGAGGTGGGAGGCGACACGACCGGCGTCGGGACGCCTCTGGGGGCGACCGAGGGAAGAGGACGAGCGTGAGGACATGGGCACCAGAGTACGGGGCGGACGCCTACCACCCGGAATTCCAGCCGCGCAGTCGAATAGTCACATCGGACTATACGAATTGAGCCACACGGTCCCTGTCTGGACCGGGGTAGTTCGTTTACTTTTTCATCACGAGTCGAGGATGGCCGCTATGGGGGCGGCCGACCGGCTCGACAATCACCGTGGGGTTTGACTTATGTGGGTCGAGGACTGGGCAGCACGCGCCGCGTGCAAGGGCGACACTCCGGACGCGCTGTTCGTGCGTGGCGCGGAGCAGAACAAGGCGAAGCAGGTGTGCGCGGGGTGCCCCGTGCGGACCGAGTGCCTCGCCGAGGCGCTGGACAACCAGATCGAGTGGGGTGTCTGGGGAGGCATGACCGAGCGTGAGCGCCGTGCGCTGCTCCGCCGTCGTCCCGGTTCGTCGTGGCGCACCATCCTGGAGACCGCCCGCACCAAGGTCGAGACTCCCTCCGTCACGGTCTGAGACGTGCAGCGGCGAGTGAGGAACGAGCTCGCCGCGTGGGCACGGCCAGATCGAGCAAGACCCGCGGCTGAGGCACGAAGCCGCGATGGTCGCGTCGAGATCCCTTGTGGAGGCAACGCAATCTCAGGATTGCCTCGCCAGGCTCTCGCCGATCGCACGCAGTCCGTCGAGGTCGTGGACGTCGCTGTGGAGGCAACGCAATCTCAGGATTGCCTCGCCAGGCTCTCGCCGATCGCACGCAGTCCGTCGAGGTCGTGGACGTCGCTCGCCATCGCGGGCACGACCGCGGTCGGCACCTTCGGGTGGGCGGCGGCGAAGCGCTCGCGCAGGTGCTGCTCGCGCTCGATGATGCGGACCCGGTCGGCGTGCAGCCGCAGCAGGCCGGCGGTCACGGACGAGGAGTCGCCCTGCTGGAGCCGGTCGGCGGCCGTGATCGCCGCCTCGGCCGACAGTGCGGTGCGTGCTGACGGGCTGGCCCGGTTGACGACCAGGCCGGCCAGCGGCATGTCGTCATCGGTGAGCCGCTCGACGAAGTAGGCCGCCTCCCGCAGCGCGTCGGGCTCTGGAGCCGCGACCACGACGAACGACGTGGCGTCCGCCTGCAGGAGCGCGAAGGTCTTATCGGCCCGCTGCCGGAAGCTGCCGAACAGGGTGTCGAGGGCCGTGACGAAGGTCTGCACGTCCTTGAGCATCTGGCCGCCCAGGATCTTGGCGAGGGCGTTGGTCACCACCGAGAAGCCGGCGGTCATCAACCGCGCCGGTCCGCGGGCGGGGGCGACGAGCAGGCGGATCAGCCGACCGTCGAGGAAGCTGGACAGCCGCTCGGGAGCGTCGAGGAAGTCGAGCGCCGAGCGCGAGGGCGGGGTGTCGACCACGATCAGGTCGTACCTGCCGTCGGCGAGCGCCTGACGGTGCAGCTGGCCCAGCTTCTCCATCGCCATGTATTCCTGCGTGCCGGCGAAGGAGCTCGACAGCGCGACGTAGAACGGGTTCTCGAGGATCTGCCTCGCCTTCTCCGGGCTGGCCTGCGACTCGACCACCTCGTCGAAGGTGCGCTTCATGTCGAGCATCATCGCGTCGAGCGACCCGCCCGCGTCCGCGCCGACCGACGGCACCGGTCGCGGGGTGTTGTCGAGCTGCTCGATGCCCATCGCCTGCGCGAGGCGCCGAGCCGGGTCGATCGTCAGCACGACGACCTTGCGGCCCCGCTCGGCGGCCCGCAGCGCGAGCGCCGCCGACGTCGTCGTCTTGCCGACCCCGCCCGCGCCGCAGCACACGATGATCTCGGTGCTCCGGTCGTCGAGCAGCGCGTCGATGTCGAGGACCGGGGCAGCGGCAGGTCGCGAGGAGGCGGTCGTCGCCGGAGTGGTGCTCATCGGGGTGATCTTCATGCCATCCCCTGGAGGCGCAGCAGCTGGGCGAGCTCGACGAGGGCTCCCTGGTCGATGCCGCCGGCCAGGCGCGGGAGCTCGTAGGTCGGCACTCCCTCGGCCGCGACGAGCGCGCGCTGCTCGTCCTCGAGCTGTCGTCGTACGGCGTGGTCGCGCGCCTCTGCGACGAGGGACTCCACCAGCCCCGCGTCGACGTCCACCCGCGCGCGCGTGAGGTCGGAGGTGACCGCGGTGGGGTCGACGGCGTCGTCGCGGACCAGCGCCAGAGCGCTCGGGCTGAGCTCCTGGGGGCGCACCAGGTTGACCACGACCCCGCCGACGGGGAGGCCTGCGGCCCGCAGCTCGGCGATACCGTCGGACGTCTCCTGCACGGGCATCTCCTCGAGGATCGTGACCACGTGCACGGCCGTGCGCGGCGAGCGCAGCAGCTCCATCACCTTGTCGGCCTGGGACTTGATGGGGCCGACCTTGGCGAGCCCGGCCAGCTCGGAGTTGACGCCGAGGAACTGGCTGATGCGGCCCGTGGGTGGTGCGTCGAGCACCACGGCGTCGTAGGTGACCTGGTCCTTGTGCCGGCCGCCGCGGGGCCGCTGCACCGCCTCGTAGATCTTGCCGGTGAGGAGCACGTCGCGCACGCCGGGGGCGACGGTGGTGGCGAAGTCGATGGCACCGATGCGGTCGAGTGCCTTCCCGGCGCGCCCCAGCTTGTAGTACATCGAGAGGTACTCGAGCAGCGCCGACTCCGGGTCGATGTGCAGCGCGTGGACCTGGCCGGCGCGGCCGTCCGCGTCGGGGGCCCCCTTGGCGATGCGGCGCTCCTCGTAGGGGAGCGGGTCGATGTCGAACATGCGCGCGATGCCCTGGCGACCCTCGACCTCGCAGAGGAGCACGTTGCGCCCCGACGTCGCGAGCGCGAGGGCGAGCGCCGCGGCCACGGTGGTCTTCCCGGTCCCGCCTTTGCCGGTGACGACGTGGAGGCGCACCTTCGGCCAGTCGACGGGACGGTCGGTGCTGGCGGTCACGAGCCGAGGATAGCCAGCGGTCCGCGACGCCCCACCGGCGCTTCTAAGCGGGAACGCGCGTCTTTGTGTCCACGCCTTCCGTCTTTTGCTTGACCACCAGACAAAAGTCTGTGAGCGTCCCTCGGAGACGGTCCGTGACCCACGTCACAAGCGCAGTCATCCGCTGCCCGCGCGCCGCTCGAACACCTGCTCACCTGCTCGCCTTCTGGAGGCTCCGGGATGTCCCTCACCACCTCGCCACGACCGATCGTCCGTCGGTCGTCCGTCGGCACCGCGCTGACCGCCGCGCTCGCGCTCGTCGGCAGCGTCCTGCTCGGCGTCGTCGCCGCCGTGCCCGCACAGGCCCACGAGGGCCACGGGCACGTGCTGATCTTCACCGAGGACGCCGCCGGCGACTGGCACGACGCTGCCATCGCGCAGGCGACGCCGAAGGTCGAGGCGGCTCTCGAGGCCGAGGGCATGGAGGTGACCGTCGTCCACAAGGAGACCGCCGGCGGCTCCGAGGCCGTGTTCACCGACGAGGGGCTGGCGCCCTTCGACGCGATCCTCGTCTTCCAGGCCAACGGCGACCCATGGAACGCCTCCGAGAAGGCGGCGCTCGAGCGCTGGCAGGCGGCGGGCAACGGGATCGCAGCGGTGCACAACGCGCTCGACATGCGCGGCAACTACCCCTGGTGGGACAACATGGTCGGCTCCCTGATGCCCGGCCACGCCCCCACCGGCACGGACCCCGGCCCGTCGGGCGTGGTGCGCAACGAGGACACGACCCACCCCTCCACCAAGCACTTCGAGGGCACCGAGGACGTGACGCGCTGGACGCGCAACGACGAGTGGTACAACTTCAGCAACAACGTGCGCGGCACCGCCCACGTGCTCCAGTCCATGGACGAGACCACCTACTCCGGCGGCAACATGGGCTACGACCACCCCATCACCTGGTGCAAGCCCTACGAGGGCGGCCGCTTCTGGGGCACCGCGCTGGGCCACTTCCCCTCGCACTACGACGAGCCCGACTTCATGGCCGAGCTCGTGGGCGGCATCAAGTACGTCGCCGGGCTCGAGGAGGGCGACTGCGGCGGCACCGTGTGGAGCAACTACGAGCGCATCCCGCTCGACCAGAACACCTCGGCCCCCTTCGCGATCGACGTCGCCGACGACGGCAAGGTCTTCTACACCGAGCTCGTCCGCGGCCAGCTGCGGATGTACGACCCGGAGTCGCAGGCGGTGACCACCGTCCTGTCGCTCCCGGTCTACTCCGGCGGTGAGGACGGCCTGCTCGGCGTCGCGCTCGACCCCGACTTCACGACCAACGGCCACATCTTCCTCTACCGCTCGGCGGAGTCCCCCAACAACGCAGATCCCGGCAACTTCTGGTCCACCGTCTCCCGCTTCACCTTCGAGAACGGGTCCGTCGACCCCGCCTCGGAGAAGGTGATCATCAAGATCCCCGCCCGGCGCTTGCCCGACGAGCCCGGCCACACCGGCGGCGGCCTCGACATCGACGACGACGGCAACCTCTTCATCGGTGTCGGCGACGACGTCAACCCCCACTCCGAGCCGTCCGGCGGCTACGCCCCGCTCTCCGAGCGCGCCGGCACCTTCCACGACGCCCGCGAGACCTCGGCCAACACCAACGACCTGCGCGGCAAGATCCTGCGCATCACGCCGGTCGACGAGCCGGGCGAGCCCGGCGCCGGCTCGAGCTACACCATCCCCGACGGCAACCTGTTCCCCGAGTCCGAGGACGCCGGGCGCGACAAGACGCTGCCCGAGATCTACGCGATGGGCTTCCGCAACCCGTTCCGCTTCTCCATCGACAGCGAGACCGGCTGGCTGAGCATGGCCGACTACTCGCCCGACAACGGCACCGACGCCCCGGCCACCCGCGGCCCCGCCGGCATCGCCGAGTGGAACCTGATCAAGAGCCCGGGCAACTACGGCTGGCCGCTGTGCATGGGCGGCAACCACCAGGGCCAGAACCCCAACGGCGAGCCGTTCCGCGACGTCGACTACGGCACCACCACGCCGCTCAACCCGCCGGTCGTCGGTGACTACTTCGACTGCGCCAACCCGGTCAACGACTCGTCGCGCAACACCGGCCTGACCAACCTGCCCCCGGCCCGCGCCGCGGACATGTACTACGGCTACCGCCGCTCGTCGGTCGGCGCGATCCCGCAGGGCGGTGGCCTGGCCCCGATGGGTGGCCCGATCTACCGCTACGACGAGGAGCTCGAGTCCGACACGAAGTTCCCCGCGTCCTACGACGGCAAGCCCTTCTTCTACGACTGGGCGCGCAACAAGATGTACAACATCCAGCTCAAGGACCCGGCCGCCGCGCAGGGCACCCAGGTGGAGAAGGTCAACCCGTTCCTGCCCAACGTGCCGTTCCTCGCGCCGATCGACTCCAAGTTCGGTCCCGACGGCTCGATGTACGTCCTCGACTGGGGCGGCGGCTACGGCCGTGACAACCCGACCTCGGGCCTCTACCGCATCGACTACATCAGCGGCTCGCGCTCGCCGGTCGCCCGCATCGACGCCACGCCCGACTCCGGTCAGGCGCCCCTCGAGGTGACCTTCGACGGCAGCCGTTCCAGCGACCCCGAGGACGAGGAGCTCACCTACGCCTGGGACTTCGACGGCGACGGCACGACCGACGCCACCGGCGTCACCGCCACGCACACCTACGAGACGAACGGTGTCTTCGACGCCCGACTGACCGTCACCGACCCGGCCGACAAGAGCGGTACGACGACGGTGCCGATCACGGTCGGCAACACCCGGCCCGTGGTCGAGCTCGAGGCCCCGCCCAACGGCGCGTTCTTCGACTTCGGCGACGAGATCAGCTGGAACGTCGAGGTCACCGACCCCGAGGAGGGTGACGACGTCGACCCGCAGGCGGTCGAGGTCCAGCCCGCCCTGGGCCACGACGACCACGCCCACCCGCTCAACGCCTCGCGCGGCCTCACCGGCTCGCACGTGACGAGCATCGGTGGCCACGCGGCCGACGAGAACATCTTCTACGCCGTCGACGCCCGCTACACCGACACCGGTGGCGTCGACGGGGCCGACAAGCTCCTGGGCTCCGACACCGCCGTGATCTTCCCGAAGCTGCGGCAGGCCGAGTGGTTCGACGCCAAGTCGGACACCGCGACCGTGGCGCCGGGCCGTGACGCGGCCGGCGGCGGTCAGGTCGTGGTCGGCAAGGACGGCGCCTGGCTGCAGTTCGAGCCGGTCAGCTTCCACCAGATCGACACCTTCAACCTGCGGGTCCAGGCCAACGCCGCCGGCGGCACCATCGAGCTGCGCAAGGGCAGCCCGATCGGTGACGTGGTCGGCACGGCCGAGGTGCCCGCGACCGGCCTGCAGTACCGCGACGTCGCGGTCGACGTGAGCGAGGTGGGCAGCGAGACGATGGAGCTCTACCTGGTGTTCACCGGGACCGGCGACATCAAGCTCAACTTCACCGAGGCCATCGGCCAGGGCATCTCGCCGACCGCCAAGCCGGTCGTCGCCCTCACCGAGCCGGTCGACGGCGACAAGCTCGACCCCGGTGCCGAGGTGGCCGTCGCCGCCGACGCGACCGACGCCGACGGATCGATCGACAAGGTCGAGTTCTTCGCCGGCGACACGAAGATCGGCGAGGACGCCACCGCGCCCTACACCGCCACCTGGACCGCTCCGGACGAGGAGGGGCTCTACGAGCTGACGGCGAAGGCGACCGACAACGAGGGCAACACCACCACCTCGCGCCTGGTGCAGGTGCAGGTCGGCGAGCTCTTCGGCGACCTCGTCCCCTTCAGCAACGTCAACGGTGAGTTCGAGCGCCTCGGCGCCGGTGCGTTCCGGATCTCCGGCGCGGGCGCCAACGCGTGGCAGGGCACCGACCAGTACACGACGCTCTACAAGCCCGCCGGGGGCGACGACGAGTACGACGCGATCGTGCGGGTCGACGCCAGCACCCTGGTCAACAACTCCGGCAAGGCGGGCCTCATCATCCGCAACGACATGACGCAGCCCGGCACCTCGCCCGGCTACGCCATGCTCGCCTGGCGCCGTGCGTCCGGGATGGAGTTCCTGTCCGACCCCGACGGCAACGGTCAGCTCAACGCCTCGACCGCGGGCGGTGCGAGCACCGTGCCGAAGTGGCTCAAGCTGAGCCGCCGCGGCGCCCAGGTGTCGGCGTACTGGTCCAACAACGGCACCACCTGGACCCAGGTCGGGACCACGGTGACCCTCGCGGGCATCGCCGCCACTCAGGACGTCGGCATGTTCATCATGGCCCACGAGAACGTGGTCCGCACCGCCGACTTCTCGCAGTTCCGCATCGACATCGACCCGCAGGAGCCGCAGCCGGAGCCGACGACGCCGAGCGACCCGCTCACCTGTGTCACCGGGCCCGTCTCCGACGAGTTCGACTCGCCGGCGCTGCTGCCCAAGTGGGCGGTGCGCAACGCTCCGGGTGCCCCCATCACCCAGTCCGGCGGCTCGCTGCGCCTGCCCGTGACGAACGGAGACATCAACGAGACGAGCCCCGGCCCGGTGAGCTTCGCCGGCCAGCCGGTGCCGTCCGGCGACTGGACCGCGACCACGAAGATCACGCTCGACCACAGCTCGCACTGGCAGTGGGCCGGCCTGGTCGTGCACCAGTCGGACGACGAGTACAACAAGATCGGCTTCGTGCGGCACCAGGACGGCACGCGGTTCGTGGAGTTCCAGTCCGAGACCAACGGCCGGCGCACCACGCCTGCCGCCCCGGTCGTGGCGGCGGACTTCCCGAGCACGATCCAGCTGCGGCTCACCAACGTCGCGGGCAAGCTCAGCGGGGCCTACTCGGCCGACGGTGAGGCCTGGACCGAGCTCACCGGCACGCTCGACCTCAAGACCGGGTCGGGTGCCAGGATCGGTCTGATGGCCGCCGGCGACCTCGGAACCACGCCGCGCGTTGCGCAGGTCGACTGGTTCCGGGTGACCCCGGACCGGACGGCGCCGGCCGTGACGCCCGACGACGAGTTCGACGGCACCGCGCTGGACGCCTGCCGCTGGGCGGAGTCGGTGCGCTACAACTCCGTCACCGAGTCGGTGGCGGACGGACACCTGAAGATCGCGACGGAGCCGGGCGACATCAACGGCAACAACCCGATCAAGCCGCGCAACTTCATCCTGCAGGACGCGCCCGCTGGTGACTGGGTGGCCGAGACGAAGTTCAAGGCCCCGCTCAAGCACCGCTACCAGCTGGCCGGGCTGCTGATGTACGGCGACGACGACAACTACGCCAAGGCCGACATCGTCGCCTACAACCTGCCGGGTGCCGCGCTCGACCTGCGGGCCGAGCTCGCGGCGGAGAAGGGCGGCAACGGGGTCGGTGGCGGTGACGCGCTCAACATCGCCGACACCACCGAGAGCGGCTACTGGTGGGTGCAGGTGACCAAGGTCGGCACGACCTACACCGCCGCGGTGAAGTCCACCGCCGGTGCCTCGTGGACGCCCATCGGTGACGGCATGACCTACGACGGACCGCTCAGCTCGCTGGGTCTCATGGCGATCGGTCCCGACCAGGACGAGCCGGTCACGGTCGAGTTCGACTACTTCCACCTCGACTCCGAGGGGGAGGAGCCGCCGGCCGACACGACCGCACCGGTCACCACCGCTGCCCAGACCGTCGTCGAGGACGGCGTGCAGGTCACGCTGACCGCGACCGACGAGACGGACGGCTCCGGCGTCGCGTCGACCGAGTACCGCATCGACGAGGGCGAGTGGACCGACTACACCGCTCCCTTCACCGTCAGCGAGCCCGGCACCCACACGGTCGAGTTCCGCTCGACCGACGTGGCGGGCAACGTGGAGACGGTCAAGACCCTCGAGGTGGTCGTGGAGGCCGCCGACGAGACCGCTCCGAGCACGAGCATCACCTGGTCGCCGGCCGAGGCCGACGGCGAGGAGGGCTGGTACGTCACCGCTCCGAGCTTCACGCTCGAGGCGGAGGACGACGACTCGGCTGTCGCCACGACCGAGTACCGCATCAACGGCGGTGCGTGGACGACGTACGAGGCGGCGGTGGAGGTGCCCGACGGTGAGCACACCGTCGAGTTCCGCTCGACCGACGCGGCCGGCAACGAGGAGGACGTGCAGTCCTCCGAGGTGAAGGTCGACACGGTCACCCCGGCGACGGGCGCGACCCAGGAGCGGTCCGGCGACGGCGTGCGCGTGGCCCTCGAGGCCACCGACGCCACCTCCGGCGTCGCCCTGACCGAGGTCAAGGTCGACCAGGGTGCCTGGAAGACCTACACCGCCCCGGTCATGGTCAACGGTGCCGGTGAGCACACGGTGCGGTTCCGCTCGACCGACAAGGCGGGCAACGTGGAGGACGAGCAGTCCGTCACGATCACCGTCGACGGCCCGCCCGCCGACACCACGGCCCCGGTCACCACCGTGCGGACCGCCCCGGCATCGCCCAACAGCGCCGGCTGGTTCGCCACGGCCGTGACGGTGACGCTCACCGCCGCGGACGCAGGCTCCGGGTTGGCGCGCACCGAGTACCGCATCGGCAACGGCGCGTGGACGGCGTACACCGCTCCGTTCACGATCACCCAGCAGGGCCGCCAGGTCCTGCAGGTGCGGTCGGTCGACAAGGCCGGCAACGTCGAGACCGCGCAGTCGAAGGAGGTCGCGATCGACACCGGCGCGCCGGAGGTCACCATCTCCGGGCTCCGGGAGCGCACCTACCCGAGCCACAAGACGGCAGAGGTGGCGTGGACCGCGACGGACGCGACGTCCGGTGTGGGCACCGTGCGGGCGACGCTCGACGACCAGCCCGTGGCCGCCGGCGAATGGCAGATGTGGACGCTGTCCACGGGCCGCCACGTCCTGACGGTCACCGCGACGGACAACGCCGGCAACACCAGCTCGCGCACGGTGAGCTTCACCGTCCGGGCGACCGGCAAGTCGCTGAAGAACGTCGTGAAGGCCGTGGCCGCGGACGGCGAGGTGGGCCCCAAGCTGGCCACCAAGTTGCTCCAGGCCGACAAGGACGCTCGCAAGGCCGAGCGCTCCGGCGACCGGCGGGCCGCGAAGAAGGAGCTCAAGCAGCTGCGCAAGCTGGTCCGTCGCAAGCTCGACGGTGAGCTCCGCGCCGCCCTGCTCGCCCAGGTGAAGGAGCGCATGGCCAAGCGCTGAGCGAGCAGGTCCGGCACCGAGACTGGCCGGGCCCGGGGAGGGTGCCTCTTCCCCGGGCCCGGCTCTTCCACGCCTACGGGCCCCTCGGTGCCCGTCCCGATGTCCGCTCCGACCCACACCCGGAGGGCCGGACTGTGGTGCCCGCCCACACGGTGTCGACGGTCACACCCCCGCTAGGGTCTCGGGCATGGACAAAGTGGTCTCTTCTGCGGCCGAGGCGGTCGCCGACATCCCGGACGGCGCCACCCTCGCGGTCGGCGGGTTCGGGCTGTGCGGCATCCCGTCGGTGCTCATCGATGCGATCCTCGAGGCCGGCACGACCGACCTCGAGGCGGTCTCCAACAACTGCGGCGTGGACGAGTGGGGACTCGGTCGCCTGCTCTTCGCCAAGCGGATCCGGCGGATGATCTCCTCCTACGTCGGGGAGAACAAGGAGTTCGCCCGGCAGTACCTCTCCGGGGAGCTCGAGGTCGAGCTGACGCCCCAGGGCACCCTCGCCGAGCGGATGCGGGCCGGCGGCTCGGGCATCCCGGGCTTCTACACCGCGACCGGTGTCGGCACCCAGGTGGCCGAGGGCGGTCTGCCGTGGAAGTACGACGACTCCGGCAACGTGATCGTCTCCTCGCCGCCCAAGGAGACGAAGGTCTTCGCCACCGCGGAGGGGGAGAAGGAGTACGTCCTCGAGGAGGCCATCGTGGCCGACTTCGGGCTCGTGCGGGCCTGGAAGGGCGACCGGCACGGCAACCTCGTCTACCGGCAGTCCGCGCGCAACTTCAACCCGCTCGCCGCGATGTGCGGCCGGGTCACGATCGCTGAGGTCGAGGAGCTCGTCGAGCCCGGCGAGCTCGACCCCAACGACGTCCACACCCCGGGTGTCTACGTGCAGCGCGTGGTGGCGCTGACGCCCGAGCAGGCGGCGGACAAGAAGATCGAGAAGGTCACGACGCGGCCTCGACTGGACTCCTCGGGTGATGCACTCGTGGACGACGCGGCGACGCACGGACTGGGAGGCTGACATGAGCTGGACGCGTGAGGAGATGGCGGCCCGGGCCGCCTCGGAGCTGCAGGACGGCTCCTACGTCAACCTCGGCATCGGGCTGCCGACGCTGGTGCCCAACTACGTCGCCGACGACGTGGAGCTGGTGCTGCAGTCGGAGAACGGCATCCTCGGCGTGGGGGCCTACCCCTTCGAGGGCGAGGAGGACCCCGACCTGATCAACGCGGGCAAGGAGACGGTGACCCTGCGCCACGGCGCCTCCTTCTTCGACTCCGCGCAGTCCTTCGGGATGATCCGCGGCGGGAAGATCGACGCCGCGATCCTCGGCGCCATGCAGGTCTCCGCGGTGGGCGACATCGCCAACTGGATGATCCCCGGCAAGATGGTCAAGGGGATGGGCGGCGCGATGGACCTGGTCCACGGCGCCAAGCGGGTGATCGTGCTGATGGAGCACGTGGCCAAGGACGGGTCGCTGAAGATCCTCGACGAGTGCGACCTGCCCTACACCGGCAAGCGCGTGGTGCAGCGGATCATCACCGACCTCGCGGTCATCGACGTGATCGACCCCGCCACCGGCGAGGTCGCCCCGTCGGGCACGCTCGGCGACCGGGTCCTCAAGCTCGTCGAGCTGGCTCCCGGGGTGTCCGAGGACGAGGTCCGGGAGAAGACCCAGCCGCCGCTGGTGTGACGCCCGGTTCGCGGGTCGCGAAGTAGCCCTCGAGCTCCCGGAGGGTGTCCTCGTCGAGCGCGCCCTCCGGGTCGGCCGCGATCTCGCGCTGCAGGTGCTCGCGCGCGGCGTCGTACAGCGGCGGGCTGAGGGCGTAGGGCAGGTTGGCGACGTACCAACGACGGAACGTCCGCGCCCCCAGGCGCTGCAGGAGGCGGGCCAGCAGCCCCGGCATGCCGCGCCTGATCCAGAAGCCGACCGCTCGGCCGAGCACCCAGGCGACACCGAGGGCGAGGCCCATCACGAGGAGGGTCGAGGCGATCTCGTCGCCTGCGAAGTTGTCGGTCAGGGTGAAGAAGTTGCCGTAGTAGACCGGGATCAGCACGTCCACCTGGTCGGTGAACGGCCGCACCTGCTCGACCACCTCGGCCAGCTGCCGGATCGAGTCGAGGTCGGGTCGCGCGTCGTAGGCGTTGCCGACGTGGCCGATCGCGTCGCGCACGTTGGCGAAGGTGCCGCTGATCCCGTCGAGCTCGAGCACGTCGCGCGCCTGGCCGACCTCGTCGTACGTCGTCTCGATGGCGCCGAGCGTCCGCACGCTCTCGTCGGCCGTCCGCTGCAGCTCCTCCTGCGGGAGGGTGTGCTCGTTGAGGTAGGTGACGGCGGCCTGGATCTGCTCGCGGTGGTCCACGACGTACTTCGCCTCGTGGTACTTGTCCGCCAGGTTGGGCACGGCGCGGATCGCGTCGCCGGCCTTGCCGCCCGCCGTCTCGGCGTCGCTCAGCGCGACGCTCAGCGCCGCGCCGGCGCCGTAGGCCTTGACGAGGGTCTCGGCCAGGGAGCCCACCAGGAGTCGTCCGAGCTCGAGCCGGCGCCGTGCTTCCGAGAGGTCCGGGCGGGGCATCACGGGTCCTTCGTCGATCGGCCGGCGGATGGACGAGTCGCTGCAGGCCGCCACGATCCCACCCCGCTCCGCGCCGATGTCCACCCCGAGGGGTGCGGGCCTAGCATCGATCCATGACCCACGAGCCCGCCGCCCCGCAGCTTCCGCGCCAGACGCTCACCCTCTCCGGGGGCGCGGACATCCCGCTGCTCGGGTTCGGGACCTGGCAGATCACGGGCGACGACGCCGTCCGCGCCACGTCGGCGGCACTCGAGGCCGGGTACCGCCACCTCGACACCGCGACGGTGTACGGCAACGAGGCAGAGGTGGGCAGGGCGCTGGCCGAGAGCGGGGTTCCTCGTGACGAGGTGTTCGTGACGACCAAGTGCCCGCCGGACGACGCCGGCAACGAGCTCGACACCCTGCACAGGAGCCTCGAGCTGCTGCAGCTCGACCACGTCGACCTGTGGCTGATCCACTGGCCGGGGGCGGGGTCCGTCAACGCCGACATGTGGCGGGCGTTCGTCAAGGCCCGCGAGGCCGGGCTGGCCCGGGCGATCGGGGTGAGCAACTTCGACGCCGAGCTGCTCGACGAGGTCACCGAGGCGACCGGTGAGGCGCCGGCGATCAACCAGGTCCGGTGGAGTCCACTGCTCTTCGACGCCACCGTGCTGGCGGAGCACCGCGCGCGTGGAGTGGCGGTCGAGGGTTACAGCGCGCTCCGGGGCGGGACGCTCGAGCACCCCGCGATCACGGCGATCGCCGACCGCGTGGGTCGTACGCCGGCCCAGGTGATCATCCGCTGGCACCTGCAGCACGAGGTCGTCGTGATCCCCAAGTCGGTCGATGCCGAGCGCATCCGGTCGAACGCGGACGTGGCCGGGTTCTCCCTCGGCGACGAGGACATGGCGGCGCTCGACGCCGTCGGCGGCCGCTAGGCCTGCCGGCGGGGGGTCAGGTGATCGGTGAGGACCTCGGGGCTCACCGCACCCGCAGGGGTGGCGTGGCGCGCCGCAGGATCGCCGGTCGTCGCGTCATGCGGCATCCTCGATGCGATGGCGAACATCAACGTCCTCGGCTACCCGAGCAGCGCGGGCGCCTACTGCGTCGGCGTCGAGCACTCTCCGGCCGCCCTCCGTGACGCCGGCCTGGTCGCTGCGCTGCAGTCCGCCGGGCACGAGGTCACCGACCTCGGCGACCTGCCGGTCCACCTCTGGAGACCGGACCAGGAGCGGCCGCTGGCCCAGAACCTCGACGAGGAGGTCGAGGCACTCCGGGTGCTGGTCGACGCGGCGGCGCCGTTGGTCACGACCGACGACCGCCTGCTCGTCCTCGGCGGAAGCTGCACCGTGGCGCTCGGGCTGTGCGGGGCAGTGGCATCTGCCGGGATCGAGCCCCACCTCGTCTACGTCGACCGGCACCTCGACCTCAACACGCCCGACTCGACCACCGAGGGCTCGCTCAGCTGGATGGGCATGGCCCACGCGCTCGACCTGCCCGGCGCGGAGGAGTCGCTGGTCGGACTGGGGGGTCGAGGGCCCGTCCTGCAGGCGGAGCACCTGGTCTACCTCGGCGTCGAGCTCTCGGGCGAGACCACGGAGTGGGAGCGCGACCAGGTCGACCGCCTCGGGATCACCGTCACCACGCAGGCGGAGCTGGTGGCGGACCCAACGGCCGCCGCGCTGCAGGCGAGAGGCGCCCTGCCCGACGGGCCGTTCGTGGTCCACGTCGACGTGGACGTGCTGGACTTCCTCGACGCCCCGCTGGCCGAGAACGTCAACGGCCGCAACTCCGGCCCGACCCTGGTCCAGCTGGGTGAGGCGCTGGACGCGCTGTGGCGCGCGCCGGGCTTCATCGGCATGTCGATCGGGCAGCTCGTGCCCGCGCACGCGGCGTCCGACCCCACCTCCCTCGGTCGACTCGTGGAGGCGCTCACCCCGCCGGGCGACGCCTGACCTCGACGACCGGCGGGGTCAGGCGCCCGCGCCGCCCGACCGGTCGGGCAGCTGCTGGAGCGCCCAGCCGTTGCCGTCGGGGTCGGCGAAGAAGACGAACCGGCCCCAGGCGAGCTCGTCGACGTCGCTGACCTCGACGCCGCGCGCCACCAGGTCGGCGTGGGTCGCGTCCGCGTCGGCGATGACCATCTGCAGGTTGTCGAGCGAGCCCGGCTCCATGCGGGTGAGGCCGCGACCGATGGCGATCGAGCACGCCGAGCCGGGCGGCGTCAGCTGCACGAAGCGCACCTCGTCGCTCACGGTCTGGTCGTGGTCGACGACGAAGCCCACCTTCTCGTAGAACTCCTTGGCCCGGTCGACGTCCGTCACGGGCACCATCACCAGCTCCAGCTTCATGTCCATGCGTCGAGGCTAGGAGTCCATCAGGCCAGCTGCCGTCCTCAATCCCTCTTGATATCCGAGGACGCCGCGGTCGGGACCGGCCCTCGTTCCCGTCCGCCACGTCCTCAGGTATCGCCATGCGGGCGCGGGAGAGCAGTGGGAAGGCCGGGGTGTGCTATCTGTAGTAACTCAGTAGAGATTGCTCGGAAAGGAGCACGATGGAGTTCCTCTGGTACGTCCCCAACCAGGTGTCGGCGGGTCACCGGCTCGACGACACGGTCGAGGGGCACAACAGCCTGCAGCGCCTGACGGCGCTGGCCCGCCTGACCGAGGACCACGGGTGGGGTGGTGCGCTCATCGGCACCGGCTGGAAGCGGCCCGACACCTTCACGGTGGCGACCGCCCTCGCCGCGGCCACGACGAGGTTCAACCCCCTGATCGCGATCCGGCCGGGCTACTGGACGCCGGCGCACTTCGCCTCCTCGGCGGCGACGCTCGACCAGCTCAGCGGCGGCCGGGTCAAGGTCAACATCGTGAGCGGGCCCGACCACCAGCCGCAGTACGGCGACGACGAGGGCGACCAGGCCCAGAGGTACGCCCGGACGCGCGAGTTCATGCGCCTGGTCCGCCGCTACTGGACCGAGGGCGACATCGCCGTCGAGGGCGAGCACTACCGGGCCGAGGGCGCCACCCTCGAGCACAAGCCGGTGGCGCGCGAGGGACGGCCGCACCCGCCGCTCTACTTCGGCGGGGCGTCCGAGGCCGCCCAGCGCACCGCGGCCGCCGAGGCGGACGTCCAGCTGTTCTGGGGCGAGCCGCTCGACGGCGTCGCGGCACGCATCGACCACCTCCGGACGCTCAGTGCCGACCTCGGCCGCGACCTGCCGCCGCTGGAGTACGGGCTGCGCATCACCACGCTGGTGCGCGACACGACCGAGGAGGCCTGGGCCGATGCCGAGGCGAAGGTCGCCGCGATGGCCCGGGGGCAGGACGAGTGGGCCGTCGACCTCGGTCGTCGGGTGGCCGTGGGCCAGCAGCGCCTGCTCGACCTCGCCGAGAAGGGCGACGTGCTCGACGACTGCCTCTACACCGCGCCCGGCCGCGTCGGCGGCGGCGGTGCGGGCACCACCTGGTTGGTCGGCTCGCCGGACGACGTGGCGAAGGCGCTGCGTCGCTACGCCGACCTCGGCGTCACCCACTTCGTGCTCAGCGACACGCCGTACGAGCAGGAGATCGTGCGCGTCGGCGACGCCCTGCTGCCGCTGCTGCGCTGAGGGGTCGGGCCCGCCGGTCGGCGTGGTCGCGAACTCCTGTCACATCAAACAACATAAAGGCTAGTTAATTACAGTAGTTTTGGAGTCCGTAGTCACGAAGGAGACCCACTGATGCCACGACGAGGGCGCACCCGCACCCTGACCCGAGCTGCCCTGCTGGCCACGGCCGGCCTGATGGCCCTCTCCGCCTGCGGCGGTGAGGGGGCCGGTCCCCGGCTCGAGCTGTCCGCCGCCCTGCCCGACTCCCCGCCCGACGGCACCGTGCTGCGCGTCGGCGACCCGGCCACCCAGGTGGCCCTCGAGACCTCCGGGCTCATCGACGACCTCGACATCGAGGTCGAGTGGGCCAACATCACCGGTGGCCCCAAGACGCTGGAGGCCTTCCGCGCCGACGCCATCGACATCGGCTCGGTGGCCGACATCCCGCCGCTGTTCGCGCACTGGACCGGCACCGACGTCCGCATCGTCGCCGCGCGCGAGACGGTCGACCCCGCCGAGCACCCGACGTACGAGCTCGGCGTCGCACCGGGCGTCGACGTCACGTCGATCGAGGACCTGAAGGGCAAGAAGATCGCCTACAGCCCGGGCCAGGCCCAGGGCGCACTGGTGCTCAACGTGCTCCGCGAGGCCGGGCTGACCCAGGACGACGTCGAGCTCGTCGAGATGCAGAGCGTCGACGACGCCTTCTCCGTGGCGCTCGCCGGCAAGCAGGTCGACGTCGCCCCGCTGGGCCAGACGCTGGTGAAGACCTACCTGGCCAAGTACGAGCGCGACGGCGCCACCACCATCCAGCCAGGCGTGCGCGACGACGCCTGGACGCTCTACACGCCGACCACCGTGCTGGAGGACGCCGACAAGGCGGCCGCGATCAAGGAGTACGTCGCTGCGTGGGCGAAGGCCCAGCAGTGGATCTCCGACAACCCGGACGAGTTCGCCGAGGCCTACTACGTCGACCACGAGGGCCTCACGCCCGAGGACGCGCAGTACGTCGTCGACGCGCTCGGCGAGTTCACCGTGCCGACCAGCTGGGACGAGTTCATCGCCCGCCACCAGGAGACCGTCGACACGCTCGTGAAGGAGCAGGACCAGGAGCCGCTCGAGGTCGAGACCCTCTACGACCGGCGCTACGAGAAGGCCATCGCCGACGCCGTGGAGGGCTCATGACGACCCTCGCCGGCAACCTGACCGCCGCCGCCCGCCCGCTCGCCGAGGCGGAGGACGTACGCCCCATCCGGCGCCGGCTCGGTCCCGGCGAGCCGATCCGCTTCGGCGGACTCGTGGGCATCGTCGCGCTGCTCGCCCTGTGGGTGGTGGGGTCCGCCACCGGGCTGCTCGACCCGCGCACGCTCACCGAGCCGTGGACGGTCCTGCAGACGGCCGGCACGCTGGTCGAGAACGGCCGCCTGCAGGAGAGCCTGCTGACCTCCGGCGTCCGCGCCGCGCTCGGCCTGGGCCTCGGTGTCCTCGTCGGCACGGTCCTGGCGGTGGTCTCCGGACTCTCGCGCATCGGCGAGTCCCTGATCGACGGGCCGATCCAGGTCAAGCGCTCCATCCCCACGCTCGCACTCATCCCCCTGCTGATCCTGTGGCTCGGCATCGGTGAGCCGATGAAGGTCATCACCATCGCGCTGGCCGTGTTCGTGCCGATCTACATCCACACCCACAACGGCCTGCGCACGATCGAGGGCCGCTACGCCGAGCTCGCCGAGACCCTCGGCGTGACGCGCGGCGAGTTCGTCCGGCACGTGGTGCTCCCCGGCGCGATGCCCGGCTTCCTGCTCGGCCTGCGCTTCGCGGTGACCTCGTCGCTGCTCGCGCTGGTCGTGGTCGAGGTCATCAACGCCACGAGCGGGATCGGCCACATGATCACGCTCGCGTCCAACTACGGGCAGACCGACATCATCGTCGTCGGCCTGGTCGTCTACGCGCTGCTCGGCGTCACCGCCGACGCGGTGGTCCGACTCATCGAGAGGAAGGCACTGTCATGGCGTCGCACACTGGCCGGCTGACCCCGGCCGTCCGGGTCCAGAGCCTGCACCGCAGCTTCAACGAGGCGGGTGGCGTGCTCAACGGCCTCGACCTCGACATCGCCCCCGGCGAGTTCGTGGCCCTCCTGGGTCGCAGCGGCTCGGGCAAGAGCACCCTGCTCCGTGCCCTCGCCGGCCTCGACCGGGGTGTCGCCGGCACCGGCCGCATCGAGGTCCCCGACAAGGTGTCGGTCGTCTTCCAGGACTCGCGCCTGCTGCCGTGGAAGCGTGTGCTCGACAACGTGACGCTCGGGCTCCGCAGCGGCGACGCCTCGGACCGCGGCCGCCAGGCCCTCGACGAGGTCGGGCTCGCCGGCCGCGAGCGGGCCTGGCCCCACGAGCTCTCCGGCGGCGAGCAGCAGCGCGCCTCGCTGGCCCGCTCGCTGGTGCGCGACCCGCAGCTGATCCTGGCCGACGAGCCGTTCGGCGCGCTCGACGCGCTCACCCGGATCCGGATGCACACGCTGCTGCGCAGGCTCTGCGAGGTGCACCAGCCGGCCGTCCTGCTCGTCACCCACGACGTCGACGAGGCCATCGTGCTCGCCGACCGGGTGATCGTGCTCGACGGAGGCGTCGTACGCCACGACGCGCGGGTCGAGCTCGACGGACGCCGGTCGCAGGCCGACCCGGCCTTCGCGCGGCTCCGGGCCCGGCTGCTCACCGAGCTCGGTGTCGAGGACGACCACGACGCGGCCGCCCCGAGCCACGTCGAGAGGGCGGCCTCATGACCTCGTCGGGCAAGCAGCTGCACCTCAACCTGTTCATCTACCCCGACGGCCACCACGAGGCCGCCTGGCGGCACCCGGACAGCGAGACCGACCGGATCCTCGACATCTCCTACTACCAGGAGCTTGCCCAGCGGGCCGAGGCCGCGAAGTTCGACGCCGTCTTCTTCGCCGACGGTCCGTCGCTGGCGGAGAACATCCAGTACGCCGCCCGCTTCCGCCTCGAGCCGATCACCGTGATGACGGCGATCGTCGCGGCGACCGAGCGGATCGGGGTGATCGGCACCGCGTCGACGACCTACACCGAGCCCTACAACCTGGCCCGACAGCTCTCCGCCCTGGACCACCTCAGCAAGGGGCGGGCCGGCTGGAACATCGTCACCACCGGCGCCGCCAACGCGGCGCTCAACTTCGGCCTCGACGCGCACCCGCTGCACCGCGACCGCTACGAGCGCGCGGAGGAGTACGTCGACGTCATCACGAAGCTGTGGGACAGCTGGGAGGACGACGCCGTCGTCGCCGACCGGGAGAGCGGGATCTTCGCCGACCCCGGCAAGATCCACCGCGTCGACCACGTCGGCAAGCACTTCCGGGTGGCGGGCCCGCTCAACGCGCCGCGGTCGCCGCAGGGGCGGCCGGTCTACGTGCAGGCCGGGTCGTCCGAGGACGGCCGGGCGTTCGCGGCCCGCTGGGCCGAGGCGATCTTCACCGCCCACCAGACGCTCGGGTCGGCACAGGAGTTCTACGCCGACATCAAGCACCGGGCGCAGGCGCAGGGCCGCGACCCGCGGGGCCTCAAGGTGCTGCCCGGCATCAGCCCGTTCATCGGTTCCACCGCCAAGGAGGCCGAGGACCTGCACCAGCAGCTCAACGACCTCACCCAGCCGGGCTACTCGCTGGCCCAGCTCAACCGGCTCACCGGCGTCGACCTGTCGGCGTACGACCTCGACGGACCCTTCCCGCGCGAGGTCATCGACGCCGACGAGGAGCGCAGCGAGGGTAGCCGCTTCCAGCTCGTGCTCGACATCGTGGAGCGCGAGGACCCCACCCTCCGCCAGCTGTGCCACCGGCTCGCCGGCGCCCGCGGGCACCGGGTCTTCACCGGCACCCCCGACCAGGTCGCCGACACCATCCAGGACTGGGCCGAGCACGGTGCCGCCGACGGCTTCAACGTCATGCCGCCGTGGCTCCCGGGTGGCATCGAGGTGTTCATCGACGAGGTCGTGCCGATCCTGCGCCGACGCGGGTTGTTCCGCACGGAGTACACAGGACGCACCCTCCGCGACCACCTCGGCCTCGCCCGGCCGGCCAGCCAGTACGCCCCTCGTCCCACCAAGGAGACCGCATGAACGAGCGGAGCGAGTTCATCATCAGACACAGTGCGCCACGTGCCTCATGGGCGCACGGAGCGAAGCGAGTACGCACATGAGCTACGAGCACTACCGGCCCCTCGGCCGCACCGGCGTCCAGGTCAGCCCACTGACCCTCGGCGCGATGATGTTCGGCGCCTGGGGCAACCCCGACCACGACGAGTCGATCGCGATCATCCACCGCGCGCTCGACGCCGGCATCAACGTCATCGACACCGCCGACGTCTATGCCCGTGGCGAGTCCGAGGAGATCGTCGGCAAGGCGCTGCAGGCCCGCCGGGGCAGCCGCGACGACGTCTTCCTCGCGACCAAGTTCCACGGCAGCATGCACGACGAGGACCCCAACCAGGCGGGCAGCTCGCGTCGCTGGATCATCCGCGAGGTCGAGCACTCGCTGCGCCGGCTGCAGGTCGACCACATCGACCTCTACCAGGTGCACCGGCCCCGGCCGGAGGTCGACGTCGACGAGACGCTCGGCGCGCTCACCGACCTCGTTCGGCAGGGCAAGATCCGCTACATCGGCACCTCGACGTTCCTGCCCTCGCAGGTGGTCGAGGCCCAGTGGGTCGCCGAGAAGCGCCAGCGCGAGCGCCCGGTCACCGAGCAGCCGCCGTACTCGATCCTCGCCCGCGAGGTGGAGCGCGACATCCTGCCGACGGCCCAGAAGTACGGCCTCGGCGTGCTCCCGTGGAGCCCGCTCGCGGGCGGCTGGCTGTCGGGTCGCTACCGCCGCGGCGAGGACCCCGCCGTGACGTCGAGCCGGCTGAGGCGCCAGCCGGCCCGCCACGATCCCGCCTCGCCCGAGAACAAGGTCAAGCTGGAGGCCGTCCACCAGCTGCAGGAGCTGGCGGACGAGGCCGGGCTGTCGCTGATCCACCTCGCGCTGGGCTTCGTGCTGGCCCACCCGGCCGTGTCGTCGGCGATCATCGGCCCGCGCACGCTCGAGCAGCTCGAGTCCCAGCTGGGGGTGGAGAAGGTGGTCCTCCCCTCCGACGTGCTCGACCGCATCGACGAGATCGTGCCGCCCGGCACGACCCTCAACGAGGCGGACCGCGGGTATGCCCCGCCGGCGCTGGTGGAGGCAGCGCTGCGGCGACGGTGACGGCCGCGGCGGGTCCGGTTCGCGTGGGGTGAGCCGGAGCCCGCCCGCCTGCGGGGTGACGCGCTGTGAGGCTTCTCTCGTCGGGGAACATCTGCGGCCGCGACGGGGCTGAGCGTGGTCGTACAGTCCTCAACTTCCTGGAGGCAACACCCCCCATGTCCCACGCATTCGAGCCCCTCGCCGTCGGTCCCTGGACGCTCCCGCAGCGCTTCGTGATGGCGCCGCTGACCCGCAACCGCGCGGGTGCCGGCAACGCCCCGACCGGCCTCAACGCCGAGTACTACGCGCAGCGCGCCAGCGCCGGCCTGATCATCACCGAGGGCGTCGCCCCGAGCCACGTGGGACAGGGCTACCTCGACGTGCCGGGTCTCTACACCGACGAGCAGGTCGCCGGGTGGCGCACCGTCGCCGACGCGGTGCACGCGCAGGGCGGCGTCATCGTGGCCCAGCTCATGCACGCCGGGCGGATCGCCCACGCCGACAACAAGGACGGCGTCGAGACCGTCGCCCCGAGCGCCGTGCAGGCCCCCGGCGAGATGGTGACCGCTGACGGCGGCAAGCCCCACGACGTGCCGCGCGCGGTCGAGACCGACGAGGTCGCCGGCCTGGTCGCCGACTACGTCACCGCCGCCCGCAACGCGATCGCCGCCGGCCTCGACGGTGTCGAGGTGCACGCGGCCAACGGCTACCTGGGCCACCAGTTCCTCGACCCGACGGTCAACCTGCGCGACGACGTCTACGGTGGCTCGCCGGAGAACCGTGCCCGCTTCGTCGTCGAGGTCGTCACCGCGGTCGCCGAGGCGATCGGCGCCGAGCGCGTGGGCCTGCGGCTCAGCCCGGCCCACCAGTTCAACGGCATCGGCGAGGAGATCGGCGCCGACCTCACGGCGACCTACCGCGCCGTCGTCGACGCCGTCGCCGGTCTCGGCCTGGCCTACCTGAGCCTGCTCGCCAGCCCGCTGGAGCCGCTCGAGGCGCTGGTCCGCGACCTGCGCGAGCGCTTCGACGGCGTGGTGCTCCTCAACGACGGGTTCGGCGACCTCACCACCCTCGACTCGGTCGAGCAGCTCCTCGCCACCGGCCACGCCGACGCGGTCGTCGTCGGTCGCCAGTTCCTCGCCAACCCCGACCTCGTCGAGCGCTGGCGGACCGGGGCGGAGCTCAACGCGCCCGACCCCGACACCTTCTACGGTGGCGGCGCCGAGGGCTACACCGACTACCCCACCCTCGAGCAGGCCTCCTGAGCCTGCCTGCGACCGGTCCGGCCGGCCCCGGCCCCCGTGGGGCCGGCCGGGCTCACGCCGGGCGCGTCCGCGACGCGGCCAGCACGCCGAGCACCGCGGCGAGCGCGGCGAAGGTGAAGACCGTGAGGAACGGGTCGAGGTCCTGCCGCTCGGCGGCCGCGAACGCCGCGCCGGCCACGGACAGCGCGAGCGCGGCGCCGAGCGAGTCGGCGACGGTCAGCGCGGAGGAGTTGAAGCCGCGGTCGCGGTCGGTCGAGGCCTCGAGCATCGCCACCCCGGTCCTCGGGTAGGCGAAGCCCATCCCGGCGCCGGCCAGGACGTACGCCGCCGCAGGCAGGACGGCCGACGGGCTCGCGCCGGCGTCGTGGGCCAGCACGTTGGCGGCGAGTGCCGTCAGACCCGTGAGCACCAGGCTGGTGCCGATCACCATCGCCCGGGTGTGCGAGACCCGGCTGCCGAGCCGCGACTGCACCTGGCTCGCGCTCGCCCACACCACGCCGACGCAGGTCAGCGCGATGCCTGCCCGGCCGGGGGACAGGCCCCAGTGCTCCTGCAGGACGTAGACGATGTAGGCCTCGGCGCAGAAGAAGGTCGCGGCGAGGAGACCACGGGTCGCGACCACGGACGGCAACCCGCGACGCAGGGTGCGGCTGCCGGGCGGCAGCAGGCGGCCCAGCGAGACCCACACACCCGCGAGGGCCGCGAGGGCGCCGACCGCGGCGACCCCGCGGGCGGAGCCGACGAGCTCCAGCACCAGGACCGCCACGGCCCCGAGCGCCGCCCACCACAGGCGGGAGACGGGCGTGTCGGTGCCCTCGGCGTGCGGCTCGAGGCCGCGGAGCGCGGGCGCCAGCAGCACGAGGGCGAGGGCGACCAGGGCGACCGCGCCGAGGAAGACCCAGCGCCAGCTCCACACATCGGCCACGAGCGCGGCGACGCCGGGGCCGAACAGGGCGGGCAGGACCCACGCCGCGGCGAACGAGGCGAAGACCGCGGGCCGGAGCGTGGCCGGGAAGACGAGGCCGACGACGACGTACAAGCCGACCGTCAGGGCCCCGCCACCGAGCCCCTGCAGGACCCGGCCGACGAGCAGCACCTCCATCGACGGCGCCGCCCCGCACACGAGCAGCCCGGCCGAGAAGAGCGCCATCGACGCGAGCAGCGGCACCACCGGCCCGGTGCGGTCGCTCCACATGCCCGCGGCGACCATGCCGACGACCCCGCTGGCCAGCGGCGCGGCGAAGGCGAGGGCGTAGAGGTCGAGCCCGTCGAGGTCGCGCGCGACGGTGGGCATCACGGTGGCCACGGCCATCGCCTCGAACGCGACGAAGGCGATCAGGCCGAACATCGCGACGGTCGTGGCCGCGTAGGCGGGGGAGAGGATGCGCTCGCGCGGCTCGGCGGAGGGCGGGCTGGTCGTCACTGGTCCGACGGTAGGACCTCACGTGCACTCGAGGCCAACCCGTCGATGCCGTCGGAATAACGAACCACGTGCTGACGCTGCACGGACAGTGACTGCTCTCTCCGTCGACCTGTCCGTGCTCGACCTCGTCCCCGTCCGCAGCGACCAGACCACGGGTGATGCCATCGCCGCCTCGCGGGGCCTCGCGCAGGTCGCCGACGAGCTCGGCTACCGCCGCTACTGGGTCGCGGAGCACCACAACATGCCGGCCGTGGCCGCGACCAACCCGCCGGTCCTCATCGCCATGCTGGCCTCGGCCACCGAGCGGATCCGCGTCGGGTCGGGCGGCGTCATGCTGCCCAACCACGCACCGCTCGTGGTGGCCGAGCAATTCGCGCTGCTCGAGGCCGCCTTCCCCGGCCGCATCGACCTCGGCATCGGCCGGGCGCCCGGCACCGACCCGCTCACCAGGTACGTCCTGCGCGGGGGCAGTGCCGAGTCCGCCGACGACGCCGTGGCGAAGTTCCCCGACTACGTCGAGGACATCCGCACCCTGATGACGACCGACGGCGTCGAGCTGCAGGTCGGACCGCGCCGGCAGCCGCTGCGGGCCACGCCGTCGGCCCGCACGGTCGCCGACATGTGGCTGCTGGGGTCGTCGGACTACTCCGCGCGCCTGGCCGCCGAGAAGGGCCTGCCCTACGTCTTCGCGCACCACTTCTCGGGCGAGGGCACCGGCGTCGCGCTCGACCTCTACCGCTCGTCCTACCGCCCCTCGCCGGAGTACCCGGAGCCGCGGACCTTCCTCACCGTCAACGCCGTCGTCGCCGAGACCGAGGAGGAGGCGCGCCGCCGGGCGCTGCCCAACGTGCAGCAGATGATCGCCCTGCGCACCGGTGCGCCGCTGCACCCGCAGCGGCTCGTCGAGGAGGCCGAGGCCGCCGAGATGACCGACGACCAGCGCTCCTTCGGCGACGCGATGGCGCGGCGCTGGATCGTCGGCGCGCCCGACCATGCCCGCGCCCGCATCGAGGAGCTCGCGAGCGAGCACGGCGTCGACGAGGTGATGGTGCACCCCGTCGCGGGCGCCGCGGCCGGGACGGACGTACGCACCTCACCTGCGCGCGAGGAGACGCTGCGGCTCCTCGCGGGCTGAGCCGACGTCAGCCCACGACGGTCAGTGCCGCTCCTCGAGCCCGACGGACTGGCGCAGGCTCTCCGCGGCCTCGCGCAGGGCGGGGTCGTCGGCCGCCCGTGAGTCCATCAGGGCCGCCAGGGCCTCGGCCAGCACGTTGAGCTTCTCCTGCATGGCCTCGGTGTTGCGCCGGCCGGCGTTCTCCAGCAGCACCAGCAGCAGCAGCGAGAGCACCGCGCCGAAGGTGTGGATGGCGAGCTCCCACTTGGTGGTGCTCTTCCAGAACGGGTAGCTCGCCGCCCAGATGACGACGACCGCGACGACGACCGCGAAGAACGGCGCCCGGCTGATCACCTTCGTCGACAGCTCGACGAACCGTTCGAACGGGTCGAGCCCGTCGTTCTGCTTCCGGCTCTTCGCCGCGTCGGTGCGCTCCATGGACGGAACCTAGCCCCTGCCGAGCCCCGCGTCGCGGGCCCGGATGATGACGTCGGCGCGGTCGGTGGCCTGGAGCTTGGCCAGGATGCTGGTGATGTTGTTGCGGATCGTCTTGGGCGAGAGGAACAGCTCCTGCGCGATCTGGCCGTTGGAGCGGCCGGCCGCGATGAGGTCGAGCACCTCGGTCTCGCGCTCGGTGAGCTCGGGGAAGGGACGCTCGGGCCGCGTCGCCGGGGCGAGCACCTCCGCGATGCGCGCCGCCAGGGAGGCGCCGAAGACCACGCCGCCGGCGTGGACGGTGGAGACGGCCCGCACGATCTCGTCCTGCTCGGCCCCCTTGCGGAGGTAGCCGCGCGCCCCCGCCCGCAGCGCCGACAGCACGGTGCCGTCGTCCTCGCCCATCGTGAGCACCAGGACTCCGATCCCGGGCTGCGCGGCGACCACCGCACGCGTCGCCTCGATGCCGTTGAGCCCGGGCATCTGCACGTCCATGATCACGACGTCGGGGCGGTGCTCGGCAGCCAGTGCGACCGCCTCGGCCCCGTCGGCCGCGCGGGCGACGACCTCGATGCCGGGCAGCGGGTCGAGCAGCGAGGCCAGCCCGTCGCGGTAGACCGGGTGGTCGTCGGCGATCAGCAGCCGGATCGGACTGGTCGGATCGGTCATCGGGTGGCCCCCTCGTCGTCGTGCCCAGTGTCGGTGACGTGGCCGCCGTAGGGCAGCACCGCGCGCACGGTCGTACCACCGCCCTCCGGGCACACCACCTCGCAGCGGCCGCCGAGCTCCTCGGCCCGCTCGCGCAGCGACAGCAGGCCCACGCCCGCGGTCACGTCCTCCGCGATGCCGCGACCGTCGTCGGCGACGACGACCGTGAGCGCCGCCGGCCCGGCCTCGAGGCACACGTCGACGTGGCTCGCGCCGGCGTGCTTCACCACGTTGGTCAGCGCCTCGGACACGATCCGGTAGGCCGCGACCTCCACGGCCGCGGGCAGTCCGGTGGTCCCGTCGGCGCGGACGCTGACGTCGACCTCGGACCGCACCCGCTCGGCCTGCTGTCGCACGGCGGCCTCGAGGCCGAGGTCGTCGAGGGCGGGCGGGCGGAGGTCGTGCACGAGGCGGCGTACGTCGTCGAGGGCCTCGCCGACCTCCGTGCGGGCCACGGCCACCAGCTCGCGGGCGCGGTCCGGGTCGGCCTCGATCGCGTTGCCGGCGGCCTGCAGCCGGAGGGCGACTCCGCCGAGGGCGGGGCCGAGGCCGTCGTGCAGGTCGCGCCGGATGCGCCGACGGTCGTCCTCGCGGCCGAGGACGAGGCGCTCGCGGCTCTCCTGCAGCTCGGTGGCCAGCAGCCGGGCGCGGATCGCGACGGCCGCTTGGCGGACGAGGTCGACGAGCAGGCCCTGGTCGCGGGGGGACAGCATCGAGCGGTAGCCCTGGGCGGGGAGCACGAGCCGGCCGATGCGCTCGTCCTGGTAGGCGATGTCGATCTCCTGGACCTCCGCGGGCGGGGTTCCGTGGGAGGCGGACAGCAGGCCGCCGTCGGGGGTGATGACCTCGACCCGGACGTGGCGGACCTTGAAGGTGTCCGCCACCGCGGACGCGAGCGCCGGGAGCTGCTCGTCGACGGTCCCGATGGTCTCCAGCCGGGCCGCGAGCGCCGACACGGCGCCGTACCGGTCGCTGCGTCGCCCCAGCAGCAGGCGGTGGACGAGCCCGCCGAGCCAGGCGCGCAGCGGCCCGTAGACGACGATGGCCAGCACGAGCACGACCAGCGTGACGTCGCGCTGGTCGAGCCGGTCGCCGAGCAGCGCCGTGCCCGCGGCCAGCACGGCGAGGTCGACCGCGACGACGATCGCCGCGACGACCGCGGTGGTGAGGGTCCAGGCGACGAGGGCGTCGACGTCGCCGAGCCCGGGTCGCAGCAGCCCGATGGCCACCGAGACCGCGAGGGCGGCGACGGCGAGGTCGAGGAGGACGGTGGTGACCGCTCCGCCGACGGCGAGCGTGACGGCCGCCAGGACCATCAGCACGCACATGATCCCGGCCCACAGCAGCCACCTCAGCTGCGTACGCTCCGCCGCCGCGGCCTGCCGGTGCCGCGCCCAGACCAGCCCGACCGCCGCGACGACCGAGCCGAGCGTCAGCACCTGCGCTCCGCGCAGCATGGCCTCGGCCGTGTCGTCGGACCACGGGAAGGGCACGACCTCGGTGGACCCGACCGGCTCGCCGGCGGCGAAGACCACCGAGTCGGGAGCGAGCAGCAGCATGACCGGCAGCGCCAGCGACGCGAGGACGACACCGGTCGCCGCCGTCCGCCACGTGCCCGTCAGCAGGCGACCGGTGGGGTAGAGCAGCAGCAGCGCCACCAGCCCGGAGAGCAGGAGCGCTCCCACGCGCGCGACGAACCAGTAGGCGAGGTCTGTGCCGGGGAGGCCGTTGGCGAGGCTGTAGGAGATCCAGCTGTCGAGGGCGCCGTCGACGGTCCAGACCAGGGCCACTGCCCCGAGCAGCCGGCCCACCGTGTCCCGCGGACGAGCGAGCAGCACGACGACGGATGCGGCCGCCAGGAGCAGCCCGGGCAGCGCGGTCGCCGTACCCAGGCCGGTCGACGCCGCAGCACGCTCGGCGTCGCTGGTGGCCAGGTCCAACCACGCGGCGGTGGCGAGCGCAGCGAGCGACACCGTCCCGACGGAGACGGGCTCGAGGACTCTGCTCACGCGAGCAGTATCACCGGGCGGACGCCCCGTCGTCAGGGGACTGCGGTCCCGTCCGGACGGGACACCACGAGGGGACCGGCGGCGGGACCGCTCTCCCTGTGGGCCGGGCCGCCGGGACGGCGACAGTTCCGGTGTGCCGCAGACCGCGGCTCCACCACCGTCACCCGACAGGAGTCACGACCGTGACGATCCAGCACTCTCCCGCTCCCGCCCGCTCCGACGTCGCCGCGACGGCGCCGGGCGGGACCGCATCCGCTCGCCCGTTCTTGGTCCACGGCAGCGTCCTCGCCGCCGGAGCCCTGGCGTGGGCGGCCACCATGGCCGTCGTCGGCATCGACCCCCAGGGCCACGGCGAGGAGGTCGCGTTCTCGCTGTCCTCCGGTCTCTTCCAGGTCGGCCTGCTCTTCCTCCTCCGCACGCTGTGGCGCACGCAGGCCCTCGGTGAGGGTCGGGTGGCCCGTGCCGTGCTGCGGGCCGAGGCCGTCGCGGTCGGGCTGGCCATCTGCTCCACGGTGAGCGACGGCCTCGGGCTTACCGACTTCGACAAGGTCGGCTTCATCGTGCTCGACGCCTTCTGGCCGCTGTCGATGCTGGGCATGTTCCTCATCGGCATCCGGATCGCGATCGCCGGCCGCTGGAGGGGCGTCACCCGCTTCTGGCCGATGGTCGCCGAGAGCTGGGCCGTCGTCACCATCCCCGCCCTGGCGATCTTCGGCGACACCGTTGGCCACGTCGTGGCCGTCGCGCACCTCTGCGTCGGCTACGCCGTCCTCGGGGTGCTGGTCAGCCGCAAGACCGACTGAGCAGCACCCCGAGCCGCACTTACGCCCCGGCCCTCCCCCCGCGGAGGGCCGGGGCGTCCGCGCGCCCGAGGCTCGCCTCAGTCCAGCGCGAGCCCGGCCGCCGGCGTCACCCGGGCGGCCCGGCGCGCCGGCACCACGCAGGCGGCCAGGCCCGCGAGGGCGGCCACCGCCGCCACGCCACCCACCTGCCAGACCGGCACGCTGAACCCGGCGTCGTCGACCACCGAGGCCACCATCACCTGCACCCCGACCCACGCGAAGGCCAGCCCGATCGCCGTACCGAGGACCGTGGCGACGCCCGAGAGCAGCAGGCCCTCGGCGGCCATCGACTGCCGCAGCTGCCGTCGGGTCAGGCCCATCGCCCGGAGCAGGGCGTTCTCCCGGCCGCGCTCCAGCACCGAGAGGCCGAGCGTGTTGGCGATGCCGACGAGCGCGATGACGATCGCGACGGCCATCAGCCCCACGACCGCGCCGGTCATGATGTCGACCTGGAGGTAGACCCAGCTGCGGTTGCTGTAGCCGCCGCCGAGGTCGGCCCCTGCCGCCCCGGCGAGCGCCGCCAGGTCGCCGGAGAGGTCCTCCGCGTCCGCGCCGTCGTCGGCGCGGGCCCACACCGCCATCGGCCGCGGGTCGGGATCGAGGGCCGCGAGCGTCGCGGTCGACACCAGGCCGGAGCGGCCCCAGCCGTAGTCGGTCTCGACCCGGAGGGTGCTCTCCCGACCGCCGGCTGCGACCGTCACCTCACCGTCCTTCGCGACGCGGTCACGGATCCGCTGCGGCAGCTCCTCGACCACGGAGTAGGGCAGCAGGACCACGCCGTCAGCAGGCGCCAGCCCGGTGGAGCCACGCAGGACGCCGGTGGTGTCGGTGCCGCTGTCCAGGAGCGGCACCTCGACACCCGCGACGGTGGCCACGGTGCCGTCCAGGCCCCGCGCCTCGCGGACGCCCGGCACGGCGGCCACCCGGTCGACCAGGTCGGCGCCGAGCGGCTCGTCGAGCGCGGTGATCGTCACGTCGAGCGGGTAGGACTCGTCCATGTCGCGGTCGATCGCGGTCCGCGACGACGCCAGCCCCGTGAGGATGGCCGTGGTCAGGGTGACCCCGACGAGCAGCGACGCCGCGGTGGTCGCCGTACGACGCGGGTTGCGCACGGCGTTGCCGGTGGCCAGCCGCCGCACGGGACCGGCCCCCGGGAGCCCGCCGACGAGGCGGATCAGGCGCGGGACCAGGACCGGCCCGAGGAGGAGCACGCCGACGAAGGAGACCACGCCGCCGGCGAGCATCGCCGGCACCGACCTCGCGCCGACCGCGAGGACGAGCAGCGCGACGCCCGTCGAGAGGGCGAGCCCGGCGAGGGCCAGGCGCCAGCGCCCGGCCGCCGAGCGCACGTCCACGCCGGTGTCGGGGCGCAGGGCGGCCAGCGGGGCCACCCGGGTCGCCGAGCGCGTCGGGAGCCAGGCAGCCGCGAGCGTCACCAGGATGCCGACCGCGAAGGCCGTGCCGGTCCACACCGGGTCGAGCGCGGCCGGGCCCATGTCGGTGAACCAGGTCCGCACGAGGGCGACGAGCCCGACACCGGCCGCGGCACCGGCGGCGACGCCGAGGGTGGCGGCCACCAGTCCCAGCGCCAGGGCCTCGAGCCGGATCGCGCGCCTGAGCTGGCGGCGGGTGACGCCCACGCAGCGCAGCAGCGCGAAGTCGCGCATCCGCTGGGCGAAGAGGATGGAGAAGGTGTTGGTGATGACCAGCACGCCGACGAAGAGGGCGATCACGACGAAGAGCAGCGCCATGATCGCGATGACGTCCACGCCGCGCGAGATCTCGGCCTGGCGGGCAGCGACCCAGTCGGCGGACGACTCGACGGTCCCGTCGGGGGCCAGCTCGCGGGCGAGGTCGGCCGACCCGCCCCAGGCGACCGCATCCACCCAGAGGGTGTCCTCGAACCGCCGCAGGTCCTCCCACGGCACGTAGAGCGCAGCTCCCATCGCCGCCGGGCTGTCCACGAGCCCGACCACCTCGACGTCGGTCGACGCCGAGCCGCTGCCGATGCGGACGACGTCGCCGAGGGCGACCTCGCTGCTCTTGGCGCGGTTGACGTCGGCCAGCGCCTCGCCCGCCGCGGTCGGGAAGCGGCCGTCCTCGAGGGCCTGCCACTGCAGGCGCGGGTCGAGGGAGGCCTCCGCGACGTCGACGGTCTGCGCGAGCTGGACGCCGTCACGGCTGACCGGCTCGATGGCGTAGCCCAGCGTCAGGGCCGGGATGCCGCGGTCGGCCGCCACCTCCACGAGGCGCGTCACCTCGCGGGTGTCGTACGTGGTCACGACCCGGTCGACCCCGCGGACCGGGGCGCCGGCGTCCGCCGTCAGGCCGGACCGGGTGGCCCCGGTGAGCATGCCGATGACGACGATGAAGGCGACGCCGATGACGACGGCCACTGACGCGGCGACGTACCGGCGGGTGTGGTGGCGCATCGACGCCAGGAGCACGGTGCGCATCAGGCGGTCCGTCCGCGCAGCGCCGCGACGAGCTCGTCCTGGCCGGGGTCGCTCAGGTGGGCGGTGACCGCGCCGTCGTGGATGACCACGACGTCGTCGGCGTAGGCCGCCGCGTCGAGCTCGTGGGTCACCATCACCACGGTCATGCCGAGCTCGCGCACCGAGCGGCGGAGGTGGCCGAGCACCTCGGCGCTGGCCTCGCTGTCGAGGTTGCCGGTGGGCTCGTCGGCGAAGACGATGTCGGGCTGCGTGACGAGCGCCCGGGCGATCGCGACCCGCTGCTGCTGGCCGCCGGAGAGCTGGCTGGGCAGGTGGCCGAGCCGGTCGGCGAGGCCGAGCACGCCGACGACCTGGTCGTAGCGCGCGCGGTCGACCGCGCGACCGGCGAGCTCGAGCGGGAGGACGATGTTCTGCCCGGCGGTGAGCATCGGCAGCAGGTTGAAGGCCTGGAAGACGAAGCCGATGTGCTCGCGGCGGAAGAGGGTCAGTGCGGTGTCGTCGAGCCCGGCGAGGTCGCGCCCGGCCACGGTGACCGTGCCGCTCGTGGCGGCGTCGAGCCCGGCCAGGCAGTGCATGAGGGTGGACTTGCCGGACCCGCTCGGGCCCATGATCGCGGTGAACCGGCCGGCGGGGAGGTCGAGGTCGATGCCGCGCAGCGCGTGGACGGCGCTGTCGCCGTCGCCGTAGGTGCGGGTCAGCCCGCGGGCGCTCGCCGCGGTGCCGGTGGCCTGGTGGAGTGTCGTGGTCATGGGGACAACGCTCGTCGTCATCGGCCTCCGCCGCGTCGGCCCGAGGCATGGACCGGGGTCCGTCGGTGGGCCGACGTCGCGCGGTCGGCGTACGACCGGGGGAGGACGGGACTGTGCACCCGAGACTCCCGCTTCGTGGTCGAGATCTGGGGTGCAAAGCGGGGTGGTCACCGGATATCCGGTGACCACCCAGCGGCGATCAGGCGCTCACCAGACCGGTCTCGTAGCCGAGGACGACGAGCTGCACGCGGTCGCGCGACCCGGTCTTGGCCAGCACCCGGCCGACGTGGGTCTTCACGGTGGTCTCGGCGACCACGAGGTGCGCGGCGATCTCGGTGTTGGTCAGGCCGCGGGCGATGAGGGTGAGCACCTCGACCTCGCGGTCGGTGAGCAGCGCGAGCCGGTCGTCGGCGGACGCCGGCCGGGAGGGGTCGGGGAGCGCGGCGAAGTGGTCGAGCAGCCGCCGGGTCGTGCTGGGGGCGACGACGGCGTCGCCGGCCACCACCGCGCGGATCGCGCCGAGCAGGTCGGGCGGGGCGGCGTCCTTGAGCAGGAAGGCCGAGGCGCCGGCCCGGATCGCGGCGAAGGCGTACTCGTCGAGGTCGAAGGTCGTCAGCACGATGACGCGCGGCGCGTCGGCGGTGGCCAGCAGCCGGCGCGTGGTCTCCACGCCGTCGAGCCGCGGCATCCGCACGTCCATCAGCACCACGTCGGCGGTCGTCACCGCGAGCCGTTCGAGCGCCTCGCCTCCGTCGCCCGCCTCGCCGACGACCACCATGTCGTCCTGGCTCTCCACGAGCATCCGGAAGCCGGCGCGCACCATCTGCTGGTCGTCCACCAGGAAGACGCGGATCGGCGCGGTCACGGCGGGCTCGCTCACAGCGGCAGCCTCGCAGACAGCGCGAAGCCGCCGCCCGGTGCGGGGCCGGCGTCCAGCGTGCCGCCGTGCACCTCGGCCCGCTCGCGCATCCCCGTGAGCCCCAGGCCCCGCCCGTCCGAGGGCGCGGACGCGCCGTGCCCGTCGTCGCGCACCTCCACCACGACGGCGTCATCGACGCGAAGGCGCAGGGTCACGGTGGCCCCGGGGCCGGCGTGCTTGCGGACGTTGGTGAGCGCCTCCTGCACGATCCGGTACGCCGCCAGCCCGACGCCGTCGGGCACGTCCGGGGCGTCGACGGGGAGGTCGGCCTCGACCCGCGTCCCGGCCGCGCGTGCCTCGTCGACGAGGTGGCGTACGTCGGCGAGGCCGGGCTGCGGGGCCACGCCGGTGTCGCCCTCGCGGAGCAGGCCCAGCAGCCGGCGCATCTCGGTCAGCGCGTCGCGCCCGGTGGACGCGATGGTCTCCAGCGTGTCGACGGCGACGTCGGGGTCCTTGGCGGCGGCATAGCGAGCGCCGTCGGCCTGCACCACGATGACCGACAGCCCGTGCGCGACCACGTCGTGCATCTCGCGGGCGATCCGCGACCGCTCGTCGCGCGCGGCCAGCTCGACCTCGCGCTCGGCCATCCGCTCGGCCTGCTCGGCGCGCGCGACCAGGGAGGCGACGTACCTCTCCCGGGTCTGCGCCGCGAAGCCCAGCGCCCAGGCGGCGGTGACGATCGCCCCGATCGTGACGACGTAGGGCACCAGGACGCCCGCGGTCAGCTCCTCGGCGCCGAGGCCGAGCGTCCAGCGCGCCGCGGCGACCACGGCGGCGCAGTAGGCGACGAGCAGCGCGACCACGCCCTGCCAGCGGGGTGCCCAGCGCGCGACGGAGTAGACCGCGATCGGGAAGGCGAGCTGGCCGATCGTGGGCTCGCCCAGCGCGACCGCCTGGCCCGCGCTGAGCATCGCGACGGCGAGGAAGACCGGCCACGGGTGACGGCGCCGCCAGAGCAGGGGCACGGCCTCGAGGACCGAGAAGAGCGCCGAGCCGCGCTGCTCGGCCAGCACGTGGCTGGCCCCGAGGGCGACGAGCGCGGCCACCAGCAGTCGGTCGAACCACCGCCGCCCGCGCGGGCCGAGGCGCCACGGGTGCTGGTCCATGGTGCAGACGCTAGACGGTGCGTGCCGGGCGGGCGTCAGACCGCAGGAGGACGCTGTGCCGCCCCGGGTGCGGCCCGAGTAGGGTGCGATCCATGACGCGATGGGAATACCAGGTGGCGCCGATCCCGCTCCACAACGAGGCTCTGATGCTCAACAACTTCGGCCAGGACGGTTGGGAGCTGGTGGCGATCCACACCAACGCCCAGGGTGGTCTGGTCGCCTTCCTCAAGCGTTCGAAGGGCGCCTGACGTGGGCGCCACCTCGTCCCCGGAGGCGAGGCTCGCCGAGCTGGGGCTCACCGTCCCCGAACTGGTGCCGCCGGTCGCGGCCTACCAGCCGACCGCGCGATCCGGTGACCTCGTCTTCACCGCCGGTCAGCTGCCCGCCCGCGACGGCGAGATGATCGCCGTCGGCAAGCTCGGCGGGGAGGTCAGCGAGGAGCAGGGCTACGAGTGCGCGCGCCAGTGCGCCCTCAACGCGCTCGCCGCGGTCAAGGCGGAGATCGGCTCCCTCGACCAGGTCAAGCGTGTGGTCAAGGTCGTCGTCTTCGTCGCCTCGACGCCCGACTTCACCGGCCAGCCCAAGGTCGCCAACGGCGCGTCCGAGCTGCTCGGCGAGGTCTTCGGCGACGCCGGCAAGCACGCGCGGTCCGCCGTCGGCGTCTCGGTCCTGCCGCTCGACGTGCCCGTCGAGGTCGAGATCGTCGTCGAGGTCTGAGCACTGACCCGCATGGAGCGTCTGCCACTGCCCGAGGCCCTCGTCGCGCAGGCGCGGTCCTACGCCTCGGGCGAGGCCGCGCCCGCCGAGCCGCGTGACGCGGCGACGGTCGTGCTGCTGCGCCCCGGTGCGGCCGGCCCGGACGTCTACCTGCTGCGGCGCCAGACCTCGATGGCCTTCGCCGGCGGGATGTGCGTCTTCCCCGGCGGCGGCGTCGACCCGCGCGACTTCGACGACGAGCTGGTCGACCGCGGGCTCTGGGCCGGACCCGGTCCGGCCGAGTGGGCGGCGCGGCTCGGCTGCGACGAGCCCCGGGCCCGGGCGCTGGTCTGCGCCGCCGTGCGCGAGACCTTCGAGGAGTCCGGCGTGCTGCTGGCCGGCACCGGTCCCGACTCGGTCGTGGCCGACACCACCGGTGAGGACTGGGAGGCCGACCGGGTCGCGCTCGAGTCGCGCGAGGTCTCGCTGACCGCGTTCCTGGAGGACCGGTCGCTCGTGCTGCGCACCGACCTCCTCGGCGCGTGGTCCGGCTGGCTGACGCCGGTCTTCGAGCCGCGGCGCTACCGCACCTGGTTCTTCGTCGCCCGGCTGCCCGAGGGCCAGGTGACCCGTGACGTGTCGAGCGAGTCGTCGTCGGTCATGTGGACCGGCGCGATGGACGCCGTGTCGCTGGTGGAGCGGCAGGAGATCCTGATGCTGCCCCCGACCTGGCTGACCTGCTTGGAGGTCGGGCAGTACGCCGACCCGTCCGCTGTGCTCGCGGAGGCTGCCGGGCGGAGGGTCGAGATGTTCATGCCCGAGGTCGTGGCTGACGGGGAGGAGTTCATCCTGTCGACCCCGCCGGCCTACGCCGCGCTGATGGCCGCACGATGACCGGGGGCGGCTGGTCCGGGGGCTCCTTCGGCGACACCGGCACCTGCGTGCTCGCACCCAACGCCGACGTGATGACCCTCGACGGCACCAACACGTGGGTGCTGCGCGACCCCGGCTCCTCGCGCTCGGTCGTCGTCGACCCGGGCCCCTCGGTCGACTCGCACCTGGACGCGATCGACGCGGCCGCGGGTGACGTGTCCGTGGTGCTGCTGACCCACCACCACGCCGACCACAGCGAGGCGGCCCGCGAGTACGCCGAGCGGCACGGCTGCGGCGTACGCGCCCTCGACCCGGCCTACCGGCTCGGCTCCGAGGGCCTCGGCGAGGGCGACGTGGTCGCCGTCGGCGGACTGGAGGTGCACGTCGTCGCGACGCCCGGCCACACGGCTGACTCGCTGTCCTTCGTCGTGCCGCAGGATCGGGCCGTGCTGACCGGCGACACTGTCCTCGGTCGCGGCACGACCGTCGTCGCGCACCCCGACGGCCAGCTCGGCGCCTACCTCGCCTCCCTCCAGCGGCTCCACGCGCTCTGCGGTGAGCAGGGCATCACCACCGTGTGGCCCGGCCACGGCCCGGTCATCGACGACGCGCTCGGCGCCCTCGATTTCTACCTCGCCCACCGCGAGCAGCGGCTCGAGCAGGTGCGCCAGGCGCTGCGGGACCTGCGCGCCGTCGAGCGCGAGGGCGGCGCCCACCTCGGTGCGACGCCGCCGCACGACACCCTGCCCCGCGCGATCGTCGAGGTCGTCTACGCCGACGTCGACCCGGTGCTGTGGGGCGCGGCGGAGCTCTCCGTGCGTGCGCAGCTGGCCTACCTCGAGGGCGAATGACCCTTGCGCACGCTCCCCTGGCAGAGGTGGAGTTGTGGCATGAACAGTCCGCACCGACCCGTCGTCGTCCTGTCCCGCGCCCTCGACCAGGCCGGTGACGCCCTCGCCGCCGTCCACCCCGACGACCTCGACCGACCCACGCCGTGCCGGGGCTGGACCGTGCGCGAGCTGGCCGCCCACCTGGCCGCCGCGCCCGAGCACTTCCTGCAGCAGGCGCGGGGCGAGGAGGTCGACTGGGACGCCGGCGCGGGAGGCGACCCGGCCCAGCTGGCCGCCCACTTCCGCGTCCACGCCGACGACCTGCTCCACCACTGGCACGGCCAGCCCGACGACCGCGTCGCCCAGGCCGACTGGCAGAGCGCCGAGCTCGGGGTGCACACGTGGGACCTCGTCCGCGCCCTCGGCCGGCCCCTGCCCCTCGACGACGAGGTCGCCGAGCGGGGGCTCGCCTTCATCCAGCAGGGGCTGACCGACGACAACCGCGGCGACGCCTTCGGGGCCCCGGTCGACGTGCCCGACGACGCCCCGCCCTACGACCGGCTGGTCGCCTTCGCCGGCCGCGACCCGCGCGCCTGAGTCGTCGTACGGCCCCCGGACGGGGATAGTCCACCGGGATACGGTCGTGATCTCCGTCCGCCGGCAGCCGTTTCCCGGTGGACTACCGGCCGTCGGCGGCCGTCAGCCCGCGCGTCTACGACAGCCGCCGCCAGAGCCACCGCAGCGCGAGCAGGACGGCGATGGCCGCGGCCACCGCGAGCCCGATGAACAGCGACAGCTCGATGCCGAACGGTGCCGGGGGCTCGTCGGCCGTGTCGAAGTCGTGGGTCAGCTCCTGCGACGACGTGCCGTCCAGGTCGGGCACCAGGTCCACGGCCAGGCTGACGCCCAGCGAGTCGGGGAGCTCACGCAGCAGGATCCGGTAGGTCCACTCCGACTCGGGCCGGTCGGGGGACGTCATCAGCGCGAGGTGCGCACCCTCGACGTAGCTGCCGACGGGGGCGTCGACCTCCACGACCAGGAGGCTGTCGTCGGCCCAGCCGACCGGGGTGACGACGGCGCCGTCGGGGTAGAGGTCGTCGGGCAGGGCGCGGTCGGGGTCGGTGTCGGTGGCGGTCTCGAAGGGCACGGCGCGGACGGGGGTGTCGTCGGTCGGGAAGGGCGCGCTGATCCCCTTGCCGGGCGCGGTGAGGCCGGTGAGCGGTGCCGAGCTGCTGTCGCCCGTGACGGGGTCGATCGTCCAGCTGATCGTCGGAGGAAGGTTGGTCGCGCTGGGGCGACTCGTCGGCCTGCCGAAGACATCGACCGCGATCTCCCCGTCCGTGGTCCAGGACATCGCCAGCGGGGTGCTGCGGTACGGGGGCAGGTCCACCAGGTCGCTCTCGCCACTCGCGAGGTCGACGACCCGGTACCAGGCGGTCTGGTTGACGACCTGTCCCGGCTCCCGCTCGAAGTCCTGGGTGGTCGGGTACGCCACCCGTCGCCCATCGGGCGACAGGGCGAGCCAGGGGCCGCGGCGGAGCTCGGCATCGCGGTCGATGACCTCGGGGGTGGGGAAATCGGGCAGCTCCACCGCGTGCGCCTCACCCGTGGTCGCGTCCACCAGCACGGGCGAGCCGTCGGGAGCGACGTACGCCACCGAGGCCGGGCCGATCGCCAGGTCGGTCACCACGGGACCGTCGGGCTCGGTGATCCGGCTCGGGATCGCGCCCTCGCGTACGACGTCGCCGGCCGGCCCGATCCCTGAGGGACGTACGGCCAGCGCGCCGGCTCCGGCCACCACCGCCACGACGGCCACTGCGGCCGCCCCGGCGGCGACCCGGGTGCGCCGCCGCGCCCGGCGACCGCGGTCCCAGACGGACGGGTCGGGGGAGAAGGACTGGGTGCGGGCGAGGGCGTCGAGCTCCTCGCGCAGGTCGGTGCTCATGCGTCTGCTCCCACCAGGTCGGCGAGCTCGGGGGCCAGGACGCGCAGGCGCTGGAGCGCCTGGCGTGTCATGGACTTGACCGCGCCGCCGGAGATGCCCAGCGCGGCGGCCGTCTGGACCTCGGTGAGGTCCTCGAAGTAGCGCAGCACCAGCACGGTGCGCTGGCGCGGGGTGAGCCGGCGCAGGGCCTGCTCGAGGGTGAGCCGCAGCGTCGGGTCGGCTGCCGGCACCGGGGCGTCGTAGGACTCCAGGGGCGACTCGGCCAGCTTGCGACGGCGCCACCACGAGATGTTCTGGTGGTACATCGCGCGCCGCACGTAGGCCTCGGGCGAGGTGTGGATCCGCTCCCAGTGCTTCGCCGCCTGCACGAGCGCGGCCTGCACCAGGTCCTCGGCGAGGTGGTGGTCGCCCGTCAGCAGGTAGGCCGTGCGCGCGAGCGCCGACCCGCGCGCGTGCACGAACCCGTCGAAACCCGATCGATCAGTCACGGTGCCCCTCCCCCGAATGCGCTCTGCACGACGTACGACGCACAGACGCGTCGCGGCGGGGGTCAGGTGGAGCGAGAAATGTTCAGCGGGCGCGGCGGGAGAGGCGCTCGAGGTCCATGATCACCACGGAGCGGGGCTCCAGGCGCAGCCAGCCGCGCGAGGCGAAGTCGGCGAGCGCCTTGTTGACCGTCTCGCGGGAGGCGCCGACCAGCTGGGCGAGCTCCTCCTGGGTGAGGTCGTGGTGGACGTGGACACCGTCGTCGGCGGTGCGGCCGAAGCGGTCGGCGAGGTCGAGCAGCGCCTTGGCGACGCGACCGGGGACGTCGGAGAAGACGAGGTCGGCGACGACGTCGTTGGACTTGCGCAGCCGCGAGGCGAGCTGGGAGAGCAGTCCGCGCGCGACCTGCGGGCGGCCGTCGAGCCAGCGCAGCAGGTCGTCGTGGGAGAGCGAGCCGAAGGCGGCGTCGGTGACGGCGGTGACCGTCGCGGACCGCGGCCCCGGGTCGAAGAGGGAGAGCTCGCCGAACATCTGGCCGGGACCCATGATGGCGAGGAGGTTCTCGCGGCCGTCGGCGGAGGAGCGGCCGAGCTTCACCTTGCCCTCCGTGACGATGTAGAGCTTGTCGCCGGAGTCGCCTTCGTGGAAGAGCACGTCGCCACGGCGCAGCTTGGTCTCGGCCATCGAACCGCCCAGCGCCGTCGCCGCCTCGTCGTCGAGCGAGCTGAACAGCGGTGCCTGCCGAAGCACGTCGTTGTCCACGTCAATCCTCCCAGTGGGGTGCGTCCCGACGGGTAGTGCTCGGGATCCGGGACGATCCTAGCCGTGGTCCGGCTCACAACGGACACTCCGCGCGGGTGAGGCCCCGTTTGCGCCCGCTTCGGCGGTGTCGGAGCCGGACCGTAGGCTGACCGCGTGCCCGCCCCCGCCCGCAAGGTGACCCAGAAGGCCACCAAGGCCTCCCCGGCCGTGATCCCCAAGCCCGACACGTCGCTGGTGCGGCGGGCGCGCAAGATCGACCGGATCCTCGCGGAGACCTATCCCGACGCCCGCGCCGAGCTCGACTTCACCAACGCGTTCGAGTGCCTGGTCGTCACCGTCGTCTCCGCGCAGACCACCGACCGCCGGGTCAACGCCGCCAGCCCCGCGCTGTTCGCGGCCTACCCGACGCCCGAGGCGATGGCGGCCGCCCCGCGCGAGCACCTCGAGCAGCTGCTCGGCCCGCTCGGGTTCTTCCGGCAGAAGACCGACGCCGTGCTCAAGCTCAGCCAGGCCCTCGTCGAGCGCTACGACGGCCGCGTCCCGGACCGGCTCGACGACCTGGTGACGCTCCCCGGCGTGGGCCGCAAGACCGCCAACGTCGTGCTCGGCAACGCCTTCGGCCTGCCCGGCATCACGGTCGACACCCACTTCGGCCGCCTGGCGCGGCGCCTGGGGTGGACCGAGGAGACCGACCCGGTCAAGGTCGAGCACGCTGTCGGCGCCCTCTTCCCCAAGCGCGACTGGACGATGCTGTCGCACCACCTCATCTGGCACGGCCGCCGCCGGTGCCACGCCAAGAAGCCCGCGTGCGGCGCCTGCCCGGTCGCCCGCCTGTGCCCGTCGTTCGGCGCCGGTCCGACCGACCCCGTCGAGGCGGAGAAGCTGGTCACCACCCAGGGACCTGCATGAGGAAGCTGCTCCTGGCGCTGACGCTCGCCGCGTGCGTCGCCGTGGGCGCCCTCGCCTGGTCGTCGATGAGCGGCAGCGGCATCGACGTACGCCCGCCCGACGTGGACGTCGACACCCCGGCCCTGCGCGAGGCCAAGGCGCGCATCGGCATGGAGGACTGCGAGCCCGGCAGCGGCGAGGCGGTCGAGGGCGGCCTGCCCGAGCTGACCCTGCCGTGCCTGGGCGGTGGGCCCGACGTCGACCTGTCGTCCCTCCGCGGGCCCCTCGTCATCAACCTCTGGCAGGCCAACTGCGAGCCCTGCCGCGAGGAGATGCCGGCGCTCGACGCCTTCCACCAGCAGTACGGCGACCGGGTGCCGGTGCTCGGCATCGACTTCAACGACGTGCACCCCGACGGCGCGCTGGCGCTGGCCGAGGAGACCGGGGCGACCTACCCCTCGGTCGCCGACCCCGGCGGCGAGCTGATGGTCGAGGACGCCTTCGCGGTCGCCCGCCGCGGGCTGCCGGCCTTCGTCTTCATCGACGAGGACGGCGTCGTCGTCGCCCAGGACTCCGGCGGTGTCGAGTCCGTGGCGGAGATCAGGGCCAAGGTCGCCGAGCACCTCGGGATCACGCTGTGATCGATCGGGAGGGCGCGCCGCTGCCGGGCTGGCTCGCGCCGGTCGTCGAGGCGGCGTCCACGATCTCGGTCCACGAGCTGACCCGCTTCATGCCGCCCGAGGACAGCGACCCCCGGCGGGGAGCCGTGCTGATGGTCTTCGCCGACCGCGAGGCCGACCCGGCCGCCCCCGACGACCTGGCCCACCGCGGCGAGCTCCTGCTCACCGAGCGGGCCCACCACATGCGCTCCCACCCCGGCCAGGTGTCGTTCCCCGGCGGCTCGCTCGACGACGGGGAGACCCCGGTCGAGGCGGCCCTGCGCGAGGCCCACGAGGAGATCGGGCTCGTGCCGGCGGAGATCGAGGTCTTCGGCGAGCTGCCCGAGCTGTGGCTCCCGCCGAGCAACTTCGCGGTGACACCGATCCTCGGCTACTGGCGCGACCGGGGCGAGGTGCGGATCGAGAGCCCCGACGAGGTCCACGAGATCCACCACGTGGCGATCGCCGACCTCCTCGACCCCGACAACCGCATCACCGTGCGCCACCCGAGCGGCTGGCTCGGTCCGGGCTTCCTGATCGGGGACCGGCGCGACGTGATCCTGTGGGGCTTCACCGCCGGCATCATCGCCCGGCTGTTCAGCTATCTCGGGTGGGCCGAGGACTGGGACCGGGCGCGGGTGCGTGACCTGCCCGACCACATGCTGCAGGGTGTCCCCCGGGGCACCGACCTCGCCCCCAACACGCCGCAGAACACCAGGCTCGAGGAGTAGCTGTCATGAACGCCCTCGACTGGTGTCTCCTCGCACTCGTGGGGGTCTACGCCCTCTCGGGCTACTGGCAGGGCTTCATCACCGGCGCCAGCGCCACCGCCGGCCTCCTGCTCGGCGGGCTCGCCGGCATCTGGGCCGCGCCGCTCGCGCTGGGCGACGCCGCCCCGTCGCTGTGGGTGTCGCTCGGCGCGCTGTTCATCGTGATCATCTCCGCCTCGCTCGGTCAGGCGCTCTTCCAGTTCGTCGGCGCCCGGCTGCGCGACCGCATCACGTGGCAGCCGATCCGGGCCGTCGACGCGATCGGCGGGTCAGCCCTCAGCGCGGTCGCGGTGCTGCTCGTGGCGTGGGCGCTCGGCGTCGCCGTCTCCGGCACCCGCATCGGCGCCTTCACGCCGCTGGTGCGCGACTCCTCGATCCTGGCCAAGGTCGACGAGACGCTGCCGGCCGACTCCGGGGAGGTGCTGCAGGCGTTCAACAACGTGGTCGGCACGACGTTCTTCCCGCGCTACCTCGAGCCGTTCGCCCCGGAGCGGATCGTCGCGGTCCGGCCGGGCGACCCGCGGATGCTGACCGACCCCGACGTCATCGCTGCCGAGGCCAGCGTGGTCAAGGTCCGCGGCACCAACGGCTGCGGTAGCGGCGTCGAGGGCACCGGCTTCTTCTACGCCCCCGGCCGGCTGATGACCAACGCCCACGTCGTCGCCGGGGTGACCCGGCCCGAGGTGGAGGTCGGCGGCTCCTCGGTGACCGCGTCGGTCGTGCTCTACGACCCCGACCTCGACATCGCGGTGCTGTCGCTGCCCGACACCGGGGCCTTCCCGCTCGCCTTCGACACCGGGGTCGAGCCGCGTGACCCGGTCGCCGTCCTCGGCTATCCCGAGGACGGTCCCTACGACGTGGAGTCCGGCCGCGTCCGCTCCGAGCAGCGGCTGCGCTCGCCCGACATCTACGGCGAGGGCACGGTCATCCGTCAGGTCTTCTCGCTGCGTGCCCTCATCCGGCCCGGCAACTCGGGCGGCCCGATCGTGACGTCGGCCGGCGACGTGGCGGGCATGGTGTTCGCCGCCTCCGTCAGCGACCCCGACACGGGCTACGCGCTCACCGCGGAGCAGGTGGCCGAGTCGGCGGCCGAGGGCCTCACCGCGGCGGCCCCGGTCGACACCGGCACCTGCGTGCGCTGAGCGACGTACGACGCCTCGTCGCCGGCGCACACCGCTCTACCGGGCGACGCGTGAGCCACGTTCGCCGACGCGGGAATGTGGCTCGGGACACCGCTCGCGCGGGCTACCGGCGCAGCCGGTGGATCAGGGACGACCCTTGAGCGCCTGGGGGATCTGCCTGCCCTGCTCGATGGCCCGCTCGGGCGCCTTGACCTTCTTGACCTGCCGGAGGCCGATGAAGGCGAGGAGCCCCGCGATCAGGACGTAGAGGCCGAAGACGACGAGGAACGCCCACTGGAGGTCGAGGCCGTCGCCGTTCCAGTGGATGAAGTAGGCGAGCGCGACCGAGAGCATGATGATCGCGAGGAGGGCGAGGAAGGCCGCGCCGGCGAAGAGGCCGATGCCCACGCCGCCGTGCTTGACGCTGACCTTGATCTCGCTCTTCGCGAGCTGGATCTCCTTGGAGATGAGCGAGGAGATGTCGCGCTGCGCGTCCATGACGAGCTTGCCGAGCGTCGGATCGCCATCCTGGACCGGTACGTGTGCCATGCGGAGCTGTCCTTCGATGTACGCCGGGGCTGGGTGGTGCGACCCTACCAACGGGCCTGTCTACACTGGTGTCTCAGGTGAGCCGGGAAGTCTGGTCGGCCCGTGGAGAGTCTCTCCGCGGTGAGGACGCCTCGACCACCCCCGGAAGGACCCCCTGTCCATGGCCACGCCGCCTGACCGTTCCCGCCTGGACGACCTGTGGAGGGCCGGTCCCGTCTACAGCGCCAGCGACAAGCCGCTGGCCCGCCTCGTGGCGCGCCCGGTGCGCGAGTTCCTCCGTGTCGAGGCCTCCGGCTCGATCCTCCTGCTGATCGCCGCGGCCGCCGCCCTGGTCTGGGCCAACAGCCCGTGGGCGTCGTCCTACGACTCCCTCTGGCACACCCACCTGGTGCTCGACGTCGGGCCACTGCACCTCGACGAGTCGCTGCAGCACTGGGTCAACGACGCGCTGATGGTGATCTTCTTCTTCGTGGTCGGTCTCGAGATCAAGTACGAGCTGGTCAACGGCGACCTGCGCGACCCGCGGACCGCCGCCCTGCCGATCGTCGCCGCGGTCGGCGGCATGGTGGTGCCGGCCGGCATCTACCTCGCCCTCAACCCGCCCGGCAGCGAGGGCAGCGCCGGCTGGGGCATCCCGATGGCGACCGACATCGCCTTCGCCGTCGGCGTGCTGGGCGTGCTCGGGCGGCGCATCCCGTCCGCGGCGCGGCTCTTCCTGCTGACGCTGGCCATCGTCGACGACATCGGCGCGATCCTGGTGATCGCCGTGTTCTACACCAGCGACCTCTCCCTGACGTGGCTGGCGATCGCGCTGGGGCTGCTCGCGGCGATGGTCGTGGCGCGGGTGCTGCGGGTCTGGACGGTCGTCGTCTACGCCCTGCTCGGCGTCGGCGTGTGGTTCGCCCTCCTCGAGTCGGGCGTCCACGCCACCCTCGCCGGTGTCGCGATCGGCCTGCTGGCGCCGGCCCGGCCGCTGCTCAAGGAGGAGGTGTCCCGCGAGTACGCCGGTGAGGCCCTGCGCGACCGCCACCTCGACCCCGACGAGCTCGCGCGGCTGCGGTTCCTGCTCAAGGAGTCGGTGTCGGTGGTCGAGCGGCTCATCAGCACGCTGCACCCGGTCTCGGCCTACGTCGTGCTCCCCGTCTTCGCGCTCGCCAACGCCGGCGTCGAGCTGGGCGCGATCGGCGAGGTCTTCACCGAGCCGGTCGGCCTGGGCATCGTGCTGGGCCTGGTGCTCGGCAAGCCCGTCGGCATCGTGGTGACGTCGTTCATCGCCGTACGCCTCGGGATCGCGAAGCTGCCCGAGGACACGTCGTGGCCGATGGTGGTCGGCCTGGGCGCCGTCGCCGGCATCGGCTTCACCGTCTCGATCTTCATCGCCGGGCTGTCCTTCCCCGGCTCCGACCTGCTGACCGAGGAGGCGAAGATCGCGATCCTGCTGGCCTCGGTCATCGCCGCGATCGTGGGCGTGGTGCTCCTGCTGATGTCCACGAGCGGGCGTGTCGAGGAGCCGGCGGAGGACCGCTCGGACGAGTCCCTCCCTGCCTGACCGCCCTTCGGGTGAGGAGTACACAGGATCCATGGCCTTCATCCGCAGCTCCGGCTTCGCCCACGTCCGACTGACCGTCACCGACATCGGCCGGTCCAAGGAGTTCTACGACCGGCTGTTCGGCTGGCCGACGGCGGTCGACAACTCCGCCCGCGTGGACGAGCCCGGGGTCCGCGACTCGGCCGAGGAGTTCTACGGCGGCACCATCTACCAGACCCCCCAGGGCACCCTCTTCGGCCTGCGACCGGTCGGCACGTCGGGCTTCGACGCGGACTCGACGGGGCTCGACCACGTCAGCTTCGCCGTCGACTCCCGCGGTGACCTCGAGGCCGCTCGCGCGGCACTCGAGGAGGCCGGCATCGAGCACGGCGAGATCATCGACCTGGAGGACGCCGGCCTGGCGATCCTGTCCCTGCAGGACCCTGACGACATCAACGTCGAGCTCACCGCGCCGCTCGGCTGATATGTAGTCCGCGGTTGTCAAGAGTGCAGGGTGAGGCGCCGCCGGCACTGGGTGTGCTGGCGGCGCCTCGTCTTGGCCTGGTGGTGTCATTGCCCTGCCGCAGCGTGTCGTT
>NZ_JANARS010000012.1 GCF_024199985.1 Nocardioides pinisoli
CGGAGGTTTGGACAGGTTGAAAGAGTTACGGCGGCCATAGCGAAACGGGAAACACCCGGTCCCATACCGAACCCGGAAGTTAAGCCTTTCAGCGCCGATGGTACTGCAACCGAGAGGTTGTGGCAGAGTAGGACGCCGCCGGACAAACATTTGGCAGGGGCCACCAGTGATCTGGTGGCCCCTGTGCCATTTCATGGCGCGGTATGAGTAGCGTTGACCCCGAGCGGGGACCCACGCGTGGAGAAGGGAAGTGCGGCTGTGGCCGAGGACCGTGGAGGACAGCGACCGTCGCGAGGCGGATCCGGTGCCGGCCGAGGAGGGTCGCCGAGCGGAGGCCGTGGCGGCTCCAGCTCGCGCTCCGGCCAGCGCGGTGAGTCCCGTGGGGATGCACGGAGCGACTCCCGTGGTGGCTCCGGCCGCTCCGGCGACTCCCGTGGCAAGACCGGAGGACGTCCGTCCCAGGGTGGCAAGCCGTCCGGCAAGCGTCCGGAGCGCTCGCAGGACCGCGCCTACCGGGGACGCTCGGAGGAGAAGGTGCGCACGGCCGACCAGGCGGCGTACGACGGCCCGGACCTGCCCGAGGGCATCACCGGCGCCGAGCTCGACCGGGGCGTCCGCGCCCAGCTGAAGGGCCTGCCCGAGAAGCTGGCGGCCCGCGTTGCCCGGCACCTGGCCGCGGCGGGCGTCTTCATCGACGAGGACCCCGAGCTCGCCTACCGTCATGCCCTCGCTGCCCGCGCCCGCGCGTCACGCATCGCTGTCGTTCGCGAGGCAGCGGGCGAGACCGCCTACGCCGCCGGCCACTACGCGGAGGCGCTGGCCGAGCTGCGCGCCGCCAAGCGGATGAACGGCGCGACCGACTACCTGCCGATCATGGCGGACTGTCACCGCGCCCTGGGCCACCCCGAGCAGGCGATCAAGCTCGCCAAGAGCCCGTCGGTGGCCAACTTCAGCTCGGAGGCCAAGGCCGAGATGACGCTCGTCGAGGCCGGCGCCCGGCGCGACATGGGGCAGCTGGACGCCGCCCTGCGCACGCTCGAGCTGGCCCCCCTGACCTCGAAGAGCCGCTCGTCGTGGGTCGTCCGGCTGCGCTACGCCTACGCCGACACGCTCGAGGCCGCGGGCCGCGAGTCCGACGCGCTGGCGTGGTTCCACCGCACGCACGCGATCGACTCCGACGAGCTGACCGACTCGGCCGAGCGGGCCGAGCTGCTGGAGCGGCGTCAGGCCTGATCGGCGTGACTGCTGGCGCTCGGGCGCCACATGGGTCACAATGGGGTCACTAATCACATAGGTGTCACTTGAGTCTCGTTGAGCACTGACGACAGAACGCTGGGGAAGGCGCATCTGGAGCGTCGGAACTCAAGGAGGTCACAGTGACCACACGCATTGCTTCCCGTCCGGACGGTCCGGCCACGAGGGGCATTCTCTACGTGCACTCTGCTCCCTCCGCACTCTGCCCGCACATCGAGTGGGCCGTGGGCGGGGTCCTCGGAGTTGCCGTCTCGCTCGACTGGACGCCGCAGCCTGCCCAGCCGGGGTCCTACCGTGCCGAGCTGTCCTGGTCCGGCTCCGCCGGCACCGCGGCGGCCGTCGCGTCGGCGCTGCGCGGCTGGAACCACCTGCGCTTCGAGATCACCGAGGAGCCGACCAGCTCCACGGAGGGCACCCGGTTCTCCTGCACGCCCGACCTCGGCATCTTCCACGCCATCACCGGCCCGCACGGGGACATCCTGATCCCCGAGGACCGGCTGAAGGCCGCGGTCGTGAAGGCCGCGCTGGGCGACACCACGCTGCTGCTCGAGATCGACAACCTGCTTGGCAAGCCGTGGGACGACGAGCTGGAGACCTTCCGCCACGCCGGCGAGGGCGCTCCGGTGCGCTGGCTGCACCAGGTCGTCTGAGGACGTCTCAGCGGTTGCGCCGATGAAGCGTGGACGTCCCAGTCACGCGGACCGCCGTCTCCTGCGCCGTGTCGTCGTACGACGCGAGGACGCCGCTGACGGTGAAGTGCCCCGGCCTCGTGACCCGCCGGCGCAGGCGGTAGGTCAGGACCGCTGACCTCGGCGTCGTCGGGCCCGATCAGCGGCTGGGCGCCGACGCCCGTGCCGTTGCGGACCTCCGCGCGCGTCGAGGTGTCCGACGAGCGACCGTGACGTGAGGTGCGTCCTGGCGGATTAGAGGGGGATGTTGCCGTGGCGCCCGCGGCGCACGCCCGCCGTGTCGATCTCGTGGCGCATGGCCTGGGCGATCGCGCTGCGGGTGCGGGAGGGCTCGACGACCTCGTCGACGACGCCGATCTCGACGGCCTTGTCGACACCGCCGGCGATCCGCTCGTGCTCGGCCGCCAGCTCGGCCTCGACCTGCGGCCGGATCTCGGGGGAGACCTCCGCGAGCTTGCGGCGGTGCAGGATCCGGATGGCGGCCACGGCGCCCATCACGGCCACCTCGGCGCCCGGCCAGGCGAGGACGCGCGTGGCGCCCAGCGAGCGGGCGTTCATCGCGATGTAGGCGCCGCCGTAGGTCTTGCGGGTCACCAGCGTCACGCGCGGCACGACGCACTCGCCGAAGGCGTGCAACAGCTTGGCCCCGCGACGGACGACGCCGTCCCACTCCTGCCCGACGCCGGGGAGGTAGCCCGGGACGTCCACGAGCACGACGAGGGGGACACCGAACGCGTCGCACATGCGCACGAAGCGGGAGGCCTTCTCCGCCGACAGCGAGTCGAGGCAACCGCCGAGGCGCAGCGGGTTGTTGGCGACGACGCCGACGGTGCGACCGCCGAAGCGGCCCAGGGCGGTGACGATGTTGGGGGCCCACCGGGCGTGGAGCTCCTGCATCGTCCCGTCGTCGAGCACCGCCTCGACGAGGGGGTGCACGTCGTAGGCACGCTTCTTGGACTCCGGCAGGAGCGCCTCGAGGTCGCGATCCTCGACGGCCTCGACGTCGAGGCTGTGCTGGGCGCCGAGGAGGGAGGCGACGGTGCGCGCCCGGTCGAGGGCCTCGCGCTCGGACTCGGTGAGGATGTGCACCACGCCGGAGCGCCGTCCGTGCGGCTCGGGTCCGCCGAGGCGGAGCATGTCGACGTCCTCGCCCGTGACGGACCGGACCACGTCGGGGCCGGTCACGAAGATGCGGCCCTCGGGGCCGAGGATGACCACGTCGGTGAGCGCGGGGCCGTAGGCCGCGCCGCCCGCGGCGGGGCCGAGGACGACGGAGATCTGCGGGATCACGCCGGACGCCTGGGTCATCACCTGGAAGATCCGGCCCACGGCGTGGAGCGAGAGCACGCCCTCGGCCAGCCGGGCCCCGCCCGAGTGCCACAGCCCGATGATGGGCACGCCGTCGGTGATGGCGCGGTGGTAGGCGTCGACGACGACGCGACACCCCAGGTCGCCCATGGCGCCGCCCATGACGGTGGCGTCGCTGCAGAAGGCGACGACGGACGTGCCGTCCACGCGCCCGACCGCAGCGAGCATGCCGGAGTCGTCGTCAGGGGTGAGCAGCTCCAGGGTGCCCTCGTCGAGGAGCGCGGTGAGGCGGTGGACCGGGTTGCGCGGGTCCTCCTCGCGGGGCAGCTTGGCGGGCTTGGTGGCGGTGGTCGTCATCGGTCGTCCTCCGTGGGTGGTGTCGGGTCTCAGACGCTGCCGAAGGCGACCGCGACGTTGGCGCCACCGAAGCCGAAGGAGTTGTTGAGGGCGACGATGTCGCCGTTGGGCAGGTCGCGCCGCGACGTCGGGATGTCGAGGTCGACCGCGGGGTCCTTGTCGTCGAGGTTGATCGTCGGCGGGCTGACCCGGTCGTGCAGGGCCATCACGGTGGCGACGGCCTCGAGCGCACCGGCACCGCCGAGCAGGTGGCCGGTCATCGACTTCGTGCTCGTGACCACGCAGCGGTCGACGTGCTCGCCGAGGACCGCGTGCAGCATCAGGCCCTCGGCGATGTCGCCCTTCGGGGTCGACGTGGCGTGGGCGTTGACGTGGACCACGGTGGCCGGGTCGACGTCGCCCTCGCGCAGCGCCATCTTGATGGCGCGGGTGCCGCCGCGACCCTCGGGGTCGGGCTGGGCGATGTCGTGGGCGTCGTTGCTGATGCCGGCGCCGCGCACCTCGGCGTAGATCGTCGCGCCGCGGGCGCGGGCGTGCTCCTCGGACTCGAGGACGAGCACGGCGCCGCCCTCGCCGAGGACGAACCCGTCGCGGCCGGTGTCCCAGGGGCGCGAGACGGTCGTCGGGTCGCCGCCCTCCTCGCTGCCCGTCTTGGACAGCGCCATCATGTTGGCGAACGCCGCCATGGGGAGCGGGTGGATCGCGGCCTCGGTGCCGCCGGCGAGGACGACGTCGGCGCGGCCGAGCCGGATCAGGTCGATGGCCATCGCGATGGCCTCGTTGCCCGACGCGCAGGCCGAGGTCGGGGCGTGGACCGCCGCGCGGGCGCCGTAGGCGAGGCTGACGTTGGCCGCGGGGGCGTTGGGCATGAGCATCGGCACCGCGAGCGGGGAGACCCGGCGTGCGCCCTTCTCGAGGAGGGTGTCGTAGTTGGCGAGCAGGGTGGTGACCCCGCCGATCCCCGAGGCGACGGCCACGGCGAGGCGCTCGGGCTCGAGGCCGGAGCCCTCCAGCCCGGCGTCGGCCCACGCCTGGGCGGCGGCGACCATGGCGAACTGGCTCGACCGGTCGAGCCGGCGGGCCTTGACGCGCTCGAGCACCTCGGAGGGCTCGACCGCCACGCGGCCGCCGATCTTCACCGGCAGCTGGTCGACCCACTCGTCGGTGAGGCGCCGGACGCCGGACGTGCCGGACAGCATCGCCTGCCACGTGGAGGCGACGTCCCCTCCGACGGGGGAGGTGGTGCCGAGGCCGGTGACGACTACGCGGGTCGAGGGCATCAGTTGAGGTTCCGTTCTCGCGGGAGTTGAGGTCGAGAGTGGTGGGAAGGGGCTTCCCGCGTCACGGGGGCCGGGGCTGGACACCGGCCACCCGTGACGCGCGGACGAGCTCAGCCCTGGGCGCGCTCGATGTAGGCGACGGCGTCGCCGACGGTCTTGAGGTTCTTGACCTCGTCGTCCGGGATGGTCACGCCGAACTTCTCCTCGGCGGCCACGACGACCTCGACCATGGAGAGCGAGTCGACGTCGAGGTCGTCCACGAAGGACTTGTCCAGCTGGACGTCGTCGGCGTCGACGCCGGCCACCTCGTTGACGATCTCGGCGAGGTCGGCGCGGATTTCTTCGGTGCTGGCCATGGGGCCTTCCCTTCTTCTGTGTGGGTGCTGCTTGGGCTGGTCTGCGGGTGGTGCGGTCAGGGGACGGTGACGACCTGGGCGGCGTAGGACAGCCCGGCGCCGAACGCGATGAGCAGTGCGGTGTCGCCCGGCTTCGCCTCGCCCTCGGCGATCATCCGGTCGAGCGCGAGCGGGACCGACGCGGCCGAGGTGTTGCCCTGGTCGGCGACGTCGCGGGCGATCCGCACCGAGTCCGGCAGCTTCATCGAGCGGGCCATGGCGTCGATGATGCGCATGTTGGCCTGGTGGGGGACGAAGACGTCGAGCTCGTCGAGGGAGACGCCGGCGCTGTCCAGGGCCTGCTGGCCGATCTTGGCCATCGCGAAGGACGCCCAGCGGAAGACCGGGTTGCCCTGCATGGTCAGGTGCGGCATCACGCCGGAGCCCGGCTGGGTGTCGGTGCCGACGACGTCGCGCCAGTCCTCGCGCTGACGGATCAGGTCGAACTGCTCGCCGTCGGAGCCCCACACCACGGGGCCGATGCCGGGGGTGTCGCTCGGACCGACGACGGCCGCCCCGGCCCCGTCGGCGAAGATGAAGGCGGTGCCGCGGTCGGTGAGGTCGAGGATGTCGGTGAGCCGCTCCACCCCGACGACCAGGACGTGGCGGGCGCTGCCGGCGCGGACGATGTCGGAGGCCAGGGCGATGCCGTGGCAGAACCCGGAGCAGGCGGCGGAGATGTCGAAGGCGGCGGCGCCGTCGGTGCCGAGCTCGTGGGCGATCGCGGTGGCCACCGCCGGCGTCTGGAGCAGGTGGCTCACGGTGGCGACGACGACGCAGTCGATCTGGCCGACGTCGAGGCCGGCACGCTCGATGGCGATCCTCGAGGCCTCGACCGACATCATCTGCACGGACTCCTCGGGACCCGCCCAACGACGCGTCCGGATCCCGGAGCGTTGCTGGATCCACTCGTCGCTGGAGTCGATCGCGTCGACGACCTCGGAGTTGGGGACGAGGCGGGACGGGCGGTAGGCGCCGATGCCCAGGATGCGTGCGTGCGGGGCCCCGGTGGCGCCGTGGATGGTGGCCATCAGAGGGTGGCCTCGGGGTGGAGGCGGAGCAGGGGCTGACCGGGCGAGACCAGGTCGCCGTCCTCGACCAGCCACTCGACCACGGAGCCGCCGTGGGGCGCGGTGATGTCGGTGCGGTCGCGCAGGCTGGCGACGGCACCGATGGTGGCGCCGGGGGCGAGCAGGTGGAGCTGGGCCGCCTCGGGCGAGATGTGGAACGTGCCCTTGGCGGGGGAGACGACCATCCGCCAGGTCGGGGTGGTCTCGATCATCGAGGCCTCGCCGTGCTTGTCGCAGAACTCGCGGGCGTCGTCGAGCTGGTCGGGCGTCTTGAGCGCGAAGGTCTCGACCCCCTTCAGGGCCCGCTTGGCGATGCCGGTCAGCGTGCCGGCCGGGGGCATCTCCAGGACGCCGGTGACGCCGAGGTCGCTCATCGTCTCCAGGCACAGGTCCCAGCGGACGGGGTTGGAGATCTGGCCGACGATCCGGCGCAGCACGTCACGACCGTCGTGGACGATCTGGCCGTCGCGGTTGGAGATCAACGGGGTGCGCGGGTCGTGGGTGGAGACCGAGCGGGCGAGCGAGGCGAGGCGGTCGACCGCCGGAGCCATGTGGACGGTGTGGAACGCCCCGGCGACGCTCAGCGGCATCAGGCGCGCCTTGGCGGGCGGGTCCTCGGCGAAGGCCGCGAGCTGCTCCGTCGTACCGGCGGCGACGACCTGGCCGGGGCCGTTGTCGTTGGCGGCGGTGAGGCCGTGGCGCTCGATGGTCGCGAGGACCTCCTCGCGGTCGCCGCCGAGGACGGCGGTCATGCCGGTGGCGGTGGTCGCCGCCGCGTCGGCCATCGCGTTGCCGCGCTCGCGCACCAGCACCATCGCCTGCTCGGCGGTGATCACCCGGGCGCCAGCCGCCGCGGTGAGCTCGCCGACGCTGTGGCCCGCGACCCCGCCGATGCGGGCGAACGCGTCACCCGGGTGCGGGAAGAGGTCGAGGGCCGCGACCAGCCCGGTCGCGACCAGCAGCGGCTGGGCGACCTTGGTGTCGCGGATGGTGTCGGCGTCGGCCTCGGTGCCGTAGTGGGCGAGGTCGATGCCGGCCACGGTGGCCAGCCAGTCGAACCGCGCGGCGAAGGTGGGGTCCTCCAGCCAGGGCGTGAGGAAACCGGGGGTCTGGGCCCCTTGACCGGGGGCGACGATGACGAGCACACGTCCACTCTGACGGGTCAGAGCCGGTCGGCGCGGGTCCGACGCCCACGAACTGACTCCCAGATCCTTGTAGGGTTCCTACAGTTCCGTCCGGCCCGACTGGCGCCCTAGGATCAGCGCCAGCTGGAGCGCGAACGCCTCCCGCGGGCGGGTGGGGGACCAGCCGGTCGTGTCGGAGATCTGCCGCAGCCGGTAGCGCACCGTGTTGGGGTGGACGAAGAGCGCCCGGGCGGTCGCCTCGATGGAGGAGCCGTGCTCGAACCACGCCGCCAGCGTCTCCAGCAGGGTGCCGCGGGCCGCCATGAGTGGCAGGTAGACCTCGTCCACGAGGTGGCGGCGCGCGTGCCCGTCGCCGGCCAGCGCGCGCTCGGGGAGCAGGTCGCGGCTCGCCACCGGACGTGGAGCGTCGGGCCAGCCGCTGGCGGCCCGGTGCGCGGACAGCGCGGCCCGCGCCGAGGCACTGGCGTGGGCCAGGTCGGCGGTGACCGGCCCGACGACCACGGGGCCGTCACCGAAGTGGTCGAGCAGCCTGGTCGCGGCCGCCAGGGGATCGGTGACACCGCCCAGCACCACGACCAGCCGGTCGCCCTGCGAGGCGCACAGCGCGTCCATGCCGCCGGCGCGCGCGGAGCGTCGTACGGACTCGAAGACGTCGAGCTCGGCCCGGTGCGGGGGCGTGGCGCCCAGCACGACGGCCACGTCGCCGTGCGCGCCCCAGCCGAGCGCGCTCGCCCGCGACAGCACGCTCTCGTCGGCCTCGGCACGGACGACCGCGTCGACGACGAGGGCCTCGAGCCGCGCGTCCCAGGCGCCGCGGGACTCGGCGGCCCGGGCGTAGACCGCGGCGGTGGCGAACGCGACCTCGCGGGCGTAGAGCAGGACCGCGTCGTGCACCTCGCGGGCGTCGTCGGCGTCGAGGAGGGTGTCGATGGTGGTCTCGACGACCCGGATGCTCAGCCGCACCAGCTCGACGGTCTGCTGCAGCGAGATGACGCCGGTCAGCTCGCGCGGCGCGGCGCCGAACACGACGACGTCGAGCGGATCGTGGGACGACGCCTCGACCTCGCGGTCGTACCAGTCGACGAAGCCGCGGATGCCGGCCTGGACGATGAGACCGACCCAGGAGCGGTCCTCGGCGCTGAGGTCGTCGAACCACGGCAGGTCGGTCGACATGCGGCCGGTGGCCGCGGTGCTGAGCGCCCCCGTGGAGTTGCGCAGGGCCTCGGCTGCGCGGCGACGGGAGGGGGTCACGGCTCCGACTGTAGTGGGGTGCGTCACGTAGTGGGATTCCCACGAACTGCGGGCCGCGCTCGGCGGCTGCAGGACACGTCCACCACGTGACCCGGTCAGGTCACGACTTGGCATCGGGAGGAGGGCGGCGGGGTACGGGGCCGCACGCTCTGGTTGAATCCCGGACAGTCCCAGCCCTGGAGGTCGAGTGACGCGACGCAGCAGCCCGCAGGTCGAGCACGTGACCGTGCACGGGCACCGGCGCGCCTACGTCCGGGCCGGGACGGGGCCCGTCGTGCTGCTGCTCCACGGCCTCGGCTGCGACCACACGACGTGGGCGCCGGTGATCGACTCGCTCTCGCGGACCCACACCGTCATCGCGCCCGACCTGCTCGGCCACGGCGTCTCCGACAAGCCACGCGCCGACTACAGCGTGGGCGGCTACGCCAACGGCATGCGTGACCTGCTCACGGTGCTGGGCGTCGACACCGCGACCGTCGTCGGTCACAGCTTCGGCGGGGGCGTGGCGATGCAGTTCGCCTACCAGTACCCCGAGCGCACCGAGCGCCTCGTCCTGGTGGGCTCCGGCGGCCTCGGCCCCGAGGTCAGCCCGGCCATCCGCGCGATCACCACCCCGGGCTTCCACCAGGTGATGGGTGTGCTGTCGGCGCCCGGCCTGCGCCACGCCGCCACGACGACCATGCGGGTGCTCGCCCGCAGCGGCATCAGCCAGCTGCGCGACCTGGGCGAGGTGGCCACGATCTACGACTCCTTCAAGGACCCCCACGCGCGCGCCGCGATCCGCCACGTGGTGCGCGCCGTCGTGGACTGGAAGGGCCAGATCGTCACCATGGCCGACCGCGCCTACCTCACCGAGGCGATGCCGATGTGCGTCGTCTGGGGTGCCGACGACCACGTCATCCCGGTCAGCCACGCCAGCAACGCCAGCGCCCTCGCGCCCACGGCGCGCGTCGAGATCATCCCCAATGCCGGTCACTTCCCGCACCGGGACCACCCGGAGCGGTTCGCCAAGCTCGTGCGGGACTTCATCCGCACCACCGAGCCCAGCCACTACGACCGCAACCACTGGCGCGACCTGCTCCGCGACGGGGCCCCGGTCCGGCCGGCGGAGGCGAGCGCCGGTGAGCCGCCGGTCGACCCGCTGGACGACGTACGACACGCGACGCCCGCCTGACGTACGACACCCGCCTGACCCGGGCGGGTCAGGCGGGTGTCGTCGCGCGGTGACGGCCCTCAGGCGTCGCCGCCCTCCTGCTTGATGTCCTTGGTGGCGGTGGGGTCGTCGATCCGGTAGCGCTTCGCCGCCTCCACGGCCTTCTCCATCGGGAGCTCGCCGGCGTCGGCGAGCGCCTGGAGCGCCTGGACGACGACGCTCTGGGCGTCGATGTGGAAGAAGCGACGGGCCGCCGGCCGGGTGTCGGCGAAGCCGAAGCCGTCGGCACCGAGCACGCGGTAGTCGGCCGGGACCCAGCGGGCGATCTGCAGCGGGACGGCCCGCATGTAGTCGGACACGGCGACGACCGGGCCCTGGACTCCGGCGAGCTTGTCGCTGACGTAGGCCGTGCGGCGCTCCTCGCCGGGGTTGAGCAGGTTCCACTGCTCCGCTGCGGCGCCGTCGCGGGCGAGCTCGTTCCACGACGTGACCGACCACAGGTCGGCCTGGACGCCCCACTCGTCGGCGAGGAGGCGCGCGGCCTCCTCGACCCACGGGAAGCCCACGCCGGAGGCCATCAGCTGGACCCGCGGGCCCTCGCCGTCGGCGGTGGCGACCTTGTGGATGCCCCGGAGGATCCCGTCGACGTCGACGTCGGAGGGCTCCGCCGGCATCGAGACCGGCTCGTTGTAGACGGTGAGGTAGTAGATGACGTCCTCGCCCTGGCCGTCGGGCCCGCCGGTGCCGTACATCCGCTCGAGGCCGTCCTGCATGATGTGCGCGATCTCGTAGGAGAACGCCGGGTCGTAGTGCACGACGGCCGGGTTGGTCGAGGCGAGCAGCGGCGAGTGGCCGTCGGCGTGCTGGAGGCCCTCGCCCGTCAGCGTCGTGCGACCCGCGGTCGCGCCGATGAGGAAGCCGCGGGCCAGCTGGTCGGCCATCGCCCAGATGGAGTCACCCGTGCGCTGGAAGCCGAACATCGAGTAGAAGATGTAGAACGGGATCATGTGCTGGCCGTGCGTGGAGTACGACGACCCGGCGGCCGTGGCCGACGCCATCGCGCCCGCCTCGGAGATGCCCTCGTGGAGCATCTGGCCCTGCACGGACTCCTTGTAGGACAGGAGCATCTTGCGGTCGACCGACTCGTACTGCTGGCCGCCCGGGTTGTAGACCTTGGCGCTCGGGAACATCGAGTCCATGCCGAACGTGCGGTACTCGTCGGGGGCGATGGGGACCAGCCGGTCGCCGATCTCCGGGTCCTTCATCCAGTCGCGCAGCAGCCGGACGACGGCCATCGTGGTGGCGAACTTGTTCTTGCCCGAGCCCTGCTTGAGCTCGGCGTAGAGCTCGTCGCCGGGGAGCTTGAGCGCCGTCGCGCGGTTGACGCGGCGGGGGATCGAGCCGCCCAGGGCCTTGCGGCGCTCGAGCATGTACTCGATCTCCGGGGCGTCGGCGCCGGGGTGGAAGAACGGCGCGCCGCCCGTCTTCTCGTAGGACTCCTCGAGGTCGCGGTCGCTGATCGGCAGGTAGAGCCGGTCGCGGAACTTCTTGAGGTCGGGAAGCGTCAGCTTCTTCATCTGGTGGGTGGCGTTCTTGCCCTCCAGCGCGTCGATCGTCCAGCCCTTGATGGTGTGGGCGAGGATCACGGTCGGCTGACCGGTGTGCTTGGTCGCGGCGTCGAAGGCGGCGTACACCTTGCGGTAGTCGTGGCCGCCGCGGGGCAGCTTCTCGATCTGCGAGTCCGACATGTGCTCGACCATCTTGCGCAGGCGCGGGTCGCCGCCGAAGAAGTGCTCGCGGACGTAGGCGCCGTCCTCGGTGGAGTAGGTCTGGAACTGCCCGTCGGGCGTGGTGTTCATCCGGTTGACCAGGACGCCGTCGACGTCGCGCGCCAGCAGGGCGTCCCACTCGCGGCCCCAGACGACCTTGATGACGTTCCAGCCGGCGCCGCGGAAGTTGGCCTCGAGCTCCTGGATGATCTTGCCGTTGCCGGTGACCGGGCCGTCGAGCTGCTGCAGGTTGCAGTTGATGACCCAGGTGAGGTTGTCGAGCTCCTCGCGCGCGGCGACGCGGATCGCGCCGAGCGACTCGGGCTCGGCCATCTCGCCGTCGCCCATGAAGGCCCACACGTGCTGCTGGGTGGTGTCCTTGATGCCGCGGTTGTCGAGGTAGCGGTTGAAGCGCGCCTGGTAGATCGAGCCGATGGCCGTCAGGCCCATCGACACGGTCGGGAACTCCCAGAAGTCGGGCATCAGGCGCGGGTGCGGGTAGGACGGCAGGCCGGCGCCCTTGCCGTGCTGGACCTCCTGGCGGAAGCGGTAGAGCTGCTCCTCGCTGAGGCGGCCCTCGAGGAACGCGCGGGCGTAGACGCCCGGCGAGCCGTGGCCCTGGATGTAGATCTGGTCGCCGCCGCCGTCGTGGTCCTTGCCGCGGAAGAAGTGGTTGAAGCCGACCTCGTAGAGGCTGGCCGAGGACTGGTAGGTGGCGATGTGGCCGCCGACCTCGAGGCCCTTGCGGTTGGCCGACGACACCATCACCGCGGCGTTCCAGCGGATGAACGCGCGGATGCGGCGCTCGACCTCCTCGTCACCGGGGAACCAGGGCTCGCGCTCAGGCGGGATCGTGTTGATGTAGTCGGTCGAGCGCAGGGCCGGGACGCCGACCTGCTTCTCTCGCGCGCGCTCGAGCAGGCGCAGCATGACGTAGCGGGCCCGGTCGCGACCGCGGTCGTCGAGCATCGCGTCGAACGAGGCGAGCCACTCCTGCGTCTCGTCGGGGTCGATGTCGGGGAGCTGGGTGGGGAGGCCCTCGTGGATCACCGATGCGACGGGGCTCTTGGTGGACTTGTCGGCGTCACTCACCTGCTCATCGTGTCACGCTCGTCCGCGCCACGAAATCTACCCGTGGGTAGTCCCACGGCTCGCGCGCCACACCGCGCGCGGCCATCCCTGTCAGCGCCCCGCCGGTGCCCCCCACCGGCCGCGACCGGCAGGCGGGCGGCGACGGGGAGTGGACCGGGGTTGCGGCTCCTGCCGTGTTCCTGTGGACTGTGCGCAACCACGCCTGACCGCCCCCGGTCAGGCACCCCAGGACACAGGAGGCACTGCGTGAGCTCGACGGTGGGCGATTCTGCCCCGGTGACAGGAACGGGGGAGCGGCTCGGGCTGAAGCCCGGCATGGTCGTCCAGGAGCTCGGCTGGGACAACGACACCGATGACGAGCTGCGCATCGCCGTCGAGGACTGCATCGACGCCGACATGGTCGACGGCGACTACGGCAACGTCGTCGACGCGGTGCTGCTGTGGTGGCGCGCCGACGACGGCGACCTCGTCGACGGCCTCGTCGACGCGCTCACCGACCTGGTCGGCGGCGGGTCGATCTGGCTCCTGACCCCGAAGGTCGGCCGGCCGGGCACCGTCGACCCGTCCGACGTCACGGAGGCCGCCCCCATCGCGGGCCTGTCGCAGACCACCACGGCTGCCGTCAGCAAGGACTGGCAGGCCATCCGGCTGGTCGCGCCGAAGACCCCCGCGTGACCGTTCGGGACCTGCCGTCCACCCTCGCGGCCCGGGCGTCCGGGGCCGCCACGACCGTCCGCGTGCTGGGGCGCGCGGGCGTCATCCGGCCCTACGGCCCGCACACCCTGTTCGACATCGGGCGGCTGGTCCTGCGCTGGGGTACCGGCCCGGCGGGGGGTTTCGCCACCCTCGCGGCCCGCGACCCGCACCAGGTGGGCGTGGTCGACGAGCTCGGCGAGCTCACGTGGGGTGAGCTGCAGCGGCGCTCCAACTCCCTCGCGCGGGCGCTCGCCGAGCGCGGCGTCAGCGAGGGCGACTCCGTCGCGGTCATGTGCCGCAACCACCGCGGCTTCGTCGACGCCACCATCGCGATCGCCAAGCTGGGCGCCGACATCCTCTACCTCAACACCGCCTTCGCCGGCCCGCAGCTGGTCGACGTGCTCGAGCGCGAGGCGCCGAGCATGGTGATCCACGACGAGGAGTTCACCGGCCTGCTCGCCGGCGCCGACCTCGAGCGCCGGGTGCTGGCCTGGACCGACGGCGACCCCGACGACGCGGCGGGCGGCGAGACCCTCGAGCGGCTCGTGACGGCGTACGACGAGGGCGACCTGCAGCCGCCCGCGCGGCACGCCCGCGTCGTGATCCTGACCTCGGGCACGACCGGCGCCCCCAAGGGCGCCCCCCGCAAGGAGGCCGGCATCGACGCCGCCGTCTCGCTGCTGTCGCGGATGCCGCTGCGAGCAGGGTGGCGCACCCACATCGCGGCGCCGCTGTTCCACACGTGGGGCTTCGCGCACCTGGCGCTGGCGATGCTGCTCGGGTCGACGGTGGTGCTGCGCCGCACCTTCGACCCGGTGGAGGCGCTGCGGACCACGCAGGCCGAGCGCTGCCAGTCGATGGTGGTGATCCCGGTGATGCTGCAGCGGATCCTGGCGCTCGACCCCGAGCAGCTCGAGGGGGTGGACCTCTCGCGCGTCGAGGTGGTCGCATCGTCCGGCTCGGCGCTGCCGGCCACGCTCGCGCAGGAGTGGATGGACCGTTTCGGCGACAACCTCTACAACATCTACGGCTCCACGGAGGTCGCCTACGCCTCGATCGCGACGCCGGAGGACCTGAGGGCCGACCCCACCTCGGCGGGCAAGCCGCCCTACGGCACCGTCGTGAAGATCCTCGACGACGCGGGGCACGAGCTGCCGCGCGGTGAGACGGGACGGATCTTCGTGGGCAACGGCCTGCTCTTCGAGGGCTACACCCACGGCGGGTCCAAGGAGGTCGTCGAGGGCCTGATGTCGTCGGGCGACGTGGGCTGGTTCGACGAGGCCGGCCGGCTGCACGTCGCGGGCCGCGACGACGACATGATCGTCTCCGGCGGCGAGAACGTCTTCCCGCAGGAGGTCGAGGACTGCCTGTTCGCGCACGAGGGCGTGCGGGAGGTCGCTGCCGTCGGTGTCACCGACGAGGACTATGGTCAGCGTCTGCGTGCTTTCGTGGTGCGCAGCGGCGAGGTGTCGGAGGACGACCTGCGTGAGCACGTGAAGACCAACCTGGCGAGGTTCAAGGTGCCGCGCGAGATCGTGTTCGTCGACGAGCTGCCGCGCAACGCGACCGGCAAGGTCCTCAAGCGGGACCTGGCCCAGTGGGACCCGGGGGACGAGCAGGCAGACGAGCAGGCACACGAGCAGAAGGACGGCGAGGGACCAGCGTGACCGGCAACGGACTGTGCATCGGCGACGAGGCACCCGACTTCACGCTCCGCGACCAGTTCGGCCAGGACGTCCGCCTCAGCGACTTCCGCGGACGCAAGGCCGTCGTGCTGATGTTCTTCCCGTTCGCCTTCACCGGGGTGTGCACCGGGGAGCTGTCGGGCGTGCGTGACCGCCTCGACGAGTTCCTCACCTTCGACACCGAGGTGCTGGCGGTCTCCTGCGACTCGGTCTACGCCCTGCGCACCTTCGCCGAGTCCGAGGGACTCAACTTCCCGCTGCTCTCGGACTGGTGGCCGCACGGGGCCGTCTCGCGGAACTACGAGGTCTTCGACGAGGTCAAGGGCGCGCCGCGCCGGTCGTCCTACGTCGTGGACCGCGAGGGCCGGCTGCGCTGGTCGGTGCACAACGCCAACCCGGACGGCCGCGACCTCGACGAGCACCTCCGCGAGCTCCACGCGGCCCTCGAACCGCACCTCGTGTAGGCCCCGGACAGGCCCCGGACAGGCCCCCGACAGGCCCTGGTCTAGACCGATCCGCCCCAATTCCACGATTCCTCACGCTCTCTGGGAGCGCCGTGTAATCTTGGTGTTGTTGAACCGCTGGTGACCCGAGACGCCAGCGGTTCAACTCATTTCAGGACGCGGTCCGCCCGGGCCGACGAGGCCGCTGACGGTTTGCCGGGCGCCGCTCGCGGTCCCGTAGTGTGTGCCCCTGCGCGTCGGTAGCTCAGCGGTAGAGCACTCGGTTTACACCCGAGCGGTCGGCGGTTCGAAACCGTCCCGACGCACCCCGTCCTCCTCCATGAGAGGCCTCTCATCAGGGCCTCACGGTCGGCTCACGGCCGGTCCCCACTCTTGTCCTGACACCGGGCCGCACGGCCCCCGACGAGAGGAACCACGATGAGGAAGATCCTTCCCACCACCCTGCTGGGAGTGGCCGGCCTGACCGCGTTCGGCCTGATCGGCATGTCGTCGCCGGTCGTGTCCGCGACGTCCGACGAGGCCGCGAAGCGTGAGGACGACGCTCCGTCGCTCGTCCTGGTCGCCGACGACGACGATGACGACACCTTCGACGACGACGATGACGACACGCGCACCAACAGCCCCTCCTACACCGGCCAGAGCCGCGACACCAACGACGACACCAACAGCCGCGTCACCGACGTGAGCCGGGACCGCGACAAGAGCCGCGGCGACAAGACCCGCGACTGGACCCGCGACGGCGGCGACAAGACCCGCGACAAGACCGCCAACAACACCAACGACCGCAGCCGCAACGACACCCGCGGCTGACCGCGGTCGGTGAGGGAGGCGAGCATGGGCCGCAACGACGACGGCTGGCACCTCGAGGAGGGCGAGCTCCTCGCCCCCGGGCTGAGCGCCCTGAGGCGCCTCGGTGGCGGGGCCGCCTACGAGGCCTGGCTGTGCTTCGACGAGGTGACCTGGTCGCCGGTCGTGGTCAAGGTGCTGCGTCCCTCCCAGCTCGAGGACGAGTCCTCCCGGCGCGGCCTGCGCCGGGAGGTCCTCGCCCTCGCCACCGTCAACCACCCGGTCGTCGTGCGGGGCCTGCGCGACGGGCAGGACGGCGACCGACCGCACGTGGTGCTCGAGCACGTCGACGGGCCCCGGCTCTCCAGCCTGGTCCGCCGCTACGGGCGGCTGCAGGAGCAGCAGTACCTCCCGCTCGCCATCGACGTGGCCGCGGCCCTGCACTACTTCCGCCACATCGGGTGGACCCACCTCGACATCAAGCCGAGCAACGTCATCATGGGCGCGCCGGCGCGGCTGATCGACCTGTCCGTGGCGCGTCCCGAGGAGGACGCACGCCGCCTCCGCCACCCGATCGGCACGGACGCCTACATGGCGCCCGAGCAGTGCCACCCGGGCGCGTCGCGGGACGACGGCGGACCCGTGCCGTCGTACGCGTCCGACGTGTGGGGCCTGGGCGCGACGCTCTTCCACGCGGTCGCCGGCCGGAAGCCCTTCGAGCCCGGCGATCCCGACGCGGACGACGTACGCCGGCGCTTCCCGCAGCTCGTCGACACCCCGGCGGCGCTGCCGGACGACGTGCCGCCCGTGGTCGCCGAGACCGTCCTGGCCTGCCTGCAGCGCGACCCCGACGACCGTCCCCTGCCCCACGAGGTGGCCGAGGCGCTCGAGCCGGTGCTGGCCGGGCTGCCGCGGGGGTCGCTCGCGGGCTTCAAGATCCGCGGCTAGCCGTTGCGGCCGGCCGCGGCCGGTGGCTCAGGTCGCGAGCCGGTAGCCCACCCCGCGCACGGTGGCGATCGTGTCGGTGCCGAGCTTCTTGCGCAGGTAGCCGACGTAGACGTCGACGACGTTGGACCCGGGGTCGAAGTCATAGCCCCAGACCAGGTCGAGCAGCTGCTCGCGGGTCAGGACCTGGCCCGGGTTGAGCAGGAAGATCTCGGCCAGCGCGAACTCGCGGGCCGACAGCTCGGACTCGCCGAGCGGCCCGGAGACGCGACGGGTGCGCCGGTCGAGCCGCAGGCTGCCGACGACGACGTCGTCCCCGCTCGCGGGCGCGTCGCTCGGCGCGAGCGCGCGCAGCCGGAGCCGGATGCGGGCCATCAGCTCGGCGAAGCGGAACGGCTTGGCCATGTAGTCGTCGGCCCCGCTGTCGAGTGCGGTGACCGTGTCGGTCACCGAGTCGCGCGCGGTCAGCACGATGACGGGCATCCGGCTGCCCTGCGAGCGCAGCTGGTCGAGCACCTCGAAGCCGTCCATGCCCGGGAGCCCGATGTCGAGGACCATCAGGTCGAAGCGCCCCGACAGGGCCTCGTCGAGCCCGCTGGGGCCGTCGCCGGCGACGGTCGGCTGATGGCCCTCGGCGCGCAGGCCCTTGGCCACGAACGAGGCGATCCGCTCCTCGTCCTCCACGATCAGGATCTGGGCCATCGGTCGTTGCTCCTCGGGTCGTCGGTCATCGGTCGATCCCGCGGTCGGGCAGGACGACCTCCACGTGCGCGCCGCGGGGCTCGGCGTCGGTGATGCGTACGACGCCGCCGTGGGCGTCGGCGATCGCGCGCACGATGCTGAGGCCGAGACCGAAGCCGTCGTCGCCCGCGCGCACCTGCGAGCGGCCGAAGCGCTCGAGCACGGCGTCACGGTCGTGGGCGGGGATCCCGTCGCCGGTGTCGCGGACCCAGAGCCGCACCTCGCCGTCACCGCGCGCGGAGCCGACGGCGACCTCCGCCCCCGGGTCGGTGTGCTTGACCGCGTTGTCGGCGAGCTGCAGCAGGGCCTGGGTGATCCGCTGCTCGTCGAGCACGGCCCGCCCGCGGGCCACCTCGTCCAGCCGCCACGAGCGGTCGCCGAGCGCGGTGGCCTTGGCCAGCACCGACTGGGTGAGGCCGGACAGCTCGACCTCGCCGAGCACGAGGAAGTCGGGACGGCGGCTCTTGGCCAGCAGGATCAGGTCGGTCACCAGCCGCGACATCCGGTCGACCTCGTCGAGCAGGAGCTCGCGGGTCTCGGCCAGGTCGTCGGGGTCCCGCGGGTCGAGGAGCTCCAGGTGACCGCGGACCACCGTCAGCGGCGTCTTCAGCTCGTGGCCGGCGTCGTCGAGGAACTGGCGTTGCGCGGCGAACCCGGAGTCGAGGCGCTCGAGCATGCTGTTGATCGTGCGGGTGAGGGCGGTGATGTCGTCGTTGCCGCGCTCGGGGATGCGCCGCGACAGGTCGGTGGCGGTGATCTCGCGCGCCGTCTCCTCGAGCGTGCGCAGCGGCGCGAGCAGGCGACCCGACTGGAAGGCGGCGATGGTGGTGATCAGCCCCAGGGAGAGCAGCGCGATGAGCGTGTAGGTCTGCAGGGTGCGGTCGAGCTCCTCGTGCTCGTCGCGCAGGAAGTTCACGATGACCAGCGCGCCCTCGCCCTGGGCGTTGGTCACCGGGACCAGGGTCACCCACGTCTCCCCGAACGTGGGTGACTCGATCACGCGGGTCCCGCCGACCCCGGTCAGGTCCGACAGCACCTCCCGGTAGGCCGGCTCGTCGAGGACCTCCTGCCCGTAGCGGTTGGCGGTGCGCTCGGGGGTCTGGCCGCGGACGTAGCCGACCAGCATCTCGTCGTCGTCGGGCACGTTGCGGGTGAGGAAGACGTTGAGCACCCGGCCGACGTCGTCGAACTCCTCGCCGGTGTTGGGGTCGATCCGCAGCGCGCGGAACTCGGCGATCTCTTGGTCGATCTGGGCGGTGACCTGGCGCTCGATGCGCGCCGACTCGAGGGCGTACACGAGGAGCCCGGCGCCGGTCATCGCCACCGCGGTGAGCAGCGCGATGACGACCGTGAGGCGGGTGCGGACCGAGACGCGGGCGAAGGGGCGACGGGCACGGTCAGTCGTCCCGGTCGTCGGCGTCGTCACCGTCGTCACCGTCGTCGGCGTCGTCCGTGTCGTCGTCATCGTCGTCCCCGTCGTCCCACTCGTCGTCGTCATCCTCCCCGATCGGGGTCGGCTGGGGCGTCACGACGACGGCGTCGCGTCCGCGGTCGTCCCGTTCGCCTCCTCCGCCGCCACCGTCGCGGGGCGGGGGAGGAGGCGTGGGCCGCGGGGTCGGGGTGGGCCCCGTTGTGGGCTCCGTTGTCGGCTCCGTCGTGGGCTCCGTGGTGGGCGGCGTCCCGGGCCCGGCGTCGCGCAGGATCACCGGGCTGTGGTCGGCGGGCGCAGGTGCGCCGGGCGAGGCCAGCGACCCGGCGACGTAGGCCGTCACCGGCACCACGACCGCCAGGAGGAGGAGCACCCTGGTCACCTGTCCCACGCCGGCGATCGTGGGCTCCCGGCGTGGGGACAGCGTGAGACGTGGATGAGAACCTTCTTAGGGTCCGTTCGTCGACGTCCACGCGCCGTCCGTCGCACCCGTCGCGGGAGCGCTCGCAGCGCCGGGTGACGCGTGCCACAGTGGGCGCCATGATCGTCCCCTTCAGCGTCACCGACTTCATCGAGCGCGCGGCGGCCGTCTACGGCGAACGTGCGGGATTCATCGACGAGCCCGACCAGCCGGCCGCGTCGCTCGGCACGCTGACCTACGCCGAGGCGTACGAGCTGTCGCGCCGCCAGGCGGCGCGGCTCGACGAGCTGGAGCTCGAGGTCGGCGACCGCGTCGCGATCATCAGCCACAACTCGGCGCGGCTGCTGACGTCGTTCTTCGGCGTGTGCGGGTCGGGCCGGGTGCTGGTGCCGATCAACTTCCGGCTGCGGCCCGACGAGATCGCCTACATCGTGTCCCACTCCGGCGCGCGGGTGCTCTACGTCGACCCCGAGCTCGTGGAGTCGCTGAAGGACATCGACGTCGAGCACACCTTCGTGCTGGGGGAGGACGAGTCGATGTTCGCCGCCCCCGGCGCCGAGCCGCGCGCGTGGGAGCCCGACGAGAACGCGACGGCCACGATCAACTACACCTCGGGCACGACCGCACGACCCAAGGGCGTGCAGCTGACCCACCGCAACCTGTGGACCAACGCGGTGACCTTCGGCCTGCACGCCGGGGTGAGCGACCGCGACGTCTACCTGCACACGCTGCCGATGTTCCACGCCAACGGCTGGGGCATGCCGTTCGCCATGACCGGGCTCGGCGTGCCGCAGGTGGTGCTCCGCAAGGTCGACGGCGCGGAGATCCTGCGCCGCGTCGAGCAGCACGGGGTGACCGTGATGTGCGCGGCGCCGGCCGTGGCCGCCGCGGTGCTGGAGGCCGCCCAGGACTGGGAAGGCGAGATCCCCGGGCGCGACCGGGTGCGGATCATCATGGCGGGCGCACCGCCGCCCACGAAGACCGTGGTGCGGGTCGAGGAGGAGCTCGGCTGGGAGTTCGTCCAGATCTACGGCCTCACCGAGACCTCGCCGCTGCTGACGGTCAACCGCGGGCGCGCCGAGTGGGACGACCTCCCGGCCGAGGAGCGGGCTGCCCGCCTGGTGCGTGCCGGCGCGCCGGCCATCGGCGTACGTCTGCGCACCGACGAGCACGGGGAGGTGCTGGCGCGCTCGAATGTCATCCTCGAGGGCTACTGGGAGCGGCCCGACGAGACGGAGAAGGCGCTCGTCGACGGCTGGTTCCACACCGGCGACGGCGGCGTGATCGGTGAGGACGGCTACCTCACGATCAGCGACCGCAAGAAGGACGTGATCATCACCGGCGGCGAGAACGTGTCGTCGATCGAGGTCGAGGACGTGCTGTTCTCCCACCCCGCGGTGGCTGAGGTCGCGGTGATCGGCGTGCCGAGCGAGAAGTGGGGCGAGACCATCAAGGCGCTCGTCGTCCTGGCCGAGGGTGCGAGCGCGGACGAGTCGGAGCTCATCGCCTGGTGCAAGGACAAGGCGGCCGGCTACAAGGCGCCGACGTCGATCGAGTTCCGCGACGAGCTCGCCCGCACCGCGACCGGCAAGCTGCAGAAGTTCAAGCTGCGCCAGCCCTACTGGGAGGGGCAGGAGCGCCAGGTCCACTAGCGCCTGCTCGATACTGGGCCGCATGCCCCGCCTCGCCGACGTCGTCGACCTTCTCCACGCCTGGTACCCGCCCGGCACCGCCGACTCGTGGGACGCCGTCGGCCTGGTGGCGGGGGACCCGTCGGCCGACGTGGCGCGCGTGATGCTGGCCGTCGACCCGACGACCGACGTCGCGCGCGAGGCGGTGGAGTGGGGCGCCGACCTGCTCGTGGTGCACCACCCGCTGTTCCTCACGCCGGTCAGCTCGGTCGCCGCCGACACGCCCAAGGGCCGCACGCTGCACACCCTGACCGCCGGTGGCTGCGCGCTGCTCACCGCCCACACCAACGCCGACCAGGCGGTCTCCGGCGTCTCGGAGTCGCTGGCGCTGGCGCTCGGGCTCACCGACCTCGCGCCCATCCGCCCGGCCCCGGCCGGCCCGCTCGACAAGGTGGTCGTGTTCGTGCCGGTCGACGCGGCGGAGGCCGTCCGCACGGCTATCACCGACGCGGGCGCGGGGCGCATCGGTGACTACGACTCCTGCACCTGGACCGCGACGGGCGAGGGCCGCTTCCGGCCGCTCGACGGGGCGACTCCCGCCGTCGGCGCCGTCGGCGGCCTCGAGGTGGTCGAGGAGGCCCGCGTCGAGGCGGTGGTCCCGCGAGGTCGTCGTACGGCCGTGGTGCGGGCGCTGCTGGCCGCGCACCCCTACGAGGAGCCCGCCTTCGACGTCGTCCCGCTCGCCGACCCCGGCCTCGCCACCACCGGCACCGGACGGACCGGCACGGTGGAGGAGACGTCGCTCGAGGCCTTCGCCGCCCGGGTCGCGGCCGCTCTGCCGGCCACCGCCCACGGCGTACGCGTCGCCGGTGACCCGCGACGTGCGGTGCGACGGGTGGCGGTGTGCGGCGGGGCGGGCGACTTCCTCCTCGACGAGCTCGCCCACAGCGACGTCGACGTCTACGTGACCAGCGACCTCCGCCACCACCGGGCGGCCGAGTTCCTCGAGCACGACGGGCCGGCTCTCGTCGACGTCGCCCACTGGGCGGCCGAGTGGACCTGGCTGCCGGCGGTGGAGGCTCGGCTGCAGCAGGCGCTGGGCGATAGGGTCGAGACCCGGGTCAGCACGCGGTGCACCGACCCGTGGACGTTCCGCCACTGAACCCCCGAACAGTCGAAGCAGGAGAGCCGTTGAAGGCCGATCCCACCCACCAGCTCGCGCTCCTCGATGTCGCCGAGCTCGACTCGCGCGCCGCCCAGCTGCGACACCAGCGCGGCCACCTCCCCGAGCTGGCCGAGATCAGCACGCTGGAGGCGGAGCGCACCGCGCTCACCGACCAGGTGCGCGACGCACGCATCGTCGTCGACGACCTCACCGTCGAGCAGTCCAAGGCCGACCGGGAGGTCGAGCAGGTCAAGGCCCGCCGCGAGCGCGACCGCACCCGGATGGACTCCGGGCAGATCACCAACCCCAAGGACCTCGAGCGCATGCAGCACGAGCTCGTCTCGCTCGAGCGACGCATCTCGACCCTCGAGGACGCCGAGCTCGAGGTGATGGAGAAGCTCGAGGAGGCCCAGCAGGTGCTCGACGGGCTCGGCATCCGCGCCGAGGACATCGACGCGCGGCTCGCCGAGCTGGTCGCGGCGCGCGACGAGAAGCGCGCGGCCATCGACCGCTCCCTCGAGGAGGTCGTCGCGGCACGCGGCCCGGCGACCGAGGGGATGCCCGACGACCTCATGGCGCTCTACGAGCGGCTGCGCGAGCAGAAGGGCATCGGCGCGGCGCTGCTGCGCGCCCGGCAGTGCGGCGGCTGCAACATGACCCTCGACGCGTCCGAGCTGTCCCGGATCCGCTCGGCGCCGGCCGACGAGGTCATCCGGTGCGAGGAGTGCCAGCGCATCCTGGTGCGCACCGACGAGTCCGGCCTCTGAGGGGCTGACGCGTCGTGCGCCTCATCGACGCGGAGCTCGTCGCGCAGCGCAGCCGGCTGTCGGTGCGTGCCCGCGTCGCCCGGCTGCGGGCCAAGGGCTGGGTGATCGGGCAGTGCGCCGTCGCCGCCGGGGTCGCCTGGTGGCTGGCCGCCGACGTGTTCAACCACCGGCTGCCGTTCTTCGCGCCGATCGCGGCCGTGGTGTCCCTCGGCATGTCCTACGGCCAGCGCCAGCGCCGCGTCGCAGAGGTCACCGTCGGGGTGGCGCTCGGCGTCTTCCTCGGCGACGCGGCCACCCACCTGATCGGCTCGGGAGGGTGGCAGATCGCGCTGATCGTGGCCGCCGGCATGTCGATCGCGCTGCTGCTCGATGCCGGGCAGCTGATGATCATCCAGGCCGCGGTGCAGGGTATCGTCGTCGCCGCGCTCGCCCCCGCGCCGGGCGACGCCTTCATCCGCTGGACCGACGCGATCATCGGCGGAGCCGTCGCCCTCGTGGCGGCCACCGTCGTGCCGCGCGCCCCGCTGCGCAAGCCGCGCGACCAGGCGGCCGTCGTGGTGCGCAAGATCGCCGAGCTGCTCCGCTCGTCGGCCGACCGGATCGGGGACGGTGACGTCGACAAGGCGCTGGCGGTGCTGCGCGACGCCCGGTCCACCGACACGCTCATCGCCGAGCTGCGCGCCGCGTCGCAGGAGGGCCTGTCGGTGGTGAGCTCCTCGCCGTTCCGGCGACGGCACGGCGAGCACCAGCGGCAGCTCGCCGAGCTCGTCGAGCCGCTCGACGTGGCCCTGCGCAACACGCGTGTGGTCGTGCGGCGGGTGGCGGTGGCCGCCTACCGGCGCGAGCCCGTCCCGTCGTCCTACGCCTCGCTCATGCGCGACCTGGCGGACCTGTCGGAGCGGGTCGCCGACGAGCTGGTGGCCGACCGGATGGCCACGGCCGTCATCGACGACCTCATCGCGCTGGGGCACGCCACCGCGCAGGTCGAGCACAGCGACGACCTGTCGGCCGAGGTGGTCCTCGCGCAGGTGCGCTCGATCATCGCCGACCTGCTGGCGCTGTGCGGGATGGACCCGCTCGAGGCCACCGACGTGATCCCGCTGCGCTAGGTCCTGCGCTCAGACCTCCGTCACCACGACGTCGAGCTGGGTGCCCCTCGCCGTGGGCTCGCCGACCTCGACGGTCCAGCCGAGCCGGCCGAGGGCGTCGGCCAGCGCGGCCGGCGTGCGCGGGTTGGCGCCGTCCTCGAGCAGGGCGCGGACGATGCGCCCCTTGGTCGCCTTGTTGAAGTGGCTCACCGCCGACCGCCTGCCGCCCGATTCGTGGAGGACGCGCACCGTCGCGACGCGGCGGGCCGCCTCCGGCGCCGGGCGCCAGAAGGCGGCGTAGGTCCCGGAGCGGAGGTCGACGAGCAGGCCAGTGCCGACCGCCTCGGTCACGGCCTCGCCGAGGACCTCGCGCCACACGCCGGCGACCGAGCCGGTCCCCGGCAGCGTCGCGTCGCCGGAGAGGCGGTAGGCCGGGATCCGGTCACCGGGTCGCACGATGCCGAAGAGCGAGCTGGTGACCGCCACCCGCGCGGTCGCCCGGCGGCGGGCAGCGGGGGAGAGGGTGTCGAATCCGAGCGCGTCGTAAAGCACCCCGGTGTAGATGGCATCGGCGCGGGCGGTCGGCGCGTCCGCCAGGTCGGCGTTGCGCTGCACCAGGTCGCGCTGGGCGGGACCCAGCCCCAGCACCGCAGCAGCCTTCTCCGGGTCGTCGGCGCACAGGCGGACCAGCGCCTCCAGCAGCGTCGTACGGGCGGGGGTCAGGGACGGTGAGGAGAGCGAGCCCAGGTCGAGGGGCTTGCCGCGGCGGGGAGCGGTCTTGCCCTCGCTGGGCGGCAGGAGGATGAGCACGCGCGCAAGCGTAGGCAGCGTCCGCCGTGACCACCCGGCTAGGGTCCCGGGTATGCCCAGCAACCGTGTGGTGAAGGTCCGGTCGACAGGCGACAGCGTGACGGCGCAGGAGATGCGTGACGGCATCGCTGCCATCCAGGCCGACCTCGAGGTGACGCCGACCTTCCCCGAGGCCGTCGAGCGCGCCGCCGCCGAGGCCGCTGCCGCGCCGCGCCTGCCCGAGCTCGACCGCACCGACATCCCGTTCGTGACCATCGATCCCGACTCGGCACGCGACCTCGACCAGGCGATGCACATCGAGCGTGACGGCTCGGGCTACGTGGTGCACTACGCGATCGCCGACGTGGCCGCCTTCGTCACGGCGGGCGACCCGGTGGACGTCGAGGCCAACCGTCGGGGCGAGACGCTCTACGGCGCCGACTCCAAGATCCCGCTCCACCCGCCGGTGCTCAGCGAGGGAGCCGCGTCGCTGCTGCCCGACGAGGTGCGCCCGGCGCTGCTCTGGACCATCAAGGTCGACGAGACCGGTGAGGGCACCGACGTCGGGGTCGAGCGGGCGCTGGTGCGCTCGCGGGCCAAGCTGTCCTACGAGGGCGTGCAGGCCGACCTCGACGCAGGCAGGGCCGACGAGCTCATCGGCCTGCTGAAGGAGGTCGGCGAGCTGCGCCTGGCCCGCGAGGCCGCGCGCGGCGGGGTGTCGCTGCCGCTGCCCGAGCAGGAGCTGATCGAGAACGGCGACGGGCACTGGGAGCTGGAGTTCCGCCGGCTCACCCCGGTCGAGACGTGGAACGCCCAGATCTCCCTCCTCACCGGGATGGCCGCCGCCTCGCTCATGGTCTACGCCCGCATCGGTGTCCTCCGCACCCTGCCGCCGGCCGATCCCCACGACGTGCAGCGCCTGCACCGCACCGCCCGCGCCCTCGGCATCTCCTGGCCGGCCGAGCAGCTCTACCCCGACTTCATCCGCACGCTCGACCCCGCGCAGCCCACCCACGCCGCGATGATCGTGGCCTGCACGCGCCTGCTGCGCGGCGCGGGCTACGTGACGTTCAACGGCGAGCTGCCGGAGCAGGCCCAGCACTCCGCGCTCGCCTCGGAGTACGCCCACGTGACCGCCCCGCTGCGCCGGCTCGCCGACCGCTACGCCGGCGAGATCTGCGTGGCACTGTGCGCCGGCACCGACGTCCCGTCGTGGGTCGTGGAGGCGATGGCCCAGCTGCCCGACACGATGACCGAGTCGGGTCGCCGGGCCAACCGCTACGAGAACGCCGTCGTCGACCTCTGCGAGGCCGAGCTGCTGAAGAACCGTGTCGGCGAGACCTTCGGCGCCGTCGTCGTCGAGGTCGACGAGAAGGACCCGACCAGGGGCGACGTCACGATCCAGGACCCGGCCATCGAGGCGAAGGTCTCGGGATCCACCGACCTGCCCCTCGGCGATGAGGTCCGGGTGGTGCTGGTGCAGGCCGACCCGAGGTCCCGGGCGGTCTCGTTCGAGCCGGCCTGAGCGGCGTACGCGGGTCTGGTCCCACCAGGATGTTTCAGTCCCTACGGGTGTGGGGAGCCTCTGCGAAACCGCGTTGGGTGAACGCTCAACGTATGTGGCCAGACGACGCGCCGCTCCCGACCCGGGACGCCCCCCAGCTGGCCACCGTCCTCGTGCCCAGCGACGGCGCGGTCGCTGCTGACGCATCCTCGGCCCAGGCCCCGGAGACCCCGGTCACGACGACCGACGGTCCGACGGGTGGCCCGACCCCCACCCCGACACCGACGTCCACCCCGACCTCCACCCCGACGTCCGAGCCGACCACCACCCCGGATGCCGAGACGGGCGACGACGTCACCGAACCGGACGGCAGCGACACCTGGATCTTCCCGTCCGACGAGCCGCTCGCTCCGGGGGAGGGCGACAACCAGGCCGTCTCGGTGAACACCACCGACGAGACCGCGGCCTACTCGGTGGCCTTCGCGCTGGTGTGGGCCGACGGCTCCGAGCCGGCGGAGAACACGAACGAGGCGTTCGCCGCCGCCAGCTGCACGAGCTGTGCCGCCATCGCCGTCGCGTTCCAGGTCGTGCTGGTGGTCGGCGACGTCGACGTCGCGGTTCCGCAGAACCTGGCGGTCTCCGCGAACTACGAGTGCACCAGCTGCCTGACGTACGCCCTGGCCGTCCAGCTGTTCGTCACGCTGCCGGGCCCGTTGAGCGACGACGCCGTCGCCTCCATCAACGAGCTGTGGCAGCAGATCGCCGACTTCGGCGCCGACATCGCGAACGTCCCCCTCGACCAGATCCAGGTGCAGCTGACGGCGTACGAGCAGCAGGTGCTCGACATCATCGAGGCCGACCAGGGCCCGCTCACGGACACCGACCCAGCCACCCCCACGGACGACCCGTCGTCCTCGCCGGACGAGTCGGACACGGAGTCGCCCTCGGACACGCCCACGCTCGAGCCCACCCAGCCGAGCGGATCCACGACCACCCCCGGCGCGCCGACACCCTCGGAGAGCACCAGCCCGACGCCGAGCGAGGCGCCGACCGAGACCCTCACCGAGTCGCCGACCGAGTCGCCGACCGAGAGCCCGACGGAGACCCCGACGGAGACCCCGACGGAGACCCCGACGGAGACCCCGACGACGAGCCCGACCAGCCCGGCGCCCACGAGCGCCAGCCCGACGCCGTCGGGCGACACCAGCGAGTCCGCCAGCCCCGGGTGAGGGGCGGGCGGGTGCGGCCGTACGGTCCGGCGCGTCGGACGACCAGAAGTCCGGCGCGGGCCGGTCCTCAGGCGGGACGGGCCAGGTGGTCGGCGACTTCTGGTCGTCCGACAGGCCGGACCAGCTCGGCCAGCACCCAGCGGACGTAGGCCTGGTCGTGCATCACCTGCTCCCACGTGAAGCGGAGCACGCGCCATCCGCGGAGCACCAACAGGTTGTAGCGGGCACAGTCCTTGCGGTGGGCCTTGCGCGAGGCGTGGAACGACCACGAGTCGGCCTCGAGCACCAGGCGCAGCACGTGGCACACGAGGTCGGGGTGCACGACGCCTGTGCCGAGGTCGACCTCTGCCTGCGGCTCGACGACGAGCCCGGCCTCGATGCACAGGGCTCTCAGCACCGACTCGAAAGGGTTCGCGGCCCGGCCGTCGGCGTGCCGCAGCACGCGGCGTACGGCAGCAGCGCCGGCACCGCGTACGTCGATCGCGTCGAGCTCCTCGCGGCTGACGTCGCCGTGCCTCAGGGCGGAGTCGGCGATGGCGAGGGCCTCGTCGAAGTCGAGGACGCGCGCGCAATCGACCACCGTGCGCAGTGGTGTCGTCACGCCGTCGACGACCTGGTCGTCCGCGAGGTTGGCCCAGTGGATGGCGACGTCGGCGCGTTGGCACGGGGTGAGCTTGCGGCCTCGACCCACCATCAGCTCGGGGTGCTCGGGCTGCCCCTTGAGCTCCCATCCGTGGTGCGCGGCGGCGCTGCGCAGGCACACCACGGCCGTGAGCCGGGCTGCCGCGGCCCTCGCTTCTGTCGCCGTCGCCAGGACATATCGCCCGCGCACCGGGCGCTGCAGCCGACCGAGCGCCACCGCGGTGCGCAGGCGCCGGCGGGTCGTGAGCCGGAGCAGCCGGCTCGCCGAGGCGGTGCCGCCGAGGCGCTCGAGGGCGGCGACCGGGTCCATGGGGTGCAGCCTGCCCGGTCTGCCTGCTGTCGCGCTCCGGTCATCCACAGGCGGGTCGGACGACCAGAAGCAACACCGGCGGCGACGAGCCACGCTCGCGGACGGCGTACGACGGCGGTTGTGGTCGTCCGACGCGCCGGGAGGGGAGTGGGTCGGCCTGTAGGCCGGGTTCTGTCCCGCTGACGCGGGGGCGACCATCCATCTGCGACGACCGTTGCCGGCCGCCTGGTGCGATCTACCCGGATGCTCGGGCGGGCCGCCCTCGGACGCATCCTGTCTGATCTTGCTCCGGGTGGGGTTTGCCTAGCTGCGCCGGTCGCCCGGCGCACTGGTGGTCTCTTGCACCACCGTTTCACCCTTACCGGCACCGCGCCGGAGCACGGTGCAGGCGGTCTGTTCTCTGTGGCACTGATCCCGCGGGTTGCCCCGGGTGGCTGTTGGCCACCACCCTGCCCTGTGGAGCCCGGACCTTCCTCGACCCCTCACTCGCGCGAGGTGCCGCGGCCGCCCGGCCGACCCACTCGAGGCTGAGTCTAGGGGTGCGTCAGCACCTCGGCGCCATCCTCGGTCACGAGGAGGGTGTGCTCGAACTGAGCGGAGCGGCGGCGGTCCTTGGTGACGACCGTCCAGCCGTCGTCCCACATGTCGTAGTCGGGCGTGCCGAGGTTGAGCATCGGCTCGATGGTGAAGGTCATGCCGACGCGGATCTCGTCGTCGAAGCGCTCGTCGTCGTAGTGCGGGATGATCAGCCCGGAGTGGAACGCGGTGCCGATGCCGTGGCCGGTGAAGTCGCGGACGACGCCGTAGCCGAAGCGCTTGGCGTAGGCCTCGATGACGCGGCCGATGATGTTGACGCGCCGCCCCGGCTTGACCGCCTTGATCGCGCGGTCGAGGGCCTCGCGCGTGCGCTCGACGAGGAGTCGCGACTCCTCGTCGACGTCGCCGGCGAGGAAGGTGGCGTTGGTGTCACCGTGGACACCGCCGATGAAGGCGGTGATGTCGATGTTGACGATGTCGCCGTCCTCGACGACGCGCGAGTCGGGGATGCCGTGGCAGATCACCTCGTTGACGCTCGAGCACAGCGACTTGGGGAAGCCGCGGTAGCCCAGCGTCGAGGGATAGGCGCCGTGGTCGCAGAGGAACTCGTGGCCGATGCGGTCGAGCTCGTCGGTGGTCACACCCGGTACGACGTGGGAGCCGACGAGGTCGCGGGCCTGGGCGGCCAGGCGGCCGGCGATCCGCATGCGCTCGATCGTCTCGGCATCCTTGACCTCCTCGCCCGTGAACCGCTGCGGCGTCGGCCGGTCGACGTACTCCGGGCGGGCGATGTGGGCGGGCACGGAACGACGCGCAGACACCTCTGCGGGGGACACGACAGGCACGGCGCGAGTGTAGTAAGCGGGTCTCGATACGCCCCTGTCGCGACCTCGCAAGCTCGGTCGCGGGGGCACTCGACCTCCCGCCACACGCGGGACTCGTGCCTCGTGCCCCGCTAGTGTCGTGACATGAGCGAGAACGAATACTGGTTCTGCCTGACCCACCACACGGTCGAGGGCAGGGACGGCTGCCGCAACAGCGACCGCCTCGGTCCCTACGCGTCGGCCGCGGAGGCCTCGCGCGCGCTCGAGAAGGTCGAGGAGCGCAACGAGGAGTGGGACAACGACCCGAAGTGGAACGACGACGCGCCGGGCTCCGGCGACGGTCTCAGCGACGGCACCCCGGACAACTGATCACTTCTTCTTGTTCTTCTTGCCCTTGACGGGGTTGGCCGACTGAGCGACGTCGGCGGCGACGCGGACGCTCTTGAGCGCCCGCTTGGTGTTCTTGTCGAGGGTCTTCGTGAGCTCGGCGATCGCGGCCTCGTACTGCTTGCTCACCCGGGCGGCCGTCTCGGCGGCGACCCGCTCGGCGGTGTCCTGCGCGACCTTCTGGATCATCGCCGCGGTGCTGATCGCCTGGGTGCCGGCGTCGACGGCGCGCTCGGCGGGGGAGCGGCGTGCCGGGGTCGCCACGGACGTGTCGGCGGGCGCGGACTTCGTGGCGGTGCTCGTCCCGGCGGCGGGCGTCTTCTTGGCGGGGGCCTTCCTGGCGGCGGTCGACTTCGTGGCGGTGCTCTTCTTCTTGGCCGCGGACTTCCGGGCCGTGGTCTTCTTCGCGGGGCTCTTGGTCGCGGGAGCCTTCTTCGCCGTGGACTTCTTCGCGGTGGACTTCTTCGCGGTGCTCGTCTTCTTGGCGGTGGTGCTCGCGGGCGTCTTCTTCGCGGTGGTCTTCTTCGCCGGCGTCTTCTTGGCGGTGGTCTTCTTCGCGGTGGTCGTGGTGGCTGCCGTCTTCTCGGCCGGGGTCTCGCTCACGGAGGGCTCCTCGCGTCGTCGGGTTGCCTGATCCTGCCGCGCCTGACGCGTGTTGTCACCGGCTAGCGTGTCGCCGTGCCCCGACCCGCCGTCCGCGAACGGCTCTCGCCGTGGCCGTTCGCCGGCATGGTCGGGCTGGCCTGCGTCGCGTTCCTGATCGGGGCGACCGGGGTCGCGGTCGGAGCGCCGTGGTGGGCGCTGGTGCTGCTCGCCCTCGTCTGGGTGGCGGCCCTGCTGGTGGCGGTCGCGTGGTTCACGAGCCGGCCCCGGGCGGTCGTGCTGCTCCCGGTGGCCGTCGCGCTGGTGTGGTTCGCGACCGTGGTCGGCGGCGCGCGCTGGCTCGGCTGGTCGGCCTGACCAGCGCGGCGCCCGGTGGTCAGAACGTGTGCTCGGCGCCCGGGAACGTGCCGCCGCGGACGTCGTCGGCGTAGGCCCTGGCCGCCTCGAGCAGGACGCCGTGCACGTCGGCGTACTGCTTGACGAACCGCGCCATCCGGCCGGTGCGCAGGCCGAAGGCGTCCTGCCACACCAGCACCTGGCCGTCGCACCCGGCGCCCGCGCCGATGCCGATCGTCGGGATGGTCAGCTCCTTGCTGATCCGCTCCGCGACGTCGCCGGGCACCATCTCCATGACGACGGCGAAGGCGCCCGCCTCCTGCACGGCGTGGGCGTCGGCGATGACGCGGTCGCTCGCGTCACCGCGGCCCTGGACGCGATAGCCGCCGAGGGTGTGCTCGCTCTGCGGGGTGAAGCCGATGTGCGCCATGACCGGGATGCCGCCGCGCGTGCACTTCTCGATGACCGGTGCCATCTCGGCGCCGCCCTCGAGCTTCACGCAGTGGGCGCCGGCCTCCTTCATGAAGCGCACCGCGGTGAGGTAGCCCTGCTCGGGGGACGCCTGGTAGCTGCCGAAGGGCAGGTCGCCCACGACCATCGCGCGCTTCACCGAGCGGGCCACCGCGCGGGTGAGGGGGAGCAGCTCGTCGACGGTGACCGGCAGCGACGTCTCGTTGCCCAGGACGTTGTTGGAGGCCGAGTCGCCGACCAGGAGCAGGTCGATCCCCGCCTCGTCGAAGGTGGCGGCGGTGTACATGTCGTACGCCGTCAGCATCGTGATCTTGTCGCCGCGCTCCTTCATCTCGCGCAGGTGGTGCGTGCGCACGCGCTTGACGGGGGCCGCCGGCGCGGCGGGCCCCGAGCCGTAGGGGGCGGTCTCTTCAGGCTGCTGGGACATGCTCGCTCCTCGTCATCTCGCGGCTCCCCGATGGAGTCCACGGACCGCATTCAGGCTAGACCCGACCCGCCGGTACGACGCTGTGGTGGTGCTCACACGCCCGAGGGCGGCCGCTCGCGCTCAGGGCAGCAGCGTGCGCGACGGCTCGAGGTTGGCGGCCTCGACGTAGTCCTCGTCGTCGCCGCTGTAGCGCTTGCACGGCCCGGAGAAGCTCACCTTCCAGGCTCCCTTGCCGCGGGCGGGCGAGGGCTGGAAGTCGAGGTCGACCTCCCCGCGGCTCACGCTCACGTGTCCCTCGACCTGGGTGCCGTCCTCGAACCCCGCCTCGGTCAGGGCCGAGCGCACGGCCTCGAGCTGGCCGCCCGCGCCGCCGGCGGGTGCCACGAGGGTGCCGCCGCCGGAGTAGACATGGCCGACACCGCCCGGGCAGGAGCCCCAACCGGCTCCGACCTCCACCTTCGTGGCCCGCAGGGCCCGCTCGACGAGGGGCACCGCGTCGGAGACGGCGTCGACGACCTGCTGCTCCCGCTCCTTGGCCGACACCTCGTCCTCGCCGAGGCTGCAGGACGAGACGCCGACGACGAGCGCCACGATCGTGAGGACGGTGAGCGTGGCGCGCATGGCAGTCACGGTAGCGGTCCTCATGGCCAGTGGTCCGGCCACAGGTCGTCCCAGGCGTCCCGAGCACCGTCGACCGCGTCGCCGAGCCCGTCGCGTACACCCTCGTAGGTCGCGACGGTGCCGTCGCGCACCTCCTCGGCGGTGTCCACCACGGTGTCGACGACAGGATCGACCACGTGGTGCTGGACCTCGCCACCGACCCAGTCGTAGAGGTAGTCGTGCGCCTCCTGGGTGCGGCCGCCGGTGTCGACGACGGCGTCGCTGTTGCCCGAGACGATGTGGGCCATGTTGACGAGTGCGGCGTTGTCGTGGGTGGGGCTCGGGTCGTCGAAGTAGTTGGTGTGGTTCTCCATGAACCCGGTCGTGAGCAGTCCGGTGCCGTGGAACTGTTGTCCGTTGTCGACGGCGAAGTTGATCGCCCCGAAGTCGTGCTGCGCGGGATCGGCGCCCAGCCCGAGGCTGTCGTCCCAGGTGCCGGGCAGCAGGCCGTCCTCACCGCCGAGCCACGACACCGGGTCGTTGTCCGCCGCGCCGACGAAGACCTGACCGGCCGGCATGTCGAGGTCCGACGCGTGGTGCACGCCCTCGCTGGCGCCGGGGCTGCCGATGAGCACCAGGCTGTCGGCATCCATGCCGTCGGCAGCGGCGTAGGACGAGGTGGTCGAGCCGTAGCTGTGGCCGATCACCGTGAGGTGCGGTTGGTCGCCGCCGGTGTGGGTGCTGTTGAGCCCGTCGACGAACTGTGACAGCGCCACCCCGCCGGCCTCGGCGTTGGCCTCGGTCACCGTGTGGGACACGTCGCCGACCGAGGCGCCGATGTCGAGCAGGTGGTCCGACTCAGGGTTGAAGTTGGGGGAGTCGTAGCCGATCCAGGCGATGGTGGAGACCGAGCCGGCGCGGGGCGGGTCCTCGCCGAGCATGCTGTTGACGGTCTCCTCGTAGAGGTTGAGCGCCTGGCCGCCGTTCTCGTCGATCTGGGTGCCGTCCTGCATGATCCCCGGCACGTAGACCGCCGTGTGGTCGGCGGTGTCCGGGTCGCCGTAGGCCACGGCGGCGATGCCGTCGCCACCGAAGGCGTGCGGCTGGTAGGCCATGACGAACGCGTCGACGCCGAGGGCGGCGTACTCCGGCGAGCCCGCCTGGGCCACGGCCATCTCGATGGACTGCGCGTTCTCCAGCCAGCGCAGCTCCGAGGCGGAGAGCTCGTGCCCGGACGCCTGCCTGGCGAGGAGGTACTCGATATCGCGCTGGACCGCCGACGTGTTCGCCTCGTCGCGGTCGCCGGTCGGGATGCCGTTGACGTTGCCGACGAGGTCGGGGTCGCTGATCATCAGGGCGTTGCGCTCGGCCTGCGACAGCCCGTTCCACCAGGCGTTGACCGCGTCGGTGTCGGCGCCGAGGCGGCGCAGCTCGGCGGCCAGCGCGACGGTGTCGGCGCGCCCCGGGGCCGTCGCGGCGCGCGTGCCCTCGGTGAGCTCGTCGACGGCACCGAGCGCGCGGACGGCCCTCTGCTCGTCGTCGTCGACGCGCTCTCGCCAGGTGTCGAGGTCCCGGTGGTAGGTCTCGAAGCTGGCGCGCAGCTGCGCCGCCTGCGCCTGCAGAGCGGGCACCTGGTCCTCGGTCGCGGTCTCGATCCGGCGCAGGAGGTCCTCGCGGTCGTCGTTGAGCCGCTGGCGGCGCTCCATCAGGTCGAGGTGCTCGCTGCGGCGCTCGCGCATCGCCGTCAGGAACCGGTCGATCGCGAGCGCTCCTCGCTCGAGCGCCGCCGACACGGCGGCGGTGTCGGCGGCGAAGACGGTGACGGCATGGTCGGCGGCGTCGGCGGCGTTGCCCGAGAAGTCCTCTGGCGCGCCGTTGGCTCGGGCCCAGTCGGCGACGTCGCTGACCGCGGTCGCCGCAGCACGTACGTCGGTGAGCACGGCGTCGGAGGCGTCGGTGACCTGCAGCTCGGGCTCGCGCGGCAGCCAGGCGGGGACGGCGATCGTGGTCACGGGCCCATCACCTGCACGGGCACGGCGGTGCGGTCGTCCCACATCAGCAGCTGCTGGGTGGCCTCGGTGCTCTCCTGGTCGGTGACGAGGAAGTCCCAGGCGGTCTGGGCGAGGGCGTCGGCGTGCTGCGAGGCCCGGTCGCGCAGCGCCACGGTGCGCTGTTCCCACGTCGTGAGGAAGGCGTCGGCGGCGCCTCGGACGGCGTCGCCCAGCAGGGCGGGATCGGCCTGCGCGAGGTTCTTGCGTGGGCCGTCGAGGCCCTCGGCCTGCTCGTCCCAGGCGTCGCGTGCCTTCGCCAGCGCGGCGGTCCACATCTGCACGGTCATCGCGCGACCTCCTCGGCGGCGCGCACCTTGGCCGTGCGCACGGTCAGCACGACAGAGGTCGGCCGCACGGCGCCGGCCGCCTCGAGCCCGCCGCGACGGCGTGCCACGAGGCGGGGCCGGTCGCCGGGCACCGGACGGGCCTGCCAGCCGAGGTCGAGGAGGGCCCGGCCCGTGCTGCGCAGGAGGGCGACGTTGTCGCCCTCGCCGAGGTCGCCGACGACGGCCACCGCCTCGTACCAGGACAGCCCCCACTCGTCGGTGTGCCAGGACGCGTCACGCTCGGTGGCGTGCGGGTCGTGCTGGAGGCGCTGCAGCAGGTCGTCGAGCGCGCGCTCGACGTCGGCGGCCAGCGTGGTGCGCCTCCCGGCGTCGAGCACCGGGACGGCCGGTGCCGGGCGGGTCTGCGGCAGCACGACGATGTCGACCTCGGGGTGCTGCTCGCGCACGACCCGCAGCATCGGGTCGGCGAGGGCCGGGTCGGGGGCGCCCGGTGGGGTGGCGGGAGGCGTCATGGACACCTTGTTCCGCGCCCGCGCCCGGCTCAAACCCCGCGGACTCTCCGGGGCCGGCGCCGTGAGCCGGTCAGCGTGGGGAGACCCGCAGCACCCGGTCGCCGGTGCCGTCGGCCGTGGTGAGCAGCAGGTCGCCGTTGCGTGCGGCCGTGACCGAGCGGAGCCGGCCGAAGCGCTGGAGCCGGCCCGGGCGCGTCACCGACACCAGCGCGCCCTGGTCGTCGAAGCGCAGGAACAGCACCTCGGACCCCTTCAGCGCCGCCACCGCGAGCGTGCCCTCGAGCGCACCCCACTGCGAGCCGCTGACCCACGCCGCGCCGGAGGTGGCGACCGTCGGGTCCCCGGACGACCACTTCGCCTCCTGCTGGACGCCCGGCAGCGACTGGTCGGTCATCGGGACCGACTCGTCGTAGCCGGGCACGGGGTTCCAGCCGTAGTCGCCACCGGGCACCAGCAGGTTGACCTCGTCGTCGCGGTAGCTGCCGTGCTCGACCGACCACAACGAGCCGTCGGCGCGCTGCGCCAGGCCCTGGACGTTGCGGTGGCCGTAGGACCACACGTAGCGGCGCGGGGTGCCGGCGTCGGCGAAGGGGTTGTCGGCCATCGGCTCGCCGGTCCGCCGGTGCACCCGGAGGACCTTCCCGCCGAGGGAGTCGAGGTCGCGCGGGTTGGTGCCGACGGCGGCGTCGCCGGTGCCGACGAGCAGGGCGTCGGAGTCGCGGTCGAGCAGCAGCCGGCACCCCCCGTGCCGGCCGGAGGTCGACGGGAGACCGGTGAGGACCGTCCGCCGGTGGCCCAGCCGCTTCCACCGCGGGTCGGCGCGCCAGCGGGTGACCTGCACGTGGTTGCGGCCCCGAGCGCTGCCGTGGCAGGCCCACACGGTGCGGGAGCCGGCATCGACGGCCAGCGACATCAGGCCGGTCTCACCGGAGACCCACACCAGTCGCGACAGGTCGGCGAGCGTCCGACGGTCCCCGCGGCGTACGACGCTGATGCGGGCGCGGTCGCGCTCGGAGACCAGCAGCCGGCCGCCGGGCGCCTGCTGGACGTCCCAGGGATGCTGCAGGCGACGTGCGACGGTGCGCACGCGGAGGGCGGGCACCTGGGCGCGCGGGGCGTCCGCGGTGGGCGCCGTGGCCGCCGAGGGCGGGACCACGCCGGACGACAGGGTGCCCAGGGGGGCTGTCACGGCCAGCGCGACAGCGGCGACGAGGGTCCGGGACGACGAGAGGGCGCTCGATCGGTGCACCCGGGTCACGCTACGCAGGACGCCGGGGCCTGACCAGCGTCGGCGGCGGGCGACGACGCCCCGGGATCTGTCGTCCGGGGACGTCAGCGGTCGCCGGAGAGGTCGCCGGAGAGGTCGACGACGCCTTGCTGTCGCGCCTGGTCGGCGCCCTCGTCGGAGAACGCGACGCACGGCCCGGTGAGACTGACGCGCCACACCACGCCCTCGTCGGTGCGCTCCTGGCGTTGGACGAAGAGCTCGAGGCCCTCACGCGTCCCCGCGACGCTGTGGTCGTCGACGGTGTCCTTCAGGGCCCAGCCGGCATCGGCCAGCTCCGTGGTCAGGGCGTCGATGCCGTTGCGCCACGACGCCGCGTCGCCGATGAGACCACCGGAGATGTCGTACTCGAAGGTCTCGTTGTGGAGGCCGCACGGCAGGTGGTTCCCCCCGAAGGTGCTGGACGAGGCGCTGACCGCCGAGGTCATCGCCGGCTTCGCGGAGCGGAGGGCGTCGAGCCCGGCCTCCTCCTGGGTGCCGGGGTCGCTCTTCTCACCGGCGCAGCCGCCGGACGCCATCAGCAGGAGCACGACCAGGACCGACCCGAGAATCCGCACGTCGCGAGCCTAGGTCCTCCGCGTCGGCCGCGAGAGCTGGATGCCGACACGGGTGGTGGCGTAGCCCAGCCGCGTGTTGAGCGCGCGCATCGCCGCGTTGCCGTCCTGCGTCCAGGTGTAGACCTCCTCGACGCCGTGCGCGGCGGCCCAGTCCAGGGCGACGAGCTTGAGGTGCACCGCGAGGCCGCGGCCGCGCCAGTCGCGTCGTACGGCGGTGAGGCCGTTCTCGGCACGCGTCGCGTCGTCGGCGTCGAGGCCGAGCCCGGCACAGCCGACGACCTCGCCGTCGTGCAGGGCGAGGAACATCGGGTCGCCGAGCCAGTCCTGCGCCCAGCGCTCCGGGCTGACGTCGAGCGGGGTGTCGACGGCGAAGTCGGCCAGGCACTCGAGCCCGAAGCGCTCGTAGGCGCCCTCCCACAGTCCGGGGCGCTCCTGCGCCGTGACGACCTCGACGCCGTCGGGGACCGGTGTCACTGCCACCGGACCGTCCACGCGGTAGGTCTGCTCGACCTCCCGGTTGGCCTCCTCGAAGCCGAAGCGGTGGGCGAAGGCCAGCGATCCCTCGTCGTCGGCGCCGGCCCGGAGCGTCGGCAGGCCGAGTCCCTCGACGTGCGCGACGAGGTGGTGCAGGAGGGCGGTGCCGATGCCCTGGCGGCGGTGCTCGGGCAGCACCCGCGGGACCACCGAGCCGGCGCGGGCCATGTCGGAGCGCGCGGCGAGGCCGTGGCCCACCACGACGCCGTCCTGGCGGGCCAGCACCATCAGCCGGTCGGCCGAGGCGCTCTCCCGGAGCTCGGCGACCGAGGCCGTGCGCTCGTAGGGGAGCACCGCGATCCGCACCTGGCGCCACTGCTCGTAGTCGTCGTCGGTCGCGCACGGCGTGATGTCCATGGCAGCACGGTCGCGCACGCGGGGCAGTCGTGCCAGCGAATTCCGGGTGGCAGCGGACGACAGCCACTTCCCACTGGACCACCGCGGGGGCGGCGAGGGCCTTCCCTAGAGTGGCCGCGTGGACTTCTACTCCGCCTACGCCCAGGGCTTCGCCCGGATCGCGGCCGTCACCCTGCCGGTGCACCTCGCCGACCCCGTCGCCAACGCAGCAGCCGTGCTCGAGCAGGCGCGGGCCTGCCACGACGACTCGGTTGCCGTCGCGGTGTTCCCCGAGCTGTGCCTGACCGGCTACTCGGTCGACGACCTGTTCCTCCAGGACACGCTGCTCTCGACGGTCGAGGAGGCCATCGCCGAGATCGTGGCGGAGAGCGCCGACCTGATGACGATGCTGGTCGTCGGCGCGCCGGTCGTGCACGGCAACCGGGTCTTCAACGCCGCGGTCGTCATCCACCGCGGCGCGATCCTCGGCGTGGCGCCGAAGTCCTACCTGCCCAACTACCGTGAGTTCTACGAGCGCCGGTGGTTCGCTCCGGGCGACGACCGAGAGCTGGAGTGGATCAGGATTGCCGGGCAGGACGTCCGCTTCGGGCCCGACCTGATCTTCCGGTGCCTCGACGTCCCCGGCCTCGACCTGCACGTCGAGGTGTGCGAGGACATGTGGGTGCCGGTCCCGCCGAGCGCCGAGGCCGCGCTCGCCGGCGCCACGGTGCTCGCCAACCTCAGCGGCTCGCCGATCACCATCGCGCGTGCCGAGGACCGGCGGCTGCTGGTGCGCAGTGCGAGCTCGCGGTGCGCGGCGGCGTACGTCTATGCCGCGGCCGGGCAGGGCGAGTCGACGACGGACCTGAGCTGGGACGGCCAGACGATGGTCTACGAGTGCGGGTCGCTGCTGGGGGAGAGCGAGCGGTTCCCCGACGGACCGCGGCGCACCGTGGTGGACGTCGACCTCGACCTGGTCCGCCAGGAGCGGATGCGGCAGGTCACCTTCGACGACAACCGCCGCACCCACCACGAGCGCGTCAACCGCTTCCGCACCGTCGAGTGGGAGCTCGAGCCGCCGGCCGGCGACATCGGTCTGCTGCGCAAGGTCGACCGCTACCCGTTCGTGCCCGACGACCCCGAGCGCCTCGCCCTCGACTGCTACGAGGCCTACAACATCCAGGTCTCCGGCCTCGAGCAGCGGCTCAACGCCATCGGCACGCCCAAGGCCGTCATCGGCGTGAGCGGCGGGCTCGACTCGACGCACGCGCTGATCGTCGCCTGCAAGGCGATGGACCGGCTCGGCCGGCCGCGCAGCGACGTCCTGGCCTTCACGATGCCCGGCTTCGCGACCGGCGAGACCACCAAGTCGTACGCCACCCGGCTCTCGCAGGCGCTCGGCGTGACCTTCGAAGAGCTCGACATCCGGCCCGCCGCCGAGCAGATGCTCAAAGACCTCGGGCACCCCTACGGCCGCGGCGAGAAGGTCTACGACGTCACCTTCGAGAACGTCCAGGCCGGGCTGCGCTACGACTACCTCTTCCGCCTCGCCAACCAGCGCGGCGGCATCGTGGTCGGCACCGGCGACCTGTCCGAGCTCGCGCTCGGCTGGTGCACCTACGGCGTGGGCGACCAGATGTCGCACTACACGGTCAACGCCGGCGTGCCGAAGACGCTCGTGCAGCACCTGATCCGCTGGGTGATCAGCCACGGGGAGTTCGACGAGACCGTCGGCCAGCTGCTGGGGGAGATCCTCGAGCTCGAGATCACCCCCGAGCTGATCCCGGTCGAGGAGGGCAAGAAGCCGCAGGCCACGCAGGACACCGTGGGCCCCTACAACCTGCAGGACTTCACCCTCGCGCTCGTCGTGCGCCACGGCTTCCGGCCACGCAGGATCGCCTTCCTCGCCTGGCACGCGTGGAAGGACCTCGAGGCGGGGGAGTGGCCGCCGGGCTTCCCCGACGACGCGCGGGTGGCGTACTCGCTGGAGGAGGTCCGCACCTGGCTGCAGGTCTTCGTGAAGCGGTTCTTCGCCAACCAGTTCAAGCGCTCGGCGCTGCCCAACGGCCCCAAGGTCAGCCCCAGCGGCACGATGAGCCCCCGCGGCGACTGGCGGATGCCGAGCGACGCCAAGGGCACCGCCTGGCTCGCCGAGATCGACCGGGACGTGCCCACGTCGTGACCTGGGAGGGAAGTCCGACACCTCGAGGGGGTTGCAACGGCCTCGAAGTGGCGGACTACCCGCACGAGCGGGGAGTCCGCCGCGAGGTGGGCGGGGACCTCGCCACGAGCTGAGCGAGGGCACGGACGGGCCGTCCGACACCTTTGCCTGTCCTTAACGACGGGCTGGAGCGCGGTTAGCCGCGCCCGCGCGAACCTCCTGTCACGACGCCGCACCCGGCGTCGGACGACGAGGAGGAACCGTGCAGAAGAAGAAGGCAGTCATCGGAGGCGTCGCAGCCGCGGCGGTCGTGGTCGGGCTCGGCTCGTGGTGGGCCGTCGGCAACGCCGTCGAGGCCCAGACCAGCGAGCGCGGCACGTGCGGCGGCGCGACGTGGGAGCTCAGCGCCGAGGCCGAGGACGGCGGCACCGAGGTGGGTGCCGAGCTGCAGTCGGCCGGCCCCGGTGAGGAGTGGCAGGTCGAGGTGCTGCGCGACGACACGGCCCTGCTCGACGGCACCCGCACCACCGACGAGGACGGCGAGATCGACGTCGACGCCTTCAGCGACGGCAACCCCGGTGACGCGACGTACGCCGTCACCTTCACGCCCGCCGACGGCGAGCCCTGCACCGCCACGCTCGGCTCCTGACCCACCCGACCCCGATCCACCCAGACCGACTCGAGGAGACACCCATGAAGAAGACGCTCATCGCCACCACCCTCGTCGCCACCGCCGCGGCCGGCACCACGGTCCTCGTCGCCGGTCCGGCCAGCGCCGACGTCGAGCGACGCGGCACCTGTGCCGGGGCGACGTACGAGCTCAGCGTCGACCGCGAGCGCGGCGGCTTCGAGGTCGACGCCGACGTCGACCGGGCCCGGCCCGGCAGCGAGTGGCGCGTCGCCGTCCGCCACGACGGCACGCTCGCGACCTCGCGGGTCCTGCGGGCCGACGCCGAGGGCGAGCTCGACCTCGACACCTTCCGCCGCGACACCGCCGGCAAGGACACCTTCACGCTCACGGTGACGCCGGCCGGCGGGTCGTCGTGCTCGGTGAAGGTCACCCTGCGCTGAGCCCGTCGTGGCCGGAGAGGCCGACCGGGCCGGAGCCCGGGTCAGTCCGTCCGCAACGTGACGGCGACCCGGGCTCCACCCATGTCCGAGGCCCCCGTCGTGATGGTCCCGCCGGAGTCCTCGGCGGTGCGCGCGGCGATGAAGAGCCCGAGACCGGTGGACCCCGAGCCGCTCTCCCCGCGTCCCGTCACCTCCAGGCCGGGCGGCAGCCCCGGCCCGGCGTCCTCCACGACGAGCTCCACCACGTCGGCTTCCGCGTCGAGGGTGACCCGGACGGCGGCGTCTTCGGGCGTGTGGGAGAAGACGTTGTCGAGCAGCACGTCGACCATCGCCTCCAGGTCGGCGCGGCTGGCGCGCAGCAGCGGACCGGACGTGGCGAGGCGGAGGTCGTAGGCGCGGCCCTGGTCCTCGGCCAGGGGCTCCCAGTGGCGGACGCGCTCGGCGATGACCGGCACCGCGTCCGTCCGCGGGTCGAGGCCCTCGCGCTCGGAGCGGCGGGCCTCGCGGACGATCTCGTCGACGGTGGCCTGCAGCGCGTCGAGGTCACCGCCGAGCCGGTCGCGCAGGACGGGGTCGTCGACGGCCTCGACGCGCAGCCGCAGCGCCGTGACCGGCGTGCGGAGGCGGTGGGAGAGGTCGGCGACGTTCTCGCGCTCGCGGGCGAGGAGCAGCTGGATGCGACCGACGAGGCGGTCGACCGCGCCGGCGAGCTCCTGCACCTCCGGCGGTCCCTCGACCGTCGCCACGGGGGTGACCGCGCCCGGCCGGCCCAGTGCCTGGGTGTGCTCGGCGAGCCGCCGGATGGGCAGCACGAACGACCGGCCCAGGCGGTCGACGACGACGAGGGAGCCGGCGAGCAGGGCCAGCCCCAGCAGGGCCAGCAGGCCCCAGGCCACCCCGACGACCGACGTCACCCCCGGCTCGTCGACGACCACCCGGATGACCGGGGTCTGCGAGGGGAGGGCGGAGTTGCCGCCGCGGGACACGGGGACCAGGATCTGCGACCCGCCGGCGACGTCGTCGACCCGCGCGCGCCCGGTGTTGCGCGCGTCGAGGACGAGCTCGTCCTGCCCGCGGTCCGGACCGATCTCGAGGCCGTCGGGGTAGAGGACGGTCACCCGGGTGTGGCTCCCGGCGTCGTTGAGCCGGTCGACGTACTGCCCGACGGCACCGGCGTCCTGCCCCGACACCACCGTCTCGACGGCCTGCACCTCGAGGGCCGCACGCGCGAGCCGGTCCTCCAGCGCATAGCTGCGCACCAGGATCGCCATCGGCACGAGCATCGCGAGCAGCACCATCGAGATGGCCGCGGCCGCGGTCACCAGGAGGCTGCGGCGCACCTCAGCCGTCCTGCTCGGGCGCTGCCAGTCGTACGCCGACGCCGCGCACCGTGGTCAGGTAGCGCGGTGCGGCGGCGGTCTCGCCGAGCTTGCGCCGCAGCCACGACAGGTGCACGTCGACGGTCTTGTCCGAGCCGCCCCAGGGCTGGCGCCACACCTCGACGAGGAGGTCACGCTTGGTGACCACCTCGCCCGGGCGCTCGGCGAGGTGGGCGAGCAGGTCGAACTCGCGCGGCGTGAGGTCGACCTCGGCGCCGTCGAGGCGGACGCGCCGGCCGGCCAGGTCGACGGCGAGGCCCCCGACGGTGATGGTCGACGGCCGCTGCCGGCCCGCCTCCACCCGGCGCAGGACGGCGCGGATGCGGGCGTCGAGCTGGGCGCTGGTGAAGGGCTTGACGACGTAGTCGTCGGCGCCGGCGTCGAGCGCGCCCACCAGGGACGGGTCGTCGGCGCGGGCGCTGGCGATGATCACCGGCACCTGGCTGACCGCGCGGAGCATCGAGAGCACCTGCGTGCCGTCGACGTCGGGCAGGCCCAGGTCGAGCACGACCAGGTCCGGCGAGGAGTCCACGGCCAGCTGCAGGCCACCCATCCCAGTGGGCGCGGAGGTCACGGTGTGGCCGCACTCGCGCAGGCCGCGCACCAGCAACGGCCGGATCCGGTCGTCGTCCTCGATGATCAGCACCTCGGCCACGCCGCGACCGTACCGTCCGGCGCGGCACGCACCGCGCGCCTTATCGGTCCCTTAACCACCGCCTCACCTCGCGCTGACGTGCCAGCGGGCACGATGGGCCCGTGAGACGTCGGATGCTGCTCGTCGGCCTGTGGGCCGCCACCACGGTGGTCGCCGTGCTGGTCGGCGTCTTCGCGGTGTCGACGGTCGGCGCCACGATCCGCGACCGCGGGCCGGTCGGCGACGAGGTCGCCCGCGACGTCTCGGTGCCGTCCTCGTCGGTGCCCGAGCCCGAGGGCCCGGCCGTGTCCGACGAGATCTCCGGCGAGTGGGGAGCCTTCCTCGTCGAGTGCCGCGACACGTGGGCCTACGGCGTCGGCGTACGACCCGACGAGGCCGCGGGGTGGCGCATCGTGAGCTGGGAGGAGGGGCCGGACGACGACGTCGACGCGGTCTTCAGCGACGGACGCAACTCCGTCGACCTCGAGGTCTTCTGCAACCGCGGGAGACCGACGCTCGCCGAGCTCGAGCGCAACACGCTGGGCGACGACTGAGGTCGCCGGCCGTCCGGTGCAACCCTTTGCGGTGGGCCTGCGTCCTGTCAGGGACACACCACCAACGGGGAGAGACCATGACCAACCGGACCATCCGCAGCACCGTCCTGGGCAGCGCCGCTGCCGCCGCCCTGCTCGCGACGGTGCTCGCGCCCACCGCCGGCGCCACCGAGCGCCCGACCACGGAGCGCCCTGCAGCCGCGCGCACCACGCTGACCTTCACCGTCGACGACTGCGAGGGCTGCGAGGTGCAGCTCGTCAACGCACGCAGCACGCTCGACGCCGACGTCGTCCACGTCTGGGAGTCGCAGGCCAAGGAGGTGCGCGACGGGAAGGTCGTCTTCCGCGTCCCGACCCGGCGCACGTGGGGCATGTCGACCACCGTCGTCGCACCGTGGGAGGGCCACACCGGCTACGTCACGACCGTCGCGTGGCGCTACGCCGGCGAGGGCGTCGGCGACACCGTCACCCTGGAGGAGGCCGTGACCAAGCGGAAGGCGTCGGCCTGCTGGGAGGGCGTGCGCAGCAGTGAGGTCACGGTGCCGCTCGTCGTCGAGAAGGTGCGCGTGCGGGGCGTGCGCAAGGAGGTCGACGGCAGCATCGCCTTCGTGCCGACGACCCAGAGCTGGCTGCCGCCGATGCGCCGGGTCGTGGAGGGCGTGCTGGGGTCGCAGGACGTCAACATCTGCCGCTGACGAGGTGGGGACGCGCGCTGCCCACCCTGCGGCGGGGGCGTCGTGCACGGCACGGCGCCCCCTAGGGTGGTGCCATGGGCAAGCAAGAGGACTTCGTGCTGCGAGCGCTCGAGGAGCGTGACGTCCGGTTCGTGCGGCTGTGGTTCACCGACGTGCTGGGCTTCCTCAAGAGCGTGAGCGTGGCCCCGGCCGAGCTCGAGAACGCCTTCGAGGAGGGCATCGGCTTCGACGGCTCGGCCATCGAGGGCTTCGCCCGCGTCTACGAGGCCGACATGCTCGCCCACCCCGACGCGTCGACGTTCCAGATCCTGCCGTGGCGCACCGGGGACGACGAGTGGCCCGCGACCGCCCGGATGTTCTGCGACATCCGGATGCCCGACGGCAGCCCGTCCTACGCCGATCCCCGCCACGTGCTCAAGCGCACGCTGAGCGCCGCCGCCGACAAGGGGTTCACCTTCTACACGCACCCCGAGATCGAGTTCTACCTGTTCAAGGACGTGCCCGGGAAGGGTGACGAGCCCCAGCCGGTCGACCGCAGCGGCTTCTTCGACCACACCGCCCAGTCGCGCGGCGCCGACTTCCGGCGCGAAGCCATCACCATGCTCGAGGCGATGGGCATCTCGGTGGAGTTCAGCCACCACGAGGGCGGCCCGGGCCAGCAGGAGATCGACCTGCGCTACGCCGACGCGTTGACGACCGCCGACAACATCATGTCCTTCCGGACCATCGTCCGCGAGGTCGCGCTGAACCACGGCATCTGGGCCTCCTTCATGCCGAAGCCCTACACGACCCACCCCGGCTCGGGCATGCACACCCACGTGTCGCTCTTCGAGGGCGACCGCAACGCCTTCTTCGAGGCCGGCGCCGAGTACCAGCTCTCCAGGACGGGGCGGCAGTTCATCGCCGGCATCCTGCGCCACGCCAGCGAGATCAGCGTCGTCACCAACCAGTGGGTCAACTCCTACAAGCGGCTCCTCGCCGGCGGCGAGGCCCCGTCGGGCGTGTGCTGGGGCCACAACAACCGCTCCGCGATGGTGCGCGTGCCGATGTACAAGCCCAACAAGGGCCAGTCGACCCGCGTCGAGCTGCGCACGATCGACCCCGCCTGCAACCCCTACCTCGCCTTCGCCGTCGTGCTCGCAGCCGGCATGAAGGGCATCGAGGAGGGCTACGAGCTGCCGCGCGAGGCCGAGGACGACGTCTGGTCGCTCACCGAGCGCGAGCGCAAGGCCCTGGGCATCGCACCGCTGCCGCGCAGCCTGTGGGAGGCGATCGGCATCGCCGAGGACTCCGAGCTCTTGGCCGAGACGCTCGGCGAGCACGTCTTCGACTTCTTCCTGCGCAACAAGCGCGCCGAGTGGGAGGAGTACCGCACCCAGGTCTCCGCCTACGAGCGCGACCGGATGCTCCCGGTCCTCTGAGCGGCGGCCCGCACATGGCGTCGCTGCGCGTGCTGGTCGTCGAGCACCAGGAGTCCTGCCCGCCCCGGCTGGTGGGCGACTGGCTCGAGGAGGCCGGCTGCACGCTCGAGGTGTGCCGCCCCTACGCCGGTGACGACCTGCCCGCGCTGACGTCGTACGACGCCGCGGTGGTGCTCGGCGGCGAGATGAGCGCCAACGACGACGACACCGTGCCGTGGCTGACGCTGCTGAAGGCCGGCATCCGCGACGCGGTCGCCGCCGGCACGCCGCTGCTGGGCATCTGCCTCGGCCACCAGGTCATGGCGGCGGCGCTCGGCGGGACGGTGGAGCGCAACCCGCGCGGCCAGACCGTCGGCCTGCAGCCGGTCGGGTGGACGGACGCCGCCGCAGACGACGCGTGGTCGCGCGGGCGCACCGGCACCGAGGTCGCCATCCACTGGAACAACGACGTCGTGGTCGCGATGCCCGAGGGCGCGGTCGTCCTGGCGCGCAGCCGTGGGGGAGAGGTCCAGGCGGCGCGCTTCGGTCCCCGGGCGTGGGGGATCCAGGCCCACCCCGAGGCCGACACCGAGGTCGTACGCCGCTGGGCGGAGTCGGACCGCGAGGACCACGTCGCGCTGGGGCTGGACCAGGACGAGGTGCTGGCCGCCATCGAGGCGGCCCGTCCGGCGCTGGTGGCCCACTGGCGGCCGATCGCGCAGCGCTTCGCCGCCGTCGCCGCCACCGACACCGGGGCGAAGGAGGCGCTGCGATGAGCTCGACGGGGACCTACGTCCGCAAGGGCTTCGTCGACGGCGCGACGGCGGCGCGCGGCATCGAGCGCCTAGGCGAGGCGGGACCGCCGCTGACCGACGAGCTCGCCGCGGCGGCCGACCCCGACGCGGCGCTCGACGGGCTGCTGCGGCTGGTCGACGCCCTCGACGAGCAGTCGGAGGGAGCCGGGCCGAAGATGCTCGCCGAGCTGGCCGACGACGAGGGCACGGCGATGCGGCTCTGCAGCGTGCTCGGCGCCAGCGCCGCGCTGACCCACCACCTCGTGCGCCACCCCGACCAGTGGCGCGAGCTGACCGACCCGACGCTCGGCAGCACCCGCACCCCGGCCTACGCCCTGCGCGAGGCGATGCTGACGGCGGTCGGCGCCGACCCGCACGCAGCCGAGCCGGTGGCCGGGCTGCCGGACCAGGAGGCCGTCGACGCGCTGCGCGTGGAGTACCGCCGCCACCTGCTGCGGCTGGCGTCGCGCGACCTGGCCCACCACGTCGGGCTGGACGACGCGGCCGCCGAGATCTCCGACCTCGCCGCAGCGACCCTCGACGCCGCGCTCGCCGTCGCGCGGGTCCGCGTCGGCGAGCCGGCCCACGCGGTGCGCCTGGCGATCATCGCGATGGGCAAGTGCGGCGGCCACGAGCTCAACTACATCTCCGACGTCGACGTGGTCTTCGTCCACGAGGCCGCCGAGGACGCCGACGACGGCGTCGCCCTGAGGGCGGCCACCCAGCTGGCGTCGCACCTGATGCGGATCTGCTCCGACCACACCCGCGAGGGCACGATCTGGCCGGTGGACGCCAACCTGCGGCCCGAGGGCAGCCAGGGACCTCTCGTGCGCACCCTCGCCAGCCACCAGGGCTACTACGAGAAGTGGGCCAAGACCTGGGAGTTCCAGGCACTGCTCAAGGCGCGCGCGGTCGCCGGCGACGCGGACCTGGGGCGTCGCTACTGCGAGATGGTCGCCCCGATGGTGTGGAGCGCCGCCGGCCGCGACGGCTTCGTCGGCGACGTCCAGGCGATGCGTCGCCGGGTCGTCGAGCACATCCCGGCGCACGAGGCCGAGCGCCAGATCAAGCTGGGCTCGGGCGGCCTGCGCGACGTCGAGTTCGCCGTGCAGCTCCTCCAGCTCGTGCACGGCCGGTCCGACCCGTCGCTGCGCGAGGGCGCGACCCTGAGCGCGCTCACCCGCCTCACCGAGGGCGGCTACGTCGGCCGGGAGGACGGCGAGAAGCTGCACGAGGCCTACACCTTCCTGCGCACCCTCGAGCACCGCATCCAGCTGCACCAGCTGCGGCGCACGCACGTCCTGCCCGAGGACGAGGCGTCCCTGCGCCGGCTGGGTCGCTCCATCGGCCTCTTCTCCGAGCCGGCCGCCCAGCTCGACCGGCAGTGGCGTCACCACCGGCGCGAGGTGCGCCGGCTGCACGAGAAGCTCTTCTACCGTCCGCTGCTCGGCGCGGTGGCCAAGCTGCCCGGGGCCGAGGCCCGGCTGTCGCTCGAGGCCGCGGAGGCGCGGCTGTCCGCACTGGGCTACGCCGACCCGCGGGCCGCGCTGCGCCACCTCGAGGCGCTCACGAGCGGGGTCTCGCGCACCTCCGACATCCAGCGCACCCTGCTGCCGGTGCTGCTCGAGTGGTTCGCCGACTCGCCCGACCCCGACGCCGGGCTGTTCGGCTTCCGCCGGATCAGCGAGAGCCTGGGACGCAGCCCGTGGTACCTCACGATGCTGCGCGACGAGGGGGAGGTGGCCCAGCGCCTGGCCGTCGTCCTCGGCACCTCGCGCTACGCCACGGACCTGCTCGAGCGCGAGCCGCAGGGCGTGAAGATGCTGGGGGAGTCGCTCGTCCCGCTGAGCGCCGAGGCCGCGCTGGCGGAGATGCAGTCGCTGGTCGAGCGGGCCGAGACGCCGGAGGCCGCCGTCGCGGCCGTGCGTGCCGTACGCCGCCGCGAGCTGCTGCGGATCGCGTGCGGCGACCTCGTGGCCGGCACCGACGTGGCGCTGGTCGGGCAGGGCCTGAGCCGGCTCACCGACGCGACGCTGCAGGCGACGCTCGACGTCGCCATGGGGTCGGTGCGTCGCCAGCGCGGGCTGGACGAGCCCGCGAGCAGGATCGCGATCATCGCGATGGGCCGCTACGGCGGGTTCGAGCTGTCCTACGGCAGCGACGCCGACGTGATGTTCGTGCACGAGCCGGCCGAGGGCGTCGAGGCCCAGGCCGCGTCGTCGTACGCGACCGCGGTGGTGACGGAGGTGCGGCGCCTGCTCTCCCTGCCGGCCAGCGACCCGCCGCTCGAGGTCGACGCCGACCTGCGGCCGGAGGGGAAGAACGGGCCGATGGTCCGCACCGTCGACTCCTACGCCGCCTACTACGCGAAGTGGTCGAGCGTGTGGGAGTTCCAGGCCCTGCTGCGCGCCGACGCGGTCGCCGGCGACGAGGCCCTGCGCGCCCGCTTCACCGAGCTCATCGACCCGCTGCGCTTCCCGGCCGACGGGATCCCGGAGTCGGCGGTCGTGGAGGTGCGGCGGATCAAGGCCCGCGTCGACGACGAGCGCCTGCCGCGCGGTGCCGACCGCCACACCCACCTCAAGCTCGGCCGGGGCGGGCTGGCCGACGTCGAGTGGACCGTGCAGCTGCTGCAGATGCGGCACGCCGGCACGGTGGAGGGGCTGCGCACGCCGCAGACCCTCCCGGCGCTGCAGGCGGCGGCGGACGCCGGGCTGATCTCCGAGGACGACGCCGCGACCCTGGCCGAGGCGTGGCGGCTGGTCAGCCGCGTGCGCAACGCCGTGACCCTCGTGCGCGGTCGCCCCGCGGACCAGCTGCCGCGCGACGCCCGCGAGCGGGCCGCGGTCGCGCAGGTGCTGGGCTATCCCCAGGGAGCGTCGGACCAGATGGTCAACGACTACCTCCGGACCACCCGGCGGGCGCACGCGGTCGTGGAGCGCGTCTTCTGGGAATGAAGGCCATTGCTTCATCGATAGACAAATGAAGCAATGACCTTCATCATCGAGGGATGACTGACGCCGCTGTCGCCACGCTGATCGGGGACCTGGTGGGCTCCCGATCATCGCAGGACCGCGCCGTGCTGCACCAGCACCTGGACGCGGCGCTGGCCGAGGTCAACGACCTGCTCCACCCGCTCCGGCCGCTGTGGATCACGGCCGGCGACGAGTACCAGGGCTCCTTCGCCACGGTCGCCGAGGCCGTGCAGGCGACCCTCCTGGTCCGGGTGCGGCTGCTGCCGGCCCACGACATCCGCCACGGCATCGGCTGGGGGCCGACGACGGTGCTCGACGAGGAGACGGGCGTCGAGGACGGTCCGGGCTGGTGGGCCGCCCGGGCCGGCATCGAGGCGGCGGCCCGCGCGGGCGACAGCCCGGCCCAGCGGTGGCTGCGCACGGCGTACGTCGTCGCGGACGGCGCGGTCGGCGCGCCGGACCCCGGCCTGGTCAACGCCGCGCTCGTGCTGCGCGACGAGCGGGTGTCCGGCCTGTCGGCGCGCTCGGTGTCGGTGCTGCGTGGTCTGCTGTCCCACGTGACCCAGCGCGACGTCGCCGACGCGCTGGGGATCACCGCATCCGCGGTCTCGCAGCGGGTGCGCGCCGACGGGCTGGCGGCGATCGTCGCCGCCCACGACCTGCTCACGCCGGTGGGCGGTCACGGGGAGGAGGGCGTTCGATGAGCTGGCTCGGGATCCTGCTGATCGGGTACGCCGTGACCGACCTGACCCACTCGGTGCGCCGCACGCGCTACCTGCCGGAGTGCGTCGGGGCGCTGGTGGCGCTCTGCGTCGGGCTGCTGGCCGGGCTCACGTCAGGACGCGACGTCGCCGCGCTGCTCGTGATCGTCGCCGTCGTGCTCGTGTGGGGGCTGACCGTCACGTGGGGGTTCGGCCACCCCGGCCCCAAGGCCGCCCGCCTGCCCCTCGCGGTCTTCGTCGCCTCGCTCGTCGGCGCGATCGCGTGCTCGGGCCTCGCGCCGGAGGCCGGCGGGCCGCTCGCGCGGTGGCTGGACTCGCTGACCGTGGCCGACCTGGGCGACGTGTCGGCCGACCGGTTCCTGATGCTGCTCGGCGCCTTCGCCATCCAGCTCTCGACGGGCAACGTGCTCGTCCGCCTCGTGCTCAAGGCGACCGGCACCATCAACCCGCGCGCCGACGGCGCGATGCCGCCCACCCAGCTCAAGGGTGGCCGCCTCCTCGGCCCGCTGGAGCGGGTCTTCATCCTCGCCCTCGCGCTCGGCGGCCAGGTCACCGCTGCGAGCGTCGTCGTCGCGGCCAAGGGCCTGCTCCGCTTCCCCGAGCTGTCCTCGCGCCACGAGCAGCAGACCGTCCACGAGATGACGGAGTACTTCCTCCTGGGGTCCTTCGCGTCGTGGCTGGTCGCCCTCGGGTCGTTCGTGCTGGTGGGGTGAGGGCCGATGCGCCGCCACGGCGCGGCAACTCCCAGCTCGGGTCATTCGACCGGCCGGGGCGACGGATAGTCCGGATCAGGACCCGGCGCCCGTGGCGGATCCTCGGGGAGGCGAGAGTCGTTCGAGCAGGGCCCGCGCCAAGTATCCGTAGGCCCCGTCGAGCAGGTCGGGCGCGCGCTGCCTGACCTCCTCCGCGGCCCCGCACGCGTCGAGGGCATGCAGAATCGCGTGGCGCGTTTCGTCGAACGGCATCCGCTCATAGGCAGCGACCAGGTCGGGAACCCACGCCGGGTCCGGTAGCTGCGAGAGCAGGCGCGCTGCTGCCAGCACCGTCGAGACGTCACCGTGGCGCAGTCGAGCGGCGGCGATCGTGGGCGCGCGCGGATCGCCGGCCCGGGCGAGGTACCAGCAGGCCCCGGCAGCGGCGAGGTGGTCAAGGGCCTCAGGCGTCCCGATCCGCGCCAGCGCCGCGTGGACGAAGTCCTGCTGCCACGCCTCGAGCTGCAGCCCCCTGAGGGCCGTCACGACCTCTGGGTCACCGATGCGCGCCAGAGCAGACGTCACAGCGTGTGTCGCGACGCCCCGACGTGCCGCATCGACCAGAAGATCCTTGGCTTCCGGTGACCGTACCCGCGCCAACCGCTGGACCGCCGGCAGCTCCCCGGACTCCGCCCCAGCCACGAGCAGCAACGCCTCCGCCTCGTCCACATCGACGCCGAGGTGCTCCTCGACGGTGTCCTGCAGGTACGCACGAAACGAGGACCAGCGGATGGTGCCCTCCTTGTGGTGCTCCCAGACCTCCCACTCCTCGCCCGGACCCGGGTCGCCGACCGGGACGAGCAGCGAGCAGTTGGCATCGAAGCTGCGCGCGATGGCAAGCGCCTCCTGCATCGGCCGGTGATCACGCACCTCGCTACCCTCGAACACAGGCCCCGGCTCAGCACCGCCGTCATCCGCTGCGTCGATCTCGTCCTGCATCTCCACCCAGATCTCGACCGCGTGGGGATCGACCTCGACGTACGGTCGCACCTCGCCCGCAGGAACGAAACCCCACGCCTCGCCGACGTCGCCGGACCGATACGAGCTCGTCGTCAGTGCGCCCATCGTGTCGCCGTGTGTCCCGTCGGAGAGCAGCAGGAACTGCCGGTACGACGGCGGAAATCCCACCCCCAACCTGCGTTCAGCAGCGGCCACGGCCGACTCGGTTGCCGGCGGGCGGAGAAGGCTGCCGGTGCGCGCCGCCGCCGGCACGGGACGCTCCAGGGCCCCGACGTGCGCCAGACAGACATCGCTCCACTGGCGCAACAACCCTTCCAGGTCGTCGGCCGGCAACCGGCTCGGGTGCGCCATCCCGGCACCCTAGGGCCGGGGCCGCCTTCGCGCAGCCGATCGCCGTTTCCGGAAAGCGTCGTGAACTGCCCCGGGGGCCTGGGACAGCAGGTGAGTCCTACCGCCGCTGTCGGCCCATCCGGGGATCGGCGTCGTCGTCTGCCGCAGCACGACTCATCGGATCCGAAGGGACGCTCCATGTACGTTCTGAACCATCGCCTGACGGAGGGAGCGACCCGTGATCGAGCTGACCGAGGGCCAGGAGCTCACCCTCACCACCGCGGACGGGAAGCCCCTGACCAACGTGCAGATGGCCGTGGGCTGGGACCACGCCCCGACGGCCGGCTTCATCGGCAGCGGCGCAGCGCCCATCGACCTCGACGCCTCGGCCGTGCAGTTCGCCGGCACCCAGTTCTTCGACATCGCCTTCTTCAACCACCTCGGGACCCGGGACGGATCGGTCGTCCACCTGGGCGACAACACCACCGGGAAGGGCCAGGGTGACGACGAGGTGATCACCGTGGACCTGGGCCGGGTCTACCCCAAGGTCGACTCGATCCTGTTCCTGGTCAGCAGCTACCAGGGGCACTCCCTGGAGTACATCCGCAACGCCTACTGCCGCCTCGTCGACGACGACGGCACCGAGCTGGCGCGCTTCACCCTCACCCTCGGGGTGCGGGAGACGGGGCTCGTCATGGCGAAGCTGTTCCGCGACGGGTCGAGCTGGAAGCTCCGCGCCATCGGGACCGGCATCGCCCTGAAGACGCCGACGGACTCGATCGAGGCGCTCGTGCCCTTCGTCCAGCCTCGTCACGAGTGACCGTCATCGGTCCCGTCGAGGTGGGCGCCCCCGTCGGTGCCTAGGCTGGGCAGCCGTTCCCGAGCACGAACAGAGGTCGCTGTGCCCGCCACCCGTTCCGCCCGACAGAGGAAGGCCAGCGCCGACGCAGGAGAGCTGGCCGTGGTCCGCATCGACGTGAGCGCCGACGACTCCTACGCCTACAAGATCTCCTGCACGCAGTGCGAGGTCCCGCGGCCCGGGACCGGCACCCGCGCCTGGAGCACCCGCCGGCCGGGGGAGGACAACGGCTACCTGCCCGCGCTGGATCGGTGGATCCTCCACCTCGCGTCCAGGCACCCCGACGCCGGAGCCCCGTGCCTCGACTACCTGCCCGAGGCCCGGGCACGCCTGCAGGAGCGACGCGAGTCCCGCTGATGACGGCTGGGGAACGATCTGCAGGCCGATCGGCGCGATCACGATGCGTCTGGTTCCCCAACCGCGTGAGCAGTCGTCGCATGCCGGGGCACGCGAGCCACGGCGCTCCCGGTCAGCCACCGTCCTCGGCCTCGAAGAGGGCCTGACGCTGCCGCGCCGTGTCCATCGCCGCGAGGAACTTGTCGTCGTAGTCGGGGTCGTCCGAGCGGACCGACGCGATCACGTGCTCGTCGAGGACCCGGGTGTCTCCCTCTCTCACCTTCTGCAGCACGACGCGGGTCTCTCCCTCGACGTCGTAGTGCCCCACGCGCCAGGTGCCGGCGGGCGCCACCCGAGGACCCTGGCCCGTGGAGCGCAGGAGGTGCGACGCCGCCCAGAAGGTCACCAACCCCACGACGCCGATCAGGATGAAGGCTTCCACCATGACCACGTCCCGATTGTGCGCCGCTGCCTGTCCTGGTGTCAGCAGCGTCGTCACGGCACGTGCAGGGAAACTGCGCCTGATCTGCGGGGCTCGTGGGAGGCAACACCTCCGGGCTTCGGCTCACAGTGAGGTGTGAGCAACCAGCCCTCCGCCCGCAGCAGGGTCGCCGACGTGGTCGCCACGCTCGCGGTCCTGGTGGTCGGGGGATCGCTGCTGGCCATGACTGCTCCGCTGGTCTCCGCGCTCGCCGTCGTGCTGACCGCCGTGCTCTACGTCCCGATGCGGGTGCGCGCCATCGGCAGCCGCAGGACCGCCGGCTGAAGGACGGCCGGCTCTACAGCGCGTCGAGCCACCGGTGCCCGGGGTGGGCGAGCTCGAGGGACGAGCGGAGCCAGGCACGCGCGCCCGGGTCCAGGAGGGGTGCGCACACGTCGAAGTCGACCTGGTCCTTGGGCCGTACGACGCGGGCCTTGTGCAGCAGCTGCACCTCGGGTCGGAGGTAGGTGATGCCGTCGTGGCTCCAGAGGATCTCCGCGAGCGGGCGGGTGATCCGGGCGTCGCGCTTGTAGGTCCAGGTGGTCGGGGTGGCGTGCGTCAGGATGACGTCGTACTCCCACGGCTCGGCGCCGCTCGGGCGGAGCCAGAGGTTCTCGCACGTCTCCGGCAGGGGGACCGCGTCGTCGACCACCGCCGTCAGGGTGCCGCTGTCGGCCTGCCAGACGTCCAGCCGGCCCTCGAGGTGCCGGCGCAGGTCGGCGACGTCGGACCGCAGGATGCTCGGGTCGAGGTCGTCGTGCGGGCGGGGGACGCCGGTGAACGCCTCGATGGCCCAGCCGCCGGCGATCCACCACGGGCGGTCGTAGCCCTCGAGCAGCGCGACGGCGTCGCGGGGCGTCCGGGCGCGCCAGGGCCCGTAGAGGCGGACGGCCTCGTCGTGGTCGGTCACCGCGCCTCCCGAGCGGTGTCCCACCCGCAGTCGGCGCTGACCACGCCGAGGACGTCCGCCGTCGACGCGTCGGCGCCGATGCAGGTCTCCTGCAGGCCGTCGACCAGCGCCCGGCCGTACCACCAGTCACGCATCTCGGCGGCCCCGAACTCCGCTGCCTTGGTCTTGGTCCGGTGGCGGCGCAGCGTCTCCTCGAAGGGCAGGTCCCAGAAGTAGGCGACCGTCCGGCCGAGGTGGTCCCGGGCCAGCCGTCGCAGCATGTCGCCGTAGCGGTCCGGGTGCAGGATGCCCTCCACGACGACGGAGAGGCCCCGGTCCAGGGCGAACCTGGCCATCAGGTCCATCAGGTCGATCGCGGGGTTGCCGGGTGTGTCGTGGGCCCACAGGACCTCGCGGCGCACGACGTCCTGCGAGATCACCGCCAGGCGGTCCCTGCCGAGCCGTTGCTGGAGGGCGCGGGCGACGGTGGTCTTCCCGGAGCCGCTGTTGCCGCGCAGCACGACGAGTGCCGTCCCGGGCGTGCCGACCACGTGTGCTCCGCCGCCCGTCAGAGCCGCAGCACCCGGCCGGCGACGACGAGGTGCACCTCGTCGCAGGCGGCGGCGACGCGCTGGTTGACGACGCCCAGCAGGTCGCGGAAGAGCCGGCCGGAGCGGTGCTCGGGCACGATGCCGAGGCCGACCTCGTTGGTCACGAGCACGACGTCCTGCTCGCAGCGGGTCAGGGCGGCGACGACCTCGTCGGTGCGGGCGAGGACGAGGTCGTGGACGGCGTCGGAGTCGCGCTCCCACGCCCCCTCCGCGTCGATGACCGCGGTGAGCCAGGTGCCGAGGCAGTCGACGAGCAGCGGGGCGTCGGCCTCGGCCAGCACGCCGGCCAGGTCCTGGGTCTCGACCGTCCCCCAGGAGGCGGGCCGGCGGTCGCGGTGGGCGTCGATCCGGGCCGCCCAGTCGGGGTCCTGCTCGCGGTCGGGCGGCGTGCCGGTGGCGACGTAGGTGGCGGGGGCGCCGCCGATCAGGTCCTCGGCGTGGGTGGACTTGCCCGACCGGACTCCGCCGGTGACCAGGATCCGCATGGCGCGCATCCTGTCAGAGTCGGTGACGGATCGGACGCGAAGGCGTGGGTACGGGCCTGCATGACTGCTGACACGACGTCCACCTCCGACGCGACACCGACCGCCACCCCCGGTGGTGACCGCCCGCTCGCGGTCGTGACGGGCGCCTCGAGCGGCATCGGCCTCGAGCTGGCCCGGCAGTTCGTCGACCACCACTTCGACCTCATCGTTGCTGCCGAGGATGCCGAGATCGCCGTCGCGGCCGCGGTGCTGCGCGCGCAGAGCGGCGGCCAGGTGGACCACGTCCAGGTCGACCTCCGCGACGAGCAGGGCGTGGCCGACCTCTACGCCAGGATCCGCGCCGACGGCCGCCCGCTGGCCGCGATCGCGCTCAACGCCGGCCACGGCCAGGGCGGTGCGTTCGTCGACACCGACCTCGCCGACGAGCTCTCGATCATCGACCTCAACATCACCTCGACGGTGCGCCTGGCCAAGCTCGTGCTGCGCGACATGGTGGCCCGCGACGAGGGCCGGGTGCTGGTGACGTCGTCGATCGCCTCGACGATGCCGGGCTCCTTCCAGGCGGTCTACAACGCCTCGAAGTCCTTCCTCCAGTCCTTCACCGAGGCGCTGCAGAACGAGCTGAAGGACACCGGCGTCACGCTGACCTCGCTCATGCCCGGACCGACGGAGACCGACTTCTTCGAGCGCGCCGACATGGCCGAGGACACCAAGGTGGGCACGTCGGAGAAGGACGACCCCGCGCAGGTGGCCAGGCAGGGCTTCGAGGCGCTGATGGCCGGCAAGGACCGCGTCGTCGGCGGCGGCCTGAAGACCAAGGTCCAGGAGGCGGCCGGCAAGGCGATGCCCGACAAGCTCAAGGCGGCCGTGCACCGCCGGATGGCCGAGCCGGGCACCGGCGACTGACCGGAGGGCGCGGGCCTGCTCAGGCGGTGGCGGCCGCCAGCACCAGCACGGCGAAGGAGACCTCCACCACCGCGCCCAGCACGTCGCCGGTGACCCCGCCGAGGCGTCGTACGCACCGCAGCAGCAGCGCGAGCACGACGCCGACCGTCACCACCAGTCCCGCGAGCAGCGCTCCGACCGAGCCGAGCCCGTGGCCGGCGAGGCCGACGACCACCCCGCACAGCAGCAACGACGCGACGGCGGCGACGACCGGCACCGACCCGACGTGCGTCACTCCGAGGCCGTCGGCACGGGCGGCAGGCACGCCGCGGACGCAGGCGAGGGCGAGCGCGACGCGTGAGGCGCACACCAGCAGCCCGACCACCCACCAGCCGTGGTCGTGCCGCACGACCGCGGCCAGTCCGGCGGCCTGCAGGCCGGCGACCAGCACCACCGCGACGACACCGGCCGGTCCCACGGGGCCGGTGCGCATCACCTCGAGCGAGCGCGCGGGGGAGTAGGACGCGGTCAGGCCGTCGGCGGTGTCGGCGAGGCCGTCCCAGTGGAAGGCCCGGGTGCCGAGCGCGAGCGCCAGCAGCACGACGTACGCCGTCGCGAGGGGCGGCAGCCCGATCCAGCCCGCCACCAGCACCACCGCGGCTGCCACGACCCCCAGCGGCAGGACCGCAAGCGGCGCGAGCAGCATCGCGACCCCGGCGACCGACCGGTCGACCCGGCCGGGCGGAGGCACCCTGACGGCGGTCAGCGTGCCGGTGGCGAGCAGCCACGCGTCACGGACGATCACGAGGGCGGGGTCTCGGGCAGGATCTCCGCGAGCAGCGCCACGTCCCGCATCACGGCGATCCCGGAGCGCAGGACCGGCAGGGCCGCGACGGCCCCCGAGCCCTCGCCCAGGCGCATGCCGAGGTCGAGGACCGGCTCGAGGCCGAGCGCCTTCAGGGCATGGGCCTGCGCGGGCTCGGTCGAGCGGTGACCCGCGAGCCACCAGGCGGCCGCACCGGGCGCGTGCGCCTCGGCCACGACCGCGCACGCCACCGACATCAGGCCGTCGAGCAGGACCGGTGTGCCGCGGGTGGACGCCTCGACCAGGAACCCCACGGTGGCGGCGAGGTCGGCGCTGCCGAGGGTGGCGAGCACCTCGACCGGGTCGGACGTGCGACCCTCGGTGCGGGCCAGCGCCTGCGCCACGACGTCGCGCTTGCGGGTCCAGCCGTCGTCGTCGATGCCGGTGCCGCGCCCGGTGACCTCGTCGGCGGGCAGGCCCAGGGTCGCGGCCACGAGCGCGGCGGCGACGGTGGTGTTTCCGATGCCGAGGTCGCCGCTCATCAGCAGCTGGGCGCCGTCGTCGACCAGCTCGCCGGCCAGCTCGGCGCCGAGGGCGAGGGAGCGCTCGGCCTCGGCGCGGGTCAGGGCGTCGGTGAGGTGGATGGCGCCCGAGCCGCGCCGGACCTTGCGCGAGGTGACCTCGGCCGGCAGGTCGTCGAGGTCGGCGTCGACGGCGACGTCGAGCACCGTCACGGTCACGCCGTGCGCACGCGCCAGGGCGCTGACGCCGGCGCGGCCCGCGACGAGGGTGCGCACCATCGCCTCCGTGATCGCGGCGGGGTAGGCCGAGACCCCGTGCGCGGCGACGCCGTGGTCGCCGGCCAGCACCACGAGGCGTACGTCGGTGAGCGGACGCGGCGGCACCACGCCCTGCGCAGCGGAGAGCCAGACGCCGAGCTCGCCGACGCGTCCGAGCGCGCCCGGCGGCGTGGCCAGGCCGGTCAGGCGCTCGCGGGCGCGGGCGGCGACCTCCGGCGAGGGCGGGGCGACGTGCGGCGGGTCGGTGCGGAACTCGGTCATGGCGGCAGCAGCCTAGTGACGACCGGGGCGGGGCGGCCTGCCAGTCTTGCCCGCGTGACCGGCCACTCCGTCCTCCAGCTCCCGGTGCCGCCCCTGGAGGCATGGGTGCGGGAGCGTACCGCCCACTACGACGCCGGCTTCGTCTCCGCAGACCCGCGCTTCGGGCACGCGCACGTCACCGCGCTCGGGCCGTTCGCTCCGTCGCCGTCGGTCGCGGACCTCGAGACGGTCGCCGTGCTGGCTGCGGAGACTCCACCGATCACGGTGCGGCTGGCCGACCTCGCCCAGTTCCCCAGCGGGATCATCCACCTCGTGCCCGACCCAGACGACGCGCTGCGTGGGCTGACCGCACGGCTGGTGGCCGCCTTCCCCGCGTGGCCGCCGTACGGCGGTGAGTTCGGCGCCGACGTGCAGCCGCACCTGACCGTGGACGCGGCCTCCGACCACGTCGACCTCGCCTCGACCGCGGCGTTGCTCGCCGACGTCGTGCCGGTCGACGTGGTGCTCGACCGGCTGCAGCTCGCCTGGTGGGAGACCGACCGGTGCCACGTGATCGAGGAGTGGCCGCTCGGCCGCCGCCCGGCTCGGTGCCCGGCTCGTTGACCCGCGCGGGGACCCGCGTGGCAGGATCACGGCATGGCTTCATGGGCGCACCTCGAGATCACCGTCGACGACCAGGGCAACGTGGAGGTCGGCGGCTACAACGCCGACCCCGAGGCGCTCGTGGAGGGCACGGAGTCGTGGGAGGACCTGCTCTCCACCCTCGGCGTCAACGGCTGGGAGCTGGTGCAGGTCATCCCCGGCGTGGAGACGACCTACTGGTTCAAGCGCCACGCCTGACGTCCCCTGACGTGCGGGTGACGTCGGCGTGAACGACCTCCACGACCGCTTCCGGGCGGCGTCGGCGTCGGCCGAGTGGATCTTCCACCGCCCACCGTCGACGCCCGCGGCGATGCTGCGCGAGCTCGCCGACTTCGCCGAGGACGCCGACCTCGCGTGGGACCGCTACGGCGAGCGCGGCGCGGTCGCCCAGCTCGAGGCCGAGGTCGCCGAGCTCCTCGGCAAGCCGACCGCCGTGATGTTCCCGAGCGGCGTGATGGCGCAGCAGGCGACCCTGCGGGCCTGGTGCGACCGTGCCGGCTCGCGGCGGGTCGCGCTGCCCGACCTCTCGCACCTCGTGCACCACGAGCAGGACGGCCCGCGGCGCGTGCTGGGGCTCGAGCTCGAGTGGCTCACCACCGGGCGGCGCACCGCCACGGCGGACGACCTCGCCGCCGTGGGCGGCCGGCTCGGCGCGGCGATGGTCGAGCTGCCGCTGCGCGACGCGGGCTGCCTGCTGCCGTCGTGGGGCGAGCTCGTCGCCCTGTCCGAGGCCGCCCGTGAGCGCGGTGTGAGCCTGCACGCCGACGGCGCCCGCATCTGGGAGTCGGTGTCCTACTGGGAGCGCAGCCTCGCCGACGTCGGCGCGCTGGTCGACTCCATCTACGTGTCGCTCTACAAGGGGCTCGGCGGCCCCAGCGGCGCACTCGTGGCCTGCCCCGCGGACCTCGCGGGCGAGCTGCGCTCGTGGCGCCAGCGGATGGGCGGCACGCTCTTCTCGCTGACCGCCCCGGCGGTGGGCGGCCTGATCGGCCTGCGGCAGCACCTCGACCGGTTCGGCGCCTACCGGGCCTGGGCGGTCGACCTCGCCGCGGCCCTGCGCGAGCGCGGCTTCCGGACGTTCCCCGACGAGCCGCACATCGGCACCTTCCTCGTCTGCTCACGAGGCACGGCCGACGAGGTCAACGAGCGGGTCGTCAGGTTCGTCGAGGAGCGAGGCCTCGTCGCGTGCGGACTCTGGCGCGACGCCGACGTGCCGGGGTGGGTCCAGACAGAGCTGACCTGCTACGAACCGGCGATCCGCCACGACCCGGCCGACGTGGCTGGTTTGATGTCCGCAGCCGTCGGGGAGGGTCCACCCGGCATCTAGACGGAGCGCGGGGGAGTGACGGTGGACGGACGCGTACGACGCGGGGCACGGCACGCAGCGGCCCGGCACGCAGCAGTCTTGGGCATCCTCGTCGCAGGAGCATCCTGGGGCCTGGCCGCACCTGCCCAGGCCGCGGGCGACCTGTGCGACCCGGCCGTCGTCTTCGACGGGGCCGACGTCCTCGCCGACCGGGCGGTGGCCCGGGCCGCGCGCGCAGCCTTCGACGACGGGCGGGTGACGGTGAAGGTCATCGCCTGGCGCGACACACCCGGGTCCGGCGACCTCTACGACGCACTGGTCGACGCGCGCCGGCAGTGCGGGGGCTGGGGCTTCACGGGCGGCGGGCGCGGGTCGCTCCTCGTCCTCGCGGTGTCGGTCGACGGACGCGAGCTCGGCAGCCACTACGACGGCCGGGCCTTCGACCGCTTCGACGCGGCCCGCGACGGCGTCGAGCTCGACGCGATGGGACCGGCCTTCGGCAACGGGGCCTGGACCGACGGCATGGTGGCCGGCCTCGACGGCTACGCCGACGCGTACGCCACGGGCGGGTCGGCCGACGACCCGGGTGTCCGCCCGGGCAGGCTGCCCGACGGCTACACCCGCGATCCCGACGACGGCGGGAGCGGCGACACGAGCGACGGCGTGGACGTCCCGGGCTGGGCGCTCGGGGTCCCGGTCGGGCTGGCGGCCTTGGGCGGCGCGGGCTGGGGCGCCACCCGCGTACGACGACGGCTCCGGGAGCGCGCGGCGGCGCGGGCCGCGCTCGGCGCAGCGACGAGCGCGATGGCACAGGCGTGGTTCGAGCTCGACGAGAGCAACGAGCTCACCGACGCACGGGTCTCCGCCCTGCCGCCCGTCAGCGACTCGGTCGCCGACCGGATCCGCGCGGAGCACGCCCGGGCCGTCGCGGTGCGCGACGCAGCGACCGAGACCTACCTGCGGCTCTCCGAGCAGCACACCGACGCAGCGATCGCGGAGGCGGACACCGACGAGACACTGCGGGCGGCGCACGACGTCGAGTCGGCGACCGGAGACCTGACCCAGGCGCGCGCCGCGATGGGGGCGGTCGAGGAGCAGCTCTCCGGCTACGACGCGCTCCGCGAGGAGCTGCCCGCGCGCATCGCCGCCCTGCGCGACCGGGCGACGGTCGTGTCCGGCCTGATCGCGGACCGCCGGGACGAGGGCTACCGCACCACCGACAACGACCCGGCCCCGCAGGCCGCCGAGGAGGCGGCCCGCCGGGTCGAGGAGCTGGTCGCCGCCCAGCGCTTCGGCGACGCCGGCGCCGCGGTCGAGCGTGCTGACACCGACCTCGCCGCCCACGAGGCGTGGCTGACCGGCCTGGCCGCCTTCCGGGCCGCGCTGGAGCGTGACACCGCCGCGCTCCGCGAGCGCGCCGTCGGGCTGGACCGTGCGATCGCCGACGCCTACGTCACCACCGAGGGGCTCGAGCGCGACCAGGACCCCAGCTGCGTCGAGGGCGTCCGCGTCGCCGTCGACCGAGCGGCGGCTGCGCGCAAGGCCCTCGACGGGGCGCTCCGCACCGTGGAGGCGCACACCTCGATGGCCGACCAGCAGTTCGCCCGCGCCCGCGAGGAGCTGACCGCGGCCCAGCAGTCCGCCGAGGCGATCGCGGTGGACGCGGCGCTGCCGGCCCAGCGGGTCGAGCGGCTCCGGGCGCTGTCGGTCGACCTGCCGCTGCGCGTGCAGCGCGCCGTCGTCGAGGCCGACGCCGTGCAGGGGCAGGTGACCACGCACCCGGCGGCGATGACGTTCCTCGCCGACGTGCCGGACGTCGCGACGCTGCGCGCCGGGGCCGTCTCGGTCGGTGACGACCTGGCCACGCCCCGCCCGCCCTACCTCCGCCTCGACGAGCAGCTCGCCGAGGTCGAGGCCGGGCTCGTGCGCGCCCGCGCCGAGGTCGACAAGGCCATCGCCGACCACGAGGCGTCGCAGCGCGCCCTGGAGGAGGCCGCCTCCGCCATCGCCGCGGCCCGCGGGGAGGTAGGGCACGGGGACGTCTCCGGCGCCGCCCGCGACCTGCTCGAGGAGGCCGAGGGCCTCCTCGCCCGGGCCGAGGCCGAGACCGGGTCGCTCGCCGCCATCACGTCCGGTGCCGAGGACGCCAAGGACGCCGCCCACCGGGCCGGCGCCCGCGCCCGCCAGGACCGCCGCGACGCCGAGCAGCGCCGCGAGGCCGCTCGACGGGCCGCGGCCGCCAGCCGGCGCAGCTCCGGCGGGGGCGGGTTCGGCGGGGGGGCGCGCGGTGGCTCACGCGGCGGCGGCTCCCGCAGCGGCGGTGGAGGTGGTTCGCGCAGCTTCGGCGGCGGCGGTGGGTCGCGGCGCGGCGGCGGCGGGGGCTCGCGCGGGTTCTGACGACCGCCCCGGGGTGCCCTACATTCCTCCCGTGAGTGCCCAGGCCCCCTCTGCAGTGATCCTCGTCCGCGCGACCAGGTTCGTCCCCAACCCGGCGACCGCGGCCGACAACGCCTTCCAGGCCGACGCCCCGTCGGGGCAGACGGAGGAGTCGACGTCGGCCCACGCGGTGGCCGAGATGGACGCGCTCGCCGAGGCGCTGCGCGCGGTCGGCGTACGGGTCCACGTCTTCGACGACGACGACCACACGCGCCCCGACAGCGTGTTCCCCAACAACTGGGTCTCCACCCACGCCGGTGGCGCGGTCGCCGTCTACCCGATGTATGCCTCCAACCGGCGCCACGAGCGACGCGCCGACGTGCTGGAGATGCTCAAGTCGGAGTACCGCGTGCAGACGATCGTCGACTACTCCGGCCTCGAGCCCGACGGCGTCTTCCTCGAGGGCACCGGTGCCATGGTGCTCGACCACGTCTCGCGCGTCGCCTACACCGCCCGCAGCCACCGCGCCGACGCCGCGGTGCTCGAGCGCTTCTGCACCGACTTCACCTACGAGCCGATGGCCTTCGACGCCGTCGACTCCGACGGTGTGCCGGTCTACCACACCAACGTCATCGCCTGCATCGGCACCGACGTCGCGATGATCGCGCTGGGGATGATCCCCGACGAGCACCGACGCGAGCAGGTGCGCGAGCGGCTCGCCGTCACCGGCCGGACGATCGTCGAGCTCACCGAGGAGCAGATCCGCGAGTTCGCCGGCAACGCGGTCGAGCTGTGCGGTCGTACGGCCGACGGCCGGCGCCGCTACGTGATGGCGATGTCCGCGCGGGCGAAGCGGTCGCTGCGCCCCGAGCAGGTGGCGGCGATCGAGGAGTCGTGCGAGATCGTCGCCGTCGACATCCCCACGATCGAGCTCGCCGGTGGCTCCGTGCGCTGCATGATCGCCGGCATCCACCTCGACCGTCGCCCGCCACTGGCCCAGGCCGAGCTCACCGAGGCCGTCGAGGCGATCAACGAGGACAACCCGGTCACCCCCGACGGCCGCTACGTCGACGGCAACGCCTGAGGCACGCGCGTGTGCTCGGAGGCGTAGAGGCGGTAGAGCCAGTAGGCCGCGACGGCGCCGAGCAGGTGCCAGGCCGCGTGGCCCTGGAGGAGTGAGTCGGGGTCGCACCACCCGGCGTTGCTGAGCAGCCAGACGGTGAAGGCGACCAGCATCGCCGCCAGCGCCACGACGCCGTGGCGGAGCACCCTGCCGGTCTCGCCGCGCCGCCACAGCAGGGTCTCGAGCACGACGGCCACGACGAGCAGCACCCCGAAGGCGAGGTTGCCGGCGTGGTGGACGACGGGGACCGGCTCGGGCCAGAGCCCGACGAGCTCGCACGCCGCGACGCAGGCGACGTACGCCGTCACGAACGAGGCGGTGCCGCGCCGGGTCCACCGGACCCAGGCCCAGGCCGCGGCGAAGCCGGCGACGAGATACATGCTCAGCAGGTCGAGGTGGCCGCCCCAGGCGCTCTGGGTGGCGTGCATCGCCGCGGAGCCGGGGCCGAGCAGCACGACGACGCAGGCGAAGAAGGTCGCCACCGTCGTCGACATCACGTGGTCGCCGTGCGGCGGCGCCGTCCGGCGCTGGGCGTGGTGCGCGACCAGGAGGCCGGCGACGACGAAGCCGAGGTTGGACAGCGAGTTGGCCGGCTGCAGGACGAGCCCGTCGCGGGCACGCTCGCAGAAGTCGCCGCCGCGCCCCACGTCCGGGCCCAGCCAGCCCTGCGTGACAGCGAGCGCCAGCAGGGCGGTCGACCCGGCCGCGACCCCGGCAGTGGTGGTGAGGGGTCGCGGCACGGGTCGATCGTAGGAGCTCTCAGGCGCGGGTGACCTGCACGACCGTCGGGCGCGGTCCGGCGAGCTGGCCGGCCGGGGCCGAGGCGCCGACCGGCACGTAGTCGGGGAAGCGGGACTGCGGGGCGGCCCACGTGCCGTCCTCGCCCGGGTGCTGGACGGCGACGAAGACCGAGTCGTCGCGGTCGCGGATGACCGGCCCGCAGGTCTCGGCGCCCGACGGCACGGCGAGGAACTGCTGGACGTGACCGCGCTCGGGCCCCTCGACCGGCACCTTGAAGAGGCCGTCGTTGACCTTGATCGCGCTGGGCTGGCCGTCGGTCGAGACCCACAGGTTGCCCAGGCTGTCGAAGGCGACGTTGTCGGGGCACGAGATGGGCGAGACCGGACCGGTCCAGCCGCCGAAGTAGCGCCCCGCGGAGGCCTCGTCGCCGCAGACCAGGAACAGGTTCCAGTCAAAGGTGTCGACCGTGTGGTCGCCGCCCGTCGGGATCATCTCGACGACGTGGCCGTCCTTGTTGGCTGGGCGCGGGTTGGGCTCGGTCGGCCCCTCCTTGCCCACCTTGCCGCGGTCGGTGTTGTTGGTGCAGGCGACGTAGATGCGGCCGTTGTGGAGGTTGGGCTCCACGTCCTCGGGGCGGTCCATCTTGGTCGGCTGGACGGCGTCGGCGGCCAGGCGCGTGTAGACCAGCACCTCCTCGAGCGTGAAGCCCGGGACCATGGACTGCCCGCCGCGGGTCAGCGGGATCCACTCGCCCGTGCCGTCGCTCACGCCGTCGCCGAGGCCGTCACCGGTGAAGCGGGCCACGGACAGGTCGCCCTCGCTGAGCAGGGTGAGGTTGTGGCGTCGCGCCTTCGGGCTGTTGCCGGGGCGCATGGTGTCGCGCGAGACGAACCGGTAGACGTAGTCGAAGCGCTCGTCGTCGCCCATGTAGGCCACGACGTGGCCGTCGCGGTTGACGATGACGTTGGCGCCCTCGTGCTTGAAGCGGCCCATCGCGGTGTGCTTGACCGGCGTGGAGGTCGGGTCGCTCGGGTCGACCTCGACGACCCAGCCGAAGCGGTTGGGCTCGTTGCGGTAGTCGGCGGTGGTGGCGTCCCACCGCGGGTCGAGCGAGCGCCAGTTGCGCGAGTCCTGGGTGGCGGAGAGCCCGTAGCGCCTCTCCTTCGGGTCGGTGCCGGTGGCGCGGAAGTACTGGTTGAAGTTCTCCTCGCCCGACAGCACGGTGCCCCACGGCGTGGTGCCGCCGGCGCAGTTGTTCATGGTGCCGCGGACGGTGCGTCCCGTCGGGTCGGCCGCGGTCTGGAGCAGCGCGGACCCGGCGGCCGGACCGTCCACGGCGAACGGGGTGTCGAGGGTGATGCGACGGTTGAGCGGCGCCCCGGGGACGTACGACCACACGTCGCCGCGCTTGCGGCGCCGGAGCTGGACGACCGACATGCCGTGCGCGGCCCAGGCGGTGCGGATCACGGTCGCCGGGTCCGTGCCGGGCGGGAACATGATGCCCTCGTTGGTGTACTCGTGGTTGCACACGAGCAGCGCCTCGGTGCCGGCGCGGTTGGTCTCGATGATGTCGAGGTAGTCGTTGTTGTAGCCGAACTGGCCGGCCTGCGCCTCGGGCGTCTGGGCGTCGGGGTCGAAGGCCGGGGCGCCGGCGAGGATCGGGTCTCCCCACCGCAGGATCGGGTCCCAGCGGTAGCCGACCGGCACGGTGACGTCGTCCACCGTGGTGGCGGCCGGCGCGATGGGGCTGAAGGGGAGGGTGCCGGGCCTGCCGTGGCCACCCTTGCCCGGCTTCGGGCCGGGAGCCGGTGCGGCGGCGGCGCGGCCCATCGGGACCGCGGTCAGTGCGGCGACGGAGAGGCCGGTGCCGACGACGGAGCGGCGGCTCAGGACCGAGCTGGCGACGTCGCGGAAGTAGGACGTCTCGGTGGTGTTGGGCACCGGGGCTGAGCAGGCGTCACCGCACCGCAGGTGGCAGGTCACGGCGCTGCGGCTGCCGTGGGTCTGGCCCACCATCGGCAGCAGCGTGCGGGTCGGGCTCGGGCTCGTGGTCGGACGAAGCGGCATGGGGGGAGTCTCCGGAGATCTCGGGTCGGACGGACACTCCGACTCTGGTCATCCGGGTGGCCCCCCGAGGGACCGGCGGATGGACGTCAGGTGAACGTCCGCCGGCCCCTCGGCGAAGCGGCTGCGGGTCAGCGCCCGTGCGGTCGTCCGGTGTCCAGGTCGAGCCACACCAGGCGGTGGTCGGTGACGGGGAAGGGGTAGACGCCGATCAGCCGGTTGAACAGCGGGTCGCTCGACGTGGGCCAGAAGACGCCGGTGCCGCGGACCTGCAGACGCTCGCTCGGCAGGACGTAGTCGACCCGGAGGTTGCCGGGTGCGCCGTCGGCGAAGTCGGCGGTGTCCTCCTCGGCGGGGCCCTGGTGGGTGAGGTTGATGCGACCGTCGCGCTGGGTCGCCTCGACCGCCCCGGCCGAGGTCGGGTGCGGGTCCTGGACCCGCGGGTGGTCCAGCATCTGGAGGATCGCGTCGTCGTAGGAGTCCCCGTCGAAGGGGTCGGCGTTCTGGTCGCCCGCGATCACGAAGTCCTGCCCGCGGCCGAGCCCGCCGGTGCCGCCCTCGTCGTCGTAGATGTAGGACGCGGCCCTACCGCCGCTGACGTAGTCGGCCCAGAAGCGGATCTCGTCGTGGTTGCGCCGCCCGTTGCGGTCTTCCGTCCCGTCGAAGCTCGGCGGCGTCGGGTGGGAGACGAGGAAGTGGACCGGCTTGCGGCCGGGCACCTTGATCGGCACGTCCCAGTGCGACTTCGAGGACAGGCGGAAGACCTCGAGCTCCTCGGGGGAGTACCAGTCCGCCGGCGCGGGGGTGCCGGCGTCGTCGGGCAGCACGGCGCCGGGCATGTCCTTCCAGAGGAACTCCTGGAACGTGCGGACGTCGTCGACGGCGATGGGGTACTTGGAGTAGACGACCATGCCGTACTGGCCCGGGAAGAGGCCGAACCCGAGGGAGTCGTCGCCGCCCGCCTGGGTGCCGGGCGCGCCCACGGTGCCGTTGTTGTTGAGGTCGAACCCGCTCGGGACGCCGGTGTTGGACGGAGCGACGTAGTAGTAGGGGTAGTCGACCGGCGCGGCGCCGTTCTGGCCGACCGCGAGGTAGTTGTCGCGGAACAGCTCGGCCGCCTCGCCGTCCGGGACGTAGTCGAACTCGTTGACCAGGATGACGTCGGCGTCGGCGCGCTGGATCGTCTCCGCGGCGCCGGACGCCTGCGCGTCGCCGGGCTGCGAGAGGTCCGCGACCAGCCGGCCCTCGGTGGCGCGGTTGAGCGAGGCGTTGAAGGTCGCGAAGCGGACCACGGTCGGCTTGGCGTGCTTGCCGGCGCTGCCGGGGCCCGCAGCGGCGGGGGAGGTGAGCGCCGGGGCGCCGAGGCCGGCGACGGTCAGGGCCGCGACGGCGGCGAGGGCGAGGCGGGTGGGGCGAGAGCGCATCGTGCTGTGCCTTCCGGGAGGGGGAAGTCGCCAACGTACGACGAGCGCGGCTGCCGGCGGAAGACGGGTGCGGGTGGGTTCGGCTCGGAGTCGCCGGGTGTTCATCCCGAGGTCGGGGGCTTCCCGAACCGCCGGACGAAGCGCTTCTGCCGCGGCGTCTCCACAGCACGGGGGTGGAAGCCGCGCCGGACGAATTCCACCGCCGTCGAGGGCGGCACCCCATCGATGACCGCGAGGCACGCGAGGGCCGTGCCGGTGCGTCCGCGACCGCCGCGGCAGGCGACCTCGACCCGCTGGCGGGTCGACCGCTCCCATGCCTCGCGGAGCGCCTCGCGGGCGTCCTCCGGGTCGGACGGGGTCCGGAAGTCGCGCCAGTGGACCCACCGCGTGGGCCAGTCGCGAGGAGCCGGCTCCTCGGCGGCCAGGTGGAGCGCGAAGTCCGGCTGCTCGGCGCGCGATCCGGACAGGTCCAGCACCGTCCCGCGCACCGTACGGCCGCTCGGCAGCACCAGGACGCCCGGTGTCCCCGGCGCCCAGGTCGCTGCCATGGACCAGACGGTAGCGGAGGCCCTGGCGCCTGCCATGCTGTCGCCGTGATCCCCAGCCCCCGGCGTACGGCCATGCTCCTCGTCGGCTGTGTCGTGCTCGGCGTCGGTGTGGCGCTGCTGCTCGCGGCCGACCTCGGGTCGGACGGGTACTCGACCTTCGTCAACGGCCTCACCATCACGACCGGCGTCGACTTCTGGATCGTCAACCTGGTCGTGGGAGTCGTGCTGGTGGCGCTGGCGGCGCTGCGCAAGGTCTACCCGGGGGTGGGCACGGTGGTGCAGGTCGTCCTCGTCGGGGTGACGGTGTCGGTGGTGCTCGACCTCCTGCAGACCCCGGACGCCCTGGGCTGGCAGGCGGCGCTCCTCGCGGCGGCGTTCCCCGTGCTGGCGCTGGGCATCGCGCTCTACCTGGGCAGCCACACCGGCGCGGGACCGGCCGAGGCGGCGGCGCTCGCGTGGGACCCACCGGTGCCCTTCAAGTGGAGCTACAGCGTGGTCCAGGGCGGGGGAGCGCTCGGTGGCTGGCTGCTGGGGGCGACGGTCGGCGTCGGCACGCTGGCGGTGATCCTGCTCCTCGGCCCGGCGGTGGACCTGGCGGCCCGGCTCCTGTCGCTCGATCTCCACCAGGAGAGGGATCCCCGGGCGGAGCAGCCCGACCTAGCCTGAGGGCATGCTCATCGCCGAGGAACTGTTCCTGCTGCTGCGGCGCGACGACGGCAAGCCCGAGAGCGCCACGGCCCAGCGCGGCTACGGCCTCGCCGCCGCGGTCGTCACCGACCTGGTGGTCGCGGAGCGCGTCACCCTGAGCGACGACAAGGACCCCCGCCTGTCGGTGCTCGTCCCCGGGCCGGTCGGCCATCCCGCCCTCGACGCGGCGATGGCCCGGCTGGAGCAGAAGGACGGCAAGAAGCTGTCGTCGCTCGTGACCGACGGCAAGGTCGCGGTCGAGCACGAGATCGCCGCCGCCCTTCGGCTGGCGGGCGTCATCGACGTCGAGGAGAAGCGGGCGCTCGGCCTCGTGCCGGAGAAGTACCCGGTGCGCGACCCCGAGCCGGAGCGGCGCGTGCGCGAGCGGCTGCGGACGGTCCTCATGGGCGGTACGCCGACGCCAGCCGATGCCAGCCTGCTGTCGATCCTCCAGGGCCTCGGGGTCGCGCCGAAGGTGCTGGAGTCCGAGAAGGGGGCCCTCGGCCGGCGCGAGCTCAAGAAGCGCATCGAGGAGGTCTCGACCGACGTCGTGGCGGGCGAGGCCGTGGCGAAGGCCGTCGCGGCGATGAACACCGCGATCCTGACGGCCGTCGTCGTGCCGGTCGTGGTGTCCGGGAGCAGCTGAGCCGGACACGTGACGCGGTCGCGGGACCGCAGCTCACTGCGCAAGGGCTGCGGCCCGCGACCGGGGAGGCGGTCAGCCGGTCAGGCGGTCAGCTCGGCGCGCTCGCCGCTGCGGCTCGAGCCCGACTTCGAGATCTCGATCTTGCGGGGCTTGGCCTTCTCCGCCACCGGCACGACCAGCCGCAGCACGCCGTCGGCGTAGGCCGCCTCGATGCGCTCCAGGTCGAGGTTGTCGCCGAGCACGAGCTGGCGGCTGAAGGCTCCACGCGGACGCTCGGAGGCCAGCGGCTCCCAGTCGCCGTTGCGGGCCACCCGCTCGGCACGCACGGTCAGGACGTTGCGCTCGACGTCGAGGTCGATGCTGTCGGTGCTGACGCCGGGAAGGTCGAACTCGATGACGAAGCGGTCACCCTCGCGCCACGCGTCCATCGGCATGACCGCGGGACGGTTGGTCGTGCCCAGCAGCTGCTGGGTGAGCCGGTCGAGGTCACGGAACGGGTCGGTGGTTCGAAGCAACATCGTCTCCTCCTGGTTCTGCCGGGTGGACCTCCGAACCACGAGGTCCACGACCTGTATTGCTGGTTACAGTTTTTTTATACTCAGGACATCAGGCAGGATCAAGTCGTCCGGCTGAGAATTTCGTGAGATCCGGGAGGTGGCCGTGGCAGGCAGCGACGACGGCGTCTACGCGATCTCGGTGGCCGCCTCGATGGTGTCCATGGAGATCCAGAACCTGCGCGTCTACGAGCGGCGGGGACTGCTGACCCCCGACCGCACGGCGGGCGGCACCCGGCTCTACAGCGACGACGACGTCGAGCGGCTCGAGCGCATCCGTGACCTGCTGGCCGACGGGCTCAACCTCGTCGGGATCGCCCGGGTCCTCGAGCTCGAGGACGAGGTGCGGCGGCTGCGGGCGCGGCTCGGCGAGGGCGAGGGCGAGGGCGAGGGCGAGTCAGCCTGACGCGGGACGGCCGGTGAGCACCCGCACCGCGAAGTCGGTGGTGAAGTCGTTGTCCAGGAAGCCGACCACCTTGGTCACCCGGTCGAGGTCGAGCGGCAGCAGCCCGCGCGAGCCCGGGACGTCGGGGGTCAGGCCCAGGTCGAGGTCGTCGCGCCCGGACATCATCTGCACGTTGAACTCGTAGCGCTCGCGGGCTCCCGGGGCCGACAGGCGTCGTACGACGGTGGCGCCGACGCGGCGGCCCCCGGTCTCGGCCGACCAGTCGTCCAGGGCGGCGAGCAGGGCGCGCCCGCCGTTGTGGTCGACGTCCGACCAGGCGGCGTCCATCGAGCCGGCGACGTCGAGCAGGATCGCGGCCGTCTTCTCCCCGATGCCGTGGACCCCGGGCAGGTTGTCGCTGCTGTCGCCGCGGAGGGCCGCGAAGGCCAGGTAGTTGGCCGGGCGCACGCCGTACAGGTCGAACAGGCGGGCCGGGTTGAGCATGGGGGAGCCGTGGATGCCGCCGTCGATCAGCCGCAGCACCCGGGTGTGGTGGCTGATGTGGGCGAAGGCGTCGCGGTCGGAGGTGATGATGACGCAGTCCCAGCCGTTGGCGGTGGCCCACGTCGCACCCGAGGCGTTGACGTCGTCCGCCTCGAGGCCGGCGGGTGTCACGGTGGCCAGCCCGAGGGCGTCGAGCAGCGCGCCGGCGCGGTCGAGCTGGTCGACGAGGTCGGGGTCCTTCTCGGCGCGACCGGCCTTGTAGTCGGGATAGAGGTCGCGCCGCATCGACCCGGTGCGGTCGTCGAGCCCGAACACGACGGCGTCGGGGGCGAAGGAGTCGATGGACTCGAGGATCTGGCGCAGCATCCCGTGCAAAGCCCAGATCGGGCGCCCCTGTCGGTCGCGGAGCCCGGTGTGCGACCGCGCGTGGTGGTTGCGGTGGAGCAGCGACGGTGCGTCGACGACGAGCAGCAGCCGGCGGGTGCGGGTCACGCGGTCATGCTCGCACGCGCCTCGCCGCCCGCTGCGGTCAGGAGCCCGACCGCGGCACGTGGATGTCGTACTGCGCGAGCTTGCGGTAGACCGTCGCCCGGCTCATCCCGAGCTCCTCGGCCGCGTCCTGCATCGAGGTGCCGGGCCGGGTGATCACCCGGACGATCTCGTCACGCTCGAAGGCCTCGATCCGGGTGAGGCGTCGCGAGCTGCCGGACAGCACGTCGGCCGGGAGGTGGCGTACGTCGAGGGTGTCGGTGCGGCGGGCCGCCTGGGTGACCACGTCGACGAGCTGGCGGACGTTGCCGGCCCACCCACAGGCGGTCAGGGCGCTCTGGGCGGAGGGGGTGACGGTGACGCCGCGGCCCCGGGTGCGGCGGGCGACGTGGTGCGCGAGCGGCATGACGTCCTCGGGGCGCTCGCGCAGGGCCGGCACGGCGACCACCGTGTCGACCAGCGGCGCCAGGGCGGCCGGGATCGCCTCGAACGAGCCCGCCGTCACGCAGAAGGGCACCTGGGTGCCGGGGGTGGTGCGCACGCGCGCCTGGAGCACCAGGTCGCGGATGTGCTCGGCCACCCAGGCGGGCAGCCGGTCGACGTCGCGCACCAGGATCCCCGTGTCGGGCTTGCCGAGCTCCGGCGTCCACAGCCCGATCCAGGCCTCGCTGTCCTGGGGCGCGGGCGGGGAGGCGGCGAGGATGCGCTCGCGCGGGTACTCGCGACGCATGGCCTGGGCCAGCGAGGTGGCGCGGCCGGATCCCTCCTCGCCCACCGCGGCGACGATCCGGCCGTCCGCGATGGCTGCGCGGGCGCGGGCGACGGCCTCGGTCCATCCCGGCCCCAGGTCGGCGAGGGTGCCCGACCCGGGCTCGAGCCGCGGCGTCTCCACCCGGAAGACCTCGCCCCGTTGTGCCGGTCGCGGACGCTGACCGCGCGAGCGCGCGAGCATGAGGGCGGAGGTGTTGCTGGCGGCGGACTGGGCGAGGGCGAGGAGGAGCTCGCTCGACTGGGTCGACCAGGTCGTGAGGTTGACGCAGCCCTCGAGCCGGCCGCTGACCGGGTCGAGGACCGGCACCGCCGCACAGGTGTAGGTGCAGAGGCTGAGGGCGTAGTGCTCGTCGGCGCGGACCACCGTCGGTACCCGGTCGGCGATGGCCAGGCCGAGGCCGTTGGTGCCCACCGTGCGCTCGGCGTAGGCGAAGCCGGGGGCGAGGTGCACCTTGTCGAGCGCCCGCAGCAGCGAGGAGTCGCCGCTCATCCGGTTGAGCACCAGCCCGTCGGCGTCGGTCAGCATGAGCGACACGGGCTCGTTGACCAGCGTCTGGTGCAGCCCGGCGAGCACCTCGCGGCCGCACTCGAAGAAGAGGGACTCGTCGTTGAGCGTGCCGACGAAGGACGGCTCGATGTCGTCGAGCGGCACGCCGTAGTCCTCGCTGCGCTGCCACGACGCGACCAGCCGCCCGGACACGTGCTCGGGGTCGTCACCGGCGAGGTGACCGGGCATGGCGCGCTGCAGCTCGCGGTGGCGGCGTGCGCGCTGGGAGAGGCCTGGGTCGGCCACGGGGACCACCCCCTTCGGGACGTGACCGACGTTACATCCGGCAGGTCCGGAGCGCTGCGGGGTCGCGTCTCAAATTGAGACGACCCCGGATCTCAGATTGAGACGTCGCGCCGGGTCGCAGGACGCCGGAGTCGACCTAGCGTCCGGAGGCATCGCGGGTCGTGACGACCGTCACCCGAGCCCGTCCTACGAACCGGAGGTCCCATGTACACCAAGGACGGCGAGAGCTACTTCATCGTCGACGCCCACATCGCCCTGTGGGACGCGCGGCCGGAGAACGTCAGGAACATCCAGGGCCAGCAGTTCATCGACTGCTTCTACGACTACCACCGCAACCTCTCGCCCGAGTCGGAGGTGTGGTCGAAGGAGGAGTACCTCTACCAGGGCGGCGAGCGGCTGATGAAGGACCTCTTCGAGGACGGCTACGTCGACCACGCGATCTTCCAGCCCGCCCACCTCGGCGAGTTCTACCGCAACGGCTTCGGGCAGACCGAGGAGGCGTTCGCCCTCACGCAGGCCAACCCCGGCAAGCTGACGTACAACCACAACTTCGACCCCCGCAACGGCGAGGCCGGCCTCGACCAGCTCCGCGCCGACGCCGAGCGCTTCGGCCTCAAGGGGGTCAAGCTCTACACCGCGGAGTGGCACGGCGACTCGCGCGGCTGGCGGCTCGACGACCCGATGGCCTACCGCTACTTCGAGCTGTGCCGCGAGCTCGGCATCACGAACATCCACATCCACAAGGGGCCGACGATCCGCCCGCTGGACCGCGACGCGTTCGACGTCGCCGACGTGGACCACGTCGCCACCGACTTCACCGACCTCAACTTCGTCGTCGAGCACGTGGGCCTCCCGCGCCTGGAGGACTTCTGCTGGATCGCCACGCAGGAGCCCAACGTGCACGGCGGTCTCGCGGTGGCGATGCCCTTCATCCACACCCGGCCCCGCTACTTCGCCCAGATCATCGGCGAGCTCCTCTACTGGATCGGCGAGGACCGCATCCAGTTCTCGTCCGACTACGCGCTGTGGACGCCGAGGTGGCTGGTGGAGCAGTTCGTCGACTTCCAGATCCCCGAGGACCTGACCGAGTACGCCCCGCTCACCACGGCGCAGAAGAAGAAGATCCTCGGCCTCAACGCCGCCAGGATGTACGACATCGAGGTGCCGGCCGAGCTGCGGCTGCCCGAGGCCGACGAGACCGAGACCGGTCCGCGCCAGCCCGAGGCCGCCGACGCCGGGCAGATGGCGACGGTGTGACGATGACGGTCACCGCCAGCCCGCCCACGGTCGGCGGCGCCCGCGCCGACGACGTACGGCGCGCACTCGCCGTCGTCATGGACCCCGAGCTCGACGAGCCGATCACCGACCTCGGGTTCGTCCGCTCCGTCGCGGTCGACGAGGACGGGGGAGTCGAGGTGCACCTGCGGCTCCCCACGTCGTTCTGCTCGCCCAACTTCGCCTACCTGATGGCCTCCGACAGCAAGGACGTCCTCGTCGCGCTGCCGTGGACCGGGCGGGTGGTCGTGCAGCTCGACGACCACCACGACTCCGACAAGATCAACGCCGGGCTCGCCGCCGACGCCGGCTACCGCGGGACGTTCGGGCACGAGGCCGAGCAGGACCTCGAGGAGCTCCGGGAGACGTTCCGCCGCAAGGCGCACACCGCCGCGATGGAGCGCTGCCTCACGGCACTGCTGCGCTCCGATCCCGAGCGCACCCCCGACGCCCTGGGGGAGGTCGTCCTCGACGACCTCCCTCGGGGCCCCCACCTCGACGCCCTGGTGCGGCGCCGGGAGGCCCTCGGCCTGCCCGTGGCAGGCACGTCCCCGGTGCTCGTCGACCACAACGGCGTCCAGCCCGACGACGTGCCGATGGCGCTGCGCCGCGCGCGGTCGACCCGGATCTCGATCGACGGCAACGCGCACTTCTGCCGGGGCCTGCTCCGTACCCGCTACCCCGGGTCCGAGGACGACCAGGTGCACCGCGCCGAGGGCGCCGAGCCCGCCGACGCCGGCCACGACCCGACCTTCATCCCCCTCACCACGCTCACGACCACCCAGACCCAGGAGACCACCCGATGAGCAAGATGCGAGCCGTGCAGGTCGTCGGCTACCACCAGGACCTCCAGATGAGCGAGGTCGACGTCCCGGAGGCCACCGGCCCCTTCGACGTCGTCGTCCGCATCGGCGGCGCCGGGGTGTGCCGCACCGACCTCCACATCCTCGAGGGACAGTGGGAGGAGAAGTCCGGCGTCACGCTGCCCTACACGATCGGCCACGAGAACGCCGGCTGGGTGCACGCCGTCGGGTCGGCGGTGACCAACGTCCGCGAGGGCGACAAGGTCATCGTGCACCCGCTCATCACCTGCGGCCTCTGCCGGGCCTGCCGCACCGGCGACGACGTGCACTGCGAGCACAACCAGTTCCCTGGCATCAACACGCACGGCGGGTACGCCGAGTACCTGAGGACGTCGGCGCGCAGCGTCGTGCCCATCGACGACTCGCTGGAGCCGGCGGACGTCGCGGCGCTCGCCGACGCCGGGCTGACGGCGTACCACGCCGCGGCCAAGGCGGCGCGTCGCCTGACCCCGCGCGACACCTGCGTCGTCATCGGCGCGGGCGGGCTGGGCCACATCGGCATCCAGGTGCTGAAGGCGCTCTCCCCGGCCCAGCTCGTCGTGGTCGACCGCAACCCCGAGGCGCTCAAGCTCGCCCTGTCGATCGGCGCCGACCACGGCGTCGTCGCCGAGGGCGGGCAGGTCGAGGAGGTCCTCGACATCACGAAGGGGCTCGGCGCCGAGGTGGTCGTCGACTTCGTCGGCGAGGGCGGCTCGACCGCCGAGGGCCTGGCGATGACCAGGCAGGCCGGGGACTACCACGTCGTCGGCTACGGCGAGGACGTCGTCGTGCCGACCATCGACCTCATCTCTGCGGAGAAGAACATCATCGGCAACCTCGTCGGCTCCTACAACGACCTGTGCGACCTCATGGCGCTCGCCGCCCGCGGCGCGGTCACGCTGCACACCCAGAAGTACGCGCTGGACGACTTCCAGACCGCCATCTCCGACCTCGACGCCGGCCGGGTCCGCGGCCGCGCGATCCTCATCCCCTGAAGGACGACACCATGAACGCAATCAAGCCCTTGCTCGGCATCGGCGTCTCCGTCGGCGTGCTGGCCGGCGTGTGGACCTTCGCCAGCGTCGAGCTGACGTGGATCACCTGGGTCGCCTTCGTGGCCTGGGCCTGCTTCTTCGCCGCAGGAGGCGGCACCACCGGCCTCGCCAAGGGCCTCGCCGCCAACCTGGCGGGCGTCTTCTGGGGCTGGGTGATCAGCCAGGGCCTCGACAACGTGAGCGGGTCCACCCTGGCCCTGGCGCTGATGGTGACCGTCGTCGGCTTCGTCCTGTGCGTGGAGGCCGCCCTGCCGCTGCTGTCGTTCATCCCCGGCGGCTTCGCCGGGACGGCCGTCTTCTTCGGCACCGGCTTCGACCTCGGCGGGGTGCTGGTCGCCGTCGTCGCTGGTGCGCTGCTCGGTATCGTCTCGGAGAAGCTCGGCGCGGTGCTCCAGTCCGCGATCGACGGACGGTCGCCCGCGCCGGCCGCGCCCACCCCCACCCCGGCCACCTGAGGAGAGACGTTGATCTTCATCACCGCCAAGTTCGCGATCAAGCCCGAGCACGCCGACGACTGGCCGGAGCTCTCCCGCGCCTTCACCGAGGCCACCCGGGCCGAGGAGGGCTGCCTGTGGTTCGAGTGGTCGCGCAGCCTCGAGGACCCGACCGTGTACGTCCTCGTCGAGGCCTTCCGCGACGGCGACGCCGGCGGGGCCCACGTCTCCTCCGCCCACTTCAAGGCGGCTCAGGCCGAGCTCCCGCAGTACCTCGTACGCACGCCCGACATCGTCAGCACCGAGGTCGACCAGGACGGCTGGAACGAGCTGGGGGAGATGCAGGTCGGCTGAGGCCCTCGGCCCTCAGGCGCCGGCCCTCAGGCGCCGAGACCGTCGAGGTAGTGGGCGAAGCCGCCCGGTGCCCGCCCGCTGCGACGTCCTGAGGTGACGACCGGGACCGCACCGGTCGCGAGGGACGGCACCCCGGCGTCGCGCATCGCCGTCACCAGCCCCAGGTCCTCGTGCGTCGGCAGGAGCGGGAAGCCGCCGGCAGACCGGTAGGCGGCCAGCGTGAAGCCGAGGTTGGCACCGTGCACGTGGTCGTGGCCGTCGGCGCTCGTGTGGCGCTGGTGCCAGGCCGAGAGCGCCCCGGGGGAGAGGTCCCCCGGGCCGCCCACGCCGCAGCAGCCTCGACACCCTCCGACCGGGCGACGCCGACGCTCCCGGCGAGGGTGCTCAGCACGTGGACGCCGGCCCGACCGCGCGCCACCTGCGCCGAGTCGTCCTGGCAGACGTCGAGAACGACGACCACCCGGGCGCGGACGCGGGGGTGGGCCGACCGCAGCTCGCCGACGGCGGCGGCGACCGCGTCGAGGCACGCGGGCAGCAGCTCCTCCTCGTCGCGGGCGGGGACGACGACCGCCACGGCGTCGGGCTGCGTCACGAGCGCCGACCCAGCACGTGCAGCAGGAAGTCGGGCTCCTGGTGCTCGACCAGGACGCTGCCGCCGGCACCGACGAACGCGTCGACGAACGCGGCGTGGACCGCAGGCCCCGCCAGGGGCCACCCGACCGGCTGGTGGCGCCAGTGGCACAGGAGCACGTGCCCGTCGTCGGTCAGGGAGGACAGGCACAGGTCGACCAGCTCGGCGAGCCCGCGCGGGCTGAGGAAGTAACCGATCTCGGACACCGACACCAGGTCGAACCGGCCATCCGGCCACTCGTCGGGCACGCGTGCCAGCCGCACCTCCAGGCCGTCGGTGCCTGTCGTACGCCGTCGGGCGAGGTCGATCGCCGTGGGGCTGCTGTCGACGGCCAGCAGCCGGTCGCACCGGGCAGCGAGGTCCACGGCGACCGCGCCGACCGAGCAGCCCACCTCGAGCGCCTCGCGGTAGCGCTCGCGCGGCAGGCTGGCGAGCGTGACGGCACGCTTGCGTCGCTCATAGGCGGAGTCGACGTCCCAGGGGTCGGGCCGCTCGCGGTGGACGCGGTCCAGCGCGTCGTCGGTGTCGGTGCCCATGTCGGCGTCGGGGCCGGCGAGGAAGACCTCGTGGTCGCGCTGGACGTGCTCGAGCAGGTCCGGGCCGAGGAGCACCTCGTCGCCCGGCGCAGCCGAGAGGGGCTGGACCTGGCTGGCGTGCGCGGAGATGGCAGCGCGTTTGGCCGCCACGGCGTCCGCCGCCAGCGGCAGGCGAGCGGACCGCTCGAGCGGGAGGTCGCCGGGTCGCCCCCAGTGCCAGAGCCACACGGGGTACTCCCACAGCAGCGCGTCGGTGCGGTGGGCGGCGATCGCGGCCGCCCGCCCCATCGCCTCGTGGTCGGGATGGCCGTCGCCGCGCCACGGGGCGCAGAGCAGCACGTCCTCGCCGTCGGTGCCGATCGTCTCGACGAGCGCGGCGACGACGGCGTCCTCGTGCTGGGCGACCGCACCGTCCGGTACCTCGAGGCAGGTGACGGCGGCAGCGGGTGCCAGGAGCGAGATGGCCCGACGCAGCTCGGTGAGGCGTACCCGGGCGAGGCGGTGGGCCGGGTGGGTGGGCGAGTGCGGGTGCGAGCCCTCGCCTGCCGTCGCCGTCACGACCTCGACCCGGCGACCCTGCGCGGCGGCCGTGTGGATCAGGCCGCCCGCGCCCAGGGTCTCGTCGTCGGGGTGTGCGCCCACGACGACGACCCGGCCGCGCGAGCCCGGCAGGTCGACGCTCGGGATGCTCGCCAGGGTCGGCGACCACGACGCGGCCGGCGTACCGGGGCGGTCGTGCCGGAAGTCGGGGGCCGTCACCAGCTCGACGCCGGGTCGTCGAGGGCCAGCCGGCCCAGGGAGGCCTGGTCGCGCTCGGCGTGCCACTGCCGCAGGTAGAGCTCGAGGTCGGCCACCCGGCGCGCGTGCGCCTCCTCGGTGGCCAGGGGGCCGGGACCCAGCCCGTGCGCCGCCCGTCGCAGGACGTCCTCGCAGGCGTCGGCGACGACCTCGCGCACGCGCAGGGCCGCGCGCCAGCCCTCCGGTCCGGACAGGTCGCCGGCGTCGAGGGCGGCGGCCGCCCGCTCCAGCGTCGCCCGGGCACCGTGCAGCCGGGCGTCGACGGCACCGAGGTGCACGAGCGCCACCTGGTCGGGCTCGCGTGTGCCCGCAGCCGCGACCATCCGGCGCGCCAGGCCCACCGCCCCGCCGAACCACACGGCAGCGACGCCGATGGCGCCCCACGCGAAGCCGGGCCTGTCGAGGTACCACCCCGGCGCCCCCACCGGTCGCGCCGGCACCGCTTGGAGGTCCAGGGGGCCGGAGTCGACGGCCGCGAGCCCCCGCGCCACCCAGGTCCCGGGCACAGCCGTCACGCCGTGGTGGTCGAGGTCGACGGCGAAGAGCTGGCGTTCGGTCCCCACCCACGCGCTGATCAGCGCGTGGTCGAGCTCGCCCGCCAGCGAGCACCAGTGCTTGCGCCCGCTGAGGACGAAGGACGTCCCGTCGGGCGTCGCTCGCAACGGCTCGCCCGGACCCTCGGCGGCGAAGACGCCCCACGTGCCGGCCCCGGCCTCCACGCCCGCCTGCCCCAGGATCGCCTGCGCATCGAGGTGGGGCTCCAGGACCCGCGCGACGGTCAGGTCGACCGCAGCGACGCTGGCGAGGGCCGACCACAGGTGGGCGGTGTCACCGGTCCCGGGGGCGGGAAGCGTGGCGACGTCCCCGGCAACGAGGGCGAGCGCGGCAGGCACGTCGCCCGCGGCGGCCAGCGCCCGTCGGCACAGCTCGACCAGCTCGTCCCGCCGCTCGAGGCTGGTGGGCCCCAGCTCGACGGGCCGTACGTCCGCCGCCGGGAGGTCGCTCGCATGGTCCGTCGTCATGTGGTCCTTCGGCTCGCGGGGCTTGCGGGGCACGGGTGCGCCTGCACGAACACTACGAGCACCGACGTCGTCGCCGGGACCGCCCGGTGTCCGCCCACCTCGCTGGGTGAGGAGGGACGAAGTCCTGTCACGCCCCGCGGCCCTCGCTGATGGTGTCCGCCTTCGTCGTAGGTCGAGTAGGCCGCGAGGAACGAGCGGGCGTATCGAGACCCCCGCACCACCCGCTGGTCGAGCTGCCACCCTCGCTGGTCGAGTAGCCCGTGAGGAACGAGCGGGCGTATCGAGACCTCGCACCCCCGCTGGTCGAGCAGCCGCCCTCGTTGGTCGAGTAGCCCGTGAGGAACGAGCGGGCGTATCGAGACCCCTCGCCCGCCGCCCTCGTTGGTCGAGTAGCCCGCGAGGAACGAGCGGGCGTATCGAGACCCCGCGCCTCGTTGGTTGAGGAGGGACGAAGTCCCGTCCCGAAACGCGTCCGAAAGGTCGCCCAGCGACCGTCCACACCCGGGCCGTCTCGGCAGCGGCCACTGTCGGTGGTCGAGCGTAAGATCGAACACATGATCGAAGTGCTGGCAGGGCCCGGAGCAGGCGAGGTCGAGGACCTCACCGCCCGTGACCTGCTCGCGCTTGCCCGCGATCGCAAGGCGACCGAGGACCGGGCTGCGGCCGACCTTCTCACGATCGCTGCGCAGTGGGCGGACCTGCATCCGCCGGAGTCGATCCACGACGCGGCCGTGTTCTCAATGGCTGCCGGCGGTCGTGAGCACGAGGAGCCCATCGCGGGTGAGGGGTGCCCGCTGGTGGCCGAGTTCTGCGTCGCCGAGCTCGGCAGCGTCCTCGGGATCTCCACGACGGCGGCGAAGAAGCTCATCGGCCACGCCCTCGAGCTGCGCCACCGCCTCCCACGCCTGTGGGCGCAGGTCCACGCCGGCCGGGTGCCGGCGTGGCGGGCCCGACTGGTGGCTGAAACCACCATCCACTCCACGCCGTCGCTGACGCGGGAGGCGGTCGGGTTCGTCGACGCCCAGGTCGCGGCCGTGGCCGGGAAGGTCGGCCCCGCCCAGCTCGACCGGCTGGTCGCCGAAGCGATCAAGCGGTTAGACCTCGCCGTCCCGGACCCGACGGCGGATCCGGAGGACGGTTGGCTCCACGTCGACCCCCGCCACGCCAGCATCGACACCCAGGACGTCCACTACGCCGGCACCATGCGGATGGAGGCCGAGCTCGGCATCGCCGACGCTCTCGACGTCGACCGTGCCCTGGCCCACGGTGCGGCCACGTTGAAGGCGTTGGGGTCCGCGGAGTCGCTGAACGTCCGACGCGCGAAGGCCCTCGGCGACCTCGCGCGTACCCAGACCGCCCTCGACCTCCACGCCCAGGGCACCGGCACCGCGGCCCAGTCCACCGACATCAGCACGGACCCCGACACCAGCATGGGCACTGACAGCGCCACGGGCGCCGTCCCCGACGGGCTGCCGGCCGCGCGGGAGGTCGTGCTGCACGCCCACTTCGCCGCCGACCTCGACGGACTGTCGACGGTGTTCGGTCCTACCGGACGCCTGGAGGAGGGCCAGCGGCTGGTGCTGCTCGACCAGGTCAAGTCGTGGTGCGCCGACACCCGCACCAGGGTCACCATCAAGCCCGTCATCGACCTCAACGCCGACCTCTCGACACCCGCGTACGCGGTGCCGGACAAGCTGCGCGAGCAGGTCATCCTCCGCGACCGCACCTGCGTCTTCCCCTGGTGCACGCGACCCGCGCGGCGAGCCGACATCGACCACGTCATCCCCCACGACCCCGACGCCGCCGCAGAAGGACGCGAGCAGCCAGGGCCGACACAGACCGACAACCTCGCCTGCCTGTGCCGCACCCACCACCGGCTCAAGACACACTCGGCCTGGCGCTACGCGATGGTCGCACCCGGGATCTACGAGTGGACCAGCCCGCACGGCCACCGCTACCGCCGCGACCACACCGGCACCGAACGCATCGACCCGACCGGCCCGCCGGATCCACCCGGCATCCCGCGACCCCGCCGACGATGACCCCGCCCCACACCCCGCCACCCACCAGGTAGCGGGGCCACAGGCACGTCCGGACGTCGCCAGAGCCTGAGTAGATCGGCACCGACCCACGCCGGCCCACACCGATCGGCACCGACCCAGACCGCGGGCACCGACCCCACCGATCGACACCAGCTGAGCCGATCGGTACTGACCCATACCGAGGGGCACCGACCCACACCGAGGGGCACCGACCCACGCCGGCCCACACCGATCGGCACCGACCCAGACCGCGGGGCACCGACCCGCACCGATCGACACCAGCTGAGCCGATCGGCACCGACCCACACCGAGGGGCACCGACCCGCACCGAGCGGCACCGGTCCACCGATCGGCGCCGGCCCACCGATCGGCACCGGCCCACGCCGGCCCACACCGATCGTCACCGATCGATGCCGGTTGCCGCCGCAGTGTCGACCGCAGGTAGATCCGGTCGTGGCCCCGCCCCGGCCCGTCGGGGCTCTTGCTGCAGCCGCGGCACGACGCGTTCCCCGGCGGCCCCGGCCCCGTCGTCATCGTCCCCTACGCGGCGTCGCCGAGCGGGTCGCCGAGCGGGTCGCCGAGCGGGTGGTCGGGTGCAGCGTCGTGGCGCACGGCTGTGGCGCTCACCTCGGCCTCGGGTCCACCGGGGTTCAGCGAGGCGGCTGCGGGACAGGGTCATGGCCACCGCGTTCGTGTCGACACCGTGGTCGACGGGGGCGCGCGGAGCGGCCAGAACGCTCCCGTCAGTTCGCGACGTCGACGACGAGGCGCGGCGGGTCAGTGAGCGTGAAGACGCGGAACGGCCGCTCGTCGCCGTCGACGCCGGCGAACACCTGGGTGTAGCCCTCGAACCACCCGTTGACGTGGACCTCGGCGATGCCGCCGGCCGCGCCGAGCCGCTGCGGGACCTCGAAGGACCCCGCGGCGGGCATCGCGGTGCCGGACGCGCTGATCGTGAGCACGTGGTCGCCCGCGAGCGGCACGACCTCGCCGCTGCCCTCAGCGACCGCCCGGTCGGCCCAGGCCACGCCCCAGCCGGGGGTGGCGGTGCCGCTCATCTCGAGCACGACGCGGTCGAAGCCGTCGTGCACGCCGGTGCGTACGTCGACCAGCTGCAGGTCCCAGTCGCCCGACGGCTTCGCGGTCTGCGGCTCGGTCGAGTCGGGGAATGGCGGTCCGTCGGGGGCGGGCGAAGGGGAGGACGGCTCCGGGGACGGCTGCGGGGAGGACGGCTGCGGGGAGGACGGCTCGGTGGGCGCGGGGGACGCGCTCGGGGACGACGCCTCCGACGGCTCGGGCGAGGACGTGGCGGTGCCTGCCGCGGAGGCGGGAGCGGGGTCATCGGTGCCGCTCCCGCAAGCCGTGAGCAGCAGCGCGGCAGCCAGTGACGTGCCCATTGCTCGTCGCATCGTTCCCCCTGTCAGTGCCGCGGACCGGCGGCCCCAGCCTAGGGGCGGGGGCCGCCGGTCCCGGGGATCACGGCCGCAGCAGGATCTTGCCGCGGCGGCCGGGCTCGCCGTTGGCGCGCGCGGCGTCGGCGATCTCGTCGAGGCCGTAGACCTTCTCGACGGGGAGCGTGAGCGCGCCGGAGCCGATGCCGGTCACCAGCTCGCCCATCAGCGCCGCCCGCTTCTCCCGCGACATCGCGCCGAAGACCTTGCTGCCCCAGAAGCCCTTGATGACGACCTGCTTGAAGATCACGTCGCCCGACCCGATCTCCATCGTCGGCGAGGCCATCGCGCCGAAGACCACGAGCACGCCGTCCTCGGCCAGGAGGGAGACGACGTCACCGGCGGACCGTCCGCCGACCGAGTCGACGCCGGCGACGATCGGGGCGTCGCCCACGATCTCGCGCACGCGGTCGCGCCAGCCGTCGTCGTCGGTCGCGACGACCCGCTCGATGCCCTGCTCGGCCAGCTCCGCGACACCGTCGGCTCGGCGGACGAGGCCGAGGACGTTCACGCCGCGCGCCGCGGCCAGCTGGGCGACGAGGCGGCCGACGGCGCCGTTGGCGGCGTTCTGGACGATCCAGTCACCCTCGGACACGTCGAGGTGGTCGAGCAGCGCGATGGCGCTGAACGGCATCGACACCAGCTGCGCCGCCGCCTCGTCACTCATGCCGTCCGGCACCGGGACCAGCCCGGCGGCCGGCGCGACGATGAGCTCGGCCCAGGCGCCGAACGTCCCGCCGGTGGCGACCCGCTGGCCCACCTCGAGCCCCTCGACGCCCTCACCGAGCGCCTCGACGACACCGACGGCCTCGGTCCCGGCGCGGGCCGGCATCTCGGGCTTGAAGCCATAGCTGCCGCGCGTCGTCCAGAGGTCGTGGTTGTGGATGGGGGAGAGGAGCACCCGCACGAGCGCCTGGCCCGGACCGGGCACGGGGTCCGGCACCTCCTGGACCGAGAGGACCTCGGCCGGGTCGCCGAACCTGGGCTGGACGAGTGCGCGCATGGGGACTGCCTTTCGTTGCGGTGGTGAAGACGTACGTCGTGGCACAACCACCGTCGCGGGCCGCCTATGCCGCGGACAAGGCTGCTGAGGGGGAGGTCACAGGCCGCGCTGGCGCCGCGCGGCACACTGGGCGGCATGCCCCCGGAGCCGAAGACCTGCCAGTCGTGCGGGCGCACCATCGAGTGGCGCAAGAAGTGGGAGCGTGACTGGGAGCAGGTGCGCTACTGCTCGACCGCGTGCCGCAGGCGCGGCGTCTCCGACGTCGACCGGCGGCTGGAGGAGTCGATCCTCGACCTGCTGGCCCAGCGGGCTCGTACGTCGACGATCTGCCCGTCCGACGCGGCCCGGGCCGTCGGCGACGACGACTCGTGGCGCGAGCTGATGGAGCCGGCCCGACGGGCGGCCCGCCGGCTGGTGGACCGCGGCGAGGTCGAGATCACCCAGGGCGGTCACGTCGTCGACCCGTCGACCGCGAAGGGACCGATCCGGATCCGGCGCCGGTGACGGGGCGCCCAACGCTCCCGGCCGCTCAGAAGGAGTAGCCGAAGCGGTCGAGGTCGTCGGCGTGCGCGGTCGCGACCAGGCGGCGGCTCGCAACCGAGTAGGAGCGCCAGTAGGCGCGCTCGCGGTCGGTGACGTTGGTGGCCGGCACGGTCAGGTCGAGGCCGAGGAGCTCGCGGGTGTCGGGCTCGAGGTGCTCCATGCGCAGCACGACGTCCGCCTCGGACACGTGACCGCGGTTGATGCGCAGCGGCTGTGCGGGGTCGCCGACTGCCCGGGCGATCCACTCGTCGAAGTCGAGCGTCACCGCGTCGACGATGCGGTCGACGGCGCCCGGCACGTGGTGGACCCAGGACTCGGGCCGCCGCAGCTCGTGCACCCAGCGCGTGCGCGTCCGGGTGTACTCCGCGACGTAGAAGTCGAAGGGATTGCGGGTCGTGGTCACGACGCGCATCCCGTGGGCGGGGTCGACCACCCCGGCGTCGACGAGCTGCCGCACGGTCGCGTGCTTCGCGTCCACCCCCACCTGCCGGGCTCGCTGCGGCTCGACCACCTCGGTCGCGCCCCGCTGGGCGACCAGCGCCTCGCGGAGGGCCGTGCTGCCGGTGCCGGGGGCCGCGGTGACGAGGAGTCCGGCGTCGTGGTCGAGCAGCGCCATCAGCGGCGGCCGTGACAGGGAGAGCCTGGGTGCATGCAGGTATTGCAGCAGACGCCCGGTCAGTCGCCGAAGAGGTGGTCCTCGGCCTCGACGGACGTCACCTCGAGCCGCAGCGCCATCACCTTCTCCGACGGCAGCCCCAGGCGGGCGAGGATGACCTGCACCTGGGGCAGCACCCAGCTGTAGGACTCCACCGCCACCCGGCCGGCCTCGCTCTGCACGCGGATCCAGACCACCGGGTCGCCCGCGCGGTCGGGGAGCCAGTGCGCGCCGATCACCCCGGCGGGGGCGAGCGACGTGACGACCGGCAGCATGGCCGCGTCGGCGGCGCGCCGCAGCTGGTCGTCGGTCACGCGTCCACGCTAGACCTGCGGTCGCCTCCGTCGCTCCGCTGCCGGCGGATCCGCTCGCGGCAGAACGCCCTGTGGTCGCGCGCCCGGCCGGGTCACGCTGGCGTCATGACCACCCACACCACCTCCGAACGCATCGAGGACGAGCTCGTCCGACGGCTCATGCACCAGCGGATCATCGTCCTGGGCGAGGAGCTCGGCGAGCGCAACGGCAACCGGCTCATGCACCAGCTCCTGCTGCTGTCCGCCGAGGACCCCCGCTCCGACATCAGCCTCTGGATCAACTCGCCGGGCGGCTCCGTGTCGTCGATGCTCGCGATCCACGACGTCATGCGGCTCGTCCCCAACGACGTCAGCACCCTCGCCATGGGCATGGCGGCGAGCGCCGGGCAGTTCCTGCTGTCCGCGGGCACGCCCGGCAAGAGGTACGCCCTCCCGCACGCGCGCGTCCTGCTGCACCAGGGCTCCGCCGGCATCGGCGGCACGGCCGTCGACATCGAGATCCAGGCCGACGACCTGCGCCACACCCGCGACACCGTCCTCGGCCTGATCGCCGAGCACACCGGCCAGGACCGCGAGACCGTCGAGCGCGACTCCCGGCGCGACCGGTGGTTCAGCGCCGACGACGCGCTGGCCTACGGCTTCGTCGACCAGGTGATCAGCTCGGTCGACCACGTGACGCCCGCGCACACGCGGACCATGGGCCTGGCGGGTGCGCGATGAGCACCTACGAGATGAGCAGCTACACGATCCCGTACGTCGTCCAGCAGACGCCGCGGGGCGAGCGGACGCTCGACCTCTACTCGCGGCTGCTGTCCGAGCGGATCGTCTACCTCGGCACCGAGATCGACGACGGCGTCGCCAACGCGGTCATCGCCCAGATGCTGCACCTGGCCTCGGAGAACCCCGAGCTCCCGATCAGCCTCTACCTCAACTCGCCCGGCGGCTCCATCACGGCGATGCTGGCGGTCTACGACGCGATGCAGTTCGTGAAGCCGCCGATCGAGACCGTGTGCGTCGGCCAGGCCGCGTGGACCGCGGCGGTCCTGCTCGCCGGGGGAGCGCCCGGCCGGCGCGCGATCCTGCCGCACGGACGGGTCGTGCTGCACCAGCCCGCGACGCAGGGCCGGGGCACCATCCCCGACCTGATCCTCGAGGCCGACGAGGTGGCTCGCGTGCGCCTGCTGCTCGAGGAGGTGCTGGCCCAGCACACCGGGCGCACCCCCGAGCAGATCCGGCAGGACACCGACCGCACGCTCGTGCTGCCGGGGGAGGCGGCGGTGGACTACGGGCTCGTGGACACCGTCCTGCGCGAGCAGGGGCCTGCTCTGGCCTGAGACCGGCGAGCGGTCAGGCGGCCAGGGCGAGGGCGTCCGGCCGCCCGACCCGCACCGCGAGGCGGCGCACGCTCAGGTCGAGGGCCCCGGCGATGGCGTGGAGCATCTCCGACGACGGGTCCTTCAGGCCGCGCTCGACCTCGGAGAGGTACTGCACCGAGACGCCGGCACGCTCGGCCACGTCCACGAGGCGCTCGCCGCGGTGGCGGCGCTCGCGGTGCAGCTCGCGGCCGACCAGCTCGCGCCACAGGGGCTCGGGCTCGCGCGCGCCGTCGCCGTCGGGGTCGGGGAACCGCAGGATCTCGCCCATGGGCCGAACCTAGCCCCGCTCGCGCCCGAGCGCGGAGCGATTCCGCTCAGGGCGGAACGGCCGCGGGGACCTCAGGTGCCGCAGAACGTCGTGTAGGACCCGAACGAGTCGGGCGCGGGCTCGGCGTAGCGCTCCAGCCCGGCGCGCTCGTCGAAGGGCGCCGACACGGCCTCGAGCAGCCGGTCCAGCGGCGCGAGGTCGCCGGCCGTGGCGGCGTCGAGCGCCTCCTCGACGAGGTGGTTGCGGGGCACGTAGACCGGGTTGGTGCGGTCCATCGCGTCGGCGTCGGGGCCGAGCCGGAGCCAGCGGGCGGTCCAGGCGTCGAACCCGGCGAGGTCGAGGAACATCCCGCGGGCGGCCTCGGCGTCGCCGCGAGCGGCCGCGCCCAGGCTGCGGAAGAACGACGTGTGGTCGACGTGGTCGGCCTGGACGAGGGCGACCAGGTCGGTGACGAGGGTCGACGCCTCGGCGCGGTCGACGCCGTCGGGCAGGCCCAGCTTGGTGCGCATGCCCGCCGACCAGGCGGCGGAGTAGAGGTCGCGGAACGTGCCGAGCGACTCGACGGCGACGGCCACGGCCGCGTCCTGCTCGTCGGCCAGGAGCGGCAGCAGCGCCTCGGCGAGGCGGGCGAGGTTCCACTCCGCGACCACGGGCTGGTTGCCGTAGGCGTAGCGCCCGCCGGTGTCGATCGAGCTGTAGACCGTGGTGGGGTCGAAGGCGTCCATGAACGCGCACGGCCCGTAGTCGATGGTCTCGCCGGAGATGGTCATGTTGTCGGTGTTCATCACGCCGTGGACGAAGCCGACGTGCATCCACTGCGCGACCAGCGCCGCCTGGGCGGCGACGACGGCCTCGAAGAGCGCGAGGTGGGGGTGCGGCGCGTCTGCCGCAGCCGGGTGGTGGCGGGCGATCGCGTGGTCGGCGAGGCGTCGGAGCAGGTCGACGTCGTCGGTGGCGCGGGCGTACTGGAAGGTGCCGACGCGCAGGTGGCTGCTGGCCACGCGTGCCAGCACGGCTCCGGGCAGCACGGTCTCGCGCTGCACCGGGCGGCCGGTCGCGACGACGGCGAGGCTGCGGGTGGTGGGGACGCCGAGGGCGTGCATCGCCTCGCTGACGACGTGCTCGCGCAGCATCGGGCCGACGGCTGCGAGGCCGTCGCCGCCGCGGGAGAACGGCGTCCGGCCCGAGCCCTTGAGGTGCAGGTCGCGCAGGCGCCCGGAGGCGTCGACGAGCTCACCCATCAGCAGCGCACGTCCGTCGCCGAGCCGCGGCGAGTAGCCGCCGAACTGGTGGCCGGCGTAGGCCTGGGCGACCGGGGTCGCGCCGTCGGGGACGAGGGTGCCGGTGAGCAGCCCGATGCCGTCGCCGCGCAGCCAGCCGGGGTCGAGGCCGAGCTCGGCGGCCAGCGGCTCGTTGAGGGCGAGCACCCGGGGGTCGGGGGTGTCGGCGGCCTGCCACGGCAGGGCGAGCTCCGGGAGCTCGCGGGCGAAGCGGCCGTCGAGGACGAGGGTGGCGGGGGCCGAGGTCACTCCCTCGACGATACGCGCCGGGCGGGGACGACCGGCCGGTCAGCCGCCGCCGGCGGGCAGCGCCTCGAGCATGATGTCGGGGTTGTCGCGGGCGGTGACCTGGGCGCGCCACTGGTCCACGAAGAGGGCCAGGCGGGTGCCGTCGCGGCGCTCGAGCACCTCGACGCCGCGCTTGCCGGCGAGGGCGGCCGCGCCGGCGGCGTCGGTGCGCCGGGCGACCTGGTAGTCGAGCCGGGAGAACCGGATGGGCGCGTTGAACTCGTTGGTCATGCGGTCCTCGACGACCTCGAACTGCATCGGGCCCACGGCGGCCAGCACCGGGTTCTGGTCGCCGCGCAGGTCGGAGCGCAGCACCTGCACCACGCCCTCCTGGTCGAGCTGCTCGATCCCGCGGCGGAACTGCTTGTAGCGGCCGATGTCGCCGGCGCTGGCCGTCACGAAGTGCTCGGGCGCGAAGCTCGGGACGGGCGGGTACTCGATCGGGTCGCCGACGTAGACCGTGTCGCCCACCCGCAGGGCCTGGGCGTTGACGAACCCGATGATGTCGCCGGGCTCGGCGCTGTCCACCGCGGCGGTGTCGCGGCCGAAGACCGACTGCGCGAACTTGGTGGCGAAGGGGCGGCGGCTGGCGGCGTGGGTGACGACCATGCCGCGCTCGAAGGTGCCCGACACGACGCGGGCGTAGGCGAGCCGGTCGCGGTGGGCGTTGTTCATCCCCGACTGCACCTTGAAGACGAAGGCGCTGAACTCGTCGGACACCTCGCGCACCGAACCGTCGACGCCCTCGGTCGCGCTCGGGTCCGGCGCGATGTCGAGCAGGAGGTCGAGCAGCTGGGCGACGCCGAAGTTCTGCAGGGCCGAGGCGAACATGACGGGGGTGGTCTGCCCGGCCAGGAAGCGGTCCTGGTCGTGGTCGGCCTCGTCGAGCTCGAGCAGCTCGTGCTCCTCGACCGCGGTGGCCCAGGCCAGGGCGTCGGCCTCCTCGACCTCGTCGGCGGCCATCCGTCGCTCGGGCGCGCGGGTGGCGCCACCGGCGGTGCGGGTGTACTTCACGAACTCGCCGGTGCGCCGGTCGAGCACCCCGCGGAAGTCGCCGGCCTCGCCCACGGGCCAGGTGAGCGGGGTCGGCCGGAGCCGGATCTTGTCCTGGATGAGGTCCATCAGCTCGAGCGCCGACAGGCCGGGACGGTCCCACTTGTTGATGACCGTCATCACCGGGATGCCGCGCAGGGCGCAGACCTTGAAGAGCTTGAGGGTCTGCGGCTCCAGCCCCTTGCCGGCGTCGACCAGCATCACCGCTGAGTCGACGGCCGAGAGCACGCGGTAGGTGTCCTCGGAGAAGTCGCTGTGGCCGGGGGTGTCGACCAGGTTGATCACGTGGTCGCGGTAGACGAACTGCAGCGCGGCCGAGGTGATCGAGATGCCACGGGCCTTCTCCATGGCCATCCAGTCCGACACGGTGGCGCGACGGTCACCCTTGCCGTGCACGGCCCCGGCCTCGGTGATGACGCGCGCGTGCAGGGCGAGGGCCTCGGTGAGGGTGGACTTGCCGGCGTCGGGGTGGCTGATGACGGCGAAGGTACGGCGTGGGCGGGTGTCGGGCACCGCGTGAATCTACCGGCCGGGGTGCCGCACGGTCGCTTCGTGGGCGCCCGGCCCCGGGGTGCGGTTGCTCACGCGCCGCCGAGCCCCACGACGACGCGTGCCAGCCGGACCAGGGGGACGCCGGCGCAGCGGGCGGCGTCCTCGAGCTGCGCCCGGGCCTCGGTCACCGTGACGTCACGCTGCGCGGCGATGATGCCGGTCGCGGTGTCGACCAGGGCCAGCTCCTCGAGCCGGGCCGGGGCCTCCGCGGCCGCGCGGCGCGTCGAGAAGGAGAGGTCGGCGTTGGTCACCGCGCCCGGGGCCCAGGCCCCGAACACGTCCGCCAGCTCGCGGTGCCGGCCCTCGAAGGTGTCCGCGGTGCTGCCGTAGAGGTTGACCGTCGCGACGACGTCGCCGTCCCGAGCCACGACGGGCAGGGTCAGGGTGCTGTGCACGCCCGCGGCGGCGCTCGCCCGGGCGAAGTCCTGCCAGCGGGACTCGCTGAGCAGGCCGTCCGGCGACGTGGCGACGCCGTGGCCCAGGTCGATGGCGTCGACGCACGGGCCGCTGGCGACGTACTGCACCGCGTCGAGGGTGGCGATCTCCTCGTCGGTCGCGACCAGGGTGAAGGTGACGTCGAGCCGGCGCAGGGCGACGCTCACCCCGACGAGCCCCGGGGCGACCTCCCGGGCGCGCTCGGCGGTCGCGAGCAGGCCCGTCGTCAGGGCGGTGTCGTCGATGTCGGTCTCGAGCTCGTCGAGCGCCTGCAGGGTCTCCGGAACGGGTTCCACATGAGGGTCGTACCCGACGCCGCACCGGGTCATGCCCGCCCGACGGGGTCAGCGGGCCGGGTCAGCGGGCCAGGGCGGCGTCGACGGCGCGCGGGGAGAGCACCGAGTCGAGGGCGAGCCGCACGCAGCCGACCAGGCCGGCCCGGTCGCCGTACACCGCGGGGACGACGAGCAGGTCCCGGCCGGCGAGCGCGGTGGTGGCGCTGAAGACGCCCTCGCGCAGCCCGGCGGAGAAGGTGTCGAAGGCGCCGGCCATGTCGCCGCCGACGACGACGGTGCGCGGGTTGAGCACGGTGACGGTCGCGGCGAGCGCCTCGCCGATGTGGCGTCCGGACGCGCGTACGACGGCACGTGCCCGCCCGTTGCCCCGCCCGGCGGCGGCGACGAGGTCGCGGACGTGGTGGACGTCCTCGCCGTCGGCGCGCAGCTGCTCGACCAGTGCCCAGCCGCTCGCCACGGTCTCCAGGCACCCGTGCTCGCCGCAGCGGCAGCGGAGACCGGCGGCGGCCGGGACCTTCACGTGGCCGAGCTGCCCGGCGGCGTCGCGGTGCCCGCGGACCAGCCGCCCGTCGGCGACGATCGCGAGGCCGATGCCGGTCGAGGCCTTGAGCACCAGCGCCTCGTCGTGCTCGCGCACGGTCGGCTCCGCGTCGGCCCGGGCCGACGGCATCTGCGACAGCGCCATGACGCGCATGTCGTTGTCGAGTGTGAGTGGCGCCGTGGTGATCTCGCGGAGGTAGGGGGCCAGGGGGACGCCGTCCCAGCCGGTCAGGGCGGGGGAGTCGACGCTCATCGCCCGCGCCGGGTCGACCGTGCCGGCCAGCGACATCCCCACGCCGCGGACGTCGTCGCCGCTCCTGCCGAGCTCGGCCAGCATCCGGTCGAGGTGGCTGACGACGAGCGGCATCAGGACGTCCGGTCCCTGGCCGGTCTCCTGCTCGAGGCTCACCGACGCGAGCTCGGTGCCGTCGAGGGAGCTCACCGAGAGCTGCGAGCGGCTGCGTCCGACGGCGACCCCGAGGACCAGCCCGGCGGCGGCGTTGAGGACGAGGGTGGTGGCCGGGCGGCCACCGGTGGCGGACTCCTCCTCGCCCTCCAGCACGAGCCCGGCGTCGGCGAGCGCGGTGAGGCGGGCGTTGACCGCCGTGCGGGACAGGCCCGTCGCGCGGCCGAGCTCGCCGCGGGTCGCGGCCTGGCCCGAGCGGATCAGCGCGAGCACCTCGCCGGCGGTCGCCGCCGGCAGGACCGGCGGGGGAGGCGGGGAGGTCTTCGGCATGGTGGGGCGATTGTGGCACCCCAAATATGTCTTGAAAAGACGGAAGTTCCGTTGCATCGGGACGGAAGCGTCCGTACGGTGGTGCGCCATGGACTCGATCACCCCCGTCGACGCCTGCGACTTCACCGTCTTCGGTGGCACCGGCGACCTGGCCCTGCGCAAGCTGCTGCCGGCGCTCTACCTCCGCGACCGCGACGGGCAGCTCCCCGACGGCTTCCGCGTCATCGGTGTCTCCCGCGCCGAGGTGGACGACGACGGCTACCGCGCGCTCGTGGCCGACGCCCTCCGTGAGCACGTGGTGGCCGACGACCTCGACCAGACGGTCGTCGAGCGGCTGCTCGGCCGGCTGCACCACGTGCGGCTCGACGTCGCGGACGTGGCCGCCTGGCACCAGCTGCACGACCGCCTCAAGGACGGCGCCGCGTCCGACGACGTCATCCGCGTCTTCTACCTCGCGGTCGCCCCCGGGCTGTTCGGCACCATCTGCGAGCACCTCGACGAGGCCGGCCTGGTGACCGAGCGCTCGCGCGTCGTGCTCGAGAAGCCGATGGGCACCGACCTCGCGACCGCCCAGCAGGTCAACGCCGCGGTCGGGCGCGTCTTCGAGGAGTCGAGCATCTTCCGCATCGACCACTACCTCGGCAAGGAGAGCGTGCAGAACCTCCTCGTCACCCGCTTCGCCAACACCTTCCTCGAGCCGCTGTGGAACAGCCGGTGGGTCGACCACGTGCAGATCACCGTCTCGGAGTCGATCGGCGTGGGGGAGCGCGGCTCCTACTACGACCGGTCCGGGGCGCTGCGCGACATGGTGCAGAACCACCTGCTGCAGCTGCTCTGCCTGGTGGCGATGGAGCCGCCGACCTACGTCGACCGCGAGACCGTGCGCGACGAGAAGCTCAAGGTGTTGCAGGCGCTTCGGCCCATGACGCCCGAGCTCGTCGACCGTGACACCGTCGCCGGGCAGTACGCCGCCGGGCTGTGCGAGGGCCGTCCCGCGGCGTCGTACGCCGACGAGGTCGGCCACGCCAGCACCACCGAGACCTTCGTGGCCCTCACGACCGAGGTGCAGAACTGGCGCTGGGCCGGCGTGCCGTTCTACCTGCGCACCGGCAAGCGGATGCCGGAGCGGGTCTCGGAGATCGTCGTGGTCTTCAAGGAGCCGCCGCACGCGATGTTCCCGCACAGCGAGGGGCCGACCGAGCCCAACCGCCTGCACATCCGCGTCCAGCCCGACGAGGGCATGCGGCTGCACATGACGGCCAAGGAGCCGGGCCCGGGAGGCATCCGGCTGCGGCCGGTGTCGCTCGACCTCAGCTATGCCGCCGCCTTCGGCGGCCGCTCGCCCGACGCCTACGAGCGGCTGCTCATGGACGTCGTGCGCGGCAACACCACCCTCTTCATGCGCCGCGACGAGGTCGAGGCGGCCTGGACGTGGGTGGCCCCCATCCTCGAGCGCTGGTCCCAGCCCTCGCACCGGCCCCGGAAGTACCCGGCCGGCACGCACGGTCCCGTGGCCGCCGTGACGCTCCTCGAGCGCGACGGCCGATCCTGGCAGGAGACAGAATGAGCACCAGCACCGTCCACCCGGTCGTCGCCGACGTCACCGACCGCATCGCCCGGCGCAGCGCCGCGACGCGCGCGGCCTACCTCGCCCGCGTCGGCGCCGCCCTCAGCACCGGCCCCGCGCGCGGCAGGCTCGCGTGCGCCAACCTCGCCCACGGCTTCGCCGCCGCCGAGGAGCCGGTGAAGTCCGGGCTGAAGTCGGGCCGCAAGCCCAACGTCGCGATCGTGTCGTCCTACAACGACATGCTCTCGGCCCACCAGCCCTTCCGCGACGTGCCGGAGGTGCTGAAGAAGTCGATCATCCGCGCCGGCGGCCTGGCGCAGTTCGCCGGCGGCGTGCCGGCGATGTGCGACGGCATCACCCAGGGCCGCGCGGGCATGGAGCTCTCGCTCTTCAGCCGCGACCTCATCGCGATGTCGACCGCCGTGGCGCTGTCGCACGACATGTTCGACGCCGCGATCATGCTCGGCGTCTGCGACAAGATCGTGCCGGGCCTGCTCATCGGCGCGCTGTCCTTCGGCCACCTGCCGACCGTCTTCGTGCCGGCCGGCCCGATGCCCTCCGGCCTGCCCAACGGCGAGAAGGCACGTGTGCGCCAGCTCTACGCCGAGGGCAAGGTGGGTCGCGAGGAGCTGCTCGAGGCGGAGTCGGCGTCCTACCACTCGGCCGGCACCTGCACCTTCTACGGCACCGCCAACAGCAACCAGATGCTGATGGAGGTGATGGGCCTTCACCTGCCCGACGCCACCTTCGCCAACCCGGGAACGCCGCTGCGCGAGGCCCTGACCCGCGCTGCGGGGGAGCGGGCCGTCGCCATCACCCACTCCGGCGGCGAGCCCACCCCGGTCGGCCACCTCGTCGACGAGAAGGCGATCGTCAACGCCTGCGTCGCGCTGCTCGCGACCGGCGGCTCGACCAACCACACGATGCACCTGGTCGCGATGGCCGCCGCCGCCGGCATCACCCTCACGTGGGACGACCTGTCCGACCTGTCGGCCGCCGTGCCGCTGCTGACCCGCATCTACCCCAACGGCTCGGCCGACATCAACCACTTCGTCGCCGCGGGCGGTACGCCGTTCCTGGTGCACACGCTGCTCAAGCACGGCTACCTGCACGACGACGTCCTCACCGTCTCGGGTCGCGGCCTGTGGCGCCACACCCGCGAGGCGCGGCTCGACGGCGCCGGCGACCGGGCCGGCGTGGTGTGGGAGGAGGGCCCCAAGTCCTCGCTCGACACCGACGTGCTCCGCGGGGCCGACGACCCGTTCGCCCCGGACGGCGGCCTGCGGATGCTCTCGGGACGCCTGGGCCGCGCGGTCGTCAAGACCTCGGCGGTCCGGCCGGAGCACCGCGTCGTGACCGCGCCCGCGATGGTCTTCGACGACCAGGCCGACTTCCTCGCCGCCTTCGCCGAGGGCCGCCTCGACGGCCGCGACCTCGTCGCCGTCGTGCGCTACCAGGGCCCGGCGGCCAACGGCATGCCCGAGCTGCACAAGCTGATGCCCGCCCTCGGGGTGCTGCAGGACCGTGGGCAGCGCGTCGCGGTCGTCACCGACGGCCGGATGTCCGGTGCCTCCGGCAAGGTCCCGGCCGCCATCCACGTCACGCCCGAGGCCGCCCTCGGCGGTCCGCTGGCGCGGGTCCGCGACGGCGACCTCGTCACCGTCGACGCCGAGGCCGGGGTGCTCGAGATCGAGCTGCCCGACGCCGAGTTCGAGCACCGCGAGACCACGGGCCGCGCGCCCCACGACGTCGAGTGGGCGGGCACCGGCCGCGAGCTGTTCTCCGGCTTCCGGGCCATCGTCGGTACCGCCGAGACCGGCGCCAGCGTCATCCGCCCGCTGCCCGCCCCCACCGAGGAGGCCCCCGTTGTCCAGCCCGTCTGACTCGCTGCTCTCGCTGGTTCCCGTGGTGCCGGTCGTCGTGCTCGACGACCTCGACCACGCGGTGCCCGTCGCCCGGGCCCTCGTCGCCGGCGGCCTGCCGGTCATCGAGCTCACCCTGCGCACCCCCGTCGCCCTCGACGCCATCGCGGCGATCTCCGCCGAGGTGCCCGACATCCTCGTCGGCGCCGGCACGATCACCTCGCCGGAGCTCGTCTCGCGCGCGGTGCGGGCCGGGGCGCAGTTCCTCGTCTCGCCCGGCACGACGCCTGCTCTGCTGCGCGAGATGGCCGGCTCCGGGGTGCCGTTCCTCCCCGGCACCGCGACCGTGTCGGAGGCGATGGCCGTGCTCGAGGCGGGCCTCTCGGAGATGAAGTTCTTCCCCGCCGAGGCCTCGGGCGGCGCGGCCTACCTGAAGTCGCTGGCCTCGCCGCTGCCGGCGGCCCGGTTCTGCCCGACCGGAGGCATCACCGCCGCGACCGCGCCGTCGTACCTCTCGCTGCCCAACGTCGGCTGCGTCGGCGGCTCGTGGCTCACCCCGGCCGACGCGCTCGCCGCCGGCGCCTGGGATCGCGTCGCCACCCTGGCCGGGGAGGCCGCGGCGCTGCGCGCCTGACCGGCGACCCGCTCGCTCGCTCGACAACCATCTCGGCCTTCGGTGCGTCCCAGACGCACCAGCACCTCACCAGCGACCGACGCCCAGCCGCTACCCGTCGCGCCCACACCACGAAGGCCACCCATGTCCGTGCGACGTCCTGCCCGCCCGCCCGCCCGTCGATCCGCCCGCCTGCTGCTGGGCGCCGGGACCGCCCTGCTGCTCCCGGCCACCCTGCTCGCCTGGTCGGCGCCCGGCTCCGCCACCGACTCGGCCCCCTCCGCGAGCCCGGCCGCCGTCGGCGAGGTGCCTGCCAGCACCAGCGTGCGCGCCACGGGCCACCAGCGGATCCGGCTCGAGGCGCTGCCGCCGGTCGTCCAGCCGGGCGGCACGGCGGCCAGCCCGGCGGCGGCGCGGGCCGCGGTCGTCGCCACCCTCCGACCGGTGCGTCCCGGCCGCCGGGTCCAGCTGCAGGTCCGGGAGGGGGAGTCGTGGCGGGCGGTCGCCACCCGGCGGCAGGACGGTCGCGGCCGCGTGCAGTTCGCCGCTGCGGCCTCGGTCGGCGGCGAGGCGGTGAGCTATCGGGTCAAGGCGATGGCGTCGGCGTCGTCGAGCCCGCTCAAGAGCGAGCCGGTCAGCACCGCCCGGTGGCTCGACGCGACGTGGACCGACGAGTTCGACGGCACCCACCTCGGCCCGGTCTGGAACCACCGCGGTCGGGAGTACGCCCACGGCAGCCGACGCTCGTGCGCCAAGGGCGACCCGAGCGCGGTCAGCGTCGGCGGCGGCGTCGTACGGCTCAGCGTCATCAAGGACCCGGACGCCACCACCAGGTGCCGCATCCAGGGCCGCGACGCGCGGGCCGGGCGCTTCGGCTACCGGCTCAACGGCCACATCGGCACCCAGCACGCGTTCGCCTTCCGCTACGGCGTCGCGGCGGCGCGGGTGAAGTTCCACCGGCTGCGCGGGCAGCACGGCGCCTTCTGGCTGCAGCCGGCCGACGGCATGCACGCCGGTGCGCTCGGCAGCGAGATCGACGTCGTGGAGTACTTCGGCGACCACCACCCGCAGGGCGGGCTCGCCTCCTTCATGCACCGCTACGACGGCAAGCGCCGGATCGCCTCGGGCGGCTGGATCCCCCGCTCACGGTCCTTCCTCACGGGGCGCCGCGACGGTTGGTCGAAGAACTACCACGTCTTCTCGGTCGAGTGGACCCCTCGCATGCTCGTCTTCCGCATCGACGGCAAGGAGACCGGCCGGCTGCGCGGGAAGATCTCCGCGGTGCCGCAGTTCCCGATCCTGAGCCTGATCTCCGCCAACTACGAGATCCCGAAGATCAAGGAGAAGCGGCTCCCGCAGCACATGTACGTCGACTGGGTGCGCGTGTGGGAGACCGGCGCGCAGGACTCCGCCGGGTGAGTAACGGTCTGCTTGTGTCAAGGGGGCGGGCGGGCAGGCGCGGCTGACCGCTCGTCGTCGGGCGGTTTGGGGCGGGTCGTTGCTGTCGGCGCTGGTGGCGTTCCGGCGGTGCTCACTGAT
>NZ_JANARS010000013.1 GCF_024199985.1 Nocardioides pinisoli
GCAATGTCCGGGCCGGCCCTGCTCGATCCATCACACGCAGGAAACCGGCCTGCCCCTCACCGCCAACGAACCGCATCCGGGCACCTCCTTGAGAAGACGACGATCAGCACCACCATCGGTGCTGTCGACTCCCACGAGGAGGTATCAGTCAGCCCCGGCCGCCGAGACCGCGGTAGAGGTCGATCTCCGACCGCAGCCGCGGGGGCAGCGGCGCCCCCACCTGGGCGAGCGCCTCGGCATAGGCCTCGAGCGCCTCGAGCAGCTCCCGGCGCAGCACCTGCTGCTCGGCGAGCCGCTTGTCGTGCCGGGCACTGTCCAGCACCCGCCGTGCCACCAGGACGTCCTCCAGCAGCGACGACAGCCGCTGATGACGCCCGGGTTCGAACTCCGGACCAGCTTCCAGCATGGGGCATCCGACCCGTCCAGCAGGGCTGTGGCGCGGTGCCGCAGCGTCGTGGACACCGCCAATCTACCGGCTGCCGCCCACCGGGGCCGCCACCCAGGGCTCGGCCGGCGTCGCAGGAGGAGACGGCTCCCCGACCGACGCCGTGCGGAGCCGCTGCTGCTGCGTGGACATCAGGGCGGCCGCCAGCACGGTCGCGCCGACGGTGACGCCGAAGGCCGCGGTCGCGCCCGCCGCGTCGGCGAGCCGGCCGGCGAGGCTGGAGCCGAGGGCGTAGCCGAGGCCGGTCGCACTGGCCAGCGTCGTCATCGCGGCGCCGACCTTGGCAGGCGGGACCACGCGCTCGGCGAGCGAGAAGACGGCGATCATGTAGGGCGCCACCGCGACGCCGAGGACGAGCACGGTCGCGGCCGTGCCGGCCAGGGAGCCGACGACCAGCAGGGGGAGCGAGAGGGCCAGCAGCGCCCATGCCGCGACCAGGGCGCGGCGTTCGTGCCCGAACCGCTCGGGGACGTACGCCGTCGCGAGGCCCGCGAGCGCGCTGCCGACGCCGAGCGTGGCGTGCACCAGGCCGGCGACGCCCGGCGTGCCGGCGTCGGTGGCGAGCACGGTCGCCCCGGTCTGCGTGGCACCGAACAGCATGCCGATGGACACCTGGGCCAGGACGAGGACGCCGAAGGCAGCGCCGAGGAGGCGGCCGGTGCCGACCGCCCGGTCCGCGTCGTGGGTCAGGCGCGCGGACGGGTCGAGGGCGAAGGCGGAGCCGAAGACCGCCAGCAGCACCGCGGCGAGCAGCAGGGCGCCCGACGGGGAGAAGGCTGCGACCGAGAGGCCGACCAGCGCGGGACCGATCGCGAACGATGCCTCGTCCGCCGCTCCCTCGTAGGAGAACGCGGCGTCGACCAGGCGGCGTTGGTGCGTCCCGGTGGCGCGCGTCAGGGGGCGCCACCGCACCCGCGCCAGCGGGCCCACCTGCGGGAGCACGAGCCCGGTGGCGGCGGCGGTCAGCACGACGAGGGCGTCGGCGGCCCCGCTGCCGACCACGGCGACGAGCGCGGCCAGCCCGGTCGCGCCGAGCAGCGACTGGACCAGGACGACCGGCCGTTGTCCGACGCGGTCGGCGAGCGAGCCGGCGACAGGCGCGCCGACGGCGTTGGCCACGGCCAGGGCGCCGGCGCTGAGGCCGCCGACGCCGTAGCTGCCGGTGGCGGTGGAGACCAGCAGGAGGGTGCCCAGCTGGCTCATCGCCAGCGGGAGGCGGCCGACGAACGCCACGAGGACGTAGGTGGGGCCGGCGATCGACAGGAGTCGGCGGTAGGAGGCGAGGGGGGTCACGAGGGTCCTTCGGGTGCGTCGGCAGGACGCGCCGAACCCACCTCCAAGGACGCGTTGAACCCTCTGCGGTGACCATCCTAGGAGTCCCGGCTCGCCTCGCGGAATCGCGGTCGGCCGGACGGACGGGGCGCTGGGCTCCGGCCCGCGGGGCGGTGACCGCTCGAGGGGTTCCCGCCGTCGCGGGCGCGGGCATAGGCTGGCGGCGGTCTCGGGCCCAACCAGAACGTGTGAGGTCGATGGGTGAGCGCAGCGCATCCGGCGAGGAGTCTCGGGACCGCGCGCTGGCGGAGGTCGACTTCGATGCTCTGCTCCGCGAGGTCCTCGCGCGCGTCCACGGCCTCCTGGACGAGCAGGACCGGCTGCGACACCTCCTCGACGCGGTGGTGGCCATCACCTCCGGGCTCGAGCTCGACGGCGTGCTGCTGCGCATCGTCCGCTCCGCGAGCAGCCTGGTAGGTGCGCGCTACGCGGCGCTCGGCGTGCTGTCGGAGGGACCGGAGCGCCAGCTGCGCACGTTCGTCCACCACGGGATGGACGGCGACGTGGTGGACCGCATCGGTGACCTGCCGACCGGTCACGGCCTCCTGGGGCTGCTGTTCGACGACCCGCGGCCCCTCCGGCTGCGCGACATCGCCGCGCATCCCGCGTCCTACGGCTTCCCCGAGCAACACCCGCCGATGTCGTCGTTCCTCGGCGTGCCGGTCCGCACGCGCGAGCGCGTGTTCGGCAACCTCTACCTCACCGAGAAGGTGGACGGGCAGGGCTTCACCGAGACCGACGAGTCCGTCGTCGTCGCCCTCGCGGCCGCGGCTGGCGTGGCGATCGAGAACGCGACGCTCTACGAGGAGGCCGAACGGCGCCAGGCCTGGTTGAGCGCCACCGCCGAGATCACCTCGCTGCTCGCCAACGACACCACCCCCCACCAGGCGTTGCAGGCCGTGGCGGACAGGGCCAGGTCGGTGTCGGGCGCCGACGTCGCCTGGGTGGTCAGCGGCTCCGACCCGCACGACCTCCACCTCGAGGTCGTCGCGGGTGCGCCGGTCGACCGGGAGGCGATGGACGCGTTGCCGATGAAGGAGTCGCTGGCCAGCTTCGTGGTGCGCACCGGGGTCCCCGTCGCGGTGGACGACGTCTCCGCCGACCCGCGTGCCGTCGACCCCTCGTCCCTGGAGGGATGGCCGCGCCTCGGGCCCGTGATGGTGCTGCCGCTCCGGTCCGGCTCCGGCTCCGGCGTCGAGGGTGTGCTCTCGCTGGCGTGGACGAGCGAGCGGCTCGACATCTTCCAGCGTCTCGACCCGGCGCTCCCCAGCAGCTTTGCCGAGCAGGCGGCGCTGGCCCTCCAGCTGGCGAGGAGCCGGGAGGACCGGAGGAGGGTCACGCTCCTGGAGGAGCGCGACCGCATCGGGCGTGACCTGCACGACCTCGTCGTGCAGCGCCTGTTCGGGGTGGGTCTGGGCCTGCAGAGCACGACGGCGCTGCTGCCCGAGGGGGATGCGGCCGACCGCCTGCGCCTGGCCATCGACGACATCGACGACACGATCAGGGACATCCGCCGCACGATCTTCGCGCTCGGCACGCTCGAGACCTCGACGGACCTGCAGAGCGAGATCGAGAGCCTCGTGGAGCGGGCTGCCGCGACGATGAAGCTGCGTCTCAAGCTGAGGTTCGAGGGTCCGGTGCGCACGACCGTGCCACCCGCCGTCGCGTCCGACCTCCTCGCGGTGGTGAGCGAGGCGCTCACCAACGTCGGCCGGCACGCCAACGCGTCCTCGGTGGAGGTGCGGGTCGGCGTCGGCGACGACATGCTCGAGGTGAGCGTCGTCGACGACGGGCAGGGCATGCCGGAGGACGTCCTGCGCAGCGGCCTGCACAACCTGCGTGAGCGGGCCGCCGGCCACGGGGGAGACCTGGTGGTGCAGTCCGAGGCCGGCCTCGGCACGACCCTGACGTGGTGGGTGCCGCTGGGCCCTCCGCCGGAGTGACCCCGGGACCTCCGGCGGACCGCCCGGCACGGTCCCGGGTCGAAGGTCCCCCGACGAGTGGACCCTATGCCGGTCCCTCCGGACCGGGACCTCCGCGACGATGGCCACATGAGCGAGGAGGCCGTCCGCCCGCATGCCTACGCGGCACCGCAGCCGATCAGGGTCTACCTGCTCGACGACCACGAGATCGTCCGACGAGGCCTGAAGGAGCTCCTCACGCAGGCCGGCGACGTCGTCGTCGTGGGCGAGTCCGACTCGGCCGCCGAGGCGGCTCGACGGATCCCGGCCCTCCGCCCCGACGTCGCGGTCCTCGACGGCCGGCTCCCCGACGGCTCGGGGATCGACGTGTGCCGCCAGGTGCGATCGGTCGACCCGACGATCAAGGGCCTCATCCTCACGTCGTACGACGACGACGACGCGCTGTTCGCCGCGATCATGGCCGGCGCGTCGGGCTATCTCCTCAAGCAGGTGCGCGGCGGCGACCTCGTCGAGGGGGTACGGCGTGTGGCGGCCGGGCAGTCCATGCTCGACCCGGCGATCACCGCCCACGTGCTCGACCGGATCCGCAACGGCCCGCCCGAGGACGGCGACCTGCGCGAGCTCACCCCGCAGGAACGGCGCATCCTCGAGCTGGTGGTCGACGGCCTGACCAACCGCGAGATCGCCCAGCACATGCACCTGTCGGAGAAGACCGTGAAGAACTACGTGTCGTCCATGCTCGCCAAGCTGGGGCTCACCAGCCGCACCCAGGCAGCGGTCTTCGCGGCGAAGCGCGCCGGCTGATCGTCGTCCGCTGTGCCCGGGACCCTGCCCGGGACCCTGACCGGGACCCGCGCGAGCGGGGGCGCCGGGGCGGGGCGCTCAGCGCGCCCGGGCGGCCGGCGGTGCCCGGCCCAGTACGCGGTCCCGAGAAAAGCAGGGACCTTGGTCCATTGTGCCTGCCGGGGGCGTGAACTGAGATCTAGACCACACGGGGGTGTCGCACCGGGTGCCCCGCAACCGGCCCTCTGCAGCCGCACGCCGCGCTGTGAAAGTCACGAGGGTCGGGACGGGGCACCCGGGTGCGGAGGGAGGGGGCACACACGTGCAGGACAGGAGAGACCATGCACCAGCCGCACGAGGACGTGGGGACCGGAGGTCGGAAGTGGCTGCGATGACGACGTCGGCACGCCTGACCAACCGTGAGCTTCGCGAGGCCGCCGACCGCCTCGTCGACGACCGGTGCGACGTGCCGGCCGGATCGGTCCTGCGGACCTTCTCGCGGTCGGTGCGGACCGCGCTCCTCGACGGCGTCCCGCCGGCGGAGGTCGTGGCCGAGGCCGAGCGCAGGACGAAGGAGCTGCTGTCGCAGCGGCCCGCCAACCGCGGGCCCCGGCACCTGCGCCTCTGGGCGGGCGTCGGCGTGATCGACGTGCCGCGACCGCGTCGCACACGTTGACCGCCTGCTGCTGTCCATGGCGTCGACGGACCGGGGGACCCCGACGGCCCTGACGGCGACCGAGGCCGCCCGCCGTCAGGGAGGTCGGCCCCAACATCCCGCCGGCCGCGCCCGCGGCAGTGCCCCGCGCCGACCGGGTGATGGACGAGCTCGAGCAGATGCCGGCGTCGTGCTCTCAGCAGGCGACCTCGTCCCGGCCGACGTCGTGGTGATCAGGCGGGGGTAGACGAGTGCCTCGTGGCCGGTGTCGGACCACCGGACCACCGGACCACGTAGGGCGGGGTGCCGTCGGCGTGCCGCACCTCCGCCAGGGTCCCGGACCGTGCCGGGACTTCGGACCCTGTCCCGGCACGCGCACCACGCCTAGCGTCGGTGCCGTCCGCACCCGAGTGGAGGAGCATCATGGCCAGTTCGAGGCATGCGGCGGCCCTTCCCCCGTGGTGGCGGTGGCGTGCCCGCTCCGCGGTGCGCGCTGCGCGCCTGATCTCCGTCGCCGCCTCCCGGCACCGCGCACATGGCCTGTGGTGACGTTGGACCTTTCGGGAGGGGGCGCTCGGACCGGGACCTGAGGCGCCGAACGGGGTTACCGTCGTCCCATGGAGGACGCAGGCGCCCGCGCTCCGGTGTCGGAGGAGCCGATCACCGTGTTCGTGCTCGACGACCACGAGCTCGTCCGCCGTGGCGTGCGGTCGCTCCTGGAGGCCGAGCCCGACATCGAGGTGATCGGCGAGGCCGGCACGGCGGCCGATGGCGCGGTCCGCATCGCGGCGCTGGGTCCGCGGGTCGCCGTCGTGGACGGACGCCTGCCCGACGGTTCGGGCATCGAGGTCTGTCGCCAGATCCGGTCGGCCGACCCCCGCATCGAGGTGCTGGTCCTGACGTCCTACGACGACGACGACGCGCTGTTCGCCTCGATCATGGCCGGCGCCGCGGGCTACGTGCTCAAGCAGATCAGCGGCAACGACCTCGTCTCCGCCGTCAGGCGGGTGGCGGCGGGCCAGTCGATGCTCGACCCCGCCGTGACGGCGCGGGTGCTGCACCGGCTACGACACGGCTCGGACCGGGACCCCCTTACCCAGCACCTCACGCCCAAGGAGGAGCAGGTCCTCGCACTCGTCGCCGAGGGGCTGACCAACCGCCAGATCGCCGAACGCCTCGGGGTGGCCGAGAAGACGGTGAAGAACTACGTCTCGACGTTGCTCGCCAAGCTCGGGGTCGAGAGCCGCACGCAGGCGGCGGTGATGGCCGCACGCCGCCCGGGGTCGGGGGAGCGCGGCCGCGACGTGCCGCCCCGCTGACCGACCGAGCACGGGTCAGGCGGCCGGGTCAGGCGGCGAGCGACGGCTCCAGGACGCGGACGCCAGCCGAGGTCAGGTGGCGGTGCATCTCACCCAGGGAGGCGTTCTTGCCCCGGACGAGGGGCAGGTCGGCGAGGGTGATCTCGGAGAAGATCGCCGGTCAGGGCCCAAGGTCACCTCGGACGGGTGCGTCGGGCCCGCGACCTGCGGTCTGTCGACCCTGTCCGGGGGTGGGCTCCCTGCCGGACCGTGGTCGTAGCCGGTGCTCCGCCGGCGCAGCGGTCAGCACCAGGAGGCAGCCATGAGGACCTACCGCTTCACGTGGACGCTCGTGACGGCGGTGGCCGTCGGGTCCGCGTCCGTCTTCGACGTCGCGTCCGGTGGCCTGCTGCGGATGACGCTCCTGGGCGTGGGCGTGGGGCTGTTCGCTGCCGCGCTCGCGTTCGCCATCGTCGAGGAGCGGCCGGACCGCTGGACCTTGGTGCGCCGCTCGCTGCTGTGGTGGGGCGTGGGAGCTGCCGCCGCGGACGCCCTGGTGACGACGTGGGGCAACACCGGCACCATGGTGGGCCTGGTGCTCCTCTCAGTCTCCCCGCCGGCGATCTCGCTCTGCCGCACCGGCTTCGTCTTGTGGTCCTCGCGGCGCACGAGCGGTCCTCCCGACGCGCTCTCGACGCGGGACCTGCACCGGCGGTGGGACTCGACCACCGCGGAGGTCGTGCGTCCCACCACGTCCGTGTCGCGGCGGCTGGCACTGGTGGAGGAGCGGCGCCGGCTGCTCGACGAGCTCGAGCTCCGCGACCCCTCCCACTTCGTCGACTGGCTCGTCACGGCCGTGCCGGACCGGCGCCGCGCCGGGCCGGGGTCGCGCGATCGCTGAGGCACCGTCATGGACGCCCCCGCCGACGAACGGTCGACGCGCTCGTCGATGCGTCGCGGCACGCCTCCCTCGTCGTCGTGGGCCGGCACGGGTAGTGGTCGTGGACGCCCGAGCGGCTCGGCTCGCTCGTCCGGTCCGTGCTGCGCGAGGCGAGCAGCCCGGTCATGGTCGTCCCGCTCCGCACCGAGGAGGAGATCGCCTCGGCGTGGGAGCTGACCGCGGACGAGGTCTCGCCGCAGACGTGAAGCAGACGTGACGCGACGCGACGTACGCCTGAGGGCGCGCCCCCGCGCTCAGCGTCGCGTTCGGTCGTCCGCCGCTCGTGCAGGCTGACCGTCGGCCACGGCCGCGGCGAACGCCGCGTGGTCCTGCTCGGTGAGGTCCGCGTAGGTGGTCGCGAAGTCGGCGACCGCCTGGGGCAGGCGGTCGTCGTCCCCGAGGTAGGCGGCGATGGCGATGCGGTCGCCGGAGCGGGCGTGCGCCCGGGCGAGCGTCCAGGCGCAGAGCCGGGCGTAGAGCCGCAGGCCCTTGGGGGTCAGGCTCTCGACGTCGGGCGATCCCTTCCAGTCGTGCAGCTGTCGCACGTAGAAGTCGCGTGCCGTGCCGTCGAGGCCCGTGGTGCGGTGCCAGCCGAGGAACACGTCGCTCGCGGCCTGCATGATCCGCTGCCCGGCCACCACCCGCTCGCCCTGGTTGTCGTACGCCCCGGGGCCGAGGTGGCGCGACAGCACGGAGGCCTGGGCCTCCTTCACCTGCAGGAAGAGCGGGTCGTCGTCGTCGCGGCCGCGCAGGAGCACGACCCAGCAGCGGGTCCCGACACTGCCGACCCCGACCACCTTGCGCGCCATGTCCACGAAGTCGTAGGACCCGACGAGCTCGCGGAGGTCGGATCTCAGCGAGGCGACGTAGTCGCGGAGGATGTCGTGCACCCCGCTCTCGATCTCCTCGCGGGACGCGTCGCCGGCGAGGTGGGACACGGGCACCAGGAGGGGCGGGTCCGCGAGGATCCGTCGCTCGCCGTCGTGGACCTCGGTGAGCTTGTCGAGGCTGCGGAGGTGGTCACGGGTGCGTGCCTTGTCGACCGACCGGTCGAGCCGCTTGCGGAGCCGGGGATCGAGCTCGTCGCCGAGCTGCTGCCGGACGCCCTCGACGTCCATCCGGGCGTACCACACGGCCAGGTTGCCCATGCCTGCGAAGGACGTCATGGCGTCGCGGTAGCGGCGGGCCGCGGTGACGGCGAGCTTCCTGTTCTGCTTCTCGGTGAAGCCGTTGGCCCGACCCGCGACCACCAGGCTCGCCGCCAGCCGTTTGAGGTCCCACTCCCACGGCCCGCGAGCCGTCTCGTCGAAGTCGTTGAGGTCGAAGACCAGCGTCCGCTCGGGCGAGCCGAACGTGCCGAAGTTGGCCAGGTGGGCGTCTCCTGCGAGCTGGACGTCGAAGCCCGACCGTGGTGTGCCGGCGAGGTCGCCGGCCATCACGGCCGCGGAGCCCCGGAAGAAGGCGAACGGTGACTCCGCCATCCTGGCGTGACGGATGGGCACCAGCTCGGGCACGCGCGAGGAGTCCTGGTCCAGCAGGACCCGGACCGGGTCGGGGCGTCCGGCGGTGCCGAGGGCGCCGTGGCCCTCGGGTGGGACCTGCGAGCGGGCGTCGCGGCCGGCCCGCTCCCGCTCAGCCGGGCTCCGGCCGCCCATCCGTCAGTAGCCTCGCTGCCTGGCCGCCTTCATCTCGCCCCCGTGGACCGTCAGCGCCCAGATGACGAGGACGTCGAGCGCGATCATCATCGTGGACCAGAGCGGGTAGGCGGCGAGGAAGGCGAGGTTGACCAGCGCGCTGAACATGGCGATCACGACGCCGGTCACCCGGGCCCACATCTGGCCGTAGAGCACCGCGACGCCGGTAGCGGCGACCACGACGCCCAGGACCAGGTGCGTCCATCCCCAGGCGGTGAAGTCGAGCTCGATCGTGAGGCCGTTCTTGCCGACGAGGAAGTACTCGTCGCGGAAGAGCGCGACCAGGCCCTGGATGGCGTGGAACGTGCCGAGCATGATCATCATCATGCTGCCGAAGACGATCCACCCCACCCACAGCGTGGGTTCCTCCTCGGCGCCGGACGCGTAGGGCGTGGCTGGTTCGTCCATCGTGCCGCTGGGCTGCGGGGTGGACGGCGACGTCGGCCGTGAGTCCGGGTGCGACGTCGGGTGTGAGGTCGGCTGTGACATCTGGGTTCCTCCTGGAGACGTGCCACTGGACGTATCAGTGCTTGCACCCACCAATCTGCCCCCGATCGGCCGCGGCGACCTCATCCGATGAGGGTGATCCGCCACCCACCGTGAAGGTGTGCGATGGGCGGGACGACGGAGGGTGACGACGTGACCAGACCTGGCCCGGACATCCGCCCGTCCGACGTCGCAGTCGCGGTGTCGGCGGGCCTCATCGACACGATCGCGACAGCCGGCGGCCGCGCACGGACGCTGCTCGGACCGCTGGCCCGTGCGGTGCTGCGACCACCGCTCCTCCCGGCGTCGCTGTGGCCGGAGACCCCCCCTCGCCGCGCTCACCCGGTCGGGTGAGGCGCGCCGCGAGGCGCTCGCCGCCGAGGTGGAGGCGCGTCTCGACGCAGTCGTGCCCGTGGTGGTCGACGAGGTCCTGCGCCGGACCGACCTGACCGACCTCGTCCTCCGCCACGTCGACCTGGACCGCGTGGTCTCGACCGTCGACGTCGACGCCGTGGTGGAGCGTGTCGACCTGCCTGCGGTCGTGCAGCGGGTGGACGTCGACCAGGTCGTGGAGCGGGTCGACCTCGACGCCGTCGCCGCCCGCCTCGACCTCGACGCCGTCGCCGCCCGCCTCGACGTCGACGCCGTCGCCGCCCGCCTCGACGTCGACGCCGTGCTCGACCGGGTGGACCTCACCGCCGTCGTGCTGCACCGGGTGGACCTCCACGCCATCGTGCAGGCGGTCCTGGCCAGGCTCGACCTGGTCGCCCTGGCGGCGGAGGTGATCGACGGCGTCGACCTGCCGGAGATCATCCGTGAGTCGACCGGGTCCATGGCGTCGGACACCGTCCGCGGCGTCCGCATGCAAGGCATCGCCGCCGACGAGGCGCTGAGCCGGGCTGTGGACAGGCTGCTGCTGCGACGTGGTGACCGGACCACGCAGGCTCCGGAGCACCAGCGCGAGCCCAAGCGCGCCGACTCCTCGAGGTGAGCGGTGCGTGAGAGGGAGGTGTCCCCGCTCCCGCGGGAGGCACGTCCCTACCAGCGCCGGCGCGCCGGACTGGTCACCCGCATGGTCGCCGCGGGGATCGACGGGCTCGTCGTCGGGCTCGTGCTGCTGGGGTGCTACGGCGCCCTCGTGGTGCTCCTCCTGCTGATCGACCCGCGCAACTTCAGCTTCCCCGACTTCGGCCTGCTCTTCAGCATCGCCTCGGCGTTCGTCGTGCTGGTCGTCTACCAGACCCTGGGCTGGTGGCTCGTGGGGCGTACCTACGGCGGAGTGGTCATGGGGCTCCGGGTCGTCGACCACCGGGGCCGGCGGCCCCGGCTTCCAGGCGCCTTCGTCCGCGCCCTGCTGAGCGCCGCCTTCCCCATCGGCATCCTCTGGGTGGTGGTGAGCCGCCAGAACCGCTCGGTGGCCGACGCCCTCCTGCGAACCTCGGTCGTCTACGACTGGCAGCCGGAGGACCGTCCCCACCACGCGCCGCGCTGAGGCCCGCGGACGTCCGGTCTCGAGCTCAGCCCCCCGGGGTGGAGCAGCAGGCCGACCACCAGTGGGGAGAGCAGGTAGGTCAGCAGGACGTAGGGCCACAGGTATCCCCGCTCGACGTGCCAGCCCACGAGGATCTCCGCCACCGGCCGGCGAAGGAGGCTCCCGCCCCATTCGAAGTGCAGGACCTGGGACGTCCAGAAGGCGCTCGCCAGCAGGAGGTCCGCGTTGGTGGCGGGGCCGGAGACGCGCCGATGGCCCCGGCCCTGCGACCGATCGCCTCGGCAGGCCGGGAGGCGCAGGCGCAGCTGCGGTGTGCCCGACAGACTCGCCGAGGTCGAGGGCGCACCCACCTGTTCGAGGAGCCCGGCGGCTCGACCAGGCGGCGGCACTGGCGCGGGACTGGTTCGTCGACCGGCTCGTCGACCGGCTCGGCGCCAGCCCGCGGCCGCGCTCGGACGAGCCCGCGGAGTCCCGCTGACAGAGCCACGGGTAGTCGGGCCCAGCGAGCTGCGCTCCCTGGTGGGCCCCAGTCGCGCTCGACGCCCGACCCAGGTGAAGTCGTGCTCCACGACCGGGCGACGGCTCAGCTCTGCCCGGCCACGCGTCGGACTCGTGAGCTTCCGTATGAGGTCGCTGACCAAGACAGGACATCGCGCGGCGGGCGGGCAGTCGAGCCGAGCAGGGCAGAGCAAGTGCTCGGAGTCCCCGCGCAGCACTGCGGAATGCCGGTGGTCCTTGTCCGTGGGACGGGTCGTCCCCGACGAACTTCGTGCTGGCGAACGCTCGAGCTGTCCCTGTCCCAGCGCGCTTGATCCGATGGAACGACAAGTTCCAAGGCTGCTTGAACGTGCCTGTGGCCCCGCTACCTGGTGGGTGGCGGGGTGTGGGGCGGGGTCATCGTCGGCGGGGTCGGGGGATGCCGGGCGGATCCGGCGGGTCGACCGACCTCGTGAGCGGTGGGTCGATCGAGCTCGTGCCGGTGTGGTCGCGGCGGTAGCGGTGGCCGTGCGGCGAAGTCCACTCATAGGTCCCGGGCGCGACCATCCGGTAGCGCCAGGCGGAGTGTGTCTTGAGCCGGTGGTGGGTGCGGCACAAGGCGGCGAGGTTGTCGGTCTGCGTCGGCCCGGGTTGGGGCCGGCCTTCTGCTTGGGCGTCGGGGTCGTGGGGGATGACGTGGTCGATGTCGGCTCGGCGTGCGGGTCTGGTGCACCAGGGGAACACGCAGGTGCGGTCGCGGAGGATGACCTGCTCGCGCAGCTTGTCGGGGATGTCGTAGCCGGGCGCCCGCAGGTGGGTGTTGAGGTCGATGACGGGCTTGATGGTGACCTTGGTGCGCGAGTCGGCACACCACGACTTGATCTGGTCGAGCAGCACGAGGCGCTGCCCTTCCTCGAGCCGGCCGGTGGGCCCGAACACGGTCGACAGTCCGTCGAGGGTGGCGTTGAAGTGGGCGTGCAGCACGACCTCCCGCGCGACCGGCAGTCCGTCGTCGGGGGTGCTGCCCGCCGTCGTAGTGCCCGAGCCCGTGGTGTGCAGGTCGAGGGCGGTCTGGGTGCGGGCCAGGTCGCCGAGGGCCTTGGCCCGGCGCACGTTCAGCGACTCGGTCGAGCCGAGCGCCTTCAAGGTGGCGGCGCCGTGGGCCAGGGCGCGGTCGACGTCGAGGGCGTCGGCGATGTCGAGCTCGGCCTCCATCCGCATCGTCCCGGCGTAGTGCACGTCCTGGGTGTCGATGCTCGCGTGGCGGGGGTCGACGTGGAGCCAGCCGTCCTCCGGGTCCGCCGTCGGGTCAGGGACGGCGAGGTCGTACCGCTTGGTCGCCTCGGCGACGAGCCGGTCGAGCTGGGCGGGGCCGACCTTCCCGGCCACGGCGGCGACCTGGGCGTCGACGAACCCGACCGCCTCCCGCGTCAGCGACGGCGTGGAGTGGATGGTGGTCTCGGCCACCGCGCGGGCCCGCCAGGCCGGCACGGCGCCGGCGTGGACCTGGGCCCACAGGCGGGGGAGGCGGTGGCGCAGCTCGAGGGCGTGGCCGATGAGCTTCTTCGCCGCGGTGGTAGAGATCTTGAGGACGCTGCCGAGCTCGGCGACGCAGAACTCCGCCACCAGCGGGCATCCCTCGCCGGCAATGGGTTCCTCGTGCTCCCGACCGCCGGCAGCCATCGAGAACACGGCCGCGTCGTGGATCGACTCCGGCGGATGCAGGTCAGCCCAACGGGCGGCCACCTCGAGAAGACGCGCAGCGGCAGCGTTCTCGACGCGGCGGGCATCCTGGGCCGCTGACAGCAGGTCACGGGCGGTGAGGTCCTCTACCTCACCTGCTCCGGGCCCTGCCAGCGTTTCGATCATGTGTTCGATCCTACGCTCGACCACCGACAGTGGCCGTGGACAGCGGACACGGCTGTGCACGGTTGCTCAGCGGCCTCTGGACTGGTTTGGTGACGGGACTTCGTCCCTCCTCGACCAGCGACGTACGAGAAATCTCGGATAGCCCCCTCGTTCCTCGCGGGCTACTCGACCAGCGAGCGTCGCGGCTCTCGTGACTGGACCTTGTCCCTCCTCCACCAGCGAGGGCGGCGGAGCCCGAGGGGTCTCGATAGACAGCTTGTCCCTCGCGGGCTACTCGACCAGCGAGAGTCGCGGGTCTCGTGGTGGGACTTCGTCCCTGCTCGATCAGCGGGAGCGCAGACCCGCCGGTACGCGCGCTGGTCGGCGCGTACTGCGGGGGCGCACCCGGGGGTGCCCAGGACCTTCGCCACTGGTCGCCCGGACCCGCCTCGTCCACGGTGGGTTGCCGAAGCCACCACGTCGAGGACGTCGAGGACGTCGAGGAGGTCACCGTGTCGACGATTCCGGTCCCGCGTCGCGTGGCTGCCCGCGAGGTGGGTCGGTGCGTGGTGTCCTCGCTCGTCATGCTGGGGCGACGGGAGGTCTGCCAGCCCCGGGTGCACGTGGGCCGGCGGATCCACTTCGCGGACGGCACCTCGGCCCGCGTCTACCGGGAGACGGCCGCGTTCCGCACGCCCCACGACCCCTGCGTCCTGATCGTGTCCTTCCGGCTGCGAGGCGTGTCCTCGCCCGGCGCGCACGCGTTGTTCCGCGCGGAGAGCGTCCTCAACACTCCGTTGTTCATCGGCTTCCCCGGCTTCGTCTCCAAGCTCTGGCTGGCGGACGACGACCACGGCACCTATCGCGGGCTCTACGAGTGGGACGGCGCCCGGGCAGCGGAGCACTACTCCCGGTGCCTGTGGCGGGTCCTCGAGCTGGTGTCGGTGGTGGGCTCGATGGACTACCGGGTGATCCCCGGCCGCCGCCGCGACGAGGTGCTCGACGACCCGACGCTGCTGCAGGGCTACGCCCCCACCGAGGTCGACGCCTGGTGGCGGGTGCTGGCGGCGTGAGCGACGTCCTCGTCGTCGGCGCCGGCCGACCGGGCCGGCGACGGCCGTGCAGGCCCACCTGCACGGCGCCGTCGTACGCGTCGTCGAGCGGCGACCGACGCGGCGCGCGCGTCGAGAGCCAAGGTGGTGCACCCGCGCACCCTCGAAGTTCTGAGGCCGCTCGGCGTCACCGACGCGCTGCTCGATCGGGCCGACCCCGACCCCGGGCCTTCCAGGGCGCGTGGCCCTACCTGGAGCCGATCGCCGCGGCCAACGGTGTCCGCGACTCGCGGCACGACCGGGTGGTCGAGGCCTACGGGGTCGGCAAGACCTCCTGGACGGCGTGGGGGTCCGCCTGCTCGGCGCCTCGCTCGCGGACGCGTCCGGCGACGCGCCGGACGGACGTGGGAGCACCTGGTCGCCCCGTGCCCTTGGGGGCGCTGCCGCACCACTCCTTCCACGTGCTCGACGTCCACCCCTGGCTCGGCCTCCTCCGCGGCCTCGGCGACGCCACGGAGGAGGAGGTGCTCGCCGCGGTCGACGCGACACGGCTCCCGGCGCCGGCCCGCCTGCTCTCGTAGGGCTCCCCTAGGGTGTCCGCGTGCCCCCTCGTCCCGACCGGTCCGACGGCGTCCGGTCAGGTGGGGCGTCGCGGCTGCGGGCGGTCGATCCGCTGGTGCCCGTCGTGGCGGTCGTGTCGGTCGTCGTCTACGTGCTGCACGGCTTCCAGGGCGCGCTGACGCGCGACCTCGGCATCTACAGCTACGCCGGTCAGCAGGTGGCCGAGGGGGTGCCGCCCTACCTCGGCGTCCTCAACCGCGCCGGCCCCCTGGCCCACGTGCTGCCGGGGGTGGGTGCCCTGGTGGCGCGCGTCGGCGGCCTCGACGACGTGGTGACGATGCGCGTGCTCTTCATGCTCATGGCCACGGCGGCCGTCTGCGTCGCCTACCTGCTCGGACGCGACCTCTTCCGCTCCCGCGCGGCCGGCCTGGTGGCCGCGGGCGCGATGCTCGCCTTCCACGGCTTCATCCAGTACGCCTCCAACGGGCCGCGCGAGAAGACCCCGATGACGCTGTTCGTGCTCGGCGCGCTCTGGGCGGTGACGCACCGGCGCTGGTTCACCGCGGGGGTGCTGACCAGCCTCGCGACGCTGTGCCTGCAGACGGCGTTCTTCAGCACCTTCACCGCCGTGGTGGTCGGTGCGCTGCTCCTCGCCCAGGGCGGACGCGTCCGCGCGCTGGTGCGGGTCGCGCTCGGCGGGTTGGTGCCGGTGGCCGTGCTCGGCACCTGGTTCGCCCTCGCCGGGTCGCTGAGCGCGACGTGGGACGCCTTCTACGTCATCAACCGCCGCTACACCGTTCCCAACCCGCTCGACGCCGAGCGCGAGCTGGTGTGGGAGGACCTGCAGGCCGCCTACGGCGTGAGCGTCTGGCTGCTCCTCGGCGGGACCGTCCTGCTGGTGCTGGTCTCGCTGGCCGCTGTGTCGCGCCGGGCCCGCGCCGCGGAGCCCGGCCTGGCGGTGCTGCCGGCCATGACCGCCGGCCTCGCGGCCGGGCTGGCCTGGATCCTGCAGGAGTACGACGCCTGGGCCGACCTGTTCCCGGTGCTGCCGTTCGCCGCCGTGGGGCTCGGGGCCGCGTTCGCTGTCGCGGCGCACGGGCTCGCTCCCACCCCTCGCCGCGTGGCCGGGGCCGTGCTCGCGGGAGCCGCGGTCGTGATCGCCCTGACGTACTCGGTCTCGACCCGCGACGACACGCTGGAGGACCAGCGCGAGGCCACCGATGCGGTGCTCGCGACGCTACCGCCGGGCGCCACCATCACCTCGATCGAGGCGCCCCAGCCCCTGGTGCTCACCGAGCGCACCAACCCGACGCGCTACCAGATGTTCCGCAGCGGGCTGCAGGACTACATGGAGGACACCTGGCCCGGTGGGCTGGACGGCTTCAAGCGCGACCTCGTCGCGGACGGGCCCGACCTCGTCGCGGTGGGGGAGACCGTCTCGCAGCGCTGGCGGGCCTCGATCCAGCCCGACTACGTCTACGTCGGCAGCGCGCCGATGTGGGAGTGGTACGCCCGCGCCTCGCTCGGTGAGGACACGATCGCCGAGCTGCGTGCTGCGGCCGGCTACGACGCCGACGACCCGCACGCCGAGCCTCTGGTCCCGTGAGCCGCCGCGCCCCGCTCCTGCTCGCCGCCGGCTCGGTGCTGAGCGGCGCCCTGGCCTACCTGCTGTTCGCGCTCGTCACGCGTGGCCTGGGCGCGAGCGCCGCGGCTCCGGTGTCGGTGCTCTGGACCGTGTGGGCGCTGGCGGGTGCGGCGTTCACCTTCCCGCTGCAGCACTGGGTCGCCCGCTGCCTCACGGCCGGCCGTGAGGGTGACGTCCGCAGCTCGGCCGGCCGCGTCGGCGCCGTGGTGGCGGCTGCCGCCGTGGCCTCCGGCGCGCTCGCCTGGCTGTTCCGCGACCGCCTGTTCCACCGCGACGACGCGTGGTTCCCCGTGCTGGTCGTGCTCGTCGTCCTGGGCTCGGCCGCGGTCGGTGTGCTGCGCGGGGCCCTGGCGGGCCGGGGCCGGATGGCCGCGGTGGCGGTGAGCCTGGTCGCGGAGAACGCGCTGCGCTGCGTCCTCGTGGCCGTGCTGCTGGTGGCGCAGGTGCACGACCCGGTGGCCCACGGCCTGTGCCTCGTGGCCGGCGCCCTGGTCGCGCTGTGGCCGGGCGTATGGCGGTTCGGCGGGACGGGCTCGGGGTCCGGCTCGCTGGCGTTCCTGGGCGGAGCCGCGACGGGGCAGCTGCTCGCGCAGGGCGTGCTGACCGGGGGAGCGGTGGTGCTGGCGCTGCTCGGCGGCACGCCTGCCGAGGTCACGGCGATGTTCGCGACGCTCGCGCTGTTCCGAGCGCCGTACATGGTGGTGCTCGGCACGTTGCCTCAGGTGACCCACCAGGTCACCGGGCTCGTCGTCGCGGGGGACCGTCGCACGCTGCGTGTGCTCGCGCGGCGGCTGGCGCTGCTGGGTGCCGTCACGGTGGCGCTGGGGGCCGCCATCGGCGTGACGCTCGGGCCGCTCCTCGTGCGGACCGTCTTCGGTGCCACCGTCACCGTGGGGACGGGCGTCGCAGGAGTGATCGCCGCGGGCTGCGCGGTCGCCCTGGTCAACGTCGTGCTCATGGTGGGCGCCCTCGCGCTCGACCGCCCGGGCCGGGTCGCCGGCGCCTGGGGACTCGCCGTCGTTGCGGGAGCGGCGGTGCTGCTGTCGTCGACCGCGCTCGTGCCGGTCGAGCGCGTCGCGGCGGCGTTCCTCGTCGCCGAGGTCGCTGCCACGGTGCTGCTGGGGGTCGTCGCCTCGCGGGTGCTCAGGGGCGGTCGGACGGCGGCCTGAGGGCCGCGACGAACACCGACGAGCCGAAGGGCAGGTCGCGGCGGCGCAGGAGGCGCGCCTCGGTCCGGCAGACGGCCATCAGCGCCCGGTCGACGCCCGGCGACACCTCCGGCAGCCGCGAGTCGCCGGCGGTGGCCGGACGGACCCGGCGCCGCAGCCGCTCGGCCGCGAACAGCGGGAACACCCCACCGAAGGCGTACGTCGCCCGCAGCACCTGCATCCCCGCCTGCTCGACCAGCGCGACGATGCCGGCCCGCGTGTAGCGCCGGTGGTGACCCGCCTGGACGTCGTGGTCCGACCACGCCCACTGGTAGGCGGGGACCGAGAGCAGCATCCGCCCGCCCGGCACCAGCACCCGCCGCAGCTCGGCGACCGCGCGGCCGTCGTCGGCGCAGTGCTCGACGACGTCGAACGCCGACACGACGTCGAACGTCGCGTCACCGAAGGGCAGCTCGGTCGCCGACCCCACGACGCCCTCACCGGCCCGCAGGCCCGCGGGGAACAGGTCGAGCGCCACGTGCTGCTGGGCGCCGCGCATCCAGCCCACGCTGGGAGCGTCCGCGCTGCCCACGTCGAGCGTGCGCCCGGGAGCCGCCAGGTGCGGCGCCATCACGGCGGCCAGCAGGTCGGTGCGGGCCCGGTGCCACCAGTAGCCCTCGTGCCGCAGCGACGAGGAGCCCGGCTGCCCACCGGGGCCGAGCACGGTCGGACCCGGGCTGGGCGCGGCGCTCACCGCTCGGGGAGGGTGGCGGTGCTCGCCTCGAGGAACGAGGCCACCACACGGTCGAGGTCGGGGTCGGACAGGTTGTTGTGGAAGGGCAGGCGCAGGAGCCGCTCGCTGACGTCCTGCGACACCGGGCAGTCCGTCGGGCGCACGGCGAACGAGCGACCGGCGTCGGAGGCGTGCAGCGGCTGGTAGTGGAAGGTGGCCTGCACGCCCGCCTTGCGCATCAGCTCCAGCACGTCGTTGCGCCGGTCGCGGTGGGACAGCAGGACGTAGAACATGTGGTGGGCCGGACCGCGGTCCTCCGGCACCCGCATCAGCTCGAAGCCCAGCTCGTCGGCGTGGGGCGCCAGCGCGGCGGCGTAGCGCTCGCTGACGCGTCGCCGCTTGGCCTGCACCACCTCGCGCTGCTCGAGCTGGCCGAGGAGGTAGGCGGCCAGCACGTCGGAGAGCCCGAACGAGGAGCCGGTGTCCTTCCAGGTGTACTTGTCGACCTGGCCGAGCATGAAGGCGTGGCGGTTGGTGCCCTTGTCGTAGAGCACGCGGGCACGGTCGACGTCCTCGGGGTCGTTGAGCAGGAGCGCGCCGCCCTCGCCGCAGACGAAGTTCTTGGTCTCGTGGAAGCTCAGCGTGGCGTAGCGGCCAAGACTGCCCAGCGGCTGGTCGCGCCACGTGCCGAACAGGCCGTGCGCGTTGTCCTCGACGAGGCGCACCTCCGGCCACTCGGCCAGGACGTCGCGGATCCCCTGGACGTCGCACGCGACGCCGGCGTAGTGCACGATCACGACGGCACGCACGTGCTCGTCGAGGAGCGTCGCGAGGTGGGCCGGGTCCAGGCCCAGCGTGACGGGCTCGATGTCGCAGAAGACCAGGCCGGCACCCTGCCGGGCGAAGGCGAGACCGGTGCTGGTGAAGGTGAACGACGGGACGATGACCGTGTCGCCCTCCTTGAGGTCCATCAGCATGGCCGACAGCTCGAGGGCCGCCGTGCACGAGGTGGTCATCAGCACCTCCGGCGAGCCGGCGTCGGCCGCGAGGACCTCGGCCGCGCGGCGCGCGAAGTCACCGCCCGACGACAGGTGCCCGCTCCGGACGGCCTCCTGGACGTGGTCGAGCTCGCGACCCTCCACCGACGGGATGTTGAACGCGATGTCCGGCAGCTCCCCGACGGGGCCGTCCTCGAGCGCGTGTGCCTGTGCCACGGCGGGCACCTCCCTGTGTGCTTCTCGTCGTCTCGGGTCGTACGTGTCGTTGCGGGTCACCACGGCAATGGCCTCCCCAGCTGGTCGGCCAGGCGGGCGTTGCTGTCCTGGAAGTACCCCTCGATCGTGCTCGTCACGCTTGCGTCGAGCACGGGCGCCTCGCCGGGGCTCGCGTTGACCACCGCACCCTCCGCGGCCGGCAGCCGGCCCGGGTCGAGGCCGACGTCCGCGACCAGACCGGGCAGCACCTCGGGGTCGGCCAGGAGCTCCTCGAGGAACAGCACGTGCGTGGTCGCGGGGAACGTCGCCGTCCACGGGGCCAGCTGCTCGGCGTAGCGGCCCCGTCGCAGGTAGGCGACCGGCGACACCGACGAGCGCCCGGGGTCCCACGGCTGCTCGTCGCGGAGGTCGGCGAGCAGGGCCTCCTCGAGGTCGCGGTCCTCGAAGCCGTTGGCGGTGCTGAACCGCCAGTGGGACACCGCGCGGCGCACCGGGTGGCGCAGCAGGACCACCACCTCGGGCTCCCCGAGCATCTCCGCGGCCCGGCGCGGGGCCTGCGGGTCCTCGAGATAGCTGGTGCTCTTGTCGCCGAGCAGCACCTCGTCGCGGGCGTGCGCGAACCACGTGCGGTGGTAGGACTCGGCTCCCCGGGCAGCGGCCTCGGCGTCGCAGAAGACCTTCGGCTCGGGCGGCGAGGGGCGGGCCATGGTGAGGTCGGGGTGCGCGTCGAGCGCCCGGCTCAGGTAGGTCGTGCCGCACCGCTGGGCGCCGATGACGAGCAGGTGCCGGTGGTCGCAGCCGCTCATGACGACACCCTGCGCGCCACGTGGTAGGTCGTGACCGCGCTCACCGCGTTGAGCGTGCGGACGACGTACTCGCCCAGCATCGACAGCAGCATGATGACGAAGCCGTTCATCAGGGCGAGGAGCACGGCGATCGTCGTCCAGCCGGGCACGGTGGAGTCCACGAAGAGGGCGCGGACGAGGTAGAAGAGGCCGAGCAGAAAGCTGCCGCCCGCGACCGCGAAGCCGACGCCTGCGGCCAGCCGCAGCGGGAAGACCGAATAGCTGAACAGGATGGTGAGCACCAACGAGGCGATCCGTCGCAGGCCGTAGTTGCTGGTGCCGACGGGCCGGGGGTCGTGGCGCACCAGCACGTCGGCCGGGTTGCTCGAGAACATCAGTGCCTGCCCGGTGATGTAGGGGTGTGCCGTGCGCGACGCGCAGATCCGCTCCACCACGTCTCGGTGCAGGATGCGGAAGTTGGACACCGCCAGGCCGGGCGGCTGGTCGAACACGCGGCGGTTGATCATGCTGATCGCCCTGCTGCCCAGGCGTCGGTAGCCCCGCGCCTGCTTGCGCTCGAAGCGGCCGAAGACGACGTCGTGGCCCTGCATCGCCTTCTCGATCAGCAGCAGCACCTGGTCGGGAGGGTTCTGCAGGTCGTCGTCGAGGGTGATGACGTAGTCGCCGGTCGCCTCGCGCATGCCGGCGACGTTGGCGTGGTGCTGGCCGTAGTTGCGCAGCAGGTCGAGCGCGACGACGTGTGGCGACTGCGCCGCACGGGCGCTGATGACGTCCCAGCTCCCGTCGCGGCTGCCGTCGTTGACGAGCACGACCTGGTGGCGCAGCCCGGCGGCCTCGAACACCTCGAGCACCGCGTCGATGGTGCGCCCGACGACGTCCTGGCTGTTGTAGACCGGGATCACGACCGAGTAGGAGTGCTCGGACGCTCGCAACGGGTCGATGGCCACATTGCGAGCATAGGGTCACCCGCCGGGGGCGCGCCCCACCCCTCGGCGTCCGGAGGGACCCCGGAGGCACCCGTCAGCGGAAGTCACGTGAGGACGCCCGCGCCTGGAGGACGGCCCCGGCCCCCGGGACGACGACGTCGATGGCCTCGACCCGGTCGGCGACGAGGTTGGTGACACCCTCGTTGCGCTCGAGGCGTCCGCGCACGACGACGGCGACCCTGTTGCGGGCCGCCTGCCGGTGGGCCTTCATCACCCCGATGGAGCACACGACGTTGAGCATCCCGGTCTCGTCCTCGAGGTTGAGGAAGGTGACACCCATCGCGGTGCCCGGTCGTTGGCGGTGGGTCACCAGCCCGCCCACGTGGACGCGCCGTCCGGACTCGGCGTCGGCCAGCTCGGCGACGGAGCGGACGCCTGCCCGGCGCAGCTCGTCGCGCAGGTGCTCGACCGGGTGGCGCTCGGGGGAGACGCCGGTCGCCCACAGGTCGGCGAGGGTGATCTCCGGCTCGCTCATCCCAGGCAGCGTGGGCGCCGCGGGGGCGGGGGTGATGCCGGGGAGGTGGTCGGCGGCCTCGGCGAAGCCGGCCGCCCAGAGCGCCGAGCGCCGGTCCAGCCCCCAACCGTCGAACGCCCCCGCGGTGGCCAGGGCCTCGAGCTGCGCCGACGTCAGGCCGGCCCGCCGGGAGAGGTCGGTGATCCCGGTGAAGGCTGCCTCCTCACGGGCCGCCACGATGCGGCGCGCCACGTCGAGCCCGATGCCGCGCACCGAGTCGAGCCCGAGGCGTACGGCGAGCGCACCGTCGCGCCGGTGGGCAGGCACCGGGTCGGGGGTGCCGGGCACCCACTCGACGCGCTCGAACCTCGGCCGGCAGCACTCCGCGAGACCGGTCGCGACCACGGGGCCGGACGCGGCGTCGGACGAGACGGGCTCGAGCTCGGCCTGCGCCGCGGACAGGGTGACGTCGGGGCGGCGTACGTCGACGTCGTGGCGGCGGGCGTCGTGGACCAGCGACTGCGGGGAGTAGAAGCCCATCGGCTGGTTGCGCAGCAGCCCGGCCAGGAAGGCCGCGGGGTAGTGCAGCTTGAACCAGGAGGAGGCGTAGACCAGCAGCGCGAAGGACAGGGCGTGCGACTCGGCGAAGCCGAAGTTGGCGAAGGAGAGGATCTTGACGTAGATCGAGTCGGCCAGGTCGCCGGTGATGCCGCGCCGCTGCATGCCGGCGTAGAGCTTCTGCTTGACCGACTCGATGCGCTCGACCCCGCGCTTGGACCCCATCGCGCGGCGCAGCAGGTCTGCGTCGTCGCGGCTGCAGTCGCCGAGCGTCACCGCCATCGCCATCAGCTGCTCCTGGAACAGCGGGACACCCTTGGTGCGCTCGAGGACCGGCACCAGCTCGGGGTGGTCGTAGGTGACCGGCTCCTGCCCGGTGGCGCGGCGGACGTAGGGGTGCACGGCCCCGCCCTGGATCGGTCCGGGGCGGATCAGGGCGATCTCGATGGCGAGGTCGTAGAACTCCCGCGGGCGCAGCCGCGGCAGCGTGCCGATCTGGGCCCGGCTCTCGACCTGGAAGACTCCGATCGAGTCGGCGCGGCAGAGCATGTCGTAGACCGCGGGCTCCTCCTTCGGCATCGTCGCGAGGTCCCACTCCTCGCCGAGGTGGTCGGCGACCAGCCGCATCATGTGGTCGAGGGCGCCGAGCATGCCGAGACCGAGCAGGTCGAACTTCACCAGCCCCATCGACTCGCAGGCGTCCTTGTCCCACTGCAGGACCGTGCGACGGTCCATCCGCGCCCGCTCGATGGGGCAGACCTCCCCGATGGGCCGCTCGGTGAGCACCATCCCGCCGGAGTGGATGCCGAGGTGGCGCGGGGCGCCCATCAGCTCCTCGGCCAGCGCGACCACCGGGGCCGGCACGTCGTGGGCGGCCGGGTCGCCCATGTCGCCGGCCACGACCGACTTCCAGCCGTCGATCTGCTTGGACCAGGCGTCCTGCTGGCCGGGGGAGAAGCCGAGCGCCTTGGCGGCGTCACGCACCGCCATGCGCGGCCGGTAGGCGATGACGTTGGCCACCTGGGCGGCATTGCGCCGGCCGTAGGTGTCGTAGACCCACTGGATGACCTCCTCGCGCCGGTCGGAGTCGAAGTCGACGTCGATGTCGGGCTCCTCGTCGCGGTGGGCGGAGATGAACCGCTCGAAGGGCAGCTTGTAGAAGACCGCGTCGACGGCGGTGATGCCGAGGGCGTAGCAGACCGCCGAGCTGGCGGCCGAGCCCCGCCCCTGGCACAGGATCCTGCGCTCGCGCGCGAAGGCGACGATGTCGTGGACGATGACGAAGTAGCCGGCGAAGTCCTTCTCCGCGATGATCCGCAGCTCGTGCTCGAGCCGCTCGCGGGCCGCGGCCTCGTGGGGGACGCCGGCGTAGCGCTCGGCGAAGCCGCGCTCGGCCAGCACCCGCAGCCACGAGTCGGCGGTGTGGCCGTCGGGGATCTGCCGCTTGGGCAGGGCGGGGGAGGCCTTGCGGAGGTCGAAGGCGAGCTCGTCGGCCAGGGTGACGCTGCGCGCCACGGCCTCGGGGTGGGACGACAGCGCGGCCGCTGTCTCCGCTCCGCTGCGCAGGTGGGCCGAAGCCGACAGGTCGAGCCAGCCGTCGAGCTCGGCCAAGCTGCGGCGGGCCCGGACCGCAGCCATCGCCGAGGCCAGCCGGTGCTGGCGGGGCGTCGCGTGGTGGACGTTGCCCGCGGCCACGACGTCGAGGCCGTGGACGGCGGCCAGGCGCGCGAGCGAGGCGTTGGTGGGGTCGGCGCCGGGGCGCGGGGAGAGCTCGACCAGCACGTGCTCGAGCCCGAACAGGGACGTCAGCCGGTCGAGGGCCTCGGCCGCCGCCGCCTCGCCACCCGTCGCGAGCGCCTGCCGCACGGCGCCCTTGCGGCAGCCGGTGAGCACCGCCCAGTGGCCGCGACCCTGCTCGGCCAGCTCGTCGAGGTCGTAGACCGGGCGGCCCTTCTCGTCACCTCGCAGGTGCGCGTCGGTCATCGCCGCGGCCAGCCGGTGGTAGCCCTCGACCCCCCGCGCCAGCACGAGCAGGTGGCTGCCCTCGGGATCCGGTACGCCGTTCTGCGGGCCGGTGAGGCCGAGCGAGAGCTCGGCGCCGAAGACGGTGGGCAGGTCGTAGGCTGCCGCCGCCTCGGCCAGCATGGGGGCACCGTAGAAGCCGTCGTGGTCGGTGACCGCCAGCGCGTGCAGGCCCAGCCGCACGGCCTCCTCGACCAGCTCGGCCGGGGAGGACGCGCCGTCGAGGAAGCTGAAGTGGCTGTGACAGTGCAGCTCGGCGTAGGGCGTGACCGCGGCCGGCCGCTCGATCGACCGCGCCTCGGTGGAGGCCCGCTTGCGCCGCGACACCGGGGCGTCGTCGGCTCCCGGCAGGCCGCTGAGCCGGCGCTCGAGCTCCTTCCAGTGCATCTGGGGGTTGTTCCAGCCCATCAGCCCTCGCGATGCTCTCGATCAGGGATGGATGGCATGCCTCATGGTCGAACACGCGTTCGAACGAGTCAAGCGGCCCGTGCTGCCGTGGCCTGACATCGGTTCGATGATGGGAGCATGGGCCGGTGCCCCGCTCTCCCGACAGAGCCCGAACGAGCCGTGGCGCACCGAGGACTTGTGGGCAGCTGCTCTGCACGGTGGTCGTGGTGGGCATGTGGCTGCAGGGCTGCTCCCAGGACGAGTTCACCCCGCCCCAGGACATGGCTGCGTGCGCTGCCCTCGCCGACCGCGGCGGGAGCGGCGATCCGAGCGCCCCTTGGCGACTGGCGGTGGACGGCACGCGTCACCCGCTGGGCGACTCGATCTCCGTGTACGTGTGCACCGGATCGACGACGCCACGGTCGTCACCGTGGGCGAGGCGCAGGGTGTCAGCGTCTCTCCGGACGAGCAGGCGATCGGTGCGAGTGCATCGCGGCCGGTCGGCTTCGAGGTCGCCCTGCTCGACGAGGACGTCGGCGGGCGGCTGCAGCTCGAGCTCGACGCTGGGAGCAGCAGCGGCACGATGAGCGTGCGAGCCGTCGTGGACGGCGACGGGTGGACGCTGGAGCTTCCGTACTGAGCCGGACCCTCGCCGCCCGCGGTCAGTCATAGCCGGCCTCCAGCGCCCACCCGTCCGGTGCCCGCACCAGGAGCCAGGCCCGGCCGTCGGCGCCGACGACCTGGAAGCGAGCAGTCGGCCCGGCGCCGCCCGACCACCAGCCCTCGTCGGTGGGCCAGGGGCCGGCCCACGCCGTCACCGGCTGCCAGGGCAGGTCCTGCCCGACGGCCCGGAAGTGCCGCAGCTCTCCGGTGACGACACCGCGGTCGGTGACGCGCACCTCGCGGCCGGCGTCGTCGACGACCTCGGCCGGCCGGGGAGGGGAGAAGACCCGCACCGGTGCCGGGCCGGGGACGCGCCCGGGCCAGGGCCGGTCCAGCGGGCGGAGGTCGACCGCCCGCTCGCCCCACGGCACCAGCGCCTGGCGAGCCGACGGGCTGCGGCCGCCCTGCAGCACCGGCCGGCGTACGGCGTCGAAGCCCACCATGCCCTGCACCCGGGCCACCCCGCGCTCGACGAGGTCGTCGGACGCCGAGCCCCAGAGCGCCTCGCCGTGGGCGGCGGCCGGCTCGACCAGCTCGGGCACGAACCGGACGCGGTCGATCGGCGCGCGCACCTCGCCCGTGCCCTTGCGGGCGCGCAGCGATCCGCCGGCCCCGCTCGTGGACCCGGCCGACTGCAGCTGCCAGTGAACGCGGTCGACGAGGTCACGGGCACCGAAGTGGCGCGGGTGCAGCCACGTGCGCGACGAGCACACGACCCCGTCGGACTCGGCCTCGACCCGGACGCCGGTGGCGACGAGCTGGTGGTGGGCGAGCCGGGAGACGAACCGCTCGGCGGTCGTGCGCACGCTGAAGGTGATCGCCTCCACGGAGTCGAGCGGTGGCTCGAATGGCACCTCCGCCTCGAGCTCGGGTGGTGGGGTGCGGGCCGCGAACAGCGCCGGGTCCTCACCGCGTGCGCGTCGCCGGACGGTGGCGCCATAGGCACCGAGCCGCTGCTCGACCGCGTCGCCCGGCAGGTCGGCCAGGTCGCCCAGCGTGAGCAGGCCGAGCCTCTGCAGCAGTCCGACGAGCTCGCGGCCGCGCGGCCCGTCGTCCTGGAGCACGTGGACGGGCAGGCCGCGCAGGAACGACGGGGAGCCGCCGTCCGGGACCACCGTCCACGACTGCACCTCCGCGGTCCGGGCGGCCTGCTCGGCGGTGAAGAGGTCGTCGGCGATGCCGACCCGCACGTCCCACACCCCCGTCTCGACGAGTGCCTGGCACGTGGTGGCCGCCGCCGCGGTCTCGCTGCCGTACCAGCTGCCGGGCGCGCGTACGGCGAGCAGGCCGGGGCGCAGGGCGGCCACCCCGGGGCGCAGGTCCTCGACCACCGCGAGGACCGGCTCGAAGGAGCGGGCGTCGCGGTCGGGGTTGGCGGGGAGCAGCAGCAGGTCGGGGCACCGGGCCTGGGCGTCGCGGCGGCGCTGCCCGCGGCGTACGCCCTCGGCGCGCGCCGGACCGTTGCAGACCTCCACGACGTTGGCCGACAGCACGGCGGCGGGGGAGCGGAGCGACCGGTCCGCCTCCTCGAGCGCGGCGACCACCGACCAGTCGGGGCACCACACGACCATGACCCTCACGGTCGCACCGTCATCCGGCTCTGCCGTCGACGGCCCGGATCTCGCGGACCTGCCGGCCGGGGAGCGGCTCGATGCGGCGCACGCCCGGCCAGGCCAGGTCGGCACGCTGGGGCGGACGGGCACCCCGGTGCACCACGACCCGGGCGCGCCGCTCCTGCAGCTCGCCGCGTCCGGAGGTCGGGCCGGTCCATCCGGACTCCTCGACGCTGAGCCGGGCGGTGACGCGCGGCCAGTGCCCGTGGACGACGAGCACGGAGGACCGCGTGCGCAGGCGCGAGTCGAGGATCCCCGCGGTCCGCTCGTCCACGGAGGCGGGCGCCCGCAGCACCACGACCCGCAGCACGTCGACCAGCGCGGCCGTCACCTCGAGCCAGTGCTCGCCCGGGTCGGGCACCAGCACCGTGCGCGACAGCTCGATCCCGAGCTCGGCCGCGGCCTCGACCCCGAAGTCGGTGCACCCCGCGAAGCCGACCCACTCGCCGGCCTGCGAGGCCCCTGCGGCCAGTGCCAGGGCCAGCGAGGCCGAGTCGACGGCGTAGGTCGATCCGGCGTGGAGCGGGACCAGGTCGGCCAGCCCGGGCAGGGTGGCGACCGGCTCCCCGGCCGGTCGACGCTCCATCGCCGCCACGCGCTCGCGCAGCTGCTCGACCACGGAACGACCGGGGTCCAGGGCGGCGACGGAGCGGGCGGACGACATGGTCCCCATGATCGAACAGGTGTTCGAACGAGTCAAGCGGGGCGGTGCCGCGTTCGGCTCCTGGGGTGGGCCATCAGACCACGTCGTGGAGCTGGTGGCGAGATGCGGCCCGGCGAGCGGTCGGAACGGGCCGGCTCTGCTTATGCTGACCGGACTGTTCGACGGAAGGGTTGCGGTCGTGTCGAAGATCTCGAGGCTCGTGGGGGGCCTCTGCCTGGTGCTGGTGGCGACGCTGGGCCTGGTGGCCCCGGGGCAGGCGGTGTCCGGCGGATCGGCGTCGCAGTCCACCAGTGAGGCGGCCCCCGCGGCCAAGCCGAAGTCGAAGCGGTGGGAGGCCTACAGCGGCCCCTACTTCAACGACCCGCACCTCGCGAAGGGACACTTCAGGATCGAGCGCCGGGTGATCGACACGATCAACCACACGCCCAAGGGGTCGTCGATCCGGATCGCCATCTATTCCTTCGACCGCCTGCCGGTCGCCCGGGCGCTGGTCGCTGCCCACCGTCGAGGCGTGCAGGTGCAGATGCTCCTGAACGACCACTGGGAGACGCCTGCGATGAAGGTGGTCCGTGCCGAGATCGGCAAGAACCGCAACAAGGGCAGCTTCATCTACAAGTGCAAGCAGAGCTGCCGGGGGGCGGCCAACGAGTTCAACAACCTGCACTCGAAGTTCTACCTCTTCAGCGAGGCGGGGAAGTCCGAGGACGTCGTGGCGGTCGGCTCGGCCAACATGACGCGCAACGCGGCCATCCACCAGTGGAACGACCTCTACTTCACCGACGGCGACCACGAGCTCTTCCGCCAGTTCGTCGGCCTCTTCAAGGACATGGCCACGGACTACGACACCCGTCAGGCGCCGATCGCCTTCTGCGGCACCCCGGCCAACGGCGTGGCGTGCGACGACTCGCTCGACAAGCACACCGCCGTCGCGTTCCCGCGGGTCTCGCGGCTCAAGGACGACCTGGTGGTCCACCTGCTCGACCGTGTCCAGTGCCTGACCCCCGACCCGGTGACGGGCAAGATGGAGCGCACGCGACTGGCGCTGTCCATGCACACCATGCGCGGCACCCGCGGCGACTACCTGGCCGAGGCCATCCGGCAGAAGTGGGTGCAGGGCTGCGACGTGCGGGTCACCTACGGCCTCATCGGCTACCACACCAAGGGCGTCATCGCCGCTCCCACCAAGCGAGGGCGGATCCCGCTGCGCTCGACGGGCATGGACTACGACCTCGACGACAACTTCGACCTCAACAACGACGGCATCGACGACCTGATCCTCGACTACTACAGCCACCAGAAGTACCTCGTCATCCAGGGCACCTTCAACGGCGTGCCCGACACCTCGATGGTGCTGACCGGCTCGGTGAACTGGTCGAGCCTCAGCACCGCCAACGACGAGGTCTGGTTCACCGTGCGGGGGGCGGTCGTGGCGAAGAAGTACCTACGCAACTTCGACTACCAGTGGTTCAACACCCGCAACACCCGCAACGCCTACACGACCACCTACGCCAACTTCCGCGTCCGCCGCACCGTGCGACAGCCGGACGGCACGATGCGCACGGTCTGGCGGACCGTGCGTCGACCGGTCACGACGGTCGAGCCGGACCGCTACCTGCCGGGGCCCTACTGGGAGGCCGACTGACCGTCGGCCTCAGGCCGCGGGGAGCGGGCCGGAGCGCGCGCCGACGACGACGCGCCTGAGGATGCGCTCCACCTGCCCCTGCGGCAGGCCGACGAGGTCGGCGACCTGCCGCTGGGTCTGCTCGTCCACCAGGCGCCACCCCAGCACGCGCCGCGCGCGCTCGGGGAGCCCGCCGACGGCGACGCCGAGCACGAGCCGGGCTTCGACGGACTCCGGTCCGCGGTCGACCCACCCCACCAGGTCGCCGATCGTCCGTGCTCGGTCCGGCGCTTCGGACAGCTCGGTGATGCTCGCGGTCATGGGGTCTCCTCCCGACGGTCGGTCGCACGGCCCGGCTCGTGCACCGGTCGTGGGACGACTCTGACGTGCACGCGCACCGGCCGACAGCCGAAAAGCGAAAACCATGGACAAACGTTGGACAGCCTGTGCTGCTCCTCCTCAGCGGCGCGCGGGCACCACCAGGCGAGCGACGACGCCGGCATGGTCCGAGGGCCACAGACCGGACGCGGTCATGTCAGCCGGGTCGTCGCCGACGATGTGGGCGCGGGCGGCCTTGACGTCGTTGCTGTGCAGGACCAGGTCGATCCGCGAGGTGAGCGGGTTGTCCGGGTCGGTCAGGGTCGCGCCGAGGCAGCACGTGAAGCCGGGGTCGCCGGGGTGGTTGCGCGGCCACGCGTCGGCTCCGACACCCGCGAGGAGGCGCGTGTACGCCGGCGCGTCGGGCGCCCGGGAGTTGTAGTCACCGACGTAGACCATCGGCAGCTCGCCGAGCTCGGCCGCGAGTGCCGCTTGGGCGGCGAGGAGCTCGCCGACCTGGGCGACGCGCACCTGCTCGCCGTCGAGACCGGGGATGCCGAAGGCCTCGAGGTGGGAGTTCACGAAGCGGAAGGTGGCCTTGCCCACCGTGAGGTCGGCCGAGCCCCAGCCCCGCGCCACGGGCAGCAGGCTGCCGTTGAAGGGGAAGCTGATGATGTTCTGGTAGGTCCCGGTGCGGGCGTTGGCCGCCGCGACGTCGTCCCGGACGATGATCACGTCACGGTCCGCCAGGCGCACCGCCCGGGTCGGGAATGTCGCGGTCGGGCTGGCCAGGTAGGGGATGGGCGGCGAGGAGAAGTTGGAGGCCGTGGCCCCGGCGACCTCGCGGTAGTCGGCGCCGCGCTCAGCGAGTGCGTCGAGCAGCAGGTCGAGGAAGTCGTAGGCGACCGTCGGGTTGCTCGTGGTGCCGTTGAGCGGGTTGTAGGCGAAGGTCGTCCAGGTGGTGACCTCCTGCAGGCCGACGGCGTCCGCGTCGGCCGCCACGATCTCGTCGGCGATCGCGTCCATCCGCTCCTCGGGCCGGGTCGCCTGCACGGCCGCCCACGTCTGCGTCGCCGCACCGACGACGGCGGCGTTGTTGCCGCTGGCGAGCGCCGTCAGGATCGGGTCGAGGTCGGCGCCGAGGTAGAGGTTGCGCGTCATCACGGTGGCCGTGCGCGCGGGGGTGCCGTTCCCAGCGCCCGGAGGACCCGCATGGACGCTCGCGCCGGGCACCAGGGCGGTGCCCAGCGCGAGCAGGGAGGCGAGGAGGCCGAGCAGGACGCGGTGACGAGGGGCTCTGGTCATCCTCGGACCGTCGCACCCGGATCGTGGTGCGGCAAACCCCAATTCAGGGCAAAGTCACGACCTGGCCTCCCGTGAGGAGCGGCACGGCGGTCGCGCCGGTGATGGACTCACGGGCTGACGCGCTCGAAAATGGCTGCGAGTCCCTGGCCGCCACCGATGCACATGGTCTCGAGGCCGTAGCGGGCCTCCCGGCGCTGCATCTCGTGGGCCATCGTGGCCAGGATGCGGGCCCCGGTCGCGCCCACCGGGTGGCCGAGCGAGATGCCGGAGCCGTTGGGGTTGAGCCGCTCGTCGGTCGGGTCGACCCTCCATTCGCGCAGGCAGGCCAGCACCTGGGCGGCGAAGGCCTCGTTGAGCTCGATCAGGTCGATCTCGTCGAGGGTGAGCCCTGCCCGGTCGAGGGCGGCTGCGGTGGCGGGGACCGGACCGATGCCCATCACCTCGGGCCCGACGCCGGCCACGGCCCAGGAGCGCAGGGCCAGCAGCGGGCGCAGCCCACGGCGCTCGGCCTCCTCGCGGGTGGTGACCACGCACATGGCGGCGCCGTCGTTCTGGCCGCTGGCGTTGCCGGCGGTGACGGTGGAGGCGGGGTCGACCTTCTCGCGCACGGGTCGCAGCGCGGCGAGCTGTTCGAGGGTGGTCTCGGGTCGCGGGTGCTCGTCGCGGTCCACGACGACGTCCGGCTCGCCGCGGCGACCCGGGACGGTCACCGGGACGAGCTCATCGGCGAACCGGCCGGCCTCGTGGGCGGCACCGGCCCGCTGCTGGGAGCGGACCGACAGCTCGTCCTGCTCCTCACGCGAGATGTCGTACTCGCGACGGAGGTTCTCAGCCGTCTCCAGCATCCCGCCGGGGACGGGGTGGTCCTTCCCGCCGGCGGTCTCGCGGGCCCGGACGAGACGGTCCAGCAGCTCGACCGAGCCGCTCCTCACGCCGGTCCGGAGGCCGAGCGCGTAGTGCTCGACGTTGGACATCGACTCGACGCCGCCGGCGACGACGACCGTGCCCGCGCCGCTGGCGATCTGCGAGGCGGCATGGAGGACCGCCTGCAGGCCCGAGCCGCAGCGGCGGTCGAGCTGGAGGCCCGGCACCCCCGTCCCGAGACCCGCGTCGAGGGCGGCGATCCGGCCGATGGCCGGGTTCTCGCCGTTGGGGTAGCAGTTGCCGAGGATCACGTCGTCGACGTCGCCCTCGCCGAGGCCCGTACGGCGCACGAGCTCGGAGAGCGTGGTCGACGCGAGGTCGACGGCGGACAGCGAGGCGAACGCGCCCCCGTAGCGCCCCACCGGGGTGCGGACGGGTTCGCAGATGACGATGTCGGGCATGCGACCGAACCTAGTCGTGGTGCCGACCTTGGGGCATATCGCTACGATGTTCGTATCGAAACCCCGAGGCGCCGTGGACCGGCGAAGGAAGAGGTGTCAGGAATGAGCGCGGAGGTAGGCGTCTTCATCGTCGCGGCGTCGCTGGCGGGCGGTCTCTCGATGGGCGCGGTCACCTGGGTCTACTTCCTCGACAAGTGGCGCACGGACCCGGAGCAGCGCCGGTTCGACGAGGCTGCGTGAGCCCGGTGCACCCGCTCCTCGTCCTGCTCGCCTTCACCGCCGCGGCCGTGGTGACGTACGCCGTGGTGCTGGGGCTGCTCACCGCGGCGTCGCTCGTCCCGCGTGACCGCGCAGCGGGGCACGTCCCGGAGCAGCCGGCTCCTCGACACGATGGTGAGCATGACCACCACTGACCCGGCGTCCCCGCGACCCGGTCGCCCGCGCGCGGCGTCGGTCGACCAGCGCCTGCAGGCCGCCGTGCTCGACCTGGTCCGCCACAGTGGCCCGGGGGCGGTCACCATGGACCGGGTCGCCTCGACCTCGGGCGTCGCGAAGACCTCCATCTACCGTCGTCACGCCAACCGGGGCGAGCTGCTGACGGCCGCGCTGACCGCGGCCATCGGCCTGCCGGACGTGCCCGAGGACGGAACGGTCCGCGACAAGATCCGGGCCGTGCTCGAGCAGGCGTGGCACCAGATGGGCGTCGTCCTGGGCCCCGGCGGCCTCGCCGCGATCGTGGGGGACACCGACCCCGAGTTCACCGGGCTGTTCCGCGCGGCACTGCAGCCCTACGTCGACGCCCTCGTCCGGCGGATCCGCGACGACGTCGACGCCGGTCTCCTGCGCGACGGCCTCGACGCCGAGGGCGTGGTGACCCTGATGGTCGGCGCCTACGTCGGCGAGCTCGTCCGCAGTGGCGAGGTGGCGCCGGAGTGGATGGACCGGACCCTCGAGCTGCTCTGGGTGCTGATGGCACCGGGCTGAGCCCAGCGACCCCGGGATGTCCGTGGGGTGCGCGAGACTGCGGGCATGGCCGACCTCGGGTACGACCCTCGCTTCCTCGACACCGACCTCGCCCCGCCGCAGGCGCCCCCGCCCGGTCCCGACGAGGACCCCGCGCTCGCCACGCCGCTCGACTACGCGCACTTCACGGTGCGCATGCACCCCGAGCGCCGGCTGGCGTGGTGGGTCGCCTGGAACGTCGACGGCCTGCGCCTGTTCCCCGGCGACAGCATCAGCCGCTCGGGCGAGCGCTTCCGCCTCGACCCCCGGATCCCGGCCGACGCGCAGACCGGCGAGGAGGCCTACGCCGACAACGACCTCGACCGCGGTCACGTGGCGCGGCGCTCCGACCTCCTGTGGGGCACCCTCGCCGAGGCGCAGCAGGCCAGCTCCGACTCGTTCCACTTCACCAACATCACGCCGCAGCACCAGGACTTCAACCAGTCCGGGCGCGGCGGGGTGTGGGGGCTGCTCGAGAACGCCGTACTGGCCCTCGTGGGGCTGGAGGAGCGGCGCCTGAGCCTCTTCGCCGGCCCCGTGCTCGATCCCGAGGACCCGCCCTATCGTGGCGTCCAGCTGCCGGTCGAGCACTGGAAGGTGGTCGTCTACCGGCTCGACGGGCGCCTGCGCGCGAAGGCTTTCGTCCTGACCCAGGACCTCGACGGGCTCGAGCGGGCGGTCCCCGACTTCCTCGACGACTTCGACACCTGGCTCGTGCCGCTCGCGCTCCTCGAGGAGCGCACCGGCCTGACCTTCGCGAGCCTGCGCCAGGTCGTCGAGCCGGACGAGCTCCGTCCCGCCAGCCCGGTTCTCGTCACCGACGTCGAGCAGGTCGGCTGGTAGCGCGCCGACGACCCGGGGATGCTGGCCCTTGCCTCGCGGGGCCGATCGGGCGACAGTGAACTGACCCTCCTCCGACGTCGCACGAGTGAGCAGGAGCCGCCACGGTGAGCAAGGAATCCGGTGGAAGTGGCAGCCAGGCCGGCCCTCCGGTCGTGACGCGGCCCGAGGCGATCCGCAACGTCGTGGTCGTGGGCGCTGCCGGGTCGGGGAAGACCACGCTCGTCGAGCGCCTGCTGGTCGCGGCCGGCGTGATCAACCGGGCGGGCAGCACCGAGGACGGCACGACCGTGTGCGACTTCGAGGAGGTCGAGCATCGCCAGCGGCGCTCCGTCGCGCTGGCGCTCGCGCCGCTCGTGCACCGCGGCGTGAAGATCAACCTGCTGGACACCCCCGGCTACGTCGACTTCGTGGGCGAGGTGCGGGCGGGCCTCCGTGCCGCGGACTGCGCGCTGTTCGTCGTCGCCGCCAACGAGGGGGTCGACGAGCCGACGCGCGCGCTCTGGCGCGAGTGCGCCGACGTGGGGATGCCCCGCGTGGTGGTCGTCACCAAGCTCGACCACGCGCGCGCCGACGTCGACGGCGTGGTGGCGCAGGCGCAGGGTGCCTTCGGCGAGCGGGTCCTGCCCGTCCACCTGCACGAGGGTGGACGCCTCGTCGGCCTGATCACCGACGACCACGGGCACGACGCGCAGCGAGCGGCGCTCATCGAGGGCATCATCGAGGAGTCCGAGGACGAGACGCTGATGGAGCGCTACGTCGGCGGCGAGCAGATCGACACCGGGCTCCTCCTCCGCGACCTCGAGGTCGCCGTCGCGCGGGGCTCGCTGCACCCCGTCGTCCCCGTCGACTCGACCAGCGGCGTCGGAGCGGTCGAGCTGCTCGACCTGGTGGTGGCGGCGTTCCCCTCTCCGCTCGAGCACCCGATGCCGAAGGTCTGGACGCCGACGGGTGGACCGGGTCCGGCGATCACGTGCGACCCGTCGGGTCCGCTGGTCGCGGAGGTCGTCAAGACGACCACCGACCCCTACCTCGGGCGGGTCAGCCTGGTCCGCGTCTTCTCCGGGACGGTGCTGCCGGACGCCACGGTGCACGTGTCCGGCCACCGATCGGCGTGGGCGGGCTCGGACGACGCAGCCTCCAGCCACCCCGACCACGACGAGGACGAGCGGATCGGGTCCCTCTCCGTGCCGCTGGGCAGGTCACAGCGACCCGCCCCGTCCGTGGTCGCGGGCGACCTGTGCGCCGTCGGGCGGCTCAGCCGGGCCGAGACCACCGACACCCTGGCCTCGGTCGACATGCCGCTCGTGCTCGAGCCCTGGCAGGTGCCCGACCCCCAGCTGCCGGTGGCGATCCAGGTGCGGACCAAGAGCGACGAGGACAAGCTCGGCTCGGGACTCCAGAGACTCGCCGCCGAGGATCCCACCCTCCGCGTCGAGCACGACGAGGAGACCCACCAGGTCGTGCTGTGGACCATGGGCGAGGCCCACGCGGACGTCCTGCTCGACCGGCTCGCCAGCCGCTACGGCGTGGAGGTCGACGAGGTCGAGGTCCAGGTGGCGCTGCGGGAGACGTTCGTGGGCCCGGCCACCGGGCACGGCCGGCACGTCAAGCAGAGTGGCGGGCACGGGCAGTACGCCGTGTGCAGCATCGAGGTCGAGCCGCTGCCGCAGGGTGCCGGCTTCGAGTTCGTCGACCGCGTCGTGGGAGGCGCGGTTCCCCGACAGTTCATCCCCTCGGTCGAGAAGGGCGTCCGGTCGCAGATGCTGCGCGGGGTCGACCACGGCTGTCCGGTGGTCGACATCAGGGTGACCCTGACCGACGGCAAGGCCCACAGCGTCGACTCCTCCGACATGGCGTTCCAGGCGGCCGGCGGGCTGGCGCTGCGCGATGCGGCGACCCGTGCCGGCACGTGCCTCCTCGAGCCGGTCGACGAGGTGGAGGTGCTCGTCTCCGACGCCCTGGTCGGCACCATCATGGGGGACCTGTCCGCGCGTCGGGGCAAGGTCCTGGGCAGCGAGCCGGCCCGCGCCCCCGGCGCGGTCGTGATCAGGGCGCACGTGCCACAGCTGGAGCTCCGCCGCTACGCCGCCGAGCTCCGCTCGCTCGCCCACGGCTCCGCGTCGTTCACCCGGACCTTCGCCGGCTACGAGCGGGTCCCGGAGCAGGTCTCCGCCTCGCTCCCGCTCCGCTGACCCGGGCATCCGGCGGGCCCTGTCCACGAGGCGTCGGTGCCCTTTGCGATGCTTGCGCACCGAACACAGGCGGGGAACGAATCGAGGGAACGGGTGCTGAGCGAGATCGCAGGCGAGCTGGCGCGCGTCAAGGGTGCCTTCGCGCAACCCACGCTCACCCTGCTCCACCAGCGGCAGGCGCCTGTCGTCATCACGATCTTCCGCACCGCGTTCGGCCGCACCAACAACCCGATCCCGACGGCGCGGTTGCACACGCAGGTCGAGGAGCACGTCGCCCAGATGAGGCTCGCCGGTGAGCAGGACGTCCCGACCGGCACCGGCCGGGAGATCTGCCAGCGCTGGATGCGCGGCCAGTGGCTGGTGCGGTCGCTCGACGAGGCCGGGCACGAGGTCTACGCGCTCACCTCGCACGCGCAGCAGGCGCTCGAGCTGGTCAAGAACCTGGCCCGTGACCGGGCCACGCTCAGCGAGCACCGGGTGGCGACCATCCTCGGCACGGTCCGGCGCTTCAACTCCGAGGCCAACCCCGACCGCACCGCCCGCGTCACGATCCTCAACGAGGAGATCGCCCGGCTCCGGGCCGAGCGTGACCGCCTCGTCGACGGTGGCGAGCTCGAGGGTGCGACCGAGGACTACATGCTCGAGGGCTTCACCGAGCTGCTGTCCCTGATCTCCGCGCTGCCGAGCGACTTCGCCCGGGTGGAGGAGCGCTTCGCGACCATCAGGGCGGAGATCCTCTCCGCCTTCCGGGCCGAGGACCGTCCTGCCGGCGAGGTGATCGACGACTACCTGGCCCGTGCCGACGCGCTGATGACGGCGACGCACGAGGGACGCGCGTTCGAGGGCGCGTTCGCGCTGCTGCGCGACGACGCCCTGGTGACGCAGCTGCGCGAGGACCTGACCGACCTGCTCGAGCACCCGCTGTCGGACCGCATCCTGAGCGACGCCGACCGGGCCGAGCTGCGGGGCACGGTCCGACTGGTGCGCGACGGTCTCGACCGTGTGCTCGCCCAGCGGTCGCGGGTGACGGCGACCCTCAAGGAATACATCGTCTCCCACGACGCGGCCCGCGACCGCGAGCTGGAGCAGACGTTGCGCCAGGTGGAGGCCGAGCTGATGACGTGGATGGCCACCACGGGCCCGCGCGCCGCCCACGACGTCGCGCTCCTGCCCGCCCGCACGAGCATCGACCACCTCCGCGAGCGCTTCCACGATCCTGCCGACGACGTGCTGCCCGACCGGATCAGCACGCCCGACCCCGACCTGGCGCCCCCGGTCTCGCTCGCCGAGCTCGTGGCGCAGGGTGGACCCAAGCTGACGGCGCTGCGGGAGCGGCTCGACGCGGTGCTGAGCTCCCTCCTCCCGGCCGCGTCCTTGGGGGCCCTGTTCGACGGGCTGGAGCCGTCGCTGCGGCGGCCGGTCGAGATCTTCGGGCTGCTGCACCTCGCAGCCGACCGCGAGTGGCGGCCCGACGACGCCCTGGAGGCGTTCGAGGCCGTCCGGCCCGACGGGAGCACGCGGACCTTCGCCGTGCCCCGCACGCCGCTGCCCGACCCCGACCTCGACGAGACCCCCACGACGGAGACCCGCCCATGAGTGTCGAGACCCATCCCGAGACGACCGAGACGACCGATGTGGTCGAGATGGTCGAGATCGACGCCGGGGTCGACGAGGAGCTCCTCGACGAGACGTCCGTCTCGCTGTTCGAGGGCGACGAGGGCGGCCTCGAGTACGCCCAGCGGCGCGCGCTGGTGACCCTGCTCAAGCAGCGCTTCATCAGCGCCCGCACGCACCCGCGCGACTGGGTCGTGCTCGTCGAGCACGAGCGCCTCATCCGGTCCCGGCTCAACGACCTCTTCCTCGACCTCCAGCTCGACCGCTCCCGTGAGGTCGCGTGGAAGCGGCAGGCGACGTCGGAGACCGGCGTCCGCTTCCCGACGATGCTCTACGACGCCGCGTGGTCGCGTGAGGAGACGCTCGTGCTGGTCCACCTGCGCGACCGGCTGCGGGCCGGTGTGGCGAGCGGGGACGCACGCGTCTTCGTCGACCGCGAGGATGTCGTCGACTACGTCGCGAGCTTCCGGCCCCCGCACGCCACCGACGTCTCGGGCGACGACAAGCGGGCGCGTAACGCGATCACCAGCATCGTCAAGGCAGGGCTGCTGATCGGCACCGGGTCCGAGGACCGCTTCGAGATCAGCGAGGCGGTCGAGCCCCTCATCCCGCTGGAGCTGCTGCAGGAGCTGCTCGAGGCGCTGGTGACTGCCAACGCCGAGGCGCCGGCCGAGCCGGACGACCCGGCCGACCTGTTCGACGACGACGCCGACGCGGACCCCGTGGCCGCCGGCGACCCCGCAGAGGAGCAGTGAGCATGTCGATCGACGAGATCGAGCAGACGACGGTCGACGGGCTGTTCGAGCGCCGCGACGTCGCCACTCCCGCCGACGACACGATGCAGTGGCGGGCGGCGCTGCTGCAGCTGGTCAACTGGGGCGGCTTCGGCGGCCTCACCGTCGTCCCCCTGCGCGGTGACGCGACGATGATCTCGGGCGCCTCGGGCGTCGGCAAGAGCACGATCCTCGACGCCTACACGGCCCTGATGATGCCGTCGGACACCAAGTTCAACGGTGCCTCCAACGACGCCGTCGCGGGCCGCGCCCGCGGTGCGGGTCAGCGCAACCTGCTGTCCTACCTCCGCGGTGCGGTCGACGTCGTCGACGACGCCCGCACCGGTCGGCCGGTCGAGAAGCTCCTCCGCGGCAAGGGCTCCGACACCTGGGGCGCGATCGCGATGACGTTCGTCAACGACCAGGGTGGTCGGTTCACCGTGCTCCGCACCTACTACGTCCCGCGGCGCGCGACCCGGTCGGGAGACGTGCAGATGCAGCTGGCCACGCAGGACGGCGCGCTGCCGCTCGACACGCTCGAGGTCGCCGTGCCGGAGCGGTTCCACGCCAACACGCTGAAGAAGCTGTTCCCCAGCATCCGCGTGCACCGGACCTACGCCGAGTTCGCCGCCGTGCTCCACGCGCGGCTCGGCATCGGCGCCAACGGCGACGGCGCGAAGGCGCTGCGGCTGCTCGCCCGCATCCAGGCGGGCAACCAGGTGCGCAGCGTCGACGAGCTCTACAAGGACATGGTGCTCGAGCGGCCCTCGACGTTCGCCGCCGCCGACCGTGCGATCGAGCACTTCGACGACCTCGACACCGCCCACTCGGCCATGCGCACCGAGGAGCAGAAGCTCGAGCTGCTGGCCCCGATCGCCGACCTCCACGACCGCAAGGTGGCGGCCGGCCGGCGACTCGCGGAGCTCGACTCCTACGGCGTGACGCTCGACGGTGACACCCCGCTCCGGATGTGGCTGCTGCGCACCCACCTGCGACTCATCGAGTCGGCCGTGGCCGACAACCGCGCCGACCGGGCGTCGGCCGTCGACGAGCTCGGCACGACGACGTCCGCGGAGCGCACCTACCTGGCCGACCTCGAGGCTGCCAAGGAGTCCCACCGGGCGGCCGGCGGGTCGACGCTCCAGTCGCTCGCGCTGTCGCTGGAGCAGGAGCAGGTCGTCCGCGACGACCGCCTCGCGCGCCGTGAGGTCCTGCAGGAGCGGCTGCTGCCGCTCATCGACGCGACCGACGCCCAGGCGCCCGACGTCGACGCGGCGTTGCTGTCCAGCGAGTCGTTCGCCGTGCTCCAGATGCACGCCCAGCAGTGGCTGTCGGGCTTCCAGCGGGAGCAGGAGAGGATCCAGCGCGAGCGTGACGCCGTGCTCCGCGACCAGTTCCCGCTCAGCGCGCGTCAGGCCGAGCTGCGCCGCGAGCGGGCGTCGCTGGAGAGCCGTGCCGGCCGGGTGCCGGTCCGGATGGACGAGCTGCGCGCCGAGGTCGCGCGCGCCAGCGGGCTCGACGTGGACGAGCTGCCGTTCGTGGCCGAGCTCGTCGACGTCGCACCCGACGAGGCCCGGTGGCGCACGGCCGTCGAGACGGTCCTCGGCGCGAGCGCGCGGATGATGCTCGTGCCGCTCGACCGGCTCGAGGGCTTCTCCGCCGCGATCGACGGGCTGCGGCTCCGCGGCCGGCTCACCTTCGAGGGTGTCGAGCTCGACCTCCCCGACCTCGGCCCCGCCGATCCCGAGCGGATCGCCGGCAAGCTGGTGTTCAAGGACTCGCCCTTCTCGGGCTGGGTGCAGGCCCACGTCGGCGAGCCGTCCCGCAACGCGCTCTGCGTGGAGTCGGCCCACGAGCTCGCAGGCGCCGGCTTCCGGGTCACCGTCGAGGGCCAGACGCGCAACGGTCGTCGCGGCGCCCACGGACGCAACGACACCCGCAGCATCATCGGGTTCTCCAACGCCGACGCGATCGCCGAGGTCGACGCCGAGCTCGCCGACCTCGAGGAGCGGCTCGACGGCGTCGGCGCCGAGGTCGCCCAGCTCGACCGGCGGTCGCGGGTGCTGGAGCAGCAGCGCACGTCCTACGACGTGCTCGTCGCAGCACGCTTCGACGACCTCGACGTCGACGCCAGCGACCGGCGCATCGCCGACCTCGAGCGGCGGCGCTCCGAGATCCTCGAGTCCGACGACGGGCTCCAGGCGCTGGAGGCGCAGATCGCGGAGCTCACGACACGGCTGGAGGAGACCCGGCGGGCCCGCTACGCCGTCGAGCAGCGGCAGCGCGAGCTCAACGCCGCCCACGGCGACCTCGTCGACGCCGAGGACGTCGTCAAGGACCGGCTCCAGGCGATGGAGGACGCCGGCGAGGTCGTGCTCAGCGCGGAGCAGGAGGCCGCCCTCGCGGTCGACTTCGCCGCCGCCGCCTCGCCCGCGGACCCCGACGACCTCGACCGGTTCGCCGAGTCGTCCCAGCGGCTCGCCGAGCGGCTCCGGGCGGCGGTCGGCGACGCCGAGGCCGAGCTCCGACGCGTGGACGAGGACCTCGCGCAGGTGTTCCGGGTCTACAAGCTCCAGTGGGACTCGCCCAACCTCGGCGCCACCGCGGACTCCTACCCCGACTACGCACGCATCCTCGACGACATCCGCGGGGAGGGTCTGGCCGCTCGGCGGTCCGAGTGGCGACGCCGTCTCACGGAGTGGAGCGGCCAGGACCTGGTGCCCCTCGTCGGCGCGATGGCCGCCTCCGTCGAGGAGATCGAGGACCGGCTCGAGCCGATCAACGCCATCCTGAGGCGCCTGGAGTTCGGTGCGTCCGGCGACCGGCTCAGGATCCGCCTGCGTCGTCTGGCGCCCGCCCACGTGCAGACGTTCATGAAGGACCTGCGCACCCTCTCGTCGGGCTCGACGACCGAGATCGACGAGGAGGCCCTCGAGAAGCGCTTCGCCGAGCTCAGCAGGTTCATGCAGCAGCTGCGCAAGCCGAGCCAGGTCGGCGACGTGGCCACCTCGCTGACCGACCGCGAGCGCCTGCTCGACGTACGTCGCCACGTCGAGGTCAGCGCCGAGCGCTACGACCACACCACCGGCGAGCTGCGCGCGACCTACCGGACGCTGGGGGAGAAGAGCGGAGGCGAGAGCCAGGAGCTGGTCGCGTTCATCGTCGGCTCCGCCCTCCGCTTCCGGCTGGGCGACGAGATGCGGTCGCGACCGCGGTTCGCCCCGGTCTTACTCGACGAGGGCTTCGTCAAGGCCGACTCCGAGTTCGCCGGTCGCGCGGTCCAGGCGTGGCGCGGGCTCGGGTTCCAGCTCATCGTCGGGGTCCCGCTCGACAAGGTCACCGGCCTCGAGCCCCACATGGACGAGCTGCTCGCCATCACCAAGAACAGCACCACCCACCAGTCCTGGATCACGCCCATCACCGACGCGGCGACGGTTGCCGCGGCGGAGGGCCGGGACTGACCTCACCGGTCGTCCGGCTCGTCGGGCACGGCCAGGTCGACCCCGAGCCCTCGGGGGCCCGGCTCCGGGGGGCACTTCGGCCCTGCCCCGGGCCACGCGGGTGTCGAACGATGGAGGGGAGAGACCGCGTGGGCCGATGAGCGCCGTCGGGCCTGACCGAGCGCCCGCGGTGGGCCTGCGCGCCGGACGAAGGAGCAAGGATGAACGTCGACGAGATCGTCAGCACGGCGAAGGACGCCATCACCGTCAAGCGGATCTACGGGGAGCCCTACCAGCGCGACGGCGTGACCATCATTCCCGTCGCATCCGTCGCCGGTGGGTTCGGCGGTGGGACCGGGACGGACGAGAAGGGCCAGAACGGCGAGGGCGGCGGGTTCGGCATGACCGGCCGTCCGGTCGGGATGTACGTCATCAAGGGCGACGCCGTGACCTGGCGGCCCGCCGTCGACCCGGTCCGCCTGCTCACGGTGATCAGCACCTTCAGCGCTGGCGGCAGGAGGGGGGTGGCGAGCTTGAGCATCCCCTGCGGGCGGAACTCCGCGCGATAGGTGACGCGCACCAGGTCGCCGTCCTGGTCGACCTGGATGCTGTCGTGCATCTCCATGGAGGACGTCTCGCCGTCGAGCTCCAGCCGGCGTGGGGGCTCGTGCACCACGACGGTGTAGATGATCTCGGTGTCGCTGCCGAGCACTCGCGAGATGTTGCGGTAGCGGGTTCCCACGCCCCCGTCGCCCGCGATCCGCTCCGTGGTCCGGGTGGGCGGATCCCACTGCATGGTCGTGGTGAAGTCGGCCAGGAAGGCGAACACGTCCTCCTGCCGGCCGCGAACGGTGACGGTTCGTTCGATGTGCGGCACGATGCGCTCCTCACGTGGTCGTGCCCTCGGTACCCGTCTCCGGTTCACCCATCCGCCGACCGGCCGTTGCGGCAGCTCCGGATCAGGCAGCGGACAGGGGCTCGGACAGGTCGGTGCGCAGCCGCGCGAGCAGCCGGGTGATGGTCCGGGACACCTGTGCCTGCGTCAGCCCGACGAGGCCGGCGATCTCGCGCTGGGTGAGCTCCTCCACGAACCGCCACCGGAGGATCTGGCGATCCCGCTCGGTCAGGCGGCCGACCGCAGAGTCGAGCACGAGCCTGGCCTCGAGGGACGCGAAGCCGCGGTCCTCGCCTCCCAGCACGTCGGCGATGGTGCCGCCGTGCTGGTCACCGGCGCTGCTGTCGATCGAGGCGGGCCGGAAGCAGCCGTCGGCCGCGAGCGCCTCCACGACGTCGTCCGGGTCGGCTCCCAGGTGGACGGCGATCTCGGACGGCCGCGGCGAACGTCCCAGCAGGGCCTCGAGCTCGTGCTGGCTCGCGCGGATCCGGGACTGCAGCTGCTGCACGCTGCGCGGGACGCGGATCATCCAGCCCGAGTCGCGGAAGTGCCGGCGCAGCTCCCCGCGAACGGTCGGGACCGCGTAGGACATGAAGTCGTGCCCGGCGAAGGGGTCGAAGCGGCGGGCCGCCTTGACGAGGCCGACGAGGGCGACCTGCTCCAGGTCGTCGACGTCGATGCCGCGGTTGCGGTAGCGGGCTGCCAGGGAGCGCGCGACCGCGACGTTGGTGGCGATGAGCTCGTCCACGAGCTCCCGTCGCGCCGCGTCCGACGTCGCGCGCTGCAGCTCGTCGACGATGGAGGCGGTCCGTCGTGCGCGCTCGTCGCGCTCGGCCTGCGCGGGTGACGCGTCGTGGGGCGGGTGCGGGGGCATCGCGAGGGTGGTCACGAGCCGTCTCCTTCCGGACATGGGGTCAACGTGTCTCGGCCCGGGTGCGAGCCTGACGAGATCCTCTCCGCGCAGGAGGGCGGCCCGACAGCCGAAAAGCGAAACGTTGGACAAACCGTGGACACGCCCGCCGCGCCGGGGGCGGGTGGCGTCCACCGGCGCCCGGTTCGGCCGCTAGGGTCGGGCCATGGCTCGCAGCGTCTACGTGGCCGGTGTCGAGGGGTTCACCGGCAAGTCCGCGGTCGCGCTCGGGGTGCTCGAGCAGCTGTCGCGCCGGGTGGCGAGGGTGGCGGTCTTCCGGCCGGTGGTGCGTGCCGAGGCGTCGACGGGCGACGTCCACGACTACGTCCTCGACCTGCTCGTCTCCCACGACGCCGTCGCCCTGACCTACGACGAGTGCGCGGGCGTCAGCTATGACGACGTGCACGCCGACCCCGACGGGGCGATGGACCGCATCGTCGCGCGGTACCACCAGGTCGCCGAGCAGAGCGACGCGGTGGTGATCGTCGGCAGCGACTACACCGACGTCGGGGCCCCGGCCGAGTTCGCCTTCAACGCCCGGGTCGCCGCCAACCTCGGCGCACCGGTCCTGCTCGTCCTCAACGGGCAGGGGAGGGGCGTCGACCAGCTGCGCACTGCGGCCGCGATGGCGCAGGCCGAGCTGGCCGCCAACCACGCAACGCTCTTCGCCGTCATCGCCAACCGCGTCGATCCGGAGGCGACCGACCGCACGGCGACGGCGCTGCGCCGCGACGGCGTACCAGCCTTCGCCCTGCCCGAGCAGCCGCTGCTGAGCGCGCCGTCGGTGGGCGACCTGATGGCGGCGTGCGACGGCCGGCTGCTGCGCGGCGACGAGAGCCAGCTGGCGCGCGAGGTCCCCGGGCTGGTGGTCGCGGCGATGACCCTGCCCAACGTGCTCGACCGGCTCTTCGACGGCGCGCTCGTCGTGACGCCCGGTGACCGTCCGGAGGTGGTCCTGGGCGTCCTGACCGCCCACCAGTCGGCCAGCTTCCCGCAGATCTCCGGCATCGTGCTCAACGGCGGGCTCGACCTGCCCGAGCAGGTGGAGAGGTTGCTCGACGGCCTCGAGGTGGCGCTGCCGATCATCGCCACCGACCTCGGCACCCACGCGACGTCGACCACCCTGACCAACCGCCGCGGCCGGCTCGACAAGGACTCGCCGCGCAAGATCGCGACGGCCCTGAGGCTCTTCGCCGAGCACGTCGACGGCGACGAGCTGATGAGCGGCCTCGAGGTGGCCCGCACCTCGGTCGTCACGCCGCTGATGTTCGAGCACCGGGTCCTCGACGACGCCATCGCCGACCGACGCCACATCGTCCTGCCGGAGGGGGAGGAGGAGCGCATCCTGCGCGCCGCCGACGTGCTGCTGCGCCGCAACGTCGCCGACCTGACGCTGCTCGGTGACCCGATGATCGTGCGCGCCAAGGCGGCCCACCTCGGCATCGACGTGTCCGGCGCCCGGCTGCTGAGCCCCTACGACGAGGAGCTGCGCGAGCGGTTCGCGCAGGCCTACCACGAGCGTCGCGCGCACAAGGGGATCGACCTCGAGGCCGCTCGGGACATCGTCGTGGACGTGTCCTACTTCGGCACGATGATGGTCGAGCTGGGGCTCGCCGACGGGATGGTCTCGGGGGCGGTGCACACCACCGCGCACACCATCCGCCCGGCGCTGGAGGTCATCCGCACGGTCCCTGAGGTGTCGGTGGTGTCGTCGGTGTTCTTCATGTGCCTCAAGGACCAGGTGCTCGTCTACGGCGACTGCGCGGTCAACCCCGACCCCACGGCGACCCAGCTGGCCGACATCGCGGTCGCGTCGGCACGCACGGCCGCCAGCTTCGGCGTCGAGCCGCGCGTCGCGATGCTGTCGTACTCCACCGGCACCTCCGGCAGCGGCACCGACGTCGAGAAGGTCACCCAGGCCACCGCCATGGTCCGCGAGCGGGCGCCCGACCTGCTCGTGGAGGGCCCGATCCAGTACGACGCCGCGATCGACGCCGCGGTCGCGCGCACCAAGCTGCCCGACTCCGCCGTGGCCGGGCGGGCGACGGTCTTCGTCTTCCCCGACCTCAACACGGGCAACAACACCTACAAGGCCGTGCAGCGCTCCGCCGGCGCGCTGGCGGTCGGTCCGGTCCTCCAGGGCCTGCGCAAGCCGGTCAACGACCTCTCCCGCGGCGCGCTGGTGCGCGACATCATCAACACCGTGGCGATCACCGCGATCCAGGCGCAGGAGCGCTCGTGACGGATGAGGTGCTGGTCCTCAACGCGGGGTCCTCGTCGCTGAAGTACCGCCTTCTCGACGGCCGCTCCGGGGTCGCCCGGGCGTCGGGCACGGTGGAGCGCATCGGCGAGGACAGCGGCACGTTGACGCACTCGGTCGGCGGCGAGGACCACACCGAGGAGCGTCACGTCGCCGACTTCGAGGACGCGTTGCGGTCGGCGCTCGAGGCCTTCGAGCGCCACGGTCCGGCGATCGAGCCGAAGGACCTGGCGGCGGTGGGGCACCGCGTCGTGCACGGCGGCGACCTCTTCGCCGAGCCGGTGGTCGTCGACGACCGGCTGCTCGCCACCGTCGAGGAGCTCGTCCCGCTCGCGCCGCTGCACAACCCGGCCAACCTCGAGGGCCTGCGGGTCGCGGTGCGTCTCTTCCCCGAGGTGCCGCAGGTCGCGGTCTTCGACACCGCGTTCCACCAGACGATGCCCGAGCACGCCTACACGTACGCCGTCCCGCTGGCCTGGCGCGAGCAGCACCGGATCCGTCGCTACGGCTTCCACGGCACCTCCTACGCCTTCGTGTCCCGCCGCGCGGCCGAGCTGCTCGACCGTCCGGTCGAGGAGACCAACCTCGTCGTGCTGCACCTCGGCAACGGCGCATCGGCCGCGGCGGTCCGCGGCGGGCGGTCCGTCGACACCTCGATGGGGCTGACCCCGCTCGAGGGGCTGGTCATGGGCACCCGCTCCGGCGACCTCGACCCGGCGATCCACGGCCACCTGCACCGCGAGCTCGGCTGGTCCCTGGAGGAGATAGACCGGGCCCTCTACCGTGACTCCGGCCTCCGTGGCCTCTCCGGGGTCAACGACTTCCGAGAGCTGACCCGGCGCTCGGAGGCCGGCGACGAGGCGGCGGCGCTGGCCTTCGACGTCTACGCCTATCGCGTCCGCAAGTACGTCGGCGCCTACTACGCCGCGCTCGGCGAGCTGCATGCCGTGGTCTTCACCGGCGGGGTCGGCCAGCACAGCGCCGCCCTCAGGACGGCAGCCCTCACCGGCCTCGACCGGCTCGGCATCGTCCTCGACCCCGTCCGCAACGACGCGCCGGCCACGGACGGCCGGCTGGTCTCGGCCGACGGGTCGGCCGTCGCCGTCCTCGTCGTGCCGACGGACGAGGAGTGGGAGATCGCGCGCCAGGCGCTGGCCGTCGTGCACGGCGCCGACTGACCGCTGCTGGGCCACCTCGCTGGTCCACGTAGCCCGCGAGGAACGAGCGGGCGTGTCGAGCCCCCTCGCCCCCGCTGGTTGCGCCCGCCCACCTCGCTGGTCGAGTAGCCCGCGAGGAACGAGCGGGCGTATCGAGACCCGCCACCCCCGCCACCCTCGCTGGTCCGCAGCCGATCTCGCTGGTCGAGTAGCCCGCGAGGAACGAGCGGACGGATCGAGACCGTCGCGCCTCGTTGGTTGAGGGGGACGAAGTCCCGTCACGAAACCCGTCTGAGAAGTCGCCCAGCGACCATCCACACCAGGGCCGTTTCCGGGGCGACCGTTGTCGGTGGTCGAGCGTAGGATCGAACACATGATCGAAGCGCAGGCAGGGCCCGGAGCAGGTGAGGTCGAGGACCTCACCGCCTCGGGTCTGCTCGCGACGATCAAGGCCTCCCGCGACGCCGAGCAGGCCGAGGCCGCCCGCCAGCTCCTCCTCGCCGCCCGATGGGCCGACCTCCACCCGCCGGAGTCGATCCACGACGCGGCCGTGTTCTCGCTGGCCGCCGGCGGTCGTGAGCATGAGGAGCCCATCGCGGGTGAGGGGTGCCCGCTGGTGGCGGAGTTCTGCGTCGCCGAGCTCGGCAGCGTCCTCGGGGTGTCGACGACGGCGGCGAAGAAGCTCATCGGCCACGCCCTGGAGCTGCGGCACCGCCTGCCCCGCCTGTGGGCGCAGGTGCACGCCGGCCGAGTGCCGGCGTGGCGGGCCCGGCTGGTCGCGGAGACCACCATCCACTCCACGCCGTCGCTGACGCGGGAGGCGGTCGGGTTCGTCGACGCCCAGGTCGCGGCCGTGGCCGGGAAGGTCGGCCCGGCCCAGCTCGACCGGCTCGTCGCCGGGGCGATCAAGCGGTTCGACCTCGCCGAGCCGGACCCGACGAAGGATCCGGAGGACGGCTGGCTCTACGTCGACCCCCGCCACGCCAGCATCGACACCCAGGACGTCCACTACGCCGGCACGATGCGGATGGAGGCCGAGCTCGGCATCGCCGACGCTCTCGACGTCGACCGTGCCCTGGCCCACGGTGCGGCCACGTTGAAGGCACTCGGCTCCACCGAGTCCCTCGACGTCCGCCGGGCCAAAGCTCTCGGCGACCTGGCCCGCACCCAGACCGCCCTCGACCTCCACACCCAAGGCGCCACCGCGGCCAAGACCACCGACACCAGCACGGGCACCGACACCAGCACCGACACCGACACAGGCACCGACACCGACACAGGCACAGGCACAGGCACCGACAGCGACACGGGCACCGTCCCCGACGGCCTGCCAGCCGCGCGGGAGGTCGTGCTCCACGTCCACTTCGCCGCCAACCTGTCCGGCGACACCACCGTCTTCGGACCGACCGGACGGCTCGAGGAGGGGCAGCGGCTGGTCCTGCTCGACCAGATCAAGTCCTGGTGTGCCGACTCCCGGACCAGGGTCACCATCAAGCCGGTCATCGACCTCAACACCCAGCTGGCGACCGACGCCTACCAGGTGCCGGACAAGATGCGCGAGCAGGTGATTCTCCGCGACCGCACCTGTGTCTTCCCGTGGTGCACCCGCCCGGCGCGGCGAGCCGACATCGACCACGTCATCCCGCACGACCCCGACGCCGAAGCCGAAGGCCGGCCCCAACCCGGACCCACCGCCACGTGGAACCTGGCTTGCCTGTGCCGGTTCCACCACCGGTTGAAGACGCACTCGGCCTGGCGCTACGCGATGGTCGCGCCAGGGGTGTTCGAGTGGACCAGCCCGCACGGGCACGGCTACCGCCGCGACCACACCGGCACGAGCTCGATCGACCCACCGGTCACGAGGTCGGTCGAGCAGCCGGATCCGCCCGGCATCCCACGACCTCGCCGACCATGACCCCGCCCCGTACCCCGCAGTCCTTGTGACGGCGGGGGCACAGGCGCGCCCGGCGCCTCTCGTCGGGAGGTCCGGGTGCTGGGTGCAGCCGGGCGTCCTGCACCCAGCGACCCGGAGCCCGTCAGCCCGGTCGTCACGGGTGGCGTCGCGACCGGACGTTCGACGGCGAAGCTCCGGGCGTCCGCCGTTGACGGCGTTTCGAGACCGGCGGCCGGCGCGAGGTCTGGCGCCTGACAGGCGGTGGCCGGCCTCTCATCAGCCGGAGGGCCGGGTGCTGGGTGCAGCCCGACGGCGTGCACCCAGCGACCCGGAGCCGGTCAGCCGGTCGTCACAGGTGACGTCGCGACCGGTCCTGCCGGCGAAGCTGTCTGCGTCAGCCGTTGACGGCGTTCTTGAACGCGGCGGCCGGCTTGAAGGCCGGCGCCTTGCTGGCGGCGATCTCCATCGTCTCGCCGGTCTGCGGGTTGCGGCCCGTGCGAGCCGAGCGCTCGCGGGACTCGAAGGTCCCGAAGCCCGGGACGGTGACCTTGTCGCCGCCGGCGACGGCGGTGGTGATGGAGGCGATGACGGCCTCGAGGGCCTTGTCGGCCTGGGCGTTGCTCAGCTCGGCGTGCGAGGCGATGGCGTCGCGCAGTTGGGTCTTGTTCACGTGAGCTCCTGCTCGTTCGGTTGTTGGACAGCGGCCATTCAACACGTCGGCCGGCCTCGGTGCGCGGCGGGCCGACCCGAAGGGGTGCACGGCGGTGACGCGGCGGCCCCCTGTCGTCGTACGTCGTGGCGTCAGGCACCGTCCTGGATCGGGGCCGCGTCGTCGTCCGGCGGTGGCCCGGACCGGTCACCACGCGACGCCCCCTCCGGGGCCCCGCTGATGAGCGGCAGGCGCCACCGCTGCGCCACGTCGGCCTCGACGAGGAGCGCTCGGGCGAGCAGGCTCGACGGCACCGCGAGCAGTGCGCCGATCGGACCCAGGATCCAGGTCCAGAAGACCAGCGACAGGAAGGTCAGGCTGGTCGAGAGCCCGACCGCGTCGCCGACGAACCGGGGCTGGATGAAGGACTGGATGACCACGTTCACGGCGGCGTAGAGGACGATGACCCAGAGCATCAGCGACGGACCGCCCTCGAGGAGCGCGATGAGGGCCGGGGGGATGATCCCGATGACGAAGCCGATGTTGGGGATGAAGTTGGTGACGAACGCGAGCACGCCCCAGATGAAGGCTCCGGGCACGCCGAGCACCCAGAGGACCGCCGTGTCGATGACGGCGACGATGAGCCCGAAGACGGCGGACACACCGAAGTAGCTGCGAGTGCCCGAAGCGAAGGACTCCAGCGCCTCGACGAGCTGGGGACGGTGCGCCCGCGCCAGCCTGACCAGCCCATCGGTCTTCGCGGCGTCGAAGGCGAAGAAGACCAGCAGGGTCACGATGAGGAACAGGCTCGAGGTGAGGGACGCCACGTTGGACAGCAACGACGTCGCCACGTCGACGATGCGCTGCGGGTCGACCTTGGCCGCCATCGCGTCGACCTGCTCGGTTCCCACGCCCAGCGCGTCGAGCGTCTTCTCGATGTTCGCCCCCAGGTCGTCGTACTCGCTTGCGTAGGAGGGGACGAGCTGCGCGAGCCGAGCGATCGCGAGCCCCACGGACAGGGCCAGTGACAGCAGGAGCGCCACTGCCGTCACCAGCAGGGTGGTCGAGGCCAGCCAGACCGGGACCCGCCGCTCGAGCCTCCTGCGCAGCGGGTGGAGCAGCACCGTCAGCGCCAGGGCGAGCATGACCGGCCAGACGATCTCGGACGCCGCCTTGACCCCGGCCAGGACCACCACGACGGACGCGGCGCCGAGGAGCATGGTGGTGGTGCGGGCGGAGGGCAGGGTCACGACGGCGTCCTCTGGAGCTGGGTCCGGTGGCCGAGGGCGACCAGCATGGCGACCAGGTGCTGGTGCAGCTCGTCACCTCCGGTGATCGGACCGTCCGGGGAGAACAGGTGCGTGGGAGCCATCACGAAGCCGCGGTCCTGCCAGCCCCCGAGCCCGCCGTGGCAGCCGACCAGCGGCTCGAACGCCGCCACGTCCATGGTGACCGGGTCATAGCTGCTGTTGACGTAGATCTCCGGGGCCTCGGGCATCAAGGTGGCCGTCTCCAGCACCGACGCGGCGTGCGGACCGAACGCCGCGAGCGGGTCGACGCCCTCGACCTCGCCGGTCGTGAGGTGACGACGCCCGTGCTGCCCCAGGGCGAGGGGCCCGCGCTCGCTGAGCACGCTGAGGAACCCGACGCCCGGGTGCGCCAGCAGCCCCGGCAGCAGCCTGGGCCAGCGTTCCTCGATCTCCTCCATGAGCAACCGCCGCTTTCCCGGCACGTAGACCAGGCCGAGGTTGCCGCTCCCCAGCACGACGAGCTCCGCCTCCCCGGCGTCGACGTCGTCCCCGCCGAGCTTGGTGTCCACGCGTCGGGTCGCCGCGCTGGTCATCCCGCTGGTGTGGGTGCCGCCCAGGTCCTCGATGACCGAGTCGACGCGTCCCCAGCCCTCGATGCTGCTCTCGACGCCCGTCGTCGTCGAGTCGGTGAGGGACCGGCACAGGTCGCTGAGCTCGATGCCGTGGCGCGTCGCGAACGGCTCGCCCTGGGACTGGCCGTGGTCGCTCAGCACGACGATGTGGTAGCGCCGCGGCGCGCGCTCCGCGACCTTCTCGAGCACCGTCAGGACCTGGTCGAGGCCGCTGAGGGCGGCGAGGGACTCGATCCGGGTGGCGCCGGCGTGGTGGCCGATCTCGTCGTAGTCGACGTAGTCCACGTAGATGCTGCGGGTGCCGTTCATCATCTCCTCGGCCACCACGGTGGTGTTCAGGTCGCGGAGCAGGCAGTTGCTGAAGGCACGCAGGCCGGCGAACGTCCAGGAGCGGTGCACGCGAGGGTGTACGCCGAGTCGGCGCTGGCGCCGGGCCTGGAACCGCTCGCGGCCGAGCTCGGCGACGGTCCGCGAGACGCTGCGCACCAGCCCGTCCGGACGCAGCACGAACCGCGCGAACACCTGCCGGGTGCGGCGGGAGCCCCGGCTGACCTCGAGCCTGCTCATCGTCATGCAGGCTCGCGGGGCGTCGCCGGTGAAGAGGTTGGACACCGACACACCGCCGTCGGCGAGCAGGCCCATCCCCGTGCTCGCCCGTGCCTCGATGACGGACGCGTCCGCCGGCCTGTTGGCCACCAGGACCCGACCGACCTCGCGGTCGTACCAGCGGAACGCGGGGACACCGGCGGCGCTGCCCTGGAGGATCGCCTGCTGGCTGGCGGGGGTCGTGCACGGCATCTGGACGGCCCACTCGTGCACCGCGTGGCTGCCGGTGTCCAGCCAGCGCCGCGGGGTCGTCATCGTGCCGGACTGCAGCACCCACTGCATGACCGGGAAGGACACGCCGTCCAGCTGGATGAACAGGACGCCGTCCACCTCGGGGTCGCTGACCGTGCCCGGCTGGATCCGCATCAGGCTGGCCGTCATCGACTCGTCGGTGCCCGCGCTGGCGAGCCAGGCGAGGAGGGTCGCGATCGCCGCTGTCAGCCACGCGGTGGCCACCGCCGTCCAGAAGGAGTCGAACGACGCCCCGGGCACGATCGTGATGGCCGCCTGCATGATGAGGGCCTGCCCGAAGATCGCCGCGGCGGCGACGGCGACCCACCCGACGGCAGCGGACACGAGGGCCAGCACGGGTCGTACCAGCATCCCGACCACCCCGCCCACGGCGGCGGCGACCGCCAACGGCCACCACGACGTGAAGGTGAACCCGGGCAGCAGCTCGGCGGTGATCAGGAGCGAGAGGAAGGTCAGGAAGCCCGTGCCCAGCAGCCGCAGGACGTCGGCGAGGGTGACGCGGACCCGGGACCGACGGTCGGCGGGCGCGCTCGGGTGCTCGTCCGGCTGGGACGGGTGGGACGAGGTCACTCGATGCTCCTGTCAGCCGGCCTCGCCGGGATGGGCGTGCCCCTTCACGGTGCTCCGGTAGCCAGCATGGAGAGGTCGCGACACATCGGCCTCACCCGACGAGGGTGACGTGCAGATCGCCCGTCGCGCTCACTGTGGGCGGATGACCCAACCCTCCGGCGGCGAGGGGCAGCCAGGGCTCCGTTACGAGGTGCAGCTGACCGGCTGCCCGCCCGACTGGCTGCGGACCGACCACCCGGACATGACCGTCCGGACCGTTCCGGCCCAGACGGCGCTGCGTCGACGCGTCACCCGCCCCCAGGACCTGGACGCCCTGCTGCACGACATCGGGACGGTGGGCCTCACCGTGACCGGCGTGCACCGCGCGGAGGACACCCGGCGGACCGGCGCCACGACGTACGAGGTCAGGGTGGCGGGCGAGCTCGGTCGGCCCCTGCTGCGCCACCTGCGGTGCACGCACTACCCGGTGCCCCAGCTGACGGTCGTGCGGGTGACGCTGACGACGTCCGAGCTGGACCGTTTCCTCCACGCGTGCATCGCGTCCGGCGCCGTCCTGGAGCGCGTACGACGGGTCGGCACCGCCCCGACGGCGCGGCTCTCGTAGACCCGGTCACCCGATGCGGGTGACGCCGGGGCGGCGCGGTGGTCGCACGGTGGAGCATGACCAGCTTCGAGGCGCCGGTCGGCGCGGAGTCACCGGAGGAGGAGCTCGCACGCCTGCGGCGCGAGGTCGCGGACCTCAAGGCCTCCCAGCAGGCGTCCACGGCGGGGGAGCGACGGGGATGGTGGCGTCCCGTCGTCTCGGGCGTGCTCATCCTGCTGGCTGCGGTGGTGGCGCCGCTGTCGGTCCTGGCCACCTGGTCCAACGGCCACATCCAGGACACGGACCAGTACCTCGCGACGGTCGCCCCGCTGGCGAAGGACCCCGACGTCCAGAAGGCCGTGGCCGCGCGGATCGAGGAGGTCATCTTCTCCTACCTCGACGTCGACGCGGCCGTCGACGAGGTCGTGACCGCGCTGGAGGACCGGGGGCTGCCCGACAGGGCGGCCGGGACGCTGGAGGCCCTGTCGGGTCCCCTCGCCACGGGCGTACGGAACTTCGTCGGCGACCGCGTCCTGGCCCTCGTGCAGTCCGACGCCTTCGAGCAGGCGTGGGTGGAGGCCAACCGGACGGCGCACGACGAGCTGGTCGCCGCCCTCAACGGCGACCCGGGCGGGGCGGTCGTGATCGACCGGGGGACGGTCAACGTCAACCTGGCGACCCTCATCAACACCGTGAAGAAGCAGCTGGTCGACGCCGGGCTCGGCATCGCGGAGCGGATCCCGGAGGTCTCGGCCAGCTTCGCCATCGTCCAGTCCGACGACCTCGCGACGGTGCAGTCGGCGGTCGGCGCGCTCGACGAGTTCAGCACCTGGCTGCCGGTCGTGGGCCTCTTCCTCATCGGCATCGCGGTGCTCGTCGCCCGTGATCGCCGGCGGACGCTGCTGGCGTCCGGCCTCGCCGTCGCGGCATCCATGCTGCTGCTCGGCGTGACGCTCAACGTGCTCCGGCCGTTCTACCTCGACGCCCTGCCCGCGAGCAGCTCCGCGGCAGCGGCGGGCGCGGTCTACGACCAGCTCGTGTCCTTCATCCGCGTCGCCCTGCGCGGCGTCCTCGTCATCGCCCTCACCGTGGCGGTCGTGGCGTGGCTCAGCGCTCCCCACGGGTCGGGTGCGAGCGCTCGACGAGGGTTGACGAGGGGCGTCGCCGGCCTGCGGGGACTCCGCTCGCGCTCCGGCCTGGACACCGGGCGGTTCGGGGTCGCGCTGGCCACCTACCGGGGCCCGGTCCGCGCCGCCGTGGTCGGCGTGGCCGCTCTCGGGTACCTCGCCCAGGACCACCCGACCGGTGCCACCGCGCTTGCGTTCGTGCTGGTCACCACCGCGGTCCTCCTGGTCATCGAGGTGCTGGCGCCCGACCCCGACCGGGCCCCGACGCGGCCCACGGACGAGGGGCGCCACGCCTAGGACGTCCCTCATGACCATTGCGCTCACCTGGCTGGGGCACGCCAGCGTCGTGCTCGACATCGACGGCGTCCGGCTGGTGGCCGACCCCCTGCTCAGGCGCCACAACGGGGTCCTGCGACGGCGCGGCGGCGTGCACCCCGAGGGAGACGCGTGGTCGCGGGCGGACGCCGTCCTGCTCTCCCACCTCCACCACGACCATGCCGAGGTCGCCTCGCTGCGGATGCTCGGGGAGGTGCCGGTGCTCACCGCGGTCGACAACGCTGCGTGGGTGACCCGGAAGGGCCTGGCCGGACGCGGGCTCGCCGAGGACGAGTGGGTGGGCGTCGGTGGCTCCGGTGACGTGACCGTCCGGCTCGTGCCGGCCGTGCACGAGTCCCGGCCCATGCCGCACCGGCCGAACGCCGCCAACGGGCACCTCGTGCGGGGACCCTCAGGGGTCGTGTGGCTGGCGGGCGACACCGACCTCTACCCGGAGATGGAGCGCCTGTCCGAGCTCGCCGGAGCCCCGGTGGACGTGGCGGTGCTGCCGATCGGTGGATGGGGGCCGAGGCTGTCCCCGGGGCACATGGGTCCGTCCCAGGCGGCGACCGCCTGTCGCCTGACCGGCGCGCGCTGGGCGCTTCCCGTGCACTGGAGGACGCTCCACGTGCCGGCCGGGCGGATGTTCCCGCGCGGCTGGATGGATGCCGCCGGACCCCGGTTCGAGGAGGCCGTGGCCCGTGAGGCACCGTCCTGCCGGGCCCTCGTCGTCGACGTCGGCGCATCGGTGGTGCTGGACCCCTAGCTGGTCGCCCACGTGGTCGGGATGTCGGCGCCACCCTCACGGGAGGTCCGCGACCCGAACCGCACGTAGGTCGGGTGGGGGAAGAAGGTGCCGGCCACGAGCGCCTCACCGAGGCCGAAGGTGGTCGCCCTCTCGATGAGCCCGGACGGGACGAAGGAGAACGTCTCGCGGAGGTGCTCGAGGTCGCCCTCGGAGTTCATCCGCATGAGGAGCAGGTTGTCGCACTGCGACAACACCTCCTCGTGGACCTTCTGCGGCCGCTGCGTCGACGTCAGCAGGTAGATGCCGAACTTCCGTCCCTCGGCGGCGATGCGTGCCGCGTAGTCCGTGGCGAGGGCCGTGACCTTGTCCCTCGGGGTGCTGGGACACACGTTGTGGGCCTCGTCGATCACGACCAGGCACGGCTCGCGGCGGGCCCGGTGCCGCCAGAGCGTCGAGAGGACCGTCTCGGCGACCAGTCGCTGCTCGTCGATGCTGTCCAGCGAGCCCAGGTCGACGACCAGGCACCGCGACGTCGGCTCGCGCAGCTCGTCCACCAGCGAGCGGGACCGACCCCCGCTCCAGATGGACCAGTCGAGCACCCCGAGGTTGGCCGCCCGCAGGCCGAGGCGTCGTACCTCAGGGTCGTCGGAGGCCAGCAGCGCGTCGAGCCCGGTGATCAACGGCCGGTCGCGGTCGCCGGCGGCCAGCAATGCGGACAGCGCGGCGTGCTCCTCGCGGTCCGTGACGGGATCGATCCCCAGGACCGCGGCGCGTGCCGCCGCGTCGACGTCGGCGAACTGGAGCCGCAGCGGGTGCTCGGCCGCGTCGTCGTCCTCCCAGACGGACACGCCGGCGGCGGCAGGCGCGTAGCGCGCAGCGACGTCGGGGTCGGTGCCGTCGCGCACGTGCCCGAGGTGCACGTAGTCGGAGTTGGGGTCGAGGATGACGATCCGCAGGCGCGTGTGCACGAGGAGACGTTCGAGCACGAGCCCCAGCGAGTACGTCTTCCCCGAGCCCGACTGCCCGCACATGAAGGTGTGGCGGTTGAAGCCACCGGCGTCGAGCCCGGCGGCGACACCCTCCGCGAGCAGCAGCTCGCCGATCGGGAGCACGGAACGGACCGGTCGCGCCCGCGCGAACCAGGCGTCGACCTCGCCGGGCGTCGCAGGACGGACGCGGGCGTCGTGGAACGAGGCGTCCGTCCGGTCGAGGACGACCCCCTCGCCGCTCGCAGCGCGGACGCGCACGCCGGAGGCCGACGTCCCGAGGTCGAGGTCACCCGTGGAGAGCGTCTCCGGTCGCATGGCCAGGACCTGCCCGAAGGAGGCACGCCCCTCGGCCTCGAGGACGACGTAGCCGCCGACCCTGAGGGCGAGGTCGTGGAGCGAGGCCTGGAAGGTGAACCGACGCCCGTCGAGCGACGTGGCGAGGGGGAGGACCGCCCGCTCCAGCTCGTCACGCAGCCTGCGGTAGTCCTCCACCCGCTCCGCGACCGAGGCGGGAGGAGGCTCGGGTCGTCCGGCCGGGTCTGCAGGTCCTTCTGACATCGACGCGCTCCAGGTGAAGGGGGCGGGGTGACCTCCCTTCCTACGGGCCGGCGGTCACCAGCGGTTCCCACTGAACGGGTGAAGCGGGGCCGCACTCGCCCGCCGGGGGTGAGGAGTCGTCGTACGACGCCCGCCTAGCGTGGACGGATGACGACCACGGGGACGCCGGCACCGGCACCGTTCACGACGGACGACTACGCCGCACGGATGCGCCGAGCGGTGGCCGACGCGGTCGGGGCGGGGCTCGACGGCCTGCTGGTCACGCCCGGTCCCGACCTGGTGTGGCTCACCGGCTACCGGCCCACCGCGATCACCGAGCGGCTGACCGTGCTGGTCCTCACGCCCGACCGCGAGCCGACGCTGCTGGTGCCCACCCTCGAGCGTCCCGACGCCGAGGCGGCCGTGGGCGCGCCGGCACTGGCGATCCAGGACTGGGCCGACGGCGAGGACCCGTTCGCGCGGGCGGGCGCCCTCGTGCGTGCGGACGCGACCATGGGGATCGCGGACTCCGCGTGGGCGCTGCACCTGCTCGGGCTGCAGGAGGCCCTGCCCGGCTCCACCTACCGGTCGCTCACCCGGGCGCTGCCCATGCTGCGGGCCGTCAAGGACGCCGACGAGCTCGCCCGGCTGAGCGCCGCGGGTGCCGCTGCGGACGCCGTCTACGAGCAGGTCCTCGGCCTCCGGTTCGCCGGCCGGCGCGAGACGGAGGTCGCCGCCGACATCGCCCGGCTGCTGCGGGAGACGGGTCACGAGCAGGTCGACTTCACGGTGGTCGGGTCCGGTCCCAACGGCGCCAACCCTCACCACGAGGCGGGTGACCGCACGATCGAGCCGGGTGACGCCGTCGTGCTCGACTTCGGTGGGCTCATGCACGGCTACGGTTCCGACACCAGCCGGACGGTCTCGGTGGGGGAGCCCTCCGCGCGGGTCCGCGAGGTGCACGAGGTCGTACGCCTGGCGCAGCAGGCGGGTGTCGACGCCGTACGACCGGGCGTCGCCTGCCAGGAGGTCGACCGGGCGGCCCGGGCGGTGATCACCGAGGCGGGGCTCGGCGACCGGTTCATCCACCGCACCGGGCACGGTATCGGCACCACCACGCACGAGCCGCCCTACATGATCGAGGGGGAGGAGCAGCCGATGCTCCCCGGCATGTGCTTCTCCGTGGAGCCCGGCGTCTACCTCCCGGGTGACTTCGGGGTCCGGATCGAGGACATCGTCACCGTCACGGACGAGGCAGGCCGTCGGCTCAACGACTCCGACCACCACCTGCGCGTCGTCGAGTAGGTGCTCGAAGAGAAGGTCGTCGACCGGGCCGCGGGGCCCGGTCGCGGGCCCGTGGTGTCCTCAGGCGAGCGCCTTCGCCTTCAGGGCCTCGAACTCCGCAGGGGTGATCGCGCCCTTGTCGAGCAGCGCCTTGCCGTTGGAGATCTGGTCGGCCGGGGTCGGGCCGGTGCCCGCCACCTGCTTGATGTACTGCTCCTGGTCGGCTCTCATCTTCTCCGCCGACGCGAGCTGTCGCTGGGTCATGCTCCGGCCACGGGCGATCACGTAGATCAGGGCTCCGAGCCACGGGACGAGGATGAGGACGATCGCCCACCCCGCCTTCCCCCAGCCGCTGAGCGAGTCGTCGCTGAAGAGGTCGACCAGGCAGCGGAACCACACCATCAGCGCTGCGATCCAGATGAAGAACCAGAAGCTCCACAGCAGCACGTCCCAGAAGTCTGAGGTGATGGAGTCCATGGTCGCGTCCTTTCGGTCTCGCCCCCGAGGCCGCATGGTCGAGGGTCGTTGCGAGCGTGGCAGAGGTCCTGGGGCGTTTGCTCACTCGTTCCGGGTGAGGAACGGGCCGCTCACCAGGCTCAGGCTTCGTCCTTGTCGACCGCTCGATCGTCGGCCTGCTCGACCGCCTGATCGTCGGCCTGCTCGTCGGCTGCCTGCTCGTCGGCCGCTGCCCTGATGTCCTCGGCGGCGACCTTGTCGATGGCGTGCTCGACGATGGCGTCCGCCTGGGCCAGCGCCGTACGGATCCTGACCGCCCTGGGGTCGGAGACGAGGGCGACGATGCCGGAGTGGCCGGGCTCGATCGCGTCCTCCAGTGCCTCGGCCAGCTCGGCGCGGTGGTGTCGCTGGCGGAGCTTGCCGGTGACCGCTCCCGCGCCGCCGAGCATCGCGGCGCTGCCCAGGACGGACGGCGGGAAGATGACGCCGAGGGCGATGCCGCCGACCAGGCCCCACCGGAAGCCCGAACGCGTGCTGTGGTCAGTCGCCTCCTGGATGTCGAGCTCGCCGGCCTCGTCGCGCCTCACCACGATGACGCCCTCGATCGCGACGGTGCGACCGTCCTCCACCGACTGCAGGTCCTCGTAGGCGCGCATCGCCGACTCGGTGTTCGCGAAGTCGGCCACCACGAGGGTGTAGGCCCCGTCGCTGATCCCGGCGACGACGCCCGCATCGGATGTGTCCGGGCTCGACGTCTCTGACATGGTCACTCCTCGCTCGTGAGGGCGCGGATGCGCCCGCCCGTCACGGTGGCAGCCGGCGCGCGGGCCCCGGATCACCCGGTCCGGGTGAGCGGTCCGTCCTCGCGCGCAGCGCACACGACTCATCCGGGTCAGGTGAGGCTGCGGCGCTCTTCCTGCGGTAGGCATCGAGGCATGAGCGACGTCGGTGGCGGGAGCCCAACCCCCGGGGCGGACCTGTCGCCGGAGGGCGACGTGCCCGCGACGTGGTCGCCGGAGGAGCTCACCCGCCAAGCCGTCGATCGCCTGCCTCCGCGACTGCAGCGGCCGTTGCTGCGGTTGCTCGCGGGCTGGCCGGGCCGGATCCTCCTCGACAGCGCCGGGAGCTGCGTGCGCATCGAGATCTTCGACCGCTCGATGACCATCGCGGCCCAGTTCTTCACCTCGGTGTTCCCCATCCTGATCCTCTTCGCCAGCTGGGTGGGCAGCGTGGACCCGGACACGATCGCCGACGCGGTGGACATGCCGGCGCAGTCCCGGACCGTGCTCGACCAGGCAGTCGAGGCGTCCGCGAGCACCGGGTTCGGCCTCCTGGGGGCACTCATCGTGCTGGCGTCGGCCACGAGCCTGTCCCGGGCGCTGACGCGCGCCTACGCGGCCATCTGGCAGCTGCCGCGCCCGCGCAGCAGCATGCGGTCGGCATGGCGGTGGTTGGCCGTGGTCGTCGCGTTGGCGCTCTCGCTCTTCGTGGTCCGGGCCCTGGGCCAGTTCGCCGCCGCCGTCCCGCCAGGAGCCGTGTGGGAGAGGGTCGTGTCGTTCGCCTGCGACGTCGTCATCATCACGTTCGTCCCGTGGCTCCTGCTGTCGGGCGCTGTCCGGCCCCGGCTCCTGGTGCCGGCGGCCGTCCTCTTCGCGAGCCTGATGCTGGTCGTCCGACCGGCATCGGCGGTGTGGCTGCCGCTCGCCCTGGAGGCCAGCGCCGACCGCTACGGCTCCATCGGGGTCGCGTTCAGCTATCTGGCGTGGCTCTACGTCGTGGCCTTCTGCGTCCTCATCACGGCCGTGGTCGGACAGGTGATCGCCGTCGACCGCGGGTGGTTCGGCACCTGGCTGCGGGGTGAGCGGGAGCCGGGAGTCCCTGTCGGCCCGGGCGGGGTGCTGCTCGACCGGTGGCGCAGCCGTTCCGGTCGCGCCGGGCCCTGACGTACGACCCGGCCGTGACGGGCTCCGTTGGGCGGAGCGGGTCCTCAGGACGTGAGGTCCTGGCAGCACGCCGTGTCGGCGAAGGCGTCCTCCAGCTCCTGGGCTCCGTCGAGCGCGCCGAGGTCGGTGACGGTCGCCTGCGTGTCCGAGATCATCTGGGCCACGGCACCGGTGACGCTGGAGACGCGGGCGAGGAGCTCACCCATGCCCTGCGGCTGGTCGCTCGAGGCGTCCTCCACGACGGCGGCCTGCGCCTGCAGGTCCTCCGACAGTGACGACACCAGCTTCCCGGCCTCGTCCCCGGCCTCGGTGTCGGGTGCGCCCAGGTCGCCGAGGTCCGTCATGAGCGTGGACGTGGCCGTGCGGACCTCCGTGAACGTCGCCTCGACCTCGTCGACGCTCAGGTCGCGCGGCTCGCTGAGGGTCGATCGGGCGTCCGTCATCGTGGTGGTCCAGTCGCCGACGCTCGAGCACAGGTCGGAGGCCCACGACTCGGCCGCCGTGGGCTCGTTCGCCGCGTCGTCGTCCGACCCGCAACCCGGGACGACGGCCAGTCCGACGACGAGGCCGGTCAGGACGGCGAGGCGGCGTCGCGCCGCCCTCCGTGGAGTCCGGTCGACCCCTCCAGCAACAGGCTGCACCTCGGCTCCTCCTCGATCCGCACGACGGGTGGTCGCCTCGATGGTCGTCCCCGGGAGCCGGGTGTGCCCCACCCGCGACGGGTGGTTCGCGGACCTCGCTAGGACCGGAGCCTTCGGGGGATGCCGGTGTCGAGCTCGGGTGGCTCGGCGATGCGGAGCTTGACGTCGACGCAGAAGAGCCCGTGGGCGTTGACGACCACCGGCTCGAGGGTGAGGTCGGCGACGTGGGGGACGTCGACGGCCAACCGGCCCACCGACGTCACCAGCGCCTCGAGCGGGGCGAGGTCGACCTCCTCGAGGCCGTGGTCGCCGACAAGCTGGGGCCAGAGCCGGAGGGCCCGCACCGCACGCGCCGCGTCCGCCACCCCGACCGGCGGCAGCAGCAGGACCTCCTCGGCCCAGCCGCCCACCGGTCCTGCGCCGCTGGCGACCCGCACGAGGGGACCGAGCTGCGGGTCGCGCACCAGGCCCACGGAGGCGAGGTGTCCGAGTACGAGGGGCTGGACCAGCACGTCGACGTCCTCGCGGCCGAGCTCGTCGGCGAAGCGTCGTACGGCGTCGGCGACGTCCTCGCCGCTGCGCAGGTCGATCCGCACCAGCCCGCGGTCCGACTTGTGGAGCACGGTCGGGTCGGCCACCTTCACCGCGACCGGGTAGCCGATCTGGGCAGCCACCGACGCCGCCTCGTCGGGCCCGCGCGCGAGCCGGCCGACGAGGGTGATGCCGTAGGGAGCCAGCAGCTCGGCGTGCGCGGAGGGCGCCAACCACTCCGGCTCGCCGCGGCGGGCCGCCAGCCGTGAGCGGGCCCACGTGCGGGCGTGGACCCCGCGGGTGCCGAGCTCCACCTCTGGTTGGTCGGCCGGGACGCGGCGCCAGGCGGCGTAGCGCATCGCCCGACCGAGCGCACCGATCGCCGCGTCGGTCGTGCGGTAGACGGTGACGCCCGGCAGCCCGCGCGCCGCGTCGAAGGCCGCTCCGGGCGTGACCAGGAGCAGGGGCACGTCAGCGCCCGCGGGTCGCGCCCGGGCGACGGCGTCGAACAGCGCGGCCCGGTCGGTGAGCCGGTTGGCCACGAGGACGACCAGCACGGCGTCGGCCTCGCCCGCGTCGAGCACGGCGCGGAGTGCCGCGGTGAGCTCGGCCGGCGTGACGTCGGCCCCGAGGTCGACCGGGTTGCGTACGTCGACCGCGCCCGGGACCGCGGCCCGCACGGCGGCGCCGAGGCCGTAGGAGGTCGGTGTCACGAGCATGCCCTGGCCGTCGGCCCGGTCCGTGGTGAGCGCGCCCACGCCGCCGGTGTTGGACACGATGCACACCCGGAGCCCCGCCGGCAGCGGCTGCTCCACGAGCAGCAGGGCGGTCTCGGTCAGCTCCGCGCCGGTGCGGCAGGCGATCACCCCCGACTGGTCGAGCAACGCGTCCACCCCGACCCCGACGGTCGAGGAGGCCGACGGGTCCTGACGGGCCCGCGACCGGCCGCCCACGACCGCCAGCAGCGGCTTGTGCTCGGCGAAGCGTCGAGCGGTGCGGGCGAACTTGAGCGCGTTGCCGAACGACTCCAGGTAGAGCGCACCCGCAGTGACCGACTCGTCGTCCATCCAGGCGGCCAGGAGGTCGTTGCTGGACACGTCGACCTTGTCGCCGAGGGAGACGAAGGCCTGCACGCCGAGACCGACGTCGCGGGCGAGGTCGAGGAGGGCGAAGCCCATGCCGCCCGACTGGGACGCGACGGCGAGTCCCCCCACCGCAGGCACGTCGTGGAGCAACGTCGCGTCGAGCCCGTCGCCGTTGGCCAGGACGCCCTGCGAGTTGGGGCCGACCAGGCGGAGGCTGTGCGCGCGGGCGAGGCCCAGCAGCTCGCTGCGCCGCTCGTCGCTGCCGGTGCCGGAGAAGCCCGACGAGACGACCACCGCTGCGCCGGCCCCGTTGGCGGCCGCGTCACGCAGCACGTCGGCGACCCCGTCCGCCGGGACCGTGACCACGACGAGGTCGACCGGGGCATCGAGGTCGGCCAGCCTGCGGACTGTCCGGAGCCCGTCGATGACGTCGGCCTCCGGGTGGACCACGTGCAGCGCACCCGCGTAGGGCGAGCTGCGGATCGCCGCCAGCACACCGTGCCCGAAGCCGCCCGCCGAGCGACGTACGCCGACCACGGCGACGCTCGTGGGGTGGAGCAGCGGGCGCAGGGACCGGGCGGCGGCGCGCCACTCGCGCCGGTCCGCGGCCTCCACGGCCTCGCGCGAGGCATCGGTGCGCAGCTCGACCTCCACCTCGCCGGCGATCGTCCGTCTGGTGGCCGCGAACCCGGCCGCGCGGAAGACGCCGAGCATGCCGTGGTTGTCGCCGAGCACCTCCGCCACGAAGCGGCTGACCCCGTGCCGGCGGCCGAGGGCGGCGAGGTGCTCGAGCAGCAGGCTCCCCAGCCCCCGGCCGCGGTCCTCGTCGGCGACCAGGAAGGCCACCTCGGCGCTGTCGGGGGAGAGCAGCTCGGCGGTCGCCAGCCCGGCGACGCGACCGCGGACCAGCGCGACCAGGGCCGCCGACGCGGAGTTGCCAGGGGAGAAGAGGTGGTCGACGTAGAGCCGGCCGGCCTCGCGGCTGGGGGAGAAGAAGCGCAGGCGCAGCGTGTCCACCGACACGGACTCGTGGAGCGCCAGCACGGCCTCGCGGTCGTCCGCGCGCAGCGTGCGGATCACCGCCACGGTGCCGTCGGCCAGCAGCACGTCCGCGGGCTCCGCGCTCCACTCCCGCGGGGCGAGGTCCGCGGCCGCCTGGTCGGTCACGTCCCCAACGTGCCAGAACCGGCGCAGACGTGCCAGCGTCCGGAGGGACGAAGCGGTGGCGGGGCGGGGCATGGTGCGCGGGTGACGGGGTAATGGGAACGAAGGCCCCGCGGCGCAGCGTGCGCACATCCCGGGTGGGCGGAGCCACGCGACCATCACCATCCGTCACGAGAACGGCTCCCTGAGCTCCTACGGCTTCACCGCCGACTACCTGCGCGAGCTCGACAGCTGGCAGTTCGACCATGCGGAGGGCCCCTGCTACGACGGGGTCACCCACAACGCGTTCACCGTCTGCGGGGACCTCCGCAGCGACCCGCGCTACCCCAGCTATGAGGAGCGCGCCGTGGCGGCCGGCATCCGGCCAACCTCAGCCTGAGCGCCCAGTTCCACTTCTGACGACCGGCTTGAAATCTTCTGCGCGCTCGTCGGGAAAAGCCAACGGACTTATGTATTGACGCCGTCGAATCCTGCTACCTACTGTGACCCACGTCACGGGTGGCCCTGCGTCACCTGTCCTGGGAGACGTCCGGTGCTCCATGCCCGGACCACGCGCCCGCCCCCCGTCGCTCCACCCCCGCTTGGTCTCCAGAAGGCAGGACAGCATGAGCAGGTTCGGTTCATCCGCCGCACGGGTCAGGACATCGGTCGCAGGGGTGGTGGCCGCGGCCGTCGCCGCCGGCGGCCTGGCCGCCGCCCCCGCCACTGCGGTCACGCCCCAGGGCGCCACTGGCGCGACGCCGGGCGCCGCTGGTGCTGCGGCCCTCGCCGAGCCGACGTACGACGTCCTGGTCTTCAGCAAGACGACGGGCTTCCGGCACGGGTCGATCGGGGCGGGCATCCGCGCGATCGAGCGTCTGGGCGCGCAGTACGGCTTCAACGTGGATGCCACCGAGGACGCCACGCAGTTCACCGCCGCCAACCTCGAGCAGTACGAGGCCGTCGTCTGGCTGTCCACCACCAGCGACGTGCTCAACGACACCCAGCAGGCCGCGTTCGAGGACTACATCCAGGCCGGTGGCGGCTACGTCGGCGTCCACGCCGCCTCCGACACCGAGTACACGTGGCCCTGGTACGGCGAGCTCGTGGGCGCCTACTTCCAGAGCCACCCCGCCGGCACGCCCACCGCGACCATCGACGTCGAGGACAAGAGCACGCCGTCCTCGTGCGCGCTGCCGGACCGCTGGGAGCGCACCGACGAGTGGTACAACTTCCAGTCCAAGGACAACCCGGTCGTCAACGGCGGCGGCACCGACTACAGCCCGCGGGTCAACCCCAACATCAACGTCATCGCGTCCCTCGACGAGTCCACCTACGTCGAGAACGACGGCAACGCCACCGACGACGACCACCCGATCGCCTGGTACCAGGAGTTCGACGGCGGTCGCAGCTTCTACACCGGCGGCGGCCACACCGACGCCTCCTTCTCCGAGCCGCTCTTCCGACTCCACCTGCTCGGCGGCATCGAGTACGCCGCGGGCCAGGCCTCCGACGCCTGCACCCCGCCCCCGCCGACCGACGCCTCCTTCGAGCAGGTCACCCTCGCCAAGGGCGTCGACAAGGTCGGCGAGCCGATGAGCATCTCGGTGCTGCCCGACGGCCGGGTGCTGCACAACGCCCGCGACGGCCGCATCTTCCTGACCGACCTCGAGGGCAACACCACGCTCCTCTACGACGTGCCGATCTACTCCCACGACGAGGACGGGCTGCAGAGCCTGACGGTGAGCCCGACCTTCGAGGAGGACGGCTGGGTCTACCTCTACTACGCCCCGCCGCTCGACACCCCCGCCGGCGACGCGCCCAACGAGGGCACCGCAGAGCAGTTCGAGGCGTGGAAGGGCCACAACGTCCTGACCCGGATGAAGATGGTCGACGACGACCTCGACCCGGCCACCGAGCAGGTGCTGCTGGAGGTCGAGGCCGACCGCGGCATCTGCTGTCACGCCGGTGGTGCCATCGACTTCGACGCCGACGGCAACCTCTACCTGTCCACCGGTGACGACTCCAACCCGTTCGCCTCCGACGGCTACGCGCCGCTCGACGAGCGGCCCACCCGCAACCCGGCCTACGACGCCCAGCGCAGCTCGGCCAACACCAACGACCTGCGCGGCAAGGTCCTGCGCATCACCCCCGACCCGACCGAGGCGGACTACACCGTGCCGGAGGGCAACCTCTTCCCGGAGGCCTCCGACAGCCAGGGCAAGACCCGCCCCGAGATCTACGCGATGGGCTTCCGCAACCCGTTCCGGATGACGGTCGACAAGCGCACCGGCTACGTCTACCTCGGTGAGTACGGCCCGGACGCCGGCGGCGCCAACCCCAACCGTGGGCCCGGGGGCATCGTGGAGTTCAACCAGATCCGCGAGGCCGGCAACTTCGGCTGGCCCTACTGCACCGGCTCCAACACCCCGGCCGAGACCTACAACGACTGGAACTTCGCGACCAACGCCACCGGTCCCAAGTTCGACTGCACCGCACCGGTCAACAACAGCCCCCGCAACACCGGACTGACCAACCTGCCGCCGGCCCAGCCCGCCTGGATCAAGTACGACGGCGGCAACGTCACCTACAACGGTGTCACCACCAACGAGTTCGGCGGTGGCGGCGAGGGCCCGATGGCCGGCCCGGTCTACAACTTCGACCCCGAGCTCGAGTCGGACGTGAAGTTCCCCGAGTACTTCGACAACCACTTCTTCGCCGGCGAGTGGACCCGCGGCTGGATCCGCGACGTCGCGATGGACACCGAGGGCGACGTGGTCGGCATCGACCCGTTCTTCGACTCCATGACGCTCTACGCGGCCATGGACATGGAGTTCGGCCCTGACGGCTCGCTCTACGTCCTCGACTACGGCAACGGCGGCTACTTCACCGGCAACGAGAACTCCGCGGTCTACAAGATCAACGCCATCAACGAGGGCGCCCGCTCACCCTCGGCGTCCGCGAGCGCCACCCCCGACTCGGGTGCCGCGCCCCTGGAGGTGGAGTTCTCGAGCGAGGGCTCGAGCGACCCCGACGCGGGTGACGCGATCGAGCTCTACGAGTGGGACTTCCAGAACGACGGCACGGTGGACTCGACCGAGCCCAACCCGACCTTCACCTACACGCAGACCGGCGTCTACGACGCCCGCCTGACCGTCACGGACAGCACCGGGCGCACCGGTGTGGCCACCGCGGTGGTCACCGTCGGCAACACCCGCCCGGTCGTCGAGATCGAGCTGCCGCCCAACGGAGCGTTCTTCGAGTTCGGCGACTCCGTACGGGTCAAGGTCAACGTGACCGACCCCGAGGACGGGGAGGTCGACTGCTCGAAGGTCGAGATCGACTACATCCTGGGCCACGACTCGCACGGCCACCCGCTCAGCTCGCGCACCGGCTGCGACGTCGTCCTGCCGACCGTGCGGGACGAGGGGCACGACGCCTCCGCCGACATCTTCGGCGTCATCAACGCCAGCTACACCGACGAGGGTGCCGACGGCGTCCGCACCCTGACCGGTGAGGACGAGGTCGTCCTGCAGCCCAAGCGCAAGCAGGCCGAGCACTTCGACAGCCAGCAGGGCGTCGCCACCGAGGCGGCGACCGACCCGCTCGGTGGCTCTCGCAACCTGTCCAACATCGACGCCGGCGACCACGTGTCCTACGCGCCGATCAGCCTCTACCAGGTGCCGAAGCTGCGCTTCCGGGTCGCCTCCGCCGGAGCCGGCGGCACCATCGAGGCCCGGCTCGACAGCCCCACCGGACCGCTGGCCGGCTCGGTCGACGTACCCGTGACCGGCGGCTGGCAGCAGTGGCAGTTCGTCGACATGGACATCGCAGCGTCGGCGCAGGAGGGATCGCACGAGCTGTTCCTCGTGTTCACCAACGACAACCCCTCGGCCACCGGCCTGTTCAACGTCAACTTCTTCGACGCCGCCGGCAAGGGCGTCTCGGTCAACTCGCGGCCCCAGGTGGGCGCCGAGGGCACGCCGCGACAGGGCACGGCCCCGCTGACCGTGGACTTCACCGGCACGGCGTCGGACTACGACGGCGACGAGCTGACCTACAAGTGGGACTTCGGCGTCCCCGGTGACGGCGACACCGCCACCACCCTCGACGCCGAGTACACCTACACCGAGCCGGGCACCTACAACGCCCGCCTGACCGCGACCGACCCCTCGGGCGCCACCGGCTCCTCCACGGTGCCGATCCGGGTCCTCAACTCCTGCGGCGCCCAGCAGTCCGACGAGTTCGACGGCACGTCGCTGGACGGCAAGTGGGACGTCATCCGCGACAGCGGCGAGTGGAGCGTCGAGAACGGCGGCCTCCAGCTGCCGATCAACAGCGGCAGCCTCTACGGCGTCGGCGGCAACGCCGAGGACATCATCGTCCAGCAGGCTCCCGACGGCGCGTGGGAGGTGACCGCCAAGATCACCGCCGAGGTGACCGAGAACTACCACCAGGCGGGGCTGCGGCTCTACTCCGACGACGAGAACTGGGCCTCGGTCCACCTCATCTCGGCCGGCGGCATCCGCGACGTCGAGTTCATCTACGAGGCGCAGGGCAACCCGCGCAACGACGCCGCGGACAAGCTGGGCGGAGTCCCGGCAGGCTTCCCGTCGACCTACTACGTGCGTCTCATCTCGGACGGCACCGACCTGCGGGCGGCCTACTCCGCCGACGGCGAGACGTTCTCGTCGGTCGGCCGGCCGGCTCCGCTGAGCACGTTCGCCGAGCCCAAGATCGGCCCGACCGCGGTCTCGGGCGGCGCGGCGTCCTCGCCGACGGCGACGTTCGACTGGATCCGGTTCGAGCCCGACGGCACCAGCGGGGCCACCGACCCGACCGACGAGTTCGAAGGCAACGGGCTGGACGAGTGCCGCTGGAACGCCATCGTGCGCGAGGACGCCTCGCTGTACGACGTGGCGGACGGTGCCCTGACCATCAACGCCACCACGGGCGACCTCTACCAGGACTCCGACGCGTCCGGCACGAGGAACCTCATCCTGCAGTCCGACGCCAACACGACCGAGGACTACTCGATCGAGACGCGGATGTCGACGACGTTCACCGACGGCTACGCACAGGGCGGGCTGATCATCTACGGCGACGACGACAACTACGTCAAGCTCGACCCGATCTCCGACGTCAACGCGGGCCGGATCAACCGGATCGAGCTCCGCTCGGAGTCCGGCGCCGCGATCCTCAACCCGCAGCCCGAGCTGGCCGCGCCGGCCAACGTCACGTCCTACCGGCTCCGCCTGACCAAGACCGGCACCAGCTATCTCGGCGAGGCCGCGTTCGACGGAGGTGACTGGCAGGTCATCGGCACCGTGCCCAACCCGACGGCCGACATGGACTTCGGCCTGTTCGCGCTCGGGGTCCAGCAGCCCGACCGGACGGCGACGTTCGACTACTTCAGGGTCACGCCGGCCGAGGCGGCCAACCGCCCGCCCGTCGCCGACGACGACACCGCCGTCACCACGGCGGGCAAGGCCGTCACCATCCCCGTCCTGGACGGCGACACCGACCCCGACGGCGACACCCTCGCCGTCGAGGCGGTCACCGCTCCCGGCGACGGAGCGGCAACGGTCAACGACAACGGCACCGTCCGCTACGTGCCGGACGCCGGGTTCGTCGGCACCGACACCTTCGACTACACCGTCGTCGACGGCAACGGTGGCAGCGACACGGGCACCGTCACGGTGACGGTGACCGAGGACTGCGGGCTCGAGACACCGGACGACACGTTCGAGGGCGGCAGTCTCGACACGTGCCGGTGGAACGCGATCGTGGCCGCGGACCCGACGAAGTACCGGGTGGCGGACGGGCGCCTGTTCCTGACCACGACGCCGGGTGAGATCTACCTGGGCGGCACGGGCAAGTCCAACCTCGTCCTGCAGTCGGCCGACCACGCCGGTGACGACTGGACCCTGGAGACCCACGCCGACGTCTCGAAGCTCGACGGGGGCTACAGCCAGGCCGGCCTGATGGCCTACGCCGACGACGCCAACTACGTGAAGCTCGTCGTCATCTCCGACCAGGACAAGCCCGCACCCAACCGGGTCGAGCTGCGCTCCGAGGTCGACAACGTGATCGTCGGGACCAACCCGCAGCCCGAGCTGCCGATCCCCGCCGGCACCGACCTGACCGACATGAGGTTCCGGCTCACCAAGACCGGGACGAGCTATGCCGGTGAGGCCTCCTTCGACGGCGGTGAGACCTGGGAGGACCTCCCCAGGCCGGTCGACAACGAGATGGTCGCGCCACGCTTCGGCGTCTTCGCCGCGGGAGTGCTGCAGGAGGGTGACGAGGTGTCCTTCGACGCCTTCCTGGTCGACGGCGAGGACCCGGTCGAGCCGGTCAACTCGGCGCCGAAGGCCGTCGACGACACCGCGACCACGCCCCAGGGCACGGCCGTCGACGTCAAGGTGCTGGCCAACGACACCGACGCCGACGAGGGTGACGAGCTGTCCGTGGCCTCGGTGACCGATCCTGCGCACGGCACGGCCGTGGCGGCCGCTGACGGCACGGTCACCTACACCCCGGACGCCGGCCACACCGGCACCGACTCGTTCGACTACGTCGTCACCGACGGGACCGACTCCGACACCGGCACGGTGACCGTCACGACGACCAAGAAGGACGTCGAGCCGCCGGCCCCGGGCATCCCGGACACGACGATCACGGGCTCGCCGCGTGACGTCACGAGGGCCAAGACCGCCAACATCCGGTTCGCGGCCACCGGCCCGGGCGCGGCGGGAGCGTCGTTCGAGTGCTCGCTCGACGGCGCCGCCTGGCAGGCCTGCACCTCGCCCAAGGTCTACCGGGACCTCGACGCCGGGGAGCACGAGGTGCGGGTCCGCGCCGTGGGTGCCGGCGGCACCGACGCCACGCCGGCCACGGCGACCTGGACGGTGGACCGCACCGGACCGCGCGTCCGGAAGCTGACGCCGAAGGGCACGAGCCGCGACCGTACGCCGAAGGTCGCCGCGGTCGTCACGGACGGGCTGTCCGCGGTCCGCTCCGGTGACCTGAAGCTGTTCGTCGGCGGGGACCGGGTCCGGGGCGTGCGCTACGACGCCCGCAAGGACCGGATGTCGTGGACGCCCAAGCGCGCCCTGTCGCCCGGTCGCTACACCGTGCGCCTCGTCGCGGAGGACGCGCTCGGCAACCGCACGGTCGAGAAGTGGAGGTTCACCGTCCGCTGACCCAGCGGACCGCTCCACACGCCGCGCCGGCCGCCGGGGGAGACCCGGCGGCCGGCGCGGCGTACGTCGTTCCCGGGCCTCGCCCCGGAGGTCATGGCGGACGGTCGTGCCAGCGGCCGCCAGCCATGACGTACGTCGACAGGGTCATGGCGCGCGGTCGTCCGGGCGCCCTGCTGCCATGACGTCAGGCCGCCATCGCCGTCGGGCTGGCCGCGCGACGGGTCCGAGGACCCGACCAGAGGACCTGACCGGGTGGGGCGGCACGGCCGGGTGCGAGGTGGCGTTCGGCCCTGCCGACACCGGCCGGGATGGGGTCTGGTGGAGGTCTGGGCTGTCGTGCGACCGCAGAGGAGTGATGCCGGTGAGCGCCATCGAGGTGAGCGGACTGGTGAAGGACTTCGGCCAGGGGACCAGGGCCCTCGACGGTCTCGACCTGACCGTCGAGGCGGGGGAGGTGCACGGCTTCCTGGGGCCCAACGGGGCGGGCAAGACCACGACGATCCGGGTCCTGCTCGGGATGCTGCGCGCCGACGCCGGCCACGTCGCCCTGCTCGGCGGCGACCCGTGGCGCGACGCGGTGGCGCTGCACCGGCGGCTGGCCTACGTGCCGGGGGAGGTGAACCTCTGGCCCAACCTGACCGGCGGCGAGGTGATCGACCTGCTGGGCGACCTGCGCGGTGGGCTCGACCCCGCCCGCCGCTCGGACCTGCTGGACCGCTTCCAGCTCGACCCGACCAAGAGGGTCCGCGCCTACTCCAAGGGCAACCGGCAGAAGGTCGCCCTGGTGGCGGCGTTCTCGTCGGACGTCGAGCTCTACCTCCTCGACGAGCCCACCTCCGGGCTGGACCCGCTGATGGAGGCGGTGTTCCAGGACGTCGTCCAGCAGCTGCGCGCCGCCGGGCGGAGCATCCTGCTGTCGAGCCACATCCTGTCGGAGGTGGAGGCGCTGTGCGACCGCGTCACGATCATCCGCGCGGGGCGGGCGGCCGAGACGGGCACGTTCGACGAGCTCCGCCACCTGACCCGGACGTCCGTGGTCGTCGACACGGTCGAGCCGCTCGGGTCGGTCGCCGGATGGGCGGGCGTGCACGACGCGCACGCCCGCGACGGCCACGCCGAGTTCAGCGTCGACCCCAGCGAGCTCAACCACGTGCTCCAGCGCCTGGTCGCCCTGGGCGTGCGGTCGATGACCACCTCGCCGCCCACCCTGGAGGAGCTGTTCATGCGTCACTACGGCGACGACCTCAGTGGGGCCGACGGCCGCGGCGACGCCGAGGCGGTGCCACGATGAGCGGGTTCACCGGGACGGTCCGTCTGGTGCGGCTGGCCCTGCGTCGCGACCGATTCCTCCTGCCGGCGTGGATCCTGGGCATGGCCGGCTTCCTCGCGGCCACCACGGCGATGTTCGACGACAGCTACGCCACGCACCCCGAGCTCCTCGAGCCCGACACCCGGATCGTCGTGGAGAACCCGGGCATGCGCGTGCTCGGCCTCGCGACCGGTGCGAGCGTCGGCGCCTACGCCCTGCACCGCGACGCCCTGACGCTCGCCGTGCTCGCGGCCATGATGAGCGTGCTGGCCGTGGTCCGGCACACCCGCCAGGCCGAGGAGCTGGGCCGCCAGGAGGTGCTCGCGGCCGGTGTGGTCGGCCGGTACGCCTCGCTCGCCGCGGCCGTCGTCGTGGCCCTCGCCGCCAACGTCGTCCTGTCCCTGGCGTTGGGCCTCGCCCTGGTCGCGAGTGGCCAGCCCGTCCCGGGGTCGATGGCGGGAGGTGCGTCGATCGCCCTCGTGGGGGTCGCCTTCAGCGGCGTCGCGGCGGTGACCTCCCAGCTGGTCTCGACCACGCGCGGAGCGACCGGCCTCGCCGGGGCGACCCTCGGCGCGTCGTTCGCGCTCGCCGCGTTGGGCAACATGCTCGGCAGCGTCGACTCCGCCGCGCTCCGCGTGACCAGCGCCTGGCCCGCGTGGCTGTCCCCGATCGGCTGGGGGCAGCAGGTGCGGCCGTTCGCCGACGACCTGTGGTGGCCGGTGGCCCTGGCTGCGGCCCTGACCGCCATCCTCGTCGCGACGGCGCTCGTGCTCATCGACCGGCGCGACGTCGGGCGGGGCATGTGGCCCGAGCGCCGAGGTGCTGCCCACGCGAGACGGGAGCTGCTCAGCCCGACGGGCCTGGTCTGGCGGCTCCAGCGGGGCACGCTGCTCGGGTGGGCCGCGTTCCTGGTCGGCTTCGGGCTGATCTTCGGGGCGCTCAGCGATCGCATCCAGGACCTCCAGGGCGCGGCGACCGAGTGGTACGCCTCGTTCGGGGGCGACGTCGACCTCGTCGGCGCCTACTGGGCCTCGATGATGCAGATCGCTGCGATGGCTGTGGTGATCTACGTCGTCACGCTGGTGCTCCGGCTCCACCACGACGAGGCCCAGGGCAGCCTCGAGCCGGTGCTCGCCACCGCGGTCTCGCGCTTGCGCTGGCTGGCGGCGTACGCGCTCCTCGCACGCGAGCGCGCCGCCGACCTGCCCGGCGACGAGCTGGTCCGGCGCCCGCAGATGGTGATGGACCACGGCGCCACCATCCGGGCGCGGCCCGAGGACGTCTGGCCCTGGCTGACCCAGATGGGCTGGCACCTGGGTGGCTACTACACCCCGCACTGGGTGGACCGGCTGCTGTTCCCCGACAACTGGGCCAGCCTCGACCACCTGGACCCGCTCCTGGTGCGGGACCTGCGCGTCGGCGACGTCATCCCCGACGGCGCGCCCGGCACGGCCTTCTTCCGCGTGGCACGCGTCGACCGGCCCCACCTCCTCGTGCTGAGGTCGCAGACGCACCTGCCTCCCGGATGGGCGGAGAAGCACGGCGCACGGATCACGTGGACGTGGACCGTCCACCTGACCGTGGTGCCGGGCACCGGGACCCGGGTCCACCTCAGGGTGCGCGGTCGCGTGCGTCCGTGGTGGTTGGCCGCGCACTACGTCCTGACCATCGTCCCCGCCGACTTCGTGATGTCCACGGGGATGCTGGCCGGGCTCAGGAGACGGGCCGAGTCCGGCGCCGCTCCCCGGCCGTCGGGGCGCGAGCCCCTCCGCCAGGAGCTGTACGTCGACGGATGAGCGGGAGCGAGCCGGCCGGCGCGTCACCCAAAGGGGGCAGATCGGCCGGTTCGCCGGACGCGGCGCGCCCCCCCGGTTAGCGTTGAGGTCCGGCCACGCGACCTCGCGTGGAGGAGCACGATCGCGGAGGACCCCGGGTGCTGACCCTGCTCGCCACCCTCATGGCCGGCGCCGGACTGGTGCTCGCCGCGCTGGCCGCCTACGTCGCCTGGCGCCGGGGCACGCATATGGGCTGGAGCCTGGCGGTGATGCTCGTCGCCGTCGCGTGGTGGGGGACGGCGTACGCCGTGGAGCTCACCGTCGATGAGGTCGCGGTGAAGAGCTGGTGGGGCGACCTCAAGTACGTCGGCATCGTCACGCTCGCCCCGGCCTGGATGGTCTTCGTGCTGCAGTACACCGGCCGGGGCCAGCTGGTCACGCGCCGGCTGGTGACGCTGCTCGCCGTGCCCCCGGTCGTCGCGTTGACGGTCCTGGCGGTCCCGGCCACGCACGACCTCGTTCGTTACTACCCGGCGACGGCCCGCGCCGAGGAGCTGCCGATCGTCGAGACGGGGCCGGCGTTCTGGGCGATCTTCGCCTACAACAACCTGCTGCTCGTCGGCGCGACGGTGCTCTTCGTCGCCAGCATGGTGCGCCTGGCGCGGACCTACCGCCGGATGGCCATGGTGCTGCTGTCGTCGGCGCTGCTCCCGTGGGCGGCCAACATCCTGCACAACCTGGAGGTCGGCTGGTTCGCCCGGATCGACCTGACCCCCTTCGCGTTCACCGTCACCGGCGGGTTGCTCGTGTGGGGGTTGTTCGAGGAGCGCCTCGTCGACCTGGCCCCGCTGGCCCGCAGCGCGGTCGTCGAGAGCATGGTCGACGCCGTGTTCGTCATCGACGCGTTCGAGCGCATCGTCGACGTCAACCCCGCCGCCGTCGCGCTCTCGGGCAGGCCGCGGGGCGAGCTGGTCGGCAGGCGGGTGGGCGACCTGCTGGACACCTCCGGGGTCGCCGAGGTCGGACCCGGCGGCCTCGAGCTGGTGGACGTCGCCAGTGGCAACCGGCGGACCTTCGACGTCAGCCAGCAGCCGCTCACCGACATCTCCGGGCGGATGGCCGGAGAGCTGGTCGTGCTCCGCGAGGTGACCCAGCGGGTCCGCGACCAGCAGCGACTGCAGCAGGTGCTGGACGACCGGTCGCGGGTCGCGGCGACCCTGCAGGCCAGCATGGTGCCGACGAGGCTGCCCGACGTCCCGGGGTGCGAGCTCGCCAGCCGCTACGTCCCGGCCGGGGACGGCGGCGAGATCGGCGGCGACTTCCTCGACGTCTTCGCGCTGGACGAGCAGTCGTGGGCCTTCGTGCTCGGCGACGTCAGCGGCAAGGGCGCGGAGGCGGCCGCCGTCAGCGCCGCCACCCGATACACGCTGCGTGCCCTCGCGCGTCCCGGGCTGACGCCCGCGGCGACCCTGCGCGAGGTCAACGCCGTGCTGCAGGCGCAGACGGAGTCCGAGCGGCACTGCACGCTCGTGCACGGCCAGCTGCGGCCTCCCCGCGGGGACGACGACCCCTCCGCACCGCTCCGCATCACCCTGTCCCTCGCCGGCCACCACATGCCGCTCGTGCTGCGGACGGACGGCGAGGTCGAGGAGGTCGGGACGCTCGGCACCGCCCTCGCGCTGTTCGACGACCCCGAGCTGCACGACGCCGAGGTCGAGCTCGCCCCGGGCGAGGTGTTGTGCGTCTTCACCGACGGACTGGTGGAGGCACGACGCGGCCGGGACCAGTTCGGCTCCGAGCGGACCGCCGAGCTGCTGCGCGCCCATCGAGACCTCTCCGCGGACGGCTTGGCGGGGGCGGTGCTCGACGGGGTCCGCGCCTTCCACGGCGACCAGCTCGTCGACGACCTGGCGTTGCTGGTGATCAGGTACGACGCCTCGACCCGCAACGTCACCCGGATCAGGTGAAGCCACCCGGGACGTCCGTCGCGAGCGTTGGCACATGGCGGACCGGCCCAACATCCTCGTCATCTGGGGAGACGACATCGGGCTCAGCAACCTGAGCTGCTAAAGCGACGGGTTGATGGGCTACCGGACACCTCACATCGACCGCATCGCCGACGAGGGCGTCCGCTTCACCGACTACTACGGGGAGCAGAGCTGCACCGCCGGGCGGGCCGCGTTCATCACCGGCCAGAACCCCTACCGCACGGGCCTGACCAAGGTCGGCTCCCCCGGGGCCGACACCGGGATCCGCCCGGAGGACCCGACGATCGCGACGGCGTTGAAGGACCTCGGCTACGCGACCGGTCAGTTCGGCAAGAACCACCTGGGCGACCGCGACGAGTTCCTGCCCACGATGCACGGCTTCGACGAGTTCTTCGGCAACCTCTACCACCTCAACGCGGAGGAAGAGCCCGAGCTGCCGGACTACCCCACCGAGGAGGACTTCCCGGGGTTCCGCGAGCGCTTCGGCCCGCGCGGCGTCGTGCACTGCTGGGCCGACGGCGAGGGCGGCCAGCGGGTCGAGGACACGGGACCGCTCACCAAGGAGCGGATGAAGACCGTCGACGACGAGGTCGTGCCGGAGGCCCTGCGCTTCATGTCGGAGGCCGCGGACGCCGACAAGCCCTTCTTCGTCTGGCTCAACACCACCCACATGCACTTCCGCACCCACGTCAAGGACGGGAGCCGGGGGCGCGCGGGTCGGTGGCAGTCGGAGTACCACGACACGATGTGCGACCACGACGACCTGGTCGGCGAGGTGCTCGACTTCCTCGACGACAACGGGCTGGCCCAGGACACCATCGTCATGTACTCCACGGACAACGGGCGCACATGAACTCCTGGCCGGACGCCGGGATGACCCCCTTCCGCAACGAGAAGAACTCCTGCTGGGAGGGCGCCTACCGGGTGCCGGCGGTGGTGCGGTGGCCCGGCCGGATCCCTGCGGGCCGGGTGCTCAACGGCATCGTCAGCCACAGCGACTGGTTCGTCACGCTGCTCGCCGCCGCCGGGGACCCCGACGTGGCGGAGCGGCTCAGGGGCGGGACCGAGCTCGACGGCCGGACCTACAAGGTCCACCTCGACGGTCACGACCAGCTCGACTACCTGACCGGCAAGGTGGACGCGAGCCCCCGGCAGCACTTCTTCTACGTCTCCGACGACGGCGACCTGACCGCCATGCGGTTCGACAACTGGAAGCTCGTCTTCCTCGAGCAACGAGCCCCGGGGACGCTGCAGGTCTGGGCCGAGCCCTACACCCAACTGCGGGTACCCAAGGTGTTCAACCTGCGCACCGACCCCTATGAGCGGGCCGACATCACGTCCAACACCTACTACGACTGGCTGCTGGACCACGCGTTCCTGATCGTGCCGGCACAGATGTACGTCGCGCGCATGGTCGCCGTGCTGGCCGAGTTCCCGGCGCGCCAGGAGCCGCCCAGCTTCAGCGTCGACAAGGTGCTGGCCAGGCTGCAGAGCGGCATCGGCAGCAGCTGACATGGCCGTCGACCTCGGGGGCGGGTTCTTCACGATGGGTTCGGACGAGCACTACCCGGAGGAGGCGCCGACCCATCGGGTCAGGGTCGGCCCCTTCTCGATCGAGGCGACAGCGGTCACCAACGCGGAGTTCGCGGCGTTCGTCGCAGACACCGGTCACGTCACCGTCGCTGAGCAGCCGCTCGACCCGGCCGACTACCCCGGCGCGCGGCTCGAGAACCTCGTCCCCGGGTCCATGGTCTTCACCCCCACCCGGGGTCCGGTCGACCTGCGACACCTCAGCCAGTGGTGGCGGTGGAAGCCCGGCGCCAGCTGGCGTCACCCCCCGGCCCGAAGAGCTCGATCGACGGCCTCGAGGACCATCCGGTGGTCCACGTCGCCCACGCCGACGCACGCGCCTACGCCGCGTGGGCCGGTGCCGCGCTCCCCACCGAGGCGGAGTGGGAGTACGCCGCGCGCGGCGGCCTCGAGGGGGCGACGTACACCTGGGGTGACGAGGTGCGACCGGGCGGCAGGATCATGGCCAACACCTGGGACGGCCCGGACTTCCCGTGGCGCAGCACGGGGGAGAGCGGCTTCCTGCGCACGGCCCCGGTGGGCAGCTTCCCGCCCAACGGCTACGGCCTCTACGACATGGCCGGCAACGTCTGGGAGTGGACGGACGACTGGTGGACCGACCGGCACCCCGACGGCGCCGGCTCGACCTGCTGCGCGCCGGAGGACCCGCGCGGCGGCGACCTGGAGGCCAGCTACGACCCGGCACAGCCGCAGTTCCGCGTGGGCCGGAAGGTCGTCAAGGGCGGCTCGCACCTGTGCGCCGACACCTACTGCCTGCGCTACCGTCCGGCGGCACGCCGGCCGCAGCCGGTCGACACCGGCACGAGCCACATCGGGTTCCGCTGCGTACGACGTCCCGCGACCGGCGCGGACGCGAGCGGCTGACCGCCCTGCCCTACGAAGTCATTGCCCCCGTGGCGGCGCGGTCAGGCGGCGCCGCGGCGCTTGTCCCACCAACCCCAGGCGAGGGTGAGCAGCAGCGCCCCGACGAAGGAGCCGATCAGGCCGCTGGGGCGCAGCTCGAGACCGTCTCCGGCGAGCAGGCTCACCAGCAGACCGCCCACGAAGGAGCCGACCAGGCCGGTCACGATGGCGATCGTCCAGTTCACGTCGCGCATCGACCGGCCGAGCACCAGCTGCGCCAGACCGCCGGCCAGCAAGCCGAACACGATGATGGCGAGGATCAACATGGATGGAGCGTAGTGCTTCGTGGGGGCCCACTGTGTGATCTCGCAGGTGTGGTGCTCCGGACGGGACGGAAAGGGCCGGAGGTCACGGTCGACGGGGGACCGGTGGCCCCGGCCCCGGGCCGGCATGAGGACCAGACTGGTCACCGTGAGGAGGTCACCATGGAACGCCTGACGCCGCTGTCCTACGCGTTCCTCGCCGCCGAGGTCGCCGACCCGGCGGCCTGCCTCGTCATCGGCTCGCTGGCGGTGCTCGACGGGCCTCCGCCGCGTGTCGACGAGGTCCGCAGGGTCGTCGCCTCGCGGTTGCCGGCGGTCCCGCGCTACCAGCAGCGGGTCGTGCCCGGGAGGTTCGGGCTGCGGGCTCCCTCGTGGCAGGCCGCGCCCGACCTCGACCTCCGCCACCACGTCACGGTGCGGCGGGTGCGGGCGCCGGGCGGCCGGGCGGAGGTGGCGGCGCTCATGGCCGAGGTCATGGCGCAGCGGATGGATCGCGAGCGACCGCTCTGGGACGTGACCCTGGTCCGCGGCCTGTCCGACGGCCGCTGGGGCGTGCTCTCCCGCGTGCACCACACGCTGGCCGACGGTGTGTCCGGCACCGGTCTCTACCGCATGGTGTTCGACTCGGAGGCCCCCGAGACCGAGCCGCCGCCGACGCCGCCCCGAGCGGCACCGGGCGTCACCCGGGGGAGCATCGTGGCGGCGGTCCGCGGTGCCCTCACGCTCGGCACCGCGGTGCTGCCGGTGGCGCGTGAGGGCCTGCTCGGGCACCTCGACGGGACCCGGCGCTACGCGTGGACGGAGGTCGGCATCGCCGAGACCGCGGACGTCCGGCGCGAGCTCGGCGTCACCGTCAACGACCTCGTGCTCGCGGCGATCAGCGGCGGACTGCGCGCGCTGCTGCTCGAGCGCGGGCGTGAGCCCCACCCGCACGCCCTCCGCACCCTGCTGCCGGTGTCGTCACGAGCACCCGGCACCGCCGGCCTGCCCGGCAACGAGGTGACGCTGATGCTGTCGATGCTCCCGGTCGAGCACGACGACCCGGTGGAGCGCGTGCTGCAGGTCCACGAGCGCGTCGCCGCCCTGCGGCGGGCCCACGAGCCCGAGGCCGGCGTGGTGCTGCAGGCGCTGGCGCGCCTCGTGCCGTTCCCCGTGCTGGACCGCGGCCTGCGGTGGGGGCTGCGCCTGCCGCAGCAGCAGATCTCGACGGTGACGACCAACGTGCCAGGGCCTCGGACGCCGCTGTCGTGCCTCGACCGCCCGGTCCGGTCCCTGCTCCCGGTCGTGCCGATCGCGGACCGGGTGCGGCTCGGGTTCGCGGTGCTGAGCTACTGCGACCGCCTCGCGTTCGGCATCACGGCCGACGCGACCAGCACGCCCGACGTGGACTTCCTCGCCTCGAAGGTCGGCGAGGCGTGGCGGTCCGTCCTCGTCCCGGAGCAGGGCCGACCACGACGGGACCCGGTCGGGCACGCCCCCGAGCTGCCGTGACCGTCGGCTTCACCGCGGGGGATCCTCAGCGCTTCGCCCAGACCGCCGCCAGGCGTCCGGCCGTGGCCGCGTCGCCGAACTCGGCCCACGCGTCGGTGTCGACATCGAGCGCCCCGAGGAGGTACGCGCTGACGGCGTCGGCGACGAGCTCGACGCGGCCGGGGTCGGTGTCGGTGGTCTCGGCCACGGCCTCCCCGGCGATCCCGCCGAGCGTGTGCTCCCCGCCCGGGACGACCACCAGGTCCTTGGGCGCGGGGCTGAGGTCGTAGGCGTCGAGGAACCAGTCCGGTCCGCGCGTCGACATCTGCGACTGGTCCTCGTCGCCGGCGATGACGAGGGCTGGGATCGTCATGGTGCTGTAGTCCGGCCTCATGAACGGCAGGTGCTCCTGGGCGAAGGGCGTCAGGGAGTCGCCGGTCCCGGTCGCGGCGACGAGGACGCCGGCGGAGACGTCGGTGCGCGAGAAGTCCTCCCCGGCCTGGCCTGCGGAGTCGAGGACGCGCGCGCCGAGGAGCGCCCCGACCGTCTGGGCGCCCCACGAGTGGCCCACCAGCGCCACCCGCGACAGGTCGACGCGCTCGGCGAGGCCGGCCTCGTCGGCGACGTGGGGCAGGTGATCGAGGACTGCGTGGAGGTCGGTGATCCGGACGTGCCAGATCGAGCCGAACCGTGGGTCGTCGAACCCGATCCCGTTGCGGCGCGAGTCGAGGTGGGTGGGCTGGACGACCACGAACCCTGCGGCCGCCCACCGGTCGACGAGCGGCTCGTAGCCGTCCATCGACCACGCGTTGCCGTGCGAGAAGACGATGACGGGCAGGTCGGCACCCTGCCTGGGCGCGGTCACCTTCACCTGGAGGACCACGTCGCGCTCGTCGAAGGGTACGGCGATCGGCTTGACCGCGACGGTCTGCTGCTGTGCTGGAGTGGGCATGTCGGCTTCCTGTTCGGGGATGACGTGCCGCATACTTGACGGAACGTCGTTCCGCCACTGTAGCGGAACATTGTTCCGCGAAACAAGGAGAGCCGTGTCACCAGAGGTCGGAGCTCGCGAGGCCGGTGCCCGACGCACCCGTGAGGCGCTCCTGACCGCCGCGGCCGAGGTGTTCGTGGAGCGCGGGGTGCAGGCCCCCATCCGCGACATCGCGGCGCGCGCCGGCGTGGGCGTCGGCACGGTCTACCGCCACTTCCCGGACCGGGCCGAGCTCGTCATCGCCGTCTACCGACACCAGATCGACGCGTGCGTCGCCCTCGCCGACGAGCTGGAGGACGCGTCCGAGCCGGGACGGGCCCTCGAGGAGTGGATCGGCGCCTTCGTGGAGTTCCTCGTGACCAAGCACGGCCTCGGGGTGGCCCTGCAGTCCGACGACGCCGGCTTCCAGAGCCTGCACTCCCTCATGCTCGACAAGCTGGTCCCGGCCTGCGGGGTGCTGGTGGACGCGGCCGTCGCGGCGGACGAGCTCGACCCGAGCGTGACGGCGTACGCCCTCATGCGGGCCGTGGGCAACCTCTGCATCCTGGGGCCGGGCTACGAGCGCGATGACGCCAAGGCCATGGTGGTCCGGCTGCTCGCTGGGTGCCGGCTGACGGACGGTCGCTCCGAGCCGGCGACCTAGTCCATCTGGGTCACCCGGGTCGGGCTGACGCCCGCCCTGTCCGGGTCTTTCGCCCCATGACCGTGGGGTGCCCGGGGGCGCACGCTGGAGCGATGGAGAAGGCCGAGGCGCGTGACGTCCGACCGTCCGCCGACGAGCTGTTGGGCGCGGTGGGGCACGCGGTGATCGCGACGGACCCCCAGGGGACCGTGACGTTCTGGAACGAAGCAGCCGAGCAGCTCTACGGCTGGCCCGCCGAGGAGGCCGTGGGGCGTGACATCGCGGAGGTGACGGTGCCGGAGGTGTCCCAACGGGTGGCGGCGGAGATCATGGCTGCGCTGCGGGAGGGGCGTGCCTGGTCCGGCGGGTTCCCGGTCCGGCGCCGTGGCGGCGAGATCCTGCACGCCCTGGTGACCGACAGCGGCGTCTACCGCGACGGGGAGCTGATCGGCATCGTCGGCGCCTCGCTCAACCTCGGCGACGCCGTCCGGCACCTGATGGAGCGCTCCAGTGACGCCGCGGTCCTCGTCGACGAGCACCACGTGGTGAGCTACGCCAGTCCGGCCGTCGCGAACCTCTTCGGCTGGCCGGTCGACGCGGTCGTGGGCGCGCCCCTGGCCGACCGCATCCATCCGGACGACCGGCAGTCGTTCGACGAGCTGCTGGAAGCCGACCCGACGCGGGCCGAGCGCGTCGGCGAGCTCCGGGTCCGCACGGACGGCGCCTGGTCGTGGGTGGAGGTCGCCGTGACAGACCTCTACTCCAGCCCCGAGTCGCCGAGCCGGGTCTGCAACATCCGGCGCAGCGAGCGCCTCGCCCGCATCGAGGAGCGGGAGCGCCTCCTCGAAGCGGTCCACTCCCAGGTGCTCCAGGACCTGTTCGCGGCCGCACTCGAGCTGGACCGTGCCCTGACGCGAGCGGCACCGCCCATCGCCGCCCGCATCGATGTCGCCCGCGACGCCGTGGGGCGAGCGATGGAGACGCTCCGCGACGTGGTCAGGCCGTAGCGGCGGCGGTCGCGCCCACCCCCTCAGGGCCGGTCGGACCAGTGCTCGACCACCAGCCTCGTGGCCTGCGCGACGAGCTCGTCGTCGGTGTCGGCGTCCGCGGAGTCGTGCGACGTCAGCACGACGACGACCCAGGGCGCCCGGCCGGGAGGGTGCACCACGGCGACGTTGTTGCGGACGCCGTAGGACGCGCTGCCGCTCTTGTCGCCGACCTGCCACGAGTCCGGCACGCCTGCCCTGACCAGGCCCGCTCCCGTGACGCTGTCGCCGAGCTCGTCGTTGAGGAGCCGTCGGTCGGCACGGTCGAGCGCCTCGCCGAGTGCCAGCTCCTGCACGGTGCTCGCGAGCGCTCGCGGCGTGCTGGTGTCGCGGACCTCCCCGGGCTCCCAGTCGTTGAGGTCGGGCTCGACCCGGTCGACCGAGGTGACGGTGTCACCCAGCTCGGCGAGACGTCGGTCGACGGCGCCGGGGCCGCCGACGAGGTCGAAGAGTACGTTGGTGGCGGTGTTGTCGCTGAGGGTGAGCGCGGCGTCGATGAGCTGGCGAACGGTCATGCCGTCCTCGACGAACATCTCGGTGATGGGGGAGTAGGGCACGAGGTCGGCTTCGGACCAGAACAGTCGCCGCTCGAGGTCGCGGGCCGACAGCCGGTCGAGCACCGTGGCGGCGAGCGGCACCTTCACGGTGGAGGCCATCGCGAACCGTTCGTCGGCGCGGTGGCCGACCGTCTCGCCGGTGCCGGTGTCGATCGCCACCAGGCCCAGGCGGGCGTCCCGACGCTTCTCGAGTGCCGCGAGCCGTGACCGGAGGAGCGCGGCGGGCGCCTGAGCCGGGGCCGTCGCCGCCCGCGGAGAGTCCGCTCCTCCCGCGGGTTCGGTCTCCGTCCGTGTCGGCGCGCAACCCGTGACAACGCCGATGACGGCGAGGCAGGAGAGCGCCGCGGAGGCGCTCCCGGCGCGGGCGCGGAGGTCGATGTGCGACATGTCGATGGTTTCCTCTCGGCGTGGATTCGCTGTCGTGGATATCAGAGGCTCGGATGGGCTCACGTGCCCGCGCCGCTGTCGAGCAGCCAGTGGTACTGCATCCGCAGGGCACGTTCGACCGCTGCGGCCGACGCGCCGATCCCGAGGCACAGGTTGAGCCAGGCCGGGAGCCGCACGGGTGACTGGAAGGTGCCGAGCGTCGCTGCGATCGGGGGGATCTCCGAGACGGGCCCGGCCGCCTGCAACGCGCCGAGTCCGATGCCGACGACCAGCAGCACGATCGACGCGGCTCCGATGATCGCGCTCGAGCGGGGGTGGTCGCGCGCGAACCGCATGCGACGCCCCTCGGCCGACCTCGGGTCGGGGACGAGCGCACGTGTTGTCCCGTCATGGGCGACGAAGTGGCACCGTCGCATGCCACCGGGGCTCTTGCGGACCTCGATGTGACCTCCCTCGACCAGGAACCTGGCCGGGAGCCTGGACTCGAAGCGAAGGACGCCGTCGAGGTAGAGGCCGGCTCGCACCACGCCGTTGCTGTCGCCCCCGTGCCTGACCTCGACCGTGTGCACGACCGGCGTGCCTGCGTGCTCGAGCGAGATCGAGAGCACCGAGCGCCGGAACAGCTGCCACCACCGGAAGGGGGTGAGCGGTCGACCGTCGCCCGGCCGCGCGCGCCTGGTCAGGCGTCGGTCGTTCCAGCTCTCGTTCACCGCTCGTCACCCCGGGGGAGCGTCCGTGCGGGTCCGCTCGTGCGCGTCATGAGCCACACGACCCCGGTGGCGAGGATGATCGCGGCGCTGGGAACCAGGCTCACGGGTGACCCGACGGCTGTCGCGCGGCTCTCGAGCTCGCCGCCGACGTCGAGGTGGAGGGTGGTGGCGAGCAGGAGCGCCAGGTTGTAGACGCTGTGCAGGACGACGGCGACCTCGAGGCCGCCGGTGCGCCAGGTCACGATCGCCATCGATCCGAACAGGACCAGGTAGGAGGTCAGCAGGTAGGGGTCGAGCGTTCCGTGCATGAGGGAGAAGAGCACCGTCGTCACGACGACGCCCGCCACGAGCCCGGCGCGGGCGCTGCGTGCCCATCCGCCCACGACCCGGAACATCAGTCCCCGGAACCCGTACTCCTCGCCCGCTGCTGCGAGCGGGCTGACGAGGAGCCCGCTGAGGAACATGACGATGAGGTCCGCCTGTGTCCACGTCGTCGTCGTTCCGCCCTGGGTGGCGCTGATCCCCACCGCCACCAGGACGAGGGGTCCGAAGAGCACCAACGTCCTGCCGAGGACGTCGAAGCGGAAACGTCCGGTGACCGAGTGCAGCGACCCGGGCGAGACGCCGTACAGGACGCGCTGCAGCAGCATCGAGTAGGGGATGAGCAGGGCGAGCGACAGCGACCCGGCGACGTGCCGCAGCGGCGTGAACGACTCGTCGCGCCCCAGGACCTCCCGGTCGATCACCTTCGCCGCCTCGATGAAGACGACCGAGAAGGCGACGAAGCCCACCAGCAGCAGCACGATCGTGAGCAGGCCCCGGGGGATCCGGCGCCTCTCGCCGGCGAGGACCCGGTGGTACTCCACCCCGGCCGGGACTCCCCGCGAGGGCGAGGGCAGGTCCTCCCGCAGGAGCCATGGCTGCCCGGAGGGCTGCTGGGTGGTCGTCATCGTGTTCCCCTCACGTCTCGTCAGATTAGTACGCTGTACTAACGCTACGCTGACGCTAGCACAGTGTGTTAATCCGGAGAGGAGGTGCTGACCGGTGGCTGAAGCCGCACCGACCACCAGGGACAAGATCCTGATCGCTGCGGCGACGATGCTGGGGGAGGACCCGACGGCGCGGCTGAGCGTCCGAGCGGTGGCCGCGCGCGCCGGGGTGAGCGTCGGCTCCCTGAGGCACTTCTTCCCGACCCAGCGGGAGCTCATCGACACGGTGGTCGCCGGGTTGCACGCGCTCGACGTCCCCGACGACCCGATGGACGACGTCGCGTCGAGCCCGTCCGACCGGCTGGTGAGGTGTCTCCAGGCCGTCCTCGCCGAGGTCGGGGCGGGGGAGCAGGCCCGCGACTACGTCAGCTCGCTCCACCGTGCCTACGTCGCGTCCCCTCCGGACCCCGAGTCGGAGCACACGTTCCACGCACTCGAGCGGCTCGCCGTGCAACGACTCGTCCGCTGGCTCACCGCGCTCCGCGAGGAGGGGGCGCTGGCGACGGGTGACGTCGAGCAGCAGGCTCGGTTCCTGCTCACGGTCGTCAACGGGCTCGCCCTCGAGCGCGCGCTCCCGGGAGCCCAGGCCCGGCTCACCTACGAGCTCGACACCCTCAGGATCGCCGTGTCGGCCGTCACCGTCGACTGAGGATGGCTCCCTCCGGCCGCGACATGGCCACGCCGTCGCGCGTGACTCCTGCGCGGCCGGACCTCGCTGGGCGCCACCTTCTTCCGCGTCCTGGCCACCTATGCGGAGCAGATCGGCGAGGCAGACGGTCGCCTCTACGTGTCCGGGCTCGACCCGGACATGGCCGACCTGCTGGCTCGCGCCGTCCCGGTGACCGTCCAACCCCCGGTGCGGGTCTTCGGTGCCACACCCGTCATCGGCGAGGCCACCTGGGCGGCCCTCCACGAGGCCCGAGCCTGGGTCGTCCGGTCGAGGACCTGACCCGGCACGTCAGGGCACCGGTCAGCTCCGGCAGGGACCGGGGCGAAGTCGCGGTGGCCGGCGATGTCGCGCTCGGGGACCAGCTCGAGCAGCTCGCGCCGCAGCGCCTCGTCAAGGTGGACGTCGACGGCAGCGGCGGTCTCTGCCAGTCCGTTTCAACCGAGCACGTCGACGTCGGCGTAGGGGCCGCTCCTCGCCTCGACGGGGACCAGCATCTCCACGAGCTCACCGTCGGTGACGTCCAGCGTCAGCTCGACGAAGGAGCCCACCGACAGGTCGCCCGCAGGCACGGACACCAGTGGCGCCTCGAGCAGGTCGACCGGCGTCCGGGGTGGCAGCCGGATGACATCAGCCAGCACGGCGGCGCGGACGGGCGCTCCGTCGCTCTTGATGGCGGCACCCGTCACTGCATGGGGCTTCCGCTCGGTGTTGAGCAGCGTGCCGACGACCCGACCCTGCCCTTCGCCGTCGACGACGATCGCGAAGCCGAAGGCATCGAGCTGCTCCGTACGAGCGTTGGTGCCGATCGCGACCGCACCCGGCGCCGCGTCCGAGGCTGCGTCAGAGCATCCGGACAGCAGGACCGGGCCCAGGAGGAGGCTGGTGACGAGCAGGATCCGTCGGGTCATCGGTACGTCCCTCCAGCAGCTGGGATCGGGCGAGGTGCCGTCCCGGGTGGCCACCGCACGCCGGTCAGTTCTCCGACACCTCGACCGGGAACTCCACGGACGCTCCCGGTTCGTCGCGGGGGTACACCTCGACGACGTGGGTACCCACCTCGCGGGGCATCGCGCGCCCGTCTCCGCGCCCTCCCGCCGTCGCGTCCACGGCGAAGACGTCGTCCCCCTCGGGATCCAACAGGCGCAGCTCATAGCTGACGTCGGACTCGTTCTCGAGCACGATCGCGACAGCCTCCCCGGCCTCGGCCTCACGATCGGGCGAAGCGTCCACCTCACCGTCCTCGGACACGTGGAACCGCAGGGTCGGCGGGTTGAGCGGGACGTCGTTCTCGGCTCGCTCGCTCAGGGACGCGGTGTCACCTCGCGCGTCCTCCTGGCCGCACGACGACAGGGCGCCGGCGAGCACCAGGCACGCGGTCACCACCAGCACGACGGACCATGGTCGACCCCGACCCGGCCTCCGGCGCTGGGCCGCGCGGGTGGGTGTGTGTTCGTTGGTTCGTGTCCGAGGCATGCTTCCACCTGTAGCAGGGCGACGGTGAGAAGTCGGCGACACGACGGCCTGCCCGCAGCGTCCGCGGCGGTCGCAGCAGGGTCCGGCGCGGTCGCGGGCCACGCCGCCACGCGTGGAGGTCACGGCGCGATAACCATCTGGCGACGCTTGATAACGGCGTGAGCGTGAGGCCGGTTGTCTCCGCCGAAGGGGGCGTCATGGTGGAGGGGTAGCCAACAGAAGGAGTCGAGTCATCCATGCTCACGCTCACTGACAAGGCCCACGAAGCGGTTGCTGCCCTCTCCAGGTCGACCGTGCCCTGGCACGCGCCGGGTCTGCGCATCTGTCGCCATGCCGACCGACCCACGTTCGCCGTCAGGCGGGTGACCCTGCCCGAGGAGACGGACCTGGTCATCGACGACGACGGCGCGCGGGTGTTCCTCGGGCCCATCGCCGCCGTGCGGTTCAACGACAGCGTCCTGGACGTCCGCACCGACGAGCACGACCGCCTGCAGTTCGTCGTGCGCGCCGCCTGACGCGTTCCCGACCGTCACGAGCCCGCGCGCCCCGGCGACGGGGCGACGCGGGCGAGCTGCCCGGCTCAGGGCGCGACGATGAGCGCTTGCGGTGCAGCCGTCTTCATCCGGGTGTTGAGCCAGGTCAGCTGGCGAGAGGTCTGGTCGTTGGCGCGGTGGGCGACGTCGAGGAGGTCGCGGTCACGCAGGCCCTGCGCCCCTTGGGCGATGACGGTCCACGTCGTCTGCACCAGCGACGCGAGCACGTGCAGGTCCTGGAGGTCGCGCAGCAGCCCGATCTCGCCCTCCCTGGCCTCGGCCAGCCCGGCCGCGTGGAGCCGCTCGGGCTCGTCGACGTCGTCGGCCTCGCCGTAGCGGTCGATGATCGGGGCGAGCGCCAAGCGGTTGTCCTCCGACCACTCGGCGAGCATCTGACAGGTGTGGAAGACGTCGGCGACGTGCGCGTGGCCCTCGGCGACGGCGCGGAACGACTCGGCGAGGGTCTTCTCGCTGTGGTCGGCCAGACCGATGTACGTCGTCAGGTGCGGCATCAGGTCTCTCCCTCCATCGATGACTGCGCGGGGTCGAGCGGGTAGGCGGGGGTGTGCGTCAGCTCGGTGCTGGTGGTCGGACCTCCGCCCTGCGTGGGCCGAGGCCGGCGCTGCGGCGGCGGGGGCGGCCGGTCGGTGTCCGGAGCGGACGCCGTGGTCGTCGGCGCGGGAGACGGTCCGTCGCCGGCGCGGAGCCGGGTCACCTGGCAGGCGGCGGTCTTGAAGGTGGGCTGCTTGGAGACGGGGTCCCACACGGTCATGGTGAGCTCGTTGGCCAGCCTGCGGTTGGCGTCGTCGTGGCCTGCGCCGAGGTCGGCGTCGGGCTCCCAGTGGCCGTAGTGAAACGGCGCGAACACGGCGCCGTCCATGACGTTTCCGACCCGGGCACGCACCTCGATCGAGCCCCGGGGGGACGCCACGCGCACCCAGTCGCCCTCCTCGATCCCTCTTGCGTCGGCGTCCGCGGCGGAGAGCTCGACCCATGCGTCGGGCGCCGCGCGGTTGAGGTCGCCCGAGCGGCCGGTCTTGGTGCGGGTGTGGAACTGGTAGACCGTGCGACCGGTCGTGTAGAGCAGCGGGTGGTCCTCGGACGGCTCCTCGTGCGCCGGTGTGTACGGCGCGCCCTTGAGGAAGGCGCGGCCCGCGGGGTTCATCGCCCGGTGCTCGGTCTCGGTCACGGTGCCGCCGGTGGCGAGGTCGTGGCCGAAGGTCTCGCAGTCGTCGGTGTCGGTGGGGAACACGCCGTCGGCGTAGAGCCGGTCGGTGCCGTCGGGATGCTCCTCGTTGACCGGCCACGGGACACCGCTGGGCCCGCGCAGCTTGTCGTACGACAGGCCCGTGTAGTCGACCGGCCGCCCGGCGGTGACCGCGGCCCACGCGTCGAAGACCTCCTCCGGGGTGCGCCATCGGATGAGCGGCTGCCCGGAGTTGTTGGTGAAACCCATCGCGTCGGCGTACATCAGGAAGATGTCGAGGTCGCTGCGTGCCTCGCCCGGCGGGTCGACGGCCTTCTCGGACAGGTGGACGGTGCGGTTGACGTTGGTGTAGCAGCCGGTCTTCTCGCTCCACCCCGCCGCCGGGAGGACGACGTCGGCGAGCTCGGCGGTCTCGGTGAGGAAGAGGTCCTGGACGATGACGAAGCACTGGTCGCCTCCCAGGATCCGCCGTATCCGTGCCGACTCCGGCATCGAGACGGCCGGGTTG
>NZ_JANARS010000014.1 GCF_024199985.1 Nocardioides pinisoli
CCGCGACACCAACAACCCCACACCCAAAAAAGGCGCAGAACAAGTTGACGTCAACGGGGCATAACAAACTAATTCGTCGACTAATCAAACACACTGTTGAGTTCTCAAGTATCAGACGCACCCACATCGAGATCCGCTGAGGATCTCGGTTGCGTGAGGCAACTGGTCAAACCTAGCGGGCGACTTTCTGACGAAGCAAATCCTCGCCTGTTTCGCTCTGACCCGGTGGTGTCACCGTGACCGATGACCGCTTCGGGTTGTCCTGCCCGGGGCCGGGAGCCCGACCTGACCGGTCTTGCTCCCCGCCGCTCCCTGGCGACAGAGAGAACATTATGCAGTTGGCCCGGATCGCGCAAATCGAAACGCTGTGACCGCGAGCACACCGACGTTTCCGCAGGTCAGAGGCCTGTTGGGGCCGGTGGTGCGGCTGGGACGACGTGTCGGACGGGCCGCGCGGGCCCGCCCGACAGCGTCGTCACGCGACCTCGACGCCCGCGAACTTCTTCTTCCCGCGCCGCAGCACGAGCCACGAGCCGGCGACAAGGTCGGACTCGGTGGGCTGCAGGTCCGGGTCCTCGACCCTCACGTTGTTGAGGTAGGCGCCGCCCTCGGCGACGGTGCGACGCGCCTCCCCCTTGCTCTTAGTGAGGCCGGCGGCCACGAGCAGGTCGAGGATGCCGGGCAGCTCGCCGGCGGGAAGCGTCGTACCGCCCGCCTCTCGGAGCGCGGAGACGAGCGTGTCGGGCTTGATGCCCGCCAGGTCTCCCCCGCCGAACAGCGCGGCGGCCGCGGCCTTGGCGTGCTCGACCTCCTCCGCACCGTGCACCAGCGCGGTCACCTCGTCGGCGAGCCGCTTCTGGCCGGCACGCAGGAACGGCTTCTCGGCCGTCTGCTGCTCGAGGTCCTCGATCTCCTCCCGGGAGAGGAACGTGAAGACCCGGAGCAGCTCACCGACCTTCTCGTCCTCCACGTTGAGCCAGAACTGGTGGAAGGCGTACGGGGAGAGCATCTCCGGGTCGAGCCACAGCGCGCCGCCCTCGCTCTTGCCGTACTTGGTGCCGTCGGCCTTGGTGAGCAGGGGCGTGGCGAGCGCGTGGACGTGGGCGCCGTCGGTGCGCCGGATGAGCTCGACGCCCGCGGTCAGGTTGCCCCACTGGTCGGAGCCGCCGAACTGGAGCGTGATGCCGTGGTGCCGGTGGAGCTCGAGGTAGTCCATCGACTGGAGGAGCACGTAGGAGAACTCGGTGTAGCTGATGCCGGACTCGAGACGACGCTTGACCGTGTCGCGCGCGAGCATCCGGTTGACCGGGAAGTGCTTGCCGATGTCGCGCAGGAAGTCGATCGTCGACAGCGACGCCGTCCAGTCGTAGTTGTTCACCATCGCCGCGGCGTTGCTGCCGTCGAACGACAGGAACGGCTCGATCTGGTCCCGCACCCGCTCGACCCACTCCTTGACCGTGTCGAGGGAGTTGAGCGTGCGCTCGCCGGAATCGCGCGGGTCGCCGATCATCCCGGTGGCGCCGCCAACCAGTGCGTAGGGCGTGTGCCCTGCGTCCTGGAGCCGCTTGGCCGTCAGCACCTGCACCAGGTGCCCCATGTGGAGGCTGGGCGCGGTCGGGTCGAAGCCCACATAGAACTTGACGCTCCCCTCGCCCAGCGCGGCGCGGAGCGCGTCGCGGTCGGTGGAGTGCGCGATGAGGCCGCGCCACTCCAGCTCGTCGAGGACGTTGGGGCTGCTCACGTGGATTCCTTCGGGTGAGGTGGACTGGTTCGCGGGCACTAGCCTAGGGCGAGGACGCAGGAGGTTCGGCACGTGATCGCAGGCAGGTACAGGCTCGAGAAGCAGATCGGCCGCGGCGGCTCCGGCACGGTGCACCTCGCGACCGACGAGGTGCTGGGCCGGCAGGTGGCGATCAAGCGCATCGGGCTGATCCCCGGCTCGGACAGCGCCGAGCTGGAGCGGGCCGAGCGGGAGGCGCGGCTCGCCGCGGCCCTCAACCACCCCAACGTCGTGTCCGTCTTCGACCTCGTCGACGAGGAGGACGTGCGCTGGCTCGTCATGGAGTACGTCGACGGCGAGACGCTGAGCGAGCGGGTCCGGACATCAGGCCCGATGGGCGCCACCGAGGCCGCCACGCTGCTCGCCCAGGTCGCGGACGCGCTCGTCGAGGCGCACGACCACGGCATCGTGCACCGCGACGTCAAGCCGAGCAACATCATGCTCGCCGGCGGCGCCGCGAAGCTCAACGACTTCGGGATCGCCCGCTCGGAGGACGACCCGTCGCTCACCCAGACCGGCCTGGTGACCGGCTCCCCCGCCTACCTCGCTCCCGAGGTGGCGTCGGGCTCGTCGGCCACCGCGGCGAGCGACGTGTGGTCGCTGGGCGCCACGCTCTACCACGCGGTCACGGGCAAGCCGCCCTACGACGTCGGCGACAACCTGATCGGGGCGCTCTACAAGATCGTCCACGAGGACCCGCCGCGCCTGCCCGAGGACCACCCGATGGCCGGCCTGCTCACGGTGATGATGCACCGCGACCCCGAGGCGCGCTGGCCGATGCCGCGGGTGCGCGACGAGCTGGCCCGCATCGCTCGGGGCCAGCGCTCCACCGTGGTCCCGGCACCTGCGCCGGCGCCGGTCCGCGAGACGACCGACGTGCTCCCGCCGGTGCAGCCGCCCGTCACCTCCCCCGTCGCCTCCCCCGCCGGCCGCTTCGGCGCGCGCTGGGGCTGGCTGGCGGCCGCGGCGGTGCTCGCGGTTGCGGCCGTCGTGACGGCGTACGTCTGGGCGGGGCGCGGCAGTCCCGAGGCCCTGCCCGACGACCAGCGGTCCCGCTCGCCGGAGACGTCGCAGGCGCCCGCCAGCAGCGACGCCGACAGCAGCAGTCCCCCGATGACGGCGGAGGACACCCGCGAGCAGATGGACGCGTTCATCACCTCCTACCTCGCCACCGTGACGAGCGATCCTCGGGCGGCGTTCGAGCAGCTGACGCCGCAGTTCCAGGACGCCAGCGGCGGCTTCGAGGGCTACATGGGCTGGTGGGGCAAGGTGGAGTCGGCGTCGCTGGCCGAGGTCGCGAGCGACCCGTCGGACCTGACCGTCGGCTACACGGTGGACTACGTCATGAAGTCGGGGGCCCGCAGCACCCAGCGGGTGCGGCTCCAGCTCGAGCGCCTCGACGACAGGCTCCTCATCGCCGGTGAGGGCTGACCCGCCCGATCAGCGCGACCCGCCGAGGTCGTGGCGCTGCGCCCACAGCGCGGCCTGGGTGCGGTCGGCGACGCCGATGCGCTGGTAGGCCGAGGTGAGGTGCGCCTTGACGGTGCGCTCGGTGATGCCGAGCCGCTGGGCGATCTGCTTGTTGAGCAGCCCCTCGACCACGAGCCTGAGCACCTCGGTCTCGCGGGGCGAGAGCGCGGCCGCGGCCTGGTCCGGCCCGGGTACGCCCGTCGACCGGCGTGAGAGCACCCGCCTCGCGGCCCGGGGGTCGAGCGGTGACTCCCCCCGCGCGACCGCGCGGATCCCGTCGAGGAGCGCCTCGGGCTCGGCGTCCTTGAGCAGGTAGCCCACCGCGCCCGCCTCGATGGCGGCGTCGATGCGGGCGTGGTCGGAGAAGGACGTCAGGACCAGCACCTCGGTGCCCGACGCCTCGCCGACGATCGCGCGGGTGGCCTCGACCCCGTCGAGGACCGGCATCTGCAGGTCCATGACCGCCACGTCGGGACGGTGCTCACGCACCAGGTCGACCGCCTCGTTGCCGTCGCGCGCGACGCCGACGACCTCGAGGTCCTCGGTCGACTCGATGAGGCCGGTGAGGCCGCGGCGGACGACGGCGTGGTCGTCGGCCAGGACGACGCGGATCATGCGAGGGGCACCTCCACCCTCACCATCGTGCCCGAGCCCGGCGCGGACTCCACCTCCACCGACCCGCCGTGCTCGCGGACCAGGCTCCCGGCCGCGCGCAGCCCGTAGTGACCGTCACCGGACGTGGCGCCCGGGTCGAAGCCGACCCCGTCGTCCACCACCTCCAGCACCAGCGCCGCGCCGTCGCGGCGGACCGTCAGCGACATGCGGCTCGCCCGGGCGTGGCGAGCCACGTTGCGCACGGCCTCCTGGGCCACCCGCCACACCAGCGCCACGGCCGCGTCCGAGGCGTCCTCGTCGCCGCTGACGTCCGCGTCCACGTGCACCCCCGCGGCCGCGAGGGGCGCGACCAGGTCCTGCAGCGCCGCAGCCAGGCCGGCCGTGTGCAGGTCGGGCGGGTAGATCTCCACGAGCAGCGAGCGCAGCGAACGCATGCTGACGCGCAGCGAGCGGCCGACGTCCTGCAGCTCCTCGGCCACGCGGCCCTCGCTGCGCGCGGCCAGCGTGGAGAGCGCCATCGAGGCCCCGGCCAGGTCCTGGACCACCCCGTCGTGGAGGTCGCGCGCGATCCGGAGCCGCTCGGCGTCGGAGGCGCGCACGGCGGCCTCGAGCAGGCGCTCGCGTTCGCGCGCCGCCCGGGACAGGCGCCGGTTGAGCAGCAGCATCAGGGGCGTGGCGAGCGCGACCAGGGCGGCGAGCGCGCCGATGGTGATCGGCAGGAACCGGTCGAGGACGGCGGCGCGCTGCTCGCCGAGCTCGTCGGCGGTGAAGTAGGCCTCGAAGAGCAGGGGGTCACCCTCCGGCGAGCGGATCCTCGTGTAGACCTCGAGCAGGTCGCCGCCGAGGCTGCGCTCGTAGCGGTTCTCGGGGCGGGTCAGGTCGGAGATCTCGGCATCGGTCCCCCCGTCGGCGATGACGTCGAGCTCGTCGTCGCCGAGCGGGTAGACCGCGCCGATCAGCTCGGTGCGGTCGCTGTAGAGCACGGTCCCGTCGGCCGCCCACACCTTGATGCGGCGTACGTCGCCCACCAGCAGGCGGTCGAGCACCGTGCGGTCGAGCCGGTCGATGGCAGCGGCGTCGCCGTCGACGAGGCCGGCGGGGATCTCGGGCTGCGCCACCGACCGGCCGAGCACCTGCGTGAGCGCGCGGGCGTCGGCAACGGCCTCCTCGTCGGCCGCCTGGCGGCTGAGGGCGCTGGTCACCAGGACCACGGTCACGAGCGTGACGAGGCCCGCGGCCAGGAACTGGGCCACGGGATTCGACAGCCAGCGCACGATCCTCCACCTCCGGTGAGGTGAGCAGTGGACCACATCGGGGGCGCGGTGGTGCCCGAGACCCCGGCACCCGTGCAGGACCTCCCGCCACACGGGGGTGGACTTTCGCCCCTACGCCGGCCCGGCCCCGTGGGCGACCGTGGCAGCAGTCGACGGAGGAGCCACAGCCGTGCCCGGACCCGATCGTGACCTCACCCCGCCCGCGCCGCTGGGCCTCGGCCGGCTGCGCGCGGGACCGGTGCGCTCGCAGCGGCCGGTGTACGTCGACCTGCTGCCGCCGTGCAACGCGGGCTGCCCGGCCGGCGAGAACATCCAGGCCTGGCTGGCGCTCGTCAAGGCCGGGCGGGCCGAGGAGGCCTGGCGCCAGCTGACCGACGACAACCCGTTCCCCGCGATCCACGGCCGGGTCTGCTACCACCCGTGCGAGAGCGTCTGCAACCGCAGGGAGCTCGACGAGGCCGTGTCGATCCACGGGGTCGAGCGCCATCTCGGCGACCTCGCGATCGAGCACGGCTGGACGTTCGCCCCTCCGCCCGCACGCACCGGCAAGCGCGTCCTGGTCGTCGGGTCGGGCCCCAGCGGGCTGTCGGCGGCGTACCACCTCGCCCGTCTCGGGCACGACGTGACGGTGCGGGACAGCGGCGAGCTTCCGGGCGGGATGATGCGCTACGGGATCCCCGCCTACCGGCTCCCCCGGGACGTGCTCGACGCGGAGGTGCGCCGCATCGCCGACCTCGGGGTGCGTCTCGAGCAGGGACACGTCGTCGAGGACCTCGAGGCGGAGCGTCGGACCGGCCGCTTCGACGCCGTCTTCGTGGCCGTGGGCGCCCACCTTTCCAAGCGGGTCGACATCCCCCACCAGGACGCGAGCCGGGTGCTCGACGCGGTGGGTTTCCTGCGTGGCGCGTCCTCCGGCCAGCAGGAGCCGCTGCACGGCCGGGTCGCCGTCTACGGCGGAGGCAACACCGCGATGGACGCGGCGCGGGTGGCGCGCCGCCTCGGCGCCGACGACACCGTCATCGTCTACCGGCGCACCCGTGACCAGATGCCGGCCCACGAGGAGGAGGCAGCCGACGCCGAGGCCGAGGGCATCCGGATCAACTGGCTCCGCACGATCTCCTCGATGGGTGACGACGACCTGACCGTCGAGGTGCAGGAGCTCGACGAGCAGGGCAGGCCGCACGGGACCGGGCGGTTCGAGACCCTGGCCGCCGACACCTTGATCCTCGCGCTCGGTCAGGAGAGCGACACCGGGTTCCTCCGCACCGTGCCCGGCGTCGAGGTGGTCGACGACACCGTGCAGGTGTCGCCGGCGACGCTGATGACCGGCGCCCCTGGCGTCTTCGCCGGCGGTGACGTGGTCCCCAGCGAGCGGACCGTCACGGTCGGGGTGGGCCACGGCAAGCGCGCGGCCCGCACCGTCGACGCCTGGCTGCGGGGCGCGGAGTGGACCGCCGGCGACAAGCACCCGCTCGCGGGGTTCGACCTGCTCAGCCCGTGGTTCTTCGGCGACCACGACCGCCGTCGTCAGACGGAGCTGGACCCGGCGGCACGGGTGGTCGCCTTCGACGAGGTCGTCTCCGGGCTCACCCCGGACGAGGCGGCCTTCGAGGCCGGCCGGTGCCTCTCGTGCGGCAACTGCTTCGAGTGCGACGGCTGCCTGGGCGCCTGTCCGGAGGACGCGGTGGTCAAGCTGGGCGAGGGCCTGCGCTACGAGTTCGACTACGAGCGGTGCACCGGCTGCAGCGCGTGCTTCCGGCAGTGCCCGGTGCACGCGATCGAGATGGTCCCGGAGCAGTGAGCGCCGTGCGCGAGACGATCGACGGCAACGAGGCGGCGGTGCGGGTCGCCTACCGGCTCAACGAGCTGTGCGCCATCTACCCCATCACCCCGTCGTCGACGATGGCCGAGCTCGCGGACGAGTGGTCGAGCCACGGCCGGACGAACGTCTGGGGGACGGTCCCGACGGTCGTCGAGATGCAGAGCGAGGGCGGCGCGGCCGGAGCGCTGCACGGCGCCCTTCAAGGTGGCGCCCTGAGCACGACCTTCACCGCGTCGCAGGGCCTGCTGCTGATGATCCCCAACCTCTACAAGATCGCCGGCGAGCTCACCTCCACCGTGCTGCACGTGGCCGCCCGGTCCCTCGCGGCGCAGGGCCTGTCGATCTTCGGCGACCACTCCGACGTGATGGCGGTGCGGCAGACCGGCTTCGCCCTCCTGGCGTCGGCGTCGGTGCAGGAGGCCCACGACCTCGCGCTGGTGGCGCAGGTGGCGACCCTGCGCACGCGGGTGCCGTTCATCCACTTCTTCGACGGCTTCCGCACCTCGCACGAGATGAACACCATCGAGCTGCTCGACGACGACGTGCTGCGCGCCATGGTGCCGGAGGCGCTCGTGCGCGAGCACCGGTCGCGAGCCCTCACGCCCGAGCGGCCGTTCATCCGTGGCACCGCCCAGAACCCCGACGTCTACTTCCAGGCGCGCGAGACGGTGAACCCGATGTACGCCCGGACCCCCGGCGTGGTGCAGGCGGCGATGGACGAGCTGGCCACGCACACGGGCCGTGGCTATCGCGTCGTCGAGTACGCCGGACATCCCGAGGCCGAGCACGTGGTCGTCGTGATGGGCTCGGGAGCCCAGACCGCGCGCGAGACCGTGCGCCACCTCGTCGCGGCCGGCGAGCGCGTCGGCGTGGTGCACGTGCGCCTCTACCGTCCGTTCCCGGCGGCCGAGCTCGTGGCGGCGCTGCCGCCCACGGTCCGGCGGATCGCGGTGCTCGACCGCACCAAGGAGCCGGGCTCGCACGGCGAGCCCCTCTTCCTCGACGTCGCCGCCACGCTCGCCGAGGCCCACCAGCACGGTCGGGTGGAGCACCTCCCCCTGGTGATCGGCGGCCGTTTCGGCCTGTCGTCCAAGGAGTTCACCCCGGGCATGGTCGCGGGCGTCCTCGCCGAGCTGGCGACCCCGGTCCCCCGCCCGCGCTTCACGATCGGCATCACCGACGACGTCGGGGGCACCAGCCTGCCGTGGGACCCCGACCTCGACATCGAGGAGCCCGAGACCCTGCGGGCCGTCTTCTACGGCATCGGCTCGGACGGGACGGTGGGCGCCAACAAGAACACCATCAAGATCCTCGGCTCCGACCCGGACGTGCACGCCCAGGCGTACTTCGTCTACGACTCGAAGAAGTCAGGCGGCCTCACCGTCAGCCACCTGCGCTTCGGGCCGCACGAGATCCGCGCCCCCTACCTCGTCACCCGGGCCGGCTTCGTCGGCTGCCACGACATCGGCCTGCTGGAGAAGGTCGACGTGCTCGGCTCCGCCGGCCGTGGCGCCACACTCCTGCTCAACTCACCCCGTCCGCCCGATGAGGTGTGGGACGCGCTCCCCCGCCCCGTGCAGCAGCGCATCCGGGAGCTCGCGCTGCGGGTGTTCGCCATCGACGCCGATCGCGTCGCCCGCGACGCGGGGCTCCCGCGACGCACCAACACGGTGCTGCAGACCTGCTTCTTCGCGATCTCGGGGGTGCTCCCCCGCGACGAGGCGATCGCGAAGGTGAAGGTCGCGATCCGGGCGACCTACGGCCGGCGCGGCACCGAGGTCGTACGCCGCAACCAGGCGGCGGTCGACGCCACCCAGGCGGCCCTGCACGAGGTGGCGGTCCCGACCGAGGGCGTGGACGGGCACGAGCCGGCGCCGCTCGTTCCGGCCGACGCACCCGACTTCGTGCGCACGGTGACCGCGGAGATGATGGCGGGACGCGGGGACGCCCTCCCCGTCAGCGCCCTGCCCGTCGACGGCACCTTCCCCAGCGGGACGACGGCGTACGAGAAGCGGCGCATCTCCGACCTCGTCGCCCAGTGGGACCCCGAGTCCTGCATCCAGTGCGGGACGTGCAGCTTCGTGTGTCCCCACAGCGTCATCCGCTCGAAGCACTACGACGAGGCCGAGCTCGAGGGGGCGCCCGAGTCGTTCGCGTCGGCGCCGCTCAACGCGGTCGGCCTGCCCGGCTCGCGCTACACGCTCCAGGTCTACGCCGAGGACTGCACGGGCTGCGGCCTGTGCGTCGAGGCCTGCCCGGTCAGCCCGCTCGGCGAGCCGTCGCGCAAGGCGATCAACCTCACGGAGCTCGAGCCGGTCCTCGAGCCCGCCCGGCAGGACGTCGCCTTCTTCGAGACGCTGCCGGTCAACGACCGGGCGCGCGTCGACTTCGGCACCGTTCGCGGCACGCAGTTCCTGCTGCCGCTCTTCGAGTTCTCCGGTGCGTGCGCGGGGTGCGGGGAGACGCCGTACCTCAAGGTGCTCACGCAGCTCTTCGGCGAGCGGCTGACGGTGGCCAACGCGACGGGCTGCTCCTCCATCTACGGCGGCAACCTCCCCACCACCCCGTGGACCCGCAACGCCGAGGGGCGCGGGCCGGCCTGGTCCAACTCGCTCTTCGAGGACAACGCCGAGTTCGGCCTCGGCCTGCGGCTCGCCGCCGACCTGCACACCGCGCTCGCGCGCACGCGCCTCACCGAGCTGCGCGACGAGGTCGGCGCGGACCTCGCCGACGCCATCCTCGACGCCGGCCAGGTGCGCGAGTCGGTGCTCGACGCCCAGCGCGACCGGGTCGCCGAGCTGGGGCGGCGGCTCGAGGGGATGACCGGCCCGGCCGTGCAGGACCTCCGCAGCGTGGCCGACCACCTCCTGCGCCGCAGCGTGTGGATCGTCGGGGGGGACGGGTGGGCCTACGACATCGGCGCCGGCGGGCTCGACCACGTCCTCGCCAGCGGGCGCGACGTCAACGTGCTCGTCCTCGACACGGAGGTCTACTCCAACACCGGCGGCCAGGCGTCCAAGGCGACCCCGCTCGGCGCCGTCGCCAAGTTCGCCTCTGGGGGCAAGGACCTGGCCAAGAAGGACCTGGCGCTCCAGGCCATCGCCTACGGCAACGTCTACGTCGCCCGGGTCGCCATGGGCGCCGACCCCCACCAGACCCTGACCGCCCTGCGCGAAGCGGAGGCGTACGGCGGTCCCTCGCTGGTCATCGCCTACAGCCACTGCATCGCCCACGGCATCGAGATGCGCGACGGCCTCGACCAGCAGTACCGCGCCGTCGCGTCGGGCCACTGGCCCCTGGTGCGCTACGACCCCACGGTGCGCGCGAGGGGCGGCAACCCGTTCCAGCTGGACTCGCCCCGGCCACGCATCCGGCTCGAGGACTACCTCTACCGCGAGCTGCGCTACCGGATGCTGCGCGACGCCGACCCGGACGAGGCCGAGCGCCTCCTCGACCTGGCCCAGGAGGCGGTCGACCAGCGCTGGGCCACCTACGAGGAGATGGCGAGCCGCGGGGCGGCCCGGTTCGCCACGGACGCGCGGAGGTAGGACGTGGACCTCTCGACCCGCTACCTCGGCCTGGCCCTGCGCAACCCGCTCGTGGCCAGCGCCTCCCCCCTGACGTCCACCGTCGCGGACGTCCGCCGCCTCGCTGACGCCGGGATCGCGGCGGTCGTGCTGCCCTCGCTCTTCGAGGAGCAGCTGCACCGCGAGCAGCTGCGCGACCTGCTGCTGGTGGAGGAGCACGAGCACGCCTTCAGCGAGGCCGCCTCATACTTCCCGTCGGCCACCCCTTCGACCACCCCTTCGCCGACCCCTTCAGCGGCGGCGTCCGAGCCCGGTGGTGCGAGGCGCTACCTCCGCCTCGTCGAGCGGGCCGCGGCGGCCGTCGACGTACCCGTGGTCGCCAGCCTCAACGGGAGCACCGCGGGAGGCTGGTCCCGGTTCGCCCACGCGATGCAGGAGGCGGGGGCGGCGGCCGTCGAGCTCAACATCCGGTTCCTGCCCGCCGACCCCCACACGACCGGCCGCGAGGTCGAGGACCGCCACGTCGAGATCCTCGAACGGGTGCTGGAGGTCGTGTCGGTCCCCGTCGCGGTCAAGCTCAGCCCTTTCTTCAGCTCACCCGGCGAGATGGCGGTGCGGCTGGACCGGACAGGTGCCCACGGGCTCGTCCTCTTCAACCGCTTCCTGCAGCCCGACGTCGACCCGGAGCGGGTGGCCGTCACCCCGGGCTTCGCCCTCTCGACACCGGCCGAGTCGCCCCTGGCGCGGACCTGGGTGGCGATCCTGCACGGCCGTGTGGGGTGCTCCCTCGCCGCGTCGACCGGGGTCGAGACCGCCGCGGACGTGGCGGCGTACGTCCTCGCCGGTGCGGACGTCGTGATGACCACGTCGTCGCTGCTGCGCCACGGACCCGAGCACGCGTCTGTCCTGCTCGACGGCCTGACCGCATGGCTGGCGCGGAAGGGCTACGCCGGGGTCGACGACGCCCGGGGCCGGCTGGCGGTGCCGCGGGACGTGGACGGGACCGCCTACGAGCGATCGGGCTACGTAGCCGCGCTCGAGCGCGCCCGCGTGACGTACGGCGGCGACCCGCGCGCCTGAGGGGCTCAGTAGCTGAGCGACCCTCGGCAGACCTGGCCGTCGCGCACGGCTCGGAACACCAGCGTGTCGGCGCCGGCGAGGTCGACCACCTTGCGCTCGACCTCGAAGGAGCCGCTGCGCGCCGTGGTGGTGGCCACGCCGCGGTCGCTGACCGAGCCGTTGTGGCGCAGCGACCAGCGCCACCGCTGGCCGGCGACGTTGCTGTCGACCTCGCCCTCGACCTCGAGGCGGCCGTCGTCGGTCTTGACCTTGAGCTTCCAGTCGGCGCTGCCGCTGCAGCTCCCCGTGCGGATCACGCGGTCGTCGTCGTTGTCGTCGCCACCGTGACCGCCATGGTCGTCGCCGGGCGCGTCGTCGTCACCACCGCGGAGCGACGACGGGTGGTCGACCTGTGCGGCGCCGGCAGTGCCGACGCCCACGGTGGCGACGCCCAGTCCGGCGAGGGCGACGCCGACTGCGAGCGATCGGGCGAGGCGGGTCGTGCTGTTCATGGTTCCTCCTTGGTCGGGCTTGGTCGGGCTTGGTCGGGTGTTCCCAGCCTCGCTCCCAGCAGGGGCGCCGACGAGATGGCCGATGGTGCTAGTACCCCCGACTGGTCCCAACGGGTGTGAGGCCACCACGCAGAGGTGACTAGCCTTGAACGTCAGCCACGGAGAGGGGGACACGTGATCGCAGGCAGGTATCGCCTGGAGAAGGAGATCGGCCGCGGCGGCGCCGGGGTGGTCCACCTCGCGCACGACGAGCTGCTGGACCGCTGGGTCGCGGTGAAGCGCATCGGGTTGCTGCCCGGCACCACCGATGACGACGTCGTACGCGCGCAGCGTGAGGCACGGCTGGCCGCGGGGATCAACCACCCCAACGTCGTGTCGATCTTCGACCTCGTCAAGGAGGAGGACTGCTACTGGCTCGTCATGGAGCACGTCGACGGCCGGACGCTGTCCGAGCTGGTCGCCGCCGAGGGGCCGCTCCCGGAGCGCCGGGCAGCCGCGATCCTCGCCCAGGCAGCCGACGCGCTCGTCACAGCCGGCGCCGCGGGTGTCGTCCACCGCGACGTGAAGCCCAGCAACATCATCCTCACCGGCACCGAGCAGGCGAAGCTCGGCGACTTCGGGATCGCGCGGGCCGCCAGCGACACCGCGCTGACGCAGACGGGTCTGATCACGGGGTCTCCCGCCTACATCGCCCCCGAGGTGGCGTCCGGCCAACCCGCGAGCGAGGCGAGCGACGTCTGGTCGCTCGGCGCGACCCTCTACCACGCCGTCGTCGGCACGCCTCCCTACGACGTGGGGACCAACGTCCTCGGCGGCCTCTACCGGATCGTCAACGACGACCCGCCGCGACTGTCGGACGACCACCCCGCGGCGGCGCTGCTGGCCGTGATGATGGTCAAGGACCCCGCCGAGCGCTGGCCCATGCTGCGGGTGCGCGACGACCTGCGCCGCATCGCCCGGGGCGAGCCCAGCACGGCACCGGCGCAGGCAGCGCGGACCAGCCGCGAGGAGCAGCCCGACGGGCAGGCGACGGTCGCGATGGCCCCGCCCGCACCGATGGGGACAGACGCCCCGGGGCAGACGACACGGAGCACGGAGGCGCCCGTAGCCGCGCCCGCCGAGCCGGCGCCCGCACCTGCCCCGACCCCCGCACCGCCCCCGCCCGGGGCGGCCGCGGCGTCGGACGGGTCGCGTCGACGCCCGGCCGGCTGGCTGGCGGCGGCGCTCGCGCTCGTGCTGGTCGCGGGTCTCGGCGCGTGGCTGCTGTGGCCGCGCGACGACGAGCCGACCGGCAGCGCCGACGACCCCAGCGCCTCGGCGGAGCCCAGCGCCTCCGAGGAGCCGAGCGAGGAGCCGAGCGAGGAGCCCACCTCCGAGCCGACCGAGGAGCCCACGTCCGAGCCGACGGAGGAGCCGACCTCCGAGCCCACCCCGTCCGAAGCGGCCGGGACCCCGGCGGCCATGCGCACCTTCGTGCAGGACTACTTCTCCACCGTCACCTCGGACCCGGAGTCGACCTTCGCGCTGCTGACCCCGGAGTTCCAGGCCGCCAGTGGTGGGTTCGAGGGCTACTCCGGCTTCTGGAGCACGATCGAGTCGGCCACCCCGCGCGCCATCAAGGCGGACCCGCGCTCGCTCACCACGACGTACACGATCGACTTCGTCACCACGTCGGGCGAGACACGGACGGAGCAGGGCCAGCTGCAGCTCGCCAGGCAGGGCGACGGCTACTTGATCGCCGGCGAGGGGTAGCGAGCGCGCTCACTGCTGGGCCATGGCGATGCGCAGCCGCTCCTCGGGATCGATGTAGTGGTCGTTGTCGTCGCGACCCGTGTCGAGCTGCACCCAGTGGATCCGACCGGTGTAGCGACTCGTCCGGGCGTCGTAGTCGGCCGACACCGTCGTCCCCGACTCGTAGCCGATGTCGGTCGTCTCGTCGGAGGAGAAGATCATCGGCTGGGTGGCGTCGACCCGTCCTGCGCCCACGGTGTCGCCGTCGCAGTAGAGGGTGACGTCTCCGCCCCTGCCCAGCGCGCCGCCGTCGTAGGCGAACTCCATCCGCAGCTGGTGCGTGCCACCGGGGATCCGTCGCTCGGAGGTCGTGACGTAGTGGTGGATGCCGAGCACGTTGTAGGCGAACCTGAGGAGCCCGTCCCTGGTGTAGACGGACCATCCTCCGAAGCCCCCGCCCTGGGCGATGATCACGCCGTCGGCGCCGCCGTCGGGGACGTCGACCTCCGCGGTGACGGAGAAGGACTTGTTCTTGATGTTGACCACGCTGTTCTCGGACAGGCGGCCCATGCCGGGGAAGAACAGCTGGGAGCCGCCCCGCACCAGGACGGGCCGCCCTGCCAGGTCGGGGTTGATCCGCTCCCCCGTGCGGTCGTCGAGCGGGATGACGTCGTGCTTGACGGCCTCGATCAGCCAGAGGCGCTGGAGCGACCGCAGCCGCTCCGGCTGCTCGGCGGCCAGGTCGTGTGCCTGGCTGTAGTCGACCCTGCCGTCGTAGAGCTCCCAGACGTCGTCGTCGAACGCCGGGACGTCGGGCTGCCGGAGCAGCCAGGGGGTCCGGTGCTTGGTCACGGCGCTCCACCCCCTGTGGTAGATCCCGCGGTTGCCGAACATCTCGAAGTACTGCAGGTCGTGGCGCTCCGGCTCCTCGGCCGACTCGAAGGTGTAGGCCATGCTCGTGCCCTCGATCGGGGCCTGCTGGACGCCGTTCACCATCGCCGGCTCGGGGAGGCCGGCGACCTCGAGCACGGTCGGTGCGATGTCGATGACGTGGGTGAACTGCGAGCGCAACCCGCCGCGGTCCCGGATCCGGCTCGGCCAGTGCACGATCGTGCCGTTGCGGGTCCCTCCCCAGTGGGACGCCACCTGCTTGGTCCACTGGAACGGGGTGTTCCTCGCCCACGCCCAGCCCACGGAGTAGTGGTTGTAGGAGGTGGGGGACCCGAACTCGGCCATCTTCGACCGCATGAAGTCCGGCGTCTCCAGGTCGGCCATGCCGTTGAAGTTGGCCATCTCGTTGAAGGCGCCGTTGATCGTGCCCTCGGCCGACGCGCCGTTGTCGCCGATGATGTAGTAGACGAGGGTGTCGTCCAGGACGCCGAGGTCCTGGAGGGTGTCGACGAGCCGCCCCACCTGGTGGTCGGTGTGCTCGAGGAAGCCCGCGTAGACCTCCATCTGGCGGGCGAGCACGGGCTTGAGGTCGTCGGGCATGTCGTCCCAGGCGGCGATCTCGTCGTGCCGGACGGTCAGGCCGGCGTCGGCGGGCACCACGCCCAGCTGCTTCTGGCGTGCGAAGGTCCGCTCCCGCTGGACGTCCCAGCCGTCGTCGAACATGCCGGCGTACTTCTCCGCCCACTCCCGCGGCACGTGATGGGGGGCGTGCGTGGCACCGGGGGCGAAGTACACGAAGAAGGGGCGGTCGGGCATCAGCGCCTTCTGCTGACGCATCCATGCAACGGCGTGGTCGGCGAGGTCCTCGGTGAGGTGGTAGCCCTCCTCCGGCGTCCGCGGGGCCTCGACGGGCGTGGTGCCGTCGTAGAGGGCCGGGTCCCACTGGTTGTTCTCCCCGCCGATGAACCCGTAGAACTTCTCGAAGCCGCCGCCCCCCGAGGGCCAGGCGTCGAACGGACCCATCGGCGAGGACTGCCAGACGGGCACCTCGTGGCACTTGCCGAACTGCGCGGTCGAGTAGCCGTTGAGCCTGAGCGTCAGCGGCAGCGGCGCCTTGGTGTTGGGGCGCACCGAGCAGTTGCCGGGAGCAGACGTGGCCGTCTCGGTGATGCTGCCCATGCCCACCGAGTGGTGGTTGCGTCCGGTGAGGAGGGCCGACCGGGTCGGTGCGCACAACGCGGTGGTGTGGAACCGGTTGTAGCGCAGCCCTCCCGCCGCCAGCCGCTCGGCGGTCGGGGTGTCGCACGGGCCCCCGAAGACGCTCGCGGCACCGAAGCCGACGTCGTCGAGGAGCACGACGAGGACGTTGGGCGCACCCTCCGGAGGCAGCAGAGGCTCGATCGGGGGGTACGACGTGTCCGGGTCCTTGGCGTCGAAGGTGGTCAGCCCCGGGCGCCTCTGGTCCGGGATCGGCAGCATCGTGCGGGCGCGGGCGTCGGCGGGCTTCGTCATGAGGTCTCCTCGGAGCGGCGGTGCACGACCGAGCCTCGACCGCCGGGGCGCGCGGCGGCATCACCTCGCACGGATGAAGCTGCGCTCTCCTGCACGTCCCCCTCGTAGGCGCTCGCGGCGAGGTCGGCCGGGGGCTCGAAGCGGCGCTCCTCGCGGGACAGGTTCGACAGGGTCTGCTCGGACACGACTCTCCCCGATGTGCGCGTGCGGGGACAGGGGTTCACGCGGACGCACCTGACGCCATACGACACGTGCGCGAGATCACTGCTGCAAGCCGGCGCCAAGCCAGGGCTGGGGCACTACGAAGCACGCGAAGAGCCCCTCCCTTGCGCTTGCCGCTGAGCCGCACGGATGTCACGTCACGTCATGTCGCATCAGAGGGCGGCGTAGACCGCCTCCTCGAAGTCTCCGTAGAGCTTCCAGGCCTCGTCGCGCGTGATGAAGGGCAGCGAGTTGGTGTAGATCGAGGCGCAGATCCCGGTCGTGCGGTCGATGAAGAAGTGGGTGTTGAAGAGCCCGGCCCACGAGCCCGTGCCCGCGCGGCGGCGGCCCGGCACGTCGTGGCTGTTGAGCAGCAGGCCGTAGCCCCACTTGTGACCGGGGCCGGCATACATCGTGTCGGTGATCGGCGGGTCGGCCGTGGGGATCTCGGCGGGGAAGTCGAGCTCGCCGATCTGGTTGGTGAAGGCTGCGTCGACGGTGGCCTCTTCGAGGATGCGTACGCCGTCGAGCTCGCCGCCCCGCAGGAGCGCCCGCTCGAAGCGGATGTAGTCGCGCGGCGTGGAGAAGAGGCCGTGGCCACCGGCCCACCAGTCGGGCTCGGGGTTGAGGATGTTGCCGGCGGATCCCCACGTCCCGTCCTCGCCCTTCACGTGAACCGTGACGGCGTTGTCCAGCTGCGTCTCGTCGGGGTGGAACGTCGTGCTGCTCATCCCGAGCGGGCCGGCGATGCCCTCCTGGATGACCGCGTCCAGCGTCGTGCCGGCCACCGCCTCCACGACGCGGCCGAGCCAGTCGGTGTTGATGCCGTAGACGTACTTCTCGCCGGGGTGCGCGGTCATGGGTGCGCCGAAGGCGGCCATCGACCCGGGCACCACGTTGGGGACGCCGGTAACCGCCTCGTACTTCACGAGCTGGTCGTTCCAGAACCAGTAGCCGAGGCCGGACGTGTGGGTCACGAGCTGGTGGACCGTGGCCTTCGTGCGTGGCTCGACGACGATCGGCTCGTCGCCGTCGAAGCCCTCGAGCACCTTGACGTCGGCGAAGTCCGGGACGTAGTCCTCGACGGGCGCGTCGAAGTCGAGCTCGCCGCGCTCCTTCTGCTGCAGTGCGGCGACGGTGCAGACCATCTTGGTCATCGACATGATGCGGAAGTGGGTGGAGGTCCCCACCGGGTCGTCGGACTCACCCGCCACGCGGACCCCCGCGCCCCCCTCATATCGGACGCCGTCGCGGTCGGCGACGATCGCGGCGACGTGGGGCACCGCCCCGTCCGACACTGCGTCGGCGAGCACACGGTCGATCCCGGATCCGTCGATGTGTGTGGCCATGGCTGCTCCTCGGTGTGCGGGGACGGTGTCTCCGTCCGGCTGCCGTCCACCGTCGTGCACCCGATTCCCGCTCGGAACCGACAAGACGTCCGGGTCCGCCCAGTGACGACCGCCACATGGCGGTGGCAGGCTTGCGAGCAAACCGATGTGCTGGAGCCGCTGACCTGCCCCCCATCCCCCGACCACACGAACTGCGGAGGAACCCTGTGACAGCTGAGGTGCAGCCCGTCGCGCGGCCGCCGTTCGATGCCGAGCTCCGGGCTGGCCTGGCGGTCGTCGGGGGGATGTTCCCCCCGACGATCACGCCCGACCTCATCGACTTCATGCGTACGTCCTATGCCGCGCCGCCGATCGACGACCTCCTCCTCGCCAAGGACATCGTGTGCACCGACGACGTGGTCGTCGCTCCCGACGGGCACGAGGTCGTGGTGTCCGTGCTGCGTCCGAAGGACGTCACGAGCGAGCGGCCCGGAGTGGTCTACGCGCACTCGGGCGGGCTGATGTTCGGCGACCGGTTCAGCGGGATTGACCTCGTGCTCGACTGGGTGTCCGACTTCGGAGCGGTCCTCGTGACGGTGGAGTACCGGCTGGCGCCCGAGCATCCGCACCCGTTCCCCTTCGACGACATGTACGCCGCACTCGACGCCGCCGCGTCGCGCGCGGGCGAGTGGGGTCTGCGGCGCGACCGTCTCCTGGTTGCAGGCGCGAGCGCCGGGGGTGGGCTCGCGGCCGGACTCGCGTTGGCGGCTCGCGACCGGGACGGGCCGGCGCTACGGGGCCAGGTGCTCGACTACCCGATGCTGGACGACCGCTGCGTGACAGCCTCCACCCACCAGTTCGACGGCGTCGGCGTGTGGGACCGCGTCAGCAACGAGACCGGCTGGACCGCGCTGCTCGGGAGCGCCCGCGGCACGCAGGAGGTCTCGCCGTACGCAGCTCCCGCTCGTGCGACGGACCTCTCCGGCCTGCCGCCGGCGTTCATCGACGTAGGCGCGGCCGAGATCTTCCGCGACGAGGCGATCGCCTACGCCGATGCGATCTGGCACGCGGGTGGCGACGCCGAGCTGCACGTGTGGTCGGGCGCGTTCCACGCGTGTGACATCTTCGCTGCCCATACGGCCGTCGGTCGCGCCATGATCCGGGCCAGGAACGGCTGGGTCGAGCGGATCATCGCCGATTGAGAATCGGACTACGCTCGCTCACCAGAAGGAGGTCGTCGTGCAGGAGCTGCTCGGGCGCATCGCGCGTCTGGACCCAAGCGCGAGCCTCGGGCTGCGCGTCATCGCGTGTTTCGACGAGCTCATGGTCGGCAACGTCAACACCCGAGCGCTCCTCGCCGCGGCTGCCTCGCTCGCCGGCTGCGTGGCCGGGTTCCGGTCCGAGGTCTCGGGCCGGACCGTGCGCATCGATCCCCGCGGTCACCACGCGGACGGCGTACTCCCTGACGTGCTCCCCGACTTCCGGCAGGACGCGAGCGACGGGCTGACGGTATGGCTGGAGCGCTACGGCGAACGGCAGCCCAACGACGCGATCGTGCTCGAGCGGCTCGCACTGGCCATCCGGATCCGACACGGCCGAGGGCGCCGAAGCGACCACCGCCGCGACCTGAGCCTCCTGCTCGACCGCGAGGTGGACGTCCAAGCCCGCTGCGTCTCCGCGATCACCCTCGGGCTGCGACCGGGATCGCGCTACCGGGTCGTCTGTGCGCCGCTCTTCGCCGTCTGGCCTGAGCACCCGCAAGGTCCCGAGGACGTCGTCCCGACCCGGTTCGGCGCTATCCACGCGCTCGTCCTCCCGGACGGCGACCACGCAGTGAGTGCCGCTCCGAGCGGGGTCGGCGTCGCGACCGAGGTCGAGGACCTCCACCACTCCTTCCGCACGGCACTTGTCGCGCTTCGGCTGTGCGACCCACCCGCGGTCGGTTCGGTCCTGGCCGACGACTTCGGCGGACTGATCGGGCTGCTCGCCGACGCGCCAGACGGCTCCTTCCAACCCGACGTCGCGCTGATCGACACGGTGATGACCCATGCCTGGGGCGCGGAGACGCTGGCGGCGGTGGTCCGCTCGCACTCGCTGCGGCAGGCGGCTCGCGCGGCCGGGGTCCACCACAGCACGATGCAGTCGCGCCTCGAGACGGTGACGGCGACCCTCGGGTTCGACCCGTTCGATGGCTACGGTCGCACGCGCCTCGGCACGGCGTACCTCGTATGGCGCCTCCGCCACTCGCGCGTCCTGGATCTGCCCGCGCCCACCACCGCACCCTGAGGTTCTCACGGTGAAGCGTCCCAGGTTCTCCGCCGCTCCTGTACGGGTTGCGGCTCTCGGTTGAGAGTCGCGTAGTGGGCTTGCTCGAACTCCACCCGGGGTCATCATCTCAAGGGTGCTGTGCAGGCGTCTGTTGTTGTACCAGTCGACCCAGCCGGCAGTTGCGTAATCGACGTCGCCGATGATGAAGCGTCACTGATCACAGCCAGCACGGCCTGATACCGCTGCTCGGTCACGCTCAAGTCCCTCATCTGGCGAGGGTCACCAATCAACCGGAGTAGCCGTCACCCATCAGGCGAAGCAATACACGTCCCTCTCGTAGGGCGGGTGGGGCTCGAACCCACGACCCAAGGATTATGAGTCCTCTGCTCTGACCGACTGAGCTACCGCCCCTCGGGGCGCACCCTAGGCGATGGGGGCCTCGACCTCGTACATGTGCTCCACCACGCGGAAGCCGAGCGCGGTGTTGGTGCGGTGCATCGCGGTGTTGGACGGTGCGGTCCAGGTGTGGACCAGCCGGACGTCGTCGGGCAGGTCGGCGTAGTTGGCGGACTTGAGGGCGGCCCCCAGCCGGTGGCCCCGGTGGTCGGGCATCACGAGGGTGTCGTCCTGCCAGCCGTAGTCGGTGCCGTGCGGGACGAACAGCAGCGAGTAGCCCCCGAAGGAGCCGTCCGAGCGGCGGCGGGCCGCGGCGACGCGGACGTCGTACGCCCGCATCAGCCGCTCCTCGGACGTCGCCAGCCGCGCGTCGTCGAGCACCTCGGGCTCGAGGTCGAGGTCCCCGGTGGGGACGTCGGCGTTCATCTGGTTGCGCATCGCGAGGTAGGCCTCGCGGTGCTCGTCGGGGCAGCGGCCGCGCCAGGTGACGACCTCGTAGGCCGGGTCGACCGGGCACAGGGCGACGGGCAGGTCCACGACGAGGTGGTCCTCGCGGTGCCTGTCGGCCGTGCCCACCGCCGCCGCGAACGCGTGCGCGGGTCCTGGGGACGCGACGTCCACCGTCACCTCTCCTCCGATGCGGCTGCGGCCCGCGGCACGGGCGCGCTCGACCACGGCACCCCAGAGCGCGCGACCGATGCCGCGGCGCCGGTGGGCGGGCAGCACCTGGACCTCGGCCCACGCGACGTCGGTGTTCTCGCTCAGCGGCAGCTCGAGCTCGGCGACGCCCACGACCTCGCCGTCGGCGACGGCCTGCAGCCAGGTGCGCGCGTAATGGGTGCTGGGCGACGTCGCGGTCACCTCGAAGGCACCGGCGGTGCTGACCAGCGCGTGCGGCCGGTCGGCACGGACCGCCCGCTCCATCACGTCGTGCCAGACTGCCCTCGCCGCCGGGTCGGTCACGGGCAGCTCCTCGATCTCCACCGCCCCATCCGACCGCAGCGACGGCCGGGCGGCAACCGGGATTCGGCGTTCGACTTCGCACGCGAAGCCGCACGTGGGAGGGTGAGGCGTCTCGGAAGCGGCTCGGGTTTGGGAGGACCTCGGTGGCCAAGGATCGCTCGGCTCTGCTGCCCCCCGCGCAGCGTCACCTCGTCACGCGCTTCGGCTATGGCATCGATGCGACGCTCGTCCGTGACGTACGTCGTGCCGGCGGGGCGTCCGCGTGGTTCGAGCAGCAGGTCTCCAGGCCGGGGTCGTTCCCCGACGGGCCCGCTGACGCCGTACGCCGGTGGTGGCCCGACCTCGACCGGCGACCCGCCGACCTGTGGCAGCGCCAGGTGCAGGAGGTGCGCGGCGGGTGGCAGGTCATGGAGGACTACGGCCGCTGGCTGCTCCTGCGCCGCATCCGCACCCGACGGCCGTTGCTGGAGAAGATGACCGAGTTCTGGGAGGCGATGCTCCACGTGCCGGTGAGTGGCGACGCCCACTTCACGTGGCGCGTGGACTACGGCGACACCGTTCGGCGCCACGCCCTCGGTCGCTTCGACGAGCTGCTCGCCGCCACCACCACCCACCCGGCGATGCTGATCTTCCTGTCGGCGGCGACCTCCACCAAGCGCGCCCCCAACGAGAACCTCGGCCGCGAGCTGCTCGAGCTGCACACCCTCGGGGCCGGCAACTACGACGAGGACGAAGTCAAGGCGTCGGCGCGGATCCTCACCGGCCACCACGTCGATCTCTGGGAGACGTGGAAGGCGTCCTACATCAAGGAGGACCACGCGACCGGGAGGGTCCGGGTCAAGGGGTTCACGCACGCGAACCGGAAGGCCGACGGCCGCGAGGTCACGCGCGACTACCTCCACTACCTGGCCCACCACCCGCTGACCGCGGAGCACGTCTGCCGGCGGCTGGCGACCAAGTTCGTGCGAGACGACCCGCCCCGGTCGCTGGTGAAGCGGCTCGCGAAGGTCTACCTGCGCAACGACACCGCGATCGTGCCGGTGCTCCGCGCCCTGGTGGCCAGCAAGGAGTTCCGCACGTCGGCCGGCGACAAGCTGCGCGACCCCGGCGAGGACGTCGTCGCCACCTACCGCGCGCTCGGCGCCGAGGTCGGACGGCCGGCTCGCAACGACTCGGCCGCCAACGCGATCCTCTGGCAGGCGTCCCGGCTGGGCCTCTCCCCGCACGCCTGGCCACGTCCCGACGGCACGCCCGTCACCGACGGCGTCTGGGCCTCCCCGTCGCGAGCCCTCGGCTCGATGGACCTGCACTGGTCGATGGCCGGCGGGTGGTGGCCGTCCGAGGGCATCCGCTACCGCTCCCCGAAGGCGTGGGTGCCGGCGAAGAAGCCGATCCGCTTCGAGGACCTCGTCGACGCGGTGAGCCGCGACCTGCTGCACCGGCCCGCCGGCAAGCGGCTCGTGCAGACGGCGATCCTGGCCACCGGCTGCCGGGCCAGGGAGAAGATCGACCGCGACCACGCCCTCGTCCAGTGGGGCTTCCCGCGGCTGCTGGCCGCCGTCCTCGACTCCCCCGACCACCTGGCGTGCTGACATGACCGATCCCCACCCGACCTCCCCCGCCGCCCGTCCCTGCGGCTGCCCCGGCTACGACGAGGCCCGGCTGGCCCTCAGCCGGCGCGCGCTCCTCGGCACCGCCCTGGCCGGGGGCGCCGTCGCGCTCGGGCCGTCGCTCACCGGCACCGGCCCGTCGGCGTACGCCGTCACCGGCCGCAGCGCCGCCGGGCTGAGCGTGCCGGGCGGCCCGGTGCTCGTCCTGCTCTCCCTGCGAGGCGCCGCCGACGGGCTGTCGCTGGTCGTCCCGCACGGCGACCCGGTCTACTACGCCGCGCGGCCTCGCCTGGCGATCCCGCACACCGCCCTGCTGGCACCGGACGCGATGTTCGGCCTGCACCCCGCGCTCGCACCGCTGCTGCCGATGTGGGACGCCGGCACGCTGGCAGCCGTCCACGCCACCGGCATGGCGACGCCCAACCGGTCGCACTTCGCCGCGATGGAGGCCATCGAGGACGCCGCCCCAGGCTCGAGAGAGCGCACCGGATGGCTCAACCGACTGCTGGGCGAGCTGCCCGGGACCTCCCCGCTGCAGGGCACGGCCATGGGCAACCAGGCCCCGACGTCGCTCTTCGGCGCGCAGCCGGCCTTCGTCGTCGGCCGCGTCGACCAGGCCAAGGTCGCGGGCGCCGACGAGGACGGTCGTCGGCTGGCGTCCCTCGCGCACGCCTGGCGGGGCAGCGACCCGATGAGCCGCGCGGTGCGCGACGCGATCACGGGCGCGCAGACCTTCGGCGCCGCCCGGGACACGCCGGCCGGCACGCCCGCGACGGCCTTCCCCGACAGCGGGCTGGGCCGGGCGCTGTCCGACGTCTCGCGCATCGTGCGCTCGGGCGTCGGCACCGAGGTCGTCACCGTCGACCAGGGCGACTGGGACATGCACACCGACGCCGGCACCCTGGAGTGGGGCGACATGAGGCGCAACGCGGGCGACCTCGCGAGCTCGATCGCAGCGTTCTTCGCCGACCTCGGCCCGGCCGCCGACCGGGTCACCCTCGTGACCCTCAGCGAGTTCGGCCGGAGGGTGCGGGAGAACGACGACTACGGCACCGACCACGGCTTCGGCAACGTCATGCTCGTCGCCGGCGCCGGGGTGCGGGGCGGCCGCTACCTCGGCTCGTGGCCGGGCCTGTCCGACACCCCCGACGCCGACCTGCTCGTCACCACCGACTACCGCAGCGTCCTCGCGGAGGTCGTCACCCGCCGGTTCGGCGTCTCCGTCGCGCAGGTCTTCCCGGGCTTCGCGCCGCAGGCCGTCGGCGTGATGGCCTGATCGACCTGCGTCCCTCGAGACACACGAGCCCGGTCGGTGCCATGCTCGGGACATGAGTGACGAGCGCCCCACGCCTCCCTCCTTCGACCTCCTGCCCGAGGACTGGCAGACCGCGCTGTTCGTCGTGGCGCACCCCGACGACATCGAGTACGGCTCGGCCGCTGCGGTCGCCCGGTGGACCGGTCAGGGGAAGAAGGTCGTCTACTGCATGGTGACCAGCGGCGAGGCCGGCATCGACGGGCTCCATCCCGACGAGTGCAGGTCGCTGCGCGAGGCGGAGGAGATCGCGTCCGCGGCCACCGTCGGCGTCGACGAGGTGCTGTTCCTGCGCCTGCCCGACGGGATCCTGGAGTACGGCGTCGAGCTGCGGCGCGTGCTCGCGAAGGTCGTGCGCGAGCAGAAGCCCGACATCGCCCTGACCATCAACTTCCGCGAGACGTTCGGCGGCACCAGCCTCAACCAGGCCGACCACATCGCGGTGGGCAAGGCACTCCTCGACGCGGTCCGCGACGCGGGCAACCGCTGGGTGTTCTCCGAGCAGCTCACCGACGGCCTCGAGCCCTGGGGCGGCGTGCAAGCGGTGTGGGCGGGCGGGTCACCGCAGGCGACGCACGCCGTCGACGTCACCGACACCTTCGCCGCCGGCGTCGCGTCGCTGAAGGAGCACCGGGCCTACATCGAGGGCCTCGGCTGGGAGGGCTGGGACCCCGAGGAGTTCCTCGACGGCATCCTCCGCGGTGGCGGTCAGGGCCTCGGCGTCACCCACGCGGCCACCTTCGAGGTGTTCCCCCTCGGCTGGGGCTGAGTCACCGCGCGAAGCGGCGGCGTCGAGCACGGCGCGGCTCACGAGCACCCGCGCCGGCGAACCGGGCACCGACCAGCGGGGGCGGAACCGGCGGGGCGGCCTCCGGCACGGGCTCGGGGGCCGGGCGGGTGGCGGCGACCGGGCCGTCCTGCGTCGGCACCTGCGACAGGTCCCGGTCGGCGAGGATCGCGCGCACCTCGTCGACGGTCGCGAGCAGCGCCTCGTCGTCCGTCGTGTCCGTGCGGGCGAGGAGGGCGTGGCGGCCGAGCGACGCGCCGACGAGGGAGCCGTCCTCGAAGCGCAACCGGACGAAGCCGGCGACCTGCTGGTCCTCCAGCGAGCGCAGGATCGCCAGCATGCGGGTGCCCACCTCGGCCAGGTGGGCCGTCCCGGTCGTCTCCCCCGCCGCCGCCACCACGCGCGAGCCTGCTGTGACGACCGAGCCCCAGCGCACCCCCGCGACCGCGACGAGCCGGTCGACGCAGTGGACGACCGCGGCGGTGGCGTCCGCCCCACCGACGACCATGAAGGTCGGCACCGTGCGGGGCTCGGCCTGCGCCAGCACCGCCCGGTAGGTGCCCTCGCCGGCCGGGGTCCAGGTCACCCCGACCGTGAGCCGGCGCGAGCCCAGCGCCTCCACGGCTCGCAGGTCGCCGACACCGACGAGCTCGCCCGCGCGCCGCGCCAACCGGCCCGTGTAGGGCAACGCCGCGGCGAGCGCACCCGCGGCCCCGTCGTCACCGACCACGGTCCCGTCCGGGCGTACGACGAACCCCCCACGCTCGTCGTCAACCTCGCTCGCGTCTGTGCTCATGCGGCCACCCTGACCCAGCCCCACGGGTTCCGGCAGGCACGTAACGCACAGTTCACACGGGCCCTCGGAAGCGTTACGTCACCGCAACCGAGGCGACCGGGCTAGGGCGACGAGGGGGCGGGGCTCGGGAGGGTGCCCGTCTCGACCACGTGCTGGGCGACGGCGAAGAGCTTGATGTTCTGCTGCGACGAGAGCCGCTTGAGCACGGCGAAGGCCTGGTCGGACGTCAGCGAGAACCGCTCGCGGAGGATCCCCGTCGCCTCGCCGATCAGCTGACGGCTGGTCAGCGCCGTGTGCAGCTGGTCGTGACGCACGGTGGTGCTCAGGGCGACCGAGGCGTGCGCGGCTGCGACGAGACCGTCGAGCCGGTCCTCGTGGTCGAAGGCGTTGGGCTCGTAGGCGTAGAGGTTGAGCATCCCGATGCTGTCGTCGTCCTCGACGAACAGGCGGAAGCCCAGGTAGGACCGCACGCCGGTCCGCGCGACCGCCTCCTCGGCCCACCGTGGCCAGGGGGCGTCCTTGGTGAGGTCACCGATCGAGACCACGTCGGCGGTCGACGGGCCGTCCATGGCCGGACCCTCGGCCAGGTCGTGCTGCAGGTCGTCCATCACCTGCACGGACGCGTGGGAGTGGGCGCACGTGTCGTTGCGCCCCGGCCGCAGCACGCACACACCGGCGACGGCACACGGGCCGATCAGGTCGACGGCCATCGCCGCGATGTGCTCGAGGGTGTCGGCCGGGTGCCGGGTGCCCGACATCGCGCGTGCGGCCTCGGCCAGCCGTCGGCCGAACTCGTGTCGGTCCATGCTCAAGACTTCCCTCCCATGGGGTCACCCCGACCGCATCGTATAGACGAGGCCTGACACGGCGGACGGGACGCCCCCTGCCGGTCTCGCCCGATCCGTCGTCACGTGACCATGGAGGCGGCCCGGGTGGCCGCTTCTTGACCACCCGGGCCTGGGTCCGTGCGGAGTCGCGACGCCGCAAGGACCTGACCCGCAGTACCCGGATGTCGTGACCCGATCCGCCCGCCGGGGGTCGGATGTGGAAGTCCGGGCGGTGATCCGCCCCACCCCGGCTGGCCGGCGCCTGCTGCCGATCGCACGCTTGGCCGGCCCGTAACGCAGCTCATGCTGCCGCGTTGATCTGGCAACCGACCGCCGCAACGGCACACGCTGACGTGCGAGAGGGACGGCCACGTCTGCAGACCGTGCCCGTGGTCGTCGAGCGCGGGCAGCAGGTCAGCGTCGACCTCGAGGAGTGCACACCGCCGATGGAACCACTGATCACCGTCGTCGAAAGGTCACGACAGGGCCGACCGAAGGATGGAGCTCGCGCCGATAGCTGCTCGCACCGGGTCCCTTCATTGCGATGATGATCCCGTGCCCGGTCCCGTGACCCTGTCCGACCGGCTCACCCGTCTCGCACGCGTGACGGGTGAGCTGGCGGACCTGCACACCGTCCAGGCGGTCGGCGACGCCGTCGTCACCCACGGGGCGGAAGCCGTCGGGGCAGCTGTCGCGTCCATGACGCTCCTGAACGAGGACCAGCGGACGGTCCAGCTCATGGCGCTGACCGGTGGTCTCGCCGAGGCGGAGGAGCAGTGGAGCACCTTTCCCCTCACCGTGCAGACGCCGTCGGCGGAGGCCATCCGCGCCGGCAGCCGGATGGTCGTCAACGGACCGGACAGCATCGAGCGTCGATTCAGTGACATGCCGAGGAACGGTGCCCAGACCGTCGTCGCCCTGCCCCTGGTCACAGCGGGAGCCGTGATCGGAGCCATCAGCCTGATCTTCACCGAGGCCCGGCACCTCGATGACACCGAGATCGAGTTCCTCGACATCCTGGCCGGTGCGTGCGCGCAGAGCGTCGCCCGCATCTCGGCCAGGGACGAGGCAGCGCGTCAGCGGGCCAAGCTGGAGTTCCTGGCCGAGGCGGCCGCCGAGCTGGCCAGCAGCCTGGACTACCAGGTGACACTGGCCAACGTCGCCCGCCTCGCCGTGCCGGACTTCGCCGACTGGTGCGCGATCGACGTGGTCGACGATGGCCGGCTGCACCGGCTCGCGGTGGCCCGCGTCGACCCGGACAAGGTACGGCTCGCCCATCAGCTGGCCGAGCGTTACCCCGCCGACCCCGAGGCCGCGCATGGCGCGTGGCACGTCATGCGCACCGGTCGCAGCGAGCTCATCACCGAGATCACGGACGAGATGTTGACGGCCAGTGCCGTGGACGACGAGCACGCCGCGATCGCGCGTGCCCTCCACCTCCGCAGCGCCGTCACCGTGCCACTCGTCGCGCGCAATCGCGTCCTGGGAGTGATCACGTGGGTCACGGCGGAGTCCGAACGCCACTTCACCCCTGACGACCTCGCCCTGGCCGAGGAGCTCGCGCAGCGCGCAGCCGTGTCGCTCGACAACTCCGAGCTCCACAGCCAGACCCTGGCCGCCGCGGTCCAGCTGCAGCGCGCCGTGCTGCCGGACGCGCTGGTCGCGTCCTCGCGATGGGAGCTCGAGCACTCCTACAGTCCAGCGGGCCGCACGGAGGTCGGCGGCGACTTCTACGACGTGGTGGAGCTCGCTGACGGCCGCCTGCTGATGTTCATCGGTGACGTGATGGGACGAGGCGTCGGAGCTGCTGCGGCGATGGCCCAGGTCCGTGCAGCGGTACGAGCCTACGCAGCACTCGACCCTGAGCCGGTGGTCGTCCTCGCCCGGCTGGACCGGATGTTCGAGCACTACGGGTCGGAGCAGCTCGTCACGCTCCTGTACATGCTGGCCGACCCCGACCGAGACACCCTCAGCCTGGCGAACGCAGGCCACCCCGCACCTCTCCTGGTGAGCTGCGGGAGCTCCGTACGGCTCCCCTCAGCCGACGGTCCGCCGCTGGGCGTCGGCACCCCGACCCGCACCGCGATCGAGATCCCCTTCAAAGTCGGCGACCTCGTCGTCGCCTTCACCGACGGGCTCATCGAACGACGTGGTGAGGACATCACCGACGGACAGGACCGCGCAGCTGCGGCAGCTCAGGCGCTGGCTGGTCGACCCCTCAGTCACCTCGTTCCGTCGCTGGTCGACGAGGTCGGTGACCCACGACGCGACGACGACGTCGCCGTGCTCGCCGCGCGCCGCCTGGGCTGAGCCGCCGGTCCCAGATCACCCTGCGCGCGACGCATGGCCGCTTGCACGGCGCAGCAGAACAGCCCGCGACCTGCGTCTCCGCAGGTCACGGGCTGTTTCTCTTGCTCCCCCGGTTGGACTCGAACCAACAACCCTCCGGTTAACAGCCGAATGCTCTGCCAGTTGAGCTACAGGGGATCGCTTGTGCAGCGAGGCGAAACCTTAGCAAGCCTCCGCGCCGCGGGTGAAATCAGGGCAGCCCGACATCGCGCTGCGCCAGCTCGAGGGCCTCGCGGGCCGCGGCGCGGACCTCCGGGTCGTCGGGATCGACCCCCTCGTCGTACTCGTAGACCCACTGGACGCCCCCGGCGCCGGAGGGAGCGCGGCGCGCGATCACCCGCAGGCCGAGGCGCCGCCCCAGCCGCACGTGGCGCTGCAGGACGACGCTCGCGGTGACCCGCTCGTGCACGAGCTCGAGCAGTCGCCCCGGCTCGTCGAGCGTCGCGGTGTGGACGGGGCGCTGCTCACCCCACGCGCCCACCTCCGAGAGCCGGAAGGTGTCGGTGTCGCGGTCCCAGCCGGCGGCCTCCACCTGCTCCCACGGGACGCGCCGGGTGTCACCGTCGCGGACGACGTAGAAGGCGTCGCGGGTGCCGGCCAGCACGACGCCGTCGCCCGTGGTCGCCGCCGCGAGCACCCGCTCGCCCGGACCGACCGCGACGGACGGGCCGGGCCGACGGCCCCACCGCTTCCTGGCGGGCGTGCTCATGCCTGTCCTCCCGGCTGCCCGACGGCGCCCTCGCGCAGCTTGCGGCGGTGCTGCTCGAGCACCACCAGCTCGCCGAACATCCGGTTGTAGTCGAGCGCCTGCTCGACCGGGTTGGTGCGCTGGAGGCGGGCCTTGACGTCGGCGATGCGGCGGGACGTGGTGAGCTCCTGGAGTCGGTAGACGTAGGCCACGGCGAACGTCGGGTTGGGGTCGGTCGTGCCGCGGACCGGCTCGACGGCCAGCTCGGTGATCGCTGCGGCGACCGCGGGGTCGGTGGCCGAGCCACGCACCTTCGCGGCCCAGCCCTGGTCGTCGACGCCGGCGACCGGACCACCCGCCTCTGTCACCGCCGCCCAGACCCCCTGGAAGGTCGGGTGGGTGAAGTCGCCGGTCGTCACGTGGGTGGTGGTGCGGCCCACGCCGCCCGGGTGCTGGATGACCAGCTTGAGCAGCTCGCGCTCGATGAGGAAGCGCGGGTCGGACAGGCTCGGCAGGGCCGGACGGGCCGGCTCCGGGGCGTGGGCGGCCTCGGCTCCCCGTGCGGGTCGGCGCTCGTCCTTGGGGCCGGGGGCCGGACGGTCGGCGGCCCGGCGCACCTCGGCGCGCACCTGGTCGAGGTCGACCCCCACCATGTGGGCGAGCTCGCGGGAGAACGTCTCGACCTTCGTCCGGTCGCGGATGCTCGCCACCAGGCCGGCGGCGTCGCGCAGGGCGTCGACACGGCCGTCGGCCCGGTCGAGGTCGTAGCGGTTGAGCACGTTGTCGAGCGCGAAGCGGTAGAGCGGCTGGCGGCTCGCGACCAGCTCCCGCACGGCCTCGTCGCCCTCCTTGAGCCGCAGGTCGCACGGGTCCATCCCCTCGGGGGCGACGGCGACGTAGGTCTGCGAGGCGAACACCTGGTCGCTGTCGAGCACCTTCATGGCGGCCTTCTGCCCGGCCGAGTCGCCGTCGAAGGTGAAGATGACCTCGCCGCTGGTCGTGTCGTGGTCGCCGAGGAAACGACGCAGCACGCGGGCGTGGTCGGTGCCGAAGGCGGTGCCGCAGGAGGCCACGGCCGTCTTGACGCCGGCGAGGTGGCAGGCCATCACGTCGGTGTAGCCCTCGACCACGACGGCCTGCTGGCTCTCCTTCATCGCGGTGCGGGCCAGGTCGATGCCGTAGAGCACCTGGCTCTTCTTGTAGATCGCCGTCTCAGAGGTGTTGAGGTACTTCGCCTCGATGCGGTCGTCGTCGAAGATCCGGCGGGCGCCGAAGCCGATCGTGTCGCCGTTGGCCTCGCGGATGGGCCACACGAGCCGACCCCGGAAGCGGTCGTAGTGGGAGCGACCGAGGGCGACGAGACCGGCGGCGACCGACTCCTCGTCGCTGATCCGCCGACCGCGCAGGTGACGGAGCAGCGCCTCGCCGTCGCGGGGGGCGAAGCCGACCCCGAAGGTCGCCGCCGCGGCCTGGTCGAAGCCGCGCTCGTGGAGGAACTGCCGCGCGACGACCGCATCGCGGCCGGCGAGCTGCTCGGCGTAGAACTCCTGGGCGACCTTGTGGGCCTCGATCAGCCGGCCACGAGCCGGCCCACGCGGCCGGACGGGCTCGTCGTCGCCGTCCTCACGCCGCAGCTGCACGCCGAACTTCTCCGCGAGCCGCTCGACGGCCTCGGTGAAGGTGAGCCCGTCGACCTTCATGAGGAAGGAGAGGACGTCGCCGCCCTCGCCGCAGCCGAAGCAGTGGAAGAACTGGCGCGCGGGGTTGACGTTGAACGACGGGGTCTTCTCGTCGTGGAACGGGCAGAGCCCCTTCAGCGACCCGCCGCCCGCGCGCTTGAGCGTGACGTAGCCGGAGACCACGTCGTCGATCCGCGCTTTCTCGCGCACCTCGGCGATGTCGTCGTCGCGAATCCGGCCTGCCACGCCGGGGAGTCTACGGGCGGCCTCCCACGAGCGCCGCGGCGTCTCCACAACGGCCGCGGCCACCCCCTTCACGGGGGTCACGCCACCCCTTGGGGCGTACGTCGCTGGTGCCCCGCCCGCGGGTCTGGGAAGGTCGAAACATGACTGCTCAGCACGGAGCGCCAGAGAGTCAGACCCAGAGTCAGACCCTCGGCGCACTGGTCCACCAGCTCACCCAGCAGGTCCCCGAGCTCATCCGCTCGGAGATCCGCCTCGCGCAGGCGGAGGTCGCCCAGAAGGGCAAGCGCGCCGGCGTCGGGATCGGCATGTTCAGCGTCGCCGGGCTCCTCGCCTTCTTCGCCCTCGCCTGCCTGGTGACGACCGCCATCCTCGCCCTCGCGCTCGTCGTCGACGCGTGGCTGGCCGCGCTCGTCGTGGCGCTCGCCCTCGTCGCCGCCGCTGCGGTGGCGGGCGTGGTCGGCAGGAGCAAGGTGGCCGAGGCCGCTCCTCCGGCGCCCGAGCGGGCGATCGAGGGCATCAAGGAGGACATCGCGACGGTGAAGGGAGGCCACCATGGGTGACCAGACGCCCGAGAAGACGCCCGAGCAGCTCGAGGCCGAGATCGCGCAGCAGCGTGAGCAGCTGGCCGGCACGGTCGACCAGCTCGCCGCCAAGCTCGACGTGAAGTCGCAGGCCCAGCACAAGGTGGCCTCGCTCAAGGACTCCGTCACGGACGACACCGGCAAGCCGCGCACCGAGGTGCTCGCCGCTGCCGGATCGCTCGTGGCGATGGCCGTGGTGCTGCTGCTGTGGCGGCGCCGCGGTGCCCACTGAACAACCATTGACCCAGGGAAGGGAGACCCCATGAAGAAGCTCATGCTGCTCGTCGCCGGAGGTGTCGGCTACGTGCTCGGCGCCCGTGCCGGACGGGAGCGCTACGACCAGATCAAGAAGGCGGCCACCCGCGTGAAGGAGGATCCGCGGGTCCAGGAGAAGGCGCACCAGGCCGCCGACCTCGCCAAGGACAAGGCCCCGGTGGTGAAGGACAAGGTGACCTCCGCCGCCAGCACGGCCGCCAGCACGGCCGCCGACAAGGTGACCCCGTCGGGCAGCGGCGAGCACCGCTCCGACCTCGAGGAACAGCTGCACCCCGACAGCACGGCACGGCAGGACGACCCCTACCCCCAGGGCAACCTGCCCTGACCGAGCGCTTCGTGGCGCGCGACGGCGCTGGCGTCGGTCAGTGACGCGACCTGGTCGATGACCACGCGTCGCCGACCGGCGTCGTCGCCCGCCCGCTCCCAGTCCTCGACGAAGACCGGGTCGAGCGCGTCGACACCGCGCGCCCACAACCGCTCGACGAGCTCGGCCACGAGCTGTCGCTGCCGCTCCATCAGCGCGACCCGGTCGTCGGCCTGCATGACGTAGTGGGCGGCGATCCCCTTGAGCACCCCGATCTCCACCTCGGTGGCCTCCGGGACGACCAGGTCGGCCCGGTGCCGCACCGGGGGCTCTCCTCCCGTGGCGGCGAGGGTGGCCTGCTGCACGCTGCCGCAGAAGCGGCCGACGAGGTCGCTGGTGAGGTTCTTGATCGCCGCGAGGCTGCGCCGGCTGCCGTCGTAGGACGTGCGGGGCCAGCTGCCCATCGCCCGAAGGTCGGCCAGCGCGGAGTCGAGGGCGTCGTCGTCGAGGCCGGGCAGGTACCAGGAGCGCACGGTCTCCCACAGCGCGTCCCGGTCGAGCCGGGTCAGGTCGAGGCGACCGGCGACGATGCCGTCCTCGACGTCGTGCACCGAGTAGGCGACGTCGTCGGCGAGGTCCATCACCTGCGCCTCGAGGCAGCGTCGGCGGCCCTCGATCCCTGACCGCACCCAGTCGAAGACGGGCCGGTCGTCGTCGTAGACGCCGAACTTCACGACGACCCGCGGGGTGCCGTCTGCGTGCACGCCGTGCGGCCCGGTGGCCTCCGAGCGCGCCCAGGGGTACTTCGTGCAGGCGTCGAGGGTCGCCCTGGTGAGGTTGAGGCCGACGGAGTGGCCGTCGGCGTCGAAGGTCTTGGACTCCAGCCGCGTGAGCAGGCGCAGGGTCTGCGCGTTGCCCTCGAACCCGCCGCAGTCGGTGCTGAGGCCGGCGAGCGCCCGCTCGCCGTTGTGGCCGAAGGGCGGGTGCCCGAGGTCGTGCGCGAGCGCCGCCGTCTCGGCGATGTCGGGGTGGGTGCCGATGGCGCGGGCCAGGTCGCGGGCGACCTGGGCCACCTCGAGGCTGTGCGTGAGCCGGTTGCGGACGAAGTCGTCGGTCTGCGGACCCACGACCTGCGTCTTGGCCGCGAGCCGGCGCGACGCCGCCGCGTGGACGACGCGCGCCCGGTCGCGCTCGAACGCCAGGCGCACCGGCGCCTCCACCCGCTTGGGTGGCTCGGCGACGATGCGCTCGCGCGCCGAGTCGTCGTACGGGTCCTCGATGCTCATCGGCCGGTCAGCCTAGCGAGCGCCACGGACTCCGCCGACGCCCCGGTCGGCGACATGCTCGGCGGTGTGGTGTCAGTAGACCGTCACGTGGACGTGGTCGTAGTGGTTGGCGGTGACCGACCCACGGTCGGACATGCCGCGCCAGCCCTCGCCGGAGCGCTCCACGGACCAGATGTTCTGCGCGTAGATGATGTACTCGATGCCGAGGGCGGCGTAGTTGGCGCGCAGGAAGTCGGCGACGGCCCAGCCGGTGTCGCCGCTGACCATGATGTCGATGGCGCGGCCCTGGCCGTGCTCACCGTCACCGCGCCACGTGCCGTAGCTCGTGATCGAGGGCCAGTTGGCGCACACCACGTCGTGGATCTCGTACAGCGAGGCGCGACCGGCGTCGATGGAGGACCCGTTGGCGCAGCTGCCGCCCAGGCTCGGACCGGCGGGCTTGGCCTGGACCTCGGGCTTCGGCTCGGGCTCGGGCTTCGGCTTCGTCGCGCTGAGGTAGTCGGAGGTCACCCAGCGGGACTGGCCGTCGATGACGACCTGGGTGCGGCCGAGCTGCTCGCGACCGGTGACCGGCACCTTCTTGAGGGCGTCGATGACGCCGAGCTTGTCGGCCTTCTCCGACGGGCCGTCCCAGAGGTTGAGGACGTCGGTGGTCCACACGGTGTCGTCGAGCTTCTTGGCGAGCTGGCGCGCCTTCTTGTCCACGCTGATGTCCTTGCGCGCGGCGGCCTCGGCCCTGGCGGCGCCGCGGATCTGCGAGCGGGACACGGTGGTGGTCACGGCGCGCCGGCGGAGCGAGGAGTCCTCGACGGTGCTGTCGGCGGACGTGCCCGCGGCGACCGGCTCGGAGGTGCCGGAGGAGGCCAGGAGGTTCACGTCGGTCGCCGGCTCTGCGGCGAGCACGCCCATGGTCACCGCGGAGAGCGTCGCCACGACGGCGAGCGGTGCGGAGACGAGGACGGAGCGGGGGACTCGGGAGGGACGGGGGGTGGTGGTAGCAGGGGCTTCCCGCTTGTGGCGATGCTGAGCCACAGCGCTGATCCTTTGCGGTTGCTGTCGGGGGGACGTTGCGCCGATCCACGAGCCCGGAAACGGGGGAAGAACTCATGCCCACGTCGACGCGATCCACGAGTGAAGCACAGGAAACTCGGCCTGTCCCAATCTTCCCCGGTAAATTTCCGCGTGTTCCGGCTCACCCGTCGACGGATCCGTGCGCGACGAAGCCCCGGGCTCAGCCGCCCGTGGTCTCGTCGACGTCCTCGCGCAGGTGGGCGCCGCGGCCGTCGGTGTCGTCGAGCCAGCCGTCCGGGAGCACGACGCGCTTGCGGGGGGAACCCTGTCGCCCACGTGGCGTGCCGAGCTCGTGCTCGGGGAACGGCGCGGTGTCGTCGAGCCCGGCGAGGAGCTCGTCCAGGGAGGCGAGGGAGTCGACCAGGGCCAGCCGGTGGCGCAGCTCGCCGCCGGCCGGGAAGCCCTTGAGGTACCAGGTGATGTGCTTGCGGAACTCCTTGCAGCCCCGCTCCTCCCCCATGTGCTCGGAGAGCAGCTCGGCGTGACGACGCATCATCGCCTTGACCTCCCCGAGCGTCGGGAGGGTGGCGACGTCCTCGCCGTGGAAGGCCGCGGCCAGGTCGCGGAAGAGCCAGGGGCGCCCGAGGCAGCCGCGGCCCACGACGACGCCCGCAGCGCCGGTCTGCTCGACCATCCGCAGCGCGTCGGCGGCCTCCCAGATGTCGCCGTTGCCGAGGACGGGGATGTCCACGTGGTCGACGAGGGCGGCGATGGCGTCCCAGTCGGCCTCGCCGGAGTAGGCCTGCTGGACGGTGCGTCCGTGCAGGGCGATCGCCGCGACCCCGCTCTCCTGGGCGATGCGGCCGGCGTCGAGGTAGGTCAGGTGGTCGTCGTCGAGGCCCTTGCGGGTCTTCATCGTCACCGGGACGTCGTACGGCGCCGCGGCGGCGACCGCGTGCTCGAGGACCTCGCCGAGCAGGCCCCGCTTCCACGGCAGCGCGCCCCCGCCACCCTTGCGCGTGACCTTGGGCACCGGGCACCCGAAGTTGAGGTCGACGTGGGCCACGCCGTGGTCGGCGCAGAGGATCTCCACCGCCTTGCCGATGTAAACCGGGTCGGTGCCGTAGAGCTGGACCGAGCGCACCGACTCGAGCTCGTCGAAGACCAGCATCTTCTTCGTGGTCTCGTCCCCCTCGACGAGGCCGCGGCTGGTGATCATCTCGCAGACGTAGAGGCCAGCGCCCTGCTCGGCGCACAGGCGGCGGTAGGCGGCGTTGGTGATGCCGGCCATCGGCGCGAGGACGACCGGGGTGTCGACGCGCAGCGGGCCCAGGGTCAGGGAGTCGGGCACGACGGTCATGGCCCCATTGTCCGAGCCCGCCGGCGATGCGCCCAAATCAGCCCCTGTCGTCGCGCCGGTCGTCCCGCCGCTCGTCCCGCGTGCGGGGCTCCCGAACCTCGCCGGTCCAGGTGATCGGGTCGTAGCCCTCGGTGGGCTCGAAGACGAGGTCCCGGACGCGACCGCCGTCGGGGACGAGGTAGACCAGGCACATCTCGGTCTCGTCGCCCGGCTCGAAGGGCTCCGGCAGCGGCCCGCTCTGGCACGGCGTGAAGTCGCCACCGAGGGTCCACGGCGCCCCGAGCGTGCCCCGGGTGTCGCGCAGGTAGAGCGGGACGTCCTGCCCGCCGAGGCCGGACTCCCCCACGTTGGCCACGGTCACCGTCACGAAGTAGGGCCGCGCGTCACCAGCCGCCTCGCCGCCGACCCAGCCGTCGAAGACGCCCGGCCACTTCCCGACGACGGCGTCGACGCTCAGCTCCAGCTCGCCGGTCACGTCGCGGGCCGGCTGCCAGACCAGCGTCGCGGCGTCACCGTGCTCGAGCCGGGTGCCGGGCTCGGTGCCCGACGCCGTGGCGGCCGCCGCGGGGACGCGGGACGACTCCGGCTGCTCGTCCGCCGGCGTCGAGGTCGAGCATGCCGCGAGCGACAGCGAGACGGCGGCCGTCAGGACCGTCGTCAGGAGCAGGGTGGACCGCACCGCGCCATCATCCACGCCCGGGGCCGGTGACGGCCACGGACGCGCGTGGTACCGCGTCAGCAGCCGAGGAGCTTCTCGGCGAAGTAGGCGCTGATGCCGCCCAGGCCGACCCGCTCCTGGCTCATCGAGTCGCGCTCGCGCACCGTCACGGCGTCGTCCTCGAGGGTCTCGAAGTCGACGGTCACGCAGTACGGCGTACCGATCTCGTCCTGGCGCCGGTAGCGGCGGCCGATGGCGCCGGAGTCGTCGAAGTCGACGTTCCAGTTGTCGCGCAGCTCGGCGGCGAGGGCCTTGGCCTTGGGCGAGAGGTCGGCGTTGCGGCTCAGCGGCAGCACCGCGACCTTCACCGGGGCGAGGCGCGGGTCGAGCTTCAGCACGACCCGCTTGTCGACGCCGCCCTTGGTGTTGGGGGCCTCGTCCTCGGTGTAGGCGTCGATGAGGAAGGCCATCAGCGACCGGGTGAGGCCGGCCGCGGGCTCGATGACGTAGGGCAGGTAGCGCTCGTCGGCGGCCTGGTCGTAGTAGGACAGGTCCTTGCCGGAGAACTCGCTGTGCTGCTTGAGGTCGAAGTCGGTGCGGTTGGCGATGCCCTCGAGCTCCTCGAAGTCACGGCCGGAGAACCCGAAGCGGTACTCGATGTCGGTCGTGCCCTTGGAGTAGTGGGAGAGCTTCTCCTGCGGGTGCTCGTAGTGGCGCAGGTTGTCGGGGTTGATGCCGAGGTCGACGTACCAGCGGGTGCGCTCGGCGATCCAGTAGCGGAACCACTCGTCGTCCTCGCCCGGCTTGACGAAGAACTCCATCTCCATCTGCTCGAACTCGCGGGTGCGGAAGATGAAGTTGCCGGGGGTGATCTCGTTGCGGAAGCTCTTGCCCATCTGGGCGATGCCGAAGGGCGGCTTCTGGCGGCTGGAGGTCACCACGTTGGCGAAGTTGAGGAAGATGCCCTGCGCGGTCTCGGGCCGCAGGTAGTGCAGGCCGGACTCGTCCTCGATCACGCCGAGGTAGGTCTTGAGCATCATGTTGAAGTTGCGCGGCTCGGTCCAGGCGTTGCGGGTGCCGCAGTTGGGGCAGGCGACCGACTCGTTGATGTCGACCGTGTCGGGGTCGTCGATGCCCTTCTTGGCGGCGTGGTCCTCCTGGAGGTGGTCCTCGCGGAAGCGCTTGTGGCAGGACTGGCACTCGACGAGCGGGTCGCTGAACGTGCTCAGGTGACCGCTGGCGTCCCACGTGCGCGTGGGCAGGATGATGCTCGAGTCGAGCCCGACCACGTCGTCGCGGCGGGTGACCATGAACTTCCACCACTGGCGCTTGATGTTCTCCTTGAGCTCCACGCCGAGCGGGCCGTAGTCCCAGGCCGAGCGGGTGCCGCCGTAGATGTCACCGCTGGGGTAGACGAAACCTCGGCGCTTGGCGAGCGAGACGACGTTGTCCAGGGCGGTCGGGGCGGGCTTGGCCACGGTGCAGGTCCTTCAGGTGTGGGCAGGTCGGGTCGGCTGGCTGCCGGCTCGCACGAACGAGCGGTCAGCCTATCGACCGGGGCTGGGCCTCGTTGAGGTCGGTCCCCTCCTCGACCACCTCGTAGGCACTGGGCTCGTCGAGCGCGTGGACCATCAGCGGCTGGATGTGCATCTTCCCCTCGTACGACCCGAGCGCGCGCCGGTAGGAGCCGACGTTCTGCCAGCGGGTGGTCAGCACCCACAGCGTGGGGTCGTCGACGTTGCGACCGACCTCGCCGCCGACGTAGCCGGGCTTGGCGGCGAGGATGCCGAGCGCGTGCAGCAGGCCGCGCCGCAGCTCCTCCCCCGCGGCGTCGTCGGGGGCGGGGGCGCGGAGACGGGTGACGACCAGCACGGCGCCCACCCTAGTGGCGGGTAGTCCACCGGGATCCGGTCGTCCGGACACCACTCCCACGACCGTTTCCCGGTGGACTACCCCCTTGGTTTGACAACGGTTCTCAAACATCGTGAGAATCGTTCTCATGTCGTCCGCTACTCGATCGATCGCCCTCGCCACCGCCCTCGCCTCGACCGCCCTCCTTGCCGGTTGTGGCGGGTCCGACGCTGCCGCCGGGAATGGTCGCTCGGCCATCGCTGCGTTCTACCCGCTGGCCTGGGTGACCGATCGGGTGGCGGGCGACGCGTGGGAGGTCACCAACCTCACCCAGCCCGGCGGCGAGCCCCACGACCTCGAGCTCGGGATCGCCCAGACCGCGGACCTCGACGAGGCCGACGTGGTGGTCTTCCAGCACGAGTTCCAGCCTGCTGTCGACGAGGCGATCGACAACGTCTCGGACGCCGTCGTCGTGGACGCCGCCGAGTCGATCGAGCTCCGCTCGATCGAGGAGCAGCACGCGGGCCACGACGACGAGCACACCGACGAGCACTCCGACGAGCACTCCGACGACGAGCACTCGCACGGCGACACCGACCCGCACTTCTGGCAGGACCCCCTCCTGATGGCCGACCTGGCCGACGCCGTCGCCGACGGCCTCGCCGAGGTCGACGCCGACGGCGCGGCGACCTACCGCGCCAACGCTGACGAGCTGCGAGCCGAGCTCGAGGATCTGGACGCCGAGTTCACCGAGGGGCTCGCGCGCTGCGAGCGTGACACGGTCGTCGTGAGCCACGAGGCGTTCGGCTACCTCGAGCGCTACGGCCTCCACTTCGAAGGGATCGCCGGCCTGTCCCCCGATGCGGAGCCGACCCCGGCCGGGCTCGCCGAGCTGGAGGAGCTGATCGCCTCCGAGGGCATCACCACCGTCTTCTCAGAACGGCTCGCCTCGCCCGCCATGGCCGAGAGCCTGGCCTCTGACACCGGAGTGGAGACCGCCGTCCTCGACCCGATCGAGGGACCGGGCGACGGAGAGGAGGCCAGCGACTACGTTGCTCTCATGCAGGCGAACCTGGCGGCCCTCCGTCAAGCCAACGGATGCTGAACCCCGCCGGCACTCCGGTCGTCGAGGCCCGTGACGTCACGGTCGCCCTCGGCGGCCGTCCGGTGCTGCGCGGCAACGACCTCGTGGTCCGGCAGGGCGAGTTCGTGGCGCTGATGGGCGCCAACGGGTCGGGCAAGAGCACGCTCGTGCGCGCACTCACCGGCCTGCGTCCACTCACCCAGGGCTCGGTCCTCCTCTTCGGCACGCCCTTGCACGACTTCAAGGAGCGTCGTCGTCTCGGCTTCGTCCCCCAGCGCGGCACCGCGGCGGGCGGCGTCCCGGCCAGCGTGCGCGAGGTGGTGGCCTCCGGCCGGCTCACCCGGCGTCCCCTGCTCCGACCGGCCGGGAAGGCCGACCGGGCAGCCGTCGACGACGCCCTCGAGGTCGTGGGCCTCACCGAGATGGCAGGCGACGGGGTCTCGACCCTCTCCGGCGGCCAGCAGCAACGGGTGCTCATCGCTCGGGCGCTCGCGGGCGAGCCCGAGCTGTTCTTCCTCGACGAGCCGACCGCCGGCGTCGACCTGCCCAACCAGCGCGCGCTCGCCGAGGCCCTGCGGACCCTGTCGGACCGAGGGGCCACGGTCGTCCTCGTCGCGCACGAGCTCGGACCGCTGGAGCCGCTCGTGGACCGGGCCGTGGTGATGCGCGACGGCCGGATCGCCTACGACGGGCCACCGCTGGCCCACGAGGACGTCCACGGCCACCACCACCCGTTCGCCGGTCCGCACGACCACGCGCCGCACGTCGGCTCACCGTTCGACACCATGTCGCTCGACCCGAGGGAGGACCTCCGATGAGCCTCGCCGAGCTCGCGGACCTCCTGGGGCGCGACTTCATGCAACGAGCGCTCCTCGCCGCCCTGCTCACCGGGCTGGCCGCACCCGCGATCGGCACCTTCATCGTGCAGCGCCGCCTTGCCCTCCTGGGCGACGGCATCGGGCACGTCGCCGTCACCGGCGTCGCGCTCGGGCTGCTCACCGGCGCCTCCCCCACGTGGACGGCGGTCGTCGTCGCCATCCTCGGTGCCGTGCTCATCGAGGTCATCAGGGAGCAGGGACACACCAACGGCGACGTCGCCCTGGCGCTGTTGTTCTACGGCGGGCTGGCGGGCGGAGTCCTCATCACGGGGCTCGCCGGGGACGGGGCCGCCGCTCTGCAGGTCTACCTCTTCGGGTCCGTGACGAGCATCAGTCCCACCGAGGTCTGGTACACCGCCGGGCTCGCGCTGGTGGTGCTGACCCTCACGCTCGGTCTCCTCCCCCAGCTCTTCGCGGTGGCCTCCGACCCGGAGTTCGCGCGGGTCGCCGGTCTCCGCGTCCGCGCCTACAACCTCCTCGTCGCCGTCCTGGCCGCCGTGAGCGTCACCGTCGCCATGCGCACGGTGGGGCTGCTGCTCGTCTCGGCGCTGATGGTCGTGCCGGTCGCGACCTCCCAGCAGCTCGCGCGATCCTTCCGGTCGACGCTGCTGGGGGCAATGGTCGTCGGGGGCGTCGCCGCGGTCGGGGGGCTGGTCGTCGCAGCCTGGCTGTCGGCGCGTGCGACCGTGGCCCCCGGCCCCTCCATCGTGATCCTCGCGTTGGTCATGTTCGCCGCCACCTGGCCGGTCGGGGTGTGGATCCGACGACGCCGCCGTCTCACCGAGCCGTTCCCCGCCCTGGGGACCGAGACGCCCGGCCCGCACGAGGTGGACGAGCACCCCCACGAGCACGGCGAGGCCTGCGGTCACCCGGCAGTCCCCCACGGCGACCACGTCGACTACGTCCACGACGGCCACCGGCACGCCGTACACGGAGAGCACTATGACGAGCACTGACCCGACCCCGCGTCCCGCGGTCCGCCCCACCCGCCAGCGCCGGGCGGTCGCCGCGGCCCTGGCCGGCTTCGACGACTTCCGCAGCGCGCAGGAGATCCACGACCTCATCTCGCGGCAGGGCGAGTCGGTCGGGCTCGCGACGGTCTACCGCACGCTGGCGACGCTCGCCGACGCCGGCGAGGTCGACATGCTGCGCAACGAGGACGGCGAGGCCATCTGGCGCAGCTGCTCCGACACGCACCACCACCACCTCGTGTGCCGCACGTGCGGGGCGACCGTGGAGGTCGAGGGCCCGGCCGTCGAGCGGTGGACCAGCGCGATCGCGACCGAGCACGGCTACGGCGACATCAGCCACACGCTCGAGATCTTCGGGACCTGCCCGGCCTGCCGCTAGGTCTGCTGGGGGGTCTGGTTGGGGACGGCGCCGCCATAGCGCCGGTCGCGGCTGGCGTAGGTCTCGATCGCCGACCACAGGTGTCGCCGGTCGACGTCGGGCCACAGCACGTCGGTGAAGACCATCTCGCTGTACGCCGCCTGCCACAGCATGTAGTTGGACAGCCGCTGCTCGCCCGACGTGCGCCAGACGAGGTCGGCGTCGGGCAGCTCGGGCACGTAGAGGTGGCGGGCGAAGACCTTCTCGTCGATCTTGTCCGGGTTGAGGCGACCGGCCGCCACCTCGCGACCGATCGCCCGGGCGGCGTCGGCGAGCTCCGCACGGCCGCCGTAGTTGACGCACATCGTGAGGGTGAGGACGTCGTTGTCCCTGGTCAGCTCCTCCGCGACCTGCAGCTCCTTGATGACCGACTTCCACAGGCGCGGAGTGCGACCGGCCCAGCGCACGCGTACGCCGAGCTCGTGCATCTCGTCGCGCCGCCGACGGATCACGTCGCGGTTGAAGCCCATCAGGAAGCGCACCTCGTCGGGCGAGCGCGACCAGTTCTCCGTCGAGAAGGCGTAGGCCGAGACCGCCTTCACGCCGATCTCGATCGCGCCCTCGACGACGTCGAAGAGGGTGTGCTCGCCCTGCTCGTGGCCCTTGGTACGCGGCAGCCCGCGCTCCTTCGCCCACCGACCGTTGCCGTCCATGATGATCGCGACGTGCTCGGGCACGAGGTCGCGCGGGACCGGCGGCGGCACGGCGCCGCTCGGGTGCGGGGTCGGCGGCCTCACCTGTCGCTTCACGGTGCCCAGCGTAGGCCGGGCGGGCGGCGTCGCGGCCAGTGCGCCTCGACTCCCAGGCGGGTGTGTCGCTCACTCGAAGACGAACGCCTCGAGCAGCACGATGACGGTCACGACGGCCGGGAACGTCGTGAGCGGGAACCACAGGGTCCCCCACGGCTCACGCCGCAGTCCGGCGTAGAGCGCCATGACCAGCGCGACGAACGCCTCGGTCACGCCCACGAAGAGGCCCAGGACCACCGTCATCCCGACCCAGTTGTCGGAGACCGCGTCGTCACCCCCGATCGCCCACGCCGCCCCGAACAGCACTGCCGCCAGCGCGAGGACAATCAGCGACAGCGCCGCGAGCCGCCAGGCCGACCCGCCTGCGGACCGGGTGTCACGACGCGGCTGGCTGTGGGACGCGTCATCCATGCCCCGAGCGTCCCGGACCCGACGCCGCCGGCGTAGGGCCGAAGGTCCGACCTCCCTGCGTCACCCGTCCCGGTCGGGGCGCGGGCCGTTGGTCGAGCAGCCCGCCCATCTCGTTGGTCGAGTAGCCCGCCCATCTCGTTGGTCGAGTAGCCCGCGAGGAACGAGTGGGCGTATCGAGACCCCTCGTACGTCGATGGTCCTGTAGCCCGTCCACCTTGCTGGTCGAGTAGCCCGCGAGGAACGAGCGGGCGTATCAAGACCCCGCACCCGCCCTCGTCGGTCGAGTAGCCCGCGAGGAACGAGCGGGCGTATCGAGACCCCGCACCCCGCTGGTTGAGGAGGGACGAAGTCCCGTCCCGAGACCCGTCCGAAAGGTCGCCCAGCGACCGTCCACACCCGGGCCGTTTCGACAGCGCGAACTCAACTGGTTGTTGCAACTCGATCGTGAGTGAGAGGTTGCGGCGCGTGCCGGGAGTGAGGTTGACCGCAGATCAGCGGTGGGTGATTGAGCGGGCGTACATGGCGGGTCTGCCACAGGCGACGATTGCGGCGTTGGTGGGCAAGCATCCCTCGACGATTTCGCGGGAGCTACGGCGGGCGGGCTCGTTCGGGACCCGGTCCCCGCGTGCTCGCACGGCACGCGCGGGCGGTCGTGGGTATCGGGTGAAGTACAGCGCGAAGTGGTCCCAGCGTGAGGCCGCCCGGAAGGCACGCCGGCCCAAACCGCGACGGCTCGACCACGCCCCGTTGCGGGAGAAGGTGTGGGAGCTGCTGCGGGCGAACTGGTCGCCCGAACAGATCGCGGCGATGCTGCCGGTGTTGTTCCCACGCGATCTGAGGATGCGGGTGTCGCACGAGACGATCTACCAGTCGCTGTTCGTCCAGACCAAAGGTGAGCTCAAGCGTGAGCTGACCGCGCACCTGCGCACCCGGCGCCAGCACCGCAAGGCCCAGACCGGTGGCGCGAAGCGGGTCACGCTCGGCATCACTGACGACATCCGGATCTCCGCCCGGCCGGCCGAGGTTGAGGACCGGGCAGTGCCCGGGCACCGGAGGGCGACCTGCTGCTCGGCGGCGTCGGCAAGGGCGCCGTGCTCACGTTGGTCGAACGGTCCTCGCGGTTCGTGCTCCTCGCACCGCTGCCGGGCCAGCACCGCGCCGATCAGGCCCGGTGGACGCTTAACGAGATGATCGCCACCCTGCCGTTGGAGCTGCGCAAGTCGATCACCTGGGACCGCGGCAGCGAGATGGCCCAGCACGCCAGATTCACCATCGAGTCCGGGATCCCGATCTACTTCTGCGACCCCCAATCACCGTGGCAACGCGGCACCAACGAGAACACCAACGGCCTGCTGCGCCAGTACTGGCCCAAGGGCGCCGACCTGCGTCGCCTCACCATGGCCGAGTGCGACCGGGTCGCCCTGCAGCTGAACACCCGACCCCGCAAGACCCTCGAATGGCAGACTCCCAGCCAGGCCCTCAACAAGAGGCTCGTTGCAACAACCGGTTGAGATCGCGGTCATCGGCCGCTGTCGGTGGTCCGCCGTACAATCGAACACATGATCGAAGTGCTGGCAGGGCCCGGAGCAAGTGAGGTCGAAGATCTCACCGCCCGTGACCTGCTCGCGCTCGCCCGCGACCGCAAGGCGACCGAGGACCGGGCTGCGGCCGACCTTCTCACGATCGCCGCGCAGTGGGCCGACTTGCACCCGCCGGAATCGATCCACGACGCGGCCGTGTTCTCGATCCCCGCCGGCGGCCGGGAGCACGAGGAACCCATCGCCGGTGAGGGGTGCCCGCTGGTGGCGGAGTTCTGCGTCGCCGAGCTCGGCAGCGTCCTCGGGATCTCGACGACGGCGGCGAAGAAGCTCATCGGCCACGCCCTCGAGCTGCGCCACCGCCTGCCCCGCCTGTGGGCGCAGGTGCACGCCGGGGCCGTGCCGGCGTGGCGGGCCCGGCTGGTCGCTGAGACCACCATCCACTCGTGCCCGTCGCTGACCCGTGAGGCGGCGGCGTTCGTCGACGCGCAGGTCGCCGCCGTGGCGGGGAAGGTCGGCTCCGCCCAGCTCGACCGGCTCGTGGCCGAGGCGATCAAGCGGTTCGACCTCGCCGTGCCTGACCCGACGGAGGATCCGGAGGACGGTTGGCTCTACGTCGACCCCCGCCACGCGAGCATCGACACCCAGGACGTGCACTACGCCGGGACGATGCGGATGGAGGCCGAGCTCGGCATCGCCGACGCCCTCGACGTCGACCGCGCCCTCGTCCACGGTGCGGCCACGTTGAAGGCACTCGGCTCCACGGAATCGCTGAACGTCCGCCGGGCCAAGGCCCTCGGCGACCTGGCTCGCACCCAGACCGCCCTCGACCTTCACACCCGGGGCTCCACCGCGGCCAAGTCCACCGACACCAGCACAGACACCGACACCGGCACGGGCACTGACAGCGACACGGGCACCGACCCGCAGCGCCTGCCGGCCGCGCGGGAGGTCGTGCTGCACGTCCACTTCGCCGCCAACCTCGACGGCCTGTCGACGGTGTTCGGTCCCACCGGACGGCTCGAGGAAGGCCAGCGGCTGGTACTGCTGGACCAGATCAAGTCCTGGTGCGCCGACACCCGCACCAAGGTCACCATCAAGCCCGTCATCGACCTCAACACCGACCTGGCGACCGAGGCCTACGCGGTCCCGGACAAGCTGCGCGAGCAGGTCATCCTCCGAGACCGCACCTGCGTCTTCCCCTGGTGCACCCGACCCGCGCGGCGAGCCGACATCGACCACGTCATCCCGCACGACCCCGACGCCGCCGCAGAAGGACGCGAACAGCCCGGACCCACCGCCACGTGGAACCTGGCCTGCCTGTGCCGGTTCCACCACCGGTTGAAGACGCACTCGGCCTGGCGCTACGAGATGGTCGCGCCCGGGACCTATGAGTGGACCTCACCGCACGGCCACCGCTACCGCCGCGACCACACCGGCACCGAACGGATCGAGCCGGAACGGGGTCTCGTGACGCGCGCCAGAGCGCACTCCTCCACCAGCGCGCCCCACCCGCCGGATCCACCCGGCATCCCACGACCCCGCCGACCATGACCCCGCCCCACACCCCGCCACCCACCAGGTAGCGGGGTCACAGGCACGTTCCGAACCCGCGAGGTCGCTGATGACGGAGAGGTCGTGCGGAGGCATGCGATGCCGGAGCCGGCACGGGTCGGTGCCACCGAGGCGAAGAAGCACACCAGAGCGACTCCCACTACCGCCCGACCGACCGTGTCGCTCTCCCCGCCCGAAGGCCGTCGGCGGTGGTCAGCCCGGGACGTCGAACAGTCGCCCGAGGGCTGCCCTGACCGTCGGGAGAGTCCGGCCGCCCGGCTGTCCGAGGACCGCGGCCACCGCCTCCGCGTCGGTCACGAACCCCGCCCGGCGGAGCATCTCGACGACGGGGAGCTGCTCGAGGTCCAGCCGGCCGAGGGAGCCGTCCATCCCGATCTCCACCACCAGGTCGTCGCACGCGCCGGGGGCGTCGCCCGAACCCGCCTGCGGCAGCATCGGATGGCGGCGGACCAGCTCGTCGTGGGCGAGGCAGTAGATGACCTGGGTGCTGCCGTCGGGGGCGTCCCCGCCCTGCCCGGCCAGGAAGCCGGCGGCGACGAGCACGGGGTCGAGGGCCTCCTGCACGAGGCGGGCCGTGCCGCCGGCGGTCACCGCTCGACGTACGCCATCGAGCGGAGGCCGCGCTCGAGGTGCCAGGCGAGGTAGGCCGAGACGAGGTTGCTGGCCTCGCGGAGGTGGCGCGGGTCGGCGGCGTGGACCACGGGCCAGTCGCCGACGAGGAGCGCGCCGAGCACGCGGACGGTCTCCGTGGCCGGCGTGGCCGATCCGGGCAGCTTGTCGGAGGTGCACAGCACGCCGCCCGCCGACGGGTTGAAGAAGCGGTGCGGTCCCTCGACGCCGCACTGCACGCAGTGGTCGAACGACGGCGCGTAGCCCGCGACGGACAGCGAGCGCAGCAGGTAGGAGTCGAGGACCTGCTTGGCCGGGTGCTCGCCACCCGACATCGCCCGCAGCCCGCCGACGAGCAGGAGGAACTGCTGGACCGCGGGCTCCTTCTCCTCGGTGACGAGCCGCTCGGCCGTCTCGAGCATCACCGTGCCGGCGGTGTAGCGGTCGTAGTCGAGTCCCAGCCGGGCGTGGAACGGGTCGAGCGTCTCGGCCTGCGTGATGACGTCGAGGCTGCGGCCCTCCGCCAGCTGGAGGTCCACGTGGGTGAACGGCTCGAGGCGAGAGCCCCAGCGCGACGTCGTACGACGCACGCCCTTGGCGACCGCGCGCACCCGCCCGTGCTGACGCGTCAGCAGGGTGATGATGCGGTCGGCCTCGCCCAGCTTGTGGGTGCGGAGCACGACGGCCTCGTCGCGGTAGAGGGGCACCCCTCCATTGTCCACCCGTGGGGGCTGCCGACCCGCCCTCAGGTCCCCCGGCGCGTCCCGTCGCTGGGAGTGACCGCCGGCGTCAGCGCTTCCGGGTGCGGGCCGCCGTCGTGGCGGGGCGCACCCGCGAGCAGTCGAGCGCGAAGTCCGTGGCGGCGGCGGTCAGCCGCTCCGGCCGGATCCGCCACTCGAGGATTGAGCTCGCCCGCTCGAGCCGGACGTTGGGCAGCTCGGCGGCCAGCATGTCGGCGTCGACGAAGGGGTGGATCGGGTCGACCGGGTGGCCCACCAGGAAGACGGGCGCCTGGATGCGGCGGCGCTGGCTGCGCGACGGCGCGAGCCGGCCGAAGATCACCCCGTGCAGCACCGAGGCGATGGACTCGGCGCGGTGGTCGACGGTGTCGAGGCAGATCCCGGCCCAGAAGGGGACGATGCCGCGAGGAACGGAGCGAGAGAGCCGCTGCAGCGTGTTGGCCGTGACGGGCAGGTAGCGCGCGGCCAGCATGATCGGCACGAACGCGAGGATGCCGGCGACCAGCGCGTTGTTGAGCACCGGCATCTCGACGATCAGGCCCTTGACCCGCTCGGGAGCGATGACGGCCACCTCGAGCGAGACGTTGGCCCCCAGCGACGTGCCGCCGATGACGGCCTGCTCGGCACCGAGGTGGTCGAGCAACGCGACCACCTGCTCCCCGAACGAGGTCATCGAGTAGACGAGCGGGTCGGCGGGCTGGTCGGAGCGGCCGTGGCCGAGGAGGTCGAGGGTGACCACGTGCAGGCCCTGCGCGGCCATCGCCCGGGCGAGCGGCTGCTGCATCCGCCGCGGCATCAGCAGGCCGTGCAGCAGCACGACCCAGTCGTCGCCGGAGCCGTACTCGGTGTACTCCAGCCGGTCGCGCCCGCCGTCGGACTCGACGAAGAACTGTCCGATCCGCTCGCTCACCAACATGCATGAAATGTAGTCGCGTCCGGCCCGAACGGCTGGCACTCTCGCCAGGTGACCACCTCGACCGTCGTCCGGCTCGCTCCCGGGGACTGGGCGGAGCTCCGTGACATCCGGCTCCGCGCGCTCGCCGACGCACCCGACGCCTTCGCGGCGGTCCTCGCCGACGCTCAGGCGTACGACGACGAGGTCTGGCGCGAGCGGCTCGCCACGGGCAACCCGACGTACGTCGTGCGGGAGGGCGGGAGCGCCGTCGCGATGGCCGGCGGGTTCGCGCCCGACGACTCACCCGAGGCCTTCGTGTGGGGCATGTGGACCGCGCCCGAGGCGCGCGGACGCGGGCACTCGGGCGCGCTCCTCGAGGCCGTCGTGACGTGGGCGCACGACCTCGGGCGCGTCCTGCACCTGCACGTCACGGAGGGCAACGACGTCGCCCGCCGGCTCTACGTCCGCCGCGGCTTCGAGCCGACGGGCACCTGGGAGCCCCTGCGCGAGGGCTCGCCGCTGCGCGTCGAGGAGCTGTCCCTCAGCCGCGGTTGACCGCGCTGATGACCGCCTTGAGCGACGCGGTGACGATGTTGGCGTCGAGCCCCACGCCCCAGAGCACCTTCTCGCCGACCGCACACTCCACGTAGGCCGCGGCGATGGCGTCGCCGCCCGACGACAGCGCGTGCTCGTGGTAGTCGAGGACGCGGACGTCGTGGCCGACCGCGGTGATCGCGTCGACGAAGGCGGCGATCGGGCCGTTGCCCTCACCGGTCAGCTCGCGGCGCTCGCCGTCGACGTAGACCCCGACGGTGAGCTGGTCCTTCTCGCCCGCCGCGCTGGAGGTGTGGACCGAGTTGAGCTTGAGCGGGGCCTCGCGGTCGAGGTACTCCGAGCGGAACACCGACCAGATCTCCTCGGGCGTGATCTCCCCGCCCTCGGTGTCGGTGCGCTGCTGCACGACCCGGCTGAACTCGATCTGCGCGCGACGCGGCAGGTCGAGCTTGTGCTCGGACTTGAGCACGTAGGCCACGCCACCCTTGCCGGACTGGCTGTTGACCCGGATGACCGCCTCGTAGGTGCGGCCGACGTCCTTGGGGTCGATCGGCAGGTAGGGCGCCTCCCAGGGCAGCTCGCCCACGGGCACGCCGAGGGCGGCGGCCTTCTTGTCGAGGTCCTCCAGTCCCTTCTTGATGGCGTCCTGGTGGGAGCCGGAGAAGGCGGTGTAGACGAGGTCGCCCGCGTAGGGGTGGCGCGGGTGGACCGGGAGGTTCGTGCAGTACTCGACGGTGCGGCGGACCTCGTCGATGTCGCTGAAGTCGACCTGCGGGTCGATGCCCTGGCTGAACAGGTTCATGCCAAGGGTCACCAGGTCGACGTTGCCGGTGCGCTCGCCGTGGCCGAACAGGCAGCCCTCGACCCGGTCGGCGCCCGCCATCAGGCCGAGCTCGGTGGCGGCGACGGCGGTACCGCGGTCGTTGTGCGGGTGCAGGCTGATCGCCGAGTGCTCGCGGCGGGTCAGCCCTCGGCCGAAGTACTCGATCTGGTCGGCGTAGGTGTTGGGCGTCGACATCTCGACGGTGGCGGGCAGGTTGAGGATGATCTCGCGGCCCGCCTCGGGCTGCCACACGTCGGAGACGGCCTCGCACACGCTCAGGGCGAAGTCGGTGTCGGACTGGGTGAAGATCTCCGGGCTGTACTGGTAGCCGAAGTCCTCGCTGCCGACGAGGCCGCCGAGCCGCTCCTCGGCGTACTTCATCACCATCTCGGTGCCGCGCACGGCGATGTTGCGGCACTCGTCGGGGGTGACGTTGAAGACGACGCGCTGGAAGAGCGGAGCGGTGGCGTTGTAGAGGTGGACGGTGGCGCGCGGGGCGCCGACCAGCGAGTCGACGGTGCGCTCGATGAGGTCCTCACGGGCCTGCGTCAGCACCGAGATCTGTACGTCGTCGGGGATGCGGTCCTCGTCGATGAGCTTGCGCACGAAGTCGAAGTCGGTCTGGCTGGCGCTGGGGAAGCCGACCTCGATCTCCTTGTAGCCCATCGAGACCAGCAGCTCGAACATCGTGAGCTTGCGCGCCGGCGTCATCGGGTCGATCAGCGCCTGGTTGCCGTCGCGCAGGTCGGTGGACAGCCAGCGCGGCGCCTTGTCGATCTTCTTCGTCGGCCAGGTGCGGTCGGGCACGTCGACGGGCGAGAACGGGGTGTAGCGGCCGAACGGCATCGGGCTGGTGCCCTGCTGGTTGGCGGTGTTGCTCAGGTTGGTCATGGTCTACCTCGTCAGGATCGGTCGGTGCTGGGCGACCGGCGCGCGACACCCTCCGCAACGAGGGGGCCGGATCCTAGGCCTCGTTGCGGCAGCGAAGGAGGAGGCTGCGCATCATGACGGGACCAGCGTACGCCGTCGCGCCCACGGGCACAGCCGGTTGTCCGGTCCCCGGACCGGTGCTCACGCCCGCCCGCGTGCGGCGTAGGCCGTGGCGGTCAGGTCGAACGGTCCGTCGCCGAGACGACGCCGCAGCACCTCCTCGAGGCGAGCGCGACCGTCGGGGCCGAGGGCGGCCACCGCCTCGCCCGCCGGACCGACGCCGTGGAGGTAGGGCTCCCACCACTCGTCGAAGGTCGGGTGGGTGACGGTGACGGCCAGCTCCACCGCCTCGACGTCGCGCAGCCCCGCCCCGTCCAACACCTCGACGAGGCTGTCGCGCGAGCCGCCCTGGAAGTCGCGCTCCCCCGGGTGGTCGGGGTCGAGCTCGGCCACCGCGTCCCAGAGCGGGTGCATCGGCGCCCGGTTGCCCGCGAGGTCCCACACGGTCGCGCCGACCTGCCCGTCCTCGCGCACGACCCGGCGCATCTCGGCCAGGCCGCGCACGGGGTCGGTCATGAAGTGGACGACCAGGCAGGCGGCCGCGGCGTCGAACGCGTCGTCCTCCCACGGCAGGTCCTCGGCGGTGCCCAGGCGCACGTCCGCGCCCGGGTGGCGCTCGCGGCACGCCTCCACGAAGGGCGGCGACGGATCCACCGCGGCCACCCGGTCGGGGCCGAGCCGCTCGACCAGCACGCCCGTCAGGGCACCCGGACCGCACCCGACGTCGGCGACCCGCTGCCCGGCCGAGACCTCCAGCCAGTCGGCGAACCGGACCGCGAGCGGGCCGGAGTAGCGGCCCATGAACCGGTCGTACGCGTCGCCCGCCACCTCGAAGCTCACGGCACACGACGCTACTCGCCTCGTAGGCTCACGTCATGCCCCGTCTGCTGGTGGTCCACCACTCCCCGACCCCGTCGGTCCGGTCGCTCACCGACGCCGTGGTCGCCGGGGCCTCGGACGACGCGATCGACGGCGTGGAGGTGGTCGTCCGCGCAGCCCTGGAGGCCGACGCCGACGACGTGCTGGCGGCGGACGGCTACGTGCTCGGCACGCCTGCCAACTTCGGCTACATGAGCGGCGCGCTCAAGCACTTCTTCGACTCGATCTTCCTCCAGGCCGGAGGCGCGCTCACCGACGACGGCTCCGCCGCGACGGTCGAGGGCGGCCGCAAGCCCTACGGGCTCTACGTCCACGGGCGCTACGACACGACGGGCGCCGTCCGGTCGGTGCAGTCGATCGTCGGGGCGCTCGCCTGGCGCCAGAGCGCGCCGGTCCTGAAGGTGCTGGGCGAGGTGGGCGAGGCGGACCGGGAGTCGGCGTACGAGCTGGGCGGGACGCTCGCGGCGCTGGTGATGGGATGAGGCGGCTCCTCGCCGCGGCCGCGGCGGCGGTGCTGCTGGCGGCCTGCACGTCGCCCCCGGACGCACCTGAGGACGACCCGACCACGTCCCCCTCCTCGACGCCCACCCCCACCGAGACCACTCCTCCGGACCCCGGCCCGACGCCGGAGGTGGGCGAGTGCCACGACCTGTCGCTGCGCCAGGCCGTCGCCGTCGTCGGCCGCACCGCGCCCGTCGCGTGCCGCCGGCCCCACACCGCCCAGACCTACTTCGTCGGCAGGCTCGACCTCACGACGAAGTCGGGCTTCACCCGGCGCGTCGACTCGCAGGCCGCCCAGCGGCAGATGAGCCGCGCCTGCACCACGCGGCTGCCGCGGCACCTCGGGCGTACGCCGCGCGAGCTGAGGCTCAGCATGGTGCGAGCCGTCTGGTTCAGCCCGAGCCCGGCGCGAGCGGAGGCCGGAGCCGACTGGTTCCGCTGCGACGTCGTCGCCGTGGCCTCCCCCGGCAGGCTGCTGCGACTCCCCCGCACGACGAAGGGGTGGGACGGTCCCGGGATGTGTGCGACCGCCGCGCCCGGCACCCGCGGCTTCCGGCGGGTCACCTGCGGAGCGCCGCACACGTGGCGGGCGGCCGCGACCGTCGACATCCCGGGCCGCCGGCTTCCGACCAGGGACGCGGTCGCTGCCCGGATGGACCCGGTGTGCCGCGACGTCGCCGCGGACGCCACCGACGACCCGCTCGACCTCACCTGGTCGCAGGAGAGCCCGACGCGTGAGCAGTGGGACGCCGGGCAGCGCTACGGGATCTGCTGGGTGCCTGCCTGAGGACGTCCCGGGTGCCGGCGAGCCTCAGAAGACCCGGGCGCCGGCGCCCCACGCGGCCAGCGTCGCCTCGGAGCTGTCGATGCGCCAGTCGGCCTCCTTGAGCAGGGAGAACCAGGTGACGCCCCGCACCTCGGGGTGGGCGTCGAGCCATGCCCACATGTCGGTGGTCCAGGCGGCCTTGTCGCCCCCCGCCCCCTCCGGGGCGGCCGTCTCGTCGACGTGCACCGGTCGGGCGGAGATAGCGTCGAGCTCGGCCACGCCCGGGCCGAAGACCTCGCCGAAGGACTGCCACGACGACCACGACTGCGTCGTGCCCCAGTTGTAGCCGTCGAGCCCGACGCGGTCGACGTAGGTGTCCCCGGGGTAGAGCGACGCCAGCGGCGTGGACCCCGGGTAGGGCACGTTGGCCGACCAGCTCCACGTCACGTTGTCCGCCTTCGCGCGACGGAACAGGCCCAAGACGTGGCGCCACGCGGCGGCGTGGTCGCCGGCGCCGTTGGAGTTGACCCCCTCGGCCCACGGGTACCAGTTGCCGTTCATCTCGTGGGCGAACCGGATGACGAGCGGGCGGCCCCACGCCTTGACCTGCGTGGCCCAGCGCTTGAGGTAGGCGTCGTGCCGGCCCGCCGCGATGCTGTTGAGCGTGTACGACGGCTGGTCGAGCCCGGCCTGCGGGTCCCACGGCTCCCAGGTGAGCAGCGGGACGGCGCCCGTCGAGGCGATGCGGGAGGCATCGGCCGCCGGGAAGTCACCGCCCATGGACCACGCGGCGTAGAAGGTCATCTGGTCGATGGTCGCGCCGGTGCGATCGGCGATGGAGACGGCCTCGGAGAGGTCGGTCGGCGCACCGGCCACCGCGACGCCGACGACCCGCGCCGTCGGCGGGACGGGCGCGGGGGCAGGGCGCTCGGCCGTCGCGGGTGCACTCACGGCGACGGCGGCCGCGACGACGAGACCCAGGCATGCGACGACGGACCGCGGACGGGGGTGGGGCACGGTGCATCCTCCGAGACGACCTTGCGTGTTGCTCTCTCGTGGAGGAAGCGTAGGCGTGATGTGGCTCCTGCGTGGCGGAATCGCACTTTCCGCGGCGCCGTGCTCAGAACCCGAGCTTGCGCAGCTGGCGCGGGTCGCGCTGCCAGTCCTTCGCGATCTTGACCTGCAGGTCGAGGTAGACCGGGGTGCCCAGCAACGCCTCGATCTGCTTGCGGGCGGCCGTGCCGACCGAGCGCAGCCGCGAGCCCTTGTGGCCGATCATGATGCCCTTCTGGGAGTCGCGCTCGACGTAGAGGTTGGCGACGATGTCGAGCAGCGGCTTGTCGGCGGGTCGTCCCTCGCGCAGGCCCATCTCCTCGACCACGACCGCGATCGAGTGCGGCAGCTCGTCGCGCACGCCCTCGAGGGCGGCCTCGCGGATGAGGTCGGCGGCGAGCGCCTCCTCCGGCGCGTCGGTCAGGTCGCCGTCGGGGTAGAGCGGCGGCCCCTCGGGCAGCAGCCCGACGAGGAGGTCGGCCAGCAGCTGCACCTGGTCGCCGGAGACGGCGGACACGGGGACGATCTCGGCCCACTCGGTCGAGGTCTCGGCCCCGAGCGCGGCGATGTCCAGCAGGTGCTGGCCCAGCTGCTCGGGCGTGACCAGGTCGGTCTTGGTGGCGACCGCGATCCGCACGGTGCGGCGCACCTTGCCGAGCTCGGTCACGATGAACCGGTCGCCGGGACCGATCTTCTCGTTGGCCGGGAAGCACACGGCGACCACGTCGACCTCCGCCCACGTGGTGCGCACCAGGTCGTTGAGCCGCTCGCCCAGCAGGGTGCGCGGCCGGTGGAGCCCTGGGGTGTCGACCAGGATCAGCTGGGCGTCCTCGCGGTGCACGATGCCGCGCACCACGTTGCGGGTGGTCTGCGGCTTCGAGGACGTGATGACGATCTTCTGGCCCACGAGCGCGTTGGTCAGGGTCGACTTGCCGGCGTTGGGACGCCCGACGAACGAGGCGAACCCGCTGCGGTAGCCCTCCGGGGCCTCGTAGAAGGCGCCGGCCGGCGCGACGCCGGAGAGGTCGAACTCGTCGTCCAGCTCGTCGTCGTCCAGATCGAGGTCCTGGTCGTCGTCGACCTGCTCGAGGTCCTGGTCGTCGGTGCCGTTGTCGTCAGCCATCGCTCGCCTCCCGCGCCTGCCCGGTCGTGCCGGGCTGCTCGCTCTGGGCGGCGTCGTAGTCGGCCCAGATCTGCTCGTCAGTCTTGCCTGCCGCCTTGCCGGCGCGCCAGATCGGACCGGGATCGACCGCCCGCGGCTGCCGGGCGGCGGTGGCGCGCCAGTAGCCCATCACGTCGTAGTGGCTGGTCGGCAGCCCGACCTCGCGCATCAGGTGCTTGCGGATCGCGCGCATCTGCGCGGACTCCCCCGCCATCCAGAAGTAACCCTCTCCCTCGGGCCACTCAATGCCCTCGACCACGGCGGCCAGCGCGCTCTGCCCGGGCGCGGGCGGGGCCAGCCAGGTCACGTCGACGTCGGCCGGCAGGTAGCCGGTGAGGTCGTCGGGCACCTCGGCCAGGACGCGGGTCGGCAGGTCGGGGCGGGTCTCGGCGATGCGGGCCATGGCCGGCATGGCCGTGAGGTCCCCGACGAGCAGCAGCCACTGGGCTCCGGCCGGTGGCGCGAACGACGCCTTGGGCTCGGTGATCGTGACGGTGTCGCCAAGGCAGTCTCGCGTCGCCCACTCGGTGACCAGGCCGACGTCGTGGACGACGACGTCGAGGGTCAGCTCACCGCGCTCGAAGGAGCGCACGGTGTAGTAGCGGCTCTGGAACTGCGAGGGCACGACCAGACCGACCCACTCGTCGGGGACGCCGGTCGAGGTGAAGCCGTCGAGGTCGTCGAGCACGAGCCGGACGAGGTGGTCCGACAGCGGTTCGCGGCGACGGACGGTCGCCTGGAACTGGGCTGCGCGGGTGCTCACCCGACGAGGTTATCGGTGGCTCACCAGTCGGGGCGCATCGGGAAGTCGGAGCGGCCGTCGTCGTGGTTGCGGGTCGCGAGCACCTGGTGCAGCTCGACCTCACCACGCTCGAAGCCGACGCGGGACCCGGCGAGGTAGAGGCCCCACACCCGGGCCGTCCCCTCGCCGACCTCGGCCACGCACTCGTCCCAGTGCTCGACGAGGTTGCGGTTCCAGTCGCGCAGCGTGGCGGCGTAGTGCAGGCGCAGGTTCTCGCTGTGCTGCACCTCGAGGTCCTGGTCCTGCGCAGCGCCGATGATCGTGCCCGAGCCGATGAGCTCGCCGTCGGGGAAGACGTAGCGGTCGATGAAGTGGCCGGTCTCCTGCCGCCGGTTGTGCCGGCGGGTGATGGAGTGGTTGAGCAGCCGGCCACCGGGCTTGAGCCGGTCGCGGAGGTGCCGGAAGTAGGCGGGGTAGTTGCGCACGCCGATGTGCTCGGTGAGCCCGATCGAGCTGACCGCGTCGAAGCCCGACTCGACGACGTCGCGGTAGTCCATGTGGCGCACCTCGGCGAGGTCGCCGAGGCCCTCGCGGTCGATGGCCTCCTTGGCCCACTGGGCCTGCTCGAGGGACAGCGTCACGCCCAGCGCGCGTACGCCGTGCTCGCGGGCGGCGTGGCGCACCATGGTCCCCCAGCCGCAGCCGACGTCGAGCAGGCGCTGGCCGGGCTGCAGGGCGAGCTTGCGGCAGACCAGGTCGAACTTCGCGGTCTGCGCCTCCTCCAGGGTGGCGTCGGGCGACTCGTAGAGCGCGCAGGTGTAGGCCATCGACGGTCCGAGCACCATCTCGTAGAACCGGTTGGAGACGTCGTAGTGGTGGGAGATCACCTCGGCGTCGCGGGTCATCGAGTGGCGCAGCCCCTCGACCGCGCGCCGCCAGCGGGGCAGGTGCTCCTGCGGTGGCGGGGCGGGCGGCCGCAGGTGGGAGAGGCCGAGGCTGCGGGCGATGTGCACCGCCTCAGACGGCGTCGGCACCCGGAACCTGGTGTGGTCCTTGAGCAGCACGAGCGCGTCGTAGGGGTCGCCGGGGTGGACCCCCGACAGGTCGAGGTCGCCGCTGACGTAGGCGCGCACCATGCCGAGGTCGCCGGGCGCCGTCATCAGGTAGGCGAGGCCGCGCTCGGAGCGCAGGTGCAGCCCGACGTCGGCGTCCTCGGGGCCGGCGCTGCTGCCGTCGTAGGCCGTGAAGTGCAGGGGCACACCGCCCCTCACCAGGGAGTCCATCGCCTCGCCGATGCTCAGGCGTGCCGGTGCGCGCCGCGAGCCGGGGTCCGTACGGAGGGTCATCGTCGTTGCACCACCTTGTCGTAGAGGGACGTGAGTCGGTCGTCGGGATCGTGGGCGGCCTTGACGGCGGCGAGGTGCTCGCCGCCGTAGAGGTGGTCGAACGCCTCCGGCTCGTAGAAGGCCTCGGAGTAGAGGCTCTTGTGGCCGCCGAGCTCGGACACCTTGGCCTCGATGGCGCGGTTGCGGGGCGACGTGGGAGCGTCGGGGCCGACGTTGACGATGCCCCAGAAGCCGACGTTGACGTAGGTCGTCGCGGCGCTGAGGGGGTAGCCGGGCCACGGCCGGTCGCCCGGGCCGTCCCCCGACCGGCGCAGCCGCAGCGGGCACAGCCACACCGGGCGCATGCCCACCTCGCGGTCGAACCAGGACAGGAACTCGGCGAGCCGGTCGACCGGCACCTCGACGTCCTGCACGACGCGCTCGCCCTGGGGGCGGCCGGCGCGACGGTCGAGCCGGTCGGCGACGCCGAGCCGCCGGTCGAGGGCGACCAGCTTCCAGTAGACGTCGGACCGGCGGAGCCGTCTCGGCCAGATCCGCCGCACGAGCGGGTGCTGGGCGCCGAAGGCCCGCGAGCACCAGAACCAGTCGGTGTCCCAGCGCCAGAGGTAGTCGTGCATCGTGAGCCGGTCGGTGCCCCGCTGCTGGAGCGAGCGGTAGAAGACCTGCTGACCGGTGTAGTCACTGGTCGGGCCCGGCTCGTCGGTCCAGCGCGCGAGCGTGAGGTAGAGCTCGTCGGGGGCGAACACGACCCCGTCGACCGCGTCGACCCGCTCCCCCGCCCACGCGTGCTCCTCGACCACCCGCGCGACGGCGTCCGCGAGGGCGCCGGCGTCGTCGAAGCGGACGTGCCGGAGGGCGACGTAGGACGGGACCGGCTCGAGCTCGATGCGCAGCCGGGTCGCGTAGCCGAGGGAGCCGTAGGAGTTGGGGAAGGCGTCGAACAGCTCGTCGCCCGGCTTGGTCGTGACGACCTCGCCGGCGCCGGTGAGCACGTCCATCTCGAGGACCGACTCGTGTGGCAGGCCGTTGCGGAAGCTCGTCGACTCGATGCCGAGGCCGCTGACGGCACCGCCCAGCGTGATCGTCCGCAGCTGCGGCACGACCAGCGGGATCCGGCCGTGGGCGAGCGTCACGTCGACGAGGTGCTCGTAGGTGCACATCCCCTGCACCTCGGCCACGTCCCCGTCGACCTCGATGACACCGCTGAGCCCGGAGACGTCGAGCCCGGCCCCGGGCGTGGAGCGGCCGCGGAAGAGGTTGCTGGTGCGCTTGGCCAGCCGCACGGGAGCACCGTCGGGCAGGGCGGCGTAGGACTCCCTGAGCCTGGCCTCCCCGTGAGCGTGCTGCTCGCGACCGACAGTCGTTCGCACCCCTCCACGCTAGCGACCCTCTTCCGTGCGCGCGAGCAGGAATTCGTCGGAGCGCAGCCGGGCCGGACGCTCAGGTGGTGGTCGAGCGGCCGATCGTGCCGCGCTGGTCGCCGACGTGCACCGGCACCCCGGCCCCGGCGAAGTCGCGCACCGCGTCGAGGACGGGCTCCGCGTCGGTGAGCACGACCGCGGCCTCGAGGCCTGCCGAGCCGGACGAGACCGCCATCGCCACGCACACCTCCAGCGCGGACAGCTCGAGGTGCGCCAGGCGTACGCTCGCCGCGGCGTAGGTGCGTCCGTCGAGGTCGCGCACGGCGGCGCCCTCGTCGGCGCGGGCACGGGCGCGGGTGGCGCGTGCAAGGGTCACCAGCTTGGCGTCCTCCGTGCTCAGGCCCGCGGACAGGTCGTCACTCATGCGAGCACCCTAGTGAGCGGGTCAGCGACCGTTGGAGCCGACCGGTGCGTCGTCGTCGGCGCCGTCGCCGTCCGCGGCGAGCACCGTCACCAGGATGGTCTCGATCTTGTTGCGGCGCCCGGTGGCGCGCTCGGCCTCGAGGCGCAGGCCGTGGCACTCCACCACCGACCCGGGGAGCGGGACCTTGCCGAGGTGCTTGGCCATCAGCCCGCCGACGCTGTCGACGTCGTCGTCCTCCACGTCGAAGCCGACCAGCTCGTCGAGGTCGTCGACCGGGTAGCGCGAGGACACCCGGATGGCGCCCCCGTCGAGGTGCTCGACCTCGACCTCCTCGGCGTCGTACTCGTCGGTGATCTCGCCGACGATCTCCTCCAGGACGTCCTCGATGGTGACCAGGCCGGCGGTGCCGCCGTACTCGTCGACCACCACCGCGATGTGCTGGCGTCGGGCCTGCAGCTCGGTGAGCAGGGCGTCGACCGGCTTGGAGTCGGGGACGTAGTGGACCGGCCGCATCACCTCGTCGACGCGCTGGGTGAGCTCGACGTCGGGGGCCTCGAAGTCGCGGCGCACGATGTCCTTGAGGTAGGCCATGCCGACGATGTCGTCGAGGTTCTCGCCGATCACCGGGATGCGGGAGTAGCCGCTGCGGAGGAACAGCGACATGGTCTGGCGCAGGTTCTTGTGGCGCTCGACGTAGACGACGTCGGGGCGCGGCACCATCACCTCGCGCGTGATCGTGTCGCCGAGCTCGAAGACCGAGTGGATCATCCGGCGCTCGCCGGACTCGATGATCGCGCCGGCCTCGGCCAGGTCGACGAGCTCGCGCAGCTCGGTCTCGGTCGAGAACGGTCCCTCGCTGAAGCCCTTGCCGGGCGTGATCGCGTTGCCGAGCAGGATGAGCAGCGCCGGGATGGGGCCGAGGACGGTCGTGACGAGCGAGATCGGGCCGGCCGACGCCAGCGCCACGCGTACGTCGTGCTGGCGGCCGATGGTGCGCGGCGCGACGCCGATCACGACGAAGGACACGACGAGCATCACGCCGATGGTGGTGAGGAACGTCGGCACCGGCGAGCCCTGGTAGGCGTCGCGCGCCCACGTGGCGACCAGCACGATGGCGCTGATCTCGCACAGCAGGCGCATCAGGAGCGCGGTGTTGAGGTAGCGCGCGGGGTCGTCGAGCAGCTTGACCAGCCGCGCCGCGCCCGGTCGGCCCTCGGCCTTCAGCTCCTCCGCGCGGGCGCGCGAGAAGCCACCCAGGGCGGCGTCGGCGGCGGAGAAGAGGCCGGCGAGGACGACCAGCAGTGCGGCGGAGCCGAGCTGCCAGATGTCGGCGGTCATGTCAGCCGGGCTCGCCGTCGGCGCGCCACTTGTCGAGCAGCTCGCCCTGCAGGCCGAACATCACGGCGTGCTCCTCGGGCTCGGCGTGGTCGTAGCCGAGGAGGTGGAGGATGCCGTGGACGGTCAGCAGGTCGATCTCGGCCTCGCGGCCGTGCCCGGCCTCCACGCCCTGCCGCTCGGCGACCGAGGGGGCCAGCACGAGGTCACCGAGGACGCCCTCCTCGGGCTCCTCGTTGACCTTGCCGGGTCGCAGCTCGTCCATCGGGAAGGCGAGCACGTCGGTCGGCCCCTCCTTCTCCATCCACTGGCCGTTGAGCTCGGCGATCGTGTCCTCGTCGACGGCCTTGATGCACAGCTCGGCCTGCGGGTGGACGCGCATCTGCTCCATCACGAAGCGCGCCAGCCGGGAGAGGCGGCGTACGTCGAGCTCGAGGCCCGACTCGTTGAGGACCTCGATGCTCACCGCGGGCTCCTGGGGCCGGTCTTGGGGCCGGTCTTGGGGCCGGTCTTGGGGCGGGCGGCCTCGCGCTCGGCGTCGAAGACGTCGTAGGCCTCGACGATGCGACCCACGAGGCGGTGCCGGACGACGTCGGTGCCGCTGAGCCGGCAGAACGTGATGTCGTCGACGCCGTCCAGGATGCCCTCGACGACCCGCAGGCCCGACTGCGTGCCGGACGGCAGGTCGACCTGGGTGGTGTCACCGGTGACGACGATCCGCGAGCCGAAGCCGAGACGCGTGAGGAACATCTTCATCTGCTCCGGCGTCGTGTTCTGCGCCTCGTCGAGGATGATGAAGGAGTCGTTGAGCGAGCGGCCGCGCAGGAACGCCAGCGGGGCGACCTCGATCGTGCCGGCGGCCAGGAGCTTGGGGATCGTCTCGGGGTCGACCATGTCGTGCAGCGCGTCGTAGAGCGGGCGCAGGTAGGGGTCGATCTTCTCGCTCAGCGTGCCGGGCAGGTAGCCGAGCCGCTCCCCCGCCTCGACCGCCGGGCGGCTGAGGATGATCCGGTTGACCTCCTTGGCCTGCAGGGCCTGCACGGCCTTGGCCATCGCGAGGTAGGTCTTGCCGGTGCCGGCCGGGCCGATGCCGAAGGTGATCGTGCTCTTGTCGATCGACTCGACGTAGCGCTTCTGGTTGAGCGTCTTGGGGCGGATCGTGCGGCCGCGGTTGGACAGGATGTTGAGGCTCAGCACGTCGGCCGGGCGCTCCTGCGTCTCGGTGCGCAGCATCTGGATGATCCGCTCGACCGTCTCGCCGGTGACGCCCTGGCCGGTGCGCACCAGCGTCACAACCTCGTCGAGGAGCCGCTCGGCCATGGCCACCTCGGCGGACTCGCCGGACAGGGTGATGCGGTTGCCGCGGACGTGGACGCTGGCGTCGAAGGCCCGCTCGATCAACCGGAGGTGCTCGTCGCCGGGGCCCAGGACCGAGACCATGTCGATGCTGTTGGGGACGACCACGGTGTGGGTCGGCCGCTCCTGAGGGGTGCCTGGCTGGTTCGTCGCAGTCATGGATGCCCGTGTGGGCGGCCTTCCGGGTCGGTGGCAGAGCCCCACCATGCTACCGAGCGGGCCACGCGCCGCCCACCTGACAGAGGGTGAGCGTCGTCAGGGGCGGGTGACCTGCAGCATCCCGAGGCACATCTCGTCGGTCGTGCCCTCGCCCCAGACCACGTAGCGGTCGGGCTGGCCCTCGAAGGCGGGCAGCTTGTCACGCAGCCACTGGACGTGCCGGCAGGTCACCTTCACCTGCTCGAACGGCTCGAGCCGGATGGGGTCGATCGGGCGGCTGCCCTGGTCGTCGAAGTCCCAGACCGGGATGTCGAGGATCGTGCGTGCCTGCGGGGTGCCGGGGTTGACCTCGATCTTCAGCGAGCGACCGAGCAGGTGCATGTGGCCGGCGACACCGTGGATGGTGATGGGCTCGCCCAGCGTGCGGACGCAGGACTGGACCTCTCCAGCCCGCGGCTCGCCTCCGCACAGCAGGTGGAGCAGGTCGGCGGTGTTGCCGTCGGCCCCGAAGCGCTGCTTCACGTCGGCGACGGCGGCGTCGCGGTCGCACAGCTCGCCGTCGGAGTGCTTGGGCCGGCACGGCAGCTCCACGGGCGCGGGCAGCAGCATGGTGCTCAGCGCCTGGTAGTCCCGCTTGCCGGGCGCGAGGCGGAGCTGGGCGGCCGAGGTGTCGGGCTCCTGGCCGGCGAGGAGGTTGTAGTGGACCTGCATCACGATGCGGCTGCCCTTGCGCAGGCGTACGCCGTAGCCGGGCTTGGTGACCGACTCCTCGCCACCGGGTGCCCAGGCGCCGATCCACGACGAGCGGTTGACGTCCTGGACGCGGTCGAGACCGGTGCCGCCGAAGCAGGTCCAGCCCTCGTCCTCCTCGGCGGCGTCCTTGGCCTCGGCCGCGGCGACCTGCTCGGGGGCGACCTGGAACAGGATCACGTGGTGCACCACGTCGGGGTTGCCGGGCAGCACCTGGGTGCCGGTGAGCCAGGCATCGCGCTCGAGCCCGGGGTCGAGCAGGAAGCAGCGGTAGTCGTCGGTGCCGGTGCCGTAGGGCGCGGACGGCGTGTAGGCGCCCGGCATCGCGATCGTCCTGCGCGTCTCGCCCGCGCGCAGGGCACGAGACTTCGCGGGCTCGGCGTGGTGGCCGCTGTGCCCGGCCTCCCCGTCCTCCCCTGCGTCCCCGTCCTGCCCGGCCTGGTCCGCCTCCGCGGTGGACGCGCTCGACGGCGAGTCCGCGGGCTGGGTGGCCTTCTGGTCGGCGCCACCCGCGCCGTCGCCCCCGCTGCAGGCGGACAGGGCGAGGAGGCCCGCCGCGAGCAGGACGGCGAGGGTGCTGCGGGTGCGAGGGCGGGTCGTGGTCATCGGCTCAGACCAGCGTCTCGGTCATGCGCGACGAGCCGCCGAGCACGTGCAGGTGGGTGTGGAACACCGTCTGCCCGGCGCCGGCGCCGGTGTTGGCGACGAGCCGGTAGTCCGCGTTGCCGGACGCGCGGGCGACCTCGTCGGCCAGGGCGACGAGGTGGCCGATGCTGGCGGGATCGGCGGCCGCGGACGCGGCGGCGTTGTCGTGGTGGTCCACCGAGATCACGAGCGCGTGGAACAGAGCCTGCGGGTTGAGGTCCTTGATCGAGACGCCGTGGTCGTTGCGGCCGAGCACGTCGGCCGGGACCTCACCTGCGACGATCCTGCAGAAGATGCACTCGGGCGCCGTCTCGCTCATGCACCAAGCCTAGGGTGTCGGGCCGCGGCGTGGGACCGGAAGCGACGGCCGCGCGCCCCACTACCGTGACGCGCATGACCTTCCCCACCACCTCCCGACCGGCCCGCCCCCGCGGCGTACGACGCTGGGCGGGCGCTGGGGTCGTGCCGCTGGCCGCCGCGCTCGTGCTGACCGGCTGCGCCGGTGACGGGCAGCGACCCGTCTCCGACGACACCAGCGAACCGACCCGGACCGCCAGTCCCGAGAGCCCCGGCAGCCCCGAGCCCGCGCAGGAGCCGACCACCGACCCGTCGTCGGAGCCCACGGAGGCCACGGAGTCCACCTCCTCCCCGGGGGGCACGGTCGTGCCCCTCTACTTCGCCGGCGACGGCCCGGGCGGCACGGCCTTGTTCCGGGAGTTCCGACGGGTGGACGGCGATCCGCTGACCGAGGCCGCACGGATCATCGCCGGCGGTGGCGAGCCCGGCGACCCGGACTACCGGACCCTCTGGCCGCAGGTCGAGATCGCCTCGGTGCAGGCGACCGACGGCGTGCTCTACGTGGAGATCCCGGACGACGGCTTCACCGAACGCCCCGACGGGATGTCGAAGCGGGACGCGAGGCTCGCCCTCCAGCAGCTGGTCTACACGCTCCAGGGCGTCCAGCAGGAGCGGACCCCCGTGGTGATCGGCCGCCCCGACACCGTGCCGCGGCTCTTCGGCCTCGCGACCGGTGGCATGGTCAGCGACGCCAGCCCGTTGAAGACGCTCAACCACGTCAACATCACCGCCCCTGCCGAGGGCGACACGATCACCCGGGACTTCATCACCGTCTCCGGTGTGGCGAACTCCTTCGAGGCCAGCGGTCCGTGCCGGCTGCTGCAGGACGGAACGGAGCTGGCGATGGTGCCCTACCAGCTCGATGAGTGGGCCACGGACAAGCTGTTCCCCTTCCAGGTCGACATCCCGCTCGACGGGGTCTCCGGCGAGGTCGTCGTGCAGTGCGAGACCGACGACCCCAGCGGCGGCGCGGAGGGCAACGGCCCGGCGATCGACACGAAGACGATCACGGTCGAGTAGGCGTCAACCGGGTCACGCCCTGACGCGTCTCCTCTGCGTGACCACCCAGACCAGACCACGCTCAGGAAGGCCTCCGGTGCCCGACCACCTGAGCCCACGGTCGTCGACTGATCCTCTGGCGCGTCGGACGACCAGAAGTCCGCACGGACGGCTGGGCCGAGCGCGCGGCGAGCCGTCGTACGCCGGTTGTGGTCGTCCGACGCGCCGTCAGGACCAGCGAGGCGTACGCGCGAGCAGCGCGGCGACCGCCACCACGCCGGCGGTCGAGGTGCGCAGCACCTCGGCGCCCAGGCGGACGGTCCGCGCGCCCGCCGTGGTGAGCGCGTCGAGCTCGTCGGGTGCGATCCCGCCCTCGGGGCCCACCACCACGACGATGCGACCCGAGGCGGGGACGTCGACGGAGCTGAGCGGGGAGGTCGCGTCCTCGTGGAGGACGACCGCGAGGTCGGCCTCGGCCACGACGTCGGCGAGGTCGGCGGTCGAGGCCAGCGGCGTGACGGTCGGCAACCACGCGCGGCGCGACTGCTTCGCGGCCTCACGGGCCGTGGCCTGCCACTTCGCGTGGGACTTCGCGGCGCGCTCGCCCTTCCAGACCGCGACCGAGCGCGACGCCGCCCACGGGACGATGCGGTCGACGCCGACCTCGGTGAGGACCTCGACCGCCAGCTCGCCCCGCTCGCCCTTGGGCAGCGCCTGGACCACGGTGATCGCCGGCTCGGGCCGCGGCTCCTGCGCGACGGAGGCGACCGTGACGGAGAAGACCCGTTTGCCCGTCGACGCCACGGACCCCGTGACCGAGGTGCCCCGGCCGTCGGTGAGGACGACCTGCTCGCCCTCGCGGAGGCGTCGTACGGCCACGGCGTGGTGCGCCTCGTCGCCGGTCACCTCGACGACGGACCCGGACGACGCCCCGTCGAGGGAGTCGACGAGGTGGACCGGGAGCGACACCGCTCAGCCCTGGAAGGCGTCGCGGAGCCGACCGAACATCGACTTGTGCGGCGCCTCGTTCTTCCCGTCGGGCTGCTCCTCGCCCCGGATCGCGGCGAGCTCCCGGAGGAGCTCCTCCTGCCGCGGGTCGAGGCGGGTGGGGGTCTCCACGGCGATGCTGACGACCAGGTCGCCGCGCCCACCGCGCAGGCTCGGCACGCCGAAGCCGCGGACCACCTGCTCGCTGCCCGACTGCGTGCCGGGGCGGATGTCGAGGTCGTAGGTCGTCACCGTCTCCGACGAGTCGTCGGACGAGGCCGGCAGGTCGGCCTCGAGCAGCGGCAGCGTGAGCTCCGTGCCGAGCGCCGCCGCCGTCATCGGCAGGGAGATCGTGGTGTGGAGGTCGTTGCCGTGGCGGGTGAAGGTCGGGTGCGGCTCGACGTGGATCTCCACGTAGAGGTCGCCGGCGGGGCCCCCGCCGGGGCCGACCTCGCCCTGCCCGGTGAGCTGGACCCGGGTTCCGTGGTCGACGCCCGCGGGGATCTTGACCGTCAGGGTGCGGCGCGAGCGCACCCGGCCGTCGCCGGAGCACTCGCGGCACGGGTCGGGGATGATCGAGCCGTAGCCCCGGCACGCCGCGCACGGGCGCAGGGTGCGGATCTCACCGAGGAACGAGCGCTGCACCACGGCGACCTCGCCCTGGCCGTGGCAGGTCTCGCAGGTGACCGGCTTGGTGCCGGGCGCGGTGCCCTGGCCCTCGCACGCCTCGCAGCGCAGGGCGGTGTCGACCTTGAGGTCGCGGGTGACGCCGAAGGCGGCCTCGGCCAGCTCGACGTCGAGCCGGATGAGGGCGTCCTGGCCCCGTCGGGCGCGCGATCGCGGGCCGCGGGTCTGGCCCCCGCCACCGGGAGCACCGCCGCCGAAGAAGGCGTCCATGATGTCGGTGAAGCTGAAGCCCTGCCCGGCGCCGAAGCCCTGGCTGAACGCGTCGCCGCCACGGTCGTAGGCCGCGCGCTTGCCGGGGTCGCTCAGCACCTCGTAGGCGCGCGAGACGTCCTTGAAGCGCTCCTGCGTGTCCGGGTCGGGGTTGACGTCGGGGTGGAGCTGCCGCGCGAGCTTGCGGTAGGCCTTCTTGATGTCGTCGGCGCTCGCGTCGCGCGAGACGCCGAGGATCTCGTAGGGGTCCTGGGTCACTGGTTTCCTTCATCGAGGATCCGGGAGACGTAGCGCGCGACCGCGCGCACGGCTGCCATGGATCCGGGGTAGTCCATGCGGGTGGGGCCGACGACGCCGAGGGATCCGAGGTGGAACTCCTGCGGGCCGTAGCCGGTGGCCACGACGCTCGTGGCCGCGAGCTCGGAGTAGGGGCCCTCGTGACCGATGCGCACCGTCAGCGCGTCGGTGCCCGACTCGCCGAGCAGCTTGAGCAGCACGACGTGCTCCTCCAGTGCCTCGAGCAACGGCCGGACGGCGGTCTCGAAGTCGCCGTAGCGGGCGAGGTTGGCGGTGCCGCCCACTGCGACGCGCTCGTCGCTGCGGTGGTCGGACATCGCCTCGCTGAGCACGTTGACGATCGTGCGGGCCGAGTCGACCTGCTCGGGGCGCACCCCGTCGGGCAGGTCGGCGAGGGCAGCGGCGGCCGCGGCGATCTGGACGCCGGCGCTGGCCTGGTTGACCGCCACGCGCAGCTCGGCGAGGTCGGTGTCGACCAACGGTGCGTCGAGCTCGACGAGGCGCTGCTCGACCCGACCGGTGCTGAGGATCAGGATGACCATCACCCGGGTGGGGGTCAGCAGCACCAGCTCGATGTGACGCACCGTCGAGCGCGAGAGCGTCGGGTACTGCACGATCGCGACCTGCCGGGTCAGCTGGCTGAGCAGCCGGACCGAGCGCTGGACGACGTCGTCGAGGTCGACGGCACCGTCGAGGAGGGTCGCGATCGCCCGGCGCTCCGCCGCGCTCATCGGCTTGAGCGTGGCGAGCTTGTCGACGAAGAGCCGGTAGCCCTTGTCGGTGGGGACGCGACCGGCGCTGGTGTGGGGCTGGTGGATGTAGCCCTCGTCCTCCAGCGCCGCCATGTCGTTGCGGACCGTCGCCGGGGAGACGCCGAGGCCGTGCCGCTCGACGAGCGCCTTGGAGCCGACCGGCTCCTCGGTCGCGACGTAGTCCTCCACGATCGCGCGCAGCACGTCGAGCTTGCGGTCGTCGACCACGTCAGCCCTCCTCGGCACGTCGGTTTCTGGCACTCGGATAATCGGAGTGCCAACTCTACTAGGAGTCCGTAGGCTCGCCGACATGCCCGATGACACCCCCCGGTTCACCGAGGTCGCCCCGCGCGTGTGGGTCGCGCACTACGAGTGGATGCACGTCAACATCACGTTGGTCGGCGGGTCCGACGGGCTCCTGATGGTCGACACGCACGGGTCCGCCGCCGAGGCGAGGGTCGTCGCCGACGACGTACGACGCCTGGGCGCGGGCCCGCTGACCGGGCTGGTCAACACCCACGAGCACTGGGACCACCACTTCGGCAACGCCACCATGGTCGAGCAGTTCGGCGACCTGCCCATCCACGCGACCGAGTGGGCGGCCGAGCACATGGAGGTGTCCGCCGGCCACACGTTCGCGCGCTACGAGCAGGACGCCGAGCACCCGCGGCGCGAGGAGATCCTCGCCACCACGCTGCGCCTGCCCACCCGCACCTTCTCGTCGGCGGTCCAGCTCGACCTGGGTGACCGGGCGGTCGAGCTCGTCCACCCCGGGCGCGGGCACACGGCCGGCGACCTCGTCGTACGGGTGCCGGACGCCGACGTGGTGCTGGGCGGCGACCTCGTCGAGGAGTCCGACCCGCCGTTCATCGGTGACGACTCGTGGCCGCTGGAGTGGCCGTCCACGCTCGACCTCGTGCTCGGCCTGATGACCGACGCCACGGTCGTCGTCCCGGGCCACGGACAGGTCGTCGACAAGGCGTTCGTGCAGGAGCAGCGCCACGACCTCGGCATCATCGCCGAGACCATCCGCGACCTCGCCTGGCGCGGGGTGCCGGAGTCCGAGGCCCTCGCCGCGGGCGAGTGGCCGTGGGAGCGCGAGCTGCTCGAGAGCGCCGTCCGGCTGGGCTACGAGCACCTGCCGCGCGGCCAGAAGAGGCTCCCGCTGATCTAGCGTCCCGACCCGCCACACCCCCCGGGGGCTGGTCCTGACGGGATCGGGCCAGTAGGACTGACGCATGACCGAGAACAGCGAGTCCCAGACCGACAACCCCGAGTCGACCGACACGCCGAAGGCGGGCAGCGGCACCAGCCCCGCCGACTCCGACCACTCCGGCGGCACCGCCTCGCCCGACGATGCCACGCTGGGCGGCATCTCCGACGACCAGCTGCCCGAGGACCTGGTGCCCAGCGAGGACAACCCGCTCGCCGAGCCGCTCGACCCGGACGACGAGGCGACCAAGAGCCGCGAGGAGCTCGAGATGGACGCCACCCAGGACGAGGACAGCGGTGACGGCGCCGAGGGCGCCGGCATCTCCGGCGGCTGACCTGCAGCCGAGCCGGAGGGTGTGACCCGCGACGCACGGCGTGCCACCACGCCTGCGCGGCTCGCGGCGCCTAGCGTGGACCGGTGCCCAAGGATCGCTACGGAACCGACGTCCTCTCCGGCGACTGGCGTGTCCCGAAGAACGGTCGCGCCACGGAGGTGCCGACCGAGCTCGGGATGGTCGTCGAGGAGGTCACCACCGACTGGTGCGGCGAGGTGGTCGCCGTGGACCGCGACATCGACACCCTGACGCTGGAGGACCGCCGCGGCAAGCGGCGCACGTTCCCGCTCGGCCCGGGCTTCCTGCTCGAGGGCAAGCCGGTGATCCTCACCCGTCCGGTGCGGTCAGGTGCACCTGCCGCCCCCACGCGTACGGCGTCCGGGTCGGTCGCGGTGCCCAACGCCCGCGCCCGCGTGGCGCGCGCCAGCCGCATCTTCGTCGAGGGCCGGCACGACGCCGAGCTCGTCGAGAAGGTGTGGGGCGACGACCTGCGGATCGAGGGCGTCGTGGTCGAGTACCTCGGCGGGGTCGACGACCTCGCCGAGCACCTGCGCGACTTCAAGCCGGGCCCGCAGCGCCGCGTCGGCGTCCTCGTCGACCACCTCGTCCCGGGGTCGAAGGAGGCGCGCATCGCCCAGGGCATCGCCCGCTCCCCCATCGGCAAGCACGTCCTGGTGGTGGGGCACCCGTTCATCGACATCTGGCAGGCGGTCAAGCCCGACCGGCTCGGCATCACGCGGTGGCCGTCGGTGCCCAAGGGCATCGACTGGAAGACCGGCACCTGCCAGCAGCTCGGCTGGCCGCACCGCGACCAGGCCGACATCGCCCGCGCCTGGAAGCACATCCTCGGCCGGGTGACGTCCTTCGCCGACCTCGAGCCCGCCCTCCTCGGCCGGGTCGAGGAGCTCATCGACTTCACCACCCAGCCCTGAGCGGAGCGAGGGGCCGGCGAGGTCGGGCGGGTCAGTCGACCAGGTCCCGCACGATCGCGTCGGCGAGCAGGCGCCCGCGCTGGGTGAGCACGAGTCGCTCGGCGGCCAGCTCGACGAGGCCGTCGGCCACGAGGCGGGCGACGTGGGAGCGGCCGGTGGCCTCGAGGGCGGTGACCGGCAGCCCCTCCACGAGCCGGATCTCCAGCAGGATCCGCTCGACACGCTGGTCGCGGTAGCCCAGCACCTCGCGTGCCAGGGCCGGGGAGACGCCGCGGGCCAGCCGCTCGGCGTAGGCCGCCGGGTGCTTGACGTTCCACCAGCGCACCCCGCCGACGTGCGAGTGCGCGCCGGGGCCGACGCCCCACCAGTGCCCGCCGGTCCAGTAGAGGAGGTTGTGCCGGCACCAGTGGTCGGGCGAGGTCGCCCAGTTGGACACCTCGTACCAGCTCATCCCCGCCGCGGAGAGCTTCTCGTCGACCAGCTGGTACTTGTCGGCCAGGTCGTCCTCGTCGGGCATCGGCAGCTCGCCGCGCTTGACCTGGCGCCCCATGGCGGTGCCCTCCTCGACGATGAGGGAGTAGGCCGAGACGTGGTCGGGGCGGCAGTCGAGGGCGACGTCGACCGACGTCTCCCAGTCGGCCAGTGACTCCCCCGGCGTCCCGTAGATCAGGTCGAGGCTGACGTCGTCGAAGCCGGCCTGGCGGGCCCACTCCACCGCCGCCGGCACGCGCATCGGGTCGTGCGTGCGGTCGAGCGTGCGCAGGACGTGGTCGACGGCGGACTGCATGCCGAAGCTGATCCGGTTGAAGCCGGCGGTCCGCAGCTCCTCGAGGTCCCAGGCGGCGACGCTGTCGGGGTTGGCCTCGGTCGTGATCTCGATGTCGTCCACCAGGCCGAACTCGGCCGCGGCGCTGGCCACGATGGCACCGAGGTCTGCCGGCTTGAGCAGCGTGGGGGTGCCCCCACCGAAGAAGATCGTCTCGATCGGGACGTCACGGTGGCCGAGCACCTGCCGCGCGAAGCGGATCTCGCGGATCGCCGCCTCGGCGTAGGTCGAGCGGCCTGCGCCGACCTCGTCGCCGAGCTCCTGCGCGGTGTAGGTGTTGAAGTCGCAGTAGCCGCACCGCACCGAGCAGAACGGGACGTGCACGTAGAGGCCGAACGGCTTGCTGCCGAACTCGGCCCAGGCCTCGTCGGGGAGCAGGCCGTCCTCGGGCGCGACGTCGCCGTCGGGTTGAGCGGGGGGCACGCGGGTATCCAACCACGTGCCGGACGCGCGGACGGGTGCCGGTGGCCTTCCACCGGCACCCGTCCGTCAGCGTGACCCAGGGGCGACCTAGGCGTACATCTCGTCGATGAGCGCCTGGTTGTTCTCCTGCACCACGTTGCGCTTGACCTTCATCGACGGGGTCAGCTCACCCGACTCGACGCTGAGGTCCTGCTCGAGGATCCGCCACTTCTTGATGGTCTCCCACCGGTTGAGGTGGCTGTTGAGCTCGTCGACGTAGTCGCCGACCATCTTCTGCACCCCGTCGGAGCTGACGATGTCGGCGTACGACGCCCCGGCCATGCCGTTCTCCTCGCCCCAGGCCGCCATCGCGTCGGCGTCGAGGGTGATCAGCGCGACGCAGTAGTTGCGCTCGTCGCCGAGGACCATGAACTGGCTGGCGTAGGGGCAGATCGCCTTGAACTTCGACTCGATCGCCGGCGGGGCGATGTACTTGCCACCGGAGGTCTTGAAGAGCTCCTTGATGCGGCCGGTGATGACCAGGTGGCCGTCCTCGTCCAAGGCGCCCTTGTCACCGGTGCGCAGCCAGCCGTCGGAGGTCAGCGTCTTGGCCGTCTCCTCGGGGAGGTTGTGGTAGCCGTCCATCACGCCGGGACCCTTGATCAAGATCTCGTCGTTGTCGCCGAGCTTGACCTCGCTGCCCGGGAAGACCGGGCCGACGGTGCCGAACTTGTTGCGGTCGGGGTGGTTGACGAAGGAACCCGCCGAGGTCTCGGTGAGGCCGTAGCCCTCCAGGATCTTGATGCCGGCGACGCCGAACCACTCGGCGACGTCGCGGTTGAGCGCCGCTGCGCCGGAGATGAAGAAGCGGACGTTCCCGCCGAAGCGGTCGCGGATCTTGGAGAAGACCAGCTTGTCGAACAGGCCGTGCTGGACCTTGAGCCCGATCGGCACGGACCTGCCCTCGCGCTTGCGGCGATCGACCTCCAGACCGACGTCGAACGCCTTCTTGAAGATCTTCTCCTTGGCGCCGCCCTCGGCGGCCTGCATCAGGACGATCCGGTCGTGGGCCTTCTCGAAGATGCGCGGGGCCGCGCCCATGAAGGTCGGCTTGACCACGCCCAGGTTGTCGACGATCTTCTCCACGCGACCGTCGATGGCGGCGGCGAAGCCGCAGGCCATCTGCGTCGACATCAGCACCTTGCCGAACGAGTGGGCCATCGGCAGCCAGCGGAACTCCAGGTCGCTCTCGGAGAGGATGCCCTGCGCGCGGATGGCCTCGCCCTCGTAGACCCACGAGGAGTGGCGCAACCGCACGCCCTTGGGACGGCCGGTGGTGCCGGAGGTGTAGATGAGGGTGGCCAGCTGGTCGGGGCGGATCGCCTGCGACGTCGTACGCACCACGTCGGGCTGCTCGGCGAGCTTCTCGGCGCCGAGCGCGGCGAGGTCCTCCAGCGAGATGATCCAGTCGCCGTCGGTCGTGCCGTCGAAGGTGATCACCTTCGTCACGTGCGGCAGCTCGGAGCGGTGGGCAGCGAGCTTGGCGACCTGCTCGTCGTCCTCGGCGAAGACGACGCGGCTCTCGGAGTCACCGAGGATGTAGACGGTGTCCTCGGCGTTGGTGGTCGGGTAGACCGTGGTGGTGGCACCGGCGGCACACATGACCGCGAGGTCCGCGAGGATCCACTCGTAGCGCGTGCCGGACGCGATGCCGACGCGCTGCTCGGGCTCGACGCCCAGCGCGATCAGGCCCGCGGCGAGCGCCTCGACCTTGTCGCCGGCCTGCTTCCACGTCACGGACTCCCACGCCTCCCCACGCGGGAAGCGGAAGGCCTCGGCGTCGGGGGTCGCGGCGACGCGGTCGAAGAACTGGACGGCGACATTGGGCGGCATCGTGTCGAGGAAGGCCGTGTCGATGGTGGTCGGCATCTGTTACCTACTCATTCGTCGGAGCGCGGCGCGGGGCACCACACAGCGGGGCTGGCTGCTGACTTGGCTGTAACCTAGATCACTGGGTTTACCCAGCGGTAGCAAACGCGGCGAATGTCCCACCAGACGTCATGACTTCGTGACGTTCGTCAGTCCTGGACGGCCTTGGTGATGGCGATGCACCGGGTGATCCAGTCCTGCTCGTCGGGCAGCAGGCGGCGTCCGGCACGCTGCGCGTCCTGCACCGCCCAGCCGGCGTTGAGCACCATCCGCACCACCACCCAGTCGCGGGCCCGCGCCTCGTCGAGGCCGCCGGCGTCGACGAGCGCGTGGAAGCGGCGGCGCAGTCCGTCGCGCACCGACCCGACGGCTCCCGGCCCGCTCAGCTCCGCCATCCGGTTCCAGAGCATCGGGGCCGGCTCGTAGTGCGGGTCGCCGGCCATCGGCTTGGGATCGATGGCGAGCCACTCCCCCGCGCCGTCGGCCATCACGTTGGCGTAGTGGAGGTCGCCGTGCACGACGACGGGCGCCGCGTCGTCGGCGAGCAGGTCGGGGCCGAGCGACAGGGCCTGCTCGACGTAGCGGCGCGGGACCGGGAGGTCGCGGCCCAGCTCGCCGAGCTGCCGCAGCCACCGCTCGACGTAGGACGAGAGGCTGGCCAGCTGCGGCATCGCGGGGAGGTGGAGCCGGCCGTAGAGCTCGCCGACCACCTCGCACGCCTCGACGTCCCAGGCGTCGCCGAGGTCCGGTCCCGGCAGCCAGTCCAGGAGCAGCGCGCGTCGGCGCGGGTCGGCGCGCAGGAGTCGTACGGCGCCCCTCCCGCCCCAGTGCTGCAGGGCGAGGCCCTCGTGGAGCGACTCGTCGTCGCCGTCGAAGCTGATCTTCAGCGCACCCGCGACGCCGTCGGGGTCGACGACCGGCAGCACCAGCGAGCAGTAGCCGTGCAGGCTCTCGCCGGTCTGGCGCAGGCCCCACTCGTCGAGCAGCCCGACAGCGAGCCGCGGCAGCCGGTCGAGCCAGCGTCCCCAGTCGTCGCCGAGCCCCCGCTGGGCGAGGAGCCCCGCAGGGATGGTGACGGGCATTCGGCGAGCCTAGGCTGCTGGCCGTGGGCGAGCGCCAGCGAGCCCGTCGACAAGTGCAGCGCGACATGTGCCTCATGCGCGCACGGAGCGAAGCGAGATTGCGTATGAGCATGCGTGAGCAGCCGTGGTCCGACGACGCCGTCCGGCACGGGAGGATCCTGGTCCTCAGCGACAACCCGATCTCGCGGTCGATCGCCGCCATCGCGTCGACCGCCGGGCGCACCGTGGTGGTCGAGCCGGCCGACGACGGCGGGCCGGGACTCGACGTGCAGCCGGGTGACGCCGTGGTCCTGTGCGACCACGACGCCCCCGATGCTCCCGCGGCGCTGCGGGCAGCCCTCGCGTCGGAGGCGTCGTACGTCGCGATGATGGCCAGCCGGGGCCGGGCGGCCGGACTCCTGGCCGAGCTGGAGGAGGAGGGCGTGGACACGGCGCGGCTCCACGTGCCGGCCGGTCTCGACCTCGGCGGCAAGGGCCCCGGCGAGATCGCCCTCTCGGTCGTGGCCGAGGTCGTGGCCGAGTCCTACGGGCGCTCCGGCGGCCCGATGCGCGGCTGAGGTCCGTCCGCGACCGCCGACCGACGGCTCAGGCCGGCGGGGACCCGCGGTGCTCGTCGCGCAGGCTCGCCCACGCGGCGCGCACGTGGGACCGCATGACCGACTCGGCCCACTCGGCGTCACCCGCGGCGAGCGCCTGGACGATCTCGTGGTGGTGCGCGAGGCTCCGGCGCATCGCCTCCGGCGAGTAGTGCGAGAACGTGCGCCACACCAGCGGGACCGCCACCACCGACGACACCAGCCCGACCAGGCGCCCGTTGCCGGACGCCTCGAGCACCCGGCGGTGGAACTCGTTGTTGAGCTCGGTGATCGCGTCGAGGTCGGGCGGGTCGCGTCGCGCCTCCTCGTCCATCCGGTGCGCGAGCCCACCGAGCGCGTCGAGGTCGGCGAGGCCGCTGGCCGCGGCGAGGCCGCACCCCCACGGCTCGAGCTGCGAGCGGAGGCTGAAGATCTCGTCGAGGTCTCCCGCCCCCCAGTCCTCGACCTGCACGCCGCGGTTGGGCTCGTGCCTGACCAGCCCCTCGGCGGCGAGGCGACGCAGGGCCTCGCGCACCGGCGTACGGCTCACACCGATCGCTGCGGCGACGTCGCCCTCGCGCAGCCACTCGCCGCCGGAGCGCTCGCCGCTGAGGATCTGCCGGCGGATGGTCGCGTAGGCGATCTCGGCCGCCTTGCCGGTGTCCGAGCCCGCGTCCTGGGTCATGGTCGCGCACCTTAGCAGCGCTACTCCATACCCAATTGTATGCAATCTGTGAGACACCCGTTGACGATGGCGACGGCACAGGGCTAGCGTCCCTGATCTAGGTATGACCTGCCTCACACAGTTGTCACTGCTTTGCATACGAAAGGGCCCTCGTGTCGTCCTCGTCCCCGCTCCCCCTCGACGACCTGCGCGTCGTCGAGCTGGGCCAGCTCCTGGCCGGCCCCTTCTGCGGCCAGCTCCTCGGCGACTTCGGGGCGGAGGTCATCAAGGTCGAGGACCCCGTCAACGGGGACCCGATGCGCCAGTGGGGCCGGGAGAAGCCCTACGGCCAGTCGCTGTGGTGGCCCGTGGTCGCGCGCAACAAGCAGTCGGTCACCGCGGACCTGCGCACCCCGCGCGGCCAGGACCTCGTCCGCCGCCTCGTCGCGGAGGCCGACGTGCTCATCGAGAACTTCCGCCCCGGCACGCTCGAGCGCTGGGGGCTGGCTCCCGAGACGCTGTGGGAGACCAATCCGGGACTGGTCGTCACCCGGGTCACCGGCTTCGGGCAGACCGGCCCCTACGCCGCCCGCGCGGGCTACGGCTCGATCGGCGAGGCGATGGGCGGGATCCGCTACGTCACCGGCGACCCCGACCGGCCGCCGGCCCGCGCCGGGGTCTCCCTGGGCGACTCCCTGGCTGCGACTTTCGCCTGCCTGGGCACGCTCGTGGCCCTGCACCAGCGGGGTCGCACCGGTCGCGGCCAGGTGGTCGACTCCGCCATCTACGAAGCGGTCCTGGCGCTGATGGAGTCGCTCGTGCCCGAGTGGCAGGTGGCCGGCTACCAGCGTGAGCGGACCGGCACGACGCTGCCCAACGTCTCCCCCAGCAACGTCTACCCCACCGCCGACGGCGAGATGGTCCTCATCGCGGCCAACCAGGACACCGTGTTCCGCCGGCTGGCCGAGGTGATGGGCCGCCCGGAGCTGGCGTCCGACGAGCGCTACGCCACCCACGGCGCCCGCGGGACCTACATGGAGGAGCTCGACGGGCTGATCGCCGAGTGGAGCACCACCGTGGCGGCCGACGACCTGCTCGAGCGCCTGCACGCCGGCGGCGTCCCGGCGGGCCGCATCTTCCGCGCGAAGGACATGCTCGCCGACGAGCACTTCGCCGCCCGCGAGGCCATCGTCCGCCTGGCCCACCCGGACCTGGGTGAGTTCGCGATGCACAACGTCGCCCCCAAGCTCTCGGAGAGCCCCGGATCGGTCCGGCACGTCGGACCGCGACTGGGCGAGCACAACGACGCGGTCTACCGCGGCCTGCTGGGCCTGGACGACGAGCAGCTGTCGTCCCTGCGCGCAGACGGCGTCATCTGATGCATCCCTCCCACCGTTCCACCCACCCGTCCCAAGGAGAGCACCCATGACCTACCGGCTCGGAGTCGACGTGGGCGGCACGTTCACCGACATCCTGCTGATCGACGAGGAGTCCGGCGCGACCTTCCGCGCCAAGACCTCGTCCACGCCCGAGGACCAGTCCGTCGGCGTCCTGCGCGGCATCGACCAGGCCTGCGCCGCCGCCGGCATCGACCGGAGCGCGGTCGGGGACGTCTTCCACGGCACGACCGTCGCGACCAACGCGATCCTGGAGGGCAAGGGCGCCCGGGTCGGGCTGGTGACGACCCACGGCTTCCGCCAGGTGCTCCAGATCGCCCGCTCGTTCGTCCCCGGCGGCCTCGCTGGCTGGATCATCTGGCCCAAGCCCGAGCCCCTCGCCGCGCTCGAGGACACCGTGGAGGTGCGCGGCCGGATCGGGAGCGACGGCGAGGTCGTCACCGCGCTCGACGAGGACGACGTACGCACGCAGCTGCGCGCGCTGGCCGGGCAGGGCATCGAGGCGCTGAGCATCAGCCTGATCAACTCCTACGCCAACGCCGCCCACGAGCAGCGCGTCGCCGAGATCGCCGCCGAGGAGCTGCCCGGGATCGCGGTGTCGCTGTCGTCGTCGGTGCTGCCCGAGCTGCGCGAGTACGAGCGCACCATCACCACGGTGGCCAACGCCGCGGTGCAGCCGCAGGTCAGGCGCTACGTCGCCAACCTCGAGGGTCAGCTGCGCGACTCCGGGGTCAGCGGCTCGCTGTCGATCCTGCGCAGCGACGGTGGTCTGGTGTCCGCGGCGGTCGCCTCCGACAACCCGGTCAACCTGCTGCTCTCGGGCCCGGCCGGCGGCGTGACGGGCGCCGCCTGGGTGGCGGCGCAGACCGGCTACCGCAACTTCCTGACCTTCGACATGGGCGGCACCTCGACCGACGTCGCGCTGGTCGAGGACCTCACCCCCCGCATCGGGCGGGAGACCACCGTCGGTGACCTCAAGGTGCGGGCGACGTCGGTGGACGTCCGCACGGTGGGCGCCGGCGGCGGCTCGATCGCGCACGTGCCACCGCTCACGCAGGCGCTGCGCGTGGGCCCGCAGTCGGCGGGCGCTGCCCCCGGCCCGGCGGCGTACGCGGCCGGTGGCACCGAGCCGACGGTGACCGACGCCAACGTGGTGCTGGGCCACCTGCCGAGCGCCCTCGCCGGCGGCGAGGTCGCCCTCGACCCCGATGCGGCCCGGACCGCGGTGCAGACCATCGCCGACGCCACCGGGCTCGACTCGGTCGAGGCCGCCGCGGCGGGCATCATCGACATCGTCAACGAGAACATGTTCGGCGCGCTGCGACTGGTCTCGGTGCAGCAGGGCTTCGACCCGCGCGACTTCGCCCTCGTCGCCTTCGGCGGCGCCGGCCCCCTGCACGCCAACGCGCTGGGCAGGCTGACCGGTTCGTGGCCCGTGATCATCCCGCCCTCTCCGGGCGTGCTGTGCGCCTACGGCGACGCGACGACCAGCCTGCGTGACGAGGCGGTGCGCACCCTGGTGCGGCGTTTCTCCGAGCTGAGCGACGACGGTCTGCGCGCCATCCTGGACGACCTGTCGGCGTCGGCGCGCGGCACGCTCATCGCCGAGGGCGTGCCCGAGGACGACCTGCGCGTGACCTTCGCGGCCGACCTGCGCTACCACGGCCAGGGCTTCGAGATCCCGGTGACGATCGACATCGACGCCTTCGACGGCGCGGGCGGTGGCCTGGCGGCCCTCGCCAAGGCGTTCGACACCGAGCACGACCGCCTGTTCTCCTTCGTCCTCGACACCGAGCACGAGCTCGTGACGCTCCGGGCCACCGCCGACGCCCCGCGTCCCGAGGTGGGTGCGGTGGAGCTCGAGCAGGGAGGTACCGACCCGGCCGAGGCCCGCGTGCAGCAGCACCAGGTCTGGTCCGACGGCTCGATGGTCGACGCCGACGTCTACGACCGGTCGCTCCTGAAGGCCGGCAACGTGGTCGTCGGGCCAGCCGTCATCACCGAGATGGACTCCACCACGCTCGTGCTCCGCGACCACGCCGCCACTGTCCATCCGAGCGGCAGCCTCCTCATCCGACCCGTCGACCAGAGCCAGGAGGGCTGAGCCATGGCACAGCTGATCGAGACCAACACCTCCCCCATGCAGCAGGTCGAGGTCGACCTGGTCACCCTCGACCTCGTCGAGAACGCCCTGCGCAACGCGCGCTACGAGATGGACGAGGTGCTCTTCCGCACGGCCCTCTCCCCCGGCATCCGCGAGCAGCACGACGAGTTCCCGCTCATCGCCAACCGCGACGGGAAGATGATGGTCGGTCAGTTCGGCCTGTCCATCCCCGACTTCCTCGACAACTTCGACGGCACGATCGAGGAGGGCGACGTCCTCCTGACGTCGGACCCCTACTCCTGCGGCGCCGCCATCAGCCACGCCAACGACTGGCTGGTCGTGATGCCGATCTTCTTCGACGGCCGCATCGTCGGCTGGTCGTCGATGTTCGGGCACATGTCGGACGTCGGCGGCAAGACGCCCGCCTCGATGCCGACGGACGCGCGCACGATCTACGAGGAGGGTGTTGTCATCCCGCCCTTCCGGCTCTACAAGAAGGGCGTCCTCGACGACGACGCGCTGCGGATCATCCTCAACCAGGTCCGCAAGCCCGACTGGAACCGCGCCGACCTCAACGGGATCGTGGCGGCCTGCCGGACGGCCGCCCGCCGGGTGCAGGAGCTGTGCGCCCGCTTCGGCGTGGACACCTACAACTCGGCGCTCGAGGCGCTCCTCGACCGCAACTACCGGGCCATGAAGACGCTGCTGGCGATGGTGTTCGAGGAGGGCAGGACGCTGTCGTTCACCGACTACATCTGCGACGACGGCCTCGGCTACGGCCCCTACGAGCTCAAGCTGAGCCTGACCCGCACCGGTGACAAGGTGCTGCTCGACTTCACCGGCAGCAGCCCGCAGGCGCAGGGCCCCATCAACTACTACATCAACGAGAACCTCGTCCGGATGTTCTTCGGGATCTACATGATCACCGTGGCGGACCCGCAGATCCTGTGGAACGACGGCTTCTACCCGCTGGTCGACGTCGAGATCCCCGACGACTCGTTCTGGAAGCCGCAGTACCCCGCTGCGCTCAACGCGCGCAACCACGGCATCGGTCGCGTGTTCGACCTCTTCGGTGGCCTCCTCGGCCAGACCAACCCCGACCTGCTCAACGCGGCCGGCTTCTCCTCCTCCCCGCACTTCATGTACTCCGGGACGTACGGCGAGGGCGACCGCAAGGGCGAGTGGTTCCAGCTCTACTCCATCGGCTTCGGCGGCATCCCCGGCCGGCCGATCGGCGACGGCCCCGACGGGCACTCCCTGTGGCCCTCGTTCGTCAACATCCCCTGCGAGTACCTCGAGTCCTACTACCCGCTGCGCATCGAGCGCTGGGAGACCGTGGCCGACACCGGAGGTGCGGGCCTGCACCGCGGTGGCAACGGTGTCGACGTCGCCTACCGCTTCCTGGAGGCGGGCACGATCGCGATCCACGACGACCGGTGGCTGACCTACCCCTGGGGCGTCAACGGCGGCGAGCCCGGCGCCCGCGGACGCAAGTGGCTCGAGCGTGCCGACGGCACGACCGAGGTCCTGGGCAGCAAGGTGCACGACGTCCCCGTGGCCCGCGGCGACCTGCTGCACTTCGTCACCTGGGGCGGTGGCGGGTGGGGCGACCCGCTCGCGCGGGACCCCGACCTGGTCGGGCTCGAGGTCAGGCGGGGGCTCGTGACCGCCGACGGCGCACGCCGATACGGCGTCGTGTGCGACGAGGCGGGTGCCGTCGACAGTGATGCGACCGAGGCCCTGCGCAGCACCCTGGGCGCCGACCGCCCGCACCCGCTGCCGACGTTCGACATGGGCCCGCCGCTGGCGACGATCCTCGAGCGCTCCCTCGAGGAGACCGGCCTGCCCGCCCCGCGACCCCCGGTCCCCCGGTGACCCGACGTGCCTGACGAGACCACCTCGCCCCGCCCGGACGAGCCCTTCGGGGGCTCGCTCCGGCCGGGCCCGTCCCCGGCCGTGCTCGCCGTCGACATGATGCGCGCCTACTTCGACCCCGCCAGCGCGTTGTGCCTGCCCGACGACGACTGCCTGCAGTCCGCCGCGCGGGTGCTCGCGACGGCGCGGCAGCACGGCGTACCGGTGGTGCACACCCGGGTGCGCTACAGCGCCGACGGTGCCGACGGCGGGGTGTTCTTCCGCAAGGTCCCGGCGCTGCAGGCGCTGGTCGGTGACGGGCCGATGGGCGAGCTCATGGCTCCGGTCGCACCGGTCGACGACGAGCTCGTCGTCGTCAAGCAGTACGCCAGCGCCTTCTTCGGCACCTCCCTCGCCTCCACCCTGCACGCCCGGGGCATCGACACGGTGGTCGTTGTCGGGGTGAGCACCAGTGGGTGCATCCGCGCCACCGCGGTCGACGCGATCCAGCACGGGTTCGTCCCGCTCGTGGTCGCGGACGCGGTCGGCGACCGGGCGCCGGGACCCCACGAGGCCAACCTCAGCGACCTGGCGGCCAAGTACGCCGAGGTGGTGGACGAGGCGACGGCGCTCGACTACCTCGGCTCCGTCGCCCCGGGTGGGGCCCGATGACCCCGCAGGAGGCGGTGAGCATCGTCGAGATGGCCCCCCGCGACGGGCTGCAGAACGAGAGCGCCGTCCTCTCCACCGCCGACAAGGTCGAGCTCGTGGAGCGCGCGGTGCGAGCCGGTGCCCGGCGCATCGAGGTGACCAGCTTCGTCAACCCCGCCCGCGTCCCGCAGATGGCCGACGCCGACGAGGTGATGGCCGCCCTCCCCCGGCCGGACGGGGTCAGCTATGCCGGCCTCGTCATGAACGACCGGGGCCTCGACCGCGCCCTGGCCGCGGGCGTGGACGAGGTCGACGTCGTCGTCGTCGCGACCGACACCTTCTGCCTGCGCAACCAGGGCGTCACCACCGAGGAGGCCTGCCGGCTGGCGGCCTCGCTCGTCCGCAGGGCGCGCGAGGCGGGGGCACTCACGACGGTCACGGTCGGCGCGGCCTTCGGCTGCCCCTTCGAGGGCGAGGTCCCCGAGGAGCGGCTGCGCGAGGTGCTCGGCCGCGTCGTCGACGCCGGGCCCGACGAGCTCGCCCTCGCCGACACCATCGGGGTGGCGGTGCCGACCGCGGTGTCGGCCAGGCTGGCCCTCGCCGCTCGGGTCGCCGGTGCCGACATGCCCCTCCGCCTGCACCTGCACGACACCCGGCACACCGGCGTCGCCAACGCCGTGGCGGCCCACGCCGCTGGCGTCCGCACCCTCGACGCCAGCATCGGCGGAGCGGGCGGCTGCCCGTTCGCCCCCAACGCCACGGGCAACGTGGCCACGGAGGACCTCGTCTACCTCTTCGACCGGATGGGCGTGGACACCGGTCTGGACCTCGCGACCACCGTGTCGACCACGGCCTGGCTGGAGGAACGGCTCGGCAAGCGCCTGCCCGGCGCGCTGCTCAGGGCGGGCGGGTTCCCGACGGCCTAGGTGTTCTGACCACGGACGTTGAGCACGGCGGGTCGGGTGGACGATGACGAAGACCTCCGGGTGAGGTGTGGAGCTACCACGCAACCACGTCTCACCAACGGAGGCCTTCATGTCCCAC
>NZ_JANARS010000015.1 GCF_024199985.1 Nocardioides pinisoli
GCACGACCCACGATGACCACGGGGGAGCAGGGGCCCGCCACGCGCGCCCCTGCTCTCCTCGGTCCGGGCGCCCCTCGGGGCGGTCTGGGCCGGCCGCGTGCCGGTGGCCGCCGAGTGATCCCGGCCACCAAAGGGCCGGACGCGCCGACGCGGGGGAACAAAACCCGCTCCGCCCGGTCTTGCGCCAGGTGATGACGACGACTGCCGAGACCTCCGCCCTGCCCGCCGACCCCTCGTCGGACGACCTCGACGTCCCGTCCGTGACCGCCCGCCACTTCGGCCTCGCGGTCCTCGCGCTCGCGATGGGCGGCTTCGCCATCGGCACCACCGAGTTCGTCACGATGGGGCTGCTGCCCCAGATCGCCGCGGGCGTCGACGTCTCGATCCCGACCGGCGGGCACGTCATCTCGGCCTACGCCGTCGGGGTGGTCGTGGGCGCTCCGGTGCTGGCGTTCCTCGGCGCGCGCCTGCCGCGACGCGCGCTCCTGGTGGCCCTGATGGCGGCCTTCGCCGTCGGCAACGGCCTGAGCGCCCTCGCGACGTCCTACGAGCAGCTGATGGTCGCCCGCTTCGCCGCCGGCCTTCCCCACGGCGCCTACTTCGGTGTCGCCTCGCTGGTGGCGGCGAGCCTCGCCCGCCCGTCCCGCAAGGGCCGTGCGGTGTCGCTGGTGATGCTCGGCCTGTCGGTGGCCAACGTGATCGGCGTACCGGCAGCGACCGTGCTCGGACAGGAGCTCGGCTGGCGCGCGGCTTTCTGGGCCGCAGGCGGCCTGGCCGTGGTGACCCTCGCCCTCGTGGTGTGGTTCGTGCCGTCGGTGCCCGGCGACGCCGGCGCGAGCGGACGGCGCGAGCTCTCCGCCTTCACGGTCCCGCAGGTGTGGTTGACCCTGCTGGCGGGCGCCGTCGGCTTCGGCGGCATGTTCGCCGTCTACTCCTACATCGCCCCCGTCGTCACCGACGTCGCCGGCCTGGGCGAGCGCTCGGTCGCGGTCTTCCTGCTCTCCTTCGGCCTCGGCATGGTGGCCGGCACGTGGCTGGCGGGGATCATGGCGGACTGGTCGATCTTCCGCTCGCTCATCATCGGCGGGGTCGGCATGGCCTTCACGATGCTCGCCTTCTGGCTCGCCGCGCCGCACGGCTGGGCCGCCCTGCCGGTCGTCTTCCTCATCACCACCCTCGGCTCGGTGCTGGTCGTCAACCTCCAGCTGCGGCTGATGGACGTGGCCGGCGACGCCCAGACCCTCGGCGCCGCGATGAACCACGCCTCGCTCAACATCGCCAACGCGCTCGGCGCCTGGCTGGGCGGCCTGGTCATCGCGGCTGGCTGGGGGCTCCGTGCCCCCGCCCTCGTCGGGCTCGGCCTCTCCATCGCCGGGGTGGCCATCCTGCTGCTGTCGGCGGCCCTCCACGTGCGTGGGCGCGACGCCGTACGCGCCTGACCTGCCCTGCCTCGCGCCCGGAACGTGCACGCTTTTTCCGTTGATGTTGCGTGCTGTTAACACGGGCGGAACTCTTGTGTAGCGCGGACTTGTAACGATCCAATCCACGAGGGGCGGGCGGTCCGCCCCACATCTTCCGGAGGGGGACGTCATGGACGAGGACAAGATCGCACGCGCGGTGGAGCGCCGTCGCCAGCTGGCCGACCGCAACATGGGGGCGGTGGTCGACCTGCTCCGGCGACGCGAGGAGCTGCGGGGGATCTACCCCGCGGCCGACCTGGTCGCCGAGAACGTCGGCTGGGCCGTCTGAGCCGCCCGGGCGCGCGGCCCCGCTCGGGCGGGGCCGGTGGCCAGCAGCACGCGGGCCTGGAGCGCTCGACCTAAAGCGCCCAGCAGTTGCCGACCTGCGGCAGCCCGGCGAAGCGCGCCTCGAAGAACGGCAGCGCCTCGGCCAGGTGCGGTGCCATGCCGCCGACGTGGAGCGGCGCGACGTTGGTCGAGAAGCGGACGTTGGCGCCCGCCGCGCACCAGGACCGCGCCATCGCCCGCCCGACGCCGTACGGGATGGTGTCGTCGAGCGCGGAGTGGGTCACCAGCACCGGCACCCGGGGCCGGATCGTGCCGATGCGCTGCGAGGCGATGATCGCGGCGAACGGCTCGCGCGTCATCAGCTCCGACATCGGCCGCCCGTCGGCGCTCAGGGTGGAGGACCGGACGAACGCGTTGTCGAGCAGGTCGAAGACGCAGTCCTGCTCGACGCCGTCCATCGCCGCGCGGCCGGCGGCGTTGAGGTACGGCGTCAGGTCGACGTCGTGGCTGGCAGCCAGCCCGCGCAGCGCGAAGAACGCGAACGCCGAGAAGAGCCCGCCGTCGAGGTTCGTGGCCACCTTGGCCAGGTCGGCCGGCACCGCGCCGACCACCGCGCCGCGGACCCTGAGGTCGGGGGCGTAGGTCGGAGCCAGCTCGACGGCCGACGCGGCTGCGCCGCCACCTTGGGAGTAGCCCATGAGGCCGACCGGGCTGGTGGTGGTGAGCCCGGTGCCCGACAACCGCTGCGCGGCGCGTACGACGTCGAGCGTGGCGCGGCCCTGCGAGACGCGGTCCATGTAGGTGTGGATGCCGGCCGTGCCGAGTCCCTCGTAGTCGGGCATCGCGACGGCGTAGCCGCGCAGCAGCAGGCCCTCGATGCCGACGCCCTCGTACTCGATGCCCTCGGAGAACTGGCGCGACGGCGCGCAGCGGTCGGCCATGCCCTGGGTGCCGGGGGCGTAGCCGATGACCGGGCGCGAGCCGGTGCCGATCCACGGCGAGCGGGGCACAAGGACGGTGCCGGACGCGGCGATGGCCGTGCCGCGACGGTTGGTGGTCGTGTAGAGGACCCTCTGGGCGTTGCGAACCAGGCTGGTCGCGTCGAGCGGGTCGAGCAGGAAGGTCATCGGCTCGCTGCGGATCACGACGCCGTTGCCGCTGGGCAGGACGGCCGGTGCCTCGTAGAACGCCGGCCGTGGCGGCTCGTCGACCGCAGCGCGCGCCGGCGTCGTGGCCAGGGCGAGGGTCGCGGCGGCGGCCGCGACCGTGGTGGTGAGCAGGGCCGTGAGCGTCGCTGTCACGCGACGCAGGGGTGCGGTGTGCATGGCGGTTCCCTCCCGAGGGCCGGACCCGGACCGGCCGATGAGGGGAACCTACTGGTGAGTCACGTCACGCGACAGTGTGACGCCGGTCACGCCCAGCCGTAGACCATGCCCATCGCCCGGCGCACCTCGTCGAGCGTCGCCTCGGCGACCTCGTTGGCGCGGGCGTTGCCGCGCTTGAGCACCTCGTCCAAGTAGCCCGGGTCCGCCTCGAGCTCGGCCCGGCGGGCCCGCAGCGGGGCGAGCTCGGTGTTGATGGCGTCGGTCAGGCGGCCCTTGAGCGCCCCGCCGCCGCCGTCGCCGATCTCCTCGGCGACCGCTGCCGGGTCGACGCCCTCGCACAGGCCGATGAGCGTCAGCAGGTTGGCCACCTCGGGACGGCCGTCGGGGTCGTAGGTGATGACCCGGTCGCTGTCGGTCTTGGCGCCTTTGAGCTTCTTGGCGGTCTCGTCGGCGCTCATCCGCAGCTCGACGACGTTGCCCTTCGACTTGCTCATCTTGGTGCCGTCGGTCCCGAGGATCAGCGGTGCCTCCGACAGGAGCGCGCCGGGCTCGGGGAACACCGGGGCGTAGCGGTCGTTGAAGCGGCGCGCGACCACGCGGGTCTGCTCGAGGTGGGGGAGCTGGTCGCGGCCGACCGGCACCACGTTGGCCTTGCAGAACAGGATGTCCGCCGCCTGGTGCACCGGATAGGTGAGCAGCAGCCCGCCGATCGAGGTGATGCCGGCCGACTTGGCCTCGTCCTTGACGGTGGGGTTGCGCTGCAGCTCGGCGACGCTGACCAGGCTGAGGAAGGGCAGCATCAGCTGGTTGAGCGCCGGCACCGACGAGTGCGTGAAGATCGTCGCCTTCTCGGGGTCGAGGCCGGCGGCGATGTTGTCGACGAGCAGGTTGCGCACGTTGCCGGCGATGTCGCCGGCGACCTCGCGGTCGGTGATGACCTGGTAGTCCGCGATCAGCTGCCAGATCTCGGCGCCGCTGTCCTGGAGACGGAGGCGGTTGCGGATCGAGCCGAAGTAGTGGCCGATGTGCAACGCCCCGGTGGGACGGTCCCCGGTCAGCATGCGCAGCGAGGCGGGGTCCTTCGCCATCTGCTCCTCGATGGCGTCGCTGCGAGCCTGTGCGGCGCGGAAGGTGTCACTCACGCGGCCGATCCTTTCACGGGGCCGATCGGCGCCGCGATCGGGTTCTGTAGGGTTCGGAGGTGCCCACCATCGGAGTAGCGATCGCGATCCCCGAGCCCTGGGCGACCGAGCTCCAGGACTACCGGACCAGCGTCGGCGACACGACGGCGACGCAGATCCCCACGCACATCACGCTGGTCCCGCCGACCGAGGTGCCCGACCCCGAGCTCGGGGCCGTGACCTCGCACCTCACCAAGGCCGCGGCCACCGTCTCGCCGTTCGACATCCACCTGCGGGGCACCGGCACGTTCCGTCCGGTCTCGCCGGTCGTGTTCGTCACCCTGGCCGAGGGGATCTCGGGCTGCGAGGTGCTCGCCGGCGCCGTACGTCAGGGACCGCTCGAGGTCGACCTGCGCTTCCCGTACCACCCGCACGTCACCATCGCCCACCACCTCGACGACCAGGCGCTGGACCGGGCCTTCGCGGAGCTCGCCGACTTCGAGTGCCGCTTCGGCGTCGACGCGTTCAGCCTCTACGTCCACGACGCCGACGCCGGCTGGCAGGTCACCGACCACTACGAGCTGGGGTAGCCGTGCCCGTCCTCGACTCCGTCAAGCAGCGTGTCGCCGACCTGCGGGGGCACCGCCCACTGGTCGACCACCTCGTGCGCGCCGTCGAGCACTACGGGCAGGTCAACGGCAGCGCCCTCGCCGCCGCGGTGACCTACTTCGCGTTCCTCTCGTTCTTCCCGATCCTCGCGCTCGCGTTCGCCATCTTCGGCCAGGTGACCAAGGTCTACGAGGACGCGCAGGACACGCTCGTCGACGCCGCCAACTCCGTCCTCCCCGGCCTGGTCGGCGGCGACAGCGGGGTGCCGCTCGACACCCTGCAGGCCGCGGCCCCGGGGATCTTCAGCATCGGCATCCTGCTCACCCTCTACTCCGGCCTGGGGTGGCTGTCCGGCATGCGCACCGCCCTGATGGCGATCTTCGAGGAGCCGGAGCGCGAGAAGCCCAACTTCGTCGTCGGCAAGGTGCGCGACGTGCTGGCGCTCCTGGCGCTCGGCTCGATCCTCGTCACGAGCGTGGCGGTGTCCGGCGTCGCGACCAGGCTGCTCACGCCGATCATGGACGCGCTCGGCCTCGGCGTCGTCGCGGAGGACTTCTTCTGGGTGCTGGCGCTGGTGCTGGGCCTGGCGGCCAACACGCTGCTCTTCTTCGCCTTCTTCCGCCTGCTCGCCCGGCCCGACACCCCCAGCCGGTCGCTGTGGTCCGGCGCCCTGGTCGGGGCGATCCTCTTCGAGGTCCTCAAGCAGCTGTCCACCTACCTGCTCCGGGCGACGGCCAACTCCGAGGCCTTCCAGGCCTTCGGGATCGCGCTGATCCTGCTGGTCTGGATCAACTACTTCTCCCGCGTCGTCGTCCTCGCCGCCGCGTGGGCGCACACCTCGCGCGAGGCCCGCGCGCTCCGCGACGCCCACCGGGTCGCCGACCAGATGCCCGAGGGTCCCCGGATCGACCTCGCCGCGGCAGCGCCCGCCGTACGCCCTGCCGCCCCGGCCGCGGCGCCTCAAGCCGCCTTCGCCGCCGGCGCCGTCTCGATGCTCGGGCTCGTCGCCCTCCTCCGCCGCCGCCGCTGACCTCCGCGCCCGCCCGCCCCGTCCCCGCCGTTCTCCCCGCGGCCCCCGAGCGGTGAGTGAGGGGGATTGTGGCGCGCGAGAACCCCCCCCCTGTAGCACCGCCGACCGTGCGTCACGGGGGTGTTCGCTTGTGAGCGGTGCCTGAGGGGCACTCGAAGGTGGCGCAATCCTCATGACACACCGCCCACCGCGGGCGGCGCGGGGTGGCGCTCGCGGGCCGCTCATCGTCCACAACGGGTCAGTCGGCCTGATCGTCCACAGGGCTTGCGGAGATCGGTCGAGCCTCACGACGTCTGCGGGCTCACTTGGCGCCATGAAGCGTGTGCCGCAGCACCTGTGCACCGGTCCGATCCCGCGCGACCAGGCTCTCGAGATGGGAGTGACTCGTGACGTTCTCGAGGGCGTGCAGTTTCGACGGCTCCACCAAGGCGTGTACGTCCACCGCGACCACCCCATGACCTGGTCGGACCATGTCGAGGCGGCCCGGCTGGCGCTGCCGCCGTCGGCTCGTACGACGGGCGCGACCCGGCTGCGTCAGCTCGGGTTGAAGGTGGGCCCGCCCTCCCCGCTCCACTTCGTCGTCGCGGGCGACCTGCACCTGACGCTCGACGGTGTCTTCCTGCACCGAACGGTGAAGATGCCGCCGCACGATGAGGACGGCGTCAGCGCCGAGGCCGCCTTCATCGCGTTCTGCGCCGAGGCGCGCTTGATCGATGCGATCAAGGCGGGGTCGGTGCTGCTGAACAAGACGGCCATGGACCGACGGCTCCTCGAGCGCATGCTGGCTGAGGAGCCGTGGCGCCGGGGTGCGGCTGAGGCGTCGTACGTCCTGCCGTTCCTCGAGGGGGACTGCCGGTCCCTTCCCGAGTCCGAGCTGTTCGCGTACGTCCTGTTCGCCGAGCTGCCGGTGCCTGCGGTCAATCAGGTGATTGAGCTCTCAGACGGCGCCGCAGTCACGCCTGACCTGTGGTTCGCCGGCCACGGGCTCGCCGTCGAGTACGAGGGCGAGCACCATCAGGACGACCGGGCGCAGTACAACGCCGACATCGACCGGTACGCCGCCTACCGTCGCAGCGGCGTCCCCTACGAGCAGGTCACGAAGGAGCGGCTGCGTTCGCCCAAGGCGACCGTCCGCCTCGTGCACCGGGCGCTCGTTGACCGCGGGTACGAGGGACCGCCGCCGAGCTTCGACGGCGCCTGGCCCACGCTGTTCATGGCGCTTCGCGAGCTCGTACGTCGTGCCCGAACGGCGTGAGGTGGCGAGCGGTGCGGCAGGAGGATTCGATGACCCCGGAACGCCCCCCACACACCGCCGGTCGGCGTGTCACGCAACAAATGCCGACGAGCGGTGCACGAAGAGGATTCCGAGACTCGTGAATCCCCCTCACGCACCGCTCGCGGGGTTGCGTGTGGAGCGGGTGCGGCTCAGTGACCGTGCTTGATCGCGGTGCGGAGGTCCTTGTTGAGCTGCGAGATCACGTCGAGCGGGATCTCCTTGGGGCAGGCGGCGGTGCAGGCACCGATGTTGGTGCAGCCGCCGAAGCCCTCGTGGTCGTGCTGGGCGACCATGTTGACCACGCGCTCGTCACGCTCGGGCTGGCCCTGGGGGAGCAGGCCGAGGTGGGTGACCTTCGCGCCCATGAAGAGCGACGCGGAGCCGTTGGGGCAGGCGGCGACGCAGGCGCCGCAGCCGATGCAGGTCGCGACGTTGAAGGCGCGGTCGGCGTCGTCCTTCGGGACGGGGACCGAGTGAGCCTCGGGGGCGGAGCCGGTGTTGACCGAGACGTAGCCGCCGGCCTGGATGATGCGGTCGAAGGCGCCGCGGTCGACGACGAGGTCCTTGACGACCGGGAAGGCGTCGGAGCGCCACGGCTCGATCGTGATGGTCTCGCCGTCGCTGAACGAGCGCATGTGCAGCTGGCAGGTCGTGGTGACCTCCGGGCCGTGCGCGTCGCCGTTGATCATCAGCCCGCACATGCCGCAGATGCCCTCGCGGCAGTCGGAGTCGAACGCGATCGGGTCCTCGCCCTGGTCGTTGAGCTGCTCGTTGAGCACGTCGAGCATCTCGAGGAACGACATGTCGGGGGAGACGTCGGCCAACTCGTAGGTGTGCATCGCGCCGGCGCTGACGGCGTCGGGCTGCCGCCAGATCTTCAGGGTCAGGTTCACTTGTAGCTCCGCTGCTTCATCTCGATGGCCGTGTAGACCAGGTCTTCCTTGTGCAGGACGGGCCGCTCGTCGAGGCCGGCCCACTCCCAGGCGGCGACGTAGGCGAACTCGTCGTCGTGGCGCAGCGCCTCGCCGTCCTCGGTCTGCGACTCGCCACGGAAGTGGCCGCCGCAGGACTCGCGCCGGTTGAGCGCGTCGATGCACATCAGCTCGCCGAGCTCGAAGAAGTCGGCCACGCGGCCGGCCTTCTCGAGCGACTGGTTGAGCGACTCGCTGGTGCCGAGCACCTTGACGTTGCGGTAGAAGTCGTCGCGCAGGCCACGGATCAGGTCGATCGCCTTCTTCAGGCCCGTCTCCGTGCGCTCCATGCCGCAGTACTCCCACATGATGTTGCCGAGCTCGCGGTGGTACGAGTCGACGCTGCGGGTGCCGTTGACCGACAGGAAGTGCTGGATCCGGTCCGTGACCGACGTACGGGCCTCGACGACGGCCGGGTGGTCCTCGCCGATCGGCTCGAACGGGCCGTCGGCGAGGTAGTCGCGGATCGTGTGGGGCAGGACGAAGTAGCCGTCGGCCAGGCCCTGCATCAGCGCCGAGGCGCCGAGGCGGTTGGCGCCGTGGTCGGAGAAGTTGGCCTCGCCGGTGACGAACAGACCGGGGATCGTGGACTGGAGGTCGTAGTCGACCCACAGGCCGCCCATGACGTAGTGCACGGCCGGGTAGATCCGCATCGGGACCGAGTAGGGGTCCTCGCCGGTGATCCGGGCGTACATGTCGAAGAGGTTGCCGTACTTGTTGGCGACGGCGTCGCGACCGAGCCGGTCGATCGCGTCGGCGAAGTCGAGGTAGACACCACGTCGTACGCCGTCGACCTCGGGCCCGACGCCGCGGCCCTCGTCGCAGACGTTCTTCGCGGCCCGCGACGCGATGTCGCGGGGGACCAGGTTGCCGAAGGAGGGGTAGATCCGCTCCAGGTAGTAGTCGCGGTCCTCCTCGGCGATCTCGCGCGGGTCCTTGTCGCAGTCGGCCTGGTTCTTCGGCACCCAGATGCGGCCGTCGTTGCGCAGCGACTCCGACATCAGCGTCAGCTTGGACTGGTGCGAGCCGGAGACCGGGATGCAGGTCGGGTGGATCTGCGTGTAGCAGGGGTTGGCCATGTAGGCGCCCTTGCGGTGCGCGCGCCACGCGGCGGTGACGTTGGAGCCCATCGCGTTGGTGGACAGGTAGAACACGTTGCCGTAGCCGCCGGAGGCGAGCACGACGACGTCGGCGAGGTGGGTCTGGACCTCGCCGGTGACCATGTCACGGGCGATGATGCCGCGGGCCTTGCCGTCCGCGACGATCAGCTCGAGCATCTCGTGGCGGGTGAACATCGACACCGTGCCGGCGGAGATCTGCCGCTCGAGCGCCTGGTAGGCGCCGATCAGCAGCTGCTGGCCGGTCTGGCCGCGGGCGTAGAACGTGCGGGAGACCTGCACGCCGCCGAAGGAGCGGTTGTCGAGCAGGCCGCCGTACTCGCGGGCGAAGGGGACGCCCTGCGCGACGCACTGGTCGATGATGTTGGTGCTGACCTCGGCGAGGCGGTAGACGTTGGACTCCCGCGAGCGGTAGTCGCCGCCCTTCACGGTGTCGTAGAAGAGGCGGTGGACGGAGTCGCCGTCCTCCTTGTAGTTCTTCGCGGCGTTGATGCCGCCCTGCGCGGCGATCGAGTGCGCGCGGCGCGGGGAGTCCTGGTAGCAGAACGTCTTGACGTTGTAGCCGGCCTCGCCGAGCGTGGCCGCCGCCGAGGCGCCGGCCAGGCCGGTGCCGACGATGATGATCGAGAGCTTGCGGCGGTTGGCCGGGTTGACGAGGCGGGCCTCGAACTTCCGGTTCTGCCAGCGGTCGGCGATCGGGCCCTGCGGCGCCTTGGTGTCGACCAGCGGCTCGCCGGGCGTGTAGTAGCCCATCGCGTCGTCGTACTCGCCGTCGAGCGCGCCGGTGGGCGAGGCCTCCGTCGAGGTGACGGTGTCGGGCATGTCCATGTCGTGGCTGTGGCTCACGTGCGGTGACCCCTTACTTGGTGATGATGCCCGCGAGCACGGCGAGCGGGACGAGGGAGAAGCCGATCGAGACGATCAGCGCGGTGACGAAGCCGAAGACCTTGGCGCGCTGCCGCTTGGCCGCGGTGCCGGTCCAGCCGAGGGTCTGCGCCGCGCTCCAGATCCCGTGGTGCAGGTGGGCGCCGAGGGCGAGCATCGCGACGATGTAGATCAGCGTCATCCACCACAGGTCGAAGGTGTCGACCATCAGGTTGTAGGGGTCGTTGGTCGCGCCGCCCTGCGGGTTGACCTTGCCGATGGTGAAGTTGAGCAGGTGCCAGATGAGGAAGACGAGGATCGTCACCCCGCCCCAGCGCATCATCAGGCTGGCCCGCGTCGCGCCGGTGTCCTTCTTCATGACGTACTTCGTGGTGCGCGCACGAGCCGCGCGCCGCCAGAGCACCAGGGCGCAGTAGACGTGCACCACCAGCGACAGGATCAGGCCCAGTCGCAGGATCCAGAGCGCGCCCTCGTGCGGCAGCATCGGCTCGCCGAGCTCGCGCAGGTGGTGGGCGTACTCGTTGAACGCGTCGTGACCGGCGAAGGCCTTGAGGTTGCCGTACATGTGCGCGAGCACGAAGCCGAGGAAGATGAAGCCGCTGACGGCCATGCCCAGCTTGAGCGCGATGGTGGTGCGCGAGGCCCGCGCGCCCTTCACCAACGACGGCCGAGGGGGAGTGAGTTGGGTTGCCACCCCGCCACGGTATCGCGGCGTTCACGCTCACGACGCGCCGAGGCCGTGTGAGGTTTTGCTGGGCGCGTTGTCTTCCGCTCAGGCGTGACACAGGTCATAGTCGGGACCGTTGTCCGGGAGCACGTTCCGGAGCCGCGACGTTCACGGAGGACGCATGGCGACGACCGACCACGGGGTGACCAGTGCGGGCCGCGCGCGCATCGATGCGCGGACGCTTCGGCAGGACCGGTGGTGGCTCTCGCCGCTGGCCACCTTCGTGGTCTTCGCCGGCTTCGTCGTCTTCGCCACGATCCGCGCATTCATGGGCCGCGACTACTACGCCTCGCCCTACCTCTCGCCGTTCTACTCGCCCTGCCTGGGTGACTGCGTCGAGGGCGCCTCCGACTTCGGCCAGCCGTTCGCCTGGTGGCCGCTGTCCGCGGCTCTGATCATCCTCGTCTTCCCGCTCGGCTTCCGGATGACCTGCTACTACTACCGCAAGGCCTACTACCGGGCGTTCTGGCTGAGCCCGCCCGCCTGCGGCGTCGCCGAGCCCCACGGCTCCTACTCGGGTGAGACCCGGTTCCCGCTGATCCTGCAGAACGTGCACCGGTGGTTCTGGTACGCCGCTGTGCTGGTCGGCCTGGTGCTCACGTTCGACACCGTGCTGGCCTTCCGGCCGATGCCCGCGGAGTACGCCGTCGGCGACGGTGAGACCAGCGGCGTCCACATGGGCCTGGGCACGCTGCTGATGATCATCAACGTCGTCTTCATCTGGCTCTACACGCTGTCGTGCCACTCGTGCCGCCACATCGTCGGCGGCCGGCTGCGTCACTTCTCCAAGCACCCGGTCCGCTACAAGCTCTGGACCTGGGTCTCGCGGCTCAACGAGAGCCACGGCACGTGGGCGTGGTACTCGCTGTTCTCGGTCGCCATCGTCGACTTCTACATCTACCTGCTCGCCACCGGAGTCATCCAGGACGTGAGGTTCTTTTGACCCCCACGACGTTCTCATCTCCCCCGCTTCGCTCCTCCGCCGACAACGCCGCGGGGACCCCGAAAGGCTTCAGATGATCAGCGAATCCAGACATCCGATGACGGGCAACGAGATGTCGCCGGAGGCGCGTGGCGGCATGGAGCGGCACGCGTACGACGTCGTGGTGATCGGCGCGGGCGGGGCCGGGCTGCGGGCCGCGATCGCCGCGCACGAGGCGGGCGCGCGCACGGCCGTGGTGTGCAAGTCGCTGCTCGGCAAGGCGCACACCGTGATGGCCGAGGGCGGTGCGGCGGCGGCGCTCGGCAACCGGTGGCCGGAGGACAGCTGGAAGGTCCACTTCCGCGACACCATGCGCGGCGGGAAGATGCTCAACAACTGGCGGATGGCCCAGCTGCACGCGCAGGAGGCGCCCGACCGGGTGCTCGAGCTCGAGGACTGGGGAGCGCTGTTCGACCGCACGGAGGACGGGCTGATCTCGCAGCGCGACTTCGGCGGCCACAAGTACGCCCGGCTCGCCCACGTCGGCGACCGCACCGGCCTCGAGCTGATCCGCACGCTGCAGCAGCGCACCGTCCAGCTCGGGATCGACGTGTACATGGAGTGCACGGTCACCGAGGTGCTCAAGGACGGCGGCCGGGTCGCCGGTGCGTTCGGCTACTGGCGCGAGACCGGCCGCTTCGTGACCTTCGAGGCGCCGAGCGTGATCCTCGCGACCGGCGGCATCGGCAAGTCCTACAAGGTGACGTCCAACTCCTGGGAGTACACCGGCGACGGCCATGCCCTCGCCCTGCGTGCCGGCGCGACCTTGATCAACATGGAGTTCGTGCAGTTCCACCCGACGGGCATGGTCTGGCCGCCGTCGGTGAAGGGGCTGCTGGTCACCGAGTCGGTGCGCGGCGACGGCGGCATCCTGCGCAACTCCGAGGGCAAGCGGTTCATGTTCGACTACATCCCCGACTTCTTCCGGTCCGAGACGGCCGACACCGAGGAGGAGGCGGACCGGTGGTACGACGACAAGTTGAACAACAGGCGCCCGCCCGAGCTGCTGCCGCGCGACGAGGTCGCCCGCGCGATCAACTCCGAGATCAAGGCCGGGCGCGGGTCACCGCACGGCGGCATCTTCCTCGACATCGCCAGCCGCCGCGACGCCGACTACATCCGCAAGCGGCTGCCGTCGATGTACCACCAGTTCAAGGAGCTCGCCGACGTCGACATCACCGCCGAGCCGATGGAGATCGGCCCGACCTGCCACTACGTGATGGGCGGAGTCGAGGTCGACCCCGACACCCAGCAGTCGGCCGTGCCGGGCCTCTACGCCGCGGGCGAGGTCAGCGGCGGCATGCACGGCTCCAACCGGCTCGGCGGCAACTCGCTGTCCGACCTGCTGGTGTTCGGCAAGCGCGCCGGCGAGGACGCGGCGGCCTACGCCACGACCGGCGACCGGCCGACCGTCGACGAGGCCGACCTCAAGGCAGCCCAGGCCAGCGCGCTCGCGCCGTTCGAGGTCGAGGGCGGCGAGAACCCGTACACGATCCAGCACGACCTCCAGCAGTCGATGAACGACCTGGTCGGCATCATCCGCACTGCGCCCGAGCTCGAGGAGTCGCTCGGCGAGCTCGAGCGGCTCAAGGAGCGGGCGGACCGGATGGTCGTCGAGGGGCACCGGCAGTACAACCCCGGCTGGCACCTCGCCCTCGACCTCCGCAACATGCTGCTGGTCAGCGAGTGCATCGCCAAGGCGGCGCTCGCCCGGCAGGAGTCGCGCGGCGGTCACACCCGCGACGACTTCCCCGGCCCCGACCCTGAGTGGGGCGCGAAGAACCTCGTGCTCTCGATCGACGCCGACGGCACCGGGGTGGAGATCGCGGAGAAGCCGCTGCCGGTGATGCCCGACGACCTCCAGCAGCTCTTCGAGGACAAGTGAGGGGACAGCCATGGCCTACGACCTGAAGATGCGCGTCTGGCGCGGTGACGCCGACGGTGGCGAGCTCACCGACTACACCGTCGAGGTGTCCGAGGGCGAGGTCGTCCTCGACGCGCTGCACCGGCTGCAGGCGACCCAGACCGGCGACCTCGCGATCCGCTGGAACTGCAAGGCCGGCAAGTGCGGCTCGTGCAGCGCCGAGGTCAACGGACGACCGCGGCTGATGTGCATGACGCGGCTCTCCGACTTCGAGCCGTCCGAGACGATCACTGTCACGCCGATGCGGACCTTCCCGGTGATCCGCGACCTCGTCACCGACGTGTCCTTCAACTACGAGAAGGCCCGCGAGCTGCCCTACGCCGAGCTCGGCCCGCGCGACGCCGACGGCAAGCGCCGGATGATGCAGGTCGACGTCGAGCGCGGCCAGGAGTTCCGCAAGTGCATCGAGTGCTACCTGTGCCAGGACGTATGCCACGTCGTGCGCGACCACGAGGACAACAAGCAGCACTTCGCCGGGCCGCGCTTCTTCATCCGCTACGCCGAGCTCGACATGCACCCGCTCGACACCCACGACCGCCGCAAGCTGGCGCAGGATGCCGCCGGGCTGGGGATGTGCAACATCACCAAGTGCTGCACCGAGGTGTGCCCGGAGGGCATCCACATCACCGACAACGCGATCATCCCCATGAAGGAGCGCGTGGTGGACCGGAAGTACGACCCGCTCGTGTGGCTCGGCAACAAGATCGGCCTGCGCAACAAGGACAACGACGGCCGCGCCGAGGTGTGAGGCGTGCTCAGTCCCGTGCGCACCCGGCGGCGGGGACACGCTCAGCTGTCCGGCTGCAGGGGCAGCAGGCGTGACGACGGCGAGGTCCGCTGCAGGTAGAGGCTCGAGGCACGCGCGACGAGGGGGTGCCGGTCGGTGTGGTGGACGGCGCGCTTCCGCAGCCAGAACCCGCCGGCCCTGAGCTGGCTGCCGAGCACCTCGGCGGGCCCCGGCAGCCGCCCCTCCCGCTCGAGGAACGCCCGGCGGTAGCGGCGGAAGAGACGTCCGTGGTCGAGGGCCAGCGACACCAGCGCGGCCTGGGTGGCGGCGAGCAGCTCGGGGTCGGTGACCTCGTCGAGGGCCGGGCCCGCCGGTGCGACGTCGTGCGCCACGAGGTCGGCGAGCTCGCCGTGCACCGTGACCCCGCGATGCTCCAGGGCCGCCACCAGCCGTTCACCGTAGGCCTGCGCCCAGGCGAGGTGCGCCGACGGCAGCTCGAGCGGCCGGGCCGTCGTGCCTGCGAGCCGCGCCCGGATCCCGGCCTCGATGACGAAGCGGTGCTGGGTGGCGTTGAAGCGCTCGCCGACCGCCTCGTTGAGGCGGCGTACGACCTCGAGCTCGGCCGCGCCCAGCGAGACGTTGCGGACGACCTGCCGGTCGCCGGGCCAGCCCGTGGGGAGGTGGGCGGCCTCGGCGAAGCGCGCCAGGAGGACGGTGCCCGGGGTGCCGGGCGGCGGCACGGTGACGAGCCGGATCCGCTCGACCGGCACCGCCGACGCCCAGGTGTCGACGACGCGGAGGAGGTCGTGGCGCCAGTGGAAGGAGACGCCCTCGCTCGGCGGCGCACCCTCCTGTCCCCGCACCGACGCCACGAAGTCCGCCCAGGTGGTGGTGCCACCGTTGACGATCGTCTGCTGCCACGCCGAGACCAGCGTCCGCGCCATGTCGCGCGCACCGACGACGACGTGGACCCGGTGGCCCCCGAGCGCCTGCACCAGCCGGCGTGCCTGGCGGGGTCGCGCCAGCGACAGCTCCTCCTCCGAGACCACGACGGTCGGCCCGTCGTGGGCGTCCACCAGGTCGACCAGCCGGCCCAGCGCCCCTGCGGCCTCCCCGCGCTGCTCCCCGCCGACCCGTTGGCCGAGCAGGTCGTAGGCCGCGAGGCGCTGGGCTCGGTGGCCCCCCGGGAAGAGCACCCCCGCGGCGGCGAGCTGCTCCGCCGTGGCCGCAAGGGCGCCCTGGATCGTGGTCGTCCCTGTCTTGTAGAGACCCACGTGGAGGAAGACGTCTGCCATGGCCACGACGCTAGGAACGCGACGACGCCCGGGGCATGGGGCTGGAGTCCCGTGGCGCCGGGAGGATCCGGCCGTTCCGGACCGGCACGCCGCACGCCTAGCGGGTCGCGGTGATCCCGCCATCCACGGGGATGAGGGCGCCGTGGACGTAGGCGGCCTCGTCGGAGGCGAGCCAGGCGATCGCCGCGGCCACCTCGTCGGGGGTGCCGGGACGTCCTGCCGGAGTGCCGGCGGTCATCCGGGTCACCACGTCCTCGTCACCGGCGGTGATCGGCGTCCGGGTCGCACCGGGTGCGACGGTGTTGACCCGTACGCCGCGGGGGCCGAACTCGGCCGCCCAGCTGCGCGCCAGCTGGGCCTCGGCTGCCTTGGTGGCGGAGTAGAGGCCGACGAAGGCATGGCCGACGGACGCCATCCACGACCCGACCACGACGATCGCGCCGCCTCCCTGCTCGACCATTGCGGGGGCGATCGCCGCGGTGAGGACCTGGGGTGCACGCACGTTGACGGCGAGCGTGGCCTCGAGGTCCCGGTCGGTCAGCGAGACGGTGTCGACGGGCGGGCAGATCGCGGCGTTGTGCACGAGGACGTCGATCCGTCCGTCGAGGGCCGCTGCCCAGTCGGCGGCGAGCTCGCGCAGCACCGCCGGCGGCGCGGTGAGGTCGCCGGGCACGAAGACCGCGGACCCGCCGGCGGTGGTGATCGCCTCGGCGACCGTCCGTCCGCGGCCGGCGTCGCGGCCGGTGACGACGACGCGGGCTCCGCGTCGGGCGAGGTGGTGGGCGGTGGCGGCGCCGATGCCGCTGGTGGAGCCGGTGACGACCGCGGTGCGACCGGCGAGGGTGGGTGAGGTGCTCATGGGCAGGAGTCCACCCCGGTCCGCAGCCGCGCACCAGCGCACGTCCTGCCGGGGCACGGCACGACCACGCAGGACGCCGTACGTCTCCGTAGGCTGGGCGGGTGCCTGCCGACCGATCCGCGCTGGGAGCGTTCCTGCGCTCGCGCCGCGACGCCCTCACCCCGGCGCAGGCGGGGATCACGCCGTTCCCCGGGCCGCGTCGGGTGCCCGGGCTCCGCAAGGAGGAGCTGGCCGTGCTGGCGGGCCTGAGCCCGGACCACTACAGCCGCCTCGAGCAGGGCCGGCAGCACACGGTGACCGACGACGTCGTCGAGGCGCTCGGTCGGGCCCTGCGCCTCGACGACGTGGAGCGCGCCCACCTCCGCGACCTCGCCGCCCCGCCGCGGCGGGCCGGCGCAACCTGGGAGGTCACGCAGCGCGCCGACCCCGGCCTCCTGCGCGTGATGTCCACCCTCGACCACGTCCCGGTCCTGCTGCTGGGCCGGCGCTCGGAGGTGCTGGGCTGCAACGCGCTGCTGCGGGCCGTGCTGGGGGCGGAGGTCGACACGGGATCGGTCCTCGTGCGCTGGCTCTTCCTCGATCCCCGCGCGCGCCGACGCCTCGAGAACTGGCCGGACTACGCGGCGGCGGCCGTGGGTGCGCTCCGCTACGAGGTCGGGCGCCACCCGGCCGACCGCAAGCTCCGGGCACTGGTCGACGAGCTCCGCGCGGGGGACCCGGACGTGTCCCGGTGGTGGGACGACCACGGCGTGACCGACCGGACGTCGGTCGACAAGCGCATCGCCCATCCCGTCGTCGGCCGGCTCTCCTTCGGCATCGAGGCGCTGGTGTCGCCCCACGACCCCGAGCAGCGGCTCATCGTCTACACCGCCCCTCCGGACTCGCCGACCGCGGCCGCGCTGCCGGTGCTCGCGTCCTGGGGGCTCGAGGAGCCCGTGAGACCTATCCCATAGGTCCGGCAGGTGTTCGCGACGTGACGCTCGTCCTATCCTGCGCAGCATGACCGACGTCGAAGGTGGACTGGACGAGCCCGAGGAGCTGCAGCCCGCGGAGGGGTCGCTCAAGCTCGTCGGTGACCACGACGCGTACGACGTCGCGGCGTGGGAGGCGGCCACCGCTGCCGTGCTGCGCAAGGCGCGCCGCCTCGGCGAGGACGCGCCCGACTCCGACGTCTGGTCGGCGCTGACCCGGACGACGCTCGACGGCGTCGAGGTCGCCCCGATCGGCCAGCCCGCCGACCTCGACGGGCTCAGCACCACGGGTCGTCCGACGCGCGCCGGTGCGTGGGACGTACGGACGCAGGTGGAGGTCGTCGACGCCAAGGCGGCCAACGAGGCCGCACTGCAGGACCTCGAGAACGGCGCCACCTCGCTGCTGCTGCACCTCGACGAGGACGCGTCGCCCGACTGGGCCACGCTGCTCGACGGCGTGCTGCTCGACCTCGCGCCCGTCGTGCTGGACCGGCCCTCCACCGAGCAGGTGGAGGCGTTCGCCGACTTCCTCGAGGGCGTCGAGGGCGCGGTGCACCCGGCGACGAACCTGTCCTTCGACCTCCAGACCCTCGAGATGCTGCCGTCCCGGGTGCGCGACGACGGCGTCACCGCGCGCGACCTGTTCGCTCTCGTCGCGCGCCGCGGCTTCCAGCTCGGCGTGCGCGCCCTGGTGGTGGACGGGACGGCGCTGCACGACGAGGGCGCCAGCGACGCGCAGGAGCTCGGCTGGGCGATCGCGACCGGTGTGGCCTACCTCCGGCTCCTCGCCGAGGAGGGCTTCTCCGTCGAGCACGGCGCCCGGATGGTCGAGTTCCGCCTCGCCGCCACCGACGAGCAGTTCCCCTCCATCGCCAAGCTGCGCGCGGCCCGCCGGCTGTGGGCCCGCGTCCTCGAGGCCAGCGGTGCGGAGGACGGCGCGGGCACCGAGATGGCGCTGCACGCGGTCACCAGCCGGCCGATGACCAGCAGGCAGGATCCGTGGGTCAACATGCTGCGCGGCACGGTCGCGGCGTTCGCAGCGGGGGTGGGCGGCGCCGACGCGGTGACCGTGGTGCCGTTCGACGAGCCGCTCGGTGCTCCTGACGCGTTCGGTCGCCGCATCGCGCGCAACACCTCCTCCCTGCTCATCGAGGAGTCGCACGTCGCGACGGTCACCGACCCCGCCGGCGGTTCCTACGCCGTCGAGAGGCTCACCGACGACCTGGCCGCCGCCGGGTGGGCGGAGCTCGGCCGGATCGAGTCCGCCGGAGGCGCGCTGGCCGACGAGGCCCGCCAGGGCGTGAAGGAGCGTGTCCGGGCCGTGCGTGCCGAGCGCGACGCGCAGGTCGCCGACCGGTCGCGTCCGCTGACCGGGGTCTCGGAGTTCCCGCACCTCGGCGAGGTGCTGCCCGAGCGCGAGCACCTCCCGCACCGCCACGTCCGGCGCTACGGCTGGGCCTACGAGGACATGCGCGCCCAGCCCGCCACCCGCCCGGCCTTCCTCGCGACGATGGGCACCGTCGCCGCGCACACGGCGCGCGCGACGTTCGCGACCAACCTGTTCGCGGCCGGCGGTGTCGCGGTCGAGGCGGCCGGCGCGACCGCCTCGGTCGAGGACGTGACGGCGGCCTACTCGGGCCAGCCGGTGGTCTGCCTCGCCGGCACCGACGCGGCCTACGCCGAGTGGGGCGCCGACCTCGTGGCCGCGCTGCGGGCGGCAGGGGCGTCGTACGTCGTCCTGGCCGGCAAACCGGGGGAGAAGACCGTCACCGACGTGGACGACTCGTGCGCCATGGGGGTCGACGCGCTCGGCTTCCTGGCCCGGATCCGAGAGGAGCTCGCCAAGTGAGCACGCAGGGGAGCATCCCGGAGAACTTCGCCGAGGTGGGTCTCGACACGCCCGCTCGTTCCTCGCGGGCTGCTCGCCCGACGAGTGGCGGGGACCGCGAGCCGTGGGCGAGCCCGGAGGGCATCGACGTGCTCCCGGTCTACGGCCCCGAGCACCTCGAGGGCCTCGACGGTCTCGACACGTGGCCGGGCCTGGCGCCGTTCCTGCGCGGGCCCTACCCGACGATGTACACCACGCAGCCGTGGACGATCCGGCAGTACGCCGGCTTCTCCACCGCCGAGGAGTCCAACGCGTTCTACCGTCGCAACCTCGCCGCGGGGCAGAAGGGGCTGAGCGTCGCCTTCGACCTCGCCACCCACCGCGGCTACGACTCCGACCACCCCCGGGTGCGCGGCGACGTCGGCATGGCGGGCGTGGCGATCGACTCGATCTACGACACCCGCACGCTCTTCGACGGCATCCCGCTCGACGAGATGTCGGTGTCGATGACGATGAACGGCGCCGTGCTGCCGGTGCTCGCGCTCTACATCGCGGCGGCCGAGGAGCAGGGGGTGAAGCCGGACCAGCTCGCGGGGACCATCCAGAACGACATCCTCAAGGAGTTCATGGTCCGCAACACCTACATCTACCCGCCCGCGCCGAGCATGCGGATCATCAGCGACATCTTCGCCTACACGTCACAGAAGATGCCCCGCTTCAACTCCATCTCGATCTCGGGCTACCACATCCAGGAGGCCGGGGCGACGGCCGACCTCGAGCTCGCCTACACGCTGGCCGACGGCGTGGAGTACATCCGCGCCGGCCTCGACACGGGCATGACGATCGACCAGTTCGCGCCGCGCCTGTCGTTCTTCTGGGCGATCGGGATGAACTTCTTCATGGAGGTCGCCAAGATGCGCGCGGCCCGGGCGCTGTGGGCGCGGCTGGTCGACGACTTCGAGCCGCAGAACCCCAAGTCGCGCTCGCTGCGCACCCACTCCCAGACCTCGGGCTGGTCGCTGACCGCGCAGGACGTCTTCAACAACGTCGGGCGCACGTGCATCGAGGCGATGGCCGCGACGCAGGGCCACACGCAGTCGCTGCACACCAACGCGCTCGACGAGGCGATCGCGCTGCCGACCGACTTCTCCGCGCGCATCGCCCGCAACACCCAGCTGCTGCTGCAGCAGGAGTCGGGCACCACGCAGGTCATCGACCCGTGGGCCGGCTCCTACTACGTCGAGAAGCTCACCCACGACCTCGCCGAGCGGGCCTGGGCCCACATCCAGGAGGCCGAGCGGGCCGGTGGCATGGCCGCGGCGATCGAGCAGGGCATCCCCAAGATGCGCATCGAGGAGGCGGCCGCCCGCACCCAGGCGCGCATCGACTCGGGCGCGCAGAAGGTCATCGGCGTCAACACCTACCGCCTCGCCGCGGAGGACAAGCTCGACGTGCTCCGCGTCGACAACGACGACGTCTACCGCCAGCAGGTCGCCAAGCTCGAGCGGCTGCGCGCCGAGCGTGACGACGACGACGTACGCCGTGCGCTGGAGGCGCTCACCAACAGCGCCGAGCGCGGCCCGGTCGGCGGCGGCTCCCTCGACGGCAACCTCCTCGCGCTGGCCGTCGACGCCGCCCGCGCGAAGGCCACCGTCGGGGAGATCTCCGACGCGCTGGAGAAGGTCTACGGCCGCCACCAGGCGGTGATCCGTACGATCAGCGGCGTGTACCGCGACGAGGCAGGCGCCGCCGAGGGCAGTGCCGTCGCCGCCGTGCTGCAGGCGACCGAGGAGTTCGAGGCCGAGGAGGGCCGCCGCCCGCGCATCCTCGTGGCCAAGATGGGCCAGGACGGCCACGACCGCGGCCAGAAGGTCGTCGTCACCGCCTTCGCCGACCTCGGCTTCGACGTCGACGTGGGGCCGCTGTTCTCCACGCCCGAGGAGGTCGCGCAGCAGGCGATCGACGCCGACGTCCACATCGTCGGCGTCTCCTCGCTCGCGGCGGGCCACCTCACGCTGCTGCCCGCGCTCAAGCAGGCGCTGGCCGACCAGGGGCGCCCCGACATCATGGTCGTCATCGGCGGCGTGATCCCGCCCGACGACGTGCCCGTGCTGCACGAGATGGGTGCCGCCGCGGTCTTCCTGCCCGGCACCGTGATCGCGGAGTCGGCCCTCGACCTGATCGCGCGCCTGCGGGAACAGCACGCCGGCTGATGCCCCGGCCGATCGACGTCGAGGCCCTCGTCACCGACGTGCAGGCCGGGCAGCGGGCGGCGGTCGCGCGCGCCATCACCCTGGTCGAGTCGTCGCGCCCCGAGCACCGGGTGGCCGCGCGAGAGCTGCTGATGGCGCTGGCGGCGACCGACCGCCCGATGGCGACCCGGGTCGGCATCTCCGGCGTGCCGGGGGTCGGCAAGTCGACCTTCATCGAGGCGCTGGGCACCCGGCTCACCGGGGCCGGGCACCGCGTCGGCGTGCTCGCCGTGGACCCGTCGTCGGTGCGCACCGGCGGCTCGGTCCTCGGCGACAAGACCCGCATGGCGACGCTGTCGGTCGACCCGAACGCCTTCATCCGTCCCTCGCCCTCGGCCGGCACCCTCGGTGGCGTGGCCCGGGCGACCACCCAGGCGATGCTGGTCCTGGAGGCGGCGGCGTACGACGTGGTCCTGGTCGAGACGGTCGGCGTGGGGCAGTCGGAGGTCACCGTCGCCGGGATGGTCGACACGTTCCTCTTCCTCACCCTCGCCCGCACCGGCGACCAGCTGCAGGGCATCAAGAAGGGCATCCTCGAGATCGCCGACGTCGTGGCGGTCAACAAGGCCGACGGCGAGCACGAGGCCGACGCCCGCGTCGCGGCCCGCGAGCTCGCCGGCGCGCTGAGGCTGGTGCGCGGGCACGCCGAGTGGGCCCCGCCGGTCGTCACCTGCTCGGCGCTGACCGGCGCCGGGGTCGACGACGTGTGGCAGCGGGTCGGTGCGCACCGCGAGCACCTCGGCATCGACGGCCTGGCCCACAAGCGCGCCGGGCAGCAGCTCGAGTTCACCTGGGCGCTCGTGCGCGACGAGCTCGACCAGCGGCTGCGCTCCTCGCCCGGCGTCGCGGCGGTGCGCGACGACGTACGCCGGGCCGTGCTGTCCGGCGAGCTGCCGGCTCCACTGGCCGCGGACCGGCTGCTCGCGGCGTACGACGGGCGTGGCACCTAGGCGTCTCGGACGGTGCGTAGCAGACACGGGGGAGATGCCGCGCCCGTAGACTGGGCCGGTCATGCCAGATCCTCTTCCTGCCACTCCCGTCATCGCCGAGGTCGTCGACAAGTACGCCGACGAGCTCGTCGCCCTCCGTCGCGACCTCCACGCCCACCCCGAGCTGAGCTGGGCCGAGGAGCGCACCTCCCAAGCGGTCGTGACCGCGCTCGAGGAGGCCGGCTGGGCGGTGACGCGACCCGAGGGTGGGGGAGTGCTGGCCGAGCTCGGCCAGGGCGGACGCCTCGTCGCGCTGCGCGCCGACCTCGACGCGCTGCCGGTCGACGACCTCATCTCCGACCCGTGGCGCAGCACCAACCCCGGCGTCGCCCACGCCTGCGGCCACGACGTCCACACGGCCGGGCTCGTCGGGGCCGGGCTCGCGCTGGCGGAGGTGGCCGCCCGCGGCATGCTGCCCGGGCGCGTGCGCCTGCTCTTCCAGCCCGCCGAGGAGGTCATGCCCGGCGGCGCGCTGCACCTGATCTCCGCCGGCGCGCTCGAGGGCGTCTCCCACGTCTTCGGCCTGCACTGCGACCCGAGCCTCGACGTCGGCCGCATCGGCCTGCGCGAGGGCCCGCTCACCGGCGCCGCCGACGCGCTGACCGTTCGGCTCATCGGCAAGGGCGGCCACACCTCACGCCCCCACCTCACCGAGGACCTCACCTTCGCCCTGGGCAAGGTGATCACCGAGCTCCCGGCGATCCTCAGCCGACGTCTCGACCCGCGCGCCGGGGTCAGCGTGGTCTGGGGCATGGTGCGCGCGGGCTCGGCCCACAACGTGATCCCGCACGGCGGCGTCGTGGCCGGCACGGTCCGGATGCTCGACGCGGTCGCGTGGGCCGACGCCGAGCACCTGATTCGCCAGCTGATCAGCGCCATCGTGGCGCCCTACAGCGTGACCGCCGAGGTGACCTACCAGCGCGGCGTGCCCCCGGTGGTCAACCACGAGGAGTCCACCCGACTGCTCGGCATCGGGGTCGAGAACGTCCTGGGTCCGCACGGCCACGTCTCCACCGCCCAGAGCCTGGGCGGCGAGGACTTCGGGTGGTACCTCGACTCCGTCTCCGGCGCCATGGCCCGCCTCGGCACGCGCACCCCCGGCGGACCGACGTACGACCTCCACCAGGGCAACCTCCGCGTCGACGAGGGTGCCACGACCATCGCGGCGCGCGTGCTCGCCGAGGCAGCGGTGACGGCGCTCAACGACTGACCGCTCAGGCGGTCGGCAGGGGGAACCCGAAGGTGAAGGTGCTGCCCTCGCCGGGGGTGGACTCGACGTCGAGACGACCGTCCATCAGCGCCGCGAGCTCGCGGGCGATCGCCAGGCCGAGACCGACGCCGAGGCGGTCGCCGTCGGGCTGGTGGCCGACCTGGACGAACGGCTCGAAGAGCGTGCGCAGGTCGTCGGGTGCGATGCCGATGCCGGTGTCGCTGACGACCACCTCGACCCACGTGCCGGCGTCCGGGTCGCCCTCGGGAGCCGGCGGGACGCTGATGCGTACGTCCACTGAGCCCTGGTCGGTGAAGGCGATGGCGTTCTGGACGAGGTTGGTCACCACCTGACGGATCCGCCGGGCGTCGCCGATGCCGGCCTCCGGCACGTCCGCGTCGACGGCGAAGGTCATCGCGATGCCCTTCGCCTCGGCGAGCGGACGCGACCAGCAGGAGATCTCGCCGAGGATCTCGCGGAGGTCGACGGCGCCGGGCCGGAGCACGGTCTGGTGGGCCTCCAGGCCGGAGAACTCGAGGATCTCCTGCACCAGGTCGAGCAGCCGTTCGCCGGAGCGGTGCACGATCCGCGCGAAGTGCGCCGGCTCGGGCGCGAGGTCGGTGTCGAGCAGCAGCTCCGACGCGCCGATGAGGGCGGCCAGCGGGGTGCGCACCTCGTGGCTGACGGTGGCGAGGAAGAGCGTCTTGGCGGCGTTGGCCTCCTCGAGCTCGCGGAGGACGCGGTTGGCCTCGGTGACGTCCTCGGAGACGCCGTGCACGCCGACGACCTCGCCGCCCACGATCACCGGGATCGCGGTGCAGCGGATGTCGGTCAGCTCACCGTCGGTGCTGATCACGCGGGCGTCCACGACCTGCGGCTCACCCGCCATCGCGCCCTCGAAGCCGGCCTGGATGCGGTGCAGGTCCTCGGGGTGGATGACCTGGGCGAAGTGGGCCTTCCGCAGCTCCTGGAGGGTCAGGCCGGTCATCTCGAGCGTGTGGTCGTTGGCGTCGGTGAAGTAGCCCTGCTCGTCGACGGAGTAGGTCGCGTGCGGGTGGTGGGTGAACATCGACGCGTAGCGCTCGTTGCTCTGGGACATCGCCTGCGCGCCGAGGGTCGCGTCGGTCGCCGAGGAGCGGTCGCAGTCGTGGTCGTGCTCACCGAGAGCCATCAGGACCTCCGAGAATCGTGTTGGCGTGCGCTGCACCGTACCCCGCGCCATGCGCCGCGGATGCATCCTCCCGGTGCGTCGACGTGTTCGAAAAGAATCGTCGGGCCAGTGGATCAACGCGTGGATCGAGGCCGGCCACTGTCGGAGGGTCCTGACGCAATGTGATCATGACGACGCAGCTGGTGGGCCGGATCTCCCGGCCCGGGCCACCGGTCACGGAGGCGACGACCACGCCGACCGGGCACGTGCACGAGTCGGCGCGGGGGCCGTGGGCGGGTGGGTGCCTCAGCCGCCGTTGACCTGGCCCCTGACGCAGGCGACGAGCCCCGGGAGGTCGAGGGTGTAGGTAGGACCACCGGTCTGCCCGTATGCCTCCAGGCGACCCGCTGCGCGTTCGACGAGTGTGGACGCACCGACGGCGTTGCCGCGCGCGTGATGGGTCAGGCCCACGCACAGCTGCGCCAGGCCTTGCCACAAGGCGCGTTCCTCGTCGGGGCACGACTTCCACCGGACCTCGAGAGCCTCATGAGCCGCGAAGGGACGTCCGTCGTCCAACAGGCTGCGGGCGTAGGCCAGGGTCTCTTCGGGAGGCAGTGGTTCCTCCGAGATGGGCTCGACCCCGACTGCGCCATAGGGCAGGGGCCGTCCCAGTGCGTCGCGTGGTCGGGCCTGTTGCGCACGTCCCTCTGCGTTGCGATCGCGATCGGCGACCATGTCACGAACCTCCTGGGGCTACACGAAGCGCGACTGAAGGGCCACTGCCACGTCGCTTGACGGATGACGGCATCACCAATCGGCGCCGCGTCGCACTGGAAGCGACGGTAGCGCCTTCGACATCGTCCCTTGTCGTGCCTCGGTGCCATAGTCGACGCATGAACAGGTCCCGCGCGCTCGCGCTGGTGCTGCGTCTCACCGGCGCCGCGTTCATCGTGGTGTTCGCGCTGCTGTTCCTGGCATCGGTCACCCGGACCGACACCCCGGAGCTCCTCTACCGCCTCTTCGCCTGGGGCGACGTCGGAGACGCCGAGGAACAGATGCTGGCGGCGGTCTACATCGTGTGGGGTGCCTGCCTCTGGATCGCGGCACGCGCCCCTCTGCAGCACCGGCTCTTCATCGACTTCACCATCATCGCGAACCTCGCCCACGCCGCGGTGATGGCGGTGCAGTCGTTCACGTACGAGGGCGAGCACGCACACCTGTGGGGCGACGTGGTGATCCTCGTCGCCGTCATGGGCGTCCTCGCTGCGCTCTGGCTGCCGGTCCGTAGACAGTCGGCGTAGTCGTCCTCACCTGCCGCGCGGTGGGGGCAGTTCCGCGTGGGGTCAGGGTGCCGGCCTAGGACCCGGCGATCGCCCGCACCCTGGTGAGGAGCCGGGACCGCTCCTCGGGGGTGAGTGGGACGTCCAGAGCCGTCAGCCACTCCTCGACCTCGCCCTCGAGGAGCCCGCGGTGCTCGGTCGGCTCGCCGGGACGGCGGACGGTGAGCGACTCGTGGGTCACGGTCACGTGCCGACCGGGAAGGTGCTTGGTGAGGATCAGGCCCGTCGTGAAGTGCGAACCGGGGAAGGTGCTCGTGTAGTGGTGCCCGATCACCACGTCGACCGGCTTCACCTCGAGCTCGTCGGTGGTGTGCGCGAGCTCCCACCCTTCCTCGCGGCGCCTGGACAGGGCCCAGTCACCCCCGTCCGTGCGATGCAACCGGTAGCCCCAGCCCGGTGGGTAGTCGTCCTCCGCGCCGTCGACCATCGGGATGGGGCGCAGCAGGCTCATCCCGAAGCCGGGGTCGCACAGCATCCGCCGACCCTCGACGACCACCTCCACGACCATGTGGGTCCGCCCCTGCTGGGTGCCGGCGTCCGGGTCGCCGACCCGGCCCAGGTGACGCCGTACCTCGTATCCCAGCCGCTGCAGGGCGGCGGCGAAGATCGTGGAGTGCTCGAAGCAGTAGCCGCCCCGGCCACGGTCGACGAACTTCCGCTGGACCACGTCGAGGGAGATGCCCGGCGCCTGCCCGAGGAGCACGTCGATGTTGTCGAACGTGTACGTCCGCACGTGCGCCTCGTGCAGCTCGGCGAGCGCCTCGTGACCCGGCTCGCGCGCCCCGACACCGAGTCGCGCCAGGTAGCCGTCGAGGTCGAGCTGGTCGGTCTTCCACGGGTCGGACGACATGGACGTAGTCAACCGCACGATCCGCCGACACCAGCCGGCGTGCCGGGGCCGACGGCGGTCCATGGCCGAGCCCTCCGAGCCTCGGAAGTGAGTTCCGATGTCCCTGCCACGCATCTTCTGCCTGGTCTCCGCGGCCGACGACCTGTCGCTCCTGTCCGACCTCGCCGAGGCCGGGATCGACGGCTTCCAGGTCCGCGACAAGGCCGCCACCACCCGCGAGCTCGTCGAGCCGATCCACGTGGTGCCGTCACCGCGGTGACGGCCCAGGACACGACTTGCGTCCACGCCGTCCACCCCGTGCCTGTCGAGATCGTCGCGCAACAGGTGGACGCGGTGCTCGCGGACCTGCCCGTCGCCGTCGTGAAGACCGGCATGCTCGGCTCGCCCGACGTCGTACGCCTGGTGGCCGGCAGGCTCGGCCAGCTGCCGCTCGTCGTCGACCCGGTCCTCGTCGCCACCAGCGGCGCTGTGCTGGGCGACGACGCCGTCGTGGCGGCCTACTGCGACCACCTGCTCCCCACCGCCACGGTCGCCACCCCCAACCTCGACGAGGCCCGCGCCCTCACGTACGCCAGCGCGCTGGCCGCCCGGCTCGCCCACGGGGACGTGCTCGCCCACGCCGCCAACAGCGCTGCGGCGTACGTCGCCGACCGGCTCGACGACAGCAGCGGCTGGGGACTCGGCCGTGGCCGCGGCCCCGTCTCCCACCTCGCACCCTCGCGTCCGGCCACTAGGGTCGGCCCATGGCGCGCCGCGGGGACGAGTGGCACTGGCGACCGGAGCCGGGATGGCTGTGGCTGTCGCTCCTCGGGCTGACGAGCGGCGCGCTCGTGGGCGTCGTCTTCGCCGTGGTGGTCGTCGTGGTGGACGTCTTCGGGGCGGGCGCGCTGAACAGTGACTCCGGCGGGTCGCTCGGCGCACTCCTCGGCCTGGGGGTGTTCGGAGCCGTGCTCGGCGGTGCAGTGGGGCTGGTCCTCGGCTCTGCCACCGGGGGAGTGCTCATGCTCCTGGTGGGCCGTCGCATGCCGGGGCGCGGGCAGGCGGTCCTCGCCTTCGTCGTGGCCGCGGCCACGGTGGGTGTGCTGGGGCGGCACCTCCTGGCCCCGGTCCTCAGGGTGGAGTCCGCCGCTGTCATCGTGCTGCTCTCGGCGAGCGCGCTGATCGCCGGCCTGGTGGCGGTCTGGTTCCGCAGGCAGCTGCCGGGACCCGGACGAGCTCGCGGCCCCCTCAGGCCGTGATCGCGGGCTCCGCGCCGCCCGAGAGGAGCTCGTCACGCAGCGCGACCAGGCGACCCACCTCGGTGAGGAAGCGTCCGGTGCTCTCGCCCACCTCGAGCTCGTCGAAGTAGTGGTGCCGCATGGCGACACGGGCGAGGTGGTGCTCGTCGTGCCCGAGCCGGGCGTCGAGGAGCGACGCGAGGTCACGGACGTCGTCGGCCCCGATGACGTCCGCGCAGCGGCTGATCGGGGCCTGGTGGTGGAGCGCGTCGACGTCGCCGTGGGGGTCGGTGAGGAAGATCGGCTTGTCGGTGTGCAGGTAGAGCCAGTCCAGGCCGACCGAGGACACGTCGGTGACCATGGCGTCACAGCCGGGCATCACGGCGAGGATGTCGCCGGTGAGCACCTGGGTGTGCCAGGCGGCGGGGTCGAGCCGCGCGGCCTCGTCGATGAGTCCCATGACTGCCAGGTGCGCGTCGGCGATCGCGGGCGTGAGGCTCGTCGTCACCTTCGGGTGCGGCTTGTAGACCAGCCGGACGTCGGGCACCGCGAGGATCGCCCGGACGATCGCCTCGCCGAGGGAGTCGAGCGACGTGTAGTCGTTGTAGTCGGCGTCACCCTCCCACGTGGGGGCGTACATCACCGTGCGTCGCTCGCTCGGCGCCAGCAACGGCGTGCGGGGGAGGTCGAGCTGGGGCCGGCCGACGCGGACCAGCCTGGCGGCGTCGAAGTCGAGCAGCCCGGTCAGGTAGCGCTGGACCGCGGCGTCGCCGGCGACGAAGACACGGTCATAGGCCTTGGCGTTGTTGCTCGCCATGGACTGCTTGTCGCTCTCGCCGTGGTTGACGTGCACGTGGAGCATGCGGCTGTCGAGGAGCGACTCGAAGTTGAGCACCGAGTTGTTGCAGTAGAGCACGACCTTGGCGTCGAGCTCGGCGTAGAGCTCGGTGAGCTCGGGGAACGACGGCGCGGTGAGGACGGTCAGGCTCGTGCGCGACGCGATCAGGGCGGCGGAGTCGGGGTCGCGCAGCACCAGGCCGACCGGGTGGACCCGGTCCAGCACCTCGAGGACCTCCAGCCACTGGGCGAGCTGGTAGGTCCTGGTCGGGTCGCCCGCGAAGTAGGCGATCACGCGCACGTCGTTCACGACGAAATCCTACTCGCGACCCCGCGTCACGGGGGTGCTGTTCCACAGACGCAGAAGGGCCCGGCGCACAGCACCGGGCCCTCCTGGAGTCAAGGCTCGCGTCGCCCCTACTGCGGTCGGTAGGGCACGCCGTCAGCAGCCGGGGGCCGGGAGCGGCCCACCAGCCCGGCGACGGCGAAGATCGTGACGACGTAGGGCAGCATCAGCATGAACTGGCTGGGCACGTTCGAGCCGATGACCGAGAGGACGCCCTGCAGGTTGGAGGCGAAGCCGAACAGCAGCGCGGCCAGGGTCGCCCGGATCGGGTCCCACTTCCCGAAGATGACCGCCGCGAGAGCGATGTAGCCCGCGCCACCGGTCATCTCGCGGTTGAACTGCGGCACCGAGACCAGGGTGTAGAAGGCGCCGCCGAGGCCGGCGACCGCTCCGGCGATGAGGATCGTGCGGTAGCGGGTGCGGTTGACCTTGATGCCGACGGTGTCGGCGGCCATCGGGTGCTCGCCGACCGCGCGGACGCGCAGGCCCCAGCGGGTGCGGTAGAGGGCGAACGTGACCACCGCGACCGCGATGTAGAGCAGGTAGACCACCGGCGTCTGGCGGAACAGGATGGGCCCGATCAGGGGGATGTCGCCCAGCACCGGGATCGGCACCACCTTGAAGCGGGCGGAGGTGTTGAGGTCGGCGGCGTTGGGGGCCAGCACCTGGCTGAACATGAAGCTCGTGATGCCGATGACGAGCACGTTGAGGACCACACCGACGATGATCTGGTCGACGAAGTAGCTGATCGCGAAGAGGCCCAGGACGAGGGCGACGAGCGCGCCGGCGACGGCGGCGGCGAGCAGCCCGGGCCAGGGCGACCCGGTCATCGAGCTGACCACCGCGGCGGCGAAGGCGCCGAAGAGCAGCTGGCCGTCGATGGCGATGTTGACCACGCCGGCCCGCTCGCCGAGGACGCCACCGAGGGCACCGAAGACGAGGGGTACGGCGAGGGCCAGCGAGCCGGCCAGGAGGCCGACCACCGGCAGGGTCTCGCCGACGGCGGCCCAGACCAGGAACCCGGTCATCCAGGCGACGGCGAAGATCGAGACCAGCCACATCGGGGTGCGCTTCTTCGCGAGGTAGCGGCGCACGGACTCACCCGTGAGCAGGGCGCACACGACCGTCAGGGCCCAGGCGGTCGGCATCGTCGGCAGCGTCAGGTCGGGCAGCTGGAAGATGTCGGTCTCGCGGGCGAGGCGGAGCGTGGTGTCGCCGGACTCCGGCTGCAGCAGGAGGATCAGCGCGAGACCCACGGTCAGGACGCCGAGCACCACGGGCGTCTTGCGGGAGACGAGGGTGACGACCTCGCCGGTCGTCGCGGCCGGAGCCGGCGACGCGCCGGTGGAGGTCGGGTCGGTCAGGGCGCTCACTTGGCCTCCTTGGCGGGGAGCCGGAAGATCGCCCGCACCAGCGGGGGTGCGGCGATGAAGAGGACGATCAGGGACTGGACGACCAGCACGATGTCGACCGGGATGCCCTCGGCCGCCTGCATGGAGAAGCCGCCCGCCTTGAAGGCACCGAACAACAGCCCGGCCGCGAGGATGCCCAGCGGACGCGACCGGCCGAGCAGCGCCACGGTGATGGCATCGAAGCCGATGCCGGCGTCGAGGTCGAGGGTGACCCCGTCGGGCACGGTGCCGAGCACCTGGTTGACACCGGCGAGACCGACGAGGGCGCCCGCGATCAGCATGACCGTGATCCAGGTGCGACCGACGTCGATGCCGGCCGAGCGGGCGGCGCTGGGGTTCTCGCCGACGGCACGGATGCGGTAGCCCAGCGCCGAGCGGTTGAGCAGCCACCAGGCGAAGGCCACGGCGACCAGGGCGATCAGGAAGCCGAGGTGCAGGTTGAAGCGGTCGCCCAGGATGTCGGGCAGGACCGCCGACTCCTTCATCGGCAGGGACTTGGGGTTGGCCGATCCCGGCGCCTGCAGGAGGCCCTCCTTGGAGAGGGCGTAGAAGAGCAGGTAGTAGGCGACGTAGTTGAGCATGATCGTGACGATCACCTCGTGGGCACCGGTGCGCGCCTTGAGGACACCGGCGATGGCCGCCCAGAAGGCGCCGACCACGGTGCCGACGAGGATCGCCAGGGGCAGGTGGATCGCGATCGGCAGGTCGAAGTTGATGCCGACGTAGCCCGCGGCAGCGCCGGCGAGCAGCATCTGCCCGCGGCCACCGATGTTGAACAGTCCGGCGCGGAAGCCCAGGCCGACACCGAGGCCGGCGAGGATCAGAGGGGCGGCGAACTTCAGGGTCTCCGTCAGCGGACGGATCTGGGTGGCGAAGTCGCTGACGAGGTTGTTGTAGACCGCCCCGCGGAAGAGCGCGGTGTAGGCGCCCCACACGGCGTCCCAGACGGCGGAGAAGAAGTCGCTCGGCCGGGCGAAGACGTACCCGGCCGTCTCCCGCACGGTGTCGTCGGTGGCGGCGACCATGACCGAGCCGACCAGCACGGCCAGCACCACCGCCAGCACGCCGGCGAACGCGTCGCCGGCGACGATCTGGCGCATCAGGGAGTGGCCCTTGCCGGGCTCCGGGGGCTGCCCCCCGGATTCCTTCTCGGCCGGTGCCGGGGCCTGCTCGTTGGTCACTGCGTCGTTCACGCCACGTCTCCCTCGAGGTCCTTCGGCCGCTCGCCGGTCATCATCAGGCCCAGCTGTTCGCGCGGGGTGTCACCCGGGACGATGCCGACCACGCGACCGCGGTAGAGGACCATGATCCGGTCGGCGAGCGCGACGACCTCGTCGAGCTCGGTCGAGACGACCAGGACGGGGACGCCGCTGTCGCGCGTGGCCACCACCTGCTTGTGGATGAACTCGATCGAGCCCACGTCCACGCCGCGGGTGGGCTGTGCGGCGACGAGCAGGCGCAGGTCGCGGGACAGCTCGCGGGCGACGACGACCTTCTGCTGGTTGCCGCCGGAGAGGTTGCCGCACGCGGTGTCGATGTCGCGCGCGCGGACGTCGTACTGCTGCAGCTTCTCCTGGGCGAAGGCGCGCAGCTTGTCGATCTGCAGCGAGCCACGGCGCACGAACGGCAGGTGGAAGCTGCGGTTGAGCATGAGGTTCTCGGCGATCGTCATGTTGCCGACGAGACCGTCCTCCTGGCGGTCCTCGGGGATGAAGCCGACGCCGGCGTCGAGGACCTGGCGCACGGACCTGCCGAGCAGCTCCTTGCCGTCGAGGCGCACGGACCCGGTCACGTGGTCCTGGAGGCCGAGGATGGCCTCGGTGAGCTCGGTCTGTCCGTTGCCCTGCACGCCGGCGACGGCGAGGACCTCACCGGCCCGGATGGAGAAGCTGATCCCGTCGACCTGGACGTGGCCCGTGGCGTTGACGACGCGCAGGTCCTTCACGACGAACACCTCCTCGCCGAGCTTCGGCGGACCCTTGTGGACCACCAGCTCGACGGGCCGGCCGACCATCATGGCGGCGAGCTCGGCGTTGGACGCCGTGGGCTCGGCCTCGCCGACGACCTTGCCGAGGCGGATCACGGTGATCTTGTCCGCGACGGCACGGACCTCGCGCAGCTTGTGGGTGATGAAGACGATGGCCTTCCCGGCCTCGCGGAGCTGGCGCATGATCTCCATCAGCTCGTCGGTCTCCTGCGGGGTCAGCACCGCGGTGGGCTCGTCGAAGACGAGCAGCTCGGCGTCGCGGGAGAGCGCCTTGATGATTTCGACCCGCTGCTGGACGCCGACGGGCAGGTCCTCGACGAGCGCGTCGGGATCGACGTGGAAGCCGAAGCGCTCGGAGATCTCCTTCACGCGCGCGCGGGCGGCGTCGAGGTCCAGGGTTCCGGCGAAGCCGGTCGACTCGTTGCCGAGCATGACGTTCTCGGCGACGGTGAAGACAGGGATGAGCATGAAGTGCTGGTGGACCATGCCGATGCCCGCTGCCATCGCGTCGCCGGGTCCGCTGAAGTGCTGCACCTCGTCGTCGAGCAGGATCTCGCCCTCGTCGGCACGGTAGAGGCCGTAGAGGACGTTCATCAGTGTCGACTTGCCGGCGCCGTTCTCGCCGAGGAGTGCGTGGATCTCGCCGGGTTCGACGGTGAGGGAGATCCTGTCGTTGGCGACCAGGCTGCCGAAGCGCTTGGTGATGCCACGGAGCTCGAGCTTCATGAGATCGCATCCTATGCAGGTGCCAGGGGCGGGGGATGGTCGGGCAAGAGCGAGGGGAGGCCGACTCGCGTCGACCTCCCCTCGTCCGGTGGAGCTGCTTACTGGTTGAGGTACGAGGTGACCTCGATGGAGCCGTCGATGATGCCGGCCTTGACCTCGTCGAGCTCGCCCTGGAGCGAGCCGGGCACCTTGCTCTCCCAGTTGTGGAAGGGGGCGATGCCGACGCCGTCGTTCTCCAGCGTGCCGACGTAGGGCGTGAAGTCGAAGTTGTCCTCACCGGCGGCCATGATGGCCTCGTAGGTGGACACCTTCATGTTCTTCAGGATGGAGGTCATGACGACCTCCTGCGTGTTGGGGTCGGTCTCGAAGAGGTCGGCGTCGACGCCGACCATCGCGATGTCCTTGCCCGAGTCCTCGATCGCGGTCAGCGCGCCCTGGTAGATCGGGCCGCCGACGGGAAGGATGACGTCGACGTCCTGGTCGAGGATGCGCTTGGCGGTGCTGGTGGCGGCCTCGTTGGCCTCGAAGCCACCGGTGAAGGAGCCGTTCTCGCCGTCCCAGCCGACGACCTCGACCTTCTTGCCCTTCTCCTTGTTGTAGTACTCCACGCCCTGCTTGAAGCCGTCCATGAAGATGGTGACGGTGGGGAAGGGCTGACCGCCGTAGGTGCCGACCTTGCCGGTCTTCGTGGTGTCAGCAGCGGCGTAGCCGGCGAGGAACGCGGCCTGCGCGGTGTCGTAGAGCAGCGGCTTGATGTTGGGCTCGTCGGCCTTGCCGTCGAAGGTCTGGCCGTCGTCGCCGCCGTCCGCGGAGTCGTCGATCAGGACGTACTCGATGTCGGGGTTGGCGGCCGCCGACTCCTTGGTGGCGGCGGCGAGCGCGAAGCCGACGGTCACGATGGCGTCGCATCCCTGGGAGACGAGGGCCTCCAGGTTCGGGCCGTAGTCGTTCTCGCTGTTGGACTCCACGTCCTTCAGCTCCACGCCGAGCTCGTCGGCTGCCTGCTTGGCGCCCTCGTAGCCGAGCTGGTTGAACGACTTGTCGTCGAAACCACCGGCGTCGGACACGATGCACGGCAGGAAGTCGCTGGCAGCCGAGCTGCTGTCGTTCCCGCTCCCGGTGTTGGTGTCTTCCTCGGGCGCGTCACCACACGCAGCCAGGGTCGCGGCGGCGAGCAGCGCCACGAGGCCGCTCGAGACGACCTTCCTCGTCTTCAACACAAATGCCTCCAAGTTCATGCACCCCGGGGTGGGGACAGCTTTTCGGGAGCATGATGCCTGCCGGGGCGCACCCCGTCACGAGGTTCGGGACTTCCGAAATGCGTTTGAGACATAAAACCCGCCGGACATCTTTCGGCGAGACCTGCCAAAGACCGTGGCTTCCCCGTATGCGCCATAGTGTCCGCGTGGATGACAGGGTGCACGACCCGGTGGACGACCGGGAGGGCGGCGGCTGGGGCCAGGACGACTGGGACGGCCTGAGGCAGCAGGCCGTCGACGTGATGCGGCGCGCGTACGCGCCGTACTCGAAGTACAAGGTGGGAGCGGCTGCGCGCGCGGATGACGGCCGGATCGTGGTCGGCTGCAACGTGGAGAACGCGGCGTACGGCGTCGTGCTGTGCGCCGAGTGCGGAGTGGTCTCGCAGCTGCACGCCACGGGCGGCGGCCGGCTCACGCACTTCGTGTGCGTCAACGCCGAGGGCGAGGTCATCATGCCCTGCGGACGGTGTCGCCAGCTGCTCTTCGAGCACGGCGGTCGTGACCTACTGGTCTGGACCGTCTCGGGCGTCAAGCCCATGTCGGAGGTGCTGCCCGACGCCTTCGGACCCGACGACCTGGCCCACCTGACCGGGGTGGCCGACGCAGCAGCGGAAGGAACCCACTAGTGGCCGCCCACGACGCCGTCGAGGTCATCCTCGCCAAGCGCGACAAGCACGAGCTCTCCGACAGCCAGATCGACTGGGTGATCGACGCCTACACGCGCGGGGAGGTCGCCGACGAGCAGATGTCGTCGCTCGCGATGGCGATCCTGCTCAACGGCATGAACCGCCGCGAGATCTCGCGCTGGACCGGCGCGATGATCGCGTCGGGGGAGCGGATGGACTTCTCCGGGCTCTCGCGCCCGACGGCCGACAAGCACTCGACCGGCGGCGTCGGCGACAAGATCACCCTGCCGCTGGCCCCGCTCGTCGCGGCCTGCGGGGTGGCCGTCCCCCAGCTCTCCGGTCGCGGCCTGGGCCACACCGGCGGCACGCTCGACAAGCTCGAGTCGATCCCCGGGTGGCGCGCGGCGCTGAGCAACGAGGAGATGTTCGCGATCCTCGAGGACGTCGGCGCGGTCATCTGCGCGGCCGGTGACGGCCTCGCCCCGGCCGACAAGAAGCTCTACGCCCTGCGCGACGTGACCGGCACCGTCGAGGCGATCCCGTTGATCGCGAGCTCGATCATGAGCAAGAAGATCGCCGAGGGCACCGGTGCGCTGGTGCTCGACGTCAAGGTCGGCAGCGGCGCCTTCATGAAGGACCTCGCCACCGCGCGCGAGCTGGCCGAGACCATGGTCGCGCTCGGCACCGACGCGGGCGTGCGCACCGTCGCGCTGCTCACCGACATGGCCACCCCGCTGGGCCTCACCGCCGGCAACGCGGTCGAGGTGCAGGAGTCCGTCGACGTGCTCGCCGGAGGCGGCCCCGCCGACGTGGTCGAGCTGACCCTGGCCCTGGCCCGCGAGATGCTCGCCGGGGCGGGTCGTGACGACGTCGACCCCGCCGACAGTCTGGCCGACGGCTCGGCGATGGACGTGTGGAAGAAGATGATCCGCGCCCAGGGTGGCGACCCGGACGCGGCGCTGCCGCAGGCGAAGGAGTCGCACGTCGTCACCGCGCCGGCCACCGGCACCCTCACCAGCCTCGACGCGATGGCGGTCGGCATGGCCGCCTGGCGGCTGGGGGCCGGCCGGGCGCGCAAGGAGGACCCGGTGCAGGCCGGCGCCGGCGTCGTCTGGCACGCCCGCCCCGGAGACCGGGTCACCGAAGGCGATCCCCTCTTCACCCTGCTCACCGACGAGCCGGAGCGCTTCGAGCGGGCGCTGGCCTCGCTCGAGGGCGGCTTCTCGGTCTCCTCCGGTGAGGGCGACGACCTCGCCGAGGCCCGCCGGGAGATCGTGCTCGACCGCATCGGCTGACCCCGCCGCGGGCTCTCCCCAACTCTGGCGATGACCGGTCAGTAGCAACCGGCTCGCCCGGGTCCCCTCCTACGTTTTCTTTACCTTAGGGATCGTGGGGAGCCCATGAAGCACAGCAACAAGGGGCGCGCGGACACCGGCGCCATCGTCATGTCGACGGCCGTGCTGGCGGCCGTGGTGCTGGTGACCGGCCTCGCCGTGGGCGCGGGCGCCACCTGGTTCGCGCTCTCGCGCGACGACGGCGAGGCGTCGTCGTCCGACGGGTGCGCCGACTTCCGCAGCGTCGACGTCGCGGTCGCCCCGGAGATGTACGGCGTCGTGGTGGCCGCCCTCGCGGACGTCACGCCCGACTGCGTGCAGGTCGACCCGGCGATGCGGTCAGGCATGGAGGTCTCCCGCGGCGCGTCCATGGGCGGCGCGCTGCCCGACGTCTGGATCCCGGAGGCGCACTTCGTCGCCACCGAAGCCTTCCTCGGCAGCGCGGCCCGGCCGCGGCTGCTGGCGCAGAGCCTGGCCACCACGCCCGTCCTGCTCGTGGGAGGTGCCGCAGCCAGGCAGTTCCCGTCGTGGGGCGAGGCCGAGGCCTCCGGACTGGTCACGTCGCCGGATCCCGAGTCGTCGACCGTGGGGGCGCTGGCGCTCACGGCGCCGGAGGCGGAGGCCGGCATGGTGGGCCGGACCAGGGAGGAGGCCCGCCAGCTGATGGTCCCCTTCGCGCAGGCGCAGAGTGCTCGCACCGTCAGTGGCCTGGACACGAACGTGCGTCCCGCCATGTTCGTGCGCCGCTCGCCGCGCCTCGTCGTGACCACCGAGCAGCAGCTGCAGACGGACGACGGACGTCCCGACCTCCGCGACCTGACCCCCGACGTGGGTGCGCCGGTCCTCGACTTCCCGCTCATGGTGAGCCGCGACGCCGCGCCGGGCTCCCGGGCGCTCGCGCGGGCGCTCGCCGACCACCTCCGCAGCGAGGAGGGACGGTCGCTGATCGCCGCCGAAGGGCTCCGCGTGCCGGACGGGGCGGGCGGGGCCACGTTGGCGCCGCCCTCGGCGAAGGCGATCGCCGAGGCGGTCTTCTCGTGGAGCGTGCTCAGCGTGCCGTCGGCGATGCTCGCCGTCGTCGACGCGTCCGGCTCCATGGACGCGGAGACCGGCACCGGCTCGCGCATGGACCTGCTGGCCGACGCGGCGCGGATCGGACTGGGCTTCCTCCCCGACCACGCCCGGGTGGGCCTGTGGATCTTCTCGATCGACAAGGGAGGTCCTGGCCAGGACTGGCGCGAGCTCGAGCCGATCCGCCGCCTCGACGACCTGCGCTTCGGCCGCACCCAGCGCTACGCGCTGCGGGAGCGCGCCGCCGAGCTGCCCGCCCTGACCGATGGCGGGACCGGCCTGTACGACACGGCGCTGGCGGCCTACCGGGAGGCGCTGCGCAACTACCGGCCGCAGTACTCCAACTCGGTCGTCCTGATGACCGACGGCCGCAACGAGGACCCCGGTTCGATCAGCCTCGAGCAGCTGCTGCAGCGACTCGAGGAGCTGCGCGACCCCGACAAGCCGGTGCGGATGGTGGGCATCGCGATCAGCGGCGACGCCGACATCGCCGCCCTGCGCCGGATGGCGCAGGTGACCGGCGGTGAGGCCTACCTCGCGGCCGAGCCCGAGGACATCCTGGGGGTGTTCGCGCAGGCCGTGCTGTCGCGGTGAGGCTCAGGCCAGGAGCAGCACGACGTGGGCGGCCACGCAGGCCGGCTTGTCGTGGCCCTCGATCTCGACGGTGTGCTCGACGACGAGCTGCTTGCCGGCGGGCAGGTCGCGGACCTCGCCGAAGCGCACGTTCGAGCGCAGCCGGCTGTCGACCGGCACCGGGCTGGGGAAGCGCACCTTGTCGAGCCCGTAGTTGAGCCGGGCGCCGGGAGTCTCGAGCCGGAAGACCTGTGAGGCGAAGTGCGGCAGCAGGCTCAGGGTGAGGAACCCGTGGGCGATGGTGGTGCCGAAGGGGCCCGCGCCCGCCTTCTCGACGTCGACGTGGATCCACTGGTGGTCGAGGGTGGCGTCGGCGAAGGCGTCGATCCGGGCCTGGTCGACGACGAGCCACTCGCTGGTGCCGATCTCGGACCCGGAGGCGGCGGCGACCTCGTCGAGCGTGGTGAAGGTGCGCATGCGCACGAACATAGTGCTTCACCGTGGCGGGCCCTGATTGGATGTGCCGATGAGCACTCCCACCCGCGACCAGGTGCAGGCCGCCCCGAAGGTCCTGCTGCACGACCACCTCGACGGCGGGCTGCGCCCGCAGACGATCGTCGAGCTCGCCGCCGACGCCGGCCACGAGCTGCCGGCCGCCGACGCGGAGTCGCTCGGACGCTGGTTCGCCGAGTCGGCCGACTCGGGCTCGCTGGTCCGCTACCTCGAGACCTTCGACCACACCGTCGCGGTGATGCAGAGCGGCCCGGCGATCGCCCGCGTCGCCCGCGAGTGCGTGGAGGACCTCGCCGCCGACGGCGTCGTCTACGCCGAGGTGCGCTACGCCCCGGAGCAGCACGTCACCGGCGGGCTGACGCTCGACGAGGTCGTCGCCGCGGTCCAGGAGGGCTTCGACGCCGGCATGGCGGCCAGCGGCGGCCGGATCGTCGTACGACAGCTGCTGACCGCGATGCGGCACCAGGCGCGGTCGATGGAGATCGCCGAGCTCGCGATCGCCTGGCGCGACCGGGGCGTCGCGGGCTTCGACATCGCCGGCGCGGAGGCCGGCTTCCCGCCCACCCGCCACCTCGACGCCTTCGAGTACCTCCAGCGCGAGAACGCCCACTTCACGATCCACGCCGGCGAGGCCTTCGGCCTGCCGTCGATCTGGGAGGCCATCCAGTGGTGCGGCGCCGACCGGCTCGGCCACGGCGTGCGGATCATCGACGACATCACCGTCCACGACGACGGCTCCGTGGAGCTGGGCCGGCTCGCGGCCTACGTCCGCGACAAGCGCATCCCGCTCGAGATGTGCCCGAGCTCCAACATCCAGACCGGGGCCGCGGAGTCGTTCGCGGAGCACCCGATCGGGCTGCTGACCGACCTGCGCTTCCGGGTCACCGTCAACACCGACAACCGCCTGATGAGCGGCACGTCGATGACGCAGGAGATGTTCGGCCTCGTCGAGGCGTTCGGCTACACGCTCCAGGACCTGCGCTGGTTCACGATCAACGCCATGAAGTCGGCGTTCCTGCCCTTCGACGAGCGCCTCGCGATCATCGACGACGTCGTCAAGCCGGGCTACGCGGCGCTCATCGTCGACTAGCGGCGCCGGTGCCGGCGGTCAGCTCGGCGTAGGCCTGGTCGCCCGTCGCCCGGCGGCACCCCTGCCGCACGGCGTGCGCGACGACCCGCTGCTGGGCGCGCATGAGCGCGAGCCCGCGGCGCAGGAGCACCAGCGGGGGCTTGCGGTGCTCGCGCAGGTCGCGGGTGAGGCGGCGCCAGAACGTCAGGAGCGGGTGCTGGGTGATGCAGTAGGCAGCGGCGAGGATGCCCTCGTCGCGGCAGGCGGCCACCACGTCCGGGGCGAAGATGCCCTCCGCGACGAAGCGGGTGGCGCCGGCGAGGTCCACGGTGTGCGAGCCGCACCGGCCGTTGCGGGCGATCTCGTAGACCGGCACCTCGCTGCGACCGGTGGCGCACAGCTCCCGCAGCGCGGCGAGCGCGTCGGCCTCGTGCCATGAGTCCGGGTGGTCCCAGTCGACGAGCCCGGCGTTGGCGCCGGAGGTGATGCGGGGGAGCGAGGGGTCGTCGCCGTCCTTGTAGAAGTCGTCGAGACGCAGGACGGGGAGTCCGAGGCGCTCGGCGAGCCGGGACTTCCCGGCGCCGCTGGGGCCGGCCAGGACGACCACCTGGGCAGTGCTCATTTGTTACGGACTCATTTCGTCGTTCGGCCACGGGGGGTAAAGGCTGGACATTAGTCTCGCCCAGACCCCCGATCGACACCTCTGTGGGAGGACCTTCATGAGTCTCGACGACTCGACCGCGCCCGAGACCGCGGACACCTCCGGCGGCCCCGGAGGTCGCCCCGCCAAGACCTTCGTGCTGGGCGGGCTCGCGCTCGCGCTCGTCGTCGGCCTCGTCGGCTTCTTCACGGTGCGCGGCGCCAGCGGCGAGCCCGAGAGCGCCGACTGCGTCACCGAGGTGGTCACGCTGACCACCGCCCCGGTGATGGAGGACCTGGTCAAGCAGGCCGTCAAGGACGTCAACCAGGACGAGCCCTGCATCGACATCCAGGTCACCGCCGGCACCGTGAAGGACGTCGTCGCGCTCCTCAGCGACCCTAACGCCGAGCTCCCCGAGATCTGGATCCCGGACAGCCCGACCTGGAAGGGCCAGCTCACCAGCGCCGGCTGGAGCGGCACGCCGATCGCCGAGGTGCTCGCCCAGACGCCCGTCGGCCTCATCGGCGGCCCCGCGGCCAAGGCCCCGGCGTCCTGGTCGGCCGTGCTCGACGGCGGCAGCCTGGCGATGGCCGACCCGAGCGCCGAGGGTGCCTCCGCGCTCGCGCTGCTCGCGCCATACGCCGAGATGAAGAAGACGGGTGAGACCGCCCTGACCATCGAGGAGAAGACCGTCCCGGTCGCCCAGACCTACGGCGAGCGCGCCGTGGCCGGCAGCGCCAACGAGACCGACCTCTCCACCATCACCGCCTCCAGCACCCAGCTGGTCCCCGCGACCGAGAAGGCCTACCTGGCCGCGCGCCGCAGCAACGACCAGCTCACCCTGGTGGCGCCGCGGACCGGCGTGCCGATGCTGCAGTACCCGCTGATCGACGTGAACCGCGGCACCAAGGACATCCTGTCCACCGGTGGCGACCTCTCGTCCCGCGTGGGCCGCGCCTTGGGTCGCTGGTTCGCCTCGAGCGCCGGCGTCGAGGCCATCGCGGCCGCCGAGCTGCGCGGTCCCGAGGGTGCCCCGCTGCCCAACGACATCGGTCTCGGCAGCGCCCAGGTGCTCCCCAAGGTGCCGCAGAAGACCACCGACGACGCGCTGCGCCAGTGGCGCGTGCTGTCGGTGCCCTCCAGCATCCTCGCGGTCGTCGACCTGTCCGGCTCCATGAAGATGGCCATCGGCGACACCACCCGCATCGGGCTGGCGGTGACCGCCTCCCAGGTGGCGCTCGACGCCTTCCCGGCGCAGGCACGCATCGGCATCTGGGGCTTCTCCAAGAACCGCGGCGAGAACGGTGCGTCCTACGCCGAGTACTCGCCCCTCGAGCGGCTCGACGCCCCGGGCGCCGACGGTAGGACCCACGGTGACGAGGTCCGGACCGAGGCCAGCGCTCTCCCGGGCAAGGTGCGCGGCGGCACCGGCGTCATGGACACCACCCTGGCTGCCTACAAGCACGCCCAGGAGATGTGGGACCCGGCGTGGTTCAACTCCGTGGTGATCATGACCGACGGCGCCAGCGACGACTCGAGCTCGCTCTCGCTGGACTCGCTCGTCAACCAGCTCAAGTCGCTGCGCGACCCCGCCAAGCCGGTCAAGGTGATCATCATCGGCATCTCGCAGGACGCCGACACCGGTGAGCTCGAGCAGATCGCGGCCGCGACCGGTGGCCAGAACTACCTCGTGAACAACCCCAACGAGATCCTCGGCGTGCTGGCCTCGGCCCTGCTCAACCGCTGACGAGTCGGCGCGAGCCGACACGCACACGACGTCGAGTCGGCGCATCCTGACCACAGGATGCGCCGACTCGATGTCTTTCGTGCGTGATGACGTGCCGACTCGACGCCCTCAGACGCCGATCGGGTGCCAGACCGTCTTGGTCTCGAGGAACTGCGTCATCCGGTCCAGCCCGGGCTCGGCGAGCCAGTCCGTGTCAGGGGAGGGGCGGCGTACGCGCTTGAGGTTGTCGGCCGCGGCCACCTCCAGCTCGGCGGCGAGCTCGACGTCCTCGACGCCGGTCAGGTCGATGCCGTTGACGTCCATGTGCGAAGCGAGCCACGGGGCGATCTCGGCCTGCGAGCCGGTGAGCACGTTGACGACGCCGCCGGGGAGGTCGCTGGTGGCCATGACCTCGCCGAGGGTGATCGCGGTCAGCGGGTTGTCCTCGCTGGCGATGACGACGACGGTGTTGCCCGTGACGATCAGCGGCGCGACGACGCTGACGAGGCCGAGCAGGGGGCCGCGCGGAGCGACGACCGCGATGACGCCGCTGGGCTCCGGGGTCGACAGGTTGAAGAACGGGCCGGCGACCGGGTTGGCGTTGCCGACGACCTGGGTGATCTTGTCGGCCCAGCCGGCGTACCAGACGAGGCGGTCGATCGCGGCGTCGACGGCGGCGCGGGCCCTGGCCGGGCTGACGCCCTCCGAGGCGCGGATCTCGGCCTCGAACTGCTCGCGACGGCCCTCGAGGACCTCGGCGATGCGGTAGACGACCTGGGCGCGGTTGTACGCCGTCCTGCCGGACCAGCCGCCGAACGCGGCGCGGGCGGCGACGACCGCGTCGCGGGCGTCCTTGCGTGAGGCCTGCGCGGCATTGGCGAGCAGCTTGCCCTTGGCGTCGTTGACGACGTAGGAGCGCCCCGACTCCGAGCGGGGGAACTGCCCGCCGATGTAGAGCTTGTAGGTCTTGCGCACGTCGATGCGGGACATCAGCTGGCCTCTCCCTTGAGGTATCCCTCGAGCCCGTGGCGACCGCCCTCGCGGCCGTAGCCGGACTCCTTGTAGCCGCCGAACGGCGAGGTCGGGTCGAACTTGTTGAACGTGTTGGCCCAGACCACGCCCGCGCGCAGGCGGTTGGCCATGGACAGGATCCGCGAGCCCTTGTCGGTCCACACTCCGGCGGACAGGCCGAACGGGGTGTTGTTGGCCTTCTCGACCGCCTCCGACGGTGTGCGGAAGGTCAGCACGGACAGGACGGGGCCGAAGATCTCCTCGCGGGCGATCCGGTGGGCCTGCGAGACGCCGGTGAAGATCGTCGGCGGGAACCAGAAGCCCTTGGTGGGCAGGTCGCAGGCGACCTCCCAGCGCTCGGCGCCCTCGGCGTCACCCACCTCGGAGAGCTCGCGGATGCGCTTCAGCTGCTCGCCGGAGTTGATGGCGCCCACGTCGGTGTTCTTGTCGAGCGGGTCGCCCATGCGCAGCGTCGACATGCGGCGCTTGAGCCGCTCGAGCACCTCGTCGGCCACCGACTCCTGCACGAGCAGGCGCGAGCCCGCGCAGCAGACGTGGCCCTGGTTGAAGAAGATGCCGTCGACGATGCCCTCGACGGCCTGGTCGATCGGGGCGTCGTCGAAGACGATGTTGGCGGCCTTGCCGCCGAGCTCGAGGGTGACCTTCTTCTCGCTGCCGGCGACCGCGCGGGCGATCGCCTTGCCGACCTCGGTGGAGCCGGTGAAGGCCACCTTGTCGACGTCGGGGTGCGACACGATGGCGCGCCCGGTGTCACCGGCGCCGGTGACGATGTTGACGACGCCTGGCGGAAGGTCGGCCTGCTGGCAGATCTCGGCGAACAGCAGCGCGGTCAGCGGAGTGGTCTCCGCGGGCTTCAGCACGACGGTGTTGCCGCAGGCCAGGGCCGGGGCGATCTTCCACGCCAGCATGAGCAGCGGGAAGTTCCACGGGATGACCTGGCCGGCGACGCCGAGCGGGGTCTCGCCGTAGCCGGAGTACTTCAGCTTGTCGGCCCAGCCCGCGTAGTAGAAGAAGTGGGCGGCGACGATCGGCACGTCGACGTCGCGCGACTCCTTGATCGGCTTGCCGTTGTCGATCGACTCCAGGACGGCGAGCTCGCGGCCGCGCTCCTGGATGATCCGGGCGATCCGGTAGAGGTACTTGGCGCGCTCGGCGCCGGACATCCGCGACCAGACGCGGGTGTAGGCGCGGCGGGCGGCCTTGACGGCCTCGTCGACGTCGGCGTCGCTGGCCTCGGCGACCTCGGCCAGCACCTCCTCGGTGGCGGGGTTGACCGTCTTGAACGACGTGCCGGTGCCGTCGACGAACTCGCCGTTGATGAACAGGCCGTAGGACGGCTTGATGTCGACGATGGCGCGTGACTCGGGTGCGGGGGCGTACTCGAACATGGTGGGACCTCAGTCCAGCGTGAAGTAGTCGGGACCGGAGTAGCGACCGGTCGTCATCTTGGTGCGCTGCATGAGCAGGTCGTTGAGCAGCGTGGAGGCGCCGAAGCGGAACCAGTCGGGGTCGAGCCAGTCGTCGCCGCAGATCTCGTTGACCATCACGAGGTACTTGATCGCGTCCTTGGTGGTCTTGATGCCGCCGGCGGGCTTGACGCCGACCATCTGGCCAGTCTGCTCGCGGAAGTCGCGGACCGCCTCGAGCATGATCAGCGTGACCGGGAGGGTGGCGGCCGGCTGCACCTTGCCGGTGGAGGTCTTGATGAAGTGCCCGCCGGCCATCATCGCCAGCCAGCTGGCGCGGCGGACGTTGTCGTAGGTCTGGAGCTCGCCGGTCTCGAAGATGACCTTGAGGTGCGCGCTGGTGCCGTCGGGGCGGGCGCACGCCTCCTTGACCTGGGCGATCTCCTCGTAGACGTCGAGGTAGCGACCGGACAGGAAGGCGCCACGGTCGATGACCATGTCGATCTCGTCGGCGCCGGCCTCGACGGCGTCACGGGTGTCGGCGAGCTTGATGTCCATCGCCGCGCGACCGCTGGGGAACGCGGTGGCGACCGCCGCGACGTGCACGCCGCTGTCGCCGAGCGTCTGCTTGGCGGTGGGCACCATGTCGGGGTAGACGCAGACGGCCGCGGTGGCCGGGCAGGTCGGGTCGGCGGGGTCGGGGCGCATCGCCTTGGAGGCGAGCGCGCGGACCTTGCCGTGGGTGTCCTGGCCCTCGAGCGTGGTCAGGTCGACCATCCGGATGGCCAGGTCGATGGCGAAGGCCTTCGACGTGGTCTTGATGGACCGGGTGGCCAGACCGGCGGCGCGGGCCTCGCACCCGACCTGGTCGACCCCGGGGAGTCCGTGGAGGAAGCGGCGGAGCGAGGACTCCGAGCGCACGACGTCGTCGAAGACCCCGGTCGCGGAGGGGGAGCTCGCCGTTGAGCTGGCAATGGGTGTCACCGACCCAGCATAGAGTTGGCCGAGACACCCCCGGCAATCCGCAGGGGCCCAATGTCTGCCCAAAACGGCGAGGAGATCATGGCACGCCTGCAGGACGATCGTGAGGCCGTGGTGGAGCGGTTCACGCCCACCAGTGGACGGGTCTCCGGGTGGGCCGCCCTGGCGCTCAGCGTGACGGTCGTGGTGGCCGCGGTGGCCTATCGCGACGAGGGCTTCCCCATGTGGGTGGGCGCCGCCGCGCTGCTCGTCGGCGTGCTGGCGTGGGCCGCGATGCTGCGTCCGGCGCTGTGGGTCACCGAGGAGCACCTGGTGATGCGCAACCTCGGCGAGACGGTCCACATCAGGCTGGCCGCGGTCGAGGAGATGGCCGTGCGCCAGGTCCTCGCGGTCCGCGCCGCGGACCGGCGGCTGGTCAGCACCGTCCTGGGGCGCACGTGGCGCAAGACGGTCACCTCCCGTCGCGACCCGTCCGCCGCGGACGGTCCCCGGGAGGGGATGGGCTACGTCGACTGGGCCGAGCACCGCATCCGCGAGCTCGTCGACGCTGCGCGCGAGCGCGCCGGCGTCACCGCCGGCTCCCGGGAGCAGCTCGCCCTGCCCGACGCCGTACGACGCGAGCCCGCGGCCGTGCCCCTCGCGCTCATCGGGGTGGCCCTCGTGCTGCTCGTCGTCAGCCTCTTCCTCTGACCTCGGCGACGAACGCCGCCTCGATGCCGTCGAGCACCAGGGTGAGGCCGTGCTCGAACTCGTCGCCGTAGGCGTAATCCTTGCCCGCGATCCGCTCGGCGACGAGCTCGGCCATCCAGGGGCGGTCGACGAGGGCTGCGGCGATCTCGTCGATGAACTCGTCGGCGGTGCCGGGTTCGAAGGGCAGGTTCACCTCGGTGAGCACGAAGCCGAAGGTGTAGGCGTCGAGCACCGAGAACGCGTGCGCAGCGAGGGCGACGGTGAAGCCGTCCGTGCGCAGGCAGCCGAGCACGGCGTCGTGGTGGCCGAACGTGGCCGGACCGGCGGAGCGGCGGGACTCGAGCAGTCCGAGGCCCCACGGGTGCGCGGCGAGCACGGCACGGGCCGAGCGAGCCCGCGCCTCCATCTCGCCGCGCCACGGCGCCCCGATCGTCGGTGTCGTGATCTGGGCGAAGACCCAGTCCGCGAGGCCGTCGAGGAGCGCGTCCTTGCTGGCGACGTGGTGGTAGAGCGACATCGCCTCGACCCCGAGCTCGCGGCCGACGCTGCGCATGCTCACCCCGGCCAGCCCGGACGCGTCGGCGACCCGGCTCGCGGCGTCGACGACGCGGTCGGCGGACAGAGGTGGTCTGGACACGTGCGGCTCCTCGGTTGGTGTCTTACGGGTGTAAGGCTACGGTGTCCGCATCAGGCTTACGGGTGTAAGGCACGGGAGGCGCGGATGAGGGCAGCAGTCGTGGAGCGGTACGGACCGCCGGAGGTCGTCTCGGTGCGGGAGCTGCCCGACCCGGTCGCCGGGAAGGGCCAGGTCGTCGTGCGCGTCCGCGCGACGACCGTCAACTCCGGGGACGCCCGGATCCGCGGGTGCCGCTTCCCGCGCGGTTTCTCCGTCCCGGGGCGCCTCGCCCTCGGCTGGAGCGGGCCGCGTCGGTCCGTGCTGGGCGTGGTCTACTCGGGCGTCGTCGAGTCGGTCGGACCTGGTGTCGCGCGGGTCTCGGTGGGGGACGAGGTCGTCGGGATGACCGGTGCCGCGATGGGTGCGCACGCCGAGCTCGCCGCCGTACGCGCCGACCGGCTCACCCCCAAGCCGCCGGGCGTCACCCATCAGGATGCCGCAGCGGTGGTGTTCGGCGGCAGCACTGCACGACACGTCCTGCGCGACGTCGTGGCGCCGGGCCGTCGTGTGCTGGTCAACGGAGCCGCCGGTGCCGTCGGGACCGCCGCCGTGCAGGTGGCCCACCTGGCCGGCGCGCACGTCGCAGCCGTCTGCAGCGGGTCGAACGCCCACCTGGTCCGGTCGCTCGGAGCGGACGAGGTGGTCGACCGGGGGAGGACCTCTGTCCACGACCTGCCCGCGGTGTACGACGTCGTGCTCGACGCGGTGGGCAACCTCGACCGGCGCTCGGGGCGCAGGCTGCTCGCGCCCGACGGCGTGCTGATCCTGGCTGTCGCGGGCCTGGCCGACACCGTCCTGGCGCGCGGCAAGGTCCGGGCCGGCCCCTGGCCGGAGGACCCGGCCGACTTCGCGTGGCTGCTCGAGCGCCTCGCGGCGGGCGAGCTCCGGCCGGTGGTCGGGCGGACGCTGCCGCTCGACGAGATCGTCGAGGCCCACCGGATCGTCGACTCCGGTCACAAGGTCGGCAACCTGGTCCTCACGCCGTGACGCGGCGGGCCGCGGCGGCGGTGCCGGGGGTGGGCCACCACCGCGCGATCGCCGCCGACTGGCCCAGCGTCCACGTCGAGCTGCACACCCAGTAGACGAGCAGGGCCACCGGGACCACGCCTCCCGCCAGCAGCATCCCGCCGGCCGACATCACCGGCATGATGCGCTGCGCGGCGACCATCGCCTCGGGCATGCCGTCGACCGAGGTGTTGGGGGCCACGACGAAGCGCTGGGTGACGTAGGACAGCGCGGCCGCGGTCAGGGCCAGCCCGGCGACGACGGCGAGGTGGATCCCGCCGGAGCCGAGGTAGCCGTGGCCGGCGAGCGAGACGCCGACGATCGAGGCGGCGCCGAACGACGACACCAGCCCCGGCCCCATCGCGCCGACCGCCACTCCGGAGGCGACGTCGGAGACGAGGTGGTAGAGCCCGAGCCAGACCGGCAGCTGCACCAGCACCGGCAGGCAGCCGAGCCGGCTGACCCCGTGCTCGGCGGACACGGCGCGGCGCTCGTCCATGTGGGCGCGGAGGCTCTCGGCGTCGGTGCGGCCGCGGTAGCGCTCGGCGATGCCCTGCAGGTGCGGCCGGGCGCGGGCCGAGGCGTGGGCCTGGCGGACGCCGTGGACGACGAAGGGCAGCAGGAGGAGCCGGACGAGGACGACGAGGGAGGCGACGCCGAGCACCCACGTGACAGCGGAGTCGGGGGAGGCGCCGAGCGCGGTCAGGGCGTCGTGGGTGGTGGCGAGGACGGTCGCGAGGGCGTGCTTGAGCGGGTCGAGCAAGGACATGGGTGTCTCCTGGATGAGGTGGAAGGGTCTGCAAGGCGTCGCGCGGGGCGACGACTCAGACGCGTCCAGGAGCACGCGGGCGCACCGGGTGGACCACGTCGGTGGTCCGTCCGGCGAGCACGAGCGGGATGTCGGCCGCGCGACGGCGCGGCCGGAGCGAGTGGATGCCGTCGTCGGGCACGGCCAGCAGGCAGTGCACGCCGGCCAGGGCGCTGGCCGCGGAGAGGGCGGTCATCACGACGACGGTCTGGGCGGTCGCCGTCGGGTCCAGCGACGCGGCCGCGAGGAGCGACGCGACGCCGAGCAGGGCGAGGACGAGCGCGAGGCGCGCCCGTGCTGCCGCATCGACGACGGTCCGGACCATGGACCGAGGGTAGCGGGTGGTCAGCGCAGCTCGTAGGCGCCGAGGTCGGTGCGGCCGACCACCTTCCGAGGCTCGTAGCGGGCCGGGTGGACGTACTGCTGCTGGGCCCGCCAGCGCGGCGGCACGTGGGCGCCGCGATCGACGGCGCGCGACGACCGGGTGAGCCGGTAGTCCTGCCGGGCAGGGGCCACGAAGCCACCGGGCCCCACCCGGCGGTTGGCCCGGGCGTCGGCGGCCTCGCCGGTGAAGAGCGCGCCGGGTCCGACCAGGAGGTTGTTGCGCAGGTGGGCGTCGCTGCCCTCGGCGAGGGCGACGAAGGTGCCGCTCGCGCGCTCGTTGACGAAGGTGTTGTTGACGACCCACAGGTCGCGCGAGGGGTGGGTGAACCCCTCGGCGCCGTAGGACACGAGCGTGGCGTTCTCCGAGCGCGGACCCTGCACGACGACGTTGCCGGCGACGAGGGAGCTGCCCCCGTTGGGCAGGTCGATGGAGTAGCTCGCGGTGGCTGCGCCGTCGCTGATCCGGTTGGCGGCGATGGTGTTGCTCGCCGCCCGTGACTTGAGCTCGTGGCCGGTGTCCGCGCCGGACAACCAGCACCCGGCCACGGTCAGGGAGCGCACGGCGCCGACGTAGAGGTTGTGCGAGTAGCCGTCACCGGCCCCGTTGCCGAAGAAGCGTGACCCCGTGATGAACACGTCGCTGTCGGAGTCGTCCCCGGTGAGGATGCCGTTCTCGTTGTGGTGGAACCAGCTGCGGTCGACCGTCAGGCCCGTTCCCTCGAGGCGGATGCCCGCGCCGTTGCCGTCGGCGACGGCCGCGCCGCTGAACTCGATCCGGTCGACCGTGGTGTTGTCGCCCTGCAGGACCCAGATCGCCTTGCCCTGGGCGTCGTTGCCGTCGGCGCGGAGGTGGGCGCGGGCGCCGTCGCCGGCCAGGGTCAGGTCGTCCTGGGTCCAGGTGGCGACGTCGCCGGAGTAGGTGCCGGGGTCGATCAGCACCGTGTCGCCGTCACGGGCGACCGCGGCCGCCGCGCTCGGCGTGGTCAGCGCCCGGTCAGGCCCCACGCGCCACGTGCGCGGACCCCCGTCGGCGTACGACGTCGTGCCGGGCGACACGGCGAGCAGGCCCGCCGCGAGGGCGAGGGACGAAAGGACCCGCCGGGCGGGCACCTCAGCCGCCGACGGGCTGGCCGAAGGCGGCTCCCCGCAGGTCGGCCTTGATCGCGTCGAGCCGGCCGGCGGCGGAGATGCGGGCCGCGTCGGCGCCGCCCCCGTCGGTGCCCGTCTCCACGGGGACGACGACCTCGAGGTAGCACTTGACCTTGGGCTCGGTGCCGCTGGGACGCACGATGACCCGGGCGCCCTCGGCCAGCGTGTAGCGCAGCCCGTCGGTGGGCGGGAGCGTCGCCGATCCCTCCGAGAGGTCCTCGACCCTCTCGACGGCGAGCCCGCCGAGGGTGGTCGGGGGCGCGGCGCGCAGCCGGTCCATGGTGGCCGGGATGGCGGCGAGGTCGTCGAAGCGGACCGACAGCTGGTCGGTGGCGTGCAGGCCGTGCCGCTCGGCGATGTCGTCGAGGATGTCGGTGAGGCCGCGTCCCTCGGCCTTGGCCTGCGCCGCGAGCTCGCACACGAGCAGCAGCGCCGAGACGCCGTCCTTGTCCTTGACGTGCTCGGGGTCGCAGCAGTAGCCGAGGGCCTCCTCGTAGCCGAAGGCGAGGCCCTCGACGCGGCCGATCCACTTGAAGCCGGTGAGCGTCTCCTCGTGCGGCTGCCCGGCCGCGGCGGCCATCTTGCCGAGCAGGCTGGAGGAGACGATCGAGTTGGCGTAGGTGCCCTGCCGCCCCCGGGCGAGCAGGTGGTGGGCCAGCAGGGCGCCCACCTCGTCGCCGCGCAGCATCCGCCAGCCGTGGACGTCGGGCACCGCGACGGCGCACCGGTCGGCGTCGGGGTCGTTGGCGACCACCAGGTCGGCCTTCTGCTCCGCGGCGAGGGCCATCGCGAGGTCCATCGCGCCCGGCTCCTCGGGGTTCGGGAAGGAGACGGTCGGGAAGTCGGGGTCGGGGTGCTCCTGCTGCTCGACGATGTGCGGGGCGTCGAATCCCGCGGTCTCCAGCACCTGCGCGACCGTCGTACCGCCGACGCCGTGCAGCGGGGTGTAGACGATGCGCAGGTCGCGGGGGCCGTCCTCGGCCAGGCTCGCGGCGGTGTCGAGGTAGCGGTCGACGATCTCCTCGCTGACCAGACGGCCGGCGTCGCCCCGGGGGAGCTCCGCGAGCGGGCCGACGGCGGCGATCCGGGCGGCGATCTCGGTGTCGGCGGGCGGGACGATCTGGCTGCCGTCGCCGAGGTAGACCTTGTAGCCGTTGTCCTGCGGGGGGTTGTGGCTGGCGGTGACCATCACGCCGGCCGCGCAGCCCAGCTCGCGGATCGCGAAGGCGAGGACCGGCGTGGGCAGCGTCCGCGGCATCACGAGGGCCTTGAAGCCGGCGCCGGTCATCACCTCCGCGGTGTCGCGCGCGAAGACGTCGGAGTTGTGCCGAGCGTCGAAGCCGATGACCACGGACCCGCCGCGGTGGCCGGTGTCGAGGAGGTAGGCCGCCAGGCCGGCGGCCGCGCGGGTGACCACCACGCGGTTCATCCGGTTGGGGCCGGCGCCGAGCGCTCCGCGCAGGCCGGCGGTGCCGAACTCCAGGGTGCCGGCGAACCGGTCGGCGAGGTCGGTCTCCTCGCCGCGCTCGGCGGCGGCCACGAGGGCCTCCAGCTCCGCGCGGGTCTGCTCGTCGGGGTCCTCGGCGGCCCAGGCGCGGGCCGCCTCGAGCAGGTCGGTCTGGTCGGTCGGCACGATCATGGACGCACGCTATCCCCACGGGCCGTGACGTTGTCGGTGGGCGGTGCCACGATCGGCTCATGATCGATCACCTGGGCATCAACTGCACCGACCTGCCGCGGGCGGCGGCGTTCTACGACCGTGTCCTGGGCGTGCTGGGGCACCGACGCCTGATGGACTTCGAGGAGGCCATCGGCTACGGCACCGAGGAGCCGGACTTCTGGATCAGCACCTTCGAGGGCGTCGGTCCCAACCGGGAGGTCCACGTGGCCTTCCGGGCCCCGGACGCCGCCACCGTGCGGGCGTGGCACGCCGAGGCGGTGGCCGCCGGCGCCGAGTCGCTCCACGAGCCGAGGCTGTGGCCGGAGTACCACCCCGGCTACTACGGCGCCTTCGTCCGCGACACCGAGGGCAACAACATCGAGGCCGTCTGCCACACCGGCGACTCCTGACGGCTAGCGTGTGCGGGTGCCAGCCGTCGTCCGCTCCGTCAACGCCGGCACGGCCGGCCCGGTCCCGGGGCTGAAGCGGCCGAGCGGCATCCACAAGCACCCGGTCGACGTCATCGAGGTGCGCGACCCCGGCCCCAAGCGCGGCGGGCTCGGGAGTGGCGTCGTCGGCGACGCGATCATCAGCCGCAAGCACCACGGCGGGACGACCCAGGCCGTCTACGCCGTGGCCCGCGAGGAGCTCGACTGGTGGGGCGGGCACCTCGGCCGCGACCTGTCCGACGGGATGTTCGGCGAGAACCTGACCACGGTCGGCCTCGAGGTCGACACCGCGGAGGTGGGGGAGCGGTGGCAGGTGGGCGGCACGCTCCTCGAGGTGTGCGGCCCCCGCATCCCGTGTGCGACGTTCGCCAAGCACATGGCCGAGCGGGCGTGGGTACGACGCTTCGCCGAGCGCGGACTGACCGGCGCCTACCTCGCCGTCCTCGAGCCGGGCCCGATCCGGGCGGGCGACGCGATCGAGGTGGTGCACCGACCGGGGCACGGGCTGACCCTGCCGATGTACTTCCGAGCCCTCATGGGCGACAGGGAGCTCGCTGCCGTCTTCCTGCGGTCGGGTCTGCTGCCGGAGGTCGAGCACGACTGGCTCGCCCGGCGGCAGTAGAAGTGGCAGGACGAGACGTGGCCGCGGACCCGACCGGGTCCGCGGCCACCGTCGTGCCAGGGGCG
>NZ_JANARS010000016.1 GCF_024199985.1 Nocardioides pinisoli
CACGAGTGTGCGTCGGGGGTCGACGCAGACGATCCTCGGCGGGTCGTCGCCCCGGGTGCGGTCGAGGATCCGCATCCACAGCACCGTTTGGGTCTCGGGCATGTTGTGGCCGTAGAGGAAGATCGCGTCGCAGTGCTCGATGTCGGTGTAGGAGCCCGGCTGCCCGTCGGCGCCGAACGACTCCTTGAACGCCGCCGCGCTCGTGGCCGTGCACAGCCGGGTGTTGCCGTCCATGTGCGGGGTGCCGAGGCCGGCTTTCCCGATCACCGCCAGCGTGTAGTACTCCTCCAGGAACAGCTGACCCGAGGTGTAGAACCCGTGGCTCAGCGGGCCCTTCTCCTCCAGCAGCGCACGCGACTTCTCCACGATGCGGCCCATCGCGGTGTCCCAGTCGGTCTCGACCAACCGGCCGCCCTCCCGCACCAGCGGGCGCGTCAGCCGGTCACCGGCACTCGCCCAACGCGTCGACCCGTACAACCCCTTCGGCCCGAGCCGGCCATGATTGACCACGTCGGTGGCGCGACCACGCACGCCGACCATCCGCCCGTCCTTGACCGCGATGTCCATCCCGCAGCCGTTGCTGCACAACAGGCACGCCGACTGCACCCACGACTCGACATCCCGCTCCTCGATCCCCGGATCGAGGTACTGGTCCACGCGGGCCGGCCACACCGTCCCCTTGGCGTGCGGCGTGCGGAGCCCGTAGATGTCGGCGATACGGTCGGTCACTGCTCCTCCTGATCGTGAAGTCGTGCGCCGCTCCGGCGCCCAGTACATGCGCAAGCGCATAGACTCTCAGTGGAGCACCGACACCAAACCTGAGACAGACCCAGAGGGGTGAGGCGTGAGCCCGAAGGCGAAGAGCACCTTTCAGCCGGACGCCGAGGCCGACCTACGCGCTGCGCAGGCGCTGCTCGACCTCAGCCGTGTGCTGATGGGCATCACCCTGCGGGCCGTGGCCACCGCCCCGGTTGCCCTGACCGTCCCGCAGCACCGGGTCCTCCTGACGATCGCAGCCGACGGCCCGCGACGCGTCGGCACCCTGGCCGACGACCTCGGCGTGAACCAGTCCAACGCCAGCCGGATCGTCGACCGCCTCGTCAGCCAAGGGCTCGTGCACCGCACGCGAGACCGTGAGGACGGACGCGCCTCGCTCGTCGAGCTGACACGCGAGGGGCACGACGTGCTCGACGCCGTGGGCGAGCACCGCCTGGCGGCGCTGCTCGATGTCGTCTCGAGGGTGCCTGAGGACGCCACCGGTCTTGCCGTTGCGCTCGAGCAGCTCAGTGCCGCGACCGAGCAGGGTGGGTTCGGCGAGGACGACCGTGCCCAGCATCACGGCGAGCCTTCGCCCGCTGGGGGACGCTCGCGTCCACCGCGATCCCCACGAGGGCGCCCAGCGCCGTGAGCCCGGCGTAGCCGAGCGCGTAGTGCCATGGGTGCGCGTCTCCGACCAGCAGGACGAACAGGGCAGTGACGGGGACCCAGCTCGATCGTCGTCCGAGCCAGTGCCACGACCCGACGGCGACCCCGACGCCGGTGGCCAGCACGAGTGCGGCCAGCTGGGGAAGGGGCGGCGTTTGCGCGAGCAGGGCAACCCCGGCGCCGAGCCCGATTGCCGTGAGGGCCTGCACGGTGTCGCGCAGGGACCGCGCGAGGGTGGCGGAGGTGGCGATGACGGCCCCCAGTGGCGCGTAGTAGGGGTAGTCGTTTGCCACGCCGCCCAGCGGCTGGACGACCACCCACGCCAGCCCCGCTGCCAGGGACGCCTTGAACGACAACACCAGCGTCGGGTGCCGGCGGAACCAGGCGACCGCAGCACTGCGTATTTGAATGCGGTTGCGCATGTAGTTCATGGTAGACGGGTACGTCCCAAGGACTGGGGCCAGCACCCAAGGCAAGGAGGAAGCACCGTGCGAGCACTGACGGTCGAACCAGGACGGGCGAACTCGGCGCAGGTCGAGGACGTCCCTGATCCCACGCCGGGAGATGACGAGCTCCTCGTGCGCGCGGTCGCGGTCGGCGTGTGCGGAACGGACAAGGAGATCGCGCGAGGCGAGTACGGATGGGCTCCCCCGGGCCGGCCACGACTGGTCCTGGGACACGAGTCGCTGGGGCGGGTGGAGCATGCTCCTGCGGGCAGCGACTTCAGTCCGGGGGACCTCGTCGTGGGCGTGGTCCGCAGACCCGACCCCGAGCCGTGCGGTGCTTGTGCGCACGGCGAGTGGGACATGTGCCGTAACGGCCGCTACACCGAGCGGGGCATCAAGTCCCTGGACGGGTTCGCCAGCCAGCTGTGGACCACACCTGCCGCGTACACCGTCCCGGTCGACGACCGCCTCGGACCGGCCGGCGTGCTGACGGAACCGACCAGCGTGGTGGCCAAGGCGTGGGAGCAGGTGGACCGTACCGGTGACCGGGCCTGGTTCGCCCCGCGCACGGTGCTGGTGACCGGCGCCGGGCCGATCGGGCTCCTGGCCGCGATGATTGGTGTGCAGCGCGGCCTGGACGTCCATGTTCTCGACCGCGTCACCGAGGGTGTGAAACCCGAGCTGGTCGCATCCCTGGGCGCGACCTACCACCACGGGAGCCTCGCCGACGCCGCCCGCACAGCCCGTCCTGACGTCGTCATCGAAGCCACCGGCGTGGGGTCCGTGGCGTTCGACGCCATGGCCGAGACCGGCTCGTACGGCATCGTCTGCCTCACGGGCGTCTCACCGAGGGGACGGACGCTCCAGATCGACGCCGGGGCGCTCAACCGGGAGCTCGTGCTGGAGAACGACGTCGTCGTGGGGTCGGTCAACGCCAACATGCGCCACTACCGGGCGGCAGCCGATCACCTCGCGCAGGCCGACGTCGCCTGGCTGCGACGGCTGATCACCACCACGGTGCCTCTCGGGGACTTCGCCACAGCGTTCGACCAAGGTGGCGACGACGTGAAGGTGGTCATCTCGTTGGAGGACTCGTGAGGGCCCGCACCCCGATCGAGGACTACGCCCTGATCGGCGACCTGCACACCGCCGCGCTCATCAGCCGCGATGGCTCGATCGATTGGCTCTGCCTGCCCCGCTTCGACTCCGCGGCCTGTTTCGCCGCGCTGCTCGACGGCCCGGAGGCAGGGCACTGGACGCTGCAACCGGCCGCCGACCCGTCCCCGGACCTGGCGCCCCGGGCGACGATGCGGGACTACGACGCTCACAGCCTGGTGCTGCGCACCCGCTGGGACACCGACAGCGGGGCGGTCGACGTCATCGACTTCATGCCACCGCGCGGCGAGGCAGCCGACGTCGTCCGCATCGTCGAAGGCGTCCGCGGGTCGGTGGACATGCACTCCACTCTCAGGCTCCGCTTCGACTACGGCCGCGTCCGACCCTGGGTCCGCACCGGCCACGAACGACCCGACACCGGGGACGATCGCCACACCCACGAGGGCGCTCGCGGGGCACATGGCGGCGACACAGGTGCAGGCAACACACGTGTGGGCGACGAACGCGCAGGCGCGGACGACGTGGACGAGGGAGCGAGCGAGGTCACCGCCGTGGGCGGGCCGGACGCCGTGTGGCTCCACGCGGATGTCCCAATGCATCTGGGCGATGGCACCATCACCTCCCGTTTCACCGTACGTGCCGGCGACCAGGTGGCGTTCGTGCTCACCCACCGAGCCTCGCACGAACCCGCCCCCAGGCCGGCGCACCCTCACGCCGCGCTTCGCGACACCACCAAGTTCTGGGACGACTGGCTCGAGCGGTGCACCTACACAGGACCGTGGGCCCACGACGTGCGCCGCTCGCTGCTCCTGCTCAAGGCGCTCACGTACGCCCCCACTGGCGGGATCCTTGCCGCCGCGACCACCTCGCTGCCCGAGGACGTCGGCGGCGTCCGCAACTGGGACTACCGCTACTGCTGGCTACGAGACGCCACCTTCACCCTGCAGGCACTGCTCGGCACCGGCTACACCGACGAAGCAAAGGCATGGCGCGAATGGCTCGTCCGGGCGGTCGCCGGTGACCCGTCCAAGCTCCAGATCATGTACGGCCTCGACGGCACCCCGCGTCTTCCCGAGACCACGCTGCCGTGGCTCGACGGCTACGCGAGCTCCCAGCCCGTCCGCACCGGCAACGCCGCCGCCGAGCAGTACCAGCTCGACGTGTGGGGTGAGACGCTCGACGGCCTCTACCAGGCACGCGAGGCCGGGCTCGACAGCGTCGACACCGCCTGGCAGCTGCAACACGCGCTGCTCGAGTGGCTCGAAGGCCACTGGGAGGAGCCTGACAACGGGCTGTGGGAGATGCGCGGCCCGCGCCGCCACTTCACCCACTCCAAGGTCATGGCGTGGGCCGGTGTCGACCGCGCCGTCCGCACCGTTGAACGCCACGGCCTCGACGGCCCTGCCGACCGGTGGCGCGCCCTCGCCGACCGCATCCACCACGACGTGTGCACGCACGGATACGACGCAGACCGCAACACCTTCACCCAGTTCTACGGCTCGCAGGGCCTTGACGCGTCGTTGCTGCTGATCCCCAAGGTCGGGTTCCTGCCCTGGAGTGACGAGCGCGTCGTCGGCACCGTGCACGCCGTCGAGACCGAGCTCCGCCGCGACGGACACCTCCTGCGCTACGACCCGACCGCCGACGGCGGCCCCGACGGCCTGCCCGGCACCGAAGCACCCTTCATCGCGTGCGGCTTCTGGCTGGTCGAGGCCCTCCACGGCATCGGGCAACGCGACCGCGCGGCCACGCTTTTCGACGAGCTGCTCGCCTTGCGCAACGACGTCGGGATGCTCAGCGAGGAGTACGACCCGGGCACCAACGCCCACCTCGGCAACACACCCCAAGCATTCAGCCTCGTCGGACTCGTCAACGCCGCCCTACGCCTCTCGGAGGGTGCCCCAAAGCCAGCCCGACGACCCGACTCCGAGAGGACATGATGCTGACAGCACTGCTCTACGCGCTTGGCGCGTCACTCCCCCTCGTCATCGGCGCCGCCGTGGGGGTGAGGTGGGAACCGCCGAAGCATCTCGTTGCTGCCGTACTCGCGTTCGCCGCAGGCGCCCTCATCGTGTCCACCTCCTTCGAGCTCTTCGAGCCCGCGTACCAAGGCGGTGGAGCGTGGCGCGCCGGCGGCATGTTCGCTGCCGGAGCGGTCGTCTTCGTCGCAGCCGACACCTGGCTCGACCGCCGCTACCAGCGCAGCGCGGCCGGTGTCGCGCTGCTCGCAGGGGTGACGCTCGACGGCATCCCCGAGAACACGGCGCTCGGTGTCTCGCTCAACGACTCGGCCAGCGTCGCGCTGCTCGTCGCCGTGTTCGTCAGCAACTTCCCCGAAGCACTCGCCGGCGCACGCAGCATGATGGACAAAGGCCGGGGCGGACGCGCCGTGGTCCTGGTATGGGCTGCAGCGACGCTTCTGCTCGCCGCAGCCGTGTTCCTCGGGAAGTACCTGTTCGCCGGCGCGAGCCCCACCGCTCTCTCCTACCCCTTGGCGTTCGCGGGCGGCGCCGTGCTCGCGTCCGTGATCGACACCCTCGCCCCGGAAGCCTTCAGCGAGGGCGGACCCGTCATCGCGCTCGCCAGCGCCGCCGGCTTCGTCACCGGCTACCTCCTCAGCGCCTAACCGACCTCACCGGGAGTTGACCATGAGTGGAGCAGCCGAGTCTCCCGCACGTCAGCGATCGCGGGCGCCCGGGCAGACCCGGGACGAGTCCCGAACCGGCATGCGAGCGAGCCTGCCCGCGCGCACCTCGACAGACGGCCGACGCCCGCACGGGCCCACGCAGTCACCTGGAAGGCGCAGCTGATGCCTGTCTGGGCGCAAGCCGGGCTATGGGGCCTGCTCGCTGGTGGCGCTCTCGTCGTCGGCGCTGCGATCGCCTGGTTCGTGCGCGTACCGCAGCGCGTCGTCGCATCCGTGATGGCGTTCGGAGCCGGGGTGCTGATCTCCGCCCTGGCCTTCGACCTCGTCGACGAAGCCGAAGCCAGCGGCGGCCTCACCGCAACCGCGCTCGGCTTCCTCGCCGGCGCCACCGCCTACGTGGTCGTCAACGTCGCCCTGGCGCGTCACGGTGCGGCCCACCGCAAGCGCTCCGAAGCCCAACAACCCTCGGAAGAGGAGCACGGCGGCTCCGGGGCGGCGATCGCCGTCGGCGCGCTCCTCGACGGGATACCGGAGTCGGTCGTCCTCGGCCTGTCGTTGCTGTCCGGCAACGGGATCGGCGTCTCGGTGCTCGCCGCGATCTTCATCTCCAACCTCCCCGAGGGGCTCTCGAGCGCTGCGGGGATGAAGAAGGCGGGTCGCAGCGCGCGCTACGTGTTCGGTGTGTGGTCAGCGATCGCGGTCGCGTCAGGCGTCGCCGGACTGCTCGGCGCGCTCCTCCTCGACGGTGCGTCAGCGCAGACCGTCGCTTCCATCACCGCACTGGCGGCGGGAGCGATCCTGGCCATGGTGGCCGACACGATGATCCCCGAGGCGTTTGAGCGAACCCACTTGTACGCCGGTCTCATCGCGACGGTCGGTTTCATTCTCGCGTTTGCGATCGAGCGAGCCGCGTGAGCTTGGTGCCGGCCTTGACGAGTTTGATGACATTCCGACGAGCGGACTTACGACCCTTGTGCGTGCCGATGTTCTGTCCCACCTACGCGATGCCTACACAATCCACGGGATCGACACCGTCTCCATCGTGGACGCAGCCCTCGGGCTGGTCCACCGCTGAGAAGTGCTTGTGGGCGGCGGTCTGTTGGGTAAACGTGCCACTACCGACCATGACAATCAACGGCGGAGTCCATGTCGCTGTCGGGACGGTGTCCAACGGACCGGCCGGTTCCGCGACTCCCACCTCGAGGCCGCGCGAGTGGTCGAGCTGGTCCGTTCGCACTCGTTGACCCGCGCACCCGGTTTCCTCCACTACCACGACGTCGAGCTCGCGGCCCTTCTCACGCAAGACCTCGATGGAGCCCGCACATTCCTACGACGCTAACTGGGCGAACGTGCGTCGCCCGCCGCCTCAGCAGAGCTCTGCGACACCGTCGCCGCACACATCGCGCGCAACACCGTCGCCTACCGCGTCAAGAAGTTCGAGGAGGTCGATGGACGCTCCGTCGGCGAGCGACGTCTCGAGCTTGGGGCGGCCCTGCGCTATGCCGCGTTCCTCGGCCATGATGCGCTCGGAGCCGACGCACCGGAAAAGTGATGACCCGCGGCGCGCCATGTCCACCGAAGCGGCCCGACTTGCTCATCATTTTCCATCCTGTTGCGTACCCGGTGCACCCCACGACTCGCTCGAGACGACGTTTTCGCAGGTCAACTGTGCAGTGGCGTCAGAACTACGACATCTAGAACTAGATATCGGAGATCTGATCGAACTGGGTCTCATGAGGCGCCAGAAGTGGCGGCTGACCTGCGGAAGCTATCCCAGACTCAGCCGCCACTTCTGTCGTGGGGTGCAGCCGGGGTGCACCCCCGTTCGATCAGTTCACGGAGATGAGCGCCAACAGCTTGCAGCCCTGACCCACTGGGTCTGGCATTCTCCGGACCCAGCTTCTCCCACGGAGCTTCTCCGCTTGGGCGGATGCTTCCTCAGCCATCTGTCGACGACTCGTCGCGTCGGCGCAGTCGGTCGAGTGCTCCCCACACCGTGAGCGGGACGAGAGCGGCGGCACATCCTTCTCTCGGCCGGCGTGTTCGCCGTCGGCGTCCTTCTTTCGTACGCCACGAGCAGGACGCCCTCCCCACGGACGCGGGAACCGCACTGCTGGACTACTTCCAGGAGCACCCCGGACACCTGATCGGTCCGCAGTTCGCCGGATTCGCCACAGCGTCGATCGGCATCGTAGTGATGGCCGCAGCGCTCTGGCGCTTGCCGGTGGCGCCTCGCCGGGTATCCACCCCTCGTCGTTGGACGTCTGGTCCTGATCAGGGCGGACCAGGGCCGAGTCCCCGACGTGCTGGGGGTCGCGCAGATACTCACCCTCGCGATCCTCGGCTGGTTCCTCTGGCCAACCCCCGCCCCAACCGGTGGTCCACCGCCCAAGACACCGCGTGAGTCGCAAGCTGCGCACGAGGACGGGTGACCCTGGTACGACGGGCCCTTGGTCGCCGGCGACTCGCGAGGTTTGCGTCCTGCCGAGTGGTGCATGACGTGGCGAGGATGCGAGACCCAATCGACGTGGGAGGTGCGGCTCAGCGCTCGTACACTGGCAACGAGCATCACCGCAAGCCCATCGCCTCGCGCGGGTTGTTGGTGCTGATGCCCGGCCGCACTTGTTCGGGACCGTAGGCAGCCTCCTTGCCATGGGGGCCGACTGGTCGCAACGATGCTGGACGAGCGGCAGGGGCCCTGGTGATGATGACGGCTTCGGACTTCTACGACGCGTTGGCCGGGCGGTATCACCTCTTGTTTGAGGACTGGTGGTCGGCCGCCCAGCGGCACGGTGAGGTGATCGCCGCGGCCCTGTCGGCTCGTGGCGTGGGGTCTGGACGGGTGCTCGACGCGACGTGCGGTACCGGCACACAGGCGCTACCGCTCGCGGCCGCGGGTTACAGCGTCGTAGGGACCGACGTGAGTCGCGAGGCGGTGGGGCGAGCGGGCACCGAGGCTGCGCTGCGCCACCTCGAGGTCGACTTGATGGTCCGCGACGTGCGGGAACTCGACGCGGAGGCCATCGGCGTCTTTGATGCGGTGATCTCGTGTGACAACGCCTTGCCGCACCTGCTCAACGACGAGGATCTGGCGAGGGCGCTTGCGAACCTCTGGCACTGCCTGCGGCCGTCTGGAGTGCTGCTGGTGTCCATCCGCGACTACGACACGCTGAGAGAGCAGCGACCCGAGGGCGTGCCGGTCTCGGTCCACGGTGTGCCTGGGTCGCGGCACGCTGTCGGACAGTCCTGGCACTGGTCCAGCGATGCTGAGTACGTCGACTTCGAGCTGTTCACCTTCTCGAGGAGGGTGCCGGCAGCTGGCGGGGCGAATCGGTGTCCACCCGCTACAGAGCGATGCGGCGGGCGACCCTGCAGAACGCCCTACTTGCAGCAGGGTTCGGGGAGCTCGAGTGGCTGATGCCGGACGAGTCCGGCTACTACCAGCCCCTGGTCGTCGCTTCGAGATCGCCCTATACCGTGTGAGCCAGGTCGAATCGTCATGCCGAGTGCACGAGAAGGGCGTGGACTCGGAGATCGCGCTGATCGCGTACCAGCACGTAGGTCACCGACAGCTCGCTGATGTCGGAGCCGTCCTTGCGTCGCCGCACCATGAGCGCCCGGACCGTCGCGGTTGTCCCGTTCGCCACCCGGACGTCAGTGCTGGACACGTGGGTGTGGTCGTAACCAGCGGCGGCCATTCCATCGGCCTGCACCGTCAACCAGCTCGCCACATCGTCGCTCGAACGGAGTGAGATGACGACATCGTCTGTGGTCACGAGCAGCGGAACGAAGAAGTACTCCGCGACCTCCGCGGGCGTGGAGGTCCCCCGGCCGAGAGCGGTGAACGCCGAGAGATATCCCGCGAACCATTCGCGGATGTCACTTTCGATCAGTCCGAGGTCCATACGGCATCATGCCGGGGAATCGGCGGCTGAGGAGCTCCGAAGCGGGAGGAGGGCCCTCACCATGCTCCCCGTCGGGGTCGCGGCGTAGGTCACGCTTCCCCCCAGTTCTTCAGCGCGCTCCCTCATGGAGGTCAGTCCGATGCCGGGGGTCCATTCGGACGCGGCGTGTCCGTTGTCCGCGACGGTGACGGCGAGCCGTCCCTGGCGCGCCACGAGGGTGACGCTAGCCCGTGTTGCACCGCTGTGTCGGACGATGTTGGTGAGCGCCTCCATGACTATCCTGTACGCCGCGACTTCGACCACCGCGGGCAGCGCGGGAAAGGCACTGGCTTCCACAGTGGTAGGGAGGCCATGCAGAGCGTTGGTCCTGAGTCTGATGGCCCCGGCCAGGCCGAGTTCGTCGAGCGCAGGCGGGCGCAGGCCGTAGACCAGCTCGCGAATCTCGTCGAGTGCGGTCTCCGCCTCGTGGCGAATGCGGTCGAGCATCGGAGCCGCTGCCTCGTGGGTCGCCGCCAGTCTGGCCGCGTCAGCGGTGAAGGCGATTCCGGTCAGCCGCGGTCCGAGTCCGTCGTGGAGATCTCCCCGTAGTCTGCGCCTCTCCTCCTCGCGCGCCGCCGCACTCGCCGCGCGGGCGCGCTGGAGGTTCGTGGCGAGTGAGCGTGCCTCGATCGTCTGGACCAGCAACGGCAGAGACAGCGTGAGGACGCGCTCGTCGTCGCGCGACAGCCCCAGATCACCGGGGCGGATGCCTACGACCAGCTCTCCGATGTGCTCGCCGTGGGAGTCAATGGGGAAGACACGCCGGTGGTGCGACGGATCACCGACCTCGATCTGACTCTCGCCATCCAGGGTGAGGGCTGCGTACGGAAGCACCAGCCCCTCTTGGATGGCCCGAATGGCAGCCGCCGGGTCGTCACCGATACCGACGACGACCCGCTGCGCGGCGGTCAGCGCGTCGGGCCGAAATCCGAACAGCACTCCGTCGGAGACTCGCTGTACCAGGACCATCAAGGGATTCCACAGCGTGCCGCAGACAACGGCGGCCAGGGCCAACGCGACGATGCCTGGCGGCGAGCCCGAGCGCCACGCGACAAGAGTGAACAGCAAGGTCGCGACGGCGAACGCGCAGGCGAGGGAGAAGAACCAGGCGGCGGCACGCGACGCCAGCCACCGACCATCGAGCGGGTGCTCGCGCTCTGCCCCCAGAACGGCTGCGACACCGACCAGCCCGAGGCACGCATTCACGACGGCCGCGAGCCCGGCAGGAGCTCCGGCCAGGGCCACGACGCCGATGAGGAACACCGTCGCCCCGGTCGTGCTCGACAGCCACAGCAGCGAGCTCCGAGTGTGCGCATCGGTGGTCTCGAGTTGCCACCACAGGTGACTGGCGCCGACAGAGACCAGCGCGAATGCGATCCATCCGACGTCACCTTGGTCGAGGCCTCTCACGCGGGCCAGCTGCCAGGTCAGGAGCGGGGTGCCGGCGACGATCGCGGCGAGAGTCAGCATGCGGGGCAGGTCCCAGCGAGGGTGCGGGTACGTCGCCGCTGCCGAGCTCAGTCCCGCCATCGCTGCAACCGCCAGGACGGTGGCGGCGTCCCCGGGCACGGCCCCCACCACGACCAAGAGGACGCCCGACGACGCCAGGAGGACGCCCGACGCGTACACACCGGATCGGACGCACAATGCCACCCCCGAAGCCGTGAGCACCACGCCCGACACGGCCCAGCCCAAGGCGGCGAGGTCCGTGGTCATCGCAGCGGAAGACCCTTGTCGCGGGCGAGCAGGATCGCCTCGGTGCGGTCCACGACGCCGAGCTTGTGGTAGATCGAGGTCAGCTGGTTGCTCACCGTCTTCGACGAGACGAACAGTGCGGACGCAATCTGGTTGGTCCTATTCCCGGCAACGAGCAGGTCCAGGACCTGACGCTCCCGCTCGGACAACCGAGGGAAGGGATAGGGACGCTGGACACCGCCGGTGCCGATCTGGGCGAGCAGCACATCGGCCACCTCCTGCCCGAAGATGGCCTGACCGGCCACGACCGCACGCAGCGCTGCCGCCACGTCCGCATGACTGGCGCCCTTGAGGAGGTACCCCCGTGCTCCCGCGGCCATGGCCCCGACCGCCGCAGCCTCGTCGCTGTACATCGAGAGCATGAGCACCGCGACACCGGGAAGCAGCTCCGTCACCTTCCGCGTGGCTTCTACGCCGTCGAGCTCCGGCATCTGCACGTCCATCAAGATGACGTCCGGTTTCAGGAGCACGGCCTGCTTGACCGCGTCGTGCCCCGTGGCGGCCTCACCCACCACCTCGAAGCCCTCGAGGTGGCCGAGCACCAGGGCGAGCCCGTCACGGACGACGGCATGGTCGTCAGCGATGAGCACACGGATGGACACCCGTCCATGATCGCCCACCCGGGACTCCTCTGGAGATGGGAAAAGTTCCCGAAGACCAGGACACGTCCCGATGCCATGAGGACTGGTCCGGACGCACCGTGGTGGTCATCATCATTCGAGGAAGGACCCCACTCATGTCGATCACCACCCACACTCGCGATCGAGCGAAGTTCTCCACAGCCAACCACGTCGGACACGCCCTGGGCGTGCTGATCTCTGCGGGAAACGTCCTCGTGGGCAGCTCGCCCGGAGCACGCGAGGGCGACGGCTACAACGGCAACATCTGGATTGCCTTCGTCGTCTTCGGGGGCATCGGTACGGTCTCCCTGCTCGCCTCCTGGGTCACCAGGTCCAGCGCAGCTCGGCGCATCGGCGGCGTCGCCCTAGTCCTCGTCGGAGTGGCCAGCCTCGGAGTGCTGTTCGTCCCCGACATCGGCACCGCCGGTCGCATCGCCAACTCCGTTGGTGCACTTCTGCAGTTCAGCGCAGCCGCACTCGTCCTGCTTCCCGCACGCAGCCGGACATAGCCGAACTCACAAGACCGGCAAGCATCCACCGACGTCTGGAACGGACACCGCCGCACGACCGAACAGGAGGAAGCGTCATGACGAGCACCGTTGGACCCCTGAGGGGCGACGGTCCCCCCTTGCGAGGATTCGTCAACCTCATCCCGTCACCTGTCGCCACCCAAGCCTTGGCAGCGGCCGGTGCCGACGTGGTGATGATCGATCAAGAGCACGGTCCGATCGGACCCGAGAATCTCCACGCGATGATCGCAAGCACGGCCGGGACGAGGTGCGCACCGTGGGTCCGCGTTTCCCGGATCGAGGAGGGCGTCGTCAAGACGGCACTCGATGCGGGAGCCGACGGGATCGTGTTCCCGTTGGTGAGCACCCCCGAGGCTGCCGCCGAGTGCGTCTCACTCACTCGCTACCCGCCCTACGGAAGGCGGGGCTGGGGCCCGTTCGTCGCCCACTCCCGCTGGGGCGTGGAGCTGTTCGACTACCAGGAGCAGCGAGGGGGCAGGACGGTGTGCGCGATCCTGGTGGAGACCCGCCTCGCCATCGAGAACATCGAGCAGCTCTGCCAGGTCGACGGCATCGACTGCGTGACCATCGCACCCTTCGACCTGTCCACGGACATGGGCGTGCCCGGCCGCCTTGACGCTCCCGAGCTGGTCCAGGCGATCGAGCACGCACAGGACGTGATCCTCCGGGCGGGCATTCCACTGGGCGGAGCCGCACTGACCGCAGGGCAGACGGAGGGCCTGGCTGCTCGAGGTTGTCGCCTCCTGTGGCACAACTTCGACGTGCTGATGCTGAAGCAGTACGTCAAGGAGACTTTCCAGTGGAGGTCCACTCATCCGTGATCGACTCTCTCGTGTCACCCAACGCGCATGCACCGTTCCGGTCCGGCCCACTACCCCGTCCGGCCGTCGACGGGTGGAAACCAGAGAGGGCGGGCACCGACAACACGGTCATCTCGACCGTCGCGCGGTCACTCCGCACTGCGGTGGATTCGTAAGACCTCGGGACCCACTGCGTACCACCTGCACCCCATGACCGCTTGTGATGAGAGTTCTCCCAGGTCGGAAGCGTGAGATACGCACTACTACGACATCTGATCTCAGGCGCTGGGAACTGTCTCCGACGTCAGCCAGTGACCGAAGAAGACTGCCTCTGAGCTGCAGGAACGCCGCCGCTCGACCTTCCGGTCGTGCGGCGGCGTTTCGCACATTCGGTCGTCGGCCTGTCACGTCCTCGCTAAATGACAGCGAAGCCGTGCGACGACCCCGGGCCAGGCCTCCATCGGTCCTCACACGAGGGGGACCTTGGCACTACCGCCCCCGCGGGCACCCGGGCAGCCTCAGGAGCAGCCACCAGCCCGCACCCGCGAAAGAAGCCACGCCATGACCTGGACACTTCTGAAGAGCCTGAGCGTCGCGATTCTCGCCGCCGCCCTGTCCCTGACTTCGACACCGTTCGCGTCGGCCGGCACGGGCCAGGAGTTCGGCCATCACGTGCAGTCCTGCGCGCAGACCATGGGGTTCGACGGCACCCACAACCCCGGCATGCACACCGGGTACGCGGGGTGGGACCCCTCCCACGAGTGCTGACGTCGTCGAGGACGGTGGCGGTTCGGATGCTGCTCACGATGCCCTCCTCCCTGTGGAGGTGAGCTCCTCGAGGACCGCCACGGCGTCCTCGAGGGGTGCGTTGGCCGCGACCAGCGGCCGCAGCCGATTGGCGATCTTCAGCGGGCCCCTCACCACGGCACCGTGGAGGGCGCCTGCCACGGTGGCCACCGACACGTGCAGCTCATCGGTCGGACCCCCGAGGAGGTCCGATCGGTGTCCCGTCAGCGTTCCCAGGACGGCGATCGGTGTGCCGTACAGCCTGGTGGCGAAGGAGCTGGGTCCCGCCCAGGGGCCGGGGTCCTCCCTCAGGCCGCACGTCGTGGTCCCAGGCGCCCCCTGGTCCCGGGGCCACGACTCACCTGTTGGAGAACCCGATGCGAACCATCCATCTCGACGTCGGCGGCATGCGCTGCAGACGGTGGCATGCGCTGCCCGCGACGAACCGGCTCTCCCCACGCGGCGTCGCCGCCCGCCGAGGGCTGAACCACCACACCTGTACGCACCTACATCCCGGGCTGTCTTCATGGGATCAGCCGCGTCACGACCGCGCATGCTCCCCCACCGCTGCACCACTGGAACCGATCCTGGGCCGGGCACTCACGTCTCGTCGAACGTGATGACCACCTTCACGTCGTCACCGTCCTCGTCGAAGGCGGTGGCGAACTCCTCCAGCGGCACCGTGGTGGTGATCAGCCGTCGCAGCCAGGCGACGTCAGCCTGCGCGAGATGAACGGCCGCCGCGCGGTAGTGCCGCATGTTGGCGTTGACCGATCCGACGACGGCGTCGTTCTCCAGCACGAGCTCGCGGTTGAGCGCTCCCCCGTCGACCTGGATCGTCCGCCCCTTCGGCGAGACGCCGGTCAGGCAGACGATGCCGTAGGGACCGGTCTCCGCCATCGCGTCGAAGGCCACGGACCCGACGCCGGTGGCCTCGATGACCACGTCGGGACGAGCGACCCGGGCGGCAGCGGCAAGGCTGTCGTGGTGGTAGGTGGCGCCCAGTGAAGCCACCAGCTCGGGTTTGACGCCGTCGGTGACCCGGTCGAGGACGTGGACGTCGAGGCCGCGCTGCACCCCGATCATCGCCGCGAGCAGGCCGATCGGCCCCGCGCCGGTGACCAGGGCGGTCCGTGGCGAGAACCAGGCGCGGTCGCCGACCCGGTCCACCTGCTCCCACGCCTTGGCCACCACGCTGGTCGGCTCGGTCAGGACGCCCGCAAGACCGAGGGCGGCGTCGACCGTCACGGCGTACTCCTCGGGGGTCGTCCACATCTGGCCGGCGAAGCCGTCGAGCGACTTGATGCCCCGCTCGGTGTAGCGGCCGTTGCGGCACATGTCCCACTCACCGCGCGCACACGCCCCACAGGGTTCGGGGTCGGGCCTGCGGACGACGCCGACGACCAGGTCCCCCGGGCTGAACTCGCTGTCGGGCGGGGCCTGTTCGACCCGGCCGAGGGACTCGTGGCCCAGCACGAGCCGCTCCCGGCGAGCCGGGGCCCATCCGTACTCACCCCGCACGATCTCCTTGTCCGTGCCGCAGACACCGACGGCGACGGCTCTGACGAGGAGCTCGCCGTCCCCGGCCACGACGTCGGGCACATCCTCGACGCGCGCCGAGCTCGGCTTTCCTGGTTCGACGGTGACTGCTCGCACGGTGACTCCTCGCAGACGGTGAATGTTGCCGGGCTCATCGGTGTCGGCGCCCTCGCGGGGGTCGCGGTCGTGGCGGCCGCCCCGCAGCTGACGACGGCGCGCCGTCGACCCGGGGACGCTCGTCGACGCCGGGCGGACCACCCTCGGCTGCTGCCGCACTGAGCTGCTCGAGCGCAGGAGCCAGGCCGTGGGCGCCCTCGGGCACTCCCGCCACGACGTCGAGCAGCGCAGCGAGGCGGTGCTCGTGCACTGCCCGCAACACCCGACGGCCTTCGCGGGTCAGCTCGACGAGCGAGGCTCGTCGGTCGTCACTGTCGGAGGTGCGGCGCACGAGCCCCTGACCCACGAGTCGGTCGACGATCCGGCTCGCGTTGGACTGGTTGACCCCGAGGTCCTCCGCCAGCGCGCCCACCCGCCGAGGACCGTCGGTCGCGATCATGAGCAGGACGCGGTGCTGCGGAACGGTCAGGGCGACAGGCGCAGCAGCCACCGCCCGCAGCGTGATGCCCATCAGCACGCGACTGAGGTCGAGCAGTGCCTGGGCGGCGCGGAGGTCCGCCTGGGCAGCCGGTCGGATCGCGGTCTCACCCGTGTCGCTCACGGCTCACCCCTCTGGGTCTGTCCCGGCACCGGTCCCGGTGCTGCACTGAAAGTCTATGCGGTTGCGCATGGACATGGCGCCGCGAGACGCACCCAGGTGGAGCAGGAGGACATCGTGACCGACCGGATCGCCGACATCTACGGGCGTCGCACGCCCCACGCCAAGGGGACCGTGTGGCCGGCCCGCGTGGACCAGTACCTCGAGCCCGGTGTCGAGGAGTCGGACGTCGACTCGTGGGCGCAGTCGGCGTGCCTGCTGTGCAGCAACGGCTGCGGGATGGACATCGCCGTCAAGGACGGTCGCATGGTCGGCGTAAGAGGTCGCGCCACCGACGTGGTCAACCACGGCCGGCTCGGGCCGAAGGGGCTCTACGGCTCGACCAGGTGGGCGAGCGCGAAGGACCGGCTGACGCGCCCGATGGTCCGGGAGGGCGGGCGGCTGGTCGAGACCGACTGGGACACCGCGATGGGCCGCATCGTGGAGAAGTCGCGCTCGCTCCTGGAGGAGAAGGGCCCGCTGAGCCACGGGTTCTACACGTCCGGCCAGCTGTTCCTGGAGGAGTACTACACGCTCGCCGTGATCGGGAAGGCCGGGCTCGGCACCCCGCACATGGACGGCAACACCCGCCTGTGCACCGCGACCAGCGCCGCGGCGTTCAAGGAGTCCTTCGGTGCCGACGGGCAGCCGGGCTCCTACACGGACATCGAGCACTGCGACGCGATCTTCCTCTACGGCCACAACATGCCCGAGACGCAATCGGTGCTGTGGATGCGGATCCTCGACCGCACCCGCGGGGAGGACCCGCCCCGGATCGTCTGCGTCGACCCCCGGCGCACGCTCGTC
>NZ_JANARS010000017.1 GCF_024199985.1 Nocardioides pinisoli
GGGTGCGTCTGATACTTGAGAACTCAACAGTGTGTTTGATTAGTCGACGAATTAGTTTGTTATGCCCCGTTGACGTCAACTTGTTCTGCGCCTTTTTTGGGTGTGGGGTTGTTGGTGTCGCGGTTTCTTTGACAATGATTCTGACAACATGTCAGTTTTGTTCAGTCAGGGGATGTGGCTCTTATTGATAGTCGCTGCTCGTGTCTGCTCTTTGGGGTGGGTGTGGGTGGTTGATGGTTTTCGATGGAGAGTTTGATCCTGGCTCAGGACGAACGCTGGCGGCGTGCTTAACACATGCAAGTCGAGCGGAAAGGCCACTTCGGTGGTACTCGAGCGGCGAACGGGTGAGTAACACGTGAGTAATCTGCCCCTGGCTTTGGGATAGCCACCGGAAACGGTGATTAATACCGGATATGACCACTTCGCGCATGTGATGGTGGTGGAAAGTTTTTCGGCCAGGGATGTGCTCGCGGCCTATCAGCTTGATGGTGAGGTAATGGCTCACCATGGCTTCGACGGGTAGCCGGCCTGAGAGGGTGACCGGCCACACTGGGACTGAGACACGGCCCAGACTCCTACGGGAGGCAGCAGTGGGGAATATTGGACAATGGGCGGAAGCCTGATCCAGCAACGCCGCGTGAGGGATGACGGCCTTCGGGTTGTAAACCTCTTTCGCCTGTGACGAAGCGCAAGTGACGGTAACAGGTAAAGAAGCACCGGCCAACTACGTGCCAGCAGCCGCGGTAATACGTAGGGTGCGAGCGTTGTCCGGAATTATTGGGCGTAAAGGGCTCGTAGGCGGTTTGTCGCGTCGGGAGTGAAAACCAGGTGCTTAACACCTGGCTTGCTTTCGATACGGGCAGACTAGAGGTATTCAGGGGAGAACGGAATTCCTGGTGTAGCGGTGAAATGCGCAGATATCAGGAGGAACACCGGTGGCGAAGGCGGTTCTCTGGGAATGACCTGACGCTGAGGAGCGAAAGTGTGGGGAGCGAACAGGATTAGATACCCTGGTAGTCCACACCGTAAACGTTGGGCGCTAGGTGTGGGGTCCATTCCACGGATTCCGTGCCGCAGCTAACGCATTAAGCGCCCCGCCTGGGGAGTACGGCCGCAAGGCTAAAACTCAAAGGAATTGACGGGGGCCCGCACAAGCGGCGGAGCATGCGGATTAATTCGATGCAACGCGAAGAACCTTACCTGGGTTTGACATACACCCTGCCGCTCCAGAGATGGGGCTTCTTTTGGGGGTGTACAGGTGGTGCATGGCTGTCGTCAGCTCGTGTCGTGAGATGTTGGGTTAAGTCCCGCAACGAGCGCAACCCTCGTTCTATGTTGCCAGCACGTAATGGTGGGGACTCATAGGAGACTGCCGGGGTCAACTCGGAGGAAGGTGGGGATGACGTCAAGTCATCATGCCCCTTATGTCCAGGGCTTCACGCATGCTACAATGGCCGGTACAAAGGGCTGCGATCCCGTAAGGGGGAGCGAATCCCAAAAAGCCGGTCTCAGTTCGGATTGGGGTCTGCAACTCGACCCCATGAAGTCGGAGTCGCTAGTAATCGCAGATCAGCAACGCTGCGGTGAATACGTTCCCGGGCCTTGTACACACCGCCCGTCACGTCACGAAAGTCGGCAACACCCGAAGCCGGTGGCCCAACCCTTGTGGAGGGAGCCGTCGAAGGTGGGGCTGGCGATTGGGACGAAGTCGTAACAAGGTAGCCGTACCGGAAGGTGCGGCTGGATCACCTCCTTTCTAAGGAGCACGCACCCTGACGTCCAGCGAATGCCTGGGCGCGATGGTGGTGTCTCACTAGTGGAATCGTCGACGATCACTCTGCTGGCTCGTGAGGGTTGGTGGTGTTGGTTTGCTCATGCCCTGCGTTGGTGGGGGTGGGGTCAGGCACACTGTTGGGTCCTGAGGGATCAGTCGTGCTGCACCGGTAGCTCTGGCCGTGGATGGTTCGCGGTGGGGTGGGTGTGGTGGGGTTGTTTCTTCTGGTTGTCCTCTCTTCGTTCGTGCTCCTGGTGTGTCTGGGGGTGGCGGGGGTTGGTGGGGTTGTTGTTTGAGATCTGCATAGTGGACGCGAGCATCTTCATGACCGGAGGTGTGTCGGCGGGTTCTACCCCTGGGGGTCTTCTCTCATGGGGTGGTGTCTGTGGGCATGGTTTCTGGTTGTGAGTGTGTAATTGTTTTCGGCTGTCGCTTACCGTTCCTTGGTGGGTGGTGGTCGAAAGAGTCTGCCGGCTCATCCTTTGATTGGGGGTGGGTCGGGTGTTCTTTGGTTTGTTGATCGTGTTGCGGCGTGTGTTGTTGTGACGTTGTTGAGACAAGCTATGAAGGGCACATGGTGGATGCCTTGGCATCAAGAGCCGATGAAGGACGTTGGAGCCTGCGATAAGCCCTGGGGAGTTGGCAACCAAGCTGTGATCCGGGGGTGTCCGAATGGGGAAACCCAGCACGAGTCATGTCGTGTTACCTGCACCTGAACACATAGGGTGTGTGGAGGGAACGTCGGGAAGTGAAACATCTCAGTACCGACAGGAAGAGAAAACAACAGTGATTCCGAGAGTAGTGGCGAGCGAAATCGGATGAGGCCAAACCTCGAGTGTGTGATACCCGGCAGGGGTTGCACTCGGGGGGTTGTGGGACCGCTCATCTTCATCTGCCGGTGGAGAGCAGAGTAAGAAACCAGTGTGGAAGTCGAAGTCGGTTGGAAAGCCGTACCGTAGAGGGTGATAGGCCCGTAGACGTAAAGCGCTGGCTCTGGAGCGTGTTCCCAAGTAACACGGAACCCCTGAAATTCCGTGTGAATCTGGCGGGACCACCCGTTAAGCCTAAATACTCCTTGATGACCGATAGCGGACAAGTACCGTGAGGGAAAGGTGAAAAGTACCCCTGGCGGGGAGTGAAATAGTACCTGAAACCGTGTGCCTACAATCCGTCGGAGCCTGGGCGTCCCTTTGGGGCGTGGTGGGTGACGGCGTGCCTTTTGAAGAATGAGCCTGCGAGTTTGCGGTGTGTTGCGAGGTTAACCCGTGTGGGGAAGCCGTAGCGAAAGCGAGTCCGAATAGGGCGATTCAGTAGCGCGCTCAAGACCCGAAGCGAAGTGATCTATCCATGGGCAGGTTGAAGCGTCGGTAAGACGACGTGGAGGACCGAACCCACTTAGGTTGAAAACTGAGGGGATGACCTGTGGATAGGGGTGAAAGGCCAATCAAACTTCGTGATAGCTGGTTCTCCCCGAAATGCATTTAGGTGCAGCGTTGCGTGTTTCTTGCCGGAGGTAGAGCACTGGATAGCCGATGGGCCCTACAAGGTTACTGACGTTAGCCAAACTCCGAATGCCGGTAAGTGAGAGCGCAGCAGTGAGACTGCGGGGGATAAGCTCCGTAGTCGAGAGGGAAACAGCCCAGACCATCAGCTAAGGCCCCTAAGCGGTGACTAAGTGGAAAAGGATGTGGAGTCGCATTGACAACCAGGAGGTTGGCTTGGAAGCAGCCACCCTTGAAAGAGTGCGTAATAGCTCACTGGTCAAGTGATTCCGCGCCGACAATGTAGCGGGGCTCAAGTCATCCGCCGAAGCTATGGCATTCAGCGAATACATCAGCATCGACTTGATCGGTGTTCAGTGCGCTGGATGGGTAGGGGAGCGTCGTGTGGGCAGTGAAGCGCCGGAGTGATCCAGGCGTGGAGGCCACACGAGTGAGAATGCAGGCATGAGTAGCGAATCACGGGTGAGAAACCCGTGCGCCGAATGATCAAGGGTTCCAGGGTCAAGCTAATCTGCCCTGGGTAAGTCGGGACCTAAGGCGAGGCCGACAGGCGTAGTCGATGGACAACGGGTTGATATTCCCGTACCGGCGAAGTTGCGCCCATGACGAACCTGGTGATGCTAACCACCCGAAACTCATCGGACCGGACCCTTCGGGGCGAGGCTGGTGGGCGGAGCGTGGGACCCGAGCTGGTAGTAGTCAAGCGATGGGGTGACGCAGGAAGGTAGCCCAGCCACAGCGATGGTTGTCTGTGGGCAAGCGTGTAGGACGTGGTGTAGGCAAATCCGCACCATCCACTTCAGTGTGGAGTCTGAGACGTGACGCGGAGCCATATATGGCGAAGTGGGTGATCCTATGCTGTCGAGAAAAACCTCTAGCGAGCAACGAGCCGCCCGTACCCCAAACCGACTCAGGTGATCAAGTAGAGAATACTAAGGCGATCGAGACAACCATGGTTAAGGAACTCGGCAAAATGCCCCCGTAACTTCGGGAGAAGGGGGGCCGGATCCGTGAACCCACTTGCTGGGGGAAGCGGTGATGGCCGCAGAGACCAGGGGAAAGCGACTGTTTACTAAAAACACAGGTCCGTGCGAAGTTGTAAGACGATGTATACGGACTGACTCCTGCCCGGTGCTGGAAGGTTAAGAGGACCGGTTAGGCAGCAATGCCGAAGCTGAGAATTTAAGCCCCAGTAAACGGCGGTGGTAACTATAACCATCCTAAGGTAGCGAAATTCCTTGTCGGGTAAGTTCCGACCTGCACGAATGGAGTAACGACTTTCCCACTGTCTCAACCATGGACTCGGCGAAATTGCACTACGAGTAAAGATGCTCGTTACGCGCGGCAGGACGGAAAGACCCCGGGACCTTTACTATAGTTTGGTATTGGTGTTTGGTACGGCTTGTGTAGGATAGGTGGGAGACTGTGAAGTCCACACGCCAGTGTGGGTGGAGTCAACGTTGAAATACCACTCTGGTCGTACTAGATGTCTAACCTAGGTCCGTTATCCGGATCAGGGACAGTGCCTGATGGGTAGTTTAACTGGGGCGGTTGCCTCCTAAAATGTAACGGAGGCGCTCAAAGGTTCCCTCAGCCTGGTTGGCAATCAGGTGGCGAGTGTAAGTGCACAAGGGAGCTTGACTGTGAGACAGACATGTCGAGCAGGGACGAAAGTCGGAACTAGTGATCTGGCCACGGCATGTGGAAGCGTGGTCACTCAACGGATAAAAGGTACCCCGGGGATAACAGGCTGATCTTCCCCAAGAGTCCATATCGACGGGATGGTTTGGCACCTCGATGTCGGCTCGTCGCATCCTGGGGCTGGAGTAGGTCCCAAGGGTTGGGCTGTTCGCCCATTAAAGCGGCACGCGAGCTGGGTTTAGAACGTCGTGAGACAGTTCGGTCCCTATCCGCCGCGCGCGCAGGAAACTTGAGAAAGGCTGTCCCTAGTACGAGAGGACCGGGATGGACGAACCTCTGGTGTGCCAGTTGTTCTGCCAAGAGCACGGCTGGTTGGCTACGTTCGGAAGTGATAACCGCTGAATGCATCTAAGCGGGAAGCACGTTTCAAGATGAGGTTTCCCACCCAACAATGGGGTAAGGCCCCCCACAGAACATGGGGTTGATAGGCCGGAGGTGTACAGCAGTAATGCCCAGCCGACCGGTACTAATAGGCCGAGGGCTTGTCCCAACCACGTACACAACCACACACACCCACACCGGGTGCACGTGGTTCCCACGTGGAACACCGACACCCCCTTTCACGCGCAAACCAACGAACACACACACTCAGCACTGAGTCTGTTCGCGTCCACTACGCAGTTCCCAACCAACAAACCCAACCCCACACGCACGCGTGTGTGATGCGGAGGTTTGGACAGGTTGAAAGAGTTACGGCGGCCATAGCGAAACGGGAAACACCCGGTCCCATACCGAACCCGGAAGTTAAGCCTTTCAGCGCCGATGGTACTGCAACCGAGAGGTTGTGG
>NZ_JANARS010000018.1 GCF_024199985.1 Nocardioides pinisoli
CTGATATGTAGTCCGCGGTTGTCAAGAGTGCAGGGTGAGGCGCCGCCGGCACTGGGTGTGCTGGCGGCGCCTCGTCTTGGCCTGGTGGTGTCATTGCCCTGCCGCAGCGTGTCGTTGTCGACGCGCGGTCGATGCTGATATTCGCGGGTTGGCTACCGCAGGACGGCGTGCGGCAGGAGGGATCCGCTTGTCTGAGGTCGAGCGTCACGACCGTGGTCGTGGCTCACAGCCGAATCGCGGACGGGTCTCCTCGCGCTGCTCGTCAGGGCTTCGACGGGCCGGCCAAGTTTCGGGGCTCGGCTACTCCAGCACGGCCAGTGACCAGCACCAGCCGGCGAGCTCGCGGGCGATCGCGGTGTTGGCGATGGTGTGCTTCTTGTGCCGGCGGGTGTAGCCAGCCCAGCGCTCGTTGAGCCGCTGGTTGGCCGCGTGGGCCCGCACGCGGGCTGTTTCGGGTGCTTGGTCCCAGCGGGCGCGTAGGACGGGGCCGACGGTGTAGCGGGCCTTGTGGTGCCAGGCGGCTTCGATCAGCAGCCGTCGGGCGTGGCTGTTGCCGGTCTTGGTGATCCCGCCTTGTCGTCGGGACTGGCCGCTGGAGTACTCGCTAGGCACCAGCCCGAGGTAGGCGCCGATGCTGTGCCCGGTGAACCGCTGCCAGTCGCCGACCTCGACTGCAAGCGCGAACCCGGTCAGGGTCGAGATCCCGCGCAGACAACACAACCGACGGGTCACGTCGGTGAACTCGCTGTCGGCGGCCATCTGGGTGATCAGTGCGTCGAGGCGATCACGACGGGCCACGGCGAACTCGATGGCCTCCAGGTCGGCCTCGTAGGCGCACCTGGTGCCGGGCTCGTCGAACCGGATCCGGTGCAACCAGGCGTGGTGCTTGGCTGACCAGGTCCGGCCGCCGTAGTAGACGTGGCCATGGCGCAGCAACAGCTTGGAGACCCGGTGTCGAGAACGCATCAGGTCGCCGCGGACGTCCTCACGTGCCCGGACCAGGTCACGGGCGGCTTCCTGGGCGATTGTGGGCACCCGAACGCTGGTGATGTCGTCGTTGCGCAGCAGCTTCGCCAGCTGCAGTGCATCACGGGCGTCGGTCTTCACGCGATCACCTCCGGGTCGCGACAGCTTCGACGGCGCGGCGACGTCACAACGGATCCCTGCTGCGACCAGTGCCCGGGCCAGGCCGAATCCGGTTGGTCCTGCCTCGTAGGTCACCGCGATCGGGCCAGGCAGCCGCGACAGCCACTCCAGCACGACCTCGTTCGAGGGAACCAGCCGCTCTTTGAACAGTTCGCCGGTCGTGGTGTCGATCGCAGTTGCGACGACCGATCGTGCGTGCACATCGAGTCCAACGCTCGTACGCTCAGTGAACACCGGGGCCTCCTATGCCTGTGGATAGGTCGAGCAGGCCACTCCTGCCCGACAACCCACGTACATGCATGTGAGAGGCCCCGGCCTGCAACCCCCTCAGTCCGAGGCGGTCACGTCATACCGTCTGA
>NZ_JANARS010000002.1 GCF_024199985.1 Nocardioides pinisoli
GCCGAGCTCGGCGACGCAGAACTCCGCCACCAGCGGGCACCCCTCACCCGCGATGGGCTCCTCATGCTCACGACCGCCGGCGGCCAGCGAGAACACGGCCGCGTCGTGGATCGACTCCGGCGGATGCAGGTCCGCCCACTGCGCAGCGATCGTGAGAAGGTCGGCCGCAGCCCGGTCCTCGGTCGCCTTGCGGTCGCGGGCGAGCGCGAGCAGGTCACGGGCGGTGAGGTCCTCCACCTCGCCTGCTCCGGATGTCACCAGCGCTTCGATCATGTGTTCGATCTTACGCTCGACCACCGACAACGACCCCCGACAGCAGACGCGGCCGTGGACGGTTGCTCGCTGGGGTTTGGCGGCTGGTTCCCAGACGGGACTTCGTCCCTCCTCGAACTGAGGGCCGGGGTCTCGATACGCCCGCTCGTTCCTCGCGGGCTACTCGACCAGCGGGGGCGGCGGGTGCTGGGTCTCGATACGCCCGCTCGTCCCTCGCGGGCTACTCGACCAGCGAGGTGCGTGGGTTGCTCGACCAGCGGGGAACCAGCGGGCGCGCCTCAGGACCGCCGGGAGGCGCAGGTGATGCAGGTGCGCGCGGCGGGGAGCGCCTCGAGCCGGGCGTCGCCGATCGCAGCGCCGCAGACTTCGCAGACGCCGTAGGTGGCGTCGTCGACGCGCGCCAGCGCGGCGTCGAGCTCGGCGAGGTGGTGGCGCACCTGGCGCACGAGGGCGCCGATCTGCGACCTCTCGAAGGCGATGGTCGTGCCCTCGGGGTCGTGCTCGTCGTCGGCGTTGGTGTCGAGCGACGCCGCGACGACCGAGTCGTAGTCGCCGGTCAGGCTCGCCAGGCGCTCGAGCGTCTGCTCGCGCTCACGCTGCAACCGCGACCGGGGATCGTCCACCCACCCATGGTGCCCCACGAGTCCGACAGCGCCCCGCCGCGCGTGCCGTGATCGGGCGTGCGCCGTGCTCCGGCCGTATCCTCGTGCCGTGACGACGTCCCCGAAGGCGCCGCCGCCCGGGCTGACCGTCGGCGGCTACGCACTGCGTGCCCGCCTGGGTGAGGGCGGCATGGGCGTGGTGCACCTCGGGCAGAGGCCGGGGGAGCGCCCGGTGGCGATCAAGGTCCTGCGCCCGCACGTCGTCGGCGACGACGAGGCCCGGCGCCGGCTGGCGCGCGAGGTGAGCTCGCTGAGCCGGATCCGCAGCCGTCGCATCGCCGAGATCGTCGACGCCGACCCGTTCGGCGAGATCCCCTTCGTCGCGACGCGCTACGTGCCCGGGCTCTCCCTGCACGACCACGTGCAGGAGGAGGGGGCGCTGGAGGGTGCGGACCTCCTGTGGTTCGCCGACTGCCTCGCCGAGGCGCTCGAGGCGGTGCACTCCGTCGGGGTGCTGCACCGCGACGTGAAGCCGTCCAACGTGATCATGGAGGGCCGCACGCCGATCCTCATCGACTTCGGCCTGGCGCGCGTCGCGGAGGACTCCCGCATCACGATGAACGGCTGGCTGCTCGGCACGCCCGGCTACCTCGCCCCCGAGATCCTCTACGGCGACGACGCCACCGCCGCCTCCGACGTGCACGCCTGGGCGGCCACCGTGGCCTACGCCGGCACCGGCCGCGCGCCCTACGGCCGCGGGCCGTCGGTCGCGGTGATGGACCGCGTCCGCCGCAGCGAGCACGACCTCACCGGCCTCGACCCCGACGTGCTCGAGCTGGTCGAGGAGGCGCTCGCGCCCGAGCCCGCCGACCGGCCCTCGCTCGAGGAGGTGCGCGACTGGCTCGAGGACCTCGGCACGCCCGGGTCCGACCACCGCGACCACGCGTCCGCCTCCCGCATGGCGAGCCCGGTCACGCTGCCCTACGTCGCCGGCGTCCGCCAGGACCTCGAGGCCCCGACCCGCGTCGGAAGCGCGGCCGCGCTCGCCGAGCCCTACGGCGGACCCGACGCGCCGCCCGTCGCGGAGTCCGTCGCTGAGCCCGTCCACTGGTCCCACGACTGGGACCGGCCGGGCGACGACCGCCACGACGACACCGTCGGGTGGGGCGAGGCCGGCACCGCGCCGCACCGCCAGACGCGCCTGCTGCCGGACGGCTCGACCGAGTACGTCGCCGACTACGGGCCGCCCACCCGCCCGCACGTGCCGGCCGGCCAGCGGCTGCGTCGTACGCTCACGCTCCTCGCCGTCGGCGGCGTCGTCGCGGGCGCCATCACCCTCGCCCCCTACGTCGCGCTCGCCGTCCTCCTCGTCCTGGTCTGGCTGCTGCGCAGCGGCTCGCTGGCCGCGTCGTCCGCGGGCAACCGCCGCGACCGTCGCGGGGCGAGGTGGTACGACGGCATCCAGGTGCTGCTGGCCGCGCCGTGGCACGCGGTGGCCGGTCTCGGCGGCTCCCTCGTGCTCTTCCTCTGGAGCGCCGGCATCGCGTGCGCGGTCGCGCTCCTCTGCTTCGCGGCGTCGCTGTCACTGACGACCTCGCTCGCCGTCATCGGCGCGATGTTCGCCCTCTCCACCTGGTGGGGGCCGGGCTCGGAGCGGCTGCGCTCACCCGTCCGCCGCCTCGTCGACCCGCTCGCCCGCCGCGGCGTGCCGTGGCTGCTCGTCACGCTGCTGGTCGCCGCCGCCGGGTCCGGCCTCGGGGCGGCGGCGTCCGCGCAGGGCACCAGCTGGACCCCCTACGACGCCGCGCCCTTCTCCGACGTACGGCTGCCCAGCTGGTTGTGACGCTGGTTGTGACGGACCTCGCCGTTCAGGCGGGCCGGAGCGGGGTACCTAGCGGGTTCACGCACCCGACAGCAGGAGGACCGATGAGCTCGGACCAGCCCGACATCAGCAGCGAGATCGGCACGGATCCCGCCGTCGACGTCACCGGGGACAGCACCGACAACGAGAGCTACCACGGCTACAGCGTCGACGACGAGAACCAGCCCCAGGGCGAGGGCGACAGCCTCGTCGACGACCGCGGCCTGGCCGAGCCGCTCGACGAGGGCTACTCGCCGCCGGAGAAGTGGTCGGCGGCGCAGGGCTTCGGCAACACCCCGCTCGAGGAGAGCCAGGGCGAGTCGCTCGACCAGCGGGTCGAGCAGGAGGTCCCCGAGCCCGACCCGTACGAGGTCGCGGGCGAGGAGGCCGCACGCGGCGACCTCGCGGCGATGGTGGCCGAGGACTCCTCGGATGGCGAGGCCGTGCAGGCCGAGCTGGAGGCCGCCGGTGGCGAGCGCGCGGGACGCCTCGTGGCCGCCGACGAAGGCGTGCGGACCGACACCGAGAAGGACCTCGTCGCCGAGGACGTCGGCATCGACGGTGCCGCGGCGGGCGCGGAGGAGGCGGCCGTCCACGTCGTCGACGACCCGGAGGTCGCAGACCCCGTTCTGCTCGACGCGGAGGTCGTGGACGAGGAGCCCACAGGGCGCGAGTGATCGACCGACGAGAGCCCTCGACCGACGGTCGGGGGCTCTCGTCGTCCCCGGCCCCCGGGCGGGCGACCGGCGATCCACCCCAAGGTGGGTCTTCTCCCGACGCATCCTGCAGGTCTACGGTCCCTCTACCGACTCACGTGAGGGGACCCCCCATGCACCACCGCACCCTTGCCGCACGTCGCATCGGCGTCGCGGTCACTGCACTCGCCCTCGGGATGGGCATGTCGACGCCGTCGTTCGGCGCGCCGGCCAAGGACAAGGCCACCGACTGCATCGACTACGGCGAGGTCACGACCGGACCCGCCGGCACGATCCCGCGCGACGACCTCCACACCGTTTACAAGGACCCGCTGGCGCAGGCGGCCAAGGCGGCCGCCCGCACCTCGGCGAAAGGCAAGCCCGGTGCGGGGACGACCGCCGCAGCCTTCGAGCCGGTGACCATCCCGGTGCGCTTCCACGTGATCGCCAAGGACCGCGGCCAGGAGGGCGGCGACGTCTCCGACGCCCGCATCGCCGAGCAGATCCGAGTGCTCGACAAGGCCTACGCACCGCACGGGTTCTCCTTCGAGCTCGAGAAGATCACCCGCACCTACGAGCCTCAGTGGTTCAACCTGATCTCCTCCAACGGCGCCGAGCCCCGCTTCTACCGCGGCGGTGGCAAGGAGGTCGCGATGAAGAAGGCGCTCTACGGCGACAGCACGTCGGAGACGCTCAACATCTACTCCGCCTCCCTCGGCCAGTCGCTCCTCGGCTGGGCCTACTTCCCGTCCGACTTCGACGCCGAGGCCACCGGGGGCAACCCGCTCCCGCAGTACCGCGACGGCGTCGTCGTCGACTACCGCAGCCTTCCGAGCGTCCCGCGGGACACCGGTGACACCAGCGTCTACTCGGTCTACGGCGAGGGCGACACCGCCACCCACGAGGTCGGGCACTGGCTCGAGCTCTACCACACGTTCCAGGGCGGCTGCTCCGAGCCGGGCGACTACGTCGCCGACACCGCACCCGAGGCCTCGCCGGCCTTCCAGTGCCCGGTGGGCCGGGACACGTGCGCCGGTGGCGGCGTCGACCCGATCACCAACTTCATGGACTACACCTACGACTCCTGCATGACCGAGTTCACCAAGGGTCAAGAGGCCCGCATGCAGATGGCGTGGACGGAGTACCGCGCCATCGGGTGACACGTGGCCCCGACCTCACCCGGGCGGAACCCACTGGAGCGTGATCCGCGAACTGTACGAGAACTGTGCGGGTCGCTGTTCGTGGCCGGTGCCCGGGCGAGGCGGTGGACTTCTCCTGCCGTGACCCACAGGGGGTCCGGGGGAGGGACACACATGGGCATCACCACCGTCCGACGCCTCGGCGTCGTCACCGCCGGCGCAGCGGCCGCGATCGCCGTGACCGCGGCGAGCGCCAGCGCGCACCACTGCTTCATCCCGATGTACTCGCTCGACGGGCCGTCCTCGTCGAACTGGTTCGTCGTCTCGGCCGAGATGGGGGCGGGCTTCGAGGGCTACACCGCGGCCTGCGCCGGCGCGCGCGACGCCGGTTACGCCGCGCTGCGCGACGCGGGCCTGCCGGTCGCGCTCAAGGTCTTCGAGAAGATGACCATCGGCGACCCGAAGCACACCGGCCGCACCAACCCCAACGGGGCCGACGGCAAGGGCCTGGAGTACTTCGCCGAGGGCTCGCCGCTGCCGGGGGAGATGGTGGCCACCTACGTCGCCGGGGCAGACGCCTACGACTGCTGAACCGGCCGCAGGTCTGGGGGGACGTCCGTGCCCCGGGTGCCGCTCGTGGGGGGTGGCACCCGGGGCACGTGCGTGCACGGCGACCGGATGGCGAGACGCACGTCTCAGGGTCGCGGGATCGGTGTCACCATGGGTGCGTGAGCACCAGCACCATCATCATTGCCTAGCGCGACGGGACTCCCCGCCGCGCCGACCTCCTGCACCCCAGGAGGTTTTTTCATGCCCCGCCTCCTGACACCGAGAGACCTCCGATGGACCTCCACGGCTCGTTCCACGTCTACGACACCACCCTGCGCGACGGCGCCCAGCAGGAGGGCCTCAACCTCTCGGTCGCCGACAAGCTGAGCATCGCCAAGCAGCTCGACGGCCTGGGCGTGGGCTACATCGAGGGCGGCTGGCCGGGCTCCAACCCCAAGGACACCGAGTTCTTCCGCCGCGCGGCTGCGGAGCTCGACCTGCGCCACGCGCGGCTCGCGGCCTTCGGCGCCACCCGCCGGGCCGGCGTACGCGCCGCGGACGACCCGCTCGTGGCCGCCCTCCGCGACTCCGGGGCAGGCGTGGTCACCCTCGTGGCGAAGTCGCACGACCGCCACGTCGAGCTCGCCCTGCGCACCACGCTCGAGGAGAACCTCGCGATGGTGCGCGACACCGTCACCCACCTGCGCGAGGAGGGCCAGACGGTGTTCCTCGACGCGGAGCACTTCTTCGACGGCTACCGCGCCAACCGGGCGTACGCACTGGAGGTGCTGCGCACCGCCGCCGAGGCCGGCGCCGAGGTGGTCGCGCTCTGCGACACGAACGGCGGTATGCTGCCCGACTGGGTCTCCGACGTGGTCCTCGACGTCATCGAGACGACCGGTGCCCGCGTCGGCATCCACGCCCACAACGACTCCGGCTGCGCGGTCGCCAACTCCCTGGCCGCCGTCGCCGCCGGGGCGTCCCACGTCCAGGGCTGCATCAACGGCTACGGGGAGCGCACCGGCAACGCCGACCTCGTCACGGTCGTCGCCAACCTCGAGACCAAGCTCGACCGGGCCGTGCTCCCGCAGGGCCTGCTGCGCGAGGCGACGCGCATCGCGCACGCGGTCGCGGAGGTCACCAACGTGCCGCCCGCCTCGCGCCAGCCCTATGTCGGCACGTCGGCGTTCGCGCACAAGGCGGGGCTGCACGCCAGCGCGATCAAGGTCGACCCCGACCTCTACCAGCACCTCGACCCGCTGGTCGTCGGCAACGACATGCGGCTGCTCGTCTCCGACATGGCCGGGCGGGCCTCGATCGAGCTCAAGGGCCGCGAGCTCGGCTACGACCTGTCGGACGGCTCGCCCGAGATGAGGGAGCTGGTCACCCGCGTCACCGAGCGCGTCAAGGCCATGGAGCAGCGCGGCTACACCTTCGAGGCCGCCGACGCCTCCTTCGAGCTGCTGCTCGCCGAGGAGGTCGAGGGATCGCGGCCGTCGTACTTCGACGTCGAGTCCTGGCGGGTGATCACCGAAACCCGCACCGACGGGGAGGCGATCTCGGAGGCGACGGTGAAGCTGCGTGCCGAGGGGGTGCGCTACGTCGTCACGGGCGAGGGCAACGGCCCGGTCAACGCCCTCGACGCCGCGCTGCGCGAGGCCATCGGCCAGGCCTTCCCGGAGGTCGCGAAGTTCGAGCTGATCGACTACAAGGTGCGCATCCTCGACCAGGGTCACGGCACCGACGCCATCACCCGGGTGCTCATCGAGACCACGGACGGCGAGTCGTCGTGGGTCACCGTCGGCGTGGGTGCCAACGTGATCGAGGCGTCGTGGGGCGCGCTCGTCGACGGGCTCACCTTCGGCCTGCGGCGCCACCACCGCTGACGACGACGGCGCCACCACCGGGGACCGGGTGGTGGCGCCGTCGCCAGCGTTCAGAGGCTGGTGCTCAGAGGCTGTCGCGCAGGTCCTTCATCGCCTGCTTGAGCTCGCCCTGGTCACCGGAGTCGTCGAGCACCCGGATCGCGTTGGCCAGCTGGGCCTTCGCCGAGGCGCCGGCGTCCTTGCCGTCGAGCTCCTCCGCCTTCTCGAGGTGCTTGGACACCTTCGCCAGCGTCGCACCGGCGAGCTCGCCGGACCTGACGGCCTGGTCGAAGTAGGCGCCGGCGACGTTGAAGCTCGGCGTCCAGACGATCTGCTCCTGGTGCTGGGCGTTGAACTCGTCGAGCTGCACCTCACGAGCCGCGTCGAGCTCGTTGTCGCTCAGCAGGTCGCTGGTCTTCAGGCCGAAGGTGTCGAAGCCGCGCGCGAGCTCGCTGCCGTAGACCTGGCCGTTGTACCAGTAGGTCGACCAGAGCCCGCCGAGGTTGAGCCCGGTCGGGCTGGGGGTGTTGATCGGCCCGCGGTCGAAGTAGGCGATCTCGACGGGGTTGGCGGTGTCGCTGAAGTCGATCACCGACAGGCCGCCCTGATACCACGCCTGGACGAGGATGTCGCGACCCGGCACCGGCACCAGCGAGGAGTTGTGGGCCACGCAGTTCTCCTGCGTGGTCTGGGGGGCCGGCATCTTGTAGTAGCTCGCGAACTCCATCTGGTCGCCCTCGAGGTCGAACAGCGCGTCGGCGCCCCACTCGGGCTTGTCGGTCTCGCGGCAGCGGGCGCTCGTGCCGCCGCCCCACTCGTCGGTGAAGATCACCTTGGTGCCGTCGTTGTTGAACGACGCGGAGTGCCAGTAGGAGAAGTTGGGGTCGGAGACCGCGTCGAGCCGGACCGGGTTCACCGGGTCCGAGGTGTCGAGCAGGATGCCGTTGCCCTGGCAGGCGCCGGCGACCAGCTCACGGGCCGGGAAGGCCGTGACGTCGTGGCAGGTGTTGGTGTTGGGCAGCGGGGAGTACGGCGTGCCGGCCGGGTGCAAGGTGCCGGGCGTGGTGTTCTGCAGCCCGTTGTAGGCACCGGTCGCGGGGTCGGTGAAGATCCGCGGCTGGCTCACGATGGCGGCGGTCTCGGGTGCGGCGAGCGGCACCTTGATGACGTCGATGCGCCACTGCGTCGGGTTGCCGGAGGTGACCGGCGCCGGGTTGTTGGGGTTGACGTTCTCGCAGCCGGCCAGCTCAGCCGCCGGGCGCACGCCGGACGTGCCGGAGTTGTAGATGTAGATGTTGGCCGGGTCGTCGGGGTCGCTCACGATCGTGTGCGTGTGGGACCCGCGACAGGTCTGCACGCCCGGCAGCTGCACCGGGTTGCTCTGGTCGCTGATGTCGAAGATGCGCACTCCGCGGAAGCGCTCCGGGTTGACGCTGCCGGGTGCCCCCTGGCTGCCGCAGTCGATGCGCCCGCGGGTCTCCTCGACCGACATGAACAGCAGGTCGCCGTAGACCGACACGTCGCCCTGTCCGCCAGGACACACGAACGACGACGCCAGCGTCGGGTCGGTCGGGTCGGAGATGTCGTAGAACTGGAAGCCGTTGAAGTTGCCCACGACCGCCGTGTCGCCGGCGAATGCCAGGTCGGAGTTCACGAAGCCGAAGTTGCCCGGCGCGGCGTCGAACGGCGCCACGCGCGGGTCGTTGTCGAGCAGCTCGATGTTGCTGCTCGCCTCGGACCACGGGATGTAGCCGGGGGCCAGGCCGATGCGCGTGTCGTCCTCGGCGGCGAACGCCACCGCCGGCAGGAGCCCGGCGGCCAGGACCATCACCCCCGCAGCGCCCACAACGGTCCGACTTCGACGGGGTTGACGAGACATCGCGGAGACCCTCCCATGCTCTGGTCGTCACGTGATGATCGGTCCGGGAGGTCCGCGTCGTGGTCGACCTACTATGACGTGTCAACGTAGCGATGATCACACCGCGACCGCTAGACCCAAGATGGTGGCAACGCCGCCGTGAACGGAGACCGCATGCCGACAGTCCGAGCCCGCCGTCCGGGCGGCACCGCCGCCGCGCTCGCAGTGCTGGTGCTCGCGCTCGCGGGGTGCACGTCCGAGTCCGAGCCCGAGGAGGAGGCGGCCGCGCCGGTGGTGCAGCTCGGCGCCCCGGGTGAGTCCAACACCACCCTGTCGCCCGAGGAAGCCGAGTCCATCGACGACCCGGCCTACACCGACGCCGACGTCGCCTTCGTGCAGGGGATGATCCCGCACCACCAGCAGGCGCTGGAGATGACGGCTCTGGTCGGCGACCGCGCCGACGACCCCGACCTGAAGGCCATCGCGGAGCGGATCGAGGTCTCCCAGGTCGCCGAGATGGACCAGCTCGAGGGCTGGCTGACCGCCCGCGGCGAGAGCGTGTCGGGCATGCACGCCGGTCACGGCGACGGTGAGCACGGGATGCCCGGGATGCTCACCCCGCAGGAGATGGACCGGCTCGAGCGGGCCTCCGGCCCGCGCTTCGATCGGCTCTTCCTGCTGGGCATGATCCGTCACCACGAGGGCGCGGTGCTGATGGTGGAGTCGCTGCTGACCGAGGGTGAGGGCGGGCAGGAGTCCGAAGTCTTCCAGCTCGCCGGTCACATCGGCTCCGACCAGCAGGTGGAGATCGCGGCCATGAAGCGCAAGCTCGCCGAGCTCGCCGGCTGACAGGTCCGGGCTGGTCCGTCGGATCGGGCGGGTCAGGCGGGTCAGGCGCGCACCACGCGGCGTACGAGGTCGTCCCAGCCTGCCTCGATCCGCTCGAGGGTGATGTGCTCGGCGTTGACCTGCTGGTCCAGCACCACCATCTCCAACGGTGCGAGCAGCGCGGTGGCGAGCATCAGCAGGTCGCCGTGGACGCCGAGCTCTCCCAGGAGGTAGCGGACGTGCATGTTGGCGAACGACAGGGCGGCGGCCGATCGGGCTCCGGGGTGACCGGCGGCGGCGATGAGCTCGGCGTGGGTCAGGTTGGTCCGCAGGCGAGAGTGACCGAACGCGAGCAGCCGCTCGAGCGGCGGGGCGCCCGGCCCCAGGGGCGGCGGTCCTGAGATGACGCTCGCCTGCCACGCGGTCTCCGACTCGTTGAGCACCGCGGCCATCAGGCCCTCGCGATTCTCGAAGCGCCGGAAGAGGGTGCCCTTGCCGACGCCGGCCTCAGCGGCGACGGTGTCCATCGTCACGCACCCGACCCCCTGGGTCCGGACGAGGCGCAGCGCCGCTGCGAGGATCGCCTCCCGGTTGCGCGCCGCGTCGGCCCGCTCCGGCGCGGGCTCGTCGGCCAGCGGCAGGAGGTGGGGCACGACGCCAGCCTAGGTCGCGAGGAAGTGCGGTCGCACCGGAATATAAGCGGACCGTGGTCCGTTTAGCCGGGCATGACCACTCAGAAGCAGACCCGTGTCGCAGTCCTCCTCGGCTCCTACCGCGCCGGCTCGCTCAACCGCCGGATCGCCGAGCACCTGCGCGACCACGCCCCCGCAGGCGTGAGCGTCGACGTCGTCGAGGGCCTCGACGCGGTCCCGTTCTACAACGAGGAGATCGACGGCGACACCGCACCGGCGGCCGCCACCGCCCTCCGCGAGGCCGTCGCCGGCGCCGACCGCGTGCTGGCGGTGACGCCGGAGTACAACGGCACCATGCCGGCCGTCCTCAACAACGCCATCGACTGGCTGTCGCGGCCCTACGGCCGGGGCGCCATCGTCGGCAAGCCCTTCGCGGCCATCGGCGCCACCCCCACGCCCTACGGCGGCAAGTGGTCGCACGAGCACGCCCGCCACTCGGCCACCATCGCAGGCGCCGTCGTGGTGGAGGGCATCGTCGTCGACGAGCCCGCCCACGAGGGGGACCCGCTGGAGAACGAGGCCGCCGTGCAGCGCTTCCTCGGCGCGCTCGACGCCCTCGTCGCGCACGAGGTCGAGGCCGCGGCCTGACCTGTCCGCCGGTCGAGCGGCGGGTAGGTTCGCCCACGTGCTCCACGACCTGACCGCGCTCGAGCAGGGTGACGCCGTACGCCGCGGCGAGGTGTCCCCGCTCGAGCTGGTCGAGCACTACGCCGGCCGCGTCGACCGGGTGGGCGCCTTCGTCACGCCGACCCACGAAGCGGCGCTCGACCACGCGCGCTGGCTGACGGCGCGGCTCGCCGAGGAGGGCCGCCCCGCCGACGCCGGTCCGCTCTGGGGCGTCCCGACCGGGATCAAGGACCTGCACCCGACGGCGGGGGTCCGCACCACCTTCGGCTCGGCGGCGTACGACGACTTCGTGCCGGACGCCTCCGACGACCTGGTCTTGACCGTCGAGGCCGCCGGCATGCCGAGCCTGGGCAAGACCAACACGCCGGAGTTCGGCTCGCCCTGCTACACCGAGCCCGACGTCGCGCCGCCGGCCGTCACGCCGTGGGACACCTCGCGCACCGCCGGCGGCTCGTCCGGTGGCGCCGCGGCGGCGGTCGCCGCCGGGCTGCTCCCGGTCGCGCCCGGGTCCGACGGCGGCGGCTCCATCCGGATCCCGGCGTCCTGCTGCGGCCTCGTCGGCCTCAAGCCCACCCGTGGACGCATCAGCGCCGCCCCGATGTACGGCGACCCCACCGGGCTCGCCACCGCCGGCACGCTCGCTCGCACGGTCCGCGACGCGGCCGCGCTGCTCGACGTCCTGGCCGGCCGCCGCGTCGGCGACCCGTTCTGGGCGCCGGAGCCCGCGGGCAGCTTCCTCGACGCCTGCGACCGCGAGCCCGGACGGCTGCGCGTCGCCCGCTTCATCGCCCCCGTGATCGCCGAGGTGGACGTGCACCCGTCCTCGGTCGCGGCGTGGGAGGACGCGTCCCGGCTGCTCGCGTCCCTCGGCCACGACGTCGAGGACGTGCCGGTGCCGATCCCGCGCGAGGCCGTCGCGGACTTCGAGACCTGCTGGTCGGTGCTCACCGCGCTCTCGCCGGCGCCGCCCGGCCGGGAGCACCAGCTCCGTCCCCTGACCCGCTGGCTGGGCGGCCTCGGCCGGGAGGTCAGCGGTCCCGACTTCGGGCTGGCCATCGTCCGGATGCGCCGACACGCCGCAGCCGCGCTGGCGGCCCTGGCGGCGTACGACGTCGTCCTCACCCCGACCCTTGCGCGGCCCCCGGTCCTGGTCGGGGCCCTGCGCGACGACGCCGACCCGGCCCGCGACTTCGCCGAGCAGAAGGCGTTCACGCCGTGGACCAGCGCCTGGAACGTCACCGGCATGCCGGCGGTGTCGCTGCCGCTCCACTGGACCGACGACGGGCTTCCTGTGGGCGTCATGCTCGCCGCCCGGCCGGCGGAGGAGGAGCTGCTGCTCTCCGTCGCCGCCCAGGTCGAGCAGGCGGCCCCGTGGGCCGACCGGCGCCCGCCCGGCTGGTGACGACGGAGCGCGGTCAGTCGCCGATCCCGCGCGCCTGCAGCGCGTCGCCGGACTCGTGCGCCCGGGCGACGACCCGGATCACGAAGGGGGACAGGTAGGCCCTGGGGTTGCGGTCGAGGCCCCGTGCGCGGGCCGCGTCACGCGTCTCGCGGGCGATCGCGATGGTGCCGGGCAGCGCGCCGATCGTCAGGGCGACGGTGAGCGCCACGCGGTCCGGGTCGACCCCGAGGACGCGCAGCGGGCGCGCCCACCGCGACAGCGCGTCGACCATCTCGTTGACCGACGTCGTCGCGGTCAGCGCGAGCGCGGCCAGCCCGAGGCTCAGCAGGTCGAGGAAGGTCTCGACCGCCTTCTCAGCGCCGTACCACCACCACTGGAAGACGCTCGCGACCACCGCGACGAGCAGCACCCCGCGGGCCGCGCGCCACACCGAGCGCAGCGGCACCCGGGCGAGCGCTGCCAGCAGCAGCGTCACCGCCAGGAAGACGGGGGCGGCGCGGACGTCGCGGACCAGCACGATCGCCAGGCTGAGCAGGGCCAGGCCGAGCACCTTGGCGCCGACGGGGAGCCGGTGGAGGACGGTGTCGCCGGGCTGGTGCAGCCCGGCCATCAGGTCGCTCATCGGTCGACGAGCCCGGTGTAGTGGGCGATCGAGTCGGCGGGCGTCCCGTCGGCGACGACCCGCGCGTCGTCCACCACGATCACCCGGTCGCACCGGGCCGCGAGGTCGAGATCGTGGGTGACGAGCACGAGCTGCTGCTCGAGCCCGAGCAGGGTGTCGCCGACGCGACGGGTGTTGGCCCGGTCGAGCAACGTCGTCGGCTCGTCGGCGACCACGATCGCGGGCTCGAGCGCGAGCACGCCCGACAGCGCCAGCAGCTGGCGCTGGCCACCGGAGAGCGAGTGCACCGAGTCGTGCGCGTGGTCGGCCAGGCCGTTGGCGGCCAGCACCGCCAGCGCCCGCTCGCGCCGGGTCGCGCCGTCCTTGACGGTCCGGCGCAGGGACAGCTCGATGTCCTCGACGCAGGTCGGCATGACGAGCTGCGCGGCCGGGTCGGTGAAGCAGAAGCCCACCAGCCGACGTACGGCGGCGCCGTCGCGCACGACGTCGCGGTCCTCCACCGTCACGCGGCCGGACGAGGGCCGGACCAGGCCGTTGAGGAGCCGGGCGAGGGTCGACTTGCCCGACCCGTTGGCGCCGATGACGCCGATGCGGCGCTCGGTGAGGGTCAGCGTCGTGGGTGCGAGGATCTCGCGCTCGCCGCGGCCGGGCAGCGGGACCCGGACCGCGGCGGCGTCGAGCTCGATGGTGGGCAAGGAGGCGTCAGTCGCGGTGCAGCAGCTGCGGGAAGGCGCGGTGCACCTCGGCCGCGATCATCGCCACCAGCGACGTCTTGACCACGTCGCCGATCCAGAAGGGCATGTCCCACGCCGCGGCCTGGCGGAACGAGACGTCGAAGTGGAGCATCATCCCGACGATCCCGAGCAGGTGGATGACGAAGATGCTCGCGGTGATCGAGCACGCGAAGACCACCAAGGCGCGCGTCCGCCGCTCGCCGGCGACGTACTTCACGAGGAACCCGCCGAGGGCCGCCGCGAGGGGGAAGGCGAGCAGGTAGCCGCCGCTCGGGCCGGCGAAGACGCCGATGCCCGAGGAGTGCTCGGCGAAGACCGGCAGGCCGACGGCGCCGAGGGCGAGGTAGAGGGTGACGGCGGAGAAACCGCGCAGCGGGCCGAGGATGCAGCCGGCCAGCATGACGGTCAGGGTCTGCAGGGTGATCGGGACACCGGCGCTGCCGACGGGGATCGCGCCGACGTAGGCGCTGGCACTGATCAGGGCGGCGAAGGCGGCGACCAGCGCGACGTCGCGAGCAGGGGATGCGGAGCCCGACGTGACAGGCGTGGTCTCGGGCTTGAGGGTGGCTGACATCGGGATCCTTGCTGAGGAGCGCTGCGGTTGACCTGAACGGTGTTCAGGTTAGGGTGGTCCCGACGACCGCGTCAACGACGTCCACGGACCGGAGGGGTGCGCGTGACCCACAGGCGCAGCGACGTGCTGGCCCACGCCGTCGCACTCCTCGACGCCCACGGGCTCGCCGCGCTCACCATGCGGCGGCTCGGCGCGGAGCTCGAGGTGCAGCCGAGCGCGATCTACCACCACTTCCCGAGCAAGCAGGCGCTGCTCGCGGCCGTCGCCGACGAGATCCTGGCCCGCGGTGCGCGACCGCGGACGGCGTCGGATTGGCCCGACCGGCTGCGCGAGGTCTGCTCGGAGCTGCGCCACGCGATGCTCGCCTGCACCGACGGCGCCGACGTCGTCGCGACCGTGTGGGCCTTCGGCCTGGGTGCCGCCGCGCCGGTGGCCGAGATGGAGAAGGTCCTCACCGACGCGGAGGTGCCCGCGGAGCTCGTCGCCGTGGCGTCGCGCACCCTCGTGCACTACGTCTTCGGCCACGCCTTCGAGGAGCAGACCGCCCGCCAGGCCGTGGGCCTCGGCGCCGTGGAGCGCTCGCTCGACTCGCTGCCCGACTTCGACCTGGGGCTCGACCTGGTCATCGACGGGCTGAGGGCCCGGCTGACCACCTAGGCCGACGTGTCGACGTCCGCGCCCTGGAGCTCGGCGAGCAGCACGGCCCCGGCGAGGTCGAGCCGCGTCCGCCGCAGCTCGGCGGCCGCCAGGTCGACGCCGTCGAGGCTCGCCCCGCGGAGGTCGGTGCGGTCCAGCTTCGCCTGCCGCAGCACGGCCCGGTCCAGCCGGGCCCGGGCCAGCGAGGTCAGCGTGAGGTCCGACATCGACAGGTCGGCCTCCCGCAGGTCGACGCCGGCGAGGTCGAGGCGGGAGAGGTTGGCACCGCGGATCGTCACGCCGAGCCACGACCCGCCGACGACCGTCAGCGGTCGCAGCGTGCACTCGGCGAAGACCGACCCGACGAGCTTGCACCCGTCGAGCGTCGCGTCGAAGAACGACGTACGCCGGAAGTCGCACCCGACGAACGCCGTCGCCGTGTGGGTCGACGCGTTGAAGCGGCCGCCGTGAAAGGTGCAGCGCTCGAACGTGGCGCCGGACGAGGTGGTCTCGGAGAGGTCGACGTCGGTGAAGGTGCACCCGACGAAGCGCGCCGCGCCGAGGTCGTCGCCGTACCAGTCCTCGCCGCGGACGTGCTGGCCGGTGGCTGCGCGGGGCTCGGTCACGGCGGCCACCGTAGCCGTGGGACCCGCGGGGCGGGGCGGATAGGGTCGTCCCCGTGATCGCGTCCCACCAGCACCGCTTCATCTTCCTCAAGACCCGCAAGACGGCGGGCACCAGCGTGGAGATCGCGTTGTCCAAGGTGTGCGGACCCGACGACATCATCACCGAGATCAGCCCCGAGGACGAGAAGCTCCGGCAGGCTGCCGGGGGCCGCCCGCCGCAGAACTTCCAGTCGCCGCCGCTCCCGCGCAAGGCCTACAACCACATGGGCGCGAAGGCGACCCGCGACCTCGTCGGCGCCGACGTGTTCGACGCCTACTTCACCTTCGCGATCGAGCGCAACCCGTGGGACGCGGTCGTCTCCCTCTACTTCTGGAAGTACAAGGACCGGCCCGAGCTCCCGGACTTCGAGGCCTACGTCCAGGAGATCTGGATCGAGCAGCTCGCCAACAACCGCCGCCTCTACCGCATCCGCGGCGCGATGGCGCTCGACCGCGTGCTGCGCTACGAGAACCTCGACGTCGAGCTCCGCGAGGTCTGGGACCAGCTCGGCCTGCCGGGCGAGCCCGACCTCCCGCGCGCCAAGGGCAACGCCCGTCCCGCCGGGCATTACCGCGAGCTCTACACGCCCGCGTCCAAGCAGCGCGTCGCGACGGTGTTCGCCGACACCATCGAGGCCTTCGGCTATGAGTTCTGAGGATCGCGTCGTGACGTCGACCGACAGGCCCCGGTGGGCCACCAGCACCAACGCCGTGGTCCTGGGCGTCGTCGCTGCCTTCGTCGTGGCCACCCCGGTCGTGCTCGAGCTGGACTGGCGGATCGACCGCACCCGGCCGATGTACGACGACCGCGACCAGATGGAGTGGCTGCAGTACCAGAGCGTGGTCACCACCGGCCAGGGCCAGGCCCTCGACCTCCGTGACGGCGAGTCGGCCGTGGTCGCCGGCGAGGAGTTCACGCCCTCCGCCGGGGTGGTCGTCGAGGTGGTCGTCGAGGACGCCGACCGCCCGTGCGTGCGGGTGGGCAACGACCACGGCGACGTCTCGGAGTGGGCGTGCCTCGACCTCGACGACCCGCCGGTCGACCCCGACCCCGAGGTCGTCGACCCCGCGGCCTCAGGCAGCTGACGCCACGGCTGCCAGCAGGCGCTCGCACTCCTCGACCAGCCGCGCCCGGAGCGGAGCCCCGCGCTCGGCGAACCTGCGCTGCTGCTCGACGTAGGCAGCCTTGCCCTCCACCGTCTCGATCCGCACCGGCTCGAAGCCGAGGTCTGCGAGGTCGTAGGGCGCCGCACGCATGTCGAGCACCCGGATGTCGCGGGCCAGCTCGAAGCAGTCGGCCACCAGGTCGCTGGCGACCATCGGCGTGAGCCGGAAGGCGTGCTTGTAGAGGTCCATCCCGGCGTGCAGGCAGCCGGGCTGCTCGAAGTCGGGGCGGTCGTCGCGACCCGGCTGCAGGATGTTGAGCGGACGGGAGGACGGGGTGAAGAAGCGGAAGGCGTCGAAGTGCGAGCACGCGATGCGGTGCGACTCCACGACGGCGTCGGTGCCCTCCTGGCCGAGCCGCAGCGGCCAGTCGTGACGGGTGCCGAACTCCGCCGACCGGTGCACCATCGCCCACTCGTGCAGGCCGAAGCAGCCGAGCTGCGGGGCCCGGGCCGCCGTCGCGGTCAGCAGCGTGTGCAGCTGGGTGAGCAGCGGGCGCTGCGAGGCGACGTACGCCTCGGTGACCCGTGTCGAGTGCGCAGCCCCGTGGCGACTGCTACCGCGAGCGCACTCGACCCGCTCGTAGCCCTTGAGGCCCGCGTGGTCCTCGGCGTCCTCGAGCGCGACCCCGAAGCCGGGGTGCCAGCGCCGCAGCTGGGCCGGCCGCTGGGAGTAGTAGGTGAAAAGGAAGTCGTGCACCGGGTGCTTCACCTGGTCGGCGCGACGAGCGAGGTGCGGCTGCACGAAGTCGTCGACCCGGGCCGCGTGCGCCTCGGCGAGGGGACGCCACTCGGAGGTCGACAGCACGCGCACCACGCCAAGGCTAGTGCGGGGGAGCGGTCCGGACCGCTTCGAGGACTCTCGACGTGCGGTTGCGCCGGGAGGACACTGCCGACATGGACCGCAGCGCCGGGCTCGACCGCGCCTACGAGCACGCCCAGGGATGGCTCGACTCGCTCGAGGGGCGTTCCGTCCCACCACGGCTGACCGTCGAGCAGGTGCACGCCCGGCTCGACCGGCGCCTGCAGGACGGGCCGACCGACCCGGGAGCGGTCGTCGACGAGCTGGTCGCCGCGTGCGAGCCCGGGCTGACCGCGATGCCCGGGGGACGGTTCTTCGGCATGGTCATCGGCGGCACGCACCCGGCTGCGCTTGCGGTGGACTGGCTGGTCAGCGCGTGGGACCAGAACTCCGGCCTGCGGGTGCTCACGCCGGCGCACTCGGCGGTCGAGGACGTGGCCGAGGCCTGGGTGGTCGACCTGCTCGGCCTCCCGGCGGGCAGTGCCGTCGGCTTCGTCACCGGCGGGACGATGGCCAACTTCACCTGCCTCGCCGCCGGACGCGACGAGGTGCTGCGGCGGGCGGGCTGGGACGTCGCCGAGCGCGGGCTGGTCGGGTCCCCGGGCGTACGCGTCCTGGTCGGCGCGGAGCGGCACGACACCATCGACCTCAGCCTGCGCTACCTCGGGCTCGGCGCGCCCGAGCCGGTGGCGGTCGACGACCAGGGACGCATCGAGGCGGCCGCGCTCGCAGCGGCCCTCGATGCCGGGGACGGGCGTCCCACCATGGTCTGCCTGCAGGCCGGCAACGTGCACTCCGGCGCCTTCGACCCCTTCGACGCGGCCATCGCCGCCGCCCACGACGCGGGGGCGTGGGTGCACGTCGACGGCGCCTTCGGCCTCTTCGCGGGGGCGTCGCCCCGTCGCCGCCACCTCGTGGCCGGCGTCGACCGGGCTGACTCCTGGGCTACCGACGCGCACAAGACCCTCAACGTCCCCTACGACTGCGGGCTGGCGATCGTCCGCGACCGCTCTGCGCTGCGGGCCGCGATGGGCATGCACGGCGACTACCTCATCCTCGACGCGGCCGGCGAGCCGTTCGACAAGGTGCCCGAGATCAGCCGGCGCGGTCGCGCGTTCCCCGTGTGGGCCGTGCTCCGTGCCCTGGGCCGCGACGGCGTGGCCGACCTGGTCGACGGGTTCTGCGACCACGCGGCCGCCTTCGCGGAGGGGATCGCGGCGATCGAGGGTGCCGAGGTGCTCAACGACGTGGACTTCACCCAGGTGTGCGCCTCCTTCGGCGACGACGACCGCACCCGGGCCGTGGTCGAGGCGATGCTCGCGGAGGGCACCGCCTGGATGACCGGCTCGCGGTGGCACGGCCAGGCGGTGCTGCGGGTCAGCGTGAGCAACTGGTCCACCACCGTCGACGACGTCGCCTCGAGCCTCGCCGCGCTGCACCGCGCGGCCGGTCACTAGCCGCTCCCGACGTCGTCCCCGCTGCTGGCCGTTGGATAGCCTCGGCGCATGCGCATCTGTCGGTTCAGCACGGGCGAGGAGCCCCGCTTCGGCGTCGTCACGGGTGAGGTCGACCAGTTCGGCCAGCCCGCCGAGGACTCGGTCGTGGTCAGCCTCGCCGGCGACCCGCTCTACGTCGGCGTCAAGCTGCTCGACGAGCAGCACAGGCTCAGCGACGTCCGCCTCCTGGCGCCGATCATCCCGCGCAGCAAGGTCGTCGGCATCGGCCGCAACTACGCCGCCCACGCCGCCGAGATGGGCCACGACCTGCCCTCGGAGCCGCTGATGTTCCTCAAGCCCAACACGGCGGTCGTCGGCCCGGGCGACCCGATCTTCTACCCGCCGCAGACCAGCGATCTGCACTACGAGGGCGAGCTCGCCGTCGTCATCGGGCGCATCTGCCGCGACGTCCCGGCCGAGCAGGCCACCGACGTGATCTTCGGCTACACCATCGCCAACGACGTGACCGCCCGCGACCTGCAGCGCTCCGACGTCCAGTTCACCCGCTCCAAGGGGTTCGACTCCTTCTGCCCCATCGGGCCGTGGATCGAGACCGACCTCGACCCGCAGGCGTTCGCCGACGGCCGCGAATTGCAGACCTACCTGAACGGCGACGTCGTGCAGGACGGCTCGACCGCCGACATGATCTTCGACGTGCCGACCCTGGTCGCCCACGTCTCGTCCGTGATGACGCTCCTGCCCGGCGACGTCATCCTCACCGGCACCCCCGAGGGTGTCGGCCCGATGCAGGTCGGTGACGAGGTCGAGATCTCGATCGCCGGCATCGGCGCCCTGACCAACCCCGTCGCCCTCCGCAGCTAGGAACCCACGAGCCCATGAGCACCCCCGTACGCGTCCGCTTCTGTCCCTCGCCCACGGGCTCGCCGCACGTGGGCCTGGTGCGCACCGCCCTGTTCAACTGGGCCTTCGCGCGCCACCACGGCGGCCAGATCGTCTTCCGGATGGAGGACACCGACAAGGAGCGCAGCACGCAGGAGTCCTACGACGCGATCCTCGAGCTGTGGCGCTGGCTCGGGCTCGACTGGGACGAGGGCATCGAGGTCGGCGGCCCGCACGGCCCCTACAAGCAGAGCGAGCGCGGTGACATCTACCGCGACGTGCTCGCCCGCCTGAGCGAGTCGTCCTACACCTACGACTGCTTCTGCCGCAACGACGAGGTCGACGCGCGGCGCAAGGCGTCGGGGTCGAAGATGCAGGGCTACGACGGCTTCTGCCGCGACCTCTCGGCCGAGCAGCGCGCCGCCTTCGAGGCCGAGGGTCGCGCGCCGATCGTGCGCTTCCGCATGCCCGACGGGTCGATCACCTGGAACGACCTGGTGCGCGGCGACATCACCTTCGAGGCCGAGAACGTGCCCGACTACGCGCTCTCGCGTGCCAACGGCGACCCGCTCTACACCCTGGTCAACCCCATCGACGACGCGATGATGGAGATCACCCACGTCCTGCGCGGCGAGGACCTGCTCTCCAGCACGCCCCGCCAGCTCGCGCTCTTCGCGGCGCTCGTCGAGCTGGGCATCGCCAAGGAGGTGCCGGCCTACGGCCACCTGCCCTACGTCATGGGGCAGGGCAACAAGAAGCTCTCCAAGCGCGACCCCGAGGCACACGCCCTGGCCTACCGCGAGCAGGGCTTCGTGCCCGAGGGCCTGCTCAACTACCTCGCGCTGCTCGGCTGGGCCATCTCCGGCGACCGCGACGTGTTCTCCATGGCCGAGATGGTCGAGGCGTTCGACATCAAGGACGTCAACCCCAACCCGGCGCGCTTCGACCTCAAGAAGGCCGAGGCCATCAACACCGCGCAGCTCCGGCTGCTCTCCGTCGAGGAGATCACCCACCGGGTGCTGCCCTTCCTCAAGGAGGCGGGTGTCGTCAGCGACCCCGTCAGCGACGCCGACGCCCAGCTGCTCGAGCTGGCGATGCCGCTGATCGCCGAGCGCATCAACAAGCTCGCCGAGGCGCCGGAGATGCTGGGCTTCCTCTTCGTCGACGAGGCCGACTTCACCCGCGACGAGGCCGACGTCGCCAAGCTGCTCGACGAGACGGGCCGCAGCGTCGTGCAGGCGGCGTACGACGCCCTCGCGGGCCTGCACGAGTGGTCGACCGCGGCCATCGAGGAGGCGCTGCGCGTGGCGCTGATCGAGGGCATGGAGCTCAAGCCTCGCGTGGCCTTCGGCCCCGTCCGCGTCGCCGTGACCGGTCGGCGGGTGAGCCCGCCGCTGTTCGAGTCGATGGAGCTGCTCGGCCGCGAGCGCAGCCTCGCGCGGCTGCAGTCGGCCCTGGCCTGACGCCGTGCCCGCACCGCTGGCCCCGGACTTCCGGCCCCGCTACCACCAGCTCCACCGGGTCGGCCGCCCCGGCGCGTGGCGATCCGTGGTGGGGGCCGTGCTGCTCCTCGTCCTGGTCTTCGCCGTGGTGCCGCTGCTCGTCGGCGGCCTCGCGTTCGTCGCGCTGCTGGCGACGGGCAGCAGCGCGCAGGAGGCGTCCGCGGTCCTCGACGTGACCGAGGAGGCGACGCCGGCCGGGCTCGCGCTGCTCAACGTCATCATCGCCGCCGCGATCCCGCTGACGTTCCTGGTGACGTGGTGGCTGCACCGCCTCAAGCCGCGCTGGGTCTCCTCGGTCGCGCCCCGGTTGCGCTGGGGCTACCTGCTGGTGTGCCTCGGCCTGTCGGTAGTGGCCTTGCTCGCCTCGCTCGGCGTCGCGCTCCTGCTGCCGGTCCAGGCCGGTGACATGCCGGCCGGCTCGGTCAACGACTTCACCACGCAGACGCGCGACTTCCTCCTCGTCATCCTGCTGCTGACGCCGCTCCAGGCCGCCGGTGAGGAGTACCTCTTCCGCGGCTACCTGACCCAGGCGTTCGGCTCGCTGGTGTGGGCCCGGCGGGCCTCGGAGACGCTCGCGGTGCTGGGCCCGGCGCTGATCTTCGCGCTGTTCCACGGGCTGTCGCAGGACTGGCCGGTCTTCTTCGACCGGTTCGCCTTCGGGGTCGTCGCCGGCATCCTCGTCATCCGCACGGGCGGTCTCGAGGCGCCGATCGCGATGCACGTCCTCAACAACTTCCTGGCCTTCGGGCTCGCCCTGGCCTTCGGCGACCTGACCACCGCGCTCAACGCGGAGGGTGGCAGCAGCTGGTGGACGATCCTGTCCACCCTGACCCAGTCGCTCGTCTACCTCGGCCTGGCGACGTGGGTGGCCAAGGCGATGGGCCTCGTCGACGCGGGACCACCCGTCGGGGGAGCGCCGCTGCCGCCCGGCGGGGACGACCCCGTTTTGGCCGGCCCGCCACCCCGCGTGTAACGTTCGGGGTCGGTTCGGCAGAGATCAACGGCCGGACCACGTGGGTGGTCGGAGACGATCCGATACCCCCATGGGGTATGGTGTAATTGGCAACACGGCTGATTCTGGTTCAGTTGTTCTAGGTTCGAGTCCTAGTACCCCAGCAAGGTCCTGGCCCTCGGGTCAGGATTTGGTGCGACACTCCGGCCCCGCTAGAGTTTCGCTCCGTTGCTCTCCGGAGCAGCATCTGCAAGCCCCCGTTGTGTAGCGGCCTAGCACGTCGCCCTCTCAAGGCGGTAGCGCCGGTTCGAATCCGGTCGGGGGTACAGCACAGGCGAGCGGCCCCTCCCAGCAGAAATGCCGGGAGGGGCCGTTCGCGCATCCAGGTGCGTCATCCATCGGACGTCCCGTGCCTCGTGCGCCAGGTGTCGCTCAGGACGACGCCCAGCGCGATCGCCAGGGCCACGGTGGGCACCTGCAGGCCGAAGTCGGCGAGGTCGTGGACGCCCGACACGGGGTCGCCGCCGAACATCGCCGTGATGCCGCGCACGCCCAGCTGCCCACGGTCAGCACGAAGAACCCACCCAGCACCAGGATGAGCCGCGGCGGGCGCCGGCGGGCCGCGTCGAGGAGGTTGGCCCCCGCGCCGAGGGCGACGCCCGCGACCACGCCGCCCTCGGTGACCGGTGGCACCCGTGGCCTGTCGGCTAGCATCCGCGCCCATGACTGACGGACCCCGGCTCGTCGCCGGCATCGACTCCTCCACCCAGTCCTGCAAGGTCGTCGTCCGCGACGCCGCCACGGGCGCGCTCGTGCGGCAGGGTCGTGCCGGCCACCCGGACGGCACCGAGGTCCATCCCGACCACTGGTGGGCGGCCCTCCAGGAGGCCGTCGCCGAGGCCGGTGGGCTCGACGACGTGGCGGCGATCAGCGTCGGCGGCCAGCAGCACGGCATGGTCTGCCTCGACGAGGACGGCGCCGTCGTGCGCCCGGCGCTGCTGTGGAACGACACGCGCTCGGCCGGGGCTGCCCGCGACCTCGTAGACGAGCTCGGGGGGCCGGAGGACGGTGGTCGCGCCTGGGCCGAGGCGGTCGGTGTCGTCCCCGTGGCGTCGTTCACCGTGACCAAGCTGCGGTGGCTTGCCGAGCACGAGCCCGAGCACGCCCGTCGTACCGCCGCGGTATGCCTGCCGCACGACTGGCTGACCTGGAAGCTGTCGGGGAGCACCGACCTCCACGACCTCACGACCGACCGGAGCGACGCCAGCGGAACGGGCTACTGGTCGGCCGCGACCGGGGACTACCGCACCGACCTCCTCGAGCGCGCCTTCGGGGTGGTGCCCCACCTGCCCCGCGTGGTCGCGCCCGGAGAGGTCGCCGGGACCGCGGGCGGCGCGGTCCTCGGCGCCGGCGCCGGTGACAACGCCGCCGCGGCGCTCGGGCTGGGAGCGGGGGAGGGTGACGTCGTCGTGTCGATCGGCACCTCCGGGGTCGTCACAGCGGTCACCGGCACCCCGGCCATCGACCCCACCGGCTCGGTGGCGGGCTTCGCCGACGCCACCGGCCTCTTCCTGCCGCTCGTCGCGACCCTCAACGGCGCGCGGGTGCTCGACGCGGCCGCCCGCCTGCTCGACGTCGACCACGACACGCTCTCGCGGCTCGCGCTCGAGGCTCCCTCGGGTGCCGGCGGCCTGGTGCTGGTGCCCTACCTCGAGGGCGAGCGCACCCCCAACCTGCCCCACGCGACAGGGTCGCTGCACGGGCTCACGCTCGCGACTGCCACCCGGCCGGCCCTCGCCCGGGCCAGCGTCGAGGGCCTGGTGTGCAGCCTCGCCGACGGCCTCGACGCGGTGGTGTCCACCGGGGTCACGCCCGAGCGCGTCCTGCTCGTCGGCGGGGCCGCCGCGTCGGAGGCGGTGCGCACGGTGGCCGCCGAGGTGCTCGGCGTCCCCGTCGACGTGCCGCCGCCGGGGGAGTACGTCGCCGACGGCGCCGCGCGGCAGGCGGCCTGGGCCCTGTCGGGCGCGGACGCACCGCCGGAGTGGGTCCGCGAGGGGACGCGTCGCTATGCCGCCGACCCCGTCCCGGCCGTGCGGGAGCGATACGCCGAGGGCCGGCCGCGGCACCTGGACCGGACCACCTGAGGTCATTGCGCCTCGACCCTTGACGTGACCACGGTCACGGACTTAGTTTGGCGGTCCGTCAAACTAACGGAGTGACCGAGGTCACATCAGGGATCGAGGACGCGATGTCGCAGGTGCGGGACGGCTGGTCGACGACCGCCACCGGAGGTGCCGACCAGGGCACCGTCCGCCGCGCGAACCTGTCGCTCGTCCTCCGCAGCCTCCGCGAGGGCGGCGCCCGGTCGCGGGCCCGGCTTGCGGCCGACCTCGGGCTCAACAAGGCCACCGTGTCCAGCCTCGTCACCGAGCTGCGCGAGCGCGGCCTGGTCCGCGAGGGCAGCGCCGAGCGCGGCGCCGTCGGGCGCCCCGGCACGATCGTCGAGGTCGACGGCGCCGGCGCCTACGGCGTGGGCGCGGAGATCAACGTCAACCACGTCTCGACCCGCGCGGTCGACCTGACCGGCGCCGTCGTGAGCGAGCGGCGTACGTCGGTCGACACCCGCGGCCTCGAGCCCGACGAGGTGGTCGACCGGCTGGTCGAGCTGCTGCAGGGCACGCTGGCCGACCTGGCCGCGCTCGGAACGGCTCCGGTGTCGGCGGTCGTCGGGGTCGCCGGCCTGGTCGACCGCGACCGCGGCAACGTCGCCGTCGCCGCCAACCTGGGGTGGCAGGGCGTCGACCTCGCCGGGCTCCTGCGTGCCAAGCTCGGTGACCCCGACTACCTCCTCGAGGTGGACAACGAGGCCAACCTGGCCGCTGTCGCCGAGGCCACCCCGGGCGACCCCGAGCGCCGCGACATCCTGGTCATCCACGGTGAGGTCGGCATCGGTGGCGGCATCGTCGCCGACGGCCGGCCGTTCCCCGGACGCCGCGGCTACGCCGGCGAGTTCGGCCACATCCTCGTCGACCCCGGCGGCGCCGTGTGCGGCTGCGGCCGCACCGGCTGCTGGGAGACCGTCATCGGCCTCAGCCACCTCATCGACCTCGCCGCCGACGGCGACGACGACCCGCTGCGCTCGCCCCTCCTCGACCTCGAGGCCAAGGTCGAGGAGATCAGCCGGCGCGCCGCTGCGGGCGACGAGCGCACCCTCGCCGCACTGAGCGAGGTCGGCCGCTGGATCGGCACCGGTGCGGCCGTCCTCACCAACGTGCTCAACCCGGGCATGATCGTGCTCTCGGGCTACCTCGGCGAGATCGGCGAGTGGATCCGCGACGAGGTCGAGGCCGAGCTCGCGGCCGGGGTCCTCGCGCCCGACGCGGGCGGCACGCGCATCGCCCTCTCCGCACTGGGCTTCTCCGCCGCGGTGCACGGCGCCGCCGCCGTCGCAATCGACCACGTCTACGACGACCCGACGCTGGTGCCTCGGGTGGTTCCCACCCTGGAGGTGATGTCATGAACGACGCCCCGCTCCTGACGATGCGCGGCATCGTCAAGCGGTTCCCCGGAGTCCTCGCCCTCGGCGGGGTCGAGCTCGAGGTCCGCGCCGGGGAGGTGCACTGCCTGCTGGGCCAGAACGGCGCCGGCAAGTCGACCCTGATCAAGGTGCTCTCCGCGAGCTACCAGCCCGACGAGGGCGAGATCCTCTGGGAGGGCAAGCCGGTCGTGCTGTCCACCCCCCAGGCGTCGATGGACCTCGGGATCTCCACGATCTACCAGGAGCTCGACCTCGTCCCCGACTTGAGCGTCGCCGAGAACATCTTCCTCGGCCACGAGCTGAGCACCGCCGGCTTCAGCCAGCGCGGGGAGACGATCCGTCGCACGCGTGAGCTGCTCGCCCGGCTCGGCCACTCCGAGATCCAGCCCACGCGCTCCGTCGGACGGCTCTCGCCCGCCGCGCAGCAGATCGTCAGCATGGCGCGCGCCCTGTCGCAGGACACCCGGCTGCTGATCCTCGACGAGCCGTCCGCCGTGCTCGACCAGGGTGAGGTCGACAACCTCTTCCGCGTCATCCGCGACCTCACGGCCGAGGGTGTCGCCGTCGTCTACATCTCCCACCGCCTCGAGGAGATCCGCCAGATCGGCGACCGGATCACCGTCCTCAAGGACGGCAGCACCGTCGCCACCGGCCTCGCCGTCGACCAGACGCCCACCAGCGACCTGATCAAGCTGATGACGGGCCGCTCCATCGAGTACGTCTTCCCGCCGCGCGGCGACGCCGGGCCGCCGACCGGCGAGCCGATCCTCGAGGTGATCGGCCTCGAGCTGCCGGGCGTCTTCACCGGCGTCGACCTGAGCGTGCGGGCGGGGGAGATCGTCGGCCTCGCCGGTCTCGTCGGCGCGGGACGTTCGGAGATCCTCGAGACCCTGTACGGCGCGCGGCGTCCGTCGGCGGGGACGGTGCGGGTCGCCGGCAAGGAGCTGCGTCGCGGCTCCGTGCCCGCCGCGGTCAAGGCCGGCGTCGGCCTCGCCCCGGAGGAGCGCAAGAGCCAGGGACTGCTGCTCGACCAGGCCATCTACAGCAACATCACCGTGTCCACGATGGGCCGCTTCAGCCGGTTCGGGCTGCTCGACAGCCGGGCCGAGCGCAAGCGCTCCGCCGAGCTCACGGAGTCCCTCGACGTCCGTCCGGCAGGGGTCGATCGCCTCGTGCGCCTCCTGTCGGGCGGCAACCAGCAGAAGGTCGTCCTGGCCAGGTGGCTGCTGCGCGAGTGCCGCGTGCTGCTCCTGGACGAGCCGACTCGAGGGGTCGACGTCGGCGCCCGCGCCGAGATCTACACCCTCGTCCGCTCACTGGCCGACTCCGGCGTCGCCGTGGTGGTCGTGTCGAGCGAGGTGGAGGAGGTGCTCGGGCTCTCGGACCGGGTCCTCGTGGTCCGTGAGGGCCGTGTCGTGCACGAAGGTCCCGCGGGGGAGATCGACGAGTCCCGGGTCCTCGACCTGGTCATGGAAGGAAAGGTCGCATGAGCGAGCAGAGCACGAGCCGGGACAGGGGGTCGGTGGAGAACACCGTCGCCCCCTCGAAGGACACGGTCACGGTGGAGCGCGCCGCCGCCGAGTCGGGCAGGGGCGGGGGAGGACTGATGAGCGGCTCGTTCGGCCGCAACCTCGGCCTCGTCGTGGCGCTGCTGCTGATCTGCGCCGCCGGCGTCGTCACCGCCGGCGACCGGTTCGCCAGCGTCGACAACCTGCTCACGGTCCTCCGCTTCGCCTCCGCGCTGGGCGTGGTGGCCATCGGGATGACCTTCGTCATCACCGGTGGCGGCATCGACCTCTCGGTCGGCGCCATCGTCGCGCTGTGCTCGGTGTGGGCCACGACGTTCGCCACCCAGACGATGGCCACGGACTCCCACTGGATCGTCATGGTGTTCGCCGCCCTGGCGGTGGGAGCCGGCTGCGGACTCGTCAACGGGGTGGTGATCGCCTACGGCAAGGTGGTCCCGTTCATCACGACGCTGGCGATGCTCGCCGCCGCCCGCGGTCTCGCCGAGATCATCTCCGAGCGGCGTACGCAGATCGTGACCGTCGACGGCTTCAAGGACTTCTTCGCCGCCGACATCCTCGGGGTGCCGCTCCTGGTCATCATCTTCGTGCTCGTCTCGATCGGCGGGTGGGTCCTCCTCAACCGCACGACGTTCGGACGGCGCACGCTCGCGGTCGGTGGCAACCCGGAGGCCGCCCGTCTGGCCGGCATCAACGTCAACCGGCACACGGTCATGCTCTACGTCCTCGTCGGTCTCTGCTGCGGCCTCGCCGCGCTGATGCTGGTGAGCCGCACGACGACCGGCAGCTCGACCCACGGCACGTTGTGGGAGCTCGATGCCATCGCGGCCGTCGTCATCGGCGGCACCCTGCTGACCGGCGGGCGCGGCACGATCGTCGGCACCGTCGTCGGCGTCCTGATCTTCGCCACGCTGGGCAACGTCTTCACCCTCAACAACCAGGACACCTCGACCCAGGCGGTCGCGAAGGGCCTCATCATCGTCGTCGCCGTGCTGCTCCAGCAGCGACTGGCACGCAACGCGAACTCGACGTAGCGGACAGGCACCAGCCCGCACGCACACCCTGCACTCGGAACCACCGCACCACCACGCCGGCACGACTCGGAGCGCCGGCCGCAGCACCGCACCCATCGAGAACACACACAAGGAGCACGACCCATGCGACTGCGCACTCCCTTCCGACGGCACCAGAGCCGCCGCTACTCCGGCCTCGTGGTCGGCGCGGTCGCCGTCCTGTCCCTCGCCGCCTGCACCGGCAGCGCCCAGGACGCCGCCGAGGACGACGACGGCGGCTCCGACTCGGCGCCGGCCGCCGCCGCGGGCAGCAACGACGAGGAAGGCGACCAGGTCACCATCGGCTTCTCGGCACCTGCCGCGGACCACGGCTGGATGGCCGCCATCACCAACAACGTCCGCGACCTCGCGGAGGAGTACCCCGACATCGACCTCCAGGTCGCGGAGGGCACCAACGACGTCAACCTGCAGATCAGCCAGGTCGAGACCTTCATCAACGACAAGGTCGACGCGATCGTGCTCCTGCCCTTCGACGGCGCCGCGATGACGCCCGTCGCGCTGAAGGCGATGGAGGCCGGCATCCCGGTCATCAACGTCGACCGCGAGTTCGACGACCCCAACGCGGCGCGCGTCACGGTGCTCGGCGACAACTACGGCATGGGCGTCTCGGCCGGTCAGTACGTCTGCGAGCAGGCCGGCGGCAACAAGGACGCCGTCGTCGCCGAGATCGCCGGCATCGACTCGCTGCCGCTGACCCAGGACCGCAGCCAGGGCTTCGAGGACGCGCTGTCCGAGTGCGGCCTCGACGTCGACGCCCGCCAGGCTGCGGAGTTCACCGTCGAGAGCGGCGAGGAGGTCGCGGCCAACCTGCTCCAGGCCGAGCCGAAGATCGACTTCCTCTGGAACCACGACGACGACCAGGGTGTCGGCGTGCTCGCCGCCATCGAGAACGCCGGCCGTGACGAGTTCACCATGATCGGTGGCGCCGGCTCGGCCAACGCCATGCGCGCGATCCAGGAGGACAGCGGCGTGCTCAAGGCGACGGTCATCTACCCGTCCACCCAGGGCGCCGACGGCGTCAAGCTCGCTCGCCTGCTGGTGCAGGACAAGGCGATGAGCGACCTCGTCGAGGTCGAGGTGCCCCGCACCGTCCAGCTCTTCGCCCCGGTCGTCACCTCGGAGAACGTCGACCAGTACATCGACTCGGCCTTCGAGTCCTGAGGCGGTCCGCGGCGGCTCCCTCCCGGGAGCCGGGAGCCGCCGCGGCCCCCCGAACCACCACCCTCACCACCCTCGACCACCACCACGCCCGGGCCCACCGCCGTCCGGCACCCGGGGCGTACGAACAGCGCCCCGACCCCGTCACCAGATCGCACACGAGGAGGTCCGATGACCACCAGCTCCGACGCCACCGACAGCACGCCCGACCTGTCGGTCGGCATGGTGGGGTACGCCTTCATGGGCGCCGCGCACTCGCACGCCTGGCGCACCGCCCACCGGTTCTTCGACCTCCCGCTCCACCCCCGCATGAGGGCCGTCGCCGGCCGTGACGCCCAGGCCGTCCGAGCCGCCGCCGACCGTCTCGGGTGGGAGTCCACCGAGACCTCGTGGCAGGCGCTCGTGGAGCGCGACGACATCGACCTCGTCGACGTCTGCACGCCGGGCCACACCCACGCCGAGATCGTCATCGCCGCCCTCGAGGCCGGCAAGCACGTCCTGTGCGAGAAGCCGCTGGCCAACAGCATCGAGGAGGCCGAGGCGATGACCCGTGCCGCCGAGGCGGCCGCGGCCTCAGGCGTCCGCGCCATGGTCGGCTTCACCTACCGCCGCGTCCCCGCGATCGCCCTGGCCCGCCAGCTCGTCGCCGAGGGCCGCCTCGGCACGCTGCACCACGTGCGCGCGCAGTACCTCCAGGACTGGATCGTCGACCCGCAGGCGCCCCTGTCGTGGCGCCTGGAGAAGGACAAGGCCGGCTCGGGCTCCCTCGGCGACATCGGGGCGCACATCATCGACATCACCCAGTACATCACCGGCGACACGATCAGCCGGGTCACCGGCCGACTGCGCACCTTCGTCGACGAGCGCCCGCTGCCCAGCGAGCACTCCGGCCTGTCCGGGACGGCCGGCTCCGGCACCGGCAAGGTGACCGTCGACGACGCCGCCACCTTCCTCGCCGACTTCCGCGGGGGAGCGATGGGCGTCTTCGAGGCGACCCGCTTCGCCTCGGGCCGCAAGAACGCCATCCGCATCGAGGTCAACGGGTCGCAGGGCAGCATCGCCTTCGACTTCGAGGACATGAACGTCCTCCACTTCTTCGACGGCACCGAGGACGCCCGCACCGCCGGCTTCCGACGGATCCTCGTCACCGAGCCGGAGCACCCCTACGTGGGCGCGTGGTGGCCCCCGGGCCACGTCATCGGTTACGAGCACGGCTTCATCCACCAGGCGGTCGACCTGGTCCGCGACATCGCGGCAGGCAACGACCCCTCCCCATCCTTTGCCGACGGACTCCAGGTGCAGCGCGTCCTGGCCGCGGTCGAGACCAGCTCTGACAACGACTCGTGGCAGGAGATCCCCGCATGAACGACTACACCCCGACCCCTGACGACAAGTTCTCGTTCGGCCTCTGGACGGTGGGCTGGCAGGGCACCGACGTGTTCGGGCCCAGCTCCCGCGCGCTGCTCGACCCCGTCGACGCCACCTACAAGCTCGCCGAGCTGGGCGCGGCCGCCGTGACCTTCCACGACGACGACCTCGTGCCCGACGACGACCAGCGCGACGCGGTGCTCGAGCGCTTCGAGAAGGCGCTGTCCGACACCGGCCTCGCCGTCGAGATGGTGACCACCAACCTCTTCGGCCACCCGGTCTTCAAGGAGGGCGCGCTCACTGCCAACAACCGCGAGGTGCGGCGCTACGCGCTCGCCAAGGCGCTGCGCAACATCGACCTGGCCGCGTCCCTGGGCGCGAAGACCTTCGTGCTGTGGGGCGGCCGCGAGGGTGCCGAGCACGGCGCCGCGAAGGACGTGCAGGCCGCGCTCGACCGCTACAGCGAGTCGCTCAACCTGCTCTGTGCCTACGTCAAGGAGCAGGGCTACGACATGCGGTTCGCCCTCGAGCCCAAGCCCAACGAGCCGCGCGGCGACATCCTGCTCCCGACGATCGGCCACGCGCTGGCGCTGATCGCCGAGCTCGACGACCCCGACATGGTGGGGCTCAACCCCGAGGTGGGCCACGAGGAGATGGCCGGGCTCAACTTCGCCCACGGCATCAGCCAGGCGCTGTGGCACGACAAGCTCTTCCACGTCGACCTCAACGGCCAGCACGGCCCCCGCTTCGACCAGGACCTGCGCTTCGGCGCGGGCAACGTGCGCGGCGCCTTCTGGACCGTCGACGCCCTGCTCGGTGCAGGCACGGGCAAGGCCTACGACGGCTACGTGCACTTCGACTTCAAGCCCCCGCGCGCCGAGGCCGAGGACGGCGTCTGGGAGTCCGCCCGTGGGTGCATGCGCAACTACCTGATCCTGCGCGACAAGGTGCAGGCCTTCCGCGCCGACCCCGACGTCGTCGCGGCGCTCGAGGCGGCCGAGGTCGGCACGCTGCGCACCCCGACCCTCGGCGAGGGGGAGTCGCTCGCCGACCTCCGCGCGGCGTCGTACGACGTCGAGGGGCTCGGCGCGCGCAGCGTCGGCCAGGAGGCGCTCGACCAGCTCGCCCTCGAGCACCTGATGGGCGTGCGCTGAGGAGACCCCGAGGCCCGGCGGGCGCCGAACCCGCCGGGCCCACCCGGTCCACCCGGACCGATCCCTGACCAGACCCCCCGACCCGACCACCCGTTCCCCGCACGACCGCACCACCGCACGACCGCACGACCGCACGACAAGGGCCGAACGCCCGGGGACCCGCCCCGGACCTGATGGAGCGCACATCCGTCACCACAGAAGGGATCGTGATGAACAGACTCATCACGCGACTGCAGAGGCGCTCCCGCGTCGCGGTCGGCTCCACCATGGCCTTGATCGTGTCGCTGCCCCTGGGCGCGACCATCGGGCTGGCCTCCGCGGCCTCCGCGGCGCCGAGCACCGAGCTCTCCGCCGCCACCTCCTCCGACGACCGGACCGCCTCCGACAGGACCGGCAAGAACCAGAAGAAGACCGAGGCAGAGAGCACGCTGGGTGACGCGGTCCCGTGGACCGCCGACCCGAAGGCGTCCGCCGCCGCCGCGGCCGAGGAGTCGTTCGACGCGCTCCTGTTCTCCAAGACCGCCGCGTTCCGACACTCCAACATCGACGAGGCGACCACCGCCATCCAGACGCTGGCTGCCGACAACAACTTCACGGTGACGGCGACCGAGGACAGCTCGGCCTTCAACGACGCCAACCTCGAGCAGTACGAGGTCGTCATCTTCCTCTCGACGACCGGTGACGTGCTGAACGCGACGGAGCAGGCGGCCTTCGAGCGCTACATCCAGGCAGGTGGCGGCTACGCGGGCATCCACGCGGCCTCCGACACCGAGTACGACTGGCCGTGGTACGGCCAGCTCGTGGGCGCCTACTTCAACAACCACCCGGCGGGCACCCCCACCGCGACCGTCAAGGTCGAGGACCCGGCCCACGCCTCCACGCACGGCATCGAGCCGCGCTGGCAGCGCACCGACGAGTGGTACAACTTCCGCACCAACCCGGCCGCCAACCCCCGCACCAAGCTCCACGTGCTGGCGTCGCTGGACGAGACGACGTACGCCCCGGGCGGCGGTGCGATGGGGGCCGAGCACCCGATCGCGTGGTGCCAGGACTACGACGGCGGCCGCAGCTGGTACACCGGGATGGGCCACACCGAGGCCTCCTTCGTCGACCCCAAGTTCCTCGGCCACATCCTCGGTGGCATCCAGACCGCCGCGGGCGTCGTGGACTCCGACTGCAAGGCAACCCTGACCTCCAGCTTCGAGAAGGTCGCTCTCGACGAGAACACCTCGAACCCCATGGAGCTCGCGATCGCCGAGGACGGCCGGGTGTTCTACATCGACCGCAACGGCGCCGTGCGCATCATCAAGCCCAACGGCACGGTCGTGACGGCCGGCACCATCCCGGTCTACACCGGTCAGGAGTTCGGTCTGCTGGGCATCGCCCTGGACCCCGACTTCGCCACCAACAACCACGTCTTCCTCTACTTCTCCCCGACGGGCACCGCGGCGACGGACCGCATCTCGCGCTTCACCATGTCGGGCGACACGCTGCAGCTGAGCTCCGAGGTGAAGATCCTCGACGTCCCGACACAGCGTGACCAGTGCTGCCACGCGGGCGGCTCGATGGAGTTCGACAACGACGGGAACCTCTACCTCGCCACCGGCGACAACACCAACCCGTTCGACTCCGGCGGCTACACCCCGATCGACGAGCGTCCCGACCGCAGCGCGTGGGACGCCCAGCGCACCTCGGGCAACACCAACAGCCTCAACGGCAAGGTGCTGCGCATCCGGCCCTCCGCCGACGGCGGCTACACCGTCCCGGCCGGCAACCTCTTCCCGCCCGGTACGGAGAAGACGCGGCCCGAGATCTACGCCATGGGCTTCCGCAACCCGTTCCGCATCGGCCTCGACGAGCAGAACAACAACATCCTCGTCGCCGACTACGGTCCCGACGCCGGCTCGGTGAGCGCCACCCGGGGCCCCAACGGCCGCGTCGAGTGGAACATCCTGGACGAGCCGGGCAACTACGGCTGGCCCTACTGCGTCGGCAACAACACGCCCTACAACGACTACAACTTCGCGACCAGCACCGCGGGTGCTGCGTTCAACTGTGACGCGCCGGTCAACGACTCGCCCAACAACACGGGTCTGACCAACCTGCCGGCGGCGAAGCCTGCCGTCATCTGGCAGAGCAACAACGGCTCGATCACCGGCACCCCGGAGATCGGGGCCAGCGGCGCGCCGATGACCTCCGGCACCTACGACTACGACCCCGACCTGGCGTCGGACCGCAAGTGGCCGGAGTACTTCGACCGGAAGGCGATCTGGGCCGACTGGAACAACAGCCGGCTGTTCACGGTGCAGGTGAACCAGGACGGCACCAACTACACCGACATCAACCGGCTCCTCTCGACGCTGCCGATGGTCCGTCCGCACGCGCTCCAGTTCGGCCCGGACGGCGCCCTCTACATGATCGAGTGGGGAAGCGGCTTCAACGGCAACAACTCCGACTCCGGCGTCTACCGGATCGACTACGTCGAGGGCAACCGTGCCCCGGTCGCGCGGGCGAGCGCCGACAAGACGTCCGGTGCCGCACCGCTGACGGTGCAGTTCGACGGGAGCACGTCCTTCGACGCCGACACGGGTGACGCCACGGGCCTCACCTATGCGTGGGACTTCGACAGCGACGGCACGGTCGACGCCACGACGGCGAAGGCCAGCCACACCTACACGACGGCGGGCAACTTCACCGCCAAGCTGACGGTGACCGACGCCGACGGCCGCACGGGCTCGACCAACATCGACATCACCGCGGGCAACACCGCACCGACCGTCGAGCTGGTCCTGCCGAAGGACGGGGGCTTCTTCGACTTCGGCGACTACGTGGAGTACGAGGTCAAGGTCACCGACCCCGAGGACGGGACGATCGACTGCAGCAAGGTCGTCGTGCAGCCCGGCCTCGGACACGACCAGCACTCGCACGACTACGAGCAGTACCAGGGCTGCACCGGCACCCTGGCGCTGCCCGGTGACACCGGCCACTCGGGTGCCAACATCTTCGGCACCATCAAGGCGACCTACACCGACAAGGGCGCCGGCGTCGCCGGTGCGCTGACGGGCGTCGACGGCATCGTCCTCCACACCAAGCACAAGGAGGCCGAGTTCTTCGACAAGACCGGTCGGGTGGGCACAGGTGCCGGCACGGCCGGCGTCACGACCCAGACGACCACCGACACCGGCGGCGGCCTCAACGTCACCGGCGTCGAGACCGGTGACTGGTTCGCCTGGGACGTCATGAACCTCACCGGGATCGCCGGGGTGACCATGCGGGCCGCCTCCACGACGGCCGGCGCCACCTTCGAGGTGCGTCAGGGCTCGCCCACGGGCACCGCGATCGGGACCCTGGCGGTGCCGAACACCGGTGGCGCGCAGACCTACCAGAACGTCTCGACGACGTTCACGGGTGCGACGACGACCAGCGAGCCGCTGTACTTCGTCGCCACCACGGGTGGCGCCAACGTCAACTGGCTCGAGTTCAACGGCCGCGGCGTCACCGACAACCAGCCGCCCACGGTGGCCATCAACGCCAGCACGACCTCGGGCGAGGTGCCCCTGCCGGTCCAGTTCACGAGCACCGTGACGGACCCGGACGGTGACACCCCGGTCACGTATGCCTGGAAGTTCGGCGACGGCGAGGCCTCGACCTCCACCCAGGCCAACCCCAGCCACACCTACACCGCTCCGGGCAAGTACGTGGTCTCGCTGACGGTCACCGACGCGCGGGGGGCCAAGACCACCCGCACGACGGAGATCACGGCGACGGCCGCCAAGGACATCTGCTTCAGCGGACGCTCCGACGACTTCGTGGGCAACGCCCTCGACACCGAGCGCTGGAACAGGAGCGTCCGGGTGAACCAGTCGCTCACCGTGGCGGACGGGACGCTCAACATCCCGATCACCAACGCCGACATCTACCAGACCACGAACACCGCGCCGAACATCGTCCTGCAGGACCTGCCGGCGGGGGCGTTCGAGGTCACGACGAAGGTCACGCTGCCTGCCGTCCGCGGCTACCAGCAGGGCGGCCTGATCGTCTACGGCGATGACAACAACTACCTCAAGCTCGTCTACTCCGGTCGTTCCACGGCCGCGGCGGGCAGCAAGGCGGCCAACGTCATCCAGTTCGCCAAGGAGGTCAACAGCACGGCGTCGGAGTCCAACTCCACGGCGCTCGGCGCGACCTTCCCCGACACCGTGTGGCTGCGGATGACGAGCACCGACGGCAACGTCGTCACTCCCACCTACAGCACCGACGGGGCCACCTGGCTCCCGATCACGACGGCCAACGGGACGGCCGCCCCGCGCGACCTGACCGGCATCACCGCACCGAAGGTCGGCCTGCTCGCCCTCGGCAGCACGGCTGCGGCCGCGGCTGACAACATCACCGCGGAGTTCGACTACTTCACCATCACCCCCGACGACACCGCTGTCGACTGCACCCCGCCGTGCCTCGCGGAGGACTTCGACGGCAACGCGCTCGACTCGGACTGGACGACGGTCCGCCCCAGCGGCAACCTCACGGTGTCGGGCGGCTCGGTGAAGATCCCGATGGAGGCCACCGACCTCTACCAGACCACGAACACCGCTCGTGACCTGGTGCTGACGGACCTCCCCGACGGCCCGTTCGTGGCGACCACCAAGGTCACCGCGCCCATCAACCGGTCCTACCAGTCGGCAGGACTGCTCATCTACGGAGACGACGACAACTACCTCAAGCACGTGTTCCAGGGCCGCAGCGCCGACCCGAACGCGGCGTCCAACATCATCCAGACGGCGCGGGAGACCGCCGCCACTGCCGTCGAGACCAACACGCCGGGCCTCGGGGCGAGCTTCCCGACGACGGTCTGGCTGCGGCTGACCAGCGAGGACGGCGACGAGGTCCTCGGCAGCTACAGCACCGACGGCGAGTCGTGGACGGACATGTCCGGTGGCTACAGCATCGCCGACATCACCGACCCGAAGATCGGCCTCCTCTCCGCCGCCAACCAGTCGGGCGGAGCCGGGATCACGGCGAGCTTCGACTTCTTCACCCTCGGTGAGGACGACACCTGCGAGCCGGGTGGCGAGGAGCCGGGCGACACCACCGACCCGGAGGTCGAGGCCGCCGTCACCGGCGACACGACCAAGACGGTCACCATCACCGCCACCGACGACTCGGGTGCGGCGACCATCGAGTACCGGATCGACGACGCCACGACGTGGGAGACCTACACCGCGCCGCTGACCTTCGACGAGCCCGGCACCTACGTCGTGCACTACCGCGCCACCGACGCGGCGGGCAACCGCGCGACCGGCGAGGTCGAGGTCGTCGTACCGGCCGAGGAGCCGGACGACACCACGGCGCCGGAGGTCGGTGCCACGGTTCTCGGCTCCTACGCCGGTGAGCTGGTCGACCAGGCCAGCAGCGGCGTCAGCGGCGAGGCCACGATGGTCTCGGCGCCCGACGGTGACGGCTACACCACCACGGTGCAGCTCGAGCTCGCGGGCCTCGACCCCGAGGAGGACTACGAGTCCCACCTGCACGTCGGCACGACGTGCGGCGGGTTCGAGGGTCACTACCGTGACGACCCGGACGGTGCGGGGACCCCGCCCAACGAGCTGTGGCCGACCAACCCCGGATGGGACCCCGAGTCGGGCGACGCCCGGATCGAGGCCGAGGCCGACGGCACGTCCTACGCGGAGGCCACCGTCGCGTGGGCACCGCGCATCGAGGGCGGCATCCTGGCCCTGCACCGGGGCGGTGCCATCATCGGGTGCATCGACCTCGAGCTGACCGGGGCCGGCACCGTGGTCCTGGACGCCTCGGACGACGTCGAGGTCGCCTCGCTCACCTACACGGTGGACGGCGGCGCCGAGACCGACTACGACGGTCCGTTCGAGATCTCCGAGCCCGGCGAGCACGTGGTGGCCTACACGGCGACCGACGCTGCGGGCAACGAGACGACCGGTGACTTCGAGGTCGTGGTCCCGAAGGGCGACGACCCCGACCCGGAGCCCGAGCCCGAGCCGGGTGCCAAGCCGACGGTCACCCTGACCACGACGCCGGCTGCCGCCAACGGTCGCAGCAACTGGTTCACCTCGCCGGTCACGGTCACCCTCGCGGGTGCCGGCGGTGAGGGGAAGCTGGTCGTGGAGTACCGCATCGACAACGGCCCCTGGACGGCGTACACCGCGCCGTTCCAGGTCACCGGTGACGGCATCACCCGGGTCCAGGCCCGGGCGACCGACGCCGCCGGCAAGACCTCGGCGATCGAGACGACCACCATCAAGATGGACGCCACGGCGCCCACGGTGACGGTCGCCGGCATCGCCGACGGGGCCGGGCTCGACGTGTCCGCGGTCCGCACGGCTCGCGTGGCGGTCGCGGACGCGACGTCCGGAGCGGCCCGGGAGGTCGTCCGGCTCGACGGCAAGGTGGTCGACGCACCCGTACGCCTCGACGCGATGTCGCTGCGGCCGGGCCGGCACCTCCTGGAGGTCACCGCCGTCGACGAGGCCGGCAACCAGGCCTCGCAGACGGTCCGCTTCCGGGTGCTCGCGCCGACCCACGGCAAGGCCCGCAAGCTCGTCGACCGGCTCGACGACGAGGGCGCCGTCGGCCCCAGGCTCGCCACCAAGCTCAAGAAGGAGCTGAAGGCGGCCAAGCAGGCCGAGAAGCGCAAGGACGTGCGAGAGGCCCTGCGGTCGCTCAAGCGCTTCTCCAAGCTCGCCAAGCGCGTCGACGACAAGGAGGTGAGGCTCGCACTCAAGCGCCTGTCGCGCACGCTGAAGTCGCAGCTGTAGGCGCCGGTCCGAGCACAAGACGTCCGACGTCGGACGGCTCGGCCACCACGTCACCCCCGGGTGAGGTGAACCGGCGCGTACGCAGGATCGGCCCTGCGTGCGAGCCGGAGGCCGGGCCCCCGGCCGGGCGGGGGTGGCGCCGCGAGGCGCCGCCCGCAAGCGGCCGGTGCCGGGACACGGCGCTCCGTCCCGGCACCGGTCCGCGCCGCCGACAGGCAACCGGACGAACCGCACCACCCGCACCACCAGCCGAAATGCACCACCACTACACCTGAGGAGCACACATGCCACGCCCCGTCACCCTGTTCACCGGCCAGTGGGCCGACCTGCCGTTCGAGGAGATGTGCAAGCTCGCCTCCGGCTGGGGCTACGACGGCCTCGAGCTGGCCTGCTGGGGCGACCACTTCGACCCGTGGGCAGCGGTCGAGGACGAGTCCTACGTCCCCGCCAAGCTGGAGATGCTGAAGAAGTACGACCTGCAGGTCTTCGCCATCAGCAACCACCTCAAGGGCCAGGCGGTCTGCGACGACCCGATCGACGCCCGCCACCGCGACATCCTCCCGGACCGCATCTGGGGCGACGGTGACGCCGAGGGCGTGCGCCAGCGCGCCGCGGAGGAGATGAAGATGACCGCGCGGGCCGCGCGCAAGCTCGGGGTCGACGTCGTCGTCGGCTTCACCGGGTCGTCGATCTGGAAGTACGTCGCGATGTTCCCGCCGGCCTCCCAGGCCCTCGTCGACGCCGGCTACCAGGACTTCGCCGACCGGTGGAACCCGATCCTCGACGTCTTCGACAGCGAGGGCGTGAAATTCGCCCACGAGGTGCACCCCTCCGAGATCGCCTACGACTACTGGACCACCGTGGCCGCGCTCGAGGCGATCGACCACCGCGAGGCCTTCGGCCTCAACTGGGACCCGTCGCACTTCGTCTGGCAGGACCTCGACCCGGTCGGCTTCCTGTGGGACTTCAAGGACCGGATCTACCACGTCGACTGCAAGGACGCGAAGAAGCAGGTCGGCAACGGCCGCAACGGTCGGATGGGCTCCCACCTGGCATGGGCCGACCCCCGCCGCGGGTGGGACTTCGTGTCGACCGGCCACGGCGACGTGCCGTGGGAGGCGTGCTTCCGGATGCTCAACACGATCGGCTACGACGGCCCCATCTCGGTGGAGTGGGAGGACGCCGGCATGGACCGCCTCGTCGGTGCTCCGGAGGCGCTGGAGTTCGTGCGGCGCCTGGCCTTCGACGCACCGACCGCCGCCTTCGACGCCGCCTTCTCGACCTCGTCCTGACGGCTCCCTGACGGCTCCCTGATGGCCTCCTGACGGCCCCCTGATGTCCACTGCGGCTCCCGCCCATCCCTCCGAAGGAGGACGACCATGAACACCACGCCCGAGGTGACGGCCAGGACAGGCGTGTGGTTCGTGGGGGCGCGGGGCTCGGTGGCCACCACAGCGGTGGTCGGTGCACACGCCGTGGCGCATGGCCTCGCACCGACCACCGCTCTCGTGACCGAGCTCCCGGAGCTGCGGCCCGACGGCCTCCCGCCTCTGTCAGAGCTGGTCTTCGGCGGCCACGACGTCAGTCCCCAGTCCCTGCCCAAGCGGGCCGAGGAGCTCGCGGCGGGCGGTGTCGTGCCGCCCGCCCACGTGGACGCCACCCGCGCGCACCTCGAGGCCGTCGACGCCGAGGTGCGCCCGGGGCACGCCACGGGCTCTGCGCCCGTCGCCGAGGCGGTCGAGCGGCTCGCCGCCGACATCACCGACTTCCGCGACCGGCACCACCTGGACCGGGTGGTCGTGGTCGACGTCGCCAGCACGCAGCCGCCGGTCCCCGACCCCGACGCGATGACGACCGTCGACGACGCGCTGCCCGTCGGAGCGGTCTACGCGCTGGCCGCCTTCCGCGCCGGCGCTCCCTTCGTGTCGTTCACCCCCAGCCCGTGCCTGCGCCTCCCGGTCGTGGTCGAGGCGGCACGACGCAGCGGCCTGCCCTGGGCCGGGTGCGACGGCAAGACCGGCGAGACGCTGCTCAAGTCGGCCCTGGCGCCGATGTTCGTGATGCGGTCGCTCGCCCTGCGGTCGTGGACCTCGGTCAACCTGCTCGGCGGCGGTGACGGGGCGACCCTCGCCGACCCGGAGGCCGCGCGGAGCAAGACCGTCGCCAAGCGCAGCGGCCTCGACGCCATCGTCGGCCGGGCGGTCCCCGGGCCGATGCACATCGACCAGGTCGAGGACCTGGGGGAGTGGAAGACCGCGTGGGACCACGTGCGGTTCGACGGGTTCCTCGGCACCCGCATGACGCTCCAGCTCACCTGGGAGGGCTGCGACTCCGCCCTGGCCGCCCCGCTCGTCCTCGACCTCGCGCGCCTGGTGGCCGCCGCCCACGCCGCTGGGCGCTCGGGACCGCTCCCCGAGCTCGCCTTCTTCTTCAAGGACCCGGTCGGGGCCACCGAGCACCGCCTGGCCCAGCAGTGGGACGACCTCGTCGCGTGGCGGGCAGGACTCGGGGCGTGAGCACCGCCTCACCGCGACCGGCCCTGGCCGGCCTCGCCCTCCTCGCCCTCCTCGCCCTGGTCGCGTGGGGGCCGCCGGCCGCGGCCCACGAGGAGCTGCTCTCCTCCGATCCCTCGGAGTCGGGCGTGCTGGAGACGCTGCCCTCGCGCGCCGTCCTCACCTTCACCGGCGCGGTCGCCGAGGTCCACGCGGTCACCGTCACCGGCCCGGACGGCAGCGTCGCCAACGGCGAGGCGACCGCCGTCGGGGCGGAGGTGCGCCAGAACCTGTGGGCGGGGCCCGACGGCGACTACACCCTCACCTACGACGTGCTGTCCTCCGACGGTCACGAGATCGCCGGCGAGATCCGGTTCGAGGTCGGCGAGGGCACTCCCGTGACAGGCGACGAGGAGGCCGCGGCCCGCGCGTCCTCCTCGTCGTCCGACCCCGCCCCGGACGACGCGCTCCGCGGCGTCGTCGTCCCGGCAGCGGTCGTGCTGCTGTCCGGCGCAGCCGCGCTGGTCATCCGGCAGCGGCGCCGCGAGGCCCGGGAACCGGCCTGATCATCCCGCAGCACTCCCCGGTCCGACGCGTGGTGATCCGGTCGGGGGACGCGGCATGGCCCGTTCGGGCCAACACATCCCTAGTCATGCCGGGCCCGGGCGCATAGGTTGAGCGCCGCGGGCGACTACCCGAGTGCCTGCGCTTCATGAATGAGCGACAAAGGAGTCCTCTATGGTCAGCAGACGTTCTGGACGATCTCTGGGCGTTGCGGCAGCCGGTCTGATGGTTGCCACCGCGGGAGCGGCGGTGCCGCTGACGGCCTCGTCCTCGGCCGCGGCACCTGCCGACAAGGCGTGCGACAGCCGCAACAACAACACGTACTCGAAGCTCCTCGAGTGCGTCTCGGCCGAGGGTGTCACCAAGCACCTCGAGGCCTTCCAGGCCATCGCGGACGCCAACGGCGGCACCCGCGCCACCGACACGCCCGGCTACCAGGCCAGCGTCGACTACGTCGTCGAGGTGCTCGAGAAGTCGGGCTGGTCGGCCGACGTCGTGCCGTTCACCTACAACGCCACGGACACGGTGCTCCAGCAGCTCACGCCGACGTCGGCGGCGCACCCCCACGCCGGTGCGACAGGCACGGGCGAGGGAGACGTGACCGCTGCCGTGGTGCCGGTCGACGTCAACCTGAGCGGGACCCGCGCCAACACCAGCGGCTGCGAGGCAGCAGACTTCGCTGGCTTCCCTGCCGGCGCGATCGCACTGGTGCAGCGCGGCACCTGCCCGTTCGCAGTCAAGGCGGTCAACGCCGAGCAGGCGGGTGCGTCCGGGGTCGTCATCTTCAACCAGGGCGACGCGTCCGCTGGAGACCGTTTCGGCGTGATCAGCCCGACGTTGTCGCCGACTCCCGAGAACCCGACCGTCGTCGACATCCCCGTGGTCGGCACCAGCTTCGCCGCCGGTCAGTCCCTTGCCGCGGCCGGTTCGACGGCACGGGTGGCCGTCGAGTTCCGCGAGGTGACCGACTACAACGTGATCGGCGAGCTGAAGGGCGAGGTCGACGACAACGTCGTCATGGCCGGCGCGCACCTCGACTCGGTGCCGGCGGGCCCGGGCATCAACGACAATGGCAGCGGATCCTCCGGCCTGCTCGACGTGGTCGAGGCCATGGGCGGCTCCAAGCCCCACAACACCGTGCGCTTCGCCTGGTGGGGGGCCGAGGAGATCGGTCTGCTCGGCTCGTCTGCCTGGGTCGCGCAGCGCACCCAGGCCGAGAAGGACGAGATCGCGCTCTACCTGAACTTCGACATGATCGGCTCGCCGAACTACTACTTCGGCATCTACGACGCCGACGAGTCGAGCTTCGTGGCGCCCGTGCCGGTGCCGGAGGGGTCGGAGCACATCGAGGAGACGCTGGAGTCGTTCTACACCGTGCGCAGCGAGCCGTACGACGACTCGGCGTTCAGCGGCCGTAGCGACTACCAGGCCTTCATCAACAACGGCATCCCGTCCGGCGGCCTCTTCACGGGTGCGGAGGTCGTCAAGACCCCGCAGCAGCAGGCGATCTGGGGTGGTGTCGCCGGCGAGTCGTTCGACCAGTGCTACCACCTGGCCTGCGACACGATCGACAACGTCAACCAGGAGGCGCTGGACGTCAACTCCGACGCGGTGGCGTTCGCCGTGCTCACCTACGCCTACTCGACCGAGGGCGTCAACGGGGTCGAGGGCCGCAACGTGCCCGGCAGGTTCACCGTCCCGGCTCCCGCCGGTCCGGAGCACACCTTCGCCGGGCCTCTCGGCGGTGACGACGGGCACGACCACGACCACGAGGCCGTCGCCAGCTGAACCCAGCTGAGGTCTGGCACGCAGCAGCATCGTTCGGCCGGGGTGGGCGACCACCCCGGCCGAACGTCGTTCTCGATGCGCCCGCGTCGGTCAGCCGGCCGGCTTCACCGCCAGCACGGCGCAGTCCGCGCCGAGCAGGATGCGCTGGGCGACGCTGCCCATGAGCAGCTTGCCCACCGGCGAGCGGCGCCGCAGGCCGATCACGACCAGGTCGGCGGAGACGTCGTCGGCGACCGCGAGCACCTGGTCGCCGACGTCGGCGCCCATCGAGCGGCGTACGTCGACCTCGAGGCCCGCCGCGCCCAGCTCGGCCGCGAGCGCGGTGAGCTGGTCCTCGTCTGCGTAGCGGTCGTCGACCAGCGCGTCGCCACGGGTGGCGTTGACCACCACGACGCGTCCGCCCCGCAGCCTCGCCTCCTCGACGCCGCGGTGCAGCGCGACCTCGCCGAACTCGTCGGGCGTCCAGCCCACCACGATCGTCACTGCTGCCGGCTGGCTCATCGCACCTTCTCCTCTTCGTCGGCGGGGCTGTCGAGCCCATCGGCCACGGCGGCCGGGGTCGGGCGGATCCGGCGGACCGCCAGCGGGACGACGACGGCGATCGCGACGACCACGTAGATGACCACGGCGAGGGGCTCGCTCCAGAGCCCGGAGACCTCGCCACCGGAGATCGCCATCGCCTCGCGGAGTCGGTACTCCATCAGCGGACCGAGGATGACGCCGAGGATCAGCGGCAGCACCGGGAGGCCGAAGCGGCGCATGGCCAGGCCGAGCAGGCCGAGCAGCACCAGCAGGAACAGGTCGAAGGCCTGGAGGTTGGCGGCGTAGGCCCCGAGGGCGGCGAAGAAGAGGATGCCGGCGTAGAGCTGGGGCCGGGGGATCCGCAGCAGCTTGGCCCACACGGGGGCGAGCGGCAGGTTGAGCACCAGCAGCAGCGCGTTGCCGATCAGCAGGCTGGCCAGCAGCGCCCACACCAGCTCGGGCTGGTCGGTCATCAGGCCCGGGCCGGGCTCGATGCCGTAGCCCTGGAGGGCCGCGAGCATGACCGCGGAGGTCGCGGTGACCGGCAGGCCGAGCGCCAGGAGCGGGACGAAGGTGCCGGCGGCCGAGGCGTTGTTGGCGGCCTCGGGCCCGGCGACTCCCTCGATGGCGCCCTTGCCGAACTCGTCGACGCCCTTGCGCTTCGCGATGCGCTTCTCGGTCAGGTAGGACAGGAACGTCGGGATCTCCGCACCGCCGGCGGGCAGCGCACCGAACGGGAAGCCGTACGCCGTGCCGCGCAGCCACGGGCCCCACGAGCGCCGCAGGTCCTCCCGGCCCATCCACGGACGGCCGACGGGGATCACGTGCAGGGGACTGCGGCGCAGGTGGGCGGCCACCCACAGCGCCTCGCCGAGGGCGAAGATGCCGACCGCCACCACGACCACGTCGATCCGGTCCGCCAGCAGCGGCTGGTCGAAGCTGAGCCGCGGCTGGCCGGTGTTGAGGTCGAGGCCGACGAGGCCGATGGTCAGCCCGATGAAGAGCGCGATGAAGCCGCGCAGCGGCGACCCGCCGAGCACGCTGGTCACCATGATCATCGCGAGCACCATGAGGGCGAAGTAGGACGGCGCCCCGATCTCGACCGCGACCGAGGCCAGCGCAGGGGCGAAGAAGACGACGAGCAGGGTGCCGATGGTGCCGGCGATGAAGGAGCCGATCGCCGCGGTGGCGAGTGCCTGCGACGCCCGTCCCGCCCGTGCCATCAGGTTGCCCTCGAGCGCGGTCATCACCGAGGCGGACTCGCCCGGGGTGTTGAGCAGGATCGACGTCGTCGAGCCGCCGTACATGCCGCCGTAGTAGATGCCGGCGAACATGATGAAGGCGCCGATCGGGTCGAGGCCGTAGGTGACAGGGAGCAGCAGCGCCACGGCCATGGCCGGCCCGATGCCGGGCAGCACACCGACGAAGGTGCCCAGCAGCACGCCGATGCAGGCGAAGAGCAGGTTCTGCGGGGTGAGGACGGATCCGAAGCCGTCCATGAGCAGGGAGAGGTTGTCCATCAGAGCACCCCGTCCAGGATCCCGGCCGGCAGGATGACGCCGAGGCCCTCGTGGAAGGCGTACCAGCTGGTCACCGACAGCACCAGGCCGACGATGACGTCGCGGACCAGGGTGCGGCTGCCGAGCGACCAGGCCGACCCGACGAAGAGGACCGCGCCGCTGATGGCCCAGCCGAGGAACGAGACCGTCAGGACCGTGAACATCAGGACGCCGACGAGCTTGAGGACGGTGATCCAGTCGGCCGGCTGGCGCAGGTCGACGTCCTCGCCGCCCTCGGCCTCCGGGACGTCGCCGCGCAGGGTGGCGAGCACCAGCAGACCGCCGAGCAGGACCGTCACGGCGCCGATGACGTAGGGGAAGACGCGCGGCCCGACCGGGTCGCCGAACCCGATGCGCAGCGTGGTGGCGTCGTAGACGGTGTAGGCGCCGACCACGACGAGCGCGGCCGCCAGGCCGAGCTGCGCCATGTCGCGCCGGGGCGCCGCCGGGCCCGCGGGGGCGCCCGGGGTGCCCGGGTGGGTGTCGAGTGGTGTGCTCACAGCAGCTCCAGCTCCTCGAGGGTGGTGGCGACGCGCTCGTCCTGTTCCTGCAGGAACTGGGTGAAGTCGTCGCCGGTCTTGAACTCGTCGATCCAGCCGTTGTCCTCGAGGGCCTGCTGCCACTCGGGGGTCTCGTGCATCTCCTCGAGCATCGCGATGAGCTCGTCGCGCCGCTCCTCGCTGATGCCGGGGGGCGCCCAGACGCCGCGCCAGTTGGTGAAGACCAGGTCGATGCCCGCCTCCGTGAGGGTGGGCGCGTCGCTGATGCCCTCGCCCTCGAGCCGCTCCTCGCCGGACACGGCCAGCAGCCGCAGCTCGCCGGAGGAGAGCTGACCCGCGAACTCGCCGACGCCAGAGAAGCCGACGTCGATCTTGTCGCCGAGCAGTGCGCTGGTCAGCGGACCGCCGCCGTCGTACGGCACGTAGCGCACCTCGCGCGGGTCGATGTCCACGGCGCTGGCGAGCTGCATCGGGAACAGGTGGTCGGGGCCGCCCGGGGAGGACCCCCCGCCGACGACGATGGCTGACGGGTCGTCCTGCCACGCCTGCACGAGGTCGTCGATCGTCTCGTACGGCGAGTCGGCGGGGACGAGGACGCCCTCCTGGTCCTCGATCAGCTGGGCAAGCGGGGTCGCGTCGTCCATCGCGTAGGGCGCACCGAAGGAGTAGAGCGACCCGACGACGCCGAGGCCGGCGGTCATCAGGGTGCGCTCGTCGCCCTCGGCGTTCATCAGCCGCGTCATCGCGACCGACCCGCCGGCCCCGATCACGTTGGTGACCTCGAACGAGCCGCCGGTGATGTCGCCGTTCTCCATCACCGCCACTGCGGCGCGCCCGGTCTGGTCGTAGCCGCCGCCGGGGCTGTTGGGGATCAGCATGGTGAGGTCACGGCTCTCGTCGCCGCGGGTCACCCCGCAGCCGGTCGCCAGCACCAGCGTGCTGCCGAGGGCCACCACCGTGGCGATGGCCCGCGTCGTCCTTCGGCGCCTCATGTGCACTCCGATCTCTCGTCTGTCTGGAGCGGCCCGCGAGGTCCGCCACGACGATGGTGGAGACTGCGTGTGGTGCCCGTCACGCTTGGGAAAGCAATGGAGGTTGTGGAACTTGTGGTCACGCTCGCGGTGGTGGCCGGCGACCCTCGCCGGCCAGTTCCTGGTGCTGCAGCTGACGGTGCTGCTCGTGGTCGTCGCCGTGGCGAGCATCGTGTCGGTGCAGCAGAGCGACGCGGACTTCCGGGACACGCGGGGTTCCGAGATGCGCGACGCGGCGGAGCGCCTCGCCAACCACAAGTTCGTGCGGTTGTCCTTCCGGACGGGCACCGTCGCCGACAACCGCGGGGCCCTCGCCACGATCACCCAGCAGGTGCGCGACAGCGACCGGGCGAGCGGGGTCTACCTCGCCGCCCCGGACGGGACGGTCCTGGTCAGCAGCGACTTCGCGGGCCGCGGCGAGCGGCTCGACCTGCTCGGGAGCCCGGGGGAGCGCCTGCGTCCCTGGACCGGTGACGTCGACGACTTCGGCACACCGTCGATCGCGGCGCAGGTGCCGATCATCAACCGCAAGCTCGAGCTCGTCGGCATCGCGATGGTGGCTGAGGAGTACCCCACGTGGTCCGAGCGAGCGCGCAGCGTGCTGCCGGACCTGCTCACGTTCGCGGGGCTGGGCCTGGCGCTCGGGGTGGCCGGCTCGTTCCTGCTGTCGCGCCTGATCCGACGGCGTACGCGCGGACTGGAGCCGGCGGCCATCGCCGCGCTGGCCGACCAGCGCGAGGCGCTCCTCCACTCGATCCGCGAAGGGGTCGTCGCGGTCTCGGTGGACGGCACGATCACCGTCGTGAGCGACAGTGCCCGCGAGCTCATCGGCCTCGACGGCGACGTCGAGGGGCGACGCGTCGACGACCTCGAGCTCGACCCGGCCGTGCGCGACCTGCTCGCCGACGACGCCGAGATCCGTGACCACGTCGTCGTCCTGGGCGAGCGCGTGCTCGTCGTCAACCGCAACCCGGTGGTCGAGGGAGGTCGGCGGGTCGCGTCCGTGACCACGCTGCGCGACCGCACCGAGCTGCTCGCGCTCCAGAGCGAGCTCAGCGCGCGCGAGTCGATCACCAACACCCTGCGCGCCCAGACCCACGAGTTCCACAACCAGCTGCACACGATCTCCGGGCTCGTCCAGCTGGGGGAGTACGACGAGGTGTCGCGGCTCGTCGGCACCCTGAGCCGGCGCCGCCGGGACATCTCCGACGCCGTGACGGCGCACGTCGAGGACCCCGCCGTGGCCGCGCTCCTCATCGCCAAGACCAGCCTCGCCGCGGAGCGCGGGGTCGACCTGCGCATGGCCGCCGAGAGCGACCTGCCCCGCCTCGACCCGGAGGCGTCGACCGACGTCGGCACGGTGCTGGGCAACCTCGTCGACAACGCCGTCGACGCCTCCGTGTCGGTCGGTGGCGCGACGGTCGAGGTCGACGTGCGCCTCGACGGGGACGTCGTACGCCTCTCCGTCGCGGACACCGGGCCCGGCGTGCGGCCGGAGATGGTGGGGGAGATCTTCCGTCGGGGGTGGAGCACCAAGGCATCGACCGTGGAGGGCCGGGGTGTCGGGTTGGCGCTGGTCCAGGTGGTCTGCGAGCGTCGGGGCGGCGCCGTCACCGTCCGCCCCGGCCCGGACGGCTCGGGCGCGGTGTTCGAGGCGCGGCTGCCGGGTGCGGGAGTGGGGGTGGAGGCATGACCGGAGCGGCCGGTGCGCTGGGCGTGCTCGTCGTCGACGACGACTTCATGGTCGCGCGCATCCACACCCAGTTCGTCGAGCGGACCGAGGGGTTCGAGGTGGTCGGGGTCGCCAGCACTGGACAGGCCGCGCTCGACGACACTGCCCGGCTGCGCCCCGACCTCCTGCTGCTCGACGTCCACCTGCCCGACATGACCGGCATCGACGTGCTCCGCCGGTTGCGCGCCGCCGGCGACGACGTCGGCGTGCTGATGGTCACCGCGGCGCGCGAGGCCGACACGGTCCGCGCGGCGGCGGCCGGCGGCGCGGTGCACTACCTCGTGAAGCCCTTCGACTACGAGGACCTGCAGGTGCGCCTCGAGTCGTTCCGGGCCGCGCACCTGGCCCTGTCCGGATCGGGCGCGCCCGGCCAGGACGACATCGACGCGGTCTTCGGGGCGGCCGGCGCCGCGCCGTCGGTGCCCGTGAGCCTGCCGAAGGGACTCAGCCCGGAGACCGCCGAGGCCGTGCAGGGCGCGCTGCGCGACGCCGGGGAGCTGTCCGCGGGGGAGTGCGCCGACCTCGTCGGCATCTCCCGGGTCTCTGCGCGCCGCTACCTCGAGCACTTCGTCGCCCGCGGTGCCGCCGTCGTGCGCCTGCAGTACGGCGGGGCGGGACGCCCCGAGCGCCGCTACCGCATCGCGGGCTGACGCGTCGTCCTCGGCTGCGGCGGGCTCGTCCGCGGCGGTGTCCGATTTCCGCTGGTGCAGGCCCCGTGGGGGTGACAGGCTCGGGGCATGACACCGACCGGGCACCTCGACACCGAGGCCTGCTACCGCGCCGTCCGCAGCAGGGACCGCCGCTTCGACGGGGTGTTCTACACCGCGGTCCGGACGACCGGCATCTACTGCCGACCCTCCTGCCCGGCGCGGACGCCCGCGCCCGGCAACGTGACCTTCCACCCGACCGCGGCGAGCGCGCACGCCGCGGGCTACCGCGCCTGCAAGCGCTGCCTGCCCGACGCGACGCCCGGCAGCCCTGAGTGGGACGTCGCCGCCGACGTCGCCGGGCGGGCGATGCGGCTGATCGCCGACGGCCTCGTCGACCGGGAAGGCGTCGACGGCCTCGCCCGTCGGGTCGGCTACACCCCGCGCCACCTCGGCCGGCTGCTGACCCAGGAGCTCGGCGCGGGACCGCTGGCCCTGGCCCGGGCTCGGCGGGCGCAGAGCGCGCGGGTGCTCATCGAGACCACCGACCTGCCGCTGACCGACGTCGCCTTCGCCGCCGGCTTCGCCAGCGTCCGGCAGTTCAACGAGACGCTGCGCGAGATCTACGCGTCCTCGCCGAGCGAGCTGCGCGGTCGTCGGAGCAACCCCCGCAGCGCCGGGGTGATCACGATGCGGCTCCCGGTCCGCACCCCGTTCGCCGGGAGCCGGATGCTCGCCTTCCTCGCCTACCACCTCGTGCCGGGCGTCGAGGTCGCCGGACCCGGGTGGTACGCCCGCACCCTCGACCTCCCCCACGGCAGCGGCACCGTCCGCCTCGAGCTCGCCGACCTCCCCGGCACGTCCGACCTCGCCGCAGGCGGCACCGGCTTCGTCACCGCGGAGTTCCGGCTCGAGGACCTGCGCGACACCGCGGCCGCGAGCGAGCGCGTACGACGCCTGCTCGACGCCGACTGCGACCCGCGCGCGGTGGACGCGCACCTCGGTGCCGACCCGGTCCTGGCCCACCTCGTCCGCGCGACCCCCGGCCTCCGGGTGCCCGGCCAGGTCGACGGCGACGAGACGGCGATCCGCACGGTCATCGGCCAGCAGGTCAGCGTGACCGGCGCCCGCACGGTCGCCGGCCGCCTCGTGGCCGCGCACGGGCGACCCGTCGAGTCGGACGTGCCGGGGCTCACCCACCTCTTCCCCGACGCCGCGGCGCTGGCGGCCGCCGACCCCGCGACCCTGCCGATGCCCCGCGCGCGAGGCCGGGCGCTCGTCGGGCTCGCCGCGGCGCTCGCCGAGGGGCGAGTGCTGCTCGACCGCGGCCCCGACCGCGACGACGTACGACGCGCGCTGCTCGAGCTGCCCGGCATCGGCCCGTGGACCGCCGACTACGTGGCGATGCGGGCGCTCGGCCACCCCGACGTCTTCCTGCCCACCGACCTCGCGGTGCGCCGGCTGCTCGCCGGGCTCGCCGCGTCCGGCGACGGCGACCCCGACCCGGAGCACTGGAGGCCGTGGCGCTCGTACGCCCTAATGCACCTGTGGAACACCCTGATGCCCGACACCCCTGCGCCATCGCGCGATGAGGAGAACTGACATGTGGACCGTGATGCCCTCGCCCGTCGGGGACCTGCGCATCGTCGAGCGCGACGGCTCGATCGTGGCGATCGAGTTCTCGCCGTTCCGGCAGCCGGCCGACGGTCGCCCGCTCGGGGCGCGCTCCGACGACCACCCCGTCCTCGCCGAGGCCGTGCGGCAGCTGACGGCGTACTTCGACCGGGACCTGACCGCCTTCGACCTGCCGCTCGCGCCCGTCGGCACCGACTTCCAGCGCCGCGTGTGGGCCCAGCTCGGGCTCATCGGCTACGGCGAGACCGCGTCCTACGGCGAGATCGCCGGCCGGCTCGGCATGACCAACGCCGCCTCGCGCGCGGTCGGGCTGGCCAACGGCCGCAACCCGATCCCCATCGTGGTGCCGTGCCACCGCGTCATCGGCGCCAACGGCACGCTGACCGGCTACGCCGGCGGGCTCGAGCGCAAGCAGCAGCTGCTCGAGCTCGAGCAGGACGCGCTCTTCTGAGACACGCGGTGGCTGCTCGAGCTCGTCACGTGGGCGTGGCCAGGTCGAGCACGCCCGCGGCTGAGGAACGAAGCCGTGACGGTCGCGTCGAGATCAAGGGTCTCGCCGGCTCAGGCCGACCACTGCGGGTCGCGACCCGACCGGGCCAGCACCTGCTCGAACGCCGACGCTCCGGGACCGACCTCGACGGCCGGGCCGAACAGCCCGGGCGTCCCGCCCTCGTCGAAGCCGCCCACGAAGGCCATGCACGCCTCGGCCGTCGCGTCGTCGCAGTCGTAGTCCTGGCCGGTCGCCCGCGCCAGGTCCCACCCGTGCAGCACGATCTCGTCGAGCGCGACCAGCCCGCCGACCTGCGCGGGCAGGTCGACCCCGCCGGCGCGGGTCATGCCCTCCCACGCCTCGGGGTCGCGCCACGCCGCGGCCAGCGCCGGGACCTGGACGGCCAGCGCTTCCCGCCATCCGGGCTCCGCCTCGGGCCACCCGGCGTCGTCGGGGTTGGTGTCGGTGAGGGGGCCGAAGTCCTTGTCGGCCGCGGCACGGAAGGCGAGCGTCAGTCCCACGAGGTGCTGGACGAGCTGCCCCACCGTGCGCCCCTCGCACGGGGTCGGACCGTCGAGCTGGTCGTCGGTGACGTTGGCGGCGACGGCGACGAGTCGCTCGCCGGCCGGGCCGAGGTCCACGAGGTCTGCCATGCGCCCAGCCTGCCCGAGACCACCGACAGCGGGGAAGGTGGCGGCGTACGACATCCGATCGGGCTGCGGGGGTGTCGTGTGCCGCCACCTTCGCGGCGGCGGCGCCCAGGGTGGCGGCAGATGGCGAGATCAGAGCGCGGGTACGTGCGATGTGCCGCCACCTTCGCGATGGCGGCGCCCAGGGTGGCGGCAGATGGCGAGATCAGAGCGCGGGTACGTGCGACGTGCCGCCACCTTCGCGGCGGCGGCGCCCAGGGTGGCGGCGTACGACATGCGATCGGGCTGCGGGGGTGTCGTGTGCCGCCACCCCTCGGAGGCAGTGGAGCGCCTACTCCGACGCCGCGCGGCGCAGCGACTCCGACAGCCGGTCGGCGGCGGCGAGCACGGCGGGCGCGTGCATCCGGCCGGGCTGGCGGGAGAGTCGCTCGAGCGGTCCGGAGACGGACACCGCGGCGATGACCTTGCCGCCGGGGGAGCGGACCGGGGCGGACACCGAGGCGACGCCCTGCTCGCGCTCGCCGACCGACTGCGCCCAGCCACGGCGGCGGATGCCGGACAGCGCGGTGGCGGAGAAGGCGGCGTTCTGCAGGCCGCGGTGCATCCGCTCGGGGTCCTCCCACGCGAGCAGGATCTGGGCCGCGGAGCCGGCGTTCATGGTGAGCTGCGAGCCGACCGGGATCGTGTCGCGCAGGCCCGACGGGCGCTCGGCCGCTGCGACGCAGACACGGTGCTCGCCCTGGCGGCGCCACAGCTGCGCGGACTCGCCGGTGATGTCACGCAGGCGGGCCAGGACGGGACCGGCTGCCGCGAGCAGACGGTCCTCGCCGGCAGCGGCGGACAGCTCGGCCAGGCGCGGCCCGAGCACGAAGCGACCCTGCATGTCACGTGCGACGAGGCGGTGGTGCTCGAGGGCGACCGCGAGGCGGTGCGCGGTGGGGCGGGCCAGTCCGGTGCCGGCCACGAGCCCGGCCAGGGTGGCCGGTCCGGCCTCCAGTGCTGCGAGCACGAGCGCGGCCTTGTCGAGTACGCCGACGCCAGATCCGTTGTCCATATACCGATATTGTCATCTCAGGGAGTGGGATGCAAGATGTAGCGTCGTCCCACCGCACGCGGCAAAGTCAAAGGAGTTGTGTCATGGGCAAGACCCTGTCCGAGAAGGTCTGGGACGAGCACGTCGTCCGGAGCGCCCCCGGAGAGCCCGACCTCCTCTTCATCGACCTCCACCTGCTCCACGAGGTGACCTCCCCGCAGGCCTTCGACGGCCTCCGCCTGGCCAACCGCCCGGTCCGCCGCCCCGACCTCACCCTGGCCACCGAGGATCACAACGTCCCCACGCTCGACTGGGACAAGCCGATCGCCGACCCGGTGAGCCGCCTGCAGGTCGAGACCCTGCGCAAGAACGCGGCCGACTTCGGCGTACGCCTCCACCCGCTCGGCGACGTCGAGCAGGGCATCGTCCACGTCGTCGGCCCGCAGCTGGGGCTGACGCAGCCGGGCATGACGATCGTGTGCGGCGACTCGCACACCTCCACGCACGGCGCGTTCGGCGCGATCGCCTTCGGCATCGGCACCTCCGAGGTCGAGCACGTGCTGGCCACCCAGACCCTGACGCAGGCCCGTCCGAAGACGATGGCGGTGACCGTCAACGGCAGCCTGCCCGACGGCGTCACCGCCAAGGACCTGGTCCTGACCCTCATCACGCACACCGGCACCGGCGGTGGCCAGGGCTACATCGTGGAGTACCGCGGGCAGGCCATCGAGGAGCTCTCGATGGAGGGCCGCATGACGGTCTGCAACATGTCGATCGAGTGGGGCGCCAAGGCCGGGCTCATCGCGCCCGACCAGACCACCTTCGACTACATCGAGGGCAAGCCGGAGGCCCCGAAGGGCGCCGACTGGGACGCCGCGGTCGCGCACTGGAAGACACTGCGCACCGACGACGACGCCGTCTTCGACAAGGAGATCGAGCTCGACGCGTCCACCATGACGCCGTTCGTCACGTGGGGCACCAACCCCGGACAGGGCGCGCCGCTCGGCGCGACGATCCCGAGCCCCGACGACTTCGACGAGCCCAACGACAAGGTGGCGACCGAGAAGGCCCTGCAGTACATGGGTCTCGAGGCCGGGACGCCCCTGCGCGACGTCAAGGTCGACACGGTGTTCGTCGGCTCCTGCACCAACGGTCGCATCGAGGACCTGCGCCTGGCGGCGTCGATCCTCGAGGGTCGGACCGTCGCCCCCGACACCCGCCTGCTGGTGGTGCCCGGGTCGGTGCGCGTACGCCTGCAGGCCGAGGCCGAGGGCCTCGACAAGATCTTCATCGCCTCCGGTGCGGAGTGGCGCGGCGCCGGCTGCTCGATGTGCCTGGGCATGAACCCCGACCAGCTCGCACCCGGTGAGCGCAGCGCGTCCACCTCCAACCGCAACTTCGAGGGCCGGCAGGGCAAGGGCGGTCGTACGCACCTGGTGTCCGTGCCGGTCGCCGCCGCCACGGCCGTGCGGGGCACGCTCTCGTCCCCGTCCGACCTCACGCCGATCGCCGACCTGCAGGAGGTCTGACCATGGACAAGTTCACCACCCACACCGGCATCGGCGTCCCGCTGAAGCGCAGCAACGTCGACACCGACCAGATCATCCCGGCGGTCTACCTCAAGCGGGTGACCCGCACCGGCTTCGAGGACGGCCTGTTCGCCGCCTGGCGCAACGACCCGGACTTCGTGCTCAACGACCCCACCTACGCCAGTGGCTCCGTGCTCGTCGCGGGTCCGGACTTCGGCACCGGCAGCTCGCGCGAGCACGCCGTGTGGGCCCTGCAGAACTACGGCTTCAAGGTCGTCATCTCCTCGCGCTTCGCCGACATCTTCCGCGGCAACTCCGGCAAGGCGGGGCTGCTCGCGGCGCAGGTCGACGAGAAGGTCGTGCAGCGCCTGTGGGACTGGCTCGAGGACCACCCGGGCGGCGAGATCACCGTCCACCTGGAGAGCCGGACGGTCCGCGCAGGTGCAGGGGAGGACGCCGTCGAGGACTCCTTCGACATCGACGACTACACCCGCTGGCGCCTCCTCGAGGGGCTGGACGACATCGGCATCACGCTGTCCCACGACGACGAGATCACCGCCTTCGAGGCGGGACGACCGGCCTGGAAGCCTGTCACTGCCTGAAAAACCCCTACAAACAGGGGCTTTGGTGATTGTTCTCACCCTTCCATGTGCTTAGCGTGCCTTGCAGAGGGTCGAGCACGAGCTCGGCGTCCGAGTTCATTGGGAAGGGAAGCTAGTGAACAAGTCAGAGCTCATCGACGCGCTCGCCGCGCGTTACGAGGGGAACCGCAAGCAGGCGGCTCACGCACTTGAGTCCGTGCTCGACACCATCACCCGTGAGGTGGCCAAGGGCGAGAAGGTCGCGATCACCGGCTTCGGCTCGTTCGAGAAGGCCGTCCGCAACGCCCGCTGGGTCCGCAACCCGCAGACCGGCGAGCGGATGAAGTCGAAGAAGAAGGCCGTGCCGAAGTTCTCCGCCGGCAAGGAGCTCAAGGACGTCATCTCGGGTGCGAAGAAGCTGCCCAAGCTGACCGCCGCCACGATGCCCAAGCCGCCCGGTGTCCGGGCCGCTGCAGCAGCAGTGACGGGAGCAACCGCGAAGAAGTCGGCTCCGGCCAAGTCCACGGCCTCGAAGTCGGCCGCGCCGGCGAAGAAGACCGCGGCGAAGTCGACCGGCACGTCCACGGCCAAGAAGTCGACGGCCAAGAAGTCGAGCACGGCGAGCACCGCCAAGAAGGCGCCCGCGAAGAAGACCGCCACCAAGGCGGCCAGCAAGTCCACCGCCAGCAAGTCCACGGCGACCAAGAGCACTGCCAGCAAGAGCACCGCGAGCACGTCGACGGCCAAGAAGGCGCCGGCCAAGAAGGCGCCGGCCAAGAAGACCACGGCCAAGAAGGCAACGGCCAAGAAGTCCTGACGCTGCAGTCCTGCTGCAGCCGCGCGACGCGGGCGGGTCACCCCGAGGGGGTGGCCCGCCCTTCGCTTGCCCGTGTGGTGTGCGGACCCACGCCGGCGAGCAGGGCCGCACCCAGGTCGTCCGGGTCGTCGACGTCCGTGCGCACGCTCGTCGCGGCGCTGCCCACCTCGACCGCCCCCGCGGCCTCGTGCCGCGCCGCGGACGCGAGACCGAACGACGGGTCGAACCCGGCGGCAGGAGCGGCGTACACCGTCGTGCCCACGCCGGCGTGATCGCGGACGAAGGCGGCCCGTCCGGACGCGACCTGCTCGTGTGCCTCACGCAGCACGCCGGCCAGCTCGACGGGTCGCAGACCCGGCAGGTCGGCGCACAGCACCACGGGCACCGAGCCCGGCCAGCGTCGCGAGACCTCCGCGGCCGCCTGCACGAGCGTCGCGTTGAGGTCGTCGCTGACGCCGTCCGGGATCACCTCGCAGCCCAGCGTGCGCACGGACGCGGCGAACCGGTGGTCGTCGGTGACGACGAGCACGGCGTCGACGCCCGGTGTGGCCGCGGCGGCCTGGACCGTGTCGAGCGCGAAGGCCTCGGCGAGCTCGCGCCGGTGGTCGTCGGGCAGCCCGGTCAGGCGGGACTTCCCGCGGGCGGGCGGCTTGACGGGTACGACGACCACGCAGCGTGCGGGTCGGGCTTCGGCAGACATCGCGACGATCCTCCCACCCGGGACCAGCGTGCCGCAGCGGTCCCTGTGGCCGGTCGAGCGAGTAGCCTGCTCGCGACGCAGGCAGCGTCCGGGCGGGGCCCGCGAGAGAGCAGACGGGGAGGGATGGCGGTGCGTGTCAGGAAGCTCCAGCAGAAGCGCGGCTGGGCGATGACCGTCGCGGCGTCGATCCTCAAGCCGACGCTGCTCAGCGCCACCTCCCGCACCTGGATCGACGGCGAGAAGATCCCCGCCACCGGCGGCTGCATCGTGGTGATCAACCACATCTCCCACGTCGATCCGTTGCTGTCGGCGCACTTCGTCTACGACCACGGCCGGCTGCCGCGCTACCTCGCGAAGTCCGGGCTCTTCACCAACAAGTACCTCGGCGCCTTCCTGACCGCCGCGGGCCAGATCCCCGTCGAGCGGCTGAGCCGCAACGCGGTCGGCGCCTACGACGCCGCGGTCAAGGCGATCGGCGAGGGCGAGTGCATCATCGTCTACCCGGAGGGGACGCTGACCCGAGACCCCGACCTGTGGCCGATGAAGGGCAAGACGGGCGCCGCCCGCCTCGCGCTGGCCACCGGCTGCCCGGTGATCCCGGTCGGGCAGTGGGGCGCGCACGAGGTGCTCCCGCCCTACACGAAGAGGCCGCACCTGGTCCCGCGCAAGAACATCGTGATGAAGGCGGGCGACCCGGTGCCGCTCGACGACCTCCTCGCGCTCCCGTCGTCGGCCGAGCGGACGGCGAGGGCGACGGACCGCATCATGGACGCGATCACCGCGATCGTCGCCGACATCCGCCACGAGACCGCGCCCGAGCAGCGCTACGACCCCCGCCGCACCGGCGTACGCGAGATCGGCAACCCCCACCCCACCGCGCGCCACGCGGCCCCCAGGACGCACCACAAGACGAAGAGGAAGCACAGCCGATGACGAAGATCGCAGTGTTCAGCGCAGGTTCGTGGGGCACCGCGTTCTCGCTCGTGCTGGCCGACGCGGGCAACGACGTGTCCCTGTGGGCCCGTCGCGGCGAGGTCGTGGAGGCGATCAACGAGCGCCGCGAGAACACCGACTACCTGCCGGGCATCGAGCTGCCGCCGTCGATCGCGGCGTCCACGGACCCCGAGGAGGTCGCCGCCGGCGCGGACGTCGTCGTGCTCACCGTCCCGTCGCAGAGCCTGCGGGAGAACCTCACGGCCTGGGCGCCGATCCTCCCCGAGAAGGCCACGCTCGTGTCGCTGATGAAGGGCGTCGAGCTCGGCTCCCTCATGCGCATGAGCGAGGTGATCCAGGAGGTCACCGACGCCCCGGCGGACCGGATCGCCGTCATCAGCGGGCCCAACCTGGCGCGTGAGATCGCCCGCCGGGAGCCGGCCGCCTCCGTCGTCGCGTGCGTCGACGAGGAGCGTGCCAAGCAGCTCCAGGCGATCACCCACGGCCCGTCCTGGCGGCCCTACACCTCGGTCGACGTCCTCGGCTGCGAGATCGGCGGCGCCTACAAGAACGTCGTCGGCCTCGCCGTCGGCATGGCGGTCGGGCTGGGCTTCGGCGACAACACCACCGCCTCCGTCATCACCCGCGGTCTCGCCGAGACCGCGCGCCTGGCCACCGCGCAGGGCGCCAACCCGCTGACCCTCATGGGCCTCGCCGGGCTCGGCGACCTGGTCGCCACCTGCTCCTCGCCGCTCTCGCGCAACCGCACGTTCGGCGAGCGCCTCGGCCAGGGCATGACGACCGAGGAGATCTACGCCACCAACCGCCAGGTCGCCGAGGGCGCCAAGTCCTGCAAGTCGCTGCTCGAGCTGGCCCGCCGCACCGGCGTCGACGCCCCGATCGCCGAGGCCGTCGACGCCGTCGTCGACGGCAAGATGACCGCCCTCGACATGATGAACTCCTTCATCGCCCGCGACACCAAGCCCGAGCTGCACTGAGCGACGAAGGAGCTCGGCGCAGCTCACGGTGGTCGAGTGGCGACCAGGGCTGAGGCACGAAGCCTCGACGGAGCTGTATCGAGACCAGCTGCACTGAGCGAGGCCACACGCAACGTCATGGGAAGTGGCGGTTCGAACCGACGATTCTCATGACGTCGTGGGCCGGTCCTGACGCCGGCTCGGCTCAGCCCACGCAGCCGTCGAGCGCGGCGCGCAGGTCGTCCCAGAGGTCCTCGACGTCCTCGATGCCGACGGAGAGCCGGACGAGCCCCTCGGGGATGGTGGCGGCCTCGGCCTTCCAGCGACGCCGGCGCTCCAGGCTCGACTCGACGCCGCCGAGCGAGGTGGCGTGGATCCACAGGCGCGTCTTGCGGCTGAGCAGGTCGGCGGCCATCTCGCCTTGGGCGAGGACGATGCTGACGATCGCGCCGAACCCGGGGTAGCGCACCTCCGACAGGGCGGGGTGCTCGCCGAGGCGTCGTACGAGCTCCTGGGCGTTGGCCTGCGCGCGCTCGACGCGCAGGTGCAGGGTGCGCAGGCCGCGCAGCGTCAGCCACGCCTCGAACGGGCCGGGGATCGCGCCGACGAGGTCGCGACGACCCTTGAGCACGGTCCAGAGCTCGTCGTCGCGGGTGACGATCGCGCCCATCTGGACGTCGGAGTGACCGGCGAGGTACTTGGTCGCGGAGTGCACGACGATGTCGACGTCGTCCTCGAGCGGTCGCTGGAGCAGGGGAGTGGCGAAGGTGTTGTCGACCACGACGTAGGCACCGGCTTCGTGCGCAGCAGCGGTGATGGTGGCGATGTCGGCGACCTCGAGGGCCGGGTTGGTCGGCGACTCCAGCCACACCAGCGCGGCGCCGTCGCACGCCGCGACGACCGCGTCCGTGTCGGTGATGTCGACCATCTCGGCGCTCAGCCGACCGCGTGACTCGAGGTCGGCGAGCTGCATGATCGTGCCGGTGTAGGCGTGCCTCGGCACCACGACCTTGCCCTCCTTGCCGACCAGGTCGAGCACGGTCGCGACGGCGGCCAGCCCGGAGGCGAAGCTCAGGCAGCGGCCGCCCTCGAGGGCGCCGAGCGCGTCCTCCAGAGCCGTCCACGTCGGGTTGCCGTAGCGGCCGTACTCCACCTCCCCGCCGGCCACGTAGGTGGCCGCCATGGTGATGGGGGTGTTGAGCGGGGCGTCGGGGACCTTGTCCGGCCGGCCGGCCGTGACGGCGATCGTGCTGGGCCTGAGTGGTGAGTCTGCAGCCATGCGCGCCAGCGTAGGTGGATAGGGTCGTGCCGATGAACGCCACCTCCTCGGACGAGACCCCCCACCAGGCCGGGCGCAAGCCCCGCGTCGCCGTCGTCTTCGGCGGTCGCTCCTCCGAGCACGGCATCTCGTGCGTGACGGCGGGGAGCGTGATGGCCGCGATCGACCGTGACGTCTACGACGTGGTGCCGGTCGGGATCGCCCCCGACGGCCGGTGGGTGCTGGAGAGCGACGAGCCCGCGCGCCTCGCGATCCGCGGCAGCGACCTGCCGCAGGTCGATGCCGGCAGGTCGCCCGTGGCGCTGATGGGCGCGGCCACCGGCACCGACCTCGTCGTCGCCGAGCCGGCCAGCGTCCCCTCCGTCGTCGGGGAGGTCGACGTGGTCTTCCCGCTCCTCCACGGCCCGTGGGGCGAGGACGGCACCCTGCAGGGGATGCTCGAGATGGCCGGCGTGCGCTACGTCGGCTCGGGGGTGCTCGCCTCCGCGATCGGCATGGACAAGGCCTACATGAAGGTCGTGCTGCAGGCGGCCGGTCTGCCCGTCACCCCGGGCATCGTCGTCACCCGCACCGAGCACGAGCAGGACGCGGTCGGCGTACGCGCACGGGTCGAGGAGCTCGGCTTCCCCTCCTTCGCCAAGCCCGCCCGCGCCGGCTCGAGCATGGGCATCAGCAAGGTCCACGACGCCTCCGAGATCGACGAGGCGCTCGAGGAGGCGTTCCGTCACGACCCCAAGGTGCTCGTCGAGCAGTCGATGGAGGGCGCGCGTGAGGTCGAGTGCGGCGTGCTCGGCACGGTCGAGGGCCCACCGGAGACCTCGCGACCGGGCGAGGTGCGCACCGGCGGCGACCACGAGTTCTACGACTTCGAGGCGAAGTACCTCGCCGACCAGCACACCGAGATCGACATCCCGGCCGACCTGGCCGCCGAGACCGAGCAGCAGCTGCGGGCGATGGCGGTGCGCGCCTTCGAGGCGCTGTCGTGCGAGGGCCTGGCGCGCGTCGACTTCTTCGTGATGCCCGACGGCTCGCTGGTCATCAACGAGCTCAACACGATGCCGGGCTTCACCCCGACGTCGATGTATCCCCAGCTGTGGGCGGCCACCGGGATGTCCTACCCCGACCTGGTCGACCGGCTCGTCCAGCTGGCGCTGCGTCGCGACACCGGGCTCCGCTGAGGCCTAGAGGCAGGAGAGCCCCTCGCCGAGGTGCTCCGTCAGCGCCGGGGCGAGCTCGGCCAGGGCGCGGTCGATGCCTTCGGTGCGGTAGTCCGCCGGCACCGACACCTCGACGTAGGGCTGGAGGCTGAGGGCGATGGGGGTCGCGTCGCGCGACAGGTCGGAGAGCTGGTCGTCGGCGACGTACCAGCCGACGCCCGCGATGACGTTGCACTCGGCGGTCGGCTCGTAGTCGTCGGGCTCGGGGACGCCGCACGTCAGGACGTACGCCGGGTCGCCCCACGCCGCGCCCAGCGCGTCCGCCGGCTCGACCTCGCGCCGGTCGAGGCCGGCGAGGGTGTCCGGGAGGTCGTCGACCAGGGACTCGCACGCGGCCCGGTCGGCGCCGGAGAGGTCCGCGTCGTCGATCGTGGGGGTGCTGCTGCACCCTGCGAGCGTGAGCACGACGAGGGCGGCCGCGGACGCGACGACGCCCCGGTCCGTGGACGGACCGAGGCGTCGGCGCAGCTGCACGTGGGGCCGGTGGCTCAGATGTGGACGACCGGGCAGGTGAGGGTGCGGGTGATGCCGTCGAGGTTCTGCACCTTCGAGACGACGAGCTTGCCCAGCTCGTCGACGTTCTTGGCCTCGGCACGGACGATCACGTCGTAGGGACCGGTGACGTCCTCGGCGAGCGTGACGCCGTTGACCTGGGCGATCTCGCGGGCGACCTCCGCGGCCTTGCCGACGTCGGTCTGGATCAGGATGTAGGCCTGGACGACCATCGTGGACTCCTCGGTCTCGTTCATCGGGTGTGACCGGCACAACCTACCGCGCCGCGCGCCGGGCCCGACAGGGGATGGGTGACAGTGGTCACGACCCCGTCTGGTGGGATGGGCGCATGGCACTGTCACCGGACGCAACCCTCGGCGAGGCAGGCGAGTTCGGCCTGATCGCCGAGCTCGTGGAGATCTTCGAGAGCGACGAGCACGTGCTCGTGGGACCGGGCGACGACGCCGCCGTGCTGCGCATCAAGCACGGCCACGTGGTGGTCTCCACCGACCTGATGGTCGAGGGCCGCCACTTCCGCCGTGACTGGGCCAGCGCGGACGACGTCGGCCACCGGGCGGCCGCGCAGAACCTCTCCGACGTCAACGCGATGGGCGGCACCGCGCGCCACCTCACGATCGGCCTCGCCGCCCCCGCCGACCTGCCGGTGGCCTGGGCGCTGGACTTCGCCCGCGGCTTCGCCGAGGAGTGTGCGAGCGTCGGAGCCACCGTCGTGGGCGGGGACGTCACCCGAGCCGACCAGGTGATGATCGCCGTCACCGTGCTGGGGCAGTGCACCCAGGCGCCCGTCCTGCGGTCCGGGGCCCAGCCGGGCGACGTGCTCGCGCTCACCGGCCGCCAGGGGTGGGCCGCGGGTGGGCTCGCGGTCCTCGGTCGCGGCTTCCGCTCCCCACGCGTGCTCGTCGAAGCCTACCGACGGCCTGAGCCGCCCTACGGCGCCGGCCAGGAGGCCGCCCAGGCCGGTGCGACCGCGCTCATCGACGTCTCCGACGGCCTCCTCTCCGAGGCCGGGCACCTCGCGGAGGCCAGCGGGGTCGCCATCGACGTACGCACTGAGGCCTTCGAGGTGCCCGAGCCGCTCCTGGCGGTGGGCGCGGCGCTCGGCGCCGACCCGATGCAGTTCATCCTCACCGGCGGCGACGACCACGCCCTGCTGGCGACCTTCCCCGACACCGCGTCGGTCCCCTCGGGCTGGCACGTCGTCGGGGAGGTGGCCGAGGGCGAGGGCGTCACCGTCGACGGCAGCCCCTACGACGGCCCGACCGGCTGGACCCACTTCTGACCGACCCCGCACCGCCCGGGAACGACGTAGCCCCCGTCGCGTGAGCGACGGGGGCTACGTGTGGAGATCTGGTCAGGTCAGCGAGAGACCTTGCCGGCCTTGAGGCAGCCGGTGCAGACGTTGAGACGCTTGGGCGTGCCGTTGACGGTCGCCCGGACGCGCTGGATGTTGGGGTTGAAACGACGCTTGGTGATCTTGCGCGACCAGGGACGGTTGTTTCCGAAGCCCGGCTTCTTGGCGCAGATGTCGCAGACGGCAGCCACCGTGCACTCCGATCCGTTCGAGGTTGATAGATGTTCACGAGGCCCACACCCCGCCGGAAGCGGCAGCAGGCAACCGCGCAAGAGTAGCCGAGGACCTGCGGCGAGATGAAATCGCAGGGGCCGTGGGTGCCGGGCACTACCCTGTGGCGCGCACCACATCGTACGACCGGGCGGCCCCGCCGCCACCTTCGAGCAGACACCGGGAGCAGACCGACGCGATGGAGCACGTCACCCACGGCATCACGCTGGACGGCGTCGCGCGCTTCGTCGAGATCGCGACCGACGCGCTGTCCTCGGCCCGCGAGGAGATCGACGCGCTCAACGTCTACCCCGTGCCCGACGGCGACACCGGCACCAACATGTTCCTCACCGTCTCGGCTGCCCGCGACGCGCTGCGCGCGGCCCGCGCAGCCGACCCCGACCTCTCGCTCGGTGACGGGATGGCGGTCCTCGCCCGCGCGGCGCTGATGGGGGCGCGCGGCAACTCCGGGGTGATCCTCAGCCAGATGCTGCGCGCCTACGTGCACCACCTGGCCGGCGCGGCGATCGCCGACAAGCCCGCCGAGACGATCGCAGCGGCGATGGCCGAGGCGACCGAGGCCAGCTATGCCGCCGTGGGCACGCCGGTCGAGGGCACCATGCTCACCGTGTCGCGGGCCGCGTCCGACGCGGCGCTCGAGGTGGCCGGTCGCGGGGCCGCGCGCGCCCGCGACGTCTTCACCGCGGCGGCCGCGGCCGCCCGCGCCGCCCTGGCCCGCACGCCCGAGCAGCTCGAGGTGCTGGCGCAGGCCGGGGTCGTCGACGCCGGCGGCCGCGGGCTGTGCGTCGTGCTCGACGCGGTCGAGACCACCGCCACGGGTCGGCGACCGACGCCGTGGTCGGCCCCGATCGGCACCCACCTCATCCCGGTCGCCACGGCCGTCCCCGGCGACGACCTCACCGAGGACGGGCCGGGCTACGAGGTGATGTACCTCCTCGACGCCGACGACCAGCACGTCGCCGAGCTCCGTGCGACCCTCGCCGGCCTCGGCGACAGCCTGGTCGTGGTCGGCGGCGACGGGCTGTGGAACGTCCACGTGCACGTCGACGACGTCGGTGCCGCCATCGAGGCCGGGATCACGGCCGGGCGCCCGCACCGCATCCGTGTCACCCACTTCGCCGACCAGGTCGCCGCCGGTCGGCAGCGGACCTCGACCCGCACGGGGCGCAGGGTCGTCGCGGTCGCCGCCGGGCCCGGGCTGACGGCGCTGTTCGAGTCGGCCGGCGCGGTCGTCGTGACCGGGGGACCGGGGCGGCGCCCCTCCACCGGGCAGCTGCTCGAGGCCATCACCGCGTGCGGCGCGGCCGAGGTCGTGGTTCTGCCCAACGACGGCGACACCGTTCGCGCCGCCGAGATCGCGGCCCGCACGGCCGAGGCGGAGCTCAACGTCTCCGTCGAGGTGATCCCGACCCACGCGCAGGTGCAGGGCCTGGCCGCCATCTCGGTGCACGAGCCCGGCCGCGCCTTCGACGCCGACGTCCGGGAGATGACCGCGACGGCCCGCCACGCCCGCCACGGTGCCGTTACCGTCGCCGCCCGCCGGGCCATCACGATGGCCGGCCCCTGCGAGCCCGGCGACGCCCTCGGCGTCATCGCCGGCGACTTCGCGGTCGTGGGGACCGACCTCGAGGAGGTCGCCACCGACGTGCTGGAGCGCCTGCTGGCGGGCGGCGGCGAGCTGGTGACGATCGTGTCGGGTGAGGACGGCGAGGAGCTCGCCGAGCGGGTCGCCGCCCACGTCGAGGAGCACCACCCCCACGTCGACGTCGCGGTCCACGAGGGCGGCCAGCCGCGCTACCCGCTGCTCGTCAGCGTCGAGTGACCGGCAGGATCACCCCATGGTCGCGATCACCCCGGACAGCCCGATCGGCGCGGTGTTCGGCAACAGCCACAAGAAGCGCAAGCTCGCCGAGGAGGGCCTGGGGCTCAGGACGGTGGGAGACCTGCTGCGCCACTTCCCGCGCCGCTACGTCGCCGCCACCGAGCTCACCGAGGTCGCCACGCCCGTCGTCGGCGAGCAGCTGACGATCGTGGGCGAGGTGCGCTCGTGCGAGAGCGCCTCCTTCGTCAGCGGCAACCGCCGCCAGTTCCGTACGACGGTGCGGGTGCGCACCGACGGTCCCGACTTCTCCATCACCTTCTTCAGCCCCTACGGCAACCAGGCCGAGCGCTACGAGGCCGAGTTCCGTCCGGGCAGCCGGGCCATCTTCACCGGCAAGGCCAAGCAGTTCCGGGGCAGCTGGCAGCTCGACCAGCCCCACGGCTTCGCGCTCGACGGCGACGAGGCGGTCTCGCTGAGCAAGCTGATCCCGATCTACCCCCTCACGGCCAAGCTCTACTCGTGGGACCTGCAGAAGGTCGCGACGGCCACGCTCGACCTCGTCACCGGCGTGACCGACCTGCTCACCCCGGAGCTGCGCGAGCGGTTCGAGGTCCTCGACGTGATGCAGGCGCTGCGCTGGATCCACGCCCCTGACGACTGGAAGCAGCTCGGCGCCGCCCAGAAGCGCTTCCGCTTCGAGGAGGCACTCGTGCTCCAGCTCGTGCTCGCCCGCCGGCGGGCGGCACACCGTGCCCAGGGTGCGCGCGCCCGCACCCGCCGGGACGACGGCCTGCTGGCCGCCTTCGACGCGCGGCTGCCGTTCGAGCTGACCGGCGGGCAGCGCGAGATCGGCGACCTGGTGGCCGAGGAGCTCGGCCGCGACCACCCGATGAACCGTCTCCTCCAGGGCGAGGTCGGCTCGGGCAAGACCCTCGTCGCCCTGCGCGCGATGCTCCAGGTGGTCGACGCCGGGGGACAGGCCGCGCTCCTCGCGCCCACCGAGGTGCTCGCCCAGCAGCACCACCGCTCGATCTCCGCCATGCTCGGCGACCTCGCCCAGGGCGGCATGCTCGGCGGCGACGCGCACGCGACCCAGGTCGTGCTGCTGACCGGCTCCATGGGCAAGACGGCCCGCCAGGAGGCGATGCTGCGCACCGTGACGGGCGAGGCCGGCATCGTGATCGGCACCCACGCCCTCCTCGAGGACAGGGTGGAGTTCGCCGACCTCGGGCTGGTGGTCGTCGACGAGCAGCACCGCTTCGGCGTCGAGCAGCGGGCCGCGCTCACCGACAAGGCCGGCAGGCCGCCCCACGTCCTGGTCATGACCGCGACCCCGATCCCGCGCACCGTCGCGATGACCGTCTTCGGCGACCTCGAGACGTCCGTCCTCGCCGAGCTCCCGGCCGGGCGTGCGCCCATCCAGACCAACGTCGTCCCGCTGACCGACCAGCCGTCGTGGATCGACCGGGTCTGGCAGCGCGTGCGCGAGGAGGTCGAGCAGGGCCACCAGGTCTACGTCGTGTGCCCCCGCATCTCCGGCGACTCCGGCGAGGAGGGGGAGAGCGACCAGCTCGACTTCGACGAGGACGGTGCCGACATCACGCCGCGGCGCCAGCTCGCAGCGGTCGAGGACGTCCACGCCGAGCTGGCCGCGGGCCCGCTCGCCGGACTCCGCACGGCCGTCCTGCACGGACGGCTGGCGCCCGACGACAAGGACCGCACGATGCGCGCCTTCGCCGCCGGTGACGTCGACGTGCTGGTCTCCACCACGGTCATCGAGGTCGGTGTCGATGTCCACAACGCCACCATGATGGTGCTCCTCGACGCCGACCGGTTCGGCGTGTCGCAGCTGCACCAGCTGCGCGGTCGCGTGGGCCGCGGCGGCCTGCCCGGCCTCTGCCTGCTGGTGTCGCACGCAGACGCCGACACCCCGGCCCGGGCACGCCTCGACGCGGTCGCGGCGACCACCGACGGGTTCGAGCTCAGCCGGGTCGACCTCGAGCAGCGTCGTGAGGGCGACGTGCTCGGGGCCAACCAGTCGGGCTTCCGCTCCGGTCTCGTCACACTTCGGGTATTGCGCGACGAGAAGACGATCGTCCGAGCCCGGAGCGCCGCAGAGGCGTTACTCTCCGAGGATCCTGCGCTCGCTGGAGCGCCCGACCTGGCCGAGGCGGTCACCGAGGTGGAGCGCTCAGCCGCGTCGGCCTACTTGGACAAGGGATGAACGAAGAGGGGCTGACCACGGGGACATGACTCGGATCATCGGGGGAACGGCGGGGGGCCGCCGGTTGGAGACACCGCGCGGCCAGACGACCCGCCCCACGAGCGACCGCGTGCGCGAGGCGCTCTTCTCGGCCATCGAGTCGCGCACGGGCTCGCTCGACGGGCTGCGCTTCCTCGACCTCTACGCCGGCTCCGGCGCCGTCGGCCTCGAGGCGTGGTCGCGGGGTGCCGGTGTCGTGACGATGGTCGAGCACGACCGGCGCACGGCCGTGCTGATCACCCGCAACGCGGCCACCCTCGGCTTCTCGAAGGCCCGGGTGGTGGCGACCTCGGTCGCCTCGTTCCTGGCCTCCCCGCCCGCCGCGCCCTACGACATCGTCTTCTCCGACCCGCCCTACCCGATGTCCGACGCGGACGTCGACGCCGACCTGGTCGCCCTCGTGTCCCACGGCTGGCTGGTGCCGGGCGCCCTGGTCGTCGTCGAGCGGGCGGCAAAGCGCACCGTCCTGACCTGGCCTCCCGGCATCGAGGGCGAGCGCACGAAGCGCTACGGCGAGACCGCGCTTTGGTACGGTCACGCCACCCCGGCCCCCTGATCCCGAGACGGACCAGAGCCCCCGCCCAGTCCCAGCTCGAAGGAAGGACGCCTGTGCGTCGCGCTGTCTGCCCCGGGTCGTTCGACCCGGTGACCAACGGCCACCTCGACATCGTCGCCCGAGCAGCGTCGCTCTTCGACGAGGTGGTGGTCGCCGTCGGCGTCAACGTGAGCAAGAACAGGTTGTTCACCCCCGACGAGCGCATCGCGATGCTGCGCGAGGCCACCGCGGGCATCGCCAACGTGCGGGTGTCGGGGTTCGAGGGGCTCATCGTCGACTTCTGTCGCGACATCGAGGCGGTGGCGATCGTGAAGGGCCTGCGTGGGGCCGGTGACTACGAGTACGAGCTGCCGATGGCGCAGATGAACTCCCACCTCACCGCCGTCGAGACCGTGTTCCTCCCCGGCGCGGTCGGCAACGCGTTCGTCTCCTCGAGCCTGATCAAGGAGGTCGCGGCGCTGGGCGGCGACGTACGCGGTCTGGTCCCCGAGCCCGTCCGCGAGCAACTCGTCTCGCGCCTCGCCGAGCGCCGGGCCTGAGCCCGCGTGAGGCTCCACCCGTCACTCGTTTTGCCCCGTCGGCGGGGCGACGGATACGATTCCGAGGTTGTGTTGGTGTCCAGATGTGGGAGTTCGACGTGAGCAGCCTGGACCCGAGGGCGCCGCTCGTGCTCGATACTCGCGAGCTCGGCCGCCGCCCGGGGTCCCAGCGTGAGCTCGAGCTCTCCGTTCCGGCGCCAGCGCAGCTTGGCATCGAAGTCCTCTCTGTCCCCGAAGGATCGCCGGTCGAGCTCGACCTGCGGCTGGAGGCGGTCATGGAGGGCGTGCTGCTCACGGGCACGGCCACGGCCGCGCTCGAGGGGGAGTGCGTACGCTGCCTGGAGCCGATCGAGGACGAGATCCACGTGACGCTGCAGGAGCTCTACGTCTACCCCGACCAGCACGACAAGGCCGCGGAGCACGACGACCACGACCTCGACGACGAGACCAGCCGGCTCGAGGAAGACATGCTCGACCTCGAGCCCCTGCTGCGGGACGCGGTGGTGCTCGCACTACCGTTCCAGCCGCTGTGCATGGACGATTGCCCGGGATTGTGCACCGAGTGTGGTGCGCGACTCGCGGACGACCCGGACCATGCGCACGACGCGCCGATCGACCCGCGCTGGGCAGGGCTCCAGCAGCTCCAGCCCGACACCGCAGCAGACACCGCAGCACCCCAGCAGGACCCCCAGGACTGACTCCACCGGGAATCCCCGGACGGAGAAGCAAGCAAGCACACGTTAGTAGGAGACCACCATGGCTGTTCCGAAGCGGAAGATGTCGCGCAGCAACACGCGCCACCGCCGTTCGCAGTGGAAGGCCGTCGCGCCGACCCTCGTGACGTGCGCCAACCCCGCCTGCGGTGCCAAGCACCTCCCGCACCGCGCGTGCGGTCAGTGCGGCCAGTACGGCGCCAAGGCCGACCGTCGCCAAGTTCTCTGATCGTCCTCTGACCACCGACGAGCTCCGCGCGGCGCTCGGTGATCCGGTCCTGGATCCCGAGCTGCTGCAGCGTGCCCTGACGCACCGCTCGTTCGCCTACGAGAACGGGCAGATCCCGACCAACGAGCGCCTGGAGTTCCTCGGGGACTCCGTGCTCGGGGTCGTGGTCACCGAGACGCTCTACCGCGCCCACCCCGACTTCAGCGAGGGTCGGCTCGCGAAGCTGCGGGCCGCGGTCGTCAACGCTCGCGCGCTGGCCGACGTCGCTCGTCAGATCGGTCTCGGCCAGCACATCAAGCTCGGTCGCGGCGAGGAGACCACCGGCGGTCGCGACAAGGCCTCGATCCTGTCCGACACCGTCGAGGCGGTCATCGGTGCGATCCACCTCAGCGGCGGCATCGACGAGGCGGCCAAGGTCATCCACCTGCTGTTCGACCCGGTGATGGAGGCCGCCGCGTCGATGGGTGCCGGCCTCGACTGGAAGACCTCCCTGCAGGAGCTCTCCGCCGACCTCGGGCTCGGCGTGCCCGAGTACCTCATCGAGGACGACGGCCCCGACCACATGAAGACCTTCGTCGCCCGCGTGCGCGTCGGCGAGCAGACCCTCGGCAACGGCACGGGTCGCTCCAAGAAGGAGGCCGAGCAGGGCGCTGCCGAGACGGCCTACCGCGAGATCAAGACCGCTGCCAACGGCCGGCCCGCACTGGCCTCCGGTCCCGACGCCTGAGACGTGCCCGAGCTCCCCGAGGTCGAGGTCGTCCGCGCCGGCCTCGAGCGCCACGTGGTCGGCGCGACCATCGAGGCCGTCGAGGTGCTCCACCCGCGGCCCGTGCGCCGCGACCACCGCGGGTCGACCGGCTTCGCCGCTGCCCTGGCGGGCCAGCGCATCGAGGCGGTCCGCCGCCGCGGCAAGTACTTCTGGCTCGCGCTCGCCAACGGCGACGCGCTCCTGGGCCACCTCGGCATGAGCGGCCAGATGCTGCTCCACGAGCCGGGTGCGCTCGACGAGCGCCACCTGCGCGTCCGGTTCGGCCTCCGCACCGCCGACGAGCGTCGCCTGGAGATGCGCTTCGTCGACCAGCGGATGTTCGGCGGCCTCGTCGTTTCGGAGGGCGGCGCCGAGCTGCCGACCGAGATCGTGCACATCGCCCGCGACCCGATCGACCCCGCGTTCGACGACGACGAGTTCGTGCGCCGCGCGCGACGGCGTACGTCCGCGATCAAGCGGCTCCTCCTCGACCAGGGACTTGTCTCCGGGGTCGGCAACATCTACGCCGACGAGGCGCTGTGGCGCGCCCGGCTGCACGGCGAGCGGCCCGGTGACCGGCTCAGCGGCCCGGTGCTGCGCGGCCTGCTCGGCCACGTGCGCGACGTGATGGGTGAGGCGCTGGCCCAGGGCGGTACGTCGTTCGACGCCCTCTACGTCAACGTCAACGGCGAGTCCGGCTACTTCGACCGGTCGCTCGACGCCTACGGGCAGGAGGGGGAGCCCTGCCGGCGCTGCGGCACCCCGATCCGCCGGGTCGCGTTCATGAACCGGTCGTCGTTCTTCTGCCCCCGCTGCCAGCGGCCGCCGCGGGCCCGGCCGGCGCGCCGGGCGGATTGACCACGGCCCGTCACGGTGGGACTCTTGTAGACGGCCGGATCGTCGGCCGACCCGTCCCCTCGAAAGGCTCCCCATGGCCAAGGCGCTGTTGGGTCATGTGAACAGCGACGTACGGACCGCGTCCGTCCTCGCCGTCGAGAACCACCGGCTGCGACGCCGCGTGCACGACCTGGAGGCGCTCGTGCTGCGCCTGCAGGCCGACAACGACCGGCTCGCGGCTGCCGCACGCGAGGCCGAGCTGCTGGTCGAGGACCTCCAGCCCGCCTGAGCCCCGCCCCTCGGTGACGCCGGCGTCATCGACGTCACCAGCGATATCGCCGTGCGCTGACGCGATCGCGCACGTACGCTCAGGTGCTTGTGACCCGCCTCGTCGAGACCGTCTTCCCGCCCCGGCTGGGCACCGGCTTCCGGTGGCTCGTCGGGTCGTCGTGGGTGACCAACCTCGGCGACGGCGTGCTCATCGCGGCTGGTCCGCTGCTCGTCGCGTCCCAGACCCGTGACCCGCTGCTGGTCGCGGCGGCCATGATCGCGCTCCAGGTGCCGTGGCTGTTCATCGGGCTGCTGGCCGGGGCGCTCGCCGACCGGCTGGACCGGCGGCTGGTCATCATGACCGCCAACGCGGTGCGCGCGCTCGTGCTCGCCGGGCTGTGCGCCGTCATCGCGACCGGCCAGGTCAACATCGGGCTGGTCATCGCCGCCATGCTCGCGCTCGGCACGGCCGAGACCTTCGTCGACGCCACGGCGGGCACGCTCACGCCGATGCTGGTCGACAAGCGCGACCTGGGCATCGCCAACTCGCGGCTGATGGCGGGCATGATCACCGGCAACCAGCTCGTCGGGCCGGCGGTCGGCGCGCTGCTGTTCTCCGTCGGCATGGTGTGGCCGTTCGTCCTCACCGTCGCGTGCGTGGCCGCCGGGGTGGTGCTCGTGTCCCGGATCGGGACACCCCCGGGGGCGGTGCGCGGCGACGTGGACACCCACATCCGGCGCGACATCGCCGACGGGCTGCGCTGGCTGATGGGCAACCCGCCGGTGCGCACGCTGGCCGTCATCATCGTCGTCTTCAACGTCACCTGGGCGGCCCCGTGGTCGGTGCTCGTCCTGTGGGCCCTCGAGCGCGTCGGCATCGAGGAGGCCGGGTTCGGCCTGCTCACCACGGCGGCCGCCCTGGGCGGCCTGCTCGGGACCTTCTCCTACGGACGCCTCGAGCGGCTGGTGCCCCTGGCCACGCTGATGCGGGCGGTGCTGCTGGCCGAGGTGCTCTTCCACCTCGCCATGGCGTTCACGACCTCGCCGTGGGCGGCGTACCCGCTGATGTTCTTCTTCGGCGCCTACGCCTTCGTGTGGGGGACGCTCTCTCAGGCCGTGCGCCAGCGGGCGGTGCCGAGCGAGCTGCAGGGGCGCGTCGGCTCGGTCTACATGGTCTGCGTGATGGGCGGGATGCTCCTGGGCGGCCTGCTCGGTGGCCTGATCGCCCGCGAGTGGGGGCTGACCGCGCCGTGGTGGTTCGCCTTCGTCGGCTCGGGGATCACGCTGGCGCTCGTGTGGCGCTCGCTCGCCCACATCGCGCACGCCGACGAGGCGGCCACCGCTGCGGCCTGACCGGGGTCAGCCCCGGCGCACCCGGCGACGCAGCCGCCCGAGCACGCCGGGACGGTCGGCGGGCGCGGCAGCGGCCGCCGCGACGGCCCGGTCGCGCTGCCGTCTCGCGCGGTCTCGTGCGGCTCGCACCCGGGCGAGCCGGTCGCGTGTCTCGGCCAGCCGACGCTCGACGTCGGCCAGCTGCTGGGCCGGCACCGTGTCGCCGCCGGTCGCCACCGGTGACTCGTCGGGCAGCTCGGCCCGCAGGCGGGCGAGCTCGGCCCGTGCCTCCTCGACGGCCTCCGCCGGCGCCCGGGGTCGGTCGAGGCGCCGCAGGGTGGCGTAGAACTCCTGCTCGCCCACCCGCGTGGCCGTGAGCCGCTCGACGGCGAAGTCCACCTCGCCGAGGACGAGGAGGTCGTCCATCAGGTCGGCGAAGCCCCGTGGCGTCAGCGGCCAGACGTGGCAGTCGACGTAGTCGCCGGCCTGCTGGCGGGCGAGGTGGCGCCGGACGTCGTCGATGGGGTGCGACCCCTGTGCCGGAGGGGGCTCGCCGGCCCACGCCTGCTCGGCGGTGTAGTCGACCGCGCGCATGAAGTGGTCGAGGACGGCTCGCACCGACGGCGTGCGGTCGCCGTCGAGGTGGGCCTGCAGCACCTGGCCCACGGTCGCGGGGGCGCGGTGCACGTCGAAGCAGTAGCGACGGTCGGGGACGGCCAGCAGCAGCGCGCCGTCCCAGGTGAGCACCTGGGCCACGTCACGCAGCCACCCGACCATGTCGGGCACGTGCTCGATGACGTGGCTCGCCACGACGTGCTGGTAGGGCGCGTCGGCCGCGACCGCCTCCGCGAGCGTCGCCACGGTGCCGTCCGGCCGGGTGAGCCAGAAGTGCTGCTCCGGGATCGCGTCGGGGTCGACCGCCGGGTTGCCGTCGTAGTGGGCGACGAGCCCCGAGCGGTCGACGACGTCGACGTAGCGGACGTCGGCGACCTCGGGACTGACGACCGGGTTGGCCAGCGGTCCGATCTCGAGGCATCGCCCCTGACCCAGGTCGGCGTCGCCCACGATCCGGGCACGGCGTGCGGCTCTCATGCCTGCCGACCCTAGGTCGTGGCCCGGTCCGCCCTCCACGCGACGTGCCACGATGGGCGCGTGGAAGCCCTCGCCGAGCTCGTGGAGTCCCTGCCCGAGGGCGTGGTCGCGACCGACCCCGCCACGGTCGCCACCTACCGTCACGACTGGTCGCGCGACGTCGGCGCCGGCACCCCGGTCGCCGTGGTCCGCGCCGAGGACGCCGGGCAGGTGCAGGTCGCCGTGCGCTGGGCCGCCGCCCACGGTGTACCGGTGGTGCCACGCGGGGCCGGCTCCGGCCTGTCGGGCGGTGCCAGTGCCGTCGACGGCGGCATCGTGCTGAGCCTGGAGCGGATGCGGGCGATCGAGGTCGACACCGGCTGCCAGGTCGCCGTCGTCGAGCCGGGTGCCTTCAACGCGGAGGTGAAGGTCGCCGCGCGCGAGCACGGCCTCTGGTACCCACCCGACCCGTCGTCGTACGAGATCTGCTCCATCGGCGGCAACGTCGCCACCAACGCCGGCGGGCTGTGCTGCGTGAAGTACGGCGTCACCACCGACTACGTCCTCGGCCTCGACGTCGTCCTCGCGGACGGCACGCTGATCACCCTCGGCGGGAAGCGGATCAAGGACGTCGCCGGCCTCTCGCTGCTCAAGCTCTTCGTGGGCTCGGAGGGCACGCTCGGCATCGTCACGCGGGCGATCCTCCGGCTGGTGCCGCTGCCGCTGCCGCCCGCGACGCTGGTCGCGTCGTTCGCCTCGGTGGTGGCCGCGGCCGAGGCCGTCGTCGCCGTACGACGCACGCTGCGGCCCTCGATGATGGAGCTGATGGACCGGGCCACGATCAATGCGGTCGAGGACTTCTCGCCGCGCGGCCTCGACCGGGCCGCGGGTGCGCTGCTGGTCGTGCAGTCCGACGCGCCGGGCGATGCCCGCGTCGCGGAGATCGCGTCCGTGGAGGCGGCCTGCGTCGCGGCCGGCGCGACCGAGGTCGTGGTGACCGACGACCCCGACGAGGGCGAGATGTTCGTCCAGGCGCGGCGGATGGCCTTCCCGGCCGTCGAGGCCCGCGGCAGCCTGCTGCTGGAGGACGTCGGAGCGGCGGTGCCGCTGCTGCCCGACCTGCTGGCCGCCGTCACGGAGATCGCGGCGCGCCACGACGTCGAGATCCCGACCGTCGCGCACGCCGGTGACGGCAACACCCACCCGATCATCGTCTACGACGCCTCCGACGCGGACTCCGAGCGCCGGGCGCGCGCCGCCTTCGACGACATCCTGCAGGCCGCGATCCGGCTGGGCGGGACCATCACCGGTGAGCACGGGGTGGGTCGCACCAAGAAGGCGGCACTGCCCGACCAGCTCGGCGAGGACGTGATGGCGCTGTCGCGACGGATCAAGCACGCCCTCGACCCGGAGGGCATCCTCAACCCGGGTGCCGTCCTGTGAAGCCCGTCGGTCGCCCGGGGTCCCCGCGGCGTTGTCCGGAGGAGCGGAGCGGGGGAGAAGAACGTCGTGGGGTTGGTCTAGGTTCGACTCCATGATCCGCGAGCGCCACCTCTTCGGCCCCGGCCCGTCCAACCCCTACCCGGAGGCGACGCGCGCCCTCGCGGAGCCCTTGCTCGGGCACCTGGACCCGGAGTTCCTCCGGATCATGGACGAGACCTGCGACATGCTCCGCACCGTCTGGGGCACCGACAACGCGCGCACCCTCCCGCTCAGCGCGACCGGCTCGGCCGGGATGGAGGCGGCGTTCGTCAACACCGTCCACCCGGGCGACGTCGTCGTGGTCGCGGTCAACGGCCTCTTCGGCCAGCGGATGACCGACGTCGCGGCACGGTGCGGCGCCGAGGTGGTCGCGGTCGAGCACGAGTGGGGCCAGCCGGTCGACGTGGACCGCGTCCTGTCGGCCCATCCGTCGCCGGCGATCGTCGCGGCCGTGCACGCCGAGACCTCGACGGGCGTCCGCTCCGACATCGCCGCACTCGGCGCCGGCCTCCGGTCCTGTGGTGGCGACGCGCTGCTCCTCGTCGACGCCGTCACCTCGATCGGCGGCATCGAGCTGCGCGCCGACGACTGGGGCGTCGACATCGGCTACGCCGGCACGCAGAAGTGCCTGGGCGTGGCGCCCGGCCTCGCACCCTTCACGATCGGCGACCGGGCGTTCGAGCGCCGCGTGGAGAAGCCGCGCTCGTGGTACCTCGACCTCGGCATGCTGGGCGGCTACGTCGGTGAGGCGGGCGTCAAGGGTGGTCAGCGCACCTACCACCACACCGCGCCCACGGCGATGGTCGCCAGCCTCCACGGCGGTCTGACCCGGATCCTCGAGGAAGGGCTCGACGCGGTCTGGGCACGCCACCAGGCGGCGGGTGACGCGCTGCAGGCGGGCCTGCAGGACATGGGCCTCGAGCTCTTCGCGGCCGAGGGCAGTCGCCTGCCCGAGCTGACGACGGTGCGGGTGCCCGACGGCGTCGACTCCGCGGCGGTCCGCAAGGAGCTCCTCGACCGGCACGACATCGAGATCGGCGCGGGCGCGGGGGCCTACGCCGCCAGCGTGTGGCGCATCGGCCTGATGGGCCGCAACGCCCGGCCCGACGCCGTGCTCCTGGTGCTCGCCGCGCTGGAGGACGTGCTCGGGCGTGGGTGAGCTCTCGCTGCGGCCGATGTCGCAGGACGAGTACGTCGCCTGGCGCGAGCGCTCGGAGCGCGAGTACGCCGGCGAGATCGCGACGTCGCGTGACCTGGATCCCGAGGCCGCAGCGGCGGCGTCGGCGGGGGAGTTCGCCCAGCTGCTGCCCGACGGGCTCGCGAGCCCGGACATGCACCTCTTCACCGCGGTCGTCGACGACGAGCCGGTGGGCATCGGCTGGTTCGAGCTCCGCCAGCGGGCGTCGGGGGTCTCGGCCTGGATCTTCGACATCCGGCTCGACGAGGACCGGCGCGGTCAGGGCCTGGGACGTCGGCTGCTGGACGCGCTGCACGACGCCGGCCGTGGGCTCGGAGCAACGTCGATGACGCTCAACGTCTTCGGCGACAACACCCCCGCGATCCGGCTCTACGAGTCCTCCGGCTACGCCGTGACCGCGCAGCAGATGAGGAAGGACCTCTGAGGCTCAGCGCAGGCGGTCGACGGCCAGTCGGCCGAGCGCCAGCACCCCGCGCTTCGGCGGGCGCACCTCGGTGAAGCTGACGTCGAGCACCGAGACGGTGCGGCCGGTGCGCACCACGAGGACCCGGCGCCAGTCCGCGACGTTCGACTGGAACCAGCCGATCAGCAGGCCCGCCGACTCGTCGCCGACCTGCGGCGGGAACCAGGCCCGGTTCTTCAGGCGGACCTCGCTGCCCTCGCCGTCGTCGGTGTCCACGTCACCCACGCAGCGCTTGCTGAAGTCGCGGTAGCGCCGCACGAGCGCGCGGGCCTCGCGCACCGAGTCGAACCGGACGAGGGTCTGGTCGATCAGCGCCACCGAGCGCCGGGGGCTGACGGGGGAGACGCTGCCCTGGATCCGGCTCGTGCCGCGCACGGCGACGGCCTGGTCGTCGCACCCGCGCGGCGCGAACACGGGTGACCGCATCACCGAGCGCAGCGGGTCGCGCATGTCGGGGTAGACGACGAGGTAGTCCTCGGACGTCAGCAGGTGCTGCCGGGTCAGCGGCTCCGGGGGCGCCTGGGCGACCGCGACCGGGGAGGGCGCGAGGAGCGCGGCGAGGACGGCCAGGGCGACGAGCGGGCTCCGCATCGCACCAGCATGGCCCGGTGCCACGCCGCGTGCAACGGTCCCGCGCGGTGTCGGGTGTCGTAGGGTGAGCCGCGCTGAGCTTCCCCAGTTGTCAGTGGCCGTCTCGACCCGGTGAGGAGCCCGCGTTGTACCTGAAGAGCCTGACCCTCAAGGGGTTCAAGTCCTTCGCGTCCTCGACGACCTTGCAGCTCGAGCCGGGCATCACCTGCATCGTCGGCCCCAACGGCTCGGGCAAGTCCAACGTCGTCGACGCGCTCGCGTGGGTCATGGGCGAGCAGGGGGCCAAGAGCCTGCGCGGCGGCAAGATGGAGGACGTCATCTTCGCCGGCACGTCCGGCCGCCCGCCGCTCGGGCGTGCCGAGGTGCAGCTGACCATCGACAACTCCGACGGCGCCCTGCCGATCGACTACGCCGAGGTCACGATCAGCCGCACGATGTTCCGCAACGGTGGCTCGGAGTACGCCATCAACGGCAACGGGTGCCGGCTGCTCGACGTGCAGGAGCTGCTGAGCGACTCCGGCATCGGTCGCGAGATGCACGTGATCGTCGGGCAGGGCCAGCTCGACTCGATCCTGCACGCCACCCCGGAGGACCGCCGCGGCTTCATCGAGGAGGCCGCCGGCGTCCTGAAGCACCGCAAGCGCAAGGAGAAGGCGCTCCGCAAGCTCGACGCGACCGACGGCAACCTCACCCGCCTCGCCGACCTGCTCTCCGAGATCCGTCGCCAGCTCAAGCCGCTGGGCCGCCAGGCCGAGGTGGCCCGTCAGGCGCAGACGGTGCAGGCCGACGTGCGCGACGCCCGCGCCCGTCTCCTCGCCGACGACCTGGTCACCGCCCGCACGGCCCTCGAGTCCGAGCTGGCCGACGAGTCCGTGCTGCTGGAGCGGCGCGAGCAGGTCGAGGCCGAGATCACTGCCGGGCGCGAGAAGGAGTCGCGACTGGAGGCCGCCCTGCGTGACGACCTGCCCCGCCTGGCCGCGGCCCAGGAGACCTGGTTCGCCCTCTCGGGCCTGAAGGAGCGGTTGCGCGGCACCGCGTCTCTGGCCGACGAACGGATCCGCAACGCCGCCGGGGCCGCCGAGGGCGACACGGTCGACTCCGGCCGCGACCCCGACGACCTGGAGGCGCAGGCCGAGCGCGTACGCCGCCAGGAGGCGGAGATCGCCGAGCAGGTGGAGCAGCAGCGCTCGGCCCTCGACGCCGCCGTGGTCGCCAAGCGCGCGGCCGAGGAGGCCGCGGCCGAGGAGGACAAGCGCATCGCCGGTCTCCAGCGAGCGGCGGCCGACCGGCGCGAGGGACTCGCCCGGCTCACCGGTCAGGTCAACGCCCTGACCTCGCGCTCGGAGGCGGCGGACGCCGAGATCCAGCGACTCACCGACGCCCGCGAGGACGCCGTCGCGCGCGCCGAGCGGGCGCAGCGCGACTTCACCGCACTGGAGACCCGCGTCGCCGGGCTCGACGCCGGCGAGGAGGGCCTCGACTCCGAGCACGAGGACGCGGTGGCCGCGCTCGACGAGATCGACGAGCAGCTCGCGAGGGCCCGCGACGAGGCGCAGCAGGCCGAGCGCGAGCGCGCCGGCCTCGTCGCGCGTCGTGACGCGCTCGAGATCGGGCTCAACCGCAAGGACGGCGCCGGAGCGCTGCTGGCCGCGACCGACGAGGTCGACGGCCTGCTGGGCTCCGTGGCCGCGCTGCTCGACGTCGACCACGGCTACGAGGCGGCCGTCGCCGCCGCGCTCGGCGCCGCCGCCGACGCCGTGGTCGTCTCCGACGCCGGGTCGGCCGTCGAGGCGATCGCCCACCTCAAGCACGACGACCTCGGTCGCGCCGGGATGCTGCTGGGCGGCGCACCGGCCGCCGCCCGCGACTGGCCGGTGCTCCCCGACGGGGTGCGCTACGCCGTCGACGTGGTGTCCGCGCCCGACGACGTACGACCTGCGCTGGTGCGGCTGCTGGACCGGGTAGCCGTCGTCGACGACCTCCCGGCTGCGCGGCGACTGGTCGCCGACCTGCCCGACGTCGTCGCCGTGACCCGCGAGGGCGACCTGCTCGGTGCCCACTTCGCGGCCGGCGGCTCGAGCAGCCAGCCGAGCCTGATCGAGATCCAGGCGGCCGTCGACGAGGCCGGCACGAGCCTCGCCGCGGCGACCGCGTCCGCAGAGCGGCTCGGCTTCGAGATCTCCCGCCTCGAGGCCGCCCGCCACGACGCCCTCAAGCGGGTCGACGTGGCCCTCGCCAAGCTGCACGAGTCCGACGCCACCCTGGCCGCAGTGGCCGAGGAGCTCGGGCAGTACGGCTCCCAGGCTCGCGCCGCGAAGGGTGAGGCCGAGCGGCTCGAGCGCGCCATCGCCACGGCCCAGGAGGCTCGCGAGACCGCGCTCGCGGGGCTGGTCGACCTCGAGGCGCGGCTCGCCGCGGCCCAGGACGTCACCGACGAGGAGCCCGACACCGCGGAGCGTGAGCGGCTCGCCGCAGCAGCCCGCGACGCCCGGCAGGCCGAGATGGACGCGCGGCTCGCCCTGCGCACCGCCGAGGAGCGCGCCCGCGCGCTGCACGGTCGTGCGGACTCCCTCCTGCGTGCCGCACAGGCCGAGCGCGACTCGCGCGCCCGCGCCGCCGAGCGCCGCGAGCGGCTGCTCCGCGAGGGTCGCGCCGCCGAGGCGGTGTCGTCCGCCGTGCGAGTGGTCCTGCACCAGCTCGAGCGGTCGGTCATGCTGGCCGCCGACGAGCGAGCCGCGGTCGAGGAGTCCCGGCATGGGAGCGAGCAGGAGCTCATGGCCGTGCGCACCCGGCTGCGCGACCTCGGTCGCGAGCACGACGAGCTCGTCAGCTCGGTGCACCGCGACGAGATGGCCCGCACCCAGCAGAAGATGCGCATCGAGCAGCTGGAGGAGCGCGCCCTCGAGGAGCTCGGGCTCGACCCCGACGGCCTCGTCGCCGACTACGGACCGACCACCCTGATCCCCTTCGCCGGCGAGGTGGCCGAGGGGGAGGAGCCGCCGGGGCCCACGCCCTTCGTGCGCGAGGAGCAGGTCAAGCGGCTGCGGTCGGCCGAGCGCGCGCTGTCGATGCTCGGGCGGGTCAACCCGCTCGCCCTGGAGGAGTTCTCGGCCATGGAGGAACGCCACAAGTTCCTCACCGAGCAGCTCGAGGACCTCAAGCGCACCCGCAAGGACCTTCTCGACATCGTCCGCGAGGTGGACGCCCGCGTGGAGCAGGTCTTCACCGAGGCCTACGCCGACGTGGAGAAGGCCTTCGACCAGACCTTCGCGCGCCTCTTCCCCGGGGGTGAGGGGAGGCTGGTCCTCACCAACCCCGGCGACATGCTGACCACCGGCGTCGAGGTCGAGGCACGGCCGCCGGGCAAGAAGGTGAAGCGGCTCTCGCTGCTGTCGGGTGGCGAGCGGTCGCTCGTCGCGGTCGCGTTCCTGGTGGCGCTCTTCAAGGCCCGCCCTTCGCCGTTCTACATCCTCGACGAGGTGGAGGCCGCGCTCGACGACACCAACCTCGGCCGCCTGCTGCAGATCTACGAGGAGCTGCGCGAGAACTCCCAGCTCCTCGTGATCACCCACCAGAAGCGCACGATGGAGGTCGGCGACGCGCTCTACGGCGTCACGATGCGTGGCGACGGCGTCTCGGCCGTGATCAGCCAGCGGCTCCGCGACGCGGAGCCGGCATGAGCGATCGACCCACCAGGGCCGACTACGTCGCCTGGCGCACCGCCACCACGCGCTGGCGCGACGACGACGCCTACGGCCACCTCAACAACGCCACCTACTACGAGCTGTTCGACACCGCGGTCAACGCCCACCTCTACGAGGCCACCGGGGTCGACGTGCGCGCGTTGCCGCAGATCGGGGTCGTCGCCGAGACCGGGTGCCGATACTTCCGCGAGATCGGCTTCCCCGAGCCGATCGAGATGGGCCTGGTCGTCGACAAGGTGGGGACGAGCTCGATCGTCTACCGCATCGGCCTGTTCCAGGGCGCCTCCGACGAGGTGGCGGCCGAGGGGCGCTTCGTCCACGTCTACGTCGACAACACGCGAGGCGCCGGCGACCGTCCGGTCACCCCGATACCCGACGTCGTGCGCGCGGCCGTCGTACCCCTGCTCCGCCCGCAGGGGTGACCGCCCTCACCCCGACGCGCCGGTGGCGGCCGGCGATGCGCCAGCGCCACGGCTCGTGTGCCACGGTGGAGGTGACCCGCCCGGCCCACCTCGGAGGAATCCCGTGCTCGCGATCGTCCTGATGATGTCCCTCGGCGTGCTCGTCGCCGCGGCGGTGGCCGTCTACGTCGCCTACCCGCACCGCGGCGAGGAGATGCCCGTCGCCCCCCAGCTCGGCGACGCCATGCGCAAGGGCGTCGACGCCCTGCCGACCCTCGAGGACTCCGAGTCACGCGTCTGACGCCACGGTCGGGGTGACTCCCGGCGTGGCGCCTCGCGCCGGCGCGCCCGCGGACTAGCGTGCGAGGGGTGACCGGCACCCGCCACGACGTCGCCAAGGGATACTGCGCCGCCTGCGGCGCCATGGTGTCGCGGCAGTTCCGGCCCGGGCCCGACGGTCGCCCCGAGGCCACCTGCCCCCGGTGCGGGAGCCTGGAGCGTCACCGGTTCCTGTCGTTGCTGCTCGGCAGCCTCTCGCCCGAGCTGCGCGACCTCGACACGGTGGTCGAGATCGCCCCGTCGCGCCAGTCGAAGGTGCTGCTCGACCGGCTCGAGGCGCGGCGCCGGATCAGCCTGGACGCCGGCTACGACTCCCGCGACGTCGATGCGCTGGCCAGCCTGACCCACCTCCCGCTGCGGGACGGCTCGGTCGACCTCCTCGTCTGCTACCACGTGCTCGAGCACGTGCCGGACGACTGCGCGGCGATGCGCGAGATCGCCCGGGTGCTCAGCCCCCGCGGCATCGCGCTGCTGGAGGTGCCGATCAAGATGGGCGTGGCGACCGAGGAGGACCCGTCGGCGACCCCGGAGGAGCGCCTGCGTCGCTTCGGCCAGGTCGACCACGTGCGCTGGTACGGCGACGACTTCGACGCGCGCCTCGCGGACGCCGGCCTCGCCTCGGTGCGGGTGACGCCGCCGGCGCTCGTGGGGGAGTCGGCCGTGCGCTGGTTCCGGCTCATGCCCCACGAGGTGGTCTGGGTCGTGCACCCGGGCCGGCGGACGGGGTCCCCGATGCTCGCCGGCGGCACCGGCTCGGGTCTCACCGCTGCCTTCGACGCCGTGCTGGGTGACCTGGCGAAGGCTCAGGGTCGTCTCGCGAGGGCCCAGGGTCGCCTCGCTCGCGAGCGTGAGCGGGCCGCCCTCCTCGTCGCCCAGCGCGACGGCCTGCGGGCTCGCCTGGCCGAGGTGCAGGCCCGTAGCCCGGCCCGGGTGCTCACCCGGATTCGGCGCGTCGTGCCCCTCTGATTGGATTGGCCCCATGGGTGACTGGCTGTATCTGATCATCGCGATCGCGGTCGTCGGCGTGATCACGCTCGCCGGACTGCTGACCTCCGGGCGTCGGCGCAAGGAGGTGCCGCCGCCGAGCGGCGGCACCGACGTCATCGCGCCGCCTCCGACGGAGACCGAGGTCGCGACCGGGGCGCCACCGGAGCCGGCGGTCGACACCGCCGAGCCAGTCGTCGCGGCACCGACGATCGAGAGGCCGGAGAGCACGGCGTCGCGCCTGGTCCGCCTGCGGCAGCGGCTCTCCCGGTCCCAGGGCGGCCTCGGCAAGGGCCTGCTGGCCCTGCTCAGCCGCGACCGCCTCGACGAGGACACCTGGGAGGCGATCGAGGACACGCTGCTCACCGCCGACGTGGGCGTCGCGCCCACCCAGGCGCTGGTCGAGCGGCTGCGCACCCGCCTGCGGGTCGAGGGCGGCAACGCTCCCGACGCGCGTGAGGTCCTGCGCGAGGAGCTCATCGAGCTCGTCGGCACCGACCTCGACCGCCGCGTGCAGGTGACCGGCGCCGACGGCAAGCCGGGCGTCGTGCTCGTGGTCGGCGTCAACGGTGCGGGCAAGACCACCACCGTCGGCAAGATCGCCCGCATCCTCGTCGCCGAGGACCTCTCGGTCACCCTCGGTGCCGCCGACACGTTCCGCGCCGCGGCCGTCGACCAGCTCGCCACCTGGGGCGAGCGCGTCGGCGTCGAGGTCGTGCGCGGCCCGGAGGGCGGCGACCCCGCCAGCGTCGCGTTCGAGGCCGTCAAGCACGGCGTCGACAACGGCGTCGACACGGTGCTCGTCGACACCGCCGGCCGCCTGCAGAACAAGGCCGGCCTGATGGACGAGCTCGGCAAGATCAAGCGCGTCATCGAGAAGCAGGCCGACGTCACCGAGGTGCTGCTCGTCCTCGACGCCACCACCGGCCAGAACGGCCTCATCCAGGCCCGCGTCTTCAGCGAGATCGTCGACGTCACCGGCATCGTCCTGACCAAGCTCGACGGGTCCGCCAAGGGCGGCATCGTGGTGCAGGTGCAGCGCGAGCTCGGCGTACCGGTCAAGCTGGTCGGCCTCGGCGAGGGCCCCGACGACATGGCGCCGTTCGACGCGGCCGCGTTCGTCGACGCGCTGCTCGGCTGACGGGCGCAGCCCCGACGCGGTTGAGGCGCCAGGATGCGCCGACTCGACGTGGTCGAGGCGCCAGGACGCGCCCACCCGCCTCAGCGGCGGGCGAGCAGGGCGCGCACGGCGTCGTCGATGAGCGTCTCGGCGCGCTTGTCGAAGCTGTGCTCGGCGATGATCCGGGTCGCGATCTGCCGCCGGGTCTCGTTGTCGGGGAACGCGTCGTAGGGCGGCTTCGCCAGGCGCGCCAGCTCGTGCTCGTTGTCGAAGGGCAGCACGAGGCCGGAGAAGATCTCCTCGAGACCGTCGATGCGGTCGCTGAGGATCCGGGCGCCGCAGGCCGCCGCGTCGAAGAGGCGGTTGGAGGCGAAGCTGTCGCGCCGCATGTCGAGGTGGTGGTCGTTGAGCACGATCCCGGCGGAGGCGTAGAGCACGCCGACCTCGCGGTTGTCGACGCCGCCGGAGGCGATCTGGTCGCGCTCGACGAAGTCGGTCCAGTCGTTGCCGTGCAGGGTGAGGTCGGCGCCGATCGCGAGCGCGCTGCGGACGGCGTAGCGGTAGATCCCGCGTGAGTTGCCGACGAAGAGGAGCGCGGGCCCGGTGTCGGGCTCGGCCCGGTCCGGGTGGAACCAGCGGGTGTCGGTGCACTGCAGCAGCGGCGAGACGGGCGTGCCCCACTCCCGACTCACGCGCGCCGACCAGCTCGTGCTGGCGGCGTACACGAGGTCGAAGCCGGCCACCTCGTCGGGCGTGATCATGTCGGGGTGGCTGATGATCCACTCCATGTTGAGCAGTCCCGGCCGGGGCGTGACGCGGTCGAGGCCGCGGAGCACCAGCAGGACGTCGTCGTGGTCGCGCGAGTCGCGCTGGCGGGCGTCGCGACGGTCGACGGCGACGTGCTGGCCCCGGCGCTCGAGGGCGTCGGCCAGGGACCGCGCGAAGTAGGTGTCGCCCCACCGGTCGCCGCGCTGGGCGGCGGGCGAGGCGATGTCGACGGCCCACCGCAGGCGCGGGGGCGACTCCCGGATGCCCTCCACGGCTCGGAGGACGAGCTCGGGCACCAGGACCGAGGGGGCCGTCCGGTCCTCGGGGTCGGCGGCGACCCGGCGGCTGCGCTCGTCGGTCACCTCGAGCCCGGCGGTGCGCAGCTGGTCACGCGAGCGGTCGGTCGGCGGAGGCGGCCCGGCGAGGACGGTCGGGCGCAGCGAGGCCATCGCACCGATGAGCCGCTCGGGCTCGGCGTAGGCGGTGCGCGAGGTGATCACGGCGTCGGGCACGAGCACCGTCGCGCCCAGGCCCGCCCGGTGTGCGCGCAGGCCGAGGTCGGTCTCGGCGAGCACGGAGTGGTACCTCGCGTCGAGCCCGCGCAGCCCGACCGCCGCCTCGGTGCGCAGGGCGACCAGCGGGGCGGCCGGCGCCGCGACCTCGCACGGGCCGATGCGTACGGCGTCGCTGGTGGGCAGGCCGGCGAGGAACAGCTCGGGGTGTGGGTTGGCGGCGGTGAAGCGGGCGCCCGCGCTGAGCACCACGCCGTCCAGGTCGACGACCAGTGGCTGCGCCAGACCGACCCCGGGCTCGCGCAGCACGCCGGCGAGCCGCTCGGCGATCGGCTGGCGCGGCGGCATCGCCTCGGGCCGGACCAGGACCACGGTGCTGCCGGTGGCCTCCACGATGCCGACGTTGGTGGCCACGGAGAGGGAGACCGGAGCGGGGACCGAGACGAAGCGGGCGCCGGAGATGACGGCGGCGATCGAGGCGGCCAGGACGTGGTGCGCCCGCCGCGTGCGGACGCCGACGAGCACCAGCTCCGACCCCTCGCGCGGCACCGAGCCGAGCCACTCGACGGTGCGCCGCGGCTCCGGGCCCAGTGGCATCACGTGGCTGACCAGCGCCTCGTCGGTCTGCTTGCGCGCGGCCGCGTCCCAGTCGACGAGCTGGCGCTCGAGGACGACGGAGTCCCAGTCGTCGGCGAAGCCGGGGTGCGGTGCCTCGGGGCGCCGCAGGACGGGTACGTCGACCGCGAGCGGCTCGTGGTCGCGGGTGAGCCGCAGCACCAGGTCGCGCTCCACCGCACCCTCGAGGCCCTCGTCGAAGCCACCGACGTCCTTGACGGCGTCACGCCGCAGCAGTGCGGTCGCGAGGTCGACCGGACGACCGCCGAGGAGCTCGTGCCGTGAGCGGCCGACCGCCCCGGCACCGGCCACGACCGCGGCGGCCCCGCTGTGGTGGGCGTGCGCCAGCAGGTCGCCGAGCATGTCGGGCAGCCATTCGCGCCCGAGGGGGAGGAAGGCCACGTGCTCCGCGGTCCCGTGCTCGAGTGCCACGTTGAGCGCGTGGGCCTCGCTGCACCGCGCCTCGCGCACGACCGTGATGCGCTCGTCGAAGGCCGCCACGCCCTGCAGGACGGCGGCGGTGTCGTCGGCGGACCCCCGGTCGACGGCCACGAGGTGCCAATCGGTGAAGGACTGGGCCTGCAGCGAGGCCACGGTGCGGTGCACCAGCGGACCGGCGTCCTGTGCGGCCATCACGACGGTCACCGCGGGGGAGGTGCCCAGCGAGGCCGGGAGCGCGGGCATGGGGCCGACGAGGTGCGGGCGCTCGCGCACGACCTCCTCGCGCCACTGCGTGGCGGCGTCGATGGCGGCCGCGCGGTAGGTGGACCACGAGACCTTGCGGGGGAGGATGCGGGTGGGCAACGGGGTGCCCGGCCCGGCTGCCCCGAGCCAGTAGGAGAGCGCGCCGTACGGGTGGTGTCGGGCCTCGGGGTAGGCCGCGAAGATGATCCGCGGGTCGACCAGGGGGTGCGGCGCGATGCGGTTGCGCCGCCGCCGCTCGGCGACGTACCAGAGCACGGGGTGCAGGCCGGCCCGCTGCCACGAGCGGCGGCGCCCGATCCACTGCGCCTCGAAGAGCGGGTGGGGCGAGACGTCTCCGGCGTCGACGACGGCGCGGGCCGCCTCGAGGGGCGAGGCGAACGTGGTGCCGAGCTGGGCGGCGACGTAGTCGACGTCGACGATCCCCGAGGCGACCATCACCTCGGCGGCGTCGTCGAACCGCACCTGGGCGGGTCGGCGCCGGTCACCGCGCATCGGAGTACCTCACCCTGGGGAAGAGGGGCTCGATGGCCAGGGGCGTCGGCAGCAGCCGCTCGGTGTCGCGGAGGGGGTAGTACTGCGCGGTGTCCTCGAGGAACTCGCGCACGCCCTCGAAGCGCTGGGGGAAGCGGCGCTCGCACAGCTCGAGCAGGCGGTCGGCGTCGAGGTTGTAGGGGTCGTAGCGCAAGGTGTCGATCTTGACGTAGGGGAGCCGGGCGTTGTCGAGGACGCGGTCGGCCAGGCTGCGCGCGGGGTTCCAGGGCTCGTTGGCGCGCTCGCGCCACTCGCGGATCTCCGCGCGGGTGCGCGGGAAGTGGGAGCGGTGGGCGGCCCACCAGCGCATCCGCTCACGGGCGATGCGACGGTCCTGCGGGGTCTCGACGAAGTAGGTGTCGGACACGAAGCCCGCCTCGTAGAGCCGGCGCGACATGCCGATCTCGTAGCGCCGGATCACCTGGCGGCGCTTGGAGATGGGCTCCATCTCCTCCCAGAAGGTCGTGAACGCGCGTGACCCGACCACCCACGGCCGGAAGGCGATGAAGAAGGACTGGATGTGCGGCGCGACGCGCTCCGCACCCGTCAGGCCCCAGAAGTCGCAGGGGCGGGTGGCCATCTCGGTGAAGACCGGCTCGTAGGAGTCGAGGGCGAAGACGTAGGTGTCGTTGCAGACCACCACCTCGTCGTAGGCCGTGAGGTCGCCGGCCGCGTCGAGGCCGACCTTGTAGCTGAAGAAGTCGTAGCCGTAGTTGGCCCGCTCCACCAGGACCGCCCGCTCGGAGAGCCAGGCACGCGCCGAGTCCTGGAGGCTGGCCGTCGTGCACACCAGGAGCTTGTCGACCGACGCGGCCAACGCCTCCACCTGACCACGCACGTGGGGCCGCAGCTCCCCGGCGACGTCGTAGTGCGCCATCACGGCCAGTCTGGACACGGCCGAACACTAACAAGGGGCCGTCCGGGCCCGGTCAGTTCACACACCCGTAACACGGCGGCCCATTCCGTTGCCTGCGTGCAACATCCGTCGCGGCCCGGCGAAACCTCGTCCGCACAGGCTGCGGGTCATCACGTGGGCACCGGCATGACAGCGGCGTCATGGCTCGGGTGACCACCCCGTTTCGTTCGTGCTCGAGTCCCTGGAGGTCCTGTGGACGGCTATTACGCCTTCATGCTGGTGGCGACTGCCTTCGTCCTGATGATGACGGTGCCCGCGCTGGCCCTGTTCTACGGCGGCATGTCGCGGTCCAAGTCCGTGCTCAACATGATGATGATGTCCTACGTCGCGGCCGCCATCGTCGGCATCCTCTACGTCGCCGTCGGATGGTCGATGGGCTTCGGCGGCGAGGGCACCTTCTTCGCCAACCCCTTCGAGCTGTTGTGGCTCGACGGCGTCACCACCGACACCTACATCGGCGTCATGTTCCAGATGACCTTCGCGATCATCACCGCCGCGCTGATCAGCGGCGCGGTCGCCGACCGGCTGAAGTTCTCGGCGTGGGTGGTGTTCGTCCCGCTGTGGTCGCTCATCGTGTACTTCCCGATGGCCCACATGGTCTTCAGCTGCACCGAGGACTCGCTCATCTGCGGCCGCATCGGCGCCCAGGACTACGCCGGCGGCACGGCGGTCCACATCAACGCCGGCGTCGCGGCCCTGGTGCTCGTGCTGCTGCTCGGCAAGCGCATCGGCTGGCCGCGCGAGCAGATGCGCCCGCACAACCTGACGCTGACCATGCTCGGCGCCGGTCTGCTCTGGATGGGCTGGTACGGCTTCAACGTCGGCTCGATCGTCTTCGCCGGCGAGGAGGGCGAGGCGTTCACCGAGCGCTTCATGTCCGAGACCGGCCGCACCTTCGCCAACACCACGCTGGCCACCATGGCGGCCATCCTCGGCTGGCTGCTGGTCGAGCGCCTGATCCACAAGAAGGCCACCTCGCTGGGCGCCGCGTCCGGCATCGTCGCCGGCCTGGTCGCGATCACCCCGGCCGCCGGTGCGGTCAACCTCTCCGGCGCCGTGGCGATCGGCCTGGTCGCCGGCGGCGTCTGCGCCTGGGCGGTGGGCCTGAAGTACCGGCTCGGCTACGACGACTCGCTCGACGTGGTCGGCGTCCACCTGGTCGGCGGCGTCGTCGGCACCGTCCTGATCGGCGTGTTCTCCACGGCCGAGGGCGCAGGCGGGGTCGACGGGCTGCTCTACGGCGGCGGGCTCGGGTCGCTGGCCGACCAGTCCCTCGGTGTCGTCGTGGCCGTCATCTACTCCGGCGTCCTGACCGCCGTCATCGCCCTCGCCATCAAGTACACGATGGGTCTGCGCCTCGACGAGGAGGACGAGGTCAACGGCATCGACCTCGTCGCGCACGGCGAGTCGGCGTACGACCTGCACAGTGGCACCAGCGGCGGCGGCAGCAGCGTCCTCGCCGCCTCCACCGCCTCCGCCACTGCCACCACCAAGACCGAAGGAGCCAGCGCATGAAGCTCGTGACCGCGGTGATCAAGCCGCACAAGTGGGAGGACGTCCGCGAGGCACTCGAGACCTTCGGGGTCGCCGGGATGACCGTGTCCGAGGTCAGCGGCTACGGCCGCCAGAAGGGCCACACCGAGGTCTACCGCGGGGCGGAGTACGACATCGCCCTCGTCCCCAAGATCCGCATCGAGATCGTCGTCGACGACGCCGACGCCGACGACGTGGTCGGGATCGTCGTCAAGACCGCGCAGACCGGTCGGATCGGCGACGGCAAGGTCTGGGTCAGCCCGGTCGAGACCGTCGTCCGCGTCCGCACCGGCGAGCAGGACGCGTCCGCGCTCTGATGGCCGCCCTCTCGGGGATCCTCCCGTGACCGCAGCAGGACGCCAGACCAGGGCCGCCTCGGCCGACGAGCTCTGCCGGGAGGCGTACGCCGCCGCCGGCGGGCCCGCCGCCGGGGTGGCCCTGGTCGCCGTCGGGGGGTACGGGCGCGGCGAGCTCGCGCCGCACTCCGACCTCGACGTCGTCCTGGTCCACGAGGACGGCCTCGACATCGGCGACCTGGGGGCCACCCTCTGGTACCCCCTGTGGGACTCCGGGCGCCGGCTCGACCACTCGGTCCGCTCGATGGCCGAGGTGCTCGAGGCGGCGGCCGACCTGCGGGTGGCGCTCGGGCTGCTCGACGCCCGCCACCTCGCCGGCGACCCGGGCCTGAGCCTCCGGCTGCGCACCACGATGCTGGCCGACTGGCGCCGCCAGGCCCGGACCCGGCTGCCGGAGCTGAGGGCGATGACCCGCAAGCGCCACGACGTCACCGGCGAGCTCGCCCACGCGTCGGTGCCGGACGTCAAGGAGGCCGAGGGGGGCCTGCGGGACGCCGGCGTGCTCAAGGCGATCGAGGCCAGCTGGCTCGTCGACGCGTCCACCCCGGCGCTCGAGGCGGCGCGGCAGATGCTCCTGGACGTCCGTGACGAGGTGCAGGACCTCGCCGGCCGCCCGGCCGACCGCATCGCCCCCGAGATGTGGGATCCGCTGGCCCAGCGCCTCGGGCTCGCCGACGCCGAGGCGGCCCAGCGCCACGTCCGCTCCCTCGGGCGCCGCATCGGGCACCTGTCCCGCCTGGCGTGGCGACGCACGGACGCCGTCATGGCCCGGCCGACGGGGGAGCGGGGTCGCAGGACGCCCGCGCTCGAACGGATCGCCCCCGGCATCGCCCTCTCGCGTGGCGAGGTCGTCCTCGACGCCGGCACGCGGCCCGGTGACGACCCCACGCTGCTGCTGCGCGCCGCGGCGGAGGCCGCGAGCCGCGACGCGGTGCTCGCCCCCACCACCGCCGCCCGCCTCGTGCGGGAGGGCGCGCCCCTGCCCGTGCCGTGGCCGGCTCCCGCCCGCGACGCGCTCGTCCGCCTGCTCGCCGGCGGGCCGGGGCTGCTGCCGGTCTGGGAGACGCTCGACGAGGTCGAGGGCATCGAGACCTTCCTGCCCGAGTGGGAGCAGATCCGGCTGCTGCCGCACGCCTCGGCCATCCACCGCTTCACCGTGGACCGGCACGTGGTCGAGACGTGCGCGGAGGCCGGCGCGCTGATCCGCAGCGTCCGCCGCCCGGACCTGCTCCTGGTGGCGGCCCTCCTGCACGACATCGGCAAGGGCTCGCTGCAGGACCACTCGGTGGCCGGCGAGCCGCTGGCCCGCAAGGTCGTGGCCCGGATGGGCTTCACCGACCTCGACGCCGAGGTGGTCGCGTCCCTGGTGCGCTGGCACCTCCTCCTCGCCGACCTCGCGACCACCCGCGACCCCGACGACCCGGCCACCACCGCCGAGCTGCTCACCCACGTCCCCGACGCGGCCAGCCTGGAGCTCCTGCGCGCCCTCACCGAGGCCGACGCCAGGGCCGCGTCGCCCGCGGCCTGGACCACGTGGCGCGCCTCCTTGGTCGACCGGCTCGTCTCCCGGGCCGGACAGGCGCTGGGCGCCGACATCGCGCACGTCGCCCCGGTCGGGTCGCTGGCGGTCCCCGAGGCCGTACGACGTGACCCCGCCGCCGTCGCCGTCGAGATCACCCCGCACGAGGTGGGCGCCACCGTCACGGTGGTCGCGGCGGACCGGGTCGGCCTGCTCGCCGACGTCGCCGGCGGCCTCGCAGCGCTGCGCGTGCCGGTCCACGCGGCCCGCGCGTGGGCGCAGGTCGACGCCGACGGCGAGTGGGGCGTCAGCGCCTGGGAGGTGCCCGACGCCTACCTCGACGCCAGCGTCGTCCGCGAGCGGATCCGTCGCGTCGTCGAGGGCACCCAGCGGCTGCCCGACCTGCCCGCACGACCGGACGGCGAGCTGCCACCCATCGTGGAGGTCCGCCCCGACGCCTCGCGCACCTCGCTCGTGCTCGAGATCCGGACCTCCGACCGGCCGGGCGTGGTCCACCGCGTGCTCACCACGCTCGCCGGGCTGGGGCTGACGGTCGCGTCCGCCCACGTCTCGACGCTCGGACCCCAGGCGGTGGACGTCTTCTACGTCCAGGAGGTCGGCGGGGTGCGCCCGACCGAGGAGCGGGCCGCGGCCGCCGCCCACGCCGTCCGCACGGCGCTCGGCGGCTGAGCGCGGGCGGACTCAGCTCGTCGGCTGAGCCCCAGCGGGGTGTGGCCGTTAGTCTTGGTCGTCGTACCAGACGCTCACCCGCCCTGGTCCACCCTGATCCACCACCGATGCGAGGGACAGACCCACACCGTGTTCGCCACACTCTCCGACCGCCTTGCCGACACCTTCAAGAACCTCCGCGGCAAGGGTCGGCTCTCCGAGGCCGACATCGACGCCACCGCGCGTGAGATCCGCATCGCGCTGCTGGAGGCCGACGTCGCGCTGCCGGTGGTGAAGGAGTTCGTCGGCGCGGTCAAGGAGCGGGCCCGCTCCGAGGAGGTCAGCGGCGCCCTCAACCCCGCGCAGCAGATCATCAAGATCGTCCACGAGGAGCTCGTCACGATCCTCGGCGGCGAGACCCGCCGCCTGCGCTACGCCAAGTCCGGCCCGACCGTCATCATGCTCGCCGGCCTCCAGGGTGCCGGCAAGACGACGCTCGCGGCCAAGCTCGCGCTCTGGCTCAAGGACCAGGACAAGACGCCGATGCTCGTCGCGGCCGACCTCCAGCGCCCCAACGCCGTCCAGCAGCTGCAGGTCAACGGCGAGCGCGTCGGCGTGCCCGTCTTCGCGCCCGAGCCCGGCAACACCCAGGGGGTCGAGCACGGCGGCGACCCGGTCGCCGTCGCACGCGCCTCCATCGAGGAGGCCAGGCGCAAGCTCCACGACGTCGTCATCATCGACACCGCCGGCCGCCTCGGCGTCGACGCTGAGCTGATGAAGCAGGCCGCCGACATCCGCGACGCCGTGCAGCCCGACGAGGTGCTCTTCGTGGTCGACGCGATGATCGGCCAGGACGCGGTCACCACCGCGCAGGCCTTCCTCGACGGCGTCGGCTACGACGGCGTCGTGCTCACCAAGCTCGACGGTGACGCCCGCGGTGGTGCCGCGCTGTCGATCCGCTCCATCACCGGCAAGCCGGTCATGTTCGCCTCCAGCGGCGAGAAGATGACCGACTTCGACCTCTTCCACCCCGACCGGATGGCCTCGCGCATCCTCGACATGGGCGACATGCTCACCCTGATCGAGCAGGCCGAGAAGGCGTTCGACTCCGAGCAGTCGCTGAAGGCGGCGGAGAAGCTCGCCACCAAGGGCGGCTTCACGCTGGAGGACTTCCTCCAGCAGATGATGCAGATCCGCAAGCTCGGCTCGATGACGAAGATCATGGGGATGCTCCCCGGCATGGGGCAGTTCCGTGACCAGCTCGAGAACTTCGACGAGCGCGAGATCGACCGCATCCAGGCGATCATCCAGTCGATGACGCCCGCCGAGCGCGACAACCCGAAGATCATCGACGGCTCGCGCCGTGCGCGCATCGCAGCGGGTTCGGGGCGCCAGGTCTCCGACGTCAACCAGCTCGTCGACCGCTTCTTCGAGGCGCGCAAGATGATGGAGTCGATGGCACGCGGCGGTGGGGTGCCCGGGATGCCGGGCATGCCCGGGATGCCCGGTCTCGGCGGAGGCAAGCGCGCGGGCGCCCGCCAGGCCTCGCAGGCCAAGGGCAAGAAGGGCAAGAAGCGCGTCTCGGGCAACCCGGCGAAGGCCGCGCAGCAGAAGGCCCAGCAGAAGGCCGCGTCGGCCGACAAGGCCGCCAACCCCTTCGGCAACCCCGACGGCGCCGATGTCGACTACGAGAAGGCTGCCGAGCAGCTCAACCTGCCCAAGGACTTCTCCCAGTTCCTCAAGTGACCACCCTGGTCGTCGACGGCGCCAACGTCGTCGGGTCCGTGCCCGACGGCTGGTGGAAGGACCGCGCGGGCGCGGCTCGCCGCCTGCACGAGCGGCTCCTGGTCGCCGACACGCCGTACGACGAGATCGTGCTGGTGCTGGAGGGGCAGGCCAAGGGCGGCGTGCGCGCCGGCCGGGACGCCCACGTGCTCACGGTGCACGCCGCGCGGGACGGGGACGCCGCGATCATCGAGCAGGCGCGTCGTGCCGGCGAGTCGGGTGGCCAGGTGGTCGTGGTGACCGCCGACCGCGCGCTGGCCGCCAACGTCGCGCCCGCGCAGGTGCTCAGCCCGTCCTGGCTGCTCGACCGGCTGTGACGCGCGGCTCAGTGCCGGCCGGGCCCCCGGTGCGGGTGAGCCCGATGCCGCGCACCGTGGGCAGCGAGTTCGAGCCGGCGGACAGGTGGACGGCGTACTGCACGTAGCGCCCGTCCAGCTCGAGGCCGACCCCGGGGGCCGCCAGCCGCCAGTCCGACCACGTGCCGTCAGGGCTCGGCCGGTCGCCGGCGCGGACCCGCACCAGGATCCGCGAGCCCCGTGGCTCGTCGGCGTCGAGGACGAGCCGCCGCCAGCCCGCCTTGCGCCCGGAGTCGACCACCCGTGAGGTGTAGGTGCCCGATCCCGGCCCGCTCAGGGTGAGCGAGCCCAGCCCGCGACCGTCGAGCCGCGACCGGCCGTCGGTCTCGCCGGTGCGGAAGTCCTCGACGGTGAACATGGCCATCCCCGGCGCGAGCGACCGGAAGCGCACCGTCCGGGCCGGCGCGGCGTTCCCGGCTGCGTCGCTCGACCCGACGCGGACCGTGTAGCCGCGACGGGGCGCGAGTCCCGTCACCACCACGACGTGCCGGCGCGACAGCCGGTCGTCGAGGCCCAGGCCGTCGAGGGCGCGGCCGGACCGGCCGTAGCGGGCCCGCGATGTGGCGGGCTCGTCGGTGCGCCAGGTGATGCGCGCCGTGCCGTCGGGCATCGGGCGGACCCGGACACCACCGATGCTGGGCGGACGTCGGTCCGCACCGGGCGTGGTGAAGGTCGCGGGTGCCGCACCCCTCGCCGGCCACCGGACGACGCCGCCGTCCGGGCCTCGCGTCTCCACGACGTAGTGGTAGCGCGTCGCCGGGTCGAGGCCGTCGAGCTCGGCGAGGTGCTCGGTGGTGCGTCCGTTCACGACCACTTCCTCGTCCAGTGCGGCGGGCGAAGTGCCGAGCCGCACGACGGTCGTCCCGGGGTCGCTCGTCGTCCACGTGAGCGAGGTCGTGCCGGCGTCGTCCGTGGTCGCCCTCGCCGCGGTGACCTGGTTGGTGCCACCGGCCGGCGCGTACGTCGCCTGGTGGGCGCCGCCGACGGCCGCGAACACGGCGTACTGCTGGCCCTTGACGGTCATCGTCGTGAAGGGCACCGAGGTGCTGCCGCGACGGACCCCCGTCAGCGTGGCGCCGCCCGGGCCGGTGGTCGGCAGCATCGCCGTCAGGCCGGTGGCACCGACCCCCACGCCGACCGTGAAGGACAGCGTGCCACCGCTCCACGAGAGCCCCGAGAACGATGAGCCGTTGCGGCCGTCCGTCCAGGTGAGCAACTGGCGGGAGGTGATCACGGGCACGTTGCGTGACTGCGCCGAGGCCAGCACCTGGGTGTCCTCGTAGGTCGACGCGGCGTCGGTGTGCAGGTTGGCGGTGAAGGCGCCGTAGTAGCCCTGGCTCCCGAGCGCACGGTCGAGCAGCGTGTTCGGCGTGAACGGATAGCTCTGTCCGGACTCGTCGGTCATGTTGGTGTTGGCCTGGAAGACGTCGATCATCGAGCCATCGGTGTCGGTGAAACGCATCGGCATGCCCGAGCCGTTCATGAAGCCGGGCCGGTCCGCGATCCAGGAGCCCGGGTAGTAGTAGTAGTTCGTGTCGAGCCGGATCCCCGAGGCGAGCTCGGCCTTGGCCTGGGAGACCCAGTCGCTCCACACGATGCAGTGGTAGCGGTTGGTCGTCGGTGCGGGGAGCGAGGTGTACTTGGCGCGCCAGCTGCTGAGCTGGCTGGTGTAGGTGTCCAGCAGGCCCTGGTACGACGTGAAGTTGGCGCAGCCGTTCTGCGGGTGCAGCCCCACCTCGAAGCCCTGCCCGTCGAACGATGCGGCCTGGGTGTTCGTCATCGGCGTGCTCGGGTAGACGTAGGACGTGAAGCGGGGACACTCCCACCGGGCTACGGAGCATCCGGAGGGGCTGGCGGCCGCGTAGGTGCTGAACCGGCCCGGCGTGCCACCGTTGCCGTGGTCGTCCCCGGTCGCCACGACGACGGCCTTGTGGCTCCCCGGGAAGTACCAGAACCGGGGCATGGGCAGCCGGTCGCGAGCGGCGACGGTGACGAGGTTGGCCAGCAACCGCTGCTGCTCGTCCGCCTGGGGGATGTGGGCCTTGGCGAGGTTGACCCAGTCGGTCGCTGACCCGCCGAAGAAGAGGTCGTTCGAGCGGTTCGGCGAGGCGCCGTCTCGGTCCTGACCGGCCCAGGCGAGGTTGCCCTGCCTGGTCGCGATCACCGACCGGGCGAGGTCGAAGGCAAAGGTGGCGACCTGCCCGCCGCTGGTGCCCACGCTCCGCAGCGTCACGGCGGGAAGCCCGGTGCTCGTCGTGGCGTTCGAGTAGAGCGTCGCGACGGCGGTGGCGCCGTTGAGGGAGTAGCGGTTGGCGGACCCGTGGAACTGCATGGTCTCGGTGGTGATCCCGGCGCCGGGCTCGACGGCGGCGTTGACCGCGAGGTAGCCGTCGGTGACGGTGCCGGTCTGCGCGGTGATGCCGGCGAGGGAGTACAGCCGGCTGTCCGGTCGCATGGCGACGAGGTTGCCGCCGGCATCCACCCAGTCGGTGAGCGCCGTCACTTGGGCGTCGGTGAGTGCCACGTCGCCGAGGACGACCACTGCGTACGGCGCCAGGGTGGTCGCGCTGAGCGTCGACACCCGTACGTTCGCGAACTCGTTGAGCCCCTCGGCCCGCAGGATCTCGCCGAGGTAGGACGTCGACGGGTTGCCGGTGCTGGTGACGACCGCGATCGGGCCGCCCGGACCGTCCTCGATCCCGGGCGGGGGCGCGGCGGAGGTCTGGAAGGACCAGGAGACCGGCGCCATGGTGTTCCCGGCCGCGTCCTGCGCGCCACTGACCTCCACGGTGTACGACGTGGAGTAGCCGAGGTCGATCGACGGGGTGAGGGTGGCGGTGCGGGTGCCGCTGTCGTAGGCGGTGGAGGACGGGACCACCTGGCCACCGGGACCACGCAGCACCATCGAGACGGTGGACCCGGTGACCGACTCGCTGAAGGCCGCTTGCGGCCGCACGCCGACCGGTACACCGGTGGCGTCGGGAGCCGGTACGCGGCCGTTGAGGGTCGGTGCGGTGGTGTCGGTGGAGTCCTCCTGGAAGACCACGTCGACCCAGTAGTTCTCGGAGTTGTAGCTGAGGCTCGGGAACGTGCTGGCCGTCGAGGTGTAGCGGTAGAGGCCGTTGCCGCCGTCGACGCCGTTCTGCAGGGCTGTCAGCGGGCCGCGAGTGGTGCCGCTGCTGCTGAAGTAGCCGCCGTTGACGACGTACCGGCTCGGCGTGAAGTAGGACGCGACGTAGGTCGTGTTGGCCGTGACCGCGATGGGCGAGCTGAAGGTGGCCTCCTGCCAGCCGCTCGCCGTGCCACCGGTGAAGGTGACCTGGCCCAGCCGGGTGCCGGTGGCGGTCCAGAGGCTGCCGACATGGGTGCCGGTGGCCTGGCTGGGCCGGTAGTAGCGGATGCCGGTGATGAAGCCGGGCGTGTCCGTCCGGAACTTCACGCCCAGCTCGACCGAGCTCGTGTCGGGGTCGGTGGCCGCCGGCACCGCCGACGACGGCCAGATCGTGCAGGGGCACGTGGAGGCGGTGGCGGAGGTGGTGAACGTCCACGACACCGGATCCATCTGGTTGCCGGCGAGGTCCCGGGCCCCGCTCACCGACGCCGTGTAGGTCGTGCTGGCCGACAGGTTGGCGGTCGGGTCGAACGTCACCGTCCGGGTCGTGGCGTCGTACGTCGTCGTGCCAGCCACGGCCGTCGATCCAGGGCCGCGCAGGTCGAAGACCACGGACGCAGCCTGCACCGTCTCGCTGAAGGTGGCCGTCGGGCTCACCGAGGTGGCCACCGCGGTGGTTCCGGGGGCGGGGAAGCGCCCGGTCACCGTGGGCTTGGTGGTGTCCGCCGCAGCGGTGGTGAACGTCCACGTGACGGGGTCGATCAGGTTGCCCGCCGTGTCGCGCACTCCCGAGACGCTCGCGGTGTAGGTGGTGCTGCTCGCGAGGTTCGCGGTCGGGTCGAGCGTCGCGGTGCGGCTGGTCGCGTCGTACGCCGTGGCGCCGGGCACCAGGGTGCCGTCCGGGCCGCGCAGCTCGAGCCCGAGCGTCGACTGCTGCACCGGCTCGGAGAAGGTCGCCGTGACGTCGGTGGCGACGCCCACGCCGGTGGCGCCCGGGGCGGGCGTCCGCGCGGTCACCGTCGGCTTGGTGGTGTCGGGCCCGTCCTCGAAGACGACGTCGACCCAGTAGTTCTCCGAGCCGTAGGTCTGGTCGGGGAAGGCGCCGGCGGTGGAGGTGTAGCGGTAGACCCCGTTGCCGCCGTCGGTGCCGTTCTGCAGGGCGGTGAGGGGGCCGCGGGTCGTCGGCGCCGTGGCGAAGTAGCCCGAGCTCACGGCGTACTTGCCCGGTGTGAAGTACGACGCCACGTAGGTCGTGCCGGCGGTCACCGCGACCGGGTTCGCGAAGGTCGCCTGCTGCCAGCCGCTCGCCGTCTCGCTCGTGAACGTCGCCTGTCCCAGCCGGGTGCCGGTGCGGCTCCACAGCGAGCCGACGTGCGTGCCGGACGTCTGGGTGGGCTTGTAGTAGCGGATGCCGGTGATGAAGCCGTCGGTGCTCGCGCGGAACTTCACGCCCAGCTCCACCGAGCTGTTGTCCGGGTCGGTCGCGGCCGGGGTGGCGGTCGACGGCCAGATGGTGCACGGGCAGCCAGAGGTGACGGCGGCGGTCGTGAAGGACCACGACACCGGCTGCATCTGGTTGCCCGAGGCGTCACGGGCACCGCTCACGGTGGCGGTGTAGCCGGTGCTCGCGGCCAGGTTGCTGCCCGGGTCGAGCGTGGCGGTGCGGGTCGGGCCGTCGTACGTCGTGGTGCCGGGCACCAGCGTGCCGCCCGGGCCGCGCAGCTCGAAGGTGATCGAGGACGCCTGGACGGCCTCGCTGAACGTCGCGGTGGGGGAGACCCCGAGCGCCACGCCCGTCGCCCCCGCCGCGGGGGTGCGGCCGGTCACGGTCGGGCTCGTGGTGTCCGGTGCGTCGGTGGTGAAGGACCACGTGACCGCGTCCATCTGGTTGCCCGCGACGTCCCGCGCGCCGCTCAGCGCCGCCGTGTAGGTGGTGCTGGCCGCAAGGGCGGCGCTCGGACGCAGGGTCGCGGTGCGGCTCGTGGCGTCGTACGACGTCGTCGCCGGCACCACCGCGCCGCCGGGCGCGCGCAGCTCGAAGGCGATGCTCGACTGCTGCACGGCCTCAGAGAACGTGGCGGTCACGTCGGTGCCCATGGCGACCGCGGTGGCGCCGGGGGCGGGGGTGCGGGCGGTGACGGTCGGCTTCGCCGTGTCGTTGGCCTCGGCGTAGACGACGTCGACCCAGTAGTTCTCGGAGTTGTAGCTCTGGTTGGGGAAGGCGCCGGCGGTGGCGGTGTAGCGGTAGACCCCGTTGCCGCCGTCGGTGCCGTTCTGCAGCGCCGTGAGCGGTCCGCGGGTCGTCGGTGCGGTGGCGAAGTAGCCCGAGCTGACGGCGTACTTGCCGGGGGTGAAGTACGACGCCACGTACGTCGTGTTGGCCGTCACCGGGATCGGGTTCGCGAACGACGCCTGCTGCCAGCCGCTGGCCGACTCGTTGGTGAAGGTGGCCTGGCCCAGGCGGGTGCCGGTGCTGCTCCACAGCGACCCGACGTGGGTGCCGGACGTCTGCGTGGGCTTGTAGTAGCGGATCCCGGTGATCAGGCCGTCGGCGCTGGCACGGAACTTCACGCCGAGCTCGACGGCGCTGTTGTCCGGGTCGGTGGCGGCAGGCGTGGCGGTCCCGGGCCAGATCGTGCACGGGCAGGCGGTCGACCCGGTGCCGACGGTCACGGAGGTGGTTGCCGCGGTGCCGAGGCGGGCGCTGTCGTCGACGGCGCGGGCGCGCAGGGTGACCGTGCCGGAGGTCGATGGCGTCCAGGTGTAGGTCCATGACGCCCGGCCGGTGGCCCGCCGCCAGGTGGTGCCGTTGTCGGTCGAGACCTCGACCCCGGCGACGCGGCCGCCGCCGGCGTCGGTGGCGGTGCCGCTGATGGTGACGGGGTTTCCGACGGGGAGCGTCGCCCCTGCGGCCGGCGAGGTGATGGTCGTGGTCGGGGCGGTGGTGTCGGTCGAGGCGGTCGCGGCGGTGAGGCCCGGGCGCAGCGTGTCCGGCTGGACGCCCATGTCGGCGAAGAGGTTCACCGTCGCCTGCTGCGCAGCCGCGTCGGGGGCGGCTGATCCCCGGTCGTGGTTGCCGTCGAGCGCCCACGCCCATTGGATCGTCCCCGCGCTGAAGACGAGGGCCCCGCTCGCGGCCCGGTACGTCGTCATCGCGTGGGTGGCCTGTCCCTGGCTGTAGGAGCTGCCGTAGTCCTGGAGACGGTCACCACTTCCGGTGGTCTGCGAGACGCGGAACGTGCCCGGTGGCCGGAACCCGTTGTCGGGGTCCTCGTCCCACTCGTAGCCGATGACGTTGTCGCCGATCGTCGTGGTCGCTCCAGCGGCGAGCGTGGCCACGCGGGTGTTGCGCCAGAACCGCATCTGACCGTCCGCCTGCCCCACGACCATGTCGATCGCGCAGCAGTTGATCGCGAACCAGGTCCCGGTGAGGCCGTTCTCGGGTCGCCCGCCGTCGGCCGGGGGACTGAACCGCGGGTCGCGCCACGTGCCCGTCCAGGTGTTCGCCAGCGGGTCGATCTTGGCGTTGGCGTGCGTCTCCTTGTAGGACACGAGGGTGCGGTGCGACGTCCCGGACCCGTCGATGCTGTCCTCCCACCTCGTCTTCCAGAAGACCTCGTTGCCCGAGAAGAAGGCCAGGTGGACCCCGGCATCGCGGGCCGCCTCGACGTTGGCCCGCTGGGTGCCCGACCAGTACTCGTCGTGGCCGACGCTCAGGAACGCCTTGTGCTCGAGGAGCTCGGCGCCGCGGCGGGCGGTGTCGACCCCGGAGCTGTAGCTGACGTCGTAGCCGTTGGCCTCGAGGAAGCGCACCATCGGGTACTCGGCGTTGAAGACCCAGTCCTCGGGGGCGTTGCCACGCGTGGTGAACGGGCGGTTGTAGCTGACCTTGTAGGCGCGACCGGCCGGCGATCCCGTGTAGAGGCTGTTGCCGCCATAGGTGTTGTAGGCCTGCCACGTCGTGTCCGAGGTCTGGAACAGCATGTCCGAGCCGCCGTCGTCGTCGCGCACCACGAAGAAGACGTGGCTGGCCCCGGCGGTGCCGTCGGTGCGCACCAGCCTGGCGAAGTAGATGCCCGAGACCGCGGTCGCGGGCACGGCCCAGGACGCGTTCTGGGTCCAGTTGCCGCAGTCGACCAGCCCCGTCGTCGTGTTGGTGAGGCAGTTGGGCTGGTTGTTGAGCACGGTCGGGGTCACGGTCGCGACCCGGCGGGCCCCGTCGCCGCCGTAGTAGCCCATCCGGTAGATGTCGAGCCGGTACGACGACGCGCTGGTGTCGACCTTGAAGCCGATCGTCTGCCCCTGGTCCACGCTCATGTCGGTCGCGAAGCCCTGGATCGAGGAGGACCCGGCACCGGTGACGCCCCACTCGCTCTCGGGGCTCCCCGGCAGGGTGTTCTCGCACGCCACGGGATTGGTCACGGGTGGGTCGCACGGCGCGGCCACCGCGGGGGTGGCGGCGGTGACGATGGCGAGGGTGGTCGACGCGAGGACCAGCGTCACCAGCACTGCAAGACGTCGAGGCACGGGCACGGCTCGCTCCTTCTCCCCGGCCCACGGACCGCTCCGCGAACGCCGACCGCCGCAGGCACCGTGCTCTCCATCGTGATTTCCTGCCCGACCGACGTCATGCCCAGAAGTGGGCATCGAGGTGCACCGGTCGTCCACGTGTGGCGATAGCGTGCCGCGCATGCCCCCCGAGCCAGCCCAGCGCTACCGCGGACCGGTCCTGCCCGACGGCGAGCCGCGCGACCTCTACGTCGTCGCCGGTCGCATCACCTACGAGCCCCAGCCGGGCGCCGACACCGTCGCGGAGGGCTGGATCGTCCCGGGGCTGGTCGACGCGCACTGCCACCTCGGGCTCGACGACTTCGGTGCCACCGACGACGCGGCCACCGAGCAGCAGGCGATCGCCGACCGCGACGGCGGCGCCCTCCTCATCCGCGACGCCGGTTCGGCGGCCGACACCCGCTGGATCCACGACCGCGACGACCTGCCGCGCCTGATCCGGTGCGGGCGGCACATCGCCGCGACCAAGCGCTACATCCGCGGCTACGCCCACGAGGTGGAGCCGGCCGACCTGGCGTCCTACGCCGCGCAGGAGGCCCGCAACGGCGACGGCTGGATCAAGCTCGTCGGCGACTGGATCTCGCGCGACGAGGGAGACCTCGCGCCGTCGTTCCCGGCGGAGGCCTTCGCCGACGCCATCGCGGCCGCCCACGCCGAGGGCGCGAAGGTGACGGCGCACTGCTTCGGCCACGGGGTGCTGCCCGGCCTGATCGAGGCGGGCATCGACTGCATCGAGCACGGGACCGGGCTGACCGAGGACCTCATCGACGCGATGGTCCAGCACGGCACCCGGCTGGTGCCGACCGTGATGCAGCTCGACAAGTTCCCCGAGCACGCCGCTGCCGGGCAGGACAAGTTCCCGGCCTACGCCGAGACGATGACGGACCTCTACGCCCGCATGCCCGCGACGATCATGGCGGCCTACGAGGCGGGAGTGCCGATCTACGCAGGCTCCGACGGCGGTGGCATCAGTCGCCACGGCAACATCGCGGGGGAGGTCGAGGCGCTCGCGCGGATCGGCGTCCCGGCGCACGACGCGCTCGGCGCGGCGAGCTGGCGCGCGCGGGAGTGGCTCGGCGTCGACGGGCTGACCGAGGGTGCCTCGGCCGACTTCGTCGTCTACGACCGCGACCCGCGTGCCGACCTGTCGGTGCTGCGCACGCCCACGCGCGTGGTGCTCCGCGGCCGCAGCGTCGTCGCCTGAGCCCGACCGACGGCGAGGGGCGGCCACCCGGCTGGGTGACCGCCCCTCACCAGGACGCGACGACGCTCAGGAGGTCTCGGTCTCGCCCTCGAGCTCGGCCTGGGCGGCCGCGAGGTGCTCGCGCGCGGCGCGGATGTCGGCCTTGGTGCTGGTGGCCGTGATGAGCAGCGCGGCGTCCTCGGCGGCAGCGAGGTGCGTGACGGCCTCCGGGTCGGCCGCGGCGGCCTCCTCGAGGCCATCGACCTTCCGCACCACGTTGACGACGATGCGGAAGTTCTCCACGCGGAAGGAGCGCAGCTCCTTGCGGGCGGCCCGGGTGTCGACGGTGCTGTCGGCCGCCTCGACGGTGGCCCCGAGGTCGGTCAGGGCGGTGCGCGCGTCGGTGATGTTGGCGACGACGGCGGCCTCGGTGTCGTCGGCCAGCGACTCGACGGCGTTGCTGGTCGACAGCCGAGCGAGACGCTTGTCCTTGCCCGCGATGTCCTTGAGCAGCTGCTTGGTCTGGGCCTTCACCGTCTTCGCCGGCTTGCCCGGCTTCGTCGGCTTGTCCGGTGCGGCCACGGCGGTGGCGGACAGGGCGGCCGGCGCGACGAGCGCAGCGGTCGCGAGGGCGGTGGCGGCGATGCGCCGGGTGGTGTTCATCGAGAGTGCTCCTGTGGAACTGGGGGGATGGAGTACTTGACGGCGCCCCACTCTGCAGGAGCCGAGTGGTCCAGACAACTCGAGGACAGGCCAACCTGTGAGGTCACTTCGAGCCATGGCGACCGGGCTCGGCGTGTGGTAGCAGGGCGCTGGTGGGAGCGACGTCGTAAACGATTTGAGCCGCCAGGTCCCGGCGGGGTGGGATGGTCCCATGAGCACCCTCGTCGACCTCTTCCCGCCCGTGGGCCTACGCGTGCAGGCCGGACCGCTCGAGCTGCGGGGACTGTCCGACGACCTGATCGTCGAGCTGAGCGACCTCGCGGAGCAGGGCATCCACCCGCCCGACGAGATGCCCTTCTACTTCCCCTGGACCGCAGCCCCGCCCGGTGAGCTCGCCCGCAACACGGCGGCCTACCACTGGGGCAAGCGCTCGACCTTCTCCCCGGACGACTTCTGCCTCGACCTCGCCGTGCTCCTCGACGGTCGCGTCATCGGTGCGCAAGGGGTCGCGGCCAGGCACTTCCCCGTGACCCGGACCGGCGAGACCGGGTCGTGGCTCGGCCGCGAGTTCCAGGGCCGCGGGCTCGGGACGGCCATGCGCCGGGCGATGTGCGAGCTGCTCTTCGACCACCTCGGCTTCGAGGAGATCACCTCGGCTGCCTTCCTCGACAACCCGGCGTCGCTCGGCGTCTCCCGCAAGATCGGCTACCAGCCGACCACGGTGCACCGGCTCCAGCGGCGCGAGGGTGAGCTCGCGCTCAACCAGGGCCTCGTGCTGACACCCGAGACCTTCGTCCGGGGCGCCGAGCCGGTCCGGGTCACCGGGGCGGAGGCCGTACGCGCGTTCATCGGCCTCGACGGCGCGCCCGCCTAGCGAGAAGATCGGGGGACGGGTCAACCGTCCGGTGCCCTCGCGGCTGTGTCGTGTCATGGAGGCGTCGCATGCGAGCCGCTGACCAGCAGGAGTACGACTGGTACTTCCGGGCGTGCTTCGCGCCCGTGTCCCGGACGGTGTTCCTGATCGTGCGCGACCGCGACCGTGCCGAGGACATCACGCAGGAGGCGCTCTACCGCCTGCTGCGGCACTGGCGCACCGTGTCGACCTACGAGCGTCCCGAGGCGTGGGTGCGCAGGGTCGCCATCCGGATCGCGGTGCGGGAGGTCCAGCGCGCGGCGGCACGCCCGGAGAAGGAGCGGCTCGCCCAGCAGGTGTCGTACGACGAGCTCCCGGACCCTGACGTGGCGAGGGCCGTGGCCGAGCTGGCGCCCATGCAGCGGGCGGCCGTCGTCCTCTACTACTGGGAGGACCGCCCGGTGCACGAGATCGCCGAGCTGCTGTGCGTGTCGGACTCCACCGTCAAGCAGCACCTGCACCGCGCCAGGCACCGGCTCGCCGTCGCGCTGGGGGAGGAGGTGGGTGATGTCCGTCGATGAGCGCCTGCGTCGTGGGCTCGAGGCCAACGCGACGTCCTTCCACCCGCGGGGCGAGGTCCGGCTCGACCGGCTGCGGCGGCGCCACCGCCGTCGCCGGGCGGTGGCGGTCGCAGCCCTGACGGTGGTGCTGGGGTCGGGCGTCTCGGCCGCCTGGTTCGTCGCCGTGGGCGGTGACGACGGTGCCGGCGGTCCCGGGCGCGGGGTGGAGCCAGCGGCGCCGGTCCCGACGACCCCCACCCCCAGCGCGACCCCCAGCGCCACACCCGGCGCCACCCCCGGTGCCACCGTCCCGGACGCCGACTGGCGCCGCACCGTCACGCGGTCCGAGGCCCGGGCGCTCGGCGTGGGGGCCGACTTCCTCCGGGACAACTTCGGCGATGCCGACCGGCTGCCGCTCGTCCTCAGTCTCGACGGTGCCTTCTACAGCCAGAGCGGTCGCTATCCGGGCGGGTGGTCGGTCGGGGACCGCGGCACCGTGTCGTACGACGCCCGAGGGCGCCTCGTCCTGACCAGCACCGGCTTCGGGTGCTCCGGGTGCACGGTCGCGGTCGCCTGGCGGATCGTCGGTGGCGACCTGCGGCTGGAGGACCCGGACGGTGCGCTGGCTGCCGAGGAGCGGCTGATGGTGGTCGGGTCCTGGTCCAGACAGGAGCAGTGAGGGTCAACCGCCCACCCGCCTGGCGGCTGTTCCCCACGTCACCCAGCCCTGAGGAGCCCTCCCATGAACTCTCTCGTCACGCGTGCCCTCGTCCTGGCCGCCGGCATCGCCTGCGCCGTCCCCGCCGCAGCGGTGGCGGACCGCCCACCCGAGGTCGACCAGTCACTCCTCGTCCCCTCCACGCTCGACTCCGCCTTCGCGCCGTTCACCTGCCGGCTCCGCCCGACGGGGCCGGTGTGCACCGGCGAGCGCCACCTCGACAGCGGGTGGGCGCCCGTCGACCTCCCGTGCCACGTCCCGCTCCACAACAGGTACGTCTCCGACCGCTGGTCGACCCGCTACTACGACCACGACTACCTCAACTACGACCGCCGTGTGCGGATGCACGACGTGGACCACTTCAGCACCTCGCCGGGGGGACCGACGAGCGCCACCATCACCAGCCACGTGCGGTTCTTCGAGCCGTTCGCGGTGCCCGGTGACGCCTCCACCACCACCGTCGTCACCACCGGCACGATCTGGGACGTCGGGCCGGTCGGTGGCCCGTCGATCCTCCGGGTGGTGGGCACCTCGGTCGAGCCGCCCGGGGAGGTCGGCACGTTCACCGGCCACGTCACCCGCGACGGCGTCACGACGCGCTACGAGGACGCGTCGCTCGACGAGGCGATGTCCGAGGACGACCTCTTCGAGGCGGTCTGCCGGGCCACCACGGGCGGCTGAGCGACCGGATTGGTCGCACCCGGCCACCGTCTGGCAGAATCGCTCCTCGTGTCCTGCGCGCCCGGACCCTCTCATCCGAGCACGCAGCGCCCTTCGAAGGACCAGCACCGGTGACCCCACCTGGGAACGGTCCCTCACTCACGACAATTCCTGAGGAGACACCACAAACGTGGCCGTCAAGATTCGCTTGAAGCGCCTGGGCAAGATCCGGGTGCCGCAGTACCGCATCGTCGTCGTCGACTCGCGCAAGAAGCGCGACGGCCGGGTGCTCGAGGAGATCGGCAAGTACCACCCCAAGGAGGAGCCCTCGCTCATCGAGGTGACCTCCGACCGGGCGCAGTACTGGCTCGGCGTGGGCGCGCAGCCCTCCGAGGCCGTGGAGGCGATCCTCAAGGTCACCGGTGACTGGCAGAAGTTCAAGGGCCTGCCGGGCACCGAGGGCACCCTCAAGGTCAAGGAGCCCAAGCGCTCCAAGCTCGACATCTTCAACGAGGCCCTCAAGGAGGTGTCCGCCGAGTCGAAGGGCTCCGCGACCACCACCAAGAAGAAGGCCGAGAAGAAGGCCGAGGAGCCGGCCGCCGCCGAGGCGCCTGCCGAGGTCCCGGCCTCCGAGACGCCCGAGGGCGCCGCGGACGCCAACGCCGACCTCGAGAACGTCACGGCTGAGGACGCAGGCAAGAACACCTCCGGCGTCGACGCGGACAAGCAGGCCTGATCATGCTGGCCGAGGCTCTCGAGCACCTGGTGCGTGGCATCGTCGACCACCCCGACGACGTCGTCGTCCGCGACAAGCAGCTGCGTCGCGGCTCGATCCTCGAGGTCCGGGTGCACCCCGACGACCTCGGCAAGGTGATCGGCCGCAACGGCCGCACCGCGACCGCCTTCCGCACCGTCGTCTCGGCCCTCGCGGGCCGCGGCGGTGCCCGGGTCGACTTCGTCGACACCGACCGACGGCGGTAGCAGCCCGCACCTGCCGGTGTCGACGAAGCATCTGAAACAGCGTCGACACCGACCGACGGCGGTAGAGCCGGCGGTAGCCAGCACAGCTCAGCAGACCGGCCCGGTGGAGATCTCGGATCTCCACCGGGCCGGTGTCATTTCCTGACACCGGGGAGCCTCGTCCCGACATGTCGAGGACGACCTTCCCCGCTGATCCCGCGCCAGTCGGCGGCGCTCGCCCGGCGGCGCCGACCGTCGCGGTCGAGTCGCGGGGGGACTCGTGCGCAAGCCCCTCTACCCTGAGGCCGTGAGCGATCAAGAGCAGGGTGACATCGAGGTCGTGGTCGGCCGCATCGGCAAGCCGCACGGCATCCGCGGCGAGGTCACCCTCGACGTACGCACCGACGAGCCCGAGCGTCGCTTCGCCCCCGGTACGACGCTGCGCGCCGAGGCCCCCGCCGGGGCGGACCGGCGGCCGTCGAGCCTCACCGTCTCTCGCGCGCGGTGGCACCAGAGCACGCTCCTGGTGACCTTCGAGGAGCTGGCCGACCGCAGCGCGGCGGAGGCCGCTCGCGGCACCGTCCTGCACGCCACCATCGGCCACGACGAGACCCCGGAGGACCCGGACGAGTTCTACGACCACCAGCTCGTCGGCCTCGACGTCGTCGACGTCGACGGCACGCCGCTGGGCACGGTCAAGGCCCTGGTCCACGGCTCGGCGCAGGACCTGCTGACCGTCCGCACGGCCGACGGTCGTGACGCGCTCGTGCCGTTCGTGACGGCGCTCGTCCCGGAGGTGGACCTCGAGGCCGGTCGTGTCGTGGTCGCCGACCGCCCGGGCCTGGTGTCGCCCTTCCCCGACGACGCGGACGAGGCCCGTCCGTGAGGATCGACGTCGTCACGATCTTCCCCGACTACCTCGCCCCGCTCGACCTGAGCCTGCCGGGCAAGGCCCGCGACAAGGGCCTGCTCGACCTCGCGGTGCACGACCTGCGTCAGTGGACGACCGACCGCCACCACACCGTCGACGACACGCCCTACGGCGGCGGCGCCGGCATGGTGATGAAGCCCGAGCCCTGGGGGCAGGCGCTGGACGCGGTCGCGCGGGGCGCGACCATCGTCTTCACCACTCCGAGCGGCGAGCCCTTCACGCAGGCGCTCGCCCACGAGCTGAGCGAGGAGGACCACCTCGTCTTCGCCTGCGGCCGCTACGAGGGCATCGACCAGCGGGTCGTCGAGCACGCCGCCACGCTCGGCACCGTGCGCGAGATCTCTCTTGGCGACTACGTCCTCAACGGCGGCGAGGTGGCCGCCCTGGCGATCACCGAGGCGGTCGTGCGCCTGCTGCCCGGCTTCATGGGCAACGCCGAGTCGCTGGTCGAGGAGTCCCACGCCGACGGCCTGCTCGAGTACCCCGTCTACACCAAGCCGGCCTCCTGGAACGGGCGCGACGTCCCGGAGGTGCTCCTGTCCGGCGACCACGCCCGGATCGCCGCGTGGCGTCGCGAGCAGGCGGCGCGCCGCACGGCTGATCGCCGCCCCGACCTGCTGCCGGCGACGGGACTCGTCGGCGCCCTCGCCGACCTCGACGTGCGCCCTGCCGTCCCCGCCGACGCCGGTGAGCTCTACACACTGCAACGTGCGTGCTGGCTGCAGGAGCTCGAGGCCAACCCGGGCGTGGAGATCCCGGCGCTGCGCGAGTCGCTGGACGACGTACGCCGCGGGCTGGGGGAGTGGACCGTCATGGTCGCGCGCGAGCCGTCGTCGGGCCGCCTGGTCGGGGCCGTCCGGGGTCGCGTCGACGCGCACGGCGAGTGGGACATCGGCCGCGTCATGGTCGCGCCCGACCTCCAGGGCCGGGGTCTCGGGCGCGCGCTGCTCGAGCTGGTCGAGGGACTCGCTCCCGCCGACGTGACGACGTACGTCCTCTTCACCGGGGCGGGGTCGACGGACAACCTGCGGATGTACAAGAGGGCCGGCTTCCGGCTGCGCCCCGACCGCACGGCCCCGCCGGGTGCCGTGGTGCTCACCAAGGACGTCCGGAAGCGGATTTCACGCTGACCGCCACGCTCTGGCAGACTTCACCCTTGGTCCGCTCGAGGCCAGGGACGCCCGGATGCATCAGCCGATGCGCCGCGCCGGGGTCCCGCCGCACCGCACCTGCCACAGGGGGCGCGACGGCCGGCCGCACCGAGCACCAGCCAAGTCCATCACCACCAGAATCCGCGGCTGACCTGTGGCACTCGCGAGGAGCAACGTCATGACCAACGTCATCGCCGACCTCGGCACCGCCATCAAGCGTGACGACGTCCCGGACTTCCGCGCCGGCGACACCGTCAAGGTCCACGTCAAGGTCATCGAGGGCAGCCGCTCGCGTGTCCAGGTCTTCCAGGGCGTCGTGATCCGCGTCCACGGCTCGGGCATCGGCCGCACCTTCACCGTCCGCAAGGTCTCCTTCGGCGTCGGCGTGGAGCGCACCTTCCCGGTCAACTCCCCGATCTTCGAGAAGATCGAGATCGTGACCCGGGGCGACGTGCGCCGTGCCAAGCTCTACTACCTGCGCAACCTGCGCGGCAAGGCCGCCAAGATCAAGGAGCGCCGCGAGGCGTGATCTGTCGCACCGCGTCGCGAGGCGCGAGTTCGACCAGGGACTGGTTAGTCTCTGGAAGTGACTTCTGATGGCCGCGGTTCCTCGTCCCTCTCAGCGGGGGAGGAACCGCGGTCGTCGCGTGCGGGGGAGCAGTCGGAGGATGGCGCGATGAGTGGTCGCACCCAACAGGTGTCGGGGCGGAAGACCGGTCGCAGCAAGCGCAAGCAGCTGCCGCTGTGGCAGGAGACGATCCTGCTGCTGGGCGTCGCGCTGGTGCTCGCGATCGTCATCAAGACCTTCTTCGTCCAGGCCTTCTACATCCCGTCGGAGTCGATGGAGCCGGGCCTGATCCTCAACGACCGGATCCTCATCCAGAAGGTCTCCTACTGGGGTGACGAGGAGCCCGAGCGGGGCGACGTCGTGGTCTTCAAGGACCCGGGTGGCTGGCTGCCGCCGGTCGACTCGGCCGGTCCGACCAACCCCGTCGCCAAGGTCATGGCCAAGATCGGGCTCTACCCGACCGGTGGCCACCTCGTGAAGCGCGTCATCGGCGTCGCCGGCGACACCATCGAGTGCTGCGACGACCAGGGACGTCTCGTGGTCAACGGGCAGCCGCTCGACGAGTCCGACTACGTCAAGCGCGGGGGTGCGAGCTGCAACGGCCCGATGCCGACCAACGGCGCCTGCGACGAGAAGTGGAGCGTGGGTCCCATCCCCGACGGCCACATCTTCGTCATGGGCGACAACCGCTCGCGCTCGGCCGACAGCTCGCAGAAGATGTGCCAGTCCGACGAGACCGAGTGCGTGCCGGGCGACGAGTTCGTCCCGGTCGACCTGGTCGTCGGCAAGGTCTTCGTGCTGCTGTGGCCCGCCGACCGCTTCCGCTGGAACACCCGTCCGGCCACGTTCGAGGACGTGCCGGACCCGACCCCGTGACGCCCTCGCCCCAGCCGCCGCCCGCGCCCCTGCCGGGCGGGGTGACCGTGCGACGCGACGCCGGGATCTACGGCTACGAGCGCGCCCTGAGGCGGGCCGGGCTGGAGCCGATCGCGGGCGTCGACGAGGCGGGTCGGGGTGCGTGCGCCGGGCCCCTGGTCGCGGGCGCCGTGATCCTCCCGCCGGGCAAGGCGGGCACCGTGCCCGGCCTGGCCGACAGCAAGCTGCTCACCGAGGCGGCCCGGGAGCGCGTCTACGCGCAGGTCGTCAAGCGGGCCCTGGCGTGGTCGGTCGTCGTGATCGACAACGAGGAGTGCGACCGCCTCGGCATGCACGTGGCCAACCTCGAGGCGCTGCGGCGCGCGGTCGCCCGCCTCGGGACGCGGCCGTCGTATGTCCTCACCGACGGCTTCCCCGTCGACGGCCTCGGCGTGCCCGGCCTGGCGGTGTGGAAGGGCGACCGGGTCGCTGCCTGCATCGCGGCCGCCTCGGTCGTCGCCAAGGTGACCCGCGACAGGCTGATGGTCGACCTGCACGACCAGTGGCCCCACTACGACTTCCGCACCCACAAGGGCTACATCACCGCCGACCACGAGGCGGCGCTCGCCCGGCACGGCCCGTGCCCGGTGCACCGCATGCGGTTCGTCAACGTACGGCGCGCCGCGGGCCTGGAGCCGGTCGGTGCGGAGGAGGTGGCTAGTCTCGGCCCAGGGCCGGGCAGCACCACCGAGGAGGACCGATGAGCGCCGAGGATCTCGAGAAGTACGAGACCGAGATGGAGCTCACCCTCTATCGCGAGTACCGCGACGTCGTGGGCATCTTCAAGTACGTCGTGGAGACCGACCGCCGCTTCTACCTGTGCAACCAGGTCGACGTGAAGGCCCGCTCCGAGAGCGGCGACGTGTTCTTCGAGGTCTCGATGAGCGACACCTGGGTCTGGGACATGTACCGCCCCGCGCGCTTCGCGAAGAACGTGAAGGTGCTGACGTTCAAGGACGTCAACGTCGAGGAGCTCGCACCGCAGGACATCGACCCGCCCAAGGACTGACCGCTCGTCTGCCGTCAGCCGTCAGCCGTCTGTCCGGGGAGGGCCCGGCACCGGCTGGCGGACTCCCCGCTCGAGTGGGGAGTCCGCCACTTGGTGGCCGTTGCAACCCCCACGAAGTGTCGGACTGCCCCCACAGGTCGTGTCGCCCGGCGCCGATGGCCAGCCGTACGCCGACGGTGCGCGTGTGGCGCGTCGCCGCGGGCCGATGGCCACGAACCGTCCACAGGCGGTCCCCGGAAGCCGTCCTCCACAGCCCCCGCTCCCCGCCGCCCCCCACCGTCGCCGCCGCGCGGTGTGCTGGTTCCTCCCAGAACCTGCCCACCGGAAGGCACCCACGATGGCCCGACGAGCTGCCGCTTCCCCCTTCGCCCGCGACCCCGCTGCCGAGCACCGTCGCCGGCTGGGGGAGCGTGGCGAGACGATCGCGGCGCGACACCTGGCGCGGCTCGGGCTGGTCCTGCTCGACCGCAACTGGCGCTGCGACGCCGGCGAGATCGACCTGGTGCTGCGCGACGGCAACGTCCTGGTGATCTGCGAGGTCAAGACCCGCACGTCCACCGACTACGGCGCGCCGCTGGAGGCGGTCGACCGACGCAAGGCCGACCGCCTGCGACGGCTGGGGGCGCGGTGGCTGCTCGTGCACGACTGCCACCCTGACGACATCCGCATCGACCTGGTGGGCGTGCTGGCCCCGCGCGGGCGACCGGTCGAGGTCGAGCACGTCGAGGGGGTCGGCTGATGGCTTTCGCGACCGCTCGCTCGCTGGCGCTCAAGGGCGCCGACGGGCACGTCATCGACGTCCAGGTCGACGTCTCTCCCGGCCTGGTCAACACCACGATCGTGGGGCGGGTCGACAAGAGCCTGTCGGAGGCGCGCGACCGGGTGCGGATGGCGATCAACAACGACTGCGGCCGGTGGCCTGCGACCAAGCGGGTGACCATCCTGCTCGCCCCCGCCGACCTCCCCAAGAGCGGCACCCACTACGACCTCGCCATCGCCGTGGCGGTGATGGCGGCCGACAAGAAGCACGAGGAGCTGACGCCCGACCTGCTCGAGGGCTGGGCGTTCATCGGCGAGCTGTCGGTCGCCGGTGGCCTGCGTCCGGTGCCCGGCGTGCTGCCGATGGTCATCGCCGCGGCGGCCCACGGCATCACCCGCGTCTTCGTCCCCGAGCCGCAGGCCGGTGAGGCGGGGCTGGTGCCGGGCATGACGGTCTTCGGGGTGCGGTCCCTGTCGCAGGTGTCCGCCGTCCTGCGCGGTGCCGAGGTGCCGGAGGCCGACCCGGTGGTCGGACCGTCGTCGAGCCCGTTGGCGACGTGGCGGGGCGCGGACCGCCTGGCCGACCTCGACCTCCGCGACCTCGACGGTCTCGAGGACGTCCGCTACGCCGTCGAGGTCGCCGCGGCGGGCGGGCACCCCACGATGCTCATCGGTCCTCGCGGGACGGGCAAGACGTCCATCGCCGAGAGGATCCCGACGATCCTGCCCGACCTAACCACCGAGCAGGCGCTCGAGGTGACGGCCCTGCACTCCGTGGCCGGCGTCCTCCCGGAGGGCAGCGGGCTGGTGCGCCGTCCGCCATGGTTCGCCCCGCACCACTCAGCGAGCGCAGCGAGCGTGCTCGGCGGCGGCACCGGCCGGGCGCGGCCCGGGCAGGTCAGCCTCGCCCACCACGGCGTGCTCTTCCTCGACGAGTTCCCCCACTTCCGCTCCGACGTCGTCGAGGCGATGCGGGAGCCGCTCGAGTCCGGCGAGGTGACGATCGCGCGTGGGGAGGAGTCGGCCACCTATCCCGCGCGCTCGCTGGTCGTCCTCGCGGCCAACCCGTGCCCGTGCGGCAACTTCCACGGCCTGTCCGGCGGCAGCTGCGAGTGCGGCGAGGTCGTGCGCTCCCACTACCGCCGCAAGCTCAGCGGCCCGATCCTCGACCGGGTCGACATCTGGATGGAGGTGCGACCGCAGGGCCGGCGCAGGGGGGTGTCCTTCGGCGCCGAACCGGAGTCGTCCGCGGACGTGCGGGCCCGGGTGGCCGAGGCGAGGCTGCGACAGGCCCGCCGCTACCGCGACTGCTCGTGGCTGCTCAACTCGTCCTGTCCCGGCCCGGCCCTGGTGGAGCGCTGGCCGCTGGAGCCCGGGGGCCAGCGTCTCGTCGACAAGGAGCTGTCCGAGGGCAGGCTCACCCGGCGTGGGATGACCCGGGTGCAGCGCCTGGCCTGGACGGTCGCGGATTGTGCCGGTGTGGTGAGACCGGGCGAGCGCGAGGCCGAGATCGCGATGGCGCTGCGGTCCGACGACTGCACGCGCTCGCTGCCCGCGGGCGTCGTGCGAGCGGCGTCATGACGGCGGCGGACCTGCGGTCGATGCCGCCGGGTGAGGAGCCGGTGAGTCAGGTGCTCGAGCGCGAGCGCCTCGCTCGAGTGGCGCTGAGCTGCGCGGTGGAGCCCGGTGACGGTACGACGTCGTCCCTCGTGCGTCAGATCGGCGCGGAGCGCGCGCTCGAGCAGGCGCGGGCCACGAGCGAGGGCGAGCCCGGGGAGATGCTGGCGCAGCGGCTGGCGGAGGTCGACGCGGCCCGCCAGCTCGACCAGGCCGCTCGGTGCGGCATCCGCTTCCTCGTCCCGGGCGACCCCGAGTGGCCCGCCAGCCTCGACCAGCTCGACGACGCCATCACCGCGGACGGGTTCGGGGGCACGCCGCCGGGGCTCTGGGTGAAGGGTCCGATGCCGCTCAACGAGCTCGCCACGTCGGTCGCCGTCGTCGGCTCACGAGCCGCATCGGTCTACGGCGTGGAGATGGCCCGCGCGGTCTGCGAGCACCTCGCCCTCTCCGGTGTGCCGGTCGTCTCGGGCGGCGCACTCGGCATCGACTTCGAGGCGCACGACGCCACGCTGTCCGCCGACGGCGCGACGGCCGCCGTCCTGGCGTGCGGGGTGGACCGGGTCTATCCCGCACAGAACCGACGCCTGCTCCAGCACCTCGCCGCCGAGTTCGCCGTCGTGTCCGAGCAACCACCGGGGTCGGCGCCGACGCGGCCGCGGTTCCTGGCCCGCAACCGGCTGATCGCCGCCATCACCAGCGGCACCGTGGTGGTCGAGGCGGCTCTGCGCAGTGGCGCCCTCAACACCGCCGGGTGGGCCGAGAGCCTCTACCGCCACGTGATGTGCGTGCCGGGCCCGGTCACCAGCTACACCTCGCGCGGCGTCAACAACCTCCTGCGTGAGGGTCGAGGCGCCGTGGTCACCCACGGCTCCGAGGTGCTCGAGCTGATCAGTGCGGCGGGGGACCACCTCGTCGACCCGCCGCGGGGTGAGGAGCGTCCGCGCGACGCGCTCACCCCGACCGAGCGCAACGTCGTGGAGTGGGTGCCGGTCAGCGAGCCGGCGCGGGTGGACTCGATCGCCCGGCTGTGCGGGCTCTCCCTCCGCACGACCGAGGGCGCCCTGCGCCGGCTCCGGTCGAAACGGTTCGTGCAGCTCACCGACGAGGGCTGGCGGCTCGTGCCTGACGCGTGAGGAGCAGTCGCCCGCCTACGCTGCGGAGGTGAGCAAGCCCGAGGCCCCCCACCAGGAGCAGGGGGAGGACCTTCCCGAGTCCTTCGTCCGCCTCCTCGGCGACTACGAGCGCCACCTCGTGTCCGAGCGCGACCTCGCCCCGCACACCGTGCGGGCCTACCTCGGTGACGTCTCCGGACTGCTCGAGCACTGCCAGCGGCTTGGCGTCACCGACGTCGCCGACCTCGACCTGCGCGCGCTGCGCAGCTGGCTGGCGCGGCTGCAGACGACGGGCCGCAGCCGGACCACCATCGCGCGACGCGCCACGGCCGCGCGCGTCTTCACCGCCTGGCTGCACCGGACCGGCCGGGTGCCGACCGACCCCGGCGCCGCGCTCGGCTCGCCCAAGAAGCACAAGACCCTCCCGCCCGTCCTGCGGGCCGACGAGGCCGAGGCGCTGATCCGGTCGGCCGCCGACCTCGCCGACGACGGCACTCCTGTCGGGGTCCGCGACGTGGCGATGCTGGAGCTTCTCTACGCGACCGGGATCAGGGTCGGCGAGCTCGTCGGGCTCGACATCGACGACGTCGACGACGAGCGCCGGGTGGTGCGCGTCCTCGGCAAGGGTCGCAAGGAGCGATCCGTGCCCTACGGCACGCCGGCCGGGCGGGCGATCGACCGCTGGTTGGCCGACGGTCGGCCGCGGCTGCGCGTGGAGGGTTCGGGGCCGGCGTTGTTCCTGGGGGTGCGTGGCCGGCGGATCGACCAGCGGGCGGTCCGCGAGCTCGTCCACCGGCGCATCGCCGGTGTGCCCGGAGCTCCCGACATCGGACCGCACGGCCTGCGCCACACGGCCGCCACCCACCTGCTCGAGGGCGGGGCCGACCTCCGCTCCGTGCAGGAGCTCCTCGGCCACGCCTCGCTCGCGACGACCCAGCTCTACACCCACGTCACGACCGACCGCCTGCGTCGGGCCTACCAGCAGGCCCACCCCCGCGCCTGACCGCGCCTCGTCGGGGGAGCGGCGGGAGGTCGGGTGCTCAGGCGACCCAGTCGACCGGTCGCCGCCAGCGCCAGAGCGGGGGACTCCACGGGAGTCGCACGGTGACCGGGTCGTCGCGCCACAGCGGGAGCAGCCGCACCGGGCCGCCGCCGACGAGGGAGAGCGGGTCGAGGTAGGTCCGGTCGTCGCCCTCGCCCTCGACGAGTCCCCAGTGCAGGCAGGCGGAGGGGAAGCAGTGGCTGTCGGTGACCACGAGCCGGCCGAGCACGTCGCCGGCGGCCACCGGCTGGCCGCGCTCGACGGACGCGACGACCGGCTCGTAGGTCGTACGACGACCGCCGTGCAGCACCGTGACCACCGGCTTGCCCCCGATGGAGCCCGCGAAGCCGACCGTCCCCGCCAGCGCGGCGTGCACCGCCTGCCCGGGTGACCCGGCCAGGTCGACGCCGCGGTGGCCTGCGGCGTACGGGGTGGGAGGAGGTTCGAAGTGGCGGACGACGTCGGGCCGTGGATCGAGCGGCCACACGCCGACGGGCTCGTCGGGGCTCGCCCGGGACGGCCCGGCGACACCGAGCAGCAGCAGGAGGAGGACGGCTCCGAGGACGGCTCGCATCCGCCGATCCTGCTCCGGCCGCGAGGGCAGGACGAACGGCGTCGAACAGGCCTGTGGACGACGGTCCGCACGCCGCGGCTGTGGACGTCTCCGGGCCGGCGGATCCACGCTCGGCCACCGCTCAGGAGAGGGGCTGGACAGTGATTCGCCTCGCGGGGAGCCTCTGGCCTACGATGTGCGGAGCAGTCCACCCGGACTGACTTCGCACGCTCGCCGACCGTGCCCGGGATGCTCCGCAGGTCCCGGACCACCCGCGGGCGTCGGTCCTCAGTTCCTGCCAGCTCCACCGGCGGGATCGGATCGGCGCGCGAGCGTCAGGGCTCCCGGCACCCGCCGGGCGCAGCAACTGAAACCAACAGGAGTCCGCTCCCGGTCCGCACCTGCGTCAAGGTCGGACGCATCGGCCCCGGCCGTCGAGGAGTGCGACTCCGTCACAACAGGAGAACCCATGGCAGTCGTCACCATGCGCCAGCTGCTCGAGAGCGGCGTCCACTTCGGTCACCAGACCCGTCGGTGGAACCCCAAGATGAAGCGCTTCATCATGACCGAGCGCAACGGCATCTACATCATCGACCTGCAGCAGTCGCTCGCCTACATCGACCGCTCCTACGCCTTCGTCAAGGAGACCGTCGCCAAGGGCGGCGTCATCATGTTCGTCGGGACGAAGAAGCAGGCCCAGGAGGCCATCGCCGAGCAGGCGACGCGCGTCGGGATGCCCTACGTCAACCAGCGCTGGCTGGGCGGCATGCTCACCAACTTCCAGACCGTGCACCAGCGGATCAACCGCCTCAAGGAGCTCGACGAGATCGACTTCGACGACGTCGCCGGCTCCAACCGCACGAAGAAGGAGCTCCTGCAGATGAAGCGGGAGCGCACCAAGCTCGACAAGACCCTCGGCGGCATCCGCGACATGACCAAGGTGCCCTCCGCGGTCTGGATCGTGGACACCAACAAGGAGCACCTGGCCGTCGAGGAGGCCCGCAAGCTGCGGATCCCGATCATCGGCATCCTCGACTCCAACTGCGACCCCGACCTGGTCGACTTCCCGATCCCGGGCAACGACGACGCCATCCGCGCGGTCGGCCTGCTGACCCGCGTGGTCGCCGACGCCGTCGCCGAGGGCCTCATCGCCCGCTCCGGTGCCAAGGCCGGCGACGCCGACGAGACCGTCGGTGCCGAGGAGCCCCTCGCCGAGTGGGAGCGCGAGCTCCTCGCGGGTGACGCCGAGAAGGCCGCTGCGGCCGCCACCGGCGATGCCGCCGCGGAGACCCCGGCCTCCGAGGCCACCGGTGCCGCTGCCGAGGCCCCGCAGGCCGAGGCCGCCGCTGACGCTGCGACCGAGGCGCCGGCCGAGACCGAGGCTGCTGCCACGGAGGCGCCCGCCGAGACCGAGGCTGCTGCCACGGAGGCGCCCGCCGAGACCGAGGCTGCTGCCACCGAGGCGCCCGCCGAGACCGAGGCCGACAAGAAGGACTGAGCAGGTCACGCCGGCCGCGGGCTCACGTCCGCGGCCGGCGCCCCGCGTCGTCCCACCCACCGCCGGGTCGCTCCGCCGCCCGCGAAACCCCTGGATCAAAGGAAGAAGGACCATGGCCAACTTCACCGCTGCCGACGTCAAGAAGCTCCGTGAGCTGACCCAGGCCGGGATGATGGACTGCAAGAAGGCGCTGACCGAGGCGGACGGCGACTTCGACAAGGCCGTCGAGCTGCTCCGCGTCAAGGGTGCCGCGAAGGCCGCCGCCCGCGGCGCCGAGCGCGAGACCGCCGCAGGCCTCGTCGCCACCTCCGGCAACGCCCTGGTCGAGCTCAAGAGCGAGACCGACTTCGTCGCCAAGAACGAGGAGTTCATCGCCAAGGCGCAGCAGATCGCCGACGTCGCCGACTCCGTCAAGGCCGCCGACACCGAGGCCCTCAAGGCCGCCGAGCTCGACGGCAAGACCGTCGGCGAGGTCGTCGAGGACCTGGCCATCACCATCGGCGAGAAGATCGAGCTGGGCGATGTCGCCTACTTCGAGGGCACCACGGTCACCTACATGCACAAGCGTGCCGCCGACCTCCCGCCCGCCGTCGGCGTGCTCGTGGAGTTCGAGGGTGACGAGGCTGCCGCCCGCGCCGCCGCGATGCAGATCGCTGCGATGAAGGCCCAGTACCTCACCCGCGACGAGGTCCCGGCCGAGATCGTCGAGTCCGAGCGCTCCATCGCCGAGCAGAAGACCCGCGAGGAGGGCAAGCCCGAGCAGGCGATCGCCAAGATCGTCGAGGGTCGTCTCGGTGGGTTCTTCAAGGAGATCGTCCTGCTCGAGCAGGAGTCGGTCACCGAGTCCAAGAAGTCGGTCAAGGCCGTCCTGGACGAGGCCGGCACCACCGTGAAGCGGTTCGCCCGCTTCGAGGTCGGCGCCTGAGCCACGCCTCACCCGATCACCGACGAGGGGTCGTACGCCACCGGCGTACGGCCCCTCGTCGCATGCCCGGGTCGAGCGGTGCGCCAGCCACCTCCTGGGCGCCGGGAAGGTGGCTCAGCCACCGCTCGTACGACGACCCGCGCCGCCGCGCCACGGTTCTCCCGGGCACCACGAGGCGGGTGGGGCGTCCGTGGGTTCGTCGGCCCCCGTCCGGTCCGGTAGGTTTCGCATGACCCGCCCCGTCTGGCTGTGAAGGGATGCACGTGGCCTACAACCGAGTCCTGCTCAAGCTCTCTGGTGAAGTCTTCGGTGGAGGCGAGGTGGGGTTGGACCTCGACGTGATCAACGCGCTCGCCGGTGAGGTGGCCGAGGTCGCCAAGTCGGGCGTGCAGATCGCGATCGTCGTGGGCGGTGGCAACTTCTTCCGCGGCGCCGAGCTCCAGCAGCTCGGCATGGAACGAGCGCGTGCCGACTACATGGGCATGCTCGGCACCGTGATGAACTGCCTCGCGCTGCAGGACCTCATCGAGAAGCACGGCGTGGAGACGCGGGTGCAGACCGCCATCACCATGGGTCAGGTCGCCGAGCCCTACATCCCGCGCCGCGCGATCCGCCACATGGAGAAGGGCCGCGTCGTGATCTTCGGCGCCGGGGCCGGCATGCCGTTCTTCTCCACCGACACCGTGGCCGCCCAGCGTGCGCTGGAGACGCGCTGCGAGGTGATCCTGATGGGCAAGCAGGGCGTCGACGGCGTCTACGACTCCGACCCCAAGACGAACCCCGACGCGGTGAAGTTCGACCAACTCAGCTATGACGAGTACCTCGCGCGCGACCTCAAGGTCGCCGACGCCACCGGTATCGCCATGGCGCGCGACAACAAGATGGACATCGTCTTCTTCAACCTCTCCACCCCGGGCACGATCGGGCGCGCGGTGCGGGGTGAGAAGATTGGCACGCTGGTGAGCAGCACGGCCTGAGCCAGGCCCCACCCGCCTGCGACACCCGCACCACGACGTACGAGGAGAGAGAGCAACCGTGATCAACGACGTCATGAACGATGCCGACGCCAAGATGGGCAAGTCGGTCGAGGCGACGCGCGAGGAGTTCGCCGCCATCCGGGCCGGCCGCGCCAACCCGGCGATGTTCGCCAAGATCACGGCCGACTACTACGGCACGCAGACCCCGCTGCAGCAGCTCGCGAGCTTCACCTCCCAGGACGCGCGCACCATCCTCATCCAGCCGTTCGACATCGGCGCGATGGGCAACATCGAGCGCGCCATCCGCGACTCCGACCTCGGGGTCAACCCGGCCAACGACGGCAAGGTGCTGCGCTGCGTCTTCCCCGAGCTGACCGAGGAGCGCCGCAAGGAGTACATCAAGCTCGCCCGGTCCAAGGCCGAGGACGGCCGCGTCTCGGTGCGCAACGTGCGCCGCACCGCCAAGCAGGGCCTCGAGAAGCTCGAGAAGGACGGCGAGGTCGGCAAGGACGACGTCACGGGCGCGGAGAAGCGCCTCGACGCCATGACCAAGACCCACACCGACAAGATCGACGAGCTCCTCAAGCACAAGGAAGCCGAGCTGCTCGAGGTCTGAGCCACCCCGTCGATGACCACACCTGACCCACCGGCGGCGCCGGCCCCACAACCCAAGGCGCCGAAGGACCACGGTCGCGCCGGTCGAGACCTCCGCGCCGCCGTCATCTCGGCGGTCGTCCTGGTCGCGGCCATCCTGCTGTCGCTGCTGTTCTGGAAGCCCGCGTTCATGGGCATCGTGGCGGTCGCGGTCGTGATCGCGGTCTGGGAGCTGCACCGGGGGCTCTCCGCCAAGGGCGTCGACATCCCCGAGCAGCCGCTGATGCTCGGCGGCGTCGTGATGGTCGTCGTGGCCTACGTCTGGGGGGCGCCGGCGCTGGTCACCGCGACCGCCGTCACCGCGCTCGTCCTCATGCTGTGGCTGCTGCGGCGCGGCGTCGACGGCTACGTCAAGAACGCCACCGCGTCGGTCTTCACCCTCGTCTACGTGCCGTTCCTGGCGTCGTTCGTCGCCCTGCTGCTGGGTGAGGGCGGCACCGCCCCGGCGTTCGGCCTCGACCTCGACGACCCCGGCGTGCGGGGCGTCATCACCTTCATCGCGATCACCGTCGCCTCCGACACCGGCGGCTACGTCGCCGGCGTGCTGTTCGGCAAGCACCCGATGGCACGGGTGATCTCGCCCAAGAAGTCGTGGGAGGGGTTCGCCGGTTCCATGGTGGCCACCATCGCCGTCGGCGTCTGGCTGGTGACGTCGTTCCTCGGCGGCGACTGGTGGGTCGGCGTCATCCTCGGCGTCATCGCCGCGGTCATGGCGACCCTGGGCGACCTGTGCGAGTCGGTCATCAAGCGTGACCTCGGCATCAAGGACATGAGCCAGGTCATCCCCGGTCACGGCGGCCTGATGGACCGTCTCGACTCGCTGCTGGCCACGGTCGCCCCGATCTGGCTGGTCCTCTACTACCTCGTCTTCTGACGCGGCTCGTCTCCTGATGCGGCTGGTCCCTTGATGCGGCTCCTCGTCACGGGCGGTCGCACCGGCTACCTCGGTCGTCACGTCGTGGCCGCGGCCTCGGCCCACGACGTGGTGGCGGTCGGCTCGGCCGACTGCGACGTCCGCGACCGCGCCGCGGTGGAGCGCCTCCTCGACGACGTCGCGCCCGACGCGGTCGTCCACACGGCCTACGTCCAGTCCGACCGCGACGTCACCGCCACCGGCGCCGCCCACGTCGCGCAGGCGGCCGCACGGGTGGGCGCGCGGCTCGTGCTGGTCTCCTCTGACGTCGTCTTCGGTGGTCGGCCCGAGCCCTACGACGAGACGGCCCGGCCCGACCCGGTGTCCGCCTACGGAGAGGCGAAGGTGGAGGCGGAGCGCGCCGCCCTGGGATCCGGCGCGGACGTCGCGGTCGCGCGGACCTCGCTGATCCTGGGCGACGGGGAGTCCAAGCACGAGCGGCTGTTCCGCACGCTGGCCCTCGGCGGCGACGGCGCGCTGTTCGAGGACGAGCGCCGCTGCCCGGTCCACGTCGCGGACCTCGCGGCCGCTCTCGTCGAGCTCGCCGGCAACGACGTCCGCGGGGTGCTCCACCTCGGCGGCGCCGACGCCACCAGCCGTCTCGAGCTCGGCCGCCTCGTCGTCCGCCGCGACGGTCTCGACCCCGACGCGCTGCGCGGTGGGCGCCGCGCGGACCTCCCCGACCCCGGCCCCGTCGACGTACGCCTGGACTCCTCGCTGGCGCGCCGGGTGCTGACCACCCGCCTGCGAGGAGCCGAGGAGTTCCTGACCCCATGACCCTGCACCTGGTCCGGCACGGACCCTCCGCCCAAGCCCCGGGCACGCCCGCCGCCGAGTGGGACCTCGACCCGGCGGGGTACGACGCCGTGTGGGCGCTGCGGTCCTCCGGGCGGCTGCCCGCGCGCGCCGCGTGGTTCACCTCCCCGGAGCCCAAGGCGGTCCAGACGGCACAGCTGCTGACCGACGCCCAGGTGGGCGTGCTCCCGGACCTGCGTGAGCACGAGCGGACGGGGGAGTGGATCGAGGACTTCCCCGCGGCGGTCCGGCGGGCCTTCGACCGACCGGACGAGCCGGCCGTCGACGGGTGGGAGCCGCTGGCGGCGTGCCGCGACCGGGTCGTCCCCGCCGTCCGCCGGGTGCTGGAGGTGCACGGTGACGACGACGTGGTCCTGGTGGGTCACGGCACGGCGTGGACCCTGGTGGTCGCCGACCTGACCGGTCAGCCGCCCGACCTCGACCGCTGGGCCGCGCTGGCCATGCCGGACCTGATCACCGTCGACGTGTGAGCCGCTCCGGCCTACCGGGAAATCCGGCCACGGGGCGTGGGCGCCGTCGTCCGTCCGTCGCGAGCGCCTAGGCTGGCCCCGTGGAGACGGACGAGAGGCACCTCGAGGAGTCGCAGGACCGGCACTTCGAGTGGTGGCACCACAGCCACCCGACGTTCGCCGGCATCACCGGCTTCTTCGCCGGGATGCTCTTCGTCACCGCTCTCCCCGGCGCCTTCGCCGGCGTGCTGCGCCTGCTGTTCGACCACGAGGCGGCCGAGCGCCTCTTCCCGTTCGTGCTCCTCGCGCTGGCCCTGCCGATCGGGCTGCTGGTGGCGCGCAAGACCCGGCGGTTCGCACAGTTCATGTTCGTCGGCATGGTCGTCACCGCCCTCGTCGTCGGCGGTGTCGCGTCGCTGGTTCTCTACTTCATGGTCGACTCCTGAGCCGCTGAATCGTCCCGGCACCCGCGGGGATGGGATGATCGAGCCGATGTCCGAGCCCAGTGACCAGCCGATCAAGACGCTCCCCCTCGTGATGGACGAGCCGCGTGGCCGCAGGAAGCCGCCGCGCCACCTCGCCGACCTCGACGAGGCCGGCCGCAAGGCGCTGCTCGAGGAGATGGGCCTGCCGGGCTTCCGCGCCAAGCAGCTCAGCAACCACTACTTCACCCGGCTCGCCGACGACCCCGCCGAGATGACGGACCTGCCCGCCGGGCAGCGCGACGACCTCGTCTCCGCCCTGCTGCCCGACCTGATGACGCCGCTGCGCACGATGGAGGCCGACCGCGGCACCACGCGCAAGACGCTGTGGAAGCTCTTCGACGGCGCGCTCGTCGAGTCGGTGCTCATGCGCTACCCCGACCGCGCCACCATCTGCGTCTCCAGCCAGGCTGGGTGCGGCATGGCGTGCCCGTTCTGCGCCACCGGCATGGGTGGCCTGCAGCGCAACATGTCGACCGCGGAGATCGTCGAGCAGGTCGTCGCGGGCGCCCGCTCGCTGGCCCGCGGCGAGGTGCCCGGCGGCCCGGGCCGCGTGTCCAACGTCGTCTTCATGGGCATGGGCGAGCCGCTCGCCAACTACAAGGCCGTCATCGGTGCCGTACGCCGCCTCACCGACCCGTCGCCGGCCGGTCTCGGGATGAGCGCCCGCGGCGTCACCGTCTCCACCGTCGGCCTCGTCCCGCGCATCAACCAGCTCACCGAAGAGGGCATCCCGGTCACGCTCGCGCTGAGCCTGCACGCGCCCGACGACGAGCTGCGCAACGAGCTGGTCCCGATCAACACCCGCTTCTCGGTCGCCGAGACCGTCGAGGCCGCGTGGAACTACGCGCGCGTCACCAAGCGTCGCGTCTCCATCGAGTACGCCATGATGCGCGGCATCAACGACCAGGCGCACCGCGCCGACCTGCTCGCCGACGTGCTCAACTCCTACGGCGACTGGGGCTGGGTGCACGTCAACCTGATCCCGCTCAACCCGATCGAGGGGTCGAAGTGGACCGCCTCCGACCCGGCCGACGAGCGCGAGTTCGTCCGCCGGCTCGAGGCCAAGGGCATCCCGACGACCGTCCGCGACACCCGCGGCCGGGAGATCGACGGCGCCTGCGGCCAGCTCGCCGCCAAGGAGTAGCCGGGCGGCGGTCGCTGAGCGTCGGGCGGTCACCGGATATCCGGTGACCACCCCTCTTTGCACCCGCGATCTCCACAGCGAAGCGTGAGTCTCGGGTGCACAGTCGACGGCCGAGACGTCGCGGTCCGTTCACGTGTCGTCCGTCCGGGCCGGGGCGTCCGTTGCCCGGGTCTCCCTAGCGTCCGGGGCATGGACCTGCTCGAGAGGCGGCGTCGCAGCCGCACCGTCCCGGCCACCGTCGTCCCCCTCGCAGCCGACCGGCCGACGCTCGCGGGCGGGGGACGGCTCCGCGTGCTGGTGGTCACCGAGTCCTTCATGCCCCAGGTCAACGGAGTCACCAACTCCGTGCGCCGCGTCCTGGAGCACCTGGCGGCGGAGGGGCACGAGGCAGAGCTGGTCGCCCCGACCGGCCCGAGCACCTACGCCGGCTTCCCGGTCACGCTCGCGCGCGGCGCCGACCTGCCGTTCTACGCCGACTTCCGCATCGGCTGGGACACCACCCGCCGGCTGCGGGCGGTGATGCAGCGGTTCGCGCCCGACGTCGTGCACGTCGCCTCACCGGCCACCCTCGGCCTCCAGGCGGCGCGGGCGGCCCGGTCGCTCGGCATCCCCACGGTCGCGATCTACCAGACCGACCTGGTCGGGTTCGCCGAGCGGTACGGCGTGCCGGGAGGCGCGCGGGCGATGGAGGCGCTGACCCGCCGGATCCACCTCGGCGTCGACCGGACGCTCGCCCCGTCGACGGCCAGCGTCGCCCAGCTGGCCAGGCTCGGCATCGACGACGTGTCCCGCTGGCCGCGCGGGGTGGACCAGGTGCTCTTCGAGCCGGCGAAGCGGGACCCCGCGCTGCACGCCGACCTCGCGCCCGACGGGGAGGTGCTCGTCGGCTACGTCGGCCGGCTGGCCGCCGAGAAGGAGCTCGAGCTCCTCGCCCACGTCGACCAGCTCCCCGGCGTCAGGCTGGTGCTGGTCGGTGGCGGACCCGAGGAGGCCCGGCTCCGATCCCTGCTGCCGGGCGCGGCGTTCCTCGGCGTGCTGCACGGCGACGAGCTCGCCCGGGCCCACGCCACCCTGGACGTCTTCGTGCACACCGGTCGGCACGAGACCTACTGCCAGTCCGCCCAGGAGGCCCTGGCCAGCGGGGTGCCGGTGGTCGCGCCGCGCTCGGGCGGACCGATCGACGTCGTCGACGACACCGTGGCGGGCCACCTCTACGAGCCGGGGGACGCGGAGGAGCTGGCGGCCCACGTCGCGCGTCTCGCCGCCCAGCCGGTGCTCCGGCGCCGGATGGCGCTCGCCGCCCGGCAGAGCGTGCAGGGGCGCACGTGGCAGGCGGTCAACGACCTGCTGGTGGACCACTACCGCGAGGTGAGCGGGCCGGTCGTCACGCGTCGTCGCGCCGGCTGAGCGTCGCGCGCACGACCTCCACCGCCTCCTCGACGGTGTCGACGAGGTGGACGTGCGGCTCCATCGTCCGCCCGGCGGCCAGGGCCTGCAGCAGGGGCCACACCGGCAGCTCCTCGGTCCAATAGCGGCGACCGAGCAGCACCATCGGCGCGACCGCGGTCCGGGCTGCGTAGTAGTTCTCGCAGGCGTCCTGGAAGACCTCCTGGACGGTGCCGCCGGCGCCCGGCAGGAACACGATGCCCGCCGTGCACACCTCGAGCAGCAGCGCCTCGCGTGGGGCGTTGGCGAAGAACTTCGCGATCGACGAGGCGAACACGTTGGGCGGCTCGTGGCCGTAGTGCCACGTCGGGATGCCGAGGGACTGCCGGCCCCGGTTGGTGGCCCTGACGACGTCGAGGGCGGCCCCCGCCCACGCGCCCACGTCGGGCTGGAACGACGGGACCTTCGCGAGGCGGGCCAGCGCGTCGTCGAGGCCGTCCGGCACGAACGCGCCCAGGTTGGCCGCCTCCATCGCCCCCGGGCCGCCCCCCGTGGCCACCGTCAGGTGGTCGCCGAGCGCGTGGCCCAGAGCGGCGGCCTCGGCGTAGGCCGTGCTGCCGCGCTCGAGGGCGTGCCCGCCCATGACGCCGACGACGTCGCGGTCGGCCACCCATGCCGCCAGCGCCGCATCGACGTGGTGGTCGTGCAGCGCCATCGCCAGGGTGTCCTCGGGGCTGTTGCCGTGCCGCGACCAGGCATAGCTGCGCGCGTCGAGGGTGTCGTCGTAGCGCGGCGCGTCGTAGAGGTCGCCGGGGGCGTAGAGCGTGGGCCGGTAGGGGTCGACCGGGATGCCGGGGATGTCGTGCAGCACGATCGCACCGGCCCGGCGTACGGCGTCGTCGTCCCCGTCGGCGAACTCGCACCCCAGGAACAGCGCCTGGCCCAGCGACCGCTGCAGCAGCGCCGCCCCCCGGGCGGTCAGGTCGAGCCCGACCACGCGCCACCCGGCGAGGGACTGCGCGCCGGCCGCCAGCCGCCGGTCGAGGTCGGGCAGGGTCGTGACGTCGACGACGCGTCCGTGGGAGTGCTTCACGCGCCCCAACCTAGGGCCCTGCTCCTGCGAGGGACCCGCGACCGGCCCCGCGGTGGTGGCACCCGTCTCTGCCGTGCCAAGGTGGCGGCATGGGCTCGGACCACGACGAGGTGTACGCACTGGCGACCCGCAACCGCCTCCTCGCCGCCGAGATGTTCGCCGGCCTGACCGACGAGCAGTGGGCAACCCCGAGCCTGTGCGCGGGCTGGACGGTGCGCGAGGTGTGCGCCCACATGGTGCCACCGGAGGGCGGGTTCAAGCTGTGGTCGCTCGCCGGCACGGTCATCCGGTTCCGCGGCGACCTGGAGCGCATGGTCGACGTCACCACGCGCGAGGAGGCCCGGCGACCGACGTCCGAGCTCGTGGCGGCGCTCCGGGACCGGGCCGGCGAGCGGTTGAAGGCGCCGGTGGTCGGTCCTCACGGGCCGATGGTCGACACGGCCATCCACCTGCGTGACGCGGCGCGGCCGCTCGGCCTGGACACCGGCCCGCCGCCCGAGGACTGGCGACCGGTGCTCGACTTCCTCCTCACCGGGCCGGCCGAGCGCGGCTTCGTCGGCAGGGGTCGCACCGCAGGGCTCCGCCTCGAGGCGACCGACCTCGACTGGTCGCGGGGCGCGGGTGACCTCGTGCGGGGCCCGGCCGAGGCGCTCGCCCTCGGCATCGCCGGCCGCCCGGCGGCGTACGACGACCTCGCGGGCCCCGGCGTCGAGGTGCTGCGCTCCCGCGACCGGTGAGCGCCGGGCCCACCTCAGAAGGCGTGGGCCATCAGCTCCCCGAACAGCTCCTGCTCGTCCACCTCGAGCCCTCGCGAGCGGAACCAGGCGCACATGTTGGCGCAGTCGCGCAGCAGGAAGTCCATGCCGCGCGGGTTGCCGACGAGGTCCACCATCTGGGGGAGGTCGATGATGACAAGCCGGTCGCCCGCCGCCAGGGTGTTGTAGGGCGAGAGGTCGCCGTGCACAAGCCCTGCCTGGACGAGCGTGGTCAGCGCGTCGCGCAGCTGGTCGTAGAACCCCTCGACGACCGAGTGCTCCGGGCGGACCTGTGCCACGCGCGGGGCGGTCTCGGTGTCCCCGTCGACGGTCACGGTGATCCACTCCATGAGGATCTCGGTCTCGTCGATCTGCACCGGGTAGGGGACCGGCAGGCCGAGCTCCCAGCAGCGACGCAGCGCGTTCCACTCCGAGACGGCCCACTCGCCCGCCGCGACCTGCTTGCCCCACGTGGACTTGCGCTTGAGGGCGCGGTTGTCGCGGGAGCGCTTCATCGAGCGACCCTCGGTGTAGGAGGCGGCGCGATGGAAGGTGCGGTGGTCGGTGTCGCGGTAGCGCTTGGCGGCCATCACGACCGCCTCGTCGGGCCGGTGCGGGTCCTCGCGCTCGACGAGGAAGACGTCCGCCTCCTTGCCGGTCTTGAGGACGCCGAGCTCGGTGTCGATGGCGCCGCTCGAGGTCACGACCCAGTCGGGGCGTGGCTCGGGTCCCTTCATCAGGGCCTCGAGATCCTCCCAGCGGGACCAGCGTTGACCCTCGCCGAGCTCGTCGGCGTAGGTGTCGTAGGTGAAGACGAACGACTCGTCGATGCCCTCGAGGGGCGAACGGTCGTCAGGCCGGAAGAAGTCCTCCGGCAGTGCTCGTGGGAATGAGGGGTGGGACAAGGTAGGTGCTCCGTGTGTGCGAGAGGTGGTCGGCGGGCAGGCCGAGGACAGCGATGGACATGTCACGGCTCCTCTCGTCTCACGGGCACCGGCCCTGTCGGCACGGTGGGCGCACGCACGCGGCGGGCGCCGACCCCATCGTCGCGGTGCCCGACACGACAGCGCAACGCAATTAACCGCGCTAGGTTCGGACGGTGACCACGCGCTGGATGCCCCGACCCACCCGCACCGTCCTGTCCGCCGCCCTGTCCGCCGCCCTCGCGACGGCGCTGGCCGCCGGGCTCACGGTCGGCGTCGGGTCCACGACGGCGACCGCGGAGGCCCCGGCCGCTGCCGTCGACGGCGCGTCCGGCATCGGCGACCCCTACTGGCCGCTCGACGGCAACGGCGGCATCGACGTCGCCTCCTACAGGATCGCCAACCGCTACGCCCTCGACACCAAGCGGCTCAGCGGCCGCACGACGATCGAGCTGACCGCGACCCAGGACCTGGCCAGCTTCTCCCTCGACTTCCTGCTCGACGTCTCGCGGGTCAGCGTCGACGGCGAGAAGGCGCGCTTCACGAAGACCGACGGGGGACACGAGCTGCGCATCACCCCGGCCCGCGCGCTCGCTGCGGGCAGCAGGCACACCGTCGTGGTGACGTACGCCGATCGCCCGGCGCGCCACTCCTATGCGGGCGAGCGCAACTGGCTGGCCAGCAAGCACGAGGTCATCACGATGAACGAGCCGCACATGGCGCCGTGGTGGTTCCCCGCCAACGACCACCCGCTCGACAAGGCCCTCGTCGACGTGAAGATCCGGGTGCCCAACGGTCGCGAGGTCGTCTCCAACGGCAAGCTGCGCGGCCGCGAGGTCGGCAGGCGGTCGACCCAGTGGCACTGGAGCGCCGACGAGCCGATGGTGCCCTACCTCGCCTTCTTCGCAGCCGGCGACTTCGCGATCGAGAAGGGCCGGCACCGCGGGCTGCCGTGGCTCGTCGCGGTCTCCGAGCGGCTGAGCAAGGGCGACCAGGCGGCCAGCATGCGGCTGATGAGGAAGACCCCGAAGGTCGTCGCCGGGCTGGAGAAGGACCTCGGTGACTACCCGTTCTCGGTGGTCGGCGGCATCACCACCGGCCTCGACCCGGGGTTCGCCCTGGAGAACCAGACCCGCCCCACCTACCCCGCGGTCGGCGCGAGCGCGACCAGCCTCGTCGTCCACGAGCTCGCCCACCAGTGGTTCGGTGACGACATCGCGGTCGAGCGCTGGTCCGACATCTGGCTCAACGAGGGCTTCGCCACCTTCATGGAGTGGCGCTGGACGGAGACGCACGGCGGCCGCTCGGCCGACGCCATCATGCGCAGCTACTACGCCAACGTCGACGCGTCCTCGGCCTTCTGGCAGGTGGTGGTGGGTGACCCGGGCGCGGCCAAGGTGTTCGACGGCGCGGTCTACGGCCGGGGCGCCATGGCGCTGCAGGCCCTGCGCAACCGCGTCGGCGACGAGGTGTTCTGGCAGGTCGTGCGCACCTGGATCCGTGAGCAGCGCGGCGGCAACGGCTCGACCGCGGAGCTCGAGGAGCTCGCTGCCCGCGTGAGCGGGCAGGACCTGGGCGCCTTCTTCGACGTCTGGCTCCGCACGCCGGCGAAGCCGGCCGCCACGGTTGACAACGGGCTGGACTGACCATGACCAGCGACCTCACGGACGTGACCTGGTTCCGGGCGCCGACCGACGGCGATCCCGGCACCCTCAACGCCTGCTACAACGCCCTCGACATCCACGTCGTGCGCGGCCGCGCCGACGACGTCGCGGCGCACCTCGACGGCACCGCGCGCACGTTCGCGTGGCTGCTCACCGAGGTCGCCGCGTGCGCCGGGGTGCTGCGCGCCTTCGGCGTCGAGGTGGGTGACCAGGTCGCCCTCGGGGCCGTGCCGCACGGCACCGGCGTCGTCGCCGTCCTCGCAGCCGCACGCGTCGGCGCCGTGGTCCAGCACGACGACTCGGCGGGCGCGACCGGCAAGGTCGTCGTCCGCGGCGGCCCGGACGGCGTCGCGTTCGCCGTCGACGACGACGACCTGCCGTGGGACGTGGCGATGCGCGCCGGCCGCACCGACCCGGCCGGGTGCGTCGACGTGCCCGGCGACGCGGTGCTGTCCCGCCACGGCGCCGACACGCTCACGGTGCTCGACGCGCTCGGCACGTCGGACGACCACACCGTGCCCGTGCCCGACGGGGCCGCGCTGGTGGAGGTCGGCGGGCTGCGGTTCTGGTCGTTCGCCACGCCGCAGGGCTAGCCCGACCGGCGCCGCTCCGCGAGGCGTACGACGACGAGGACCACGGCGAGCACGAGCACGAGCCGCAGGGCCAGGCCGGCCGCCTGCTCGGTCACGGAGGCCAGGGCGGGCGGCGCGAACGCAGTGACCAGCACGCACGCACCGAAGGCGAGGAGCACCGCCGCGAGGAGCCGCAACGGCACGCTCAGGCGGCCCGGCAGCCCGTGCGCCCAGTGCCGCAAGCCGCGCGGCACCTGGGCGGCGAACCACGCGACCAGCAGCCCGAGCACCGCCAGGAAGCCCAGCCCGGTCGTGACCCGCGCCCACCACGGCGCGTCGAGGGCCAGCTGGACGCGCAGCACGAACAGCGCCAGCAGGGTCGGCCACACCAGCCGGACCCCGAAGCGCAGGACGAGGGTGTCGAGGTTGCGGTGCACCACCGGCTCCTGCGGGATGGCGCCCGCGGCGGCCGTCAGGTGCCGCCCGGTGCGTCCCACGCGCAGGCCGCGGTCGAGGTCGATCTTGGCGAGGTTGTTGTGGAGGTAGGGGTCGTGGGGGTTGATGCGGAGCCCCTCCCGCATGACCCGGCGCCCCTCGCGCCGTCTCCCGAGACCGGTGAGTGCCAGCCCGAGGACGCTGTGGGCCGGCGTGGCTCCCGGCTCCAGCTCCAGCGCGCGGCCGGCGGCGTCGCGCGCCTCCTCGTGCCGTGGCGGGGCGGTCTGCAGCAGCGACCAGCCCAGGGCGTGGTGCGTCGCCCACGCGTGCGGCTCGAGGTCGACGGCCGCCCCTGCGGCCGTCACCGCCTCCTCGGCGCGGTCGTCGCCGACCAGCGCCCACGCCAGCGCGACGTGGACGTCGCCGTCCTCGGGGTCCGCCGCCACGGCGGCCTGCGCCGCCTCGACGGCCTCGTCGTGGCGGCGCTGCTCGGTCAAGGCCCTCGCGAGCACCACGAGCGCGCCTGCCGACACGGGGTCGTCGGCCAGCGCCTCGCCCGCAGCCTGCTCGGCCTCGACCGGTCGGCCGAGCTCGAGCAGCGCCCGGGCGCGCTCGACGAGGTCGTCGGCTTCCATCGTCCCGGTGGTCCTCAGCGCCGCTTGCGCAGCCACTTCGCCAGGTCGTCGTACTCGCCGGAGGCGTTGGCGTAGAGCGCGACGTTGCGCGCGGTCTCCACCCAGGGGCCGATCGAGGGCCGGACCTCCGACAGCGCCTGGTCGAAGTCGGCCATCCCGATCATCCGCACCTTGCCCGTGCCCACCGAGTCCATCAGCGCGATCTCCGACGCCGACTCGCACAGGTGCGCCAGGTCGGCGCCGCTGAAGCCCTCCGTCGCCTTGGCCAGCCGCTTGGTGTCGATGCGCTCGACGGGTCGGTCGCGCAGGTGGGTGCGCAGGACCGCCTCGCGCGCCTCGCGGTCGGGGGGCAGCACGAGCAGCGTGCGGTCGAGCCGGCCCGGACGACGCAGCGCGGGGTCCACGTCCCACGGGTGGTTGGTGGCCGCCAGCACGAAGACGCCCTCGTTGTCCGACCCCACGCCGTCGAGCTCGGTCAGCAGCTGGTTGACGGTCGTGCGCGCGCCGGAGCTGCGGTTGAGGGAGCGCTTGCCGCCGATGGCATCGAGCTCGTCGAGGAACAGCACGCACGGCGCGGAGGTGCGGGCGACCTCGAACAGCTCCTTGACGTTGCGCTCGCTCTGCCCGATGTACATGTCGAGCACGTCGGCCAGCGACACGTGCAGGAAGGACGCGCCCAGCTCGCCGGCGACCGCCTTGGCGAGGAACGTCTTGCCGCAGCCGGGCGGTCCGTAGAGCAGCAGCCCACCGCGCAGCGACTTGCCGTAGAGCGCGCGCAGCTCGGGGTTGCGCAGCGGGGCGAGGAAGCTCGCCTCCAGACGCTTCTTGACCTCGGTGAGCCCGCCCACGTCGGCGAGGCGCACGCCCGCCGCCTCGACGTCGTACGCCGCCGGGCCGGGGTCCTCGGTCGAGCCGTCGACGAACATCGGGCCGACCGCCTCACCGAGGTCGGACTCGGCGGCGTGCCAGTCGAAGGCCGTGGTGTCAGCCCGCGGCGCTGCGTCGGTCGGGTCCGTGGACCCGCCGGTCGGGTCACTCGTCGGGTCCTCGGGCGTGTCGCCGGGCGTGCCACCGCCCGTGTCGCCGGCCGTGTCGCCGGCCGTGTCGCCGGCCGGGCCGCCCATCGCCCGCGCCATCAGCTCGCGGGCCTGAGCGGAGGTCGGGTCCTTGGCCAGCGCGGTCGCGACGTGCTCGACCGCCTCACCACCGCGGTCGGCCTCCACCAGCAGGCCGGCCAGGTGCAGCCGCAGCGGCAGGTCGTCGGGGGCGGCGCGCACGGCGGCCACCAGGCTCTCGATCAGGCGCTCGTCCACGGCGCCACCCTAGGCGGGAGGTCAGCGGCCGCGCACGAGGTTGACCACGCCGTAGCCCAGCCAGCCGAGGATGCAGACGAAGCCGAGCACCTGCAGCGAGGCCGCGATCGCGACGCCTGCTCCCGTGGCCACGGCGGACGGCGCGAACGCCAGCAGCAGCACCCCGACGGAGAGGAACAGCACGAGCGCCACCAGGTAACGACCGGTCCACCGGGTGCGTCCCCAGATCCCGCGGCCCCATCGGCGCACGCCGCTCGGCAGCTGGGCCCGGACCCGCTGGACGAGCAGCACCAGCACCGCGACGTACGCCGCACCGGCGAGGGCGCGCGCCCACCACGGCGCCCCGGTCGCGAGCATGATCACGAGGACCAGGGCGGCCCCGAGGAGGGACCAGAGGACGCGGCGTCCAAGCAGGAGCAGCACCGTGTCGAGGTTGTCGTGCAGCCGCTTCTCCTGGGGGTCGTTGCCGACCGCCGAGCGCAGCATCCCGGCCGCCCGCCCGAGCCGGCCGCGGTCCATCTCGGTGGCGGCGAGGTTGTTCTGCGCGAGCGTGTGGACGGGGTCGATGGCGAGCGCGTTGCGGAAGGCCGTCTGCGCCTGGTCGTGGTGGCCCAGCCCGTCCAGGCACAGGCCGACGAGGTTGTGCGCGTCGGGGCTGTGCGGCGCGAGGTCGACGGCCCGGAGCGCCGACTCGTACGCGTCGCGGACCCGCGGCCGCCTCAGGCACAGCAGGGCCCGGGCGTGCTGGTAGTGGGAGGTGAAGTCGTGCGGGGCCAGGGCGCGGGCGCGCTCGGCCGCCGCGACGGCGGCCGGCCCGTCGCGGCGGTCGCAGAGGACGTCGACGAGCACCTGGTGTGCGCTGGCGTTCTCCTGGTCGAGGGCGAGCGCGCTGCGGACCGCGGCCTCTGCCTCGTCGTGCCGGTCCTGACGGTTCAGCGCGCGGCCCAGGCCGAGGAGTGCCGGCACGCACTGCGGGTCGCCGGCCAGCACGTCGCGGAAGCGCTGCTCGGCCTCGGTGTCGCGGCGCAGGTCGAGCAGCTGCTCGGCGTGCGCCAGCGCCCGCCAGTCCGCCCCGTCCCGGTCCACGGGGCCCATCCTGACAAACTGCGGGGGTGACTGCGCGCGACATCGTGATCCTCGGCTCGACCGGGTCCATCGGCACCCAGGCGCTCGACCTCGTGCGTGCCCACCCGGACCGGTTCCGCGTGGTGGGCCTGACGGCCGGGGGTTCGAACCCCGACCTCTTCGAGGCACAGGTCGCCGAGTTCTCGCCCGCGTTCTCCGGGCTGGGGGAGGAGGCGTCCACCGAGGCCGCCGGACGCCCGTGCGACGTGGTCCTCAACGGCATCACCGGCGCGGTGGGCCTCCGCCCCACCCTCGCCGCGCTCGACGCCGGAGCGACCCTCGCGCTCGCCAACAAGGAGTCGCTCATCATCGGCGGCCCGCTGGTCAAGGAGCGCGCGCGACCGGGTCAGATCGTGCCGGTCGACTCCGAGCACAGCGCCATCGCCCAGAGCCTGCGCGCCGGCTCCGCCGAGGAGGTACGACGCCTCGTCCTGACCGCGTCCGGCGGCCCGTTCCGTGGGCGCACGGCAGGCGAGCTCGCCGACGTCACCCCCGAGCAGGCGCTGGCCCACCCCAACTTCGCGATGGGCCGGGTGATCACCACCAACTCGGCGACGCTCGTCAACAAGGGTCTCGAGGTGATCGAGGCGCACCTGCTCTTCGACATCCCCTTCGACCGGATCGACGTCGTCGTCCACCCGCAGCAGCTGATCCACTCGATGGTCGAGTTCATCGACGGTGCCGTGGTGGCCCAGCTCGGCCTGCCGACCATGCTGGTCCCCATCTCGCTCGGGATGGGTTGGCCCGACCGGGTGCCCGACGCCGAGACGCCGATCGACTGGACGAAGGCCGCCGACTGGCGCTTCGAGCCCCTCGACAACGGGGTCTTCCCCGCCGTCACCCTCGCCCGCAGCGCGGGGGAGCGGGGCGGCACCGCACCCGCGGTCTACAACGCGGCCAACGAGGTCGCCGTCGACGCCTTCCACGAGGGCCGGCTGCGGTTCCCCGACATCGTTGCCACGGTTGCTCACGTCCTCGACCGCCACGACGTACCATCGAATCAGCACCTCACCGTCGACGACGTCCTCGCCGCGGACGACTGGGCACGAGCCGAGGCCGCGGCGCTCATCTGACGCCTCCCACCCGACGCCCCACCGAGAAGGACCCTCACGCACATGTCCGCCCTGCTCTACACCCTGGGTGTCGTCGCCTTCGTGCTCGCGATCCTCGTCTCGATCGGGCTGCACGAGTTCGGGCACCTGGTGCCGGCCAAGAAGTTCGGCTGCAAGGTGCCGCAGTGGTTCATCGGCTTCGGCCCCACGGTGTGGAGCAAGCAGATCGGCGACACCGAGTACGGCGTCAAGGCGATCCCGCTCGGCGGCTACGTCAAGATCGTCGGGATGCTGCCCCCGGGTGCGGAGGACCTCGTCGAGGAGACGACCTACGACGAGGACGGCGAGCCGGTCCACAAGGTCCGCCGCTCCAACACGGGGATGTTCACCCAGCTGATCTCCGACGCCCGCGCCGCGGAGTGGGAGTACGTCAAGCAGCACGACACCGACCGGCTCTTCTACCGCCTCCCGTGGTGGAAGAAGGTGATCGTGATGGCGGGCGGGCCGATGGTCAACATCGCCATCGCCTTCGGGCTCTTCACGCTGCTCTTCGCGACCTACGGCAACCCGCGCGACGAGGTGGTCGAGCCGGTGGTCGCGGCCGTTCCCGAGTGCGTCGTGCCCGTCGAGGACCAGGGCCGGGCCTGCACCGCCGACGACCCGCCGACCCCCGCCAAGGAGGCGGGCATCCGCCCCGGCGACGAGATCCTCAGCTTCAACGGCACCCCGTTCCGCGACTGGGACAGCTTCCAGTCGCAGATCCGCGCCAACGCCGACGGCGACGCCGTCATCGAGGTCCGGCGCGGCGACGAGCAGCTGACGCTGACGACCAACACGACCGTGACGCTGCGCCAGACGTCAATCGAGGACCGCACCCTCACGGAGGTCGGCTTCCTCGGCGTGCAGCCCGAGACCCGGTTCGAGACCGGCGGCGTGCTCTACACGGCGGCCCAGATGGAGACGATGACCGTCGAGACGGTCCAGGCGCTCGGCCAGCTGCCGGTGAAGGTCTACGAGGTCGGTCGCGCGGTCGTCGGGCTGCAGGAGCGCGACCCCGAGAGCCCGGTGTCGATCGTGGGCGGTGGCCGGTTCGCCGGCGAGGCCGCCTCCAGCGAGGCGTTCCCGCTCACCGAGAAGGTCGTCACGCTGCTCTTCCTGATCGCGAGCTTCAACTTCTTCATCGGCATGTTCAACTTCGTGCCGCTGCTGCCGCTCGACGGTGGCCACATCGCGGGTGCCCTCTACGAGGGCCTCAAGCGCGGCCTCGCCCGGCTCCTCGGCCGACCCGACCCCGGGCACGTCGACGTCGCCAAGCTCCTGCCGGTGGCCTACGTGGTGGGGCTCGCGATGCTGGTGATGGGCGTCGTCCTCATCGTCGCCGACATCGTCGTACCGCTGCGCCTGAGCTGACCCCGCCGCCTGCCCCGGCTCCCACCACTGCGCGATCGCCGCACAGCGCTCACGACCTGTGGGAACCTGCGAGGGGCGCCGCTGCCCGGGCGTGCGCGGGAGGCTTGCCCGAGCAGCGGTGTCCTGCTGCCCGGCCCGTACGATGAGCGCATGACCTCTGTCGGCCTGGGCATGCCCGCCCTCCCGCCCCCCGTCCTGGCCCCCCGCCGCAAGACCCGCCAGATCAAGGTGGGCTCGGTGGGCGTCGGCAGCGACTCACCGATCTCGGTCCAGTCGATGACCACGACGCTGACCTCCGACGTCAACTCCACCCTGCAGCAGATCGCCGAGCTCACCGCCACGGGCTGCGACATCGTGCGCGTGGCGTGCCCCAGCCAGGACGACGCCGACGCCCTGCCCGAGATCGCGCAGCACTCACAGATCCCGGTCATCGCCGACATCCACTTCCAACCCAAGTACGTGTTCGCCGCCATCGACGCGGGCTGCGCGGCCGTGCGGGTCAACCCGGGCAATATCCGCAAGTTCGACGACCAGGTCAAGGAGATCGCGCGGGCCGCCAAGGACCGCGGCACGTCGATCCGCATCGGCGTCAACGCCGGCTCACTCGACAAGCGCATCCTCGACAAGTACGGCAAGGCCACGCCCGAGGCGCTCGTCGAGTCCGCGGTGTGGGAGGCCAGCCTGTTCGAGGAGCACGACTTCCACGACTTCAAGATCTCGGTCAAGCACAACGACCCGGTCGTGATGGTCCGGGCCTACGAGCTGCTCGCCGAGGCCGGCGACTGGCCGCTGCACCTCGGTGTCACCGAGGCGGGCCCCGCGTTCCAGGGCACGATCAAGTCCGCGGTGGCCTTCGGCCACCTGCTCGGGCAGGGCATCGGCGACACCATCCGGGTCTCCCTGTCGGCGCCGCCGGTGGAGGAGGTCAAGGTCGGCCTGCAGATCCTGGAGTCGCTCAACCTCAAGCCGCGTCGCCTCGAGATCGTCTCCTGCCCGTCCTGCGGGCGGGCCCAGGTCGACGTCTACAAGCTCGCCGAGGAGGTCACCGCCGGGCTCGACGGCCTGGAGGTGCCGCTGCGCGTCGCCGTCATGGGCTGTGTCGTCAACGGGCCGGGCGAGGCCCGCGAGGCGGACCTCGGCGTCGCCTCCGGCAACGGCAAGGGACAGATCTTCGTCAAGGGCGAGGTCATCAAGACCGTGCCCGAGTCGCAGATCGTGGAGACCCTCATCGAGGAGGCCATGCGCATCGCCGAGGGCATGGAGCCGATCGAGGGTGCCGAGGCCAGCGTCAGCGTCAGCTGATCGCAGGACGACCGCGACGCGACAGCGGGACCGGCGCACCCTAGGCTCACGAAGATGCTGAGGACCCGCGAGCAGGTGCGCGTGCTGGGCCCGGGTGACCGGGACGCGTTCATCGCGCTCGCGGAGCAGGACCCCGTGGTCAACGTCTTCGCCGACTACCGCGCCCGGCTCACCAACCTCGACGAGCGGTGGCTCGGGGGACAGGTGTGGGGACGCTTCGAGGGCGACCGGCTCGTCGCCGGCTGCCACCTCGGGGCCAACCTCGTCCCCGTGCAGTGCACGCCGGCCGACGTGGGCGCCTTCGCCGACGCCGCGCTGCGCCGGCGCAACACCGTGGGCACCATCGTGGGGCTCGCCGACGTGGTGTCCGCGCTGTGGGAGCTGATCGAGCCGCGCTGGACCACGCCCCGCGAGATCCGCCCGGACCAGCCGCACCTCGAGATGCAGCGGCTACCGACGATCGCCGTCGACCCCCGGGTGCGGCTCACCACCCCGCAGGACCTCGACGTGCTCTACCCCGCGTGCGTGGCGATGTACACCGAGGAGGTCGGCGTCTCGCCGGAGAACGACGCGGGCGGCGGTGACCTCTACCGGGCGCGGATCCGGCAGCTCATCGGCCGCGGCTGGTCGATGGCGAGCTTCGACGAGCACGGCGTGGTCTTCAAGGCCGAGGTCGCCTGCGTGACGCCGTACGCCGCCCAGGTGCAGGGGGTGTGGGTCCGCCCCGACCGCAGGGGCGAGGGCCTCGCGACCAGCGGCATGGCCGCGGTGGTCTCCCACATCATCTCCTCGGGCACGGCGCCGGTCGTCTCGCTCTACGTCAACGAGTGGAACGCCCCGGCGCGGGCCGCCTACGCCCGGGTCGGGTTCGAGCAGACGGCGACCTTCGCCACCCTGATGTTCTAGGCGCGGCGCAGGCAAAAAAAGTTCTCGGCAGGACGTATCACCGCGGGGTGTGCGCGCACCTGAGCAGACATGGGGACAATGGTCACCATGTCAGAGGACCGAAGGGCTGAGGGGCAGTCCGAGCAGTCACCGTGGGACATGGCCAGTGGGGCGTTCATCGCCTGGCGTTCGGGGGACGCCAGGGCGGTGGACGAGCTGGTTGCCGCGATGACACCGGTGCTCTGGCACGTGGTGCGGGCCTACGGGCACGACAGGGAGAGCGCCGAGGACGTGATCCAGGCGACCTGGGTCGGCTTCGTGCGCCTCCACCGGACCATCGAGGACCCACAGGCGGTCGCGTCCTGGCTGATCACCTCAGCCAGGCGCGGCGCCGCCGCACATGCCCGGGCCGCGAGACGTGCGACCCCGGTGCAGGACGAGACGCTGCACGCCGCCCTCCCGGACACGGAGTCGGCCGAGGCGCTCGCCGTGCTCGACGACGAGGCGTCCCGGCTGTGGGGAGCCGTGGCGTCCGTCGACGAGCGCTGTCGCAAGCTGCTGAGAGTCGTGGCCTTCATGGACCGGCCCGACTACCAGTCGATCAGCCAGGACCTCGGCATGCCGGTCGGGAGCATCGGGCCCACCCGAGCCCGGTGCCTGGCCAAGGTCCGAACCGCCCTGATGAGAGGAGGCGAGCGATGACCGATGGGGACGACGCTCTCCTCGAGGAACTGCGTGACATGTGGATGACCTACGACCCGCCGCCGCCCGGCCTCGTCGCGACGATGATCGCTGCCGTCGCTGCCGCTGACCTCGACGCCGAGTGGGAGATGCTCACCCTGGTGCGCGACTCGCGCGACGAGCCCGCCGCCCAGGTGAGGGGGCTCGCGACGTCGCGGATCCTCTACTTCACCGCCGCCGAGGGCTGGTCGCTCGACGCGGAGCTCGACGAGGGCCAGGTGCGCGGACAGCTGCTCGACTTCGACGGTGACCTCGGGTCCGTCGAGGTGGTGGTCGAGACGACCGGCGGGCAGAGCTGGACGACCGGTCTCGACGAGGTGGGGTTCTTCGCCCTCGCCGCCGAACCGACCGGCTCGGTCCGCTTCACGGTGCGCGACGGCGCCCGGTCGGCGACCAGCCGCTGGATCGAGCTCTGACCCGGCGCCCCGGTCAGGGGTGGGGGTAGGGCTGGCGCAGCTCCAGGTGGGGCCCGATCGTCGGGTCGGAGTCGGTCCTGGCGCGCATCAGCACGGCGTCGGCCGCGTCGCGTGCCGACAGGCCCTTCTCGCTGATCTCGCGGGCGATCAGGCCGGCCACGACCGGCGCGGCGAACGACGTACCGCTCCATCGCGCGAGTCCGGTGCTGAACACCCGGACGTCTCCCTTGTCCGGCGTCTCGTTGCACTCGAAGGTGCCGTCGGGGAACGCGTTGACCAGGTTGCGTCCCAGCGCGTAGACGTCGGCGGAGACGCCGAAGTTGGAGTACGACGACACGCGCCCGTCGCGGTCGAGCGAGCCGACGCCGACACACCAGTCGAAGGCGGCCGGCCAGAAGGGAGCCGCCCACGAGTCGTTGCCCGCGGCGGCGACCAGCACGCGGTCCTTCCCCTCGAGGTGCCAGCGGTGGAACTTCAGCAGCGGGATCGAGGGCCGGTCGCGCCGGGTGCGACACCCGGCCGAGAGGTTGATGACCTGCGGGTCGTGACGGAGGGCCTCCTCGAGCTGCACGACGAGGTCCGACTCCAGGATCCCGCCCCCACCCACGCCGCCGATGGCGAATCCCTCGACGTAGATCCTCGTCTCCGGCGCCACGCACCGCACGACCCCGGCGATGAACGTGCCGTGACCGGCGTAGGGCCTCAGCTCGGGGCCGTTGCGCTCGTCGTCGCCCTTCACGCCCTCCAGCCACGGGGTGCGCGGGTCGGTCGCGGCGGGCGGGTGCCACCCGGTGTCGACGACGACCACGCTCACCTCCCCGCCCTTGCCCTCCGTCCTCGGCGCCACCGGCGGCCACGGCTCGGTGAGCCCGGTCTCTTGGGGCTCGATGGCCGGGCACATGGCGCCGCCGCCCCCGCCGGGCGCCACGTGCACCCAGTGGTCGGGCGACGCGGCCCCCGGCCGCAGGCCGTTGTCCTCGAGCAGGTCGAGCACCTCGGGCACCGACTGGCCGTCACGGCGCTCGGGCAGCACGTAGCGCACCACCTCGCCGCCGACGAGCTCGACGTCGTCACGACGCAGCTCGCCGAGCAGGACCCGGTCGCCCAGCTGCGCGACGAGCTCCTCGAACGCCCCGACGTCGTCGCCGTCCACCAGGACCCGGTCGGGATGGAACACGAAGGTGAAGTCGGCCGGGGCCAGCGTGTCCCACGCGACCTCGCCGTCGTTGGCCTTCTGGAAGGCACGGATCTGGTCGGTGGTGCGTCGTCGTCGGTCGTCGCCGATCTTCCAGTCGCCTGACATGGTCCGACGCTAGCGCCGTCGAGGTCTCGCGCAGAGCGGTTCGCCGGAGATTCTCCCGCGGATCCGCGAGGATGGGCCCGTGGACCGGGACGAGGCGGAGGAGCTGCTCCGCAACCTGTTCGTCGATCCGCAGACAGCTCGCCAGCGGGCGCTGGACGTGCTCGTGCCGGACCCCGATCCTGCGCTCGCCTCCATCGGGCACCAGGTCGTGGGGATCGTGCTGCGCGACCTCGGCGACGTCGACGGCGCCCTCCGCGAGACGCGGACGGCCCTCCGGCTGGCCCGCCGGTCCGAGGACCGGGACCGCACCGCCGACGTCATGGCCACGCTGGGGATCACGCTGTGCGCCGTCGGCCGCATGCGAGACGGCATCCGGCAGCTGGACGAGGCCGCGACCATGCTCGACGGCGTACCCCTCGCGCGCGTGCTCCACCGGCGCGCCTACGTCCTCGGCGTCCTGCTCGCCCGGTTCGAGGAGAGCGCTGCCGACCTGCGCCGGGCCCGCGAGCTCGTCGCCGGGTCCCACGACCAGGTGTGGGAGGCGCGGGTGCTCAACCTGCAGGCCCTGGTCGACGTCAAGCTCGGTGAGGTCGAGTCCGCGGCCGAGGCGTTCGCGCGGTTCGGCGAGATCTCGGCCTCGCTCGGTGACAGGTTCGGCATCGCCGTCGCCGAGCACAACATCGGGTGGCTGGCCTTCCTGCGCGACGACCTGCCGCGCGCGCTCGAGCAGTACGCCGCAGCGGCCGCGATCTTCGACTCGATGGGGACCACCAGCGTCGACCTCGTCCTCGACCAGGTGGCCGCCTACCTCTCCGGAGGGCTCGCGCAGGATGCCCTCGCGGTCGTCGAGTCCGCCCTCGTCGCCCGGCCGCTCCAGCCGCGCGAGCAGGCCGACCTGCTCGTGGCGGTGGCCGGCGCGGCCCTCGCCGCGGGCGACTGGGACCGTGCCGCGTCGGCCGCCGACGAGGGCTCCGCCCTGCTGCGCGCGCAGTCGCGTCACATCCACCGGATGGATGCCGACCTCCTCTCCATCACGGCGCGCGACCGAGCCGGTGGCCGCAGCGCCCTCCTCCTGCGCCGGGCGCAGCGCGTCGTGGACGGGATGCGCGAGGCCCGGGCGCCGCAGCTGCCGCAGGCGCTCCTCCTCGGTGCCGGTCTGGCGAGCCGGGTCCGGTCCGCGCGCGCCGCCGCGCTCGCGTCGGACTGGCTCGCCGAGGCGGCGTCCTACCGTCGCGCGCCCACCGGTTCCGAGCGGGCCCTCGGCTGGTTGGCGCAGGCCCGGGCACGCGAGCTGGCCGGTGACCCGGGGGGCGTGCTGCGCGCCTGCGAGCTCGGCCTGCGCGCCCTCGACGAGCAGCAGGCCACCCTCGGCAGCCAGGAGCTGCGGGCCGGTTCCGCGGGCCATGGTGCGGCCCTCGCGGAGCTCGGCACGCGGACCGCGATGGCGAGCGGCGATGCCCGACAGCTGCTGCGGTGGTCCGAACGGTGGCGGGCCACGGCCCTCTCCACGCCCGTGCGCAGCACCCGGCACGACCCGGAGATCGCCGCCGACCTGGCCGCCCTCCGGGCCCAGCGGCGGCGGCTCGACGAGGCCCGCTCCGACGGCGCGCCCTCCGATGCGCTCGAGGCGCGCGCGGGCCGGCTCGAGCAGTCGGTCCGGCGCCGCCTGCTCCAGCAGCGGGGGTCGGGAGAGACGGCGCAGGTCCTCGACGTCGGCGCGCTGCTCACCGCCCTCCGCGAGGACGACACGGTCCTCGTCGAGCTGACCGAGCTCGACGGCGTCCTGCACGCGCTCGTCGCGGGTCGCGGACGCGTACAGCATCGAACGGTCGGCGAGGCAGCCACCGCGGCCGCGGCGGTCGACTTCGCGCTGTTCAGCCTGCGTCAGGCCGCGCGCGGTCGCCGGGCGCAGCTCGAGGCCGCAGGCGCGCGCCTCGAGCGCGCCCTCCTCGGCACCGCGCTCGACGGCGTGGGGGAGGAGCGCGTGGTGGTCTGCGCGCCGGCGACGCTGCAGAGCGTCCCGTGGGGGCTGCTGCCCTCGCTGGCCCCGCGGCCCGTGACCAGCACCCCGTCCGCCCGCCTGTGGCTGCGGGCCCGCGCGTCGAGACCCGCGGACGACCGCCGGGTGATGCTGGTTGGCCCGGGGCTCGGCAGCGGCGGGGCCGAGGTGCCGGCCGTCGCGGCCGAGGACCCTCGCGCCGAGGTGCTCGACGGGGAGGCCGCGACTGTCTCCGCCGCCCTGGCCGCGCTGGACGGGGCGGCGCTCGCGCACGTCGCCGCCCACGGGCACTTCCGCGGTGACAGCCCGCTGTTCTCCTCGCTCACGCTCGCCGACGGCCCGCTCCTCGTGCACGACCTGCAGGGCCTCGAGCGGCCGCCGCACCGGGTGGTCCTCTCGGCCTGCGAGTCCGGGGTCATGCAGCCGGTGGGCGACCAGGAGCTGCTCGGCCTGGCCGCCGCCCTGCTGTCGATGGGCACCGCCGGGGTGGTCTCGAGCCTCGCGGAGGTCGACGACGCCGCGACCGTCGACGTGATGGTCGCGCTGCACGCCCGGCTGCGGCAGGGTGGTGGGCTCGGCGACGCCATGCTGGCCGCCCGTGAGGCCGCGGCCGGCGACTCCGTGCTCGCCGCCACCGCCGCGTCGTTCACCGTGCTGGGTACCTGAGGGTCCACGCGTGCCGCGGCCGAGGGTGGCGGCACATCGCGTGTGCGGGGCTGTCGAGTCTGCAGTCTGCCGCCACCCTCGGGCTCGGGCGAGTGGGGGTGGCGGCACATCGCGAGCGAAGGGCCGTCGTACCAGCGATCTGCCGCCACCATCGGGTTCGGGCGAGTGGGGGTGGCGGCACATCGCGTGTGCGGGGCTGTCGAATTTGCAATCGGCCGCCACTTTCGCGCGGCCGCCGCGGCGGCGCCGGCGGAGGACGCCCCTCGGTCAGGGCGTCTGCACCGCCACCGGGTCGGTCGCGTTCTCGCAGGCGTCGAGCGTGCAGCGCACGGTCGCGGACTTCCGCTGGCCGTTGACGCCGAGCAGCACCGCACCGGCCGACTCCCACTGCCAGCTGCCGAACCAGCCGGTCGTCCAGGTCGCGAGCCTCGTGCCGTCGATCCTGCGCAGGTGGATCTCGCCGGGGCCGAGGCCGTCCGTGAGCTTGTGGAACGTCAGCATCTGCGTGCCGTCCGGGGAGAAGGCTGCGACTCGGTCGCGGCACGACCTCCAGATCTCTGCGCCGGGCCTGCTCAACCGGCTCACCACCATGCAACCGCCCAGGTAGGGGTCCTCGGTCCACGTCGTCAGCAGGTCCAGCGCGAGGTCGGCGTCCCCCGACATCCCCTTCGCCAGCGTGCGGGTGCGACCGCGGGAGAAGCTCCACGCGAAGGTGCGGCTGTCGCTGCCCAGGACGACCTTCTCAGCGTCCACATCGAGGAGGTCGACGTACCCGGTCGGGCCCTTCGCGCCGAGCGTCTCGCCGTCGCTCGCGCGCGCGGCGTACGTGATCACCTTGCGTCCCTTGCTGACGAAGCGCTGCCACGCCAGCGTGCTCCCGTCGGCGGAGACGATGACTGTCGAGGGGTCGATGTTGCGCAGCACGTCGGTGACCGACCCGTCCGCCGCGACCCGTACGACGCGACGGTTGCGCTTGCGGTCCACGTTGTTCGTGCCGACCAGCCACGAGTCCCCGGAGCGGCCGATGACCCGAGCGACCCTGCCGGGCAGCTCGACGCGCCGGGCGCCGTCGACGAAGACATCTCCCCACCGTCCGTCCTCGACGTGCGGCACCGCGATGTCGGCCCCGCGCGTCAGCTGCTGCGGCTGGAGCTCGACGGTCGGCGTGGCGGCCTGGGCGGGTGCGAGGGCCGAGGCGGCGAGCGAGGTGGCGGTGGCGAGTGCGCCCAGCACGGTGGCTGCGCGGCGTGAGCGGAGCATGCGGTCCCCCTGGGTGCGTGCGGTGTCGTGGAGGAGACGTCGGGCCGGGGCCCGGGGTTGCGACGTCCGCGGAGGAATCGGTTCGCGACGCCGACGGGCCCACCCCTATCGTTGCGCCCATGACCGGCCGCCTCCTCCGCATGTCGACCCTGTTCGTGCGCACCCTGCGCGACGACCCCAACGACGCCGAGGTGCCGAGCCACAGGCTGCTCGTCCGCGCCGGCTACATCCGCCGGGCCGCACCCGGGATCTACACCTGGCTGCCGCTCGGGCTGCGGGTGCTGCGCAAGATCGAGGACATCATCCGCGAGGAGATGGACGAGATGGGCGCCCAGGAGCTGTCGTTCCCCGCCCTGCTCCCCAAGGAGCCCTACGAGGCCACCGGCCGCTGGGCCGACTACGGGCCCAACATCTTCCGGCTCCAGGACCGCAAGGGCGGTGACTACCTGCTCGGGCCCACCCACGAGGAGATGTTCACCCTCGTGGTGAAGGATCTCTACTCCTCCTACAAGGACCTGCCGCTCTCGATCTACCAGATCCAGACCAAGTACCGCGACGAGGCGCGTCCGCGCGCCGGGCTGCTGCGCGGCCGCGAGTTCGTGATGAAGGACTCCTACTCCTTCGACATCGACGACGCCGGGCTCGAGCAGTCCTACCAGCAGCACCGCGACGCCTACATCCGGATCTTCGACCGGCTCGGGTTCGAGTACGTCATCGTCAAGGCCACGTCCGGCGCGATGGGCGGCTCCGCGAGCGAGGAGTTCCTCGCCAAGGCCGAGGTCGGCGAGGACACCTACGTCCGCTGCACGCGCTGCGACTACGCCGCCAACGTCGAGGCCGTCACCGTGCCCGCCCCGCCTGCCCAGCCGTACGACGACGCACCCGCGGCGCACGCCGAGGACACGCCCGACACCCCGACCATCGAGACGCTGGTCGACCACCTCAACGCGACCTTCCCCCGCGAGGACCGGCCCTGGGCCGCAGGCGACACCCTCAAGAACGTGATGGTCGTGCTCAAGCACCCCGACGGCACCCGCGAGCCGCTCGCCATCGGCGTCCCCGGCGACCGCGAGGTCGACCAGAAGCGCCTCGAGGGCCAGCTCGAGCCGATCGAGGTCGAGCCGATGGACGAGGCCGAGATCGCCAAGCACCCCGCGCTGGTCAAGGGCTACATCGGTCCTGAGGTGCTGGGCGAGGAGTCCAAGTCCGGCATCCGCTACCTCGTCGACCCCCGGGTCGTCGAGGGCACCCGCTGGGTCACCGGCGCCAACGTGCCGGGCTCGCACGTGCTCGACCTCGTCGTCGGCCGTGACTTCACCCCCGACGGCACCATCGAGGCCGCCGACGTGCGCGACGGCGACGCCTGCCCCAACTGCTCCGAGGGCACCCTCGAGTCCGCGCGCGGCGTCGAGATGGGCCACATCTTCCAGCTCGGTCGCAAGTACGCCGACGCGCTGGGCCTCAAGGTGCTCGACGAGAACGGCAAGCTCGTCACGGTCACGATGGGCTCCTACGGCATCGGCCCCTCGCGGGCCGTCGCCGCCATCGCCGAGGGCACGCTCGACGACCTCGGGCTGTGCTGGCCGCGCAACGTCGCGCCGGCCGACGTCCACGTCGTCGCGGCCGGCAAGGACGAGGCGATCTTCTCGGCGGCCGAGGTCCTCGCCCAGGAGCTCAAGGCCGCAGGCGTCGAGGTGCTCCTCGACGACCGTGCCGGCAAGGTCAGCCCCGGCGTGAAGTTCAAGGACGCCGAGCTGATCGGCGTGCCGACGATCGTCACCGTCGGTCGCGGCCTGGCCGACGGCCTCGTCGAGGTCCGCGACCGCCGCAGCGGCGAGCGCGAGGACGTCCCCGTCAGCGACGCCGCGACCCACGTGGCCGACCTGGTCCTGCGCGGCTGACGCCGACACCATGAAGGCAGTTCGCGCCGGCGGTGCTCGCCGCTGAGCGTGGGCGAAGTCGATCGACAGGCGAACTGCCTGCACGGTGCGGTGGGTCGGTAGGTTCGGGGCATGACGATCCAGGCAGTGATCTTCGACTGGGGCGGCACGCTGACCCGCTGGCACGACGTGGACTTCCACGCCGAGTCGGTCGCGCTGGCCCAGGCCGTACGTCGTACGCCCACGCCGGACGACGACCACCACGCGTGGGCCACGCGGCTGCACCGCGCCGGCGACGTCATCTGGGGGCGTAGCCGCGACCACCAGCGGAGCTCGACGATCGAGGACCTCTTCGCCGAGGCGGGGCTCGACCACGACCCGGACCTGCTGTCCGCCTACTACGAGTTCTGGGAGCCGCACACGGCCACGGACCCCGAGGTCCGACCCATGTGGGAGGAGCTGCGCTCCGCCGGGATCAAGGTGGGCGTCCTGTCCAACACGGTCTGGCCCCGCGAGTGGCACGTCGGCTTCTTCGAGCGCGACGGCGTCTACGACCTCGTCGACGGCGACGTCTACACCAGTGAGATCCCGTGGACGAAGCCGTCGCCGCTCGCCTTCCGTGCCGCCATGGAGGCCGTGGGGGTCACCGACCCCGCGTCCTGCGTCTACGTGGGGGACCGGCTCTTCGACGACGTGTGGGGCGCCCACAACGCGGGGATGCGCGCCGTCCACGTCCCGCTGAGCAACATCCCGGTCGAGCAGGTCGGGCACACCGAGGGCGACCCGGACGCGAGCGTCACCTCGCTCAGCGAGATCACCGATGTCGTGCGTCGGCTCGACGACGTCTGAGCGGGGAAGTTCTGCAACTTCGTGCGTTGCAGGAACATGCAAGTCGCCATGGCTTTCCCTCGGGCTCTGACGAATGCATGATTGTGCATGTCGCTCCACCGCCCCCACAGGTAGAGCGACACAGGGTGATGCTGACCAACCCCATGGAGCGGTCCGCGTCCTCGGCCTTTGGGAGAGATCTCGGGACTTTCCCAAAGGCTGAGGCCGCGGGCCGCTTTCTCCGTCTCAGGGCCCGCGTCAGGGCCGAGCGTCGATCACGGCAGGTCGAGCTCGGGAGCGCCCGGCCAGGTCGCGGCGCCGCCGCCCAGCTGGAGCTGCCAGACCGCCGACCAGGTCGCCTCCGTGAGCGCCCACTCGCGCACTGAGCCGCTCGACCGCGCGACGAGCGCGAGGAGGACCTCCACGCTCGCGGCCTCGAGGTCCGCGGCGGCGCGCTCGAGCTGCGGTGGCCGCAGCAGCGTGCCGTCGAGGTCGTAGGCCGCCTCGGCCGCGACGGGGTCGCCGCCGACGTCGCGCACCATGAGCCGCAGCTGGTCGCGACGGGCCCGGTGGCGGCGGTAGCCCGCCGTCAACGTCTCGAAGAGGGCCGGGGAGGTCGCCTGTGACGTCCGGGCGCCGAGCACCCCGTAGGTGTAGAGCGCCGCGTGCTCGTCGGCGAGGGTGGCCTGGAGGGCGTCGAGGACGCTCACGACGGCTCACCGCCGGCCGGCAGGTCGGCGAGCGCGGCGCCGTGCTGGGCGGTGGAGGCGGCCATGCTGGCCAGCACCCGCGCGAGGTCGCCGCTGGCCGCGTCGAGGCAGCCGCGGCGCACCTCGCGCAGCAGGCGTTGCTCGGAGCGTCGTACGGCGCCCAGGGCCCGGGCCGGTCCGGCCGCGATCGTGGGCGGCGCCGGGGCCGGGACGTCAGCGTCGGCGACCGCGCCGGACAGCACCTCGAGGTGGGCGGCGTGGGCCGTCGCCACGGGCGTCAGGAGGGCCGTCAGGTCGGGCTGCGAGAGCGTCGCGGCCTCCACCACGGCCCGCGCGCGGACCAGCGCCGCGACGACCCCGGCCACCAGCTCGGAGTCCTCCGGCGGGGGCGCCGTCGGCGCCGCCGCTCCGCTGTCGCGCGAGGGCGGATCGATGTCGCAGGCGGTCACCACCAGTGGTGACACGAGTGCCGCGCCCACCGTCGTACGACGGGTCAGCGGGCGTCCGGGCACCCCCCGACCCTATCCGCCCACGCCCCGGTCCGGACCGGCCACCGGTGTTTGTCGCGGTCGGCCCCGAGGCCGCTATCGTGGTTCCTCGCCACAACTACACAAGGAGGTCGTACACCCGATGAGCACTCCCCGCCAGGACGCCACCCGGGACCGCATCGAGGCGGAGCTGGTCGACCCCTTGCGAGCCATGGCGCTCGACGTTGAGGCCGTCGAGGTCACCCCGGCCGGGAAGCGCCGGGTCCTGCGCGTCGCCGTCGACAAGGACGGCGGGGTCACCCTCGACGACGTCGCCGACGCCACGCGCGAGGTCTCGCGGGTGCTCGACGAGTCCGACGTGATGGGCGAGATGCCCTACACGCTGGAGGTCACCTCCCGCGGCGTCGACCGGCCCCTCACCCTTCCGCGCCACTGGCGGCGCAACCAGGACCGCCTCGTCAAGGCCACGCTGGCCGACGGGTCGAGCCTGACCGGCCGCATCGTGTCCTCCACCGAGGACTCGGTGACCCTCGACGTGTCCGGCACGCAGCACGAGGTCGCCTACGCCGACGTGGCGAAGGCGCTCGTGCAGATCGAGTTCAACCGCAAGACCGACAAGTCCGGGACGCCCGGAGAGAAGGACGACTGATGGACATCGACCTGAGCATCCTGCGCATGCTGGAGCGGGAGAAGGAGATCTCCTTCGAGGTGCTGGCCGAGGCCATCGAGCAGGCCCTGCTCACCGCCTACCAGCGCGCCACCGAGTCCTCGCACCCCGCACGGGTCGAGCTGGACCGCAAGACCGGGCACGTCACGGTCTGGGCGCGCGAGATCGACGAGGACGGCACGGCCGGCCCCGAGTACGACGACACGCCCCAGGGCTTCGGCCGGATCGCGGCCACGACCGCCAAGCAGGTCATGCTCCAGCGGCTGCGCGACGCCGAGGACGAGATCAAGTTCGGCGAGTTCTCCGGCAAGGAGGGCGACATCATCTCCGGGATCATCCAGCAGGGGCGCAACCCCGACGACGTGATGGTCGACCTCGGCAAGATCGAGGCCGTCCTCCCGGTCAGCGAGCGGGTGCCGGGGGAGAAGTACGTCCACGGCGAGCGCATCAAGTGCCTGGTGACGTCGGTCCGCAAGGGCATGCGCGGCCCGCAGATCACCCTGTCGCGGTCCCACCCGACCCTGGTGAAGAAGCTCTTCGCGCTCGAGGTGCCGGAGATCGCCGACGGCACCGTCGAGGTCGCCGCCATCGCGCGGGAGGCCGGTCACCGCACCAAGATCGCCGTGCACTCGACCGTCCCCGGCGTCAACGCCAAGGGCGCCTGCATCGGCCCGATGGGCCAGCGCGTGCGCAACGTGATGAGCGAGCTGCACGGTGAGAAGATCGACATCGTCGACTGGGCGGAGGACCCGGCGGAGCTGGTCGCGCACGCCCTCTCCCCGGCGCGGGTCACGGCCGTGGAGATCGTCGACCTCGCCGCACGCTCGTGTCGCGTCGTCGTGCCCGACTTCCAGCTCTCGCTGGCCATCGGCAAGGAAGGGCAGAACGCCCGCCTCGCCGCTCGCCTCACGGGCTGGCGCATCGACATCCGCTCGGACGAGGCGCCCGACCCCGGCGAGGCCTGAGCGAGGCGCCCAGTTCGTAAACCACTGGCCGTACCGGCTAGAGTGGAGGCCAGTGGCCACCACGTCTGACACCCCTGCGCCCGGACCCGTCCGGACCTGCGTGGGTTGTCGGGCGAAGGCCGCTGCGAGCGAGCTGCTCCGTGTGGTCGCAGGCTCGGACGCCGAGGGCAGACCCGCCCTGGTGCCCGATCCGGACCGCCGGGCACCCGGCCGCGGGGCGCACGTCCACCCCACGTCGGAGTGTTGGCAGCTCGCGGTGCGACGCCGGGCGTTCTCCCGGGCCCTGCGCTCCGGCGAGGGGCTCAGCACGGCACCGGTGGCCGACCACCTCGCACAGATCCACCAGTCCGATCCACCGCAGCACCGACCAGAAACTGGAGCACGCAGCTCATGAGCACTCGATGAGTAACTCGCGATGAGTTTGCACACCCACTAGCTGTTCCGTTTCCCCTCTCCTTCTGGGGTCACGGACCAGAAGGAGCAGAAACAACCGTGGCAAAGACCCGAGTCCACGAACTCGCCAAGGAGTTCGGAGTCGAGAGCAAGTTCGTTCTCGAGAAGCTCAAGGAGATGGGGGAGTTCGTCAAGTCGGCATCGTCGACTGTCGAGCCTCCCGTCGAGATGCGCTTCAAGAAGCAGTACGGCGACGAGCTGAAGGCCGCAGCGGCCTCCGCTCCCGCCGCCGACACGGCACCGGCCGAGAAGCCGGCCGCCAAGAAGGCCGCGCCCAAGCCCGGCCCCAAGCCCGCACCGGCACCCGCCGCGACCGAGCCCGAGGCCCCCGCGGCCGCCGCGGCCCCGGTCGAGACGCCGGCCGAGGCACCCGCCGAGACCGCTGCCCCTGCTGCCGCCGAGCCGGCAGCGCCCGCCGCGCGTCCGGGCCCCAGGCCCGGCCCAAAGGCCCCGGCCGCCGAGCCCAAGGCTCCGCCGGCCGAGCCCGAGGCGCCTGCCGCCCCGGCCGCGAAGGCCCCGAGCCCGGCTCCCCGCCCGGTCGGTCGTCCCGGCGCCCCGCGCCCGGGCAACAACCCGTTCGCCCCGAGCCAGGGCATGGGCCAGCGGCCCGCCCCGCGCACCGGTGGCGACGACAACCGCCCGCCGCGTCCGCCGGCCGGCGGCGACGCCCGTCCCGGCATGCCGCGTCCCAACCCGGCGATGATGCCCAAGTCTCCGGCTGCGTTCGGCAACGGTCCGGGCGGACGCCCGGCCCGCGGTGGCCCCGGTGGCGGCCCCGGCCGTCCGGGTGCTCCCGGTCGCAGCGGCGCCCCGGGTCGTCCCGGCGCCGGTGCCCCCGGTGGCGCTCCCGGTCGTCCCGGCGGCTTCGGCCCGTCCGGTGGCGGTCGTCCCGGTGGCGGTCGTCCCGGCCAGCGCGGTCAGACCCAGGGTGCCTTCGGTCGCCCCGGCGGTCCGTCGCGTCGCGGTCGCAAGTCCAAGCGGGCGCGTCGTCAGGAGTTCGAGGCGATGGACGCCCCGACCCTGGGTGGCGTGCGGGTCCGCAAGGGCAACGGCGAGACCGTGCGTCTCCCGCGCGGCGCCTCGCTGACCGACTTCGCCGAGAAGATCAATGTCGACGCGGCCGCCCTGGTCCAGATGCTGTTCTCGCTCGGCGAGATGGTGACCTCGACCCAGTCGGTGGGCGACGAGACGTTCGAGCTGCTCGGCGAGGAGCTCAACTACGTCGTGCAGATCGTGTCCCCCGAGGACGAGGACCGCGAGCTGCTCGAGACGTTCGACCTCGAGTTCGGCGCCGACGAGGGCGACGAGGCCGACCTGGTCGTCCGACCGCCGGTCGTGACCGTCATGGGTCACGTCGACCACGGAAAGACCAAGCTCCTCGACGCGCTGCGTGACGCCAACGTGGTCGACAAGGAGGCCGGTGGCATCACCCAGCACATCGGTGCCTACCAGGTCCACACCGAGGTCGACGGCGAGGACCGCCGCATCACCCTCATCGACACCCCGGGTCACGAGGCGTTCACCGCCATGCGTGCTCGTGGTGCGCAGGCGACCGACATCGCGATCCTCGTGGTCGCGGCCGACGACGGCGTCATGCCGCAGACGGTGGAGGCGCTCAACCACGCCAAGGCCGCCGGCGTACCGGTCGTGGTCGCGGTCAACAAGATCGACAAGCCGGACTCAGACCCGACCAAGGTCCGCGGCCAGCTCACCGAGTACGGCCTGATCCCCGAGGAGTACGGCGGCGACGCGATGTTCGTCGACGTCTCGGCCAAGGCCGGGCTCAACCTCGACAAGCTGCTCGAGGCCGTGGTCCTGACCGCGGACGCCTCGCTCGACCTGCGGGCCAACCCGACGCAGGACGCCCAGGGCCTCGTGGTCGAGGCACACCTCGACCGCGGTCGCGGTCCGGTCGCCACGGTGCTCGTCCAGCGCGGAACCCTCCGTGTCGGCGACTCGATCGTGGCCGGTCCGGCCCACGGTCGTGTGCGCGCCATGCTCGACGAGCACGGCCAGGAGATCACCGAGGCCGACCCGTCGCGTCCGGCGATGGTGCTGGGCCTCTCGGCGGTGCCGGGTGCGGGCCAGAACTTCATCGTGGTCGACGACGACCGCATGGCCCGCCAGATCGCCGAGAAGCGTGAGGCGCGTGAGCGTGCGGCCATGCAGGCCAAGCGTCGCGTGCGTCGCAGCCTCGAGGACTTCATGGCCTCCATGGAGAAGGGCGAGAGCCAGGAGCTCAACCTCATCCTCAAGGGCGACGTGTCCGGCTCGGTCGAGGCGCTCGAGGACGCGCTGTCGCAGATCGACGTCGGCGACGAGGTCTCCCTCCGCGTGATCGACCGCGGTGTCGGTGCCATCACCGAGACCAACGTCGACCTCGCCGCAGCCTCCGACGCCATCATCATCGGCTTCAACGTCCGCCCACAGGGCAAGGCGAGCCAGATGGCCGACAAGGAAGGTGTCGAGATCCGCTACTACTCGGTCATCTACCAGGCGATCGAGGAGATCGAGGCAGCGCTCAAGGGCATGCTCAAGCCCGTCTACGAGGAGTCGACCCTCGGCCAGGCGGAGATCCGCGAGATCTTCCGCTCGTCCAAGGCCGGCAACATCGCAGGCTGCATGGTCACGTCGGGCGTCATCCGCCGCAACGCCAAGGTGCGGATCCTGCGCGACGGAGCGGTCGTGGCCGACAACCTCGACCTCGCCTCGCTGCGACGCGAGAAGGACGACGCGTCCGAGGTCCGCGAGGGCTTCGAGTGCGGTCTGGTGCTCCGCAACTTCCAGGACATCAAGATCGGCGACTTCGTGGAGGCCTTCGAGATGCGCGAGATCCCGCGCAGCTGATCACCGAGCGGGCACTTGCTCGCGCTGAACGAGCTCGACCGGGCACTTCCTCGCGCTACAGCGCGAGGAAGTGCCCGGTCAGCGTCTGTGGGCGCGAGGAAGTGCCCGGTCACGAGTAGGAGAGACTGGTTCCATGAGCGAGCGCAGCGAGCGAATCGGACAACACAGCGCACCACGAGCCTTGTGGGCGCACGGAGCGAAGCGAGTACGTCCATGACCAACCCCCGCGTGCGCAAGATCGCCGACCGGATCCAGGTGATCGTCGCCGAGATGCTCGAGCGCCGGATCAAGGACCCGCGCCTCGGCTTCGTCACCGTCACCGACGTCCGCGTGACCGGCGACTCCCAGCAGGCCTCGATCTTCTACACGGTGCTCGGCACCGAGGAGGAGCTGGCCAGCACGGCCGCGGCCCTCGAGTCGGCCAAGGGCGTGATCCGCTCCGAGGTCGCCAAGCAGCTCGGCATGCGCATCGTGCCGTCACTGACCTTCATCCCCGACGCGCTCCCCGAGAGCGCCCGTGCGCTCGACGAGGTGCTCGAGCGCGCCCGGCAGCAGGACGAGGAGGTCGCCGCCCGGCGGGTCGAGGCCTACGCCGGCGAGGCCGACCCCTACAAGAAGCCGCGCGTGATCGAGGACGAGGCCGACGAGGACGAGGCCGACGAGGACGAGGCCGACGAGGACGAGGCCGACGGGATCGACCTCGACAGCACGGACGACCGCGCCTGATGGTCCAGCCCGGGCTCGTCGTCGTCGACAAGGCCCCGGACATGACCTCGCACGACGTGGTGGCCCGGGTCCGCCGGCTCGCCGGCACCCGCAAGGTCGGCCACGCCGGCACCCTCGACCCGATGGCCACCGGCGTGCTGGTGCTCGGCGTCGAGCGCGCCACGCGGCTGCTCGGCCACCTCATGCTGACCGAGAAGGCCTACGTCGCCACGATCCGGCTCGGCGTCTCGACCACGACCGACGACGCCGAGGGCGAGGTCACCGCGACCGCGACCACCGACGGCGTCGACCCGGACGACGTACGCGCTGCGCTGGCGCGGTTCGTCGGCGACATCGAGCAGGTCCCGACTGCCGTGTCCGCCATCAAGGTGGACGGCAAGCGGGCCTACGCGCGGGTGCGCGACGGCGAGCAGGTCGAGCTGAAGGCCCGCCCCGTGACCATCCACGAGCTGGTCGTGCACGAGGTGGCGCTCCCCGACGTGCGGATCTCCGTGCGGTGCTCCTCGGGCACCTACGTCCGCGCGATCGCCCGTGACCTCGGCGCGGCGCTCGGCGTCGGTGGGCACCTGACCGCTCTGCGGCGTACGGCCGTCGGGCCCTTCGACCTCTCCGTCGCCCGCACCCTCGAGCAGCTGTCGGAGAACGTCACGGTGCTCCCCATCGCCGACGCTGCGCGGTCGACGTTCCCCGTCGTCGAGCTCGACGAGGAGCAGGCGGCCCACGTGCGGTTCGGCCGGGCCCTCGACCTCGCCCTCCCCGCCGACGGACCGCACGCGGTGTTCGCGCCGGGCGGGGAGTTCCTCGCGCTCTACGAGCGGCGCGGCCAGCAGGCCCGACCGGTCGCCGTCTTCGTCTGAGCCCGCCAGTAGGCTGCGCGGGTGCAGATCTGGCGAGACGTCGACGACGTGCCGGCCGACCTCGGCCGCACCGTGGTCAGCATCGGCAACTTCGACGGCGTGCACCTCGGTCACGCCCACGTGCTGCGAGAGGCGCGGACGACCGCCGAGCGCCTGGGCATCGACACAGTCGTGGCGGTGACCTTCGACCCGCACCCGATGGCGGTGCTGCGGCCCGAGCACGCCCCGCCCACGCTCACCTCGATCCACACCCGCGCCCGGCTGCTGGAGGGCGCCGGCGTCGACGCCATCCTGGTCATCGCCTTCGACCGCGAGATCGCGTCGTGGTCGCCCCTGGACTTCATCGACCGGATCCTCGTCAAGACGCTGCACGCCGGTGCGGTCGTGGTCGGCGCCAACTTCCGCTTCGGCGCCAAGGCGGCCGGCGAGGTCGCCACGCTCGTCGAGGCCGGTGCGTCCCGCGACTTCGAGACCGTCGGGGTGGCCCTCGACGGGGGCCCGCAGGTGTGGAGCTCGACCTACGTCCGCCAGTGCCTGGCCACCGGCGACGTCGCGGGCGCGGCCGAGGCGCTCGGCCGCCCGTTCACGGTCCGCGGCACCGTCGTCGAGGGCGACAAGCGAGGCCGCGAGATGGGCTACCCGACGGCCAACGTCCCGATCCCGCCCGTCGACGCGGCGCCGGCCGACGGCGTCTACGCCGGCCGGCTCACCCGCCTCGACACGGGGGAGACCTATCCCGCCGCGATCTCGGTCGGCACCAACCCGACCTTCGACGGCGAGCGCGACCGCCGGGTAGAGTCCTACGTCCTCGACCGCGACGACCTCGAGCTCTACGGCGTCGAGGTCGAGGTCGCCTTCGTCGACCGGCTGCGCGGGATGGTGAAGTTCGAGGGCATGGAGGCCCTCGTCGAGACCATGCACGACGACGTACGCCGGGCGCGGGACCTGCTCGCGTGACGGGGGACCGGACCGCCGTAGAGGCGTGGTTCCTGGCCCACGGCCTGCCCTACTTCGTCGCCGAGGAGCGCGCCGCCGCGCGGGCCGGGCTGCGACCCAGGCGCCTGGTGTCCCTGGCGCTGGTGCTCGCCCTGCTCGCCGCCGGCCTCGGCGTGCTCGCGTGGCTGGTCGAGTCGTCCTCGGCGACCGAGTCGTCGTACTCGGCCGGGCCGGCGGTCTGGATGTCGGTCACCGGCCTCGCCCTGCTCTGGTACGCCTCCACCGCGCTGCACGCGCGCCCCATCCTCGGCTTCGCGCTGTCCCGCACGCTCGGCAGCGTGCGCTTCCTCGTGCCGATGGCCTCGCGGGCGCTGCCGCTGCTGCTCGTCTTCGTGACGTTCCTCTTCGTCAACGCCGAGGCCTGGCAGATGACCACCAACCTGCCCTTCGGGCTGCTCTGGGTGACCGTGCTGCTGATGTTCGGCCTCGCGGTGCTCTTCCTGCTCGTACGGCTGCCCGAGGAGGTCGACCGGGTCGACGACGAGGTGGACGACGCCTTCATCGTGCGGGCGTGCGCCGGGACGCCGCTCGAGGAGGCCAGCCGGGAGGTCGCCGCCGACCCGCGGATCGACCCGCAGGAGCACGCCCAGGTCTCGGGCTTCGAGCGCTGGAACCTGATCCTCGTGCTCCTGGTCATCCAGTCCGTGCAGGTGCTGCTGCTCGCGGTGACCGTGTTCGTGTTCTTCATGCTGTTCGGGTCGTTGGTCATGGAGACCGAGACCCAGCTCGCGTGGACCGGCGCGGCGTCGGTCGGCGAGGCGCCGTTCGTGTCCCACGTGTCGCTCTCGCTGGTGAAGGTCTCGCTGTTCCTCGCGTCCTTCAGCGGCTTCTACTTCACCGTCTCGGCCGTCACCGACGACACCTACCGGCGCCAGTTCTTCTCCGTCGTCGAGAGCCAGCTCGAGCGCGCCGTCGGCATGCGCACGGTCTACCTCGCCACGCGCGAGCGCCGCTGACGCTCCCCGAGCGGTGCGCCAGCCCCATGGCTGCGCCGCCGGACGTGGGTGGGGCACCGCCGACGGCGTGTCGGCCCGGACGTGCGCGCGGGCGGTGCGGCAGCCACCTCGTCGACGTACGACAGGTGGCTGACGCACCGCCCACGGCGCGGTCAGCGACGGATCAGGTGCTCAGGCGTCGAGGTCCTGCTCGACCAGCGCGGCGATGGTGTCGACCGCGGCCTGGTCGTCGCCGGCGACCTCGACGGTGTCGCCGTTGCCGGCACCGAGGGTCATGATCATCAGCGAGGAGCTGGCGTCCACGCCGTTGATGGTCACGTCCGAGCCGAGCTCGGCGGCCTTCTCGGCGATGAGCGCGGCGGGACGGGCGTGGAGGCCGACGGCGGAGCCGACGACGACGGACTTGCTGGGCATGGTTCTCCTTGGGGTCGGGCTGGGTCGGGCTGGGTCGGGTCGATCGGTCGTGCGGGTCAGACGGTAGCGACGTCGGAGTCGCGGGAGCCCACGCTCTTGAGGGCGATGACGAGCGCGGCGCTGAGCAGCACGCCCGCGACGAGCGCGATGACGAAGCCGAGCACGCCGTCGACAGCGAAGAGCACGAAGATGCCGCCGTGCGGGGCGCGCAGCCCCACGTCGAGGCCCATCGACAGCGCTCCGGTCAGCGCGCTGCCCGCCATGATGGACGGGATCACGCGCAGCGGGTCGGCGGCCGCGAACGGGATCGCGCCCTCGGTGATGAAGGACGCGCCCATCGCCCAGGCGGCCTTGCCGTTCTCGCGCTCGGGCACGGTGAAGAGGCCGGGGCGTACGACGGTGGCCAGCGCGAGGGCCAGGGGCGGCACCATGCCGGCGAGCATGACGGCTGCCATGACCTTGAGCTCGGGGGCGTCCGTCGCGGTGGCCGCGGCGCCGAGACCGGTGGTCGCGAAGGCGTAGGCGGTCTTGTTGAGCGGGCCACCCATGTCGAAGGCCATCATCAGGCCGAGGATGACGCCGAGGACGATCGCCGAGCCACCCTGCAGGCTGTTGAGGCCGTCGGACAGCGCCTCCATGAGGGCGGCGAGGGGCTTGCCCAGCACGACCACCATCACGAAGCCGGAGATGAGGGTCGCCAGCAGCGGGATGACGAGCACCGGCATCAGCCCGCGCATCCACACGGGGACCTTCCAGCGCGAGATCCACAGTGCCACGATGCCGGCGAGGACGCCGCCGACGATGCCGCCGAGGAAGCCGGAGTTGATGGTGCCGGCGATGGCACCCATCACGAAGCCCGGGGCGATGCCGGGGCGGTCGGCGATGGCGTAGGCGATGTAGCCGGCCAGGGCCGGCACGAGGAAGCCGAAGGCCGCTGCGCCGAGCGTGAAGAGCAGCGCTCCGATGTAGGCGAAGAACGCGCTGCCGCCGAGGGCGTGGTCGAGGCCGAGCTCCTCGACGTCGGGGAGGTTGAAGAAGGTGTTGTCCACCGCGATCGTCTGGCCGTCGTTGACGATCTCGTAGCCGCCGAAGAGGAAGCCGAGGGCGATGAGGAGACCACCGGCGGCGACGAACGGGATCATGTAGGAGACACCCGTCATCAGCACGCGACGGGTCTTCGCGCCGAACGACTCCGTGCCGGTCGTCGTGCCGCTCGAGTCGGACGCGGTGCCCTCGACCTTGGGCGCGCTCGCCGGGTCGGCGGCGTAGCGCAGGGCCTCGGCGATCATCGCGTCCGCGTCGTCGATCGGACGCTTCACGCCCGAGCTCACCATCGGCTTGCCGGCGAACCGGGACCGGTCGCGCACACCCACGTCGACGGCGAAGATCACCGCACCGGCGGCCGCGATCGTGTCGGGGGAGAGCGGCGTCGACCCGGCGGAGCCCTGGGTCTCGACCTGGAGCGGGACGCCGGCGCGCTCCGCAGCGGCCTCGAGGGCCTCGGCGGCCATGTAGGTGTGGGCGATGCCGGTCGGGCAGGCGGTGACCGCGACGAGGGACGTGGTGGTCCCCGAGCCGGCAGTCGCGGTGGTGGTCGCGGGGGCGGCGGGCGCGGGCGCGGCTGCGTCGGCTGCCTGGCCGGGAGCCGTCGTCTCGCCGCCACCCGGGACGGCGGCACCCGACGGTGCGCCCGACGCCGGAGCGGCGCTCTTCGCGGCGGCGGGCTCGCCGAGCTCGTGGGCGACCAGGTCGACGACCTCCTCGTCGCTCTCCGCGGACCGGAGCGCGTCGGTGAAGGCGGGCTTGACCAGCGCGCGCGCCAGCTTGGTGAGGATGGTGAGGTGGTCGGCGTCGCCACCGGCGGGAGCGGCGATCAGGAACGCGAGGTCGGCCGGCCCGTCCTTGGCGCCGAAGTCGACCGGCGGCTCGAGCCGCGCGAAGGCGAGCGTCGGCTCGTCGACGCCGGCCGTGCGGCAGTGCGGGATCGCGATGCCGCCCGGCAGGCCCGTCGCCGAGGTGGACTCGCGGGCGAACGCGTCCTCGATCAGCTGGTCCTTGCTGGTGGCGCGACCGGCGTCGTCGACGACGCCGGCGAGCGCGCGGATGACGTCGTGCTTGTCGGCGCCCCAGTCGGCGCCCAACCGGACGAGGTCGGTGGTGATGAGTGCGGTCATGCTGTGCCTCCGGGGGTGAGGACGGTGACGTCGACCAGCTCCGTGCGGAGCTGCGACGGCAGAGGGATGGTGGTGCCGGGGAGACCTGCGGCGGCGCTGCCGTAGGCGACGGCCAGTGCCAGGCGCTTGGGGGCGGGCAGCCCCCGGATGTCGCCGAGCAGGTAGCCGAAGAGGCTGGAGTCGCCCGCACCGACGGTGCTCACGACTGTGGTGGGGGGCGGGCTCGCGTGCCAGGCGCCCTCGGGCGTCACCAGCACGGCGCCGTTGCCGCCGAGGGTGGCCAGGACCGCCCCGACGCCGCGCTCGATCAGCTGGCGCGCCGCCGCCGCGGTCGCCCGCGGGTCGGACTCCAGCTCGTCGGCGTCGCCGCCGGTGAAGGAGGCCAGCTCCTCGCCGTTGGGCTTCATCAGGTCGGGTGCCGAGGCGGGGAGCGCGTCGACGAGCGCCTGGAGGGGGGCCTCGCTCGTGTCGACCGCCACGCGGCCGCCCACCTCGCGGAGTCGTCGCAGGAGGTCGGCGTAGAACGTGGCGGGCGCGCCCGCGGGCAGGGAGCCGGCGAGCACCGTCCAGTCCGCGCTCGAGGCGCGCACCAGCACGGCCTGGGCCATCAGCTCGAGGTGGAGGGGCAGCACCGCGGCCCCGGGGGAGTTGAGCTTGGTGGTGGTGCCGTCGGGCTCGGTGACGGTGAGGTTGACCCGTACGTCGCCGGCGGGGCGCACCGGCCGGCAGTCGATGCCCGCGCCGAGCAGATCGAGGACGAAGGCGTCGTCCTTCGCGGCGGGTACGACGGCGATGCTGGGGATGTCGGCGCTGACGGCCGCGCGGGAGATGTTGACGCCCTTGCCTCCCGCCTGGGAGGTCACCGACGCCACCCGGTGCACCTGGCCGCGCTGCAGCTCGCCGTCGAGGGCGACCGTGCGGTCGATGCTGGGGTTGGGGGTCAGGGTCAGGATCATGCGACCACCACCTCGATGCCGGCGTCCTCGAGCGCGCGTCGGTCGGCCGGCTCCACGTCGCTGTCGGTGACCAGCACGTCGATGCTGTCGAGGGTCGCGAAGCGCACGGCCGCCTCCACCCCGAGCTTGGTGGAGTCGGCCAGGACCACGGTCTTGCGGGCGCAGGCGATCATCGCGCGCTTGCTGGCCGCCTCCTCGCTGTCCGGGGTGGTGAGTCCGTGCCCGACGGTGAGGCCGTTGGTGGCCAGGAACGCCACGTCGGCCCGCAGGTCGGCCAGGGCGGCGACGGTCTCGGCACCCACCGCGGCATGGGTGGTGGGGCGGACCTTGCCCGGCAGGAGGTGGAGCTCGATCTGGGGCAGGCCGGCCAGTCGGGTGGCGACCGGGACGGCATGGGTGATGACGACCAGCCGGTAGTCGCGGGGGAGGGCGGCCGCGAAGCGTGCGGTGGTGCTGCCCGCGTCGATCACGACGACCGAGTCCGGGGGCGGCAGCAGGGAGACAGCGGCATTGGCGATGGCCTCCTTGGCCTGCGTGTTGGACTGGTCACGCTCGCCGATGCCTGATTCGATGACGGTGAGCGAACCGGCGGGCACTGCGCCACCGTGGACGCGTCGGACCAGTCCCATCCGGTCCAGCGTGGACAGGTCGCGGCGCACGGTCTCGGTGGTGACCTCGAACTGCTCGGCCAGCTGGACCACCGAGAGCCGGCCGCGCCGACTGATCAGGTGGGCCATCGCCTGCTGACGCTCTTCCGCGTACATCGGTCCACCTTTCCGGGGAGTCGATCTGTGTATGTGTTGTTTTAGTCCCGAATGTGTTGCTTGTCAACCTACCCGTGTCCTACGGTGTGTCCATGACCACATCCGCGCAGTCGCCCGCGAACACCCTCAGCGGGACCCCGGTGGTGCCGGGCGTCGCCGCCGGCCCGGTCCTCCACGTGCGCGGGGAGGTGTCGCCCGACGCGATCGCGCGCTTCGGTGACGGCGACTTCGCCGACGCCGGCGCCGCCCTGGCGGCCTACGACGACGCGGTGGCCGCGGTCGCCGAGACCTTCACCACCAAGGCCGCCTCCGCCCAGGGGGCGGCGGCCGAGGTGCTCACCGCCAGCGCCGGGCTGGCGCGCGACAAGGGGCTGCGCTCCGGTGTCGCGAAGAACCTGCAGGGGGGCCAGGGGCCCGTCGCCGCCGTGCAGGGGGCGGTCGAGCAGTTCGTCACCATCTTCACCAACATGGGCGGCCTCATGGCCGAGCGCGTCACCGACCTGCGCGACATCGAGCGTCGCGTGGTCGCGCACCTCGTGGGCGAGCCCGCCCCCGGCGTGCCGACCCCGAGCGAGCCGTCGATCCTGGTGGCCGAGGACCTCGCGCCGAGCGACACGTCCGGCCTCGACCCCGACCTCGTCACCGCGCTGGTGACCGAGCGCGGCGGCGCCACCAGCCACACGGCGATCATCGCGCGGCAGCTCGGCATCCCCTGCGTCGTCGGGGCGGCCGGCGTGATGGACGTCCCGGCGGGCACGTTCGTCGTCGTCGACGGCGAGGCCGGCACCATCGAGCAGGGCGCCGACCCCGAGGAGGCACGCTCGCGCGTCGAGGAGAGCCGCCGGGTGCGCGAGGAGCTCGCGAGCTGGAGCGGCCCCGCGGCGACCTCCGACGGGATGCCGGTCAAGCTGCTGGCCAACGTCGCCGACGGCGCCTCGGCCCAGTCCGCGGGCGGGGAGCCGGTGCAGGGCGTGGGCCTGTTCCGCACCGAGCTGTGCTTCCTCAACCGCAAGGACGAGCCGAGCGTGGAGGAGCAGGCCGACATCTACTCCGAGGTCCTCGCGCCCTACTCCGACGGCCGCTACGTCGTCGTACGCACGCTCGACGCCGGCTCGGACAAGCCGATCGCCTTCGCCACCCAGGAGGGCGAGGAGAACCCCGCCCTCGGCGTGCGCGGCCTGCGCCTCAGCTTCGGCAACCCCGCCCTGATGGACCGTCAGCTCGACGGCATCGCCGCGGCGGTCGAGCGCACCGGCACCGAGACATGGGTGATGGCCCCGATGGTGGCCACGGTCGCCGAGGCGGCCGACTTCGCCGGCAAGGTGCGCGAGCGCGGGCTCAAGGCCGGCGTGATGGTCGAGATCCCGAGCGCGGCGCTGCTCGCGCACCGCATGCTCGAGGTCGTCGACTTCCTCTCGATCGGCACCAACGACCTCACCCAGTACGCCATGGCCGCCGACCGCATGGCCACCGACCTCGCCCACCTCACCGATCCCTGGCAGCCGGCGGTCCTGCAGCTCATCGCGATCACCGCCCACGCCGGCACCGAGGCCGGCAAGCCGGTCGGCGTGTGCGGCGAGGCCGCCGCCGATCCGCTGCTCGCCACGGCGCTGATCGGGATGGGCATCTCCTCGCTCTCCATGGCGGCACGCGCCGTACGTCCCGTCGGCGCCCAGCTCGGCAAGGTCAGCTTCGAGACGTGCGAGGCCGCGGCCGAGGCCGCCCTCGGCGCGCCCGACCCGATGGCGGCGCGCGCCGCCGTCCGCGAGCTGCTCGGCCACTGAGACCCACCCACCTCACGACGGAGGAAGCATGACTTCAGCGTACGACCGCTACCGCGCGGCCGATTCCGACCTGCCGGAGGAGGCCTGGGCCTGGAACCTGCACGGCGCGGGGGAGGACAACATGGGCAAGGACGGAGCGCCCGAGCTGGTCCCCGTTCCCCGGCCCGATGCCGACCACATGCTCGTGCGGATCGACAGCGTCGGGCTCTGCTTCTCCGACGTGAAGATCATGCGGCAGGGCGGCAGCCACCCCAAGCTCTACGACCGCGACCTGTCCGCGGACCCCACGCGGCTGGGCCACGAGGTCAGCCTCACCGTCATCGAGGTCGGCGACAACCTCAAGGACCGCTACCACGCCGGCCAGCGGCTGGCCGTGCAGCCCGACATCTACCAGGACGGCAGGAGCACGGCCTACGGCTACACGATCCCCGGCGGGCTGATCCAGTACCACCTCATGGGCGCGGAGATGCTCGAGACCGACGACGGGGCGTGCCTGCTGCCCCTGCCCGACATGATGGGGTACGCCGAGGCCTCGACGCTGGAGCCCTGGGGGTGCGTGATGGCGGCCTACACCCAGCGTCGCCGGCTGGAGCCCAGGGCGGGCGGGACGATGTGGATCGTCGGCCGGCCGGGGGACGAGCGGGACTACACCTTCTCGACCGGGCTGGACGCTCCGGCCACCATCGTGATGACCGACGTGCCCGCGTCGGTGGCGAAGCTCGTGGAGCGCACCTCGGCCACCACCGTCGTGCGCGACGGCCTCGGCGCCGACGACTTCCAGGCACTGGTGGACGAGCTGACCGAAGGTGCCGGCTTCGACGACATCGTCGTGCTCGACCCGCGTTCCGCGGCGACCGTGGGTGCCGTCGCGAAGCACATCGCCCGGCGAGGCACGCTCAACATGGTGGGCGAGACCGCGCTCGACGGCCTGGTGGACACCGACGTGGGCCGCCTGCACTACGACTACACCGCCTATGTCGGTGGTCGCGGCCCGGACATCGCCGCCTCCTACGGAGAGGCGCGCAACCGGGCCGACCTGCGCTCGCGGGGGACGACGGTCTTCGTCGGCGCCGGCGGTCCCATGGGGCTGATGCACGTCCAGAGGGCCATCCAGCAGCCCGACGGTCCCCGCACGATCGTCGCCACCGAGGTGAGCGACGAACGCCTGAAGAGCCTCGAGGACCGGCTGGGCCACCTGGCGGCGAGCAACGACTGCGAGCTGATCACCTTCAACTCCCAGACCGCGGCGGAGTCCCTGCACGACTTCGTCATGGGGCTCACGGACGGTCGGGGGGCCGACGACGTGGTGGTCAGCGTCCCCATCGCCGGAGTGATGGCCGAGGCCGACACCCTGATGAACCCCGACGGCATGCTGGTCTTCTTCGCCGGCGTCCCCAACGGCACGCTGGCGCCGCTCGACCTCAGCAGGGTCTACCTGGACAACGCCCAGTACACCGGGACGTCAGGCCTGACCATCCACGACCAGCAGCAGGTGGTGGACCTGGCCGTCCAGGGTCAGCTCTCCCCGGGATCCATCGTGGGCGCCGTCGGCGGCATGCGGGCGGCCAAGGACGGCCTCCAGGCCCTGGTCGACGGGACCTACTCCGGCAAGGTGCTGATCTTCCCCCAGATCCACGACCTCCCCCTCATGGGCCTCCACGAGCTGGGGGAGAAGCTGCCGGAGGTCGCCGCGGAGCTCGGGCCGGGCGACACGTGGAACGGCGAGGCCGAACGGGCGCTGTTCGACAGCCAGCTGAGCAGCTAGCGGAGCGCACGACGCACTCTGGCTCGGCCAAAACCACAAGGTCGGGCACAAATTGTGCCCGAATGCTTGGCAACGTGCCCGAACGTGAGGTTTAATCTGGTCATCATGTGATGGGGGTCACCCCGCGTTCAACTGGAGGACATCAGCATGGCGACCACAACTTCCACACCCGCGGGCGGTACGTCGGCCCGGGTGCGCGTGCAACGCTTCGGCACCTTCCTCTCCAACATGATCATGCCGAACATCCCGGCACTGATCGCGTGGGGACTTCTCACCGCCCTGTTCATCGACGTCGGGTGGCTGCCCAACGCCGATCTCGCCACGATGGTCGGCCCGACCATCCACTACCTGCTCCCGATCCTCATCGCCGCCACCGGCGGCCGCATGGTCCACGGCGACCGAGGTGCCGTCGTCGGTGCCTTCGCGGTCATGGGTGCGATCGCGGGCTCCGACCTCCTCATCGCCAACTTCAACGCCGACGCCCTGGCGGCCTGGGTCGCCGACGGCAACGACGCGGCGGACTACAGCTCGCTCGGCCAGGTCCACATGTTCATCGGCGCGATGATCCTCGGCCCGCTCGCGGCCTGGGTGATGAAGCGCCTCGACGCGATCTGGGACGGCAAGGTCAAGCCCGGCTTCGAGATGCTCGTCAACATGTTCTCGGCGGGCATCGTCGCCTTCGTGATGGCGATCGTCGGCTTCTGGGTCGTCGCGCCGGTCGTCAACGAGATCATGGAGGTCCTCGGCAACGGCGTGGAGACCCTGGTCGACAACAACCTGCTCCCGCTGACCTCGCTGATCATCGAGCCCGCCAAGGTCTTCTTCCTGAACAACGCCATCAACCACGGTGTGCTGACGCCGCTCGGACTGACCGAGGCCGCCGAGACCGGCCAGTCGGTGCTGTTCCTGCTCGAGGCCAACCCCGGCCCCGGCCTCGGCCTGCTGCTGGCGATCTCGTTCTTCGGCAAGGGCATCGCCAAGGCCACCGCCCCCGGTGCCGCGATCATCCAGTTCTTCGGCGGCATCCACGAGATCTACTTCCCCTACGTGCTGATGAAGCCCAAGCTGATCCTGGCGATGATCGCCGGCGGCATGACCGGTGTGGCCGTCAACGTCGCCTTCGACGTGGGCCTCCGTGCTCCGGCGGCACCGGGCTCGATCTTCGCGGTCTACGCCCAGACGGCCCGCGGCAGCTTCCTCGGCGTCACGCTCGCCGTGATCGCCTCCGCTGCGGTGACCTTCGCCGTCGCCGCCGTGCTGCTGAGGTTCGACAAGTCCGGGGACGAGGGTGACCTCGCCGCGGCCACCGCCCAGATGGAGGCCAACAAGGGCAAGAAGTCGTCGGTCGCGTCCGCACTGACCGGTGCCACCACGGCCACCGCGGCCACCACGGCCACGACGACCCGCGAGATCCGCAACATCGTGTTCGCGTGCGACGCGGGCATGGGGTCCTCGGCGATGGGCGCCTCGGTGCTCCGCAAGAAGATCCAGGACGCGGGACACTCCGAGGTCACGGTGGTGAACAAGGCCATCGCCAACCTCGACGACAGCTACGACCTCGTGGTCAGCCACCAGGACCTGACCGACCGGGCCCGCCAGAAGACCCCGTCCGCCGAGCACGTCTCGGTCGACAACTTCATGGCCAGCCCCCGCTACGACGAGATCGTGGAGAGGGTGCGCGACACCAACCGCACCTGACCCCGGCGCGACCGGACGTCGAGCCCGGCCCTCCCCCCGTGGGGGCCGGGCTCGACCTTCGCCGGCCCCGCTCCGCCGCGAGCGTGTGGTCTGATGACTTCCACCCGACACCCACCCGAACACTGCGAGGAAGAGAGACGCCAGATGAGCGACGTACTGAGCAGGGAGGCCATCGTGCTCGGCGGCCAGGCCACGGACAGGGACGCAGCGATCACGGAGGCCGGCCGCCTGCTGGTCGCCAGCGGTGCGGTCGACGAGGCCTACGTCGACGCCATGCACGAGCGGGAGACGTCGGTCTCCACGTTCATGGGCAACGGCCTCGCGATCCCGCACGGCACCAACGAGGCGAAGTCGCTCATCAGCCGGACCGCGATCTCGTTCGTCCGCTACGACGAGCCGATCGACTGGAAGGGCAGCCCGGCCCGCTACGTCGTCGGGATCGCCGGCGCGGGTGACGACCACCTGACCGTGCTGCAGGCGCTGGCCGGCGCCTTCACCGACGACTCCAGCATCGCCGCGCTCGACGCCGCGCAGACCCCCGACGACGTGCTCGCCGTGCTGGGCGACGTCAGCGCCTGACGCCCGCACCGCGCGTCAGGGCCGGTAACGGTCCGTTCGCACACTCCCGCCCCCACTGATGGGGGCGGGAGTGCTCATTTCGAGGCGTTGGCGGAGCGCGTCGGCCGACACGCGCCCATGCGCACGGCGCACTACTGCGGAGTGCGTAGTAGTGTGCGTCGCATGGATCAGACCCAGCTCCTCAAGGGAGTGCTCGACCTCGCGGTGCTGGCCGTGGTGCAGGGAGACGACGGCTACGGCTACGACATCGTCCGACGCCTGCGCGACGGGGGCCTGGCCGAGGTCGGCGACGCCTCGGTCTACGGCACGCTCCGCCGCCTCTACGCCGCCGGCGCGCTGACGTCGTACGTGGTGCCGTCGGAGAGCGGGCCGCATCGCAAGTACTACGGCATCACGCCCATCGGCCGCGAGCAGCTCGCCCGCCAGCGCGACGACTGGCACGCCTTCGCCACCACTCTCGACGGGCTCCTCGCCGGACCCGCGTCCCCTGCCGCTCGAGGAGCCAGCGCATGAACACGACCGAACTCCCCGTCCGCCCCGACGTCACCGCCTTCGTCTCCCGCGTCCGCGAGCTGCTGGCGGACCTGGCCGAGGACGAGCGGCTCGAGCTGACCGAGGGGCTCGAGGCGGATCTCGCCGACCAGGTCGCCGAGCAGGGTGGGGGAGTGCTGGCGGACCCCGAGGCGTACGCCCGCGAGCTGCGCGCTGCCGCCGGGTTCGATCCCGCGCCGCGCCGCCGGCTGCAGGTCCCGACGGGCAGGTCGATGGCCGAGCAGCTGGACGTGGCCCGCGACCTCTGGGGCGCGCTGGTCTCCCGGCCCCGCGTCGCTCCGGTGTGGACGGTCCTCGTCGCCCTCCGGCCGGCGTGGTGGGCGGTGCGTGCGTGGGCCGCAGCGGTCATCATCGCCAGGCTCGTGCCCGGCTGGTACGACTACGGACTCGTCTGGCTGCCGGGCGTCCCCCCGGTCCTGGGGCTCGCCGTCCTCGCGGCCTGCCTCGTGGGGAGCGCGCTCGTCGGCGTCGGCACGCTGTGGCCCGGCGGACGGCGTGGCACGCCTGGGCGCACGGTCCTGCTCCTCCTCAACATCGCTGCGGTGCTCGCCCTGCCGGTCATCAACGGGCAGCTGGACCAGCAGTCCTGGAGCCGGTACAGCCAGGGGTACGACGAGGCCCAGTGGGGCGGCGACACGCGCGGTGTCGTCAATCGCGGTGAGCAGGTCTGCAACATCGCGGCGTACGACGCCCAGGGGCAGCCGTTGGTCGGTGTGCAGCTCTTCGACCAGGCCGGCCGCCCGCTCGACGTGCGGTGCAACGGCCAGGTCGACAAGTTGGTGCCGTGGGTGCTGGGCGACGTCACTCGCTGGAACGTCTTCCCGCTCGGCGAGCGCGACGTCCCCGCCCGCCGCCCCGCGCAGCGCGAGGACCTCGAGGGCGCCGCCTTCCCGACCCCCGACCGCGCCACCACGCCCGAGGTGACGAACCCCCTCGTACCGGAGGAGGACGAGCGGGAGGTCGATCAGAGGACCGACCGCGACCGCGGGCGCACGAACGACCGGAGCCGCTGAGCCCGGTCCACGACGTCGTGGGGAGTGGTCGCGGGGATGACCGCTCCCCATGACGTCCGCACCGTCAGGCCGGCGCCACCGCGACCGGTACGCCGTTGAGGGCGGCGTTGCCCGACACGTCGAGCAGCTCGGGGTCGGTGAGGTCGTTGACCGAGACCCCCGGCACCTCGCGGCTGCGCGACATCAGCACGCCGTCCGCGCCGTGACCGTAGCCGTGGGGGAGGGAGACCACCCCCGGCATCAGGTCGTCGGAGGCGGCCACCTCCACCTCGACCGACCCGACGCGAGAGGTGATCCGCACGCGCGAGCCGTCCTCGATCGCGCGTTGCGCGAGGTCGTCCGGGTTCATCAGCAGCTGGTGGCGCGGTCGACCCCGGGTCAGTCGCTCGGAGTTGTGCATCCAGGAGTTGCAGTCGCGCTGGTGGCGCCGCCCGATCAGGAGCAGCTCGTCGCCGGTGGGGACCGGGACGGCGGCGAGCCGGGCCACCTCCGCGACCACGAGCGCGGGCGCGAGGTCGACACGCTTGCTCCGGGCCGGCAGCCGCCCGGGCAGCTGCCCACCGCGGAGCGGGCCGAGGTCGATGCCGGCCGGTCGTGCGCGCAGCTTGGTGAGGGTGACCCCGCTCGACCCGCTGCGCAGCAGCTGCCCGACCAGGAAGGTGGGGCTGGCAGTCAGCCGGGCGCGCTGGACGAGCCGCTTCTTCAGCGGGGGCTTGCGGTCCAGCCGCGCGGCGGTGCGCAGGGTGATCTCGCGGAAGATCTGCCAGTCGTGGCGCTGGTCGGGCTCCTTCTCGAACACCGCCGGGGTGAACCGAGCCGTGTTGCGCACCGCCAGCAGGTGGAAGACCAGGTCGTAGTGGTCGCGCTCGAGCGCCGTGGTCGGCGGGAGGATCACGTCGGCGTGCCGGGTGGTCTCGTTGACGTAGATGTCGACGGCCGCCATGAAGTCGAGGCCCCGCAGCGCGCCGTCGAGCCGGGCGCCGTCCGGGGTCGACAGGACCGGGTTGCCCGCGACCGTGAGCACGGCGCGGACCTGGCCCTCGCCGGGCGTCTCGATCTCCTCGCGCAGCGCCGCCACCGGCAGCTCGCCCGCCGTCTCCGGCAGGCCGCGGACCCGCGAGCGCCAGGCGTCGTGGTGCCCGCGACCGATCAGCCCGGTGCCGACGGCGTCGATCGCCGGCGTGGTGAACATCGCGCCACCGGGCCGGTCGAGATTGCCGGTGATGACGTTGAGGCAGGTGACCGCCCACTGGCACACGGTGCCCCACGGGCCGGCGGAGACGCCGATCCGGCTGTAGACGACGGCTGACTCGGCCGCCGCGAGCTCGCGGGCGAGCCGGCGGACCTCCCCGGCCGGGAGCCCGCTCATCGCCTCGGCGCGCTCGGGGGTGAAGTCGGCGACGAGCTCGACGACGGTGTCCAGCCCGTCGACGTACGACGCCACGCCGGGGGCGCTGTCGGGCGTGGTCTCCGCGGTGAGGACGTGCAGCATCGCGAGCAGCACCCAGGCGTCGGTGCCGGGCCGGACGAAGTGGTGCTCGTCGGCCACCTTGGCGGTCTCGGTGCGGCGCGGGTCGAGCACGACCATCTTGCCGCCGCGCGCCCGCAGGTCGCGCACGCGCTGCGGGAAGTCGGGGACCGTCATCAGCGAGCCGTTGGAGGCCATCGGGTTGCCGCCGACCACCAGGAACCACGAGGTGCGGTCGATGTCGGGGATCGGCAGGAAGAGCTGGTGGCCGAAGACGAGGTGCGCGACGAGCTGGTGGGGGAGCTGGTCGACCGAGGTGGCGGAGTAGCGGTTCCTGGTGCGGAAGGACTTGAACATCGCGGTGCCGTGGGTCATCGACCCGAGGCTGTGGGCGTTGGGGTTGCCGAGGTAGACGCCGAGCGCGTCGTCGCCGTGCTCGTTGATGACGCGCGCGAGGTTGTCCGCGACGAGGTCGAACGCCTCGTCCCAGCCGATCTCCTCCCACCGGGCGTCCGCGTGCTCTCCGACGCGACGCACGGGCCGACGCAACCGGTCGGGATCGGCGTAGACGTCGGCGATCGCCACCCCCTTGGGGCAGACGTGACCGCGGGAGAGGGGATCGGCCGCGTTGCCGCGCACCCCGACGACCTCGCGACCCTCGACGGTGAGCTCGAGGCCGCAGATCGCCTCGCACAGGTTGCAGACGCCGATCCGCTTCTCCGACATGTCAGCGATCGTCGCACGAGCGGCACCCCGCAGGGGGATGACACCGGACGAGCGAGGCGTCAGACTCTGCCGAGCCCGGTCCAGACCAGCACGGTCGCCGGGCGGCATCCCCAACAGAATGGAGCACGACATGGGTTTCGGAGGGCCGATCGGCCTCATCGTCATCGGACTGGTCCTGGCGCTCGCCTTCAACGAGCAGCAGGTGGGTCCCCTCGAGGTCATCACACTGGGCTGGATCCTCGTCATCGCCGGCGTGCTCTGGCTCGTGCTGACGCTGGTCCAGCAGAACACCAAGCGGCGCCACACCACGACCGCCACCACCACCGACGCGCAGGGCCGCCAGGCGTCCACGCAGCGGACCAGCGAGTCCGACCCGCCGGCCCCGCCGGCCGTGTGAACACCCCGCGGCGTTCTCCTCCTCCGCTTCGCTCCTCCGGACAACGCCGCGGGGACCCCGTTCCCTCCGCAGGGCTCCTGCTCTCGCTTCGCGGCGCGGATTGGGCCTGTGGTCCAGCGCCTCGATATGCTTCTGCGGTTGCCCAGCAGGGCGACGACGCCGTCACGACGGCCGCGGAACCAGAGTGCCCCGGTGAACAGGCCCGGGCGCGCCGCGCAACGAGAACCGAAGGAGCCCCCATGTCGATTGGTACCGACGCGGAGACCAAGAAGAAGATCATCGCCGAGTACGCCCTGACCGAGGGCGACACCGGTTCCCCCGAGGTCCAGATCGCGCTGCTCAGCCACCGCATCTCGCACCTCACCGAGCACCTCAAGCAGCACAAGCACGACCACCACAGCCGTCGTGGCCTGCTGCTCCTGGTCGGCCAGCGCCGCCGCCTGCTCAACTACCTGCAGAAGACGGAGATCGAGCGCTACCGCTCGATCGTCGAGCGCCTCGGTCTCCGCCGCTGAGCGAAGGAGCGGCTTCCCGCACGGGGAGCCGCTCCTGTCACATCCGGGACCACCCTCCCGGCCCGGGCCGCGCTAATGTCGGTCCGGCACAACTGAAACAACACCCAACAGGAGCGACCCGCCTCGTCGCCCGGTCCTCGGTAGTGGCCTTCAGATTCCAGCCCCCGGCTGCGAGATCTGCGGGCCTCGATCGAAGACCGGCCCCGCGGGACCTTCGATGGTCCACCACATGAGGGGTGGACGCCGCGGATCGCTCCGCGAAGAGAAAGCAGGATCCTGCTTCCATGAGTGAACCCATCATCTCCGCTGTCGAGACCGTCCTCGACAACGGCAAGTTCGGCCAGCGCACGGTCAAGTTCGAGACCGGGCTGCTCGCCCGCCAGGCCGCCGGCTCCGTCACGGCCTACCTCGACGACGAGACCATGCTGCTCTCGGCGACCACCGCCTCGAAGAACCCGAAGGACCACTTCGACTTCTTCCCGCTGACCATCGACGTCGAGGAGCGGATGTACGCCGTGGGCCAGATCCCCGGCTCCTTCTTCCGCTCCGAGGGCCGTCCGGGCGAGGACGCCATCCTCACCTGCCGCCTGATCGACCGCCCGCTGCGCCCGACCTTCAAGAAGGGTCTGCGCAACGAGGTCCAGGTCGTCATCACCGTCATGGCGCTCGACCCCGACCAGCCCTACGACGTGCTGGCGATCAACGCCGCGTCGCTGTCGACCCAGCTCTCCGGCCTGCCGTTCTCCGGCCCGGTCGGCGGCGTCCGGGTCGCGCTCATCGACGGCCAGTGGGTGGCCTTCCCGAGCCACTCGCAGCTCGAGTCGGCCGTGTTCGACATGGTCGTCGCCGGTCGCGTCACCGAGTCCGGTGACGTCGCCATCATGATGGTCGAGGCCGAGGCCCCCGAGGAGACCTTCTCCCTCATCCAGGGTGGCGCCCAGGCGCCCACCGAGGACGTCGTGGCCAGCGGCCTCGACGCGGCGAAGCCCTTCATCAAGCAGCTCGTCGAGGCCCAGGCCCAGCTCGCGGCCGAGGCCGCCAAGCCGGTCCAGGACTTCCCGGTCTTCCTCGACTACGAGGACGACGTCTACGCCGCCGTCGAGGCTGCTGCCAAGGACGACCTGACCGCCGCCATGCAGATCGGCGACAAGCAGGAGCGCGAGTCGCGCACCGACGAGCTCAAGGTCGCGCTGCTCGAGCAGCTCGCCGGCCAGTTCGAGGGTCGCGAGAAGGAGCTCGGCGCCGCGTTCCGCTCGGTCACCAAGAACGTCGTGCGCGAGCGCGTCCTGCGCGACAAGATCCGCATCGACGGCCGCGGCCTCGCCGACATCCGTCCGCTGCACGCCGAGGTCAACGTGATCCCGCGCGTCCACGGCTCCGCGCTGTTCGAGCGTGGCGAGACCCAGATCCTGGGCGTCACCACCCTCGACATGCTCAAGATGGAGCAGCAGCTCGACACGCTGTCGCCGGAGAAGCACCGCCGCTACATGCACAAGTACGTCTTCCCGCCGTTCTCCACCGGCGAGACCGGTCGCGTGGGCTCGCCCAAGCGCCGCGAGGTCGGCCACGGCGCCCTGGCGCGCCGCGCGCTGCTCCCCGTCCTGCCCACGCGCGAGGAGTTCCCCTACGCGATCCGCCAGCTCTCCGAGGCCATGGGCTCCAACGGCTCCACCTCGATGGGCTCGGTCTGCGCCTCGACCCTGTCGCTGCTGCAGGCCGGTGTGCCGCTGAAGGCGCCCGTCGCCGGCATCGCGATGGGCCTCATCTCCGGCGAGGTCGACGGTGAGACCCAGTACGTCGCGCTGACCGACATCCTCGGTGCCGAGGACGCGTTCGGCGACATGGACTTCAAGGTCGCCGGCACCCGCGAGTTCGTCACCGCGCTCCAGCTCGACACCAAGCTCGACGGCATCCCCGCCGAGGTCCTGGCCGCCGCGCTGACCCAGGCCCGCGACGCGCGCCTGGCGATCCTCGACGTCATGGGCGAGGCCATCGACGCTCCCGAGGAGATGTCGATCCACGCGCCGCGCATCATCACCATCCGCGTGCCCGTCGACAAGATCGGCGAGGTGATCGGGCCCAAGGGCAAGGTCATCAACCAGATCCAGGACGACACGGGCGCGACGCTGTCCATCGAGGACGACGGCACGGTCTACATCGGTGCGACCAACGGCGAGGCGGCCGAGGCCGCCAAGGCCGCGGTCAACGCGATCGCCAACCCGACGATGCCCGAGGTCGGCGAGCGCTACCTCGGCACGGTCGTGAAGACGACCAACTTCGGCGCGTTCGTCTCGCTGCTCCCGGGCAAGGACGGCCTGCTGCACATCAGCAAGCTGCGCGCCCTGGCCGGTGGCAAGCGCGTCGACGCCGTCGAGGACGTCCTGGCCGTCGGCCAGAAGGTGCAGGTCAAGATCGCCGAGATCGACGACCGCGGCAAGCTCTCGCTCGTCCCCGTCGTCGAGGAGGACGAGGCCGGCTCCGAGGAGTCCGCTGACGTCGACGCGGCCCTCGAGCCCGCCGGCGAGTGACCTTCGCCTGACGCTCCACCCCACGACCGGTCGGCCGTCTGGCCGGCCGGTCGTGGCGCTTCACCCCACCCCGGAAGGACCCCTCATGCAGAAGGCGCCGCAGAAGACCGGCACCACCCGCACCCTCCACACCGTGAAGGACGCCGACGGCGCGGTGACCTCGCGCGTACGACGCACGGTCCTGCCCAGCGGCATGCGCGTCGTCACCGAGCAGATGGCCGGCACCCGCTCGGCCAGCATCGGCGTGTGGGTGGCCGTCGGCTCGCGCGACGAGACGCCCGCGCTGCACGGCTGCTCGCACTTCCTCGAGCACCTGCTCTTCAAGGGCACCCCCGAGCGCAGCGCGATGGACATCTCCGTGGCGCTCGACGCGGTCGGTGGCGAGTTCAACGCCTTCACCACCAAGGAGTACACCGTCTTCCACGCGCGGGTCCTCGACGAGGACCTCGGCACCGCGGTGGACGTGCTCGGCGACATGGTGACCGCCTCGACGATCACCCCGGCCGACGTCGAGGCCGAGCGCGACGTGATCCTCGACGAGATCGCGATGCACGACGACGATCCGGACGACGTCGTCCACAACCTCTTCGCGCAGCAGGCGTGGGGCGACACCCCGCTCGGTCGCCCGATCGCCGGCACCGAGGTCTCCATCACCGCGATGACGCGGGCGCAGATCCACCGCTTCTACCGGCGCCACTACCGCCCGGACAACATGGTCGTCTCGGTCGCGGGCAACATCGACCACGCGACCGTCGTACGACAGGTCCGCAAGGCGTTCGGTCGCGGCGGCTTCCTCGAGGGCGAGGCCGACCCGACCCCGTCCGCGCAGTCCGAGCGCGCTCGCAAGGTCTACCCGGGCGAGACGCGCACCGTCCGCCCGCAGGAGCAGGTCAACCTGGTCCTGGGCGTCAAGGGGCTGACCCGCACCGACCCGCGCCGCTACACCCTCGGTGTGCTCAACACCGCCCTCGGCGGCGGCACCTCGTCGCGGATGTTCCAGGAGGTCCGTGAGCTGCGCGGGCTGGCCTACTCCGTCTACTCGTTCGCCACCCACCACGCCGACGCCGGCGTCGTGGGCGTCTCGGTCGGCTGCCTGCCCGGCAAGTACGACGCCGTCCTGGAGACCGTGCGCAACGAGCTCGCCAAGGTCGCCGCCGAGGGCCTGACCGAGGAGGAGGTCGAGCGCGGCAAGGGCCAGCTCAAGGGCGGTCTCGTGCTCGGTCTCGAGGACTCCGGATCTCGCATGTCGCGCATCGGCAAGGCCGAGCTCGTCCACGACGAGCTGCTCACCATCGACGAGGTCGTCGAGCGGATCGAGGCCGTGACCACCGACGACGTGGCGGCGCTCGCCGAGGAGCTCTTCACCCAGCCCGAGCTGCTCGCGGTCGTCGGCCCGAGGTAGCCGCGTCGCCCGTCAGCGGCGGGCGATGATGCCGATGACCGGGGGAGCCTTCTGCTCCACGACGCTCACCCGGAAGCCGCCGCGCAGGAGGTTCTCCGAGGCCTTCTTCACGATGTTGGGCACCAGCTCCGGGCGGGCGGCCTCGTAGAAGAGGTAGACCGCCCCGCCGGGGACGACCCGCTCGTGGAGCAGGGCGACCTCGTCGTCGCAGTCGCGCACCCAGAACAGGTTGACGTTGAAGGCGAAGACCTTGTTGAGGCGCTTGACCGGGACGCGCAGCGTGGCCAGGTCGATCTGGCGTACGACGAGCCGGCCGGCGTCGACGTACTTCTGGTTGCGGCGCTTGGTGCGGTCCACGCCCGACTCGGAGCGGTCGATCGCGAACAGCTTGCCGGTCTCGAGCCTGGCGCAGATCGCCTCCGCCCCGGCGCCGGGGCCGCAGCCGATCTCGAGGACCTGGTCGGACGGCTGGACGTCCATGAGGTCGACGGCCCACTTGATGCGCGGCGGGATGGTCGAAGCAGGCATGGCGCACAGCCTGCCAGACGCCTGTTCGCGAGTCAGCCACCGCCACTCACCGATACGTCCGGGCCGATACGGTTGACCGTGTGAGCACAGGAGACGAGGCACAGGTCCGGGTCGGCGTGCTGGGAGCGCGCGGCAAGGTCGGCTCGGAGGTCTGCCGGGCCGTCGAGGCGGCGCCCGACACCGAGCTGGTGGCCTCGGTCGACGCCGGCGACGACGTCGAGGAGCTCGCCAGGTCGGGTGCCGAGGTCGTCGTGGACTTCACCCACCCCGACGTCGTGATGGACAACCTGCGCTTCTGCATCGAGCACGGCATCCACGCCGTCGTCGGCACGACGGGCTTCGACCAGGCCCGCCTCGACCAGCTCGAAGCCTGGCTGGCGGATGCGCCGGGGGTCGGCGTGCTGATCGCGCCCAACTTCTCCATCGGGGCGATCCTGATGATGCGGTTCGCCGCCCAGGCCGCCCCGTTCTTCGAGTCGGTCGAGGTCGTCGAGCTGCACCACCCCGACAAGGCCGACGCCCCGTCCGGCACGGCGCGACGCACCGCCGAGATGATCGCGGCAGCGCGCCGCGAGGCCGGGAGCGCTCCCATGCCCGACGCGACGTCCACCGGCCTGGAGGGGGCGCGCGGCGCCGACGTCGACGGCGTACGCGTCCACGGCCTGCGGGTGCGCGGCCTGGTGGCGCACCAGGAGGTCCTGCTCGGCACGGCGGGGGAGACCCTGACCATCCGCCACGACTCCCTCGACCGGGTCTCCTTCACGCCGGGCGTGCTGGCGGGCATCCGCGCGATCGGTGACCACCCGGGCCTCACGGTCGGGCTCGAGCACTTCCTCGACCTGGGCTGAGTCCCAGAGATCGCTGGGGGCGACGTCAGAGGAGTCGAGCCACGGCGGCGACCACCGACGCGCCCACGACCACGACGAGGAAGGGCATCCGCAGCAGCAGCGCCACGACCGCGAAGCCGAGGCCGAGGGCTCGTGCGTCGAGCGTCAGCGTGGAACCGGAGGAGAACACCTGGACGGCGACGAGCGCGGCGAGCAGCGCGACCGGGATGAGGTCGGCGACCCGCTCCACCGTGGGGTGCTCGAGCACCCGCTCCGGCAGGGACAGCCCGGCGAGCTTGAGCAGGTAGCAGCCGACGCCGGCCAGCAGGACAGCGGTCCACATCAGCGGTGACCCCCTGCGACGTCGTCCGGGCCGGGGACCTCGGTCGGGTCCTGCCGCTTCCCCAGCACACCGACGAGCAGGGCCACTCCGCCTGCGGCCAGCACCGGCACGCCCGCGGCCGTGAGCGGCACCAGCGACAGCGCCACGGCCGCCGCGAGCACGGCGACGAGGACGTTGCGCCGATCGCGCAACCGCGGCCACAGCAGGGCCAGGAACGCCGCCCCCACGGCCGCGTCGAGGCCGAAGGTCCGCGGGTCGCCCACGGCGTCCCCGGCGAACGCCCCGACCGCGGTCGCGAGGTTCCACAGGACGAAGACCGAGACGCCGGTGGTGACGAAGCCGAGCCGGGCGCCCTCCGTCGTGCCCCGGCTGACCCCCATGGCGGTCGACTCGTCGATGAGCACGTGGGCGGCCGCCGCCCGCCGCCAGCCGCGCCACCGCAGCAGCGGCGCCATCCGCAGCCCGTAGAGGGTGTTGCGGGTGCCCAGGAGCAGCGCCGTCGCGGCGCCCGACAGCGGCGCACCGCCCGCGGCCACGACGCCGACGAGGGCGAACTGGCTCGCCCCGGTGAACATCAGCAGCGAGAGGACGCACGTCTGGGCGATGCTCAGGCCCGAGGCCACCGACACGGCGCCGAAGCCGAAGCCGTAGGCCCCGGTGGCCACGCCGACGGCCAGGCTGTCGCGGACGATCGCGGTCCGCTCACCGGGTGGGAGGACGGCGTCGTGCACGGTCCGAGGCTAGGTCATGCGGGGCGGCGTCCTCAGTGCGGGCGGCGGCGTGCGCGAGCGGTGCGGCCCTGACGCTGGTGGAAGTCGTGGACCAGCACGAATGCCACCGCGATCCCTGCCGCAGCACCGGCGGCGAGGCCGACGCGGAGGTTGAGCGGGATCTCGGGCACGGCGCCGACCCAGAGGCCGAGGCCGACGCACACGACGAGTGCTGCGATGACGAGCAGGTACTTGTGCAGAGCGGGAAGCGGACCGAGCATCTGGACCCCCGTGGTGTGCCGGCGAAGTGGCCGGTCACTCCATGGTGACGTGCGTCACAGGAAATACAAGCACCCCAGGGGTGGACTTCGCGGGGTCGGGCCCGGGTGTCAGGCGATCGCGGTGTGGAGACGTACCTGCTTGACGGTGGTCTCCCCGGTGCCGTCGAGGTCGAGCTCGCGGTGGGCGGTGTCGGGCGCCCAGCCGGCGTCGGTGAGGAAGGTCCGCAGGGCGTCGTCACCGGCGTTGACCCAGGTCACGGCCCGGGTGAACCGGTCGGCCGCGAGCGTGTCGACAGCCGCCTGGAGCAGCCGGGAGCCGTGGCCCTTGGCCCGCTCGCCCGGGTCGAGGGTGACCTCGGCCAGCTCGCCGTCGGCGACCGGGTCGCAGTCGGGGTCGGCAGCCGGCGACGTCAGGGCGAAGCCCACCACCCGGTTGCGCTCGAGGGCGACGAGCACCCGGTTGCGGGCGTCGGCCGGCTTCGTGAGCGCGGCACGCCACTGGGCGGCGACGGCGTCGACGTCGGTCGGGAGCACCTCGGCCGGCAGGAGGCCGGCGTAGAGCTCGGGCCACGCGCGCAGCTGGACGGCGGCGATCGCCGCGGCGTCGTCGGCCCAGGCGACGCGCACCGACACGTCGGCGGTGGGCCCGCCGGAGTGTGAGTGGCTCATCGATAGGTCTCGGGGAGCTTCTCGCCGATCTTGACCTGGGCCTTCGGCAGCCGCAGGAACTTCATCTGCAGGGAGCGCATCGCGGCGTAGAGCGTGGTGCCCTTGGTCGGCTCGCCGGGGAAGCGGCGGGCGAGCTCGCGGCGCAGCCGGAACCGCAGCATCACGATGTCGAAGACGATCACCAGCAGGGTGGTGAACAGGACGGTGTTCCCGAGGTTCCTCGCGGCCTGGCTGCCGGAGTAGCCGAGCACCATCGAGACGATCAGCAGCGGGACCATCAGCTCGATGAAGGAGAAGCGCGAGTCGACGAAGTCGCGGATGAAGCGGCGCACGGGACCGCGGTCGCGGGCCGGCAGGTAGCGCTCGTCACCGGTCTTCATCGCCTCGCGCATCTTGCGGGAGCTGTCGCCCCGCGCGGCTCGCTGCGCGGCGGCCTGCTCCTTGCGCGTGCGGGGCACCTTGGCGCGGGCGCGGGCGGCTGCCTCGGCCTCCTTGCGCGTGGGCGTGGGCCGGCCCTTGCCACCCACCTTCTCGTCGGTGGTGGGGGTCTCCGGCTCGGAGCTGGTACGACGGAACACGGGTGCTGCCTTCACATGGCTACAAGAGGGACGGAACGGGTGGATCGGGTGGTGGGGGCCAGCCTATCGCCGCGACCCACCGGGCCGGGTGCCGAGGGAGGCCCGATGTCCGACCCGCCCAACCTCGCGCTTTGCCCTACCTCGGGCTTGCCATTGGTTCTAGGGTGAGAAGGTCACTCCAGTCGTCCCAGCCACCACCCCCGCTTGACCAAGAGAGGGTCTCCACCCCGATGAGTCTCATGAAGCGCATCAGCCTGATCTTCCGCTCCAAGGCCAACAAGGCCCTGGACAAGGCGGAGGACCCCCGAGAGACCCTCGACTACAGCTACCAGCGGCAGCTCGAGCTCCTGTCCAAGGTCCGACGGGGCGTGGCCGACGTGGCCACGAGCCGCAAGCGCGTCGAGCTCCAGGTCAACCAGCTCGAGCAGCAGGCCGCCAAGCTGCAGGGCCAGGCCGAGAAGGCGATCGGCGCCGGTCGTGAGGACCTCGCCCGCGAGGCGCTGACCCGCAAGTCCGGGCTCGCCTCGCAGATCACCGCCCTCAAGGAGCAGCAGGCCACGCTGCAGGGCGAGGAGGAGAAGCTCGTCCTGGCGCAGCAGCGGCTGCAGGCCAAGGTCGAGGCGTTCCGCACCCGCAAGGAGACCATCAAGGCCACCTACACGGCGGCCGAGGCGCAGACGCGCATCGGCGAGGCGATGTCGGGCATCGGCGAGGAGATGGGCGACGTCGGCCTCGCCATCCAGCGTGCCGAGGACAAGACCGCCCAGATGCAGGCACGTGGGCAGGCCATCGACGAGCTGATCGCCTCCGGCGCCCTCGACGACGCCTCGCAGCTCAACGCCGGTGACGACATCTCGCGTGAGCTCGACGCGCTGAGCTCCGGCTCCGACGTGGAGGCCGAGCTGGCCCGGCTCAAGGCCGGCAGCACCCCCCAGGCCATCGAGTCGGGTGACGACGGCGGCGACATCCTCGCGGCCGAGCCCGAGGCCGTACGGTCGGAGGGCGAGAGCAACGAGGGTGGCCGGGCATGATCGTCCGCATCCTGGGCGAGGGCCAGTACGACCTCGACGACCACGCCCTCGACGCCCTCAACGGCCTCGACACCCAGATCGAGCAGGCCATCGAGTCGGGCGACGAGGACATGTTCCGCACGGCGCTGCAGGGGCTGCTGTCGGCCGTCCGCTCCAGCGGCACCCACCACTCCCTCGACTCGCTCGACGAGTCCGACCTCATCCTGCCGCCGCCGGACGCGACGATCGACGAGGTCCGTGAGCTCCTGGGCGACGACGGCCTGATCCCGGGCTAGACGCCCCGACCGGTGGCCACCTCACGCTTCATCAAGGACTCCGGGTTGACCGCCCGGATGACCCTCACCATGTTCCTGCTCGGGGCGCTGTTCGTCGCCCTCGTCGCCACGGTCATGGCGTACGTTCGCAGCCCGGGCGGTGCCGTCCTCGTGGCGATCATCGCGATCGGCCTCGCGTTCTGGCAGTGGTGGAGCTCCGACAAGGTCGCCATGCGGGCGATGCGCGCCCGCGAGGTCACGCCCGAGGAGGCCCCCGAGCTGCACGGCATGATCGACCGGCTGTGCGCGCTCGCCGACATGCCCAAGCCCCGCGTCGGCATCTCCGACCTCGCGATCCCCAACGCGTTCGCCACCGGCCGCTCGCCCGACCGGTCCGTCGTGTGCGTCACCACCGGGATCCTGCAGACCCTCGACGCCGAGGAGCTCGAGGCCGTGCTGGCCCACGAGCTCAGCCACGTCGCCCACCGCGACGTGCTCGTCATGACGGTCGCGTCGTCGGCCGGCATCGCCGCGGGCCTGCTCATGCGATTCGCGCAGTTCGGCGCGCTCGGCCGCTCGCGCAACAACAGCACGCTGCCCGCCGTCCTGGTCGCGGTGGTCGTCAGCCTCGTGGTCTACGCCGTGAGCTTCGTGCTGCTGCGCCTGCTCTCGCGCTACCGCGAGCTCAGCGCCGACCGCGCCGGCGCCTACCTGACCCTCAAGCCGGGTGCGCTGGCCAGCGCCCTGCAGAAGATCAGCGGGGAGGGTGCGGCGACCCCGCAGCGCGACCTGCGGGCCGGCAGCGCGGCCGGAGCGGCGAGCGCGCTGTGCATCGTCCCGGCACTCCACGGCGGGCTGGGCGGCCTGATGGCGACGCACCCGCCGCTGCCCAAGCGCCTCGAGCAGCTCGCGCGCATCCAGGCCGAGCTCAGCCGGCCGACCGGCTGAGGAGGGGGACCGGGATGGGACTGTGGGAGGTGGTGCGGGGTCGCACCCAGCCCAAGCGCAACAACCTCGATGCGCTCTTCCACGTGCCGAGCGCGGCGATCACCCTGCAGACCGCGCTGGGGTTCGAGCCCACCGGCACCGGGTCCGTGTGCTACCGCTCGGCCGCCGGCTCCGCCTTCGCGCAGACCCAGGCCGACGTGCTCGCCCTGATCCGCGACGACGCCGAGGCGCCCGACGTGGAGGTCACCCAGGACGACTTCGGGTTCACCTGGCTCGTCGTCACCGGCGACAGGAGCGACATGGCCGGCCTGTGCACCGACCTCCACGCCGTCAACACCACCCTCGAGCTCAACGGCTTCGAGTCCGGGCTGCTGTGCTCGCTCGTCCCGTTCGCCAACGCGTCAGGGCAGCGGTTCGGCCTGACCTACCTCTACAAGCAGGGAACCTTCTACCCGTTCGCCCCCACCGGCGAGCAGGCGCGCGACACCCTGCTCGAGCTGTCCGTGCGTGACCTGCTGCAGGAGGAGCTGCCCATGGAGCCCGACCCCCAGCGGTGGCTGGCGGTCTGGAAGGCTCCGGGGCTGTGAACCCCGGCGAGACCCGCGACCGCTCCATCGCGGCGTACGACGTCCTCGACCACCCGCCGCGCCGCGAGCTCGACTCGCTCGTCGAGCTCGCCGCCCAGCTGGCCGGCGTGCCCTTCGCCGCGGTCAACCTGCTCAGCTCGCACTCGCAGCACCAGGTCGCGACCGCCGGCTTCGAAGGCACGGACTCGCCGATCGACCACTCGATGTGCCGGCTGGTGGTGGAGAGCGGCAAGCCCATCATGCTCGAGGACGCCGGCGAGGACGTGCGCTTCGCCGAGAACCCGTGGACGACGGGCGAGATCGCCGAGGTGAAGTACTACGGCTCGCACCCGCTCACCACGCCGGCCGGCGTCACGATCGGCACGCTCTGCGTGTTCGACGACCACAGCCACGAGGTGACCCCGGAGGCGACCCGCGGCCTGGCCCAGCTGGCCGACCGCGTGGTCGACGTCCTGGAGCTCGAGCTCGCCTCCCGCCGGCTCAGCGAGGCCAATGCTCGGTTGAGCACCTCCAACCAGCGGCTGGCCCACTTCGCCGGACAGGTCAGCCACGACCTCAAGAACCCCCTGACGTCGATCTCCCTGTCGCTGGAGACGCTCGAGCTCGACATCGACGACCCGGACCAGCTCGACACGCTGGCCCGGGCCCGCCGCGGCGTCGACCGGATGACCGACCTGATCAACAACCTGCTGGAGTTCGCCCAGCAGGGCGAGGCCCCGGGCGAGGACGTCGTCAACCTGTCCGTTGAGCTGGGCTCGGCGCTCGACGACCTCGCCGGCCGGGTCCCCCGGGAGCGGGTCGGCGTCGGGGAGCTGCCGCTGGTGCGCGGCGACGCGGGCCAGCTGCGCTCGGTGCTGATGAACCTCATCGACAACGCGGCGAAGTTCACCGTGCCCGGCGAGGAGCCGGACGTCGAGGTCGACTCGATGCCGGTCGAGGGCCACCACCGCATCGAGGTGCGCGACCGTGGCCGCGGTATCCCGGAGGAGAAGCGTGAGCGGGTCTTCGCGCCGCTCGCGCGTCTCGACAAGACCGTCGAGGGCTCCGGCATCGGGCTGGCCACGTGTCGCCGGATCGTCGAGGCGCACGGAGGCCAGATGGGCGTCGAGGACCGTGCGGGCGGAGGGTCCGTGTTCTGGTTCGAGCTGCCCCGCGCGGAGGACTGAACCGGCCGGACGCACGCCGCGCTCCGGTGGGTCGAGACGTCCGGTCGACGGGCCGCGGCCGCGGCTGACGGCGTACTGGTGGGGGTAGTCCGACACTCCGATGGGGTTGCAACGGCCCCCATGTGGCGGACTCCCCGCTCGTGCGGGGAGTCCGCCACCGGGAGGGGGAGTCCGCCACCGGGCGGGCCGTCAGGGCAGCTTCGCGTGCTTCATCTGGCGCGAGGCGTAGATGTGGCCGATCACGGTGCCCTCGAGCCACGCGGTGAGCCGGCGCGCCTCCTGCTCGAGCGCGGCGCGCCCCTCGGGCTCGACGTCGTCGAGGAGGGACAGCCGCACCATGCCCTCCTCGTCCTGGACCCAGCAGCCGACGATGCGGCCGTCCCACCACGCCGTGGTGCCGGCGTTGCCGTTGGTGTCGAAGAGGTAGGGGACGTGGCCCGGCTCGAGGTAGAAGTCGCGGGACTTCCAGCCCATGACGGTGGGGTCGAGCGTGGGCAGCAGGGCCGCCCAGGGCTCGACCGGCCCGACATCCCCGACATCGGAGGGGTGGAGCCAGCCCGTCGAGCCGTCGTCGAGGTCCACCTCCACGGCTCCCACGTCGCCCAGGGCCCGGGTGACGGCGGTCTTGGTCGAGCCCAGCCACCACTGGATGTCCGCCGCGGTCCCGGGGCCGAAGGTGAGCAGCCACTGGGTGACCAGCGCGGCGTAGCCGGCACCCTCGTCGAGGGGGTCGTCCACGACCCCCAGCCAGTCCTCGGTGGTCGTCCACGTCGGCTTGTTGAGCCGCCAGTGCCCGGCGTTGCGGCCCCGCATCACCTTGCCCTCGAGCCCGAGGTGGGTGAGGACCCACGGCGCCACGGGCACCGGGCGGTCGTAGGGCTTGTCGGTGGTGCCGCCGACCGTCCCGGCCAGCTCGGGGACCTCGGCCCGCAGCTCGGTGGTCGTCGCCGGCCCCGCAGCCAGCCGCTCCAGAGTCGCGGCGCGGGCCAGGTCGAGCCAGCGGTCGCCGTCGTCGGCGATGCCTGCCCCGGCGATCGCCTTGGCGATGCGCTTGCGCTCCGACGCCGCCACGCGCGCCGACGCGCTGCCCCACGCGGCGGGCAGCAGGTCGCGGGGGAAGACGAACAGGGTCCGCCGCATCGCGAGCTGCTTGACCACCGACCGGATGTCGTAGAGCTCACGGTCGACGTCCTCGGGGCTGACGCCCTCCGAGCGTGCCGCGACCGCGAGGTGGACCGTGGCGGCTTCGGTCGCGTGCAGGGCGGTCATCGAGCGCACCACCGACGCCACGTCGTCGTGCCGGTGCGCCGGCGCCAGCGCGTGACGTACGGCGATGCGGCTGCGGCGCTCGGCGTCGCTGACCCGCCGTCGTGACATCGTCGTCCCGGCCGGGTCAGTCGCGGTGCGACTTGCCGGGCAGGTCGAGCATCCGCTGCAGCGCGACGAGGGCGTCGGCCTCGGTGTCGGGGTCGACGCTGATGCGGTTGACCACCGTGCCGGCGACCAGGCTCTCGAGCGCCCACACGAGGTGGGGCAGGTCGATGCGGTTCATCGTCGAGCAGTAGCAGACGTTGCGGTCGAGGAAGACGATCGTCTTGTCGGCGTGGGCGTCCGCGAGCCGCTTGACCAGGTTGAGCTCGGTGCCGATGGCCCACACCGTGCCGGGCTCGGCGGCCTCGATCGTCTTGATGATGAACTCGGTGGAGCCGACCAGGTCGGCCTTGAGCACGACCTCGTGCTTGCACTCGGGGTGGACGAGCACCTTGATGTCCGGGTGCTTGGCGCGCAGCTCGTCGACGACGTCCTCGGAGAAGCGCCCGTGCACGGAGCAGTGGCCCTTCCAGAGGATCATCCGGGCCTTCTGCAGCTCCTCGGCGCTCACGCCGCCGCCGGGCTGCAGCGGGTCCCACACGACGCACTCGTCGAGGCCGATGCCCATCTGGAGGACCGCGGTGTTGCGGCCGAGGTGCTGGTCGGGGAGGAAGAGCACCTTGCCGCCACCCTCGAGGTGGGCCTTCTGCGCGAACGCCCAGTCCAGCGCGACGTCGGCGTTGGAGGAGGTGCAGACGACGCCGCCGTTGCGGCCGCAGAACGCCTTGATGTCGGCGCTGGAGTTCATGTAGGTCACCGGGACGACGGAGTCCTGGATGCCCGCGTCGGCCATCGCGTCCCAGGCGTCCTCGACCTGGCGCAGGCGCGCCATGTCGGCCATCGAGCAGCCGGCAGCCAGGTCGGGGAGGACCACCTGCTGGCTCGGCGAGGTGAGGATGTCGGCCGACTCGGCCATGAAGTGCACGCCGCAGAAGACGATGAACTCCGCGTCGGGGCGGGCCGCGGCGTCGCGGGCGAGCTTGAAGGAGTCGCCGGTGACGTCGGCGAACTGGATGACCTCGTCGCGCTGGTAGTGGTGGCCGAGCACGAAGACCCGCTCACCCAGGGCCTCCTTCGCCGCCCGCGCCCGGGCGACCAGGTCGGGGTCGGACGCCGCCGGCAGGTCGCCGGGGCACTCGACGCCGCGCTCGGCGTCGAGGTCGCGGCCCTTGCCGAGGGGGAGGAGCGGCAGGTCGACGGTGGTCATGGCCTCATCCTAGGAGGGGGCGCAGGCGTCGGGAGCCGGGTGCCATGCTTCGGCCATGACGCGACGCGGTGAGGTGCTTGCCCTGGTGCAGGCTGGGGGCCAGGGGTCCCGGATGGACGTGCTGACGCGGGAGCGTGCCAAGCCGGCGCTGCCCTACGGCGGTGTGCACCGGCTGATCGACTTCGCGCTCTCCGGGCTCGTGCACGCCGACCTGGCCGACGTGTGGGTGTCGCTGGAGTACCAGGTCACCTCGATCGACGACTACCTCTCGGGTGGGCGCCCGTGGAGCCTGGACCGCAACCGCGGCGGCTTCAGGCGCATCGTCCCGCAGACCGGCACCGGGCCCGCGACCGAGAGCGGCTTCGCGCACGGCAACGGCGACCTGCTGCTCCGGATGTCCGCTGACATCGAGGCCTTCGGCGCGCGCACCCTGGTGGTGTGCAGCGCCGACCACGTCTTCAACATGGACCTCGGCCCGGTCGTCGAGGACCACGTCGCGGCCGGCCGGGTCGCGACCGTGGTGACCACCGAGGTCATCAAGAAGGACGCCTCCGACAACGTGGTCGTCCTCGCCGGCCAGGACGGGACCGTCACCGGTGTGGAGCACAAGCCGTCGCGACCGTCGGCCGGCACGGTGGCGACCGAGATCTTCGTCTACGACACCGAGGCGCTGCTCGAGACCCTGCGCGACCTGCGGCGCGAGCTGTCGGGCGACGCGGACGACGACGACAGCGGCATCGGCGACTTCGGCGAGCACCTCCTGCCACGGCTCGTGGAGACCGGGCGGACGGGTGCGGTGCCGTTGACCGGCTACTGGCGCGACGTCGGTCAGCCGAGCCTCTACCTGCAGTCCCACCGCGACCTGCTCGCCGGCCGGGTCGACGTCTTCGACCACCCCGGCCGCCCGGTCATCTCGCACTGGCCGGACCGGCCCGCCGCTCGAGTGCGCGCGACGGGGGAGTGCCGCGACTCGCTGGTGTCGCCGGGCGCCGACGTGGCCGGGCTGGTCGTGGGCAGCGTCCTGGGACCGGGCGTCGTGGTGGAGAAGGGCGCCGAGGTCCACGACAGCGTGGTGATGGAGGACTGCGTCATCCGTGCGGGGTCGGTGGTGCGCACGTCCGTGCTCGACGAACGCTGCGAGGTCCTCGGCCGGGCCCGGGTCGGCGAGGAGCCGTCGCGCCGGGTGGCCCACGACGACGACCTGGTGCTCGTCGGTCGTGACTCGTCGGTGTCGGGCACGGTGGCCGCCGGGTCCCGCCTGGAGCCGGGTTCGACGACCTGACCGACGCGCCGCCCGCCGACCGGCTGCCGCTACAGCAGCGAGCCGTGGTGCAGGTAGGGCGACGGTGGCTTCATCCGCCGCAGGCAGAGGTAGCCGTTGGTGTAGATCGCCATCCGCGCGGCCAGCCCCACGTCGAGCGCCCACTCGTTGGCCGCCGTGATGTGGCGCACCTCGACCTGGGACCCGGGGGCCGAGGAGGCCAGTGCCTCCCACATCAGCCCTGACGCCGTACGCCGGTTGGTGGCCGCGACCAGCACCGGCACCCCGTCGTGGTCGACGTAGGCGTAGCCCGAGCCGGTGGAGTGGTCGGTCACGACGAGCCGGAACTGCGCGAGCAGCAGCTCGTGGTCGCCGAGGTGGGCCGCCCCGCGCGTGCGCCGGTCGATCGAGTCCATCAGGTCCACGTCGGCCGCGGTCCCCTCGCGGACCCGGTCCACGACCGGGATCGCGCTGCGGTCGACCACGCCGGTGAGCATCATCTGCGGGTGCAGGTCGAAGCCGGCGAGCCGGTAGCGGCGTACGGCGCCGGGGTCGGCGCTGGCGGCGAACATGCCGCGCAGGCAGCCCCGCCCGTGGTGCATCGCCGCGGCCATCAGCTCGGTCCCGATGCCCCGGCCCTGGTGCTCGGGCCGCACGGCGAACGAGGCGAGGATCCACATCAGCTCGCGCACCCGGGACACCGCCCCGCCGACGACCTGGCCGTCGACCTCGGCGATCCAGCAGCCGCCCGGGTCGGTGACCAGGGCCTGCCCGGTGCGGCGGATCCAGTGGCCGTTGCGGTCAGCGGGACGTCGTACGGGGTCGGGCCAGGCGCGCTGGTGGGTGCGGGTGTCGACCTCGTGGTAGGAGGTGGCGGTGATCTCGGCGAACGCCGCGAGGTCCTCCTCGCGCATCGGCCGGACGACCGTAGCGGTCACCACACGTGGGCGGCGTAGCGCCGGAGGAGGTCGTCCCAGACGGTGAACCGCTCGCGCAGCTCGTCGCTGCCGGGGAGCCAGCCGCTGTGCACGAGCCGCACCGACGACCCCTCGGGGGACTCGGTGAAGCGGACGTCGAGCACGGTCGCCTCGTCCTCGGGGTGCCAGAGCCACAGCTCCTGCGTGTAGCGGCCGATCGGGTCCCACTCCATCACCCGGCCCCAGACGTACTGCTCGTCGCCGTGCACCGAGGCGACGGGCCCGTTGGGGTCGATGGCGATGCCGGTGAAGGTGGCCGGTTCGGGGCTGAGCAGGGGGTCCCACCACTCGCCCATCTGGGCCGTGAAGCCGACGAAGGCCTCGGTCGGGGTCGCCGGGACCGTGATCTCGGCGACGATGGGGTCGGGGCTCATGCGCCAAGCATGCCGGACGCCCGCGCTGCGGTCCCGGTGCCCCCGCTGCAAGGATGCAGCCATGCGCGTGCTGATCGCCCCGGACAAGTTCGCCGGCACCCTGACCGCGGTGCAGGCCGCCGAGGCGGTCGCCGCGGGCTGGCGACGGCACGCCCCCGACGACGACCTCGACCTGGCGCCGATGGCCGACGGCGGGCCGGGTTTCGTCGACGTCCTGCACGCCGCGCTGGGCGGGTCGCTCGACGCCGTGACCGTGAGCGGGCCCCACGGGGAGCCGGTGCCCGCGGTGGTGCTGCGGGTGGGGGAGACGGCCTACGTCGAGAGCGCGCAGGCGGCGGGGCTGCACCTGGTGTCGGGGCCGGTCGAGACCGCCACCAGTGCCGGGGTCGGTGAGCTGGTGCTCGCGGCCGTGGCCGGTGGCGCGCGGACCGTCGTCGTCGGCCTCGGAGGCAGCGGCACCAACGACGGCGGCGCGGGCGTCCTGTCCGCGCTCGGCGCGGAGGCCGACGGGGTGCTCGACGGCGGCGCCGCGCCCCTGGCATCGGTGACGACGGTGGACCTTTCCCGGGCCCGCGAGCGGCTGGCGGGGGTGACGTTGGTCGCCGCCAGCGACGTGGACAACCCCCTGACCGGGCTGTTCGGGGCCACCAAGACCTTCGGCCCGCAGAAGGGCGTGACCGAGGACCGCATCGCCGAGGTGGACGGGTGGCTCGAGGCGTTCGCCACCGCCACGGACCGGCGTACGTCGCTGGAGAAGGGCGCCGGCGCCGCGGGTGGCATCGGCTACGCCCTCCTCGCCCTGGGCGCGACCCGGGAGCCCGGCATCGAGCTCGTGGCGTCCGCGGTGTCGCTGGGGGAGCGGGCCCGTGCGGCCGACCTCGTCATCACCGGTGAGGGCGCCTTCGACTTCTCCAGCCGCGCCGGCAAGGTGCCCTACGGGGTGGCGACCGTCGCCTCGGAGGCGCTCCGCCCCTGCATCGCGCTCGCCGGCAAGGTGCTGGTCGGCTCGCGCGAGATGCGCGCCCTCGGCATCGAGTCGGCGTACTCCCTCGTCGACCTCGTCGGGGAGGAGCGGGCCCTCAGCGCCCCCGCCGAGGCGCTCGCCGACCTCGCCGCCCGCGTCGCGCGCACCTGGTCGCGCTGACGGGGTCCGTGGGTCGTCCGGCTCGTCGGCGGTCGGTTGGTCAGCCACCCGGGGTGGTGGCACATCGCACCCCACGAGGCCGATCTCACGCGATGTGCCGCCACCTCCGTCCGCCGACCTCCGAGGGTGGCGGCAGATCGCAGGTCCGAGGCTCTCGACCATGCCACGTGCCGCCACCACGGGGCGGCGACCTCTCCGGGCCACCAGACGTCCACAACAGGGCGTTCGCGGAGGTCATCCCCAGCAGCAACGCTCCCATCAGGACAGCGGCGCTCGGCGCAGCGAACCTCGGGGCATGGGTGAGGTCGACGCGGTCCGGGGACATCGACGCGGCGTGAGGTGGACGTCGGTGACGTACGGCGTGCACCGGTCGAGCGGTACCCCCGCCGCCGATGAGCACCCGCCGACCTGGGACGAGGACGACCTGACGGGGTGGCAGCTGCTGATGACCGACGTGGGGTGCTTCACCGGCCTCACGGCACTCGAGGTCCATGGTGTCCCGCTGCCTCCGTTGCCCGAGGGCTGTCCGGTCTTCATGGCACTGGCCAAGGACGATCCGAGACCGATGCGACGCGGCGTGCACACGAGCCGCCACCTGAAGCCGGTGGAGCACGAGGTCGTCCGCGGCCTACGTGTCGCGGTGATGCCTGAAGCGCTGGCGTCGGCGGCACGCTGGGTGGGGCTTGTCGACATGGTCGCCATCGTCGACGCGGCACTCAACCTGGAGCTCGTCTCCATCGAGGAGCTGGAGGTGATCGCCCGCTCACGGCGACCGGGTGGCCGTCGGTTGGAAGCGGCTCTGCCGTGGGTCGACGGCCGGGCCGAATCCCTGTGGGAGTCGCTCCTGCGGCTCGTCCACGTCGCCTGCGACATCGAGGTCGAGCCGCAGTGGCAGCTGGTCGACGCCGACGGGGTCGTGGTGGCCCAGGCTGATCTCTGGGTCGTCGGGACGACTGCGCTCCACGAGTACGACGGGGACGAGCACGAGAAGCCACCGCGGAGAGTCATGGACCGGCGACGCGACCGCCGGGTCGATCGGCAGGGCTTCGTCCGCCGTGGCTACACCGGCGGCGACGTCATCCTTCGCGCGGTCTCGATCCTCGAGGATGCCGATCGGTCGCTGGGGAGGGACCACGATCCCGCTCGGATCCGTGAATGGCACCGACTCCTCCGGGACTCGCTGTTCACGCCAGCGGGGAGGGTCGCCTTCCTGGGGCGGGTCCCGGTGGCGCCGCCTCGCCGACGTACCTCGTGAGGGTGGCGGCGCGTCGCGGCTGGCGGGCCGGTCGATGTGTGATCTGCCGCCACCTGGGGGGTTGGCGGGCGGAGGGTGGCGGCGCATCGCGGCTGGCGGGCCGGTCGATGTGTGATCTGCCGCCACCTCGGGGGTTGGCGGGCGGAGGGTGGCGGCGCATCGCAGCCCGCGGGCCGGTCGATGTGCGATCTGCCGCCACCTCGGGGGTTGGCGGGCGGAGGGTGGCGGCGCATCGCGGCTGGCGGGCCGGTCGATGTGCGATCTGCCGCCACCTCGCCGGGCGAGCTCGCGGTCGTGGGGGTGGGGAATATCCCCCGGTGTGCGACCATTGAGGCAAGCAGTACCCGAGACTTCTGGAGTGATGAGATGACCGAGCAGGTCGAGACCACTGAGCGCCGCACCGACCAGATCAACCTCTCCGCTGTCGCCGCCGGCAAGGTGAAGAGCCTCCTCGAGCAGGAGGGTCGCGATGACCTGGCCCTCCGGATCTCCGTGCAGCCGGGTGGCTGCTCGGGCCTCCGCTACCAGCTCTTCTTCGACGAGCGCACGCTCGACGGCGACGTGACGACCGACTTCGACGGCGTCACCGTCGTCGTCGACCGGATGAGCGTCCCCTACCTCAACGGTGCCGAGATCGACTTCGTCGACACCATCGAGAAGCAGGGCTTCACGATCGACAACCCCAACGCCACCGGCTCCTGCGCCTGCGGCGACTCGTTCCACTGATCTGACACAGCGGAGGGCCCCCTGCCACCGGCGGGGGCCCTTCGCCGTGCGTGGGGTCAGTCGAGGTGGAGGTGCAGGGCGTTGGCGATGCGGGCGGCGGCGTCCGAGACCCGGATCTCGCGCTTGCCGACCTCGGCCGGGTAGTCGTCGAAGCGCAGGCTCGGCGCGGGTGACGTGGCAGCGCGGGCGGCGCGCTCGAGGCGCCCCTGGAGGCCGAGGTTGCGGCGGGTCTCCCGGCCGTCGGCGGCCATCTCGGCGGGCGTGCCCAACTCGTCGCTGAAGAGGGGTGCGGGGCGTCGGGACGTCGTCATGACCACGACGCTATTGGCTACTGATGCGTATCCCGAGCCGTACTGCGGGGTAGTGTCTCGCGGCGTGTCCCTCCTCGTTGCCGGATCCATCGCGACCGACCACCTGATGTCCTTCCCGGGCAAGTTCGCCGACAGCCTGGTGGTCGACCAGCTCGACAAGCTCTCGGTGTCCTTCCTCGTCGAGGACCTCGAGGTGCGCCGCGGCGGGTGCGCCGCCAACATCTGCTTCGGCCTGGGCAACCTGGGCCTCCGCCCGGTGCTCGTCGGGGCAGTCGGCGAGGACTTCGCCGAGTACCGCTCGTGGCTCGAGCGGCACAACGTCGACTGCGACTCGGTGCACGTCTCGGAGACCCGTCACACCGCCCGCTTCGTGTGCACCAACGACGCCTCGATGGCGCAGATCGCGAGCTTCTACGCCGGCGCGATGAGCGAGTCGCGCGAGATCGAGCTCAAGCCGATCGTGGACCGCGTCGGCGACCCCGACTACGTGATCATCGGCCCGGACGACCCGGAGGGGATGCTGCGCCACACCGAGGAGTGCCGCCAGCGCGGCTACCGGTTCCTGGCCGACCCCTCCCAGCAGCTGGCGTTCGGCGACGGCGACCTCATCCGGCCCCTCATCGACGGGGCCGACATCTTGTTCTCCAACGAGTACGAGGCCAGCCTGATCACCCAGAAGACCGGGTGGAGCCGCGACGAGGTGCTCTCACGCGTCGGCACCTGGGTCGTCACGCTCGGCGCGGACGGCGTCCGCATCGACCGCGAGGGCGAGGAGTCGGTCGTCGTCGGCGCGGTCCCCGAGATCGCCAAGGTCGAGCCGACGGGCGTCGGCGACGCGTTCCGCGCGGGGTTCCTCGCGGCCCTGACCTGGGGGCTCGGACACGAGCGCGCCGCGCAGCTCGGCTGCCTGCTCGCCGTCCACGTGGTGGAGAAGGTCGGCACCCAGGAGTACGAGATCGCCCGCAGCGCCTTCCTCGCGCGGTGCGCCGCGACCTACGGCGACGAGGCCGCGGCCGACTTCGAGCCGCACCTGCGCACGATCCGTCCCTGATCGAGACCCGGTCGGCCGGGCAGCGCGCTCAGCCGACGCGTCGTACGACGTAGCGCGGGGCGCCGTCGTCCGTGACGTCCGCGCCGACGTAGTGCTGCCCCTTCATCCGGCACCAGGCCGGGACGTCGACCGCGGCGGCCGGGTCGTGGGCGACCACCGCCAGCAGCTCGCCGACCTCGACGTCACGGAGGTGGCGCGCGAGCTCGATGACCGGCATCGGGCACGGCACCTCGCGACAGTCGAGCTCGAGGGCGACGTCGTGGCGCCGGTCGGGCGGGGGAGTCACAGGCCCACCCGCGAGCGGATCTCGGCGACGACCTCCGGGAGGGCGTCGCAGAAGGCGTCGACCTGGGCGCGCGTGGTGTCGCGCTGCAATGAGAGCCGGACGTTGCCGTGGGTCAGCACGCCCATCGCCTCGAGCACGTGGCTCGGCGTCAGCGTCGACGCGGTGCACGCCGAGCCGCTGGCGATGCCGAAGCCGCGCCGGTCCAGCTCGGTGACGAGCGCCTCGCCGTCGACGTAGAGGCACGAGAACGTCACCAGGTGCGGCAGCCGGTGGTCGGGGTCGCCGACGACCTCGACGTCGGGCACCTCCGCCGCCACCCGGTGTCGTACGACGTCCACGAGCCCGTGCTGGCGCGCGTTGACCTCGTCGCGCTCGGCCACCACGGCCTGCAGCGAGGCGGCCGCCGCGAGCACGGCCGGGACGTTCTCGAAGCCGGTCGAGCGCTCGTCCACGCGGTCGTCGCCCGGGAAGGGGTTGCGCCACCGCGCGCGCTTGCGGACGAGCAGGACGCCGACCCCCGCGGGACCACCCCATTTGTGCGCCGACCCCGCGGCGGCCGCCCAGCCGGACGGCAGCGGCAGCCGGCCCATGGAGGCGCACGCGTCGGTGAAGAGGGGCACCTCGTCGGGCAGCTCGACGGCACCGACGGGCTGGACGGTGCCCACCTCGTGGTTGGCGGTCTGGAGGGCGACCGCGGCGACGCCGGGGGAGCGGGCGCCCTCGACCAGGCCGGCCTCGTCGACCCGGCCGGAGCGGTCGACGCCGACCTCGCCGGACTCGGCCCCCCACGCGACGGCGTGCCGCACCGCCGAGTGCTCGACCGGGGGGTGGACCACACGCGTGCCGCGCCGCGAGCCCCGGACCAGCCCGAGCAGGCCGAGGTGCACGGCGTGCGTGCCGCTGGGGGCGAAGGTGACCTCGTCGGGCCGCACGCCCAGGGCCTCGGCCGTCGCTTCCCGGGCGTTGTCGAGCAGGAGCCGCGCCTCGCGGCCCGGGCGGTGCAGCCGACGCGGGTCGGCGTACCCCCTGTCGAGGGCGGCCAGGAGCACCTCGCGCGCCGCCGGGTGCAGCGGCGTCGAGGACGCGCCGTCGAGGTCGGCGGGCCCGGGCGGGAGGGCTGTCACAGGGGCAACTTATGCCACGCGCGGGCACCTGGACGCGGGCGGACGGACCCTGACCAGCGCAGATGGGACGACACCCGACCCTGCCCCGCACGACGTGGCCAGTTGGGGATACCCTCTGTGTGTCGAGAAGGACCGAGAGAGAGGCTCGTCAGTGGGTCTGCAAGTCCCCAACCTTTCAGGCGCGCGCGTGCAGCGCACCCTGAGGGTCGCGCTGCTGGGCGTGACGATGCTGGTGCTGGCCGGATGTTCCGAGGCCGACCAGCACCAGATCCGCAACCTCGCGATGCCCGACCGCGCGAGCGCGGAAGGTCCCTACACCTACGAGCTCTGGAAGTGGGCCTGGGTCGCCGCCATGGTGACCGGCGTCATCGTCTGGGGCCTCATCTTCTACGCGGTGGTGAAGTTCCGCCGTCGTAGCGACGACGAGGTGCCGCGGCAGACGCGCTACAACCTGCCGCTCGAGGTCTTCTACACGATCGCACCAGTGCTCATGTGCGTCGTGTTCTTCTTCCACACGGTGCGCGTGCAGGACGAGGTGCTCAACCTCGACCCTGAGCCCGACATGACCGTCGAGGTGCTCGGCCAGCAGTGGTCGTGGACCTTCAACCACGGCGTCGGTGAGCAGGAGAACCCGTCCGCGACAGCGACGGGCGACGACTTCGCCTACGGCTCCTACGTCTACACCTCCGGCACCGGTGCCAACATTCCGACGCTGGTGCTCCCGGTCGACCAGACCATCCAGTTCAACCTCCACTCGCCCGACGTGATCCACGACTTCGGCGTTCCCTCGTTCCTCGTGAAGATGGACGTCATCCCCGGCCGGGTCAACAAGCTCCAGGTCACCCCGACCGTCGAGGGCACCTACGCCGGCAAGTGCTACGAGCTCTGCGGCGTCTCCCACTCGCGGATGCTCTTCAACGTCGAGGTCGTCAGCCAGGAGGACTACGACGCCTACCTCGGCGAGCTGGCCGACGCGGGCAACACGGCCGAGCAGCCCCTGCTCGGCGGCGACTACGTCCGCGAGCAGGCGGGTCTCGACGACGACTCGGAAGGACACAGCGAGTGAGCGCTGCAACCACGGCCACCCCCCACGCCGCGGCACCCCCGCCGGAGCGCAAGAAGCGGCTCGGCGAGCAGGCCGTGCGCATCATGACGACGACCGACCACAAGCTGATCGGCAAGATGTACCTGATCACCTCGTTCGGGTGGTTCCTGGTCGCCGGCCTGATGGCCATGCTGATCCGCTCCGAGCTGGCCTACCCCGGTCAGCAGGTCGTCAACGACCAGCTCTACAACCAGCTGTTCACGATGCACGGCACGATCATGCTGCTGCTGTTCGCGACGCCGCTGTTCTTCGGCTTCGCCAACGTGATCATGCCGCTGCAGATCGGCGCCCCCGACGTCGCGTTCCCGCGCCTCAACATGTTCAGCTACTGGCTGTTCCTGTTCGGCGGGCTCATCGCCGCGTCGGGCTTCCTCACGCCCTCGGGCGCCGCCGACTTCGGCTGGTTCGCCTACACGCCGCTCTCCGACGCCGTACGCAGCCCCGGCGTGGGTGGCGACCTGTGGATCATGGGCCTCTGGATGGCGGGCCTCGGCTCGATCCTCGGTGGCGTCAACTTCATCACCACCATCATCTGCATGCGCGCGCCCGGCATGACGATGTTCCGGATGCCGATCTTCGTGTGGAACACGCTGATCACCAGCATGCTCGTGATCATGGTGTTCCCGATCCTGGCGGGTGCGCTGCTCTCGCTGGAGGCCGACCGGATCCTCGGGGCCCACGTGTTCGACCCGTCGCACGGCGGCCCGATCCTGTGGCAGCACCTGTTCTGGTTCTTCGGCCACCCGGAGGTCTACATCATCGCGCTGCCGTTCTTCGGCATCGTCTCCGAGATCCTGCCGGTCTTCAGCCGCAAGCCGATCTTCGGCTACGTCGGCCTGGTGGCCGCGACCCTCGGCATCGCGATGCTGTCGGTCGCCGTGTGGGCGCACCACATGTTCGTCACCGGCGCGGTCGACCTGCCGTTCTTCTCCGGCATGACCTTCCTCATCGCGGTGCCCACAGGAGTGAAGTTCTTCAACTGGATCGGCACGATGTGGGGCGGGTCGGTGTCCTTCGACACCCCCATGCTGTGGTCGATCGGCTTCCTGGTGACCTTCCTCTTCGGTGGACTCACGGGCGTCATCCTGGCCAGCCCGCCGCTGGACTTCCACGTGTCCGACTCCTACTTCGTGGTGGCGCACTTCCACTACGTCGTCTTCGGCACCGTGGTGTTCGCGATGTTCGCCGGGTTCTACTTCTGGTGGCCCAAGATGACCGGCCGGATGCTCGACGAGCGCCTCGGCAAGGTGCACTTCTGGATCCTCTTCGTCGGCTTCCACACCACGTTCCTCGTCCAGCACTGGCTGGGTGTCGAGGGCATGCCGCGTCGCTACGCCGACTACCTCCCCGAGGACGGCTTCACCACGCTCAACCAGATCTCCACGGTGGGCTCGTTCCTGCTGGCCGCCTCGACGCTGCCGTTCCTGCTCAACGTCTACCTCTCGGCCAAGGCGCCGAAGGTGGTCGTGGACGACCCGTGGGGCTGGGGCCGCTCGCTCGAGTGGGCCACCAGCTGCCCGCCCCCGCGCCACAACTTCCACATGCTGCCGCGCATCCGCTCGGAGTCGCCCGCCTTCGACCTGCACCACCCCGAGGTGGCGCTGCTCGAGCTCGACGACAACCCGGCCGAGGGCAACGGTGACGTCGCCGACGCACCCGACGTGCACGGTCGCGAGGAGATGCTGCGCGAGCGCGCCGACATGCCGGTCGACGGCACCGACGAGGAGAGGGACCGATGAAGGCCGAGGCATGGATCTTCGGGATCACCACTGTGTTCGTGGCGGTGGTGGCTCCGGGCTACTGGTTCCTCTCCGGGGACTGGACCGGCACCTCCGCGCTGGTGATGACCGCGCTCCTCACCGCGATGATCACCCTCTACCTCGGGTTCCACGCCTCGCGCATGGACCCGCGGCCGGAGGACCGCAAGGAGGGTGAGATCGCCGACGGCGCCGGCGAGCTGGGCTTCTTCCCGCCCTACTCGTGGTGGCCGCTGTGGTGCGCCCTCGCGCTCGGCGTGATCGTCTACGGCACCGCGATGACCGCCTGGTGGCTGGTCATCATCGGCTTCACCGCCGGCGCGGTCGTGACCTGCGGGTTCGTCTTCGAGTACTACCGGGGCGAGCACGCCCACTGAGCCACGCCCCTCGTGGGAATTCAGGAAGAGCCCGTCCGCGACGTACGCTGGACGGGTTCTTCCGTTCCACCGCCCGCTCGGGCGGGCCACTCCTGGGGGTCACGTCGTATGCGCCCACGCGCGCTCCGCTCCATGCGTCCTGCGCACCGTCGTACGACGGCCGCCGCGGCGCTCCTGTCGCTGTCCGTCGTCCTCGCCGGCTGCAGCAGCGGGCCGACGACGCCCGGTGACGACTCCGCGGGCGGTCAGGGCGACGCGCCGGGCGCGACGCAGGCCGCCGACCCCGTGGACCCGGTCCGGCTGACGACGAGCTTCACCGACGCGGGCTCCGTGCCGATCGACGAGCCGCTGACCGTGTCCGCGACCGGCGGCGACCTGTCCGACGTACGCGTCACGTCCGCCGTCGGGCCGGTCGAGGGCCGCGTCGAGGGAGGCACGTGGACCTCCACGAGCCTCCTCGAGCCCGGCACCGACTACCGCATCACCGCCGCCGCGACCCGCTCCGACGGCGAGGCCGTCGAGCGCACCCGCGCCTTCCACACCGTCGACCTGACCCTCGACCAGCTCACCTACCCCTCGGTCGCCCCGCTCGACGGTGAGACCGTCGGCGTCGGCATGCCCGTGGTGGTGACCTTCGACCTGCCCGTCACCGACCGGGCCCTGTTCGAGAAGCACATGACGGTCACGAGCAAGCCGGCCCAGAAGGGCTCGTGGTACTGGCTGAGCGACCGCGAGGCGCACTTCCGCCCGACCCGCTACTGGCAGGCCGGCACCGACGTCTCCGTCGACCTCGACATCAACAGCCTGCCCGCCGGCGGCGGGATCTACGGCCAGGAGGACCGGCAGGTCTCCTTCCAGGTCGGCGACGCCCACGTCTACAAGGTCAACGCGCAGACCCACCAGATGCAGGTCTTCAGCAACGGCGAGCTGCTCCGGACGCTGCCGATCACCACCGGAAAGCCGGGCTTCACCACGCGCTCGGGGGTGAAGGTGATCATGGAGAAGTTCGAGTCCCGGCGGATGAACTCCGAGACGGTCGGCATCAACCGCAACAGCCCCGAGGCCTACGACATCGACGACGTCCGCTGGGCGATGCGCGTCACCTACTCGGGCGAGTTCATCCACGCCGCGCCGTGGTCGGTGGGCTCGCAGGGCTACGCCAACGTGTCGCACGGCTGCACCGGCCTGTCGACCGCCGACGCGGGCTGGCTCTACGCCATGAGCCGACGCGGCGACGTCGTGGAGTACACCGGCACCGACCGCCAGATGACGCTCGAGAACGGCTACGGCGACTGGAACCTCCCTCCCGCCGAGTGGAAGAAGGGCTCGGCGCTCAGCTGATCCCGCTCCTTCGCCCCTACGCCACCGGAAACGGGCGGTGCAAGCCCTTTGCGGGTACGTAGGGTCCGGGGTCGGCCTGCAACCCCGCGGGCCCACCCACAGAAGGAAGGACGATGGAGAACCTGACCCCGACGCTCGTCAGCTGGGCGTCGATCCTCGAGGACAACACGCGCGCACAGGCGGAGCTCGCGGCCACGATGCCGTTCATCCACCCGCACGTCGCGCTGATGCCCGACGCACACCTCGGCCTGGGCGCCACCGTCGGATCGGTCATCCCGACCCTCGGTGCGATCATCCCGGCCGCGGTCGGCGTGGACATCGGCTGCGGCATGATCGCCGTGCGCACCCAGTACACCACCGACGACCTCCCCGCCGACCGTGCGCCGGTGCGGCAGGCGATCGAGCGGGCCGTCCCGCTCAACGCCGGCGCCGCCAACCGCACGGTCAGCCGCGAGCACACCGAGCTGCGGCTCGAGCGGCTACGCGCGCTGGCGGGCGAGGCGGGCTTCGACCCGGCGTCGTACGCCCAGCGGTGGGACCTGCAGCTGGGCACCCTCGGGTCGGGCAACCACTTCATCGAGGTCACCGCGGACGAGACCGGGGGAGTGTGGCTCTTCCTGCACTCGGGCTCGCGGGGCGTGGGCAATCGGATCGCCCAGAAGCACATCGCGGTGGCCCGGGAGCTCTGCGCCGGCGAGGACCTGCCGGACCGCGACCTGGCCTACCTGACGGAGGGCACCGAGGAGTTCGACGCCTACATCCGCGAGATGCAGTGGGCGCAGACCTACGCCCTGCTCAACCGCGAGGAGATGATGGACCGGGTCGTGCGCCAGTTCGGCGAGTGGGTCGACGGTGTCGTGGAGCGCGTGGAGGAGATCAACTGCCACCACAACTACACCGAGCCCGAGCACCACTACGGCCGCGACGTGTGGCTGTCTCGCAAGGGCGCCATCAACGCCGAGGAGGGCCGTCCCGGCCTCATCCCAGGGTCGATGGGCACGGCGTCCTACGTCGTGGTCGGCAAGGGCGACCCGGTGTCGCTCAACTCCGCGCCCCACGGCGCAGGCCGGGAGTACTCGCGGACGCGGGCGCGGAAGACCTTCACCGCCGACGACCTGCGCGCCGCGATGGTCGGGATCGAGTACCGCGACTCCGACGCGTTCATCGACGAGATCCCGGCGGCCTACAAGGACATCGACCAGGTGATGGCCGACGCGGCGGAACTCGTGGACGTACGCCACGTGCTGCGGCAGCTCGTCAACGTCAAGGGCGACTGACCGGTCTCAGCCGCGGCACGGTTGCCGTCGTGGACGAGCAGAGGGCCCGCCGGGATCACTTCCCGGCGGGCCCTCGTGCGTGTGGTGCGTCGATCAGTGGTCGCGCAGCGGGACCTCGTCGGTGTCACGCAGGCGGTGGTCGTCGAACTGGTGACCGTCGACCGGGTGGTCGAGACCGGCCTGGAGCTCCGCCTCGTGCTCGGCGTGGTGGTGCGCCTCCTCGAGCTCGGCCCGCGTGGGCTTCTGCACGTTGTGGCTGTACATCCACGACGAGAGCCTGGCCCGCAGCCTCTCCGAGCGCGAGTTGGGCGCTGCCACGCCGGCGGCGTCCGTGTCGCTCCCGACCGAGTACACCTCGTCACGGTCGCGCGCGGTGAGGGTGTAGGCGGACGTCTCGCTGATCGGCAGGTGCCGCTCGGCGTAGGCGCCCTCCGGGGAGCGGGTGATGATGCCCGTCTCGTAGCCGTGGAGCAGCTTCTCGTTGTCGTGGCGCTGCAGCGAGATGCACCAGCGCCGCGTGATCCAGAACGCCAGGAGCGGGCCGAGGAAGATGGCCACGCGCATGAAGTAGGTGATCTGGTTGATGCTCAGGTCGAGCTTGATGGCGATGATGTCGTTGCCGCCCGCGGCCCAGGCGAGGCCGTAGAAGGTCATCAGCGACACCATGACCGCCGTGCGCGTCGGCGCGTTGCGCGGGCGCTGGAGCAGGTGGTGGTCGCGCTTGTCGCCGGTGATCCAGCCCTCGATGAAGGGCAGCAGCATCAGGATGACCAGCATCAGCGGGGGCACGATGAGGATCGGAAGCATCACGTTCCACGAGATCGTGTAGCCGAAGATCACCGTCTCCCAGCCGGTCGGGATGATGCGCAGGAGGCCGTCGGGCCAGCCCATGTACCAGTCGGGCTGCGAGCCGGCCGTCACCTTGGTCGGGTCGTAGGGGCCGAACTTCCACACCGGGTTGATCGACATCAGGCCGCCCATGATGGCGATGACGCCGAAGACCATGAAGAAGAAGCCACCCGCCTTGGCGGCGTAGACCGGCAGCATCGGGAAGCCGACGACGTTCTGCTCGGTGCGACCGGGGCCGGGCCACTGCGTGTGCTTGTGGTAGACGAGCAGCAGCATGTGGGCGGCGATCAGCGCGAGCAGGATGCCCGGGATCAGCAGCACGTGGATGATGTAGAGGCGCGGGATGATCGACTCGCCGGGGAACTCGCCGCCGAAGAGCAGGAACGACATGTAGCTGCCGGCGACCGGGGTCGCCTTGAGGAAGCCGTCGGCCGCCCGGACGCCGGTGCCGGAGAGCAGGTCGTCGGGGAGCGAGTAGCCGGTGAAGCCCTCGAGCGTGCCGAGCAGCAGCAGCAGGCAGCCGATGACCCAGTTGAGCTCACGCGGCTTGCGGTAGGCGCCGGTGAAGGCCACGCGGAGCAGGTGGACCATCATCGAGGCGATGAAGATCGCTGCCGCCCAGTGGTGCATCTGGCGCATCAGCAGGCCGCCGCGCACGTCGAAGGAGATGTGCAGCGTCGAGGCCATCGACTCCGACATCCCGACGCCGCGCAGCTGGTCGTAGGAGCCCTCGTAGGTGATGTGGCCCATCGACGGGTTGAACCACAGGGTGAGGAACACACCCGTGAGCAGCAGGACCACGAAGCTCCACAGGGCGATCTCGCCGAGCATGAACGACCAGTGGTCGGGGAAGACCTTGCGCAGGTTCTTCTTCATGGCCGTGGCGAGGCCGAGGCGGTCGTCGGCCCACGAGGCCAGCGAGCCGGCGGGGCCGGGCTTGGACGCGGTCGCAGCGGTCGTGCCGTTGCTGGTCGCGACCTTGCTGGTGTCGATCCTGGAGTCCGTGCTCACAGCTTCTCACGCTCCCAAAAGCTTGCCCCGATGGGCTCGGTGAAGTCGCTCTGCGCGACCAGGTAGCCCTCGTCGTCCACCGCTAGGGGCAGCTGGGGAAGGGGGCGGGCAGCCGGACCGAAGACCACGCGAGCGTGGTCGGCGAGGTCGAAGGTCGACTGGTGGCACGGGCACAGCACGTGGTGGGTGGTGCGCTCGTAGAGGGAGATCGGGCAACCCACGTGGGTGCAGATCTTCGAGTAGCAGATGATGCCGTCGACGGTCCACTTCTCGCGGCCCTCGAGCGGGGTGATCTCGTCGGGGTCCATCCGGACGACGATGATGGCGGCCTTGGCCTTCTCGGCCTGCTCCTCCGCGCCGTGGAGCTCGGGGTAGCCGTTCTCCTCGCTCGGGAACATGGCCTCGGCGGTGCCGTTGATCAGGTCACCCATCTCGACCTCGCTGGCGAGGATCGGCGTGCCGACCACGTCGCGCACCAGGCGCATGCCGGGCTCCCAGATCGTGTTCCCGAGCTTGTCGATGTCGAGCGCGTCGCCGGGGGCGAGGTCGCGCAGCAGCACGACCGCGGGCAGCCCGAGCACGCCGACGGCGCCGATCATGGTGTTGCGCACCAGCGGGCGACGGCCGATGCCGGCCTCGGCCAGGCCGTCGTTGAGCGCCTGGACGGTGGCGTCGCGATCCTCCTGCGGGGACGCGGCCGGGTGGCGCATCTCGACCATCTCGTGGTCGGCCATCAGCTTGCGCGCCAGGTGGATGATGCCGGTGCCGATGAGCAGCAGGCTGATGCCCAGGGTCAGGCCCAGGGTGATCGTGGAGGCACCGAGACCGGCGAAGGTGTCCCAGTTGTCGCCGACCTCGAACGAGAAGTAGGCCACCACGAACAGGATCGCGCTGATCATCGCCGCGATGAACATCGCCGCGATCTGGCGCTCGGCACGCTTCTCGGCCTTGGGGTCGACGTCGGTCGGGCGCCACGTGTGGGCGGGCAGGCCCGGGTCGGCGATCGGCTCGGCCTCGCGGTGCGTGGGCACGTGGGTGTCGTAGGGCACGGGGGTGCCGTCCGGCGCGTTGACCGGGTGCTTCGGCGTCGAGGAGTTGTCGTTGCTCACGCGTTCACCTTGCTCTTCTTGCTGCGGGTCGTGTGCGAGGCGATCCAGACCGCTGCACCCACGAGTCCACCGATGCCGACCACCCAGGCGAACAGGCCCTCGGAGACCGGACCCAGTCCGCCCAGGGTGAAACCGGCGTACTCGGGGGTTTCCTCGAGACTACCGAGGTAGGCAATGACGTCGCGCTTCTCCTCCGGCGAGAGGTTGCCGTTGCTGAAGTTGGGCATCTGCTGGGGGCCGGTGAGCATCGCCTCGAAGATGTACTTGGGCTCGACGCCGTGGAGCGAGGGCGCGTAGCCGCCGCGAGGCATGGCGCCGCCGGCACCGTTGAAGTTGTGGCACGCGGTGCAATTGGTCAGGAAGATCTGGCCGCCGCGGGAGATGGCCTCCTGGCGCTCCTCCTCCGACAGGTCGTCGATGGAGTAGTCGGCCTCGTTGGGGATGGCCGGGCCGGGGCCCAGCGAGGCGACGTACGCCGCCAGCGCGGCGATCTCCTCGTCGCTGAAGACGACCGGCTTGCGCGGGGCCTGCTGGCCCGGGGCCGCCATCGGCATGCGGCCGGTGCCGACCTGGAAGTCGACGGCGGCGGCGCCCACGCCGACCAGCGAGGGGCCGAGCTGGTAGCCGTCGCGGACGGTGGGCACGCCCTCGCCGTTCTGGCCGTGGCAGAACGCGCAGCTGGCCAGGAAGAGCTCCTTGCCCTGCGCGACCTGCTCGGTCTCGCTCGGCTGCGAGTCAGCCTGGGCGGGGGAGAAGGCCGTGTAGAGGGAGCCGCTGATGAGCAGCCCCAGCAGCAGCACGGCGAGACCCGCAAGAGGTCCCCGACGGTGCCGGGAGAGGCGACCAGCGGTTCGGTTCAGCAAACGCACTTTTGAGTCCTTGCCAGTTGCGACGGTGTTGGCTGTCTGGGGGTGCTTACTGGATGACGTAGATCGTGAAGAACAGTCCGATCCAGACCACGTCGACGAAGTGCCAGTAGTAGGACACGACGATGGCGGTGACGGCTTGCTCGTGGGTGAAGCGCCGGGCCAGGTAGGTGCGGCCGAGGACGAACAGGAACGCGATCAGGCCGCCGGCCACGTGGATGCCGTGGAAGCCGGTGGTCAGGTAGAACATCGAGCCGTAGGCCGAGCTCGGGATGGTGACGCCGTGCTCGATGAGCTCGGCGTACTCCAGCGCCTGGCCGCCGATGAAGATCGCGCCCATGACGTAGGTCAGGATGAACCACTCGCGCAGGCCCCACTTGGTGAAGTTGAGCAGGCCGCCGGTGCGCCCGACCTGGCCGCGCTCGGCGGCGAAGACGCCCCACTGGCAGGCGAAGGACGACGCGACCAGGATCGCGGTGTTGGCGGTGGAGAACGGGACGTTGAGCAGTGCGGTCTCCTGCTCCCACAGCTCCGGGCTCACCGCACGGATGGTGAAGTAGGACGCGAACAGCGCCGCGAAGAACATCAGCTCGCTCGAGAGCCAGATGATCGTGCCCACGCTGACCATGCTGGGTCGGTCGTGGTGCCCGTGCAGACGGGAGGCCGGAATCGTCGCAGTTGCTGTCGCCACGCAATCATTATGGCCGTAGGTGGCGACGAGGGGCACCCCGACCCCCTGTGTTGTGGCGTCATAAAGTTCACAACGTGCCCACCGCCCTCCTCGCCCTCTCTGCGGACGCCTCCGAGGTCCTCCCGAGATTCACGCTCGGACGGGTCCTGACGGACTGGTCGATCGACCCGATCCCGTTCGTCGTGACGATCTGGGCCGTCGGGCTCTACGCCCTCGGGGTGGGCGTGCTGCGCCGTCGCGGGGACAGCTGGCCGGTCGGCCGGACGCTGGCCTTCGTGGGGCTCGGGATGGGCTCGTTCGCCTTCGCCACCATGTCGGGGCTGGGCATCTACGACACCACGCTCCTGAGCGTGCACATGGTCCAGCACATGGTGCTGTCGATGATCGTGCCGCTCGCCCTGGCGCTCGGCGCTCCGGTGACCCTCGCCCTGCGCACGCTGCCCGCGACGCCCCGGCGGTGGCTGCTGGCCGTGCTCCACTCACGGCTGGCCAAGGTCCTGGCGTTCCCGCCGCTCGCGTTCGTGCTCTACGTCGCGTCGCCATGGGCGCTCTACTTCAGCCCCTGGTACGACGCCAGCCTCAGCTCGTCCTTCGTCCACCAGATGATGCACATCCACCTCGTGCTGGTCGGGACGCTGTTCTTCTGGCCCCTGATGGGCGTCGACCCGGTGCCCGGCCGGGTCGGCTATCCCTTCCGCGTGCTCCTCACGCTCATGACGCTGCCCTTCCACGCGTTCCTGGGCGTCACGATCATGGGCCAGACGACGCTCATCGGCGGCGAGCACTACCTCGCGCTGCGCGAGGGGCCGATGGGCGCGTGGCTGCCGCCGGCGCTCGAGGACCAGCACCTGGCCGGCGGGATCCTGTGGGCCAGCGGTGACCTGATCGGGGTCCTGTTCTTCGCCGTGCTCTTCACCCAGTGGGTGCGCTCGTCGATGAAGGAGGCGGCCCGGGAGGACCGGCGGCTCGACCTCGCGGAGCGGCGTACGCCGACCGGCTGATGGTGTGACGCATGCCTCGGCGCCGGGGGAGGGTGACGACGGTTACCATGCGTCTCGTGACTGAAGCTGCCGCCGACCGCCCGCTCAAGGTCCTCGTCTACAGCGACGACGTGAACACCCGCCAGCAGGTCATCCTGGCGCTGGGCCGCCGTCCGCACCCCGACCTGCCGGAGCTCGAGTACGTCGAGGTCGCCACCGAGCCGGTCGTGCTGCAGAACATGGACCGCGGCGACATCGCGCTGGCGATCCTCGACGGCGAGGCCGTCCCCGCCGGCGGCATGGGCATCGCCAAGCAGCTCAAGGACGAGATCTACCAGTGCCCGCCCGTCGTGGTGCTCACCGGCCGGCCGCAGGACGCCTGGCTCGCCACCTGGTCGCGCGCCGAGGCCGCCGTCCCGCACCCGCTCGACCCGATCCAGCTCGCCGAGGCCGTCATCGGCCTGCTCCGGTCGTCGGTGCCGGCCACCTCCTGAAACCCCTCGGGCCGCCGCACGGTGGCGCCGATAACCTGACCCCCATGTCCCACACCTGGCCCGACGTCCTCTCCACGCTGGTCGCCGGTGGCGACCTGACGACCGAGCAGGCGCGATGGGCCATGGACGAGGTCTTCGCCGGAGCGGCCACCCCGGTCCAGCTCGCCGGACTCGTCGTCGCGCTGCGCGCCAAGGGCGAGACCGTGGAGGAGGTCACCGGCATCGCCGACGCGATGCTCGCCGCGGCCAACCCGATCTCGGTGCCCGGCAGGCTCCTCGACATCGTCGGCACGGGCGGTGACCGCTCGATGTCGGTCAACATCTCCACGATGTCCGCGATCGTCGCGGCCGGCGCCGGCGCCCGCGTGGTCAAGCACGGCAACCGGTCGGCGTCGTCGAAGTCAGGATCGGCGGACGTCCTCGAGGCGCTCGGCATCCGGCTCGACCTCCCACCCGCGCGCGTCGCGGAGGTCGCGGAGGAGGCCGGCATCACCTTCTGCTTCTCCGCGGCGTTCCACCCCGCCATGCGCCATGCGGCCGTGCCGCGCCGCGAGCTCGGCATCGCCACCACCTTCAACATCCTCGGCCCGCTCACCAACCCGGCCCGCCCGCAGGCACAGGCCATCGGGTGCGCCGACGCGCGGATGGCACCGGTCATGGCGGGCGTGCTGGCCGGCCGCGGCGTCGACGCCTGGGTCTTCCGCGGTGACGACGGCCTCGACGAGCTGACGACCACCACCACCTCGACCCTGTGGCGGGTCCACGAGGGCGTTGTCACCGAGTCGTCGGTCGATCCGGCGTCACTCGGCATCGCCCGGGCGACCACCGAGGACCTCCGTGGCGGCGACGCCGCCCACAACGCCGACGTCGTACGACGCCTCCTCGCCGGTGAGCAGGGACCCGTGCGTGACGCGGTGGTGCTCAACGCGGGTGCCGCGCTCGCGGTCTACGACGCACCGGACGCCGAAGTGGGCTCCGCTCTCGAGGCTGGAGCCGCGAAGGCTTCCGAGGCGATCGACTCCGGCGCGGCCCAGGCTGCGCTCGAGCGGTGGGTCGCGGCGACGTCAGCTTGAGTCAGAGCTCGAGGACGTACGACTCGCCCTCGCGCCGGAAGCCCAACCGGTCGTAGTAGGCGCCGACCATCCCGGGCGGCGTCACCACGCGGCGGATCCCGCGATCGGCCAGGAGCCCGCTCTTGCGCCAGACGAACTCGCCGGGGGAGAAGTCGCGGAAGCGCGGCGTGACGTAGTCGAGCAGGACGTCGGCCGTGTCGCCGTCCTTGCGAAGGAGCACGACGCCAACGGTCTCGTCGCCTTTTTGCACCAGGAAGGCGTCCTGGTCGTCCGACGGGTCGTGGACGAAGGTGGGGTTGAACTTGAGGATGTCGGCCCCATGCACACGCAGCGTGTGACGGAGGTACTCGTCGGCGGGACCGACCTCTAGGACCTCGAAGGCGGTCTCGTCGTGGCGGTCCCGCAGCAGCCGGACGATGAACCACACGTTGATGGCGACGAGGACGAGGTTCATGCCGACCATGGGCCAGACCTCGAGCGCCGCGTTGAAGACGATGAGGATCAGGCACGCGATCGCGTTGAGCACGCGCAGCCGGAGGACGCTCGCCTGGAGGAGGGAATAGACGAGCAGCGCGCTGCCGCCCCATCCGAGGACGTCGAGCCAGTGGTCAGCGAGCCAGGTCACGGCGGGACAGTACTGCTGTCCTGATCCCTGGACCACGCGGCGGGCCGGCGTCTTGCGTCGGACATTGTCGAGGCGTGCGATGATTCCCACATCATCCACCAGCCAAGTGGCGCCAGGATACCGGCGCAAACTGCCAGGGCGGGGCCTGAGTCTGTGGCGACGGCCAAGCACGTGGCGCCGAGTCCCATCGCCAACCCAGTGGCGACCTCTTGAGCCGCGGCCCACTTGAAGTCCCGTGGACCAGGTGTCTGTCTGACACTTGCCGCGATGAGCGGTACAGCGAACAGTAGGGGCAGCTCGTATCTTCCCTGCCACGCATAGCCGTGCACCTCGTACGTCAGTATCGTCACGGCGATAGGAATGATCACGCCCACCGTCGTCACGGCAGCCATCGTGAGTCGTTCGCGACCTTCGGCCCGTTGCAGAGATCGCGCGAGGAACACCGCGAACACGACGAACCACAATCCGTAGACGATGAACCACAAGAAGTTGAACCGATACGGCATGGTGCCCACCAATTGGATGATCCACACCACCCCGTGAGCGATCGCCGGGATGTCCTTCGTGCTCTCGGCCAGCGGGTCACCTCCCCCGCGCGTGGGGTCGTTAGGACGTACAGCGGCGATCCATGAGAGAGCGAACAGGATCGTCGCGACGAGAATAGCTAGGGCGGCGGGCGACTTCACGAGGTTTCGCCCTAGACTCAGCACGTGCCTTCGTCCGCGCAACAGCGCGAGGCTCGCCACGGCGCACGTCAGCCAGAACAGGCCAAGGGTGTGTGTCACTGACATTGTCGCCCCCGCGACACAGATCGCCCACGCGTTGTGGCGGTGGTCATCTGTTGTCAGCAGCGCGACCCACAGGAGTAGGGCGGAGGCCATGTGCACGCCGTTGGGCGCAGCCACCGTGGAGGCATAGATAACGGCTGGAGTGAGGCACAGCATCACCCCACACTGTGAGCTGCGGTGTGGTGCCCGGATCGTGCTGTTCAAGATGACTGCCCACGTAATGAGCAGCGCACAGATGACTGCGCCGATCGCTCTGATGCCCCACACCGTTGCGGCTCCATCGAGCAGCCACGACGCCGGGGCGACGACGACGTACCAGACAGGATTGGACAGCGCAGCAGTGGTGTTCATGAGTTCGGTCGACGAGTGCTCGCTCTCTTCCGAAGGCGAAGCCTCGACCGGTTCGCAGGCAGCAAGATCGAAGCCGTCGTGGAGCAGCAGGCACACGTCGCGTTGAACTTCAACTATGTCGCCTTCTACCGGGACCGCAGCCGAGAGGAACTCACCCGTCGAGATGCCCGACGCCTTCTTCACGTGCTCGATCTCATCGGCCCCACGCAGCATCGGCAGTGCGATAGCCCAACCAAGTTGGAGCAGTAGCACGCCGGCTAGGACTGAAGCGAAGGCTCGGGGGCTGACGGACCGGGAGATGGTCACGCATTCACGAGCGATCGTTTGTGGCTGCACGACTCTTCTTTCGATCTTGCTGCTTGTACGTTTGGGAACGGACGCCAGGCGGCAAGGTAAGCATGAACTCGTCATGGCTGTCAGACGTTCGCATCAGCTCGCACCAGGGAAGAACGCTAAGGGCTTGTCCGCGGACATGGGGCCGCCCCGAAGAGGCAGATACGGTGGAACCATGATCACCGCCATCGTGTTCGTGAAGGCCGACGTCGCACGCATCCCCGAGGTCGCGGAGGAGATCGCGTCGCTCGAGGGAGTCAGCGAGGTCTACTCGGTGACCGGACAGATCGACCTCATCGCCCTGGTGCGGGTCCGACAGCACGAGGACGTCGCCGCGGTGGTCGCGGACCGGCTCAACAAGGTCGAAGGCGTCAGCGAGACCGAGACCCACATCGCGTTCCGCACCTACTCCAAGCATGACCTCGAGTCGGCTTTCAGCATCGGGCTCGACTGACGATCAACGCACCGGTCGGTGCACCGGCGACGGCAGGCGCTGCTCGTCGAAGGGCACAAGCGAGAGGCGGGACTGGTTGGCCGCGTCGTAGAGAGCCAGGTGTCGGGCCGCGCCGCCGAGCGGGCAGATCCATTCACCGTCGACGTCCACGAGTCGCACGCCCGGTGACTCCAACCAGCGCAGGATCTTCTCGGTCTCCTCGGCCGTGGCGGCCGGCACCGGTCCCGGTGCTCCGTGGACCGTCTCCGCGCTCGCGGTGAGCTCGCGGACGTACTGATGGGCGTCGGCACCGGGCGGGATGACGCCGGCCGCGGCGAGACGGCCGTGGCGTACGACGTGCACCGCCCAGCGACCGTCGTCCTCCCGCCGCGCTGCGACGATCTCGGGGCAGCGGGTCAGCGCCGACAGTCGCTGGGTGCGGGCCGCGGCACGGACGAAGGTCGCGAGCCGGTCGCGGTGGACGCCCGCCTCCTCGAAGCGCTCACGCTCGGCCAGGGCGGTCATCCGCTGGTTGATCGCCTCCACGACCTCCTGCGGGCTGCGCAGCAGCGTGTCGCGCAGCTGGCGCACGATCGCCGCGTAGGTCGAGGCGTCGGTGGAGCCGTCGCAGGGGGACAGGCAGCGACCCATCTCGGCCAGCACGCAGGCCGACCGCGAGGGAGTGAGCGGCAGTCGTCCGCTGCACTGCCGGACGGGGAAGGTCTCGTGGAGCGCGGCCAGGCACTTCTCGGCCGTCTTCTTCGAGGAGAACGGTCCGAGGTAGTCGGCGTCGTCGTCGAGCACCTTGCGCACGAGGGAGAGGCGCGGCCACGCCTCACGCGTCAGCTTGAGGAAGTGGACCTTCTCGGGGAACCGCGACCGGCGGTTGTACTTCGGCTTGTGCTCGGCGATCAGCCGCAGCTCACGCACCTCGGCCTCGAGCGGTGTCGCGCACTCGATCCCGGTCACGGACTCGGCCAGACCGACCATCTCGCCCATCCGCGTGCGAGTCTCCGACGAGGTGAAGTAGGTGCGGACCCGCGTGCGGAGGTCCCTCGACGTCCCCACGTAGAGGACGCGCGACCGGTCGTCGCGGAAGAGGTAGACGCCGGGGGAGTGGGGCAGCCCCTCGGCGAGGTGGCGCTTGCGCCGCTGGGCCGTGCTGACCCGCGCCGAGAACGTCTGGAGCTCCTCGAGGGTGTGGACGCCCAGCCCGCCGAGGCGCTCCATCAGCCCGTGCAGCACGTCCACCGTGGCCCTGGCGTCGGAGAGGGCGCGGTGGTTGGGCGTCGTGGTCGAGCCGAAGACCTTGGCCAGCGACGACAGCTTGCAGTTGGGGGCGTCGTCGCGGGTGATCACCCGCCGGGCGAGCTTGGCCGTGTCGAGCACCTCGAACTTCGGCCACGGCCGCCCCTGCTGGCGCGCGAAGTGCTGGAGGAAGCCGACGTCGAACGGCGCGTTGTGCGCGACGAGGACACAGCCCTCCGCAAAGTCGAGGAACGCCGGCAGCGCGGACTCGATCGGCGGGGCGTCGTGGACCATCGAGTTGCTGATGCCCGTGAGCACCGCGATGAACGTGGGGATCTCGGTGTGCGGGTTGACCAGCGTCTGGAACTCGCCCAGCACCTCGCCGCCGCGAACCTTCACGGCCCCGATCTCCGTGATCATCGACCCGGCTGCGGCGGAACCGCCGGTGGTCTCGAGGTCGACCACGCAGAAGGTGAGCTCACGCAGCGGCCGCCCCAGCTCGTCGAAGCTGCGCTGCGCCTCCCAGCGGGACCTGTCCCGCGTCGGACGGTGGGCGGTGGTGCTCATGTCCGCCGACGCTAGACGTGGGATCCGACATCGACGCCGAGGCGCGCGGACTACGCTGACCGCGCCTCCACGCAGAGGCGACCGACGACCGAGGAGACCACGTGCCCGAGCAGACCAGCGCACTCCGCGTTCCCGGCGACGGCGAGCGGTGGCGTTGCGCAGGCTGCGGCAACCTCACCCGCTTCGACGTCACCCGCACCCGTCGTACGACGGAGTACTGGCACTTCGACCTCGCCGGCGACCACCAGGTCGAGGAGGAGACCGTGCGATCCGAGGCGGTCGAGTCGGTCTCCTGCCGCTGGTGCGGCCGGAGCGACGCCATCGAGGTCGTGGACCGCGCGTCGGCCGACACGTCCGCAGACCCGGCTGCCGGGTGACGGACGGACCGTGACCGACCCCGCCGCCCTGCCGGAGCGGCTCCGCCTGAGGGTGGTGGCGCTGGTCTCGGCAGTCCTGCCGTCCATCAGCCCCGTTCCGCCTGCGTTGCGCAAGGTCGCGGGCTTCGCGCCCGCCCGCCGTGCCCGGCTCGGGGGCGGGGCGATCTGGGCAGCGCTCGGCGACGACGCGTTCCGCGAGCACGCGGCCGTCCAGGTCGCGGCCGTCGAGGCGTCGGTGGACGATCCGGTCGACGCCGCTGCCCGCGCCTGGCTCGTCAGGGACGAGGGCTGGGAGACCCTCGTCGAAGGAGTCGTCGACTCGCTCGCCGAGGAGGAGGCCCGCGACGAGCATGCGCACGTCGAGCATGCGCGCCTGACCGCGCAGGTGGCCGCGCTGCAGGCCGAGCTCGCCGGCCTGCGTGCCGAGCACCGCAAGGAGCTCGAGCGCGCCAAGGCCGACCACAAGGTGCTGCGGCAGCGGCTGGGCGAGGCGCGGAGCGTCCTGCGCGCCGCGGAAGAGGCGCGCGACGCCGCGATCGCCGCCCGGGACGAGGCGGTCGCGACGGCGGAGGCCTCGACGCGCACCGCGGAGGCAGATGTACGACGCCTGCGAGCGCAGCTCGAGGAGGCCGAGTCCAGCGCGGCGGCCAGTCGTCGCGACACCCGCTCGGAGCGCGACGCCGCAAGCATCCGGGCCCGGCTGCTCCTCGATGCGGTGGTCGACGCCGCGACGGGACTCCGGCGCGAGCTCGCCCTCCCCGCCGTGAGCGGCAATCCGGGTGACGCCGTGGAGTCGGCTCTGGCCGGCGTCGATGCGGCACCTGCCTCCAGCGCGCCGGCCTCGCCGGCTCTGCTCGAGCAGACCCTCGCCCTGCCACGTGCCCGTCTTGTAATCGACGGCTACAACGTCACCAAGCAGCGGTGGCCGAGCGCCAGCCTCGAGGCCCAGCGGAGCCGCCTGGTCGCTGCGCTGGGTCCTCTGGTCGCGAGGACGGGGGCGGAGACAACCGTTGTGTTCGACGCAGCGGAGTCCACGGTGCGTACGGCGATGCCCGCCCCGCGTGGCGTCCGTGTGGTCTTCAGCCCGGAGGGGGTCATCGCCGACGACGTCATCCGTCAGCTCGTCGCGGTGGAGCCCCGCGGGCGTGTGGTCGTCGTGGTGACCGGCGACCAGGCGGTCGCGCGCGACGTGGCACGGGAAGGTGCGCGGGTGGTGCCCAGCGCGGCGCTCGAGGGCCTCATCGGATGAGCACGCTCGTGGCGTCTCGCGTCGACACGTCGTGGCGCTGGACCGTCGCCTCGATGGTCCTGGTCACCGCGTTCTTCGGGCTGTTCGTGCGCGTCGGTGGTGACTGGGACTGGTTGGTGGCGATGGGTGACGTCATCCGGGTCACCATGCGGGTGCCCGAGGGGGTGCCGTTCGCCGCCAGTGACACGTCCGGCTGGCACAACGTTCCCGTGCTCGCCCAGCTCGTTGCCTCCATCGTCCACGACCTGGGCGCGAGGGCCACGGTGCTCGCGCACATGGTGGTCGTCGCCGTCACGCTCCTGGTGCTGGCTCGCGCGGCTCGGTCTCGGGGTGCCAGCGACCACTACACCGCGACCGCACTCGTGCTGCTGGGAGCAGGGGCGCTGGCCACTTTCGGCATCGTCCGGGCCCAGACCCTGTCCATGGTGCCGTTCGCCCTGCTGGTGGCCCTCGTCTCGAGCCAGGCTCGATGCCCGGACCGCCGTATCTGGTGGGCGGTCCCGCTCGTGGCGCTGTGGGGCAACCTCCACGGAGCTGCCCTGCTGGGCGTGTGCGTGCTCGGCGCCTACCTGGTCGTGGACCGCATCCGCTCGGACCCCGGGTTGAGCGTCGCGGTCGGTGCGTGCAGCCTCCTCGCGTTGTGCGCGACACCTCAGTTCTGGCAAACACCGCTCTACTACGCCGAGGTGTTCGACAACGTCTCCGCCCAGCGTGGGACGGGCCTCTGGGCCCGACCGAGCGTGGACATGCCCTTCGACGTGGTCATGGTCGTGTCCGCGGTGGCACTGGGCCTGGTCTGGGTGCGTTCGCGACGGCAGCCCTGGGAGTACGTCGCGGTGCTCGGCCTGTGTCTGGCGACTGCGAGCGCTGCGCGCCACGGCACCTGGTTGCTCATGCTGCTCGTCGTGCTCGCCGGCGGCGCGGTCACCTCGGGGCGGGCGGATCACGAGCAGCGCGGTCTGCCGTCGCTGAGGGAGGCTGCGCTCGTCGTGGGGATCGCGCTGGCATTTGCCCTGCCCGTCGTCGTCATGCGCGGCGACGCGGTGCTGGGGGCGCCCCCGGAGGTCGTGGACGCCGTTGCCGCCACAGCCGGCGACCGCGTCGTGCTGGCGCCGGCGCCCTTGTCGGAGTCCTTGGCGGTCGCGGGGGTGACCCTGTGGGCGGGCAACCCGCTCGACGCCTTCAGCCATCCGGTCCAGGGTGCCTACCTCGACTTCCTGGACGGAGCCGACGGTGCAGCGGCCGCCATCGCGGGATCGGACGTGGTCGTGGTGGAGGAGGGTTCGGCGCAGGCCGAGCTGATGGCAGGAGATCCGGCGTTCGTCCCGCGCCAGTGCACGGAGTCGTGGATCTGCTACGTCAGAGGGTGACGGCCGGAGCCGGTTCGACACGCCCGAGGTGCGTTGTCGGTGGCTCCTGTCACCGTTCGGGACATGACGACACGGATCGACTGCGACACCTGCGTGGTGCGCGGGTTGCACTGCCACGACTGCGTGGTGACGGTGCTCCTCGGCCCACCCCCCGAGCTGACCATCGACGACGACGAGATGGCCGCGCTCGACGTGCTGGCCTCAGGAGGGCTGGTCCCACCGCTGCGGCTCGTGGAGCCGGTGGCCGGTCCGGTCATCGAGTCGGCCTGACGGGACGGACACGACTTCATCGGATTGGGCCAAAGATTGGCGACGACTCTGTCGTCGGTCTAGGGTGTGGGCTGACGTCCGTGGCAGTGGGTCACCCGGCCCGCGCGGGCGTCGCGCCGAGTCGTGGACCACACCCCCGCATCACCCGTGGTCCACGAGCCGGGGAACCACACTTCCCCCTGGGGTGAATCCTCTGTGAGGCGCGCTGCGCGAGCGGCGCGAGGAGCAGAGGTAGGCCGGTCGTGGCCGAACCCGTCAGCTCACCTGGTAGGCGTACGACACCCCGAGGAGTTCCCCCGCTCGTGGCTCACCCCCGCAAGCGAGTTGGTGCGACCGTTCTTGGTCTCTCCGCGATCGCTGCCATCGCTTTCGTGCCCGCGACACCTGCGCAGGCCGACCCCGACATCCAGGACGTCAAAGCCCGTGTCGACCGCCTCTACCACGAGGCCGAGGCGGCGCAGGAGCGCCTCCACGACGCCAGGCTCGACCTCGCCGACCTGCGTCGTGACCTCAACGGCCTGAAGGCCGACCAGGAGCGCCAGGACGAGCGGCTCGACGACGTTCGCGACCAGGTCTCCGACGCCGTCGTCCGCCAGCTCGAGGGCGAGGGCATCTCGACCGTCGGTCAGATCGTCGTGTCCGAGGACCCGGGTGCCTTCCTCGACTCACTCTCCACGATGTCGTCCTTCAACGACCTCCAGGCCTCCTTGCTGTCCGACTACGACACCGAGCTCGCCGCCCTCGAGATCCGCCGTGAGGCCACCGGTGCCCGCACCAAGGAGATCGCGGAGCTCACCGACCAGCTGAGCACCGAGAAGGACACCGTCGACGACAAGCTCGCCGAGGCCAAGGACCTCCTCGCCGACCTCGAGGCCGAGGAGCGCGACCGCGTGCTCGCCTCGCGTGGCACGACGACCCGCCCGCCCGCCTCCGTCTCCGTCCCGGCATCCGGCCGCGCCGCCGCAGCCGTGCAGTACGCGATGGCCCAGGTCGGCGACGCCTACGTCTACGGCGCCATGGGCGAGAACGCCTTCGACTGCAGCGGCCTCACCATGCGCGCCTGGGCCCAGGCCGGCGTGTCGCTCCCGCACTCCTCCAGCGCCCAGTTCAGCTCCGGCCCGCGCATCGCGGCCAGCGACCTGCAGCCCGGCGACCTGGTCTTCTACTACAGCCCGATCAGCCACGTCGGCATGTACATCGGCAACGGCATGATCGTTCACGCCGCCAACCCCGGCACCGGCGTCGCCGTCTCCGGCCTCTACTCGATGCCCTACGTCGGCGCGGTCCGCCCTGGCTGACACGCACGGCTCGAAGGCCGGTCGTCCACTCCTGTGGGCGGCCGGCCTTTCGCTGTTGCTCGTGGCGGTCCTGGCGGCCGTCGTGGTCACGCGCGACGGACGTCGGGAGGTCGCGCCGAAGCCGCCCGCGGCGACGCCGCGTGCGAGTCCGGCGGAGGCCGCAGCCGCTCTGGCCGCGTTCGTCGACGCCGTCGCTGGGCGGGACCGGGACGCGCTGGAGGCGCTGTCGCCCGCTGGCATGCCGGCGTCGCAGGAACTGCTGTCAGGCATCGCGAGCAACGTGCGGGCACTCGCGCTCACTTCCGTCAGCGCGCGCTACGTCAACCAGGTGGGGACCGTCTCCGCAGACGGCTCGTGGACCGGCTCGGCGGAGCTCACGTGGCAGCTGGAGGGATTCGACGAGGAGCCCGCACGCAGCGACGTCGCGGTGCGCTTCGCCCCGGACGGCGACGGGCTCGCCATCGCGGGCTTCGAGGCGTCCGCAGGAGACGGCAGTCGGCTCCCGCTGTGGCTGCGCGGGCGGTTGTCCGTGGCGCGGACGGGCGACGTCCTGGTCATGGCTGACGGACCCACGAGCGTCGCAGAGGCCGCGGCGGCACGAGCCGTGCGGGGCATCGACGTCGTACGACGGGTGCTGCCGGACTGGAGGTCGCCCGTCGTGGTCGAGGTCCCCGCCAGCGCTGCAGAGCTCGACGAGACGCTCGGCGCCGAGCCCGGGACGTACGCCGGCATCGCCGCTGTGACGGCGCCTGCGGGAGACCCTGCCGATCTCGACGGCCCGGTGCACGTGTTCGTGAATCCTGCGGTGTCCGACGGGCTGCGGCGTGTCGGGGCGCAGGTCGTGATGAGCCATGAGCTGGTGCACGTTGCGACCGATGCCGTACGACGGCCGGTGGAGCCGTGGCTGCTGGAGGGCTTTGCCGACTACGTCGCCCTCCGCGACACCCGGCTGCCGGACCGCGTCACCCTGGGCCGCGCCATCGCAGCGGCGAGGCGCGACGGCGTCCCGGATGCACTGCCGACGGCAGCGGATTTCGATACCCGCGGGCGCGACCTGCAGGCCCGCTACGAGGAGGCCTGGCTGGCCTGCCGGATCATCTCGGAGCGGCTGGGGGAGCAGCGGCTGGTGCAACTCCACCGCGAGGTGGTTGCCGCCGGGAGTGCACCGGCTTTGGCACTGGGGACGACCACGTTGACCGAGCCCGCGCTGGTGCGGGCCTGGCAGGAGCGACTGGGGGACCTGGTCCGATGACGCTGCCGGGGCGAGGCGCGACCTGACGGGGGAGACCCTCGACGAGTCATGGACGCGGCTGAGGGCGACCGGTCATGCGGTCGCCCTCAAGAAGGTCGGGTGGTGCTGGTCACGGCCCCAGGACACCGGCGGGGATCGTGAAGAGCTTCCCCACGCTGATGCCGAAGGCGGTGACGCCGGCGATGATCGCGAGGGCGACGAAGGTGACCATCAGGGCGTACTCGACGGCCGTGGCGCCGCGGTCGTCGGACTCACGGGGCGAGACGCTCATGGGCGTTCCTCTCGACTGGTGGGAATGGCGAAGGGGCCGACGTCATCGGACGCCGGCCCCTTCCACGGCTATCAGAGCCGGGTGGCGATGTCGGTGAAGAGGGCGCCGAGCTTGCCGCCCAGGGTCGTGACCATGGCGATGATCGCAACGGCGATCAAGGCGACCATGAGGCCGTACTCGACGGCGGTGGCACCCTTTTCGCCGCGCTTGGCGAGCATGAGGTTCAGGAAGTTCTCGATGAGCTGCATTGTGTGTTCCCCTTGGTCGGAAGATGTGGTGTGCAATTGTCCGAGCCCCCTCGGACCCGACAAGAGAAGTCTTCATCAGCGGCGCGGTCCGTGGATCGGGTGATCGGCCGCGGATCGGTAGTCCCTTGTGACTATTCCGTGAAGCCTCCCGGGACCAGGTTGTGTAGCACTTCGGGTTGCTGTCTCCCCAACACCCGCACGTCTGTGGAGTCACGCGTTAGACGATCCGCGGCGGTCGCTAATGCGTGGACGGAAGACCTCTGTGTGACGTGTCGCGCGAAGGGGCCGCCGGGACGGCGCGGTGCTCAGAAGCGCTGCGGGGCGAGGTGGTCGAGCATGCCCATCCGCATCGCGGTGACCAGTGCCTGGGCGCGGTTGGCCGCCCCCAGCTTCTGGTAGATGTGCGTGATGTGGGTCTTCGCTGTCGACTCGCTCATGTAGAGCCGACCGGCGATCTCGCCCGTGCCCAGGCCGTCCGCGAGTAGGGCGAGGACCTCCTCCTCCCTTGCGGACAACCGTGGCGTGCTGGGAGCGGCTGCCCGACGCATCATCGCAGCGCTCAGGCCGGTGCACAGAAACGTGCGCGGAGCAACGGCAGCGTGCCTGGCGGCACTGAGCACCTCGGAGGCCTTGCTGTCCTTACCCACAAAAGCAGACGCACCGGCTTCCATGGCTGCGAAGATGTGATCGTCACCGGCGTGCATCGTGAGAACGACCAGCCCGGTCGTGTCGCTCTGCGCGCGAATCGCGCGCACGACGTCGAGACCGTGGCCGTCGGGGAGTTGGAGGTCGGTAACCACAACATCGGGTCGCAGACTCTCGTAGGCGGCAACACCGTCGTTGACGCTGCCGGCTTGGCCAACAACAGTTGTGGCGCCGTCGCGCTCGAAGGCGCGGGCTAGACCCTGACGGATCAGCTCGTGGTCGTCAACGAGCAGGATTGTGGTGTTCACGGCGACTGGTCCCTTCGGAGGCGGCGTGCGGTCGGGACAGGAGACATACGACGGTGCCGCCGCCGGGCCGGGGAGTGACGGCGAGCTGGGCACCGATGCCGTCGGCTCTCTCCTGCATTGTCTGAAGTCCCCAGTGGCGCTCGCGTGGGACGGCGTTTCCGATGCCGTCGTCGGCTACCTCTAGGCGCAAGCTCGAGCCGTCGGACACGTAGCTGACCCAGAGGTTCGCGGCTCTGGCATGGCGCCGGACATTGCCGATGGCCTCCTGCGCCACGCGGAGGACCTCGGACTGTGTACGGGCGGGGAGCTGCGGGCCGGTGCTGTCGAGGACGAGGTGCACCCGCAAGTCAGTGTCGCTGCTGACCGCCTGGGCGTACTCCGCGAGCGCACCGGACAGCTCGAGGTCGCCGACCTGGTGGCGCAGGTCGAAGATCGAGTGGCGCAGCTCGGTGACGACGCGGCTGATCTCCTTGCGGAGCGAGACGGCGAGGGCGCGCGTCTCGGCGTCGGGCGAGACCGACTCGATCTCGTCGACGACGTAGCCCAGGGCGACGATCTCTTGCGCGACGCCGTCGTGCATCTCACGGGCAATCCGATTGCGCTCCTCAGACGCGGCCATGAAGCGCACGTCGTCGAAGAGGACGGCGGTGTCGAGCCGTAGCGCGAACTCGGCGGCGATCGCAGTGGTTTCCGCGACGAGGTCCTCCGACCAGCTCGCCACCCCAGCCAGGACGACAACGCCGGTCCGTCCTCCTGCCCGGGTTAGGGGGATGACCACGATCCCTGGCACTCGGTCGTCGGGCGACGCGCCGATGTGGTCGAGCAGCCCCCGGGCATCTCCGTATGACGAGACCAGTGTCATCGTCCCCGAACTGCGTTGGACGAAGACAGCACACCGGTCGGCACCGGTGGCAGCCCGCAGCGACGCTCCCAGCTCGGATGCCAGCATGGAACTGTCGAGACCGATGGCGCCCTGCCTTGCCAGCCCGTGCAACTGCGCCATCAGGTGATGGGCTGCGACATAGGGGGCGATCCGGCTGCCGAGGTCGCGAGCCGACCGTGACTGCCAGCTCGCCAACAGGCCCGCGCCGAGACCGGTGAGCAGCCACGGGGCGACCGCTGCGAGCCGCGAGGCACGGTCCGGGTCGGACGAGGCGGAGAGGACCGCAATGCAGGTCACGGCGCCGATGAGCGCGGCGTTGAGGGTCGTGACGAACCCGTGCTGGACACCCGCCACGATCGTGGGCACCGCGACGTAGGCGATCAGGCTGCCGTGGGGAGGCGCGCTCGTCAGGATGAGCCCCACCAAGGCGGTCTCCGAGACGGGGATGAGCGGCACGCGGCGGTCGAGAGACCCCCACTCGAGGGCGGAGCAGGCGCCGGCGATGATCACCATCGCACCTAGCAGCGGGGCGGCCTCCTCGAGCTGGCCCTTGCTAAGAAGCGTGCCTGTCACGAGCGCCAGCGCGAAAACCCGGACCGCCGTCGTGACGCGCCAGCTGCGCACCGGCACAGGGCCAGCAGCCGTCGAATCGATCCCCGAGGAATGAAGCATGACTACTGTTCTACTCGCTGAAGGTCGTGGCGATCGAGACCCCGGCCGGGCCGAGGATCACGATGAAGATGCACGGGAGGATGAACAGCACCAACGGGATCATGATGCGGACGGGCACCTGCTGGGCCTTCTCCTCCGCCCGCTGGCGTCGTTTGGTCCGCATCTCGTGGCTTTGGATACGGAGCACCCGGGCGATCGGGATGCCGAGGCTGTCGGCCTGCACCATCGCACTGCAGAAGGATTTGAGGTCCCCCAGGGACGTGCGTTCGGCCATGAGTCGCATGGCGTCCACACGACCGACACCGAGCTGCATCTCCTGAAGTAGGCGCGCGAACTCCTGGTTGAGCGGGCCCTCGCCGTTCTTGGCCACTCGGCTCACCGCAGCGTCGAACCCGAGGCCGGCCTCCACCGAGACGGTCAAGAGATCCATCGCGTCGGGAAGAGCGTTCCGCATCTGCGTCTCGCGCTTCTGGCCCGCGTTGTAGAGAAGGACGTTGGGGAGCACGTAGCCGAACGCTGCCACGATGCCGGTGACCAGGACGACCCGGTAGAACGGCCAGTCTTGCCCCAGCAGGTAGACGAAGCCGAGAACGCCGAGAACGGCCAGACCTAGCACCTTCAGACCGATGATGCGGTTGACGTCCCAGGCCGGAGGGTTCCCGGCGATGTTGAGCCGGTACTGCAGCTTCTGGGCGGTGTCGGCCCGCACGAGGCGGCGGCCGAGGTTCACCAGCCGGTCACCGAGCGGGCCGAGGACCCGTTCGGCAAAGGGTTGCTCGATCTCGGACTTGAGTGCAGAAGGCGCGCTGTCTAATGCCTGGATCGCGGCGACGGATCGCGCGACCCCGCGGCGTTCTTGGTTGACGACGCCGATGACCGAAAGACCGAGGGTCAGGGCAGCGAACATCATCACGGCGCCCACCAACAGGAGCGACATCTCAGACCTCGACCTTCGCGAGCTTGAACATGAGGAACCCACCTATGGAGAGCAGCACGACGGCTGCGCCCAGCAGGATGAACCCGATGAGAGACGTGTAGAGAACACGGACGTACTCGTTGTTGGCGAAGTACATGTAGGCGAACAGCGCGGGAGGCATGCCGCCGAGGATGTAGCCGGACAACCGGCCCTCGGCACTCAGCGCTTTAACCTGGCGCCGCAGGTACTCACGCTCGCGCAGGGTGTCGGCCACGGTCGTGAGGATCTCTGCGAGGTTGCCGCCCACCTCGCGCTGGATGCGGATGGCCATCACGATCCACCCGAAGTCAGCGCTGTCCATCCGGTGGCCAACGCTCTCGAGCGCGTCGGTGATGTCGACGCCCAGACGCTGCTCGACGAGCGCCCGCCGAAGTTCGCCCGCCATCGGTTCGTTTCCCTCGCGAACGACGGTGTCGACGGCCTGGGGGAGGGACAGGCCGGCCTGGAGGCCGCCCGCCATCAGACCGAGCGTCTCGGCCAGCTGACCGTTGAAGCGGCTGAGGCGGCGCGAGTGCCGGAACCTGAGGTAGAGCCACGGCCCGACGACGCCCAACAGGAAACCGAGCACGGCGAGACCGGCGCCGCCGAGGACGAAGCAGCCGAGGGCGGCCCCGATGGCGGTCCCGGCGTGGAGCAACAGCCACTCGGCGGCGGTGAGGGCCGATCCGGCGCCAGCCAGACGCTGCGAGATCCGGGTCTCGAGGTCGGCGGTGACGACCTTGTCCGCCAGCGCGACCGCGGAGCCCTTGATGTCGGCCGCCGTGTCCGACTTGCGCTTGCCGGGCTTGCCCTCTCCGAAGTAGGCCTCGAGGCGCCGGTCGGCCGACGACCGGCCGGGCCCTGACAGGGCGATGCCGAGCACCCCGACGAAGCCGAGTGCCAGGGCCGCCGCTCCGAGCAGCATGCCGGGCGTGCCGACCAGCGATCTACCGGAGCTGACGAGGTCGGGGCCGGCCGCGGCCGCCCCGATGGAGATGAAGGCCGCGTCCTTGTAGGTCGACCCACCAGCGTCGACGCTGACAGTGAGGTTGACCTCCTCCGCAGCGTCCTGCGGTCGCTCAAAGCTCACGACGAGCTGCTGGGCGAGCGCGTCCGCCTGGGCCGAGAAGACATCCTCAAGCGCGCTCTGCCCGGCGGGGATGACCTGGCCGCCGGTGCCTTCGGCCAGGCTCGACATGGTCTCCGCGTTCTTAGGGTTGGCCAGGGAGACGACGTCGACGACGACACCTCGGTCGGTCGCGTCCTTCGCAACGACCTCCAGTGTCGTCGAACTGCTGGTGTCTCCACCGTCGGACAGGACCAGCAGCGAGCGCGACCCGTCGGCACCCATTTGGTCGAGCCCTGCTGCCATGGCGTCGTAGACAGCCGTTCCCTTGCGCAACGTGACGTCAGCCAGGGCTGCGCGCACGGCGTCGTGGTCGGTAGTCGGCTCGACGACCTCGCCCAGGTCGCCGGCGAAGGCCACGAGACCGATGCGCACGTCGGCGGGAGCCGAGGCGAGAAACGCGTCGACCGCGGCCGTGGCGGATGCGAACTTGTCGCGCTGCAGCATGCTGTTGCTGGCGTCGAGGACGAGGACGGTGGTGCGCTCGACGTCGCCGGCGGAGATGACCTTGGCCTTGGAGTCCACGGTACGTCCGTCAATGTCCACCTCGACCGACTTGGGGTCCGCCGTCGCGCCCGCGGGGACGCCGTCGACCGCCAGGACCAGGGACACGTCGCCGTCGACCGTCTCGACGTGATCGATGGTCACCTCGTCGACGGCGCTGGCCGGCATCGCAACCGACAGGACGAGAAGTCCGCCGGCGAGGAGGGCGGACGCCGCGCGGGCGGCGTGGGCGCGCCTCATCGCAGGGTCCCGCCGGTGGCGAAGACGGCGGGGTCGACGTGTACGCCGTGGTCGGTGAGGCGCTCGAGGAACCGCGGACGGAGGCCCATGGACTTCAGGCCGCCCTTGAACTTGCCGTTCTCGTCCAGACCGGCGGCGTAGTCGAAGAGGAACACGTCCTGCGTCGTGATGATGTCACCCTCCATGCCGACGATCTCGGTGATCGCCGTGATGCGACGGGTGCCGTCCTTGAGGCGGGTCTGCTGGATGATCAGGTCGACGGCGCTGGCCACCTGCTCGCGGATGGCCCGGACCGGCAGGTCCATGCCCGCCATGAGCACCATCGTCTCCAGGCGGGCGAGCGCGTCGCGTGGCGTGTTGGCGTGCAGGGTCGAGATCGAGCCGTCGTGACCGGTGTTCATCGCCTGAAGCATGTCGAGGGCCGCGGCATCGCGGATCTCGCCGACGACGACGCGGTCGGGCCGCATGCGCAGCGAGTTCTTGACGAGGTCGCGGATGGTGACCGCGCCCTTGCCCTCGATGTTCGCCGGGCGCGACTCGAGGCGGAGGACGTGGTCTTGGACGAGCCGGAGCTCGGCCGCGTCCTCGATCGTCACGATGCGTTCGTCGTCGGGGATGAAGGAGGACAGCACGTTGAGCGTCGTGGTCTTGCCGGCGCCGGTTCCGCCCGAGACGAGGATGTTGAGGCGACCCCGGACGCAGCCCTCCAGCAGGTTGGCCGCCGGACGCGTGAGCGTGCCGAAGCCGATGAGGTCCTCCACCGTGTACGGGTCCTCCGAGAACTTCCGGATGGTCAGCTTCGAGCCGTCCAGCGCGAGAGGAGGGATGATCGCGTTGACGCGGCTGCCGTCGGGCAGGCGTGCGTCACACATCGGGCTGGTCTCGTCGACGCGACGTCCGATCTTGCTGACGATCTTGTCGATAGTTCGTCGGAGGTGTGCCTCGTCCGTGAACGCGGTGTCGACCCTGACGAGCTTGCCGCTCCGCTCCACGTAGATGTCCTGGAAGGAGTTGACCATGACTTCGGACAGGCTCGGGTCGCGGAGCAGCGGCTCGATGGGACCGTAGCCGAGGATGTCGTCGGCGATCTCCTGGGAGACACGGGTGCGGTCAGCCGAGGACATGGGGATGTCGGCGTCAGCGATGGACGTCTGGAGGGCGAGGCGCACCTGCTGCTCCAGCTCGGACTGCGTCATGTGTGCGTCGTAGAGCTTGGGACCGAGCGTCTCGACGAGCCGCTGGTGCACGACGCGCTTGAGGTCCTGGAAGGGGTCACCCTTCGGTGCGGCGGTCTTGCGCTTCGGTCCGTTGCTGGCGGGAGCCGGCACGCTGCCACCACCGCTGGTGTCGCTCGGAGCAGGGGTGTCCATGGTCTCGGTGCTGCGACCCCGCGCTGCGGCCAGTCGGTCTGTCAGGCTCACGTCAGCCCCTCCTCAGGCGGAGCCGGGAGCCGCTCGACTTCCGGCTCGACGGATTGCTCTCGTCCTCACCGGCGGACTGGCCGGCGATGCTCGCGACGGACTTGGCGAAGGAGACGAGAGCCTTGCTGTTCTGGTGTCCGGGGTAGGCCCTGACGAGGGCCTCGCCGCGGTTGACTGCGGCAAGGACCTCGCGGCTCGACACGAGCGAGCAGTCGGCCTTCAGGTTCAGGGTCTTCTCGTACTCCTCGGAAGCTAGGCCGACCTTGCCGTCTGCCCGGTTGAGGACGAACTTCCACGTGGACTTCGGGAAGTTCAGCATCTCGAGGGTGCTCGTGGCGAGCTTGAGGGCCTTCAGCGATGGAATGTCCAGGGTGCCGACAAGGACGATGAGGTCCGACCGGTCGAGCGCGCACAACGCGTGGTCGTCGAAGACCCCGGAGGTGTCGACGACGACGAAGTCGACCATGCGGCGGAGCGCGTCCAGGAGTTTGCCGATGTCGTCCACGGACGCCTCGTCCGGGGAGTCCAGACGCACCGGGGCGGCGACGACGGACAGGTTGTCCGAGTGACGCGTCAGGATGGACCCGATGCCTTCGGCCTCGATCACACCGTTGAAGCCAGCGAGGTCGTTGATGGTGCGGTGCGGCGTGAGCTGCAGCATGATGGCGACGTCCCCGCTGTTGACGTCGAGGTCGACGAGGCACACGTTGTAACCCTGGTCGGCGAGTGCGACGCCCACGTTGGTCGCGACGAGGCTTTTCCCCACGCCGCCCTTGGTGGAGAAGACGGTGACGATCTTGCCGCGAGGTGCGTCCGCCTCGGCCTTGGCGTCCGCCGCGGCCTTGGCGACCTCCGCCGCGACCTCGGCGCGTGCCGTTTGAGCGGCAGCCTGCACCTCGTCGAGAAGGGTCTGTCCGATGGCGTTGGCCACGCTGCGCGCCCGCTGGACGGCCGTCGTGATGCCTGCCAGGTCTTTGGCTGCGACCACCTCGCGCATGCCGCTGCGCAGCGCCAGCGCCAGGGTGGTGCTGTCGATCTCGTTCCGCAGGAGGATGACGCCGAGGTCTGGTCGGTGCACGCGCGCCCACTGGGCCAGCTCCGCGGCCGCCTCGCCCGGCACGGAGGGACCGATGACGACGGCGAACTCGGTGTCGGCGGTTCGAATGTGCTGCTCGAGACCGTCCAGGTCGGCGAACGCCTGGGAGCCATGCAGCATCGCCTGCAGGATGGAACGCTGAGCGCCGTCGGGTTCGAGGACGGCGGTCACGATCGAGTCCCACCTGTGAAGAGCTCCGGGTAAAGGTCGGCGGGTCGAACTCCGGGACTGTCCGAAATCTTGGACTCATCAGTCAGGAGCGCGAAGGTGACATCCGAGTTGCGGTCGGCTTGGATCAGCTGTTCCGCTTCGTCTTGAGTGACTGCGAGCGTGAGAATGGTGCGGGCCACCTCCTCGGCAACTTGGCCACCATCCTCGGTCTTCGTGGTCCGCGACGTCACGCTCGTGGTGCCTACACCCAGCACGGGCACGCGCGTGAGCACAATGCGGGTGTAGTCGCCCAGCTTCTGCTCTTTGTCGTCGGGAAGGATCGCTGTCAGGTCCTGTGGCGTGGCAAAGATGGCGACCTCATTGCCCGGGTTGACGAAGCCGGCGACGCGCTCGAAGTCGGTGAGTTCGACGGAGACGGCCATCTTGCCGTCCGGGATGACGAGGCTCTCGGTGTCGCCCAGGCTGCCGAACTTTCTGGCGATGAGCTGCTCGCCGGGGTAGATCGTGCCGACAGCCACGAGGTCGGAGATGGAGGACGTCGAGGACAGGCTGCCGTCGACCAGGTCGGCGCGCCGGACTTCGGCCTTCTCGATCTTGCCGGCCTCTTGGGCGTCGGTCACTGATTCACCGGTGTCGATGGTCTCAGCGGCGACGAGCACCTCGACGAGCTCCTGTTCCTTCGTGGCACGAGCTTCGATGCCCTGCACGTAGAGCACGATCATGGCCGTTCCGGCGAGCGCGATGAGAATGGCGACGAGGAGAAGTACGGATCGGCGAGCCATGGTGCGGTCCTTCGCGAGTCATGGGAGCCCCACGGCAGGGTCCCGGGCGCGCAGGAGGATCCAGGGTCTCTGCGTGAACCGGGCCCCGGAGCCCTCCCAGCGGCATGAATCTAGGACCGATGCTGGGACGGCCGTGGGCTAAACCGACCAAACCACCCGAACGTAGCCCCGACGCCACCCAAACGGACTAGTGAGGCCTAGTCACCGCTGACGCCGCCAGCGTGCGGGACGACCGTCCACCCGAGCCATGCCGACCGCTATCACCCGAGGTAGAGCGCCTCGATCTCCTCGCGGGACTCACGCATCACGACGCGCCGCTTGAGCTTGAGGCTGGGGGTGAGCTGACCGCCCTCCTCGGTCCACTCGCCGGGCAGGATCGTGAACTTGCGGATCGACTCGGCCTTCGACACGGCCTTGTTGGCCTCGTCGACGGCCTCCTGGACCGCGGCGACGAGGTCGGGGTCGTCGACCAGGTCCGCGACGTCCTTGGACTTGCCGTGCTGCTCGGCCCACGCGGGGAAGGTCTCCCGGTCGATGGTGACCAGCGCGCCGATGAAGGGTTGTCCGTCACCGACCACCAGGCACTGGTCGACCAGGGCGTGGGCGCGGAGCCGGTCCTCCAGGACGGCCGGAGCGACGTTCTTTCCGCCGGCCGTCACGAGGATCTCCTTCTTGCGGCCGGTGATGCGGACGAAGCCCTCGTCGTCGACCTCGCCCACGTCGCCGGTGTGGAACCAGCCGTCCCGGTCGATCGCCTCGGCCGAGGCCTCCTCGTCACCCCAGTAGCCCGCGAAGACCTGGCCACCGCGGAAGAGAAGCTCACCGTCGTCGGCGACGCGCACGCTCGTGCCGGGCAGGGGGCGTCCCACCGTGCCGATCTTGGTGGCGTCGGGGAGGTTGGCGGACAGTGCGGCAGTCGTCTCCGTGAGGCCGTACCCCTCGAGCACCGTGAGGCCGATGCCGCGGTAGAAGTGTCCGAGCCGGTCGCCCAGCGGTGCGCCACCCGAGATGGCGTACGTGCAGCTCCCGCCGAGGGCGTGGCGCAGCTTGCCGTAGACGAGGCGGTCGAAGAGCGCGTGCTGGGCGCGCAGGCGTACTGGCACCCGCTTGCCGTCCGACGCCCGTGACCAGGCGATCGCGACGTCGGCCGCGCGGTCGAAGATCCTGCCGCGGCCATCGGCGGTCGCCCGCTGCGAGGCGCTGTTGAAGACCTTCTCGAAGACCCGCGGCACCGCCAGGATGAAGGTCGGCTTGAACTCGCCGAGGTCGGTCACCAGGTTCTTGATGTCGGCGCTGTGGCCCATCTTGGCTCGGCTCTTCACGGCGCCGATCTGGATGATGCGCGCGAAGACGTGCGCGAGCGGCAGGAACAGAAGCGTCGAGGCCTCGTGGCTGTCGAACAGCTCGTGCAGCTCGTCGACGGCCACGCCGAGCTCGAACATGAAGTTGCCGTGGGTGATCATGCAGCCCTTGGGCTTGCCCGTCGTGCCGCTGGTGTAGATGAGCGTCGCGAGGTCGAGCGGTGTCGCCGACGTACGCCGCTGCTCGAGCACGTCGTCAGAGATGTCGGACCCGAGACGTCCGAGGACGTCGACGGCGTTGTCCTGCAGCGACCACACGTGCTGGAGCTCGGTGAGGTCACCGGACTGGCGCGCCTCGCGGACCCGCGCGAGGTGGTCGGGGCCCTCCGCCACGATGGCCCGTGCGCCGGAGTCCTCAAGGATCCAGCCGATCTGCTCGGCCGACGACGTCTCGTAGATCGGCACGGTGACCGCCCCGGCGAACCAGATGGCGTAGTCGAGGAGCGTCCACTCGTAGCGGGTCTTCGACAGCAGGGCGACCCGGTCGCCGACCTCCACGCCGGCCGCGACCAAGCCCTTGGCCACCGCTCGCACCTCCTCGAGGAACGTGGCGGCGGTGACGTCGGCCCACCCGTCGTCGGTGCGACGGCTGAACACCACGGTGTCCGCGAAGTCGCGGCCGTTGGTGACGACGTCGTCGGTGAGGTTCCCGGTGGTCGGGATGGTGATGGAGAGCGGCGTCGAGAACTCCCGCACGGTGGAACCTCCTGGAGGGTGGTGGACTGCGATCGGCAGGTTATCGCCCGTTCCGGGTTGGCGAGCACGCCCGGTGCACCGGCCCGGCGCGGTCCGCGCCGTGGGCTAGGCTCCGGCCATGGCCGAACAGACCTCCTCGTCGATCGTCGTCGACGCTCCTCCGGCCGACGTGATGGCCGTCATCGCCGACTTCGAGTCCTACCCCGAGTGGGCCAAGGGCGTGCAGACGGCCGAGGTCGTCGAGCCGGGAGCCGGTGACCGCGCCGAGCAGGTCTACTTCGCCCTCGACGTCTCGCCCATCAAGGACGAGTACACCCTCTCCTACGACTGGGAGGGCGATCGCGAGGTCACCTGGACCCTGGTCGAGGGCAACATGCTGCGCGCCCTCGACGGCGCCTACACGCTCGTCGACCGCGGCGACGGCAGCACCGAGGTCACCTACCGCCTCGCGCTCGACGTGAGCATCCCGTTGATCGGCATGCTCAAGCGCAAGGGCGAGAAGATCCTCATCGACGCCGCGCTGAAGGGCCTCAAGAAGCGCGTCGAGTCGCTCTAACGCGCGGTCCGGGCATGCGGATCCTGCTGTTCACCGGCAAGGGCGGGGTGGGCAAGTCGACGCTGGCCGCGGCGACGGCGTGCGCCAGCGCCGCGGCCGGGCACCGGACGCTGGTGCTGTCCACCGACGCCGCCCACTCACTGGCCGACGCCCTCGACGTGCCCGCCACGTCCGAGCCGACCGAGGCCGCGGCAAACCTGTGGGTCCAGCACGTCGACGCCCAGAGGCGGTTCGAGCGGTCGTGGGCCGACATCCAGGGATATCTGCTCAGCGTGCTCGACGTGGCCGGCGTCGACCCGGTCGCCGCCGAGGAGCTCACGGTCATTCCCGGCGCCGAGGAGGTGCTGGCACTCCTCGAGGTGCGCGCGCAGGCGAGGTCGGGGGAGTGGGACGTGCTGGTCGTCGACTGTGCGCCGACAGCCGAGACGCTCCGCCTGCTGGCGCTCCCCGAGGCGCTCGGGTGGTACATGACCCGCGTCCTCCCGGTCGAGCGGCGCGTCGTCAAGGCACTGCGGCCCGTCCTGACCCGCGCGGCCGGTGTGCCGATGCCCGAGGACTCCGTGTTCGACGCGATCGAGCGCCTGCACGCCGATCTCGACGACGTACGCACGGTGCTGACCGGCCCCGACACGTCGGTACGCCTGGTGCTCACGCCCGAGGCCGTGGTGCTGGCCGAGGCGCGGCGGGCCTACACGTTCCTGACGCTCTTCGGCTACCAGGTCGATACCGCGATCGTGAACCGTGTCTTCCCCGAGGAGGGGGCCGACGAGTGGCGGCGCGCCTGGGTGGAGGCCCAGTGCCGCCAGCTCGCGGACGCCGCCGACTCCTTCGCCGGGCTCGAGCTCCGCACGTCGGTCTACCGGGCGAGCGAGCCGGTGGGCCGGCACGAGCTGCTCGACCTCGCGGCATCGGTGTACGACGGCTCGGACCCGCTCGCACGCGGCACGACGACGACCCCCATGTCCGTCCGCGCGGCGGCCGGCGGCCTCGTGCTGTCGCTGCCGCTGCCGCTCGTGGCCCAGGACGACGTCGGCCTCGTCCGGAAGGGCGATGAGCTGGTCGTCTCGGTGGCGTCGTACCGTCGGCTCCTGACGCTGCCCTCCGGGCTCGCGCGCCATCGGGTGGTCGGTGCGCGGGTGCGCGACGGTCAGCTCCAGGTCCGGTTCACCGAGCCGGCCGCCGCATCCACCGACCTGTCCGAGGGGGCCCTGTGACCGACGCCGAACCGCACGACGTCGGCACCCTGGGCGAGGAGGCCGCCAAGCTCCTCGGCGCGCTGTCGGGGTGGGCGCGCGAGCACGCCTCGGAGGCCGGGGACGGGTTGTCCGGCTTTGCGTCGCAGGCAGCCACCGCGGCGCACGACCTCAACGAGCACCTGGCGACCGGTGCCGCCGAGTGCACGGTCTGCCCCCTGTGCCGCGCGATCAGCACCGTCCGGCATGTCAGCCCCGAGGTCACGGCTCACCTGACCGCCGCGGCGACCTCGCTCGCGCAGGCTGCAGCAGCGCTCCTGGCGACCGGGCCGCACTCGTCCACGGGCGCGGACGAGGTCGAGCATATCGGCCTCGCCGACGACTGGCCTGAGAACGAGTGACTTACCTGGTCAGTCGCACCTGGCGGACTCCCTTGTCGCAGTCTGTGTCTCCTAGGTCGCACTCGGACGGGTCAACGCTGCCCGACGCCTGGGCGCGTTGGTAGACGACGACGAGGTAGTTGGTGTCCATCAAGGGATGACCGCTGCCGTTCTTCTCAAGAAGCATCTGATCCAACGCCGCATCGACGCTCGACGCACCGCAGATTGGGCCCGGTGACGAGTCTCGGTAATGCTTGCTCGGTTGCTTGCCGAAGTGGTACCCGCACACTGTGACAGCCATGAACGCGTGGACCGGGAAGACAGCGCTGGTGCCGCTGCCCGTCACGGAGGAGGTGGCGCAGGTGGGCGGTGCACAGAAGACTGGGATAAACGAGAGCGCCTCAGAATCGATCAGGGCCTGCCATCCATCTTCGATGTGGCCAGCGTCTGGCGCACCCGGATCTCCGCTCATGCAGTCGAACGGACGGGTGGTCGGAATAGGGGGACAAGCGTTTGCGAGAATGCTGTTGAGATGAGAGGGGCTGGTCGCCGCGTCTTGACCATCCACGATGCTCACCTGGTCTTTACAGCCGTTCATGATCTGAGCTTGGAGCGCCGAAGTACCACTCGTGTCATCTCCGTCGTCCGAGTGCTCGCCGGGGCAGTCGAGCATCCACCAGTTGCCGTCGACAGGCGGCACCGGGCAACTCGCCGGCGGGGTGTGACCATTGCCCGGAGCGTAGATGCGAAAGGGATCGCCGGGCGCGAGCGCCGGATCGATTTCGCTGGAACAGACGGCCAGAGGCCGCAGTCGGTTACCTACGCCGGTGGCGGGTTCGACGACAGCGGTGGCTGTGCGAGAAACGGCGTAGTCGCCCGAGTGGCCGACGAGGTTGCCAAAAAGGTCTGGGCTGGTGCCCTTCACCTTTGCTGTGACCTCGAGCCCGTCAGCCGTGCATGCTGCCGTAAAATCACTCGCGGCCATCGCGGCGGTGCCGGAACTCGGTGTGTTGAGGGTTACCTTGGAGCCCGCCTCAGACGTGGCGTCGCCGAGTTTGTCTGCACGAATTTGCGAGCAGTCGGCATGAAGACTTGTTGCGAACACTCCGGCAGCGCTTAGAGCAGCCGCGTCAGCTGCGGTCTGAAGCTGGCGCTTGTTGGCATAGGCCATGCCCAGATCTGCAGTGAACGCCATCATGCCGATCAACACTGTCGCCATCAGGCCGACCAGGATCGCCGTAGCGCCCGACTCGTCACGAATCATGCGTGATCTCAACGTCATCATGAGTACTCACAACGCATAACGCCCTGACCGGTCAACGTCGGCGCGGGAATCAGGTTGAAGGGAGGGAAGGTGGCCACCCATGGGTTACTGCTCCCGAGCCGGGTCATGGTGACGGTCACGTTGGTCACGAGGGGCCCGGAGGCTGGCTTCGTGCATGGAAAGTCCGAATCGTCTCCCGCTGTGCAATTCGAGATTGCAGGTGTGGGCACCTGGCTTGCGGGCATGCCGATGGTACCCGCGGAGGCCTTTCCTTCGTTCTCAATTGCAAGGCACGAGTTGCCTGCAACGGCACCAAATCGGGCTGCTTGGCGCGCGGCGTTGTTGAGCGAGATCTGCTGAGCGAACACGAAGCCGAAATTGATGATCCCGATCACAATCAGCAGCAGCAACGGGACAACGAGCGCAAACTCGACCGCCGACGCACCGTCCTCGGTGCGACGCTTCATCCGTGTGCTTAAGCGCATGAGATCCCCTTTCCCCGAGGTGTCCGTCCGTCACGGTAGGAGGTGTCGGTCTCGGGTGTCGCTGCTTTGACGACACTCTTGTCCGTCCGTGACGCAAGATGACTCGAAGTGACTAGACGGCCGTGCCGACCGGGCCATGCCGATCGTGGTGCGCCAAGATGTGGCGCGTGAACGAGGGCGTGGTGGTCGGGGTCGACATCGGCGGCACCAAGGTGCTGGCCGGCGTGGTCGATGACGAGGGCCGGGTCGCCCGCACTGCGCTTCGTACGACACCGGGGCGTCGCGTGGTGACGAGGCGGGTCGAGGACGCCTTGGTCGAGGGCATCGTGGAGGCCGCCGGGGGCGAGCCGCTTGCGGGAGTGGGCGTGGCCGCGGCGGGCTTCGTCGACTCGGCGGGGGAGCGGGTCATGTTCGCCCCCCACCTCCCGTGGCAGGGCGAGCCGCTCAAGCACCTGCTGGAGGAGCGACTCGGCTGCCCGGTCGGCCTCGACAACGACGCCAACTGCGCGGCGCGCGCCGAGGCCCGTTTCGGCGCTGCCCGGGGGGCGGCGTCGGCCCTGATGGTCACGATGGGCACCGGGATCGGGGGCGCGGTCCTGCTGGAAGGACGGGTCGTCCGGGGCGCCAACGGGATGGCGGGGGAGTTCGGGCACATGCAGGTCGTGCCCGACGGCCAGGCGTGCGAGTGCGGGCGGCGGGGCTGCTGGGAGCAGTACTCGTCGGGCAACGCGCTGGTGCGCAACGTCCGCGCTCTCATGGTCGGGCAGCCGTCTGTGCTGAGCGACATGACGGATGGCGACCCCGACCGCATCACCGGGCCGATGGTCACGATCGCTGCGGAGCAGGGCGACCTCGTCGCACGCCAGGCGTTCGCGTCGGTGGGCCACTGGCTCGGCGTCGGCGTGGCGAACCTCGTCGCGGCGCTCGACCCGGAGGTGATCGTCGTCGGGGGTGGCGTCTCAGCCGCGGGGGACCGCCTGCTCGAGCCGGCGCGGGACGCGCTGCGTCACACCCTGGTCGGAGCAGCGCATCGCCGGATCCCCGGTCTGGTCGCGGCCGAGCTGGGCCCACAGGCGGGGATGATCGGGGCCGCGCTCCTGGTCGCCGAGCCTCAACCCCGGCGGTAGTCCGGCACGAGCTCGAGCGCGAGCTGTTCGAGGAACAGCCCGACGTCGGTGACGATGCCGCGCCCCTGGCCGGTGCCCCGGTCGGCGAGCCGGGTGACGATGGCCGGGTTGATGTCGACGCAGACCAGCGGCACGGAGGCCGGGAGGAGGCCACCCGTGGCGACGGCGTAGAGCTGGGTCGCCATCATCAGGCAGTAGCTGACGTCGTGGATCTCGGCCCGCATGGCGCGCTGGCCCTCGACCACGTCGGTGTGGACATCGGGGAGGGGACCGTCGTCACGGACGGACCCGACGAGGACGAAGCGCTTGCCCTCGGTGACCAGCGCGCGCATCACGCCGCTGGGCAGGACGCCGTCGCGGACCGCACGCTCGATGGAGCCGGCCCTCCGGATGGTGTTGACCGCCCGGACCCGGTGCTCGTGACCGTGCTCGTGGCCCGGGGGTGCGCTGCCGTCCGGGCTCGGGCCGTAGAGGGCGGTCTCGATGTCGAGCGCGGCCATGGCGTTGCCGGCGAAGAGGACGTCCACCCAACCCGCCCGCACGAGGGCGACCATCGCGGGTACGCCGCCCGCGTGGACGACGCCGGGACCGGTCACCCACAGCAGCCGTCCGCCCGAGGCCCGCGCCCGCCGCATCCCGTCGGCCACCTGCCGGACGAGCACCGCCTGCGGGCGCTCCGGTCCGTGCCCACCCTCGAACGAGGCGACGGCCTCGGCCGCGGGGGCGGGGTCGGGCACGGTCACCTGGATGCCGGACGCCCCCACCACGACGCTCATGCCGCGGACGACGTCCGACAGCGGCACCGTCCGCACCCGCAGGTCACCGGAGGGCGACTCCTCGACGACGAGCCCGCAGTCCATCTCGGGGTTGTCGACGTCGAGCCACCGCCCCCCGAGGCACACCTGCGTCTCGAGGTTGGTCGTCGCGTAGAACCCGTCCGGAAGCACGCCGTCCGCGTCGGCGGTCGCGACCGCGGCGTCGCCGTGGGACACCTGGTTGACCCCGCGGGTCTGCAGCCGCATGAGCAGGCGCTGGAGCGCGTCGTCGTCCGGGGCCTCCACGGTGATGCGGGCGCTGCTCGGGTCGTGCGCGTCGCGGCCGACGTCGAACTCCTCGATGACGAACTCGCCGCCGTACTCGCGGATGTCGTCGAGGACGCGCGACAGGATGCCGCTGTCCATGAGGTGCCCTGTGACCTCGACCGTCTCCCGCGACCCCACCCGGCAGACCCTACGCCTGCGCAGGGGTCTCTGACAGGTCTCGTGACAGGGGTCAGGACGCCTTCCTCGACCGGCGATGAGGACTAGATGCGGGAGCCGTCGTCCCAGGGATCGCGGGGCGCCTTGGGCATGTCGAGCACGAGGTAGGCGAACCCCCCGACGAACCAGCCGACCAGCATCCAGCCGACCAGCGGGTGCACGTAGATGGACAGGAACCCGATGACGAGGGCGATCACCGGCGCCACGAAGATGCCGGCCCAGGCCAGCCCGCGCTGCCAGGTGCGGGGGACCGGGAACGGGGGCGCCGGCGGCGGCCGGAAGCGCTCGGCCTCCGCGATCGCCTGCTCGCGCCGCTCGACCTCGTCGTCGTCGCGCAGGTGCTCCGGCAGGTCGGTCGGGGACGGCCCGGCGGGAGCGCTCGACGGCGGCTCTTCGGAGGCGGTCGCCGGGGCGTCGGCAGGGGCCGACGGCTCGTCGAGGACGGCGCGCTCGCCATAGTTCTCGACGATCTCGCGCCAGGCGAGCTCGGCGCGGCTCTCGTCCTCCGGGCGACTCACGCGGACCACGGTAGCCGCAGGACGTGAACGGGTCCCGTGACGGGCGCCCCGGGCGCCCTCCTCGACCAGCGAGACCGGGCGCGCCGCCTGACCGGCGGAGAGGCCGATCCTGGTGCACACTGTGCGCGTGAGGATCCCCTTCCGCGGCGCGCAGGCCGCACCCCTCGACCCGACACTGGTCGCACCGATGTCCACGCCCGCGAATCCCGAGCTGACCTCTGGGCGGCGCATCGGCGTACTCGTCGTCCATGGTTTCACCGGCAGCCCTGCCTCGATGCGGCCGTGGGCCGAGGACCTCGCTGCTCGCGGGTACGCCGTCGAGATGCCGCTGCTGCCCGGTCACGGCACGCGGTGGCAGGACATGAACAAGGTGAGGTGGACCGACTGGACGGCGACCGTCGAGGGCGCCTTCGACAAGCTCGCCGCCGAGAACGACACCGTCGTGGCGGTGGGGCTCTCCATGGGCGGCGCCCTGTCGCTGCGGCTCGCAGCAGACCGCGGCGAGGAGCTCGCCGGCGTCGTCCTGGTCAATGCGGCCGTCGACTCGATGCGCAAGGATGCGGTGCTTCTGCCCGTCCTCAAGCGCTTCGTGCCCGCTTTCCCCGGCATCAGGAACGACATCAAGAAGCCGGGCATGGACGAGATCGCCTACCCCGTCATCCCGCTGAAGGCGGCGTACGAGATGTCTGGCGGTTGGGCCGAGCTGAGGCGTGACCTGCCAAGGATCACCATCCCGGTCCTCTACTTCCGGTCCAAGGAGGACCACGTCGCCGACATCTCGTCGTCCAAGGCGATCAATGCCGGCCTGTCGTCGAAGGACTTCGAGGAGCGGGTGCTCGAGGACAGCTACCACGTCGCCACCCTCGACAACGACGCGCCGCGGATCTTCGCCGAGTCCGCCGAGTTCATCGAGCGGGTCACCGCCCAGAAGCAGGGATAGTCTCGGACCGTGCTCTATTGGTTCCTGAAGTGGATCGCCCTCGGGCCCGTGCTGCGACTCGTCTTCCGGCCCAAGGCCTACGGCATCGACAACGTGCCCGAGGAGGGCCCCGCGATCCTGGCCAGCAACCACCTCTCCTACGCCGACTGGCTCTTCATGCCGCTCACCCTCAACCGTCGGGTCACCTTCGTCGCCAAGGCGGAGTACTTCACCACCCCGGGCATCAAGGGCTGGTTCCAGAAGAAGTTCTTCACCGGCGCCGGCCAGGTCCCGATCGACCGGTCGGGCGCCAACGCCGCCGAGGGGGCGATGAAGTCGGCGATGAAGATCCTCGGCCAGGGCGACCTCTTCGGCATCTACCCCGAGGGCACCCGCTCGCACGACGGCCGGCTCTACCGCGGCAAGACCGGCGTGGCCCGCCTGGCCCTGGAGAGCGGCGCCCCCGTCATCCCGTGCGCGGTGGTCGGAACCGACGTCGTCGCACCCACGGGCAAGGTCTACGGCACGTGGACGCGTCCGGTCGTGCGCTTCGGCAAGCCGCTCGACTTCTCCCGCTACGCCGGCATGGAGAACGACCGCTACATCCTGCGCTCGATCACCGACGAGATCATGTACGAGATCATGCGGCTCTCCGGCCAGGAGTACGTCGACCTCTACGCCAGCAAGGCCAAGGAGCTCGACAAGGAGAAGGCCCGGCAGGCCGAGCGCGAGAAGGCCGAGCGGGACAAGGCGGCGCGCGAGCAGGCCGGGGACGGGCCCGAGCAGAAGGCGTCCTGAGCGCGCTGACGCACCCGCGGGCACCCCACCCGCGGGCCGACTCAGCCCTCGCCGTCGAGGACCGGCTCTACTCCGCGCTGGCCATCGTGCGGGTGGTGGTCACGGTCAACATGGTCGGCCTCAACGCCTACCGCCGTGACAGCTACACGCACCCCGACCTCGCGCTCGCCGTCGTGCTGGCGCTCGTGGCGTGGACCGGCGTCGCGATCTGGCTCTACCACCGACGCTCGAGGCGTACGCCCGTCCTGCTCGTCGCCGACCTGCTGATCGCCGTCGCGGCGATCGGCGTCACGCCATGGCTGAAGTCAGACGGCTTCCAGGCGACGCTCCCCGGCTTCTGGGTCATGGGCGCGCTGCTCGCCTGGGCCATCCACTGGCACTGGAAGGGCGGCCTGGTCGCCGCGGTCGTGCTCTCGCTGGCGGACCTCCTGCCACGCCAGGAGGTCGACCAGGGCAACTACGGCAACGTCTTCCTCGTGCTCATCGGCGGCCCGATCGTGGGCTTCATGTGCGAGTCGCTGCAGCGGATGGCGCGCGAGCGGGACGCCGCCGAGCGAGCGGCGGCGGCGGCCCAGGAGCGGACCAGGCTGGCCCGGGCCGTGCACGACGGCGTGCTGCAGGTGCTGGCGATGGTTCAGCGGCAGGGCGCCGCGGCCGGCGGCCAGTGGGCCGAGCTCGGGCGGCTCGCGGGGGAGCAGGAGCGCGGGCTGCGGTCCCTCATCCGCCAGCAGGACACCGTGCCGACCGGGGGCGGCGCCCAGGTCGACCTCGCCGGTGCGCTCGAGGCGATGGCGACCGCGCACCCGGTGCGCGCGGAGGTCGCGACGCCCGGAGCCGCCGTCCTGGTCGACGACCACGTCGCGACCGAGACCGTCGCCGCGGTCAAGGCGTGCCTCGACAACGTGCTCGCCCACGTGGGCCCCGGCGCCACCGCGTGGATCCTGGCCGAGGCCGCGCCCGACGCGATCACCGTCTCGGTGCGCGACGACGGTCCCGGCCTGCCTGCCGGGCGGCTGGAGCAGGCGGCGGCCGAGGGCCGGCTCGGGGTCGCCTCGTCCATCCGGGGCCGCATCGAGGGCCTCGGCGGCACCGCGACCGTCCAGAGCGGCGAGTGGGGCACCGAGTGGGAGCTGGCCGTCCCGCTAGCGTGACCGGGTGACGATCCACAGCGGCCATCCGTTCCCGACCCCGGACGACCCCGTACGACGCCTGCGCGGGCGCCTCGGCGGGACGGTGTCGCTCTGGACGGCCGGCGACGACGCTGAGCGGGCCGGGCTGACGGTCACGTCGTGGCTGGTGGCGGGCGGGGAGCCCGGACGGGTGCTCGCCCTGCTCGACCCCGACGCCGAGCTCACCGAGCTGCTGCTCGAGACCGGGCGCGGCGTCGTACAGCTGCTGTCCTGGCCGGACCGTGACCTGGCGGACGCCTTCGCCGGCACGGTGCCGGCACCGGGCGGTCCGTGGCGGCTGGCGGAGTGGGTCGACACCCCGCACGGGCCGCGGCTGGCCACGAGCGCCACGTGGGCGCTGGTGGGCGTCGAGAGCGCGGTCGAGGTCGGGTGGTCGCGGCTCGTGACCTGCACGCTCGACGACCTGGTGGTCGGCGACGACCCCGAACCACTGGTCCACCGACGCGGTCGTTACGTCCCGCCGGGCGGCTGAGCGGTCTACGCTGCGGACCGAACCGGGAGGGGATCGATGGTCAGGGTGATGGTGGTCGACGACCACCCGATGTGGCGCGACGCGGTCGAGCGCGACCTGCAGGCGGCCGGGCACGAGGTCGTGGCGGTGGCGTCCAACGGGCGCGAGGCGATGGCGCGCTTCCCGGCGGCGACGCCGCAGGTGGTGGTGCTCGACCTCCAGCTGCCCGACGCGAGCGGCGTGCAGGTCACCAGCATGATGCTGGAGCACGACCCGACGGCCCGCGTGCTGATCCTGTCGGCCAGCGGCGAGCAGGCCGACGTGCTCGAGGCGATCAAGGCGGGCGCCACCGGCTACCTGGTGAAGTCGGCCTCCAGCGCCGAGCTTATCGACGCCGTGACGCGGGTGGCCGACGGCGACACCGTCTTCACCCCCGGGCTGGCCGGCCTCGTCCTGGGGGAGTTCCGGCGCATCGCGGACGGGCCGGCAGACGACCCGCGTGACCAGCTGACCGAGCGCGAGACCGAGATCCTCAAGATGGTCGCCACCGGCATGAGCTACAAGCAGATCGCCGCCCGCCTGGTCCTCTCGCACCGCACGGTGCAGAACCACGTGCAGAACACGCTGCGCAAGCTCCAGATGAACAACCGCGTCCAGCTGACCCGCTGGGCGATCGAGAACGGGCTCGACGACGACGCCTGAGCCTGGCCGCGGCAACCGGCCGACTCAGGACGGGACGGTCACCACGGCCAGCACCCGGTCGCCGGGATCGGTCCCGTCGAGCTCCACCCGCCACTCGTCCTCGCCGCCCGGCTCGCCGCAGGGCACGGGCTGCTCGCCCGGCTGCACGCACGCCAGCGACAGCACCTCCTGCGACCGCACGACCCGGACGTCGCGCGGCTGCGTCGCGGTGACGTCGAGCGACGTCGTGGTGGCGAGGCCGCGCCCGTCCGCGGACGAGCTGAGCTGCACCGCACCGGACATCCGGTAGCGCACCTGGATCCGGGTCGCGTCAATGAAGGTGTACGTCGCCCCGCGCGGCTCGACAGCCCCGGGACCCGAGCCGGGGCGGCCGTCAGCGGTCACCTCGACGTCGCTCGCCGAGACCTCCTGACCGTCGAGCCGGGGCAGGGACAGGCTCAGGGTGTCGAGCGGGCTCTCCGCGTGGATCCAGTGGGTCACCTCGAGGTCGCCGCCGGGCAGGACCTCGCTCACCGTGCGCGACTCGCCGGCGATCGGCCACCCGTCGACCGGCAGTGACGCCGTCGGCGCGCGCGTCGCCTCGTCAGGTCCGGCGACCTGCCACGCCAGGACCCCGCCACCGATGAGACCGGCCAGGGCGGCGGCCACCAGCGCGAGCATCCTGAGGGTCAGCGGTCCGGATCGCGGGGGAGCGGACCCCGCCCGCGGTGCCGGGGTGGTCGGCGCCGGTTCGGGGGTGGTCGGAGCGTGAGCGGGACGGGTCACCGGTGCGGGTGCCGCAGCCGCGGTCGGTGCCACGAAGGTTTCTGTCTCGGGCGTGGCGTCGGGTGTCCGGACGGGTGTAGCAGCGGGCGGCTGCTCGGGTGGCGGGACCGACGTCGGGGCGACAGCGGGCCCTGCCGGCGGGGTCTGCCGTGCCCGCGGGGGAGCGGGGCCCGGTCGCACCGTCTCCTGCGCCGGCGCGCGACGAGGGGTCGGGGGCAGGACGGTGGGGAGCCGCTTCTGGTAGGGCTTCTTCGGGCTCACGTCGCCTCCGGGGGCCCGACGGGCAGAGCCGTGACCACGGCCAGGTTCTGGTAGCCACCGCGGGAGGCCTCGTAGGGCGGCGCGCAGGTGACGAGGGTGAGCCGCAGACGACCGGCGGCGTCGTAGATCCAGGCGTCGTCGACGAGGCTGCCCTGCGGTACGAGCCGGCGCGAGGTCACCTCGAAGTCCTGGCGCAGCCCGTCGGCCTCGAGGCGCAGCCGTGCCCCCGCACGCACGGTGAGGAGCTCGGCGAACGGCCCGAGCCCCTCGGCGTCCGAGTCGACGTGGGCCGCCACCGGGATCGAGCCGAACGGGTCCCCGAGGCGTGACCCGCCGCGCCACCACCCCGCGACGTCCACGTCGGCGGGCACGTCGAGCACCCCGGACCCGGTGGTGCCCGCGGCGGCCACAGGCACGACGCGCCCGCTCGGCAGCGTGGCCCGGGTCGGCCGCCGTGGCGCCACCACGGTCTCGGCGCGCCGGGCCGGGGCCACCGGACCGGCCGAGCCCGACGGGGAAGGCGTCGACGGGCGACTGGCCGAGGCCGCCGGGGCGGAGGCGGTCGTGGACGGTGACCCCCCACCCCCGGAACATCCGGCGGCTGCGACGGCGAGGCAGGCGGACAGCATGAGCGCGGGCGTACGAACGGTCATCCGGTCGGTGGCTCGAGCGGCTGCCGCCTCCGCAGACCGGTGCCCGCGGCTGCGACCACGCCGAGGAGGACCAGCCCCAGCGCGGTGACCGCGAGCGGCAGGTCGCGGTTGGCGGAGGGCGTGTCGCCGGGGAAGGTCGTGACCGGGCCGTCGGCGAGGCCCGCGGACCCGGTGTCGATGCGCGATGGCCGGACGCTCCCGTCGGCGGCCAGGTCGACCGTGTGGGCGATGACGTTCATCGAACGGTCGCGCGGGTTGCCGTAGGCGTAGATCATCGACAGCGTCCGGGCTTCCAAGGCCACGTCGAGCGGGCCCAGGATGGGGTCGGCGCCGTCCGCGCCCGACGGCAGCAGCGCCACCTCGATCGAGCCCTCGGGCACGTCGGCGTCCGCGAACTCGCCGTTGGCGATGTTGGTGAAGACGGTCTGTCCGTCGACCTCGACGTCGGCGGGAGCGACGGTCGCGGTGTGCGCGAGCAGGACGCGGGCCTTGCCGGGACCGATCGGCCCGGTGGGTGCGGCGTAGGAGTGGACGACCGGGTCGCCCCCGACGTCCGCGGGCAGGTGCAGCACCACGTCGCTGATGTCCCCGGTCGCGACGTCGAGGGTCGAGTCGACCTTGACGCCCTCGCCCCGGAACGAGATCTCGTGGCTGCCGGGCCGGAGCTCGAACGGGCCCAGCACGTCTCCGACACCCGCTCCGCCCGCGACCCGACGGCCGTCGACCGACACGTCGACGCTGGCCCCCGGGACGGCCTGCACGACGCTGACCCGGGCAGGTGGCGGTGCCGGAGCCTCGGCTCCGGCCGCTGTCCCGGCCGCTGTCCCGACCACGAGTGGCAGGCACGTGGCCGCCAGCACTGCGACGAGTCGACGCATCCCGACCACACCCCCATAGCCCCCGTACGACGTCGTCCCGGACGAGACGCCGGCCCTCCCAGAACACCTCGAGGTCCGGCCCCTCAACCCCGAAATGGGGTACGTCCGCCCGCGCGGACACGCCGACGGCTACCGTCGTCCCCGCCCGGCGCCCCGGGCCCGAGGAAGGAGTCGTCGTGGACGGTGCAGGGACGGTCGAGGCCTACCTCGCCCGCATCGGGCTGGCCTCGCGACCGCAGCCGACGGTCGAGGGCCTCCGCGAGCTGCACCGCGCGCACGTCGCGCGGATCCCCTACGACAACCTCTCGATCATGCTCGGCCGGCCCGACCCGGTCGACCCCGCGGCGGGAGCGGCCCGCGCGGCCGCCGGCGGCCGGCTCGGCTACTGCTTCCAGCAGAACGGCGCCCTCGGGTGGCTCCTGGAGCGGCTCGGGTTCGCGGTCAGCCGACGGCACGGACACGTCTGGTTGCGGCCGGAGGACGAGCTGGGCACCACGCTCAACCACCTCGTGCTGGTCGTCTCCGGCCTTCCCGCCGACGGCAACCCGGGCGGGCACTGGTGGCCGGACGCCGGGCTCGGTGAAGGGTTCGCCGAGCCGCTGCCGCTGGTGCGCGGCGACCACGACGTCGACGGCTGGTCGTTCGGCATCGGCGCGGGCTACGGCGCCCAGGCCGCGGGCCGCCCGACGGGCCCCGCCGCCTGGACCTACCGCCACCTCCCCGGCGGGGTGCTGCGCGGCATGGTGGTCACCTCCCGCGACCACTCCGACGACGCGATCGCGGCAGCGCACGCGACGCTGAGCGGCGCCCCGGACTCGCCGTTCCGCCGCGTGGTCGTCGCGCAGCGGGTCGATGGATCGCAACAGCGCACCGTCCGCGGCCTGGTGCACCAGGTCATGACGCCGACCTCGAAGGACCAGCGGGACCTGACGTCGTACGACGACTGGCGCGGCGCGCTGGCCGACGACCTGCTCCTGCCCACGGCCGACGTGACCGACGACGAGTGGACCTCCCTGTGGGAGCGCACGCAGGCCGCCCACCGGGCCTGGGACGAGGCAGGACGGCCATGATTGCCCACGGGGCGAGGACCTGGCGGCGGGCCACAGCCGAGGACGCGGTCGCCCTGCGCGACCTCGAGCGGAGCGCCAGCCGGGCCGGGCTGGCGCACGTGTTCGGCGAGCTGCCCTACCCCGATGACGACGTGCTGGCCCGCTGGGCGCTGCTCCTCGACGACCCGGGCGTGGTCGTCGAGGTCGTCGAGGACGACGACGGCCTTGTCGCCCTCACGGCGCACGACGGGGCGACGCTGCGCCACCTGGCCGTCCGACCCGACCACTGGAGCGCCGGGCTGGGCCGCGAGGGGTTCCTGCGGGCCCAGGCAGCGGGAGCGCGACGCCTCTGGGTGCTCGAGGCCAACGGACGCGCCCGGAGGCTCTACGAGTCGCTGGGCTGGGCTCCCAGCGGCGTCACCCAGGAGTGCCCGTGGCCGCCCTTCCCCGTCGAGGTCGAGTACGCCGCTCCCTAGGATCGGGACATGCCGGACGCCGACCCGCTGCTGGAGATCGCCGACGACCTCTACGCGCTGCCGCTCGCGGACTTCACGCCTGCCCGCGACGCGCTGGTCAAGGAGCACAAGGCCGACAAGGCGCTCGCCGCCTTGATCAAGGGGCTGCGCAAGGCGTCCGTCGCGGCGTGGGTCGTCAACCTTCTCGTCCGCCGCGACCCCGACCAGGTCGACCAGGTGCTGGCCGTGGGAGAGGCGCTGCGGGAGGCGCAGGACAACCTCGATGCCACGCAGCTGCGCGAGTTCACCAAGCAGCGCCGTCAGCTGACCGCCTCGGTCACCACCGCCGCGCGGCGGATGGCGCGAGAGGAGGGCGTCAGGACCACCGAGTCCGTTGCCGAGCAGGTGGAGGCGACCCTCACCGCCGCGATGCTGGAGCCGGACGCCGCACGCGCCGTGCGCAGCGGGCTGCTCGTGACGGCGCTGTCCGCGACCGGGCTCGGCGACCTCGACCTCAGCGGCGCGGTGGCCCTCCCCGAGGCGCTCGGCTTCAGCGCGAAGGCCCGGCCCGCGCCGGGCCCCGACCCGACGCAGCGGCCCCAGCTCCACGTCGTACCCGACCCGGACGCCGACGCCAAGGCCCGCGCGGCCGCCGACGAGCGACTCGCCGACGCCCGTGCCGTCCTCAAGGAGCACGAGAAGGAGCACCGGGCCGCACGCCGGGCCGTCGAGAAGCTGCAGGCGCGCACCCTGCAGGTCCAGTCCGAGATCGACGAGCTCCGCGGCCGGCTCGCCATCCTCGAGGACACCCTCGAGGAGGTCGACGAGGAGCTCGCCGAGGCCGAGGCTGCGCAGGCCGAGGTCGAGGAGGCCGTCGACGAGGCCCGGTCGGAGGTCGAGGAGGCGCGCGAGGCGCGCGAGCGCCTCTAGGAGCTCGCCCAGCCCTTCGAGCGCTGCACCGCGTCGGTCCACCGGGCGTACGATGCGTCGAGTGCCGCGCGGTCGCCACCGGGCTCGAAGCGCCGGTCGAGCGCCCACATCTCGCGCAGGTCGTCGGTCGAGCCCCACACGCCCGTGCCGAGCCCGGCGAGGAACGCGGCGCCGAGCGCCGTCGTCTCGATCGCCTGCGAGCGCTCCACCGCGCAGCCGAGCTGGTCGGCCTGCAGCTGACAGAGGAAGTCGTTCTCCGCCAAGCCCCCATCGACGCGCAGCGTCGTGAGCCCGGGGAGCGTCTCGACCACGTCGCGCACCTCGAGGGCGATCCCCTCGAGCGACGCGGGGTCGAACACCACCCCGTCGGTGTCGTCGACCGTGGCGGCGATCGCCGCGCGCTCGGCGGCGCTGCCGACGATCTGCAGGCCGTCGCGCAGCCACTGGACCGCCGCCCCGGTCACGAAGATCGCGCCCTCGAGGGCGTAGGTGAGCTCGCCGTGGGGGGAGCGCCACGCCACGGTCGACAGCAGGCCGGAATCGCTGCGCACGACCGAGGAGCCGGTGTTGGTGAGGATCGAGGAGCCGGTGCCGTAGGTGCACGTGGACTCGCCCTCCTCGAAGCAGGTCTGCCCGAACAGCGCGGACTGCCGGTCGCCGGCGACACCCGCGATCGGCAGCGACAGACCGAGGAAGACGCTCGGTTCGGTGGGCGCGACCTCACCCCAGCTGGGGACAAGCTCGGGCAGAGCGTCGCGCGGCACTCCGAACAGCTGGCACAGCTCGTCGGACCACTCGCCCGACTCGAGGTCCAGGAGCAGGGTGCGGCAGGCGTTGGAGACGTCGGTGACGTGCCACGTGCCGCGCGTCATCCGGGCGATCAGGTAGGAGTCGACCGTGCCGACGGCATAGCGGCCCGACTGCACGAGCGCCCACGTGTGCGGCTCGTTCTCGGCCAGCCACATCAGCTTGGTGCCGGAGAAGCAGGGGTCGAGGCGCAAGCCGGTGAGCTCGGCGACCCGGTCCTCGTGCCCGTCGGCGCGCATCCGGTCGCAGATGTCGGCCGTACGACGGTCCTGCCGGACGATCGCCCGACGCGGCGAGCCGAGCGTCTCGCGGTCCCACAGCACGATCGTCTCGCGCTGGTTGGTGATGCCGACCGCCGTCAGCTCGGACCGGTCGACCTTGCCGAGCACCTCGCGGGTCGCCTCGAGGGTGGCCTGCCAGATCTCCTCGGCGGAGTGCTCGACCCAGCCCGGCTGGGGGAAGTGCTGGCGGAGCTCCTGGTGGCCCGTGGCCTGGATCCGGCCGTCGGGCGTGACCACGACGGCCGTCACGCCGGTGGTCCCGGCATCGATGGCGAGGATGCTCACTGCGGGGGCCCGGAGCGAGCGTCCTCGCCGCGGATGATGGCGAGGATGCGCCGGTCGATCCACGCCGGTCGGGCGCCGGAGTCGACGCGCATCTCGTAGTTCTCCGACCCGACCCACATGTGGAAGCTGTCCTTGCCCTCGGCCTTGGCCAACGACTCGAGCTCGATCATCAGCGCGTCGTCGACCGGCACCTGCTCCTCCGGGGTCGAGGCCGTCAGGTAGAGCTCGTTGAGGTCGACCAGCCGTGCCAGCTCGCTGACCGGGTCGACGTGGTCGTCCACGCGGAGGTCGACGGCGACGTCGTCGTGCCCGCCGTAGCCGGCACCCTCACGCACGACGAGCAGCGCGGCCGACTGCCGGCCGCGGCTGTCGCCACCCGCCTCGTCGCCCGCCGCCAGCGCGGCGAGCAGCCGTCGCTCGACCGGCTGGTCTTCCGCCGCGAGCCAGGCCCGCTCCATCGCGTCGACCACCTCGGGGCCGGTGAGGATGTTGCCCTGGATCGCGTAGCCGCCCCGCTCGCCGCTGCGTCCGGTCGTCCCGCCCGCCCAGGCGAAGCACTCCGCGCCCGTGAAGGTCGCGGCGTTGCCGTCGGAGTCGACGATGCCCGCCTGCCGGTGCTCGCGCCCCTCGTCCTCCTCGACGAGCCGGTCGAGCGCGACCTGGGCGGTCGCGCCGTCGTCGAGGTGGGCCAGCCCCAGGTACTTGTAGGCGAGGTTGGCGTCGGCCTGGGTGGCGATCGCCCCCACCCCGGCAGCGGCGGCGGGCACCGCCGAGCCGACGGCGAGGAACTTGGAGGCGACGGCGACGCCCCACGACTCGCCGTCGTCGGACCGGGCCACGATCGAGAAGGTCATGTGCCGAACATATCCGGGAGGCGGGTCGTCGGTGCGCCGTCCTAGTGTTGGCCCGTGCTGAGCCGTCTCGGATTCCCGCGGGTCGGGGAGCATCGCAGGTTCGTCGCAGCGATCGTGGCCGACACCGTCGGCAGTGGGCTGTTCATGCCGATCACGCTGCTCTACTTCCTGGCGATGACCGACCTGTCCCTCGTGCAGGTCGGCTCGGCGCTGTCGCTGTCCGCGGTCCTGACGATGCCGGGCGCGTTCGTGATCGGCAGCCTCGTCGACCGGTTCGGCCCGCGACGGATGATGCTCGCCGGCAACCTCGTGCAGGCCGCCGGCATGGTGGCCTACCTGTGGGCCGACTCGCTGCTCGCGGTCGCGCTGTGGACCGCGCTGGTCAACCTCGGTCGCCAGTCCTTCTGGGGGTCCTTCGGCAACGTCGTCACAGCGATCTCGGCGCCGGGGGAGCGGGAGCTGTGGTTCGGCTTCCTGCAGGCGGTGCGCAACCTCGGCTACTCGATCGGCGGCGTGCTCGCGGGTCTCGCGCTGCAGATCGGCACGGACGTGGCCTTCCAGTCGGTGGTGGTCGTCAACGCGGTGACCTTCGTGGTCGCCTTCGTCCTCCTGCTCGACGTGCCCGACCACCGCGCGGCCCACCCCGCCGACGCGCCCGTCGAGGGATGGGGCGTGGTGCTGCGCGACACCGCCTACCTCCGGCTCGTGCTCGGGCAGTTCGGCTTCGTCGCCGGGATGATGGTGCTCAACTTCGCCCTGCCCGTCTACGTCGCCGAGACGATCGACCTGCCGGGCTGGGTGGTCGGGGCGATCTTCACCCTCAACACCGCGCTGGTCGGGCTCGGCCAGGGACTCGTCGTACGTCGCATGACCGGGCGCGTGCGGGCGCGGATGATGGGGCTGGCCCAGCTGGCGTTCGTCGCCAGCTACGCGATGTTCGTCGTGGCCGGGTGGCTGCCGGTGTGGCTCGCCGTCGTGGTGATGCTCGTCGGCGCGGCCGTCTACACCGCGGGCGAGCTGACCGGCGGCCCGGTCTTCAGCGCGGCCGCGGCCGAGGCTGCGCCCGACCACCTCCGGGGCCGCTACCTCGGGTTGTTCCAGCTCAGCTGGGGCGTCGGCGGAGCGGTGACGCCCGTGGCGTTCACCTGGCTCCTGGCCCAGGGGCGGACGACGTTGTGGTGGGTGCTCACGCTCGTCGCGCTCGCCAGCGCGGCCTACCTGCAGCGGCTGCCGCGCGTGTTGCCGGCCGCGGGCAGGCGCGTGACCAACCGTGTCGAGGAGCCGGTCGAAGCATCCGAGTGAGGGTGGCGGCACGCGACATCATCTGGGGTCGCAGCGATGCGTACGCCGTAGGGGTGGCGGCAGATTGCGCGCCCGAGCCCGTCGGAGCTGCGATGTGCCGCCACCGTCGAGGCCGTGCAGTCCAGGGGTGGCGGCAGATTGCGCGCCCGGGCACGTCAGAACTGTGATGTGCCGCCACCCGGGGCGGGACAGGAGCGCGAGGACGCTCAGGCCTGGCCGATGCCCGCGAGGAGGTCGGTGAACCACGGCTGCTGGGCGTCGAACGGCTTGTGCCCGGCGATCCGCTCGAACTCGATCGCCCGCAGCTCGTCGTCGCGGTCCTCGTCGTGGCCGATGACGCCGGGCGTGCCGTCGAGGGCGCAGGCCACGGCGAGCTCCGCCATCTCGCGGATCAGGGCGAGGTCGGTGTCGTTGGCCGGCGCGGAGCGCGAGAAGTAGCCGGACTTCTGCACCATCTTCTTCTCCGCGCCGATGGCCTCGGAGAAGCGGTCGGCGAAGTAGCGGCCGGGGTTGATCGTGTCGATCTTGACGTGCCCGAAGGGGTCGCGTCCCACCGTCTCGCCGGACGCCTCGAGGTCGGCGACGATGTCGTCGATGCCCGCGCCCTCGGCGAGGAAGATGTTGACGCAGCCGATCTCGTCCATCACCTTGCGCAGCCGGTTCGCCTCCGCCGCCAGGTCGATGGCGAGCTCGGGGACGTAGACGGCGTGGATCGCCCATTTCCGGGCGTCCAGGCCGATGCCGGGGAGCCACTCCTGCTCGGCGTGCCACGCCATGTAGTCGCGCGCCGCCGCGGCGGTCAACCAGCCGCTGGCGCGGCCCATGACCTCGTGGACGATCAGCATGCGCGGGTTGGATCCGTGCTCGGCCAGCACGTTCTGCGCGAACCGCGAGGCCTGCTGGGCCGCGGTCTGCGCGCCCAGGCTCTGGCGGATCGGCACGATGTCGTTGTCGATGGTCTTCGGCAGCCCGACCACCGTGAGCTCGGAGCCGCGCGTCGCGAGGTAGGCCGCCAGGTCGGCCGCCGCGGTGTTGGTGTCGTCGCCGCCGATGGTGTGGAGCACGTCGACCCCGTCGTCCTGCAACCGCGTCGCCGCGACCTCCAGCGCGGTCTGGTCCTCGCCGATGAGGCCGCGTCGGCGGCAGTCGTCGTCGTTGGTCAGCTTGACCCGGCTGTTGCCGATGGGGCTGCCACCGAAACGGTGCAGCAGCGCCGCCCCCGCGCGTTCCTCGGCGCCGATGGTGATGCTGTTGCCCGTCAGCAGGCCGTGGTAGCCGTGCCGGTAGGCGATCAGCTCGATGTCGGGGTCGGTGGCGTCATAGGTCTCGATGAGCGCCCCCACGGCGGAGGAGAGGCACGGGGCGTACCCACCCGCGGTCAGGATCGCAACACGCTTCGGCATGGGGAGCAGGGTAGTGACGAACGTCCTGGGCCGCGAAGCGTGTCCATTCACCCCTCCGGGGGCAGCGGGAGCGTGGACGGCGTCACCCCGGCGCCGACACGGCGTTCTCCGGGTGCGGCGGTGGTTGCCACACCCCCCCGGTCGGGCCATTGTGAGAGGACGCCGTGCGCGGCACGGGCAGATGAGGGGAGTCTCGATGAGCGCCACGGAAGCCAGCCAGCACGACGTCAACGGTCCTGAGGACACCGAGCTCAAGCGGGTCATCGGGCCCAGGCTGCTGTTGCTGTTCATCGTGGGCGACATCCTGGGGACGGGTGTGTACGCGCTCACCGGCAGCGTCGCCGGCGAGGTCGGGGGCGCGGCGTGGGCGCCCTTCCTCGCGGCGTTCATCGTCGCGACCATCACGGCGTTCTCCTACCTCGAGCTGGTCACGAAGTACCCGCAGGCCGCCGGCGCCGCGCTCTACACGCACAAGGCGTTCGGCATCCACTTCGTCACGTTCCTGGTCGCCTTCGCGGTCATGAGCTCCGGCATCACGTCAGCGTCGACCGCCTCCAACGCCTTCGCCGGGTTCATCAACGCCGGGTTCGCGCTCGACCTCCCGGCTGGCGGATCCGGGCTGATGTTCATCGCGCTGGGCTTCATGGCCCTCGTGGCAGCGATCAACTTCCGCGGCGTGGGGGAGAGCGTCAAGGCCAACGTCGTGCTCACCCTCGTCGAGCTCTCCGGCCTGTTGCTGATCATCTTCATCGGCATGTACGCCGTGACCCAGGGCAATGCCGACTTCTCCCGCGTCATGGTCTTCGAGAGCCCCAGCGACAAGAGCACGTTCCTTGCGATCACCGCCGCGACGTCGCTGGCCTTCTTCGCGATGGTCGGCTTCGAGGACTCGGTCAACATGGCAGAGGAGTGCGAGGACCCGATCCGCGACTTCCCGAAGACCATGCTGACCGGGCTCGGGATCACCGGCGTGATCTACCTCCTCGTGTCGATCACCGCGGTGGCGCTGGTCCCGGTGGGCGACCTCACCAACGCCGACCTGGGGCCCGCCCTCAACCAGGTGGTCGCGGCCGGCGCACCTGAGCTGCCCTTCGACAAGATCTTCCCGTTCATCGGTATGTTCGCCGTGGCCAACTCGGCACTCATCAACATGCTGATGGCCAGTCGGCTGCTCTACGGCATGGCCAGGCAGGACGTGCTGCCGCGCTCGCTCGGCAAGGTGCACGCCTCGCGTCGCACGCCGTGGGTGGCCATCATCTTCACGACGCTCCTCTCGTTCGGTCTCATCGTCTACGTCGTCCGGGCCAGCGCGTCCGAGGACGGCCTCTCCAACATCACGCTTCTCGGCGGTACGACCGCCCTCCTCCTGCTGTGCGTGTTCACGGTGGTCAACATCGCGCTGCTCGTGCTGCGCAAGCACCCCGTCGACCACGACCACTTCCGGGCGCCGACGTTCCTCCCGGTGATCGGCGCCCTGTCCTGCGCGTTCCTGGCGGGTCCGTGGGCGCGCGCCGACACCGCCCAGTACCGGATCGCCGGGTTGATGATGGCGGTCGGCCTGGTGCTCTGGGCGCTGACCTGGCTGACCAACCGTGGCGTGCGCGCCAAGAAGACCGGCTTCCGCGACATCGACCACCTCGAGGAGTGAGGCGCCCTCCGGCGACACGGCGGGGTTCGGTGGGCGTACGTCGGTCCTGCCGTCTACGGTGGGGCGGGTGACTCGACGACGTGTGGGGCCCGTGCTGGCGGTGCTCGTGGCCGGTGCCCTCGGCTGCTCCACGGCTACGCCGCCCGCCCCGCCTGCGAGCGCGACGCCGGCCTCGGACGACGGGGTCCCGGCGAGCCGACCGCCGACCGCCGACCCGGGCCCGGGTCGTACCTGGGCGCCGTCCCCGTCGACCGCCCGGCGCGGGCCGCGCGAGCGTCCGTCCGTGCCGGCGGCGCCCGAGCTGGCCGGGGCCTACCGCTTCGTCTCCTCGCCCGACTTCCTCAACCAGGACGTCGCCGACCTCACCGCCGACGGTCGCCGCACCTATGTCGTCAAGGCGACCGGTGAGGTCGCCACCTCGACCAACGAGTCCTACGAGACCGCGCTCGACCGGGTCATCGACGAGATGGCCTCCCACGGCACCCGCGACGTCCTCGTCCCCGGCGACCTCGTGGAGGGGCGTTGGGGGCGCGACGACGCGCGGACCGGTGTGTTCGGTCCGGTGCGGACGCAGGCGCAGCGCCTGCGCGCGTGGCGCCGGGCCGCCGACGTCTACTACCCGGCCTGGTTCCAGCGGTTCAGCGACCACGACCTGACGACCTACCCGGCCGTCGGGGACCACGAGGTGGGCGACGACCCGTGGCGGGCCAAGCGGCGCCATGCGTGGGTGGACTTCAAGCGCCGTCACATCCCGCAGTTCAAGCAGATCTTCGCCGACCACGCGCTGTCGGACAGCGACGGGCGGCCCCGGTTCGCCGACCGTCCGCGGCGAGGCCCCGCCAAGCGCACGGCCTACGCGGTGCGGCTCGACCCCGACGTGCTGCTCGTGACGCTCGACGTGTTCGAGCGGCGCGGCGGCGACGTCCACATCTCCGTCGACGGGGCGCAGCTGCGCTGGCTGCGGGGCGTGCTGCGCCGGGCCCGCAAGGACGATGTGCCGTGGGTGATGGTCCAGGCGCACACGCCGATGCCCGGTGCGGTCCGCGTGCGCAACTCGACCCACTTGGTCTACGAGAAGGGCCGGGCGTCCGACCTGTGGCGCACGATGGTCGACGGCGGTGTCGACGTCTACCTCAGCGGTGAGGTGCACGACCAGACCGTCCGCCGCCGCGACGGCATCCTCGAGGTGTCGCACGGCTCGCTGTTCTACCGGGGCGAGGCGTCGTACGTCGTCGGGCAGGCCACCGCCGACAACCTCGTGCTCGAGAACCACCAGTTCCGCGGGGAGGTCGGCTTCGACGACCGGCTCTGGACCACCTCACGCCAGGGCGCCCCCGGTCGGATCAGCTATCCCGACGCCTCCGTCGTCACGGGCACCCTGGTCGCCAGCCGCACCCGCTCGGGCGGACTGCGCGTCGACGACGCGGAGGGCGTGCTGACCCCGCGCGGCTGAGCGCACCGGCCCCGGCGTGCGCGGCGTCACGCGTTCAGGGGCTGGTCAGGGTGCGGGCAGTGCGACCGGGGCGCCGTACCCTTGTCGGGTGAGTGCCATCCCCACCCTCGAGCAGCTGCACGCGCTCGGGCCCCGCCAGCAGCCGCGCTACCCCGACTCCGGGGCGGTCGACGCTGCCGTGGCCCGACTGAGGACTGCGCCGCCGCTCGTCTTTGCGGGCGAGTGCGACGACCTCACCGACAAGATCGCCGCCGTCACCCGCGGAGAGGCGTTCCTGCTCCAGGGCGGCGACTGCGCGGAGACCTTCGCCGGCGTCACGGCGGACAACGTGCGCAACAAGCTGCGCGTGCTCCTGCAGATGGCCGTCGTGCTGACCTACGCCGCCTCGGTGCCCGTCGTGAAGCTCGGCCGGCTCGCCGGCCAGTACGCCAAGCCGCGCAGCTCCGACGACGAGACCCGCGACGGCGTCACCCTCCCGGCCTACCGCGGCGACGCCGTCAACGGCTACGACTTCACGCCCGAGGCGCGGGTGCCCGACCCGCAGCGGCTCGTCGAGGTCTACAACTCGTCCGCCGCCACGCTCAACCTGGTCCGCGCGTTCGTCACCGGCGGCTACGCCGACCTGCGCCAGGTGCACACCTGGAACACCGACTTCGTGCAGTCCTCGCCGTTCGGCCAGCGCTACGAGGCGATGGCCGACGAGATCGAGCGCGCGCTGACCTTCATGAAGGCGATCGGCGCCGACCCCGACGAGTTCCACCGGGTCGACTTCCACTCCAGCCACGAGGCACTGCTGCTGGAGTACGAGCAGTCGCTGACCCGCATCGACTCGCGCACCGACCTGCCCTACAACGTGTCCGCGCACTTCGTGTGGATCGGCGAGCGCACCCGCCAGCTCGACGGCGCCCACGTCGAGCTGCTGTCGAAGATCAGGAACCCGATCGGCATCAAGCTCGGCCCGACGACGTCGCCCGACGACGCGCTCGCCTACGCCGCGCGCCTCAACCCGGACAACACCCCGGGCCGGCTCACCTTCATCACCCGCTTCGGCGCCGGCAAGATCCGCGACGGCCTGCCCGCGCTCGTCGAGAAGGTCACCGCCGAGGGGGTCAACGTCGCGTGGGTCTGCGACCCGATGCACGGCAACACCTTCGAGGCCTCCTCGGGCTACAAGACGCGTCGCTTCGACGACGTCATCGACGAGGTGCAGGGCTTCTTCGACGTGCACCGCAGCCTCGGCACCTGGCCCGGCGGCGTCCACGTCGAGCTCACCGGCGACGACGTCACCGAGTGCGTCGGCGGTGGCGAGGAGATCGACGAGGTGGGTCTGGCCCACCGCTACGAGTCCGTCTGCGACCCGCGCCTCAACCGCGTCCAGTCGCTCGAGCTCGCCTTCCTCGTCGCGGAGATGCTGCGCAAGGCCTGAGCCAGCGACCGCGAGGCCGCGGCGTACGAGCGGTGCGTGGCGCAGGTTCCGCGGCGCCGGGGAACGTGTCTGGCGCACCGACGCGCCGGGCGAGCGGTGGCTGAAGGGGGACTCCGCCCCGCCGGAATCCCCCTGAGACACCGCCGGGGGGCGTGTCGTACGTCGGCGCGCCGGGCGAGCGGTGGTTGAGGGGCATTCCGCGCCGCCCGAATCCTCCTGAGACACCGCCCATGAGGTACCCCCGACAGTGCGTGATGGGATGGCGGCGTGATCGACCTGCGCTCCGACACCCTGACCCGGCCGACCGACCCGATGCGCGAGGCGATGGCCCGCGCGGAGGTGGGTGACGACGTCTACGGCGAGGACCCGACGGTGGCGGCGCTGGAGGAGCGGGTGGCGGGGATGTTCGGCCACGAGGCGGCCCTCTTCACCCCGACCGGCTCGATGGCCAACGTGCTCGCCGTGGCGAGCGTGGTCTCGCCCGGCGAGGAGGTGCTGTGCGAGTCGTCGGCGCACATCGCTCGTGCGGAGCTCGGCGCCCACGGGGCCATCACCGGGCTCACGATGCGCACCTGGACCAAGGAGCGCGGTCAGGTGGACCTCGCGGCGATCGAGGCGATGCACGCACCCGACATGGGTCCGTTCTTCGTGCGCACGGCCGCGGTCTCGGTCGAGAACACGCACAACTTCGCCGGTGGCGCCGTGCTGCCGATCGAGGACCTGCGCGCCCTGCGGGCGTGGGCGGGCACCAACGAGACCAAGGTGCACCTCGACGGCGCACGGCTCTGGAACGCGCACGTCGCGACCGGGACCCCGCTCCTCGACTACGGCCGGATCGCCGACGTCCTCGCGGTCTGCCTGTCCAAGGGCCTGGGTGCCCCCATCGGGTCGCTCATGGTCGGCTCGGCCGACGCCGTCGCCGAGGCGCGGGTGCGACGCAAGCGCATGGGCGGCGGCATGCGGCAGGTCGGCGTCCTCGCCGCGGCCGGGGCTTACGCCCTCGACCACCACGTCGAGCGCCTCGCGGACGACCACGCCCACGCCCGCCTGCTCGGCGAGGCCCTCGGCCTCGACCCCGAGGCGGTGGACACCAACATCGTCGTCGTGGAGCGTCCGGACGCGATGTCGTTCGTCGAGCGGGCGGCCACGGAGGGCGTGCGCATCGCTGCCGTGGGACCGCGCGCCGTGCGGCTCGTGACCCACCTCGACGTCTCGCGGTCCGACGCCGAGCGGGCGGCCGTGGTGCTCAGCCGGCTCGCCGCCCGGTGATGCTCACCTCGCTGATCGCGGTGTAGTCACGACCGAGGTTGCCGAGGCCGGGCGGGGTCACGGCGGTGAAGGTGATGGTGACCGTGGCCGTCTCGACCGGTGGCACCTGCACCCGCTGCATGCCGGGTCGCTCGGCGAAGGTCTGCTCGACCGAGGTGCCGTCGTCGAAGCCCCAGGACACCGCGACCGTCCGGCGGTTGTTGGGATACCAGCTGACGCCGGCGATCTGCTTGGCATAGCCGTTGACGAGGCCCACCCGGGTGACGACGCCCGGCTCGGGCAGCGTCACGGTGATGGTCTGGCCCGTCGCGTCCCCGGCCGTGCGCCACGCCGTGGCGGGGTTGCCGTCGCCCATCTGGCTGGCCTCGTACGCGACCAGGTTGCCGTCGAGGTCCGTCGTCGGGGGCGCCGTGCCCGGTACCTCGAAGGTGGCACCCCTGGCCAGCTCCCGCACCTTGCCGACCCCCGTGGGGGCGCCCGCGCCCTCCTCGGTCGCGCCCGGGTCAGACGGCGCGGTCTCGGTGCTCGTAGCGCCGGTGGCCTGGTCGGTGGCGGGATCGGTGGCGACGTCACCATTGGTGTCGAACACCCGAAGCAGCAGGAAGGCCGCGCCCATCAGCAGCGCCGCGGCCAGCACCCAGCCGATCCAGGCCTTCCCCCGCACCGGGAGGTCGCTGTCGAGGTCGTCGACCTCCTCGTAGGGCAGCAGGTCCTCGCGAGGGTCCCAGGCCGTACGCCGGGGCGTGTCGGCCGCCGGCTCGTCCGGTGGGACGTCACCTACGACCTCGGGCGGGTCGGACGGCGGCACGGACGACGTGGGGGGCGGGCTGGTCACCGGGACGGGGACGGGGTCGGCGGCTTGGACGGGAGGCGCGACGGAAGGCACGACAGGGGGCGCGACGGGATCGGGGCGCGGCGGAAGGTCGGACGGCACGGCCCGGGGCGTCGCACCGTCCGCATCGTCCGTGGCCGCGTCGGGGATCGGAGCCGGAGGATCAGCCGGGGGAGCGAGGGCCACGGGCGGAGGAGCGACGACGGGCTCGGGACGGGCCGGTGCGGGCGTGCCGATGCGGTGCCCACAGTTCAGGCAGAACCGCCCCACCCCCAGCTCGGCGCCGCACGCCACGCACGTGTCCACGGGGCCACGATAGGGGGACGGACCCACGCCGAGGCCCACCCGAGGGACGGGGCGAGCCGTTCAGACGGCGATGTGCGTGACCTCGCCCTCGACCACGCGGCGCGGGGCGAGCTCGACGGTCAGCATGGCGACGAGCACCATCGCGCCGCCGACGAGCAGCCGGGTGGTGACGTCCTCGCCGCCGAGCCAGACCGCGAAGAAGGAGGCGAAGACCGGCTCCATGCTCATGATGATGGCGCTGCGGGTCGGCGGGAGGTGCGCCTGCGCCCACGTCTGGCCGAGCAGCCCGAGCGCACCGACCACCACCGCCATGTAGACCACCGACCACCAGTCGGCGGCCCGGTCGGGCAGCACGATGCCGTCGTGGGCGGTCGCCGCCGTGCACACGACGGCGATGACCATGATCTGCAGGATCGTCATGCCCACGGCGTCCTGCGCGGTCGACCATGCCCCCAGCCCGACGATGTGCAGCGCGTAGAGCACGGCGGAGGCGAGCGTGATCGCCTCGCCGTAGCCGATGCTGAAGCCGTTGAGCGCGAGCACGCCGAGGCCCACGGTCGCCAGCGCGACCGCCGCCCAGGTGATGGGCGGGATCCGGGTCCGGAGGATGGCCGCTGCGAGCAGCGGGGTGCAGACGACGTACAGGCCGGTGACGAAGCCGCTGATGCTCGCCGGCGTGTGGGCCAGGCCGGCGGTCTGCAGGATCTGAGCGACGCCGTAGAGCAGCCCGAGCACGAGGGCGTGACGGCGCACGACGGGGGAGAGCCGGCCCAGGGCCTTCGGAGCGACCACCAGCAGGACCACCGAGGCGATCGCGAAGCGCACGGCCAGGAAGTCGAGCGTCGGGACCCGGTCGAGCAGGTCCTTGATCATGAAGAACGTCGAGCCCCAGCACGCGGCCAGCGCGAGCAGCGCGAGGGCCGCGAGCAGGGACGTACGACGGGTCTGCTCGGGCTGCACGGACGAAGGCTAGGACCTCACACGAGGTAGAGCGTGATCGTGGAGCCCTTCCGGACCTCCTCGCCGGCCCCGGGGTCCGAGCTGGCGACGTAGCCGAGGCCGAGGTAGGTGCCCGACTCCTCGGTCTCGACCACGAACCCGAGGCCCTCGAGCAGCTCGGTGGCGGCATCGACGCCCATGGCCTGCACGCGCGGCACCTCGACCAGCTCGGGGCCGAGGGAGACCACGAACGAGACGGTGTCGCCGCGGAAGAGGGTGGCTGTCGGGGGATTCTGCGTGATGACGTCTCCCTCGGCGACGGTGTCGCTGTACTCCTCGCTGGTGACGCTGACCTGCAGCCCGCGCTTCTCGAGGGCGGCGGAGGCGTCGTCGAACGACTCGCCCGTCCAGTCCTTCACCTCGATCGGCTTGCGGCCCCGGCTGAGCACGAGGTCGACGCTGGCGCCGGGCTTGAGGGTGGTGCCGGCCTTGGGCGAGGTGCGGATCACCTGTCCCTCGGGCACCGTCTCGCTCCAGCGCCCCTTGCTCTCGCCGAAGGCGAGGTTGGTCGCAGCGAGCGCGTCCTGGGCCTGGTCCTCGGTCTGCCCGACGAGGTCGGGCACGTCGTAGCGCTCGGGGCCCAGCGACAGGGTGAGGGTGACGGTGCCGCCGTCGAGCACCTTGCCGCCCGGCTCGGGGTCGGTGGCGATGACGAGGCCGGCGGCCACGTTCTCGCTGTAGGCCGGCTCGCCCGCCTCGGCCTGGAGGCCGGAGTCCTCCAGCTCGGCCGTGGCGGCGGCCTCGTCGAGGTTCAGGACGCCCGGTGTCGTGGTGTAGCGCTCCCACCCGAACCACCAGGCGCCGCCCGCGACGCCGGCGACGAGCAGGAGCGACAGCAGCAGGACGAGCGGGCCCTTCACCGACCGGCGACGCTCGGTGGTGTCGACGGCCGCCACCCGGGACGGGGCCCGTCCGGGGCCGGGGCCAGTGCTCGACGGTCGGGCGGGGAGCATGGAGGTCGCGGTCGCCACCGGCACGGCCGTGGTCCGCATCGGCTCGGTGACGGGGCCGCCGGCGGGCTCGCGCGGCGGCGCTCCCGCCGGGTGGGCGGTGTGCCGCTCGAGGGCCGTGGTGCGGTCGGGGCTGCCGTCGTCCACGAGCCCCGAGTCGCGCGGGTCGACCGCGGTGAGGAGCGCCAGCGCACCGGCGTCGAACGGCTCGGGCGTCGTGTCGTCGGGCGAGGCGGGCTCGTGGGGCGCCGGTGCGGCACGCCGGGGCAGGAGGTCGGCGGCCAGCTCGGGGTCGGAGTCGAGGCCGTCGCGCAGGGCCTGCTCGACCCGGTGCAGGTGGTGCAGCAGGACGGTGGCGTCGGCCGGGCGCTGGTCGCGGTCGCGCGACGTCGCGCGCGCCACGAGGGCGTCGACGTAGTCGGGGATGCCGGGCTCGACGAGCGACGGCATCGGGACGTCGTGGTGGACGTGGCGGTAGGCGACCTGGATCGGCGACTCGCCCTCATGGGGCTTCGAGCCGGTCAGCAGCTCGTAGAGCACGACGCCGGCGGCATAGACGTCGGCGCGGGCGTCGGCACGGCCGTCGATGACCAGCTCGGGGGCGAGGTAGGACACGGTGCCGATGAGCACCCCGCCGGTCGCGGTGTGCTGGGTGTCGGCGCTGACCGCCTTGGCCAGACCGAAGTCGGCGACCTTGACGTTGCCGCCGTGCGCCTCGTCGGCGATGAGGACGTTCTCCGGCTTGACGTCGCGGTGGACCAGGCCTGCGCGGTGCGCGGCGGCGAGCGCGGAGACGACCGGCTCGAGGAGGGCGAGCGCCCGCGCGGGCGGCATCGGCGCCTCCTTGCGCAGCACGTCGCGCAGGGTGTGGCCCGGGACGTACTCCATCACCAGGAAGATCGTGTCGGTGCCGTCGGAGGTGTCGTCGCCCTGGTCGTAGACGCCGACGACGTGCGGGTGGTTGAGGCGGGCGGCGGCGCGGGCCTCGCGCACGAAGCGCTGCGCGAACTCCTGGTCGTCGCCGAGCCCGGGGTGCATGACCTTGACCGCGACCGTGCGGTCGAGGCGGGTGTCGGTGGCCTCGTAGACACTGGCCATGCCACCGCGGGCCACGCGGGCGAGGATCCGGTAGCGCCCGTCCAGCAGCCGGCCGACCAGGGGGTCGCCAGCGGTGCCGGGCGCGGTTGCGCGGGCGTGCTCGAGTGGCTCCACTGATCGACCTCCAGTGCCGGACCAGGGGCGAGACGGGGAAGGATCCGGCGCGCCCATCGTACGGAAGGCGCGCCGGACCCCACGCTCAGGCGCGGTCCCGGCGTGGCGCCGGGCCGGGGACGGTCAGCGGCGCCGGGAGCGCGCGACCGGTCAGGACGGGGGCCGGCCGGCCTCGAGGCGTCGCTTGATGGCCTCGACATTGGCCACGTAGGCCCGGGTCTCGTCGTAGAGCCCGTGCCGTCGGACCGCGCCCAGGCCCTGGTAGTAGGCGCCGATCTTGTGGCTGCGCCGCTGCGTGTGGCGGGAGAGGACGTCGAGCAGCAGCACGCCGGCCTTCGCGTTGTCCCCGAGCCGGCGGAGGTCGAGCCGACGCCCCGCGTAGTGCGCCATCCAGCGCGCCGTCGACGGGAGCACCTGCATCGCGCCGATGGCGTCGGCGTGCGACACGACGCCCATCTGCCACCCGGACTCCTGCCACGACACCGCCAGCGCGAGCTGCGGGTCGACCCCGTGGTTGCGGGCGGTGCCGGCGACGACGCGCCGGACCTTCTCGCGCTCCGGGTCGGGGTGGTGCCACGTCGTGGCCTGCGAGCCTCCTCCGGCCCGATCCCCGACCACCGGGATCTCGATGCGCTGGCCGACCTGCAGCGCACCGCTGCGGCCCAGGTGGTTGTGGGCGACGATCTCGGCCGTCCACGCGTGGAACCGCACGGCCAGGCCCGAGACCGTGTCGCCCGGCTCGACGACGTACGACGTCAGCGTGCGGCCGGCGGGCAGCGGCTCGTGGTCTGCGTGGGCCGGGCCCGCGATGCTCGGGAGCACGGTCACGGCAAGGACGAGCCCGGCGGCGGACCGTCCGAGGCGGCGCCAGCGTCGTGCCGGGCGAGCGGGACGGGGATGTCGGGGAGGTCGGGGATGGTGGTGTCGGGGGTGTGGGGGCACGGGGGGACTCCTCACGTCCGCTGCGCCCGGAGGTCGGAGGCCCCCGGGAGGGAAGCGCGCGAACGAGCAGTCGACGCTAGCCACCGTCGTGCACGGAACGTGGACGGCGGCCGGGCCGGGCGTGTCGCCCGGCCACGGCCGCCGCGCGTGGGTCGCTGTGGGGTGCCGTCGGGGTCAGCAGGCCCCGTTGAAGGTGCTGAGCTCGAGCTGGGGTGCCTTGATCGACTTCTCGTTGGGCGCCCGCATCGACCAGTAGCGCATCCAGTCCATCTGCATCCGGGCCGGGTCCATGGTCGCGCCCTTCCGGGCACGGAGCTCGAACTTCAGCTGCCGGGTCACCGGGTCGAGCGCCTCGGCGCGGCGCTCGGTGTTGATCACGTGGCCGTCGACGAACCACGACACGTGGTCCTTGGCGACCTCGACGCCGTAGGTGTGCCAGCGGTCGTTGCGCAGGTGACGGCCCAGGAACCCCCGGTAGGAGCTGTTGGGCAGCGTGTGGACGTAGGACTTCACCGTGTTGGTACCGAGGGTGAAGTTCTCGATGCCGATGTCACGACCGCCGCAGTGCTGGTCGCGGGTGCCGCCGGGGACCAGCTCGGTGACGACCTTGAACGGCTTGCCGCCCTTGACCTTCGACATGGTGCGGGCCCGCATGCGGATCTCCCAGCGACCGTAGGCGTGGCCCTTGAGGTCGAGGGTGGCCGACACGCTGCCGCGCTTGGTGCTCATCAGGGTGAGCATGCCGTTCTGCGTGCGCACGATGCCGCGGCCCTTCTTCTTCCAGAAGCCGGGCTTGGGGCCGATGAACTCCTGGCGGAAGACCCCGTGCTGGTACCAGCCGAAGGTGTTGCCGGCGTGGACGGGGCCGGGCGCGCCGTCGTAGTGGTCGGCGGACGCGGGGGAGACGGCGGGGGAGAGCGTGAGCGCCAGCAGGCCCACGAGGGCTGCCGCGAGTGCAGATCTGAGGGGGTGCATCCACGGCACGCTACGGATCGCCCGCCGGGGTGACAACTTCGTCCCGGCACGACTTCGCTGCCGCGAGCGCCCTCTCCTAGGCTGCAGCCATGAGCGACGTACCCCTTGCCGACCGTGACCTGGCCGCCCTCGTCCCCGAGTGGCTCGACTGGGACCAGGTCGCCGAGCTGCTCGGTGTGTCGCCGGGCAAGGTGCGCACCATGATCCGCGAGCACGAGCTGGCGGCTGCGGTGCCGGTGCCTGGTGAGGGGCCGCGGGTCCCGGCCGACTTCATCCAGGACGGCCTCGTGGTCAAGGGTCTCCCCGGGCTGCTGACCCTCCTGCATGACCACCGCTTCGACGACCGCGAGTGCATCGCCTGGCTCTTCACCGACGACGACCTCCCCGGCCGGCCGATCGACGCCCTGCGCGAGAACCGCGGCAGCGAGGTCAAGCGCCGCGCCCAGGTGCTGGAGTACTGATGGCCGCCGCGTCGACCGGCAGGGAGCGCTACCGGTGGCTCCTGCTGCTCGTCGCGGCGGTGATGCTGGTCGTCTGGCTGGTCACCGGGGGCGGTCAGGGAGAGCCCGAGCCCGCCGGCGACGCCCGGTCGACGCCCTCCTCGACGCCCTCCTCGACGTCGTCGCCGACGGACGACGTCGCCGGGACCGACGCGGCGAGCGGCCTGCCCGTCGTACGCCTCGCAGAGCTGCCGCCCGAGGCGGCGCGGACGGTGGAGCTGATCGACGCCGGAGGCCCCTTCCCCGAGCCCGAGCACGACGGCGGCACCTTTGGCAACCGCGAGGAGCTGTTGCCGGACCGGCCGATGGGCTACTACCGGGAGTACACGGTCCCCACGCCGGGCCTCGACCACCGCGGCGCACGCCGCATCGTGGCGGGCGGGCCCGACGAGCTCTACTGGACCGCGGACCACTACAGCTCCTTCGCACGCATCAGGAGGTAGAGAACGTGAACGAGCGGAGCGAGCGAACAATCCAGGGCAGCGCGGGTCGAGCCTCATCGGCGCACGGAGCGAAGCGAGCACGTCGATGAGCGGGCTTGCAGCCGTCCTGGCCGGGCACGAGCCGCCCGGCATCCACCTGTGGCACGGCGCCTTCGACGTCGCCGACGTACGCCACACCGTCGAGCACGCCGGCTGGGGCTTCGGCAGGGTCGACGGCTGGACCGAGGCGGCCACCAAGCCCGGCTTCCTCGCGGCGGTGGGGGAGGCGCTGGACTTCCCCGACCACTACGGGCAGAACTTCGACGCCCTCGCCGACTGCCTCCACGACATCGGGAGCGGTCGCGACGGCGTGGTCCTGCTGTGGGACGGCTGGGCGACCCTCGCCCGCGCCGACGAGAAGGCGTTCAGCATCGCCCTCAGCGTGCTGGGCTCGCGCGTCCACGCCGACCGCGGGGTGCCCTTCACGGTGCTGCTCCGCGGCGAGGGCCCGGTCGTGCCGGGTGTGACCAGCCTCGACTGACCAGCCTCGACTGACCGGCTGGGGCGCCGCTGCTCAGACGGTGCGCTGGGTGGCGGCCGCTGCCAGCTCGACCAGCACGTCGCGGGCGTGCTCGTCGACGTCGGCCGCGCGCAGGGCCTCGACCGCGTGGCCGGACAGCTGCTCGATGACCGTCTCGACCTGGGCGCGCGCTCCGGACTCCTCGATGATGGCCCGGAGCTCGTCGACGTCGGTGTCGGTGAGCGGGGTGCCGAGCGCGGCGTCCAGCCGCTCTGCGGCGGCCCGGGGGGCGGCGTCGAGCGCGAGGGCGACGAGCACCGTGCGCTTGCCCTCGACGAGGTCGTCGCCGGCCGGCTTGCCGGTCTGCTCGGGGTCGCCGAAGACGCCGAGCAGGTCGTCGCGCAGCTGGAACGCCTCACCCAGCGGCAGCCCGAAGCGGCTCAGCTGCTCGAGCTGCTGCGGGGTGGCCCCGCCGAGGGCGGCGCCGATGTGGATCGGTCGCTCGATCGAGTACTTCGCGGACTTGTAGCGCAGCACCGTCATGGCGGTGTCGACGTCGGCCCGCCCGCGCGCCTGCACGGACACGTCGAGGAACTGCCCCGCGATGACCTCGTTGCGGCACTGCTCGAAGAGGGCGAGCCCGGGCGCGACCTCCGCGGGCGGGAACCCGCTGCGCCGCAGCATGTCCTCGGCCCAGCCGAGCAGGAGGTCGCCGAGCAGGATCGCGGCGGCCGCGCCGTACTGCTCGGCGTCGCCGCGCCAGCCCGCGGCACGGTGCTCGGCCTCGAACGCGCGGTGGGTCGCGGGCCGGCCGCGGCGGGTGTCGGAGGCGTCCATGAAGTCGTCGTGGACGAGCGCGCTGGCGTGCAGCACCTCCAGCGAGGCACAGGCCCGGGCGAGCGCCGCGTCGTCGTCCACAGAGGGTCGGACCGCCCGGTGGCCCCAGTGGCAGAAGGCAGCCCGGAACCGCTTGCCCCCGCTGACCGCCGTACGCGCCTCGGCGATCAGCCGGCTCGCGTCCGGGCCGAGCGGGGCGAGCTCGGCGTCGCGCTCGTCGAGGAAGTCGTCGAGGACCGCCTGGACCCGGTCGCGGAAGTCGGCGGGGTCCCAGGTCGTCACGCGCTGCAGCCTAATGAGTGGGACGTGACCCGGACGCACCGCCGTGCTCCGTAGGCTTCGGGGCATGATCTCCGCACGCGGCCAGAGCATGCGCGACCTCCTCGCCCGGGGCGAGCGGTCGTTCTCCTTCGAGTTCTTCCCGCCCAAGGACGAGGCCGGTGAGGCGCAGCTGTGGCAGGCGATCACCGAGCTCGAGCCCTACGGTCCCACCTTCGTCTCGGTCACCTACGGCGCCGGCGGCACCACGCGCGACCGCACCGTCGCGATCACCGCACGGATCGCCCGCGAGACCAGCCTGCTCCCGGTCGCGCACCTCACCTGCGTCGGCCACACCACCGACGAGCTCGCCGCGATCCTCGACGACCTCCGCGCCGCGGGGGTGCACCACGTGATGGCGTTGCGCGGCGACCCGCCCGGCGGTCCGGGCTCACCGTGGACCCCCACCGACGGTGGCCTGACCTATGCCAACGAGCTGGTGGCCCTGATCCGGGAGCGCGCCGACATGCGCATAGGCGTCGCCGCCTTCCCCGAGGGCCACGTCGACGCCGCGGACCTCGACCACGACGCCCGGGTGCTGAAGGCCAAGTACGACGCCGGCGCGGAGTTCGCGGTGACCGAGATGGTGCTGCGTGCCTCCGACTACGTCGCGCTCGTCGAGCGGGCCGCGGCCGTGGGTGCCGACCTCCCGATCATCCCCGGCATCATGCCGATCCTGAACCTCCGCTCGATGGAGAGGATGGTGGAGCTGTCCCGCCGCGAGCTGCCCGAGGAGGTGTCCGCACGCCTGAGGCCCCACGCGGACGACCCGGCGCGGCTGCGTGCCGAGGGCATCGCGATCGCGACGGAGCTGTGCGAGACGCTGCTCGCGGCCGGTGCGCCGGGCCTGCACTTCTACACGCTCAACCGGTCCAGGGCGACGCGCGAGATCTTCGCCAACCTGCAGATCACGGTCTGAGACGACGGTTCCGGCCGTCGCCGCGACCACGACGGCGAGCCGGCCTACTGACGCGGCGCGCGGCCGACCATCTCGGCCACCAGCGCGGCGCTGAGCCCGGCGAACGGCAGTCCTGAGCCGGTGCTGGCGTGCGCCCCGGCCGCCAGGACGCCCGGGATCGGCGTACGCGGACCGAGCCGCGTGCGCGCCGTGCGGGGGCCCTGCCACAGCACGCCGTGCGGGGACCCGCCCCAGGCCTCGACGAGGTCGCGCGGGCTGCGGTCGATGCGGGCGACGACCTGTGCCCGCACGTCGAGCCCGTGACGCGCCAGCGCGGTGAGCACGTCCTCGGCGACGCGGCCGCGTCCCAGCACCGTCCACGCCGCGGCACCGTCGGGCGCGCGACCCCCCGTGCGCACCACCAGCAGCGGGTCGCCGTGCAGCACGACCTCGTGGGGCAGGTCGGGCACGTCACCCTCGAGCGCGACGTGGCACACGACCGGCGGGAAGGCCGGCATCGTGCGCCGGACGTACGGCGCCAGGGCGGGCAGCCGTCGCGGGTCGATCGCGACGACCACGTGGTCGGCGTCGACCTCGCCACCGGGGGTCCGCACCGCGGCGACGCGCCCCTCGCGCACGATTAGGTCGGTGGCGGGCGTGCCGGTGAGCACCTCGACGCCGCGCAGCGCGAGCCGATCGGCCATCGCGACACCGAGGGCGGCGAGCCCGCCGGGGACCGTCCACGCCCCGAACCGTTGCTCGAGGTACACGTCGACCCCGGCGAGCACGGGCGCCTGGCGCGGGTCGTGACCGTCCATGACGACGCGGTGACCGGCGACCAGCCGCAGCCGTTCGTCGCGCAGCACGCGGCGCAGCCGCTTGTGCAGCGACTCGCGCCGGTCGAGCAGGGACAGGAGCTCGCGAGGCGCGACGTCCGGGTCGAAGGGGCGCTCGTACCACTCGCGGCGCAGCAGCTCCCACGGCTCACCGTAGGAGGCGACGTGGTCGACCCACTGCCGGCCCAAGCCCTCGCCGAGGGCCTCGAACGCGGCGAGCTGGGCGGCCCGCGACCCGCCGGGCAGCCGCAGCGCGGAGCCGTCCTGGAAGCGGTGCTCACGCACCAGGTCGAGCGGCTGGAGGTCCAGCTCGCGCTCGAGCGGCCTGCCCGACTTGCGGAACAGGTCGCGCACGACCGCGGGCAGCAGGGTGCTGGTCGGCCCCGCGTCCCACGTGAAGTCGTCGTGCTGCACCGTGCTCAGCGCGCCGCCCAGCTGCTGGGACCGCTCGAGGAGGGTGACGTCGTGCCCGAGCCGGGCCAGCCGGGCAGCGGCAGCCATGCCGCCGAAGCCGCCGCCGACCACCACCACACGAGCCACGGGGGAACCCTAGGCGCCGCCTACACCACCTCGCGTGCCGGCTCCCGCCCCTTCCACCGCCGCCAGCCGCGGCGCGCCAGCCGGCCGACGACCAGAAGCAGGACCAGGCCGACGACGAGGAGGACGCCGGCGATCGCGGCGGCCGCCTGAGGGTGCTCGAGGGAGAACCACACCACCCCGAGCACGGCGACGTCCTCGGTGACGCTCGCCACGATGTTGGTCACCGGCTCCGGCGAGGAGTTGATGGCCAGCCGGCCGCCTGCCTTGGCGAGGTGGCTCAGCAGCGCCGTCCCGCCGCCCACCACGCCGAGCACGGCCTGGTCGAGCGAGGAGGCGTCGCCGGCGAGCAGCACGCCGATCACCGCGCCCGCGGTGGGCCGCACGGCCGTCGAGATCGCGTCCCACGTGGAGTCGATGTAGGGGATCTTGTCGGCGACGAACTCCATCGCGAACATGAAGCCGGCGGCCGCCAGGACGTCCCACCGGCCCAGCACGTCGGGGATCTCCGCGACGGACCCGAGCCGGTCCGCGATGCCCAGCACCAGCACGACCAGGTAGGCGTTGATCCCGCTCGCCCACCCGCTGGAGAAGGTCAGGGCCAGGGCGTCCATCAGCAGGTCACCGTCAGTCCACCTCGACCTCGACCGCGCCGGTCATCGCCACCAGCTCGTCGTAGGACGTCGAGAACACCGCGGCCGGGTGGCCGGCCGCCGCCCACACCACGTCGTGGCGGCGCAGCCACGGGTCGATCCAGGTGCGGATCGGTGCCGGGTGGTCGATGGGGGACACGCCGCCGATCACCTGCCCGGTGTGGCGACGGACGAAGTCGGGGTCGGCGCGCCGGAGCCGGCTGACGCCGATGCGCTCGGCCACGGCCGTCGTGTCGACCCGGTGGGCGCCCGAGGTGAGGATGAGGACGGGCTCGCCGTCGCCGTCGAAGAGCAGGCTGTTGGCGATGGCGCCGACCTCACACCCCAGTGCCGCCGCGGCGAGTGCGGCGGTGTGGGCGCTGTCGGGCAGGATGACGACGTCACCGGCGCCGCCTCGCCGGGTGAGGTCGCCTCGAAATGAGGTGATCGATGCGTGCTCGGACGACATGATGCGAGCCTAGCGACGAACGACGACGAGCCTCAGGGGAGTTCAAGGATGGCGCGCGACCTGCCGGGATCCGTGGTCAACAGCATGCGAGTGCTGGGGCTGATCGTCGCCACCTCCGGGGTGATCACGCTGCTGATCTGGCTGATGCGCGACGAGGTGATCCTCGGGTGGGCCGAGGGCAACCCGTCGGCGCAGGAGATCCTGGCCCAGGGCGGCATCGAGCAGCTGCGGGACAGCCCCATCGTCCCCGGCTTCGTCGCCCTGTCGGTGGTCGCCTTCGTCGGCTTCGCCGCGCTGGTGCTCGTGCTCGGCTCGTTCTTCGTCGGCGGCTATGCCTGGACCCGACCCGTCCTGACCGTCACTGCCGGCGTCGGCGTGCTGGTCGGCGTGGTCAGCCTCGACACCCACCTGCCGGCCGTCTTCGTGGTGCTCTCGGCGCTGGTCATCGTCGAGGGTCTCGTCCTCTCGTTCTTCCTCTGGCGGCGCGAGACCACCGCCTTCCTGCGCCGCGTCTGAGGCTCCTCGCGCCTGCCCGGGCTGCCGGTCCTGCACAACCGGCGTCGCGGCTCTTGACGGGCTGTCGGTGGGGAGGAGTACCGTTCGGGGTGTTCGAACACGTGTTCGATGCGACCCGGGTGGCGGTGACCTCGACCCCCACCGCGACCCGGGTCGGCCCCGGGGTCGACGGATGTGCGAGGAGGCGCGATGAGGCAGTACGACGACCCCGTCGAGGTGCGGCGAGGCGAGGCGGAGGACCCCGACCAGTTCCTGTGGCGGGGCAGGCTGTGGAAGGTGCGCGCGGTGGTCGCGCACTGGGTGGAGACGGGCCCGTGGTGGCAGGCCGGCCCGGGAGGCGACCCGGGAGGCGGCCCAGAGAGCGGCGCGGAGGGCGACCGTCCGGCAGCGATCGACGACCTCGTCGCCGAGCGCGAGCTCTGGCGGGTGGAGGCCGGCCGGGGGATGGCCGGCCTCCGGCAGGCGGGCGAGGCGCAGTCCTACGGCGTCTTCGACCTCTCCTTCGACTGGTCCGACGGGCGCTGGCAGCTCGTCGGGTGCCTGGACTGAGGGGGCCGGTCATGACCGCACCCAGCTCCCGCGCGGGCTTCGCGCCCGTCCCCGGACCGCACGTGCTGCCGGCGAGCGCCTACTCCTACCTCGAGCGCTCGGCGACCTCGCTCCGCGACGCGATCACGGCCCGCGACGTGCCGACCCGCTACGCCTGTGCCCACGTCGCTGCCCTGTGCGCCGCCGCTGCGCTGCTCGCGGCCCGGGCCCGCCCGGCTCCGCGTGCCCGGCGGCAGAAGAACGCCTGGGTCCTGCTCGCCGAGGTGGCTCCCGAGCTGTCGGAGTGGGCGAGCTTCTTCGCCGCCGGTGCCGCCAAGCGCGCGGCCGCCGAGGCGGGGTCCACGCGGGCGGTGACGGAGCGGGAGGCCGACGACCTCGTGCGCGACGCCGACCGGTTCCTGGCCGTGGTCGAGCAGGCGCTCGGCCTGGTGCCGCACGCCAGCGTCGCCTGAGGGCCGGCGAAGGTGTCGTCGGATCCGTTCGTCCACCTCCACGTCGCTTCCGGGTTCTCGCTGCGGTTCGGCGCGTCCCACCCCGACGCCCTCGTCCAGCGCGCGGCCGAGCACGGCATGGACACCCTGGCCCTCACCGACCGCGACGGCACCTACGGCGCGGTGAAGTTCGTGCTGGCCGCCCGGCGTGCCGGCATCCGGCCGGTGCTCGGCGTCGACCTCGCGGTCGTGCCGACGGAGGGTGCTGCGGCGGGCGCGAGCCTCGGGGGTCGCCCGCCACGACGTCGTACGCCGGCGCGCGGCGGGGTCGCCCGTGACCTGCCGGCGCGGCAGGGCGGCAGCGCCCGCGTCACCTTCCTCGCACTGGGGAGGGCCGGGTGGGCGGCGCTGTGCCGCATGGTCTCCTCGGTCCACCTGGCCGGCGAGCGCGGTCGCCCCGTCGCCACGCTCGACCTGCTGGCCCCGCACCTCGCGGGTGGTGACGTGCTGGTGCTGCTCGGACCCTCGTCGGACCTCGGGGCGGTCGCGACGAGGCGCCGGGACGACCTCGCCCCCGTCGTGCTCGCGCCGTGGCTGGAGGTCGTGCCCCGAGACCGCCTGGTGGTCGAGCTGGTCTCCCACCGCCTCGGAGGGCGCGGGGGCGACTGGGGGCCCGGCACGTCGGCCCACGCCGCCCGGATGGCCGGACTCGCCCGCCGTGCCGGCCTGACGACGGTGCTGACCAATGCGGTCCGCTACGCCGACCGCCTCGACGCGCCGACGATCGACGTCCTCGACGCGGCCCGGCGCCTGGTGCCGTTGGGATCGGCCGGGCTGCGCGACGTCGGTCCCTACGGCAGTCGCGGCAACGCCGAGGGCTTCCTCAAGTCCGGCAAGCAGATGCAGGAGGTCGCCGACGAGATCTGCCGCCTGGCCGAGCCGGGCGACAGCGCGCGCGGGGCGAGGCGGCTGCTGGCCCGCACGAGGGCGGTGGCGGACAGGTGCGCGCTCGACCCGCGCGCCGACCTCGGCATCGGCGAGGTGCACTTCCCCGAGCTCGCGCTCGTCGACGCCGCCCCCCGCCGGACCGCCGACGCCGTGCTGCGGGCCCGGTGCGAGGCGGCGATCGACCGGCGCTACGGCGCCGCCCCCAGGATGCGGATCTGGAAGCGGCTCGACGACGAGCTCGAGACGATCCGGGCCCTCGGCTACGCGTCCTACTTCCTGACCGTCGCCGACGTCACCGACCTGATCGGCGCCATGGGGGTCCGTCGTGCTGCGCGGGGGTCAGGTGCCGGCAGCCTGGTCAACTACCTGCTCGGCGTTTCGGGGGTCGACCCGATCCGCCACGGTCTGCTGATGGAGCGGTTCCTGTCCCCGCTGCGCGGGTCGCTGCCCGACATCGACGTCGACGTGGAGTCCGCGCGCCGGGAGGAGGTCTACCGGGCGATCCTCGACCGCTTCGGCGGTGAGCGGTGCGTGACGGTCTCGATGATGGACACCTACCGCGTCCGCCACGCCGTCCGTGACGTCGGCGCGGCACTCGGCATGCCGCCCGGGGAGGTCGACGCGATCGCCAAGGCGTTCCCCCACGTGCGGGCGCGCGACGCCCGCTCGGCCCTGCGCGACCTGCCCGAGCTGCGTGCCAGCGCGCTCGGCGACGGTGGGCTCGACCGCTTCCTCGGCCTGGTCGAGCGGCTCGACGGACTGCCCCGCCACATCGCGATGCACCCCTGCGGCGTGCTGCTCTCCGACGTGACCCTCCTCGACCGCACGCCCGTCGAGGCGTCCCACGCCGGCTTCCCGATGAGTCAGTTCGACAAGGACGACGTCGAGGCGCTCGGCCTGCTCAAGCTCGACGTGCTCGGCATCCGGATGCAGTCCGCGATGGCCCACGCGGTCGCCGAGGTGCGCCGCGTCGACGGCGTGCACCTCGACCTCGACGACGAGGCCCAGGTGCCGTTCGACGACGCCACGACCTTCGACCTCATCAGCAGCGCCAGGACCTTGGGCGTCTTCCAGATCGAGTCGCCCGGCCAGCGCGAGCTCGTCGGCAAGTCCGGCATCGAGACCTTCGACGACATCGTGACCGACATCTCCCTGTTCCGGCCCGGGCCGGTCCAGAGCGACATGATCACGCCCTACCTCGAGGCCAAGCACGGGTGGCGCGACGTGCACTACCTCCACGACGACCTGCGCCCGATCCTCGAGGGCACCCGCGGCGTGGTCGTCTTCCACGAGCAGGTGATCGAGATCATCGCCCGGTTCGGCGGGGTCTCCTTCGCCGAGGCCGACGAGAGGCGCCGGTCGCTCGGGAGCTCCGACACGATGGCCGCGACGCGGGCGTGGTTCTTCCCGCGCGCGCTCGCCCGGGGCTACGACGTGGAGCTGGTCGAGCGCATCTGGACGGTCCTCGCGGCGTTCGGCTCCTTCGGGTTCTGCAAGGCGCACGCCGCGGCGTTCGCACTCCCGACCTACCAGTCGGCCTGGCTCAAGGCCCACTGGCCGGCCCACTTCCTCGCCGGGGTGCTGACCCACGACCCGGGCATGTATCCCAAGCGCCTGATCCTCTACGACGCCCGCCAGGTCGGCGTCGGCGTGCGCGGGCTCGACGTCAACACCAGCGCGTCGACCTACGTCGTGGAGCGCGACGACGCGGGTGAGGGTCCCGGACGGCACGCGATCCGGCTCTCGCTCGGCGACGTCAAGGGCATCAGCGCGGCCGAGGTGGCCCGCATCGTCGAGGCCCGCGGGGGCGGGCGCTACGTCTCGCTGTCCGACTTCTTCCACCGGGCCCGGGTCTCGCGTCCGACCCTCGAGCGGCTCGTGCTCGCCGGCGGCTTCGACGAGATCTACGGGATCGCGACGGGGGAGCAGGCGCTCGACCGGCGTGGGCGGGTGACGCGCCGTGACCTGCTGCTGCAGGTCGCCGAGCTCGACCTGCGCGCGCGCCACGTCGACCGGGCGTCGCGCACCCGCGGTCGCGGCCTGTCGGTTCGGGGCGCGCGCTCACCTGCCGCGACCGACGCGACCGCTGCCGCAGCCGACGCCGCAGCCCGCAACAGCACCGACCCCACGGTGCGGTCCGGGTCGGTGCCGACGGAGCGGCACGCGCTCGCCGATGCCGGGGTGTGGGCGCGCGCCTCCGCGCAGTCGCGGTCGACGCGGCCGGTGGTCGGCGCCGAGTCGGTGCAGCTGACGTTGGCCCTGGGTGACGAGCCGGGGAGACCGGGGGAGCGGCCGACCGGTCTGCCCGAGATGACCACGCTCGAGCGGATGCGCGCCGAGCTCGAGATCCTCGGGCTCGACGTCAGCCAGCACGCGATCACCCCCTACGCCGCGCTCCTCGATGCGCTGGGGGTGACCCGCAGCCGCGACCTGCTGCGACGCCGGAGCCGCTCCGAGCTGCTCGTGGCCGGGGTCAAGGTCGCCACCCAGACGCCGCCGATCAGGTCCGGGCGCCGCGTGGTGTTCCTGACCGTCGACGACGGCACCGGCCCCGTCGACGCGACCTTCTTCGAGGACGCCCAGGGGCCCTACGCCGCGACCGTGTTCTCGTCCTGGCTGCTGCTGGTGCGCGGTGAGCTGCGGCGCACCGGCCGCCGGGGCGTGTCGTTGCGGGCGACCGGCGCGTGGGAGCTTCCGGCGCTGCACGCCCTGTGGCAGCGGGCACGCACGACGGACGAGGCGCTCGAGCGGGTGCGCGCCGAGCTGGCGCGGAGACCCGAGCCCGACTCGCGGGGCGTGGACGAGCCCGCCACCAGGCGCGTCCTCGTCCACTCCACCGGCTTCCTGCTCTCCCCCTACGCCGACGTCGGCCCGGCCGGTGACTCGCCTCGTGGCGCCGGCCGCAGGCTCGCGGCCGACGTCGGCGACCAGTCCCCGTCCCGTGCCCTGTGGCACCGCAGCCCGGGGAGCCCGGGATGACACGCCGCCCGGAGCCGGCCGGCCGCGCTCGTGACGCGGGAGGGCGCCCGCGGAGCGAGCCACTAGGGTGGCGCCCATGGCCCAGCCGACCGCGAGCTCCTCTGCCAGCGAGCGCCGCCAGTCCGTCCGCACCGGCGTGGTCTGGGACGGCCTGCGCCGCCTCCTGGAGGAGGCGGTCGCCGACGGGCAGCCGGCCCGCATCGTCGACATCGGCGGCGGCACCGGCGGGTTCGCCGTGCCGCTGGCCGAGCTCGGACACACCGTGCAGGTCATCGACCCCAGTCCCGATGCCCTCGCCTCGCTCGACCGGCGCGCCCGCGAGCGCCGAGTCGCCGACCGGGTCACGGGCCAGCAGGGCGACCTGTCCGACCTGGCCGGGCTGGTCGAGGAGGCCGACCTCGTCCTCTGCCACGGCGTGCTGGAGATGGTCGAGGACCCTGCGGCGTCCCTCGCCTCGATCGCGGGCGTGCTGCGTCCCGGCGGTCACCTCAGCCTGCTCGTGGCCCAGCGGCACGCGGCCGTGGTGGCCCGCGCCATGGCCGGCCACTTCCAGGCCGCCCGCGAGCTGCTCGACGACGCGCCCCACCGACCGGCGGGCGGATCGGCCGACGGACCGACCGGCCCGGTCGGACGCGGCGGACGCCGCTTCACCCACGACGAGGTCGTCGACCTCCTCTCCGGAGCGGGCCTCGACCCCGGCGCCGTCCACGCCGTCCGCGTCTTCGCCGACCTCGTACCGGGGAGCCTCCTCGACCTCGAGCCCGGCGCGACCGCGGCGCTGGTGGAGCTCGAGAAGGCCGTGGCCACCCGCCCCGAGTACCTTCCGCTCGCTGCCCAGCTGCACGTCCTCGCGCGCCGCTGACCCTCGGTCCCTCCGGGGTGGGCGATGACCGACACGCCGCTCCTGCACGTCGACATGGACGCGTTCTACGCCTCCGTCGCGCTCCGCGAACGCCCCGACCTGGTCGACCAGCCGGTCGTCGTGGGCGGCAGCGGACGCGGGGTGGTGCTCGCCGCCAACTACGTCGCGCGCCGCTACGGCATCCGCTCGGCGCTGCCGATGACCCGAGCCCGCCGCCTGTGCCCGCACGTCGTGGTGCTCGCGCCCGACTACGACACCTTCACCAGCGTCTCGGCGTCGGTGATGGAGACGTTCCGCGACGTCACGCCCGTGGTGGAGGCGATGTCGCTCGACGAGGCGTTCCTCGACGTGCGGGGGGCGACCCGGCGACTCGGCTCGCCGAGGGAGATCGCCGAGCGCCTGCGGGCGACCATCCACGACGAGCAGGGCATCACGTGCTCCGTCGGCGTCGCCGCCTCGGTCTCGGTCGCCAAGGTGGCGAGCAGGCGCGCCAAGCCCGACGGGGTGGTCGTGGTGTCGCCGGCCGAGGTGACCTCCTTCCTCCACCCCCTCGACGTCGGCGAGCTCTACGGCGTGGGGGAGAAGACGCAGGCGCTCCTGCACCGCTTCGGCCTGCTCACCGTCGGCGACGTCGCCCACACCCCGCTGCAGACCCTCCAGCGCGCCCTCGGTGACCACCTCGGGCGCCACCTCCACCACCTCGCCTGGGGCACCGACCGCAGCGACCTCTCGCCGACCGCGGGGCCCCACGAGCCGGAGCGGTCGATGGGTGCCGACGAGACCTTCGCGCGCGACACCGACGACCGCGACGTCATCGTCCGCGAGCTGCTGCGCCTCGCGGCCCGGGTCACGGGTCGCATGCGCGCCGCGGGGGTGGCCGGGCGGACGATCACGCTGAAGGTCCGCTTCGCCGACTTCACCACGATCACGCGCTCACGCACGATGCCCGAGGCCACCGACGTCACCGTCGAGGTGCACCGCGCAGTCACCCACCTCTACGACGCCCTGGGGCTCCAACGCGTGCGCGTGCGGCTGGTCGGCGTACGGGTCGAGGGGCTCGTGTTGCGTGCGACGGTGCACCACCAGCTCGCGCTCGGGGAGCCCGAGCACGGGTGGGCCGATGCCGACCGCGCCGTCGACCGCGCGACCCGGCGGTTCGGTGCCAAGGCAGTCCGACCGGCGAGCCTGGTGTGAGGCTCGCACCTGCGTGGGGGTGAATTTTCCGGGGACGCCTACCGTAGGTGGGGGCGCGTGCCTAGACTTGGGCCAGAAGGTGAGGAGGAACCGTGGAGCTCTCCGAGGAAGAACTGCGAATGCTCGAGCAGATGGAGCGCGCCCTCGTGGAAGAGGATCCCAAGCTCGCCTCCACGCTTCGCGGCACGTCGTTCCAGCGAGCCGCCCGTCGCCGGATGGTGTTCGGAGGCGCGATCCTCCTCGTCGGCATCGGTCTCCTGATCGTCGCCGTGCTCCTCGACCTCACCGCCGTGCTGCAGACCGTGGTCGGCGTCCTCGGCTTCGTGGTCATGCTCGCGGGCGCGATCCTGGCGCTCACGTCGGCGCGCAGCCCGGGTCACGCGACTCCCAAGGTGCGCGCCTCCGGCCGCACCGGCTTCGGCGTCGTCGACGGTGGCCGTCAGCACCGGTCCGGCCGGCAGCGCTCCGGCAGCCCCTTCATGGAGCGCATGGAGGAGCGGTGGCGTCGCCGCCGCGAACGCGGCCTCTGAGCAGCCACTGACCTGATCGCACCCCACGCCCGGTCCTCGGACCGGGCGTTCGTGCGTCCGGACGCCGGACCCCGGGACGACCCGCGGACGTCCAGCACCTCCGGACGTCCGCGGGCAGACGTCGGCTGCGCCGGCGTCTGCTGCAACTCGTCCCGAGCGAGGGTCGGCGCGGAGGAAGCGGAGAGGGCTGAGCCGACCTGCCCGTCAGCCGACCTGCCCGTCAGCCGACCAGCTCGTCAGCCGACCAGCTCGTCGACCGTCCGGGTGGACTCGTGGTCGGGGGTCGTGGTCGTCGCTCGGCCGGGCCGGGTGCGGGGGCGCCAGGACGTACGTCGTCCGACGACGGACGCGGGCCACCACTGCGCACGGCGTGCCTCCCGCGAGGTCACCCCGGCGGCGAGGGACTCCTCGACCAGGGCGAGGTCGCCGGAGAGGTGGTCGGCGGTGAAGGTCTCGGGGTCGCGGGCGTAGCGACTGCGCTCGAGCGCCGCGACGAGCCGGTCGAGGGCCTGCGCGGCCTCGGGTGCCTGGTCGCGCCCGCGGCGCGGACGGTCGGGCCGCGTGGAGTCGTGGACCGGGGCGGCGAGCAGGCGGCCGAGCCAGTGGCCGGCCTGTCGTGGCGAGCGGCCCACCGGCCACGCGTGACCGAGGTCGCGGGTCACGTCGCGCAGCTCGACCCAGAGGTCCTCCACGTCGCCCTCGAGGCGGCGCCGGCGCCGCGACGTACGGACCAGCCGGGGCGTCATGGCCAGCAGCACCACGAGCGCCAGCCCGAGCAGGCCGGCGAGGACCGCCACCCACGGGAAGGACGAGCCGCTCTCCTCGTCGGCGGCTGCCGCGGCGTCGGCCTCCTCGCCGCGCTGCGGCAGCTCCTCGGCGGGGCGCCCGGCGCTGGGCGTCGGCGTCGGCAGGGCCTGCTCGAAGTCGGCCTCGGTGTAGGCGGGCGGCTCGCTCGCGCGGGACTGGGGCGTGGGCTCGAAGCGCACCCAGCCCGATCCGGGGAAGTAGAGCTCGGGCCAGGCGTGCAGGTCGCGCGAGGAGAACTCCCACGACCCGTTGGTGGCGCGCTCGGGCTCGAGGAAGCCGACCGCGACGCGACTCGGGATGCCGAGGACGCGGGCCATGATCGCCATCGAGGCCGCGAACTGCTCGCAGTAGCCGACACGGTCGTTGAGGAAGGCCAGCAGGTCCGCGCTGCCGTCACCCGCCGACGGCACCTCGGAGAGGTCGTAGCGGAAGCCGCCGTCCTCGCGGAACCACTGCTGCAGCACCTGCGCCTTCTGGAAGCGGGTGGGCGCGTCGGCGGTGACGCTCGCCGCGAGCCGCCGGATCTCGTTGTTGAGGCTGCTCGGCACCTCGGTGAAGATGCCGGCCACCGAGCCGGCGCCCGAGACGGCCGAGTCCATCCGTTCGGCGTCGTAGGTCAGCTGCACCCCGGTGAAGTCGTAGGTGCTGTCGGCCGTCGTGACGTCCTCACGGGCGGCGATGACGTCGCGGGTGTTGAGGTCGTAGCGCCAGTCGCTGCCCGCGGCGATCCGGGTCGTCTGCGCGGCGGTCGGCAGCCAGGACGAGGCGAAGTCGGGTCCGACGCGCACGTCGTACTTGAACTGCCGGCGGGGCACGTCGACGCCGACCCCGTCGAGCGGGGGCAGCGCGCCGTTGGCCGCCTGCGTCTCGGGGATCTCGCGGTCGCCCGGCGTCCACTCCGACCCGCTGAACCGCGACAGCACCGAGATGCGGAGGTAGCTCGGCCGGGGGCCGGACGTGGTGACCCACAGCAGCGGGACGTCCTCGCCGCGGCGCAGGTCGCGGCGCAGGTCGACCATCGGGTCCTGCACCTCGACCTCGCGGGTGCCGGGCCCGTTGCCCTCGAAGACGCTCATGCTCATCGTCGGGACGGCGACGGGTACGACGACCGCGAGCGCGATGGCGGCCCCGCCGAGCGCCAGGGCGGTGTTGCCGATCGCACCGGTGCGGACCGAGAAGGACCCCTTCTCGCCGTCGGGTGCCCGCCCCCAGCTGGTGACGTGGTCGCTGTGCTGGATGAAGACGAGCGTGAGGAACAGGGCGGCGACCATCGCGAAGAGCCACCACGACACCGCGTCGCCGGTGACCGCGACGGGAAGGGTGTAGGCGCCGAGCAGGACGAGGCCGGCCACTGGCGCACGACGCAGGGTGCAGGCGACCAGGTCGACCAGCAGCACCACGAGGGCGCCGCCGATGAGCAGGAGCGGGTGGACGGGCGGGACGCCGAGCTGTACGGGCGCGGCATAGCTGCGCGAGGTCTGGAGGGCGTCGTCCACCGCGGCCAGGAAGACGTCGACGTTGTCGGGTGTCGGGACGATCGAGCCGGTCGTGGTGCCGAGCACGAGGAGCGCGCCGAGCACCAGCTGCCCGGCGACGACGGCGAGCACCGGGAGGCGGCTCCAACGGGCCAGGGCGCCCGCGCCGGCGAGGACGGCGCCGATGAGGAGCAGGGGGATGGCCACCTCGGCGAAGCCCTCGGTCAGGACCCGCCACGACAGCACGGTGGTCCACGCCGCCAGCAGCGCGATGCCCGCGATGCGGAGCTGGTGGGGGAGCGTGCTCCACGAGGCCCTCATCGTCCGACCCCCGAGGAGGCCGTGGCCCGGCTCTGCATCAGGCCGAGCTCCTGCCAGGCGGTGTCGAGACGGTCGCGCGGGCCGAGGGTCACCGAGCGCCACCCGGCGGAGGTGAGGTGGGCGGCCGCACCCGGCCCCGGCTGGACCGGCAGGTGGGGCGCCCACGCGTCGACGTCGAGCGCGATCGCCAGGCTCGACGACGCGTGGTGCTGGAGGCGGCGGAGGAACGGCAGGTCGGGCTCACCGAGACCGCCGAAGATCCCGATCGTGAGCCCGCCGTGGCCGGGCTCGGCCAGCCACTGGGTGTCGGGCGCGGGGGAGTGGTCGAGCTGGACGACGGCGAGCGCCTCCAGGAGCGGGATGGTGCTGGCCTCGGCGGTGTGGGAGTGCCACTCGGTCTCGCGGCTGTCGCCGGAGGCGGTGACCAGGCGGACGGTGTAGCCGTGGTGGGCCAGGTGGACGGCGATCGAGGCCGCGGCGGACACGGCACCCTCGAGCGAGCTGGCGGCACCCTGCCCGCGGTGGGCGATGCCGCGGTTGTCGAGGAAGACGGTCGCGCGCGACTGCCACGGCTGCTCCTCGCGACGCACCATCAGCTCACCGACGCGGGCCGAGCTGCGCCAGTGGACGCGCCGCAGGTCGTCGCCGCGCCGGTACTCGCGGACCGTGACGTCCTCGGCGCTGCCGGTGGCGAAGGCGCGCGGACGGTTGTCGCCCGAGCCGGTCCACGCCCCGCCCAGGGGGATGCTCGGCAGGGGGATGGTGCGCGGCGTGACGGTCAGCCGCGAGGTGGCGTGGAAGGTGCGGCCGAGCTCGACGAGGCCGAACGGGTCGGTCACCCGGACCGACATGGGCCCGATGTCGAACTGCCCGCGCAGCTCCGAGCGCACCTGGTAGGTCGCGTGCCGACGCCACCCGTGGCCGAGGCCCTCCAGGACGAAGCGCGGGCGGGTGCCGAGCACGTAGGGGAGGCGCTCCTCGAGCAGCAGCACGCCCGTGGGCGTGCGCGAGTCGTTGGAGACGGTCAGCTCGACGGTGGCGGGCTGCCCGGCGACGACGAGCTGGGGCGAGACCGTGCGGACGAGGGAGAGGCGGTAGCGGGAGCGGCCGACCCACCAGGCGGTGAGCAGCGGCAGCACCGCCACCAGGACGCCGATGCGCACCACCGAGGAGTGCCCGACCACGATCGCGGCCACGACGGTGGTGATGCCGGCGGCCAGGAACGCCCGCCCGCGGACGGTCAGTGCAGCGAGTGCCTCACGCACGGCTGCCACTGGAGCCGGGGCCCGCGGGGACGGGGACCGACTCGATGATCCCCGACAGGATCGCGGCGGTCGTGCGTCCGCTCATCGTCGCCTCGACGTTGGGCAGCAGCCGGTGGGCGAGGACGGGGGACGTGATGCCGTGGATGTCGTCGGGGAGCACGTAGTCGCGGCCCTGCGTCGCGGCGACCGCCTTGGCGGCCCGTACGAGGTGGAGCGTCGCACGGGGTGAGGCGCCGAGGTGCAGGTCGTTGCTGGCACGGGTGGCGGTGGTGAGGGCGACGGCGTAGCGCTGGACGGCGGGGGAGACGTGCACCCGGCCGACGATCTCGACGACCTTGCGGATCTCCCCGGCGTCGGTGACCGGCTCGAGGTCGTCGAGCGGGTTGTGCGCGGTGTGCCCCTCGAGCATCGCGATCTCCGCGGACTCCACGGGGTAGCCGACGGATACGCGCGCCATGAAGCGGTCGCGCTGCGCCTCGGGCAGGGCGTAGGTGCCCTCCATCTCGATGGGGTTCTGCGTCGCGATGACCATGAAGGGCTTCTCGAGCTGGTAGGTCGCGTTGTCGACGGTGACCTGGCGCTCCTCCATGCACTCGAGCAGCGCCGACTGCGTCTTGGGCGAGGCGCGGTTGATCTCGTCGCCGACGACGATGTTGGCGAACACGCCGCCGGGGCGGAACTCGAACTCGCGGGTGTCCTGGTTGAACACCGAGACGCCCGTGACGTCGGAGGGCAGCAGGTCCGGGGTGAACTGGATGCGCCGCACCGAGCAGTCGATGCTGCGCGCGAGCGCCTTGCTGAGCTGGGTCTTGCCGACGCCGGGCACGTCCTCGATGAGGAGGTGGCCCTCGGCGAGGAGGACGACGAGGGCGGCGTTGACGACGTCGGGCTTGCCGGCGATGACGCGCTCGATGTTGTGGCGTACGGCGCCGGTGACCCGCCGCACGGTGTCCAGGTCGGGCGCCTGCCCGGAAGACCCACTCGTCACGTTGTTGTCCGTCCCCTCGTGCGTGCTCGCCACAACCGTATGTGGTGCGCGCAACATACCCGCCCGACCGAGGCGGGCGCCGCTGTCGCGGCGGACGTCCCCCACTCGGGCGACACGCCGTCCCCCACTTCCCCCCACCAGTCGTGGCCCGGCCTCCCCACCCACGCTCCACCTGACGCGTCCTGAGCGTGGATCGGCCCCGTCCACGCGTGATCCGCACTCCTGCAGCGGGTGGTGGCGGCGGACGCCGGGGCGCCGCCGGGCCCGAAATTCACGCGTGGAACACGCCCGATCTGGTTGACGGTGGTGAGAAGTGGAGTACTGTGGTGCGAAGTGGGGGACAGGGTCGATCTTCCCGCCGAGCAGGGAGGTGCCGCGTGTTCTTCGGCACCTACACGCCCAAGCTCGACGAGAAGGGACGGCTCTTCCTCCCGGCGAAGTTCAGGGACGAGCTGACGGAGGGACTCGTGGTGACCAGGGGGCAGGAGCGCTGCCTCACCGTCTGGTCGCTGGAGGACTTCGGGAGGCTCACCGACCGGCTCCGCGAGGCGCCGGTCACGCAGAAGAACACCCGTGACTACGTCCGCATGCTGTTCGCCGCCGCCAGCCAGGAGGTGCCGGACAAGCAGGGACGCATCAACATCCCGGCACCCCTGCGGGAGTACGCCTCGCTCCGCAAGGAGTGCGTCGTCATCGGGTCGATGAACCGGATCGAGATCTGGGACCCGACCGCGTGGGCGACCTACTCCGAGGAGCAGGAGCAGAAGTTCTCCGAGCTGAGCGACGAGGTCTTCCCCGGGATCTGAGCACCACCCCGCACCACAGGCAGCACCACAAAACCCAACTCCACAGCTGACATCGCGACCCGTATCACCAGGTCTCGAGCCCGCTCCCTCGCGTGGCCATCTGGGGCACTTCCCCGGCACCAGAGGGCCTTCCCCTTCCAGGGAGCGGGCAGGGACCTGGTGCGGCGGCTCGCCCCGTGCCACCTGGCGGGGAGTGTCAGCCGCACCGCCAACCAGCACCAGCCGAGCACGTCACGAGCACAGCAACCAGTGGGGTCGAGACCATGAGCACCACCCAGCCCTTGGGGCGCACGCCGGCATCCGCGCCGCTGCGGGTGCGCGACCAGGCGCGCGAGGCGGCTGCCCTGATCGCGTTCTCGGCCGCCACGGCGTGCGGCCTGGCCCTCGCCCTGCTGCTGCTGACCCACCTGGGCTCCCAGGGCTGAGCAGATGACGACTCCCCGCCACGCCCCGGTGCTCCTCGACCGGGTCGTCGCCCTGCTGAGCCCTGCGCTCGAGGCCCCCGGCTCCGTGTACGTCGACTGCACGCTCGGCCTCGGCGGGCACAGCGAGGCGGTCCTCGAGCGCCTCCCGCAGGTCCGGGTCATCGGCATCGACCGCGACCCGACCGCGCTCGAGATGTCCCGCGAGCGGCTCGCGGCGCACGGCGACCGCTTCCTCGCCGTCCACGCGGTCTACGACGAGCTGCCGGAGGTGCTCGGGTCCCTCGGTCTCGACCACGTCGACGCCGTCTTCTTCGACCTCGGCGTCTCCTCGATGCAGCTCGACGTGCGTGACCGCGGCTTCGCCTACGCCGAGGACGCACCGCTCGACATGCGGATGGACCCGACGACCGGCCGCACGGCGGCCGACCTGCTCAACACCGCCACCGCCCAGGAGCTCACGCGCATCCTGCGGGAGTACGGCGAGGAGAAGTTCGCCAGCAGGATCGCCCGCGAGGTCGTCCGCCGCCGCGAGACCACGCCCTTCACCACCAGCAAGGACCTCGTCGAGCTGCTCTACGCGACGATCCCGGCGCCGGCGCGACGTACGGGCGGCCACCCGGCCAAGCGCACCTTCCAGGCGCTGCGGATGGCGGTCAACGACGAGCTCGCCGTGCTGCGCCGGGCGATCCCGGCCTCCATCGAGGCCATCGGGGTCGGCGGGCGCGTGGTCGTGGAGTCCTACCACTCGCTGGAGGACCGCCTGGTGAAGCGGGCGTTCGCCGACGCCACCCGGCTCGACGTGCCGCCCGACCTCCCGTTCGTGCCCGAGGGGGCCGAGCCCGCCCTGCGGCTCGTCACCCGGGGTGCCGAGCAGGCCGACGAGCACGAGATCGCCGAGAACCCCCGGGCAGCCTCCGTCCGCCTCCGCGCCGTGGAGCGCGTCCTCCCGTCCACTCCCTCTTCCCCAGGAGTCGCCCGATGAGCAGCCCCGCCCTGCAACCCCGCACCCGGGTCACGCGGATCGCCCAGGAGGCGGTCGACAAGGCGCGTCTCACCGTGGTGCCGCGGGTGCGGACGCGCGCTCCGCGCGTGCCCTTCATGACGCTGGTGAGCCTGGTCCTCGTCGGAGGCATCGTCGGGCTCCTGCTCTTCAACACCTCGATGCAGCAGGCCTCGTTCACGGCGTCCGCGCTCGAGGCCGAGGCCGACACGCTCGCCGCGCGTGAGCAGACGCTGCGGATGGAGCTCGACGAGCTCCGCAACCCGCAGCGGGTGGCCACCGAGGCGCAGGCGATGGGCATGGTCATCCCGTCGGCGCCGGTGTTCCTCGACCTCGAGACGGGCAAGACCACCGGCGTCCGGACGCCGGCCACCCGGGAGAACGCCATCCAGCTGCAGCCGCCCGCGCCGATCATGCCTGCGGCCCTGGCGCCGGACCCGATCGTGGTCGAGGTGCCGGCCGCGCCGACGGTCGAGGAGCAGGCGGCGACGGACCCCGGGGCGACGGGCGCCGAGCCGCGGAAGAACCGCAACCGCTGACGGCGCGGTCGCGCCGATCCGCGGCCACGCCCACCTAGATTTGTCGAGCAGGTCGGCCCCAGGAGGGGGCCGCCCGGAAGCGAGGGAGACCAGTGCCGAGCACCCGCGCCACCGGCAGTGGCAAGCGCGGCGCCTCACGCGGCGCACCGATGCTGCGACTGCGCATCGGGTTCGTCCTCATCGCGATGGTCCTCTCCTTCTTCGGCGCCCGGCTCGTGCAGCTCCAGGGTGTCGACCCGCGCTCCTACGCCGTCCGCGCGGCGGCCGAGGGCGCGGCGCGGGTGCCGCTGGAGGCCGAGCGGGGCGACATCCTCGACCGCAACGGCGTGCCCCTCGCCGACTCCGTCAAGGGCAAGATGGTCGTCGCCAACCCGGTGCTGACCGCCGATCGCGCGCCCGAGCTCGCGCGCCTGCTCTCGGAGCGGCTCTCGGTCGACTACTTCAAGACCCTCACGGCGCTCCGCGGGCGCAAGGAGGGCAGCCAGTTCGAGTACATCGCCCGGCGGGTGCCGAGCACCCTGGCCGGCGACACCCTGACCGAGGTGGATGCCGCGGGATTCGAGGGGATCAGCCTCCGGGACGACCCGATCCGCTCCTACCCCTCCGGCGACGTCGCGGCCAACCTCCTCGGCTACATGGGCACCGACGAGCCGCTCGGCGGCTTCGAGCGCACCTTCGACGAGCAGCTGGCCGGCGTCGACGGCGAGGCCACGTGGCAGTCCACCTCCGGCAAGAGCGTCCGGATCCCGCTGCGGGAGAGCACCCTCAAGGCCGCGAAGAACGGCGCGCCGCTGCGCACGACCATCGACCGCGACCTCCAGTGGTTCACCCAGAAGGTCCTCGCGCAGTCGGTGCGGCAGTACCGCGCCGTCAGCGGCGCCGCGATCGTGATGGACACCCGCACCGGTGAGATCCTCGCGCTCGCCGACGTGCCCACCTTCGACGCCAACGCCCCGACCGAGGCGAAGTCGGAGGACGACCTCGGCTCGCGGGCGATGAGCGACACCTACGAGCCCGGCTCGGTCGAGAAGGTGCTGACCGCGGCGGCGCTCATCGACGCCGGCAAGGCGTTCCCGCGCCAGCGGTTCAAGGTGCCGCCCAACCTGGCGCGCCAGGACCGGGTCATCGGCGACTGGTTCGACCACGGCAACATCCGGCTGACGCTGGCGGGCATCATCGCCAAGTCGTCCAACATCGGCACCGTGCTCGCCGCCGACGCGTTCTCGCCGGTGGAGCTGGTGGGCTACCTGCAGAGGTTCGGCCTCGGCCAGCGCACCGACATCGGTGTGCGCGGCGAGACCCCCGGCATCCTGACCCCGGGCGAGGCGATGACCTCGCAGACCAAGGACCGCGTGGCCTTCGGCCAGTCCCTGTCGGTCAACGTCGCGCAGATGGCCGCCGCCGTCAACACGATCGCCAACGGGGGCGTGCGGGTCTCGCCCAGCCTGATCGCCGGCTCCGCGGTCACCGACGACGGCGTGACCGTCGGCACCGACGTCGCCACCCGCACACGCGTGGTGAGCAAGCAGGCGGCGCGCGCGACCGCACGGATGATGGAGAAGGTCGTCGACCCCGAGGACGGCGTCGCGCCGGCCGCCCAGGTGCCCGGCTACCTCGTCGCGGGCAAGACCGGCACCGCCCAGCGCGTCGCCAGCGACGGCACGGGCTACGACGGCAGCACCTCGGTGTCCTTCGGCGGCTTCGCGCCCGCCGACGACGCCCGCTTCACCGTCTACGTCGTCGTCCACGCGCCCAAGGTCGACGGGGGCGGTGGCTCCATCGCCGGTCCGGTCTTCTCGCGGATCATGGGCTACGTGCTGGGCCGCTACGGCGTCGAGCCGACCAACGGCACCCCGTCGCGCCTGCCCGTCGAGTGGTGACTCGATACGCTCGGCCGGTGCAGGAGCCTGGGAGTGCGACGCGGCCGCAGCAGTCCCCGTCGACCCCTGCTGCCGGCCTCGCCCACTGGCTCTCGGAGACCACCGAGGTGGCCGTCCACGGCGACCTCGACGTCGACGTCTCCGGGATCTCGCTGAGCACCGCACGCGTCCGCCCGGGTGACCTGTACGCCGCGCTGCCGGGCGCACGCGCCCACGGCGCGGACTTCGCCGCGCAGGCACTGGCGGCGGGCGCGGTCGTCGTGCTGACCGACCCCGCCGGCCTCGACCGCCTGCCGGGCGGCACGCCGGCCGTCGTGGTGCCCGACCCCCGTCGCGTGCTCGGTCGCCTCGCGGCCCGGATCTACGGCGACCCGGCGACGGGCCTGCGCGTCATCGGCGTCACGGGCACCCAGGGCAAGACCACCACCACCCGGGTCCTGGAGCAGGGCCTCACCGAGGCCGGGGTCACCTCGGCCGTCATCGGCACCGTCGGCACCAGGATCGCGGGGGAGGACGTCAAGACGCAGCTCACCACGCCCGAGGCGCCGGACCTGCACGGGCTCTTCGCGGTGATGCGCGAGCGCGGCGTCGACACGTGCGCGATGGAGGTCTCCAGCCACGCCCTCGTGCTGGGGCGGGTCGACGGCGTCGTCTTCGACGTCGCGACCTTCCTCAACCTCGGCCGGGACCACCTCGACTTCCACGCCGACCTCGACGACTACTTCGCCGCGAAGGCCGGGCTCTTCACGCCTGAGCGGGCGCGGGTCGGCCTGACCAACGTCGACGACGAGTTCGGCCGCCGTCTGCTCGACGTCGCGGGCATCCCGATGTCGACCTACTCCTCCCGCGGCGCCGACGCCGACTGGCGCGCGGTGGACGTCGACCTCACGGCGGGTGGCGCGACGTTCACGGTCCTGGGGCCCGGCGTCGAGCTGCCCGCACAGGTCCATGTGCCGGGAGAGTTCAACGTCTCCAACGCGCTGGCCGCGATCGCCTCGGCGGCGCTCGCCGGACTCGACCCCCGACAGGTAGCCGACGGCATCGCCCGCGTGGGCGGGGTGCCGGGACGGCTGGAGCAGGTGTCGGTCGGCCAGGACTTCACCGTGGTCGTCGACTACGCCCACAAGCCCGACGCCCTCGAGGCCGTGCTCGCCACCCTGCGGCCGCTCACCGACGGCCAGGTGGTCGTGGTGGTGGGCGCCGGCGGCGACCGCGACACCGTGAAGCGTCCGGTGATGGGCGAGATCGCCGCGCGGCTCGCCGACGTCGTGGTGGTCACCGACGACAACCCCCGCACCGAGGACCCCGGGTCGATCCGCGCCGCCGTCCTGGCCGGCGTACGCGGTCCGGCGGAGGTCGTGGAGATCGGCGACCGGCGGCTGGCGATCCGCGAGGCCCTGCGCCGCGCGCGCCCCGGCGACGTCGTGCTCATCGCCGGCAAGGGTCACGAGTCAGGGCAGGAGGTCGGCGACGTGGTGCACCCGTTCGACGACCGCGTGGTCGCAGCCGAGGAGGTCCGCGCCCTCGCTGCCGGGCACGACGGCGCCGGCCGGACCGGAGGCGACGCATGATCGAGATGACCCTCGACGAGATCGCCGCCGTCGTCGGCGGCACCGCCCACGGCCGGGCGGTCGTCAGCGGTGGCGCGTTCGTCGACACCCGGACGCCGGAGGAGGGTGGGCTGTTCGTGGCGATCGCCGGCGAGCGCGTCGACGGCCACGACCTGGCCGCGGCCGCCGGTGCGGCCGGTGCGGCCGCCGTGCTGGGCAGCCGACCCACCGAGCTGCCCACCGTCGTGGTCGACGACACGGTCGCAGCACTCGGTCTGCTCGCCCGCCACGTCGTCGACCGGCTGCCTGACGCCGTGGTGCTCGCGATGACCGGCTCGCAGGGCAAGACCGGCACCAAGGACTACCTGGCCCACCTGCTCTCGGAGGCCGGGCCGACGATCGCCACGCGTGGCAACTTCAACAACGAGCTCGGCGTGCCGCTGACGGTGCTGCGCGCGACCCCCGACACCCGCTACCTCGTGGTCGAGATGGGCGCACGGGGGGTCGGCCACATCGCCGACCTGTGCGCGATCGCCCCGCCGCGCGTCGCCGCCGTGCTCAACGTCGGCACCGCCCACATCGGCGAGTTCGGCAGCCGCGAGGCGATCGCAGCGGCCAAGGGGGAGATCGTCGAGGCGCTGCCCGCCGACGGCACCGCCGTGCTCAACGCCGACGACGCGCTGGTCGCCGCCATGGCGACCCGCACGACCGCGCAGGTCGTCACCTTCGGCGAAGCCGCCGACGGCCGAGTCCCCGACGTCGCCGTCAGCGAGGTCACCACCGACGAGCTGGGCCGGCAGTCCTTCGAGCTGGCCCACCGCGGCTCCGGCGCGACCGTCCACCTCGGCCAGGTCGGCGCCTTCCAGTGGCGCAACGCCGCCGCGGCCGCCGCGATGGCCCTCGCGGCCGGGCTCGACCTCGACACCGTCGCCGACTCCCTCGCCGACGCCGTGCCGGCCAGCCGCTGGCGGATGGAGCTGACCGAGCGCTCCGACGGTCTCGTCGTGCTCAACGACGCCTACAACGCCAACCCCGAGTCGATGCGGGCCGCGCTCGAGACCCTCGCGGGCATCGGCGCCGACACGGGACGACGTACGGTCGCCGTGCTGGGCGAGATGCTCGAGCTCGGCGACGGAGCAGCCCAGGCCCACCGATCGGTCGGGGACTACGCCGCCCGCGTCGGGGTCGACGTGCTGCTGGTCGTCGGCGACGAGGCGGCCGGGATCGCCGAGGGGTTCGCGTCCGTCGGAGGTGGGGGAGTGAGCACCACCACAGCGGGGCGTGACGAGGCGGCCGACTGGCTGCGGCACAATGTCTCGGCTGCTGATGTCGTCCTGGTGAAGGCATCACGGGGGGCGGCGCTCGAACTGATCGCCGACGACCTCATCGGTTGCGGCAAGGAAGGAAGCACCGCATGAGAGCCATCCTGTTCGGAGGAGGCCTCTCCCTGCTCATCTCCCTACTCGGCACGCGCTACGCGATCAGGTTCTTCACGCGGCAGGGATTCGGCCAGCCGATCCGCGACGACGGACCCACCACCCACCACATCAAGCGCGGCACGCCGACGATGGGCGGCGCCGTGGTCGTGCTCGCGACCGTCGTCGGCTACTTCGCCGCCAAGCTGATCACCGGTCAGGCCCCGACCGCCTCGGCGCTGCTGCTGCTCTTCCTGCTCGTCGGGCTCGGCGGGGTCGGCTTCCTCGACGACTTCCTCAAGGTGAGTCGCCAGCACAGCACCGGCCTGCGCAGCCGCGCCAAGATGATCGGCCAGACGGTCGTCGCGATCATCTTCGGCGTCCTGGCGCTCTCGCCCGCGCTGGAGGACGAGCGCGGCTGGCGTCCGGCGTCGGACCACATCTCGTTCATCCGCGACTACGAGCGGTTCGCGTTGCCCGCCGTGCTGGTCCTGCTGCTGATCTGGTTCATCGTGACCGGCTTCAGCAACGCGGTGAACCTCGCCGACGGCCTCGACGGCCTGGCGACCGGAGCGTCGATCCTGATCTTCGCCGCCTACACGCTGGTGAACATCTGGCAGAACAGCCAGTCGTGCGCGCTCGAGGCCGGGCCCAAGTGCTACGAGGTCCGCGACCCGCTCGACCTGGCGGTCGTGGCCGCCGCCCTCACCGGTGCCTGCTTCGGGTTCCTCTGGTGGAACGCGTCGCCGGCGCAGATCATCCTCGGCGACACCGGGTCCCTCGCCCTGGGTGGTGCGATGGCCGGCTTCGCGATCATGACCCGCACCGAGCTGCTGCTGCTGATCATCGGCGGCCTCTTCGTGGTCATCACGCTCTCGGTGATGATCCAGGTCTCCGTCTTCAAGGCCAGCCGTGCGAGCGGGCTGTTCCGCAGCATCTTCAAGGTCCAGGCGGGTCACCGCGTCTTCCGGATGACGCCGTTGCACCACCACTTCGAGATGCTCGGCTGGGAGCAGGTGACGATCGTGATCCGCTTCTGGATCGTCACCGGCCTGGCCGTCGCCACCGGCCTCGGCATCTTCTACGCCGAGTGGGTCGCCGGGATCGGATGACCACGCCACGATGACACCTGACATCGAGCAGCTCGGCCGCACCAGCGACTGGTCCGGCGTACGCGTCGTCGTCGCCGGGTTCGGGGTGTCCGGCTTCGCCGCCGCCGACAACCTGCTCTTCCTCGGCGCGCAGGTGACGGCGCTCGACGAGTCCACCAGCGAGGAGAAGGCCGAGAAGGCGCAGCTCCTCGAGACGCTGGGCGCGACCGTCCGGCTGGAGCCGGGCGCGACCGCCGTGCTGCCCGACGACGTCGACCTCGTGGTCACCTCGCCGGGCTGGAAGCCGACCGCCCCGCTCCTGGCGCAGGCGGTCGAGCGCGGCATCCCGGTGTGGGGCGAGGTCGAGCTGGCGTGGCGCCTGCGCGACCCCGAGGACCCGGCGCCGTGGCTCGCCGTCACCGGCACCAACGGCAAGACCACGACGGTGCAGATGCTGGAGTCGATCCTCGTCGCCGCCGGCCTCCGCGCCGTCGCGGTCGGCAACGTCGGGCGCCCGATCGTCGAGGCCGTGATGGACCCCGAGCCCTACGACGTCCTGGCCGTCGAGCTCTCCAGCTTCCAGCTCCACTACACCCGCTCGATGTCGGCCGAGTCGGCCGTCGTCCTCAACATCGCCGAGGACCACCTCGACTGGTACGACGACGAGCCGGGCGCGGGCGTCGAGCCGGGCGCCCGGACGGGCATGGAGGTCTACGCCGCCGACAAGGCGCGCGTCTACGAGGGCGTGCAGCGTGCGTGCGTCTACAACCTCGCCGACCCCGCCACCGAGGACATGGTCCGCGAGGCCGACGTCGTCGAGGGCGCGCGGGCCGTCGGGTTCACGCTCGGCACGCCCTCGCCCGGCAGCCTCGGAGTCGTCGAGGACCTCCTCGTCGACCGCGCGTTCATCGAGGAGCGTGCGACCAGCGCCGCCGAGCTCTGCACGCTGGGCGACCTCGCCTCGCCCGCCCCCCACTTCGTCGCCAACGCCCTGGCCGCCGCCGCGCTGGCCCGCGCCCACGGCGTCAGCCAGCAGGCGGTGCGCGACGGACTGCGCGCCTTCCGCCCCGACGGCCACCGCATCGCCCACGTCGCGGAGGCCGCCGGCGTCACGTGGATCGACGACTCCAAGGCCACCAACCCCCACGCCGCGCAGTCCTCGCTGTCCGCCTACGACGACGTCGTCTGGATCGCGGGCGGGCTCGCCAAGGGCGCCCGCTTCGACGACCTCGTCATCGCGGTCCGAGGCCGCCTGCGCGGCGTCGTGCTGCTGGGCCGGGACCGCCAGGTCGTGGCCGACGCACTTTCGCGACACGCGCCCGATGTGCCGGTCATCGATGTGGGGGCCGACGAGACTGGGGACCCGATGGAGCGCGTGGTCGACGCGGCCGCCGGGCTCGCCAGGTCCGGTGACACGGTGTTGCTGGCGCCGGGGTGCGCCTCCATGGACATGTTCGCCAACTACGGCGCCCGCGGCGACGCGTTCGCGGCCGCCGTCCACGCACACATCGCCCGCACCGACCAGCCCGACCAGCCCGACAGCGACTAGCAGCCACCGACCCGAGGGGAGCCGCGACGATGACCACCGTCAACCCCGGAGGAGTCGGGCTGGACGCCGGCCCGGGCCCGTCCCTCGACCCGCAGCCCGAGCAGGGTGACGGCTCGACCGCGGCCGGACGTCCGCCGCTGGGGTCGGGGCTCGTCGCGGGGTGGCGGTCGGTCCGCGACGCGCTCGACAAGCCGCTCGCGTCCTACTACCTCCTGCTCGGGTCGTCGGCGCTGCTGCTCACCATCGGCGTGATCATGGTGCTCAGCGCGTCCAGCGTGCGGTCCTACCTCACCTACGACGACTCCTACGCCGTGGTGAAGCGGCAGCTGCTCTGGGTGGTCCTCGGGGTCCCCGCCGCCTGGGTGGCGTCCCGGATCCCCGTGCGGCACGTCCGCCGGCTCGCCTACCCCGGCTTCCTGGTCGCCCTGGTGCTGCTCGGCCTCGTCGCCCAGTTCGGCGTGCTCATCAACGGCAACAAGAACTGGCTCGCCCTCGGCCCGGTCAACATCCAGCCCGCCGAGATCGCCAAGCTCGCGATCGTGCTGTGGGCCGCCAACATCTACGCCCACAAGGAGCGCCGCCTGCGCGAGCTGCACCACCTGCTGGTGCCGGTCGTGCCCGGGCTCTTCGCCGTCATCGGCCTCGTGCTGGTCGGCCGCGACCTCGGCACCGCGATGGTGCTGGCGGCGATCCTCCTCGGGATGCTCTGGGTGGTCGGCGCGCCCCTGCGGCTCTTCGGGCTCAGCCTGTCCGTGCTCGGCGTGGCCGCCGTCGCGCTGGCCGCCACCGACCCGGAGCGGCTCGAGCGGATCACCCACTTCACCGACCCGTTCAAGGACTACACCGACGCGGGCTGGCAGCCCGCCCACGGGCTCTACGCCCTGTCGAGCGGCGGCTGGTTCGGCCAGGGCATCGGTGCCTCGACCCAGAAGTGGGGCGACCTGCCCGAGGCGCACACCGACTTCATCTTCGCCGTGCTCGGCGAGGAGCTCGGCCTCGTCGGCACCCTGCTCGTCATCGGGCTCTTCTTCACCATCGCCTACGCCGCCGTCCGGGTCGCGCTCAGCACCGAGGACCCGTTCGTCCGCTACGCCACCTTCGGCATCGTGGTGTGGCTGCTCGGCCAGATGATGATCAACGTCGGCATGGTGCTCGCCGTCCTGCCGGTCATCGGCATCCCGCTCCCGATCGTGTCCTACGGCGGATCGGCCCTGCTGCCCTCGCTCGTGGCCCTCGGCCTCGTGATCGGCTTCGCGCGCCGCGAGCCCGAGGCGGCGGCCGCGCTGGCGGCACGCCGACGCAACCGCTCCGCCGGTCTGTCCGCGGGTCGCGCTCGCTAGATTTGCCCCCGATGCGCGTTCTCCTCGCCGGCGGCGGCTCCGCCGGCCACACCTCGCCCCTGCTCGCCACCGCCGACGCCCTGCGCCGGCTCGACCCGTCGACCCAGATCACCTGCCTCGGCACCCGCGAGGGGCTCGAGGCCCGGCTCGTCCCCGAGGCCGGGCTGCCGCTCGAGATCGTGCCGCGCGTCCCGCTCCCGCGCCGACCCGGCCCCGACCTGCTCCGTACGCCGACCCGCCTGCGCGCCGCGCGCGCCGCCGCCCTCGAGGTGGTCGACCGGGTGCGTCCCGACGTGGTCGTCGGGTTCGGCGGCTACGTCTCCGTCCCGGCCTACCTCGCCGCCCGCAAGCGCGGCGTGCCGATCGTCGTCCACGAGGGCAACGCGATCCCCGGCATCGCCAACAAGCTCGGCGCCCGCATGACCACGCACGTCGCGACCAGCTTCCCCGGCACCGACCTGCCGCGCGCCGTCTGCACCGGCCTGCCCGTCCGCCGGCTCATCTCGACGATGGACCGGGGAGCGCTGCGGGCCGAGGCGCTCGCCACCTTCGGCCTGCGCGACGACCTGCCCACGCTCCTGGTGACCGGCGGCTCGCAGGGGGCGGCGCGGATCAACGCCGCCGTCTCCGGGGCGGCGCCCGCCCTCGCCGCGGCCGGCGTGCAGGTGCTGCACGTCGTCGGGCCCAAGCACGAGGTCACCATCGCGGCGAGCGAGGTGCCCTACGTCGCGCTCAACTACGTCGACCGGATGGACCTGGCCTACGCCGCCGCCGACGCGGTGCTGTGCCGCTCCGGCAGCAACACCGTCACCGAGGTCTCCGGCGTCGGGCTGCCGGCGATCTACGTGCCGCTGCCGATCGGCAACGGCGAGCAGGCGCTCAACGCCCGCCCCGTCGTCGACGCCGGCGGCGGGCTGCTCGTCTCCGACGCCGCGCTGACGCCCGAGTGGGTCGCGGCCAGCGTGCCCGGGCTGCTCCACGACCCCGAGCGGCTCGCCGCCATGGGAGCCGCGGCCACCGGCGTCATCCCGCTCGACGCGGACGAGAAGCTGGCCCGGCTCGTCCTCGACGCAGGGGGCGCACGCCCGTGAGGATCCCGGTCCCCGACGAGGTGCTGCCCGCCGCCGAGCTCGGACGGGTGCACTGCGTCGGCATCGGCGGCGCGGGCATCTCCGCGATCGCCCGCATCATGGCGCGGCGCGGCATCGCGGTCACCGGCAGCGACGACCACGACACGCCGTTCCTGCCCGCCCTGCGCGAGCTCGGCGTGACGTGCCACCTCGGCTACGACGCCGCCCGCGTCGGTGACGCGGACACGCTCGTGGTGACGACCGCGGCACGTGAGGACAACCCCGAGGTCCTCGAGGCCCGCCGCCGAGGCCTGCGGATCCTGCCCCGCTCGGCCGGGCTCGCCGCCGTGATGGCCGGCTCCCGCGTCCTCGCCGTGGCCGGCACCCACGGCAAGACGACGACAACGGGGCTGCTCACCTCCGCGCTGCTCGCGGCCGGCGTCGATCCGTCGTACGCCGTCGGGGGCGTGCTGACCGCCACCGGCCGCAACGCCGACGCCGGGGCCGACGACCTGTTCGTCGCCGAGGCCGACGAGAGCGACGGCGCCTTCCTGCACTACCGGCCCCACGCGGCGATCGTCACCAACGTCGAGGCCGACCACCTCGACAACTGGGGCACCGAGGAGGCCTACCACCGTGCCTTCGAGGACTTCGCCGACACGATCGACCGCGACGGCTTCCTCGTCTGCGTGGTCGACGACCCCGGCGCCGCCCGGCTCGCGGAGCTGGCCCGCGCGCGCGGCCTCGACGTCGTGACGGTGGGGGAGTCGTCCGCCGCCGACGTGCGCATCCACGACCTGACGCTCGCCGGCTCCACGTCGACGTGCCGCGTCACCCGCGGCGACGACGACCTCGGTGAGCTGCGGCTGCGCATCCCCGGTCGCCACTACGTCCTCGACGCGGTGGCCGCGCTGGCCATGGGCCTGCGCCTCGGCCTGCCCGCCGACGCCCTCGCCGAGGGCCTGGGCGGCTTCACGGGGACGGGCCGACGGATGGAGCTCAAGGGCGAGGTGGGCGGGGTACGCGTCTACGACTCCTACGCCCACCACCCCGTCGAGATCCGCGGTGACCTCGAGGCGGCGCGCGCGCTCGCCGGCGACGGCCGCGTCGTCGCCGCCTTCCAGCCCCACCTCGTCTCGCGCACCCGCATCTTCGGCGAGGCGATGGGCCGCGAGCTCGGCGCCGCCGACGAGGTCGTCGTGCTCGACGTCTACGTCGCCCGCGAGGACCCCGATCCGGAGGTCACCGGACTGCTCGTCGCTGACGCCGTGCCCCTGCCGGTCCAGCACGTGACCTACGTCGACGGGCTGGGCGCCGCCGCCCAGGCCCTCGCCGAGCGTGCGCGCCCCGGCGACCTGGTCATCACCCTCGGCGCGGGCGACATCACCGGCGTCGGGCCGCGGGTGCTCGACCTGCTCGGGGGTGGCTGAGTGGATCGCGAGGTGCCGGGGCCGGGCCCACGCGACCCGGGCAGCCTCACCAGCACCAGCACCGGCACCGGCCGCGACGCGCACGGCGAGGCAGGCACCGCCGAGGCGAGCAGTGGTCGGCCGGACGAGCGTCCGGCCGGCGAGCGGACGGGGCAGCAGACGGGGCAGCAGACGGGTCAGCAGACCAGCAGCCAGGCGGACAAGCAGGCAGGGCGTCAGGCCAGGTCGGCGCGCCGCACGCGCCGCCGCTTCGCCCGACGGCAGTGGGCCCGTCGCTGGTTGTCGCTGCGCTACGTCGTGGCGCTGCTGCTCGTCGTGGCGCTGATCGCCACGTCGGTCCACCTCGTCTTCTTCTCCACCAGGCTGCAGGTCAAGCGGGTCGAGGTCGTCGGCAACAGCCTGCTGAGCGACGGCCGGGTCCGTGAGGTCGCCGACGTCCCCCTGGGCGACCAGCTCGCCCTCGTCGACCTCGACCGTGCCGACGCACGCGTCGGCGCGCTCGCCGAGGTGGCGTCCGTCGACGTCACCCGCACCTGGCCCGACAGCGTGCGGATCTCGGTGGTCGAGCGCACCGCGGTGGCGGTGGTGGAGCTGGCCGGCCGGCTCCGCGGCCTCGACGCCGACGGCGTGGTCTTCCGCGACTACGAGACCGTCCCCCGGGGCATGCCGCGCGTGCGTCCCGGGACCGAAGCCGGCACCGACGCGCTGCGCGAGGCGGCCACCGTGGTGAGCGCCCTGCCCGACGACCTGGCGACCCGGGTCGACCACGTCGAGGTCGCCACCGTCGACCAGATCACCCTCGTCATGCGCGACCAGCGCGAGGTCCTGTGGGGGAGCGCGGAGGAGTCGGAGCTGAAGGCCCAGGTGGTCGACAAGCTGCTGGCCGCGCAGCGGGCGCCCTACTACGACGTCAGCGTCCCCGGCAACCCGACCTACCGCACCACTCCCTGACACACCACGCCCTGACGCACCGCGCCTCGTCCCGCCGAGCCGGGTGCGCCAGAAATTCTTCACCGACACGCGCCGCGTGGGCGTGTCCGGCGGCGATTCACGCCGCCCGGTGCCTAGTGTCTGGCGAAAGGCGAGGTTGACATAACTATAACCCTCAGGCTCACGGTTAGGGTTCCGCAGAGCCGCGGAGGGTGCAGCACCCTCGTCCCCGAGACTTCACACAGACCCACTCGAGAAAGGCCCCGGAGCCGTGGCAGCAGCGCAGAACTACCTGGCGATCATCAAGGTCGTGGGCATCGGTGGTGGCGGCGTCAACGCCGTCAACCGGATGATCGAGGTCGGCCTCAAGGGCGTCGAGTTCATCGCGATCAACACCGACGCCCAGGCACTCCTGATGAGCGACGCCGACGTCAAGCTCGACATCGGTCGTGAGCTCACCCGCGGCCTCGGCGCCGGTGCCAACCCCGACGTGGGCGCCAAGGCGGCCGAGGACCACGCCGACGAGATCGAGGAGGTCATCAAGGGCGCCGACATGGTCTTCGTGACCGCCGGCGAGGGCGGCGGCACCGGCACCGGCGGCGCGCCCGTCGTGGCTCGCATCGCCCGCTCGCTGGGCGCCCTGACGATCGGCGTGGTGACGCGCCCGTTCGCCTTCGAGGGTCGCCGTCGCGCCAACTCCGCGGAGGAGGGCATCAGCCAGCTCCGCGAGGAGGTCGACACCCTCATCGTCATCCCCAACGACCGGCTGCTGTCGATCACCGACCGCAACGTGTCGATCCTCGACGCCTTCAAGCAGGCCGACATGGTGCTGCTGCAGGGCGTCTCGGGCATCACCGACCTGATCACGACCCCCGGCCTGATCAACCTCGACTTCGCCGACGTGAAGTCGGTGATGGCCAACGCCGGATCGGCCCTGATGGGCATCGGCTCGGCGCGCGGCGAGGACCGGGCGGTCGCGGCGGCCGAGATGGCCGTCTCCAGCCCGCTCCTCGAGGCCAGCATCGAGGGCGCGCACGGCGTGCTGCTCTCCATCGCCGGCGGGTCCGACCTCGGCCTCTTCGAGATCAACGAGGCGGCTGCGCTCGTCTCGCAGGCCGCCCACGCCGAGGCCAACATCATCTTCGGTGCCACCATCGACGACGCGCTCGGCGACGAGGTCAAGGTGACGGTCATCGCCGCCGGCTTCGACGGCGGCATGCCCAAGCGCCGCCCCGACGGCCACGTGCTGCGCCAGGGGCAGCCGGCGCAGACGCAGGAGCAGACCCGGGCAGCCGCACAGCAGCTCGCCACGAAGCCGCCGGCGCCGTCGCGCAACGAGTCCAGCGCCCCGGCGCAGACGACCTTCGCCCCGTCGGCGCAGGACGGCCGCCCGTCGGCCCCGCAGCAGCCCGCGTCCCAGCCCGCCCAGCAGGCGCAGCAGCCCGCGCCGTCGCGGCCGGCCCGTCAGGTGCAGTTCGACGACGACGACCTCGACGTGCCTGACTTCCTGAAGTGACGCTGCTCCGTCATCGCGATCGGCTCGAAGGCGACCTCGTGATCGAGGTCGCCTTCACCGACGTCTCCCTGAGCCTCGGCGACGCGGCCGGTGCCGCCGTGCGGTCCGAGGCGCTGCGGCGCCTGGCCGAGGCGACCGGCGCGACGCCTGTGCTGATGCACCAGGTGCACGGGGCGGACGCCGCTCTCGTCGACGACCACGGCTCCACCGAGCCTCCGTCGTGCGACGCGCTCTTCACCTCGCGGCCCGGCGTCGCGTTGACGGCCCGTGCGGCCGACTGCGTCCCGGTGCTGCTCGCCGACCCCGCGACCGGATGGATCGCGGCCGTCCACGCGGGTCGCCCGGGCCTGGCCGCCGGCGTCGTGCCCGCAGCGGTCGCCCGCCTGCGCGAGCACGGGGGCGACCCCGCCGTCGCGTGGATCGGCCCCCACGTGTGCGGCGCCTGCTACGAGGTCCCCGCCGCCCTCCAGGAGGAAGTGGTCGCCCTCGTCCCCGAGGCGCGGTCCACGACGTCGTGGGGCACACCGGCGCTCGACCTGGGTGCGGGCGTGCGCGCGCAGCTCGCCGGTGTGGGCGTCGACGACGTACGCGTGGTCGACACCTGCACGCGCGAGGACACCTCCTGGCCGTCCTACCGACGAGACGGCGACGCGGCGACCCGGTTCGCCGGCGTGATCTGGAGCCACCCGTGACCGCGCGCGCGGACGCCATCGCCGCCAACCTCGAGGTCGTACGCCGCCGCATCGACACCGCCTGCGCCGAGGCCGGACGCCCGGAGGGCGACGTCTCCCTCGTGGTGGTCACCAAGTTCTTCCCCGCCTCCGACGTCCGTGTGCTCGCCGGGCTCGGGGTCACCGACGTGGGGGAGAACCGTCACCAGGAGGCCGAGGCCAAGGCCGCCGAGTGCGCCGACCTCGCGCTGCGCTGGCACTTCATCGGCGGCCTCCAGTCCAACAAGGCCGCGGCCGTCGCGTCCTACGCCGACGTGGTGGAGTCGGTCGACCGGGCCAAGCTCGTCGGGCCACTCTCCCGCGGCGCCCACGCACGGGGCCGCGACGTCGACGTGCTCCTCCAGGTCAGCCTCGACCCGCCCGGCGCCGGCAACCGCTCCGGGGCGGCGCCCGACGACCTCGACGGGCTGGCACGGCGCGTCGAGGAGGCCGGGCCGCTCCGGCTGCGCGGCCTGATGGCCGTCGCGCCGCTGGGGGAGGACCCGGACGCGGCCTTCGCCAGGCTCGCCCGCGTCCGTGAGTCGTTCCTGCTCGAGCATCCCGGGGCGACCGTGCTGTCGGCCGGGATGAGCGGCGACCTCGAGGCGGCGATCCGCCATGGCGCGACACACGTGCGTGTCGGCTCCGCGGTCCTCGGTGAGAGGCCCACGGTCCAGTAATGTCCACAACAGTCAACAGGTGCCCGGTCCTGGGTGCCAGGTCTAGCGGAGGAACAGTCTCATGAGCGGCGCGATGCGCAAGATCGGCGAGTACCTCGGCCTGCTCGAGGACACCGGCCACTACGACGACTACGACGGCGACACCGAGACCACGACCCACGACGCCGTCGACCAGCGTCCTGCCGTGGGCGAGCGTCGCCCTGCCCCCGTGTCCGACCTCGCCGAGCGCCGTCGTCCGGCACCGGTCCAGACAGGAGTCGTGGCCGAGTTGAGCCGCATCACCACCCTGCACCCCCGCAACTACAACGAGGCCCGTCTCGTCGGTGAGAACTACCGCGACGGCACGCCCGTGATCATGAACCTCAGCGAGATGGACGACAACGACGCCAAGCGCCTCGTCGACTTCGCCGCCGGCCTCATCTTCGCGACCCGAGGCTCGATCGAGCGGGTGACCAACAAGGTCTTCCTGCTGTCGCCGCCCAACGTCGCGGTCTCCGCCGAGGACAAGCAGCGGATCGCCGAGGACGGCTTCTTCAACCAGAGCTGACTCATACTTTCAGTCGTGGTGATCATCGGTTCGATCCTCTGGTACGTCCTCTTCATCTTCATCTGCCTGCTGTGGGTGCGCTTCATCGTCGACTGGGTCCAGGTGTTCGCGCGTCGGTGGGAGCCCAAGGGCCCGCTGCTTGTGGCCCTGGAAGGCGTCTACTCCGCCACCGACCCGCCGATCGTGGCGCTGCGCCGCGTCGTCCCGCCGTTGCGGATCGGTCAGGTCGCCCTCGACCTGAGCTTCCTGCTGGTGATGGTGGGAGCATGGCTGCTGCTCAACGTGGTCGCGACCATCTTCGGCCTCTAGAACCATCCGTCACACGGGTCACTGTGCCCGGTGACGTCCCGGGCGCTATTGTCTCCTGACAGCAGAGCCACCGTGATATCGATCGTGAAAGTTTGGGTGAGGTCATGCCGCTGACGCCTGAGGACGTGAGCAACAAGCGCTTTACGCCTGTCCGTCTCCGCGAGGGCTACGACATGGGCGAGGTGGACCAGTTCCTCGACGAGGTCGAGGCCGAGCTCGCCCGGCTGACCAAGGAGAACGACGACCTGCGGGCCAAGCTGTCGGCCGCGCAGTCCGGTGCCGCGTCCGCGCCCGCCCCGGCGACCACGTCGTTCGCCCAGCCCGAGCCGGAGCCCGAGCCCGAGCCGGAGCCGGAGCCCCAGCGGGCCGCGCCGGCGCCCGTGGCCGCTGCCGCGCCCGTGCAGACGATGCGCGTCGAGACGGTGCCCGAGGCGTCCAACGCCGCCGCGCGCCTGCTCGAGATCGCCACGCGCAACGCCGACGAGCTCGTCGAGGACGCCAAGAACGAGGCCGACCGCATCGTCGGCGCCGCGCGCACCAAGGCCGAGCGGGTCGAGTCCGAGGCCAAGACCAAGGCCGACCGCATGGAGGCTGACGCCCGCCAGCGTTCGCAGATGCTCGACTCCGAGACCGCCGAGCGCCGCCAGCAGATGTTCGGCGACCTGGAGAAGGAGCGCGACAAGCTCAACAGCGACGTCGAGACCCTGCGCCAGTTCGAGCGCGAGTACCGCTCCCGCCTGAAGACCTACTTCACGCAGCAGCTGGAGGCTCTTTCCAGCGGCGGCGAGACGCAGGCCCCGGTCGACAGCGGCAACGCGCCCAAGCGCCTCCGCTCGGTCCTCGGCGACGACGAGAACTGACCCGGCGCTCCAGTCCGGCATCGAGAACGACCGCCCCTCGGGGTGGTCGTTCTCGCATTTCGGCGAGCCGATGTTGGTTCGTCAGGATGCAGCGGCTAGCCTCCCTGCCACCGTGTGGTTCCCGCCACACCTGATGCATGCTGGAGGCCCTCGGAGATGGCTGGCACCACGCGCAAGTCCCTGGCCGGAACCGCGGCCGCCGCTGCGAAGCGGGTGATCGGTCGCAAGCGTGCCGCGAGCCCCGACGGTGCGGCTGAGACCCGGCCGCCGGCGAAGAAGAGCAGCTCCGCGAAGGCCACGAAGAAGGCGCCCGCGAAGAAGGCGCCCGCGAAGAAGGCGCCCGCGAAGAAGACCTCCGCGAAGAAGACCTCCGCCGCGAAGGCGCCCGCGAGCAAGACCCCTGCGGCCAAGGCCACCGCGAAGAAGGCGCCCGCGAAGAAGGCGCCCCCGGCCAAGGCCACCGCGAAGCAGGCGCCCGCGAAGAAGGCACCCGCGAAGAAGGCCCCTGCGACGAAGGCTGCCGCGAAGAAGGCGCCGGCCACGACCGCGGCGACCAAGGCCCCGGCGACGAAGAGCCCCGCGAAGAAGGCCCCTGCGAAGAAGACAGCCGCCAAGAAGACGGCGGCCAAGAAGACAGCGGCCAGGAAGACGACCCCCACGACGACAGCGGCCGCCAGTCCCGCGAAGAAGGCCGCGCCCACCACTGCCACTCCTACGAAGAAGGCTGCACCCGTGACGAAAGCCGCTCCGACGCCTGCCACGAAGGCCGCGCCGGCGAAGAAGGTACGCAAGGCCACTCCCGCAACCCTCGTGGTGCTCGAGGGTGAGGACCCCTGGACGAAGGCCGAGCTCAACGAGGTCGTCAAGGAGCTCAAGGAGCACCGCGACCGGCTGACGGCCATCGTGGGGCAGTCCGAGCAGGAGCTCGCCGGTCTGATGCGCGACGCCGGCGACGGCGCCGGCCACGACCAGGCCGACGTGGGGGCGACGAGCTTCGAGCGCGACCACGAGCTCACCGTGCTCGCCCGCGAGCGGGACACCCTGCAGCAGATCGAGCGGGCACTGGCCCACATCGACGACGGCTCCTACGGTGTCTGTGACTCCTGCGGCAACCCCGTGGGCAAGAATCGGTTGATGGCGGTGCCGCATGCCACACTGTGCATGTCATGCAAGCAGCGCGAGGAGCGTCGCTGAATCCCAGCGACCAGGCCGACGAGGCCGACCAGGTCCCGTCCCGACCCCGCGTCGACGCGCGGCTGGTGTTCGCGGCGGTGGCCCTCGTGGCCTACGCCCTCGACCTCGCCAGCAAGCAGTGGGCGCTGTCCGAGCTGGCCGACGGTGACATCCCCGTGCTCGGTGACTGGTTCACCCTCCACCTGACGTTCAACCCCGGCGCCGCCTTCAGCACCGGCACCGACTTCACCATCGTCTTCACGTGCCTGGCGATGGTGGCGGTCGCGGTGGTGCTGTGGCTGAGCCGCCGCATCGTCAGCACCGGCTGGGCGCTGGCGCTCGGCCTGCTGCTGGGCGGCGTCGCCGGAAACCTCACCGACCGGATCGTGCGCGAGCCCGAGCCGTTCCACGGGCACGTCGTCGACTTCCTGATGCTTCCCAACTGGCCCGTCTTCAACATCGCCGACATCTGCATCAACGTCGCGGCGGGCCTGATCATCCTCCAGACCTTCCGGGGCATCGCCCTCGACGGCACCCGCGACTCCGGGCACGGGTCCGATCGCGAGGATGCGTGACCACCCACGCCGAGCAGCGCACGGTCTTCGTCCCTGACGGTCTCGCCGGCGAGCGGGTCGACGCGGCGATGGCGCGGATGTTCGGCTTCTCGCGCACCCGGGCGGCCGACCTGATCGCGCAGGGCCTCGTGCAGGTCGACGGAGGCGCCGTCGGCAAGAGCGACCGGGTCCACGCCGGCTCCATGCTCGACGTGACGATCCCGGCCGAGCACGACCCGCTCGAGGTGAAGGCGGAGGTCGTCGAGGGGATCCGGATCATCCACGACGACGACGCCATCGTGGTCATCGACAAGCCCGTCGGCGTCGCCGTGCACCCCTCGCCGGGCTGGCGCGGGCCGACCGTCGTGGGGCACCTCGCCGGCGCGGGCTTCCGGATCTCGACGAGCGGTGCCAAGGAGCGCGAGGGCATCGTCCAGCGCCTCGACGTCGGCACCTCCGGCGTCATGGTCATCGCGAAGTCCGAGCACGCCTACTCCGTGCTCAAGAACGCGTTCCGCCACCGCACGGTCGACAAGACCTACCACGCCCTGGTGCAGGGGCACCCCGACCCGCTCGCCGGCACGGTCGACGCCCCGATCGGCCGTCACCCCCACCACGACTACAAGTTCGCCGTGATGGCCGACGGCCGCCACAGCGTCACCCACTACGAGACGCTCGAGGCGCACCGGTTCGCCAGCCTGCTCGAGGTGCACCTCGAGACGGGGCGCACCCACCAGATCCGGGTGCACATGAGCGCGCTCAAGCACCCCTGCGTGGGCGACCTGACCTATGGCGCCGACCCCACACTGGCCAAGCGGCTGGGGCTGGAGCGGCAGTGGCTGCACGCGATGCGCCTGGGCTTCGAGCACCCCGAGACCGGCGACCACGTCAGCTATGAGTCCACCTACCCCGACGACCTCGCGCACGCGCTCGACGTCATCCGAGATGAGCACTGAGCTCACCCTGCGCCCGGCGACGGTCGAGGACCTCGCCGTCGTCGCCGACCTCCACCTCGCGGCACGGCACGGCGCGGGTGAGGCCTTCCCGCCCCCGGTGCACCCCGACCACGAGGCGCGGGCCTGGGTCGCCGGCTGGGACCTGGCGTCGTACGACGTCTGGGTGGCCGAGCGCGGCGGCGAGCCGGCCGGCTACGCGCGCTGGACCGCGACCTGGCTCGACGACCTCTACGTCCACCCCGACCACCAGGGTCACGGCGTCGGGACCGCGCTCTTCGACCTCGTCGCGTCGATGCGCCCGGGCGGCTTCTGCCTGTGGGTCTTCGAGTCCAACGCGCCGGCGCGCGCGTTCTACCGCAGCCGGGGCTGCCTCGAGCTCGAGCGCACGGACGGGTCGGCCAACGAGGAGCGCGCACCCGACATCCGCGTGGCCTGGCCGGGTGCCGACCCGCTGACCTTCCTGCGCGGCCTGATCGACGAGGTGGACCTCGTGCTGGGCGACGTGCTGGCGCGTCGCACGGCCCTGACCCGGGCCGTGCAGGCGGTGAAGCCGTCCGACGAGCGCGACCCCGTGCGCGAGGCGGAGATCGCAGAGCGCGTGGCCGGGGTGGTGCCCGAGCTGGGCCCGGAGCGGGTGGCGCGCATCGTCGACGTGATCATCACCGAGTCGCTCGACGCCTCGCGCTGATCGTCGGGTCGTCCCGGACGCGGGACGACCGGCCACGCCCGGGTGGGCGCGGCCGGTCGTCGAGGTGTGCTGCTGGGTGTCGGTCGGTCAGTAGCCGACCAGGCCTCCCTGCCAGTCGACCAGGTCGGCGAGCTTCTCGACGAGGGTCTCGTCCTGGAGCCCGTGCGCCTTGCCCTTGGCCTTCTTGAGGATGTGCGCGGCAGCAGCGTGGTCACCGTCCTCGGCAGCAGCCTCGGCCGCGGCGAGGGCCTCGGCCACGTCCGCGCCGAGCTTGGCGTTGCGGTTGCCGCCCTCGCTGAGGTCGGCGGTGATCTCCTCGACCTCCGGGAAGGTCACACAGTTGCCACCGCCCTCCACGACACCGGCGGTCCACTCGATGCCGCCGAGCAGGTGCGCCAGGAAGGTCGGGTCGGCGTAGGACTGGTCGACGTGGCCGGCGCCCTCGTACCAGGATCGTCCGCCCTCGAAGTTGTGGCACCAGGCGATCGGGTGGTCCGCACCCATCGCGCCGCGGCCCGGGTTGTAGGTGCTCTCGTCGAGGGTCAGCAGGACGTGCACGTCCTCACGCGGGTTGGACGTGAAGTTGTACCACTCGTCGAAGCGGATCCACTTCTTCGGCAGCATCGTGGTCGACGGGTGGTTGGGGCTCTCCACGACCATGGTGGCCGTCTGCTGCGCGGGGTGGCCGGCGAAGCGCGCGCTGCCGCCGGTGAGCTCGCTGTACCACGGCACGGCGTGCATGGCGTCCGTCGCGGCGTGCAGGCCCACGAACCCGCCGCCGCCCCGGATGTAGCCCTGGAAGGCCGCCAGCTCGGCGTCGTCGAGGGTGCGGGGGCGAGCGGGGTCCTGGTTGTTGGTGCCGTCGACGTTCGACGCGAAGATGATCGTGGCGTACTGGCTGAGGTCCTCGGCCGACGTGAAGGGCGTCGTCGCCATGGTCAGGCCGGGCTGGCCGGGCGAGTTCGCGGTCGGCGGGTCCCAGACGTCGACGGTGAAGCCGTGCTCCCCGCCGAGGTCGATGACGGCGTTGGTCGTCTCGTCGATGTGGGAGTGGCGGAAGCCGAGCGTCTTGCCGACGACCAGCACCTTGTAGGGCGCGGCGGCGGACGGGCTGGCGGCTGGTGCTTCGGCGGCGTCGGTTCCTGCGGACGCGTAGGTCGCGCCGGTCAGGAGCAGGGCGCCGGCGGCCAGGCCGGAGGTGATCAGGCTGAGCGGTTTCCTCATGGGTCGGTCCTCTCGGGAGGGGTGGGGGGAGTTTGTTTGTATGGAACCCAAACAAATGCAACTGGGTGGAACGCTATGTGACCCACGTCACTGAGGTCAACGGGGCTCGGCCGGTCACTGTCCCGATCCGGGGCGTGGCCCGCATGATGACCGGGTGCTGCTCTACGACGACGTGGTGACCGAGTACCGCGACTTCGCGACCTATGCGGCGGGCGACTCGCCGTGCTTCGAGGAGTGGGCGCTCGGCGTCGCGGGGGACGCGGAGGTCCTGGCGTGGTTGGGGACCTTCCCGCCGATCAAGCGCCAGCCCAACCTGGTCTTCGCCGCCGCCCGCTGGCACGGTGCGCCCGCCCCGGCGCCGTACGACGCCCTCCGCACGGTGCTGCTTGAGCAGGAGCCGGCCGTGCGCGCGACCGTCATGGCGCGAGCGACCCAGACCAACGAGGTGGGCCGCCTCGCCACGCTCGTCCCGGTGCTCGGGCTCGTCGAGGGACCGCTCGCGCTGGTCGAGGTCGGTGCCAGCGCCGGGCTGTGCCTGTTCCCCGACCGCTACGACTACGCCTGGCCGCCGTCCGGCGCGCTGCGGGGGAGCGGCGGGCCGCTGCTCACCGCCCGGGCCACCGGCACCCTGCCGGTGCCGGCCGCCCACCCCGACGTCGCCTGGCGCGGCGGCGTGGACCTCAACCCGCTCGACGTGACGGACGAGGACGCGATGGCCTGGCTGGAGAACCTGGTCTGGCCCGAGCAGGACGAGCGTCGTCAGCGGCTGCGCGCCGCCGTCGACGTCGCTCGCCGCGAGCCCCCCGCGGTGCGGCAGGGCGACCTCCTCGACCACGTCGAGGACCTCGTGGACCAGGCGGCCGGGCACGGCACCCCGGTCGTGCTCCACTCGGCGGTCATCGCCTACCTGGAGGAGCCCGACCGGGTGCGCTTCCACGAGCTGATGACGCGCCTGGTCGCAGCCGGCCGCTGCCGCTGGATCAGCAACGAGGGGGGCCGGGTCCTGCCCGCGGTCACGGGGAGCCGGGAGGTCCCCCCGGGCCGCTTCGTGACCGCGCTCGACGGTGTGCCCGTCGCCTGGAGCCACGGCCACGGGCACGCGATCGACTGGCTGTGAGCGTGACCCGTCGGGAGGTCCGGACCGCGCGCCGTGTCCTGTCGGTGGGGCCGGGCACACTGACGTAGGCTGACTGCTCTTCCCCCTCCTTCTGGATGCACCGCTGCGCAGCCAGCACCTCTCCTCACGCACGCCCCCGTCAGCGACCCCGAAAGGCGCGGAAGTCTCCTCCATGTCGTCCGGCTCCTCCACCAGCTCCGCGGACAACTTCGTGCACCTCCACGTGCACACCGAGTACTCGATGCTCGACGGGGCGTCGCTGCTCGACGGCCTCTTCGCCCGCACGAGTGAGCTGGGCATGCCGGCCATCGCGATGACCGACCACGGCAACCTCCACGGCGCCTACGACTTCTACAGCAAGGCCAAGAAGTACGGCGTGAAGCCGATCATCGGCATCGAGGCCTACATCACCCCCGGCACCATGCGCGGCGAGCGCCGGCGCGTGCGCTGGGGCCAGGGTGACCTCGCCGAGGAGGGCGGCAACGACGTCGCCGGCGGCGGCGCCTACACCCACATGACCATGTGGGCGGAGAACACCGAGGGCATGCACAACCTGTTCCGGTTGTCGTCGCGCTCGAGCATGGAGGGCTACTTCTACAAGCCCCGCATGGACAAGGAGATCCTCGCCGAGCACAGCAAGGGGCTGATCGTCAGCACCGGCTGCCCGAGCGGTGCGATCCAGACCCGCCTGCGCCTCGGCCAGTACGACGAGGCGGTGCGGGAGGCGGGCGAGCTCCAGGAGATCTTCGGCCGCGACAACGTGTTCCTCGAGCTGATGGACCACGGCATCGACATCGAGAAGCGGGTCCGCGACGACCTGCTCCGCCTCGGCAAGCAGATGGGCCTGCCGCCCATCGCCACCAACGACTCCCACTACAACAACCCCGAGGACGCGGCCGCCCACGACGCCCTCATCTGCGTCGCCTCGGGCAAGCGGCTCTCCGACACCAACCGGCTCAAGTTCGACGGCGGCGGCTACTACATCAAGTCCGCCGCCGAGATGCGCGAGCTGTGGGCCGACCGGTTCGGCATGCCCGAGGCCTGCGACAACACCCTCGCCATCGCCGAGCGGTGCGAGGTCGAGTTCACCGAGTCCACCGGCGGCTACATGGCCCGCGCCGACGTGCCCGCCGGCGAGACCGAGGAGTCGTGGTTCCGCAAGGAGGTCTGGCGCGGCATCGAGGCCCGCTACCCCGGCGACCGGCTCGACCAGGAGGTCCGCGACCGCGTCGAGATGGAGCTCGCGGTCATCTCGCAGAAGGGCTACTGCGGCTACTACCTCGTGGTCGCCGACTTCATCAACTGGGCCAAGGACAACGGCATCCGCGTCGGGCCCGGTCGTGGCTCGGGTGCGGGCTCGATCGCGGCCTACGCGCTGCGCATCACCGACCTGTGCCCGCTCGAGCACGGCCTGTTCTTCGAGCGGTTCCTCAACCCCGAGCGTCCCTCGATGCCCGACTTCGACATCGACTTCGACGACGCCCGCCGCGGTGAGGTCATCCACTACGTCAGCGAGAAGTACGGCGCCGAGCGGGTCGCGCAGATCGCGACGTTCGGCCGGCTCAAGGCCAAGGCCGCCATCAAGGACGCCGCTCGCGTGCTCGACCACGGCTTCGCGATCGGCGACCGGATCACCAAGGCCTACCCGGCCGACGTGATGGGCAAGGGCGTCGCCCTCAAGGACATCTTCAACCCCGACCACAAGCGCTACAACGACGGCGGGGAGTTCCGCGCGCTGCACGGCCAGGACCCCGACGTCCGCACGATCTACGAGACGGCGGTCGGCCTCGAGGGGCAGATCCGCAACTGGGGCGTGCACGCGGCCGGCGTGATCATGTCGAGCGAGCCGCTGATCGACATCGTCCCGATCATGTCCCGCCCGCAGGACGGCGCGGTGATCACCCAGTTCGACTACCCGATGTGCGAGTCGCTCGGACTGGTCAAGATGGACTTCCTCGGCCTGTCCAACCTCCGCATCCTCGACGACGCGATCGCCAACATCGAGGTCAACCGGGGCGAGAAGGTCGTCCTGGAGGAGCTCGACTTCGAGGACCGCGCGACCTACGAGCTGATGGGTCGCGGCGACACGCTGGGCGTCTTCCAGCTCGACGGCTCGGGCATGCGCTCGCTGCTGCGCTCCCTGCAGCCCGACGCCTTCGCCGACATCACGGCCGTCAGCGCCCTCTACCGCCCCGGCCCGATGGGCGCCGACTCCCACAACAAGTACGCCCGCCGCAAGAACGGCCGCGAGCCGATCGAGCCGATCCACCCGGCCCTCGCCGAGGCGCTCGAGCCGGTCCTGGGGGAGACCTACGGCCTGATCGTCTACCAGGAGCAGGTGATGGCGATCGCGCAGGTGCTCGCCGGCTTCACGCTCGGTGCCGCCGACAACCTGCGTCGCGCGATGGGCAAGAAGAAGAAGGAGGAGCTCGACAAGCAGTACGCCGGCTTCCAGGCCGGCATGCTCGAGCGTGGCTTCCCCCAGCAGGCCATCGACAAGCTGTGGGAGATCCTGCTCCCCTTCTCCGACTACGCCTTCAACAAGTCGCACTCGGCCGCCTACGGCGTCATCACCTACTGGACCGCCTACCTCAAGGCCAACTACCCGACGGAGTACATGGCCGCCCTCCTCACCTCGGTGAAGGACGACAAGGACAAGATGGCGATCTACCTCAACGAGTGCCGTCGCATGAAGATCCAGGTCCTCCCGCCCGACGTCAACGAGTCGCACGCCAACTTCACCCCGGTTGGCCAGGACGTCCGCTTCGGCCTCACCGCGGTCCGCAACGTCGGCCACAACGTCGTCGCCGGCATCGTGGCCGCTCGCGAGGAGAAGGGCCGCTACGCCGACTTCAACGACTTCATGGAGAAGGTCCCCGCCCTCGTCTGCAACAAGCGGGTCGTGGAGTCGCTGATCAAGGCCGGGGCGTTCGACGACATGAAGCACAAGCGGCGCGCGCTGGCCGCCGTCCACGAGACGGCCGTCGACCAGTTCGTCGACCTCAAGAAGAACGAGGCCATCGGGCAGGACTCCCTCTTCGCCGGTCTCGGCGACGGTGACGACGACGCAGGGTTCGGGGTCAGCGTGACCATCCCCGACATCGACGACTGGGACAAGATGACCCTCCTCGGCCACGAGCGGGAGATGCTCGGGCTCTACGTCTCGGACCACCCGCTCCTCGGCCTCGAGCACGTCCTCTCCCAGGGCACCGACTGCACCATCGGCCAGCTCCTGCTCGACGAGGACCGGCCGCACAACTCCACGATCACCGTCAGCGGACTCATCACCTCGGTCTCCCGGAAGATCACCAAGCGGGGCGACCCGTGGGCGACCATCACGCTCGAGGACCTCGACGGTGCCATCGACGTGCTCCTCTTCCCGAGCGCCTACACCCTCGCGTCGACGCTGCTCGTCGAGGACAACATCGTCCGGATCAAGGGCCAGCTCTCACGTGACAAGGACCAGCCCGAGCTGCGCGCCCAGGAGGTCACCGCCCCCGACCTGACCCACGGACCGACCGGGCCGGTCGTGATCAGCCTGCCGTCGACCCGGTGCACGCCGCCGGTCGTGGCCCAGCTGCGTGACGTGCTCGGCACCCACCCCGGCATGACCGAGGTGCAGCTGCGGCTGCTCACCCGGAGCTCGACCAAGGTGCTGCGCCTCGACGACAACCTGCGCGTGAGCCCCAGCCCGGCCCTCTTCGCCGACCTCAAGCAGCTGCTCGGACCCGGCTGCCTGACCGGATGATGACCGGATGAGCGCCGCCATGGACGACGTCACGGGCGCCGGGACGGGCGGCCGGCTGGTGCGCCGCGTGCTGGCGGTGCTCGCGCTGTTCGTGGCCGGCGGCGCGGCCGGCGGCGTGCTCTGGGAGCGGCTCTGGGACGCCCCCACCGGCGTCGCCTTCAAGGGCCGCTGGTACCTCGAGCCCGCCGGGCCCGACCTCTCCTTCGAGTCCATCGCCCTGTTCGTCGTGATCGCGTTCCCGCTCGGCCTCGTCCTCGGCGTGCTGGCGGGTCTGTGGCGGGGGCGCGAGACCGTCACGCTGGTGGCGGTGCTCGTGGCGTCGGGCGTCGCCGCGGCCGTGATGTACGGCGTCGGCAGCGCGCTCGGACCGCCCGACCCGCAGGCACTGGCCGCGGGCCGGCCCGACTACACCACGTTGCCGGGGGACCTCGGGCTGACCGCTCCAGACGAGGGCCGGGTGACGTGGCACGCGACCGCCCTCGTCGCCCTGCCCGCCGGTGCGATGGCTGGTCTGGTCTGCTGCTATCTCTTGCCCGACTGGGGGTTCGCGCGGCGTTCGCGTGGGTAGGCTTGCTGCGCCCGCAACTGGGCAGTCCCGGCACCGCCGGGACCCGTGCGACGGGGGAGCAGAGCGAGATGAGCATGACACCGGGCGGTCCGGCCGACGGGCCTGAGTACCTCGACGGATCGGGGCCCGCGCAGTCGGCGCCCGACAACGACAACAAGAAGCGACTGGTCGCCCTGGGCGCGATCGTCGCCGGCGGAGCCGTCGTCGCGGGAGGCGCCTGGGCGGCCACCAGCTTCTTCAGCACCGGCGCGCAGCCCGCTGAGGCGCTGCCCGCCTCGACGGTCGCCTACTTCAGCGTCGACCTCGACCCGAGCGGCGGGCAGAAGATCGAGGCCATCAAGACGCTGCGCAAGTTCCCCGGGTTCGTCGACGAGGTCGACCTCCAGGCCGACGACGACCTGCGCGAGCGCTTCTTCGAGGAGATGACCTCCTCCGGCGAGTGCGAGGGCCTCGACTACGACGCCGACGTCGAGCCCTGGCTGGGCTCGCGCGCCGCGATGGCCATGGTCGACCTCGGGGAGGACGAGCCGACCCCGGTCGGGGTCGTGCAGACGACCGACTCCGGCAAGGCCGAGGACGGGCTCGGCTCGCTCGTCGACGCGTGCGGCGGCGGCGAGGACGCCGAGGGCGACGTCGGCGGCTGGGTCGTCGACGGCGACTGGATCGTCCTCGCGGAGACCAAGGAGATCGCCCAGCAGGTCGTCGACGCCGCCGACGGCTCCACGCTCGCAGCGGACGCGTCCTTCGGGGAGTGGACCGGCGAGGCCGGCGACGACGGCGTCATGTCGGTCTACGTCGGCAAGGGCGTCACCAAGTTCCTCGACGAGCTCGGTGTCATGGGTCCCATGGGCGGCATGGGGATGATGGGCACGCCCGGGTCGCCCATGGACGAGGGCAGCTGGTTTGCCGAGGAGGCACCGTCTGAGGAGGAGATCCCCGACGAGCTCCGGCAGATGATCGACGACTTCGACGGCATGGCGGCCACCGTCCGCTTCGACGACGGTGCGGTCGAGATCGAGTACGCCATGTCCAACTACCAGCCCGACCTGACGAAGTACGTCGACAGCAGGACCGGCGCCGACATGGTGGCCGGCCTGCCCGACGACACCCTCGCCGCCTTCGGTCTCTCCCTCGAGGAGGGCTGGGCCGGCGCCATGCTCGACTACGTCAAGGCCGCGCTGCCCGAGGACAGCGCGTCCATCGACGAGCAGCTCGCCCAGCTCGAGGCGGAGACCGGTCTGGCGTTGCCCGAGGACCTCGAGACCCTCCTGGGCGAGGGCCTGACCGTCTCGCTCGGTGCCGGTCTCGACCCCGACGCCGTCGCCAACGGCGGACCGGGCGAGGTGCCGGTGGGCATCCGGATCGACGGCGACCCCGACGAGATCCAGGCCGTCCTCGACAAGATCGCCGCGCAGGCAGGACCGGAGCTGGCCGACTACCTGCAGGTCACCGAGGGCGACGGCTACGCCGTCCTCGCGCTGCAGGAGGGCTACCGCGGCGACCTCGAGGAGGGCGGCAGCCTGGGCGACAGCGCGGCCTACGCGGAGGTCGTGGAGGTCGACGAGGCGCAGTCGGTGCTGTTCGTCGACTTCGACGCCGACAACGACTGGTTGGTCCGGCTCACCGGCGACTCGCCCGAGGTCAGCAAGAACCTCGAGCCGCTGTCGGCCTTCGGCATGAGCTCCTGGGTCGACGACGACGTGGTGCACGGGCTCTTCAAGCTCACCACCGACTGAGCCCCGGAAGCCGGTCCGCCGGCGCCCGGCTCAGCGACCGATGGTGGCGGTCACCGCTCCGGTGATCGCCACCAGGTCCGTCGGCGCGAGCTCGAGGTCGAAGCCGCGCCGGCCACCCGAGACCAGGATCGTGCCGTGGTCGAGCGCCGAGGCGTCGAGCACGGTCGGGTGGGCGCGCTTCTGCCCGACGGGCGAGATGCCGCCCGCAACGTAGCCGGTGGCGCGCTCCGCGGCCGCGACGTCGGCCATCACCGCCTTGCTGCCACCGAGGGCACGGGCCAGCGCCTTGAGGTCGAGCTGGCCCGAGACCGGCACGACGCCGACCACGAGCCGGCCGTCGAGGGAGGCGAGCAGCGTCTTGAACACCCGCGCCGGGTCGACGCCGAGCGCCTCGGCGGCCTCCAGCCCGAACGACGCGGCCCGCGGGTCGTGCTCGTAGGTGCGCACCTCGAAGGCGATGCCCGCGGCCGCGAGCGCGACCGTCGCCGGCGTACCTCCGGCGCTCTTTCGTTTGGCCACCGCTTGATCCTTCTCGTCGTGCTGGGTGATTTCGACGCGCTCGTGCGACTTCGTCCCTCAGCCGCGTCGCTTGCTCAATCTGGCCGCGCCCACGCGCCGCGCTCGTGCCTCGCGCGCCACTGCGCGACTCAGTTGGGGGACCACGCGGTGCGCGCCACCTGGGTGGCCGGCAGCGACGGGATGACGTTGATCGCGCGAAGCTCCTCGGTCAGCAGCTGGGTCACCAGGATGAGGCGCTCGGTCGCGTCGGTCGCCTCGAGCAGCGCCTGGCGCTCGGCCATCGGGAGCGGTGCCAGCGCCGAGAGGGTCCACGCCAGGTAGTCGGGGTCGCGGGGGAGCGTCCCGCTGTAGGGGTCACCCTGGAGCTCGGTCATCGCCGCGCGGAAGGCCGTGAAGGTGGCGCGGGCGCGTTGGAGCACCTCAGCCGGCACCTGCACCTGCGGCTCGGGGAGCACGGCGGCGATGCCCTGCGGGTAGTCGACGCCGCGCTGCATCTCCTCGAGGACGAGGCGCTCGCGGGCGACCGCGACGATGTCGAACGTGCCGTCCTCACGCCGGTCGACCTCGGTCAGCTGCAGGACGCAGCCGACCCGGTAGACCGACTGGGCGCCGTGGTCGCCGACCTCGTAGCCCTCGCGGATCGCGACCGTGCCGAAGACCCGCTGGGCAGGGTCCTCCTGCTCGAGCAGGTGGCGCACCAGCAGCCGGTAGCGGTCCTCGAAGACGTGGAGCGGCACGCTCATCCCCGGGAACACCACGGTGCTCAGCGGGAACATCGGCATCGGCTCGCTCACACCGACGACACTAGTGGCCGCAGTCCACCCTGCACCCGCGAGTTCGGGTCGACCCGCGGGGGAACCTAGAATCAGGGCATGTCCCTGATCCGTCGCATCGACCTGAGGGGCGCCGACGCGGCGTCCGTCGACTACCGCGCGAGCGTGCCCCGCGCCGAGTTCGACGTCGAGGCCGCCACGCATCAGGTGCAGCCGATCCTCGACGCCGTACGAGCCCGTGGCGTGGAGGCCATCACCGACTTCTCCGCCCGCTTCGACGGCGTGAGCAGCGACGACATCGCCGTGCCCCGTGAGGCCATCACGGCCGCGCTCGACGAGCTCGACCCGACGGTGCGCGCGGCCCTCGAGGAGTCCATCCGCCGGCTCCGCGCCACCAGCGAGGCCGAGCTCGAGCACGACGTCACCAGCGCCGTCGCTCCCGGCGCCACCGTCACCCACCGCAAGGTGCCGATCGACCGGGTCGGCCTCTACGTCCCCGGCGGTCTGGCCCCGCTGGTGAGCAGCGTGGTGATGAACGTCGTCCCGGCCCAGGTGGCCGGGGTGCGCTCGATCGCGCTGGCCAGCCCGCCGCAGAAGAACCACGGCGGCCTGCCCGAGCCGACCATCCTCGCCGCCTGCGCGCTGCTCGGCATCGACGAGGTCTACGCCGTCGGCGGCGCCCAGGCGATCGCGATGTTCGCCTACGGCGCCGGACCGTGCGCCCGCGTCGACCTGGTCACCGGTCCCGGCAACATCTACGTCGCGGCCGCCAAGAGGCTGCTGCGCGGCGTCGTCGGCATCGACTCCGAGGCCGGACCGACCGAGATCGCGATCCTGGCCGACGACAGCGCGGACGCCGCGTTCGTCGCCGCCGACATGGTCAGCCAGGCCGAGCACGACCCGATGGCCGCGTCCGTGCTGGTCACCGACTCGCTCGTGCTCGCCGACGCGGTCGAGGCCGAGCTCGACAAGCAGCTCTTCGCCACCCGCCACACCGAGCGGATCCGCACGGCGCTGGGCGGGCGCCAGTCCGGCATCGTGCTCGTCGACGACATGGACCAGGGTGTCGAGGTCGTCGACGCCTACGCCGCCGAGCACCTCGAGATCGTCACCAGAGACGCCGCCGCCCACGCCGCACGCGTGCGCAACGCCGGCGCCATCTTCGTCGGGCCGTGGTCGCCGGTGTCGCTGGGCGACTACTGCGCGGGCTCCAACCACGTGCTGCCGACGGCCGGCTGCGCCTGCCACTCCAGCGGGCTGTCGGTGCGGGCGTTCACCCGGTCGGTCCACGTCATCGACTACACGCAGGCCGCGCTGGCCGAGGTCGCCGACCACGTCGTGACGCTGGCCGAGGCCGAGGACCTCCCGGGCCACGGCCAGGCCGTCAGCGTGCGCTTCGGCAGCGACCGGTCGGAGCGGTGAGCGGGCTGTTCCCACCGCTGCGTGACGAGCTGCGGGGGATCGAGCCCTACGGTGCGCCCCAGCTGACGCTGGAGCAGGCGCCCGTGCAGCTCAACGTCAACGAGAACCCCTACGGCCCCTCGCCGGAGGCGGCGGCCGACATCGCCCGCGCCGTCGGGGAGGCCGCGGTCTCGCTCAACCGCTATCCCGACCGCGAGTTCGTCGAGCTGCGCACGGCGCTCGCGGCCTACCTCGACACCTCCGGCGGCACGGGCATCACCCCCGAGATGGTGTGGGCGGCCAACGGCTCCAACGAGGTCATGCTGCAGCTGCTGCAGGCCTTCGGCGGCCCGGGCCGCGTCGCGCTGTCGTTCGCACCGACGTACTCGATGTATCCCGAGTACGCCCGCGACACGATGACCGAGTGGGTGGCCGGCCACCGCGCCGAGGACTTCTCCCTCGACCTCGACGCCGCGCGCCGCCTGGTCGAGGAGCGCCGCCCCTCGGTGGTGCTCCTGCCCAGCCCCAACAACCCGACCGGGACGGCGCTGCCGCCCGAGGCGGTGACGATGCTGTGCGAGGCGGCCGCGTCCTACGAGCCGGCCGGGCTGGTGGTCGTCGACGAGGCCTACGGGGAGTTCCGCCGGGCGGGCACCCCGAGCGCGCTCGAGCTGCTGCCGCGACACCGCAACCTCGTGGTGACGCGCACCATGAGCAAGGCGTTCGCCCTGGCCGGGGCGCGCCTGGGCTACCTCGCCGCCGATCCCGCGATCTGCGACGCGATCCGGGTCGTGCGCCTGCCCTACCACCTCTCCGCGGTGACGCAGGCGACCGCCCTGGCGGCGCTGCGGCACGCTCCGGAGCTGCTCGGCAAGGTCGACGACCTGCGCGCCGAGCGGGACGCCACCGTGGCCTGGCTGCGCGACCAGGGCCTCGAGGTCGCCGACTCCGACGCCAACTTCGCGCTGTTCGGCCGGTTCGTCGACCGGCACGCGGTCTGGCAGGGTCTCGTCGACCGCGGCGTGCTCATCCGCGAGACCGGGCCCGACGGGTGGCTCCGCGTGTCGATCGGGACGGCGGAGGAGATGGCAGCGTTCAGGCAGGCCCTGCTGGAGACGATCCAGCAGACAACCGAGACGACGAAGGAGCCGGCATGAGCCGCACCGCCAAGATCGAGCGCACCACCAAGGAGTCCCGCGTCCTCGTCGAGGTCGACCTCGACGGGAGCGGCCGCTCCGACGTGTCGACCGGCGTGGGGTTCTACGACCACATGCTCGACGCCTTCGCCCGTCACTCGCTGGTGGACCTCGTCGTCCAGACCAGCGGCGACACCCACATCGACGCCCACCACTCCGTGGAGGACACCGCCATCGTGCTCGGCCAGGCGCTGCGCGAGGGCCTCGGCGACAAGGCCGGCATCCGGCGCTTCGGCGACGCGACCGTGCCGCTCGACGAGGCGCTCGTCCAGGCCGTCGTCGACGTGTCGGGCCGTCCCTACTGCGTGCACACCGGCGAGCCCGAGGGCCAGGAGTACGTCGCCATCGGCGGCACCGGCGCGACCTACATGGGCTCGCTGACCCGTCACGTCTTCGAGACGGTCTCCTTCCACGCCCACCTCGCGCTCCACGTGCGGGTGCTCGGTGGTCGCGACCCGCACCACGTGGTCGAGGCGCAGTTCAAGGCCTTCGCCCGCGCCTTCCGCGACGCGGTCGCGATCGACCCCCGCGAGACCGGCGTACCGTCGACGAAGGGCAGCCTGTGACGGCTCCCGACGTCGTCGTGCTCGACTACGGGTCGGGCAACCTCCGCTCGGTCGTGCGCGCGGTCGAGCGCGCGGGCGCGTCCGTCACCCTGACCGGCGACTTCGACGCCGCCCTGGCGGCCGACGGCCTCGTGGTGCCGGGCGTCGGCGCCTACGCCGCGTGCATGGCCGGCCTGCGCGCGATCAAGGGCGAGCGCATCATCGGCCGGCGGCTCGCCGGGGGCCGACCGGTCCTCGGCATCTGCGTCGGGATGCAGATCCTGTTCGCGGGTGGGGTCGAGCACGGCGTCGAGACCGACGGCTGCGACGAGTGGCCCGGCCTGGTCACCCGGCTGCAGGCCGACGTGGTGCCGCACATGGGATGGAACACCGTCGAGGCGCCCGAGGGCACGCGGCTCTTCGCCGGGGTCGAGGACGAGCGGTTCTACTTCGTGCACTCCTACGCCGCGCGCACGTGGGACCTCGTCACCAACGACCGCACGGCCGCGCCGCTGGTGACCTGGTCCGAGCACGGCGGCGACCGCTTCGTCGCGGCGGTGGAGAACGGGCCGCTCTCGGCGACCCAGTTCCACCCGGAAAAGTCCGGTGACGCCGGCGCCGCGCTGCTGCGCAACTGGGTGACCTCGCTCTAGCAAGCGCGCCAGCGCCGACGGGCCTCGTCAGTGCGCGGCGACGTCGCGTCGCCGGAACCCGGCGACGCCTCCGAGGAAGAGCCCGCCCGCGACGAGGGCCAGGGTGGCGAGGGCGGGTGCCGACACGTCCTCGACCGGGACCCGGGGCACGTGGGAGTAGGGCGACAGGTCGAGGACCCACTGCGGCGGGTCGAGCAGCCCGCCCAGCCAGCCGCGGACGAGCGCGAACGCCATCACCGCCCATGCCACCCACGTCCAGCGGGGCAGCCACCCGTCGAGCAGAGCCACCAGGCCGATGAGCGTCAGCACCGCGGGGAGGTAGGCCAGCTGGGCGCCCAGCGCCGTCACCGCGTCGCCGACGTCCGTGGCGAGGACCTGGCCGATCCCCAGTCCGACCCCGGCGGCCAGGAGCACCACGCACGAGCCGGCCACCGTCGCGAGCACGTCGGTCGTCATCGACCGGGTCCTGCTCGTCGGGCCGGCCAGGACCACGTCGAGCTGGCCCTCGTCCTCGTCCGCGCCGGCGTGACCGGACGCCCAGACGGCGAAGGCGCCCGTGGTCAGGCCGAGGATCAGCACCATCGTGGCGAGGTAGGACTCCGTCACGGTCGCCCCGGTGCCGAGCTCGAGGTAGTCGGCGAGCGTCGGGTTGTCGCGTGCCATGTCCGCCATGGCGTCACCCAGCGTGCCGACCAGCGACCCGAGCAGCAGGACCGAGACCGACCAGCCCAGCACGCCACCGCGCTTGATCCGCCACGCCAGCCCGAAGCCGCCCGAGAGGCTGCGCGGCGCGCGGGTCCGGGCGGCCCTGGTCGGCAGCATGCCGCCACCGAGGTCGCGCTTCTCGGCCAGCCACACCGCGACGGCCAGCAGCACCCCCGTGGCCAGGACGGGCAGGGCGAGGGGCCACCAGCGGTTGTCGACGGGCACGTGCGTGGCCTGCACCCAGCCGATCGGGGAGAGCCAGACCAGCCAGTCGTCGCGGACGTCACCGGCCGCCCGCACGACGTACGCCGCCGCGAACACCGCCAGCGACGCGCCCACCGCGGTCCGCGAGTGGACGAAGAGCTGCGCGACGCACAGCGCGATGGCCGCGTGGACCAGTCCCAGGGGAGCGATGCCGGCCCCCAGCAGCAGCGACGCCCCCGAGGTCAGTGCCGACGGCGCCAGGGCCAGCCAGACGGCCGCCCCCACGAGCAGGCACGCGACCGTGGTGGTCACGAGGGCGGCCGCGCTGGCCGCGTGCCGACCCACCTCCGTCGACCGGAGGACCTCGCTGCGCCCGGACTCCTCCTCCGCGCGCGTGTGCCGCACGGTCATCGTGATCGCCATCAGGCAGACGCCGAGGATCATCATGAACGCGGCCTCGTAGACGATGACCCCGGCCAGGGTCTGCAGGCCCACGGGGGGCCCGCCGAAGGCGATGGTGACGGGGGACTCCCCGACGAGCTCGGCGTAGGCGTCGACCGTGGCCTGGGTCGGGTAGACCCGGGCCTCCGACACGCCCGTCGCGTAGGTCGTGGCACCGATGCCCAGCACCCACAGCGGGATCTGCCAGCGGTCGCGGTGCAGCGCGAGGCGCACGAGCGGGAGGGTGCCGGCGAAGAGGGTCACGGCTGGACACCCCCCGGGCCCGCCCGGGTCGTCGTAGTGGCTCAGGAACAGCTCCTCGAGCGTGGGCGGGTGCGCCACGATCGAGTCGACCCCGATCCGGCCCAGCGCGAGGAGGGTGTCGTCGATCGCGGTCGTGTCGGCCTCGAGGCGCACCTCGCCGTCGTGCGCCGACACGAGCGTGACGCCGGGCAGGCTGCTCAGCCCGTCCGGGGCGCCGCGCAGACGCGCCACGAGGGTGGTGTGGGTGCGGCTGCGGAGCGAGGCGAGCGAGCCCGACAGGATCGTGCGGCCCTCGCGGATGATGCTCACGCGGTCGCACAGCGCCTCGACCTCGGCGAGGATGTGCGAGGAGAGCAGCACGGTGCGGCCCCGGGCCACCTCCTCGCGGACGACCTGCTGGAACTCCGCCTCCATGATCGGGTCGAGCCCGGCCGTCGGCTCGTCGAGCAGCAGCAGCTCGGCGTCGGCGCAGAGGCCGGCGACCAGGCCGACGTTCTGGCGGTTGCCCTTGGAGTAGGTGCGGCAGAGCCTGCCCGGGTCGAGCTCGAACCGCTCGATGAGCGAGGCCCTCCTGTCCTCGTCGATCCCGCCGCGCGCATCCGGCCGAGCAGGTCGATGACCCCCCGCCCGACAGGTTGGGCCAGAGCGAGACCTCGCCGGGCACGTAGGACAACCTCCGGTGCAGCGCGACGGCGTCGCGCCACGGGTCGCCGCCGAGCAGCCGGGCCTCGCCGGAGTCGCTCCTGAGCAGCCCGAGCAGGATGCGGATCGTCGTGGACTTCCCGGCTCCGTTGGGACCGAGGAAGCCGTGCACCTCGCCCTCCTCGACCTGCAGGTCGAGGCCGTCGAGGGCCACGGTCGTGCCGAAGCCACCGTTCCCAGGACCTTCCGCCCCCAGCCGGTGGCCAACGGCCCTCCCGGCCGGCGCGCGCCGGGGCGAGCATGGAAGAAGGTGGAAGGAGGTGTTCGACGATGAAGCTGAAGGCGAAGGACGTGGTGGCCACCGTCCTGGTGGCGGCCATCGCCGTGCCCTACATCGGCTACCTCATCCGTGGTGAAATGCCCTTCATCGAGGACCCGCGAGGAATGGCGGGCACCGGTCTGGTGCTCGGCATCGCGGCGTACCTCGTGATGACGTGGGGCGACTCGTTCGACCAGCTCGGCAAGGCCGAGACGGCGCTCGCCGCCGTCGTGGCGGGCCTGGGCCTCGCGGCCCTGGTCCTCGCGGAGACGGCTGCCGCCGAGGCGCTGCTGGCGGTGTTCATGGGCTCGATCCTCGTGGTCTGGGCCGTGAAGCTGGTCGACCACACGGGTCTGCTGCACTGGCACCGACCCACGAGTGCGGCCCGGTAGGGGCACCCACCTGGGGCGGGCCCGGAGCCCCGTGAGGGCGCCGGGCCCGTGGTCCGCCAGATCCGAGGAGGTCCGAGGAGGCCCGAGATGACATTCGCCACGACCATGCTGACAGCCCTCGCGCCCGTGGTGCTGGCCCTCGCCGGCCCGGGTGGCGCACCTCTCGACGACCGGGCGCCCACCTGCGATGGTCAGCCGGCCACGATGGTCGTCACCCGCGACTCACCCCACGTGGTCCACGGGACCGACCGTCGTGACGTCGTCGCCGTCGTCGCGCCCGGCCACGTCGTCCGCGCCCGGGCCGGGGACGACCTGGTCTGCGGCTCGGGGCACGCCGACACCGTCCGGGGTGGGGCGGGGGACGACCACGTGCTCGGCCACGGTGGTGGTGACCACCTCTACGGCGGCACGGGCGACGACGTCGTACGCGGCGGGCTGGGCGAGGACTGGTGCTACGGGCAGGACGGCACCGACGACGTCCACGGTGAGCACCACGGCGAGGACGACGGTCACCACGAGGACACCCACGACGACACCCATGACGACTCGCACGACCGTCTCGGGTGATGCCTGAGACCCCCAAGAACGGGGTCGCGGCGCGAGCGCCGGCGGGGCTAGCGTCCCGCCATGACCGAGCCGCTGAGCATGAACCAGATCATCCACGCCGCGGTGCGCCCGGACGTGACCCGCACCGAGCAGGCGCTGCGGACCCTGCCGGACGGCGACACGGCGCGAGCCCGCCAGATCCGGACGGCCTGGCGCAACCTCGTCCGCGAGCTGACCCACCACCACGAGGCCGAGGACGAGCACGTATGGCCGTTCCTCCAGTCGCGCGGCGTCGACCTGACGCTCCTCGAGCAGATGGAGTCCGAGCACGTCGCGATGAAGCAGGCGCTGTCGTCGGTGTCGACCAGCCTCGACGGCGTCGTCGCCGCACCGTCGGCGATCAACGCCTCGGCAGCCGCCGACGAGGTCGCACGCGCCCGCGAGGTGATCAACGGCCACCTCGACCACGAGGAGCGCGACGTGGAGGGGCCCATGGGTGCCCTGAAGGACGACGAGGAGTTCAAGGCGCTGACCAAGAGGCTCCGGCCGGCGAGCCCGGTCGACGCCGCCAACTCGCTGGCCTGGATGCAGGACGGCGCGGGGGAGCGGGAGCGGTCGTCGCTGCGGGCGACCATCCCGGGGCCGGTCGTCACGGTCCTGACGCTGCTGCTCGCGCGCCGCTACCGGCGTGAGGTCGCTCCGGTCTGGCGCTGATCCGACTCCGCCAGCGCCTTCAGGGTCAGCAGCTGCTTGCGCGCCATCACGAGGTCGCCGACCGAGAGGGCCGGCGCCAGCCACCTGCTGGTCCGGGCCACCACCTTGAGCACCAGGCGTACGTCGCGACCGTGCGGCAGGACGGCGTACGACAGGTGGGCGCCCATGATCGTCGCGGTCAGCTCCCGGCCGGGATCCACGGCCACGACCCGCCCCTGGTCGCGCCCGAGCGCGCGGGTGAACGGGTCGCCCACCTGCGGCTCCGGCAGCTCACGGAGGTCCCGCGGCGAGCGCCGGCCCAGGTTGTCGACGAGGTCGTAGGAGTAGGGCGCCAGGCGCACCTGCCGGACCCGCGCCCACACGGTCTCCGGGGCGGCGTGGACGGTGACGCCGCGCCACGCCTCCAGCGTCGGCCGTGGGACGAGGTCGTCGCAGCCGTACGTGCGGCGCACCTCCGCGTCGCTGACACCCCACCGGTCGCCGATCACGCCTCCACGCTAGCCGGACGATGCTCGCTCGGTCGTAGGTCGAGGAGGGACGAGGTCCGGTCGCGAGACCCGACCGGCGTGCCCGGGCAGTCGGGTCAGGCGGAGAGGGACGTGCGGTCCAGCGCCGCACGCACCTGACGGACGACCAGGTCGACGTCGAGGGTGCCTCCGGTGTCGACCCGGACCACCGTCCCCAGTCCCAAGGGCTCCCGCGCAGACGCGGGCAGGCCGTCGAAGGATCGCTGGACGTCGGAGGCGGTGCGGTCCCCGTCATGGTGTCCGGGGTGCCGGACGCGCGAGGCGAACCTCGCCGCCGCCACGTCGGTCGGGCACGCGTAGAGCACCTCGTCGCTCGCGCGACTCAGCCGTGTGCGCTCGGCCCGGTCGGGGCAGCCGAGGCTGTCGAACAGCACCTCGAGGATCGCGTCCTTGTCGATCACGGGCATGGCCAGTCGTTCGCCGAGGAGCCTGCCGACCGTGGTCTTCCCGCTGGCCGGGAGGCCCGACACCACCACGAGTCGCGACGTCACTTCGACATCGTGCCACTGGCGACTCACACGCCGAGGCCCGTGCCCGGCAGCTCCGCGCGACCCGTGCGGCCCGACTACTTGCCGAGGTCCCGGAGCTGGACCGAGACCGTGACCGTGTCGCGCCCCAGGACCGCGACGCCGGTGCAGCGGCTGCGGCGGTCGAGCAGGCTGTGGGCGCGGCAGCCCGACACCGCGGCATCGAGCTCGGCCACGGCTTCGGTGGCCGCGAGATCCTCCGGCACGACGACCGCGACCTCGAGGAAGCAGCCGCCCGAACCGCACCCCCGCTCGGGCTCGGCGTAGGAGTAGCCCGGTGGCAGGTCCGGGAGGTGCTCCTCCGACGGGAACTGCGGGCCGGCCAGGCTGGCCACCGCCACGACGAGCGCCACCACGCCCGCCGCGGCCAACGCGCCGAGCATCACCGCGAGCATCGTCCTCGGTCGAACCCCCATGGCGCGATCCTGTCAGCCCGGGTGAGCCCCGTCTCGCCCCGGCGAGGCCCCGCCCGGAGCCGCGCCGCCCGCTCCTAGGATCGACCCATGCCCAGCACCCCCGAGCAGCCCTACCTCGAGCTCCTGCCCGCCGTCGACATCAAGGGCGGCCAGGCCGTCCAGCTGGTGCAGGGGGTGGACGGATCGGAGAAGCGCTTCGGTGACCCGATCGAGGCGGCGCTGCGGTGGCAGGAGGCCGGCGCGGAGTGGATCCACCTGGTGGACCTCGACGCGGCCTTCGGGCACGGCCACAACCGCGAGCTCCAGGCCCGGATCGTCGGCACGCTCGACATCCAGGTCGAGATGAGCGGCGGCATCCGCGACGACGAGTCGCTCGAGGCAGCCATGGCGACGGGCTGCCGGCGGGTCAACATCGGCACCGCCGCGCTGGAGCAGCCCGAGTGGTGTGCCCGGGCGATCGCGACGTACGGCGACCGGGTGGCGGTCGGCCTCGACGTCCGCGGCACGACGCTGGCCGCACGCGGATGGACGCGCGACGGGGGCGACCTCTACGAGACCCTCGCTCGTCTCGACTCCGAGGGCTGCGCGCGCTACGTCGTCACCGACGTCAACAAGGACGGCATGCTGCAGGGCCCCAACCTCCAGCTGCTCCGCGACGTCTGTGCCGCCACCGACAAGCCGGTCGTGGCCAGCGGCGGCGTCACCACCCTCGACGACATCCGGGCGCTCATGTCCCTCGTCGACGACGGGGTCGAGGGCGCCATCGCCGGCACCGCGCTCTACGAGGGCCGGTTCACCCTCGAGGACGCGCTCGCGCTCACGAGGGGCGCGTGAGCATGGAGTTCACCGAGTACCACACCCGCCTGGCCGCCTACGTGCTCCTCGTCGACGAGGTCGAGGGGCAGGAGCGGGTGCTGCTCGCGTGGTGGAACGGGGAGGGGCACAGCGACCCCGTCTGGTCGCTCCCGGGTGGCGGCATCGACTTCGACGAGTCGGTGCTCGACGGGCTCGTGCGTGAGGTCTACGAGGAGAGCGGCTACCACGTCGAGCCGGGTGCGCTCCTCGCCGAGCACTTCTTCACGGGACGTGGCCGCACCTTCGACGGCTGGTTCCGCTCGCAGCGCTTCGTCTTCGACGCGACGATCACCGGTGGCGAGCTCGGCACGACCGAGGTCGACGGCTCCACCGACTACGCGAGGTGGGTCCCGCTCGCCGAGCTCGACGGGCAGCCGCGTGCGGACATCGTCGACGTCGCCCTCGCCGCACGGGAGGCGAGGAAGTGAGCCTCGCGATCCGGGTCATCCCGTGCCTCGACGTCGACGGCGGACGCGTGGTCAAGGGCGTCAACTTCGAGGACCTGCGCGACGCCGGCGACCCGGTCGAGCTGGCCCGCCTCTACGACGCCGAGGGCGCCGACGAGCTGACCTTCCTCGACATCTCCGCCTCCCACGAGGGCCGCGCGACCACCATGGAGGTCGTCAGCCGCTGCGCCGAGGAGGTCTTCATCCCGCTCACCGTCGGCGGCGGTGTCAGCAGCGTCGCGGACGTCGACCGGCTGCTGCGCGCCGGAGCCGACAAGGTGGCGGTCAACACCGCCGCCATCCACCGCCCCGAGCTGGTCGCCGAGATCGCCGACCGGTTCGGCAGCCAGGTGCTCGTGCTGAGCGTCGACGCCCGGCGGGCGGAGGGGACCGACAGCGGCTTCGAGGTCACCACCCACGGTGGCAGGAAGAGCGCCGGCCTCGACGCGATCGAGTGGGCCGCGCGCGCCGCCGAGCTGGGGGCGGGCGAGATCCTGCTCAACGCGATGGACGCCGACGGCACGACCGACGGCTTCGACCTCGAGCTCATCCGCGCCGTACGCCGCGAGGTGGGCGTCCCGGTCATCGCGAGCGGGGGAGCGGGTGCCGTGGAGCACTTCTCGCCCGCCGTCGAGGCCGGGGCCGACGCCGTGCTGGCAGCCACCGTCTTCCACTTCGGGACCCTCACCATCGGCGATGTCAAGGCCGGTCTGTCCGCGGCCGGCTACCCGGTCCGCTGACGCCGGGCGGAGTCGTAGGATTCCGCCATGCTGAAGACCTCCCGGCGCGCTGCCCGGCGCCACCTCGCCGTCGTCACCCTCGCGGCCGCCGCGATCGCGCTGTCCGCGTGCGCCCCGACCGACGAGGCCGACACCGACAGCGGCTCCGACTCCGCCGACTCCTCGGAGAGCTCCGAGGCGCCGGCCGCCGACGAGTGCACGCCGGACACGATGGAGACCGTCACCGACGGCACGCTCACCATCGCGACCGACGACCCGGCCTACGAGCCGTGGTTCGTCGACAACGACCCGACCAACGGCGAGGGCTACGAGTCCGCCGTGGCCTACGCCATCGCCGAGCAGCTCGGCTACACCGCGGAGCAGGTGGCCTGGGTCAAGGTGCCGTTCAACAAGGTGGTGCAGCCCGGCCCCAAGGAGTTCGACTTCGACGTCAACCAGGTCTCGATCACCGAGGCCCGCCGCAAGGCCGTCGACTTCTCCTCCGGCTACTACGACGTCGTGCAGGCGGTCATCACCACCAAAGGCAGCTCGATCGACGGCGCCACCGGCCTCGCCGACCTCGCCGACGCCAAGCTCGGCGCCCAGGTCGGCACGACCAGCTACACCGCCATCACCGACCAGATCCAGCCGTCGGAGGAGCCGGCCGTCTTCGACACCAACGACCAGGCGGTGCAGTCGCTCAAGAACGGCCAGATCGACGGCATCGTCGTCGACCTGCCGACCGCCTACTTCATGACCGCCGTCCAGCTCGACGACGGCGTCATCGTCGGCCAGCTCCCGCTGCCCGACGGCGAGCCGGAGCAGTTCGGCGCGGTGCTGGCCAAGGACAGCCCGCTGACCGACTGCGTCTCGCAGGCGGTCGACACGCTGCGCGAGGACGGCGTCCTCGACCAGATCGGCCAGGAGTGGCTGGCCCAGCAGGGCGCCCCCGAGCTGTCCTGATGGCCCATCCGGTCGCCGACGAGGCGCCTGGGGCCTGGCAGCCCTCCGAGGTCCAGCGCGATCGCGACGAGTGGCGGCGACGGCGTACGGTCCGCAGCGCCGTCATCGCGGCAGGAAGCACCCTGCTGCTGCTCGGTGCCGTCGGCGGAGCCGTCGTCAGCTCGCCGGGGTGGCAGCGGGTCCGCGAGACGTACTTCGACTGGGACAAGGCGGTCTCGTCGTTCCCGGCGGTGCTCGAGGGGCTCTGGCTCAACATCCGCGTGATGGTGGTCTGCTGGCTGCTGATCCTGCTGCTGAGCCTGACCGTCGCGATCGTGCGCACGCTGCGCGGCCCGGTCGCCTTCCCGCTGCGGCTGCTCGGCACGGCGTACGTCGACGTCTTCCGCGGCCTGCCCCTGCTGCTGGTGATCTTCCTGCTCGGCTTCGGCGGGCCGGCGCTGAGCCTGCAGGGCCTGCCGACGTCGCCGCTGTTCTGGGGCGGAGCCGCGCTGGTGCTGTCCTACTCGGCCTACGTCGCCGAGGTGTTCCGTGCCGGCATCGAGTCGGTGCACCCCAGCCAGCGACTGGCCGGCCGCTCGCTCGGGCTGACCTACGGGCAGACGCTGCGCCACGTCGTGCTGCCCCAGGCCTGGCGCCGCGTCATCCCGCCGCTGATGAACGACCTGGTCTCCCTGCAGAAGGACTCCGGCCTGATCGCGGTGCTCGGGGTGAGCGACGCGATCCGCAAGGCGCAGATCGAGACGGCGCTCGACTTCAACTACACGCCCTACGTCGTCGCGGGCGTGCTGTTCTGCTGCCTCACGATCCCGATGGCCCGGCTCACCGACCGCTACGCCCGCAAGAAGGGCTACCACGGGGCTGGAGGCCACTTGTGAGAGTCACCCCACGACGTTCTTCTCCTCCGCTGCGCTCCCCCGAACAACGCCGCGGGGACCCCGACATCCACGACCAGCTGCACCTTCGACCTGAGGGCAGCGAGCTGCTGAGGCTCGACGGCGTGCGCAAGTCCTTCGGGGACAACGTGGTGCTCAGCGACGTCGACCTCACTGTCGAGCCCGGCCAGTGCGTCGTGCTGATCGGCGCCTCCGGCTCGGGCAAGTCGACGTTGCTGCGGTGCGTCAACCTCCTCGAGGTCGTCGACGACGGCGTGATCACGTTCGAGGGCCGCGACATCACCGACCCCCGGGTGGACGGCGACGAGGTGCGCTCCCGCATGGGGATGGTCTTCCAGGCCTACAACCTCTTCCCGCACCTCGACGTGATGGGCAACGTCACCCTCGCGCTGCGACTGGTGCACGGGGTGGGGGCCGAGGAGGCGCGCTCGCGAGGCGCGGCGATGCTGGACCGCGTCGGACTGGCCACCAAGGCGGGCGCCCGGCCCGACGACCTGTCCGGCGGGCAGCAGCAGCGGGTGGCGATCGCCCGGGCGCTGGTGGCCAACCCGCGACTGATGCTGCTCGACGAGGTGACGAGCGCGCTCGACCCCGAGCTCGTCGGCGAGGTGCTCGACCTGCTGACCGACCTCAAGGCCGAGGGCGTGACGATGCTGCTCAACACCCACGAGATGGGTTTCGCACGCGACGTGGCCGATCAGGTCTGCTTCCTGCACGACGGACGCATCCACGAGCGGGGCCGTCCCGAGCAGGTGCTGGGCGACCCGCAGCAGGAGCGCACGCGCGCGTTCCTGTCCCGCATCCGCGCGTGAGCCGGGCGCGGCGTCCTGATTCGCCCGCTGTCGGTGCCGAGGAATAGCCTGAACGACGGGTTGGTTGCTCCCGGGTTGGTTGCCCTCGGCAACCGACCGGCGGAGACATCGGGACGACGAGGAGGCGGGGGACACCTGTGAGCGACGACGCGGAGCCGCGGGGCACCACCACTCTCGACGGCTTCCGGGTCCTGTGGGTCGGCATCAAGCGCGAGCCGATCGTCTTCACGGTCGCGACGCTGGGCGCGGTGCTCTTCGGGGTCCTCACGGTGGCCGACGCCTGGGTGCTCGGCTGGGCCACCGAGCACGTGCTGATCCCCGCGTTCGACACCGGTGAGATCGGCACCGACATGCTGCTGTGGGTGGTCGCCCTGTTCATGGGCGTGGCGATCCTGCGCGCCGTCGGCATCGTCGCGCGGCGTCTCGGCGGCGGCATCATGTACTACCGGATGCAGTCCCACACGCGTCGCGGCGTGACCCGTCAGTACCTCTCGCTGCCGATGGAGTGGCACCAGCGGCACCCGACCGGCCAGCTGCTGTCCAACGCCTCCTCGGACATCGAGGCGGCGTGGGCGCCGATCATGCCGCTGCCGATGGCGCTCGGCACCGTGGTGATGATGGTCATCGCAGTGGTCCAGATGTTCGTCGCCGACGTCGTCATGGCGGTGGTCGGCCTGCTCGTCTTCCCAGCCGTCGTGGGGGCCAACCTGCTCTACCAGCACTTCTCCTCCCCCCTGATGACGCGCGCGCAGGGGCTGCGCGCCGAGGTCAGCGAGATCGCCCACGAGTCCTTCGACGGCGCCATGGTGGTCAAGACGCTGGGCCGCGAGGTCGAGGAGACCGACCGGTTCCGGGCCAAGGCCCAGGAGCTGCGCGACGTCAACATCCGCGCCGGACGCTTCCGCGCGATCTTCGACCCGACCCTGGCCAGCCTGCCCAACCTCGGCGTGCTCATCGTGCTGTCGGTCGGCGTCTCGCGCGTCGCCAGCGGTGCGACCGATGCCGGCGACGTCGTCACGGTCGCCTACCTGCTCACCATCGTGTCCTTCCCGATCCGCGCGATCGGCTGGCTCCTCGGCGAGTTCCCGCGCTCGGTCGTGGGCTACCGCCGGGCCAGGGCCGTGCTCGACGCGACCGGCAGCATGGCCTACGGCCACGACCGGCTGCCCGACCGCGCGGGGGGCGGCGCGCTCCTGGAGGTCGAGGACCTCCACTACTCCTACGACGCCGACGCGCCGCTCCTGCGCGGCGTCGACTTCGACGTACGTCCGGGGCGCACCGTCGCGCTCGTGGGCGCCACCGCGTCGGGCAAGAGCACGCTGACCAGCCTGATGACCCGCCTCGTCGACCCCGACGCCGGCCACATCCGCATCGACGGCCACGACCTCCGGGGTCTTCGCAGGGGCGAGCTGCCGCGTGACGTGGCGCTGGTCCCGCAGACCGCCTTCATGTTCGACGACACCGTCCGGGGCAACGTCACGCTCGGCGCCGACGTCCCCGACGCCGACGTGTGGGCCGCCCTGCGCACCGCCCAGGCCGACGGCTTCGTCGCCGCCCTCCCCGAAGGCCTCGACACCCAGCTGGGGGAGCGCGGCACGTCGCTGTCCGGCGGCCAGCGCCAGCGGCTCTCCCTCGCGCGGGCCCTGGTCCGGCGCCCGCGCCTGCTGATCCTCGACGACGCCACCTCCGCGGTGGACCCGGAGGTCGAGGCGCGCATCCTCGCCTCGCTGCGCGACGACCGCGGTGACGGAGACGGCGACGGCAGCGGTGACGGCTCGGCCGCCTCGCTCGTCGTGGTGGCCTACCGCAAGGCCACGATCTCGCTGGCCGACGAGGTCGTGCACCTCGACGAGGGCCGCATCGTCGGCCGCGGCACCCATGCCGAGCTGCTGTCGTCCAGCCCCGCCTACGCGCAGCTGGTCAACGCCTACGAGACCGATGCCGCGCTCGACGCGGGCGCCGGGACCGCCGACGCGGGGAGGGACCCCCAGTGAGCACCACGACGCCCGCCACCTCCGGCACCCGGATGGACACCGGCGAGGAGATCGGCGCCATCGCCACCCTGCGCCTCGGCATGAAGTACTCGCCCGAGCTGCGCGAGGGCCTCGGCCGGACGCTCGTCTACGCCGTCATCGCCTCGTGCGGCCAGATCGTCGTGCCGATCGCCGTCCAGCAGACCCTCGACCGCGGGCTCAACGGTCCCGGCGGGCCCCGCCTCGACTACGTCGCCTGGATGGGCGTGCTGGCCGCCATCGCGATCGCCCTGACCAGCTGGGCGTCCTACCTCATGACCAGCCGGCTGTTCACCGTCTCCGAGCGAGGGCTCGCGACGCTGCGCACGAAGGCGTTCCGCCACGTCCACGACCTCCCGCTGCTCACCCAGAACACCGAGCGCCGCGGCGCGCTGGTCTCGCGCGTGACCAGCGACGTCGACCAGGTCAGCCAGTTCCTGGTGTTCGGTGGCCTCATCTTCGTCGTCAGCATCGGTCAGATGCTCGTCGCGACCGCGCTGATGATCTTCTACAGCTGGGAGCTCGCGCTGGTCGTGTGGCTGGCCTTCGCGCCGCTGTTCCTCTCGATCCGCTGGTTCCAGAAGAAGCTGTCCGCCGCCTACACCGTCGTACGCCACCAGGTGGGCGTGCTGCTCGGCGCGATCTCCGAGCCGGTCGTCGGCGCCGCGGTCGTCCGCTCCTACGGCGTCGAGGCCCGGACCCAGGAGCGCATCGACACCGCCATCCAGGACTGGCAGGACGCCTACACGCACGCCCAGACCTACACCGTCACCTCGTTCTCCCTGGGCGGGCTCTCCGCCGGGCTGGCCAACGCCGGGGTGATCGTCGTGGGCGTGCTGCTCGGGTTCACCGGCGACATGACCTCCGGCAAGGTCCTGGCCTTCGCCTTCCTCGTGACGCTCTTCGTGGGACCGGTCCAGATGGGCACCCAGATCCTCACCGACGCGCAGAACGCGATCGCCAGCTGGCGCCGCGTCCTCGGCATCCTCGAGACCCCGGCCGACCTCGTCGACCCGGGTGCCGACGGCGAGGTGCTGCCCCGTGGGCCGATCGACGTCCGGTTCGCCGACGTCAGCTTCGCCTACCCCGACGGCCCCCCGGTGCTCCGGGAGGTCGACCTCGCCATCGACGCCGGCACGCGCGTGGCGATCGTGGGGGAGACCGGGTCCGGCAAGTCGACCTTCGCCAAGCTGCTGACCCGGCTGATGGACCCCACCGACGGGTCCGTGCTGCTCGACGGCGTCGACGTACGCCGCATCCGTGCGGAGTCGCTGCGGCGCAGTGTCGTGCTGGTGCCGCAGGAGGGCTTCCTGTTCGACGACTCGATCGCCGCCAACGTGCGCTACGGCAAGCTCGATGCCACCGACGACGAGATCCTCGCCTCGGCGATCGAGCTCGGCATCGACGACTGGCTGCGCGGCCTCCCGCGGGGGCTCCGCACCCAGGTCGGCCAGCGGGGCGAGTCGCTGTCGGCCGGCGAGCGCCAGCTCGTCGCCCTGCTGCGCGCCCACCTCGCCGACCCCGACCTCCTGGTCCTCGACGAGGCGACGAGCGCGGTCGACCCGGCGCTGGAGATGCAGATCGGCCGGGCCCTCGAGCGGCTCATGCAGTCACGGACGTCGGTCACGATCGCGCACCGGCTGTCGACGGCCGAGAGCGCCGACGAGGTGATCGTGGTCGACAAGGGCCGGGTCGTGCAGCGCGGACCGCACCACGACCTCGTCGCGCAGCAGGGAACCGTCTACGCCGGCCTCCACGCGAGCTGGGTCGCCCAGCACTCCCGGGTCTAGGTCGCGGCGCCCGGCGGCTCGTGGCTCAGGAGGCCAGGAGCTGGCTGATGAGAAGGTCGGCGTCGAAGGCGTCGGACTCGGTGCCGGGAGCGACCACCGCGACGGTGCGCGTGATGAAGTCGAGGACGTCGGCCGCGCGGGCGAGGAGCACGAGGTGGCCGTCGGGGGAGCTGAGCTCGATGGAGACCATCGCGCGGCCGCTGAGGCCGATCGCGGGGGAGACGTGCACGTCGCCGTCGCCGGCCGGGGCCTCCGTGCCGCGCATGAGCAGGTCGCGGCCGAACGTCCACACCAGGTTGCCGTCGGAGGTGACGAAGGTCATGGCCACCGCGAACGGGTCCGAGCTCGCATAGCTGAGCACGGTGTCGATCTCGTGGCGGATGCCGCGGTCGTCCATGCACTCGACGGTGATGTCCAACGCGACGTCGGACAGGGTGTGCCCGCTACCGGACAGGTTCATCGAGAGCTCCTTGTGGTCGCCCGGGGCGAGAGGTCCCCGGGTTGCGTGCTCATGAGACGGCATCGGGCCGTCCTCGTGATGCAGAACGGCAAAATATGACCCGAACCGGTCCAGACCGGATCTTGATGCTGGCTCGTGGCGAACTTGACGGTAACCCGCGCTTTCGCTGCGGAGAAAACCGCTGGCCCGGCCGGGTAGGTTCTACGCATGACGGGGGCAGCCAAGCGCATCGGTCTCGAGGTCCTGGGATGGACGCTCCTCATCCTCGGGGTGGCGGCGATCTTCCTGCCGGGTCCGGGACTGCTCGGCATCTTCGCCGGCCTGGCGCTGCTGTCCCAGCAGTACGACTGGGCCGAGAAGCGCGTCGAGCCGGTCAGGCTGCGCGCGATGCTCGGCGCGGCGGAGAGTGTCGAGACCTGGCCCCGCATCGTCGCCTCCTGCCTGGGTGCGGTCGTCCTGGCGGCGTGCGGTGTGCTGTGGATCATGAAGCCGCCCGCGCCGGACTGGTGGCCGGTCTCCGACGCGTGGTGGCTGCCCGGGGGCGTCTGGACCGGTGTCACCCAGGTGGCGTCCGCCTTCATCGCGATCGGTCTCATCATCTACAGCTACCGTCGCTTCCACGGGCACCCGGAGAAGGCCGACGAGCTGCGCCGCGACATCAAGGCCCGGGGGCGAACGGCGGAGGAGCGCACCGTCGCAGCCGATTCCTGACCCGATTCCGGCTCGGGCCGCACCATGGGATACGGTTCTGCCGAGCTCGGGCGATTGGCGCAGTGGTAGCGCGCTTCGTTCACACCGAAGAGGTCACTGGTTCGAACCCAGTATCGCCCACCCAGCCCCGAACGGCCCCTGACCTGCGACATCCGCGGACCCAGGGGCTGTCGGCATTTCGCGGCCCGTCCAGCACGGCGATGGCTCATGCCCTGTCCAACGACGGGCGGTCCCCGAGGTGACGCACGTCGTGGGGTGCGTCGAACAGCCGGCCGAGCAGAGCCCGTCAGCCCGCGACGGCGTAGCGCTGGAGGAACAGCGCCTCGGTCAGTGCCATCGCGTTGATCTCGTGCGGGTCGACGCTCTCGTTGGGCGCGTGGATGAGCGCCTGGGGCTCCTCCACGCCGATGAGGATGATCTCGGCCTCGGGGTAGGTGTCGGCGAAGACGTTGCACAGGGGGATCGAGCCGCCCTGGCCCAGGCTGACCATCGGCCTGCCGAAGGCCTCCAGCATCGCCGCTCCCATCGCCCGGTAGGCCGGCCCGTCGGTCGCGGCCCGGAACGGCGAGCCGGTGGCCTCGACCTCGATGCCCACCTGCACACCCCACGGCGCAGCGGCGCGCAGGTGCGCCGTGAGCGCCCTCTGCGCCACCTCCGGTGACAGCCCCGGAGGGATGCGGAGGTTGAGGCGCGCCGCCGCCCTGGGCACGATGGCGGCCGCCGAGCCGACGACAGGCGGGCAGTCGATGCCCAGGATCGTGACGGCCGGCCTGGCCCACAGCATGTCGGACACCGAACCGGACCCCAGCAGGGACACGCCCTCGAGGACACCGGCGTCCTCGACGAACTGCTCGGGCGGGTAGGGCTGGCCCTCCCACCGGCGGGTGTTGTCGAGGCCCTCGACGGTCGTGTTGCCGTCCGGGTCCCGCAAGCTGGGCGGGGGTGCGCGCTCGCTTCCACGTGGTGGAGGTCCCCGACCCCACCCCGCGCACGATCACCGCCAAGCTCCTCGACCGGCCCGACCTCCTCGCGACGATCCGGTCGATGACCCGCGGACGCCTCGCCTTCATCGAGCCGTGGAACGTGACCCACCTGGAGATGTGGGTCGCGCGGCGCCTCGGGCTCCCGCTGAACGGCACGCCCGCCGCCCTGTGGCCGCTCGGGTTCAAGAGCAACGGACGCCGGATCATGCGCGAGGCCGGCGTGCCCCTGGCCACGGGACGCGAGGACGTCCGCAGCGTCGACGACGTGCTCTCGGCGGTCGACGCCCTGCGGCAGGGGAGCCCCGGTGCGGAGGCGGTCGTCATCAAGCTGGACAGCAGCGCGTCGGGCATCGGCAACCGGGTGGTCCGGCTGGCAGACGTCCACAGCCGCAGTCAGCTTCGTGCGGTCGTCGAGTCCTTCGGACCGGGCTACCTCGCGGACCTCGCCTCCGGCGCCGTCGTCGAGGAGCTGCTGGCGGGCGACCGGCTCACCAGTCCGAGCGTGCAGGGCGACATCACGCCGGATGGCCGCGTGGACGTCATCTCGACCCACGAGCAGGTCCACCACGGCACGGACCGGCAGCTCTATGCGGGGTGCCGGTTCCCCGCGATGGAGGACTACCGCGACGACCTGGCCGCCCACGGTGCGTCCGTCGGGCGCCTGCTCGCGGACCGTGGCGCCCTGGGCCGGTTCGGTGTCGACTTCGTGGCGACTCGTACGTCGTCGGGCTGGCGCCTCCACGGCCTCGAGATCAACCTCCGCAAGAGCGGGACGTCGCACCCGCTGACCCTGCTGCACAACCTCACCGCCGGCCACTACGACGGCGCCGACGGCACCTGGTCGCTGACCGACGGTTCGCGACGCTGCTACCGCTCGACCGACAGCCTCGTCGACCCGGCGTGGCGCGGGCGCCCGGAGATCGACGTCATCGACGCCGTCGACCGCGCGGGGCTGACGTTCGACCGGCGACACGGTGTCGGCGCGGTCCTCCACATGCTCAACGGCCTGCAGGCCGAAGGGGTCGTGGGGCTGACGACGATCGGTCGCTCGCCCGAGCACGCGCAGCGGCTCCACGACGCCGCGGTGACGGCCATCGGCTCTCAGGCGCACAATCCCGCCGGGGCGGCGCCGGGCACGGAGGACAGGCGGTCCCGGGACGGCACCAGGAGCAGCCGGTCCGGGTGAGATCCCCATCGTCGGGGAGCGGGTTGTCTGGGAGCATGCTCCCGGGAGGGTCGACGCATGCACCGACACACACGCGCGACGGGATCGCCGCGACCGACGCCGCCATGAGTCGCGGTCGCCGTCGCACCAGGGTCGCCGACACGCTGGCGCGCCGCGACCCCGGCGGCCTCCTCTACGGGGCCGTGGTCACGGCCGGAGTGCTGGCCGCGGTGAGCGCCAACGTCTCCCACGTCCAGCGGGTCGCGCTCAGCGTCGGTGCCGTCGTGGTCGTCTACTGGCTGGCCCACGTCTACACGGAGACCCAGGAGATGCTCTACGAGGGCGACCGCCGGCCGCTCCACCGCCGCACGCCCCACGCCGCGGCCAAGGAGGCCTTCATCCTCGTCGGTGCCGTGCCCGCCGTCGTGGTCTACGTCCTGCTGCACCTGCTGGGGCTGCCCGCCCGCGGCGCGGCCCTGTGGGCGCTGTGGTTCTCGGTGGGGTTCCTCGCCGTGATCGGCTACCTCGGAGCCCATCGGGCCGGGATCCGAGGCTGGCGGCTCGCGCTCGAGTCGGGAGGCGCGGCCTCGTTGGGCGTCCTCGCCGTGCTGGGCAAGCTGTTCCTGCACTGAGCGGGCGGCGCTAGGGAGCGGTCCCCGCCTGCTCGGCCCTCGAGGTCGGCAGCGTGTGGGTGTGTGCAGCAGCTGCGGCGGCCGCGTCGCCCAGCGTCGTACGTCCCACGCGCTGCCGGCGGAGCAGCAGGGCCATCAGGACGCCGAGGACGCTGAAGACCGCCATCATCCACGACGCGGCACCCAGGCCGCTCGCCAGCGCGTCGGACCGCGCCGCGCCGTCCGCCGTCTGGTTGCCGATGACGGTGCCGTAGATCGTGGCGGCCAGGGCGGTGGCCACCGCGGCGCCGACGTAGCGGGCCATGTTGGACACCCCGGACGCCTCGCCCACCTGCCGTTCGGGCACCGAGGCGGTCGCCGCCGCCGATGCGGGGCCGTTGGAGAGCCCCATGCCGACGGCGATGGCGATCAGCGGCAGCAGGAACGCGCGGTAGTGCCACGAGGCGTCGATCAGGCCGACGACGGCGAAGCCGGCGGCGCTGAGGGCGAAGCCCACCCCGACCGTCTGACGGCTCCCGACCTTGGCCGCCAGCTTGGGCACCAGGGGAGCGACGGCGACGAGCCCGACCGTCGCGGGGAGGGTTGCCAGTCCGGCCTCGAGCGGCGTGAGGTCGAGCGCGTCCGGGTCCTGGAAGTAGAGGCTGAGGAGGTACATCAACCCGTTGATGGTGCCCGCGCCGATCAGGATCGCGATGGTCGATGCGACCAGGACGACGTTGCGCAGCAGCGCGAGGTCGAGCAGCGGCACGGCGACGCGCCCCTCCACGACGATGAACGCATACCCGGCGCCGACGGAGATCGCGAAGCACGTGAGCGTCGCCGCGGAGAGCCATCCCCAGTCGCCGCTCCTGGTCACGCCGAGGATGACGGGGGTCAGGGTGAGGGCGATCAGCACCGTGCCGAGGTAGTCGATCGACCGCGACCGCTCCTCGTCGCGTGACTCGCGCACGGTCGCCGCGGTCAGCGCCATGCACCCCAGGGCGACGCCGGCGTCGATCCAGAACAGCCCCTGCCAGCCCGTGACGTCGACGAGCACGCCGCCCAGCAGCGGGCCGGCCGCTGCCCCGACGGCGGCAGCCGCCCCCCACAGGGACACGGCCCGCAGCTGTGCGGGCCCGTCGGTGGCGACCGAGAGCAGGCTCAGCCCGCAGGCCAGGATGGTCGCGCCCGCCGCGCCCTGGATGACGCGGCCCGCGATGACCATGCCGCCTGACCCGGCGAGCGCGATCAGCACGCACGAGCCGACGAACAGGGCGAGGCCCAGCTGGAAGATCCGTCTCCGGCCGAAGACGTCGCCGAGCGAGCCCGACGTCACGATCACCGCCGCACCGACGAGCGAGTAGCCGGTGACCGCCCACTGCAGCGTGGTCACCGACATCCCGGTGTCCTCGGAGATCGCCGGGAGCAGGATGCTCACCGCCGAGGTGTTGGCGTTGACCACCAGGGTGGAGATGCAGGTGGCCGCGAGCACCCCGCCCGCTCGGGTGCTGCGCGTGGCCACCTCGCTCATCGGGATCCTCCCGGTCACCGCCCCGGCTGCTGCCGCTTCTGGCCCGACCGTACGGGCGGGCGGTTCCGCTGCCCTCACCCGCCGTGGGCGATCGGAGGGCCCGCAGTCGGCACCTCTCAGACGAGGGGGCGGTCACGCTCCCCGACGTCCGGCTGCCCTCCCCGACGGGCGATGCCGCGCCGTGCCGCCGAGGTGAGCAGCCTGATCCCCAGCCCGAGCACCACCAGGTTGCCCAGCATCTGCGCGGTCACCAGCAGCCTCATGCTGTCGGTCTGCGCCACGATGTCGCCGAAGCCGACGGTGGCGAAGACGGTGACCGTGAAGTAGAGCGCCGTCACGTGGTCGAGGGAGCGGGAGAAGCCCGTCGGGTCGTTCTGGGAGTTGGCGAGGTAGACCCGGGCGAAGATCAGCAGGTAGACCGGGACCAGCACGGCGAGGGACTCGATCGCGCGCAGGATGGGATACCTCGCCCGGACGATCGCCGGGACCTGCACGCCGACGACCGCGGCGAAGACGCACAGCTGCAGGATCAGCCACGGCACCCCGAGCCCGTCGCCCGGGCGCCTCGTCGGGATCAGGAAGTACGTCACGCACAGCGCCGACACCGTCAGCACCATCCGGCCGAGCATGAAGAGCCCGCGCACCCAGATGTCGCGTCGGGAAGCCGCGGCACGTGCCTGGCTCATGCTGCGCACCCTCCCTGTGTTCGGCGGACAGCCGCCCCCGACGAGGATCCGGCACGCGGCGCCACGCCCGCCTCCCCCCGCATGGGTGAGCGGGAGGCGCCGGCGGGGGACGGCGCCGGCATGGGGCGTCTCCACCCGGGGTACGGCAGGTCATGGACGATCGTGAGCGCCCGAGCACCAACCAGCCCCTCAACGCCCCCGGACCCCGGCCCAAGGTCACCCCGATCCTGGCGGTGATCGGCGGCGTCCTGCTGATCGCGGCGATCTTCGTCGTCATCAGCCTGCTGCGCTACAACACCTGAGGACCCGTCAGGCTCCGCCGTACGACGTCCTCAGGCGGCGTCGGGAGCCCACCGGACGACGAGCAGGGCGACGTCGTCCTCCTGCTCCTGGCTCGCCATGGCACCGAGCAGGCGGTCGCACAGCTGGTCGAGGTCGGACGTCGTGGGAGCCATCTCGGCGAGCAGGTGCTCGAGCACCGTGATGCCGTCCTCGATGTCACGGTCGCGGCGCTCGACGAGGCCGTCGGTGTAGAGCACGAGGGTCGCGCCTGACTCCAGCGTCACCGCGCCCTCGTGGCGGTCGGCCGCGGGATCGAAGCCGAGCAGCAGGTCGTTGGCGTCGGCGTCGGCCAGCCGGGTCACCGCGCCGTGCGGGTCGACGAGCAGTGCCGGTGGGTGCCCGGCGTGGGACCAGCGCAGCAGGACGCCTGACGACCCCTCACGGGGGGAGGGCGCCTGCTCGAACCGGGCCACGACCGCCGTCGCGGTGGTCTCGAGCTGGAGGGACTGCATGACGGTGTCGAGCCCGGACAGGATCGCGGCGGGCGCGTCGCCGCTGTGCACGGCGATGCCGCGCAGCAGGCCGCGGACCTGCCCCATCGCGGCGGCCGCCTCGACGTCGTGCCCGACCACGTCGCCGACGACGACCACGATGTCGGGTGGCGTCGACCCGTCGTCGTGCTGCAGGAAGGCGTCGTACCAGTCGCCGCCGATGCGAGCCGCCTCGCCGGCGGGCGTGTAGCGGGTGGCGACCTGCAGGCCCTCGCGGTGCGGCGGCGGGGTGAGCATGCTGCGCTGCAGGGCCTCGGAGACGTCGCGCTGCGACTCGTAGAGGCGCGCGTTGTCGAGGGCGAGGGCGGCGCGGGCACCGATGTCCTCGAGGAGGGCCACGTCGTCGTCCGTGAAGGGCGTGCGGAGGATGTCGCGGAAGGCGCTGACGACGCCGACCGTGCGGCCGCGGGCGCGAAGGGGGACGACCGCTGCCGAGAAGGGAGCCAGCTGGCGCAGCCGGTCGCGCGCGGGCCCCGGCTCGAGCACGGCGGCCACGGCCTCGGTGGCCGACGAGTCCATCAGCACGGGTGTCATTCCCCGGATCGCCTGGGCGAGGTAGGACGAGTCGGTCATCGCCCGGAGCCGCCTGGCCGCGTAGTCGCGCAGGACGTCCTCCATCGCAGGATCGCGGTGCGACCAGCCGACGTCGCGGAGGCCTCGTCGCCAGTCGCTCGCGTGCGGGTCCTCCACCAGCGTGACCAGGCACCAGTCGGCGAGCTCGGGCACCAACCGGATCGCCAGGCGGCTGACGCCCTCGGTGGGGTCGAGCGTCGCGGTGAGCGCCTCCGAGACCGACGCCAGCATGGCCAGGCGGTGCGCCGACCGGTCGAGCGCCTCCTGGGCGTCGCGCCGAGCGGTGATGTCGACGAAGTAGACCGCCAGGCCCTCGGGCGAGGGCCATGCGCGCACCTCGTACCACCCGTCGAGCGGCGGGGGGTAGTACGCCTCGAAGGTCACCGGCTCGCGCGACGCGACCGCGCCGCGGTAGTTGTCCTCGAACGCGCTCCCCACGGCGGCGGGGAACGCCTCCCAGATGCTGGCGCCGATCAGGTGCACGCGGCTCGAGCCCAGCAACCGCTCGGCCTCGGAGTTGACGTAAGTGAACCTCCAGTCCCGGTCGAGCTGGTAGAACGCCGACGACATCGACTCCAGCACCCGGCCCACCCGGGCCTCGCCCTCGCGCACCTCGGTGGTGTCGTAGGCCGCCCCGACCAGGCGGACCGGATGCCCGTCGGGCTCGTCGGCGAACGCGTGGCCGCGGGCCTCGATCCAGCGCACCGTCCCGTCGGGATGCACCACGCGGTACTCCGCGAGGTAGTCACCGCTCGTGGCGATGGCGCGTTGGAGGGCGTCCGAGACGCGGCCGAGGTCGTCGGGGTGCACGCACCGGTTGAAGGCCTCGATCGTCCCGCCGAAGCTGTCGTCGTCGAGGCCGAAGAGCTCGAGGAGCCGGCCGTCCCACCGCAGGTCGCCGGTCACGAGGTCCCAGACGAACGCCCCGACGCCGGCCGCGTCGACGGCGAGACGCCACGCGAGGCGGTCGCTCTCGGCGTCGAGGGGGGACCGCGAGATCGGCGGCGTGGAGTCGTCGGTCAACGGGTCCTTCTCATGCCGGGTCGGTGGCCCACGTTCCTCGAGGCACCCGCACAGGGTGTCACACGGCCCGGCGCGACGTCGGCGAACGACGAAACCTCAGGGCGTCTCCCCGGCCCGGGCGGCCATGGGGAGGTCCTCGGCGTCGGCGGCCGGGGCGGACGCCGGGTCGGCCGGCAGCTGCGCCACCTGCTCGCGGCACCACACGGACACCGGCCGGGTGCCGTCGAGGACCGCCGCGCGGAAGGCCTGCCACGGCTCCCACCGGGCCTCGCCGACCTCGTCGGGGTCGGGGGACACCGGTCCGTCGGCGGAGCCGACGAAGACAGGGCACATCTCGTTCTCGACGACCCCGTCCTGCTCGGCGCGGTAGCGGAACCGGGGCAGCACGAGGCGCAGGCCGGTGACGGTCGTGCCGAGCTCCTGCTCCACCCTGCGGCGCACGGCCTCCTCCAGCGGCTCACCGGGGGCGGGGTGGCCGCAGCAGCTGTTGGTCCACACGCCCGGGAACGTCCGCTTGTGCAGCGCCCGCTGGGTGACCAGCACGTTGCCCTCCGCGTCGAAGAGGTAGCAGGAGAAGGCCAGGTGCAGCGGGGTGTCGGCGTGGTGGACGCCGGCCTTGTCAGCGGTGCCGACGGCCCGGCCGTCCTCGTCGAGCAGCACCACCAGCTCGGGTGTGACGGTGCCGGTCGTGCTGGTCTCGGTCGTGGTCATGCGGGCCTCCCCACGGGTCGGGCGAGCTGGTTGACGGCAGTGTCGAAGAGCCACGGCAGCCTCGCCGCCGCCGGGACGAGGTGCCGGCGGACCGCCGCGTGGGCGGTCGCGCGCAGCAGGGCGTGCGTGAGGAGCTCGTGGCGCGCCCCGAGGCGGCGGGCCACCCGGTCGTAGCGGTCCGTGCGCCCCTCGGCGATGCAGGCGACGGCGACGCGGGCCTGGGCCAGGCCGAGGGCGATGCCCTCGCCGGTCAGGGCGTCCACGTAGCCCCCGGCGTCGCCGACGAGCAGCACCCGCCCGGCCGACCGGGCGCGGGCCCGCTGCCGGAGCGGCCCGGCCCCCATCACCCGCGTGCGCGGACCCGTCAGGCGCTGCTGCAGCAGCGGGAAGTCCTCGATGAGGTCCTCGAAGCGCGAGCCGGCCTCGCCGAGGACGGCGACGCCGACGAGGTCCTCGTCGACGGGCGTCACGTAGGCCTCCGCGCGTGCGGACCAGTGCACCTCGACGTAGGACGTCCACGGCACCTGCTGCACGTGGCACCGCAAGCCGAAGCGACGCCGGCCGGCGACGGGCGCGTCGAGGCCGACCAGCCGGCGCACGGGGGAGTGCAGGCCGTCGGCGGCGACGAGGTGTCGGGTCGGCTCGCCGTCGACCAGCAGGTGGTCGCCGGCGTCGTCGACGCGCGCCACCGGGCGGGGGTCGACCGGGATCCCGGCCGCCGCGACCCGGTCGGCGAGCGCGCCGTGCAGCACCGTGCGACGCACGCCGCGTCCCGGTCCGCGCGCGAACCTCGCCGTGGCGCCCTCGCCCTCGGCCGTGCCGTCGAGGTAGCGGATGCCGGTCAGCTCCCGACCGTGCGGGTTGATGCCCAGGGCGGCGAGCTCGGCGACGGCCCCGGGCATGAGGCCCTCGCCGCACGCCTTGTCGATCGGGCCCGTGCGGGGCTCGCGCACCACGACCGACAGACCGGCCCGGTGGGCGTGCAGCGCCGCGGCGAGGCCCACCGGGCCGCCGCCGGCCACCACGAGGTCACGCACCGGCGGCCTCCGTCCGCGGCTCGGTGGCGCCGTCGGCCCGCGGCAGGGTGGCGAGGGCGGCGTCCTCGACCCGGATGCGTACGACGAGCAGGGCGGCGTTGAGGACCGTGAACACGAGTGCGGTGATCCAGGCGGTGTGGACCAGGGGCAGCGCGACGCCCTCGACGACCACGGCGACGTAGTTGGGGTGCCGCAGGTAGCGGTAGGGCCCCGACGTCACGGGCGCCATGCCCGGTACGACGATGACGCGGGTGTTCCAGCGCGGGCCGAGGGTCGCGATGCACCACCAGCGCAGGGCCTGGGAGGCGACGACGAGACCGAGCATCGACCACGCGAGCAGCGACGGCACCTGGGGCTGCCGGATCCACGCCTCGGCGAGCGCGCCGACCAGCAGGGCGGTGTGCAGCACAACCATGAACGGGAAGTGCCCGAGGCCGTGCTCGACGCCGCCGCGCTCGCGGCTCCACCGCGCGTTGCGGGTCGAGACGACGAGCTCGGCGATCCGCTCCAGGCCGACGAGCGCCACCAGGACGGTGAAGGCGACGAGGCTGGTCACGACGCGGCCCTCAGCAGGACCAGCTCCGAGCAGAAGCCCGGGCCCATCGCCATCAGTACCCCGTGGCTGCCGGGAGCGGGTGGGCGTTCGCGCAGGGTGTCCTCGAGGACGTGGAGCACCGAGACCGACGAGAGGTTGCCGACCCGGGCCAGCGACTCCCAGGTCAGCCGGACCGTGTCACGCGGCACCTCCAGCGCCTCCTCGAGCGCCTCGATCACCTTCGGGCCGCCGGGGTGGCAGACCCACCAGCCGATGTCGGCGCGGGTGAGCCCGTGGTCGGCCAGGAAGGCGTCGACGTCCCCGCGCACGAAGCGGCCCACGAGGGTCGGCACCTCGGCGTCGAGCACGATGCGCAGGCCGCCGCCGGTCACGTCGAAGCCCATCGTGCGCTCGCTGTCGGGATAGAGCCGGCTGCGCGAGTCGAGGACCTCGACCGGCCCCGGCCGCCCCGCGCGACCGGACGCGCCGACCGCGACCACGGCGGCCGCCCCGTCGCCGAAGAGCCCGCTCGCCACGAGGTTGGGCACCGAGGCGTCGTCGCGCTGGACCGTCAGCGAGCACAGCTCGACGGCGATGAGCACCGCGGTGTGGTCGGGGTGGCCGAGGAGGTAGTCGTGGACGCGCGCGATGCCGGCTGCTCCGGCGACGCACCCGAGCCCGACGAGCGGCATCCGGCGGACGTCCTCACGCAGGCCCACCTGCGCGGCGATGCGGGCGTCGAGCGAGGGCACGGCGAGCCCGGTGACCGTCGCCGTGACGACGAGGTCGACGTCGGACGGCGTCAGGTCGGCCGCCTTCAGCGCGTCGACGAGCGCCCGCGAGCCGAGCTCGACGGCGTGCTCGATGAACAGGTCGTTGGCCTGCCCGAAGTCGACGAGACCGGCGTACTGGTCGAGCGGCAGGACGGTGTGGCGTCGCTCGACCCCGGCGTTGGCGTGGAAGCGCCGCAGCAGGGACCGGTCGAGGCTGCGCTCGGAGATGAACTCGCCGAAGGCCTCCGTGATCTCGGCCTGGGGGTGGGAGTGCGGCGGCAGTGCGCCTCGTACGGAGAGGATCCTCATGAGCCACCTCGGGGTGTGGGAGTCGTGGGCAGGTCGCGGTCTGGACGGTGTGGACGGACGAGGCTGCGCACCAGCCCGCCGGCCAGGCGGGCGTCGATGCGGCCGTCGCCGAGGCCGAGCTCGACGAGTGCGTCGAAGGCGTGCCGGTCGCGGCCGGCGGCGCGGATGCCGGCGTCGACGATGCGGGGGGACTGGGCCAGCCGGGAGGCGGCCCAGGTGTGGCGCAGGTGCGAACCGAGGATGCCTCGTACGACGCGTCGGTGCTCGGCGCCGGCGTCCGCGGGCCGCCCGGCCGCCACCGCCCGCGCGGCGGTGCGACCGGCCGCGATGCCGGTCGCGACGGCGTAGTAGATGCCCTCGCCGGTCATCGGGTTGACCAGCCCGGCGGCGTCACCGACGAGGAGGACCGGGCCGTCGGGCTGGTCCCAGCGCCAGGTGCTCAGCGGGAGGTGGTGGCCGCGCCAGTCACCACCGGTGCGGGCGGCGCCGGGCACGAGCTCCTCGAGCTGGTCGAGGAGCAGCCGGCGGCTCGGGGCGCCTCCGCTGCGCTCGCCCGGCAGGAGCTCGCCGTAGCCGACGTTGGCCAGTCCGTCACCGCGGTCGAAGGCCCACGCGTAGGACGGCTGGCGGCGGGTGCCGTAGCGGATGACCTGCCGGCCGGCCATCTCGGGCGTGGTCGGCGCGTAGCCGCGGATGGCGATGGCGCGCGGCTCGCGCCGCTTGCCCAGCAGGGCGGTGCGGACGAAGGAGTGCGCGCCGTCGGCGCCGACCACGACGTCGGCGGACACGGCGCCGGACACCACGGGGGTCCCGGTCCGGGTCAGCGAGGTCGCCCGGTGCGTCCGCAGGACCGCGCCGGCGGCGACGGCCCGCTCGACCAGCCGGGCGTCGAGCACGCGTCGCGGCACGACGTGCACCTCACGGCGCATCGGGCCGGCGACGGAGACGTCGCCGTGGGCGAGCTCGAGGTCGCGCAGCGGCGACCAGCCGTCGACCACGTCGGCGGCGCCGACGGGGGCGAGGGCGTCGAGAACGTGAGGGGCGATGCCGTCGCCGCAGGACTTGTCGCGCGGGAACTCGCTGCGGTCGAGGAGCAGGACCCGGAGGCCGGGATCCTCGGCCAGCGCGCCGAGTGCGGTGGCCGACCCCGCCGGGCCGGCGCCGACGACGACCAGGTCCCAGTGCTCCGTGGGCGTGCGGCCGCTCATCGCGCCACCACCAGCAGCAGGGCGTCGACCAGCGCGATGCCGACCGCCGCGACGAAGGGGGACCGTCCGGACCCGGTGACCACGACCGTGGCGAGGCCGAGCACGACGACGGCCACCGCGACGCTGGCGGCCGGCGGCGGACCGGCCCCGACGAGGACCACCGCCGACGCCGCGACGAGGACGACGGCCGCGACCGGGCCGATCCGTCGCGGGCCCAGCCGGTGGGGGAGTCCGTGCACGCCCGTGGCGGCGTCGTCCGCGAGGTCGGGGAGCACGTTGAGCAGGTGGGCCCCCACGCCGAGGAGGGCGGCGCCGACCGGCCACCACCACGGTGGCGCCTCGCCGTCGGTGAGCGTGACCACCGCGGTGAGGCCACCGAACGACACGGCATAGGGCGCCCAGGACCACACCGTCGCCTTCAGTCCGAGGTTGTAGGCCCAGGCCGAGGCGACGCAGCCGAGGTGCACGAGGCCGGCGGCAGGTCCGAGCGCGAGCGACAGGACGACGCAGGCGAGCACGGCCACCCCGCACGCGACGCGTACGACGCCCACCGCTCCGGCACCGGTGGCCAGAGGCTTGTCGCCCCGCCCGGAGGCGCGGTCCCGGGCGCGGTCGACGAGGTCGTTGCTCCACCCGATCGAGAGCTGGCCCGCGAGCACGGCCGCCACCAGCACGACGGTCGTCGCCGGGGAAAGACCCTGGGCGAGCGACAGCAGCCCGGCCAGGACGGTGACCGCCAGGGCGGGACCGGCGTGCGCCGCACCCACCAACGCCCGCAGGGGCGAGGAGGCGGCGACGTCCGGGGTCATCGGCCGGGTGCTCACGGTGTGCGTCCCGCCGGACCAGGCTGACGGAGTCGGCCCAGCAGGAGCGCGACCGAGACGCCGACGACCGCGACCGACCAGCCGGCGAGGACGTCGACGACGTAGTGCTCGCCCGTGTAGACGAGCGTGAGCGCCATCGCCAAGGCGTAGGCGGCGAGCAGGACGCGGGAGACCCGCGACACCGACGGCCACAGGAAGAGCGCCGCGAGCAGCGCGGCACCGGCGTGCAGCGAGGGCATCGCGGCCACCGGGTTGCTGCCGGACTGGCCGAGCTGGACGAGCCGGCCGACGGCGTCGAGGCCGAGCCCCTCCCAGCCGAGGTGGGAGATGCGGTCGAGCGCGCCGATGTCGCCGCGCTGGGCGGCCAGCCACGGCGGGGCCGCCGGGTAGGCGAGGTAGCCGACGATGCCGAGCAGCGTCATCGCGAGCACGGCGGTGAGCCACTCGCCGAACCGAGCGCGCAGGCGGAACCACACGATCGCGGTGATGAGTGGGATGGTGACGAAGTGGGTGACGTAGACGAGCGCCGCCACGACGTCGTACCAGTGGGGGGAGCCGTCGACGAGCCGGGCCTGCAGCCGGACGCTGGGCACCGTCCCCAGGAGCGCCTCGTCGGCGCGGGCGGGACCGAGGACGTGCAGGCGCGCGCCGAGGCGGTTGGTGGCGGCGCCGTCGCCCGTCCCGAGCGGCGCGGTGATCCACTGCGCCACCCAGTAGGCCACCAGGATGGCGCTGAGCGGCGACCACGCGATCAGCAGCTGGGCGATGGGACCGTGCCGGGACTCCTGCGGGGCAGTGGCGACCTCGTGGTCCACCACCGGGCTCGACGGGGTGTGGGAGCGGGAGGTCGCGGAGCTGGTCATGTCGTGCTCCGGCGTCGTGACAGGCGCTCGAGCAGGGCCTGGGTGCGGAAGCGGTTGTAGCGCTGGATGGCGATGAAGGGCAGGTTGACCAGCACGCCGTAGGCGGCGAGCAGCGTCGCCGCGAGGGGCGGGTTCCACAGGACGAAGATCGGGCTGCACCACAGCGCCCACCAGTGGCCCAGCTCGGCCCGGCGGGTCTCGCGCACGAAGAGCTCGAGACCCGCGGCGTCGAGCGCGGGGAGCTCCCGCTTGCTGACGCCGCCGTCGAACAGCGCGCCCGCCTCCGGCACCCGGTCCTTCCAGCGGTGGATGAGCAGCCGGCGGCGGTACCAGCGGCCGCGGTCCTCGAAACGGCGCTCGCGCAGCCCCCAGCCGTCGCGCGCCAGCCGCTCGTCGGGGAGCCGGTGCGCGGCGTAGCCCGTGGCGGCGTGGAAGACGCCCCAGGCGAGGACGTCGACCACGATCGTGACGGTCTGCGGCATGAAGAGGCGCAGCATCAGGCCACCTCCTGCTCGGACCGCTCGCCGGTCAGCGAGACGTCGCGGCCGCGCCACGACACCGAGCGGCGCACGGTGGTGAGCGCGAGCGAGCGGGCGAAGACCAGGTCGAAGGCCAGCAGCGGCAGCGGGAACAGCGCCCACGTCCACCACCGGAACGTGCCGGCGCGGCGCAGCATCCATCCCAGCTGCAGGGCGACGGCGACGTAGGCCGCGGTCCACAGCAGCGGGCTGCCGGCGACGAGCGATGCGCCCCACCCGGTGAGCGCGACGAGGAGGGACAGCACGGCTCCGACGGCCACGGCGTGGTGGGCGCTGATCCACGCCACGGTCGCGGCGGTCGCCGACGGCGTCGCGTCGGCCGCCCCGGAGGCGATGTTCTTGGTCCACCCGGCCACCAGCTGTCCGAGACCGCCGGGATAGCTGCGCATCCGCACCGTGTCGCCACCGACGGCGCACCACACCGGCAGCCCGGCCCGGTGGTAGGCGGCCGCGAGGGCCGCGTCGTCGAGGATCTCGCCGCGCACGGCCTCGTGCCCACCGGCGCGGGCGTGGTCCTCGCGGGAGGTCAGCAGGCACGGCCCGAACGCCATCGGGGCGCGGGACGGGCGGGCCTCGTCGGCATGACGGGTGAAGGCCGCGCTGGCCATCAGCGCGACCACGTTGAAGTAGGCGGACAGCTGCTCGTAGGGGCGCCGGACGTCGTGGTGGGGCTGCACCGACACCAGCCCGCCGTGGCGGGCGTGCGCGGCCAGCAGGCCCGCGAGGGCTCCCGGCTCGAGGACGGTGTCGGCGTCGAGGAAGAGCAGCAGGTCGCCCGTCGTGGCCGCGGCGCCGGTGTGGCAGGCCCAGGCCTTCCCGGTCCATCCGGGCGGCGGGGTGCCGGCCGGCACGACCCGGGCGCCGCTCGCCCGCGCCACTGCGGCGGTCGCGTCGCCCGACGCGTCGTCCACCACGACGACCTGGAGGACCGCCGCACCCTGGTCGGCCACCGACCGCAGCAGTGCCGGCAGCGTCTGCTCCTCGTCACGCGCCGGGACGACCACCGACACCGAGGGCGTCGCGGCCTCGGTGTCAGTGGACGGCCGCGGGAGCGTGCGGAGGTCGGCCACCAGCCGCTGCGCCCACAGCGCCACCCCCAGGAGGAGTGCCGCGAGGACCAGGTCGACGAGGAGGGCGGTCGTCACGGCGTGCCCGTCCGTCGCAGGACGAGCGGCATCCCGCCGCGGGGGTGGACGGCGACCTTCGCCTCGGCGACGGGTCGGGTCCACGAGCCGCGCCCGCCGGGCAGCTCGAGCCGGTGGTCGCGCAGCAGCTCGGCGAGGACGACGACCATCTCACCGAGCGCGAACTCGCGCCCGATGCACAGCCGCGGCCCCTGGCCGAACGGGAGGTAGCCGGTGCGGGTGGTGCCGTCGAGGAAGCGCTCGGGACGGAAGGCCTCCGGCTCGGGCCAGAGGTCGGGACGCCGGTGGACGAGCCACGGGCTGATGATGGCGAGCGTGCCGGCGGGCACCGGACGCCCGCCCAGCTCGTCGTCGCGGTGCGAGCGGCGCGAGATGGCCCAGGCGGGCGGGTAGAGGCGCAGCGCCTCGTCGACTGCCGCGCGCGTCCACGGCAGCCGGTCGCGATGACCCACCAGCGGGACCGGCCCCGGGTGGGCGTGGAGCTCGTCGCGCACGCGCTGCTGGGCCGCCGGGTGCTCGGCCAGCAGCATCAGGGTCCAGGCCAGCGCCGCGGCCACGGTCTCGTGACCGGCGATGACCATCGTGACGAGCTCGTCGCGGATCTCCCCGTCGTCCATCCCGCTGTCGAGCAGCAGGCCGAGGAGGTCGGCGCCGTGGTGCGCCGTGCCTCCGGCGTGGGCGTTGCGGGACCGTCGCTCCGCGATGATGGCGGCCGCGCCGGCGTCGAGGCGCCGCCGGGCGGCGCGCAGCCTGAGGTTGGTCCGCGTGGGCGTCCACTCGGCGCGGGGGAGGATCGACCGTCCGAGTCGCACCACGAGGTCCGCGGACTCGCTCGTGGCCGCCAGCAGGTCGTGGGCCTGGTCGGACAGGTCGGTGCTGAAGAGGGCCCGGCCGACCGCGTCGAGACCGATGGCGTGGGTCAGTGCGGCGACGTCGACGACGTCCCCGGCGCCGGTCGTGCCGGCGAGCCGCGCCGCGATGGCGGTGCGTGCGGCGGCGCGCACCTCGTCGCCGACCGCCTCGAGCCGCTGGTGGTGGAAGGCCGGCGCGGCCAGCCGCCGGTGCTCGATCCAGCCCGGCTCGGCCGAGGCGAGCAGGCCGGGGCCGGTCACCCGAGCCAGTGCGGCGTACTGGACGGTGTCCTTGCTCCAGCTGCGCGCGGAGGTCTGGAGCACGTGCTTGACGTCGGCGGGGTCGTTGAGGAGCAGTGCGGGCGCGCCGGGCACCGGGAAGGACACGGTGTCGCCGAAGCGCTGGGAGACCTCACCGAGGAAGGTGAGCGGGTCGGCGCGCACCGACCGGAACACCCGGGCCATGTCCCACGGCGTCGGCCCCGGGACGCCGACGTCGGTCGGCTGCATCGCCTGCAGGCGGGTCGCGACGCTCATTCCTCCACCGTGCCCCGTCGGCGGCCCAACCATGTCCAGGCGACGCAGCTGCAGAGCACCAGCCCGAAGCCGAACATCAGGTCCTCCACCGGGGCGTAGAACAGCCGGCCGTCGCCCAGCATCGTGATCTCCCCGCTGCCGATGATGGCGTCGCCCGAGTAGAGCACGATGCCGCGGCCGGTGAGCCACCCGTTGGTGAGGAGCTGGAAGAACACGATGATCGCGTAGGCGGCCCACCAGTCGCGGGTCGAGGTGACCCGGGTGCGGACGACCCACCGGTCCAGCACGAGCGCCAGCGGCACGCAGATGAGCGCGAGGGCGGTGTAGGTCATGGGCGGGTCACCTCGCGTCCTCGCGCCCGGGTCGGCCAGGGCCGGACGCCACGCCGGGCCGCGCGCACGCCCTCGAGGGTCAGCACCGACACGACCGGGATGACGACGAAGAACCCGATCTCCTCCAGCGGCAGGCCCGCGACGCGCCACGGCAGCGTCTGCTCCTCGTCGAACCACCAGTGGCCGACGTGCGTGGCCCAGAGGTCCCACACCAGGAACGGCGTCCCGGCCAGGCCGACGGTGAGGAGCAGCCGGGCCGGCTGCCTGAACACCCGCAACCGGAAGGCCGGCACCAGCGGCAGCGTGCCGGCCAGGCAGAACGCCAGCATGGCGACGTAGGACCAGTGGGGCAGGCTCATCAGGCGATCATGCCCGCACCGGCAGGCTCGACCGGTCACCGGTGAGCCGCTTGAGCACGAGCTCGGCGCTGATCAGGCACATCGGCAGCCCGACGCCCGGCACCGTGGTGGCGCCGGCGTAGTAGAGCCCGTCGACCTTCGCCGAGGTGTTGCCGGGACGGAGGAACGCGCTCTGGCGCAGGGTGTGCTCGAGCCCGAGGGCGCCGCCGCGCCACGCGTGGTAGCGGGTGGCGAAGTCCTCCGGGCCGACGGTGTGGCGCACCCGGATCCGCTCGCGCAGGTCGGGGATGCCGGCCCAGGCGGCGACCTGGTCGATCGCGGCGTCGGCGGCCCGCTCGACCTGCTCGGCGCCGCCACCGTCGTCGCCGCCCGCGCCGATGCTGACGTCGGCCGGCACCGGGACGAGGACGAAGAGGTTCTCGTGGCCGGGCGGCGCGACCGACGGGTCGGTCTCCGAGGGCTTGCAGACGTAGACCGACGCCGGGTCGGGGATCCGGGCGTCGTCGCCGAAGATCGAGCCGAAGTTGGCCTTCCAGTCGGAGGTGAAGAACAGGGAGTGGTGCGGCAGCTGCGGGAGCGAGCCCTCGACGCCGAGCATCGCGAGCACCACGCCGGTGCCGGGGGAGCGGTCCCGCCATGCCGGCTCGGGGTGGGTCTGCAGCTCGCGCGGCAGCAGCGCGGTCTCGAGGTGGTGGAGGTCGCCCGCGCCGACCACGACGTCGGCGACGACCTCGTGCGGTCCATCGGGGGTGTCGTGCTCGACGCCGGTGACGACGGCACGCCCGTCGCGCTGCGAGGTCAGGATGCGGCGCACCTCGGTGCCCGTGTGCAGGCGGGCGCCGTGGCGGCGCGCCACGTCGGCGATCGCGGCGATGAGCGTGGTGAAGCCACCCTGGGGGTAGAGCACCTTGTCGCCGAGGTCGAGGTGGCTCATCAGGTGGTACATGCTCGGCGCGCGGTCGGGGGAGGAGGCGAGGAACACCGCGGGGTAGCCGAGGATCTGGCGGATGCGGGGGTCGGTGAAGCGTGCGGCGACGTGGGACTCGAGCGAGCGCGTCAGCAGTCGGCCCAGGCTGGGCGTACGCCGCACGACGGCCGGGTGCAGGAAGGCCGAGGCGGAGTCGAAGTTGGTGTAGAGGAAGCGCTCGATCGCGACGTCGTAGGTCTCGGCTGCGCTGGCCAGGTAGGCGTCGAACCGCTCGCCGGCCCCGGGCTCGAGGGACTCGAACAGGGCGCGGTTGTGCGCCACGTCGGGGCGTACGTCGACGGGGTCGCGGTGGCCCTCGAAGAACACGCGGTAGCTCGGGTCGAGCTCCACCAGGTCGAGCTCGGCCTCGGCCGAGGTGCCGAGGAGGGAGAAGAAGTGCTCGAAGACCTCCGGCATGAGGTACCACGAGGCGCCGGTGTCGAACCGGAAGCCGTCGCGCTCGACGCTGCCGACGCGGCCGCCGAGGTCGTCGTTCTTCTCGAACAGGTCGACGGAGTGGCCCCGTGAGGCGAGGAGCGCCGCGGTGGCGAGGCCGGCGATGCCACCGCCGACCACCACCACGCGCTGCGGCGACCCGTCGCCGGCGCGGCGGGGGGTCGGAGTGAACCGGCTGAGGCGCTCGGGCAGGCGCAGCGTCACGAGCGGCCTCCCCGCAGCGCGCTCGCGGCGAGGCGCAGCTTGACCGGGGTGGGCACCCGCACGCGGGTGCGCCGGATCTCCTCGGCCGAGGCGGCGCGCAGCCGCTGGGCGAGCTCGGCGAAGGTCGCGTGCGCGGCCCGCACCGCCCGACGGCTGCTCCCGGGGAGGTCGGGCACGACCGCGGCCGCGGCGCGGAGGTCCTCGTCGACGTCGTCGAGGATCCGGTCGCGGTCGGCGTCGCAGAACGACGCCACGTCCACGCCGGGGAAGTAGTCGCGCCGCAGCAGGTCGTGGTCGTCGGACAGGTCGCGCACGAAGTTGAGCTTCTGGAAGGCCGCGCCGAGGCTCCGGGCGCCCGGGGCCAGCCGCTCGTACTGCCGGTCCCGGTCGGGACGCGCGTCGGGAGCGGCCAGGAAGGCGCGCAGGCACATCAGTCCGACGACCTCGGCCGAGCCGTAGACGTAGCGCTCGAAGCTCTCCTGGGTGTGGGACCGGGTGTCGAGGTCGGTGCGCATGGAGGTGAAGAACGGCGTGACGATCTCGGGCTCGATCCCCACGGCGATGGCCGTGCGGGCGAAGGCGTGGACCACCAGGTTGCCGCTGTAGCCGGTGCGCATGGCGTGGGCGACGTCGGCCTCGAGCCAGTCGAGCATCGTGGCGCGCGCCGAGCGGTCGAGCGTCGGGTCGGGGTTGTCGACGATCTCGTCCGCGACGCGCACCAGGGCGTAGATGTTGCGGACCTGGGTGCGCACGGGCTCGGCCAGCAGGCGCGAGGCGAGGCCGAACGAGCTGGAGTACTCGCGGATCACCACGGCCGAGCTGGCCTCGGACACCGAGTCGTAGAGGCTGCGGGGGGCGCTGCGGCCGACGAAGAGGGTCATGCCGCGACCACGTTGCCGTCGGCCAGCACGGCCGGGAGGGCGGTCACGCCGTCGAGGAGGTCGCCGGGGATCCCCAGTCCGTCGAGCACGGTCCGGGCCTGGCCGAGGTGGCGCGCGGCGAGGTCCTCGACGAAGCGCCGCGAGCCCGAGGCGACGAGCAGCGCGCGTGCCTCCTCCAGCTCCTCGTCGCTGAGCTCGCGACCGAGGTAGCCACGGAGCTGCTCCCAGGCGGGCGTGGTCCGCGCGTGCACCAGGAGCGGCGTCTGCTTGCGGGTGCGCAGGTCGCACGTCGCGCTCTTCCCGGAGCGGGCCGGGTCCCCGAAGACACCGATGAGGTCGTCGGCGAGCTGGAAGGCGATCCCCATCGAGCGGCCGACGTCGCCGAGGCGGGCGGTCGTCGTGGCGTCGGCGCCGGCCAGCACCGCGCCGGCCTGGAGGGGGAGGGTGAAGGAGTAGGCGCTGGTCTTCTGGGCCTCCATCTCCAGGCTCTGGGCGAGGGTCGCAGGCGCCAGGTCGAGGGAGTGGCGCACGTCGGCGAGCTCGCCGGCGGCGGTCCGGTGCAGGGCGGTGTCGAAGAGGTCGAGCAGCTTCTCGACGACCGGCGCCGGGGCGCCGCTCAGCGCGATGGCACGGACAGCAGCGGCGAGCGCGAGGTCGCCGGCCAGGATCGCGGCCGTCAATCCGTAGCCGGCGGCGACGTCGGGAGCGGCGCCGTCGACACCGGCCAGGGCGCGGAACGTGCCGCTGACGTTGGGCCGCCCGCGGCGCACGTGGTCGTCGTCGATGACGTCGTCGTGGATGACGAACGCGGTGTGCAGCAGCTCGACCGCCGCTCCCACCTCCGCGGCCGCCTGTGCCGCGTCGCCGCCGAGCGCGTCGTGGGTCGCCACGACCAGGGCGGGGCGGAACCGCTTGCCACCCTCGGCGGCGGCGCACAGCGCCTCCCACAGCAGGGCGTGGTGGGCGTCGATCGCAGCGGCGCGCCGGCGGCCGTCCTCCAGGATCCGTGCCAGTGCCGCGTCCGTTCCGGTGCCGATCATCTGTGCCTCCCGCAGTTCGACCGTTCCTTGGTTGCCAAACCTATGCAACACTGCCAACTAAATCTAGGCACGATGCGAGGGGGTGGACAAGGTTTGGCCGCCACTTCTCGCGCCTCGCTCACGATCGGGGACCTGGCCCACAGGACCGGAGTACCCATCTCGACGCTCCGCAGCTGGGAGAAGCGCTACGGGTTCCCCGAGCCGAGCCGTCAGCCCGGAGGGCACCGACGCTACAGCGAGACCGACGTCGACGCCGTCCTCGACGTCCTGGCCCGCCGCCGCGGCGGCCTGTCCCTCGCGGCTGCCGTCCATCGCGCCGAGGTGCCGCAGGTCCGGACCGGCTCGGTCTTCGCCGAGCTGAGGCGGCTGCACCCCCTGCTCAGGCCCCAGGTGCTGTCGCGGCGCACGCTCGTGTCGATGAGCCACGCGATCGAGGACGAGTGCGCAGCGCGCGCCGCCGACCCGGTCCTCGTCGGCGGGTTCCAGCGCGAGCGGTTCCTCCAGGCCTCCTACGAGCGCTGGCGCGAGCTCGCCCGGACGGCGCAGGTCGCCATCGTCTTCGCGGACTTCGCCGCCCCGGCCGCTCCCCGGCGCGGGGTCCCGGTGGAGGTCCCGATCCCGCCCGACTCGCCGTTGAACCGCGAGTGGCTCGTCGTGTGCGACGCCGCGGACCTGCCCGCGTGCCTGGTGGCGGTCGAGCGTCCGGGCCAGCGCGCCGAGCCGCCGCGGCAGCGCACGTTCGAGGCCGTGTGGTCGGTCGACCCGCAGGTGGTCCGTGACGCCAGCCGGATCGCCATCGCCCTGGCCGACGAGCTGCGGCCCGCCTGGCGCGACGCCATCCACCTCCCACCCCAGGCGGACCCGCCGGGTGCCTCGGAGGACCTCTACCGCGCGACGCTGCTCTTCGACCGGATGGTCGCCTACATCGACTCGGCCGACTGACCGCCGACCGGATCTCGGGCACGTGCGCGGTGCCTAGGGTGTGCGCATGGCGATCCGGGCAGTCGTGTTCGACGTCGGGGGCGTGCTGGAGGTCATCGACGACTCGGTGTTCCCGGCGCCGGCCGAGCGTCGCCTCGGCCTCGCGGCCGGCACGATCGCCGGCGGCCTGGCGGGGCTGCCGGGCGACGCCGTCGTCGGGGAGGTGACCGAGCAGCAGGTCCGGGCGGAGTGGCAGCGCGCGCTCGCCCTCGACGACGAGCAGGTCGACGCGCTGCTCGACGACTTCTGGCGCTGGTACGTCGGCACGCTGGACCGTCCGCTCCTCGACTGGTTCGCCGCCCAGCGTCCGGAGCGGCTCACCGCGATCCTCTCCAACTCCGGCCCCGGCGCCCGGGAGCGCGAGCGGTGCCACGGCTTCGAGGACGTCACCGACGACATCGTCTACAGCCACGAGGTGGGGCTCGCCAAGCCCGACCCGAGGGCGTACGAGCTCGTGACCCGGCGCCTCGGCGTCCGGCCCGAGGAGGTCCTGTTCCTCGACGACGTCGAGGCCAACGTCGTCGCGGCGCAGGCGCTGGGCTGGCACGCGGTCCTGCACCTCGACACCGGCGCGTCGATCGCGGAGATGCAGCGCATCATCGACTCGGCCGCCGGCGTCTGAGCAGGGCCGGACAGGGGGACCGGCGGGCATGCCGACCCACGATCGTCCGCCACGCGTCGTCCTGGTCACCGGTGCCTCCAGCGGCATCGGTGAGGCCGCCGCCCACCGCGTCTCCCGCCGCGGCGACCACCTCGTCCTCCTCGCCCGCGGCCGCGACGCCCTCGAGCGGGTGGCCGACGACTGCCACGCCCTCGGCGCCGCCTCGACGACCGTGGTGCCGGCCGACATCAGCAAGGACGACGAGGTCGAGGCCGCCATCGGCAGTGTGATGGCGCAGCACGGCTGGATCGACACGGTCATCGGGAGCGCGGGGGTGGTCGCCTACGGCCGCGTGGAGGACGTGCCCGCCGAGGTGTTCGACCAGGTCGTGGCCACCAACCTGCTCGGGTCGGTCAACCTGGCCCGCCACGTGCTCCCCGTCCTGCGCGCGCAGGGTGCCGGCAACCTCGTGGTCGTCGGCTCGGTCGTGGGCCACGTCGCCGTCCCGGACATGGCGGCGTACGTCATCAGCAAGTGGGGCGTCCGCGCCCTGGTGCGCCAGCTGCAGGTCGACAACCGCGACTGCCCCGGCGTCCGGATCGACTACGTCGCCCCCGGTGGCGTGGACACGCCCATCTACCGGCAGGCAGCGACCTACGGCGACGCGGCCGGCCGACCGCCCTTCCCGGTCACGACCCCCGAGCGCATCGCCCAGCGCGCCCTGGAGGTCGCCGACGGTCGCCGCGGCGGGCAGGTCGGTCTCGCCAACGAGGTGATTCGGTTCGGCTTCACCGTGGTGCCGTGGGCCTACGACCGTCTCGTCGGCCCGCTGTTCTCGCTCGCTGCGCAGGACCAGACGGTCGAGGTGGGCCCCGACCCTGGCAACGTGCTGCAGTCTCGGGGCGAGCACCACGGCCTGCACGGTGGGCACGGCAGCGCCCTGCTCGCCATCGGCGCCAACGCCGTCGAGCTCGCCCGCCGCCGGGTGCAGGGCGCCTGACCGCGGCCCGGACGGGACAAACCGGGGTGAGGCACCGGGTGACCGGCCGATAGCATCGCCGGGGACATCCGTCCCGCCCACACCTCCCCGAAGGAGCACTCGTGTCCGACATCAAGGTCGTCCGCATCCACGCCGATCAGCGTGCGGAGACCACGGTCACGACGGGCACCAAGGCCTGGGAGCTGTTCCGTGACGACGCCGACGTGATCGCGGCGCGCGTGGCCGGCAGCCTGAAGGACCTGGCCTACGAGCTCGCCGACGGCGACGAGGTCGAGGGCGTGGCCATCGACAGCCCCGACGGCCGCGACATCCTGCGCCACTCCACCGCCCACGTGATGGCGCAGGCGGTGCAGCAGATCTGGCCCGAGGCCAAGCTCGGCATCGGTCCGCCGGTGGAGAACGGCTTCTACTACGACTTCGACGTCGAGACCCCGTTCGTGCCCGAGGACCTGGTCAAGATCGAGTCGGCGATGCGCAAGATCATCAAGGAGAACCAGCGCTTCGAGCGACGCGTCACCACCGACGCCGACGCGCTCGACGAGCTCAAGGACGAGCCCTACAAGATCGAGCTGATCGGGCTCAAGGGCGGCTCCGGCGCCGCCGACACCGAGGGCGCCTCCGTCGAGGTCGGGGCCGGCGAGCTGACCATCTACGACAACATCGGCCGCAACGGCGAGGCGAAGTGGTCCGACCTGTGCCGGGGCCCCCACCTGCCGACGACCAAGCGCATCCCCGCCTTCAAGCTGATGCGCAGCGCCGCGGCCTACTGGCGCGGCGACGAGAAGAACAAGCAGCTCCAGCGCATCTACGGCACCGCCTGGGAGACCAAGGAGGCGCTCGAGGAGCACCTCCACCGGATCGAGGAGGCCGAGCGGCGCGACCACCGCAAGCTCGGCCGCGAGCTCGACCTCTACTCGTTCCCGGACGAGATCGGGTCGGGCATGGCGGTCTTCCACCCCAAGGGTGGCGTGATCAAGCGCGAGATGGAGGACTACGTCCGCCGCCGGCACCTCGAGGAGGGCTTCGACTACGTCGGGACCCCCCACATCAGCAAGGAGGGGCTCTTCCACACCTCCGGTCACCTGCCGTACTACGCGGACACCATGTTCCCGCCGATGGAGATGGAGCACGCGGAGTACCGCCTCAAGGCGATGAACTGCCCGATGCACAACCTGATCTACCGGTCCCGGCAGCGCTCCTACCGCGAGCTGCCGCTGCGGTTCTTCGAGTTCGGCTCGGTCTACCGCTACGAGAAGTCCGGCGTGGTGCACGGACTCACCCGCGTGCGCGCCATGACCCAGGACGACTCGCACTCCTACGTCACCCCCGAGCAGGCGCCGGCTGAGGTGGAGCACCTGCTCACCTTCGTCACCGGGCTGCTGCGTGACTTCGGCCTCGACGACTACTACTTCGAGCTGTCGACCCGCGACGACTCCAAGCCCGACAAGTTCATCGGCTCCGACGACCAGTGGGAGTCCGCGACGTCCGTGCTCGAGACCGCAGCACGCAAGTTCGGCGTCGACCTCGTGCCCGACCCGGGCGGCGCGGCGTTCTACGGCCCGAAGATCTCGGTGCAGGCCAAGGACGCGATCGGCCGCACCTGGCAGATGTCGACCATCCAGTACGACTTCAACCAGCCCTCGACCGAGCGGTTCGACCTGGAGTACGTCGCCGCCGACGGCAGCCGCCAGCAGCCGGTGATGATCCACTCCGCGAAGTTCGGCTCGATCGAGCGGTTCATCGGCGTCCTGGTCGAGCACTACGCCGGCGCCTTCCCTCCGTGGCTGGCGCCCGTCCAGGTCCAGGGCATCCCGATCGCGGAGCGCCACAACGACTACCTCTTCGACATCGCGAGGCAGATGAAGGCGCAGGGGCTGCGGGTCGAGGTCGACGAGTCGGACGACCGGATGCAGAAGAAGATCCGCAACGCCCAGCTGCAGAAGGTGCCGTTCATGATGATCGCCGGCGACAACGACGTGGAGGCGGGGGCCGTGTCCTTCCGCTACCGCGACGGCCGCCAGGACAACGGCGTACCGCTGGCCGAGGCGATCGAGCGGGTGGCCGCCGCCGTGGCGTCGCGCGAGCAGGTCTGACAGGACGTGGATCGAACGGGGGACCGGGCGGGGGACGTTCTCGAGCTGCGCTTCGAGCCGCGTGAGGAGCGCGGCCTCAGGGTGTTCGTCCGCGCCGTCTGGCAGGCGGTGACGCTGGCCGACACGATTCCCGGCAACGACGCGAGCGGCAGCGGCGGCACATACGTCGTCACCCGCCGCGCCGACGGCACCGAGGTCGTCCGCGTCGACGTCGCGCACGACGAGATAGGGCCGACGCGCCTGTATCTCGAGGCTCAGCTGGCCGAGCTGTCGCCCGCGGAGTTCGAGGACACCTGGCGGGCACATGACGCCGGCTGACCCGGAGCCGGACTCCGACGTCAGGTGGGACTGGCCGGACGGCGGTGGCGCTCCCTTCGACACCTCCGACGAGGTGACCCGCTGGGTGCTGGTGGTCGGCAACACCTTCGGCCGCACCTGGCCGGGAGGCGACCTGCTCGACTTCGGCAGCTGGAGCACCGACTTCGAGCGACGGGTGCCGATGGGCTACAAGACGATCCAGGCCGCCGAGCGGCTGGCGGTCGTCGACCGGGGGACCGTCGTCCGTGAGTGGCCGCAGGTCCACGTCGAGCGTTCACGGCCGGTCTACGACCCCTACCAGCACCACGTGCCCGGCTACGAGCCCGACGGCACCTTCGCGGTGCTCGACGGGCGGGGTAGCAGGCGCGGGCCCGACGGCAGGTGGATCACCCACGAGCACGACTCCTACGCCGCGGCCGTGGCCGAGGCGCGGAGCATGACCGACCGACGGGTGCTGGTGGTCCGGCTCCTGACGAGCAAGGGATGGCACTGATGAGCGACGTCGCTCGCCGACCGGTCGTCGACCTCACCGACGAGGAGGCGCGACTGCGGCTGCCGCTCAAGTGGGGCGTCCCCGACGACGTGATCCCCGCCTGGGTCGCCGAGATGGACTACGCGGTCGACCCGGTCGTGCTCGAGGCGGTCCAGCGGATGCTCGCCGACGGGATCACCGGCTACCCGCTCTTCGGCTGGGACCCGGGCCTGGCGGAGTCCTACGCCGGCTGGTCGGCGCGGCACTTCGGATGGGCGCCGGAGCCCGAGGCGGTGCACCCGGTGGTCGACGTCACGGCCGGGGTGCGGCTCGCGATCGACGTGTTCAGCGGGCCGGGCGGCGTGGTCTTCCCGACGCCCGGCTACAACGCCCAGTTCGGCCTGGCGACCGTGACCGGGCGCGAGGAGGTGCGTCTCGACGTGCCCGCCTCCGCCGACCGGGCCGAGATCGACCTCGACCGCCTCGACCGGCTCTTCGCCGACGGTGCGCAGACGCTGATCCTGACCCAGCCGCACAACCCGTGGGGCCGGGTCTTCACCCGCACCGAGCTCGAGGGGATCCGCGACGTCGTCGTACGCCACGGCGCGCGGGTGGTCAGCGACGAGATCCACGCGCCGCTGGTGCTGCCGGGCGCCGAGCACGTCTCCTACCTCTCGATCGAGGGCACCCACGACCACGCGGTCGCGGTCGTCGCCGCCTCCAAGGCGTTCAACACCGCGGGCCTGCGGTGCGCGCAGGTCGTCGTGCCGTCCGCAGCCGACCGCGCGGTCCTCGCCGACCAGCCGATGTCGCGCAACGACTCCCACTCGCCGGTGGGCGCTGTCGCAGCGCGTGCGGCCTACGACGACGGCGACCCGTGGCTCGCCTCCCTCGTCGAGCGGCTCGACCAGCAGCGCGCGCTGCTCGCCGACCTGCTCGCCGCCCACCTCCCCGACGTGCGCATGCGCCCGCTCGAAGCGACGTACCTCGCCTGGCTCGACGCCTCGGCCTACGGCCACGACGACGCCGCGGCCGTCGCCCTCGAGCGCGGTCGCGTGAAAGTGAGCCCGGGGGAGTCCTACGCCCCTGGCACGACCGGGCAGGTGCGGCTCAACATCGCCACCTCGCCCGACCGGCTCACCCGGATCGTCGAGCGGCTCGCCAAGGCCTGGGCGTAGGTCGGTCCCGGTCTAGGGCCGGATGTCCCTGCTCATCCGCAGCGAGGTCGCCACCGGCGCACCACCCCGCACCGGGACGTACGGCACCCTGCCGCGCACCACGAAGCCGCGCGCGAGGTAGAACGGGATGCCCAGCTCGTTGCCCTCGGTGACCGACACCCACTGCTCGGTTGCGCCGACGGCGAGCTGCTGTGCGGTGACGTGGTCGAGCAGCGCCGTGCCGATGCCGTGCCCCCTCAGCGCCGGGTCGAGGTAGAGCACGAGGACGTGACCGACACGCTCGTCAATGACCCCGCCCCCAGCAGCCCCGAGGACCTCGTCGTCCCGCGACACGGCGACGACGTACCCCTGCCAGGACGGATCGTGCGGCTGCGGCGCGAGCTCGCGGCGGAGGCGCTCGACGTCGTAGTAGTGCCGGGCCTGCAGGTCGATGACGTCCGGCGGCAGCAGTCCCGCCGACGACTCCGCGAAGCCCGCGCGGCACACACGGGCGATCGCGTCCTCCTCGCCCGGCTGCGCGGCTCGGACGTCGAAGGCGGGCGCACCACGTCGGGTCACGCGACCGGAGCCTACGAGTCGGCCGGGTGCCCGGTCACGCCACGCAGAACTCGTTGCCCTCGGGGTCGAGCATCACGACGTGGCCGAGGTCCGGGCCGTAGCGTTCCTCGCGGACCCGGGTGGCGCCGGCAGCCTCCAGCCGGTCGGCGGTCTCCCGGACCAGCCGTTCGCGCTCGTCCGGGTCCCACGGCGGCGCGCCCGCGACCCGGATGTCGATGTGCATCCGGTTCTTCGACGTCTTCCGCTCCGGCACGCGGAGGAAGCCGATGGCCGGACCGCGTCCGTCCGGGTCGATCAATGAGGTGTTGTCGGGGCCGTCGAACCCCTCCTCGACGACGTAGCCCGGTGCGAGTGCCCAGAAGCGCGCCAGGCGGGGCGGGTCCTCGGCGTCGCACCCCAGCGTCCAGTGAGTGGCCATGGCCGCAGCGTAGGGAGGGTCCCGGACAGGACGCGTCCGGATCCGACACACTCGGCTGCAATGCCGACGTCCCGGAGGGGATGCATGCCCGACCTCGCTCCCTTCCTGGAGATGTGGTTCGACGACGTCCCGGACCTGCGGGGCGACCCCGCCGCCGTCGGCGGCCTGCTGCGGTTCAACAGGCCGGCGTCCGCGGGGACGTCCGACGGCGACGTGGAGCTGCTCGTCGTGGAGGACCAGGGGGTGTGGCTCTGGGGCAGGGACCAGCGTGGTCGCCACGTCGAGCGGGCGAACGAGCCCGGAGCGCAGTGGCGACCGACGGGTGAGAGCGCCGAGGAGTTCTGGCTCCACCACGCGGCGTTCGACGCGGTGCTCGAGATGCCCGCGCGGCGGAGCGCCCGGGGCTTCGACGCCGCGACCGTACGCCGCCTCGTCGACGCGGTGGCGCCCCTGCCGTGCCGTCCCTGGGCCTGGCCGGGGACGGGCCACTCGCTGTTCCACCGCGGCCCGGCCGTGGTCATGGTCTGTGATGACGACGGAGACCACTGGGTGGTCGCCGCAGCCCCGGACGAGGCGGACCTCGCCTGGCTCGACGGCCTCGACCTCTCCTGCGACGAGTCGGACTCCCTCTGGTTCGTCGTTGGTCGAGTAGCCCGCGAGGAACGAGCGGGCGTATCGAGACCCGCGAACCCCACCGGTCGAGCAGCCGCCCTCGCTGGTCGAGTAGCCCGTGAGGAACGAGCGGGCGTATCGAGACCCCTCGCACCCGTTGGTTGATGTGGGACGGAGTCCTGTCACGAGACCCCTAGCTCGCTGTTCACTCGTAGCAGGTACGAATGGACCGCGAGCCAGACCTGCCCACGGCCACGCGCTGGTTGAAGAGGGAACGAAGTCCCGTCACGAGGCCCCGTCGCTCGCTGATGGCGATGCCCGCCCACCTCGCTGGTCGAGTAGCCCGCGAGGAACGAGCGGGCGTATCGAGACCCCGCACCCGCCACCCTCGCTGGTTGAGGAGGGACGAAGTCCCGTCGCGAGACCCGTCCGAAAGTCGCCCAGCGACCGTCCACACCCGGGCCGTTTCCGGGGGCGACCGTTGTCGGTGCTCCACCGTACAATCGAACACATGATCGAAGCGCTGGCAGGGCCCGGAGCAGGTGAGGTCGAGGACCTCACCGCCCGTGACCTGCTGGCTGCGATCCGCGACCGGCGCCGTGACGAGGAGCGGGCAGCAGCCGACCAGCTCCTCCTGGCCGCGCAGTGGGCCGACCTGCATCCGCCGGAGTCGATCCACGACGCGGCCGTGTTCTCGATGGCTGCCGGCGGTCGTGAGCATGAGGAGCCCATCGCGGGTGAGGGGTGCCCGTTGGTGGCGGAGTTCTGCGTCGCCGAGCTCGGCAGCGTCCTCGGCACCTCCACGACCGCGGCGAAGAAGCTCATCGGCCACGCCCTCGAGCTGCGCCACCGCCTCCCCCGCCTGTGGGCCCAGGTCCACTCCGGCCGGGTGCCGGCGTGGCGGGCCCGGCTGGTGGCTGAGACCACCATCCACTCCACACCCGCGCTGACGCGGGAGGCGGTCGGGTTCGTCGACGCCCAGGTCGCGGCCGTGGCGGGGAAGGTCGGCCCCGCCCAGCTCGACCGGCTCGTCGCCGAAGCCATCAAGCGGTTCGACCTCGCCGAGCCTGACCCGACAGCGGACCCGGAGGACGGCTGGCTCCACGTCGACCCCCGCCACGCGAGCATCGACACCCAGGACGTGCACTACGCCGGGACGATGCGGATGGAGGCCGAGCTCGGCATCGCCGACGCCCTCGACGTCGACCGTGCCCTGGCCCACGGTGCGGCCACGTTGAAGGCACTCGGGTCCACGGAGTCGCTGAACGTCCGCCGGGCCAAGGCGCTCGGGGACCTGGCCCGCACCCAGACCGCCCTCGACCTCCACACCCAAGGCGGCACCGCAGCCAAGACCACCGACCCCAGCACCGGCACCGGCACCGCAGCCAAGACCACCGGCACCGGCACGGGCACCGACAGCGACAGCGACGGCGACACGGGCACGGGCAGCGACACGGGGACCGTCCCCGACGGCCTGCCAGCCGCGCGGGAAGTCGTGCTGCACGCCCACTTCGACGCCAACCTCGACGGCCTGTCGACGGTGTTCGGTCCCACCGGACGCATGGAGGAGGGCCAGCGGCTGGTGCTGCTCGACCAGATCAGGTCGTGGTGTGCCGACTCCCGGACCAAGGTCACCATCAAGCCGGTCATCGACCTCAACGCCCAGCTGGCGACCGAGGTCTACGCGGTCCCGGACAAGCTGCGCGAGCAGGTCATTCTCCGAGACCGCACCTGCGTCTTCCCGTGGTGCACCCGACCGGCCCGGCGAGCCGACATCGACCACGTCATCCCCCACGACCCCGACGCCGTCGCAGAAGGACGCGAACAGCCCGGACCCACCGCCACGTGGAACCTGGCCTGCCTGTGCCGGTTCCACCACCGGCTGAAGACACACTCGGCCTGGCGCTACGAGATGGTCGCGCCAGGGACCTTCGAGTGGACCAGCCCCCACGGCTACCGCTACCGCCGCGACCACACCGGCACGAGCTCGATCGACCCACCGCCCACGAGGTCGGTCGACCCGCCGGACCCGCCCGGCATCCCTCGACCCCGCCGACGATGACCCCGGCCCGCACCCCGCCACCCACCAGGTAGCGGGGGCACCGGCATGTCTCGGCCCCGGCGCCGGCACAGAACTGGTCCCGGCTACAGGGAGGAGCGACCGCGTCGCGCGGCAGCCGTCGTGTGGCGCGCGTCCGACCACGCGATCCATGCCGTGCGGAGGCGCGGCGACCGCACAGGCCTGCCGCGGCGTCGGGCGCGAAGGTCGTCGCGAAGCCAGTCAGGTGCATGTGCCGCCTCGATGGCCGAGGTCTTCGTGAGGAGCTGCCCGGTCGCCAGTGCGTGGCGCGCACGGGCCATTGAAGAGAGCCCGAGATCGGCGATGGTCGAGTCCAGCCACCACCACGGGTGGCGGACGGCCCTCGTCCAGTAGCCGGTGAGCTCTGCGTGCGCGGCACGGCGGACGTCGTCGTCGCTCATGCCGGCCAGCACGGTCCCGGGCGCCCGGCCGAGGACGGCGTACCCGTGCCTGACGAGCTCTGCCCGCGTGATGCCCGAGAGCGGGCGTTCGACCAGGCTGCCGTGGGTCCACGTCGGATGGCGAGCGGTCAGGTCGGGCAAGGCTGACGCCGCGACGTAGGCACAACCGAGGTCGGCTCCTGCTGCGGTCGTGGCATCCAGGTCGCCGTGGATCGTGGCGATGGTCGACCGTGCGTCGGCGTCGAGCGGTCGGGTGGCGAGCGCAACGAGGTCGATGTCGCTGACGCCCGGCCGGTGGTCACCGGTCGCGAGGGATCCGGCCACGAACAGGTCCGTCACCCACTCGACGCCCTTCAGTCTGGCGGCGAGCTCGGCGACAGCCGGTGGCACGTCCATGGACCCATCGTGGCGTGCGGCGTCGGTCCACGGGGCCATCCACGTGGTCCGGCCGTCAGCCCACGCGCTTGACGTACCTGCGACACGGCGAGACGAAGGTCTGCCCGCCGGCGGTCACCTCGTAGGGGAGGTCCCCGTCGTCGGTCCAGCCCTGCCGCTCGTAGAACCGCCGGGCCCGCGCGTTGCCGGTCACGACGGCCAGCCAGGCCGAGGAGTGACCGCCGGCGGCCACCCGGCGCTCGGCCGCGTGGAGCAGGTGGGCGGCCAGGCCCGTCCCTCGCGCCGCCCTGCCGACGAAGACCTGCTCCACCTCGTCGCCGACCACCATCACGAACCCCAGCAGCGTCCCGTCGTCCGCGACCGCCACGGACGTGTCGTCCACCCGCGACGGCGTGCGCTCGTGGAAGGCGGCCAGGGTGCGCGCGTCCGTCAGGCCGTCGGGCACGTGTCCGGCGTGGCCGTCGTGCCAGCCCTCGTGCCACAGGTCGGCGACGGCGGCCATGTCGGCGTCGGCGGCCGGTCGGATCGACGTCATGGGGCCACCCTAGGATCGCCGACATGAGTCACGACGGCCTCGAGCGGATCTGGACGCCCCACCGGATGGCCTACGTCCGCACGGCGGTCGACGACGAGGGCTGCCCGTTCTGCGCGATCCCGTCGCACCCCGACGACGAGTCGTTGGTCGTGGCGCGGGGCGAGTCGACGTACGTCGTGCTCAACCTCCACCCCTACAACCCCGGCCACCTCATGGTGCTGCCCTACCGCCACGTCGCCGACCTGACCGACCTCACGGCGGAGGAGTCGGTCGAGCTGATGTCGATGACCCAGCAGGCGCTGCGCGCCATCCGGGCCGTCAGCCGGCCGAACTCGTTCAACGTCGGGCTCAACCTCGGTCGGTCGGCCGGCGGGTCGCTCTCCGAGCACCTCCACCAGCACGTGGTGCCGCGCTGGACCGGCGACGCCAACTTCATCACCGTGGTGGGCGGCACCAAGATGCTGCCGCAGCTGCTCGAGGACACCCGTGGGCTGCTCGCGGACGCGTGGTCGCGCGCCACGTGATGCGCCTCGCGGCGGCTGCGCGCCCGCCGGGGACCCTCACCGCCCCTGGAAAGCCGTGATCGCCGGGTTCTGGATCCTGCCCTCCCGGATCTCGATGGCGCGGCTGATCGTCTCGTCCGCGTCCCAGGCCGCCGGCCCGGCGAGCACGGTGTCGACGAACGGCAGCAGTGCCTCGCTGTTCTCCCACGTCGCGGAGTTCCAGAGGTAGGACGGGCTGTGGTCGACCGCGTAGTAGTGCACGCGGTCGGCGACGGTGAACATCGGCTCGTCGAACGTCGTGGGCACGGCCCACGAGAACCCCATGCCCTCGTCGCACGACACGTCCACGATGAGGCTGCCCCGCCGGAAGTCGGCCAGGTCCTCGGTGCGCAGGTAGGTCAGCGGGGCGGCGGTGTCCTGGAGCGTGCAGTTGACGACGATGTCGTTCTCGGCGAGGTACGGCGCCAGCGGCACGCGGCCACGGTCGGTGATCACCTGGCTGGCGCCGGGCTTCGTGGGGTCGTGGTCGAACTGCCGGATCTGCACCGAGTGGATGGGCGAGCCCACCGCGGCGACCCGGCGCGTGGTCAGGACGGCGACGTCCCCCACGCCGTGCGCCTTCAGGGCGGTGACCGCGCCCCGTGCCGTGGCTCCGAACCCGATGACGACCGCGCGCAGCCGCCGTCCGTAGTCGCCGGTGATGCCGATGAGCTCCATCGCCTGGAGCACCGAGCAGTAGCCGGCGAGCTCGTTGTTCTTGTGGAAGACGTGGAGCCCGACGTGTCCGTCGGAGGTCCAGTGGTTCATCGCCTCGAAGGCGATCAGCGTGAGCTCCCGGTCGATCGCGAGCTGGGTCATCTCGCGGTCTTGCACGCAGTGCGGCCACCCCCAGAGGACCTGTCCGGGGCGCATGGTGGCGACGTCCTCGTGCTGCGGCTTCGGCAGCACCACGACGTCGGCGTCGCGCAGGATCTCCTCCCGCGTGGCGAAACCCGCCACGTGCGGGGCGAGCTCGTCGTCGCCGATGCCGAAGTGGGCGGCGTAGCCGTGCTCGAGCGTCGTACGAGCGGCGACGTCGGGCGCGAGGCGGGGGAGGTGCTCGGGGTGCAGCGGGAGTCGGTGCTCGTTCTCCTTGGCGGACGTGGCGATGACGCCGAGACCGAGGAGGCTCACTTCTTCTTCGGCATGAAGGGCTCGGCAGCGTCGCTCTTGCCCGCCGCCTTCGCGTGCTTCTCGGCGCGCTTCTCCTTGATCGACTTCCCGGACTTCTTGGACATGCCCTGCCGCGGCGACTTGTCGCTCATCGAGGCTCCTCAGTAGGAAGCCTGGGTGGCTCCGTGCAGCCACACTACGCCTCGGCGCTAGCGTGGCGGCCGTGGAACACCCGCACCTGGCCGCCGACGCCGCCCTCGCCGCCGACCTGGTCCGCGAGGCCGCGCTCCTCGCCGCCCGGATCCGCGTCGAGGGCCTCGACGTCGAGCACAAGACCAGCGCGTCCGACATCGTCACCCAGGCCGACACCGCGGCCGAGCGGCTCATCGTCCAGCAGCTCACCGCCGAGCGCCCCGACGACGCGATCGTGGGGGAGGAGGGCACCTCTCGCCCCGGTACGTCCGGCCGGACGTGGGTCATCGACCCGGTCGACGGCACCTACAACTTCTCGCGCGGCAGCGACTGGTGGTGCACCGCCATCGCCCTGCACGACGAGGACGACGTGCTGCTCGGTGCGGTGCACCACGCCGCCAGCCTGCGCACGTGGGTCGGCGGGCCCGACCTGCCGAGCACCTGCGACGGGACGCCACTCGCCCCGCTCCCCGACACACCCCGGGAGGCGCGCTGCGCGGCGACCTACCTCCACCCGCCGTTCTTCGCCAGCGAGGTGGGCGAGGCCTTCGCCCGCGCGCTCGGGCAGGTCGGCACGCTGCGCATGTTCGGCTCCGGGACGATGGACACGATGGCGATCGCGTCGGGTCAGTGGGACGTGCTCTTCCAGCACTCGGTGGCCGACTGGGACCGGCTCCCGGGGGCCGCGATCATCCGTGGGGCGGGCGGCAAGTCCGTCGTCGTACGCGCGGCGGGCGTGGACTGGACGGTCTCCGGCGCGCCCGCGGCGGTGGCGGACGTCCGGGCCGCGCTGCTGGACCGGTAGCCTTCCGCCGTGCTCGACAGGTTCAAGCAGTTCTGGCAGGGCGTGATGCTCGCGCCCTTCGTCAACCTGTTCATCCGGCTCGGCATCAGCCCCGACGTGGTGACGCTCGTCGGCACGCTGGGGGTGAGCTTCGGCGCCCTGTTCTTCTTCTCCCAGGGCTGGGTGTGGCAGGGCGTCCTGTTCATCACGGCGTTCGTCTTCAGCGACCTCGTCGACGGCGCGATGGCGCGCAAGCTCGGCCGCAAGGACGACTTCGGCGCCTTCCTCGACTCCACGCTCGACCGCGTCGCCGACGGCGCGCTGTTCGGCGGGCTGGCGCTCTACTTCGCGTGGCACGCCGAGAGCCGCCTCTACCTCGCGCTGTGCCTGGTCATCCTCGTGATGGGCGCGGTCACGTCCTACGCCCGGGCCAAGGCCGACCACCTCGGCTACGACGCCAAGGTCGGCATCGCCGAGCGCCCCGACCGGCTCGTCGGGATGCTCGTGCCCGCCTTCTTCGCCGACGTCCTCGACCTCTGGATCCTGCTCGAGGTCGCCCTCTGGGCCCTCGCGGTCGCGGCCACCGTCACCGTCGCTCAGCGCATCTGGGTCGTCCGCCGGCAGGCGCTCGCCCGGGCTGCGTCGCAGGCCTGACGGCGCTGCGACTTTGGTCGCATCCCGATGCCTTCTTCCGGGTGGGCCCGCACTACGATCTGAGCATGGCTGAGCACACCCCCCAGACGTCTGTCGAGACCCCCATCGAGCACGGCACGAGCCGCGTGAAGCGCGGCATGGCCGAGATGCTCAAGGGCGGCGTCATCATGGACGTCGTCACCGCCGAGCAGGCCAAGATCGCCGAGGACGCCGGCGCCGTCGCCGTGATGGCCCTCGAGCGCGTGCCGGCCGACATCCGCGCCCAGGGCGGCGTCTCCCGGATGAGCGACCCCGACATGATCGACTCGATCATCGAGGCCGTGTCGATCCCGGTGATGGCCAAGGCCCGCATCGGCCACTTCGCCGAGGCGCAGGTGCTGCAGTCGCTCGGTGTCGACTACATCGACGAGTCCGAAGTGCTCACTCCGGCCGACTACGCCAACCACATCGACAAGTGGAAGTTCACCGTGCCGTTCGTGTGCGGCGCGACCAACCTGGGCGAGGCGCTGCGCCGGATCACCGAGGGCGCCGCCATGATCCGCTCCAAGGGCGAGGCCGGCACCGGCGACGTCTCCAACGCGGTCATGCACATGCGCACCATCGGCGGCGAGCTGCGTCGCCTGCACGGCATGTCGGAGGACGAGCTCTACGTCGCGGCGAAGGAGCTGCAGGCGCCCTACGAGCTGGTCAAGGAGGTCGCGGCCGCCGGCAAGCTGCCGGTCGTCCTCTTCACCGCCGGCGGCATCGCCACCCCCGCCGACGCCGCGATGATGATGCAGCTCGGCGCCGAGGGCGTCTTCGTCGGCTCGGGCATCTTCAAGTCCGGCAACCCGGCGCAGCGCGCCGAGGCGATCGTCAAGGCCACCACGTTCTTCGACGACCCCGACGTGGTCGCCAAGGTCTCGCGCGGGCTGGGCGAGGCCATGGTCGGCATCAACGTCGACGAGATCCCGCAGCCGCACCGTCTGGCCGAGCGCGGCTGGTGACGCCCGGCTGCGGCGGAGGTCAGCTCCGCCGCGGCTCCCCGGCGTAGGTCCCGAAGGACCACTGGTTGCCCTCCGCGTCGCTCACCCGGAACTCCCGGCTGCCGTAGTCCTGCTCGACGACCGGTGACGGGTCGAGCCCGGCGTCGACGGCCCGCCTGTGCACGGCGTCCACGTCGGAGGCGACGACGTACGCCGCTGTGGTGCCGGGCTGCTGGGTGAACGGGCCGTCCGGCTTGTGGCACCCGAGCATCACCCCGCCGCCCTCGGGCCAGTCGAGCTGGGCGTGCTGGACGACGCCCGACTCGTCGCGGTAGGCGGCGGTCTCCTCGAAGCCGAGGGACACGAGCGTGCGGATGACGAGGTCGGGGTCGTGGGCCTGCAGTGCGGGCCAGACGGTGGTGCGGTGCTGTTCGGTCATGCCGACGATGCTGCCGCGACGCCGGCGGGCGCGCCTTGGACATTTGGGAACTCCGCGGCGAGCCAGGCCGACGGGCCGAGCCCGGCGAACTCGTGGAAGTCGCGCACCAGGTGGGACTGGTCGTAGTAACCCGTCCGGGCGGCCACCCGGGCCAGCGACGAGCCCGTGGACGCCGCCGCGACCACCTCACGGCGGGCGACGTCGAAGCGTGCGAGCCGCTGGAGCGTCTTGGGGCCGTGGCCCGTCTCGGCCGTCAGCAGCTGGGTGAGCCGGCGTCGGCTGTATCCCACCGCGTCGGCGACCGCGGCGACCGGCACGTCGCGCCGGCCGGTGAGCAGCCGCCACGCCTCCTCGACCTCGGCCGGCGACCCGTGGCGGGAGGTCGCCGCCTCGGCGCGAGCGGCCAGTCGCAGCAGCCACCGGTTCACCACGGCGTACCTGGCAGGCCAGCCGGGCGCCGCGTGCAGCTCCTCGACCACCCGGTCGACCTCGCCACCCAGCAGGTCGCGCGCGTCCCAGCTGCCCACTGGCAGCTCGGCAGCCGGCACGCCGAGCAGCCGCCGGACGCCCACCGGGCGGAGCGTCACCTGCACCCCCGCCCACCGGCCCGGCTGCTCCACCATCGCCGCGCGGGTGTGCAGCCCGCCCAGGCTCACCCACTGCGCGTCACGCACCCCGTCGGCCCAGGCCTCCTCGGTGGGGGCGGTCCGCAGCGGTCGCTCCAGGCTGAGCACGAGCGTCAGGCCGGCTGAGGGGAGCCCGCGGTGCACGCCCGGGTCGAGGCCGACGGCCGAGTAGCCGTACATCGACGAGACGTGCGGCGTGAGCGGCGCGGCCACCCGCGCCGCCGGCAGGTGCTCCCACGCCCCGACCACCTCCCGAGTGTGCCGCACCGTCGGGCGCCTCGTCACGCACCGCCCCAGGGCCTGCTCAGCGTAGGGCGCGGGTCAGCACCCGGGCGGCGTCGGCGAAGCCGTAGGACTCCTCGCCCGGCTGCGCGGGCAGGCCGAGGCGGACCACCATCGTGCGCGTCGACGGGTCGACGAGCAGCACCTGGCCGCCGAAGCCGAGTGCGGCGTAGAGGTCCTCGGGCGCGAAGGGCGCGAGCTGGCCCGTGATGGGGGCGAGAGGCTGGCCCTGGGCGTCGACCGGGTCCGTCGCGCCGCGGAGCGGGCCGGGGCGGTTGAGCCACCAGAGGTAGCCGTAGGCCGCGTTGTGGACCGTGGAGGAGCGTCCGACGGCCGCCCGGACCCAGCTCGCGCCGAGCAGGCGCCTGCCGTCGACCTTTCCCCGGCCGAGGTGGAGCCGGCCGAGCCGGGCGATGTCGAGGCAGGTCGTGCGGAGGCCGTAGAAGACAGCGGCGTCACCCGCCCGGTCGGTGATGAAGCTCGTGCGGGTCATCCCCAGCGGCTCGAACAGCCGGGTCCGGGCGAACCGCTCCACCGGCATGCCCGTCGCCTCCTCCAGCACCGGCTCGAGGACCTGGATCGCTGCGTTGTTGTAGGCCCATGCGCTCCCGGGGGCGTACTGCTGGGGCAGCCCGACGGCGTACCTGGTCCGGCTCCTCGCCGTGAGCAGGTCGGCGTAGTCCGACTGCAGCGACCAGAAGCGACCGCTGTCGTTGGCGAGCAGGTTGCGCACCGTCACCGACGCCGACGGGGTGCCGCGCAGCTGCGGCACGTAGGTGGAGACCGGGTCGTCGAGGCGCAGGTCGCCGTCGCGCACCGCGATGCCCACCAGCGTGCTGGTGACCGACTTGGTGATCGAGAAGACCTCGCGCGGCTCGTCGCGCGGCAGCCTCCAGCTCCACTCCCCGGCCACCTTGCCGTTGCGCACGACCGCGAAGCAGGTCGAGCCGCGACGTCGGGCCTCGGCCGCGCCCCGCTCGATCGCCCGCGCGCGCAACCCGACGCTCGACGGCGACGTCAGCGGCCAGCCCTCCACGGTCCGGGCGGGCGGCCTGCTGCTGGTGCGGTCATCGCCGACGGGCGTGACGGTCGCCGCTGTGGCCCCGCTCGCGGCGAGCGAGACGCCCAGCAGGACGGCGACCAGACCGCGGAGCCTCATGTGCCCGAGCCTACGGCGGGGGTCGGCCCTAGGATCGGCGATCGTGAACCCGACCATCGGCGTGCTCGCGCTGCAGGGCGACGTGCGCGAGCACCTCGCGGTCCTGCGGTCCCTGGGCGCGGACCCGATCTCCGTACGCCGTCCCGCCGAGCTCGCCGCGTGCGACGGCCTCGTCGTCCCGGGCGGGGAGTCCACGACGATGGTCAAGCTGGCGCGGATCTTCGACCTGCTCGAGCCGCTGCGCGACGCCGTACGAGGTGGGCTGCCCGCGTTCGGGACCTGCGCGGGGATGATCCTGCTCGCCGACCGCATCGAGGACGGCGCCCCGGGGCAGGAGACCGTCGGCGGGCTGCACATCACCGTGCGCCGCAACGCCTTCGGCCGCCAGGTCGACTCCTTCGAGGAGGACCTCCACGTCGACGGCCTGGCCGACCCGGTCCGCGCGGTCTTCATCCGCGCGCCGTGGGTCGAGGCGGTCGACGACACGGTCGAGGTGCTGGCCCGGGTGGAGGACGGGCCCGCCGCGGGTAGGATCGTCGCGGTCCGTCAAGGCCCCCTGATGGCGACCTCGTTCCATCCTGAGGTCGGCGGCGACGGCCGGGTGCACGGCATGTTCGTGGACCTGGTGCGCTCGGCCTGACGACCGCACCGACGGAAGCGACGGATAGAGGGACTCATGTCAGGCCACTCCAAGTGGGCAACGACCAAGCACAAGAAGGCCGCGATCGACGCCAAGCGCGGCAAGCTCTTCGCCAAGCTGATCAAGAACATCGAGGTCGCCGCCAAGCAGGGCGGGGGAGACCCGGCCGGCAACCCGACCCTCTACGACGCCATCCAGAAGGCCAAGAAGAGCTCGGTCCCCAACAAGAACATCGACTCCGCGGTCAAGCGTGGCTCCGGTGCCGAGTCGGGCGGCGTCGACTACCAGGGCATCTCCTACGAGGTCTACGGCCCGCAGGGCGTCGCGATCCTCGTCGAGTGCCTCACCGACAACAAGAACCGCGCCGCGATGGAGGTCCGCACCGCGGTCACCCGCAACGGCGGCACCATGGCCGACCCCGGCTCGGTCTCGCGCCTGTTCACCCGCAAGGGGATCGTGGTCGTGCCCAAGACGCAGGACCACGACGGCACTGCCCGTGAGGTCACCGAGGACGACGTCCTCGAGGCGACCCTCGACGCCGGGGCCGAGGAGGTCAACGACCTCGATGAGGCGTTCGAGGTGCAGAGCGAGGCCACCGACGTCGTCGCGGTCCGCACCGCGCTCCAGGAGGCCGGCATCGACTACGACTCCGCCGACGTCGAGTTCGTCCCCAGCCTCGAGATCCCCGTCGACGCCGACGGCGCCGGCAAGGTGCTGCGCCTCGTCGACGCGCTCGAGGACCTCGACGACGTCCAGGACGTCTTCACCAATGTCGACATCCCCGCCGACGTGATGGCCGAGCTCGAGACCGCCGACGCCTGAGGCGAGCGCGCGCCGCGTGTCGTACGCCGTCGCACGCCCGCCCCGGCCCGCCCGTCCGCCCGCTGTAACGCCGGGTTAGTGCGCCTACCCACCCCCATGCACGGGGGCGGGTACAGCCCCTAACCCGGCGTTACAGCCGCCGGGCAGGCCCGCTAACCGTCCACAGACACCTCGGAACCGCCGTCGTCCACAGGCGGCACGGCCGTCGGCCCCGGAGCCTCGCGGCGGCGCGCACGGTGATCTGCATGTACCTGCCCGCGATTGCCCTGGTCGAGGCCCAGCACGGCCTCATCACCGCCCGTCAGCTGGGCTCAGCCGGTCTCGGGCCGAACGACGTGCACCGACTGGTGGCCGCCGGGCGACTCCTGCGGTTGCGCCGCGGGGTGTACGCGGACGGCGAGGCGTGGTCGGCCCTCGACCCCTTCCGAGGGCAGCCGGTGCTCCGCGTGCGCGCAGCGGCCCTGGCACTGCGGTGCGGGCCGTACGCGTTCAGCCACGACTCTGCGGCTGTGGTCCTGGACATGGGGGTGCCGGACCCACGTCAGGCGCTGGTGCACGTCAGTCGGCCCAAGGTCCACGGGGACGCTGTGCGAGCCGGAGTGAAGCACCACCTCGCCCCCTTCCGGCCCGAGGACGTCACGACGGTGGACGGCCTGGGGGTGCTGTCGCGTGCGCGGACCGCGCTTGACATGGCACGCGAGCACGGGCGGGCGTACGGCCTGGCGGCCTGTGACGCCGCCTTGCGGGCCGGCGCCCGCCGCGCCGACCTCGAGGACGCCCTGTCGAGGATGCCGTCCTGGCCCCACCACAGGTGCATGCGGTGGTGCATCGACCACGCCGAGGCCGGCGCGGAGAGCTACCTCGAGTCGTTGGCCCGCGACTTCGTCCTCGAGCTCGGCATCGGGCGTCCGTCGGTGCAGTTCGGCCTGAGCGACGGCCACACGACGGCGTTCGCCGACATCCGGGTCGGTCGGCACCTGTTCGAGGCCGACGGGCTCCTCAAGTACGACGCCGACAACCCGTCCGGCGTCGTGCCCGAGGTGGTGCTGGTGGACGAGAAGCGGCGCCAGGACTTCTTGCTCGGCTTCAAGCTGGGGATGTCGCGTCTGACCTACGTCGACCTGTTCTCCGGCCGTCGGTCGGCGCTTGCCCGCGCCGCCCGCGAGTACGCCGACACGTGCGCGCGCTTCGGCACCTCCATCGACGACCTGGCGCCCTACGTCGTCACGCGGCGCCTGCCCTGAGCCCGGCCGGGCGCGCCGCTCAGCCGGGCGCGCGGCCGGCTGGGCACGCCGCCGAGCTGTAACGCCGGGTTACGGCCACTACCCACCCCCGTGCACGGGGGTGGGTACAGCTCCTAACCCGGCGTTACAGCGGGCGGGGGCGAGGCGACCGACAGGCCGGGGCAAGTGGGCACGCTCTCGCGTGTCGTACGCCGTCGCACGCCGGCCGCGGGTTAGCGTGGCGGGCGAACACATGTTCGGACGGACCGGCGGTGGAAGGGGAGTGGCGTGCGCGTGCTCGGCATCGACCCCGGCCTGACCCGGTGCGGCGTCGGCGTGGTCGACGGGAGCGTCGGCCGCCCGCTGACCATGGTCGACGTGGGCGTCGTCCGCACCAGCTCCACCCTGGCGGTCGCCGAGCGGCTCGTGACCATCGAGAAGGGCCTCGACGCCTGGATCGAGGAGCACCGGCCCGACGCGGTCGCGGTGGAGCGGGTCTTCGCCCGCTCCGACTCCAGCACGATCATGGGCACCGCCCAGGCCAGCGGCATCGCGCTGGTGGTGGCCGCCCGGCGCGGGCTGCCGATCGCGATGCACACCCCGAGCGAGGTCAAGGCCGCGGTGTCCGGCAACGGCCGCGCCGACAAGGCGCAGGTGGGGGCGATGGTCGTGCGCATCCTGCGCCTGCCCGAGCTGCCCAAGCCCGCTGACGCCGCTGACGCGCTGGCGCTTGCGATCACCCACGTCTGGCGCGGCTCGGCGCACCACCGGCTCGAGGCCGCGGCGGTGCAGGCCCGCGCGCAGGCGCACGCCCGACCGCCGGCACAGCAGAAGAAGACCACGATGAGGACCCGATGATCGCCTTCGTCCGCGGCCAGGTCGCCGCCGTCACCCTGTCCAGCGCCGTCCTCGAGGTCGGCGGCGTCGGCCTCGAGCTGATGTGCACCCCCGGCACCCTCGCCACCCTCCGCGTCGGCACGGCGGCGACCCTGCCCACGAGCATGGTCGTGCGCGAGGACAGCCTGACGATCTTCGGCTTCCTCGACGAGGACGAGAAGCAGGTCTTCGAGATCGTGCAGACCGCGTCCGGCGTCGGGCCCAAGGTGGCCCAGGCGATCGTCGCGGTGATGAGCCCCGACGACGTACGCCGCGCCATCACGACCGAGGACGTCAAGGCCCTGACGCGGGTGCCGGGCATCGGCCAGAAGGGCGCGCAGCGCATCATCCTCGAGCTCAAGGACCGCATCGGCCCTCCGGTCGGCGTCCACCACCCCGCCGCCGCCTCGGCCCCGGCCACCGATGCCTGGCGCGACCAGGTCCACCAGGGCCTCGTCGGCCTCGGCTGGTCGGCGAAGGAGTCGGAGAAGGCGGTCGAGGCCGTCGCCCCCGAGGCCGGTGACACCCCCGACGTCGGCGCGCTGCTGCGCGCCGCCCTCCGCACGCTGAGCAGGGCCTGAGGCACCGATGAACTGGGACGACACCGACGAGGACGTCTACGACGAGGTCGAGCTGAGCGCGGCCGAGCTCGGTCACCTCCAGCGCCTGACCGACGCCGACGCCGACAGCGACGAGCGGGCGGTGGAGGCGGCGCTGCGGCCCAAGACCCTCGACGAGGTGGTCGGGCAGGCCCGCGTGCGCGACCAGCTGGGGCTGGTGCTCGAGGCGGCGCGCCGTCGTGGCCGGGCGCCCGACCACGTCCTGCTCTCCGGCCCGCCCGGGCTCGGCAAGACGACGCTCGCGATGATCATCGCCGCCGAGATGAGCACGCCACTGCGGCTCACGAGCGGTCCGGCGATCACCCATGCCGGCGACCTGGCCGCGATCCTGTCGGGCCTCAACGAGGGCGACGTCCTCTTCGTCGACGAGATCCACCGGATGTCGCGACCGGCCGAGGAGATGCTCTACATGGCGATGGAGGACTTCCGGGTCGACGTCGTCATCGGCAAGGGGCCGGGCGCCACGGCGATCCCGCTTGAGATCCCGCCGTTCACCCTCGTGGGCGCCACGACCCGGGCCGGGCTGCTGCCGGGCCCCCTGCGCGACCGGTTCGGCTTCACCGCCCACCTCGAGTTCTACGAGCCCCACGAGCTCGACCAGATCGTGCACCGCTCCGCCGGCCTGCTCGGCGTCCACCTCACCGCCGAGGGGTCCAGTGAGATCGCCTCGCGCTCGCGCGGCACCCCCCGCATCGCCAACCGCCTGCTCCGACGCGTACGCGACTACGCCCAGGTGCGCGCCGACGGCGTGCTGAGCCTGCCGGTGGCGCACGCGGCGCTCGACCTGTTCGAGGTCGACGAGTCCGGCCTCGACCGCCTCGACCGCGCCGTGCTCGACGTGCTGTGCCGCCGTTTCGGCGGGGGACCGGTGGGGGTGTCCACCCTCGCCGTCGCCGTCGGTGAGGAGCGCGAGACCGTCGAGGAGGTCGCCGAGCCGTTCCTGGTCCGCATGGGCATGCTCGCCCGTACGCCGCGGGGCCGCGTCGCGACGCCCGCGGCGTGGCACCACCTCGGCCTGACGCCCCCTCCCGTCCCCGCCGTCGACTCGACCCTGTTCGACGACGTGTGAGCGGCGGGTGCGACCCGCGTAGACTCCACGCGCCCCCGCACCCGACCTCTCGAGGAGAGCCCCGACCGTGAACGACCTCGTCGCCCTGCTGCCCCTGCTGGCCATCCTGGCCCTGTTCTGGTTCATGGTGGTCCGCCCCCAGCAGCGCCGGCAGAAGGAGGTCGTCCGCCTCCAGGAGAGCATCCAGGTCGGCCAGCGCGTGATGATGTCCTCCGGCATCTTCGGCACCGTGGTCTCGCTCACCGACGACCGCGCCCGCCTGGAGATCGCACCCGGGACGCAGATCGACATCGCGCGCGCCGCGATCGCCAAGGTCGACGAGCCGCTGCAGCAGCCGGGCCCCGACGCGCGCGACGATGCCTGATCGTCGTACGGCCCAGGAGGCGCTGCAGCGCCTGACGGTCGACGTGGCCGACTGGCCCGAGAAGGGGGTGACGTTCAAGGACATCACCCCGGTGCTCGCCGACCACAACGCGTTCTCGGCGATCATCACCGCGCTGGCGGCGGTCGGACGTGACGACCACGGCACGGTCGTCGTCGACAAGGTCGTCGGCATGGAGGCGCGCGGCTTCATCCTCGCCGCGCCGGTGGCGTTGGCGCTCGGCGTCGGCTTCGTGCCGGTGCGCAAGGCCGGCAAGCTCCCGCGCGAGGCGCACGCGGTGTCCTACTCCCTCGAGTACGGCGAGGCGACGCTCGAGGTGCACACCGACGCCATCACGCCGGGCGAGCGCGTCCTCATGGTCGACGACGTCCTGGCGACCGGCGGCACCGCCGTGGCGACCAGGCGGCTCATCGAGGCCTGCGGCGGCGTCGCGACCGGAGCGTCGGTGCTGATGGAGCTCTCGTTCCTCGGCCCCAGGGGGGTCACCGGCGACCTTCCCGTCGAGTCGCTGCTCACGATCTGAGAGCGCTCACTAGACTGGTCCAATGGCAGAGGACCCGGCACCCGCGCAGGACGCCAAGGCGCCTCTGACCGCGCGCGGCATGCGGGCCCGCCTCGCCCGCGTCGGCACCCGGCCGCCCTCGTCCAACCCGGTCCTCGAGCCCCTGTTTCGTGCCGTCCGGGCCAACCACCCCAAGGCCGACCTGGCGCTCCTCGAGCGCGCCTACGCGGTCGCCGACAAGTGGCACACCGGCCAGATGCGCAAGAGCGGCGACCCCTACATCACCCACCCGCTCGCGGTCACCACCATCCTCGCCGACATCGGCATGACCGAGCCGACGCTGGTCGCGGCGCTGCTCCACGACACGGTCGAGGACACGCCCTACACGCTCGAGGCCCTGCGCTCCGACTTCGGTGACGAGGTGGCGCTGCTCGTCGACGGCGTGACCAAGCTCGACAAGGTGCAGTACGGCGACTCGGCGCAGGCCGAGACCATCCGCAAGATGATCGTGGCGATGTCGCGCGACATCCGCGTGCTGGTCATCAAGCTCGCCGACCGGCTCCACAACATGCGCACGCTGCGCTACGTGCCGGCCGCCTCGCAGGAGCGCTCCAGCCGCGAGACCCTCGACATCTACGCGCCGCTGGCCCACCGCCTCGGCATGAACACCCTCAAGTGGGAGCTGGAGGACCTTGCCTTCGCGACGCTCCACCCCAAGATCTACGACGAGATCGTCCGGATGGTCGCCGAGCGGGCGCCGTCGCGCGACCAGTTCCTCGCCGAGGTCGTCGCCGAGATCGAGCAGGACCTCAGGACCGCGCGCATCAACGCGAAGGTGACCGGCCGACCCAAGCACTACTACTCGATCTACCAGAAGATGATCGTCGGCGGCCGCGACTTCTCCGACATCTACGACCTGGTCGGCATCCGCATCCTCGTCGACGAGGACCGCGACTGCTACAGCGCGCTCGGCGTGATCCACTCGCGCTGGAACCCGGTGCTGGGGCGGTTCAAGGACTACGTCGCCATGCCGAAGTTCAACATGTACCAGTCGCTCCACACGACGGTCATCGGCCCGGCGGGCAAGCCGGTCGAGGTGCAGATCCGCACCTTCGCCCAGCACCGTCGCGCCGAGTACGGCGTCGCGGCGCACTGGAAGTACAAGGAGAACTCCAAGGCCGGGGTCGACACCGACCGCCTCGGCGACAAGGACGACCTGACCTGGCTGCGCCAGCTCCTCGACTGGCAGAGCGAGGTCGAGGACCCGGGCGAGTTCCTGGAGTCGCTGCGCTTCGAGATGAACCAGCAGCAGGTCTACGTCTTCACCCCGCGCGGCGACGTGATCCCTCTGCCGAGCGGTGCGACCCCGGTCGACTTCGCCTACGCCGTGCACACGGAGGTCGGCCACCACACGATCGGCTCCCGGGTCAACGGCCGCTTGGTCCCGCTCGAGTCCACCCTCGACAACGGCGACGTCGTCGAGGTCTTCACCTCCAAGTCGCCCACGTCGGGCCCCTCGCGCGACTGGCTCAACTTCGTCCAGTCCCCGCGCGCCCGCTCCAAGATCCGCCAGTGGTTCACCAAGGAGCGCCGCGACGAGGCGATCGAGCGCGGCAAGGACCAGATCGCCAAGCTCATGCGCAAGGAGGGGCTGCCCCTCAATCGGTTGATGACCCACGACGTGCTGGCGCTGGTCGCGGAGCACTTCCACCACGCGGACGTCTCGGCCCTCTACGCCGCGGTCGGCGAGGGCAACCTCAGCGCGCAGGCCGTCGTACGCCGCGTCATCGACCTGCACGGTGGCGACGACGGGGCCCAGGAGGACCTCGCCGAGGGGGTGACCATCACCGGTCGCTCACGCGCCGCCAAGCGCGGACCGACCGACTCCGGCGTCATCGTCAAGGGCGTCGACGACCTCTGGGTCAAGCTCGCGAAGTGCTGCACCCCGGTGCCGCCCGACCCGATCCTCGGCTTCGTCACCAAGGGCGGGGGAGTGTCGGTGCACCGCAAGGACTGCACCAACGCCTCCAGCCTGCTCGGCCAGCCCGAGCGCGTGCTCGAGGTGGAGTGGGCCCCGACGTCGCAGTCGACCTTCCTGGTCAACATCCAGGTCGAGGCGCTCGACCGCGCCCGGCTGCTGTCCGACATCACGATGGCGCTCTCCGACGCCCACGTGAACATCCTCAGCGCGACCCTCTCCACCACCCGCGACCGGGTGGCGAAGAGCCGGTTCTCCTTCGAGATGGCCGACGCGGCCCACCTCGACGGCGTCCTGAGGGCCGTACGCGCCGTGCCGGGCGTGTTCGACGCCTACCGCGTCACCGCCTGACGTCGCGGGGCCGCCCGGCCCGTCAGCCTCGGCCTCAGCCGAAGTCGGCGGCGGCCCGGCGGGCCATGTCGAGGAACGCCTGCTTGTTGGCGAGCTCGGACTCGAGGTCCTTGACCCGCCGGCCGTCACCGGCCGCGCTCGCCTTGTCGAGCTTGACCTGCGTGTCGGCGATGCCGGCCTCGAGCTTGCCGATCATGTCGTCGGCGCGGGCGGACTTCTCCGGGTCGCTCCTGCTCCACTGCTCGTCCTCGACCGCGCGGATGGCCTGCTCGACCTTCCGCATCCGGCCCTCGAGCTCCTTCATCCGGTCGCGAGGCACCTTGCCGGCGGCGTCCCAGCGGTCGGCGAGGTCGCGGAAGGTCTTCTTGGCGGTCTCGAGGTCCGTCACGGGCACCAGTCCCTCGGCCTCGACGAGGATCGCCTCCTTGACCTCGGCGTTGGCGGCGAACTCCTGGTCGAGCGCGGCGTTGGCGGCGTCGCGGGCCCCGAAGAAGGTGTCCTGCGCGCCACGGAAGCGCTGCCAGAGCTGGTCGTCGACCTCGCGCGGCGCGGGACCGGCGGCCTTCCACTCGCGCATCAGGTCGCGGTACCGGCCGGCGGTCGGGCCCCACTCGGTCGAGGTCGCGAGCGCCTCGGCCTCCTTGGCGAGGCGCTCCTTGACGACGCGCGCGGAGTCACGACGCTCGTGCTCCTCGGCGAAGTGCGCCTTGCGGTGCCGGGTGTAGGTCGTGCGGGCGGTGGAGAAGCGGCGCCACAGGGCGTCGTCGGTGGCGCGGTCGAGCCGGGGCAGCTCCTTCCACGTGGCCAGCAGCTCGCGGAGCCGGTTGGCCCCGTTGCGCCAGTCGGTGCCCTCGGCGAGCCGCTCGGCCTCGGCGACGAGCTTCTCCTTCGCCGCCTTGGACTCGGCGGTCTTCTGCGCCCGCTCCTCCTTGCGCGCCGAGCGCTGGACGGCGATGACCGGAGCCAGCGCGTCGAGGCGCGCGGCCAGGGAGACGAGGTCGCCCACCGCGTGCGCGTCGACGACCTGCTCGCGCAGCGCCTTCACCGACGAGGTCGCCTCCTCGGGAGCCAGCCGGCCCGACGCGACGCGCTGCTCGAGCAGGTGGACCTTGCCCTCCAGCTCCTCGAAGCGCTTGGTGAAGAACTCCAGCGCCTCCTCGGGCGTGCCGGCCTCGTAGGACCCCACGGGACGCTCGCCATCGGCGGTGCGGACATAGACGGTGCCGTCCTCGGCCACCCGACCCCAGGGCGTCTGCTCCGGGGCCGAGTCGTCTCGGGACTGCTTGTCGGCGCTCATGGTCGCCCATCGTAGTCATGGCCCGGAGCACCCTCGGTAGGCTTCCCACCTGAGCCCGACCGCTACGGGTGACCGCAACGACAAGCAAGGACTGACGCCCGTGTTCATCGCCGGCTTCCCCGCCGGACCCTGGGGGACCAACTGCTACGTCGTGGCGACGGGTCCCGGGTCGGAGTGCGTGGTCATCGATCCCGGCAAGGACGCCGCGGCCGGTGTCGACCAGGTCGTCCGGGAGCACCGGCTCAAGCCGGTCAGCGTCCTGGTCACCCACGGCCACGTGGACCACATGTGGTGCGTCGCGCCCGTCGCGGGCACCTACGACGCCACGGCGTGGATCCACCCGTCCGACCGGCACCTGCTGTCCGACCCGATGGCCGGGATGAGCCGGGAGACGACCCAGATGCTGCTCGGCGGCGACTACTCGTGGGCCGAGCCCGACGACGTACGCGAGCTGTCCGACCTCGCCGAGCTCGAGCTGGCCGGCCTGAGGTTCGTCGTCGACCACACCCCCGGCCACACCGAGGGCTCGGTCACCTTCCGCACGCCCTACGCCGAGCAGGACGTCTCCGAGCTCATGTTCTCCGGCGACCTGCTCTTCGCCGGTTCGATCGGGCGCACCGACCTGCCGGGCGGCGACCATGCCACGATGCTGCGCAGCCTGACCCACAAGGTGCTGACGCTGCCCGACGACATCGTGGTGCTGCCCGGGCACGGTGAGCAGACGTCCATCGGCCGCGAGCGCGCCACCAACCCCTTCCTGCTCGACCTCCAGCGCGAGGGCGACCAGGGACCTGATCGCCGGGTCACGCGAGGACTCTGAAAGAAGACGTGATGAGCAAGATCAGCCCGCTGAGCGGGTTTCCCGAGCTGCTGCCCGCCCAGCGAGCCGTCGAGCGCGAGGTGATCGCCTCGGTCTCGCGCACGTTCGAGCTGCACGGCTTCGCCAACATCGAGACGCGTGTCGTCGAGCCCATCGACCGGCTCGCCAAGGGCGGCGAGGTGGACAAGGAGATCTACGTCCTCCAGCGCATCGCCGCCCAGCCCGACGCCCGGGCCGAGCTCGGCCTCCACTTCGACCTGACGGTGCCCTTCGCGCGCTACGTCCTCGAGCACGCCGGCCACCTCGAGTTCCCGTTCCGGCGCTTCCAGGTGCAGCCCGCCTGGCGCGGCGAGCGTCCGCAGGAGGGGCGCTACCGGCAGTTCACCCAGGCCGACGTCGACATCGTGGGCCGTGACGAGCTGCCCTTCCACCACGACGTCGAGGTGATGGCCGTGATGGTCGACGCGCTCGGCCGGCTGCCGATCCCGCGCGTCTCGTTCCAGTTCAACAACCGCAAGCTGATCCAGGGCTTCTACCGCGGCCTCGGCATCGACGACGTCACCGACGCCATCCGGGTGATCGACAAGCTCGACAAGCTCCCGGCCGACGAGGTCGCCACGATGCTCGTCGAGCGCGTCGGCACCACGCCCGAGCAGGCGCAGCGCTGCCTCGAGCTCGCCACGATCCGCGTCGACGACACGTCGTTCGTCGAACAGGTCCGTGCCCTCGGGGTCACCGACGAGCTGCTCGACCAGGGGCTCGAGGAGCTGGCGGCCGTCGTCGAGGGCTGCCGCGCCGTCGCCGGCGAGCGCGTCGGCGTCGAGGCCAACCTGCGCATCGCCCGTGGCCTCGACTACTACACCGGCACGGTCGTCGAGATCTTCATGGAGGGCTACGAGCGGCTCAAGTCCGTCGGCGGGGGAGGGCGCTACGACGCGCTCGCCAGCGACGGACGTACGACCTATCCCGGGGTCGGCGTGTCCTTCGGGGTCTCCCGCACCCTCATCCCGCTCCTCACCGACGGCGTCCTGTCCGGCAGCCGGCCGGTGCCGAGCGTTGTCCTCGTCGCCCTCAACCACGAGGACGACCGCGCCGCCAGCACCCGCGTCGCCGCCGCCCTGCGGGCCCGCGACGTCGCGTGCGAGGTGGCCCCCTCGCCTGCCAAGTTCGGCAAGCAGATCCGCTTCGCCGAGCGCCGCGGCATCCCCTACGTCTGGTTCGTCCAGGCCGACGCCGACACGGGCGAGGTCCGTCACCAGGTCAAGGACATCCGCAGCGGCGACCAGGTCGACGCGGACCCGGGCACGTGGACCCCGCCCGAGGACGACCTGCGCCCCACGATCATCAGCACCGCAACCAGCCACACCCCCCGTCAGCAAGAGGAGAACCAGTGATCCGCACCCATGACGCCGGCGCCCTGCGCGCCGAGCACGTCGGCCAGACCGTCACCCTCGCCGGATGGGTGGCGCGGCGACGCGATCACGGCGGGGTCGCGTTCCTGGACCTCCGCGAGCGCAGCGGCGTGGTGCAGGTCGTGGTGCGCGACGAGGCCGTCGCCCACAGCCTCCGCAGCGAGTTCTGCCTGAAGGTCGTCGGCGAGGTCGTCGCGCGCAAGGAGGGCAACGAGAACCCCAACCTCGCCACCGGCGAGATCGAGGTCGTCGCCACCGAGGTCGAGGTGCTCTCCACCTCCGACCCGCTCCCGTTCCCCATCGACGACGCGTCCGGCCACAAGGGCGGCGAGGTCGGCGAGGAGGCGCGCCTCAAGCACCGTTACCTCGACCTCCGCCGCTCCGGCCCGAACGCCGCCCTGCGCCTGCGCAGCAAGATCAACAAGGCGGCCCGCGACGTCCTCGACGCCCGTGACTTCGTGGAGGTCGAGACCCCCACCCTCACCCGCTCCACCCCCGAGGGAGCCCGTGACTTCCTGGTGCCCGCGCGGCTCGCGCCCGGCAGCTGGTACGCCCTGCCGCAGAGCCCCCAGCTGTTCAAGCAGCTGCTGATGGTCGGCGGCATGGAGCGCTACTACCAGATCGCCCGCTGCTACCGCGACGAGGACTTCCGCGCCGACCGGCAGCCGGAGTTCACCCAGCTCGACATCGAGATGAGCTTCGTGGACCAGGAGGACGTCATCACCCTCATGGAGGACGTCCTGGAGGCCATGTGGGCCCAGGCCGGCCACACCATTCAGCGCCCGCTGCCGCGGATGACCTATGCCGAGGCGATGGCGAAGTACGGCTCCGACAAGCCCGACCTGCGGATGGGACTCGAGCTCGTCGAGTGCACCGACTACTTCAAGGACACCACGTTCCGCGTGTTCCAGGCCGACTACGTCGGTGCGGTCGTGATGCCAGGCGGCGGCAGCCAGCCGCGGCGCCAGTTCGACGCGTGGCAGGACTGGGCCAAGCAGCGCGGTGCCAAGGGCCTGGCCTACGTCACCATCGCCGAGGACGGCGAGCTCGGCGGACCGGTCGCGAAGAACCTCACCGACGCCGAGCGCGAGGGCCTGGCGGCCCACGTCGGCGCAGCCCCCGGCGACTGCATCTTCTTCGCCGCAGGCCCGGTGAAGAGCAGTCGAGCGCTCCTGGGCGCCGCCCGCCTCGAGATCGGTCGACGCGGCGGGATGCTCGACGACTCGACCTTCGCGTTCACCTGGGTCGTCGACGCCCCGCTGTTCGAGCCGAGCTCCGAGGCGGTCGCCAGCGGCGACGTCGCCGTGGGCGCCGGAGCCTGGACGGCGGTGCACCACGCCTTCACGAGCCCCAAGCCGGAGTACGTCGACACCTTCGACACCGACCCGGGCAGCGCGCTCGCCTACGCCTACGACATCGTCTGCAACGGCAACGAGCTCGGCGGCGGGTCGATCCGTATCCACCGCGGCGACATGCAGAAGCGCGTGTTCGCGGTGATGGGCCTGTCCGAGGACGAGGCGCAGGAGAAGTTCGGCTTCCTGCTCGACGCCTTCAAGTTCGGCGCGCCCCCGCACGGCGGCATCGCGGTCGGCATGGACCGCATCGTGGCGCTCCTGGCGGGCACGGACTCGATCCGCGACGTCATCGCCTTCCCCAAGTCCGGAGGCGGCTACGACCCACTCACGGCCGCGCCCGCGCCCATCACCGCGGAGCAGCGCAAGGAGGCCGGCGTCGACGCGGTGCCTGTGAAGGACGTCCCGCCCGGGGCGTGATCGCCCGCAGGTTTGCCCGGCACACCGGCGACTGTGAGGACAACGCGTCGTAACGGGATCGTTACCCGTCGGTGATCGTCCACGCGTCGCAGGTCACATAGAGTCCCGTTCGGCGCGGTCCCCGGAGGGACCGCAGCACGCCACCTGAACCAAACCCGATGGGGAGAGAATGTCGGCACCAGCGACAGGGCCTGAGACCCTGGGCTCGCTCAGCGACGGACCGGAAGTCACCGACCCGAACAGCAAGCAGGGCAAGGAGATCGCCGGCAAGTCGCCGATGCAGATCGCGTTCGGTCGGCTGCGGAAGGACAAGATCGCCATCGCATGCGCGATCGTCGTGTTCTTCTTCATCCTGGTCGCGATCTTCGCCGACCTGATCGCCAAGGCGTTCGGCGTCGACCTCGAGACGGTCACCGCGTGCGAGGTCCTCGAGTGCAACTTCGCCGAGCCCGGCGTCGGCTACCCCAAGACCGGTCCGCCGTTCTACCCCTTCGACCCGGAGCACCCGTTCGGCCTGGCGCCGCGCACCGGTGCCGACAACCTGGCCCACTGGATCTACGGCTGCCGCACCTCCCTGCTGATCGCGGGAGCGGCGACGCTGTTCGCCTCCGTCGTCGGCATCGTGGTCGGCCTGGTGGCCGGCTTCGCCGGTGGCGTCGTCGACAAGGTGCTGTCGTTCATCACCGACTTCTTCCTCACGATCCCCTTCCTGCTCGCGGCGCTGACCATCGCCCCGATCATCATCGACCGCTTCGGCACCAGCGACAGCTACGAGACGGTGCAGATCGCCTCGCTGATCGGCATCCTGTCGATGTTCGGCTGGATGACGGTGGCCCGCCTGATCCGCGGTGAGGTGCTCTCGCTGCGCGAGCGCGAGTTCATCCACGCGGCCCGGGTGCTGGGCATGCCCACCCGCCGCATCCTGTTCCGCGAGCTGCTGCCCAACCTCACCGCACCGATCGTCATCAGCATCTCGCTGATGCTGCCGGCCTTCGTGGCGGCCGAGGCCGGCCTGGCCTTCCTCGGCATCGGCGTGACCGGCAGCGCGTCGTGGGGCCAGACCATCGCCAACGCGGTGCCCTACTGGAGCAACTACCCGCTCTACCTCTGGGAGCCGCTGATCGGCGTGGTGGCCCTCGTGCTCGCGCTCAACCTCCTCGGCGACGCGGTTCGCGACGCGTTCGACCCGAAGACCCGCCGCTGAGGCGGTCGATCCCCCAAGACGTCACCCGGGCGCTTCCGGTGTGCGAACAACAACGAAAGGCTGGACAATGAGACGGACCAAGGCGGCGGCAGCACTCGCCACCAGCGCCGCGCTCGTGACCCTCGCCGCCTGTGGTGGCGGCGGCGGGAACGACGACGAGGGCGGCAGCGGAAGCGGCAGCGACGGTTTCCAGGACGCTGCGGAGACCATTGCCAAGGACGCGGAGCGCCAGGGCCCCGCGCCCGAGGTCGACGGCGCCGCGGCCGGCGGGACCATCACGGTCTACCTGCCGGACGACCCGGGCCCCGAGGACCTCGACCCGACCAACGGCTGGTCGGTCACGGGCAACTCCATCCAGCAGGCGCTCACGCACCGGTCGCTGACCCAGTACGCCCGCGACAACGAGTCCGGCGAGATGGTCCTGGTCCCCGACCTGGCCACCGACCTGGGCCAGCCCAACGACGACTTCACGGAGTGGACCTTCACCATCCGTGAGGACGCGACGTGGGAGGACGGCAAGCCGATCACCGCGGAGGAGGTCGCCTGGGGCATCGAGCGTTCGCTCGACTCCGAGGCCTTCCCGTCCGGCCCCGGCACCGAGTACTCGAAGACCTACTTCCTCGACGCCGACTCCTACAACGGCCCCTACACCGACAAGGGCAAGGACTACGAAGGCATCACCTTCGACGAGGCCGCCCGCACGGTGACGATCAAGATGAACCAGCCGTTCCCGGACATGGACTACTGGGGCGCCTTCATGGCGATGGGCCCGGCCCCGCTCGGCAAGGTCTCCGACCCGCCGGAGTACGGTCGCAGCCCGCTGTCGACCGGCCCCTACAAGGTCGAGTCGTTCCGCCCGAGCGAGGAGCTCGTGCTCGTCAAGAACGACGCCTGGGTGGCTGACTCCGACCCGGCCCGTCACCAGTACGCGGACAAGTGGATCTTCAAGTTCGCTGCCGACCCGACCCAGACCGACGAGCTGATGCTCAGCGGCAACACCGAGTCGCAGACGGCCCTCTCGGCCAGCATCACCGCCGAGAACTACGCCAAGTTCAACCAGGAGCTCGGCGAGCGCCTCGTGCAGCAGTCGGCCCAGTGCACCAGCTTCTGGGCGCCGGACTACGAGAAGACCACGCCTGAGATCCGCAAGGCCCTGGCCTACGCCTACCCCTACGAGAGCGTGTGGCAGGCCTCGGGCGAGGTGCCCGGCGTGACCCGCGTCCCGGCCAACTCGATCATGCCCCCCGGCATGGCCGGCAAGTCCGACTACCAGGTCGACGGCGAGCAGATCACCTACCAGCCCGAGAAGGCGAAGGAGATCCTGGCCGAGGCCGGCGAGGAGGGCTACGAGATCCAGATGGCCTACAACACCGGTTCGCCGACCACCGAGGCTGCCCAGAAGCAGATCGAGAAGGGTCTCACCGACGCCGGCTTCACGGTCAAGTCCTACCCCGTGCCGATCGAGACCTCGCTCTACACGATCTGGACCGACCCGGACAACAAGATCAACAAGAAGCTCAACCTGCGTGGCGTCAACTGGTGCTCCGACTGGCCGTCCGGCTCCACGATGATCCCGGCACTTCTCCGCACGGGCGCCACCTACAACACGGCGTTCTTCTCGGAGCAGGCCATCGACGACAAGATGAACGAGATCGGCACGCTGCCGCTCGAGGAGCAGCCCGACGCCTGGGGTGCTCTCGACGAGGAGATCGCGACCGAGTACTACCCGATCATCCCGACCGCGTTCCGCAACGACCTGTTCGCCTTCGGCGAGAAGATCGGGAACCCGACCGGTGACGGTGCGCTCGGTGCGCCGAACTACAAGGATCTCTACGTCGCACAGTGATCCTGAGGTCGGCTGACTGACTGGAGGCCGACCCTGCTCCACCTCGGTGTGGGGGTCCCGTGACCCGGGGCCCCCACACCACCGTGTGTCCGGCGATGCCGGCAGCTGCTCAACAACCCCCGGAGGGAAATCCTCGTGTTCGCCTACGTCGTCAAGCGCCTGCTCTCGGGCGTGGTCGTCCTCTTCCTCATCTCGATGAGCGTGTTCCTGCTCTTCTGGTACGGCCCGTCCGAGCCCGCCCAGACGATCTGCGACCGGGACACCAGCAACCGCTGCACGCCTGCGCGGCTCGAGGTGTTCCGCGAGAACCTCGGCTTCAACAACGAGTGGTACGAGGAGTACGGCACGTTCGTGAAGGGTGTCGTGGCCGGACGCGAGATCCAGTTCGGCAGCACCACCAAGTTCCAGTGCGACGCCCCGTGCCTGGGCTACTCCTACCGGACCAAGGCTCCGGTGTTCGAGGAGATGAAGACCCGGATGCCCGCCACCTTCTCGGTGGCGATCGGTGGCGCGTTCCTCTACCTCGCGATCGGCATCCCGATCGGCGTGGCCGCCGCCCGAAGACGGGGGACGCTGACCGACAAGGCGCTCGTCTCGAGCTTCCTGGTCATCTCCTCCATCCCCTACTACCTCTTCGCCCTGCTGACCTGGCTGTTCCTCACCATCACCTGGGAGATACCGTTCTTCGCCGACACCGGCTACTTCCCGATCACGGACAACCCGGCCAAGTGGTTCAGCGGGATGCTGCTCGCCTGGCTGGCGCTGGGCGCCTTCGGGTGCACCCAATACACCCGCTATGCGCGCGGGTCCATGGTGGAGGTGCTCAACGAGGACTACATCCGTACGGCGAAGTCCAAGGGCCTGACGTCCAACTCGGTCGTCTACAAGCACGGGCTGCGCGCCGCGCTCGTTCCGGTGATCACGATCTTCGGCATCGAGTTCGGCACGCTGCTCGCGGGTACGATCTTCACCGAGACCATCTTCGACATCGAGGGGATCGGATTGTGGGCCCTGGAGGCCGTGGTGCAGCGGGACCTGCCCGTGGTCTCGGCCACGGCCCTGTTCGGTGCAGCGGTGCTGATCATCGCCAACATCCTCGTCGACGTCGTCTACAGCATCCTTGACCCCCGAGTGAGGCTCTCGTGACCATCACGTCACCCTCGTCCCCGTCGTCCACCACGTCCGCCGGCGACGTCGAGGGCCCGTTCCTCCAGGTGGAGGACCTCACGGTGACCTTTCCGACGCAGGACGGACCCGTGCAGGCCGTCAAGGGCCTGAGCTACTCGGTCGAGCTCGGCAAGACGCTCGGCATCGTGGGCGAGTCCGGCTCCGGCAAGTCCGTGTCCAGCATGGCTGTCATGGGGCTGCACGACGCCAGGTCGAGCGAGATCACCGGCTCCATCCGCGTCGGCGGCACCGAGATCGTCGGCCTCGCCGAGAGCCGCATGCGCAAGCTGCGCGGCAACTCGATGGCCATGATCTTCCAGGACGCCCTGGCCGCGCTGCACCCGTTCTACCGGGTCGGCGACCAGCTCGCCGAGGGCTACGGGATTCATCACCCCAAGGCATCCAAGCGTGACGCACGCCGCCGGGCGATCGAGATGCTCGACCGCGTCGGCATCCCGCAGCCCGACCGTCGCGTCGACGACTTCCCCCACCAGTTCTCCGGTGGCATGCGCCAGCGAGCGATGATCGCGATGGGCCTGATCAACGACCCGTCGCTGCTGATCGCCGACGAGCCCACCACGGCGCTCGACGTCACGGTGCAGGCGCAGATCCTCGACCTGCTGCAGGACCTGCAGCGCGAGTTCAACTCGGCGGTCATCATCATCACCCACGACCTCGGCGTCATCGCCGAGATGGCCGACGACGTCCTGGTGATGTACGCCGGTCGTTGCGTGGAGTTCGGGACCACCAAGGAGATCCTCACCAAGCCCGAGATGCCCTACTCGTGGGGCCTTCTCTCGAGCATCCCCGAGGTCGGTGCGTCCACCGACGCGCGCCTCATCCCGATCCCCGGCAACCCGCCGAGCCTGCTGAAGCCGCCGTCGGGCTGCTCCTTCCACCCGCGGTGCGCTCACCGGGACAAGGTGCCCGGCGACCTGTGCGTCACGCAGCTGCCCGAGCTGACCTCGGCCAGCAACCGTGCCGGTCACCTCAAGCGCTGCCACCTGCCCAACCCCCAGGAGATCTACCAGACGGAAGTGCTGCCTGAGATCGCCCCCGACCTCGCCGAGGAGACCCGATGAGCCAGGACCCCAACGCGAAGGTGGCCGTCGACGCCAGCGAGATCGGCGCCAACGCGGCGGAGACGGGCGAGCGCGACCTGTCGCACCACACCGACGTCGTGGACGACCACGAGGCCCTCGAGGAGGCGCCCGACTTCCACGTCCTCGCCGAGCAGGGGCACGTCGCCACCGCGCTGGACCCCGACGCCGAGCCCATCATCAGCGTCGACAACCTCAAGATGTACTTCCCGGTGAAGTCCTCCGGCCTGATCCGGCGGACCGTGGGCCACGTGCAGGCCGTCGACGGGATCTCGTTCCAGGTGCCGCGCGGCGGTTCGCTCGGCCTGGTCGGCGAGTCGGGCTGCGGCAAGTCCACGACCGGCCGGCTGATCACGCGCCTCTACACGCCGACCGGCGGCTCGATGATGTTCGAGGGCCAGGACCTCGCCAAGCTGTCCAACAGCCAGATGAGGCCGCTGCGCCGCGACGTGCAGATGATCTTCCAGGACCCCTACACCTCGCTCAACCCGCGCCACACCGTCGGCTCGATCGTGGGGGCGCCGCTCGCGGTGCACAACATCGTCCCCAAGAACAAGATCCTGCCCAGGGTGCAGGAGCTGCTCGAGGTGGTCGGCCTCAACCCCGAGCACTACAACCGCTACCCCAACGAGTTCTCCGGCGGCCAGCGTCAGCGCATCGGCATCGCCCGGGCGCTCACCCTCAACCCCAAGCTGCTCGTGGCCGACGAGCCGGTCTCCGCGCTCGACGTGTCGATCCAGGCCCAGGTGGTCAACCTTCTGCAGGACCTGCAGAAGGAGTTCAACATCGCCTTCCTCTTCATCGCCCACGACCTTGCGGTGGTGCGTCACTTCTGCCCCGAGGTGGCGGTGATGTACCTCGGCAAGATCGTCGAGATCGGCGACCGCGAGACCATCTACGGCCAGGCCCACCACCCCTACACGCAGGCGCTGCTCTCCGCGGTGCCCGACGTCAAGCAGGCCGCCATCGGCGGTCGGCGGGAGCGCATCCGGCTCGAGGGCGACGTACCGAGCCCGATCAACCCGCCGTCGGGCTGCCGGTTCCGCACCCGGTGCCAGTTCGCGCAGGAGATCTGCGCCAAGGTCGAGCCGCCGCTGCTGCAGATCGGCGAGCGTCACAAGGTGGCCTGCCACTTCGCCGGCGAGCTGGGTGCCCACCCCGCGACCCCGGTCACCACCGACCTGCTCGCCGTCGACGACCAGGGCAGCCCGGTCCCCGGCGCCACCCCGACCAACAAGCAGCTGACCATCCCGGGCTACGAGAAGACCTGGTACGACCTGAAGTCCAAGCAGACGACGGGGGCCTGAGCCGCCGCTGACGTCGTCGGGGGATACTTCCCGGCGTGGACGGCTTGTTCGAGATTCCGGGCGCGGGGCAACCCGCGCCCGGAGCCGTACCCAGCGCCGGTTCGCTCGGCGCCAACACGCACGCGTCGGCGCCCCTGGCCGTCCGGATGCGGCCGCGCACCATCGACGAGCTCGTCGGCCAGCAGCAGCTGCGGGCCGCCGGGTCGCCGCTGCGCCGGCTGATCGAGGGCGACCAGTCGATGTCGCTGCTGCTCTGGGGACCTCCCGGCACCGGGAAGACGACGATCGCGGCCATCGTGAGCCAGCAGACGCGGCGCCGGTTCGTCGAGGTGTCGGCCGTCGCGGCCGGCGTGAAGGAGGTGCGGGCCGCGATCGACGGCGCCCGGGCCGAGCTCGCCCGGGGCGGTCAGGAGACGGTCCTGTTCGTCGACGAGGTGCACCGCTTCACCAAGGCGCAGCAGGACGCGCTGCTGCCGGGCGTGGAGAACCGCTGGGTCACCCTCATCGCCGCCACCACGGAGAACCCGTTCTTCTCGGTCATCAGCCCGCTGCTGTCGCGCAGCCTGCTGCTCCGGCTGCAGTCCCTCACCGACGACGACGTCGCCGAGGTCATCGACCAGGCGCTCGAGGACGAGCGCGGCCTGGCCGGCGCCACCGCGCTCGACGAGGACGCCCGCGCCCACCTCGTACGCCTCGCGGGTGGCGACGCGCGGCGGGCCCTGACCTACCTCGAGGCCGCTGCCGGCGCCGCCGCGAGCAACGGTCTCGCGACGATCGACCTCGCCACAGCCGAGACGGCCGTCGACCAGGCGGCGGTGCGCTACGACCGCCAGGGCGACCAGCACTACGACGTCATCTCCGCCTTCATCAAGTCGATCCGGGGCTCCGACCCCGACGCCGCCCTGCACTACCTCGCGCGGATGATCGAGGCGGGGGAGGACCCCAGGTTCATCGCCCGCCGGCTGGTCGTGCACGCGAGCGAGGACGTCGGCCTGGCCGACCCGACCGCGCTCCAGGCGGCCGTGGCCGCGGCGCAGGCCGTGCAGCTGATCGGCATGCCGGAGGCGCGGATCAACCTCGCGCAGGCCACCATCCACCTCGCGGTGGCCCCCAAGTCCAACGCCGTCATCACCGCGATCGACGGCGCGATCTCCGACGTCAGGTCGGGCAAGATCGGGCAGGTGCCGGCGCACCTGCGCGACGCTCACTACGGCGGCGCCAAGGACCTGGGCCACGGCAAGGGCTACTCCTACCCGCACGACGAGCCCTACGGCGTGGCCGAGCAGCAGTACCTCCCCGACGTCCTCGCCGACGCCAGCTACTACCGGCCGACGGCGCTCGGCGCGGAGGCCGGCGTCAAGGAGCGCTGGGAGCGCGTACGACGCATCGTCCGGGGCGGCTGATCCGGTTACGGTGGCCGGATGCGCCTCGGGTTCCACGCCTCCCACGAGCAGATCGCCCCGTCGCGGCTGCTGGACGACGTCCAGCACGCCGAGCGGGCCGGCTTCGACATGGCCATGTGCTCGGACCACATCGCGCCCTGGGGCACCCGCCAGGGCCACTCCGGCTACGCCTGGAGCTGGCTGGGCGCCGCGCTCGCCACGACCGGGCTCGAGCTGGGCTGCGTGAGCGCGCCCGGCCAGCGCTACCACCCGGCCGTCGTCGCCCAGAAGATCGCCACCCTGGCCGAGATGTTCCCCGGCCGGTTCTGGACCGCCCTCGGCAGCGGCGAGGCCAGCAACGAGCACATCACCGGTGACCGCTGGCCGCCGAAGGAGGAGCGCACCCGCCGCCTCGAGGAGTGCGTCGACGTGATCCGCCGCCTCCTCGCCGGCGAGGAGGTCACCCACGACGGCCTCGTGACCGTCGACCGGGCCCGGTTGTGGGACCTCCCGCAGGTGCAACCGCGCCTGATCGGCCCGGCGGTGTCGGTCGCCTCCGCCGCCCGGGTCGCGGCCTGGGCCGACGGGCTCGTCACGATCAACCAGCCGGTCGACGTGCTGCGCGACCTCGTCTCGGCCTACCGCGACGCCGGCGGCCGCGGGCCGCTCGCCCTCCAGGTGCACCTGTCGTGGGCGCCGACCCGCGAGGAGGCTGAGGCGATCGCGCTCGACCAGTGGCGCACCAACGTCTTCACCGAGCCGGTGAACTGGGACACCGAGACCCCGGAGGCCTTCGACGTCATGGCCGAGCACGTCGGCATCGACGGCGTACGCCGCTCCGTCGAGGTGTCGGAGGACCTCGGGTGGCATCGCGACCGGATCGCCGAGCTCGCCTCCGTCGGCTTCGACGACGTCTACCTCCACTTCGTGGGGCAGGAGCAGGACGGGTTCCTCGACGCCTTCGGCGAGCACGTCCTCCCCGCCCTGCGGGGCTGACGCCGGGCCCGCACTCTGGTTGTGTGGGTCCGTGCGAGTGACCGACACGAGCGACCTGTGGTGGAAGAGCGCGGTGATCTACTGCCTCGACGTCGAGACGTTCTACGACGCCGACGGCGACGGCACCGGTGACCTGGAGGGTCTCGCGCAGCGGATCGACTACCTCGCCGAGCTGGGCATCACCTGCCTCTGGCTGATGCCGTTCTACCCCAGTCCCGACCGCGACGACGGCTACGACCTGACCGACTTCTACGGCGTCGACCCGCGCCTGGGCAACCACGGCCAGCTCGTGGAGGTGATCCGCACCGCGCACGACCGTGGCATCAACGTCATCGCCGACCTGGTGGTCAACCACACCTCGGACCGGCACCCGTGGTTCCAGGCGTCGCGGCGCAGCACCTCCAACCGCTACCGCGACCACTACGTCTGGCGCGACACCGAGCCGCCGGACACCTCGGAGCTGGTCGTCTTCCCGGACCGCGAGGACTCCATCTGGGAGCTCGACGACCGCACGGGGGAGTGGTACCTCCACAATTTCTACAAGCACCAGCCCGACCTCAACCTCGCCAACCCCGAGGTGGTCGACGAGGTGCTGAGGGTCGTCGGCTTCTGGCTCGAGCTCGGCTTCGACGGCTTCCGGGTCGATGGCATCCCGTTCCTGGAGCAGAACGCGAAGAACATCGGCGACCCGGCGCTGGTGGTGGACCCCCACGAGCTCATGCGGACCATCCGCAGCTTCCTCAACCGTCGCGACGGCCACGCCATGATGCTCGGCGAGGTCAACCTGGCGCACCCGCAGCAGCTCGAGTTCTTCGGCGGCGAGGCGGCCGACGAGCTGCAGATGCAGTTCGACTTCATCGGGATGCAGGCCACCTACCTGGCCCTCGCCCGGGAGGACGCCGGGCCCCTCGTCACGGCGCTCGAGCAGCGACCGGAGATCGATGCCACGTGCCAGTGGGCGACCTTCCTGCGCAACCACGACGAGCTCACCCTCGACAAGATCACCGACGCCGAACGTCGCGAGGTCTTCGCGGCCTTCGGCCCCGACCCCGACATGCAGGTCTACGACCGGGGCCTCAAGCGGCGGCTCCCCACCATGCTCGGGGGCGACCCACGCCGGATCCGGATGGCGTACAGCCTGATGTTCTCGCTGCCGGGCACGCCGACGATCTACTACGGCGAGGAGATCGGCATGGGGGAGGACCTCGAGGCCGACGGGCGGATGGCCGTGCGCACCCCGATGCAGTGGAGCAGCGGACGCAACGGCGGGTTCTCCACCGCTGCGCCGTCACGCCTCGTGCAGCGGGTGGTCCCGGGCGCGTACGGCCCCGAGCACGTCAACGTCGTCTCGCAGCTGCACGACCCGCAGTCGCTGTGGAGCTTCATGCGCAAGCTCATGAGCATCCGGCGCACCTGTCCCGAGCTGGGGTGGGGGACGTGGAGCGTGGTCGAGCAGGAGTCCGCCCAGGTGCTGGTGCAGCGGTGCCAGCTCGACGGCAGCGCAGTCGTGACGGTGCACAACCTCGGTGCCGAGCCCGTCGTGGTCGACGTACCGGTCGACCCGCGCGACGAGGGTCTCGAGGCGGTGGACCTGATGGCCGAGGAGGTCGTCACCGGGGCGGCGACGACGCGGGTGGCGCTGGACGGCTACGGGTTCCGTTGGCTGCGGGTGCGCCCGACGGGTGACCTCGCGATCCCGTGAGGCTTGTAGGCTCGGCGCCGTGACGACGGAGCAGGTGGGACTGGCGGTGGCCGGCGCGGTGGCGCTGGTGGCGCTCGCCGTCGCCCTGCTCGCGCACCGCCGCGCCCGCCGGGCGGAGTCGCTCGTCTCGTCGCTCGGAGCGGCGCTCGCCGAGCGTGTCGACCCGCCGTCGGCCCCGGCCGCGCAGGCGCCCCCGGTCGCCGACAGCGACACCGCCGCCTTCGTGATCACCCACGTGGGCGAGCCCGAGGCCGCAGCAGCCGTGCCCGTGGCGCGGCCCATCGACGGTCGCCTGTTCACCGACATCGTCGCCCGCGAGACCGTGGTGAAGGCGGCCGGCTGGACCCACGGCCTGCGCCGCGCCCTGTCACCCGAGTCCCGCAACCGGATCCGCTTCGCGGTGCGCCAGGAGACCAAGCGGTCCGGACGCGAGCGCCGCGCGGAGATGAAGCAGGCGCTGCGCGAGTTCCGGGCCCGCGAGCGCGCCACCGTGCAGGAGGACGTCGCCTGATGGGTCGCCCTCTCTGGTTCGTCGCCGGGGCGGGGGTCGGGGTCTACGCCGCTGCCCGCGCCCGCCGTGCCGCCGAGTCCCTCACCGCCGACGGCCTGCGAGACCGCGTCCGCGGCTGGCAGGTCGGCGCGCGGCTGTTCGCCGAGGAGGTCCAGCAGGGCCGGACCGAGCGCGAAACCGAGTTGCGCGAGCAGCTCGGCCTCAGGCCCACTGGCCTCCCCCAGCTGACCACGAGCATCACCGACACGCAGAAGGACCCCCACTGATGGACACCGCCGAGATCCGCCGCCGCTTCCTCGCGCACTTCGAGGCCGCCGGACACGCCGTGGTGCCCTCCGCCTCGCTGCTCGCCGACGACCCCAACCTGCTGTTCGTCCCGGCGGGGATGGTGCCGTTCAAGCCCTACTTCCTGGGCCAGGAGACGCCGCCCTTCAACCGCGCCACCAGCATCCAGAAGTGCGTCCGGACGCCCGACATCGAGGACGTCGGCAAGACCACCCGTCACGGCACCTTCTTCGAGATGTGCGGCAACTTCTCCTTCGGCGACTACTTCAAGGAGGGGGCGATCGAGCTCGCCTGGGAGCTGATCACCAAGTCCCAGGCCGACGGGGGCTTCGGACTCGACGAGTCCCGTCTCTACCCGTCGGTGCTCGCCGGCGACGACGAGGCCGTCGAGCTCTGGATGAAGGTCACCGGCCTGCCCCGCACCCGCATCGTCCAGCTCGGCCCGAAGGAGAACTACTGGTCGATGGGCGTGCCGGGCCCGGGCGGCCCGTGCTCGGAGATCCTCTACGACCGCGGACCCGAGTGGGGCCCGGACTTCGACCCCGCCACGCTCGGTCCGGACATGCCCCTCGACCTCGAGGACCGGCTGCTGGAGTTCTGGAACCTCGTCTTCATGCAGGACGAGCTCAGCGCGGTCCGGTCGAAGTCCGACTTCGACATCTCCGGCTCGCTGCCCAAGAAGAACATCGACACCGGGATGGGCCTCGACCGCGTCGCGTTCCTGCTGCAGGGCAAGCAGAACATGTACGAGATCGACGTGGTCTACCCCGTCATCGACAAGGCCCAGGAGCTCACGGGCAAGAAGTACGGCGACGACCACGACGACGACGTCCGGTTCCGCGTCGTGGCCGACCACGTCCGCTCCTCGATGATGCTCATCGGTGACGGCGTCACCCCCGGCAACGACGGGCGCGGCTACGTCCTGCGCCGCCTGCTGCGCCGTGCCGTGCGCTCCATGCGCCTGCTCGGGTGCGAGGACCGGGTGCTGCCCGAGCTGATGCCGGTCTCGCGCGACAAGATGGGGGAGACCTACGACAACCTCCTCACCGACTGGGCACGCATCTCCCAGGTCGCCTTCGCCGAGGAGGACGCCTTCCGCAAGACGCTGCAGGCCGGCACCCAGATCTTCGACACCGCCGCGACCGCGGTGAAGACCTCCGGCGGCACGACGCTGTCGGGGGAGCGGGCCTTCGCGCTGCACGACACCTACGGCTTCCCCATCGACCTCACCCTCGAGATGGCGGCCGAGCAGGGCCTGACCGTCGACGAGCAGGGCTTCCGCGGCCTGATGGCCGAGCAGCGCGAGCGGGCCAAGGCCGACGCGCGCGCCAAGAAGGGCGCCCACGGCGACACGGCGGTCTACCGCGGCGTCTTCGACGAGTTCGGTCCGACCGAGTGGCTGGCCTACGAGACCCTCGAGACCGAGTCGAAGCCGCTGGCTCTCCTCAGTGGCGGCGCGCCGGTCACCCGCCTGGCCGAGGGCGAGGTCGGCGAGCTGGTGCTCGACCGCACCCCGTTCTACGCCGAGTCCGGCGGCCAGGTCGCCGACGCCGGCACGATCGTCTTCGACGGCGGTCGGCTCGAGGTCGTCGACGTCCAGCGCCCGATCAAGGGTCTGGTCGTCCACCAGGTGCGGGTGCTCGAGGGCGAGCTCGACGCGGGGCGCGAGGTCCACGCCCGGGTCGACCCCGAGTGGCGCACCGGCGCCCGTCAGGCCCACTCCGGCACCCACGTCGTGCACGCCGCGCTGCGCGAGGTGCTCGGCCCGACCGCCCTGCAGTCGGGCTCGTACAACCGTCCCGGCTACCTCCGCCTCGACTTCGGCTGGACCGCGGCGCTCAGCCCGGAGCAGGTGCGTGACATCGAGCTGGTCTCCCAGCAGGCGCTGCGCGCCGACCTCCCGGTCTCGTGGGACTACATGACGCTCGAGCAGGCCAAGGAGTGGGGCGCGATCGCGCTCTTCGGCGAGACCTACGACAACACCAAGGTCCGCGTCGTCGAGATCGGCGGCCCCTGGTCGCGCGAGCTCTGCGGCGGCACGCACGTCGACCACTCCTCGCAGATCGGCACCGTCGTGGTGACCGGCGAGACCAGCGTGGGCTCGGGCAACCGGCGCATCGAGGCGCTCACCGGCGTCGAGGGCTTCGGCTACCTGGCCCGCGAGCGCGACGTGGTCGCCCAGCTCACCGGCCTGCTCAAGACCCAGCCCGACGACCTGGTCAGCCGGGTCCAGGGCCTGACGGAGCGGCTCAAGGCTGCCGAGAAGGAGCTGGAGAAGGCGCGGCTCGCGCAGCTGCTCGGCGCCAGCGCCGACCTGGCGGCCGGAGCGACGCAGGTCGGCCCCGTCAGGCTCGTCGCCCACCGTGCCGACGGCGCCGGCGGGGGCGACGTACGCAACCTCGCGATGGACGTGCGCGGCCGGCTGCCGCAGGGCGAGCCCGGCGTGGTGGTCATCATCGGGCAGGCCGACGGCAAGGTGTCGGTCGTGGCCGCCACCAACGACGAGGCGCGCGCCCGCGGGCTGTCGGCCGGCGACCTGGTCCGCGCCGTCGGGCCCCTGCTCGGCGGCAAGGGCGGCGGCAAGGACGACGTCGCCCAGGGCGGCGGCACCGACGCCTCGCGCATCGACGAGGCCCTCGAGCTCGTGGCCCGCGAGGTCGCTGCGAGGGCCCAGGGCTGAGCATGCGGTTCGGAGTGCGGCTCGGCGTCGACCCGGGGGATGCCCGGATCGGCGTCGCGAGCAGCGACCCCTCCGGCTTCCTCGCCACCCCGGTCGAGACGGTGCGCAGCGGCAGGGGCGACGTACGCCGTCTCGCCCAGCTCGTGACCGAGCTCGAGGCGGTCGAGGTGGTGGTCGGCCTGCCGCGCTCGCTCAACGGGACCGAGGGTCCCGCGGCGGAGAAGGCGCGCGAGCTGGCCGGGCGGCTGGCCCGCCGAGTTGCCCCCGTGCCTGTCAGGCTGTGTGATGAACGACTGACCACGGTGTCGGCCGAGTCGATCCTGCGCGAGCAGGGTCGCCACGGGGCCAAGCGACGCGCCGTGGTGGACCAGGCAGCCGCGGTGCTGATCCTGCAGACTGCCCTCGACACGGAGCGGTCGAGCGGACGGGCACCGGGAGAGATCGTCGAGGTGACGGAGACAGATGACTGAGCGCGGGACCGAGCCCGACCAGGTGGCGTACGACGACGACCCCCAGGACGACTACGCCTACGTGCCGGGCGGCAGGCGGCGCAAGGGCCGCGGCCTCAAGGGCTGCGTCGCCGTCCTCGTCGCGCTCGTCGTCCTCCTCGGCGGCTTCTACGTCGCGCTGACCCAGGGCGTCTCGTGGGTCGCCGACCAGTTCCAGGGGCCCGACGACTACCCCGGCCCGGGCACGGGCTCGGTCGAGTTCACCGTCAACGAGGGCGACACGACCGCGCAGATCGGTCGCAACCTCAAGGCCGAGGGCGTCACCAAGTCGGTCCAGGCGTTCATCGACGCCGCAGCCGGTGAGCCCGACGCGGCCGGCATCCAGGTCGGCGCCTACGAGCTCCAGAAGGAGATGAAGGCCGCCGACGCCCTCGAGGTGCTCATCGACCCCGACAACCTCATCGGCTTCCCGACGGTCACGATCCCCGAGGGCCTGCGGGTCACCGAGATCGTCTCGACGCTCGCGCAGAACACCGACTTCCCCGAGCAGGCGTGGAACCGCGCGCTGCAGCAGCCGGATCGCCTCGGGCTGCCCGACTACGCCGAGGGCAACGCCGAGGGCTACCTGTTCCCGGCGACCTACGAGATCAAGCCGGGCATGAAGCCGCCGCGGATCCTCAAGATGATGGTCGACCGCTGGCGCGAGGCCGCCGACGCCGCAGGGCTGGAGGAGCGGGCCGCCGAGCTGGGCAAGACGCCCGGCGAGCTGATGATCATCGCCTCACTCATCGAGGCCGAGGGTCGTGGCGACGACATGCCGAAGATCTCCCGTGTGATCTACAACCGCCTCGACGGTCCCGGCGACAAGGGCGGCACCAACGGCACGCTCGGCATCGACGCCTCCATCGCCTACGGGCTCGGGCTCTCGCCCGGCTCGACCGAGCTGACGCCCGAGCAGCTGGCGGAGGACACCCCCTACAACACGCGCCTCAACGCCGGTCTTCCGCCGACGCCCATCGAGGCGCCGGGTGACGAGGCCATCGAGGCGGCGGCCAACCCGGCCGACGGCCCCTGGTACTACTACGTCACGGTCGACCTCGAGACGGGCGAGACCAAGTTCTACGAGGACTACGAGGACTTCCTGGTGGGCCGCGACGAGTACAAGGCCTACTGCGAGACCTCCGAACGGTGCTGACCCGGCGCTGCGGCGTGCTGGGCGACCCGATCGCCCACTCGCTGTCGCCGGTGCTGCACCGGGCGGCCTACGCCGAGCTCGGGCTCGACTGGACCTACGACGCCCACCGGGTCGCCTCCGGTGGGCTCGGGTCCTTCCTCGACGGGCTCGGCGAGGAGTGGCGCGGGCTGTCGCTGACGATGCCCCTCAAGCGCGAGGCGCTGCCGCTGGTCGACCGGCTCAGCGACCGCGCGCGCCTCGCCGGCGCGGTCAACACCGTGGTCCTCGAGGACGACGGCACCCGCTCCGGTGACAACACCGACCTGCCCGGCGCGGTCGCGGCGATCCGGGAGCGTACGACGACCCCGCTGGCGTCGGCGGCGATCCTCGGCGGCGGTGCGACGGCCACCTCGATCGGGCTGGCGCTCGCGGACCTCGGGGTCACGTCGATCGAGCTGCTCGTGCGCGACGAGGCCCGGGCGGCCGAGACCCTCGCCGCCCTCCGGGCGCACCCGGCCGCGCCGGAGGTCAGCACCCGGTCGCTGGCGACCGCCGGCTCCACCGTCGACGTCGTGGTCTCCACCGTCCCGGCCGCCGCCCAGACCCCCGAGCTGGTCGAGCGCCTCGCCGGGGTGCCGGTGGTCTTCGAGGCCCTCTACGACCCGTGGCCGACCCCGCTCGCGGCGGCTGCCCGCGACAGCGGACGCGCGCTCGTGGGCGGGCTCGACCTCCTCGTCCACCAGGCCGCCCTGCAGGTCGGGCTCTTCACCGGCCGGCCGGCTCCGCTCGCCACGATGCGAGATGCAGGCGAACGCGCCCTCGCGGCGCGTCGTGCCGGTTGAATGTCCCCGTGACCGACACCGTGCTCGCCGCGCTCGTCGCGGCGCTCCTCGCCGGGATCGGCGGGCTGCTGGTGCCGCGACTGGTCGCCCGCGTGCCCGAGCCCGCGCCCAGGCAGACGGGGGAGGGGGACGCCGACGCCGACGAGCCGCCCAAGATGCTCTACGCCGACATCGCGGCCCGACCGGGGCTCGCGTGGCGCAGCGCGCTGCTGTCGGCCGGCGCCGGCGCCCTGCTCGGTGCCGCCACCGGGCTCGACTGGCCGCTGCTGTGGCTCGTGCCCCTGACCCCGGTCGCGGTCGCCCTGTCGGTGATCGACTGGCACACCCGGCTGCTGCCCCGCGTCATCGTCGTACCGGCCACGCTCGCGGCGATCGTCGTGGTCGCGGTGGTGGGGCTGGCGACCGGCGAGCGGGACGCGCTCGTGCGCGCCCTCGTCGCGATGGTGGTCGCGCGCTCGTTCTTCTGGGTGCTCTGGTTCGTGCGGTCGGCCGGCATGGGGTTCGGCGACGTGCGCCTGGCGGCGCCGGTGGGCCTGGTGCTCGGCTGGACCGGCTGGGGTGCGCTGGCGATCGGGCTGTGGTCGAGCTTCATGCTCTTCGTCCTGCCGGCGCTCGTGGTGCTGGTGGCACGCCGCGACCGCAGCCTGCTGAAGAGGTCGTTCCCCTTCGGCCCCTTCATGGTCGCCGGGGCGCTGGCGGGTCTCGTCTGGGGGACCGCGCTCGCTGGGCGGCTGTGGGGCTGAGACACTTCACCCATGCTCCGATGGCTCACAGCAGGCGAGTCCCACGGTCCCTCGCTGGTGGCGATCCTCGAGGGGCTGCCCGCCCACGTCCGCGTCACCACCGACGACCTCGCCGACTCGCTGGCGCGACGCCGGCTCGGCTACGGCCGGGGCGCACGGATGAAGTTCGAGCAGGACCAGGTCCGCGTGCTCGGCGGCGTGCGCCACGGTGAGACCCAGGGCGGCCCGGTCGCCATCGAGGTCGGCAACACCGAGTGGCCGAAGTGGGAGAAGGTCATGTCGGCCGATCCCGTCGACCCCGTGGAGCTCGAGGCGCTGGCGCGCAACGCCCCGCTCACGCGGCCGCGTCCCGGTCACGCCGACCTCGTCGGCATGCAGAAGTACGCCTTCGACGAGGCCCGCCCCATCCTCGAGCGCGCGTCCGCCCGCGAGACCGCAGCGCGCGTGGCGCTGGGCCGGGTGGCGTCCAACTTCCTCGAGCAGGCCGTCGGCGCCCGCATCGTGTCGCACGTCGTGTCGCTCGGCGGGGTGAAGGCGCCCGCCGGCTCGGTGCCCGGCCCCGACGACGTCGAGCGGCTCGACGCCGACGAGGTGCGCTGCCTCGACCCCGAGGCGAGTGCCGCGATGGTCGCCCGCATCGACCAGGCGCACAAGGACGGCGACACCCTCGGCGGCGTCGTCGAGGTGGTCGTCCACGGCCTCCCGCCGGGCCTCGGCTCGCACGTGCACTGGGACCGCCGGCTCGACGCCCGGCTCGCCGGTGCGCTCATGGGCATCCAGGCGATCAAGGGCGTCGAGGTCGGCGACGGCTTCGAGCTCGCCGACACGCCGGGCTCGCAGGCGCACGACGAGATCGTGACGACCGACGAGGGGCTGCGACGCACGTCCGGCCGCTCCGGCGGCACCGAGGGCGGCATGTCGACCGGCGAGGTCCTGCGCGTGCGCGCTGCGATGAAGCCCATCGCCACCGTGCCGAAGGCGCTGCGCACCGTCGACGTGGCGACCGGTGAGGCCGCCGTCGCCCACCACCAGCGCTCCGACGTGTGCGCCGTGCCCGCGGCCGGCATCGTCGCCGAGGCGATGGTCGCGCTCGTGCTGGCGGACGCCGTGGTCGAGAAGTTCGGTGGGGACTCCGTGCAGGAGACGCGCCGCAACGCCGAGTCCTACCTCGACACCCTGAGGTATCGCTGATGTCCCCTCGTGTCGTCCTCGTCGGCCCCATGGGGGCCGGCAAGACGACGGTCGCCGGCCTGCTCGGCGACGCCTGGGGCCTGCCCGTCCGCGACACCGACGCCGACATCGAGGCGACCACAGGGCGTGAGATCTCCGACATCTTCGTGGAGTCGGGCGAGGACCACTTCCGCGACCTCGAGGCCGCCGCGGTCGCCGCGGCCCTCGCGGAGCACGACGGGGTCCTGGCGCTGGGTGGCGGTGCCGTCCTGCGGCCCGAGACCCGTGACCTGCTGGCCGGTCTGCCGGTGGTGTTCCTCCGGGTCGGCCTGTCCGACGCGGTGAAGCGGGTCGGTCTCGGGGTGGGGCGCCCGCTCCTGCTCGGCAACGTGCGCGCGCGCATCAAGGCGCTGCTCGACGAGCGCACCCCGATCTACGAGTCCGTGGCCGCCCACACCGTCGACACCGACGGCCGCACCGCCGACGAGGTGGCAGCCGAGGTCCGGGAGGTGCTCGGATGACCAAGCGCCAGACCCGCGAGCAGCACCAGCGCACCCAGCAGCGGCAGCGCTCGGAGCAGCATCCCGCCGAGCAGCCCGCCGTCGTCACCACCGTGGAGGCCACCGGCGACACCGTCCTCCACGTGGGCGGTGCCTCGCCCTACGACGTCGTCGTGGGCCACCGCCTGGCCGGGCGCCTGCCCGGCGTGCTCGGACCGTCGGTCGAGCGGGTCGCGGTGCTCTACGCCGGCACGCTCGGGGCGCTCGCCGACCCGGTGGTCGACGCACTGGTCGAGCACTACGACGTCCTCGCGCTCGGGCTGCCCGACGGCGAGCGGGCCAAGGCCGCGCCCGTCGCGGCCGACTGCTGGGAGGCGCTGGGCGAGGCCGGCTTCACCCGCTCCGACGCGGTCGTGACCATCGGCGGGGGAGCGACCACCGACCTGGGCGGCTTCGTGGCCGCCACCTGGCTGCGCGGCGTACGGGTCGTCCACCTGCCCACGACGCTGCTGGCGATGGTCGACGCCGCGGTCGGCGGCAAGACCGGCATCAACACCGGCGCCGGAAAGAACCTCGTCGGCTCCTTCCACGAGCCCGCCGGCGTGCTGTGCGACCTGGCCCTGCTGGAGACGCTCCCGCACGAGGAGCTGGTCGCCGGGCTGGGCGAGGTCGTCAAGTGCGGCTTCATCGCCGATCCCGCCATCCTCGACGTCGTCGAGCGCACCGACCCGGCCGCGCTCACCTGGGACTCCGCCGAGCTGCGCGAGCTCGTCGAGCGGGCGATCCGGGTCAAGGTCGAGGTCGTCGTCGACGACCTCAAGGAGACCGGCGGCGCCGACGGGCACCCGGGCCGCGAGGTCCTCAACTACGGCCACACCCTCGCCCACGCGATCGAGCGCACCAGTGACTACGCCGTCCGGCACGGCGAGGCCGTCGCGATCGGCTGCGTCTACGTCGCCGAGCTGGCCGCACTCGCCGGCTCGCTCGACCCCGAGCTGGTCGAGCGCCACCGTGCGGCGTTCGCGCGCGTCGGGCTGCCGACGACCTACGACGCTGCGCCCTTCGACGAGCTCCACGCCGCGATGAAGGTCGACAAGAAGGCACGCGGCTCGCAGCTGCGCTTCGTCGTGCTCGACGACCTCGCCGCGCCGCGGATCCTCGCCGCGCCCGACGAGGACGACCTGCGAGCGGCCTACGCCGCGATCGGAGGCACGTCGTGAAGGTCCTCGTCCTCAACGGTCCCAACCTGGGCCGGCTCGGTCGTCGGCAGCCGGAGATCTACGGCTCCACCACCCACGCCGAGCTCGCGCACCTGTGCGTGGAGTGGGGGAGCGCGCTGGGGCTCGAGGTCGAGGTCCGCCAGACCAACCACGAGGGCGACCTGCTCGACTGGCTCAACGCCGCCGCCGACGACGGCACCCGCGTGGTGCTCAACGCCGGTGCCTGGACGCACTACTCCCTCGCCCTCTGGGACGCCTGTGCCCAGCTCACCGCGCCCATGGTGGAGGTGCACATCTCCGACCCCAGGCAGCGCGCGGAGCAGTTCCGCCACACCTCGGTCGTCGAGCCGCACGCGGTCGCCACGATCGCCGGGCAGGGCATCGACGGCTATCGCCAGGCGCTCGAGGTGCTGGCCGGCGCCACGCCGTGACGTCGTACGCCGGTCAGGGTCGCGCCGCTCTCCTGCTCGCGGGCGTCCTCGGCAGCGTGCACGCCGCCTTCAGCCTCTACTGGGGCTTCGGCGGCGAGTGGCTGGTCGAGACGCTCGGGCGTCGACTGATCGAGTCCTTCGCGGGCTGGGAGTGGCTGCTCGTCCCCATCGGTCTGGCCAAGCTCGTCGCCGCGTGGGTGCCGCTGGTCGCCGCCCGCGCGGGCTGGCCCCTGCGACCCCTGTCCCGGGGCGCGTGCTGGCTCGGCGCTGCCGTCCTGCTCCTGTGGGGCGGGCTCAACACGGCCGTCGGCAACCTGGTCCTGGCCGGCGTGATCGTCCCGGACGGCGGCTACGACCGCCCCGGCATGGTGGGCCACGCCTTCCTCTGGGACCCGCTCTTCCTGGTCTGGGGCATCGCCCTCGCGCTCGGGCTCGCTCAGTCGCGGGACAGCAGTGCGCGGGTGGCCGGGTCGGCGGGGTAGAGGGCCTCGATCGCCAGCTCGGCCACCGTCACGTCGCCGGGCGTGCCGAAGACGGTCGTGGTCGTGAGGAACGACAGCACGTCCGCGCCTGCGCGCAGCCGCAGCGTGAGCACGATCCCCGGCGCGGGGTGCGGACCCCGGACCGGGAACTCCGCGAGCAGTGCGGCGAGGCGCGGGTCGTCGGTGGTGTCGTGCTCGTGGCGGACCCGCGCCATGATCGCCGCGCGCCACTCGTCGAGGTTCGCGATGCGGGGGGCGAGGCCGCGCGGGTCGAGGCTCAGCCGTACGACGTTCACGGGCGGCTCCAGCAGGTCGGCCGGCACGTCCGCGAGCAGCCGGTAGGCGGCGTCGTTGGCCGTCACGAGGTCCCACCCGCCGTCGATGACGAGCGCCGGATAGGGCTCGTGCCCGGCGAGGATGAGCTCCAGCGCCTCGTTGACCTCCGCCAGCGCGGGCGCCCCGAGCGGCAGCTCGGACGTGTCGGGGACGAACCCCGCCGCCGTGAAGAGCCGGCGGCGCTCACGCAAGGGGACGGCCAGCGCCTCGCTGAGCTGCCCGACCATCGTGGGGCTCGGCCGGGCCTTGCCGGTCTCGATGTAGGACAGGTGGCGGGTGGAGACGCCGCACTGGTCGGACAGTGCCTGCTGGGACAGGCGCCGGCGCTGTCGCCAGTGCCGCACGAGCGAGCCCACGTCGGTCGGCGCCGTGACGTCGAGGGTCATGGTGGTCACTGTGTCAGCCCTTTCGCACCAGCCACACCTGTCCCGCGGCGAAGACGCCCACGACGACGGCCTGGACGACGGTCCACACGACGCCGAGCGTGGTGAGCCCGCCGAGGAGCGCGTAGTCGACACTGGCGACGACCCAGACGACGTTGAGCGCGGCCAGCGCGGCGACCCCGCGTCGCGGGACCGGTCGTCGGGTGGCGAGGACGCCGACTGCGACGGCGACCAGCAGCAGGAACCCGCCCAGGGAGCGGACGAGCGGGTCGGGCGCGCCGAACCAGTCGGCGAGCAGCCCGCCGGCGACGGCGTACGCGAGCCCGTTGGCCCCGGTGGTGACGGCGTCGGCGAGGAGAAAGGGACGGGCGACGGGGGCGGGGATCCCCCGTCGGCCCGGTGTCGTGGTGGTCGGGGTCCGGGTCGGGTGTGTGGTGGTCATGGGATCAGGCTGGTCGGGGTCACGCCGAACGGCCATGACGTGCGAGGTCATGGCCGGTCCGCGTCGGCCGCACGTGCGAGGGTGGCTCCATGGACGCCCCGGTCGAGGTCAGCGCGCTGGCGATCAACGTCGTGGTCCCTCCCGAGGTGCGGTGGCGCGACACGCGCCGGGAGGAGGAGTTCGAGCTCCAGTCGCTGACGATCAGGCTGCTCCCCGACGGCACGCTCGCGGCCAAGGCCTACGGTCGGCCGGTCGTCGGCGGACGCGGCGCCTACGTCTCGTTCCCGGTGCCCGATCGGCCCGAGCTCGCCGCGCTGGTCTCGGCGGCGGCCGACGAGGCGGCACGCAGGTGGGCGTCGCACGGCTGACCCCGCACGCGTCCCGGCCTGTGCTTGGATCGCCGGGTGCTGCCCTTCCGCCAGGTCGATGTCTTCAGCTCCGAGCCCTGGCTCGGCAACCCGCTCGCCGTCGTGCATGACGCCGACGGGGTCACCGACGAGGAGATGGCCCGCTTCGCACGGTGGACCAACCTGTCCGAGACGACGTTCCTGTGTGCACCGACCGACTCGGCCGCCGACTACCGGGTGCGGATCTGGACGACCACCGGCGAGCTGCCCTTCGCGGGCCATCCGACCATCGGCAGCGCCCACGCCTGGCTCGAGGCCGGGGGAGTGCCGAGCGGCGACGTGGTGGTGCAGGAGTGCGGCGCCGGGCTCGTCGACGTACGCCGCTCGCCGCGGCTCGGCTTCGCGGCCCCACCGCTGCGCCGATCGGGCGCCGTCGACCCCGACCTGCGGGCCCGCATCGTCCGCGCGCTGGGTGTCACCGACGACGCCGTCGAGGACATGGCGTGGATCGACAACGGCCCCGGCTGGGTCGGGGTCGACCTCGGCTCGGCGCAGGCGGTCGTCGACGTCGTGCCCGACGTGCCTGCGTTCACCGACCTGAAGGTGACCGTCCTCGGGCGGTGGGACGCCGGCACCGCCGCGGAGCTCGGCGCCGACGTCGAGGTGCGCGCCTTCTACGCGGACGGGCGGGAGTTCGGGGAGGACCCCGTCACCGGCAGCGCCAACGCCGGCCTCGCGCAGTGGCTGATCGGCACCGGCGCGCTGCCGTCGACCTACACCTCGCGCCAGGGCAGCGTCATCGGCCGCGACGGACGAGTCCACCTCGAGGCCGTCGGCGACCGGGTGTGGGTCTCCGGGGACGCGGTCACCCGGATCGTGGGCGAGGTCGACCTCTAGGGCCGGGCCCCCGGCGCCGACGAGAGCACGCGCTCGCGGACGACGTCGTCCTCCCACCGGTCGCCGATCAGGAACCGCTTGCGCCCGACCGGCTCGAAGCCGTGGCGGGCGTAGAAGGCGTTGGCCCGGGCGTTCTCCTCGCTCACGCCCAGCCAGGCTCCTCGCGCCTCGGTGGCGTGGGCAGCGACGAGCGTGTGCTCCATCAGGAGGCCGGCGGTCCCCGTGCCGTGGTGCCCCGGGTGGACGTAGAAGCGCACGAGCTCCACGGTGGGGCGCTGGCGGATCGCCCGTGCGACGTCCGGGTCGTCCGGCTCGCCGACGCGCAGCATCGTGTAGCCGACCGGGTCCCCGCCCTCGCCGGCCTCGGCGACGAGCACGGTGCACGCCGGGTCGGCGACGTGGTGCCGGAAGCTCGCCGGGTCGAGACTGGCGGCGATGTGGGCCGCGAGCACATCGGCCGGTGTCTGCGGGGTGCAGGCGAGGGGGAAGGTGAGCGCCGCGAGCCGGGAGAGGCCCTCGGCGTCCGCCTCGCGCGCACGGCGTACGGTCACTGGCACGCGGGCAGGGTATCCCCGGCGTGACGGGGACGGCGGCGGACGCATCCACGCGGTGACGTCGGGGTAACGGACCGGAAGGGGCGGACCGACCGCACCCCGGGACGTACGACGAGGAGGCACGGTGGGCCTGACGAGGGCGCTGCAGGCAAGGCGTGGACCCCACGAGCTGGTGCTGGTGCGGCACGCGGAGAGCGCCGGCAACATCGCCGACAGCGAGGCCCGCGACGCCGATGCCGAGCGGCTCGAGCTCTCCGCGCGCGATGCGGACGTCGAGCTCTCCGACAACGGCCAGGAGCAGGCACGCACCCTCGGGCGGTGGGTCGCGGGGCTCGCGGCGGGGGAGCGGCCCGACCTCGTCGTCAGCTCGCCCTACCGACGCGCCGCCGACACCGCCCGCACCGCGCTGGCCGACCTCGACGTCGAGCTGCTGCTGGACGAGCGGCTGCGCGAGCGGGACCTCGGTCTGCTCGACGGGCTGACCGGCAAGGGCATCCGCGCGCGGCATCCCGAGGAGGCCGAGCGCCGCTCCCACGTCGGCAAGTTCTACTACCAGCCGCCGTCGGGGGAGAGCTGGGCCGACGTGGTGCTGCGGGCGCGCAGCCTGCTCATCGACCTGCGCGAGGGCTTCGACGGCAAGCGCGTGTGGCTCTTCACGCACCAGGCCGTGATCATGTCGTTCCGCTACGCGCTGGAGGGGCTCGACGAGGCCGGCCTGCTCGAGATCGACCGCACCACGCCGATCCCCAACGCCTCGCTCACCCGCTACTGCCGGCGCTCGGACGGCCTCGTGCTCGACACGTTCGCCAGTGACGAGCACCTCGAGCCGAGCCCCGCCGAGAAGACCGACGAGGACGACCAGGCGGGCGAGGCGCCCGATGCCTGAGGGCACGCTCGTCACCGCGGCGTTGCTCCGCGACTGGCCGCTGCCCGACCTCGGGTCGGACAAGGAGGAGCGCGGGCGGCTGGTGGTGGTGGCCGGGAGTCGCGAGACCCCGGGCGCCGGGCTGCTGGCGGCCGAGGGCGCCTTCCGGGTGGGCGCCGGCAAGGTCCAGCTCGCGACCGCGGGCTCGAGCGCCGCCGTCCTCGCCGTGACGGCACCTGAGCTGATGGTCACCGGGCTGGCGGAGGACGACGGCGGGGCGCTCCACCCTGACGAGGCGGACGGGCTCGTCGAGCAGGCGGACGGCTGCCCGACGCTGCTCGGACCCGGTTTCATCGACCCCGACGTGTCGGACGCCCTCGTGCGGCGGATGCTCCCGAGGCTGCAGGGCACGGTCGTCCTCGACGCGTTGGCCACGGCGTACGTCACCGACAACCACGAGGAGGTCGCCGCGCTCGACGCGACCGTGGTGCTCACGGTGAACCCGTGCGAGCTGGCGCACTGCCTCGGGGTCTCCGAGGACGAGGCCTCCAGCGACCTCGAGGGCCACACGGCCCGGCTCGCGACGCTCACCCGCGCGGTCGTGCTGTGCGGTGGCGCCGTGAAGGTGGTGGCCCGCCGCGACGAGGTGTGGCGCGTCGAGGCCGGCAACCCGGGGCTCGGCACCGCTGGTTCGGGCGACGTGCAGGCCGGCCTCGTGGCCGGTCTGCTCGCGCGCGGCGCGGAGCCCGAGCAGGCCGCCGTCTGGGGTGCGTACCTGCATGCGACGGCCGGCGACCGCCTGGCCGAACGGGTCGGGCCGGTGGGCTACCTGGCCCGCGAGCTGCCCGGCGAGCTGCCCGGGCTGCTCGCCGAGCTGAGCGGCTGACGCTGGGCCACCGGTCCAGACATGCGTAGTAATGCTGATGCGGTCGCATCGCCGCCCCGGTCACACTCGACGTGCAACGACAGGGGAGGAAGACCATGGGAAGCGTCCTGAGCAGGAGCGCCCACGCAGACCAGCTGGAGGCCGAGGTCCGCGACGCGATGTGCTGCGTCCCGACGGACCGGTGCTGGGAGTGCCAGCTCAAGCTGGGCGAGGTGCGAGCGGCCCGCCGTGACGCGCTGCTGCACATGATGAGCACGGTCCGACCGCGACGGCCCGCCTGGTGATGGTCCGAGACGGCGCGGCCGGCGCCGGCAGCGGCACACGCGTGCCGCGCTCGGTCGTGGCGCTCAGCAGGCAGGAGCGGCGCGACGCCGCCCGCGACCGCGCGACCCGCGAGTTCGGTGACGGCGCCGAGCCGGCCCTCGACCTGATGGAGCTGCTCGAGCTGGCGTGGCACGACAGCCACGGCGACGTCGTACCACCTGCCGAGGTCCTCGAGGACGTCTGGCTCCTCGCTGCGGGTGACCTCGGTCGGCTCGCCTCTGCGTCACGGCTCGCGGTCACCGACTGGCGCGACCTGCGCCTGGCCGCCGACGAGGTCGCCCAGAGATAGGCTCCGGCCCGTGTCCGCGCACGTCCGCAGCAACCCCGCCTTCGACCGGCTGCTCGAGGACGCGATCCCCGCCCTGCTCGCGGGCGCCCACCGCCGGGACGAGCCACCGGTGGACGGCGGACGCTGGCCCGTGAGCGTGGTGTGCGTCCCGGACGAGACGACGCGCGACGTGCTGGCGGGCGTGATGGACGAGGCGGTGACCTGTGCGGGCCCCGGCCACTTCGAGACCGGACGGCAGGACGCGAGCCACTTCACCGTGCGGGCGCTTGAGCCCTACCGGGCCGCCGCCAGCGCGCACGAGCCGGTCACGGACGGTTGGATCTCGTCGCTCGAGGACGTGGGTCGTGAGTCGCCGCCCGTCAGGCTGCGCCTCACCGGGGTGACGCTGTCCGTCGGTGGGGTCATGGTCCAGGCCGAGCCGGTCGACGACGGGCCGTGGGAGCTCATGCGGCGCCTCCGTGCTGCCCTCGGGTCACTCGCGTGGTTCGAGGACCAAGTGCTCGCCGGCTCCGTCACCGCATCCGCCCTGGCGGCGGTGGTGCTCCGCTCTCGCAACCGCGCCTACCGCCGCATCGAAGCCGAAGAGACAGCGGACGTCGACGCAGACGGCATCCCGGACGTCTACGAACGCTGAGCCGACTCGAGCAGGCGCAACGCGACACGGTCGGGCGGCCGCGCCGAGTGCGCCGGAGCATCGGCCCACGGTGGACGCCCAGGTCCGGGGGTGCTGACGGTGCCGCGCGGGGTGACGAGCCGCGCCGTCAGAGCGAGGCGAGCCAGTCCTCGATCGGGACGTCGCCGTCGCCGAAGACCAGCGTCCTGCGGTGGGTACGCGGGTCGGCCAGGACGGCGAGCGCGACCTGGGCCACGAGCTCGCGCGAGGTCGTGTCTCCCTCGCCCGAGCGGGCGTCGGGGTTCACCGAGCCGCGGCCGGGCTCGAGCGTCAGGCTGCCCGGACCGAGGATCGTCCAGTCGAGGCCCGACGCGCGCAGGTGCTCGTCGGCCGCGATCTTGGCGTCCTGATAGTGCCGGAACGGGTTGTCCTCCGGCACCAGGGAGTCGCGGTCGGCGCCGGAGAACGACACCATCACGTAGCGACCCACCCCCGCGGCCTGTGCCGCATCCATCGACCGGATGGCGGCGTCGCGGTCGACGGCGTAGGTCCGCTCGGGGGAGCCGCCGCCGGCGCCCGCGGACCAGACCACCGCGTCCTGCCCGGACAGCAGGTCGGCCAGCGCGTGGGTGTCGGCGTCCTCCACCGACGAGACGAGGGCGGTCGCGCCCGTCGCCTCCACGTCCGCCACGTGGTCGGGGTTGCGGATCACCGAGGTGACCTCGTGCCCCGCCTTCACCAGCAGGGGAGCCAGGATGAGCGCGATCTTGCCGTGTCCGCCGATGATGGTCACTCGCATGGCCTCGACGCTACACAGGGCTAGGTTGGCCCGGGTGCAGTCCTCCACCCATGACGTGGCCATCAGCGCCACGGAGGTCAGGAAGGCGTTCGTCGCAGACCACGAGGCGCAGGCAGAGCGCGAGTGGGCGTGCCTCACGCTCCTGGCCGAGCACGCGCCCGGTCTCGCGCCCAGGCCGCTGCGGCGCGAGGACGGCGACCGGCCGGTGATCGTGATGTCGCGGGTGCCCGGGCGGCCACTGCCGCCCCGACCGCTGACGCCCGCCGAGACCGGTGCGCTGGGGGCCGCCCTGCGCCGGCTGTACGACGTACCAGTGGAGGCGGTGCGCGACACCGGGATCGGCCCACGGAGGTATGACGGCGAGGCGCTGGCCGGGGTGCTCGTCGAGTGGCTCGCCGACGACCACGACCTGGGGGAGTGCCACGACCCGGCCCTGGTCGGGGACGCCCTCGCCCACGCCCGTGCCTTCGTGTCCGCGCCGCCTCTCCCGGAGCCCCGGACCTCCGCGCTCGGTATCGCCGACCTCAACCCGGCCAACGTGCTCCTGCACGAGGGGACGGTACGGCTGGTCGACTTCGAGGACGGTGGCCTCAGCGACCCGGCGTACGAGCTCGCCGACCACGTCGAGCACCTCGGCAGCCGCCTCCCGGGCGTGTACGACGTCGACGCGCTGCCGGCGGCCGCGGGGCTGGACGCCGAGGACCGCGCCCGGATGGCCGCCTACCGCCCGTTGTGGGCAGCGTTCTGGCTGGGGATGCTCCTGCCGGGCAACGGCGCCTGGCGGCGCAACCCACGGGGCACCACCGAGGCGCAGGCCGTGCATTTCATGGCTCTCGCGGGCCGCGACTAGACTTGTGCGTCGGCGCGGGCCTCGCCCGGCGCCCGGTAGACGTTGACAACTCGACGAAGGCGGACACACACCTCATGGCAACCACCAACGACCTCAAGAACGGCATGGTCCTCAAGATCGAGGGTCAGCTCTGGTCCGTCGTCGAGTTCCAGCACGTGAAGCCCGGCAAGGGCCCGGCCTTCGTGCGCACCAAGCTCCGCAACGTCGAGTCGGGCAAGAACGTCGACAAGACCTTCAACGCCGGCACCAAGGTCGAGACGGCCAACGTCGACAAGCGCACCATGCAGTACCTCTACAACGACGGCTCGTCCTACGTCTTCATGGACACCAGCACCTACGAGCAGCTCGAGGTCACCCCCGAGGTCGTGGGCGACGCGAAGAACTTCATGCTGGAGAACCAGGAGGCCATCGTGGCCACCAACGAGGGCCGCGTGCTGTTCATCGAGCTGCCGGCCTCCGTCGAGCTGCTGATCGCCGAGACCGAGCCGGGCCTGCAGGGCGACCGCTCGACCGGCGGCACCAAGCCCGCCACGCTCGAGACCGGCCACACCATCGCGGTGCCGCTCTTCATCACCACCGGCGAGAAGGTCAAGGTCGACACCCGCGACTCGTCCTACCTCGGCCGCGTCAAGGCCTGACACCAGGTGGCTGCCCGCTCCAAGGCGCGCAAGCGCGCGCTCGACATCCTGTTCGCCTCCGAGCTCCGCTCGGAGGACCCCGTGGTGGCGCTCGAGCGCGCCATCGAGGCCGGCGAGGGCCCGACCAACGACTACACCAGCACGCTGGTGCGGGGCGTGGTCGAGCACCGCGAGCGCATCGACGAGGTGCTGACGACCTACAGCAAGGGCTGGACGCTCGGCCGGATGCCGGCGGTCGACCGCAACGTGCTCCGCATCGGCGTCTACGAGCTGCTGTGGGGCGACGACGACGTGCCCGACACGGTGGCGGTGAGCGAGGCGCTGCACCTCGTGCAGGACCTCTCCACCGACGACTCACCGGCCTTCGTCAACGGGCTGCTCGGCTCGATCCAGCGCGACCGCGCCAGCCTGGTCTGAGGCCTGGTCCGAGGCCTGGTCCGGACCGGGCTCACCCGGAGGGGTCCACCGGGTCGCGGCGACCGTCGCGAGGTCCTAGGTTGGCGACATGAACGCCCCCCGCACCACCGCCCGGCAGGCACACAACAGCGACTGGCTGGACCATGCGATCCGCGCGGGGCTGGTCGCCTACGGCGTCGTCCACCTGCTGGTCGGGTGGCTGGCGCTCCAGCTGGCGTTCGGCGAGAAGGAGGACAGCGCCTCCAACTCCGGCGCCCTGCACTACCTCGCCCAGCAGCCCCTCGGCGGCTTCCTGGTGTGGATGATCGCCGTCGGCATGCTCTTCCTCGTCGTGTGGCGGCTGCTGGAGTTCGGCTTCGGCTACCGCGACGAGTCCGACGACAAGAAGCGCTGGCGCAAGCGTGCGACGTCGTTGGGCAAGGCCGTCATCTACGGCGCGATCGGCTGGAGCGCGGTGCAGGTCGCGACCGGTTCCGGTGGCGGTGGCGGCACCGACTCCACCACCGCCAAGATCATGAACCTCCCCGGGGGCCAGCTGATGGTCGGTGCCATCGGGCTCGCGATCATCGGCTACGGCGTCTCGCTCGTCGTCCGTGGCTGGACCGAGAAGTTCCGCGAGCACCTCGACGCGCAGGGCCAGGCCGGCCAGGACGGCTCGGCCTACGTCCTGATGGGCAAGGTCGGCTACATCGCGAAGGGCGTCGCCATCGCGATCGTCGGCGGACTCTTCTGCTACGCGGCGATCACGCACGACGCGAAGAAGTCGGGCGGGCTCGACCAGGCGCTGCAGACGGTGCTCGAGCAGCCGTTCGGCCCGGTGCTGCTGACGGCGATCGCGATCGGCATCGCCGCCTACGGCGTCTTCTGCTTCGCCCGGGCCAAGCACCTCTCGCGCTAGGAGCGCAGGCGCTACCGACCCCGGGCCGCGCTGCCCGCGCTCGTCGGCGCCCCGGCCGCGAGCGCGAGGGCGGTAGCGACCATGTGGTCGCGCACCTGCTCGACGGTGACCCGGCTGATCCGCGGGACGCCCGGCTGCTCCTCCGACACCAGCATCGCGACCCGTCCGAGCTGCAGGGTGCCCAGGCCGCTGGCGTAGAGCATGTTGGCGAGCAGCCCGGGATCGTCGACGTGGAAGTCACCGCTGCTCGCGCCGGCGGTGATGACGCGGGTCAGCACGGACAGGCAGCCGCTGATGGCCTGGCCGAGGCGATACATCGCGCTCTCACTGACCTCCTCCAGCAGGTCGCCGCCGGGACGTCGCATGATGGCCTGGGCGCAGTCGACGAACGCCGGGTGGGCCAGGCCGTAGTCGACGAACGCCTCCACGAGTCGTACGAGCTGGTCGCGCGGCTCGTCGGTGGTCGCGGCCGCCTGCTCCAGCGCCACCCTCAGCTCGTCGAGGTACTGCACCAGGGTGAGGCTGAAGAGCTCCTCCTTGCCGGTGAAGTGGCGGTAGATGATGGCGCGGTTGATCCCGACCGCCCGGGCGATGTCCTCGATCTGGGCGTCGCGGACGCCGCGCTCGTCGAAGAGGCGGCGCGTGGCCGAGATGATCTCCGCCTCGCGCAGCCGGCGCCGGGCGGCCGCGGTGCCGCCCCGTGCGGGACCGGTCGCGGGGGTCGGCTCGGTGCTCATGGCGGCCAGTCTAGGTACGTCGTCGTCCGGCCCGGGTGTGGTTCGATGCCGGGGTGATGGTCGCCACCTCCCGTCGTGCTGCCGTCGGCGCGCTCCTCGCCGCTGCGGTCGCCGTCCTCGGCGCGCTCCTCGTGCCGCTCGGCGCGTCAGCCACCGGGTCAGGAGCCGCGACAGTAGCCGTGGACGGCGGGCGCTTCGCCGGGACCGCCCGGCTGCCCGGCTGCTCCGGGGCGGTCGTGCGGTGGCCGGCGTCCCTCGACTCCGACCGCGCCGTCGTCCTCACCAACGGCCACTGCGTCCGCCGGCCGTTCCTCGGCGCCCGGGAGGTGCTGGTGGACGAGAAGCGGTGGACGCGGGTCGAGCTGCTCGACGGCCTCGGCGACGTCGCCCTGGCCGCGCGGGCGGTGCGGCTGGAGTACGCCACCATGTTCCGCACCGACGCCGCAGTCCTGCGGCTGCGGCAGACGTACGCCGACCTGGCCGGCGCGGGCGTGGCGCCGCTGTCCCTGGCCGCTGAGGGACCGTCGCGCGGTGACCGGGTCCGCATCCCGTCCGGCTACTGGGCCGAGCAACGGGGCTGCGCCACCACCGGCACGGCGCACCGGGTGCATGAGCGGAAGTGGGACTGGTGGGACTCGATCCGGCTCCCGGCCCGCGACGGCTGCGCGATCCGCGGGGGCTACTCAGGCTCGCCGATCGTCTCCCGCGAGACCGGGCTCGTCGTCGGGGTCGCCAACACCGGCTACGTCGGCGGTCGGCGGTGCATCGACTCCGCCTGCGAGGAGAACCGGCGCGGGCGCGTCGTCATGCGCAGGGACATGAACTACGGCCAGCAGACGTCGTGGCTGCTCGGCTGCCTGGACGCCGGCCGCGTCCTCGACCTCGACCTGCCGGGATGCCGGCTGCCGGAGCGGCGCGGCTAGGAGGACTCAACCGTGACGTGCGAGCGCACTGTCTCGATCGTGTCGGCCTCGTGCGGGCCCTTGTCGTCGCGGTAGCGCAGGACCCGCGCGAAGCGGAGCGCCACGCCGCCGGGGTAGCGCGTGGAGCGCTGGAGCCCGTCGAAGGCGATCTCCACGACCTGCTCGGGCCGGACGGGGACGACATAGCTGTCGCGGACCGACGCAGGGGAGACGGCCAGGTCGGTGAAGCGCTCGGTCTGCCAGGCCAGCATCTCGTCGGTCATGCCCTTGAACGTCTTGGCAGAAACGAGTTACCGACGGAGCATTACGCAGGACCGAGAGGCGGCTCTAGTGACGTGCATGAGCCGTTCGAGTAGGTAGCATCACCGCAGACCGCCAGAAAACGGCGAAAACTTCGACTGTGGGTTGCCATCTCGACGATTGAAGCAGACTTGAGAATCTCAGGAGCGTCCTTCGTCTTTTCGTACTTTCCCTTCCCCAACCCACGATTGATCAGCGATTCGGCGTCCGCGCAACTGTCGGCTCGCCCCTTGGTATAACCCTTCTTGATCTTCTCCGCGTTGGGGTATTTCGCTGGGTGAGCAGCAAAGGCTCCGCAGGCGGCAATGAGCCAATGTTCAAACGTGCGGTCCTTGACTACAACGCGAACGTTGTCCCCGAAATCCTTCGCAAGCATCTTCTCGATGTCGGCTGCCCGATCTGCCGCCGACTGAGAGGCACCTTCGCGATCAAGCAGGACCACGACCAGATCTGCGCCCTTGGCGAATGACAGACGAACTCGGTCCGCGCATCCTCGGCTCACTACCGGTGGTGGCGCAAGCGGGTCCACGGCCGCCCTCAGCGGCTTCAGGTACTGCGTACTTGTCCTCTCTGAGAGCGCCTCGTACAGCCCTGGGAGCGCCAGTACCTCAGAATCGCCCTCCGTGACGATCCCAATCTTCTTCAGTGTTCTCCGCCGGGTAGCCATCAGCCGCGCTCCGACCCTGCGCCGGGGATAGCTTCGCCGATCATCCCGCTGTCGTAGAGAGAGAAGACGTCGAACCCTTCCTCATAGTAGAGCCGGTGTGCATCTGGAGCTACGCGGGTGAGAGGCTTCAATGCCGATCGTCCAGCGGACCGCCACATAAGGAAGACGTCCTCTGGCCTGACTAGCGATAGCAGGACAGGTGAGTGAGTCGTAAGAATGGTCTGCTTCTCCGTGAGGCTCTTGCAGACCTCCAAGAACCGCCGGAGCACCCATGGGTGCACGGCATTCTCGGGTTCCTCGACAAGTACGATTGGCGCGCGAGGATCAAACGCGGCGATGAAGAGAGCAAGCGCCTGTATCGTGCCGTCAGAAACCTCGTGGGCCGACCACGGCCGACCTCGCTCCTGTTCCTGGAAGCGCAGGCTGATGCCGTACTCGGGACTCGGTGACGTGTCGATCTCAGTCAAATCCGGCAGAATTTGTCGCATGCTCGAGAGCACTTGATTCCATGCCTCCGGTTGCCGCTTCATCATTCGCGATGCAGCGGCAGGCAAGTTCGACCCATCACTTTCTAGCGCAGCGTTGGGCGTCAGCACTGCGGGCTTTCGACAGGCGCTTGGGTTTAGGCGGTAGGCGCGGATCAACCCCATGCTTTGCGCGAAGTGGCGCACTACGGGAGCCAGTCGAGCGAGTTCGATAACACTTCCCAAGTCACGGGATTCATCCCAAGTGTTTCCGATTCGGCGCACGAAACTGCCAAGAGCCAATTCGCTCAGAGGGCCGATGTCTAAGTCTTCCGCGTAATCGTGAACTACGACCCGAGCAGCACCACCGTCGTCTGGCGATGCGTCGTTGTTCCCTACGACCGTCAGAAGTTGCGCAAACGTACCGTCGGCGCGTTCTACGGAGAGGGTCAAGTTCTCGTTGTGCAATCCATACTCCGCGCTGGCCGCCGCGCCGGCCGGCTTAAGCGTGAATGCATGATCTATGGTGAACCGTCGATTGGCATACTGTTCCAACGTTTCGCGGCGGCTGCGCGGGAAGTAGGAGCGCTCATACACCTCGCTTGCACTCAGTGATGCGCTCACCTTGAATTCAACTCCGATTGTGGTTCGCCTCTTGTCGCGATAGGCGATTGCGTCGATGCCTCCGTAGCGCCCGACCGCGAACTCGAAACCGAACTGGTAAACCTCGCCGAGAAACGCGAGCGCCTCAACAAGATTGCTCTTGCCGCTACCGTTCGGGCCAGTCACAACGGAGAAGTTGGTGGGAACAATTTCCACGTCATACAGTGACTTGAATCGTCTGACGTGAAGGTTTGTGATTCGCACGGTGCGACGTCTCCGGTTCGATGTGGTCCAGCTCAGAGTGTCTGGGTGTATGGGCCTCGCGGCCAGATGTCCACGTGCAGCCTAGAGGTAGGAGAGGACCGTTGTGATGGTGTCCGCCTGATCTGCGGACTTGTCATCGCGATAACGGATGACTCGGGCGAAACGGAGTGCTGCGCCGCCCTCGTAGCGGCTCGACCGTTGCACGCCGTCGAACGCGATCTCAACCACCTGGCTCGGCTGCACGTACACAACGTGGTCCTTCCTCTGGATCTCGAGTTCAAGGAACCGCTCGGTCTGCCACTTCAACATCTCGTCTGACATCCCTTTGAAAGTCTTGCCGACCATGGTCCAACCGGGTTCGTAATGATCCTTCAACGTCTTGCCGAGCATCACGAACCCGGTCTCCGACGACTCGTCGCGCGCACCGAGGTGGATGGTTGACAGCCACCCCTCGCGCCGGCCCGACCCCCACTCGACGGCGAGGACGACCAGGTCGAGGGTGTGGCGCGGCTTGACCTTCACCCAGGCCGAGCCACGGCGACCGGCGGCGTAGGGGGCGGACAGGTCCTTGAGCACGACACCCTCGTGGCCGGCGGCGACGGTCTCGGCGGCGAAGGCGTCGGCGGCCTCGGCGTCGGCGGTGACGAGGCGTCGTACGCGGTGGGGCTCGGGGACCAGCGCGTCGAGCGCGGCGAGGCGCTCGTGGCCGGGGGAGTCGAGCAGGTCGCGTCCGTCGACGTGGAGCAGGTCGAAGAAGTGGGGCGTCACCGCGACGCCGGTGTCCTGGGCGGTGCGGCTCGCGGTGTCCTGGAAGGCCATCGGTCGGCCGTCGTCGGTGAGGGCGAGCGCCTCGCCGTCGAGGACGAAACGCTCGGCGGGCAGGGAGCGGGCCACCTCGACGACCTCGGGCAGCCGGCCGGTGATGTCGTCGAGGCTGCGGGTCACCACGAGCACCTCGTCGCCGTCGCGGTGCACCTGGATCCGGATGCCGTCGAGCTTGGCGTCGATCGCCACCTCGGTGGCGCCGCCGGGGGACAGGCCCGCCATGGCGGCGGCGACGTCGGGCGCGCTGGAGGCGAGCATCGGCAGGATCGGGCGACCGACCTCGAGCCCGATCGCGGCCAGCGCCTCCTCGCCCTCGAACGCTGCCGCGGCCGCCGCGACGGTGGACCCGGCGAGCATCGCGGCACGGCGCACCGACGCGAGCGGCACGTCGGCCACCAGGGCCACCGCCTCCTGGGTGACGGCGTCGAGCGCGCCCTGGCGGACGTTGCCGGTGACGATGGCGCGCAGCCACGCCTGCTCGGCCGCGGTCGCACGGCCGAAGAGGTCGGCGACCGCCTCCTTCCGCGCGAGCTGGGAGCCCGCACCGGACAGGCGCGACATCGCCTCGAACGCGTCGTGGACCTCCAGCACGGTCAGCGACGGCTCGTCGGCGGACCCCGGCAGCTCGCTGACGCCGCGCCAGCCCAGACCCGTGCGCCGTTGGCGGAGCGCACCGCCGAGGTAGGACACGACCACCTCGAGCTCCTCGGGCTCGACGCGGCCGAGCAGCTCCGCGAGCGCGGCGACCTTGGCCTTGCGGGAGCGGGTGGCGGCCACGGCGGCGGAGGTGGCGACGAGCTCGGCGAGCAGCATGCGTCCATCCTGCCGCCCGCCACTGACAGTCGCCGCCTCCCAACGGGCAGGATGGTCCCGTGCCCGATGCCTCCCTCTACGTGCCGCGCTTCAACGTGATGGACCCCGACGACGTCCGTCCTTTCGTCGAGGCGGTCGCGACCGCCCAGCTCGTGACAGTGGGCGACGACGGCGTACCCGACGCGACGTTCCTGCCGGTGCTGTGGGAGGGCGACCGGCTGGTCGGCCACCTCGCCCGCGCCAACGCGCACTGGCGCAGGATCGTCGACGGCTCGCCGGCGCTGGCGATCGTGACCGGCGCCGACACCTACGTCTCGCCGTCCTGGTATGCCACGAAGGCCGAGCACGGCAAGGTCGTCCCGACGTGGAACTACTCGGTCGTCCACCTCCGCGGGCGCGTCGCCGTGCACGACGACGCCGACTGGGTGCGGGGTCTCGTCACGCGACTGACGGACCGCCACGAGCGGCCGCGCGCCGATCCGTGGGCGGTGACAGACGCACCGGCCGACTACGTCGACAAGAACCTGCGCCCCATCGTCGGCGTCGAGGTCGTCGTCGAGTCGGTCGAGGCCAAGGCCAAGCTCAGCCAGAACCGCTCCGACGAGGACCGCGCCGGCGTGGCCGGGGGACTGGCCGCGGACGGGCGCGAGCCCGACGGGCTCGTCGCTCCGTGACCCGCGTCCGCGAACGCTTCACCGGTCGCATCGCGGGCGTCGGCAGCACCAGCGGCGTGCGGGTCGTCGTCGGTCGCTGGGACGACTCACCGTGGGGCGCGTTCGCCGACGTGATGGTGGAGGACGCCGCCGATCACCGGGTGCTCCTCGCGCCGTCCGAGCGGGTGCGTGACTTCGTCGCGGCCACCTACTCGTTCGACGAGCACGTCATCGAGCCCGTGGCCGTCGAGGACACCGACGACGGCTGGCAGGTGTCGACGCCCTCGCTGTCGCTGCGGCTCGTCGTCGGCGGTCGTACGCCGCTGGGCGCGCTCCTGGGCCTGGTGCCGGACCGCCTGGCCACCTCGCCCGGCTGGTGCTCCCTCGTCGACCCGGTGGCCCGCGTCGTGCTGCGCGGTGTGCGCACCCGCGGGACGGCCGGCAACGACCGGCGGGAGTGGTACGGCGCGACCTCCGTCGTCGCGGTGTCGGCGATCTCCGGTGGCTGGCGGGGGACCGACCTGGGCACCCTCACGCCCGTGGACCCGCCCTGCCGGTTCGGGTTCTCGAGCACGCCGCATCGGCCGTCCGTGACGAGCGTGGTGACCACGATCGAGAGATCGGGCTAGCCAGGGTCGCCAGGGCGAGGTCGAGCGAGCGACACTGGTGGGAGACGCGACCCGGGGACGGAGGGCCCATGGAAGCGACGCCCACGCCGGACGACATGCTCCTGGAGGAGCTGCGGCGACAGCGCGCGGAGCTGCGCGAGTCGATGAGCACGCTGGAGGCCGCACTGGCAGCGCCGGCCAACGGCGACAGGGGACGATGGGCCCAGCGTGTCCACGCGGCCACGGTGGAGCTCGCCGGCGACCTCCGTGAGCACGTCGAGATCACCGAGGGTCCCGACGGGCTCTATCGCGAGGTCCTCGAGACCGCCCCACGGCTGACCGAGTCCGTCACCACCCTCAAGCGCGAGCACGTGCTGATCCGTGGCCAGGTGGACAGCCTCCTGGAGCGAGTCGCAGCACCGGACGTCGAGGGCGGCGTCGACAGGGTCCGCGCCCTCGGAACGGCGCTGCTGGGCAGGCTCGTCCGGCACCGCCAGCGAGGCTCCGACCTCGTCTTCGAGGCGTACGAGCTCGACATCGGCGGGGAGACCTGACCCGTGGGAGGCAAGGCGCCGGAGCAGCACGCTCGTGGCACGGTCATCTCCGCCCGAGCTGCGGGGTGTGGGTGAGATGCGGTTCGACCTGGTCACCCGGGCGTCGCCCGAGCAGGTGCTGGAGGCGATGACCGACTTCACCGACCGCCGGCTCCGGACCTGGAGCACGACCCTCGACAGCCGCCTCCACGTCGAGTGGAGCACCCACCCGGTGAAGCCGCTGGACAAGGTGGCCATCTTCCTGATCCACCACACCATGAACCACCTGATCGCCCGGTCGTGGCGAGGGGCGCTCGATCGGTTCGCCCTCACCTGAAGCCGCGTGGCCCGGCGAGGTCGCGCACCAAGACCACCAAAATGTGGCATCCTCGTGGGCCCGTTCGCGGTGGTCTACTGCTTCCTCGCTCCTACCGCGGGGAGAAGCCATGAAGCACCGCAGCCGTACGACCGTCCTCATCTCGGCGCTCGCCGTCGGCCTGCTGGCCGCCGTCACGCCCGCCGCTGCCGATCCACGCGATGACCACCCGGTCCGCGAAGAGGCGCCTCGCGAGCTGCGCGTGGACCGCCTCCCGGATCCGGGGGCCGGCAAGGCGGTCGCCACCGGGCGGGGCGTCGACCGCGCGTTCCCGCGGCAGACCGTCCTCGCGGAACCGCCGGCCGACCCGTCCGACGCGGCGATCAAGCTCGGCCTCGTGCCCTACCACGAGATCGCGCCGACGCTCAACGAGCTGCAGCAGGCCAGCGACCGGGTCAGTGCCGAGGTCATCGCCCAGACTGCTCGCGGGCGTGACGTCTACCTGGTGACGGTCACCTCCCCCGAGTCGCCGGGCGAGGCGCGGCGTCAGGACCAGATGCGGCGACGCATCCTGGACCAGGCCGCGCAAGCCGCCCGCGACGCGAGCATCCCCAAGCGCTACAAGGCGCCCCTGTTCTTCAACGGCAACATCCACGGCAACGAGTTCGAGGGCGCCGACGCCAACCTGCGCGTCATCGAGGACCTGGCGACGAGCAGCGACCCTGCGGTCAAGTCGCTGTTGGACCGGACGCGTCTCTACTTCGTCGTGTCGATGAACCCCGACGGCCGGGTGGCCAACACGCGTGCCAACGGCAACGGGTTCGACATGAACCGCGACTTCATCACCGCCAGCCAGCCGGAGGTGCGGGGCGTGCGGCAGGCGCTGATCGACACCCAGCCCCTAGTGATGCTCGACCTGCACGGCTACGTCAACGGCACCCTCATCGAGCCCACCACGCCACCGCACGGTGAGAACTACGAGTACGACCTGTTCATCAAGCACGCCTACCCCAACGGCCTGGCGATGGAGGAGGCCGTCAACGGCCTCGGCTACACCCCGGCCGACGGCGTCCAGCCCGTCGTGATCCCGTTCCGCGACTGGGACGAGGGCTGGGACGACTGGCCGCCGATCTTCACCCCGCAGTACGCCGCCTTTCACGGCACCGTCTCCCACACCATCGAGATCCCGCTGCGGGTCAACAACGCGTCCTACAACCTCCCGGTGGCCGAGCTGCGCCGGCGGAGCGCCATCAACACCGACATCGCCGAGGCGGCCGTCCGCGCGTCCATCGCGTACGTCGACGAGAACCGCGCTGAGCTGATCGCGGACCAGATCGAGATCTTCCGCCGCGGCGCCGCAGGGGAGGCCCAGCGGGTGGTCGGCCCCGACCTGTTCCCCGAGATCGGTCCCGAGGACGTCTACACCACCGACTTCCCCCGCGCCTACGTGATCCCGGCCGGCGCGGACCAGCGGTCGGCCGTCGCCGCAGCCCGGCTCGTCGACCACCTGGTCGCCAACGACGTCGACGTCGAGGTCGCCACGAAGGCGTTCTCGGCCGGCGGGCGGGCGTATCCCGCCGGCAGCCATGTCGTCGACATGCACCAGCCGAAGCGGGGCCTGGCCAACGTCATCCTCGACGAGGGCACCGACATCAGTGACCGCGTCGACCAGATGTACGACATCTCCGGCTGGAGCCTGGGCCTGCTGTGGGGCGCCACCGTGGACACCGTCGAGGACGGTGACCTCTCCGTCGTGGGCAAGCCTGTCGTGGTCGCCGGCGGCACCGGCAGCGTCGAGGGCGGCGGCGCGCTCGAGCTCCGCCTCGACGACCCGAAGGACTTCGAGGCGCTCAACGCCCTGCTCGAGACCGGCACCGAGGTCCAGTGGACGGACCAGGGCTCCGTCGTGCTGCCCGCCCCGGACCCCGCTGTCGCGGCGGCCGTCGCCGACCGCTTCGGCGTGGTCCTCAGGGCCGCGGCAAGCGTCGAAGGAACGCCGATGGAGGAGACGGTCGTCGCGGCTGCCGCTCCCGCGGACGAGCTCTTCGCGCTGGCGGAGATGGGCTTCGCCGTGCAGCAGGTGTCCACGGCGACGCTCAACAGCGGATTCGACTGGGCCGGTGTGGACACCCTGTTCGTCTCCAGCGGGCTGTCCTACACCGGCCTCACCCCGCAGGCGCGGGCCGGCCTCGCCGGGTTCCTCGCGTCCGGCGGGGGAGTGGTCACCCGGGGCGCCACCGGGGCGACCTTCAACCAGGCCGCGGGCCTCCTCACGGCCTCCCGGGTCGCCGGCAGGACCGATGCCAACGGCGTCGTACGCGTCGACAGCTCCGGGGGCCCGCTCACCGCCCGCGCGACCCCGCACACCTTCGTCAGCGGACCGTCCTGGTTCACCGGGTTGGGCAGCGAGGTGAGCGTCGAGCAGGCCTACGGCACGGACGGCCCCCTGGTGTCGGGGCACTGGCGGGCACGGCCCGACGGCTCCGGCGGACCCGATGCCGCCCGCGGCCAGGCCGTGGTGATCCGGGGCGAGGACGAGACCGGTGCCGGCGTGGTGATGTTCGGCAGCGAACCGCTCTACCGGGCTCACCCCAAGGGGCAGTACGCCCTCGTCGGACGGGCGCTGGTCTGGGCGACCCTGTAGCCGGCGACCACGCCGGCAGAGTGTGGTCGATCCCTCAGCGCGGGTCGGCGTGCGGGCCCGCGCCACCACCTTCCAGCGTGCAAACCCCTACGCTGCTGCCGACACCACTCGGGGGGACGAGAGAGGAGACGCACGTGCTGAGCAGAGGACTGGACGACGACGTCCGCGATGAGGCGGGCGAGCAGCAGGACCGCCCGATGGGGCAACGCGAGGTGCCGGCGCCCCGTTCGCCCTCGGCGGCGCGACTGCTGGAGATGACCGCCCGCGACACCGACCAGTGGCGCTCCGACGCCCGGGCCGAGGCGGCGGAGATCGTCGCTGCCGCCCGGGAGGAGGCAGGCGAGCTCGTGCGTTCGGCGCAGCGGGAGGCCGAGGGAATGGTCGAGGCCGCCCGGCTCGCCGCCAGGCGGGCAGTGGACGAGGCGCAGGCGACGGCCGACCAGCTGCTCACCGAGACCGAGGAGCAGCGCGCGCAGGGGCAGTCCGAGGTCGCTCGTCTCCAGCAGCTGGCGGAGGAGAACTCGGAGCACCTGCGTCGGCACCTGACCGAGATGCTCGACCGGCTCGACCCCGGCCCCGCCCAGCACTGAGGCGGACGCCGGGCGTCGGGTCACCCGGCGACTCCGAGGCGTGAGCGTCAGCCGCGCTCGCTCCTCTGTCGGCGGCTACCGCCGTGCCAGTCCTCCTGCGTGCCGACGGTGCCGGGCTCAACGCCGAACCCGACCAGCTGCGGTCGCTCGCGCAGGCTGCGTTTGAGCTCGGCGAAACCGGGGAAGCGGGCCAGGCCCACCACGTGGTCCCACAGCTCCCCGGCCTGGTCGGGCTCGGGGAGCCGGCTGATCACGGGGCCGAAGAACGCGATCCCGTCCGGCGGCTCGAAGTGGATGATCGGCGTGCCGACGTCCCTGCCGGTCAACGCGAGGGCCTCCTCGCCGTCCGCGCGGACCGCGTCGTCCCACGAGGCGTCGTCGAGGGCGTCGGCGAGCTCGGCCGGCAGGCCCACCTCGTGCAGGATCGGCTCCAGGAACTCCCGTGTGCCGCGGCGCTCGGCGGCCGCGATCTCGTCCACGTCCCCGGCAGGCGGCGTGTCGAAGATGTGCGCCCCCAGGGCGGCCTGCAGTGCGTCCACCGCCTGGGCGCCGTGCTCGTCCCGCGCACGGGCGACGGCACGCAGCAGGCGCAGCCCGGCGGTGTGCCCCGCTTCGTACTCGGGCGGGAAGTGGGCGTCGTAGTCGATGTGCTCGTTGATCAGGCGCAGCGAGATGAACCGCCAGTCCACCGACAGGTCGCGCTCGGACTGCACCATCCGGACCCACTTGCTGGTCAGCCAGCAGAAGGGGCACACCGGGTCGAAGTAGAAGCGGACGTCAGAGGCCATGGACCGAGACTAGGACCCGCACCCAGCCCTAGACCTCCAGGCGGTTGACGGTGCGGGTGATGCGCTCGTCCACCTTCTCGAGGAAGACGATCTCGCCGAACTCGAGGGAGGACCAGCCGTCGCCGTCCTCCGTCAGCTCCTCCGACGCGAAGATGGCGCCCGTCGCGTCCTCCTCGTCGCACGTCTCGAACGCGTAGGAGTCCGGGTCGTGCTCGAAGTTGCGACCCATCGTCATGTACATCGGCTCCAGCAGCATGGAGAGGGCGTAGTCGTCGGTGCCCGGGTCGGTCTCGCGCAGCTCCTTCCAGTCCCCGGCCGGGTCGGTCTCGCCCTGGTGCCCGAGACCGGTGTTGACCCCGATGATCCGGTTCGTCGTCACCAGGGCCATCTTCAGCTTGGCCAGGGCCGGGAGGTCGAGATCAGCCATCGCGCGGGCGATGAGCCTGACCATCTTCTCGACCGCGCGCTGCACGTCCTCGTCGCTGTCGCCCTCGAGCAGGGAGAGCAGGAGCACGTAGAGGAACTCCGTGTCGGTCGTGCCCCGCATCTGCTCGAGGTACCTGTCCTCGCAGTGCTGCAGCAGCTCCCTCTGCAGCAGCATCCAGCTCGGCAGGTCGCCGTTCTGCGCCATGATCCACGGGGTCTCGTCGAAGGAGAAGGGGTGGCAGTTCTCGTCGACCATCACGACCTTCGGGTCGTACGCCGCTGCCCGCACGTGGCCGAGCACCGTGCTCGCCTGCAGGCTCGGGATCATGCGCGTGGCGTTGTCGTCGTAGAACGCAGCCATGGGCCGGCGGTAGATGAAGGGGTCCTCCGGCTTCAGCAGGTGCTCGCTCCAGGCGCCGAAGCCCCAGCCCGCGAGGTGGAGGTCCGGGTAGCGCTCGGGCTCCAGGGCCTGGTTGACCAGGCTGTTCGACGGCGTGAGCAGCAGGCTCTCGAGAGGGATCTCGGGCCCGATGTAGGCGAGCACTCGGCACATGGGGTTCCTTCGCATGCGGGAGGAGGGATGCCGCGGTCGTCCACGAGCCTCGCCACCCTACGGGTGGGCTGGGGGCCGCGGAGAACGACGGACCGGGCTCCCCGGATCGGTGCACCTCGGGCTCGAAGGATCCGGTATTCCCATGCCCGCGCGGGGGTCGGAAGCGTTACCCAATCTTGGGTGTGGTCGCAGAGCCCTTTCCGGGCGCGCCGCCCGGCGGTTATCGTCGCTGCGTCGACATCGTCCCTTCGGCGTCGACAACCCCCCACCCAACTCGTGCCAACGCACTGCGTGCGGCCGGATGCCACGCTTGCGTGCCTGGCGCGCGCAGTGAAGGAAGTCACGATGAGGAAGAAGCTCGCTCTGCCGGCCACTGTGTTGGTCGCGCTCGGACTGGCGGTCACCGCAACGACAGGACCTGCGGCGGGCGATCCCCAGCCCGGTCGGGCGGAGAAGGCCCAGACCACCGAGATCCAGATCCTCGGCCTCAACGACTTCCACGGCGCGCTGGAACCGCCGAGTGGCTCCGGCGGCCGGATCGGTACGACGGACGCGGGCGGTGTCGAGTACCTCGCGACGCACGTCGATCAGCTGCGCGCGACCAACCCCAACACGCTCTTCGTGTCCGCCGGTGACCTGATCGGCGCCACGCCGCTCACCTCCGCGCTGTTCCACGACGAACCGACCATCGAGGCCTTCAACCTGATGGGCCTGGACTACAACGGCGTGGGCAACCACGAGTTCGATGAGGGCGTCGACGAGCTGCTGCGCATGCAGAACGGTGGCTGCCACCCGGTCGACGGCTGTCAGGACGGCGACGGGTTCGCCGGCGCACAGTTCGACTTCCTCGCCGCCAACGTCGCGTACAAGGACAGCGGCGAGACCATCTTCCCGCCGTACAAGATCCACAAGTTCGAAGGCGTCAAGGTGGCCATCATCGGCATGACCCTCGAGGGCACGCCCGACATCGTGACACCGGCCGGCATCTCGAACGTCGACTTCTTCGACGAGGCCGACTCGGTCAACGCGCTGGTCCCCGTCCTCAAGCGACAGGGCGTCGAGACGTTCGTGGTCCTGCTGCACGAGGGCGGCAGCGTCTCCGGCGGGCTCAACGAGACGACGATCAACAGCTGCAACAACCCGGTGGGTGCGCTGCCGCCGATCGTCGACCGGATGGACGACGACATCGACGTGGTCGTCACCGGTCACACCAACTGGGCGGTCAACTGCCTCATCGACGGCAAGATCGTCACGGGCGCAGCGTCCGCCGGCCGCCTCGTCACCGACATCGACCTGACGCTGAGCCGGGCGACCAAGGACGTCGTCGCCCACACCGTCAACAACACGATCGTCACCCGCACCGTCCCCAAGGCCCCGGCACTGTCCGAGCTGGTCGGCAAGTACGTCGGACTCTCCGCACCGCTGGCCAACCGCGTCATCGGCTCGATCACCGCGCCGATCACCCGGTCTGCCAACTCCGCGGGTGAGTCGGCCCTGGGCGACGTCATCGCCGACGCGCAGCTGCAAGCGACGACCGCGCCGGAGCTCGGGGGAGCCGTGATCGGCTTCATGAACTCGGGCGGCATCCGCGCCGACCTGACGTACCCCAGCAGCCCCGCCGGCGAGGGTGACGGCAACGTGACGTACGGCGAGGCCTTCACGGTCCAGCCGTTCGGCAACAGCCTGGTCACCATGACGGTGACCGGCGCACAGATCGACACGCTGCTCGAGCAGCAGTTCGACAACCCGACCGTCGGTCAGAACCGGATCCTGCAGGTCTCGGCGGGCTTCCGGTACAGCTGGAGCGCGTCGGCCCCCACGGGCAACAAGGTGGACCCGGCGTCCATCATGCTCAACGGCGTCACGATCGACCCGGCGGCGAGCTACCGGATCACCGTCAACAACTTCATGGCTGACGGTGGCGACGGCTACGCGGTCCTGCGCGAGGGCACCAACCGGCTCGGCGGCGACGTCGACCTCGACGCGCTCGAGAAGTACTTCGTCGCGCAGGGTGTCGTGGCGCCCGGCCCCCAGAACCGGATCACCCGTCTGCCGTGAGCAGGCACCACGTCGTGCGGGGGCGCCGATCATGTCGCCCCCGCACGACGAGCCATCACCAACCGCAGCGCCCCTGATCACCACCCGGGCCGGTCGGCAGGGTCCTCGTCCGCGGGCGAGCCGCCGCTGTCCACGGAGGTCGGGCCGCTAACGTCCCGGGGTGGCCAGTCCTCGACGATCCCGTGCGCGTCGCCGCAGCGCGTCGTCGCGCGGGAGCGGCACGCGACAGCAACCGCGGCCGTTGCCGACGGCCGGGCCGGGGGAGCGGCTGTGGGTGCTCGACGTGCCCTACGGCACCCAGGTCGACGACGCGACCTGGCACCCCGCCGTGAGGACCCACCTCCACGTCGGGTCCGTGCTGCCCGAGCACCTCGCGCCCTACTCGCCCGGACCCCACACGCTTGGTCGGTTCATCGAGAACGAGCTCAATCCCGACGACCCGATGCCCGTCCCCGAGCCGACCGTCGAGCTGGAGCCACGGCGGATCCAGTTCGAGGCGGCCGACGCGATCGCCGCACGTGCCGCGGCCGGCGGGCGGCAGTTCCTGCTCGCGGACGAGCCGGGCGTCGGCAAGACGATCTCGGCGGTCCTCGGGGCGACCGCGGTGGGCGACCTCCGCGGGGCGCGACGGGTGCTCGTCGTCGCCGACCGGCCGGCCGCGATCACGATCGGCCACTGGTGCCGCACGATCACGGCGCTGGGCGACGGCGGCCTGGAGTGGGTCGTCATCACGTGGGACCGGCTCGAGAAGGTCGCGGACCACGCGTGGGAGGTGATCATCGCGGACGAGGCCCACGCCCTGCGGCGTACGACGACGAAGCGCTGGAAGCTCTGGGCGCGGATCTCCGGGCACGGGAAGCCCCACGACACGGCGCCGTTCGTCATCGCGACCACTGCGACACCCGGGCACACGCCGCTCGAGCTGCCCTACCTCGCACCGGCCTACGCGCAGGTGCTGGGCGAGCCGATGCGGGAGTGGACCTCGGCGACCCGCCCCGGGGACACGTTCGCCACCGCGCTCGAGCGCCACGGCGTCGGGGTGGAACGGGGCCGCTACGGCGCCACCTGGACCACCGACCCCGCTCGGCGCGCCGCGGACCTCAAGCTGGTGCGCAGCTGGCTCGACGAGGAGCGGCCCCCGGCGATGCTGCACCGCGCGGCACCGTGGGGGCCGGTGCCGATCTCCGGCATGCCCGTCACGCTCACGCCGGCGGAGCGGACGGCGTACGAGGCCGAGTGGGGGGAGTTCTGCCGCGAGATGGACATCGCCCGCCGGGGGCGCAACGTCGCGAAGGGCCGCGCCGCGCTGCTGCGCTTCCGGCAGAAGGCCGGGCTGATCCGCGTCGACTCGACCGTCGACTGGATCGCCCAGCAGGTGCAAGCGGAGCGACAGGTGGCGTGCTCGGTCGAGTTCGTCGCCACCGCTGCCGACCCGATCGCGGACCGGTTGCGCGACTCCGGCATCGAGGTCGCCACGATCTACGGCCGCGACCGGTTCGACCCGGAGGCCGAGCGGCTGCGGTTCCAGACCGGACAGGCGAAGGTGTGCGTCTTCACCACGGTCGCCTCGATCAGCCTGCACGCCGGCGAGACCCTCGCCGACGGCCGCCGCGCGAGCACGGAGCCGCGGGTCGGCGTCTTCCACCAGGCCCGGTTCTCGGGCATCGCCGGACGGCAGGTGACCGGCCGCACCCACCGCGACCACCAGGTCTCGCCGTGGCACATCGCCTATGCCGAGGGCACCGTCGAGGAGCAGGTCGGCAAGGTGATGGTCGAGCGGATCGCCGCGGCCTCCGACACCGTGGGCAGCGACACCACCGGGCTCGCCGACCTCGCCCAGCTCCTCGGCGCCGACTGGCTGCCGGTCACGACCCTGACCGAGGACGGCGCCTGACGGCGCCTGACCGGCGAGCGGCTCGACCGCCGGGTCAGAGCAGCCCGAGGCCTGCGGCGTGACGGCGTACGGCGTCGGTGTCGGCGGCGAGGACGAACGGCACGTCCGGGCCCCACGCGTCGGAGACCTTCTCCACGCGCCCGTCGCCCGGGTCGAGCCGCACCTCGCGGATGTAGACCGCGAGGATGCGCCCGGGGTGCTCGCGCACGATGTCGGCGTAGATCTCGGGGTCGTGCTCGCCGGAGTCGCCGAGGAGGACGAAGGACAGGTCCGGGTGGAGGTCGAGGACCTCGCGGATGCGGTCGTGCTTCTGCTCGCGCCCCTTCCAGGTGCCGAGCAGGTCGCGTAGCAGCACCGGGCCGAGGGGGAAGCCGCGGTGGCGGAGGAAGGCCACCAGGAACGAGTGCAGGTTCCACGGGCTCGACGAGACGTAGAAGACCGGGTTCACCTCGGCGGCGAGGTCGCGGTAGAGCTCTGCAGCACCGGGGAACGGCGTCCGGGTCAGGGCGGAGCCGGCGAGGGTCTGCAGGATCATCCGCCCCACCCGCTGGACCCCGGTCTGCAGGATCGTGTCGTCGACGTCGGAGACGATCCCGAAGCGGGCGTCGGGGGAGGGGACCCGGACCTCGACCGGTGCCGCGTGCCCGGTGGTGCCCCGGTAGCTGCCGCGCAGGGCGACCGTCCCGTGGGTCCACGGGCTCTCGAGGTCCGCGGGCGACGCGGGGACGCGGACCAGGAAGTAGCCCTCGGTGTCGGTGACGGTCTCGACGCGTGTGCCGCCCAGCGTGACCGTGAGGGGCACGCCGGGGAGCTCGTCGGTCAGGAAGTGCCGCAGCGTGCGACGCACGGCGTCCCGGACCCCCTCGCCGTCCACGGCCTCGGTCGCGACCGGGTTGTCCAGGACGCGACCTCGTACGACGACCCCGGAGGGCCCGCCGTGACCGATGTAGGGCTCGATGCGGAAGTGCTCGGGCGTGCCCGATCGACGACGGCGCAGGCGGGCACCGTCCCACGCGCGCTCGAGGGCGACGACCAGCCGACGTACGTCCATGCGAGCACCGTAGGCGGGACCTCGCTGACCGCGACGACCGGGTGAAGTCGCTCACACCGGCGCGCGAAGCCGCGGCCCGGGGCGTGCTCGCGATTCGACATGCCCCCACGATCGTGTTCTGGTGGACGGGCCGCAGGCAGTGCCCCCGTCCCGGACGGGGCACCTCCCATCGCGAGGTGATGCACGCCGCGGCCTCGGCGCCTGGATCGACGGCGTCGCGTCCGAGCGCCCTGGAGCGCCCAAACCCCCCGTGAGGTCCGAAGCACGTGCGTGCCACCACCACACCTGCCCTGTCCACCCGCCTGCGAGGCGCCGCTGCCGGCACCGCCGCAGCCGCGCTCGCCCTGACCCTCGTGCCCGGCAGCGCCTCCGCCCAGGAGACCAGCCGCGACGCCGTCGCCGTACGCCTCAAGGTGGCGGACCAGCCGCCCGTCGAGGTCGCGGCCGTCCCCCGCGTCTGGCCCGGTGAGCTCCTCGAGACCCAGGGCGTCCCCGTCGACGGCAACGACCTGGTCGACGTCGTCCGCGACGGCCGCGAGGTCTCGGGCCCGCGCAAGCGCCTGCGCCAGGGCGACGTCGTACGCCTGACCGACGTCGTCAAGGAGCGCAAGACCAAGCGCGAGCGCGTCCGCCCCGGCACCGTCGAGGTGCCCACGACCAAGCTGGAGCCCGGCCGTCGCAAGGTCGTGCGGGAGGGCCGCCCCGGCGTCCGCAAGGTCTTCGCCGTGAAGACCCTCCACAACGGCGAGCCCGTGAAGTACCGCGTCGTGCGGAAGAAGCTCGTCAAGGACCCGCGCCCGCGCCGCGTCCTCGTGGGCCGCGCGGCCTACGCCGTCACCGGCGCCGACGGCCTCAACTGGGGCGCGCTCGCCAACTGCGAGTCCGGCGGCAACCCGAAGGCGGTCAACCCGGCGGGCTACTACGGGCTCTACCAGTTCGACATCGGCACCTGGCGCAGCGTCGGCGGCTCAGGCCTCCCGACCGCCGCCTCCGCCGGCGAGCAGACCTACCGCGCCAAGCTGCTCTACAAGCAGCGCGGCCGCTCGCCGTGGCCCAACTGCGGCCGTCTGCTGTGAGCTTGACCGACGTCGGCTGAGCTGACGTCGGTCGGGTCGGGGGGACCATCGGGCTGTCGATCGCACTGATCGGCAGCCCGATCGTTTCCCCGTCGTCGGCTACTGCCCGATGCGCGTGCGCACCTCGTAGAGCTCGGGGAAGAACGTCAGGTCGAGCGCCCGGCGCAGGAAGTCGACGCCCGAGGACCCACCGGTGCCCGTCTTGTGGCCGATCACGCGCTGCACGACCTGGAGGTGGCGGAAGCGCCACTGCTGGAAGGCGTCCTCGACGTCGACGAGCTCCTCGCAGGTCTCGTAGACGCCCCAGTGCTCGGCCGGCGCCGCGTAGACCGTGGCGAGGAGGTCGACGAGCTCGACGTCGGTGGTGTGCGGCCGGGTCCAGTCGCGGTCGAGCAGCCGCTGCGGGACGGCGTACCCCTGGCGCGCGAGGTAGGCGAGGAACTCGTCGTAGAGCGACGGCTCGTGGAGCAGCTCGTCGAGCGCGGCGCGGGCGTCCTCGTCGTGGGAGAACACCTTGACCATGTCGGCGTTCTTATTGCCGAGCAGGAACTCGACCTCGCGGTACTGCGCGGACTGGAAGCCCGAGCTGGTCGCCAGGAAGGGCCGGATCTCGGCGTACTCCGAGGGCGTCAGCGTGGCGAGCACCGACCACTGGTCGGTGAGCGTGTGCTGGATGTGCTTGACCCGTGCGAGCCGCTTGAGGGCGGGGGAGAGGTCGTCGGTGCGCAGCAGCGCGCGGGCCGAGCGCAGCTCGTGGATCATCAGCTTGAGCCACAGCTCGCTCGTCTGGTGCTGGACGATGAAGAGCAGCTCGTCGTGCTGCGGCGGGTCCGACAGCGGCTGCTGGGCCGACAGGAGCACGTCGAGGCGCAGGTAGTCGCCGTAGGACATCAACCGTGAGAAGTCCCGCTGGATCCCCTCTTCGAGGTCGCGCTGGTTGGGCGTCCGGCCCGGTGCATCTGACATGGGTGCAACGTAGTCCGTGCCCTCGTCTACCGTCGTCCCCATGGCCACCCCGACCAGCCCCGACGCCGGGGGGCGCACCCGCACGTGGGTGCCCGACTGGCCGTGCGCGCCCGGTCAGGTGCTGCGCCCGCAGCGGCGGGGGGCGGGTGACCCGACCCAGCGCCACGAGGACTCCGGGCGCATCTGGCGCGCGATGCGGACGCCCGTGGGGCCGGCGTCGTTGTGCGTGCAACCGCGACCGGCGGCGGGCGAGGTGCACGGGCGGGCGTGGGGGCCGGGGGCCGAGTGGGCGCTCGACCGGATGCCTGCGCTCCTCGGCGCCGACGACGACCCGGCCGGCTTCGAGCCGCACCACCACCCCGAGGTCGCCGCGGGCTGGCGCACCCACCGCCACTGGCGCATCGGCCGCACCGGTCTGGTGATGGAGTCGCTGGTGCCCTCGATCCTCGAGCAGAAGGTGACCGGCAAGCAGGCGTTCGGCTCGTTCCGTGAGCTCGTACGACGCCACGGCGAGCCCGCGCCCGGCCCGGTCGCGCCGCTGCGGCTGATGCTGCAGCCGACGCCCGAGACGATCGCCGCGATCCCGTCGTGGGAGTGGCTGCGACTCGGCGTCCAGCCCCAGCAGTCGCGCACGCTGGTCACCGCCTGCCGGCTGGCGTCGTCGCTCGAGCGGGTGACAGAGGTGTCGGCCGACGAGGCAGACCGCCGGCTGCGGTCGGTCCGCGGGATCGGCGTGTGGACCAGCGCCGAGGTGCGCCAGCGCGCGCTGGGCGACCCCGACGCGGTCAGCTTCGGCGACTACCACCTCGCCAACTGGGTCGGCTGGGCACTGGTCGGCCACGACATCACCGACGACGAGATGGGCGAGCTCCTCGAGCCCTACCGACCCCAGCGCGGCCGCGCCGCCGCGATGGCGATGGCCGGCGGCCGGACCCGGCCGCGGCGTGGCCCTCGGATGAGCGTCCCGACCCACCTCCCGACCCGCTGACGGGCGGTCGGCGAGCCCGGTCCAGACCCCCAGAAATGGTGTCGCCGCCCGGCGCGGGCCGGGAGTAGCGTCGTGACGGACGTGAGGTTGAGGGAGGCCGACATGGGCGATGTCGATCCTGTCCTGCTGCTGGCCACGACCGACGAGGCGTCGCGTGACGTCCTCGGGTCCGAGCTGCGGAGCAGGTACGGAGGCGACTACGAGGTGGTCGTCTGCGCGACCTACGAGCACGCGCGAGCGGTGCTCGAGGGGCTGCGGCGCTGGGGACGTCAGGTGGCGCTCGTGATCGCCTGCTACGGCCGTGGCGACCGCGGTGGGATCGACTTCCTGCGTCGGGCCTACTCGCTGCACCCGTCGGCCAAACGAGCCGTCGCGGTGGTCTGGGGCGACTTCGGCAGCGGCCGGGAGGTGTTCTCGGCCATCGGGCACGGCCATGCCGAGCTGCTCCTCCTCCGGCCCGAGCGCCGCCGCGACGAGGAGTTCCACGGCGCGATCACGGACGCGCTCGACGACTGGCACCTGGCCCAGGGCATCGGCTTCGAGGCCGTCCGGATGATCGGCGAGCAGCGCGACGAGCGCACCCACACGCTGCGCGACCAGTTCGGCCGCAACCACATCCCCGTCGGCTTCCACCAGGTCGGCACCGAGTCGGCCAACCGGTTGCTCGCGGGCCTGGGACTCACCGACCCCGAGCTCCCGGTGCTCCAGCTGGCCTTCACCGACCCGCCGACGACGCTCGTCGCGCCCACCGACCTCGAGATCGCCGACGCCTTCGGGCTGATGGCTCCCGTCGCGCCCGACCACGTCTACGACGTCGTGGTCGTCGGCGCCGGCCCCAGCGGGCTGGCCGCCGCGGTCTACGCCTCCTCCGAGGGGCTGTCGACGATGGTGGTCGAGCAGTCCGCGGTCGGCGGCCAGGCCGGCACCTCGTCGCTCATCCGCAACTACCCCGGCTTCTCGCGCGGCGTCAGCGGCGCGCACCTGGCCTACCGCTCGTTCCAGCAGGCCTGGTCCTTCGGCACCGAGTTCTCCTTCCTCCGCGAGGTCCAGGCGCTCGGCACCGAGGGTGACCTGCACACGGTCTCGATGTCCGACGGCAGTGTCTTCCGCACCCGCAGCGTGGTCGTCGCCACCGGCGTCGACTACCGCCGGCTCGGGGTGCCCGCGCTGGAGGCGCTCGTCGGACGGGGTGTCTTCTACGGCGCGGCGGTCGCCGAGGCGCCGTCGATGACCGGCACGGAGGTCTACGTGATCGGCGGCGGCAACTCGGCCGGACAGGCCGCCCTGCACCTGGCCCGCTACGCCCGGCACGTCACCCTGCTGGTGCGTGGCGCGTCGCTCGCGGCGAGCATGTCGGAGTACCTGATCGCCCAGCTCGACGCGACGCGCAACGTCGGCATCCGCTACGGCACGTCGGTGCTCGACGGGCGCGAGGAGGACGGCTGCCTCGCCGCGCTCACGCTCGGCGAGCAGCACACCGGTCCCGGCGGCGGCGAGGAGGTGCCTGCCGGCGGCCTCTTCGTGCTCATCGGCTCCGTGCCCCGCACGCAGTGGCTGCCCGAGGAGATCGTCCGCGACCAGGCGGGGTTCATCGTCACGGGGCAGGACGGGCGGCTGCCGCTCGAGACGAGCATGCCGGGCGTCTTCGCCGTCGGCGACGTGCGCGCCGGGTCCATCAAGCGGGTCGCGACGGCGGTCGGTGACGGCGCCACCGTCATCGCCACCCTGCACGGCTACCTGTCGGCGCACCCGCGGGCGACCTCGACCGCATGAGCCGGCACCTTGCCGCGGCCAGCGTGCCGGTGACGCGCGGGATGCGGGTGCTGCTGGTCGTCGCCGCGGTCCTCGTCTTCCTCGCGGGCCTCCAGCTCACGGTCTTCCCCACGCGCACGGCGGAGTGGTTCTCCTGGACGATCGACGTGCCGATGACGGCGGTGTTCCTGGGTGCGGCCTACTGGTCCAGCGCCGTCCTCGAGGTGGCGGGCGCGCGCTCGCGGACCTGGAGCCGCGCACGCCTGACCGTGTGGACGGTCCTCGTGTTCACCGTCCTCACGCTGGTGGTCACGCTGGTGCACCTCGACAAGTTCCACCTCGGCGCCGACAACCCGGCCTCGGCCCGCGCGATCACGTGGGGCTGGCTGGCCATCTACGCCGGCGTGCCGGTGGCCATGGTCGTGGGCCTGGTGCTGCAGGCGCGGGTCGCGGGCGCCGTGACGGACGTGGACGACGTACGACGCCTCCCTGCCGGTCTGCAGTGGCTGCTGGTCGGTCTCGCCGCGGTGCTGCTCGGCTCCGGCGTCGCGCTGCTGCTGGCGCCCGAGTGGGCCGCCGAGGCGTGGGCCTGGCCGCTGACGCCGCTGACGGCGCGCGCCATCGGGGCGTGGCTGGTCGGGCTCGGCTGGGCCGCGGCGCACGCCCGCCTCGTCGACGACGCGGCGTCCGTGCGGCCGGTCGGTCTCACCGGGGCGGCGTTCGTGGTGCTGGAGGCGGTGGCGCTGCTGCGCTACGGCGACGCGCTCGACTGGTCGGGCTGGCAGGCGGTGGCGTACGTCGCCGGGCTCGCGTGGATCGCGGTCGTGTCCGCCTGGATCCTCGCCCTGGAGCGGTCCCGGCTACCTGCGCGCTAGCCGCTCGACCGCCCGCGTCACGTGGTGCTCGAGGTCAGCGCGGTCGAGCCCGTCCCGGGTGCGGAGGCTCGCGCGGTCACGGTCCTCGATGACCGCCTCGTCCACACCGTCGACACCGGCGAGGGCATCCTCGAGATCGGCGTACGCCGCCTGGCCGAGACGTTCGTCGATGTCCTCGGGGCAGAAGTCCCGCGCCCGCTCCGGCGGCGCCGGGTCTCCGATCAGCATGGCGACATCTTGGCAGCCACACCCTCGCGGCGACGTCGCCCATCGTCCGGGTCAGGTCCGCCCGGATCCTCGCGGTCAGCGGGAGGGCGTCCGGCTCGCCAGCTCGGGCGGCGGCGCACCCGTCAGCGTGAGGTCGGTGAGCACGCGACGGGTCATGGCGAAGCCGGCGACCAGCACAGCGACGACGAAGAAGCCGATCTCGACGCGGCTCGCACCGAAGGCGCCGGCAAGGGGACCGACGGCCACCTGCCCGATCGGCATGGCGACGAACGAGAAGAACCCGTCGATCGCCATGATCCGCGACAGCATCGCCTCGGGCACCTTCTCCTGCACCAGCAGGTTCCAGGACAGGTCGAGCAGGCTCAGGGCGGCTCCGGCGACGGCGAACGACGCCGCCAGGAGCCAGACGCTGACGTGGGTGCCGAGCACGAGCATCGGCACGCACCACACGACGAAGGAGGCCATGATCGCCTTCATCGGCCTGGTCAGGGTCACCTTGGCGAGGAAGAAGGCGGCCACGAAGACGCCGACGGCCTGCGCCGAACCGGCCAGTCCCCAGCCCTCGCTGCCGATCGTGTCGTCGGCGATCACCGGGCCGAGCACGTTGATCCCACCGCTCACCAGCGCGTTGAAGACCAGGGCGCACGACGCTCCGGGGATGACCCAGCCCAGCTGGCGCGCGAAGGCCCAGCCGGCGGCGAAGTCGCCGATGACGCTCGCCCTGGCCTGGCTGCGGTCCCCGGGAGGCAGCCGCACGAGCACCAGCATCGACGCCGCGACGAGGTAGGTCGTCGCGTCGACGGCCAGCGCCCATCCGGGGCCGATCGTCGCCACGAGCAGGCCGGACAGGGCCGGGCCGAGGATCCCGACCAGGCTCGTCGCCTGGCCGATGAGCAGGAACGCCGCCTTGCGCTCCTCGACGGGCAGCAGGATCGGCACCATGCCGAGGAACGCCGGATAGCTCACCGCGAACACGGTCCCCGCGACGGCCTGCAGCACGACGAGGTGCCAGATCTCGGCGTGCCCGCTGATGACGAGGAACGCCGTGAGGCTCTGGGCGACCCCCTGCACGAGGTTGCACCCGCGCAGCACGACGGCTCGGGGGAGCCGGTCGGCGATCGCGCCGCCCAGCAGCATGAACACGACCATCGGGATGCTCGAGGCCGCCACCACCCAGCCGAGGGCGGACGCCGAGTCGTCGATGTCGAGGACGGCGAACGCCAGCGCCAAGCCGGCCATCGACGAGCCGAGGCGGTTGACCACCTGCCCGACGAAGAAGTAGCGGAAGTTGGGGGTGGCGAGCGGCGACAGCCGCGTTCCCCCCGTCGTCCCCACGTGTCAACCCGTCAGAGGAGTGGGCGCAGGGGGGCCAGGAAGCTCTCGGTGAACTTGCGGTTGAGGTCGCGCGCCTCCCACTCCGCGAGCGTGAGCTCGAGGCAGTTGGACTCGTCGGTGGTGAAGACCTCCTCCATCACCGCCGCGAAGGCGGGGTCGATGACCTCGAGGTTGATCTCGTAGTTGCCCTGCAGGCTCAGGCGGTCGATGTTGGCCGTGCCGACGGTCGACCAGCTGCCGTCGATGGTGGCGGTCTTGGCGTGCACCATGGCGTCCTTGAACCGCAGGATCCGGGCACCGGACGTGAGCAGCTGGCCGTAGTAGCCGCGGGAGATCCAGTCGGCCACGATGTGGTTCGACTTCAGCGGCAGCAGGATCCGTACGTCGACGCCGCGGCGCGCGGCCTCCGCCAGCGCGTCGACGAAGTCCTGGTCGGGCAGGAAGTAGGCGGTCGTGAGCCAGATGTTGCGGGTCGCGCGGGCGATGGCCTCGAGGTACATGCTGCGGATGGGGAAGTTCCACTGTCGCGGGATGTTCTTGTGCACCCGGATCTGCGGGTCCCACTCGGACGCCGTCTCGACGAGCAACGGGCGGTCGTTGCGACGCAGCCGGTGGTGGCGGTTGAGGTTCCAGAAGTCGGCGAACGCCCGCTTGAGGTCCCACACGCCGGGCCCGGTGATCCGGACGTGCGTGTCACGCCACTCGGTCGCGTAGGCCGAGCCGATGTTGTAGCCGCCGAGGAAGGCGACCTCCTCGTCGACGACCAGCATCTTGCGGTGGTTGCGGCCGTAGCGGCGCAGGTCCCAGACGCGGAAACCGGCCGTCCAGACCGGGTAGCGCAGCACCTTCAGCGACGGCGGGAAGCGCTTGAACGCGGGCGAGACCACCATGTTGGCGAAGCCGTCGTAGATGCAGTGCACGTCGACCCCGCGGTCGGCGGCGGCGGCGAGGGCGGTCTTGAACTTCCACCCGATGTCGTCGCCCTTCCAGATGTAGGTCTCGAAGAGGATCTGCTTCTTCGCCCCGTCGATCGCGGCGAGCATGTCGTCGTAGAGGTCGCGGCCGAAGGTGTAGGTCGTGATCTCGCCGTCCCCGACCGGCACCGTGCCCGGACCGGTCACGGGGAAGGGTTTGGGTCGCTTGCCGCGCCGGCGGTAGGAGTCGACGAGCGAGAGCGCCACGGCCACCGTGAGCTGGAGACCGACGAGCCCGAGCAGGGTGCGCCGGACGGCGGTCAGCGTGCGGGCGACGGTCACGGGGTCAATCTAGCGACGGCCCCCAGTCGGGGTGACCGCGGCAGGCTGGCAGCATGCGGGGATGCGCCGCCTCGTCTACATGGTCGCCGTCACGCTCGACGGGTTCATCGCCGCACCCGAGGGCGGTGACCCGAGCGGCTCGGAGTTCCTGCCCGTCACGCCCGACCTCGTCGAGCACCTCGTGACGACCTGGCCCGAGACGCTCCCGGGGCCCGCCCGCGAGGCGATGGGGATCACCGGTCCGGGCGCCCACTTCGACACCGTGGTGGAGGGCAGGGCGTCGTACGACGTCGGGCTGGCGGCAGGGATCACCGACGCCTACCCGCACCTGCGCCACCTCGTCGTCTCCCGGTCGCTCGCCGGGCGGACCGACCTGCCTGTCGAGGTCGTCGCCGGCGACCCGCTCGACCGGGTCCGCGAGCTGAAGGCCGAGGACGGGCTCGACGTGTGGCTCGTCGGAGGCGGCACCCTCGCCCACGCGCTGCTGCCCGAGATCGACCGGCTCGTCCTCAAGGTCAACCCCTCGGTCATCGGCGACGGGAGGCGGCTCTTCGCGGGCCCCTTCGCCCACGCGCGCTTCGAGCCCGTCGACCAGGTGGACCTCCCGGGTGGGGTCCGCGTCGTCACGCTCGATCGCGTGCGCTGAGCGAGGGCTCAGGCCAGCCCGAGCGCGGCGTAGCGGCCGACGTCGCACGGGACGTCGGACAGCACCCGGAACAGCGCAGCCCGCAGCATGGCCTGCCGCTCCGGGCCCGCGCGCCAGTCGTCGAGCGCCTCGGTCGGGGCTCCGTGCCACAGCACGGCGTCGAGGACGCACACGGCCTCGGCCCACAGCGGCGAGCGCCAGGCCGGGGAGAGGTCGATGACGAAGGGGACGCCGACAGCGTCGAGCAGGACGTTGCCCGCGAGGTCGGCGTGGACCAGGTGCTCGCGGCCCAGGTCGGTGCCGTCGAGCCCGGCGACCAGCGTCGCGACGAGCCCGGCGAGGCCCGGCTCGGGCCGGTCCGCGGCCGCCGCGATCGCGCGGTCGGCGTCGTGTGCCTGCCGGTCGGCCCGTGCCCACTGGTCGGTGCGGGCGTCGAGGCCCGCCGGCCGCTCCGGGACGGCGCTCGCGAGGTGGGCGTGCAGGAGGTGGGCGGTGGCGCGCAGGGTCGCGAGGTCCCGGCAGGGCGTCGTACCGGGCTCGAAGCGGGTGGCCGACCACCCCTCGACGACGAGGCTCCCGTCCCTCGCCGGCACGGGCAGCGCGAGGCGGAGCGATCGCGGGGTCAGCTCGTCGAGGCGGACGGCGAGACGGGCCTGGACCGGGGCGAGCCAGCCCTCCGACGCGTCGTGGCCGGGCGACAGGGCGAGGTCGCCGGCACGCCAGGTCGTGCCGCGGCCACCCGGGAGGGGCTCGAGCACCCCTTCGGCCACGAAGAGGTCGAGCACGCGGTCGGGCGGCTGGGACGACTGGGGCACCGCACGAGCGTAGGACCGGCGTGTCGGACGACCAGAACCTGGTGCCGCCCGACGGGCTGGGCGTGGCGAGGGCGCCGTCGGCCGACTTCTGGTCGTCCGACGCGCCGCAGGCTCACGAGGAGCGGGCGGCGATGACGGCCTGCATCCGCTCGATCTCCTCGTCGGGGAAGAGCTCGCCCGGCCAGACGAGCGAGACCGGGGAGCCGACCTGGCGGATGTGGACCCACCCGCCGACCCGCTCGACGTGCACCAGCCCGTCGTACGACAGCTCGTGGCGCGCCAGCGGTCCGCGCAGCTCGACGGTCGACGGGCTGAAGCGGGAGGTCAGCTCGGTGCCCGGGGAGAGACGGGCGCCGAAGCGGCGCCGCGTCAGCCACCGACCGACCAGGACGCCGATCGTGAGCGCACAGCCGACGAGCACCCCCGCGTACGCCAGGGCCCACAGCACCCGCGCCAGGGGACCGAGACCGTCCTCCAGCGAGGCCCACATGAGGACCCCGGCGAGGAGCCACAGCGCGACGAACACGCCGCGGCGCCGCCGGAGGTTGCCACGGGCGAAGCTGCGGGCGGCCTCGGCGGCCGAGGTCGGGGAGGCCACCCACCGGTGGGTCACCGCATCGTCCATGGGTCCATTCAACACGGCCGCGGGCCCGCGCGAGGCTGAACCGGAAGGCCGTTGTCGGTGGCCACGCGTAGGCTCGACGCATGCGTCCAGTCACCGATCTCCAGCGCCGGGTGGCCCCCTTCAAGGTGGTGTCCGACTACGAGCCCTCAGGCGACCAGCCGGCCGCGATCAAGGACATCGTCGGCCGCATCCAGGGCGGCGAGAAGGACGTGGTCCTTCTCGGCGCGACCGGCACCGGCAAGACCGCCACGGTCGCCTGGGTGGCCGAGCAGCTCCAGCGTCCCGTCCTGGTGCTCCAGCCCAACAAGACCCTGGCCGCCCAGTTCGCCAACGAGCTGCGCCAGCTCTTCCCCGACAACGCGGTCGAGTACTTCGTCTCCTACTACGACTACTACCAGCCCGAGGCCTACGTCCCCCAGACCGACACCTACATCGAGAAGGACTCCTCGATCAACGAGGAGGTCGAGCGGCTGCGGCACAGCGCCACCAACAGCCTGCTCACCCGCCGCGACACGATCGTGGTCTCGACGGTGTCGTGCATCTACGGCCTCGGCACCCCCCAGGAGTACGTCGACCGGATGCTGCGGCTCAAGGTCGGCGAGGAGCACGACCGCGACTCGGTGCTCCGCCGGCTCGTGGAGATCCAGTACACCCGCAACGACATGTCCTTCACCCGCGGCACGTTCCGGGTGCGCGGCGACACCCTCGAGATCTTCCCGGTCTACGAGGAGCTCGCGATCCGCATCGAGTTCTTCGGCGACGAGATCGAGCGGCTGATGACGCTCCACCCGATCACGGGCGAGGTCATCTCCGAGGACACCGAGCTGCACGTCTTCCCCGCCACCCACTACGTCGCCGGTCCCGAGCGGATGGAGCGGGCGATCAAGGGCATCGAGCTCGAGCTCGACGACCAGCTCGCGGCCTTCGAGAAGCAGGGCAAGCTGCTCGAGGCGCAGCGGCTGCGGATGCGCACGACCTACGACGTCGAGATGATGCGGCAGGTCGGCTCCTGCTCCGGCATCGAGAACTACTCGATGCACATGGACGGCCGCAAGCCCGGCAGCGCGCCCAACACGCTCCTCGACTACTTCCCGGAGGACTTCGTCCTCGTCGTCGACGAGTCCCACGTCGCCGTGCCCCAGATCGGCGGCATGTACGAGGGCGACATGTCGCGCAAGCGCAACCTCGTGGACCACGGCTTCCGGCTGCCGAGCGCGATGGACAACCGCCCGCTGCGGTGGGAGGAGTTCGTCGACCGGATCGGCCAGACCGTCTACCTGTCCGCGACCCCCGGCAACTACGAGCTCGACCGTGTCGGCGGGGTCGACAACACCGTCCAGCAGATCATCCGGCCGACCGGCCTCGTCGACCCCGAGGTCGTGGTCAAGCCGACCAAGGGCCAGATCGATGACCTGATCCACGAGATCCGCACGCGCGCCGACAAGAACGAGCGGGTGCTGGTCACGACGCTGACCAAGAAGATGTCCGAGGACCTCACCGACTACCTCCTCGACGCCGGCATCCGCACCCGCTACCTCCACTCCGAGGTCGACACGCTGCGGCGCATCGAGCTGCTGCGCGAGCTGCGGATGGGGGAGTACGACGTGCTCGTCGGCATCAACCTGCTCCGTGAGGGCCTCGACCTGCCCGAGGTGTCGCTGGTGGCGATCCTCGACGCCGACAAGGAGGGCTTCCTGCGCTCCGACAAGTCGCTCATCCAGACGATCGGTCGCGCGGCGCGCAACGTGTCGGGCCAGGTCCACATGTACGCCGACAAGATCACGCCGTCGATGGAGGCCGCGATCGGCGAGACCAACCGTCGTCGCGCCATCCAGGTCGCCTACAACAAGGAGCGGGGGATCGACCCGCAGCCGCTGCGCAAGAAGATCGCCGACATCACCGAGATGCTCGCCCGCGAGGACGAGACGACCCAGGAGCTGCTGAAGACCTGGGCCGACGTCGGGCAGAAGGGTCGCGCCGGTGGCGTGAAGGCCGGCAAGTCGCCGACGCCCGCGTTGTCGAAGATCCACAACGAGGCGCCCGACACCGCCGGCATCCCGAGCAGCGACCTCGCCGAGCTCATCCAGGAGCTGACCGAGCAGATGAAGCACGCCGCCGCGGAGCTCCAGTTCGAGGTGGCGGCCCGCCTGCGCGACGAGGTCAACGACCTCAAGAAGGAGCTCCGCCAGATGATGGAGGCGACGAAGTGAGGAGGGGGCGCTGAGCGAGGAACGAGCTCAGGGCGTCCCCGACGAGCGAGGAGTTGTGCGAGCGAAGCGAGCGCCGGCCACCAGGTAAGGGCCTCAGCCCTCGCCCTCGCGCCGGCCGAGCTCCTTGCGGTGCTTCTTCTCCAGCCGTCGGGCGTGCTCGTCGACGATGTCGCGCTTGTTGACGACGACGCGCACCAGGTTCATCAGGGCGAAGCCCACCGGGAACAGCGGCCAGGGGAACTCGCCCCACATCGTGACCGCCCAGATCGTCCACAGCAGCACGGAGAGGCCGACGAAGCCGAGCAGCGCCTCACGCCGGTCGGCCTCCCACTTCCGGACCGCCTGCGCGTGGAAGTCGTCGGCGCTGGGTTGCGATGGCCGGGCGACGGGGAGGTCCTCCACGAGCGGCACGAGGTCGCCGAGCGTCCGGCTGGTGAGGGCTGCCTCGGTCCGCTCGTCGTACTCGGCACGCGTGAGACGTCCCTCGGCGAAGGCGTCCACGAGCACGGACTCGATGACGGCGCGGTCGCGGTCCGACGCGCGCATCGCCGCGTTGACGGCCTTGCGCGGGTCGTGGTCGAACTGCCTCCACACGTCCATGCCTCCCACGTCGTCCATGGTAGGCAGGCCACCCGTCAGGGGGTGGGTGCTGGCCCGGTCGTGCGTCGCTCGCTAGGTTCGCGCCATGAGCACTCCCATCGACCTCGGCCGCCCCGTCTCCGGTGACGTCATCGACCTGATCCTCGAGGACCACCGGCGCTTCGAGGCCCTCATGCGCCAGCTCCGCGACAGCACCTCCGACCGCGACGCCGTGCGCAAGGCGCTCTCCGCCCTCCACGTCGCCCACGCGGAGGCGGAGGAGAAGCACGTCTACCCCAAGCTGCGCAGCAAGGACGCGATCACCGAGCACGAGGCCGAGCACGGTGAGGAGGAGCACGCCGAGGGCCACGAGGCGATGCTGAAGGTGCTGGAGCTCGCGGGCACCGACACCCAGGCCTTCGACGACGCAGTGGAGGAGCTCGCGACCGCGCTCAACCACCACCTCACCGAGGAGGAGCTCACGATCCTCAACCCGGCCCGCGAGGAGGTCAGCGAGAAGATCCGCGCCGAGCTGGGCGAGGCGTTCGCCACCGAGCGCAACAAGCAGCTCGACGCCGACTGCGGCAGCATCGACAACGTCCGCCGGATCGTGCGGGAGGCCGAGAAGGAGGGCCTCCTCGACGAGGACGAGGACTGACCGAGTCCGAGGGGTCGGACAGGAGGCGGCCGGGTGGACGTGACGCACATGGAAGCGGTGTGCGCCGGACTCCCGGGCGCCTGGCCCGACAACCCCTGGGGCCACGAGCACCCGGTCTACAAGGTCGGCCCGGGTGACCGAGGCAAGATCTTCGCCTTCCTCGGGGCGACGACCGTCGGGGTCAAGGCCGGCGCGACGCGCGAGGTGGCCGACGAGTGGCTGCACCGCTACCCCGACGACGCCGGCGTGATGGCCTACATCGGCCGGTCCGGGTGGAACGACCTGGCACTGGCCGGCGCCATCCCGGACGACGAGCTGGTCGAGGCCGTCGAGGAGTCCTACCGGCTGGTGGTCTCGAAGCTGCCGAGACGCGACCGGCCGGAGGGCTGGGAGGGCGTCAGCGGCGGTGGCGCATCATCGTGAGGCCGACCATCCTCGACACCACCATCGCGACGTAGAACACCCCGACCATCATCTCGACCATGACGACCGAGCGGGCCTGCTCGCCGACGGCGACGATGTCCGACAGGCCCACGCTGGTGAGCGTCGAGAAGGACAGGTAGAGCAACTCGAACCACGACTGGTCGAATCCCGACGCGTTGGTGAAGGACTCGGGCCAGACGACCTGCACGACCGCGAACACGTGCGCGAACCCCCACGCCACCACGGTGAACGCCGCCCCGGTGGCGTAGTACTCGTCGGTGGTGACCTCGTCGTCGTGGAACAGGTAGCGCAGCATCGCGTAGGACACGTAGAAGTAGAACGGCGCGTGCAGCAGGCCCGAGACCAGGACGACCTGGTCGGTGTCCGGGAAGACGGCCTCCAGCAGCGTGAACACGATCGTCGGGGCGCCGAGGAAGAAGACGACGCGGCTCACGTGCGGCGTACGCCGGACCGCGAGCACCGCGGACCCGACGGCGAGCATCCCGATGACGCCCAGGAGCGCGCCACCGATCCGCGACCCCCCGAGGAACGGCCACGCGAGCACCTGGAGCAGCTGCGCGGCGAGCAGCATCGCGGACGGGTGCGCGGTCACCTGGCGAAGTGGTCTGCTCACGACGACGCAGTCTAGGGACGCGCGGATCACCGGCACGGCGACGCTCCGCTGGGCTAGGTTCGCCCCGTGGGCGAGCGAGCGGGGCGATGGGTGGCCGGCGGCCTGGCCGTCGTGCTCCTCGCGCTGCTGGTCGCGACCGGGCTCGTGGTCGCCGGTCGGGACGAGGTCGACGAGGGGCTCACCACCGCCCAGCACGACGTCGCCGCGGCCGCGCGCACCGAGGCGCTCGCCTTCCTCACCGTCGACCACCGCGACATGGACCCGCTCGTCGACGCGGTCCTCGACGGTGCGACCGGCGACTTCGCGGAGCAGTACGCCGCACAGCGCGAGACCCTGACGAGCGAGGCCGTCCGCACCGAGGCGAGGTCGACCCCGGAGGTCGTCGCGCTCGGCGTGGGCGACCAGGACGATGACTCGGCCACGGTCCTGGTGGCCGCCAACAGCACGGTGACCAACGCGGGCACTGGCAGCGACGGCCAGGTCCGCTACTACCGGCTGCGCTTGCGGCTCGTCCGCGAGGACGGGCGCTGGCTCACCAGCGACCTGCGGTTCGTGAGGTGACCGCCATGACCGACGGGACGAGCGCGACGAGCAGGACGACGACCCGGTGGGTGGTGGTGCTCGCTGCTCTAGTGGTGCTCGCGGCCGCCGCCCTGGTGTGGGTGCTCCGCGACTCGCGCGACGTCGCCGGCGCCGACGTCACCGCCGCCGACGCGGCGGACGCCGCCGTGGCGTCGTCCACGATCAAGGAGTCCGCGCGACGGGGCGCCGCTACAGGCGCACGAGTGGCCTACAGCTACTCCTGGAAGTCGCTGAGCTACGACAAGGCCGCCGCCCGCAGGCTGATGACGCCGTCGATGCGTGAGCGCTATGACCGCACCATGGCCGGGGTCACCACCTCGAGCCGGCGCGACCACACGGTGGTCCGGGCCGAGGTCGTCGACACCGCGCTGGTGACCGCCTCGCAGACGTACGCGCGGGTGCTGGTGTTCGTCAACCAGCGCACGTCCGGCAGGGGCCTGGAGCGCCCGCGGCTCGACCTCGACCGCGTGCTCGTGACGGTGGAGCGGGTGGGTGGCGACTGGCTGGTCAGCGAGCTCGACGCTCTGTAGGGACACGGGCAAGCCGCGGACCGGCCCTTGTGGCGGGGCCGCCCCGACGGAAGGATCCGCGACGTGGACGACGTGACGACCGACCTGCTGATCATCGGCGCGGGCCCGACCGGCCTGTTCTCCGCCTACTACGCCGGCTTCCGGGGGCTGAGCGTCGCGGTGGTGGACTCCCTGCCCGAGCTCGGCGGCCAGATCACCGCGATGTACCCCGAGAAGGCGATCCTCGACGTCGCCGGCTTCCCGAGCGTCAAGGGCCGCGACCTCGTGGAGGGACTGGTGGCCCAGGCGGCCACCGCCGATCCGACGTACCTCCTCGACCGGACCGCGACCACGCTCGAGCACGGTGAGGACCAGGTGGTCGTCACACTCGACGACGGCACGACCGTGACGGCCGGCGCGGTGCTGATCACCTCGGGCATCGGCAAGTTCAGCCCGCGCCCGCTGCCGGCGGGCGACGGGTGGGTCGGACGCGGCATGGAGTTCTTCGTGCCCAGCTTCGCGCCCTACGCCGGCAAGGACGTGGTCATCGTCGGAGGTGGCGACAGCGCATTCGACTGGGCCCAGCACCTCGAGCCGATCGCCGCCTCGGTGACGCTCGTGCACCGCCGCGACGCGTTCCGCGCCCACGAGCGCACGGTCGCCGCGGTCAAGGACTCGAGCGTCGAGATCATCACCAACGCCCAGGTGACCGAGCTGCGGGGGGAGTCCCACCTCGAGGAGGTCGTGGTCAGCGTCGACGGGCAGGAGCCGCAGGTCCGCAAGGCGCAGGCGCTCGTCGCCGCCCTCGGCTTCATCGCCGACCTGGGGGCGATCCAGCAGTGGGGCCTGGAGACGCAGAAGCGCCACGTGGTCGTCGACTCGTCGATGCGGACCAACCTGCCGCGCGTCTTCGCCGCCGGCGACATCACCGACTACCCCGGCAAGGTGCGACTCATCGCGGTGGGCTTCGGGGAGGCGGCCACCGCGGTCAACAACGCCGCGGTCGTCCTCGACCCGTCGGCCCACGTCTTCCCCGGCCACTCCAGCGAGGGGTGACTACCCGCGAGTAGGCATAATGGCCCGGTGCGCATCGCCATGCTGTCCTACCGGAGCAAGCCTCATTGCGGAGGGCAGGGCGTCTACGTACGGCACCTGAGCCGCGAGCTGGTCCGTCTCGGCCACGAGGTGGAGGTGTTCTCCGGCCAGCCCTACCCGGACCTGGACGAGGGCGTGGGGCTCACCAAGGTGCCGAGCCTCGACCTCTACCGCGAGCCCGACCCGTTCCGGGTGCCGCACGTGCGCGAGTTCCGCGACCTGATCGACGTCGAGGAGTTCCTCACCATGTGCACGGCCGGGTTCCCCGAGCCGAAGACCTTCAGCTCGCGTGTCGCCCGGCTGATGAAGGAGCGGGCCGGCGACTTCGACGTCGCCCACGACAACCAGGTGCTCGGCACCGGCATCCTCGAGCTCGAGTCGCTCGGCCTCCCGGTCGTCGCGACGATCCACCACCCCATCACGATGGACCGCCGGATCGACCTCGAGACCGCGCCGACCCGTCGCAAGCGGCTCACCCTGCGCCGGTGGTACGGCTTCCTGCGCATGCAGACCAAGGTCGCCAGGCGTTACCGCACGGTGCTGACGCCGTCGGAGTCCTCTGCCCGCGACGTCGCGCGCGACTTCGGGGTGGACCCCGCGCGCATCCGGACCGTCCTGCTCGGCGTGGACGACGTGTTCGCCCCGCCCACCGCCCCGCGGGTGCCCGGCCGGATCCTCGCCATGGCGAGCGCCGACGCCCCGATGAAGGGCATCGCGACGCTGCTCGAGGCCTTCGCCAAGCTCGCCGTCGAGCGCGACGTGTCGCTCGTGCTCGTGACCAGGCCGGAGCCGGGCGGGCGCACCGAGCGGCTCGTCGACCAGCTCGGCATCGCTGACAAGGTGTCCTTCGTCAACGGCGTCAGCGACGCCGAGCTCGTCGAGGTGATGGGGTCGGCCGAGGTGGCCTGCGTGCCGTCGCTCTACGAGGGCTTCTCGCTCCCCACCGCCGAGCTGATGGCCTGCGCGACCCCGCTGGTCGTCTCGCGTGCCGGCGCGATCCCGGAGGTCGTCGGGCCGGACGGCCAGTGCGCCGACCTGGTGACCCCGGGCGACGTGGGCGAGCTTGAGCAGGCGATCGCGGCGCTGCTCGACGACCCCGAGCGACGTACGACGATGGGCGCGGCGGGACGCGCCCGCGTCGAGGAGCTGTTCAGCTGGCGGGCCGTGGCCGAGGCCACCGCAGCCGCCTACCAGGAGACCATCGCCGCCTTCCACGCCGAGAGGGCCAGCCAGGAGGAGAGCCGCCGTGCTGACCGTTGACTTCGACCGGCTCGGCCTGCGCCCGGGCGACCGGGTGCTCGACATGGGCTGCGGCGCGGGGCGCCACGCGTTCGAGATGTACAAGCGGGGCGCCGACGTCATCGCCTTCGACCAGGACGCCGACGAGCTCGCGACGGTGCGCGAGTGGTTCGCCGCCATGCGCGAGGCCGGTGAGGTGCCGGCCGGTGCCGAGGCCGACGTCAAGGAGGGCGACGCGCTCGCGCTGCCCTTCGCCGACGGCGAGTTCGACCGGGTCGTCGCCGCCGAGGTGCTCGAGCACATCCACGCCGACGTCGAGGCGATCAAGGAGCTGGTCCGGGTGCTGCGCCCGGGGGGCACCCTGGCGATCTCCGTGCCCCGCTGGCTGCCCGAGGTGGTCAACTGGAAGCTCTCCGACGACTACCACAACGCCGAGGGCGGTCACATCCGCATCTACACCGCCCAGGAGCTCGTCGACAAGGTCACCAAGGCCGGTCGCCCCAACGACGGCACCCCCGGCGACGCGATGGTCTTCACGGGGCGCGACCACGCCCACGGCCTCCACACGCCCTACTGGTGGATCAAGTGCGCCGTCGGCGTCACCAACGACGACCACCCGCTCGCGAAGGCCTACCACCGGCTCCTGGTGTGGGAGATCATGAAGAACCCCAGGGCGCTGCAGGTGGCGGGCAAGGTGCTCGACCCGCTGATCGGGAAGAGCATGGTGCTCTACTTCCGCAAGCCGGCATGACCGACGTCCTCACCCGCGGCCAGGTCGAGCAGACCGCCGCGTCGATCGCGGCGGCGCAGGAGCCGTCCGGCGCCATCCCGTGGTGCCCGGGCGAGCACACCGACGTCTGGAACCACCTCGAGTCGGCGATGGCGCTGATGGTCGGCGGGCAGCGCGACGCCGCCGAGCGCGCCTTCGCGTGGGCGCGCGCCACGCAGCGGGCCGACGGGTCGTGGCCGATGAAGGTCGTCGCGGGCGAGGTCGAGGACCACTCCGGCGAGACCAACATGTCGGCCTACGTCGCCGTGGCCACGTGGCACCACTGGCTGGTCGAGCGCGACGAGGCGTTCGTCCGCCTGATGTGGCCCACGGTGCGGCGCGCCCTCGACTTCGTGGTCTCGATGCAGCTGCCCTTCGGGGGCATCGCCTGGTCGCAGGAGTGGGCCGACGACGAGCCCGCGCGGGTCAACGAGGACGCCCTGCTCGCAGGCTCGTCGAGCATCCACCACTCGCTGCGCGCCGGCGTCGCGCTCGCGGAGCTGGTGGGGGAGACCCAGGTCGAGTGGGAGCTGGCCGGGGGTCGCCTCGCCCACGCGCTGCGGGAGCACCGCGACCTCTTCCTGGACAAGTCGAACTTCTCGATGGACTGGTACTACCCCGTGCTGGGCGGGGCGGTCCGCGGACCGGAGGCCCACGCGCTCCTCGCCGAGCGCTGGGACATCTTCGTCGAGCCCGGCCTCGGCATCCGGTGCGTGTCGGAGAACCCGTGGGTGACGGGAGCCGAGACGTGCGAGCTGGTGATGGCGCTCGACGCCCTCGGCGACCGCGCCCGGGCCCTTCAGATGCTGGCGGACATGCAGCACCTGCGCACCGCCGACGGGTCCTACTGGACGGGCTACGTCCTTCCCTCCGGCCCCGGCGAGCCGGGCGTGAACTGGCCCGTCGAGCAGACGACCTACACCGCGGCCGCGGTGGTCCTGGCGGTCGACGCACTCGGCGGGGGCACCCCCGGCGCCGACATCATGCGGGGAGCGACGCTCGGTGCCGACTTCGCGGAGATCGGCCTGGAGTGCGGCTGCCCGTCCCCCGACGGGTCAGCCGAGCGGGTCGCCGGCGCCGCCGGTCGTACGGCGTAGCACCCGCATCGAGCCGACCACGTCGACCTCGGTGAAGGCGCCGCTGGCGAGCGCGGGGAGGTAGATGTCCTCGTACGGCGGCCGGCCGCCGTCGGCCGGGTCGGGGAAGACGTCGTGGATGACGAGCACCCCGTCCGCCATGACCCAGCGCGGCCAGGTGCGGAAGTCGGTCCGCGCGGGCTCGACCCCGTGACCCCCGTCGATGAACAGCAGCGAGAGCGGCGTGCGCCACCACGCGCCCACCGTCTCGGAGCGGCCGACGACCGCCACCACGTGCTCCTCCAGCCCGGCAGCCGCGATGGTCCGGCGGAACGTCGGCAGGGTGTCCATGAGGCCGAGGTCGGGGTCGACGAGGCTGTCGTCGTGGTGCTCCCAGCCGGCCTGGTTCTCCTCGGAGCCCCGGTGGTGGTCGACGGTGAACACGGTGCCGCCGACCTCGCGGGCGGCCGCGCCGAGCCAGACGGCAGACTTGCCGCAGTAGGTCCCGACCTCCAGCGCCGGGCCGTGCGGGAGCCGCTCACGCGCCCAGCGGTGCAGCAGCTCGCCCTCGTCCTCGGGCATGAAGCCCTTCGCGGCGCGGGCGTGGGCGAGCAGGTCGGCGGGCATCACGGGAGACGACCCTAGTGCGGTCACACCGACGTCCTGGCACACGTCGGGTGGGTGAAGGCACACCCACCCACAGAGGAGCAGTCATGAGCAACCACACGATCGTCATCCCCGCCCCGGACCTGGAGACCGCGACGGCGTTCTACCGCACCGCCTGGGGCGCCGAGCCGCACACCGAGACGCCCTACTACGTGGGGTTCAACCTCGACGGCCAGGAGATCGGGCTCAACCCCGCCGGTGAGCGCGACCGCATGACGGGCCCGGTCGTCTACTGGCAGACCGACGACCTCGCCGCCAAGGTGGCCGAGGTCGAGGCTGCGGGAGGCACCGTCGTACGCCCCGTGACCGAGGTCGGTGGCGGGACGTCCCTCGCGCTGATGACCGACCCGGCGGGCAACCAGGTCGGGTTCATCACCCAGGGCTGACCGAGGAGCCGCCGGCAGCGTCGTCGAGCTGCCCGGGCTCGGCCCCGCTGTCGGCGCTCAGGCCCTGGCGCCAGGTGTTCCAGTGCCAGGTGAGGTAGCGGTCGACCGCGCGCACCGCGTGGGTGCTGCGCACGGAGTGGAAGACGTCGAAGGCGTGCTGCGCCCCCGGCAGCTCGGCGTAGACCACCGACCTCGCGGACGTGCGACGCAGCTCGGCGACGAACAACCGCGCCTGCTCGACGGCGACGAGGCTGTCGAGGTCGCCGTGGATGACGAAGAAGTCGGGTGCGTCGGGCGTGATGCGGAGGATCGGGGAGGCGGCCTCGTAGACGTGCGGCGCGTCCTCCCACGTCGTCTGGAGGACGCGCGGGCCGAGGAAGGCGTCGCGCATCTCGATCGCGTTGGCGAGACCGGTCGACCCGGCGAAGTCGTAGACCCCGTAGAACGGCACCGCCGCCCGCACGGAGGTGTCGGCGTCCTCGAAGCCGGGCTGGAACTCCGGGTCGCCCGGCGTCAGCGCGGCCAGGGCGGCTAGGTGCCCTCCGGCCGACCCGCCGGTGATCACCAGGTAGTCGGGGTCGCCGCCGTGGTCGGCGATGTTGTCCCGCACCCACGCGATGGCGCGCTTGACGTCGACGATGTGGGCGGGCCACGGGTCGCGCGGGGAGAGTCGGTAGTTGATCGCGACGCAGACCCAGCCCTTGGCTGCCATCCGGTTCATGAGCGGGCGGGCCTGGTGCTCCTTCTGGCCGACCGACCAGGCGCCGCCGTGGACCTGCAGCAGCACCGGCGCGTCCGTGATCGCGTCCTCGGCCGCGGGGAGGTAGATGTCGAGGTGGCCGCGGCGGCCGGCCTCGGAGTAGGGCAGGTTGCGGATCACCCGGACGGCGTCGTCGCGGAAGTCGAAGGGCCGCGCGAGCCGGCGCCACGTGGTGGCCAGGTCGGCCGGGTCGGGAGCCTCGTCGAGCTGCTCGACGTAGTCGACGCCCAGGCCCTCGACGAGGGCCTCGTCCAGGACGCCGGCGGCCCGGTGGCTCTGCCGCACCATGTGGGTCAGACCGAGCGTGCTGGCCGCGGCGAGGGCGAGACCGGCCTTGGCGCGGACGCCCTGCCGGCGCCCCTTCGTCAGGTGGGCGGCGGCGTCGAGTGCGGTGAGCGCCAGCACCTGCGGCGCGGTCTCGCCGAAGAGCCACCCGGCGGCGAACGACGACAGCCCACTGCGCCGGCCCCGCGGCGGCCGCAGGGCGTTGGCGGTCAGAGCGGCGATCACGGTCTGGCGCGACAGGAAGCTCACGCCCGTCATGTTACTCGCCGGTATGCCTCACAGCACGAAGACGACGACCAGGATCGCGGTGACGAGCAGCGAGACCAGCACGGATCCCATGCAGCCGAGACGGTTGCTGAAGAAGAAGAACATCGGTGCCTCCATCGAGACGGGCGTGCGGACGACGACGCCGTACCCACCCCGCTCGACCCGATCCCTCCGCCTCACCCCTGCGCGGGCGTCGGAAACCCAGGTGCCTCGATGGCCGGCGCCCGCTACGGTCCTGCGTGATGACGACGGGGATGCACGCGGACGAGCTCGTGGCCGACGACGAGACCGTCCGGCGCCTCGTCGCCGACCAGTTCCCCCAGTGGTCCTCGTTGCCGGTACGTCGGCTCCCGCCCCTCGGCACGGACAACCAGCTGTTCCGCCTCGGCGACGACCTGCTCGTCCGGATGCCGCGCATCCCGGGGCCGGCCGAGGCGGTGGCCTTCGAGCACACGTGGCTGCCGCGCCTCGCGCCCCACCTGCCCGTGACGATCCCCGCCCCCGTGGGGCTGGGCGAGCCGGGCGACGGCTTCCCGTGGCCCTGGACGGTCGTGCCGTGGATCGAGGGCTCGACCCCGACCGAGTCGTCGTACGACCCGCAGGAGTGGGGCGCCGAGCTGGGCGCCTTCGTACGGGCGTGCCGCGCGGTGCCCGGCATGGACGGACCGGTGGTGACCGAGGGCAGGGGCGGGCCGCTTCCCGCGCTCGACGCCTGGGTGCGGGAGTGGACGGAGAAGGCGGACCCCGCCGCGGTCTCCCGCGACGCGGTGCTCGCCGTGTGGGAGGACGCCCTCGCGGCACCGGCGTACGACGGAGAGCCCTGCTGGTTCCACGGCGACCTCCACGACGGCAACATCCTCGTGCGCGACGGCCATCTCATCGCCGTCATCGACTGGGGTGCGGCCGGTCGCGGAGACCCGGCGATCGAGCTGAACGCGATGTGGGGCTACGTCCCGCCCGCGGCCGCCGAGCCCTACCGGGAGGCCGTCGGGCTCGACGAGGCCGCCTACCGGCGTGCTCGCGGCTTCGCGCTGGCCCCGGCGATCAGCGGCTGGACCTACTACCGCGACACCGCCCCCGAGACCTCCCGCGGCGCGCTCGAGACCGTGCAGCGGCTGATCGCCTCGCTGGACTGACGCTCAGGTCTCCAGGCAGAACTCGTTGCCCTCCGGGTCTGCCATCACGACGAGCTCGTCCCGCTCGACGATCACCCTGGCGCCCAGTGCGGCCAGCCGGTCTCGTTCGGCCTCGAGCGGGCCCATCACGCGGAGGTCGAAGTGCAGACGGTTCTTGGCCGACTTCCCCTCGGGCACCTTCTGGAACCAGAGGTTCGGGCCACCCCAGCCCGCAGGCTCGACCCAAGCCCGCTCAGCCCTGCTCTCCTCGTCGACGTCGGAACCGAGCGCTTCAGCCCAGAACGCCGCCACGACCAGGGGTTCGTTGCAGTCGAAGGTCACGGACTTCACGAAGGACGGCATGGGGGCAACGTAGACCCGCCGGGCGAACGGGTGCGACCGGGTTGTTGACCTTGCCCCGACGGGAGGCCGCAGGGTCGTCGCACCGGTGACGGACACCGGGGAGGATGGGGACGATGACGACGGACCTCTGGACGATCGGCGACTTCGCCCGCGAGTCGGGCCTGACGCCGAAGGCGCTGCGGCTGTACGACGAGCTGGGCCTGTTGCGGCCGGTTGAGGTCGACCCGGGCTCGGGCTACCGCCGGTATGCGCCGGCGCAGCTCACGCAGGCCCGCCTGGTGGCGACGCTCCGGCTGGTCGGCATGCCGCTGGTCCGGATCCAGGAGGTCCTGCAGGCGCGGCCCGCCGCGGCGGCGAGGCTCGTCGAGGCCTACTGGCTGCAGGTCGAGCAGGACACGTCCAGCCGCCGCGACATCGTCGCCGTCCTCGTCCATCAGCTCGAGAGCGAGGAACCCACCATGACCACCTCCACCCACACCCTGCGCAGCGAGATCGGCACCAGTCACCGCCTGGGCGGCCGGGCGCGCCAGCAGGACGCACTCATCGCCACACCCGGGCTCCTGGCCGTCGCCGACGGGTTCGGCGAACGCTCCGACCTCGCCGCCGCGGTGCTGGCCGCGTACGAGTCGGGTGGCCTCGACGACGCCGTCGCGGTCGTGGCGTCCGAGGTCACCGACGCCCTGCCCGATGCGCCGAGGTCGGGCACGACGCTGACCGCCGTGGCGATCGAGGGTCGTACCGCCTCGGTGACGCACGTGGGGGACGGACGCGTGTGGCACGTACGCGGGCAGCAGGTGCGGCAGGTCACCCACGACCACACGGTGGTGGCGGCGCTGCTCGACAGCGGTCAGCTGACGGCGGACGAGGCCCGCTCCCACCCGCACCTCAACCTGCTCAACCGGGCCCTCGGGCCGGGCGTCGTCCCGGACGAGGTCGAGGTCGGGCTCGAGCCCGGGGACCGTCTGGTGCTCACCACGGACGGCGTCCACTCGCCCGTGGAGGACCTCGCGGCGCTGCTGGCCTCGCAAGTGACGGCCCAGCAGGTCGCCGATGACGTCGCGAACGCCGTGGCCGCCGCCGGTGAGCCCGACAACCACACGATCATCGTGGTCGACCTGTCGTGACGCTCCTGTGGGACGGGGCCCGCAACGTCGGCGACCTGGGCGGACTTGCGCTCGTTGCGGGAGGCGAGACCGCGCGTGGCCGGATCTATCGGTCGGCCGCGCACGAGTGGATCACGGGACGTGGATGGGTCCATGCGCGTCAGGCTGGGGTGACGACCGTCGTCGACCTGCGCAACGACATGGAGATCGGCCGGACCAGTGAGCATCCGGTCCTCGACGCCGGTGCCACGGCCGGGATCACATTCGTGAACGCCCCCACCGAGAACCCGCGCGACGCGGAGTTCCTGCGGCAGTGCGGGCCGTGGCTCGATCACCCCTGCTCCTGGACCACCAACATGCAGATGTACCCGGAGAAGATCTCGCGCGTGCTCGACGTGGTCGTACGAGCCACCTCTCCCGTCCTCATCCACTGTGCCGGGGGACGCGACCGCACTGGCATGATCGGCTCGCTCCTGCTGCTGCTCGCAGGGGCCGCTTCCGCGTCGATCGTGGCGAACTACGAGGCGGGTTTTCGTGGCGCAGCAGAGCACCGCGGGCACGGGTGGTCCTTCGACCAGGTCGCTGGAGAGTGGGTGTCCTCTGCCGGCGAGGTGTGGACCGGGGACGAGCTCGACGCGGCGTTGGACGACCGCCGTCCGGCCCTGCTCGACTGGGTCGAGACCTTCGATGCGCAGTCCTACCTCACCGCGGCCGGCGTGGATTCAGTCACCAGACGTCGGCTGGAGCTGCTGCTCATCGAGTGAGTCGGTCCGCAGGGCCAGGCGAACCCTCCCTGCACGTGCCTGTGGCCCCGCTACCTGGGTGGTGGCGGGGTGCGGGGCGGGGTCATGGTCGGCGGGGGCGTGGGATGCCGGGCGGGTCCGGCGGGTCGGCCGACCTGGTGGGCGGTGGGTCGATCGAGCTCGTGCCGGTGTGGTCGCGGCGGTAGCCGTGCCCGTGGGGGCTGGTCCACTCGAAGACCCCTGGCGCGACCATCGCGTAGCGCCAGGCCGAGTGCGTCTTCAGCCGGTGGTGGGAGCGGCACAGGCAGGCCAGGTTCCAGGTGGCGGTGGGTCCGGGTTGGGGTCGGCCTTCGGCTTCGGCGTCGGGGTCGTGGGGGATGACGTGGTCGATGTCGGCTCGCCGCGCGGGGCGGGTGCACCACGGGAAGACGCAGGTGCGGTCGCGGAGAATGACCTGCTCGCGCATCTTGTCCGGCACCTGGTAGGCGTCGGTCGCCAGCTGGGTGTTGAGGTCGATGACGGGCTTGATGGTGACCTTGGTGCGGGTGTCGGCGCACCAGGACTTGATCTGGTCGAGCAGGACCAGCCGCTGGCCTTCCTCGAGCCGTCCGGTGGGACCGAACACCGTCGACAGTCCGTCGAGGTGGGCGGCGAAGTGGGCGTGCAGCACGACCTCCCGCGCGGCCGGCAGGCGCTGCGGGTCGGCGCCCGTGTCGCTGTCGCTGTTGGTGCTGGTGTCGGGGTTCGTGCTGGTGTCGGTGCTGGTGTCGGTGCTGGTGGCGGTGGTCTGGGCCGCGGTGCCGGTGCCTCGGGTGTGGAGGTCCAGCGCGGTCTGGGTGCGGGCCAGGTCACCGAGGGCCTTGGCCCGGCGGACGTCGAGGGACTCGGTGGACCCGAGTGTCTTCAACGTGGCGGCGCCGTGGACGAGGGCGCGGTCGACGTCGAGGGCGTCGGCGATGTCGAGCTCGGCCTCCATCCGCATCGTGCCGGCGTAGTGGACGTCCTGGGTGTCGATGCTGGCGTGGCGGGGGTCGACGTGGAGCCAGCCGTCCTCCGGGTCCGCTGTCGGGTCAGGCTCGGCGAGGTCGAACCGCTTGATGGCTTCGGCGACGAGCCGGTCGAGCTGGGCGGGGCCGACCTTCCCCGCCACGGCCGCGACCTGCGCGTCGACGAACCCCGCAGCCTCAGGAGTCAGTGACGGGCACGAGTGGATGGTGGTCTCGGCGACCAGCCGGGCCCGCCACGCTGGCACGGCGCCGGCGTGCACCTGTGCCCATAGGCGTGGGAGGCGGTGGCGCAGCTCGAGGGCGTGGCCGACGAGCTTCTTCGCCGCCGTCGTCGACACCCCGAGGACGCTGCCGAGCTCGGCGACGCAGAACTCGGCCACGAGCGGGCATCCCTCACCGGCGATGGGTTCTTCGTGCTCGCGGCCGCCGGCGGGGAGGGAGAACACGGCCGCGTCGTGGATCGACTCCGGCGGGTGGAGGTCGGCCCATTGCGCGGCGAGGAGGAGCTGGCGGGCGGCCTCGGCCTGCTCGACGTCGCGGGAGGCCTTGATCGTCGCGAGCAGACCAGAGGCGGTGAGGTCCTCGACCTCACCTGCTCCGGGCCCTGCCAGCGTTTCGATCATGTGTTCGATTGTACGGTGGGCCACCGACAGCGGCCGCTGTCGAAACGGCCCGGGTGTGGACGGTCGCTGGGCGACTTTCGGACGCGTTTCGGGAAGGACTTCGTCCCTCCTCAACCAGCGAGGGTGGCGGGTGCTGGGTCTCGATACGCCCGCTCGTTCCTCGCGGGCTACTCGACCAACGAGGAACCAGAGGGTGTGCGGGTCTCGATACGCCCGCTCGTTCCTCACGGGCTACTCGACCAACGAGGGCGGCGGGCGAGGGGTCTCGATACGCCCGCTCGTTCCTCGCGGGCTACTCGACCAGCGGGGGCCGGCGGGCGCGGGGGTCTCGATACGCCCGCTCGTTCCTCGCGGGCTACTCGACCAGCGAAGAGGGCGGGTGTGCGGGTCTCGATACGCCCGCTCGTACCTTGCGGGCTACTCGACCAGCGAGGAACCAGAGGGTGTGCGGGTGTCGATACGCCCGCTGGTTCCTCGCGGGCTAATCGACCAGCGAGGAAGGAGCTGGCGCGCGGGCTGCTCGGCCAACGAGGTGGGCGGGCGACCGGCTAGTGCAGGTGCTCGGCGAAGAACGCGAGGACCGCGTCGACGGCCACTTGGGAGCGGTGCTCGGTGACGGTGGAGTGACCCTTGCCCTCGAGCTCGACGCGGATGAAGGCGTCGCCGAGCTCGGTGGTGAGGGTGTCGAAGCGCCTGCCGACCGCGGGGTCAGAGCGGTAGCGGATGCCGAGCACCTGCTGGCCGGCGGCACAGCGGCCCCGGACGACATCGAGGTCGCCGGGGGAGAGGTTGACGTCACGTGACCGCGCGGGGGTGAGGGCGGCGGGCGTGCTGGGCTGGCAGAGCACGGGTGCGGTGACCGAGTCGTCGACCATCATCGCGAGGGCGAAGCCTCCCGTGAAGCACATGCCGAGGGCGCCGACGCCCGGTCCGCCGAGCTCCTCGTGGAGCTCGCGGGCGAGCGAGCGCAGCCAGGTCGCGACCGGGGAGGTCTCACCGACGCGGAGCTTGGTGAGCTCCCGGCTGACGCACACCTGGCCGATCGCCCGCACGATCGAGCCCGCGCTCGCGGGCGCACCGTCGGTGCCGAAGAGGCTAGGCATCACGACCGTGTGACCGGCGTCGACCACCTCCTGGGCGAACGCCGTCACCGCCGGGGTGATGCCGGGGATCTCGTGGACCACCACGACACCCGGGCCCGTGCCCCTGCGCCACACGGTGTGGGTCGTCGGCCGGCCGGCGACGTCGGCCGTGTGCGTGCTGCGGGTCCAGCCCTCGAGTGTGTCCACGGGAGGAATGTCGCAGCCCGGAGACCCCCAGCGGAAGGGGCCGGCCGGAGGGCGACGCTAGAAGGTGTAGCCGAAGGCCTCGAGGTCCGGGGCGTAGACCTCGGCCACCCTGGCCCTGGTCGCGTCGGTGTAGTAGTCGCGGTAGCTGCCGTGCGGCGACTTGTTGCGGTGCGGCACGTGGACCGAGTCGCCGCCCAGCCGCCGTTCGACCTCGGCCAGGTCGTCGGCGAAGCGCTCGGTGCGGCCGACGAAGTCGACCTCGCGGTCGGGCGCCTTCAGGTAGTCCACCTGCGGCCGGCCGACCCGGGGCAGCTCGTCGGTGCCCCGCAGCACGAACTCGTCGAAGCCGGAGTAGGCCGCCGCCGCCCGCCACATGTCGTTGCCGCGCATCCGTGTCGCCGCCGCTCCCTGCGGCCGGCCGCTCGACGGACCCCACTCGCGGTCCCAGTCCTGGATCATCGACCACCACGAGACCATCCGCGCCCACGGGTTGCGCACGAACGCGAAGGACCAGTAGTCGGCCGTCTGCGGCTCCGCGCGCAGGATCCGGGCGTACGGCGCGTGCCGGCCGAGCGGGGGAGTGACGCCGGGTGCCTTGCTCCGGGCGTCGGGGCAGCAGCGCTCGAACGCCACCCCGACCGAGACGCCGCCGGTCTTGGGCACGTGCACGAAGAGCGCGCGCTTGGCGTCGGAGATCAGCACGGCGCGAGGCTAGCCCACGCACCGGTGACAGGCGTGGTGCGGGATGATCGGCCGGTGATGACCTTCCTCGAGCTCGGGCCCGGGCGGGACTTCGTGCTCCTCGCCCTGCCCAAGACGGCGAGCACCGCCCTCGAGCGGACGCTGGCGCCGTACGCCACCGAGGTGGTCAGCGCGCCGCCGGGACGCAAGCACCTGCCGGCACGTGGCTTCGTGCACACCAGGGCGCACGAGCTCGCCGAGCAGGGGCACCCGCGGGAGTCCTACGAGCTCGTCACGATGTTCCGCGAGCCGATCTCCTGGCTGGAGTCGTGGTGGCGCTACCGGGCGCGCGACGACAGCCGGCAGTCGACGGCCGACATGACCTTCGAGGAGTTCGCGCTCCACTACCTCGCCGGCCACGACGACGCCCCGGTCCCGAAGGGGCGGCCGGCACGCTTCATCCACGCGCAGGGCGCCGTTGCGGTCGACCGGGTCTTCGCCGTCGAGCGGCCCGACGTGTGGTCGGCCTGGTTCAGCGAGCGGATCGGCCGTCCGCTCGACTTCGAGCGGCGCAACGCCTCCACCGCCGAGCACGGGGAGCTGGGCTTCGCCACCCGGGAGGCGCTGGTCGCGCACTTCGCCCCGGAGTACGAGGTGTGGCGACGGCTCGAGGCGACCGGCGAGTGGTCGGGCGCGCGCGGAACCGCCCTGCGGACCCTCGCTCAGTCGTAGGTGTAGCCGAACAGCTCGATGTCCTCGGCGTAGACCTCGGCGACCCGCTGCCGGGTCTCGTCGGTGTAGTAGTCGTGGTAGGTGCCGTGCTTCGACTTGTTCTTGTGCACCGGGGTCGACGGTTCCAGGCCGAGCTGGACCTGCACCCGCTGCAGGTCCTCGACGAAGTTCTCCGTGCGGCCGATGAAGTCGACCTCCCGGCCGCGCTTGGGGGCGCGGAGGTAGGTGATCTGCGGCGTCCCGACGCGAGGCAGCTCCTCGGTGCCGCGCATCACGAACTCGTCGAAGCCGGAGTAGGCCGCGGCCGCGCGCCACATCGCGTTGCCGTCGCGCATCGAGCCGTGCCGGACGTCCTGCGGCTTGCCGCTGCTCGGCCCGTGCCGGCGGTCCCAGGCCGAGATCATGGAGTACCACGACACCATCCGGGCCCACGGGTTGCGGACGAAGCCGAAGGTCCAGTAGTCGATCACCTGGGGCTCGGTCTTGATGATCTTGCCGAGCGTCGCGTGGCGGCCGATCGGGATCCGCGCCTTGCGGGCGTCGGGGCAGGCCTCCTTGACGGTCTCCTCGACCGACACGCCACCCGTCTTGGGGACGTGGACGAAGAGCACCTTGCGCGAGTCGCTGATCAGCACGCGGCGAGGTTATCCCACGGTGGCGGCGCTCCTCGCGCGCCCGATGCCCCTAGCATCGCGGCGTGACGACGACGGGGGACGCGCGTGGCTACCGCGCCTCGCAGAAGGCGCTGCACTGGCTCACCGTGCTCGCCGTGGCCGCCCAGCTCGCGGTCGGCTACCTGCTCGACCTCGACGGCGACTGCGACCCGGCGGGGGAGGACCGGAGCGGCGGCGACACCAGCGACGCCGAGGAGGAGCGCCTCGACCGGCTCGAGGACCAGTGCGAGGCCCGCGCCGACGACTACGACCTGCTCGGTGGAGGGTTCGACCTCGCCGAGCTGCACCTCGCGCTCGGCCTGACGGTCCTGGCGCTGGGCGTCGTACGTCCGCTCTGGCGCCGGGTCGCCGGCCTGCCGCCGTGGTCCGAGCACCTCTCGGCCGGCCAGCGACGCCTGGTCCACTGGACCGAGCGGGCGCTGCTCCTGCTGCTCGTCGTCGTCCCGCTCAGCGGGATCGTGCTGGTCGCCACCGGCGACGACGCCTGGCTGCCGCTGCACGTCGGCGCCCACGTGGCGTTCTTCGTGGCGCTCGCGGCGCACCTGTCGACCAACCTCAGGCCGGTCGTCCTCCGCCGGATGCTCTGAGGCGCGGCTGGCGTCAGGCCTCGAGCGGCCAGCCGCGCTGCGCCCAGCCGCCGGTGCCGCCGGCGACGTTGATCGCCGCGATGCCCTGCGCCCGGAGGTGGTCCACGACCTGGCGGCTGCGGCCGCCCGCCTGGCAGATGACGAAGACCGGCTGGTCCTGCGGGAGCTCGGCGACCCGGGCGGGGACGTCGTTCATCGGCATGTGCACCGCACCGGGGACGCGGCCGCCGGCCACCTCGTCGGCCTCGCGGACGTCGAGGACGTAGGCCCCCTGGCTGTGGGCGGCTGCGAACTCGTCGAGGCCCACCTCGTCCTGCGGGCCGTTGGCGGCGGCCTCCTGCGCGGCGGCCACCTCCTGGCGTACGGCGTCCATGTCGAGGCCGCGGGCCTGCTCGATCACGCCGGCCAGGGCCTGCGGCGGCAGCGCGCCGGCCTGGTTGAACAGCAGGATCCCGTCGCGGAAGAGCATCAGGGTCGGGATCGAGGTGATCGCGGCCATCTGCGCCAGCTGCTGCTCGGCCTCGGTGTCGACCTTGCCGAACACGATGTCGGGGTTGTCCTCCGACGCCTTCTCGTAGACGGGCGCGAACTGGCGGCACGGCCCGCACCAGGCAGCCCAGAAGTCGACGAGGACGATGCCCTCACCGCTCACGGTCTGCTCGAAGTCGGCCAGGGTCAGCTCACGCGTGCTCATGACCCAAGCCTGCCACGGACTACCAGCCGCGCTCGCGCCACTCCGCGAGGTGGGGCCGCTCCTCGCCCAGCCGTCCGTCGTCGCCGTGGCCGGGGTAGAACCAGGTCTCGTCGGGGAGCCGGTCGAAGATCTTCGTCTCCACCTCGGTGAGGAGCTGGGCGAAGGCGTCGGCGTCGCCGAAGGTCGCGCCCACGCCGCCGGGGAAGAGGGAGTCGCCCGTGAACAGGTGCGGGGACGGGGCGACGTCGGGGTCGTCGAAGAGCAGGCAGATCGAGCCCGGCGTGTGTCCCGCGACGGGGATGACGACGAGGTCGCACGGGCCGACGGCCACCTTGTCGCCCTCGCCCACCCGGCGGTCGACGCGGACGCCGGTCTGCTCCTCGATGGCGTCGGCGTCGGGTGCGCCTGCGACGACGAGCGCCGACGGGTGCGCGGCCTTGACGGCGGCCAGTGCCCGGTGGTGATCCCGGTGCTGATGGGTCGTCACGATCGACAGCAGCGAGCGGTCGCCGATCAGCTCGAGCAGCCGCTCGGGCTCCGCCGCGGCGTCGATGAGCACGACCTCGTCGGTCACCGCGCAGTGCAGCAGGTAGCAGTTGTTGGACATCTCGGGGTCCACGGCGACCTTGGTGACGGTCAGCTCGCCGAGCGGGCGGACGTCGGGCTCGCCGCCGGGGGAGACCTCGCCTGTGTAGGACTCGTTCACCATGACTCCACCTCCGGGAGCTCGTGCGTGTCGGACGTGAGGCCCTCGCCGGAGCCGCGGCCGGTGAGCCACCAGCCCAGCGCCGCCGACGTACCGGTGATCACGGGGACCGTCCCGCCGTCGTCGTTCTCCAGCGGTGGGCCGTAGTGCCAGGCGCGGTCGAGGTCGGTGGGTCTCACGTCGAAGGGCGCCGGGTAGGGGCGCTTGGTCATCGACTCCAGCAGGATCACCCGGAAGTCCTCGGGCCAGTCGTCGGCGGTGTAGCCGCAGCCGAGGTCGGCGTGGTGGATCTCCACCTCGCGCAGCCGCATCAGCACGACGTTGTGCAGCGCGAAGTCGGGCCCTCCTGGGGTGCGCTCGAAGCGGCCCTCCCAGTCCTGCTCGTGCATCGCGGCGAGCGCCTCGCCGAAGAGCGCGGTGGAGGCCAGGAAGCGGTCACGCAGCTCGGCTGGGGCGGCAGCGGCGAGCTCCTCGATGTCGGCGTCGCGCCTCTCGGGTGAGGCGTACATCGGCTGCGGATGGCCCACGTGCGCGCCGTGCAGCACGCCTGCGAGCCCCTCGGCGTTGAGCGTGAGGTGCGCCACCACGTGCGCCCGCGTCCAGCCGGGGAGTTGGGACGGCTCGGCATACTGGGCGTCGGAGAGCGCGTCGACCGTGCGGACGAGCGCTCGATCGGCTCGGGCGATGGTGTCCGGGTCGGGTCTCGGGACGTCGATCACCCGCCCATCGTGCCACTTCGACGGACTGCCCAGCCTCCACCCTGCCGGGTGGACGATGGGCCCGCTGTCGGTGCTGCGTGAGAAGGTGGAACGGTGCGTCGGCTTGCGCGCGACGCCGCCCTGGGACGAACATGTGTTCGACTCCGTCCCCATCAGATCGTCACCGCCAAGACGAGGACCCAGAACGAGGACCACTGTGGCCGACCAGCTCATCATCCGGGGCGCCCGGGAGCACAACCTCAAGGACGTCTCCCTCGACCTCCCGCGTGACTCGCTCATCGTCTTCACCGGCTTGTCGGGCTCGGGCAAGTCGAGCCTCGCCTTCGACACGATCTTCGCCGAGGGCCAGCGCCGCTACGTCGAGTCCCTCTCGGCCTACGCGCGCCAGTTCCTCGGTCAGATGGACAAGCCCGACGTCGACTTCATCGAGGGCCTGAGCCCGGCCGTCAGCATCGACCAGAAGTCCACGTCGAAGAACCCGCGCTCGACGGTCGGCACGATCACCGAGGTCTACGACTACCTCCGCCTGCTCTACGCCCGCGCCGGCCGGGCCCACTGCCCGACCTGCGGTGCGCCGATCGAGCGCCAGACCCCGCAGCAGATCGTCGACCGCATCCTCGCGCTGGAGGAGGGTCGCCGCTTCCAGGTGCTGGCACCGGTGATCCGGGGCCGCAAGGGGGAGTACGTCGAGCTGTTCCGCCAGCTCCAGCAGCAGGGCTTCAGCCGGGCGCGCGTCGACGGCCAGACCCACACCCTCGACGACCCGCCGACGCTCGACAAGAAGCTCAAGCACACCATCGAGGTCGTGGTCGACCGCCTCGCGGTCAAGGAGTCGTCCAAGCGCCGCCTGACCGACTCGGTCGAGACCGCGCTCGGCCTCGCCGGCGGCCTCGTGGTCTTCGACTTCGTCGACCTCGACGCCAAGGACCCCGGTCGCGAGATGAAGTTCTCCGAGAAGATGGCGTGCCCCAACGACCACACCATCGACACCGACGACCTCGAGCCCCGCTCGTTCTCCTTCAACTCGCCCTTCGGTGCGTGCACCGTCTGCTCGGGCCTCGGCACCCGGATGGAGGTCGACCCCGAGCTGGTCGTCCCCGACCCCGGCGCCACCCTCGGCGAGGGCGCGATCGCTCCGTGGAGCGGCGCGCACGTGGCCGACTACTTCCTCCGCCTCGTCAACGCGCTCGGCGAGGAGCTCGGCTTCGACCTCAACACCCCGTGGGAGCAGCTGACGCCCAAGGCGCGCACCTCCCTGCTCGAGGGCCACAAGACCAAGGTCCACGTCGTCACCAAGAACCGCTACGGCCGCCAGCGTGCGTACTACGCCGCGTTCGAGGGCGTCCGCCCCTACGTCGAGCGTCGCCACCGCGAGGCCGAGTCCGACACCAGCCGCGAGCGGTTCGAGGGCTTCATGCGCGAGGTGCCCTGCCCGGCCTGCCGCGGCACGCGCCTGAAGCCGGTCTCGGTGTCCGTCACGCTGGGCGCCCGCGACCAGGGCGGCAAGAACATCGCCGAGGTCTGCGCGCTGCCGATCAACGAGGCCGCCCACTACCTCCGCACCGTCGACCTGTCGGTGCGCGAGCGCCAGATCGGCGAGCGGGTGCTGAAGGAGATCCAGGAGCGCCTGCAGTTCCTGCTCGACGTCGGCCTCGACTACCTCTCCCTCGACCGGCCCAGCGGCTCGCTCTCCGGCGGTGAGGCGCAGCGGATCCGCCTCGCCACCCAGATCGGTGCCGGCCTCGTCGGCGTCCTCTACGTCCTCGACGAGCCCTCGATCGGCCTCCACCAGCGCGACAACAAGCGCCTCATCGAGACCCTGCTCCGGCTCAAGGAGCTCGGCAACACACTGATCGTGGTCGAGCACGACGAGGACACCGTCCGGGTCGCCGACTGGGTCGTCGACATCGGTCCCGGTGCCGGCGAGCACGGCGGCCAGGTCGTCCACTCCGGCACGGTCGAGGACCTGCTCACCCACCCGGACTCGATGACGGGCCAATACCTCAGCGGCCGCCGCGAGATCCCGGTCCCCGCGGTGCGCCGTCCGCGCACCAAGGGCCGCGAGCTCACGGTCCACGGCGCCCGCGAGCACAACCTGCAGGACGTCGACGTCAGCTTCCCGCTCGGCGTCTTCACCGCCGTCACCGGCGTCTCGGGTTCGGGCAAGTCGACGCTGGTCAACGACATCCTCTACACGTCCCTGGCCAAGCAGATCTACAACGCCCGCACCGTCCCCGGTCGCCACACCAAGATCACCGGCCTCGAGCACGTCGACAAGGTGATCCACGTCGACCAGTCGCCGATCGGCCGCACCCCGCGCTCCAACCCGGCGACCTACACGGGCGTCTTCGACCACGTCCGCCGGCTCTTCGCCTCCACACCGGAGGCCAAGATGCGCGGCTACCTGCAGGGCCGCTTCTCCTTCAACGTCAAGGGCGGACGCTGCGAGGCGTGCTCCGGCGACGGCACGATCAAGATCGAGATGAACTTCCTGCCGGACGTCTACGTCCCGTGCGAGGTGTGCCACGGCGCCCGCTACAACCGCGAGACGCTCGAGGTCCACTACAAGGGCAAGACCATCGCCGAGGTCCTCGACATGCCGATCGAGGAGGCCGCCGAGTTCTTCGCCGCGGTGCCCGCGATCGCCCGCCACATGAAGACGCTGGAGGAGGTCGGCCTCGGCTACGTCCGCCTCGGGCAGCCCGCGACGACGCTCTCCGGCGGTGAGGCCCAGCGCGTCAAGCTCGCCAGCGAGCTGCAGAAGCGCTCCACCGGCCGCACGGTGTACGTCCTCGACGAGCCGACGACCGGCCTCCACTTCGAGGACATCCGCAAGCTGCTCGGCGTGCTGTCGAGCCTGGTCGACAAGGGCAACTCGGTCCTGGTGATCGAGCACAACCTCGACGTCATCAAGACCGCCGACTGGATCATCGACATGGGTCCGGAGGGCGGCTCGCGCGGCGGCACGGTCGTGGCGGAGGGCACGCCGGAGGAGGTCGCGGCGGTGGCCGAGAGCCACACCGGCTCGTTCCTCGCCCCGATCCTCGAGGGTCGTGGTGCCGAGCAGCCGGGTGCGCCGCGGCGTCAGAAGGTCGTGGCCGCGAAGTCTGCGACGGCGTCGAGGACGACGAAGAAGGCACCGGCGAAGAAGGCACCGGCCAAGAAGACGGCCACGAAGAAGACCGCGGCCAAGAAGTCGCCGGCCAGGAAGAGCGCCGGCGACACGTCCGCCTGATCGGCCATCAGGTTCCTCACAGGTCCGCTGGCTAGGGTCGCCCCATGACCGCCATCAACAGACGTCGCGCCCTCACCGGATCGGCGGCGATCGCCGTCGGTGTCCCCGTCCTCGCCGCCTGCGGGTCCGACGACGGCTCGACGGCCACCGACCCCACGGAGTCCAGCAGCCCGTCGCCGAGCGACGCGTCACCCTCGGAGCCCAGCTCCGACGGCACGCAGACCCCCGGCGCCGGCGCGGCGCTGGCGAGCGCCTCGGCCGTCCCGGTCGGGGGCTGCTTCGTCAACGCCGACGCCAAGGTGGTGGTGACCCAGCCGACCGAGGGCGACTTCAAGGCGTTCTCGGCCGTCTGCACCCACCAGGGTTGCCTCGTGGAGTCGAGCAGCGAGGGCGACATCCCGTGCCCGTGCCACGGCAGCCGCTTCTCCCTCGAGGACGGCTCGCCGGTCAACGGGCCGGCGACGGCTGCCCTGGCCGCGGTCGAGATCACCGTCGACGGCGACTCGATCACCGAGGCCTGACGTTCGCACGCACCTGATGCGTGACCAGGCGGTCTTCGGTGTCGGGGGCCGCCCGTAGGGTTGGCGGGTGGCCAGCCCGAGCTCCTATCGCCCTGCGCCGGGGTCGATCCCGACCAAGCCGGGGGTCTACCGCTTCCGCGACGCCAAGGGCCGCGTCATCTACGTCGGCAAGGCCAAGAGCCTGCGGCCGCGGCTCTCGTCCTACTTCCAGGACATCGGCAACCTCCACCCCCGCACGGCCAGCATGGTCACCACCGGCGCGAGCGTGGAGTGGACCGTCGTCGACACCGAGGTCGAGGCACTCCAGCTGGAGTACAGCTGGATCAAGGAGTTCGACCCGCGCTTCAACGTGAAGTACCGCGACGACAAGTCCTACCCGTGGCTGGCGGTCACGGTCGGCGACGAGTTCCCCCGGGTGATGGTCGGCCGCGGTGCCAAACGCAAGGGCACCCGCTACTTCGGGCCCTACAGCCACGCCTGGGCCATCCGCGAGACCGTCGACCAGCTGCTGCGCGTCTTCCCGATGCGCTCGTGCAGCAACGGCGTCTTCAAGCGCTCGGCGCAGATCGGCCGGCCCTGCCTGCTCGGCTACATCGACAAGTGCGCGGCCCCCTGCGTCGGCAACGTGACGCCCGAGGAGCACCGCGCGATCGTCGACGACTTCTGCGACTTCATGGCCGGCAACACCACCGCCTTCACCCGGCGCATCGAGCGGGAGATGTACGCCGCCTCCGAGGCGCTCGACTTCGAGAAGGCCGCCCGGCTCCGTGACGACCTCGGCGCGCTCACCAAGGCACTGGAGAAGCAGGCGGTGGTGCTCGGCGACGGCACCGACGCCGACGTCATCGCCCTGGCCGAGGACCCGCTCGAGGTCGCTGTCCAGATCTTCTACGTCCGCGGCGGGCGCATCCGCGGCCAGCGGGGCTGGGTCGCCGACCGCTCAGACGACAGCGACACCGCCGGTCTGGTCCAGGAGTTCCTGCTCCAGCTCTACGGCGGCGTCGGCGCGGACGAGGGGGGCGACAGCATCCCGCGCGAGGTGCTGGTGCCGGCCCTGCCGCCCGACCGGGAGGTGCTCGAGCAGCTGCTCACCGAACGACGCGGCAGCAAGGTCGCCATCCGGGTCCCGCAGCGCGGTGACAAGCGCGACCTGCAGCAGACCGTCGCGACCAACGCCGCCCAGGCGCTGGCGCTGCACAAGACCAAGCGGGCCAGCGACCTCACGACCCGCAACCGCGCCCTGGAGGAGATCCAGAAGTCGCTGGACCTCGACGAGGTGCCGCTGCGCATCGAGTGCTACGACGTCTCCAACCTGCAGGGCACCGAGGTCGTCGCCTCCATGGTCGTCTTCGAGGACGGCCTGGCCCGCAAGTCCGAGTACCGGCGCTTCGTCATCCGCGGCGTCGACGGCCAGAACGACGTCGCCTCGATGCACGAGGTGATCACCCGGCGCTTCAAGCGGCTCCTCGACGAGCAGGCCAGGAGCGAGACGGTCTCGACCGACTCCGGGCCGATGCTCGTCGATCCAGAGACGGGACGCCCCCGCAAGTTCGCCTACGCCCCGTCGCTGGTCGTCGTCGACGGCGGGCCGCCCCAGGTGGCAGCGGCCCAGCAGGCGCTCGCCGAGCTCGGCGTCGACGACGTACCGGTGTGCGGGCTGGCCAAGCGGCTCGAGGAGGTGTGGCTGCCGGGGGAGGAGGACCCGGTGATCATGGCCCGCACCAGCGAGGGCCTCTACCTCCTCCAGCGCATCCGCGACGAGGCCCACCGCTTCGCCATCAACCACCACCGCGGCCGGCGGTCCAAGTCGATGGTCGAGAGCGCGCTCGACGACGTCCCCGGCCTGGGCGAGGTGCGGCGCAAGACGCTGCTCAAGCACTTCGGGTCCCTCAAGAAGCTCCGCGAGGCCGACGTCGACCAGATCGCGCTCGTCCCCGGCATCGGGCCGCGCACCGCGTCGGCCATCAAGGACGCCGTCGCGCACGCCGACGCGACCCGCAAGACTGCTCCCAAGGAGCCGACGATCAACACCGCCACCGGCGAGATCCTGGAGGACTGAATGCCCGAGCCGACCCCCGGCGAGCTCGTCATCGTCACCGGCATGACCGGCGCCGGGCGCAGTACGGCGGCCAAGGAGCTGGAGGACCTCGGCTACTTCGTCGTCGACAACCTCCCGCCCACCCTTGTCCGCGACGTCGTCCGGCTCGTCGACGACAGCCGCGGGATCGACCAGCCGATCGCCGTCGTGGTCGACGTCAGGTCCGGCTCGTTCTTCGACTCGCTGCAGGCCAACCGCCACCAGCAGGTGACCGGCCGGCCGACGACCCTGCTGTTCCTCGAGGCGACCGACGACGTGCTGGTGCGGCGCCAGGAGGCCGCGCGCCGGCCGCACCCGCTCCAGGGCGGCGGCCGGCTCCTCCACGGCCTCCAGCGCGAGCGCGGCGTGATGGCCGACATCCGCGGCGACGCCGACGTGCTGCTCGACACCACCAACTTCAACGTCCACCAGCTGCAGGACCGCATCGCCGAGCTGTTCGGCACCGCCGCCTCGACGCGGCTCAAGGTCACCGTCATCAGCTTCGGCTTCAAGTACGGCATCCCGGTCGACGCCGACTGGGTGGCCGACATGCGCTTCCTGCCCAACCCCCACTGGGTCCCCGAGCTGCGCCCGCAGAACGGCCGCGACCCCGACGTGTCGGCGTACGTGCTCTCCCAGCCCGGTGCCGGGCGGTTCCTCGAGCAGTACCTCCCCGTCCTCAGGACCGTCGCCGAGGGCTACCTCACCGAGGGCAAGCGGTTCATGCAGGTCGCCGTCGGCTGCACCGGCGGCAAGCACCGCAGCGTCGCGATGACCGAGGCGATCGCGGGTCTGCTCCGCGACGCCGGCTACGACGTCAGCACCGCCCACCGCGACCTCGGCAGGGAGTGACGTGGCCCGCGACACCGCGCAGGCCGCGGTGGCCCTGGGCGGCGGGCACGGCCTGTTCGCGACCCTGTCGGCGCTGCGGCGGCTCCACGACGACCTCACCATCGACGACCTGACGGCGGTCGTGACCGTCGCCGACAACGGCGGCTCCTCGGGGCGGCTGCGCGGGGAGTTCGGCGTGCTGCCGCCCGGCGACCTGCGGATGGCCCTCGCCGCGCTGTGCGGCGACGACGAGTGGGGCCGCACCTGGGCCGACGTCCTGCAGCACCGGTTCGCCGGCCAGGGGGAGATGAACGGCCACGTCGTCGGAAACCTGCTGATCGTCGGGCTCTGGGAGCTCATGGGGGAGCCGGTGCGGGCCCTCGACTGGGTCGGGCGGCTGCTGGGCGCCCACGGTCGCGTGCTGCCGATGGCGACCACGCCGATGGACATCACCGCGCGGGTGCGCGGCGTCGAGGAGGACGACCCCGCGGCCGTCACCGTCGTACGCGGTCAGGTCGAGGTGGCCACGACCGCCGGGCGCATCGAGTCGGTCGCCCTCGTCCCGGAGGACCCGCAGGCCTGCGCCGAGGCGGTCGACGCCATCCTCGCCGCCGAGTGGGTCGTGCTCGGCCCGGGGTCGTGGTTCAGCTCGGTGATCCCGCACCTGATGGTGCCCGGCCTGCGCCGGGCGCTGGCCGAGACCGCGGGCCGGCTCGTCGTCGTGCTCAACCTCGAGGCGCAAGCGGGGGAGACGACCGGCTTCGGCCCCGTCGACCACCTGGCAGCGCTCTTCGAGCACGCCCCCGACCTCACCGTCCACGCGGTGCTCGTGGACGCGTCCGCGCTGGCCGACGACCACGAGCGGCTCGAGCGTGAGGTCGCCGCTCGCGGGGCCCGTCTGGTGGTCGCCGACATCGCGGTCCCGGGTGAGCCGCGCCACGATCCGGACCGCTTGGCGGAGGCGTTCCGGCAGGTCGTGGACGAGGCCTGAGTCACGCCCACGGGTGAGGCCCGACCGAAGCCGTCGAGGGTCGTTGACCTACGTGGCAGGATGCGCCCCATGGCTATGACGGCACAGGTGAAGGCAGAGCTCGCCTCCACCCAGATCACCAAGACCTGCTGCCGCAAGGCCGAGGTGGCGTCCATGCTCCGCTTCGCCGGCGGCCTGCACATCGTCAGCGGCCGCATCGTCGTCGAGGCCGAGCTCGACACCGGCGCCGCGGCGCGCCGGCTGCGTACGGACATCGCCGAGGTCTACGGCCACCCGTCCGACGTGGTGATGGTCCAGGGCAACGGGATCCGCAAGGGCAGCCGCTACATCGTGCGCGTCACCAAGGACGGCGAGGCGCTCGCACGCCAGACCGGCCTGCTCGACCAGCGCGGCCGCCCCGTGCGGGGGCTTCCGCCGGCGGTGGTCAGCGGCGGCGGGTGCGACGCCGTGGCCGCGTGGCGCGGTGCCTTCCTCGCCCACGGCTCGCTCACCGAGCCCGGCCGCTCGTCTTCGCTGGAGATCACCTGCCCCGGCCCCGAGGCCGCGCTCGCCATCGTCGGCGTCGCCCGTCGCCTCGGCATCTCCGCCAAGGCGCGCGAGGTGCGTGGCGTGGACCGCGTGGTGATCCGTGACGGCGACGCGATCGGCGCGCTGCTCACCCGGCTCGGCGCCCACGAGTCGCTGATGGCGTGGGAGGAGCGCCGGATGCGCCGCGAGGTGCGCGCCACCGCCAACCGGCTCGCCAACTTCGACGACGCCAACCTCCGCCGCTCGGCGCGCGCCGCCGTGGCCGCCGGCGCGCGCGTCGAGCGGGCCCTGGAGATCCTCGGCGAGGAGATCCCCGACCACCTGCGCCAGGCCGGACACCTGCGCCTGGAGCACAAGCAGGCCTCGCTCGAGGAGCTGGGCCAGCTGCACGAGCCGGTCCTCACCAAGGACGCCATCGCCGGCCGGATCCGCCGTCTGCTGGCGATGGCCGACAAGCGCGCCGAGGAGCTGGGCATCCCCGACACCGAGTCGTCGCTGACCCCGGAGATGCTGGCCGAGGACGCCTGAGGCGACGGGGTCGCTAGCGCGCCTTCTCGCGGAGCGAGGCGCCGCGGGCACGTCGTACGGTCGCCCAGGCGCTCAGCAGCGCCACGGTGCCGAGCAGGACGGCCACGACCAGCGCGGTCGCGCTCAGGAGCGCGGGGTCGACCCGAGCGACGACCCGCGGCCACGACGCCTCCTCGACCTGCCCGAGGGTGATGCGGCCCAGCACGATGAGCTGGGCGGCCGCCCCGGCCAGCAGGCCCGCGACGGCCGCGGCGCCGAGCACCACGACCTGCTCCACGCCGACCGCCAGCAGAACGGAGCGGCGTCGTACGCCGACGACGCTGAGCGCCGCGGCGTCCATCCGGCGCCCCGGCAGCTGGATCGCCGTGGTGACCACGAGCCCGGCCACCGCCATCAGCAGCACGAGGACCGCGGCGACGAGGTAGAGGCGGAGGGCGAGGGCGTACGCCGTGCCATCGAGCCGCTCGCGCTCCTGGGCGTGCAGGCGCTCGACCGCCAGCCCCCGGCGCGCGAGCTCGGTCGAGATCCGTTCGGGGGTGTCCGCCGCGGCCAGGACCCGGACCTCGAACTCCTCCTCGTAGACCGTCCGGTTGGTCGTGAGGACGGCGTAGTCGATCAGCACGCCCTCGGGGCCCAGGAAGGGGACGCTCTCCGCGACGAGCGCGGCCTCCGACGGCGGGGGACCACCGACCGTGGAGGTCGCGGCACCGGCGGCGACGCGACCGAGCCGGTCGACGGCCTCGCGCCCGGCCACCACGGGGCGCAGCCCGCCGGTTCCGGACGTGAGGCCGGCCTTGCCGCTGCCCTCGGCGGTGACGACGAGTCCCGTCGCGGTGACGTCGACCTCCTGCGCGGCCTGGGTGATGCCCGCGTCGACGAGCTGCCAGTCGCCCTCGGTGAGGACCTCGGACGCCGGGCGGTCGTCGACCGCCAGTGGGCCGACGGCGTAGTCCCCGGCGAGCTCCGTGGGCAGGCCGGCCGGTCCGGCGAGGGCGAGGCCCTCGACGGTGCAGCCCTTGTCGCAGGGGACGCGTTCGGTGGCGGTGGACGTGCCGGCCGCGAAGGGTCCCACGTAGGCGTTGAAGTCGTTCCCGCCGGAGGTGCGCAGCCGCATCTCGACCGTGACCTCGCCGGCGTCCCGGGGCACGGTGAGGTCGAGGCGCAGGCGGGTGCCGGTGAGCGCGGGCGGGGACGGACGGGTGATGAGGCCGACCACGTCGTCGACGCTGCGACCGGGCGTCCACGACGGGTCCCACAGCGAGGCGGTGGGCAGCCGGGGCGCGTCGGCGACGACGTACACGCCGTCCTGGGCGTTCCAGGTGCCGGTGGCCATGAGCCAGCGGCCGTCGGGGTCGAGGCGGCGGGTGAGCGCCACGGCCTCGCGCATCGGCAGCTCGCTCGACCAGACCGTGCTGGCCGGGGCCTGCGTGGCGGCGACGCTGCCCCGCCACGCGGCGGCCGCGTCGAAGGTGCCGGCGCCGAAGGTGACGACGGCGATGGCGATGGTCAGGGGGAGCACGACCAACGTGCCGACCGCGCGCCGCGCGACCGCCCGGACCGCCAGGAAGCCGGCGACGCCGCGTGCCGGGCGCCGGGCGAGCGCTCGTGCGGCCGCGCGCGCCCCACCGGCCGCACCGAGGCCCAGCACGGCCGCGATCAGCAGCGGCAGCGCGAGGTCCGCCGCGTCGGTGGCACCGCCCGAGGGGCGGGTGAGGGCGGCCACGACGAGGACGACGGTCAGTGCCACGAGCGCCACCGACCCCAGCACCGCGAGACGACCCGCCGGGCGGGGGCGGGCCTGGCCGCTCAGCTGGTCGGCGAGGCTGCGGGCGAGCACCGCGCGCGTCGAGACGACGCAGACCGCGACCGCGCAGGCGACGACCGCGGCGCAGGCGACCACGACGTAGGGCGGCAGCGGCACCGGCACGCCGGCCGGCAACCAGGAGCGCACCAGGGCCCAGGTGAGTGCCGCCCCGCCCGCGATGCCGACCGGCACCGCCAGGACGACGAGGAGGAGCGGCTCGCTCAGCGCGAGCAGCCAGGTCCGGCGTCGGTCGGCGCCCCGGAGCGAGGCCAGGGCGAGGTCGGGGACGCGCAGCTCGCCGGCCGCCGAGGTGAGGCGGCTGAGGAGGGCCAGGGCGACGAGGACGAGGGAGACCACGGCCGGCGCCACGGCGAGGAGCGCCGCCCGGCGCTCGCGGTCGACGTCGGCGACGATGCCGTCGAGGTCGTTGTTGGAGATCTCGGCGGCGGTGCCGACCTCGAGCTGCTGGGGGGCCGGGTCCGCGGCGGCGCGCCGGGCCAGCGCCGGCAGCTCGGCGGCGTCGAGGTCCGCCGGCACGTCGATGCGGCTGTCCACCCGTACGACGAGCAGGCTCGGGGGGAGCCCGGCGAGCTGCTCGGGGGCGACGAGGTACGGCGCCGGCTGGCGGGGGACCTCCGTGCCCGTGCGCACCGTCGCCGGGACCGACGCCAGCCGGCCCGGCTCGAACCAGAAGTCCTCGAGCGCCTCCCGCCTGTCGGCGGCGACCGTCGGACCCGACGGGTAGGCATACGTGCCGACGAGGGTCAGCGTGCCGAACCGTCCGCCCAGGTCGATGCGGTCGCCGAGCTCGTGGCCGTCCTCCTCCGCGTCGCCGGCGAGCACCGCCACCTCACCCGGCGCGGAGGGGCAGCGTCCCTCCAGGTCGAGGTGGGTGCAGGCGTCCGGCTTCGCCAGCAGCATCACCTCGCCGAGGAAGCGCGAGACGAGCACGCGTGAGGTCTCGAGCTGGGCCGTCGGGGCGTGCTGGTCCTCGGGCAGGACGAGCTGCGCGAGCGTGTCGTCGAGCAGCGCGGCGGGGTCGTCGGTGGAGCCGCTCGGCCGGACCTCCCACGTGCGCCCCGTCAGCACGTTGCGCTCCTCGGCGAGGCGGGTGACGGCGTACGCGTTGCCGACGGCCGCGGCGAAGGACGGGCCGAGCACGGCGGAGCCCAGCGCCACGACCAGCAGGAGGAGGGTGCCGACCGACAGCAGGGCGCGGGACCGCAGTCCGTCGAGCGCCACACGGATCACGTCGTGACCTCCTCGCGCAGCCGGGCGGGCAGGCTCGCCCGCTCGGGGACGCGGTCGGTCCACCAGGTGGTGACGCCGGCGAGCGCCGTCGCGACCGCTCCCGCCAGGAGGATCGCGAGCGGGCGGGGGCCGGTGTCGAGGGGGAGCTGCCCCGGCCCGGCCGCCAGCACGGGAAGGGCGTCGGAGAGGGACACGACGACCAGCAGCGTCGCCGCGACGGTCGCCAGCCCGGACGCCAGGGCCACCACGACCAGCCCGTGGCGGTCGGCGGCGCGTTGGTCGGCGCGGCGGACGCCCACCAGACGGAGGACCGCCCGCTCGTGGGTGCGCTCGCGTCGCGTCCTCGCGGCCGGCAGGACGATGGCGAGCAGGCCCAGCAGCGCGCCCCCGGCGGCCAGCAGTGCGAACCTGTCCGCCACGCCGTCGTCGGCGGCACGGACGACCTCCCGCGACAGCTCGGAACCCGGTCGGGGCGTGCCGACCCGGGCCAGCACGTCGGCCGGGGTGCCGCCGTGGGCGAGCACCAGGAGCTCGGCGCGCGCCACCGTGCCGGTGCCCATGACGGAGGAGGTGGCCAGGTCGAGCACCGAGCCCGCGGCGCCCACGACGGGCAGCGCGTCGGCGGTCGCCAGGACGCGGGCCGGCCGCGCCATGCCGGCCGTCGTCGGGGCCTCCGGCCCGTCGGGCCACACGACGGTGTCCGTCGCGAGGACCGGTACCGACCAGGGCGACCGGTCGGTGACGAGGTAGCTGGTGCCGGCGCTGCTCGGCCGGACGCGGAGGCGCTCCGGGGCGGCGGTGACCTCACCCGGGGGCCGGTCGTCGGGCTCGTCGAGCGTCCACGGGCGGGCCAGCAGGTCGAGACCGCCGAGGTCGAGCTCGCTGAACGTCAGCGGGGGACGCTGGCAGCGGGGCTGGGCCCACCTGTCGGCGCCGCACGGGAAGCCGATCGCGACCTCGAGGCCGGTCACCCGGCAGCCGGTCTCGCAGCGGACGAGGTCGGCGGACACGGTGGTCGCCCGGCCCGGCTCCGGGCGGGCGAAGACGGTCTGGCGACCCACCCCGGACGGACTGACGGTCAGCACGTCGAGGCGCAGGGCACGGGGACGGGGGCCGCCGAGCGTCAGGCGCGCGGTCAGGCGCCGTCCGCTGCTGGTGGGCTCGGGCTCCGTCGCGGCGGCCTCGGTGCCCAGGTCGCCGACCAGCGCGGAGCCGCGGGCGGCGACGGTCCCGTCGAGGTCGTCGCCCACCACCTGCTCGTAGCGCTCGGTGTCGAGGTAGACCCGACGCGACACCGGTCGGTCGTCCTCGAAGACCCGGATCGCCGCCATCAGCCAGCGGCCCTCCGGATCGGCCTCGCGGGTCGCCTCGACCAGCGCCTCGGCCGAGCCGTCGTACGTCACCACGAGCGGTGTCGGCGACGTGACCACGGCGGTGTCGCGGGCCCAGTCGTCGACCGCCAGCGCGGTGTTGACGGCGCAGCCGAGGAGCACGGCGGACCCGACCAGCACCGGCAGGCCGGCCGAGGCGCGCGGGAGCGCGAGCCGGTGGCCGGCGAGCGAGGGACCGAGCCCGGGGCGCTGCGCGAGCCGGCGGGCGAGCAGCCGCACCGCCGCTGTGGTCAGCAGCCCCGCGGCGAGACCCACCACGGCCGGCGCGGTGAAGGCCCACACGTCCGGCGCGGTCGAGGAGCGGCGCAGGAGCGCGACGACAGCCGCCACCGCGACGACTACCGGCACCAGCGCCGCGAGCGTGCCGGCGTTGCGGGCCCGCTCCGCGGCGCCGGGACGGAGGAGGTCGGTGAGCGGCCCGCGCACCGCGACCACCATGGCCGTCACCACGGTGACCGTGGCGGCAAGCCACACGGCGGCCGTCAACCCCGCGGAGGCGGACCCGGCGCCGAGGGCCAGCGGCACCGCCGTGCCGGCCAGGCCGCCGAGGACGGCGCTCAGGAGCGGCTCGGCGACGAGGGCGGTCACCCAGCCGACGCCCCTCCGGCCGTGCAGTCGCAGCAGCGCGGCCTCCTGCCGGCGGGCCGCGCCGAGGGCCAGGCCGGCGCCGGGCAGCACCCCGGCCGCCAGGAGGACCAGCGGGGCGAGCAGCGCAGGCCTCCCGCCCCCGTCGGCGAGCACGGTCGCCGCGGTGACCAGGGCGATCGCAGCGGCCAGGGGCAGGTGGGTGCCCCGCCGGGCCCACCACCCGGCCACGAGCCGCGAGGTCATGCGAGTCGGCCCTCGTCGATCGCCACGTGGTGGTCGGCCAGCTCCACGATGGCCGGGTCGTGCGTCGCGATCACGACGACGCAGCCGCGCTCGGCCTCTGCGCGCAGTGCGTCGAGGACGACGGAGACGTTGCCCTGGTCGAGCTCGCTGGTCGGCTCGTCGGCGAGCAGCACCGGGGCGCCCACGACCAGGCCCCGGGCGCAGGCCACGCGCTGCAGCTGGCCGCCGGACAGCTCCTCGACCTGTCGGTCGCCGAGGTCGGCGATGTCGAAGCGGGCCAGCGCCGCCTCCGCGCGGTCGGAGGCGTCGGTCCACGACGTCCCGCGCGCCCGGAGGGCGATGGCGACGTTCTCGCGCGCCGACAGGATCGGGACCAGGCCGTAGACCTGGAGCACGAACGCGATCTCCGGGGGCGGGTCGCCGTCTCCCTGCCACGTGGGGCGACCGTCGTAGGTCGCGGTGCCGGTGCTGGGGGCGACGAGGCCGCCGGCGATCGAGAGCATCGTCGTCTTGCCCGACCCGCTCGGCCCCGACAGCGCCGTGACGCGTCCGGCGGGGAACGTGACCGACACGTCGTCGAGCAGCAGCGGCCCGGGCTGGTAGCTGACGTGGTCGAGGACCAGGTCGCCCGTCCCGGCGCTCATCGCAGGCCGTCCCGCGGGATGCCGGTCTCGTCGGCCGGGTGCGTGATGACGATCCGTCGTGGCTCGGCCTCGACGCGGACGAGCGTCCCGGCCGGCCACTGGGTGGTGACGTGGGACGGCAGGTGGAGGACGCCCTCGCTGCCGATGACGGCGTACTCGGCGCCGTGGTGACCCTCCGAGCCGACCCGGCCGCCCTTCATCGTGACCGTGCGGGGGAAGGTCGCCGCGACCTCCGGCTGGTGGGTGACGACCACGACGGTGGTGCCGAAGTCGCGGTTGAGGTCGTGGAGCAGCCCGACCACGGCGTCACGGTCGGCGTGGGAGAGCTGGCTGGTGGGCTCGTCGGCGAGGAGCAGGCCGGGTGTGGTGGCCACGGCGCACGCGAGCGCGAGGCGCTGCCGCTGGCCTCCCGACATCGTGCTCACCACCTGGTCGGCCTGGTCGGTCAGCCCCATTCGGTCGAGCAGGTCGTTGACGCCCGGAGCGCGGTCGGCCTCCTCGGCCGTCATCCCGACCCGGGCGAACTCGATGTTGCGTCGTGCCGTCGTGTAGGGGAGGAGGTTGCGCGTCGCCCCCTGCAGCATCGTCGCCACCCGCCGGGCGCGGAGCCGCGCCAGGTGGCGCTCGCCCATGCGCGAGATGTCGTCGTCACCGAGGAGGATCCGGCCTGCGCTGGGCCGCTGGATGCCGCCGAGCAGCGCGAGGAGGGTGGACTTGCCCGAGCCGCTCGGGCCGAGGAACGCGACCCGCTCGCCCGGGGCGATCTCGAGGTCGACGCCCTGCAGGGCGACGACGTCGTGCCCCTCGAAGGTCCGGTAGAGGTGCACCACGCCTGAGCACCGGACGCCGATGCCACCCCCGTCCTGCACCGAAACCCCCTGCTAGCCGTCTCGTCGGATCGCCACCCGGCCGACCCGGAGTGCTGGGACATCATGCACCGGTCGCCGCGGACGTGGATGCGGCGACGCTCTTGGATCGATCCAAAGTTACTGGTCCGTACCGCGGGCGACCTCGGGTCGCGGGCCGTGGCGCACCCGCTAGGGTCGGAGGTGGTCACCAAAGGCCGCAGCTGTCGACGGGGGTCACCGAAGGCCCCCACACCAAGGAGGCATCATGACTGTCCGCGTAGGCATCAACGGCTTCGGCCGCATCGGTCGCAACTTCTTCCGCGCCGTGCGCGCCTCGGGCGCCGACATCGAGATCGTCGGCGTCAACGACCTGACCGACAACGCGTCGCTGGCCAACCTGCTCAAGTTCGACTCGATCCTGGGCCGGCTCGACGCCGACGTGTCCAGCGACGACACGTCGATCAAGGTCGGCGACCAGACCATCGCCGCGTTCGCCGAGCGCGACCCGTCCGCCCTCAAGTGGGGCGAGATCGGTGCCGACGTGGTCGTCGAGTCCACCGGCTTCTTCACCGACGCGACCAAGGCCAAGGCCCACGTCGACGCGGGCGCCAAGAAGGTCATCATCTCCGCGCCCGCCTCCAACGAGGACATCACCATCGTGATGGGCGTCAACCACGAGCTCTACGACCCCTCGGCCCACACCGTCATCTCCAACGCCTCGTGCACCACCAACTGCCTGGCCCCGATGGCCAAGGCGCTGCACGACGGCCTCGGCATCAACAAGGGCCTGATGACGACCATCCACGCCTACACCGCCGACCAGAACCTCCAGGACAACATCCACAAGGACCCGCGTCGCGCCCGCGCCGCCGCGCTCAACATGGTGCCGACCTCGACCGGTGCGGCGAAGGCCATCGGCCTGGTGCTGCCCGAGCTCAAGGGCAAGCTCGACGGCTACGCGATGCGCGTCCCGGTGCCCACCGGCTCCGCCACCGACCTGACCTTCGAGGCCAGCCGCGAGACGTCGGTCGACGAGGTCAACGAGATCGTCAAGGCCGCCGCCGACGGTCGCTACCTCCGCTACTCGACCGACCCGCTGGTCTCCACCGACATCGTCACCGACCCGGCGTCCTGCATCTTCGACGCGCCGCTCACCAAGGTCATCGGCAACCAGGTCAAGGTCCTCGGCTGGTACGACAACGAGTGGGGCTACTCCAACCGCCTCGCCGACCTGATCACCCACGTCGGCACCTCGCTCTGACCCCGATGGCCGAGACCACTGCTGGCATCGAGTCTCTCGGTGACCTGAGGGGCAAGCGCGTCCTGGTCCGCTCGGACCTCAACGTGCCCCTCGACGGCACCACCATCACCGACGACGGTCGGATCCGCGCGAGCGTGCCGACCATCACGCAGCTCTCCGAGGCGGGTGCCCGGGTGGTCGTCACCGCTCACCTGGGCCGCCCAAAGGGCGAGCCCGACCCGAAGTACTCCCTCGAGCCGGTCGCCGGTCGCCTATCCGAGCTGCTCGGGCGACCGGTCGCGTTCGCGACCGACACCGTCGGCGCGAGCGCGTCGGAGACGGTCGCCGGGCTGGAGGACGGTGACGTCGCCCTCCTGGAGAACGTCCGCTTCAACGACGGTGAGACCAGCAAGGACGACGAGGTCCGCGGCGCGTTCGCCGACCAGCTCGCCCAGCTGGCCGACGCCTTCGTCTCCGACGGCTTCGGGGTCGTGCACCGCAAGCAGGCGAGTGTGTACGACGTCGCGCTGCGGCTACCGTCGGCCATGGGCGGGCTCGTGGCGGCGGAGGTCGACGTGCTGCGGCGCCTCACCGAGGAGCCGGAGCGGCCCTACGTGGTCGTCCTGGGCGGCTCGAAGGTCTCCGACAAGCTCGGGGTCATCGACAACCTCATCGACAAGGCCGACAAGCTGCTCATCGGCGGCGGCATGGTGTTCACCTTCCTCAAGGCCCAGGGCCACGAGGTCGGCAAGAGCCTGCTCGAGGCCGATCAGCTCGACACTTGCACCCGCTACCTCAGCGAGGCCGCGGACCGCGGCGTCGAGATCCTGCTGCCGACCGACGTCGTGGTCGACACGGCGTTCCCGTCGGACGACCGCGAGCCGCAGCCGTCCGTCGTACCCGCCTCGGAGATCCCGGCCGACGCCCTCGGCCTCGACATCGGGCCCGAGTCGGCCGCCGCCTTCGCGGCGGCGCTGGCCGACGCGCGGACCGTCTTCTGGAACGGCCCGATGGGCGTGTTCGAGACCGACGCCTTCGCAGCGGGCACGCGTGCCGTCGCGCAGGCGCTCACCGAGGTCACGACGTCGGGGGGCCTGTCCGTCGTCGGCGGCGGCGACTCCGCCGCCGCCGTGCGCCAGCTCGGCTTCGACGAGGCCGCGTTCGGGCACATCTCCACCGGCGGTGGCGCGTCGCTGGAGTTCCTGGAGGGCAAGGAGCTCCCGGGCATCGCCGTACTCGAGAGGGGCTGACCGTGGCCGAGAGCAAGACGAGCCGCACGCCGCTGATGGCGGGCAACTGGAAGATGAACCTCAACCACCAGGAAGCGGTGGTGCTGGTCCAGAAGCTCGCCTGGACGCTGTCCGACAAGCGCCACGACTTCGGCAAGGTCGAGGTCGTCGTCGTGCCGCCGTTCACCGACCTCCGCTCGGTGCAGACGCTGGTCGACGGCGACCGCCTGTCGATCCGCTACGGCGCGCAGGACGTCTCCGTCCACGACAACGGCGCCTACACCGGCGAGATCTCCGCGGCGATGCTGTCCAAGCTGGGCTGCTCCTACGTCGTGGTCGGCCACAGCGAGCGCCGGATGTACCACAACGAGTCCGACGAGCTCGTCAACGGCAAGGCCCACAAGGCCCTCGGCGCCGGGATGACGCCCATCGTCTGCGTGGGCGAGGGGCTCGACGTCCGCCAGGCCGGCGAGCATGTGCCCTTCACGCTCACGCAGCTCGACGGCTCGCTGGACGGCTTCACCGCCGAGCAGGTCGCGGGCCTCGTGGTCGCCTACGAGCCCGTCTGGGCCATCGGGACGGGCGAGGTGGCGACTCCCGACGACGCGCAGGAGGTCTGCGCGGCGATCCGCGGTCGCATCCGTGAGGTGCACGGCGACGGTGCCGCCGACGGCGTACGCGTGCTCTACGGCGGGTCGGTCAAGGCCGCCAACGTCGGCGGGATCATGGAGAAGGCCGACGTCGACGGGTGCCTCGTCGGGGGTGCCAGCCTGCAGGTCGATGAGTTCGGCGGCATCTGCCGATTCCACGACATGCCGGTCCTGTGAGGCGCTCTCCGGTTCGTCCGAGGTGTGACGTAGGCTTCCGCTCGTGATTACGGCCTTCACCATCCTGCTCGTCCTGACGAGCGCGATCATGATTCTGCTGGTGCTCCTCCACAAGGGGCGCGGAGGCGGTCTGTCCGACATGTTCGGCGGCGGCGTCAGCAGCAGTCTGGGGGGATCGTCGGTGGCTGAGCGCAACCTCGACCGGTTCACGATCGGGGTCGGCGTCATCTGGTTTGCCTGTGTCATCGCCCTGGGCCTGCTCATGGCCTACCAGGGCAACTGAACCCCCTAAGCGTTTCTGAGAAGGAGTCGTCATGGCTGGTGCTGGGAACGCGATCCGCGGTAGTCGGGTCGGTGCCGGGCCGATGGGCGAGGCCGAGCGCGGCGAGGCCGCGCCACGGCAGGCGGTCACCTACTTCTGCAGCCACGACCACCGGTCGGTCGTGACCTTCGCGATCGAGGCCGCGGTGCCCGACTCGTGGGACTGCCCCAAGTGCGGGCTGCCGGCGAGCCTCGACTCGGAGAACCCGCCCCCGGCGCCCAAGATCGAGCCCTACAAGACGCACCTCGCCTACGTGAAGGAGCGGCGGAGCGAGACCGAGGCGGCCGACATCCTCGACGAGGCCGTCGCCCTCCTGCGCAGCCGCCGCAAGGCCGGCGAGATCATCTTCTGACCGGGCACTTCCTCGCGCTGGAAGGTGCTGACCGGGCACTTCCTCGCGCTGCAAGGCGCTGACCGGGCACTTCCTCGCGCTGCAAGGCGCTGACCGGGCACTTCCTCGCGTTGGAACGCGCCGACCGGGCACTTCGTCGCGCTGGTACGCGCCGCTGTGGATGACGGACTGCACGACGTCGGCGATCCCGGCAGGCTCGCTGCATGCCGCTGCTGCCCACCTGGTGTCGCGACGTCGCGCTTCTCGATGCCGCTGCTCCCATCCCGATAGACCGTCCCTTCACGGCGAGCGAGGCGGAAGCCTTCGGCGTGCCGGCCAGCCTGCGCCACAAGCTGGTCTGCCGCGGGCTCCTCCGCCCGCTCGTCCGCGGGGTGTTCGTGGCAGCCCAGGTCCCTGATTCACTGCGCCTGCGCGTGTCGGCGATCAGCCTGGTGGTACCTGCGCACGTCATCGTCGTCGATCGCACAGCGGCGTGGGTGCACGGCGTGGACGCCTTGCCGAGGAGCGCCATCCACTCCATGCCGTCGCTCGACCTGTTCAGCGCCAACGCCAGCCGCATGCGCCGGTCTGGAGTGACGAGCGGCATCCGAGACCTGGCCGCGCGCGACGTCGAGGAGGTCGGCTCGTTGCGCATCACCACCCCGCTGCGGACGGCCTGCGACCTCGGTCGCCTGCTGTGGAGGTACGACGCCCTCGGCGCGATCGACGGGTTCCTGCGTCTCGGCGTCGATCACGCGGAGCTGCTGACCGAGATCGACCGGTTCAAGGGCCATCGGGGCGTGGTGCAGCTGCGGCGCCTCGCACCGCTGGCCGACGCGGGGGCGGAGTCCCCACCAGAGAGCGCGCTCCGGCTGCACTGGCACGAGTCCGGGATCCCGGTGCCGCCGCAGACGCAGATCTGGGAGCACGCCGACGATGGCACACCGCTGTACCGAATCGATCTCGGCAGCGTCGAGGTCCGATATGGCGCTGAGTACTTCGGTGAGGCATTCCACGGCGACGACGTCGAGGAGCTCGACGAGGCTCGACTCGCATGGTTGGCCTCCCACCGCATGTGGGCGATGGACGTGTTCGTGCGGGACGACGTCTACGGCAGGGACCTGGGCGCGGGTGACCGCCTGTGGCGCGGGTTCGCGGCTGCGCGGGCGTCGTACGCCGTCCGCAGCGCGACGGTCATCGATCTCGCCCGCTGACCCACGCGAGGAAGTGCCCGGTGGGCGTGCGCCAGCGCGAGGAAGTGCCCGGTCAGCGTGCGCCAGCGCGAGGAAGTGCCCGGTCAGCGTGCACTAGCGCGAGGAAGTGCCCGGTCGGCGTGTCAGAGGGCGGAGGCGGCGGCCTCGTCAAGCCACCAGACGGTCTCGTCACCGCGTACGCCGCGGGCGGGCGTCTCGGTCACCGAACCGTCGTCGGCCAGGGCGCGCGCGACGGCCTCGGCCTTGCCCTCGCCGCTGGCGATGAACCACACCGCGCGGCAGCGCTCCATGGCCTCGAAGGTGAGGCTGACCCGGTCGGGCGGTGGCTTGGGGGAGTCGTGGACGGCGACGGCAATCGCGTCGCCCGCCTCGAGCGCGGGATGGCCGGGGAACAGGGACGCGCAGTGCCCGTCGGGACCGATGCCCAGCATCAGCACCTCGAAGAATCCCACGCCGTGCTCGCGCATCGCCTCGCTGTAGGCAGCGGCGGCGTCCTCCGCGGTCGCCACCTCGTCGCTCGCCGGGACCTCGTGGACGTTGGCCGGGTCGACGGGGACGTGGTCGAGGAGCGACTCGCGCGCCTGGCGGGCGTTGCGGTCGGGGGAGTCGGCAGGCACGAAGCGCTCGTCTCCCCACCAGAAGACCACCCGGGACCAGTCGACGGCGGAGTCGGGGGCGCGGCGGGCGAGCTCGCGGTGCAGCTCTTCGGCGATGCTGCCCCCGGTGAGGCCGATCTGCGGCACCTCGCCGCGGGCCTGCGCGGCCTCGAGCCGGTCGAGGAGGGCGGAGGCGACGTCGCCGACGAGGACGTCGGCGTCGTCGTGGCGGCGGACGTGGACGTCGGTCACTTCGTGCTCCTCATCTTGACCAGGTGGGCGGTGACCTCGGCGTAGACGTCGTCCTCGTCGAGGCGGCGCAGCTCCTCCGCCAGCAGCGCCGGCACCTCCCGGCGCTTGAGCGCGACCGGTCGGTCGGGGCGGTTGGGCGAGGTGAACGTCGCGAGCCGGCCGTCGGCCCGCGCGATGCGGATGGGGCCCTCCTTGGTGTCCATGCTGACCTCGGTGATGCCGGGGCCGTCGGAGGTGCCGCGGGCGACGTCGACCTTGAGGCGGTCGCTGAGCCAGGCCACGAGGAGGTCGGCGCTCGGGCTGACCCGCTCGGCGGTGACCTTGGCCCCGGTCACCTTGAGCGGGTGCTGGTCCAACGCAGCCGCGAGGAGGGCACGCCAGGGCGTGAGCCGGGTCCAGCTCAGGTCGGTGTTGCCGGGCGCGTAGGTGCGGCACTGGTTGAGCATCGCGGTGGCCTTGCCGCGCGGGACGGCGGAGGAGTCGGTGATGCGCCGCTGCGCCAGCGCGCCGAGGGGGTCGGTGGCGGGATCGGTCGGTGCGGACGTCGGCCACCAGATCGCGACGGGGGAGTCCGGCAGGAGCAGTGGCAGCACCACCGACTCGGCGTGCTTGACCACCTCGCCCTTGAGCCGGATGAGGGCGGTCTCACCGCCCCAGCCGTCGCCGCTGCCGACCTGGGCGTTGACCTGGCCGGCGCCGCGGGCGTCACCGAGGATTACGCCGAGGACGCGCGAGGGGTGCTCGCGCGAGGCCCGCTTGGCGGCGGCCATCGCCTCGACCGCGTCCTCCTCCGGGGCGACGATGACCAGGGTCATCACCATGCCCATCGCCGGGCTGCCCGCGCGGGTGCGTGACCGGATGAACTCGGCGGCGATCTTGGACGAGTTGGTGTCGGTGAGCTCGATCATCTCGGGTTCCCCTCGACGGTGTGGGCGGACGGAGCGGGGCGCACGGCGGCGTGGTCAGACATCAGGGCCGCCGCCAGGTGCGGCCGTCGCGCGCCAGCATCTTGTCGGCGGACGACGGGCCCCAGGTGCCGGAGTCGTAGGGCTCGGGCTTGCCCTTCTTCGCCCAGTGGGCCATGACCGGGTCGAGGATCTTCCACGAGAGCTCGACCTCCTCGTGCCGCGGGAACAGCGGCGGGTCGCCGAGCAGCACGTCGAGGATGAGGCGTTCGTAGGCCTCGGCGCTGGCCTCGGTGAAGGAGCCGCCGTAGGCGAAGTCCATGTTGACGTCGCGGATCTCCATGGCGGTGCCGGGCACCTTCGAGCCAAAGCGCATCGTCATGCCCTCGTCGGGCTGCACCCGGATCACGAGCGCGTTCTGGGACAGGTCCTCGGTCGCGGTCTGCGAGAACGGCAGGTGGGGAGCCCTCTTGAACACGATGGCCACCTCGGTCACCCGCCGGCCCAGGCGCTTGCCGGTGCGGAGGTAGAACGGCACGCCGGCCCAGCGGCGGGTCTCGACGTTGACGGTGATCGCGGCGTAGGTCTCGGTCGTCGAGGTCTTCTTGATGCCGTCCTCGTCGAGGAACCCCTGCACCTTCTCGCCGCCCGCCCACCCGGCGGTGTACTGGCCACGGGCGGTGGTGGTGTCGAGGCGCGGCGGGAGGGTCGCCGAGGCGAGGACCTTCTGCTTCTCGATGCGCAGGCTCTCGGCGTCGAACGCGACCGGCTCCTCCATGGCCACCAGCGCCATCAGCTGGAGGAGGTGGTTCTGGATGACGTCGCGGGCAGCGCCGATGCCGTCGTAGTAGCCGGCACGGCCGCCGATGCCGATGTCCTCGGCCATCGTGATCTGCACGTGGTCGACGTAGTTGGCGTTCCAGATCGGCTCGAACATGTTGTTGGCGAAGCGCATCGCCAGGATGTTCTGGACCGTCTCCTTGCCGAGGTAGTGGTCGATCCGGAAGACCGAGCCGGACGGGAACACCCGGTCGAGGATGTGGTTGAGCTCGCGCGCCGACTCCAGGTCGTGGCCGAACGGCTTCTCCACCACCACGCGGCGCCACTGGTCGGGTCCGGGGTCGGCGAGGCCGTGCTCCTTGAGCTGGCCCACGACGGTGCCGAAGAACGACGGCGGGATCGCGAGGTAGAAGGCCATGTTGCCGCCGGTGCCGCGCAGCTGGTCGAGCTCCTCGACGGTGCGTCGCAGCTGCTCGAACGCGGCGTCGTCGTCGAAGTCGCCGGACACGAAGCGGAAGCCCTCGGACAGCTGGTTCCAGACCTCCTCGCGGAACGGCGTACGCGCGTGCTCCTTGACGGCGTCGTGGACGATCTGGGCGAAGTCCTGGTCGGCCCAGTCCCGTCGCGCGAAGCCCACCAGGCTGAAGCCCGGCGGCAGCAGGCCGCGGTTGGCGAGGTCGTAGATCGCGGGCATGACCTTCTTGCGCGACAGGTCGCCGGTGACGCCGAAGAGCACCATGCCGCAGGGGCCCGCGATCCGCGGGAGCCGGCGGTCCTGCGGGTCACGCAGCGGGTTGGCGTGCATCATCGGCCTCGGTTCTCCTGGTAGTAGCGGATCAGCGACTGCGTGGACGGGTCCTGCTCGGCGGCCACGGACGCGTCACCGGAGATCGCCGGTCGCAGCTCCTGGGCCAGCTGCTTGCCGAGCTCGACACCCCACTGGTCGAAGCTGTCGATGCCCCACACGGCGCCCTGGACGAAGGTGATGTGCTCGTAGAGGGCGATCAGCTGCCCGAGCACCGACGGCGTGAGCGCCGGGGCCATGATCGAGGTGGTCGGGCGGTTGCCCGGGAAGGTCCGCGCCGGGACCAGCTCGTCGGCCACGCCCTCGGCGCGCACCTCGTCGGCGGTCCGGCCCAGGGCGAGCGCCCTGGTCTGGGCCAGGAAGTTGGCCAGCAGCAGCTCGTGGACGTCGACCTCGCCGTCGTCGGTGCGGTCGGTGAGGTCGTACGCCGGTCGCGCGAAGGCGATGAAGTCGGCCGGGACGAGGCGGGTGCCCTGGTGGATGAGCTGGTAGAAGGCGTGCTGGCCGTTGGTGCCGGGCTCACCCCAGAAGACCTCGCCGGTGTCGTAGCCCACGGCCTCGCCGTCCCAGCGCACGCCCTTGCCGTTGGACTCCATGGTCAGCTGCTGGAGGTAGGCCGGGAAGCGGTGCAGCAGCTGCGCGTAGGGCAGCACGGCGTGGGTGTGGGCGTCGAGGAAGTTGGTGTACCAGACGTTGAGCAGGCCCATCCGCAGCGGGACGTTGGACTCCGGCGGTGCGGTGCGGAAGTGCTCGTCCATCGCGTGGAACCCGGCGAGCAGCTCGGCGAAGCGCTCCGGCCCGACGGCGACGACGAGCGAGAGCCCGATCGCCGAGTCCATCGAGTAGCGGCCGCCGACCCAGTCCCAGAAGCCGAAGGCGTTGTCGGGGTCGATGCCGAAGTCGGCGACCTTGTCGAGCGCGGTGGACACGGCGACGAAGTGCTGGGCGACCGCGGCGTCCCTGTCGGCGCCGGACGGCAGGTGCTCGAGGAGCCACGCCCGGCAGAGCCGGGCGTTGGTGAGCGTCTCCAGGGTCCCGAAGGTCTTGCTGGAGACGATGAAGAGCGTCGTCTCGGGGTCGAGCCCCGACAGCGTCTGCCCGGCGTCGGTCGGGTCGATGTTGCTGATGAAGCGGCACTCCAGCCCGTCCTGGCGGTAGGGCTCGAGCGCCTCGTAGGCCATCACCGGCCCGAGGTCGGACCCGCCGATGCCGATGTTGACGACCGTCTCGATGCGCTTGCCCGTCACGCCGGTCCACTCGCCCGACCGCACGCGCTCGGCGAAGGCGTAGACCCGGTCGAGCACCTCGTGCACGTCGGCCACCACGTCCTGCCCGTCGACGACCAGCGTCGCGTCGGCGGGCATCCGCAGCGCCGTGTGGAGCACGGCGCGGTCCTCGGTGACGTTGATGTGCTCGCCCGCCAGCATCGCGTCGCGGCGTCCGGCCACGTCGACCTGCTCGGCGAGCGCGAGGAGCGCCGCCTCCACGTCACCGTCGACGAGGTTCTTCGACAGGTCGACGTGGAGGTCGGCGGCGGTGAGGGTGTGGCGGTCGACCCACTCCGGCGTCAGCGTGGTGCGCAGGTCGGGCTCGTACGACGTCGCGAGCGCGTCGAGCCGCGCCCACGCCTCGGTCGTGGTGGGATCAGCCGCACTCATGCCCGCGCGGCCTCGAGAGACTTCCCGAGCGTGGTCTGCAGCTCGTCCCAGGCGACGACGAACTTCTCGACGCCCTCCTTGATGAGGACCTGGATGACGTCGTCGTAGTCGATGCCCGCGTCGGCCAGCGCCTTCATGTGCGCCGCTGCGTCGTCGTAGAAGGGACGCACCCGGTCGCCGCGGACCTCGCCGTGGTCGGCGACCGCCTCGAGGGTCTTCTGCGGCATGGTGTTGACGGTGTCCTCGACGACGAGGTCGACGACGTACATCGTGTCGTCGTAGTCGGGGTTCTTCACGCCCGTCGAGGCCCACAGCGGCCGCTGCTTGCGCGCACCCTTGGCCTCGAGTGCCTCCCAGCGCTCACCGCGGAAGAACTCCTCGTACATCTGGAAGGCCAGCCGCGCGTTGGCGACGCCGGCCTTGCCCCGCAGGTCGGGGTCGGTGCCCGGACCGTCGGTCATCGCCTCGAGGCGCTTGTCGATCTCGGTGTCGACCCGCGAGACGAAGAAGGAGGCCACGGAGTGGATGTCGGCGAGGTCGTGGCCGTTGTCGGCGGCCTTCTCGAGCCCGGCGACGTAGGCCTCCATGACGTTGCGGTACTGCTCGAGGCCGAAGATCAGCGTCACGTTGACGGAGATGCCGGCCGCGATGGTCTCCGTGATGGCCGGCCACCCCTCCTTCGTGCCGGGGATCTTGATGAGGAGGTTGGGCTGGTCGACGATCCGCCAGAGCTCGGCGGCCTCCTTGACCGTCTCCTCGGTGTCGTGGGCGAACCCGGGGGACACCTCGATCGAGACCCGCCCGTCGACCCCGTCGGTGGCGTCGAAGACCGGTCGCATGACCGTGCAGGCGTCGCGCACGTCGTCGGTGGTGATGACCTGGGTGGCCTTGTCGACGTCGGCGCCCGCGGCCGCGAGCTCGCGGACCTGCGGGTCGTAGCGCTCGCCGTCGGCCAGGGCGGTCTGGAAGATGGCCGGATTGGACGTGACGCCCACGACGTGGCTGTTCTTCACCAGGTCGGCCAGGTTGCCGGTCTCCAGTCGTTCGCGGGAGAGGTCGTCGAGCCAGATGGACACCCCGGCGTCAGCCAGGGCCTTGAGACGATCGTTCATTCGTGCCTCCTGTGTGGGGCTGTGGGGACGTACGTCAGTCGGTCAGGGTGCGCAGGCTGTCGCGGGCGGCGTTGGCCACCGCCTCGCCGGTGATGTCGAACTCCGCGTAGATCCGCGCGAAGTCGGCCGAGGCGCCGTAGTGGTCGATGGACACGATGCGGCCGTGGTCGCCGACGTAGTCGCGCCACCCCTGCTTGACGCCGGCCTCGACCGAGACGCGCGCCTTCACGGTGGGCGGCAGGACGGTCTCGCGGTAGGACTCCTCCTGCTCCTCGAACCACTCGAGGCAGGGGAGCGAGACGACGCGGGCGCGGATGCCGTCGGCGGCGAGGAGCTCGCGGGCCGCGACCGCCACCTGGACCTCCGAGCCGGTGCCCATGAGGATCACGTCGGGGTCGCCCCCCTCCACGTCGAGCAGGACGTAGCCACCGCGGTGCACGTTGGACGTGTCGCTGTAGCCCTCCTCACCACGCGGGAAGACCGGCACGTTCTGGCGCGTCAGCGCGATGCCGGCGGGCCGGTCGGTGCGCTGGAGGACGGCGTGCCACGCCGCAGCCGTCTCGTTGGCGTCCGCAGGGCGTACGACGTCAAGGCCGGGGATGGCGCGCAGCGCGGCGAGGTGCTCGACCGGCTGGTGCGTCGGGCCGTCCTCGCCCAGGCCGATGGAGTCGTGGGTCCAGACGTAGGTGACGGGCAGGCCCATCACCGCCGCGAGGCGGACCGACCCGCGCATGTAGTCGCTGAAGGTCAGGAAGGTGCCGCCGAAGACGCGGGTGCCGCCGTGGAGCGCGATGCCGTTGAGGATGCCGCCCATGCCGTGCTCGCGGATGCCGAAGTGCAGCACCCGGCCGGCGAGCGGGTCGCCGGTCCACTGGTCGGTCGAGCGGCTCGCCGGGATGAAGGACGGGGCGTCCTCGATGGTGGTGTTGTTGGACTCGGCGAGGTCGGCCGAGCCGCCCCACAGCTCGGGCATCACGCCGGCCACGGCGTTGATCACGGCGCCGGAGGCCTTGCGGGTCGCCACGCCCTTGGGGTCGGCGTCGAAGGTCGGCAGCGCCTCGGCGAGCCCGGCGGGCAGCGCGCGGGTCTGCATCCGCTCGAAGGTCTGGACGACGTCGTCGGACGCCGCCGCCTTCCAGGCGTCGAACCGCTCCTCCCACGCGGCCTGCTGCTCCTTGCCGCGCGCGACGAGCGAGCGGGTGCGCTCGATCACGTCGGTCGGCACCTCGAAGTGCTTGGCGGGGTCGAAGCCGAGCACCTCCTTGGTGGCGGCCACCTCCTCCTCGCCGAGGGCGGAGCCGTGGGACTTGCCGGTGCCCTGCGCGTTGGGCGCGGGCCAGGCGATGACGGTGTGCAGGACGATCAGGCTCGGTCGGTCGGTGACCTCGTCGGCGGCGCGCACGGCGGCGTAGAGCTCGGGGACGTCCTCGACGTACTCCGACCCGCCGTTGGTCCAGTCGACGTGCTGGACGTGCCAGCCGTAGGCCTCGTAGCGCGCGCCCACGTCCTCGGTGAACGCCACGTCGGTGTCGCCCTCGATCGAGATCTGGTTGGCGTCGTAGATCATCGTGAGGTTGCCGAGCTGCTGGGTGCCGGCGATCGAGGAGGCCTCGGCGCTGACGCCCTCCTCGAGGTCGCCGTCGGAGCAGATCGCGTAGACGTGGTGCGTGAAGGGGGAGTCGGCCTCGTCGGTGTCGGGGTCGAGCAGCCCGCGCTCGCGGCGGGCCGCCATCGCCATGCCGACCGCGTTGGCGACACCCTGGCCGAGCGGGCCCGTGGTGGTCTCCACGCCGGGGGTGTGGCCGTACTCGGGGTGGCCGGGGGTCTTGCTGCCCCAGGTGCGCAGGGAGCGGAGGTCCTCGATCTCGAGGCCCCAGCCACCGAGGAAGAGCTGGGTGTAGAGGGTGATCGAGCTGTGGCCGCAGGACAGGACGAAGCGGTCGCGACCGGTCCAGTGCGGGTCGGCGGGGTTGTGCCGCATCACCTTCTGGAACAGCAGGTAGGCCGCCGGGGCCAGGCTCATGGCCGTGCCGGGGTGGCCGTTGCCGACTTTCTGGACCGCGTCCATCGCCAGGACCCGGGACGTGTCGACGGCCCGGCGGTCGGTGTCGTCCCACTCGAGGGTGGTGGGCAGGGCGGACTTCTTGGTCAACGCAGTTCCTCTCGGTGGAGTGCAACCGGGTGCAGTCAGGATCACAGCCCAGCAGGGGTGGCCTCGACTGCGACCCTATCGTCGTGGCGGAGTAGACTCGACCGTGCCCGAGGGTCGTCCCGGACGCCGGAACAGCTGGCCGTTCTCCTCAGTTCCCTCGCTGTCCGCGTCCCATCCGCTCCCGTCCCCCCGAGGTTCTCCACCGTGTCCCATGCCGGCCCGCACGCAGCCGCGTCCGCCGGGCCGTCGACGGGTGACGACGGAGCCGCACCCGACGCGCCGAAGACGTGGCGCGACGTGGTCAGTGCCTACGTCGGACTGACCAAGCCGCGCGTCATCGAGCTGCTCCTGCTGACGACCGTGCCGGTGATGTTCTTCGCCGCGCGCGGCATCCCGCCGCTGGGCCTGGTCGCCGCGACCGTCGTCGGTGGCGCGCTGTCGGCCGGCTCCGCGTCGGCCTTCAACTGCGTCTACGACCGAGACATCGACGAGCAGATGCGGCGTACGCGTCGGCGGGCGCTGCCGCGTCACATCGTCTCGCCGGTCTCGGCCCTCGTCTTCGCCACGGTGCTGGCCGTGCTGTCGACCGTCGTGCTCGCGCTGTGGGTCAACTGGCTCTCCGCCGCGCTGTCGGTGCTGGCCAACGCCTTCTACGTCATCGTCTACACGATCCTGCTCAAGCGCCGGACCACGCAGAACATCGTCTGGGGCGGGCTGGCCGGCTGCTTCCCGGCGCTCATCGGCTGGACCGCGGTGACCGGCGAGCTGGCCTGGACGCCCGTCGTCCTGTTCCTGGTGGTCTTCTTCTGGACGCCGCCGCACACGTGGGCGCTCGCCCTGCGCTACCGCGAGGACTACCGCAACGTCGACGTGCCGATGCTGCCCGTGGTCAAGCCTGCGGCCGAGGTCGGACGACAGGTCGTGGTCTACAGCTGGGTGATGGTGGCGACCTCGCTCCTGCTCTGGCCGGTCGCCGGGACGAGCCTGGTCTACCCGGTCGCCGCCGCCGTCCTGGGTGCGGTCTTCCTCGTCGAGGCGCACCGGATGTGGAAGCGTGCCAAGGGCTCGGAGGCCCTCACCGACATCAACCCGATGCGGCTCTTCCACGCCTCCAACCTCTACCTCTCCCTGCTGTTCGTCGCCGTCGCACTCGACCCGCTGCTGGGTCGCTAGCGCATCTCCAAGGTCTTCTCAGGAGAGTTCGGCAAGTCTGGAGACCATCTTGAGGCAACGTGCCGCGTCCGCTGACGCGATCTCCCGTTGACTTCTCGCAGGGGGAGGCATTGGGTCGCCCCCGCGGGAGCAGGGGGTATTTCTGCATGTCTTCATCACGTGAGCGACGACACCGGACCGCTGGGGGAGCGGCCGGACTGGGGGTTCGTCGCCGTCCGATCCATCGTGGGGTCTCGAGGGCGCTGACCCTCGTCCTCGGTGTGGGCTTCGCCGTCGTCGGCGTCGCCGGCGCAGCGAGCGCACACCACAACACCATCAACGGATCCGTCAGCTGCAAGGAGGGTGGCGGCTGGGCCGTCACCTGGAGCGTCGAGAACAGCGAGACGCGTACCGAGCAGATCACCGCGTCCAACCGGCCGGGCGTCGTCCCGGTCGGCACCCAGCTAACGTCGCGCCAGACGCGCACGTTCGCCGAGACGGTCAGCACCAGGCCGACCGCGCCGCTGACCCTGACCCTGTCGGCGAAGTGGGACAACGGGGCCACCAACACCAGCTCCGGCTCGATCCCCGTCGCGAAGTTCTCCGTCGACTGTGCGGTCAAGACCGTGGAGCCGCCGACGATCCCGGTGATCGACGACTGTGGCCCGGGCAACGCCCACTACGGGCAGGTCCCCCAGGGGCCCTGGACCTCCGTCGCCAACCCTGACGGCAGCGTCACGGTGACGGCCAACCCGGGTCACCAGTTCCCAGGCGGTCGGACGAGCGTCACCTACGCGGCGCCGGCCGACAGCAACGAGCCGTGCCCGACCCCGCCGGTCGAGCCGCCGGTGGAGCCGCCCGTGGTGACCCCGCCGGTGGTGACCCCGCCGGTGGAGCAGCCGCCCGTCGTCGCCCCGCCCGAGGTGCTGCCCGCCGAGGCGCGCGCCGTGTCGGCCCGGGCCCGCAAGCTCGACAAGTGCGGCACCAGCGGTGACGTCTACAAGGTCGTCAAGCGCTCAGGCGTCGTCTACACGTCGAAGGGCCAGGTCCTGCGACAGGGAGTCTGGCTGAAGGCGCGCTCCGCGCGCGTCACCGTGCGGGCCCAGGCGGCGGACGCGTCCTACCGCCTGCAGGGCAAGCAGGTGTGGAGGATGACCTTCCGCACCCGTCCGTGCGCCAGCGCCCCGGAGGTCGCACCCAGCACCGGGTCGCGGTGACCCGCTCCCGCGCTGCCGGGATCGTCGCCGCGATGGTCGTCGGCGTGACCGTGGTGGCCGGTCAGGGCGCGGCTCACGCCGCCCCTGACCGGCTCACGATCGCCCGCACCGGCACCGACGCGGCGATCATCGAGGTGCCGGCGCGCAACGACACGCTGGCCGTCGGCGACCGGCTCCGCGGCGCCGTCTACACCTGGTCGAAGGGCGACCCGCCCTGCGACCCCACCGGCAGCACCGTCTACGCCGGACACGCCTGGCGCGCCGGCAACGGCGTGGCCGACCGCTGGGGCTCGCTGCGCCGCGGCGACGTGATCAAGGTCGCGGGCTGCCGGTTCGAGGTCACCAGGCGCGAGTACTGGCCGGCCTCGCGACGGATGGGCTCGCTCTACTCCGTCGCCGGACCCGCCCGGATCGTGCTCGTCGGCTGCAAGGCCGACGACTACTCCAGGCGCACGGTGGTCTTCGCGCGCAAGATCGGGCGCTCCTAGCCCCCGAGCCCTGTCGCCGCCCGGCTCGAGGTCGCTACGACGACCCGATCCGGGTGGCGGCGTACGGCTGGGGCTCACCATCGGCGCGAGCCTCGTCCGCACCGCGGTGGGGCAGCACCGCGAGGGCGATGCGCGCCAGGCCCGCCGCGAGGAGACCCGCGCCGAGCATGTGCAGGGCGACGAGGCCGACCGGCAGGTCGAGCCAGTACTGCACCCAGCCGAGCACGCCCTGGAGCACCTCGATCAGCAGCACCAGGGCGGTGACCCGGGCGAGCCAGTGGTGCCCGCCACGCAGCGCGGCGACCAGCAGGGCGACGGTCAGCGCGACGAGGACGTAGACCGACACGGCGTGGACCTGCGACACGGCGGCGGGGTCGAGACCGTTGCGCGGGGAGTCGGTGTCACCGGCGTGGGGCCCGGCACCGGTGACCACCGTGCCGAGGTAGAGGACCACCCAGCCGGACGCGAACGTCGCCCACGCGAGCGCGCGCGGCAGCGACGGCGCCAGGTCGCGCGAGGGGCTGCGGAGCTCGTCGACCAGCGCGACGCAGAGCATGATGATCGCCATCGACAGCAGGAAGTGGCCGGCGACGACCCACGGGTTGAGGTCGGTCAGCACCGTGATGCCGCCGAGCACCGCCTGCAGCGGGATGCCGAGCCCGATCACCAGCGCCAGCCGGGTCGCGCGGCGGTGCCTCGCACCGAGGGCGGCGAGGAAGCACAGGACGGCGACTGCGGCGAGGACGAAGGTCAGCAGCCGGTTGCCGAACTCGATGGCACCGTGCATGCCCAGCTCGCCGTGGGCGACGTACGACGCGTCGGTGCAGCGCGGCCAGGTCGGGCAGCCGAGCCCGGAGCCGGTCAGCCGGACGGCCGCGCCGGTGACGACGATGCCGATGTTGGCGAGCAGGTTGGCCACGGCGAGCGGCCAGAGGTACCGGGCGAGCCGGTCGAGCAGGGAGCGTCCCATCATTCCCACCTGAAGGTCCGGGCCGTGAGCAGCGTGCCGAGCGCCGCCCAGGCCGCCAGCACGAGCAAGGATCGGCCGTCGATGTCGGCGTGCACCAACGCGGAGCGCATCGCCTCGCCCAGCGCTCCCGACGGCAGCCACTGGATCAGTCCGCCGGCGGCGCCGTAGGTGCTGGTCGGCAGCACCACGCCGCCCCCGGCCATGAGGAGCAGGTAGACCAGGTTGGCCAGGGCCAGGGTCGCCTCGGCACGCAGGGCCCCGGCGACGAGCAGGCCGAGGGAGGCGAACGCCGCGGTGCCCAGTGCGACGCTGAGCAGCACGCCCAGCACGGTCGGGACCGGATCTGCGAGCGAGGGCTCCCAGCCCAGGGCGAGCGCGACGACGACGAGCACCACCAGCTGCAGTGCGACGACGTTGAGCAGGGCCAGGACCTTGCCGAGCAGCAGGCCGTGGCGCGGCAGCGGGGAGGACCCGAGCAGCTTGATGACGCCGTAGCGCCGCTCGAAGCCGGTGGCGATGGCCACGGAGGTGAACGCCGTCGACATCACGGCGAGTGCCAGCACCCCCGGCGTGAGGAGGTCGACCGGCGCGTGCCCCTCGAAGGTGCTGCCGAGGCGGCCCGCCGCGGCGACGCCGCCCACGAGCACGATCACCGGGATCACGATCGCGAGCAGCAGCTGCTCGCCGTTGCGCAGCATCAGCCGCGCCTCCATCCGCGCCTGCGCGCGGACCATCGGGCCGAGGCCGGCGCCACCGGGTGCGGGGGTGAAGGTTCTGGACGACGGGGTGCTCACGACGCCAGCTCCCGCCCGGTCAGCTCGAGGAACACGTCCTCGAGCGTGCGCTGGCCCAGCGTCAGCGTCTGGGGCAGCACGCCGTGCTCCTCGCACCACCTCGACACGCGGCCGAGCGTGCTGGCGTCGGCGGGGCCGTGGATGAGCATGCTCACCTCGTCGAGCTGCCGGACCTCCGTGAGCGGGCCCAGCTCGGCACGCAGCGACTCCGGAGCGCCGTCGGGGAACGGCCGGTTGACGACCAGCCGGATGGTCGCCGAGCGCCCGCCGCGGGTGAGCTCGGCCGGGGTGCCGGAGGCGATGAGCGTGCCGCGGTCGATGATGTGGATCCGGTCGGCCAGGTGCTCGGCCTCGTCCATGTGGTGGGTCGTCAGCACGACGGTCACGCCGTCGGCGCGGACCTCCTCGAGCATCTCCCACGTCGTGCGCCGCGCCTGCGGGTCCATCCCGGCGGTCGGCTCGTCGACGAAGACCAGCTCGGGCCGCCCGACGAGGGCGATCGCGAGCCCGAGACGCTGCTTCTGGCCGCCGGACAGCCGGCGGTAGGGGGTCCGTCCGCAGTCGGCCAGACCCAGCCGCTCGACGAGCATGTTGGTGTCGAGCGGGTGGGCGTGCAGCGCGGCCATGTGCTCCAGCATCTCCACGGCACGTACGCCGCTCCACGCCCCGCCGCTCTGCAGCATGACGCCGATCCGGGGGAGCAGCGCGGCGCGCTCGCGCTGCGGGTCGAGGCCGAGCACCCGCACCGTGCCGCGCTGCGGGACGCGGTAGCCCTCGCAGGTCTCCAACGTCGTGGTCTTGCCCGCGCCGTTGGGACCCAGCACCGCGGTGATCGAGCCCCGGGCCACCTCGAGCGACAGCCCGTCCACGGCGACCTTGTCGCCGTAGGCCATCACCAAGCCGTCGACGACGACGGCGGGGGAGGCTGGCACGTCCTGATTCTAGGTGCGCCTTAATGAGGAGCGGTTGTCGGTCCCCGCGACTAGCGTGACGCCATGACTCGCTCCCATGCGATCGAGGCCGAGGGCCTCGTCAAGCACTTCGGTGACACCGTGGCGGTCGACGGGGTCTCCTTCGTCGTCCCGGAGGGGACGGTGCTCGGCCTGCTCGGCCCCAACGGTGCCGGCAAGACCACCACCGTCCGGATGATGACCACCCTGACCCGCCCCACCGGCGGCACCGGGCGGGTGGCCGGTCACGACATCCTGGCCGACCCGGCAGCCGTGCGGCGCAGCATGGGCCTCACCGGCCAGGCCGCCACCGTCGACGAGCTGCTGACCGGCCGGGAGAACCTGCGCCTCATCGGCAGCCTCTACGGCCTCGACCCGGCCTACATCCGCCGGGCCAGCGACGAGCTGCTCGAGCGCTTCTCCCTCGCCGACGCCGGCGACCGCACCGCCAAGACCTACTCGGGCGGCATGCGACGACGCCTCGACCTCGCCGTCAGCCTGATCGCCACCCCGCCGGTGCTCTTCCTCGACGAGCCGACCACCGGCCTCGACCCGCGCTCGCGCGTCGAGCTGTGGGACGTGCTCCGCGAGCTCGTCGCCGACGGGACGACCCTCCTGCTGACGACGCAATACCTCGAGGAGGCCGACCAGCTCGCCGACAACATCGTGGTGATCGACCGCGGCACCGTCATCGCCGAGGGCACGCCGCTGCAGCTGAAGGACCAGTCCGGCGCCGCCGCGCTCGTCGTGACCGTCTCGCGTCCCGAGGACCTCGGGATCGCCGAGCAGATGCTGAGGGACCACGTCGCGGAGGTGCACACCGACCCCGGCGCGCGGCAGCTCACCGCTCCGGCGGAGGGGCTGACCCACATGACCCGGATCGCGGGGATCTTCGCCGAGAGCCAGATCGAGCTCGACGACATCGGGCTCAAGCGCCCGAGCCTCGACGACGTGTTCCTGCACCTGACCGGCCACCGGGCCGAGGACGCCCTCGCCGACGACCAGACCGAGGAGGCATCGTGAACGACCAGACCGGCACCACCACCCGCCGCTCGCAGATCAGCAGGCCCGACATCCGGCAGACCGGGCTGCTGACCCAGTCCTTCGCCATCGCGCGCCGCAACTTCATCCACATCAAGCGGATGCCCGAGATGCTGATGGACGTCACCATCCAGCCCGTCATGTTCGTGCTGCTGTTCGCCTTCGTCTTCGGCAGCTCGATCGCCATCCCGATCGACGGGGGCTACAAGGCGTTCCTGCTCGCGGGGATCATGGCGCAGACCGTCGCCTTCTCGTCCTTCATCGTGGCCGTGGGCCTGACGGCCGACCTCGAGAAGGGCATCGTCGACCGGATGCGGTCGCTGCCGATCAATCCCGCCGCGGTGCTCGTGGGGCGCTCCTTCTCGAGCGTGGCGCACTCCTCGATCGGCCTGGTGGTGATGTCGCTCACCGGGCTCACCATCGGCTGGGGCATCCACACCGACGTCTTCCGCGCCGCGCTCGGCTACCTGCTCCTCGTGGGCTGGGCCTTCGCGATGATCTGGGTCGGCATCTGGGTGGGCTCGGCCATGAGGTCGGTCGAGGCCGTCAACGGCGTCATGTTCGCCACGATGTTCCCGATCACCTTCCTGGCCAACACCTTCGCCCCGACCGACTCCATGCCCGACTGGCTGCGCACCGTCGCCGAGTGGAACCCCATCTCCGCGCTCACCCAGGCCGTGCGCGAGCTCTGGGGCAACGACATGCCGCTCCACGCCGACGCGGAGCTCCCGCTGCGGTACCCGGTCGTCTTCACGATCGGCTGGATCATCGTGATCACGGCCGTGGTCGCGCCGCTCGCCATCCGCACCTTCCGCTCGCGCACCGCGGACTGACCCGACGAGCCCCGCCGTGGGACTCAGCGCGTGAGCAGCTCCGCGAGCACGGCCGGCTCGTCGCTGATGATCCCGTTGACGTCCAGGCCGAGCATCCGGTCCAGCGTCGCGATGTCGTTGACCGGCCACGTCATCACCACCTCGACATGGCGTGACAACCGGGCCACGGTGTCGCGGTCGAGGAGCTGACGGTGGACCGAGACTCCATGCACGGGATCTCCCTGCGCGACGCGGACCTGCAGTCGCGCCAGCTCACCGCGGGTGCGCGCTGAGAGCACGGGCAGCACGTAGGGGATCCGGGCGAGGACATCGATCGAACGCCAGTAGCGTCCGCAACACAGGACGGGGGCGTGGTGTCCCTCCTCGTGGAGGAGCCGGGCGACCGACTGTGCGGCTGCCGTACGACGCCCCTTGAGGTCGAGCATGAACATTGTTCCGTGCTTGCCCGCCTCCAGGAGCTCGGACAGGCCCAGGCGCGGAGCGGAGGCCGATGACAGCTCCCACCGGTCCCACAGGAAGGGGAGCGGTCCAGCGGTCTTCAGGTGGCGGACCTCGAGCCTCCCGCGGTGGTGGTGGACGTCGCACTCGATCACGTCGACGCCCAGCTGGTTGGCCTCGTGGAGGCCGGCCAGCGAGTTCCCCGCCCGGTGGGCGATCGCGAGGGCGCGCATCAGGTCCCCCGCACCACGGGTTGTCGGGCTGCACGGCGGCGCTCGAGCAGCAGGGCCCCCGCGTGCGCGGCGAGCACGAGCGCGACCCCGGCGACGACGTCGAGGACGTAGTGGTTGGCGGTCGCCACGACGGCGAGCGTCATCAACACCGGCATCGCCGCGCCGACGACCCGCAGGATCGTCGTCGAGGCGGCGGTGAAGACGGCGATGCCGACGAGCAGGTCCCAGCCCGCGTGCAGGCTCGGCATGGCGGCGTACTGGTTGGTGAAGATCGGGGGCTGCAGGACGCGGTACGCCTGTGAGTGCTCGGTCACGGTGTCGATCATGAACCCGTCCGCGAGGCGTGGCGGCGCGACCGGATAGGTCGCGAAGACCACCATCCCCACGGCCCCGGAGATCAGCATCCCGTCACGCAGCCTGAGGAACTCGCGCCGGTGCCGCCACGCCAGCCACACCATGACGACGACGATGACGGGCCAGTGGCCCCAGATGTAGATCCAGTTGCCGAGCGTGCGCAGCGTCGCCGACGGAGCCACCAGGGCCTGGAGCTCCTCCTCCACCGCGAAGCCCAACGACCGCTCCAGGCGCATGATGTCGTGGGCGTGGTCGACCGCGGCCGCGCGGGACCCCTCCGTGAGGTTGCGCACGCGGAAGTAGACGAAGATGCCCAGCACGACCCAGCCGGCCTGCCGGCCGACCCAGAGCAACCGTGCCTTGGTCACCGCCGCTCACCTCCGTCCCCCGGGGTCACCCCCGTTCCATGGTGGCGGAGCTAGGCGGCGGCGGCCAGCGCCAGACGGTGGTTGCGACGGGTGAAGAACAGGCTGGTGGCGCCCAGCAGGAGGGCCGGCAGCCAGGCGAGTGCCGCCTTGAGCGCCACGGCGGCGATCGCGGCCACCACCGGAAGGCCCATGGCGGCCAGGGCCGCGACGAGGGCCGCATCCCGGGGACTGGCCCCGTTGGGCCCGGGGACGGCCCCCGCGAGCTGGCTCGCCCCGAAGGCACCCAGCACGGCGAGCGGCTCGAGCTGGTGGCCCGTGGCGGCGATGGTCCCGACCAGCAGTGCCGCGATGGAGAGCTGGTACCCGGCGGACAGGACCAGCCCGTGGGCCAGCTGGCGCGGCCGGGGGAGCGACGGGCGGCCGGGCAGCCAGCCGGGCCTGACCCGGCGTACGACGAGGACGCCGACCAGGGCGAGCGCGGCCACGACGACGGCGCCCAGCATCAGCCGCCACGGCAGGGCGGTGCCGGCGAAGCCGACGAACGTCGCGAGGCCGATGGCGCCCACGAGGCGGTCGGTGCCGACGCTGACGACCGCCGTCCCCCGCGGGGTCCCGGCGGCCGTGAGTCGCTTGAGGCGCCACAGGTCGGCCCCCACGTGGCCAGGCGTGAGCAGTCCCATCAGCTCGCTCTCCGCGTAGGCCCGCATGAACCACCAGCGGCGCAGGTCGCTGTCGGTGAGGGCGTGCCAACGCAGGGGGCACAGGACGTACTTGCCGACGACCCACGGGAGCAGACCGATGAGCATCGGCCACACCGCGACGTGCGGCAGCGAGGGGAGGGTCAGTGCCGGCACGGCCAACGTGAGCACCGCGCCGAGGACCAGCGCGGTGCGGGAGTGGATGATGCGGTGCCAGGACGTGCGGATGCTGTCGGAGATCCCCATGGATGCCTTCGGGAGTGCGGTGCGGTGCCGGACCCCCGTCCCGGCTCCTCCGAGTGTAGGTGGCGGTCCCAGTTAGGCCACCCTTCCTTGAATCGCGGGAAGCATTAACGACACACTGTCGTTGTGGAATTCGTGAGGACGTCGACGGCACAGCGTGAGGGCGATGCGCCCACGCGCGACCGCGTGGCCCGCACGATCCTGGAGAACGGCCCCTCGACGGCGGCCGAGCTGGCCGTCCGGCTCGACCTCACGCCCGCCGCCGTACGCCGCCACCTCGACCACCTCGCCGACGAGGGCGTCGTGGAGTCGCGCGACCAGAAGGTCTACGGCACCCGCGGGCGCGGGCGGCCCGCGAAGGTCTTCGTCCTGACCGAGGCCGGGCGCGACAGCTTCGACCAGCAGTACGACGACCTCGCCGTCCAGGCGATGCGGTTCCTGGCCGAGACCCAGGGCGAGGACGCCGTCGTCGAGTTCGCCCGGCGCCGGGTGGCGTTCGTCGAGCGTGACTACGCCGCGGTCGTGGCGGCCGACCCCGAGCTGACGCCGGCCGAGGCGCTGGCCCGGGTGTTCACGCAGAACGGCTATGCCGCGTCGGTCCGTGAGCTTCCGGTCGTGGGGGAGCAGCTGTGCCAGCAGCACTGCCCCGTCTCCCACGTCGCCCACGAGTTCCCGCAGCTCTGCGAGGCCGAGACCGAGGCGATCGCCTCCGTGCTCGGCACCCACGTCCAGCGGTTGGCGACCATCGCCCACGGCGACGGCGTCTGCACGACCTGCATCCCCCAGATCCGCCAAACCCCGAAGACCAGCGAGAAGGAGAAGGCATGACCTCCATCGAAGAACTCAACCCGGAGCTCAAGGGCATCGGCAAGTACGAGTTCGGCTGGTCCGACTCCGACACCGCGGGTGCCACGGCCACGCGCGGCCTCAACGAGGACGTCGTACGCGACATCTCCTCGAAGAAGTCCGAGCCGCAGTGGATGCTCGACCTGCGCCTGAAGGGCCTCAAGCTCTTCCACCGCAAGCCGATGCCGACGTGGGGCTCCGACCTCTCGACCATCGACTTCGACAACATCAAGTACTTCGTGCGCTCCTCGGAGAAGCAGGCCACCTCGTGGGAGGAGCTGCCCGAGGACATCAAGAACACCTACGACAAGCTCGGCATCCCGGAGGCGGAGAAGCAGCGCCTCGTCGCCGGTGTCGCCGCCCAGTACGAGTCCGAGGTCGTCTACCACTCGATCCGCGAGGACCTCGAGGAGAAGGGCGTCATCTTCGTCGACACCGACACCGCGCTGAAGGAGCACGAGGACCTCTTCAAGGAGTACTTCGGCACCGTCATCCCGGTCGGTGACAACAAGTTCGCCGCGCTCAACACCTCGGTGTGGTCGGGCGGCTCGTTCATCTACGTCCCCAAGGGCGTCCACGTCGACATCCCGCTCCAGGCCTACTTCCGGATCAACACCGAGAACATGGGCCAGTTCGAGCGGACGCTGATCATCGCCGACGAGGACTCCTACGTGCACTACGTCGAGGGCTGCACCGCGCCGATCTACTCCTCCGACTCCCTGCACTCCGCGGTCGTCGAGATCGTCGTCAAGAAGGGCGCCCGCGTCCGCTACACGACCATCCAGAACTGGTCCAACAACGTCTACAACCTCGTCACCAAGCGCGCCACCTGCGAGGCCGGCGCCACCATGGAGTGGGTCGACGGCAACATCGGCTCCAAGGTGACCATGAAGTACCCCGCGGTCTACCTCATGGGCGAGCACGCCAAGGGCGAGACGCTGTCCATCGCGTTCGCCGGCGAGGGCCAGCACCAGGACGCCGGCGCCAAGATGGTGCACGCGGCGCCGCACACCTCCAGCTCGATCCTGAGCAAGTCGGTGGCGCGCGGCGGCGGGCGTACGTCGTACCGCGGCCTGATCCAGGTCAACGAGGGGGCCTACGGCTCCAAGTCCAACGTGCTGTGCGACGCGCTCCTGGTCGACCAGATCAGCCGCAGCGACACCTATCCCTACGTCGACATCCGCGAGGACGACGTGTCCATGGGTCACGAGGCGAGCGTCTCGAAGGTCTCCGACGACCAGCTCTTCTACCTCATGTCGCGAGGCATGGAGGAGGACGAGGCGATGGCGATGATCGTGCGCGGCTTCGTCGAGCCGATCGCCAAGGAGCTGCCGATGGAGTACGCCCTCGAGCTCAACCGGCTGATCGAGCTGCAGATGGAAGGGGCCGTGGGCTGACCTGCCCCGCCCCACGCCGTACGCCCGAGGAACGAAGAAAGTAGAGCTTTGACCGTCACCACTGATTCCGTCCGCTCCGCGCTGGAGCAGGAGCCCGCCCCCGCCAAGGTGGAGAGCCACCTGCACCCGGCCGGCTCCTTCGACGTCGCCGACCACGAGGTGCCGACCGGGCGCGAGGAGATCTGGCGCTTCACGCCGCTCAAGCGGCTCAAGGGCCTCCACGCCGACGCTGAGTTCATGCGCTCGGCCACCTCGTGCACCTGGAACACCCCCGAGGGCGTGCGCATCGAGGGGGTCTCCGGCGACGAGGCCCGGGCCCTCCGCGGCCTCTCCGGCCTGGTGCCCAACACCCGCTGGGCGGCGCGCGTGCTCGCGGAGGTCCCCGCCAGCCTGCTCATCGACGTGCCGGCCGACACCGAGGTGCCCGAGCCGATCGTGGTCGACCTCGACGGCGAGGACGTCTCGGTCACCGAGGCCGGGCACGTGGCGATGCGCTTCGGCGCGCACAGCAAGGCGATCGTCGTCCTCAACCACACGGGGTCCTCCACGATCGCCGCAGTCGTCGAGATCGCTGTCGGTGACGGCGCCGACGTGACGGTGGTCTCGATCCAGGACTGGGCCGACGACGCCGTCCACCTCTCGCACCACCAGGCCCGCGTCGGTCGAGACGCCACCTACAAGCACGCCGCGATCTCCTTCGGCGGCGACCTGGTGCGGATGGACGCCAACGTGACCTACGACGGCCCCGGCGGCTCGGCGGAGCTGCTCGGCCTCTACTTCGCCGACGCCGGGCAGCACATCGAGCACCGGATCTTCGCCGACCACACCGCTCCGCGCACCAAGTCCCACGCGGTCTACAAGGGCGCGCTGCAGGGTGAGAAGGCGCACACCGTGTGGGTCGGCAACGTGCTGATCCGCAAGGTCGCCGAGGGCATCGAGACCTACGAGGAGAACCGCAACCTCGTGCTCACCGACGGCTGCCAGGCCGACTCGATCCCCAACCTCGAGATCGAGACCGGGGAGATCGAGGGGGCCGGCCACGCCTCGGCCACCGCGCGCTTCGACGACAACCAGCTGTTCTACCTCCAGTCGCGCGGCGTCTCCGAGCAGGAGGCGCAGCGCCTGGTCGTGCACGGCTTCTTCAACGACCTCATCCGCCAGGTGGGGGTGCCCTCCATCGAGGACCGCCTGCTCACCACCGTCGAGGCCGAGCTCGCCAAGAACGTCCTCAAGGACGTCGGCTCGCTGGCCGCGTTCGGGTCGGACGACTGATGGCGTTCGAACGCGCCTGTGCGCTCGACGAGGTGAGCACCGACCAGGGCCTGGCGGTGACGCTCGGCAGCCTCGAGGTCGTGGTCGCCCGCGACGGCGACGAGGTCTTTGCGCTGCAGAACGAGTGCAGCCACGCCGCGGTCGCCCTCAGCGAGGGCGAGGTCGTCGACTGCCAGGTCGAGTGCTGGCTGCACGGGTCGATGTTCGACCTGCGCACCGGCAAGCCCACCAACCTTCCCGCGACCGAGCCGGTCGCCACCTTCCCGGTCGAGGTACGCGGCACCGACGTGTACGTCGACACCGAGACCACCCTGAACGGAGTCACCCCCGCATGAGCAAGCTCGTCATCACCGACCTCCACGTCACCGTCGACACCGAGGACGGCCCCAAGGAGATCCTCAAGGGCGTCACCCTCACCATCAAGGAGGGGGAGACCCACGCGATCATGGGGCCCAACGGCTCCGGCAAGTCGACGCTGGCCTACTCGATCGCCGGCCACCCCAAGTACACGATCACCGGCGGCTCGGTGACGCTCGACGGCCAGGACGTGCTGTCGCTCTCCGTGGACGAGCGTGCCCGCGCGGGCCTGTTCCTGGCCATGCAGTACCCCGTCGAGGTCCCCGGCGTCTCGGTGTCCAACTTCCTGCGGACCGCCAAGACCGCGATCGACGGCGAGGCGCCCAAGCTGCGCACGTGGGTGAAGGACGTCAACGGCGCCCTCGAGCGGCTCAACCTCGACCCGAGCTTCGGCACCCGGAGCGTCAACGAGGGCTTCTCCGGCGGCGAGAAGAAGCGCCACGAGATCGCCCAGCTCGAGCTGCTCGACCCCAAGGTCGCCGTCCTCGACGAGACCGACTCCGGCCTGGACATCGACGCGCTCAAGATCGTGGCCGAGGGCGTCAACCGCTTCCGTGAGCGCGAGGGCAAGGGTGTCCTGCTGATCACCCACTACACCCGCATCCTGCGCTACATCGAGCCCGACTACGTCCACGTCTTCGTCGACGGCAAGGTCGCCGAGTCCGGCGGCAAGGAGCTCGCCGACCAGCTCGAGGCCGAGGGCTACGACCGCTACCTGTCGGCGGCGCGATAAGCGGCGCTGGGCTGCGTTGTCGTCGCTCCGCTCAAAGGTCGCCTTCGCTCCTCCGCCTTGACCAGCACCACTTCTCACACCGCCGAAACGAGGTAACGCAATGGAAGGACTGCTCCCGGATCTCGACGTGATCCGCAAGGACTTCCCGATCCTCGAGCGCACGCTCGCGGGGGGAGTGCCGCTGGTCTACCTCGACAGCGCCAACACCTCGCAGAAGCCGCAGGTCGTCATCGACACGATGGTCGACCACCTCGAGCGACACAACGCCAACATCGCGCGCGCCATGCACCAGCTCGGCGCGGAGGCGACGGAGGCCTACGAGGGGGCGCGCGACCAGGTGGCGGGCTTCCTCAACGCCTCCTCGCGCAACGAGGTGGTCTTCACCAAGAACGCGACGGAGGCGCTCAACCTGCTCGCCCGCACGATCGAGCTCGGTCCCGGCGACAACGTCGTGATCACCGAGATGGAGCACCACTCCAACATCGTGTCGTGGCAGCTCGCGTGCGAGCGGTCGGGGGCGGAGCTGCGGTGGTTCGGGCTGACCGACGACGGCCGGCTCGACATGGGCAACGCCGACCAGCTGGTCGACGAGCACACCAAGGTCGTCGCCTTCACGTGGGTGTCCAACATGCTCGGCACGATCAACCCGGTCACCGACCTGGTCGCCCGGGCGAAGGCCGTCGGTGCCTACTCGGTCATCGACGCCTCGCAGGCTGCGCCGCAGCTGCCGGTCGACGTACAGGCGACGGGGTGCGACTTCCTGGTCTTCACCGGTCACAAGGTGACCGGCCCGACCGGGATCGGCGTGCTGTGGGGTCGTGAGCAGCTCCTCAACGAGCTGCCTCCCTTCCACGGTGGCGGCGAGATGATCGAGACGGTGACCATGGCGCGCTCCACCTACGCCAAGGCGCCGCACCGCTTCGAGGCCGGCACCCCGCCGATCGTCGAGGCGGTCGGCCTCGGCGCAGCCGTCGACTACCTCCGCCACATCGGCCTCGACGCCATCCACCGCCACGAGCAGGCGATCACGGCCTACGCCCTCGAGGGGCTCCAGTCGGTGCCGGGCCTCACGGTCCTCGGCCCGCTCGACGCGGCCGACCGCGGCGGGGCGATCTCGTTCGAGCTCGACGGCGTACACCCGCACGACATCGCGCAGGTCCTCGACTCGCGCGGCGTCGCGGTCCGCGCGGGTCACCACTGCGCGAAGCCGGCGCACGCGCGCTTCGGCGTGCAGAGCTCGACCCGGATGTCGTCCTACCTCTACACGACGCCCGCCGAGATCGACGCGCTGGTCGAGTCGCTCCACCACGCCCGCAGCTACTTCAAGGTGGGATGAGATGAGCACCGACCTCGACGCGCTCTACCAGGACATCATCCTGGACCACTACAAGAACCCGCACCACAAAGGGCTGCGCGACCCCTTCGAGTCCGAGGTGCACCACGTCAACCCCACCTGCGGCGACGAGGTCACCCTGCGGGTCCACCTCTCCGACGGTCCGGACGGGGCTGTCGTGCAGGACGTGTCCTACGACAGCGTCGGCTGCTCGATCTCGCAGGCCTCGGCGTCGGTGCTGACCGACCTCGTCATCGGCAAGCCGGTCGACGAGGCGATGACGATCCACCAGACGTTCCTCGAGCTCATGCAGGGCAAGGGCCAGGTGGAGCCCGACGAGGACGTCCTCGAGGACGGCATCGCCTTCGCCGGTGTCGCCAAGTTCCCCGCGCGCGTGAAGTGCGCGCTGCTCTCCTGGATGGCGTGGAAGGACGCGACCACCCAGGCCCAATCAGAAGGAGCCCCCTCATGACCGACTCCCAGGCCATCGACCACGGCGACCTCCCCGACGTGCCCGAGGCAGGACAGGGCGGCGGCACGTCGACGGTGACCGTCGACGACGTGACCGAGGCGATGAAGGACGTCGTCGACCCCGAGCTCGGGATCAACGTCGTCGACCTCGGCCTCGTCTACGGCGTCCACCTCGACGAGCACAGCAACGCCGTCCTCGACATGACCCTCACCTCGGCGGCCTGCCCGCTGACCGACGTGATCACCGACCAGACCGAGTCGGCCCTCGAGGGCCTCGTCGGCGACGTCGCGATCAACTGGGTCTGGATGCCCCCGTGGGGCCCGGACAAGATCACCGACGACGGCCGCGAGCAGCTGCGGGCGCTCGGCTTCAACGTCTGAGCGCAGCCGGCCTCGCCCGGCAACGGCCCCGTACGACCACTCCCGCCCCCATCGATGGGGGGCGGGAGTGCTGCTTCCGGCCAGCTACCGGGAACCGGCGCCTCGGCTGCCGGGCGGATCAGTCGCCGGCCCGCGCCCGTACCTTCGTGACCCAGTAGTCGGTGGTCGGGGTGGGCGGCGTGGAGAAGCGCGCGTTGGGCAGGTAGAGGTGCGAGCCGAACCTGGCCACCGTGGTCGGCACGTCGAACGACGTCGAGGGGTCGAGGTCGCCGGCCGTGATGGTCCGCACGAGCCGTCCGCTCCGCCCGGTGGGCGACAGCTCGATGACGGCGATCTCGTTGAGCCGGTTGCGTACGACGTAGAGCGTGCGTCCGTGCCGGAGCATGCCGTCACCCGCCGTGAGCGACGCGCCGCCCAGGTCGACCTCGGTCGCCTCACCGGTGGCGGGGTCGACGCGGTAGAGCAGGCCGGTCGTCGAGTTGACCACGAGCAGGGCCCGCCCGGTGGGCGTGGTGCTGATGCCGTTGGCGCCGAAGCCGGTGCCCTGCACCCACTCGCCGGTCAGCGGGACGGTGGTGACCGCGGCGGCCGGAGCCCCGCCGGGCTCGCGGTCGAGGCGGTAGAGCTGCGCCTTCGAGGAGTCGGTGAACCAGGCAGCACCGCGGGTCAGCACGACGTCGTTGACGAAGCTGGTGCCGGTGGTGAGCGCCTGGTCGAGCAGCACGTCGCCCGTCTCGGTGTCGACGACCCGGGCGGTGCCCGAGGTGCCGCCGGCGACGAAGAGGCGGCCCTGGCGGTCGGACTTCATGCCGACCGACGGGGTGCCGGGACCCTGGCTGATGACCGTCCCCTCGCCGGTGCGGAGCGACACCTCGTAGATGTCGCCGTCGACCCGCGAGCCGAACCAGGCGGTGGGACCGGGGCCGAGGGCGATGCCCTCGGGCTGGAAGCCGTCCGGCAGCTCGATCCGGGAAGGGAACGGGCGGTCGCCCGGGGGAGCGGCGCCGGCGGTGGTGGGTGACACGCCCGGCAGCAGCGTCAGGGCGAGGACAGCGGCGGCACTGGAGACGGTGGAGCGGCGCATGGGACCTCCGAGTGGGTGGGACTCCCGACCGTAGCCCGGCGACGGCAACCGGACCAGAGGTCGCTCAGTGGGGCCGATTAATCCGTGGCGGCGACGCCCGTGCAGGCGCACACTCCATCCGTGCTCAACCCCCACCCCACCCGCTACGCCGAGCTCAACGGCGTGCTCCACGACCTCGTCACCGGCGCCCAGGACGCGCTGGGCGAGTCGTTCGTCGGCGCCTACCTCCAGGGCTCGTTCGCCCTCGGCGCCGGCGACATCCACAGCGACTGCGACTTCCTCGTCGTGGTGCGCGAGCGACCCGACGCCGAGCAGGAGGGCGCGCTGCGGCGCCTCCACGCCGAGCTGCCGCGCCGCGACGGCTTCTGGTTCGGGCACCTCGAGGGCTCGTACGCCGTCGCCGGGGACCTCCGGTCGGTGACGGGACTCGGCCGGGAGTGGCTCCACGTCGACCATGGCTCGGACGTCATGTCGTGGTCGGAGCACTGCAACCAGCCGTGGACCCGCTGGGTCCTGCGGGAGCACGGCATCACCCTGGTCGGACCGTGCCCGGTGGAGCTGATGGACCCGGTCCCCGGCGACGTTCTGCGCGACACCGCGCGGGCCGGCCTCGCGACGCTGGTCGACGACGTCCTCGGCTGGTGCCCACCGACGATCGCGTGGTGCCAGCGCTACCTCGTCGTGCAGGCCAGCCGCAGCCTCTACACGATCCGCACGGGCGAGGTCGCCAGCAAGCGTGACGCGCTGCGGTGGGTGATGGTGCACGGCGAGCCCTCGTGGCGGCCGCTGCTGCAGCAGGTGCTCGCCGACCGCGACCTCGGCCTGGACCCGCAGGCGCCGCCGCGTCCCGGGTCGATGGAAGCGGCGCGCGAGTTCGCGGCGTACGTCGCGGCTGTGGCGTGACTGGCTACCCTTCGCTCATGGATCCCGAGGTCGAGCCCAGCGCCGTCGAGTTGAGCGAGATCGACTTCGACCACGAGGAGCTGCGCGTCTTCTGGGACCTCGCCCGCTTCCACGCCAAGCTCAACGCCGCGCCGACCTACTTCGGGCCGACGACGCTGGAGTCCGTGCCGCCCCCGGCGTGGGCCTTCGGCGACTCGGCGGAGGAGTCCGACGCCTTCGTCGACACGGTGCTCGCCGAGGAGCGGGGGAGCACCACCGCCACCGTCGCGGACTACGCCGGTGACCTCCCGCGGGCCGGTGTGCTGTCCATCCTCTGCGACGGCTCCGGCCGGCCACGTGCGCTGATCGAGGTCAGCGACGTGACTGTCACCGGTGACGACGTGACCGAGTCGTTCGAGGTCGTCTACCAGGCCTGAGAGACCACCCCACGACGTTCTTCTCCTCCGCTTCGCTCCCCCGGACGACGCCGCGGGGACCCCGGACCTCGCCACGGCGTGTGGGAGAGTCCTCGCATGGCTGAGCGGATGACCTACCTCCTCGTCGACGGGGAGAACATCGACGCCACCCTGGGCACCTCGATCCTGGGACGGCGTCCGCGTCCGGAGGAGCGGCCGCGCTGGGACCGGCTCCTCGAGTGGGCCGAGCGGGCCTTCGACCAGGACGTCACCGGCCTGTTCTTCCTCGCCGCCAGCACCGAGCTCCCGACGAGCTTCGTCCAGGCGCTGCTCGCGATCGGCTTCAAGCCCATTCCGCTGAGCGGTGAGGGCAAGGTGGTCGACATCGCCATCCAGCGCACGGCCGAGGCGCTCGTCCACCGGCCTGCCGACGTGGTGCTCGTCAGCCACGACGGCGACTTCGTCGACCAGGTCTCCGCGCTCTGTGACGGCAGCCGCCAGGTCGGCGTCATCGGGTTCACCGAGTTCGTCAACTCGCAGTTCCGCACCCTGCCCGGCCTGCGGATCTTCGACCTCGAGTACGACCTCGGGGCCTTCAACACGCCCCTGCCGCGCGTGCGGGTCATCCCGATCGACGAGTTCGACCCGCTCGACTTCCTCTGAGGCTGGTCACGCGGCGCGGGCCGTCACAGTGAGGACGCGGCCGGACCGCCCGTCCTCCAGGGCGTCGGCCTCGGCGCGGGCGACCTGGCGGCGCGACACCTTCATCGTCGGCGCCGCGTCGTCCGTGCCGACGTACGCCGGCTCGGCGGTCGCGTCGTCGTGCAGCACGGTCGGGCGGACGATCGTCCACGCGAGCCCGCTGTCGCGCACCATCTGCTCCTGCCGCTCGTGGTCGTCGACCTGGGGCCGGATCGCGAGGGTGAAGAAGGCCTTCAGCGCGAGCGGGAGGTGGCGGTAGGTGTCGCCGATGCCATAGGTCGACTGCACCACGAGCCGGCGGACGCCGTGCTGGTGCATCGCGTCGAGCACCGCCCGCGTGCCGGCCGACCGGACGTCGAGCCGTGAGCTCGCCCGGCGGGTCAGGCGGACCAGGAACGGGTTGTCGGGGATGCCGAGGGTGACGGCGACGGCGTCCTGCCCGACCATCGCCTTGCCCAGTGCGTCGGCGTCCAGCACGTCGCCGGTCACGGTGCGCACGTCCGCGCCGTGGTCGCCGGGGCTGCGGGAGAACGCGGTCACGAGGTGACCCCGCTCCACCAGCTCGGCGACCAGCTCGGCGCCGGTGCCCCGGCTCGCTCCCACCACGAGAACCTTCATGTCTTCCTCCTGAGGTCGGGCCCGGTCTGGTCCGGGCTGTCTCCAGACTCGTGCTTGCTCGCTGGACGATCAATGCCGGTATCACCGGCGCTCTTGCTCGTTCGTCCGGTTCGCGCGACACTCGACGGGTGGAGCGCGACGTGCTGTCCGAGACCCTCACCGACTTCGGCATGAGCGGCGTCTTCTACGCCGTGTCCGAGCTCGCCGCACCGTGGGGCATCGAGATCCCGCCCCTCCCGGGCACCGTGGTCTTCCACCTCGTCACCGAGGGCGAGCTGGTGCTCGAGGCCGCCGGGACGACGACGCGCCTGGTGGCCGGTGACATGGTGCTCGTCCCGACCGGCGCCGGCCACACGATCCTCGACGCCCCCGGCAGCGCCGCCACGCCCCTGTTCGACCTGCCCCGCGTCGAGCTGCGCGAGCGCTACGAGCGGCTGAGCATCCCCGGGCCCGGGGCCCGGAGCGAGGTGGTCTGCGGCGCCGTGAGCTTCAGCGGCCTGGGCGTCGCACGACTGCTGCGCAGCCTCCCGCCGGTGCTGCGGGCCGGCCACGGCGACGACGCCGCCTGGATGCGTGCGGCGTTCGACGTCATCGGACGGGAGTCGCGCCGTCCGCGGCCCGGCAGCGACGTGGTGACGGCCCGGCTCGCGGACGTCCTCGTCGTACAGGTGGTGCGGTCCTGGCTGGAGTCCGGGGCGCACGGGAGCGGGTGGGTGGCGGGCTTGCGTGACCCGCAGGTGGGGCGCGCGCTGGCGGCCTTCCACGCCGACCCGGCCGCGCCGTGGACGCTCGCGTCCCTGGCGGCCGAGGCGGGCATGTCCCGCTCGGCGTTCGCCGACCGCTTCCGTGCCGTGCTCGACGAGCCGCCGATGGCCTACGTGACCTCGTGGCGGATGGACCTCGCGGCCCGCATGGTGCGCGAGCGCGAGCTGCCGCTGGCCCGGGTGGCCGAGCGGGTGGGCTACCGGTCCGAGGCGGCCTTCAACCGGGCGTTCCGGCGCGCGCACCGGATGACCCCGGGCGCCTACGCGCGCCGCGACGCCGCCGTGATCGTCCTGCCGGAGGGCCTCGTCGCACCGGACCCCGTTCGCGCGCACCAGTGACCGGCACGGTCACGGCGCCCAATCGACCCGCTAGCGTGCGGTCGTGCCCTCCGTCCTGGTCCCCGCCGCCCGCTGGGAGCGGTGGGTCGACAACTTCACGACCGGCCACGGTGGCGCGGCGCTGGCGGTCTCGGGCGGCTCGCTGCGCGGCGAGGCCGAGGACGGGTCCCACTTCACCGCACGCCTGCCGTTCGCGACGGCGTACGACGGCCCGGCGGAGGCCGGCGACTTCGCCGCGGCCGCCGTGGCGCCGGGGGAGTGGGGCGTGCTGCTCGTGCGTAAGGGCGGGTTCGCCGTCGCCCGCATGGGGGGGCAGGCGCTCGTCGAGCACAAGGTCGGTCAGCGGCACGTGCAGGGACGCACGAAGGCCGGGGGTCAGAGCCAGCAGCGCTTCGCGCGCCGACGCGACAACCAGGCGCGGCAGGCCTACGAGGCGGCGGCCGACCACGCCGCCCGCATCCTGGGTGGCGTCCGCCTCGTGGTGACCGGCGGCGACCACGCCGCGGTCGACGCCGTCCTCGAGGACCCGCGCCTGTCGTCGGTCACGGTGGTCGACCCGTGGCTGCCCGTGCCCGACCCGCGGCGCGCCGTCCTCGACCGCGCCGTCGCCGATGCGCAAGCGATCGTCGTGGACGTCGTCAACGCCTGAGGGCGTCGATCTTCCGTTCGCCGACCGCGGGCGACTGCCGGGGTAATTAAGGGCCATCTGTCCCTTTACGGGCCCGTCCCGGTCCACCTCACCCTTGACTACCCCCCGGACGGACGAGGGCGCGCCGGGTCGCCTGGCGGGCGACTGGCCAGCAGCTCCGCCCTCGCCTCGTAGGTGGCGGAGGCTCCGCGCGAGCTCACGGCGAGGTCGCCAACCCCTGACACCGCGTGCGCTAGGTTCACGCGCATGGACGGGTCCACCGCGACGGGCTGGCAGCCGGAGCCGGGGTGGCAGCGGCTGCCGGGGTCGGGGCCCGCGACCGTCGGCCTCTGGTCGGCGACCCACCAGGGCCGCGACGTGGTCGTCAAGCGGCTGCAGGCCCCCGACCCCCGCGACCTCCCGGGCGTGCTGGCGCCGGGCGACGTGAACTACTGGAGGCGAGCCGCCGACGTCGCGCTGAGCGGGGTCGTCGCCGAGGCGCCGGGCCTGCGCGAGGCGCCCGTGGTCCGCGTCGACGAGGACGAGGAGGGCATCACCCTGGTCCACGAGCGCGTCGAGCCCTGCGACCCTCCCGGCCTGTGGCTGGCCGCCTGCCTCGGCCGCTTCGCCGCCGTCGACCTGGGTGAGCACGCCTGGCTGGCGCGCGACCAGCTGCGGAGCAGGCTCCGGCTCGTCGAGAGGCGCGGGGGCTGGCGCACCCTGGCCCGTACGCCCGTGTCCGACATCGCCGACCACCTGTGGTCGCGTCGCGCGGCGTGGCTCGACCGCTGCGACGCCCTCCCGCAGGTGGCGCAGCACGGTGACCCGTCGGCGGCCAACATCCCCGGCAGGCACGGCGAGGGCGCCGTGGCGATCGACTGGGCGCACCTCGGCCGGGGGCCGGTCGGCGCCGACCTCGGCTACCTGTCGCTGGCGACCCGCGAGGACGTCGAGCACCTCGTGGAGGCCTACGTCGCCGCGCTGCCCGCCGGCCTCGCGGACGCCGCCGACGTGGCGACCGGCGCCCGGGTGATGGCCGTCTACACCGCCCTGACCCGGCTCGACTGGGCGCTGGCGCGGGTCGCGGACGGCGAGGGCGCCCTCGCCGGCAAGTTCCGCCACCCCAGCGTCGCGCCCTACATCCGCTCGATGCAGCGCCAGGTCGGCCAGATCGAGGCGCTGCTCAGCGACGGCTGACCGGCTGTGCGGCTGCGCGTCAGAGCGACGAGGCGGAGAAGGTGTCGCAGGCCTCGAGGGTGCCCTCCTTGTAGCCACGGGTGAACCACGCCATCCGCTGCTCCGACGAGCCGTGGGTCCAGCCCTCAGGATCGACGCCCTGACCCGACTTCTGCTGGATCCGGTCGTCGCCGACGGCCTTCGCGGAGTCGAGGGCCTCCGCGATGTCGCCGTCGTCGAGGGTGATCAGCTCGCTGTCCTCGGCGTGGGCGGTCCACATGCCGGCGTAGCAGTCGGCCTGCAGCTCGAGTCGTACGGCGTCGGAGTCGGCGCCCTGCTGCGTGCGCACCTGCCCCATCGTGCCCATCAGGTTCTGGATGTGGTGGCCGTACTCGTGCGCGAGCACGTAGGGCTCGACGAAGTCGCCGCCCTGGCCGCCGAGCTGGCCCTCCAGCACGTCGGCGAAGAAGGTCGTGTCGAGGTAGATCTGCCGGTCGGCCGGGCAGTAGAACGGCCCGACCTGGGAGGTCGCCTGCCCGCAGCCGGTGTTGACGCCGCCGCTGAAGGTGATGGTCTGCGCCGGCGCGAGCTCGGCGCTCGCCTGCTCGGGCAGGGTGGCCCCCCAGTACTGCTCGAGCGAGAGCAGCACCGCCTTGCGGGCGCAGTCGGCGTCCTCGTTGGCGTCGGCGCCGGTGCGGCAGTTGGCGTAGCGCTCGCTGTCCTGCTCGATGCCCGCCGGGGTGCCGCCCTGGCTGCTCGGGTCGATGCCCGTCCCGCCGCCACCGCCGCCCACGCACTGGGTCAGGACGACGAACAGGATGATGATCAGGATGCCGCCGATGCCGCCACCGGCACGCGTGCCACCCGGCAGCGGCATGCGCATGCCGCCTCCGCCACCTCCGCCGCGGCCCGCGTCGCTGACCCGGCCTCCGCTGATGTCGGCCTTCGGGTTGAAGCGCATGTGACGTTGCCTTTCCGCAGGTCATGACGGTCGATTCGACCTCTGCGCACACTAGCGCCTGCGTCGCCGATGGGGCTCTCGCCTCCACCCCTTCGTAGGATGTCGTCCGAGATGATCACCGCCCAGAAGCTCGAGGTCAGAGCCGGCGCGCGGCTCCTCATGGAGGACGTCACCTTCCGCATCGCCGCAGGCGACAAGGTCGGCCTCGTGGGGCGCAACGGAGCCGGCAAGACGACCCTCACCCGCATCCTCGCCGGCGAGGGCCAGCCTGCCTCGGGACAGGTCCTGCGCAGCGGCGACGTCGGCTACCTCCCACAGGACCCCCGGGTCGGCGACCCCGAGGTGATCGCCCGCGACCGGATCCTGTCGGCGCGCGGCCTCGACGACGTCGTACGACGACTGCGCGAGGCCGAGGTCGACATGGCGAGCGAGGACCCGAAGGTCCACGAGCGCGGCATGAAGCGGTGGACCCGCGCCGACGCCGAGCTGCACGCCGGTGGCGGCTACGCCGCCGAGTCCGAGGCCGCGCAGATGGCCGCCGCCCTCGGCATCGAGGAGCGGCTCCTCGCCCAGCCCATCGGCACGCTCTCCGGTGGCCAGCGCCGTCGCGTCGAGCTCGCGCGCATCCTGTTCTCCGGCGCCGAGATCATGCTGCTCGACGAGCCGACCAACCACCTCGACGCCGACTCGATCATCTGGCTGCGCGACTTCCTCAAGGCGCACCGCGGCGGCTTCGTGGTCATCAGCCACGACAACGCGCTGCTCGAGGCGACGGTCAACAAGGTCTTCCACCTCGACGCCAACCGCGCCGTCATCGACATCTACAACATGGGCTGGCACAACTACCTCACCCAGCGCGAGGACGACGAGAAGCGCCGCAAGCGCGAGCGCCAGAACGCCGAGAACAAGGCCAAGGTGCTCACCGACCAGGCCAACAAGATGCGGGCCAAGGCCACCAAGGCGCAGGCCGCGCAGTCGATGCTCAAGCGCGCCGAGAAGATGATGGCCGGCATCGAGACCGAGCGCCAGGCCGACAAGGTCGCGCGGATCGCGTTCCCCGAGCCCGCGCCGTGCGGCAAGACGCCGCTCATGGGCACCGAGCTGTCCAAGTCCTACGGCTCGCTCGAGGTCTTCACCGCCGTCGACCTCGCGATCGACCGGGGGAGCCGCGTGGTGATCCTCGGCCTCAACGGAGCCGGCAAGACGACGATGCTGCGGATCCTGGCGGGTGTCGACAAGCCCGACACGGGCGAGGTCGTGCCGGGCTACGGGCTCAAGATGGGCTACTACGCCCAGGAGCACGAGACTCTCGACGTCAACCGGACCGTGCTGGAGAACATGCACAGCGCGGCACCCGAGCTCACCGACACCCAGGCCCGCTCCGTGCTCGGGTCGTTCCTCTTCTCCGGTGACGACGCCCACAAGCCCGCCGGCGTGCTGTCCGGGGGGGAGAAGACCCGGCTCGCGCTCGCGATCCTGGTGGTCTCGAGCGCCAACGTGCTGCTGCTCGACGAGCCGACCAACAACCTCGACCCCGCCTCCCGCGAGGAGGTGCTCCACGCGATCCGGAGCTACACCGGAGCGATCATCCTCGTCACCCACGACGAGGGTGCGGTGCGTGCGCTCTCGCCCGACCGGGTGCTGCTCCTGCCCGACGGCGACGAGGACCTGTGGAGCGACGAGTACGCCGACCTGGTGTCGCTCGCCTGAGGTTACTCGCGGGTAGTAACCTCGCTCCATGACTCCCGCAGACCTCGCCGCCGTCGGCCTCCGCCTCGAGATCGAGGGCCCGGTCGCGACCGTCACCCTCGACCGACCCGAGGTCCGCAACGCCCAGACCCCGGCGATGTGGCTGGCACTCGCCGAGCTCGGCGCGAGCCTGCCCGACGACGTACGCGTCGTGGTGGTGACGGGGGAGGGCGACACGTTCTCGGCCGGCCTCGACCGCGCGATGCTCGACCCGGCCCACGCGGGCGAGGGCACGGTGCTGGCACTGCTGGCCCTGAGCGACGAGGAGGCGTCGGCCCGGATCGAGGAGTTCCAGCGCGGCTTCACCTGGCTGCGCGACCCACGCTTCGTGTCGATCGCCAAGGTGCGCGGCCACGCGATCGGCGCCGGCTTCCAGCTCGCGCTGTCGTGCGACCTGCGCGTGGTCGCCGACGACGCGAAGCTCTCCATGAAGGAGTCGGCACTCGGCCTGGTCCCCGACCTCACCGGCACCAAGCCGCTCGTCGAGCACGTGGGCTACGCCCGGGCTCTCGAGATCTGCGCGACCGCGCGCGTCGTGACGGGGGAGGAGGCCGCACGCATCGGCCTGGCCACCGCGTGCGTGCCGGCCGCTGACCTCGACGCCGCGGTGGCCGACCTCGCCGCCGCGCTCGTCGCGCCCATGGCGGGCGTGGTCAGCGAGACGAAGACCCTGCTCCAGGGCGCGGCCGACCGCGACCTCGACGAGCAGCGGCGCCTCGAGCGGGAGGCGCAGGTACGCCGTTTCCGCGCCGTCGCGGCGGCCTTCGCGGGCTGACACGACGACGCCGCCGCGCGCGGCGTCGGTGGCGCGAGGGACAATGACACTCCGCCGGGAGTTCACGGTGGTGGACCTCAGGAGGAGTGGGCATGTCGATGGGAACGGGCCTGGGTGGCCCCCCGTGGCGGCACCTGCGCAGTGACCGAAGCGTCGTCGACAACAAGATCGAGCGCCGCACGCTGCGCCGGGTGCTCGGCTTCGCGCGTCCGCACCGGCGGCTGATCGCCGCGTTCCTCGTGGTCACGGTGGTCGACGCGGCGCTCGTCGTGGTCCCGCCGCTCCTGCTCAAGGCGATCATCGACGACGCGGTCGGCGCCGGCGACACCTCGCTCGTCGTGTGGCTGGCCGTCCTCGTGGCGGTGGTGGCCGTCCTCGACGCCGGCTTCGGCCTCATCACGGGCTGGCTGTCGAGCCGGATCGGCGAGGGACTGATCTACGACCTGCGCACCCAGGTGTTCGCCCACGTCCAGCGCCAGTCGCTGGCGTTCTTCACCCGCACCCAGACCGGCGCCCTGGTCAGCCGTCTCAACAACGACGTGATCGGCGCCCAGCGGGCGTTCACCTCCACGCTCCAGGGCACCGTCTCCAACATCATCGCCGCCGTCGTCGTGGGCGTGACGATGCTCTTCCTCAGCTGGCCGGTCACGCTGCTGTGCGTCGCGCTCTTCCCGATCCTCCTGATCGCCTCGCGCCTCGTCGGCAACCGCCTGGCCGACCTCTCGCGGCAGCAGATGGACGGCAACGCCGACCTCGGCAACGCCATGACCGAGCGCTTCAACGTCGGCGGCGCGATGCTCCTCAAGCTCTTCGGCCGCCGCGAGTCCGAGGACGTCGCCTACGCCGAGAAGGCCGCGGTCGTGCGCGACCTCGGCGTGCGCATCTCGCTGCTCACCCGCATCTTCTTCGCCGCGATGACGCTCGTGCCGTCGCTGGCGACCGCGCTGGTCTACGGCATCGGCGGCTGGCTGGCCATCCGCGGCGACCTGTCGGTCGGCACCATCGTCGCGCTCGGCGTCCTGCTGACCCGCCTGCTCGGGCCGCTCCAGGGCCTCTCCAACGTGCGCATCGACGTGATGACCGCCTTGGTCAGCTTCGACCGCGTCTTCGAGGTGCTCGACCTGCCGTCCCTGATCCAGGAGAAGCCCGACGCCATTGCGCTCGCCCCGTCGGCCTCGCGCCTGGAGTTCGACCACGTCGCGTTCACCTACCCGCGCGCCGACGAGATCTCCCTCGCCTCGCTCGAGACCGTCGCACGCACCGAGTCGCGCGACACCGGCCAGGTGCTCCACGAGGTCACGTTCACGGCGGAGCCGGGTCAGATGGTCGCCCTCGTCGGCCCGTCCGGGGCCGGCAAGACGACGGTCACCCACCTCGTCGCCCGGCTCTACGACGTCGAGTCCGGAGCGGTGCGCGTCGGCGGGCACGACGTACGGGACGTCACGCTGCAGTCGCTGGAGGACGTGGTCGGCTACGTCACCCAGGACGCCCACATGTTTCACGACACGATCCGCGCCAACCTGCTCTACGCCCGCCCCGCCGCGTCGGAGGCCGACGTCTGGGCCGCCCTCGAGGCCGCGCAGATCGCGTCCCTCGTCCGGTCGCTGCCCGACGGCCTCGACACGGTCGTCGGTGACCGGGGCTACCGGCTCAGCGGGGGCGAGCGGCAGCGGCTCGCGATCGCCCGCCTGCTCCTCAAGGCGCCCGCGATCGTCGTCCTCGACGAGGCCACCGCCCACCTGGACAGCGAGTCCGAGGCCGCGGTCCAGCAGGCCCTCGACGCCGCCCTCGAGGGGCGCACGTCGCTGGTCATCGCGCACCGGCTCTCCACCGTCCGCAACGCCGACCTGATCCTCGTCCTCGACGACGGCCGCGTCGTGCAGCAGGGCACCCACGCCGAGCTGCTCGCCGCCGGCGGCCTCTACGCCACCCTCCACGCCACGCAGTTCCGCGCGGAGCGCTCGGAGCCCGTGCCCGGCTAGGGTCGCGGATCTCGACACGCCGCATCGCGACCCCGTGCCTCGGTCGCGCCGGCACTCGACCTCCCGGCCCACGCCGGCCGCGACTCCGTCGCTGCCGGTTAGGGTCGGGACATGGACCTGCAGCTGAAGGACCGAGTCTTCATCGTCACCGGCGGGTCCCGCGGGCTCGGCCGGGCGAGCGCCGAGGCGCTGGTCGCGGAGGGTGCTCGGGTCGTGCTGTCCGGACGGTCGCAGGAGTCACTCGACGCGGCAACAGCAGCGCTCGACGCGGTCGCGGGGCGTCGGGTCGCGGTGGGCGTCGTGGCGGACAACGCCGAGCGCGAGACCCCGCGCCGCCTGCTCGGGGCCGCCCAGGACGCCTTCGGGCGCACCGACGGAGCCCTGATCAGCGTCGGTGGTCCGCCGAAGGGACCGGTCGCCGACATCTCCGACGACCAGTGGAGCGCGGCGTTCGAGGCGGTCTTCCTCGGCGCCGTACGTCTCGCGCGCGAGATCGGCGCCGCGCTGCCCGCGGGCGGCTCGCTCGGCCTGGTGCTGTCCTCGAGCGTGCGGGCTCCGCTGCCCGAGATGGCGATCTCCAACGGCCTGCGCCCGGGCCTCGCGATGGTGGCCAAGACCTTGGCCGACGAGCTGGGGCCGAGGGGCGTGCGGGTCAACGGCCTCCTGCCGGGCCGGATCGCCACCGAGCGGGTCGCGGAGCTCGACGCCTCGACCGGTGATCCCGAGGCAGCCCGGCGTGCCGCCGAGGCGTCGATCCCGCTCGGCCGCTACGGAGCCCCGGAGGAGTTCGGCGCCGTCGCTGCCTTCATGCTGTCGCCGGCCGCGTCATTCCTGACGGGCGTGATGCTCCCGGTCGACGGCGGACTCCTCCGCGCCCTCTGAGTCGTCACCCGGGTCGAGCCGCTCGCGCCACGTACGCCGTCGCACCCGCGCAGGCTCGGGCCCGCCGGTGCGCGTGGGCTCGGGCGCCGGGGCGTCCTTGCTGCCCCACGGGCCGCGGCCCCCGCGCCACTCGTCGTAGATGAGGTAGAAGAAGCCGAAGATCGCCAGGGCGCCGAAGAACCACCACTGGAGGCCGTAGAAGAAGTGCGGGCCGTTGTCGAGCTCGGGGAGCTCGACCGGCTCCAGCGGCGTGGCGGGCTCGGGCGACTCCGAGCGCAGGTCGACCCAGCCGCCGAGCACCTCGCGGCCGAGCGCGTCGCCGATGCGTCGGCTGTCGATGGCGCGGGTGGACTGGTCGGTGACCGCGGTGCTGTCGCCCTCCGCGTCACGGCGCACCCAGCCGGTGACGTCGACCTCGCCCTCCGGGGGAGCGGGCACGTCCTCGGTGGACGCGCCGCGGTTGTCGGTGGCGAACCAGCCGCGGTCGACCAGCAGGCTCGTGCCGTCGTCGAGCTCGAGCGGGACGACCACGTCGACCCCGGCCGCGCCCTCGCGGGTGCGGTAGCGCACGATCACCGTGTCCTCGACGGCGTAGGTCCCGGTGGCCTCCACGATGCGCCACTCGTCGGCCGCCTCGACCGGCCGGCCGGGCGCGAGGACGGCCGTGACCGGGTCGGCGCCGGCCTCCTCGTTGCGCTGGATGATCTCGTTGCGCTCCTGGCGGTCGGCGAGCCGGTGGAACTGCCACTCGCCGAGCCGCCACGCGACCCAGGCGAGGAAGACGACCACGAGCGCGAAGGCGATCCAGCGGCGCGAGACCAGGAACCGCAGCTTGTGCACGCTGCGAGGTTATCCGGCTCGTCCTGAGCGTCCGGCGCCCGGTGCGGCCCCCGTCGCTAGACTTGTGATCGTGACGACACCTCTGGCAGACCGCTTCGGCCGCGTGGCCACGGACCTCCGGGTCTCGCTCACCGACCGGTGCAACCTCCGGTGCAACTACTGCATGCCCGCCGAGGGCCTCGACTGGCTGCCCACGGAGCAGACGCTGACCGACGACGAGGTCGTCCGGCTGATCACGATCGGCGTGGAGCGGCTCGGCATCCGCGAGGTGCGGTTCACCGGCGGCGAGCCGCTGCTGCGCCGGGGACTGGTCGACATCGTGGCCCGCACGCACGCGCTCGGCGTCGAGACCTCGCTGACCACCAACGCGCTGGGGCTCTCGCGCACCGCCCAGGCCCTCGCCGACGCGGGGCTCGACCGGATCAACGCGAGCATCGACTCGGTGCGCCCGGAGACCTTCGCCACCATCACGCGTCGCGACCGGCTAGCGGACGTCGTCGCGGGCCTCGAGGCAGCCCAGGCCGCCGGGCTCGGACCCATCAAGCTCAACGCCGTGCTGCTGCGCGGCACCAACGACGACCAGGCCGCCGAGCTGCTCCGGTGGAGCATCGACCACGGCTACGAGCTGCGGTTCATCGAGCAGATGCCGCTCGACGCGCAGCACGACTGGAGCCGGGCCAGCATGGTCACCGCGGACGAGATCCACGAGGCGCTCGCCGCCGAGTTCACCCTGACGCCGCACGGCGCACCCCGCGGGAGCGCGCCCGCCGAGCTCTTCGACGTCGACGGGGGACCGGCCACGGTCGGGATCATCGCCTCCGTCACCCGCCCGTTCTGCGGCGACTGCGACCGCGTGCGGCTCACCGCCGACGGCCAGGTGCGCAACTGCCTGTTCGCCCGCGAGGAGTCCGACCTCCGCACGTCGCTGCGCTCCGGCGCCGGCGACGAGGAGATCGCCGAGCGCTGGGTCATCGCGATGCTCGGCAAGCGTGCCGGCCACGGCATCGACGACGTGACGTTCCTCCAGCCCGACCGCCCCATGTCCGCCATCGGCGGGTAGGCGGCGTCGGTCGGCGTCGGTCAGCGTCGGTCAGTCCGCCCGCGAGTGCGGCACGACGTCCTTCAGGAAGCCGCGCGCGCCGAGGAAGTCGGACAGCGAGGCCCGGTGCTCGTCGCAGGCGAGCCAGGACTTGCGGCGCTCGGGCGTGTGGATCTTCGGGTTGTTCCACCGGAGGTCCCACACGGCGTCGGCCTGGCAGCCCTTGGCCGAGCAGATGTCACGGTCGAGCTCCATGGTCGTCCTTCCGGCAGGCGGCCCCGGCGCCCCCGGCAGGGGGGGCGTCGGGCCCGGACATGAGAAGTGCCGGACAGCCACGGGGGGAAGCTGTCCGGCACTTCGGTCGCTGACGCAGACGGGGGATGCTGCGCTCGCGGTGAAGATCATTCCATGGGACTGGGTGAAAACCAAACTTTCGACACACCTAGGTCGTGTCGTGTTTCCTCAGTCTTCACCGTCGCGTGCCGTCAGTTCGTGAGCGCCGGCGTTGCCCGGCAGGCTGAACCCGTCGTCGCGCTGGTCCCCGGCGTTGGCTGCGACCACCGCGAAGAGCGGGACGAAGACCGCCGCGGCGGCGAAGACCCAGCTCAGCACGCCCGGCCAGGCGACCACCGCGGCGATGAAGCACACGAGCCGGATCGTCATGGAGATGGCGTAGCGACGCTGTCGCGACCGCATGTCGTCGGCGGCGCTGCTGCGAGCCGTGGTGATGCGCACGGCATCGGACTTGGCCATGCGTTCGAGTCTACGTCGCTAGGCTCGCAGATCCACGGGCCAGTGACGGTCCGCACAGCGCCACCAGGAGGAACCATGACCAACCGCACCTATCGCGTGACCGAGATCGTCGGGACCTCGCCCGACGGCATCGACCAGGCGATCCGCAACGGCATCCAGCGGGCCGGGCAGACGCTCCGCCACATCGACTGGTTCGAGGTCACCCAGGTCCGCGGCCAGGCCAAGGACGGGGCCGTCGAGCACTTCCAGGTCGGGATGAAGGTGGGCTTCCGCCTCGAGGACGAGTGACCACGGGTTTCCTCGTACCGAGCGGTAATCACTAGCGTCGGGAGCGTGAGCGAGATTCCCGGATCCAGCACCCCGCCCGCGCCCCGATCGGTCCTGGTGACCGGAGGCAACCGGGGCATCGGCCGCGCCATCGCCGAGGCGTTCATCGCCCAGGGCGACAAGGTCGCGGTCACCACCCGCAACGGCGGCGCTCCCGAGGGCGCGCTCGACGTGCGCTGCGACATCACCGACGCCGCCCAGGTCGACGCCGCCTTCGCCCAGGTCGAGGAGGCCCACGGCCCGGTCGAGGTCCTCGTCGCCAACGCGGGCATCACCAAGGACACGCTCCTGCTCCGGATGAGCGAGGACGACTGGTCCTCGGTCATCGACACCAACCTGACCGGCACCTTCCGGCTGACCAAGCGAGCCGCCAAGGGCATGCTGCGCCTGCGCCGCGGCCGGATCATCCTCATCTCCTCGGTCGTCGGACTGCTCGGCTCCGCCGGGCAGGTCAACTACGCCGCCTCGAAGTCCGGGCTCGTCGGCCTGGCCCGGTCGCTGGCGCGTGAGCTCGGGAGCCGGTCGATCACGACCAACGTCGTCGCGCCGGGCTTCGTCGAGACCGACATGACCGACGTCCTCACCGACGACCAGAAGAACGCCATCAAGACGCAGGTGCCGCTGGGTCGCTACGCCTCGACGGCCGAGGTCGCCTCGGCGGTCACCTGGCTCGCCTCCGACGGGGCTTCCTACGTCACCGGTGCCGTGATCCCGGTCGACGGCGGCCTCGGCATGGGCCACTGACCCTCCACCCGCGCGACACGAGCACTGACGAAAGGTCCAACGACATGGGAATCCTCGACGGAAAGCGCATCCTCGTCGCCGGCGTCACGATGGACAGCTCCATCGGCTTCGCGACGGCGAAGGTCGCCCAGGAGCAGGGCGCCACGGTGCTGATCTCCAACTTCGGCCGCGCACTCGGCATCACGAGGCGGATCGCCAAGCGGCTGCCGCAGGAGGCGCCGGTGCTCGAGCTCGACGTGACCGACGAGGGACACCTCGCGGGTCTCGCCGACCAGGTCCGCGAGCACGTCGACGGCCTCGACGGCGTCGTGCACTCCATCGCCTACGGCAACCCCGAGACGCTGCTCGGCGGGAAGTTCATGGACGGCCCGTGGGACGACGTGGCGCAGGCCGTGCAGGTGTCGGCGTACTCGCTGAAGTCGCTGGCCGTCGCCACCCGGCCGCTGCTCTCGCGCGGCTCGTCCATCGTCGGGCTCACCTTCGACGCCACCACGGCGTGGCCGGCCTACGACTGGATGGGCGTCGCCAAGGCAGCGCTGGAGAACACCTCGCGCTACGTCGCCCGCGACCTCGGCCCGGACGGCATCCGCTGCAACCTCGTCTCGGCCGGCCCGCTGAAGACCCTCGCGGCGAAGGCCATCCCGGGGTTCGAGGACCTCGAGTCGGCGTGGAAGGACCGCGCGCCGCTCGGGTGGGACGAGTCCGACCACAGGCCGACCGCGCAGGCCGTCGTCGCCCTGCTGAGCGACTTCTTCCCCGCCACCACCGGGGAGATCGTGCACGTCGACGGCGGCTTCCACGCGATGGGCCTGTAGGCACGCGCTGCCGGTTCGGTAGTTTCCCCGCGTGACCTCACTCGTCGAGCTGCGCATCCTCGAAGGCCCCAACCTCTACTTCCCGCGCGCCGCGGTGAAGCTCACCCTCGACGTCTCGACGATCACCGAGGCGAGCGACGAGACCGTCCTGCGGTTCGCGCGCCGCATCGGGCTGCGCACGACGCGGCCAGGGGCGCCCGGCTCGGGGTTCCGGCAGCGGTTCGCCCTGCGCGCGGTGGAGCGGCTCGTCCGGGCGATCGCGGGGGAGGCGGGCACGCGCCGCCTCGCCGTGCGGGTCCGCCCCACGGCCGACCCCGACGTCGTCGTCGTGGCCTTCCCGTGGCGCCACCGCGGACGCGCCCGAGCGCTCGGCGAGGCGGTCGCGCACGCGCTCGACGCGCTGCCGGCACCCGACGTCGAGGCGGCGGTCAGCGCCGCCGCGGCCGAGGTGGCCGCCGCGCCCCGGGGCGACCGTCCGACGACGATCACCCCGGCCATCCCCGTCGTCGCGGTGACCGGCACCAACGGCAAGACCACGACCAGCCGGATGATCGCCCACATCGCACGCACGAGCGGGCTGGTGGTCGGCTGGTCCAACACCGACGGCATCTACCGCGACGGCGTGCTGGTCGAGGCCGGCGACTACTCCGGGCCCTCCGGCGCCGCCCGCGCGCTCGGGCTCGACGGGGTCCAGCTCGCCGTCACCGAGACCGCCCGCGGCGGCATCCTGCTCAAGGGCATCGGCATCACCCGCAACGACGTCTCGGTGGTGACCAACGTGACCGCCGACCACCTCGGCCTCCAGGGCATCGACACCGTCGACCAGCTCGCCGAGGTGAAGTCCGTCGTCCCCCGGATCACCCGCAAGGACGGCTGGGCGGTGCTCAACGGCGACGACCCGCGGGTGCTGGCCATGCGCAGCGTCGTCGTCGCGCAGCCGTGGATCTTCAGCCGCGACCCCGACTCGCCGGCGGTGCGCGAGGTGCTCACCGACGGCGGCCGGGCCACCACCGTGATCGACGGGTGGATCACCGTCCTCTCGCCCGGGGCCGACCCCGACCCGCTGGTCGAGCTCGTCGACGTCCCGATGACGCTCGCCGGGCTGTCGCGCTTCAACATCGAGAACGCCCTCGCCGCCGCCTCCGCCGCCCTCGCGATCGGCCTGCCCCGCGACGCCGTCGTCGCGGGCCTCACGTCGTTCCGCCCCGACGCCGAGCACAACCCGGGCCGGATGAACTTCTTCTCGCTGCCTTCCCGCAACGGGCAGTGCGTGTCGGTCGTGATGGACCTCGCCCACAACGAGGCCGGGCTCGAGGCGCTGCTCGAGATCATGGCGGGTGTACGTCGCCCCGGTGCGCGCCTGCTGCTCGGCCTCGGCGCCGTGGGCGACCGCACCGACGAGCTGATCGACGCCCTCGGCGAGATCGGCGCCAAGGGCAGCGACGTCGTGGCGATCGGCCACAAGGAGTGGTACCTGCGCGGGCGCACGATGGACGAGATCGACGCCCTGCTCCGGGCCGGCGCCGCCCGCGTCGGCGTCACCGACATCGACACCTTCCCCACCGAGGTCGGCTGCCTGGCCGCGCTGGTCGGGCGCGCCGAGCCCGGCGACGTGGTCGGCCTGATGTGCCACGCCGAGCGGCAGGAGGCCTACGACTGGATCGCCTCCCACGGCGGCACGCCCGACAGCCCGGACGTCCTGGCCGAGAAGGTGCGGGCGGCACAGGCGTGAGCGCTGGCTGGACGGAGGTCTACGACGCCCTCGCGCCGACCTACGACGAGATGACCGCCGGCAACGGCTGGTCCGCCAACGGCCGCGCCCGGGACCTGCTCGTCCCGCTCGGTCTCGCGCCGGCGCGGGTCCTGGACCTCGGCGCGGGGACCGGGCAGACAGCGGTCGTGCTGCGGGACCTGTTCCCGGCCGCCGCCCTCACCCTCGTCGACCCGTCGGCGAGGATGCTCGAGCGAGCCCGCGACAAGGTCCCGGCCGTCGAGACCGTCGTCGCCGACGCCGAGTCCTTCCTGCGCGCGGCCGACGAGGAGTGGGACCTCGTCGCCGCCATCGGCTTCCTCGAGCTGGTGGCCGACCTGTTCGAGGTGGTGCGCCTGGCCGCCTCGCGGCTCGCGCCGGGCGGGCACCTGGTGGTGAGCCACGAGCCGCTGCTGGACGACGGGTCCGTGCAGTCGTCGCCGGTGAGCGTGGTGAGCGGCTCGCAGCTCGTGCGGCGCCACCCCCGCGCGGAGCTCGAGCGGCGCGCGGCGTCGTACGGGCTCGTGCGCGTCGCCGCGACCGAGGCAGTGGCCTTCGAGCGCGGGGGCGACGGCAGCGGCGCGACCTACGAGGTCGTCGTCTGGCGCCTTCCGCCCGGGGGCGGGTAGGCCGGCGGGGCGGTCAGGTGTCGCCCGGGTCGACCTGCTCGCCGGGAGCGCCGACATCGAGGTCACCCTCGACGATCAAGCCCGTCATGCCCGCCGGCGAGCGCGTCTCGTGCGGCTCACCGGGCTCCCACACGGCGGCCTGTCCGGGACCGAGGCGGCGTACGGTCCCCTCGGCGCCGCTCACCTCCGCCTCGCCCGACAGCACGACCATGAGCTGACGACCCGGTGCCGGGTGCCGGCCGATGGTGCCGCCGGGCGCGAGGGCGATGGCGATCAGGTGGGCGTCGGCGCTGATCCCGAAGGCGCCGACCGAGAAGCCACGACTCCCGTGGGCCTCGATCGGACGGTGGGGCAGGTCGGCGAGGTCGAGGAGGCGCACTCAGGCCGTCCTCACGAGTCGGTGGCCGGCGGCGGGACGTAGTCCGGGTCGGCCGAGGGCGCGTCGGGGTTGGTGGTCGAGCCGGCCTGGGCCACGTCGGACCAGTTCTCCAGCTCGGCCATCACCTCCGCGTGCTTGTCGACGCACACCACGACGAGGTCACCGCGGTTGGCGCGGCTCATCGCGTGGCGCACGGCCTCGATCTCCTCCAGCACGAGCTCGGCCTGCTTGCAGCGGGCGCCGTCGGCCATGGCGGCGCGTACGCCGTCGAGCACGAGCTGGGCGGTTGCCCCGCGCTCGCGCCCGCGCAGCGCCACGTCCTCGCGGACGATGCACACGTCGAAGTGCTGGGCGGCGATGTGGCCGAGCTCGACCATGTCCTGGTCGCGGCGATCGCCGGCGGTCGCGATGATGCCGATCCGCGAGGGGCGGGCGAGGTCGTGCGAGGACTCGAGCGACTCGCCCACGCGGTCCACGAAGTCGCCCAGCATCTTCATCCCGGGCGCGTTGTGGCAGTAGTCGACGATGACGTTGACGCCGTTGACCTCGACCTCGTTGAGCCGGCCGGGGGAGAGGTAGTAGTTGGTCGAGAAGGTGCGCAGGCCCTGCCGGATGTCGTGGAGCGGGGCGCCGGCGGCGAAGGCGGCCGCTGCGGCGGCGAGCGCGTTCTGGACGTTCATCCGTGCCCGGCCGCTGAAGGTCGCAGGCAGCAGGTGGGTCCACGCCAGCTGCATCTCACGGCGACCGTGGAGCACGACCATCATCTCGCCGCGGTCACTCGGGTTGAGCACGATCGCCTTGCCGCCGCGGCGGCAGTGCGCATCGATCATGTCGCGCACCTCGCTGCCGGGCTCCTCCATGGAGAACCACACGACCTGGCCCGAGCACTTGCGGCGCATCTCACGCACCTGCGGGTCGTCGGCGTTGAGCACGGCGTGGCCGTCGCGCGGCACCGCCTCGACGATCACCGCCTTCACGTCGGCGAGCTGCTCGACGGTGTCGATGCCGCGCAGCCCGAGGTGGTCCGGCTGCACGTTGAGGACGACGGCGACGTCGTTGCGCTCGTAGCCGAGGCCCTCGCGCAGGATGCCGCCCCGCGCGACCTCGAATACCGCGAAGTCGACGCGCGGGTTCTGCAGGACCATCCGCGCCGACCGGGGCCCGGACGCGTCCGCGCGGATCAGCAGGCGCTCGTCGATGACGACGCCGTCGGTCGAGGTCATGCCGACCTTGCGCCCCATGCCCTTGAAGATGTGGCTGATCATCCGGCTGGTCGTCGTCTTGCCGTTGGTGCCGGTGACCGCCACGATCGGGATCCGCGACGTCGCGCCGGGCGGGAAGAGCATGTCGACCACGGGCTTGGCGATGAACTGCGGCTCGCCGATCGTCGGGTGCGTGTGCATCCGGAAGCCGGGAGCGGCGTTGACCTCGCAGATCGCGCCGCCCGCCTCGCGGACCGGCTCGGTGATGTCGGGGCAGATGAAGTCGATGCCGGCGATGTCGAGGCCGACCATCCGGGCGGCCTCCTCGGCGATCTCGACGTTCTCCGGGTGGGCCTCGAAGGTGCGGTCGATGGAGATGCCGCCGGTGGACATGTTGCCGGTCAGCGCGAGCTTGACCATCTCGCCCTCGGCGGGCACGGAGTCGAGCGTGTGCCCCTGGTCGGCCAGCACCTCGATGGCGGCCTCGTCGACCTTGATCCGGGTGAGCACCTTCTCGTGGCCGACGCCGCGGCGCGGGTCGGCGTTGGTCAGGTCGACGAGCTGCTGCACCGTCGACGTCCCGTCACCGGTCACCGACGCGGGCACGCGCTCGGCGATCGCCACCATGCGGCCGTCGATGATGAGGCAGCGGTAGTCCTTGCCGGTGATGAAGGACTCGACGATGACGTTGCCACGCCGCGACTGTCCGTGCGCGACCGGGAACGCGGCGCGTACGTCGTCGTCGTCCTGCAGGTCGAGGCACACCCCGCGGCCGTGGTTGCCGTCGAGCGGCTTGAGCACGACCGGGTAGCCGATGCGGCGCGCGGCCGCGACGGCGCCGTCCTCGCTGCGGACCGACTCCTGCTTGGGGACCGGCAGCCCCGCGGCGCCGAGCAGCTTGGTGGTGAGGTCCTTGTCGGAGGCGATGTCGACCGCGATGGACGACGTCTCGGACGTCATGGTGGCGCGGATCCGCTTGGCGTGGACCCCCTGTCCCAGCTGGACGAGCGAGTACTGGTTGAGCCGGATCCACGGGATGTCGCGGGACACCGCCTCGTCGACGATCGCCTGCGTGGACGGGCCGAAGGCGGTGCGCTCGGCGCGACGGATGAAGTCGTCGCGCTCGGTCTCCCAGTCGAAGTCGGGGTCGCCCTCGACGAGGTGGTTGACCAGCCGGACGGCGAGCCGGCCGGCGGTGAGCCCAACGTTCTCCTCGATGTAGCCGTAGATGATGTTGTAGCGACCGGGCTGGCCCTTGACCTGCCGGGTCTTGCCGCGCCGGATGTCGTGGCCGACGAGCTGCTGGAGCGCCAGTGCGGCGTGCTCGGCGACGTGGCCCAGCCACGTGCCCTCGTTGAGGCGCTCGAGGAAGCCGCCGCGGCGCCCGCGCGAGCAGGAGTGCTCCCGCAGGCCGGGCAGCATCGCGACCAGGTCGTCGGTGAAGCCGGGGATGGTGTTGCTGGGGAACTGCTCGAGCGAGCCCAGGTCCACGACGAGGTGGATCGACTTGTCGTAGGACCAGACGTTGGCACCGCGGTAGACCCGCGTCTCGACGATCTCCAGGTCCGGTGTGGGCCGCTCGCTCATGCATCTGCTCCCTGGTCGGGGTCGGGGGTCTGGGGGGACGAGCCGCGGCGCAGCTTGAGCCGTCTGCGGATGGCGGCGGGCGTCGCGTCGGCGGCGGCGATGTCGCGTGCGAGCTGGCGCAGGTCGCGGCTGGCCTCGGCCAGCTCGTCGGCGTCCTCGGGCTGGATCGACGGCTCCTGCGGCACGAGCGCTCGGGTGGCGAGGTTGAAGACGGTGCCCTCGGGCAGCGTGTGGAACACGACGCCGCTGGCCAGCAGGGGCGAGGAGCGGGTCGCCTCGTGGGCGTTGGAGACCATGCGCGTGCCGTCGAAGATCGTCACCGCGCCCTTGCCGATCACCCGGAGGACCTGCTCCCCGTCGACGTCCTCCACCAGGCCGCAGGTGTCCTCGTCGACGCCGATGCCCAGCAGCTGCGGGCTCTGCGCCACGATCATGAGCAGCCGGCCGTAGCGGTTGCGCTGGTCGAAGTGCTGGTCGATCACGGCGGTGCCGACCAGGCCGAGCCCGCCGGCCACCTGGGTCATCCGCTGCTTGGGGGTGGACCCACCGACGCCGAAGGCGACCATGTGGGACGACTGGATGCTGGCGCCCGCCGAGGTGCCGGCGACGACCGCGCCGCGCTCGTGGGCCCGCCGGATCGCGTCGCCCACGGGCGTGCCGCACACGATGGACGACAGCTTGAGCTGGTTGCCGCCGGTCATGAAGATCCCGGTCGCCTCGTCCAGCGCCTTCACCAGCACCGGGTCGTGCGCCTCCTCCCGCGACTCGGGGCGTACGGCGTCCACGCCGGCCGCGCCGAACTTCGTGAACAGCGCGTCGTAGACGTCCACGACCTCGCGTCCGAGTGACGAAGCAGTCGGGATCACGGCGATGCGCGCGTCCCGGCCGCCGCTCAGGGCGACGAAGTGCTTGAGGATGGTGGGCTTGCGCACCTTGTCCTCGGCACCCCCGATGATCATGAGTGGTCCCCTGGGCATGACAGGCAGGCTAGCGGCTGGAAGGGTGAGGGAATGCAGCAGTCAGTGAGGGAGGACTCCGGCACGGCTCCGCGCAGGCTCGTGGTCATGCGCCACGCCAAGGCCGAGCACAGCGCCAGCACCGACCACGCGCGGGCGCTGGCAGACCGCGGCCTGGGCGACGCGGAGGCGGCCGGTCGGTGGATGCGCGACCACGGCATCGAGCCCGACGCCGCTCTCGTCTCCGACGCCCTCCGCACGCAGCAGACGTGGACACAGGTCGCCGCCGGCGCCGGGTGGGACGAGGACGTGGCGGTCCTCTCCGACGCGCTCTACGCCGCCGGCACCGACTCGACCTTCGACCTGGTCCGCGAGACCGCTCCCGACGTCCGGACGCTGCTCGTCATCGGTCACAACCCGGCGGTGGGCTCGCTCGCCGAGCTCGTCGACGACGGCGAGGGCGACACCGAGGCGACGACCTCCATGCTGACGCGCGGCTTCCCGACCTCGGCCGTCGCCGTCTTCGCCGTCGAGCACGAGTGGGCCGACCTCGCCCCCGGGACCGCCCGGCTCGAGGCCTTCCACGTCGGGGCTGCGTGAGCGATCCGCAGGTCGTGGCGCGGCTCCGCGCCGCCGGCTGCGTGTGGGCCGAGGACGAGGCAGCGCTGCTCGTCGAGGCCGCGTCGTCGGTCGACCACCTCGAGCGGATGCTCGCGCGCCGCGTCGCCGGCGAGCCGCTGGAGACGGTGCTCGGCTGGGTCGGCTTCCTCGGGCGCCGGCTGGTCGTCGCCCCCGGCGTCTTCGTGCCGCGTCGCCGCACCGAGCTGCTCGCCCGGCTGGCCGCGGCGCGGACCGCCTCCGCTCCGGCAGCGGACGGGACGCCGGTCGTGGTCGAGATGTGCTGCGGGGTCGCCCCGGTCGCAGCCTGCCTGGACGCGAGCCGCGCCGAGGTGCACGCGTGCGACCTGGACGAGACCGCCCTCGCGTGCGCGGCGTCCAACGCCCCGCACGCCGCGCTCCACCTCGGTGACCTCTACGACGCGCTCCCGGCCGGGCTCGCCGGCGGGGTCGCGGTGCTGGCCGCCAACGCCCCCTACGTGCCGACCGGGCGCCTCGCCGCCATGCCCGCCGAGGCGCGCGACCACGAGCCCCGGACCGCCCTCGACGGCGGCCCCGACGGTGTCGACCTGCACCGTCGGCTCGCCCGGGACGCCCCCCACTGGCTCGCGCCCGGGGGAGTGCTGCTCATCGAGACGAGCCCCGCCCAGTCCGGGCTGACGGCCGTCGCGATGGCCGCGGCCGGGCTGACGACGTACGTCGAGACCGACGCCGAGGTCGGCGGGTGCGTCGCGGTCGGCGTACGTCCCGGCGACGGCGTCAGCCGGTGAGCGGCGGCGCGGGCGTCGTGATGCCGACCTCGGCGTCGGCCTCCTCGATCTGCTCGCGCGAGATCCCCAGCAAGTAGAGGATCGCGTCGAGGTAGGGCACGTTGACCGCCGTGTCGGCGGCGTCGCGGACCATCGGCTTGGCGTTGTAGGCGATGCCGAGCCCGGCGGCGTTGAGCATGTCGAGGTCGTTGGCACCGTCGCCGATGGCGATCACCGCGTCGAGGGGTACGCCGACCTCGCCGGCGAACTCGCGCAGCGCCGCCGCCTTGCCCGCCCGGTCGACGACGTCGCCCACGATGCGCCCGGTGAGCCGGCCGTCGACGACCTCGAGCTCGTTGGCCCGGGCGAAGTGGATGCCGAGGTCGGCGGCGAGGCGGTCGGTGATCTGGGTGAAGCCGCCGGACACGATCGCGAAGCGGTAGCCCAGCCGCCGCAAGGTGCGGACCATCGTGCGGGCGCCTGGAGCGAGGACGATCGAGTCGTAGACCTCGTCGAGGGCCGACTCCGGGACACCCTCGAGCAGGGCGACGCGCTCGCGCAGGGACGCCTCGAAGTCGAGCTCGCCGCGCATCGCGGCCTCGGTCACCCGGGCGACCTCCGCCTCCTGCCCGGCGTGCGCGGCGAGCATCTCGATCACCTCGCCCTGGATGAGCGTGGAGTCGACGTCCATGACGATCAGCCGGATGCCGCGACGGTGCAGGGAGTCGCGCTGGACGGCGAGGTCGATGCCCTGCTTGACCGCCTCGACCGACAGGAGGGGGCGCAGCGTGTCGGCCGGCGCGCCCGACACGTGCAGCTCGATCGCCGTGACCGGGTAGCGGGCCATCCGCTCGATCTTGTCGATGTTGGCGCCGGAGTCGGCGATCCGGCCCGCGATGGCGGCCATCGCCGAGGCCTTCAGCGGGCTGCCGATGATCGTGATGTGCGAGCGCTCGCCGCGCCGGCTCCGGTTGTCGCCGGCGCCGCGGTCCACCTCGACGCTCATGTCGAGGTCGGTGGCGGTGCGCTCGATCAGGTCGCGCAGCTTCTTCCAGTCGCGCGGCGCGGTCACCAGGATGCCGAGCACCAGCCGCCGCCGCAGCACGATCTGCTCGATGTCGAGGACCTCGACACCGGCGCCGGAGAGCGCGGCGAAGATCGCTGAGGTGACGCCAGGCCGGTCCTTGCCCGTGAGGGTGACCAGGAGGGTCTTCGGCTCGTCTTCCATCGTGTGACGAAGGCTAGCCCCGCAGACGTGGCGCGCGCTCCCGGGTCCGCTGGGCGGTCGGGTCCGTCGCCGACAACGCCTACGGCCCCAACCCCAAGACCGGTCCGTCCGACGTCGCCGGTGGCTACCCGCCCCCGCCGGCCTACGGCACCGGCCAGTACGGCGCCTGACCGGCTACTGACCCTCCGGCCACACCTCGGGCGAGCACGCCGCCACGATCGCGCGCCGAGCCGCCCGGCCGAGGGGCTGGAGCAGGTCGCGGCGGCGCTCCGCCTCGAAGGACGACAGCGCCCCGCCGTCGTCGACGAGCGCGAGGTCGACGATGGCCCACGCCTGCAGGCCGCGCGCGGCCAGGTCGACGCACCGCGGCGGGGTGCCCAGCGGGGCGTCCAGGGCGGGACGGTGGTGGAGGTTCATCAGGGCGTCGGCGGCCTCCGGTCGCCACCGCGCGACATCGAGGTCGGCCAGGTCGCCGGCCGCGCCGAGGAGCGCGGCGCGCAGCGTGCGGTCGGCCTCCCCGACGTCCGGGAGCTGGCGGCGCGCGGCGTCGAGGGGCCGCCACTGCACCGTCTCGCCCTGCTCCTCCGGCACCAGGCCGAGCTCGCCGACCACGACGGCCTGGCCGGCCTCGAGCGCCGCGCTGTTGAAGTCGCGTGGCCCGCCCAGGCCCAGCGGGTCGCCGTCGACCGGCAGCGCCAGCCCGGCGTACGACGCCCCGGTGCCCCGCGCACGCACCAGGAGGTCGAGCGTCGAGCCGCCCTCCAGCAGGTGGGTGTCGTCGGCCAGCGCGTCGAGGACGTGGTCGGTCTGCTCGTGCCCGCGCAGCCACGCGGTCAGCCACCAGGCGAGGGTCGCCGAGTGGGGGAGGGCGAGGGGCGCGCGTGACATCGCGGCGAGGTTACCCGTCGTCCCGCCCCGTCGTGTCAGGGCCGGACGTGCCGGTGGTGCTGGATAGGGTGAGGACCATGGTCGCCGTCATCGAGCTCGCAGGGGTCACGGTGCGCCGGGGCCGGTCGCTGCTGCTCGACGACGTCAGCTGGCTGGTCGAGGACGACGAGCGCTGGGTGGTCCTCGGGCCCAACGGGGCCGGCAAGACGACGCTGCTGCAGGTGGCCGCCGCGCAGCTGCACCCGACGTCGGGTGTCGCCGGCATCCTCGACGAGGTGCTCGGCACCACCGACGTCTTCGAGCTGCGTCCGCGCATCGGCCTCACCAGCGCCGCGCTCGCCGACCGCATCCCGCGCTCGGAGCTGGTCAAGGACGTGGTGGTCTCCGCCTCCTACGGGGTGCTGGGGCGCTGGCGCGAGGAGTACGCCGACCTCGACCACGACCGGGCCGCCGACCTGCTCGCCGAGGTGGGGGCCGGCCACCTGGCGGAGCGCACCTTCGGCACCCTGAGCGAGGGGGAGCGCAAGCGGGTGCAGGTCGCGCGAGCGCTGATGACCGACCCCGAGCTGCTGCTGCTCGACGAGCCCGCGGCGGGGCTCGACCTCGGCGGACGCGAGGACCTGGTCGCGACGCTGTCCCGGCTGGCGCTCGACCCCGACTCGCCCGCGACCGTGCTGGTCTCCCACCACGTCGAGGAGATCCCGCCCGGCTTTACCCACGCCCTCCTGCTGCGCGACGGCCGCGTGGTCGACTCCGGCCCGGTCGACGACGTCGTCACCGCCGAGTCGCTGTCAGCGACCTTCGGGATGCCGCTGGTGCTCACCCGCGCCGACGACCGCTTCGCCGCACGCAGACGGCCTCACGTGCGCGTCGCTCCCGCCTGACGTCACGACGTAGTCGATAGGCTCGGGCCATGGACTGGATCCGCGACCACCTCTGGGAGACCTGGCTCGGTCTCTCCATCGTGCTGGGTGTCGCGGAGATGTTCAGCCTCGACCTGATCCTCGCGATGCTCGCCGCCGGCGCCGTGATCGGCATGGTCGCCGCCCTCCTGGGCCTGCCGGTCGTCGTGCAGGTCCTCGCGGCGCTCGGCGCCTCCATCGCGATGGTGGCCTTCGTCCGTCCCGCCTTCGTCAAGCGCCTGCACAGCGGCCCCGAGCTGGCGCTCGGCCACGGCAAGCTGGTCGGCACGCGCGGCCTGGTCACCCAGGAGATCACCGGCCTGGCGCCGGGCCGCATCAAGGTCGCTGGCGAGGTCTGGTCGGCGCTGCCCTACGACGAGCACCTCACGATCGCACCGGGCGAGACGGTCGAGATCTTCGAGATCAAGGGTGCGACCGCCTACGTCCACCCGGTCGGCACGCTCGAGCCCTGACCCGCAAGCCACCGCAACACACAAGAATCGGGGGAACCCATGGGGACTGCTCTACTGGTCCTGTTCCTGCTCGTCGCCCTGTTCGTCGTCGTCATGCTCGCCAAGACGGTCCGCATCGTGCCCCAGGCACGCGCGGGCATCGTCGAGCGCTTCGGCAAGTACAAGGGGACGCTGCCGGCAGGACTCAATATCGTCGTGCCGTTCATCGACAGGGTGCGCTACCTCATCGACCTGCGTGAGCAGGTGGTGAGCTTCCCGCCCCAGCCGGTGATCACCGAGGACAACCTGGTGGTGTCGATCGACACCGTCATCTACTTCCAGGTCACCGACCCGGTGGCGGCCACCTACGAGATCGCCAACTACATCCAGGCCGTCGAGCAGCTCACGATGACCACGCTGCGCAACATCGTCGGTGGCATGGACCTCGAGCAGACGCTGACCTCCCGCGAGGAGATCAACAACGGCCTGCGTGGCGTGCTGGACGAGGCGACCGGCAAGTGGGGCATCCGCGTCAACCGCGTCGAGATCAAGGGCATCGACCCGCCGCCGTCGATCAAGGACGCGATGGAGAAGCAGATGCGCGCCGACCGCGACAAGCGTGCGCTCATCCTGAGCGCCGAGGGCCAGCGGCAGTCCGCGATCCTCACCGCCGAGGGCAACAAGCAGTCGCAGATCCTCAACGCCGAGGGTGACCGCGAGTCGCAGATCCTGCGTGCCCAGGCCGACCGCGAGGCCGCGATCCTGCGCGCGCAGGGTGAGGGCCAGGCCATCCAGACGGTCTTCCAGGCGATCCACGACGGCCAGCCCGACCAGTCGCTGCTGGCCTACCAGTACCTCCAGATGATGCCGAAGATCGCCGAGGGCAGCGCCAACAAGGTGTGGGTCATCCCCTCGGAGATCACCAAGGCGATGGAGGGCCTCGGCTCCTCGATCCACGAGATCGCCGGCATCCCCAAGGACGCGTCGCCGCGCAAGCGCGTGGACATGGGGCCCTCCGAGCCGCAGCTGCCGCGCGGGTCCGACGACCCGGAGACCCGAGCGACCAGCGAGGCCGTGCAGCAGGCGATCGCCGCGGCCGAGAGCGCGGCCAACCCCGGCAGGACCGCACGGTCCATCGACCCCGCGGCGACCGCCACCGACCCGGCGGGCACCGACCCCACGGACCCGGGAGCACCTGCCGGCCAGTGAGTCCTGACGCATGAGTCCACTCGAAGGGGTGCTGATCGCCCTCGCAGGAGTGGCGGCCGGCACCATCAACACCGTGGTGGGGTCGGGGACGCTGATCACGTTCCCGACCCTCCTCGCGTTCGGCGTACCTCCCGTGACCGCCAACGTCAGCAACACCGTGGGGCTCGTCCCCGGAAGCATGTCCGGTGTCTTCGGCTACCGCCGCGAGCTGGCCGGTCAGCGGGCCCGTGTCCTGCGGCTGGGGTCGGCGTCGCTGATCGGCGGTGTCGCCGGCGCGCTGCTCCTGCTGGAGCTGCCCTCGTCCGCCTTCGACGCCATCGTCCCCGTGCTGATCGCGCTCGGGGTGGTGCTCGTCCTCCTGGGGCCGCGGATCCAGCGCTCGGTCGCCGCCCGCGCCGAGTCGCGGGGCGGCATCCCCGACCACGGCGTGTGGTGGGTGTGGCCCGCGGTCGCCGCCACCGGCGTCTACGGCGGCTACTTCGGCGCGGCCCAGGGCGTCCTGCTGATGGCGGTCCTCGGGATCGGCGTCGCCGACTCGATGCAACGCCACACGGCCACCAAGAACGTCCTCGCCCTCATCGTCAACGCAGTCGCCGCGCTCGTCTTCATCGCCGTCGCCGACATCGACTGGGTCGTCGCCGGACTCATCGCGCTGGGGTCGGTGGTCGGCGGGCAGATCGGCGCCGGGGTGGGTCGGCGCCTGCCGCCGGTCCTGCTCCGCGCCGTCATCGCCGGCGTCGGGGTCGTCGCACTCGCGGTGCTCCTCACCTGACGCCCCGGCGCGGCTAGTTCGAGGGGGCGGCGGGCGAGGCGGCAGGCTTCTCCACCCAGGCCTCGAGCCAGGTGTCGAGGACGTCGTAGGCCCGCGCGCGGACGGGCGGGCGCGACAGCACGACGTCGTGAATGGCCCCCTCGATCGCGATCGAGGTGACGTGGCGCCCGACGGACGAGGCCCAGTGCCGGATCTGCTCCACGTCGAGCACGATGTCGTGGGTCGACGCCGTCTCGTCGGTCTGCTCGCCGAAGAACGACTTCGCCGAGGAGAGCACCAGCGTGGGGTCGTCGATGTCGAGGCCGGCGTGCAGCAGCGCGTGCCCGCGGCGTACGGCGCGCAGCCACCCGACGTAGACGGGGCGCGACTCCAGCGGCTTCCAGGTCAGGTCGTAGTCCCACTCGCCGCCGTGCTCGCGGTGGAGCGAGCGGCCGTAGACGTCGCTGACCCGGCGCGGGATCTCCTGCATCGGCCGGCTGGTGCCCAGCCGCTCGATCGCGAGCCGGGTCGCCGGGCTGCGTAGCCACGCCGCCCCCTGCATGTCGAACCAGGGGGAGTTGAGCACCATCGCCGTCAGCTCGGGCGGCCGGCGCTCGCGCACCCAGAGCGGGACCGTCAGGCCGCCGGTCGAGTGACCCGAGGCGATCACCCCGCTGTGCCCGTCGCGCTGGGTGATCCGCCACCACGCCAGGTCGATCTCGGCGAAGTACTCACCCAGGTCGGCGACGTAGTGCGGGGTCTGGTGGTCGCGCAGCGAGCGTCCGTACTTGCGGAGGTCGAGCGCGTAGAACGTGTAGCCGCGGTCGGCCCACCACCGGGCGTACTCGGTGTGGAAGAAGTAGTCGGCGAAGCCGTGGACGTGCAGCACGGCACGGCCGTTGGGGCTGTCGGGGGTCAACGTCACGAGCGTCGCGACGACGGGCCCCTCGGGATCGGGCGGGAGGGAGATCGTCTCCACCCGGAAGTCAGGTCCGAGGACGTCGGCCTGCAGCGGGACCAGAGGCATGGGGCGAGCCTATCGAGCGGCGCTGACTTTCCCGGTTCGCCCTCGGGGAACGTCTGTCGAGCCCTAGCCTTTGGCCGTGTCGAACGCGTTGGGGTCAGTGGCGCGCGGCATCACGTCCTACGTCCAGCAGCGCGTGGCCGGCTGGCGCACCGGCTCACGGGGCAGCCAGGCGTTCCTCCTGCTGGTGCTCGTGACGTTCGTCGGCGTCGCGGTGGCCATCGGCGTGCTGGCCCAGGTCATCGTCCCGGTCGCCCTGTGGTTCCTCTTCCTCATGCTCGGCCTCATGCTGCTGCGCTTCGTGCCGCTGCTGCTCCTGATCGCGGTGCTGGGGACGGCTGCCTACTGGACCTCGGTGGAGACCGGCTTCGCCACCCCGAGCCGCAAGGCCGCGCTGGTGATCCTCGCCGTCGGCGTCCTGCTGGCGGTCTACCAGTCCAGCCGGCAGCGCTCCGGGCTGCCGATGGCGCTGAGCGAGGCGGTGCTGACCCAGCTGCGCGACCGGCTGCAGCGCCAGGGTGTCGTCCCGGCGCTGCCCACCGGGTGGCGCTCCGAGTCGGCCACGATCACCGCCAACGGTCCGAGCTATGCGGGTGACTTCCTGGTCGCCGACCTCCGCGACGACCGGTGGCTGGAGATGGCGCTGGTCGACGTGTGCGGCAAGGGCACCTCCGTCGGCCCGCAGGCGCTGCAGTTCGCCGGCGCCCTCGGGGGCCTGATCGGCGCCCTGCCCCCGGCCGAGCTGATGGCGGCGGCCAACCACTTCCTGCTCCGCCAGGAGTCCGACGAGTCCCTGGCGACGGCCGTGCACATCAAGGTCGACCTCGTCACCGGCGACTACACGATCACCAGTGCCGGCCACCCGCCGGCCCTCCACTGGCACCTCGGCCAGCGCGGCTGGTCGGTCGACAACGCGCGCGGCATGGCGCTCGGCGTCGTCGACGAGGCCGAGTTCACCCCGAGCACGGGACGGCTGCGCCCGGGGGAGGCGCTGATGTTCTACACCGACGGCGTCATCGAGTCGGCCGACAAGGACCTCGACGCCGGCATCGAGTGGCTCCGGCACGAGGCGCTCAAGGCCGTCGACGCGCGTGGCTTCACCGGGATGCCCAAGCGGGTGCTCAAGAAGGTGCCGCGCGGCGACGACGACCGCGCGATGCTCGTGCTGGAGCGCCAGGCACTCTCCTCGCCCGAGCGCGACTCCGAGCGCATGCGCGGTCTCGGCGGCTAGCCGAGGGGCTCGGGTGCGCCGCGGGAGTAGAGCTCGCGGATGACGTCCTCGATGTCGGGCTCCTGGATGGACAGGTCCGCCACGTCGTACGACGCCGCGACCGCGGCCACGATCGGCGCGGCGCTCGCGTCGGCGGGGAACGACAACCACTGGCGCGGTCCCTCGACCCGGCGGACGGTCGCCCCGGGCACCTCGACGGGCGGCGCCTCGTCGACGAGGTCGACGACGAGGGTGCGCGACGAGCCGCCCTCGACGTGCAGCCCGGCGAGCGGGCCGTCGTAGACCGACGTCCCGTGGTCGATGACGATGACGCGGTCGCAGAGCGCCTCGATGTCCTGCAGGTCGTGGGTCGTGAGCAGCAAGGTGGTGCCGCGCTCGTCGTTGAGGGCGCGGAGGAACTCGCGCAGCCGGCCCTTGCTCACGACGTCGAGGCCGATGGTCGGCTCGTCGAGGTAGAGCACCTCGGGGTCGTGCAGCAGCGCCGCGGTGATGTCGCCGCGCATCCGCTGGCCGAGGCTGAGCTGGCGCACGGGGGTGTCGAGCTGGTCGCCGAGGTCGAGCAGCTCGACGAACCGGCCGAGGTTGTCGCGGTAGCGCGCGGGGGAGATGCGGTACATCTTCTGCAGCAGGTCGAAGGAGTCGCGCAGCGGCAGGTCCCACCACAGGGTCGAGCGCTGGCCGAAGACCACCCCGATCCGCCGGGCGAGCTCGACCCGGTCGCGGCTGGGGTCCAGGCCGGCGACGCTGACGTGCCCTCCGGTCGGCACCAGGATCCCGGTGAGCATCTTGATGGTCGTCGACTTCCCGGCGCCGTTGGGACCGATGTAGCCCACCATCTCGCCCGCCTGGACGGAGAACGTCAGGTCGTGGACGGCCAGCACGGAGTCGCGGACCCGGCGGCGACCGCCGTCGACCCGGCGGCGTACGTCGAAGGTGCGCTCGAGGTCGCGCACGTCGATGAGCGGCGCCTGGGCGGATCGGACGGATCCCGTGACGGACATGGGTGTCAGCTCCCCGTGGAGGTGTAGTGGCGGACGCCGGAGCGCCACACGAGCAGGGCGGCGGCCATGGTCAGCACGCCCGCGAGCGGTGAGGCGAACTGGAACGCCTCGGGCATCCCGGCCGGGTCGGACCGGCCCAGGAGGTAGAGGCAGGGATACCAGTTGACGAAGGCGACCGGGATCACGAACGTCAGCCCGACGAGCACCTCGCGCGGGAAGATGTTGAGCGGGTACTGGGTGACCGTCGCGCCGCCGTACGTGAAGGCATTGGCGAACTCCGTGGCGTCGGTGGTCCAGAACTGGACGCAGGAGAAGCCGACGAAGAGCCCGAAGAACACGAGTCCGCCGCTGAGGAGCATCGACACGGCGACCAGCACGCGCAGCGGCGTCCAGTCGACGTAGGTGCAGGCCCACCCGAACACGACGGCCGCCTGGGTGAGCCGCCCCAGCCGCCGCAGGGTGAACTGGTCGGCGCAGACCTGCACGAGCAGCGGCACCGGCTTGGTCAGCATCTGGTCGAGGCGTCCGGTGCGGATGTAGGTGCCGATGCGCTCGACGCTGCCGATGGCGGTGTCGGCGACGGCCAGGGCGAGAGAGGCGCTGCCGTAGAGCAGCGCGACCTCGTGGAGCGTGAAGCCCTTCAGGTCGTCGAGGTGGGCGAACATGATCCACAGCCCGACGAAGTCGAGGCCGGTGATCAGCCCGTTGCCGAGCGCGAGCAGCACGAACGACGTGGGGTACTGCCAGGCCGCACGGATCCACAGCCAGGCGATCTGGAAGTAGGAGCGCAGGTGGAGCGCTGCGCCGGCCTCAGCCACCCTGGACCACCACCTTGCGCGTGGCCAGGCGCAGCACGCCCTGGCAGGCGACGAGCAGGACGACGGCCCACAGCACCTGGAAGCCGAGGGCGGCGAGCAGGTCGACGCCGGTGTGCTTGCCGAGCCAGACGTCGGCGGGGACCTGGACGTACGACGCCCACGGCAGCGCGCGGGCGAGCGTCCCCAGCCAGCCCGGGAAGAGCACGAGGGGAAGCATCATCCCGCTGAAGAAGATGGCGAACGCCCCGCTCATCACCTTCACGCCGGACTGGTCGAGCAGCCAGAAGGCGCTGCTCGCGACGAGGAACCGGATCGCGAAGCTCACCACGACGGCGAGCACCAGCGACACCGCGAAGGCGAGCGCGGTCAGGGGTGAGGAGGGGAGCGAGATGTGGAAGACGAGGAAGCCGATGAGCGTGGGTCCGACCCCCCTGGTGAGGAGGTGGTACGCCGCCCGGCCGAGGTCGCTGGCGAGGTACCACCCGACGATGCCGACCGGCCGGTACAGGTCGATCGCCACGTCGCCGGTGCGGATCCGCTCGGCGAGGTCGTCGGTGGCGCCGCCGCCCCAGAGCGCGATCGTCATCAGCAGGGCCTGGCCGAGCCAGACGTAGGTGACCGCGTCCTGGGCGTCGTAGCCGCCGGCGGTGGGGTTGGCACTCCACAGCGCGAGGTAGGCGAAGGAGTAGATGACGCCGAACACCGAGTTGGTGAAGATCCCGGCCAGAGTCGCGGCCCGGTAGGTGGAGTAGCGGCGGAACGCGCGGGTCGCGACGGCGACGTGCACCACCCTGCTCCCCCTCACACGACGACGATCCCCGAGCACCCACGAGGGGCCGGGGATCGTCTCACACGAGTGGGGTGTCGCGCACCTCAGCCGTGGCGGACCAGGTTGACCACACCGATCGTGCGGCCCTGGGAGTCGCGGGTGATCGCGACGCCGGCGCGCTTGGCGCGCGGGCTCAGCAGGATCTCCCGGTGGCCGGGGGAGTCGAGCCACAGCTCGACCATGGTGTCCGGGCTCAGGTCGGTGCCCCGGACGAGCGTCTCCCCGGCCCAGGAGTTGTCGCACTTGCGGATGACCTCGCGCTGGTCGCGGTGCTCGAGCACCCCGGTGCGGGCGATCCGGTCACCCCACCGCTCGGCCAGCTGGTCGGTGCACACGTCGAAGCTCCCGATCCTGGGCAGGCCGTGCGAGGCACGGGCCTGGTTGATGCGGACCATCAGGACGTCCTCGAGCTGGTCGCTGCTCGCGCTGGCGGCCACGGCGGTGGTGGCCCGGGGCACGGACCACGTCGCGGCCTCAGCTGCTGCGGGTACGCCGGCGAGCAGGGCGCCGGCGAGGACCGGGGCGGCCAGGCGCGCAAGGCTGCGGGGGTGCGGCACGGGGTGTCCTCCGGGGGTGGGATCCGCGGTGCAGGGGTGGTGCATCTTGATGGAATCTTTGGGAAACAGAGATTGACCCTAAGGACGAGCCGTGTGTCTGTCGAGTTCGGGCGGTCTTCCCGGTGCGTATGCGCCTCGAATCATCAATTCTTGGCAAGTTCATCGGTGAAATCGTCCAGAAGAGATGAAAGCGCCTTGATCGTTCGTGCGTGACGAAACGACGAAAAAAGAGACCCGTGGTCTGGACCTGCCGGTCCAGATCACGGGTCTCGTGAGGTTGATGGGGCGAAAGTGACGGATGGGGCAGGAGCGGCGCGCGCGCCGCTCGCCTCAGTGCTGGTAGGTGCCGTGCAGGATCGCGCGACCGAGCGTCTTGAAGGCCAGGTTGAAGGAGACGACGGCGTTGGAGGCGTCGGCGTCGACGCCCAGGCTGGGGTCCTTGACCGCGTGCACGACGAAGAAGTAGCGGTGCGGGTGGTCGCCCTCGGGCGGCGCCGCTCCCATGAACCCGGCCTCGCCGCCGTCGTTGCGGACGTGGAACGCGTTGCCCGGCAGGTCCTTCGAGGCCGCCCCGGTGTCGAGCGAGGTGACGTCGGCGGGGATGTCGACCAGGCACCAGTGCCAGAAGCCGCTCGGGGTCGGCGCGTCGGGGTCGAAGCAGGTCACCACGTAGGACTGGGTGCCCTCCGGCGCGCCCGACCAGCTCAGCTGCGGCGAGGTGTTGCCGAGGGCGGCCACCTGGTCGTCCTTGAGCGGGGCGCCGTCGGTGACGTCGTCGCTCGTGACGGTGAAAGACGCGGTCGCCGGGAGGTAGTCGTAGGGATTGGGGGCCACGGGTCGCTCGATGCTCATTCCTCGAACGTAGCCACCCGACCGCGAGCCCGGAAGGGACAATCGAGTCATGACCGACCGCGGTGCCGACCCCCATCCCTACCTGGCGGGGCTGGTGCTCACCGGTCGCAAGGTCGTGGTCGTGGGCGGTGGGCACGTCGCGCAGCGACGCGTCTCGGGCCTCCTCGGCGCCGGTGCCGACGTGACCGTCGTCAGCCTCGAGGTGACGCCGGCGCTCGAGGGGCTCGCGGGCGAGCTGACCCTGGTGCTGCGCGAGTTCACCGAGTCGGACCTCGACGGCGCGTGGTACGTCGTCGCCGCGACCGACGACCCGGTCGTCAACGCGCGCGTGGTGGCCGCCGCCGACGCCCGTCACACCTTCTGCGTCCGCGCCGACGACGCCCTCGGCGGCACCGCCTGGACTCCGGCTGTCGGCCACCACGGGACGGTGACGGTCGGGGTGCTCGGCAACCGGGAGCCGCGCAAGTCGGCGGCGCTGCGCGACGACATCGTGACCGCCCTGCGCGACGGGCACCTCACGGCCTCCGACGCGCTCGACCGCAGCCCCGGGGTCGTCCTCGTGGGTGGCGGCCCGGGAGAGCCGGAGCTGGTCACCGTCGCGGCCCGGCACGCGCTCGCGACCGCCGACGTGGTCGTGGCGGACCGGCTGGCGCCACGCGAGCTGCTCGACGAGCTCGGGCCCCACGTCGAGCTGATCGACGTCGCCAAGCTGCCCCGTGGACGCTCGGCGTCCCAGCAGACCATCAACGAGGTGATCGTCGACCGGGCGCGGGCCGGCAAGCGCGTCGTGCGCTTCAAGGGCGGCGACAACTTCGTCTTCGGTCGTGGCTACGAGGAGCTGCTCGCGTGCGCCGCCGCCGACGTGCCGGTCACCGTCGTGCCCGGTCTCAGCTCTGCCATCGCCGTCCCCGCCCGGGTCGGCATCCCGGTCACCCACCGCGGCATCGCCCACGAGTTCACCGTCATCTCCGGCCACCTGCCGCCGGGCCACCCGGAGTCGCTCGTCGTGTGGGAGGCGGTCGCCGGCCTGCGGGGGACGCTCGTGCTGCTGATGGCCGTCGACAACGCGCCGGCGATCGCGGACGCCCTGCTCGCTGGCGGTCGCGACGCCGCGACGCCGGTCGCCGTGATTGTCGACGGCACCATGCCGACCGAGCGCACGGTCCTGAGCACCCTCGGCGGGCTCGCCGACGACCTCGTCACCCAGCGCGTCGTCCCGCCCGCGATCATCGTGGTGGGCGAGGTCGTCGCCGTGGCCCGTCCGGCACACTACGGGTGTGGCTGACCCCGACCCGACCCCCGAGACCGGAGCGATCTCCGAGGCCAGCGGGGCGGGCGAGGTGGTCGAGCTCGACGACCCCGACGACCCACGCCTGGCCGACTACCGCGACCTGCGCGACGTCGAGCTGCGCAAGAGCCTCGAGGCCGAGCACGGGTTGTTCCTCGCCGAGGGGGAGAAGGTGGTGCGGCGCGCCGTGGAGGCCGGCCACGAGGCGCGGTCCTTCCTGATGGCGCCGCGCTGGCTCGACGGGCTCGACGACGTGCTCGCCCGCAGCCCCGCGCCCTGCTACGTCCTGTCCGAGGCGCTGATCGAGCAGGTCACCGGCTTCCACGTCCACCGCGGTGCGCTGGCTTCCCTGCGCAGGCGGCCGCTGCCGCCCGTGGACGAGGTGCTCCACGGGGCGCGCTCGGTCCTGGTCCTCGAGGACCTGGTCGACCACACCAACGTCGGTGCCGTCTTCCGCTCGGGCGCCGCGCTGGGCTTCGACGCCGTGCTGCTGGCGCCGCGGTGCGCGGACCCGCTCTACCGCCGCTCGATCAAGGTCGGCATGGGAGCGGTGTTCTCCACGCCGTGGACCCGGCTGCCCGACTGGTACGACGCCCTGCCGGACCTGTCCCGACGCGGCTTCACGACGATCGCGCTGACCCTCGGCGCCGACTCGGTCCCCATCGAGGAGGCCGTCGCCGGGGTCGACCGCCTCGCGCTGGTGCTCGGCTCGGAGGGACACGGCCTGTCGTCGCGCTGGGAGACCTCGGCCGATCGCCGCGCGGTCATCCCGATGGCGGCCGGCATCGACTCCCTCAACGTCGCGGCGGCGAGTGCCGTCGCCTGCTACGCCGCGGCCCGTCGCTGACCCGTCAGGACAGGCGGTGCCGCAGCCGTCGCGCGGCCACAACGGCCACGGCGACGCCGAGCAGCACGTAGACGACGTTGCTGACCGGGCCGACGTACCCCTCGACCACGTGCCACTGCGCGCCGAGCTCGTAGCCGGCCAGGATCAGCGCCGAGTTCCAGACCAGGCTGCCCGCGGTCGTGAAGACGCAGAAGCGGAGGAGCGGCATCCGGTCGATCCCCGCTGGGATCGAGATCAGGCTGCGGACGCCCGGCACGAGCCGCCCGACGAACACCGCCGTGCGCCCGTGCCGGCCGAACCAGGCCACCGCCCGGCGGACGTCGTGCGCGTGCATCAGCGGGATGCGGTCGGCCAGCGCGCAGATGCGCTCCAGCCCCCAGGCCGCGCCGAGCCAGTAGAGGACGAGGGCTCCGAGGAGCGAGCCGGCCGTGGCCCACGCGATCGCGGCGGCCAGGCTGTAGTAGCCCTGGCTCGCGGTGTAGCCCGCCAGCGGCAGCACCAGCTCGCTCGGGACGGGCGGGAACACCGTCTCGAGGGCGGTGGCGAGGCCGACGCCGGGGGATCCGACCGTGCGCATGACGAGCACGACCCAGTCGAGCACTGCTTCCATGTCGTACGACGCCCGTCAGCCGCGCCGGCGCAGCGCGTCGTGGAGCACGATCGAGCCGGCCACGGCAGCGTTGAGGGACGAGGCGGTGCCCACCATCGGGATGGAGACGACCTCGTCGCACGCGGCCCGCCACCCCGAGGACAGTCCGTGCGTCTCGTTGCCCACGACGACCACGAGCCGGCCGGTCAGGTCGACGTCGGCGAGGGCGGTTCCCGCCTCGTCGGTGCCGACGATGCGGTAGCCGTGGGCGTGGGCGTGCTCGACGACCGGCCCGGGGCCGGGCACCCGGAGCACCGTCAGCGCGAAGAGCGAGCCCGTGCTGGCGCGCACCGACTGCGGGTCGTAGGGGTCGGCGGCATGGCCGGTGACCACGAGGGCGGAGGCGCCGAAGGCGTCGGCCGAGCGGGCGAGCGTGCCGATGTTGCCGGGACTCGTCGGGCGGTCGAAGACCACGACCGGGCCGTGCGGGCGACGGGGCTCCTCGAGGCGGGTGACCCCGTCCTCGGGCATCTCGACGACCGCCACCAGCTCGGCCCCCTCCTCGCGACCGCTGAGGCGGGCGTGCAGGTCGGGCGAGAGCAGCACCCGCTCGGCGTCGGTCGTCGACCAGAGGGCGTCGGACCAGGTCGAGGTGGCGCCGTCGGCGCGCAGCAGGGCGCGCACCGTCCACCTCTCCTCGACGGCCCGGGTGATGGGGCGGACGCCCTGGACGAGGAACTCACGGTTGCGGTGCCGCTTGGAGCGGTTGGTCAGCAGCGCCTCCCACTGCTGGAAGCGCGCGTTCTCCCGGGTGATGCGAAGGTCGTTCATCGCGCGTCAGCCGGCGGCGGTCTCGGCGGGGTCGGCTGCGTCGGCCGGCCACGAGAGCGGGTAGTCCTCGGCGGCCGCGTCGTGCTTCTTGCCGAGACGCTTGCGCGCCTTCGCCGAGAGGCGGTCGCCGAAGACGGTGCCGAGGGTGTGGTCGGTCTCGTGCTGCAGGCAGCGCGCGAGCAGGCCGTCACCCTCGAACGAGACCGGCTCGCCGTCGAGTCCCTGGCCGTCGACGCGCGCCCAGTCGGGGCGGGGGCACGGCTCGAAGGAGCCGGGGAAGGACAGGCAGCCCTCGTCGTCGTCCTCGAGACGGCGGTCCTTGCCCTCGGGGAGGGTGAGGACGGGGTTGCAGACCACGCCCACGGTGCGCACGCCCTCGTCGTCGGGGCAGTCGAAGACGAACATCGCCACGTCCTCGCCGACCTGGCAGGCGGCCAGCCCGACCCCCTCGGCGGCGTACATCGTGGCCACCATGTCGGCGGCCAGCGCGGCGAGCGCGTCGTCGTACGACGTCACCGCGGCCTGCGGGCGGTGCATCACCGGCGTGCCCCAGCGGGTGATCGGGCGGACCGTGCCGCCCTCCGGGAGGGGACCGTGGGGCGCCCGGACCCCGGGGTCGGTGCCGGTCTGGTCGTCGGTCGGCTGCTCGTCGGGCATGCCGGGATCCTAGCCAGCGGGGGGAGCGGCGCCCGTAGGGTGGCGGGGTGCTGGCCGTGGTTGTAACTCGCAGTTACATTGGGGCCATGTCCTTCATCAGCAGCCTACGGCCCGGGGGCCGGCACGGGTTGTCGTCGCGGGAGACCCGCGACGCGATCGGTCTCGCCGTCGCCGCGGTCAACCGGCTGGCGCAGAGCGAGCTCATCGACCGGGTGGGCCTGCGCAAGCAGGCGGAGCAGGTGGTCTACACGACCACCCGCAACGGCTTCCGGGTGGCCACGGTCGCCGGCCGCACGTTCGCCCGCGGGGGCCGGAGGACCGCGGGGGCACGACCCGCGAGCGCCCCGTCGCGCGGCGTCTTCGACCTCACACCCACCGACGACGAGCAGATGCTCCTCGAGGTCGTCCGCGAGCTCGCCGCCGAGGTGCTCCGGCCCGCAGCGTCCGCCGCCGACGAGGCGTGCGCGCCGCCCGCGGAGGTCCTGGCCGCCGGCCAGGACGTGGGGCTGCCCGTCCTCGGCGTCCCCGAGCAGCTGGGTGGCATCTTGGAGGAGCGGTCCGCCATGGCCGGCGCCCTCGTCGCCGAGGCGCTGGCGCACGGCGACATGGGGCTCGCCGTCGCCGCCCTCGCTCCGGGGGCCGTCGCCACCGCCATCGGCCTGTGGGGCACCGACGCGCAGCAGCAGACCTACCTGCCCGCCTTCACCGGCGCCGGGTCGGACGCGCTCGTCGCCGCTCTGGCGGTCGCCGAGCCCCGGGTGCTCTTCGACCCCTTCGAGCCGGCGACCACGGCCCGGCGCGACGGCGACGGCTTCGTCCTCGACGGCGTGAAGTCCGCGGTCGTCCGCGGCGCCGACGCCGAGCTGTTCGTGGTGACCGCGACGCTCGACGGCACGCCGGCTCTGTTCATCGTCGAGTCGGGGGCCGACGGGCTCGAGGTCGAGGCCGACCCGTCGATGGGCGTGCGGGCTGCCGGGCTGTCGCGGCTGCACCTCACCGGGGTGCGGGTCGGTGCCGACGCGTTGCTCGGCGACACCGACGGCACCGCCCACGCCGAGTGCGTACGCCTCTCCCGGCTCGCGTGGTGCGCGCTCGCGGTCGGCACCGCGCAGGCCGTGCTCGACTACGTGCTGCCCTACGTCAACGAGCGTGAGGCGTTCGGGGAGCCGATCAGCCACCGCCAGTCGGTGGCCTTCATGGTCGCCGACATGGCCATCGAGGTGCAGGCGATGCGCCTGCTCACCTGGCGGGCCGCCTCGCGCGCCGCCCGTGGCGAGGACGTCGCCCGCGAGGTCGGGCTCGCCCGTCAGCTCTGCGCCGAGAAGGGCATGCGGATCGGCCTCGATGGCGTCCAGCTGCTCGGCGGCCACGGCTTCGTCAAGGAACACCCGGTCGAGCGGTGGTACCGCGACCTGCGGGCCGTCGGCGTGATGGAAGGTGCGGTGCTGCTCTGATGATCAACCTCGAGACCCCCAGGAAGCACGCGACGCTCGTCGACCAGGCCCACCAGCTGGCGATGAACATGCTCCGGCCGATCTCGCGCAAGTACGACCGCGCGGAGCACGCCTACCCCAAGGAGCTCGACATGCTCGCCGCGCTCATCGACGGCGTGTCCGAGACCGGGGCGACCAGCGGCGCCGGCGCGGGTGGCGTACGACGCGACTCCTCCGCCGACGACGGCACCGTCCGCAACGGCACCAACCTGGCCTCGGTGCTCTCCGTCGCCGAGATGTGCTGGGGCGACACCGCGCTGCTGCTGTCGATGCCGCGCCAGGGCCTCGGCAACTCCGCGATCGCCTCGGTCGCCGACGAGGAGCAGCTCGAGCGCTGGAAGGGCACGTGGGCGGCGATGGCGATCACCGAGCCCGGCACCGGGTCCGACTCCGCCAACATCACCACCACGGCGGTCAAGGACGGCGACGACTACGTCATCAACGGCGAGAAGATCTACGTCACCTCCGGCGGGCGCGCCGACTCGGTGGTGGTGTGGGCGACGCTCGACAAGGACCTCGGGCGCGCCGCCATCAAGTCCTTCCTGGTGCGCAAGGACAACCCCGGGCTGAAGGTGGAGCGGCTCGAGCACAAGCTCGGCATCCGCGCCTCCGACACCGCGGCGATCACCTTCACCGACTGCCGGGTGCCGGCCGAGGACCTCCTGGGCTCGCCCGAGATCGACACGAAGTCGGGCTTCGCCGGGGCGATGGCCACCTTCGACAACACCCGCCCCCTCGTCGCCGCGATGGCCGTCGGCTGTGCGCGCGCCTCGCTCGACCTGACCCGCGACCTGCTCGAGCAGGCGGGGGTGGTCATCGACTACGACCGGCCCGCGCAGTCGCAGTCCGCGGCCGCGGCGACGTTCCTGCGGCTCGAGGCCGACTGGGAGGGCGCCAGGCTGCTGATGATGCAGGCGGCGTGGATGGCCGACAACCGCAAGCCCAACTCGCTCGAGGCGTCGATGGCGAAGGCGAAGGCCGGACGCGTCGGCTCCGACGTGACGCTGTCGTGCGTCCAGCTGTGCGGCACCCTCGGCTACAGCGAGTCGGAGCTGCTGGAGAAGTGGGCCCGCGACTCCAAGATCCTCGACATCTTCGAGGGCACCCAGCAGATCCAGCAGCTGATCGTCGCCCGCCGGGTGCTGGGGCTGACCAGCTCCGAGCTCCGCTGACCGGGCGCTTCCTCGCGGTGTACCGCGAGGAAGCGCCCGGTCAGTCGTTCGTAGCGCGAGGAAGCGCCCGGTCGGCTGTGTGTAGCGCGAGGAAGGGGGGAGGTCAGGAGACGGACGTGAAGGGGTCGTGCTCGGCGAGGATCCTGTCGACGCGGGCCTGGTCGATGCGGGAGACCACGTAGCTGTCCTCCTGGGCGTCGCGGACGCACTTGGCGAGGGTGAAGCTCGACGTCGTGAGGAACATGGTCCCGAGGCCGAGGAAGGCGCGGATCCAGGGGTCGACCGGCAGGTAGAAGATCGCGAAGATCATGGTCAGCAGCGCGACGGCGAAGGAGACGCCGGCCTGCAGGAAGAAGGCGTTGGTGTTCTTGGTGGGAGTCGTGGAGGCCATGGGTCAACCGTCGTCCTCGGGAGGCGTCGCCGGAGCCGCTGGACTACCCGATCCGGGCTGAGTACGCGTGCTCAACCGCTCCGAGTACGTTCGGCCCATGCCAGACCAGCCAGCCCACATGACGCCCGAGGAGTTCCGCCGCCACGGGCATGCCGCCATCGACTGGATCGCCGACTACTGGGCCTCGCTCGACGACCTGCCCGTCCGCGCCCAGGTCGCCCCCGGCGACGTACGACGTCTCCTGCCCGCGTCGGCGCCCGAGACGGGGGAGTCGTTCGACGCCGTGCTCGCCGACCTCGACCGCGTCGTCGTGCCGGGGCTCACGCACTGGCAGCACCCGCGGTTCTTCGCCTACTTCCCGGCCAACTCCTCGCCGGCCGCGATCCTCGGCGACCTCCTCTCGAGCGGCATCGGCGCGCAGGGGATGATCTGGGCGACGAGCCCGGCGGTGACCGAGGTCGAGCAGGCCGTGCTGGACTGGTTCGCCGAGGCGCTCGGGCTCCCGGACACCTTCCGCAGCGACGGTCCGGGCGGCGGCGTCATCCAGGACACCGCCTCGACGGCCACCTTCACGGCCCTGTTGTCCGCGCTGCACCGCGCCAGCGGCGGCGACGTACGACGCCACGGCGTGGGTGACGCCGACTGGCGGGTCTACGGGTCCACGCAGGCCCACTCGTCGCTGGTCAAGGCGGCGATGATGGCCGGCCTCGGCGAGGACGCCGTCCGCACGATCGCGGTCGACCCGGCGACCCAGGCGATGGACGTCGCCGCCCTGCGCGCGGCGATCGCCGACGACGTCGCGGCCGGGCTGCGACCGGTGATGGTGCACCTCGCGGCCGGCAGCACGTCGACCGGCGCGATGGACGACATCGCCGCCGCGGCCGAGGTCGCGCGCGGCCACGACGCGTGGGTGCACGTCGACGCGGCCTGGGCGGGCGTCGCCGCCGTCTGCCCCGAGCACCGTGGCCACCTGGCAGGCGTGGAGTCCGCCGACTCGTTCGTCACCAACCCGCACAAGTGGCTGCTGACGACCTTCGACTGCAGCACCTTCTGGGTGCGCGACCGGGCCGCGCTGACGGGGGCGCTGTCGATCCTCCCGGAGTACCTGCGCAACGCGGCCACCGAGTCCGGGGAGGTCGTCGACTACCGCGACTGGCACCCCCAGCTCGGTCGGCGGTTCCGGGCGATCAAGCTGTGGGCGGTGCTGCGCACCTACGGGATCGACGGACTCCAGGCGCACATCCGCAGCGGCATCGCGCTCGCCGAGCACGTCGCCGAGCTGGTCGCCGCCGACGACCGCTTCGAGATGGTCACCGAGCCGTCGCTCTCGCTGGTGGTCTTCCGCCTGGCCGCCGGGGACGAGCAGACGATGGCCGCGATGGAGGCCGTCAACGCCTCCGGTGAGGCCTACCTCTCGCACACCACGGTCGAGGGACGGACCGCGATCCGGCTCGCCGTCGGCAGCTGGCGCACCACCCGGGCCGACGTCGACCGCACCTGGCGCGCGCTGCAGGAGGCGGCGGCCGCGCAGGCCTGACCCCACCCCGATCCGGGGTGGCAGGGTGGGACGTATGAAGCTCTTCGCCGACACGCCGCTCCGCCGCACGCTGCAGGTGCTCGCCGACCTCCTGTTCGTCGCGTGGCTGGTGCTCTGGGTCTGGATCGGCATGGCCGTCCACGACGGCACCGAGCAGCTGGCGGCGCCCGCGCGCCAGACCGACTCGGCGGCGACGTCGATGGCCGAGCAGCTGCGCGACGCCGGCGGCCGGCTCGGCGAGGCCCCACTGGTGGGCGACGAGCTGGCGGTGCCGTTCGACAGGGCGGCGGACGCCTCCGACGGGCTCGCCGCGGCCGGGCGCGACACCGTCGACGCCGTCGAGAGGCTCGCGCTGCTGCTCGGACTCTCGGTGGCGCTGATCCCGATCCTCATCGTGTCGGCGATCCACCTGCCGATCCGGTGGCGCTTCATCCGGGAGGCGACGGCCGGCGCGCGGTTCATCGACGCCTCGGAGGACCTCGACCTCTTCGCGCTGCGCGCGCTGGCCCACCAGCCGATGCACGTGCTGGCCAGGGTGAGCGACGACCCGGCGGGCGCCTGGCGCCAGCGGGACCCCGACGTCGTACGACGTCTGGCGGTGCTCGAGCTCGCGGACGTCGGGCTGCGACCGAAGCACCTGCCGGGCGCGTAGAGTCCAGACACGTGCAGTTCCTCGACGGCGCGACGCCGCCCCACGACCTGACCTACGACGACGTCTTCATGGTCCCGCGCTCCTCCTCGGTCGCGAGCCGCTACGACGTCGACCTCGCCACCGACGACGGCACGGGCGCGACGCTGCCGCTGGTCGTCTCCAACATGACGGCCATCGCGGGCCGGCGGATGGCCGAGACGGTCGCCCGGCGCGGCGGCATCACGGTCATCCCGCAGGACATCCCGATCCCCGTGGTCACCGACGTCGTGCGGTGGGTCAAGCAGCGCCACCGGGTCTTCGACACGCCCATCGAGCTGCGTCCAGACCAGACGGTGGCCGAGGCGCTCTCCCTGATCCCCAAGCGGGCGCACAAGGCGGCCGTGGTGGTGCGGGACGGGCGGCCGGTCGGGGTCGTCTCGGAGGCCGACTGCGCGGAGGTCGACCGGTTCGCGCAGGTGCAGACCGTGATGAACGAGGACGTCGTCACCGTCCAGGCCGACGCCGACCCGCGCGAGGTCTACGACGCCATCGAGCGGGCCAAGGCGACGGTGGCCGTCGCGGTCTCCGCGACCGGCGAGCTCGTCGGCGTGCTGACCCGGCTCGGAGCCCTGCGGGCCACCCTCTACACGCCCGCCGTCGACCCGTCCGGCGGCCTGCGGATCGCCGCGGCCGTCGGCGTCAACGGCGAGGTCGCGGACCGGGCGGCCGAGCTGCTCGACGCGGGCATCGACTGCCTGGTCGTCGACACCGCCCACGGCCATCAGGACCGGATGGTCCAGGCCCTCCAGGCCGTGCGCGCGCTTTCGCCCGCTGTACCTGTCGCGGCCGGCAACGTCGTCTCGGCCGAGGGCACGCGCGCGCTCATCGAGGCCGGCGCCGACATCGTCAAGGTCGGCGTCGGGCCCGGCGCGATGTGCACCACCCGGATGATGACGGGCGTCGGCCGACCGCAGTTCTCCGCGGTCCTGGAGTGCGCCACCGCCGCGCGCGAGCTCGGCAAGCACGTGTGGGCCGACGGGGGAGTACGACACCCGCGCGACGTCGCGCTGGCGCTGGCCGCAGGCGCCTCGTCGGTGATGATCGGCTCGTGGTTCGCCGGCACCCACGAGTCGCCCGGCGACCTGATGCTCGACGCCGACGGTCGCCCGTTCAAGGTGTCCTTCGGCATGGCCTCCGCCCGCGCCGTCGCCAATCGCACCTCCGGCGAGTCGTCGTACGACCGCGCCCGCAAGGGCCTCTACGAGGAGGGCATCTCGTCCTCGCGGATGTACCTCGACCCCGACCGCCCGGGCGTGGAGGACCTCATCGACCAGATCTGCTCCGGCGTGCGGTCGGCCTGCACCTACGCCGGCGCCGCCGACCTCGCGCAGCTCCACGAGCGCGCGCTCGTGGGCGTCCAGTCCGCCGCCGGCTTCCACGAGGGCCGTCCGCTCGAGAAGTCGTGGTGACCGTGCGCGAGCTCGACCACGTCTTCGTGATGACCTACGGCAGGTCCGGGTCGACGCTGCTGATGGGCATCCTCAACTCGATCCCGGGGTGGCTGCTGCGCGGGGAGAACCGCCACGCCATGCGGCACCTCTACGACTTCCACCGCAGCGGGCTCACCGAGCGGGCGCGCGTCGACCCCGCCCGCGCCAGCCAGCCGACGCACCCGTGGTTCGGGATCGAGGCGTTCCCCGAGGTGGCCTCGCTCCAGCACATCCGCGCGCTCGCCGAGGCGACCCTGCTGCGCCCCGAGCACGACACCAGGGTCACCGGCTACAAGGAGATCCGCTGGTACGACGACGACCTGCCCGACTACGTCGACTTCCTGCGGCAGGTGTTCCCGGGTGCGCGCTTCGTCGTCAACACCCGCAACCTCGAGGACGTCGCGGCCAGCAACTACTGGACGCACAAGGACGACCCGCTGGCCCAGGTGCGGGCGATCGAGGACAAGATCCTCGGCACGGTCGCCGGCCTCGGGGACGCCGCCTACCGCGTCCACTACGACGACTACGTGGCCGACCCGGAGGTGCTGCGCGGCCTCTTCGACTGGCTGGGCGAGGCCTACGACCAGAACCGCGTCGAGTCCGTGCTCGCCACCCCCCACTCGCGGCGCGGCAAGCACCGTGGCTGAGCGCTACCTGGTGGTCTCCGCCACCGCGGCCGAGGCCGCGCACGTGCCCGCCGACCTGCCGTTGGTCATCACGGGGCTCGGCAAGACCGCCGCCGCTGCGACGACGGCCCGCACCCTGGCGTCGTACGACGACCTCGCCGGCCTCACCGTCCTCAACATCGGCACCGCCGGGGCGCTGCGTCCCGGCCTGACCGGCCTGTTCGAGCCCGGCACGGTGCTCAACCACGACATCAGCGCCGACCTCGTCCGGGCCCTGGGCTACGACCCGCAGGAGCGCCTTGACGTGGGCGAGTCCGACGTGGTCCTCGCGACCGGCGACGTCTTCGTCACCGACCCCGCCGTCCGCGACGCCCTCGCCGAGCGCGCCCACCTCGTCGACATGGAGGGCTACGCCGTCGCGTGGGCCGCGCGCGAGGCCGGCGTGCCCGTGCGGCTCGTCAAGCACGTCTCCGACGCGGCCGACGAGTCCGCCCTCGACTGGACGGCGATGGTCGAGGCCTCCGCCCTCGCGCTCGGGGAGTGGCTCCGCGCGAACGTGTGAGCCTGTGGTCTGCCAGCTCCCGCCCCTCGCTGGTCGAGTAGCCCGTGAGAGATGTGACCTCGTCCCTTCGCTGGGGATGGGACGAAGACCCGTCACGAAACCCGCAACCCCGCTGGTGGCGCCCGCCCACCCTCGTTGGTCGAGTAGCCCGCGAGGAACGAGCGGGCGTATCGAGACCCAGCACACCCTCTGGTTGATGAGGGACGAAGTCCCGCCCCGAAACCCGCAACCCCGCTGGTGGCGCCCGCCCACCCTCGTTGGTCGAGTAGCCCGCGAGGAACGAGCGGGCGTATCGAGACCCCACACCCTCTGGTTGAGGAGGGACGAAGTCCCGTCACGAGACCAGTCCAGGTCGGTGAGCAACCGTCCACAGTCCTGCCCGCCATCGGGGGTCGTTGTCGGTGGCCGAGCGTAGAATCGAACACATGATCGAAGCGCTGGCAGGGTCCGGAGCAGGTGAGGTGCAGGACCTCGCCGCCTCCGACCTGCTGGCTGCGATCCGCGACCGGCGCCGTGACGAGGAGCGGGCAGCAGCCGACCAGCTCGTCCTGGCCGCGCAGTGGGCGGACTTGCACCCGCCGGAGTCGATCCACGACGCGGCCGTGTTCTCGATCCCTGCCGGCGGCCGGGAGCACGAGGAACCCATCGCCGGTGAGGGGTGCCCGCTGGTGGCGGAGTTCTGCGTGGCCGAGCTCGGCAGCGTCCTCGGGGTGTCGACGACGGCGGCGAAGAAGCTCATCGGCCACGCCCTCGAGCTGCGCCACCGCCTGCCCCGCCTGTGGGCGCAGGTGCACGCCGGGGCCGTGCCGGCGTGGCGGGCCCGCGCGGTGGCCGAGACCACCATCCACTCCACACCTGCGCTGACGCGGGAGGCGGTCGGGTTCGTCGACGTCCAGGTCGCGGCCGTGGCCGGGAAGGTCGGCCCCGCCCAGCTCGACCGGCTCGTCGCCGAAGCCATCAAACGCTACGACCTCGCCGAGCCGGACCCGACTGCGGACCCGGAGGACGGCTGGCTCTACGTCGACCCCCGCCACGCCAGCATCGACACCCAGGACGTCCACTACGCCGGCACGATGCGGATGGAGGCCGAGCTCGGCATCGCCGACGCTCTCGACGTCGACCGCGCCCTGGCCCACGGTGCGGCCACGTTGAAGGCGCTGGGGTCCACGGAGTCGCTGAACGTCCGCCGGGCCAAGGCCCTCGGGGACCTGGCCCGCACCCAGACCGCCCTCGACCTCCACACCCAAGGCACCGGCACCGCGGCCAAGACCACCGACACCAGCACGGACCCCGACACCAGCACCGACAGCGACACGGGCGCCGACCCGCAGCGCTTGCCGGCTGCGCGGGAGGTCGTGCTGCACGTCCACTTCGACGCCAACCTGGACGGCCTGTTGACGGTGTTCGGTCCCACCGGACGGCTCGAGGAAGGGCAGCGGCTGGTGCTGCTCGACCAGATCAAGTCGTGGTGTGCCGACTCCCGGACCAAGGTCACCATCAAGCCCGTCATCGACCTCAACGCCGACCTCTCGACACCCGCGTACGCGGTCCCGGACAAGCTGCGCGAGCAGGTCATCCTCCGCGACCGCACCTGCGTCTTCCCCTGGTGCACGCGACCCGCGCGGCGAGCCGACATCGACCACGTCATCCCGCACGACCCCGACGCCGAAGCCGAAGGCCGACCCCAACCCGGACCTACCGCCACGTGGAACCTGGCCTGCCTGTGCCGGTTCCACCACCGGTTGAAGACGCACTCGGCCTGGCGCTACGAGATGGTCGCGCCAGGGGTCTTCGAGTGGACCAGCCCCCACGGGCACGGCTACCGACGCGACCACACCGGCACCGAACGCATCGACCCGACCGGCCCGCCGGATCCACCCGGCATCCCGCGACCCCGCCGACGATGACCCCGCCCCACACCCCGCCACCCACCAGGTAGCGGGGCCGCAGGCACGTCCGGGAGCCGGATCCAACGCCAACGCCTGCACCCACCGCAGCAGCGACGTCCCGCGAGCAAGAGCCGGCGCCGAAGACACCAACAGCCGGCTGGGGCCCCGCGTCCTCGAGCCGCAACAGCTGCCTGTGACAGGCTCGGACCATGCGTGGCTACGTGCTCGTCGGGGGCTGGCCCGGGTCCGGCAAGTCCACGCTGTCGCGCGCGCTCGCGACGGAGCTCGGCGTACCGCTGCTGTGCAAGGACGTCGTCAAGGAGGCGCTGATGGACGCCCTCGGTGTCCCGTCCGACGTGGAGCAGTCCCACCGCTTGGGTCGGGCGGCGGTGCTCGCCGTGCTGGCCGCCGCGCGCGGTTGTCCGGCCGCGGTGATCGACAGCACCTGGTACGCCTACTCGGAGCAGCCGGCTCGAGCGCTCCCCGGACCGATCGTCGAGGTGCGGTGCCACGTGCCGCTGGCGACCGCCGAGGACCGCTACCGGAGCCGCACCAGGGACCCGCGCCACCTCGACGGCCTCCGGTCGCATTCCGAGCTCTGGGGACGAGAGGTGCCGCCCTTGGGCCTGGGACAGGTCCTCGACGTCGACACGTCCGGACCGGTCGACGTGCGGGAGGTCGCGGCGTCCTGCCGCGAGCTGCTCGGGACATCGGCCCGGCTCGCACAGAGCGAGTAGCCGGGCACGGGCGTCCGCGCTGTGCGAGGGTGGAGCCATGTTCCACAACCCCGGCAGTGACCGTTCCCAGGGCCCGTGGGACCCGGACGAGAAGAAGAAGTGGATCGACACCGAGTACTTCTGGGTGCTGCTTCCCCTCCTCCTGCTGCTGGTGGGCGTCATGGTGATGGCGTCCGTCGTCGAACCTTGACGACCTCGTCGCCGCGTGAGGCGTCCGAGGAGTGGCGCCTGACGAGCGACGCGGCCGAGCTGTGGCACCGGGCCGGGCCCTGGCTCGCTGAGCACCCGTTGGAGAACGCTCCGCTGCTCGCGGAGGTCGCCCACCTCCTCGCGACCGCGCCCACCGCGGACGGCCTGGCCTGCGGCTGGTGGGCGGCCGAGGACGGCACGGTCCGCGGGGCGTACGTCCAGGCGCCGCGGCACAGCCCGCTCATGACCCGGATGCCCCGCCCGGCCGTCCACGCGCTGGCGGCGGTGCTGCCACGCCCGGACGGCCTGGGCGTGCCCGACGTCCTCGCCGACGAGGCGGTCGCCGCGTGGGCGACGGTCGGGCACCGGCTTTCCCGGCGGGCAGCATTCACGGTGCACGTGCTCGACGAGCCGCCACCCGTGCCGAACGGCGCCGGTCGCGCCCGCATCGCCGGCCCGGAGGACCGGACGTTGCTGCACGGGTGGTTCGACCGGTTGATGGCCGGCCTGCCCGGTGACCCCAGCGACCGGTCGTACGTCGTCGAGGACCCGCTCGACACCGGCGCGCTCGTGCTGTGGGAGGTCGACGGGGAGCCGGTCGCGATGTGCAGCCGCAGCCGCGTCCTGGCCGACACGGTGCGGATGGGCGCGTGCTACGCCCCGGGAGGCGACAGCGACCACGTCGAGGCCGCGTTCGGCGCGGCGGTGGCCGAGGCTCGACGCCACGCACGGCACGTCACGGTCCTGGCAGCGGCTGGCGACGAGCGCGAGGCGGCCCGGCTCGCTGCGGCCGGGTTCGTCCCCGCCGCCACCCGGGTGGCGCTCACGGCCTCCGGCGACTGCTGACCGGACCCCGACGCAGCGCCCGCACCAGACCCCCGGCGACCGACCGCGGCCGGAGGACCGGCGTACCGTTCGAGGCGGCGTCCTGCATGCCGGCCAGCATCTCGGCCAGGACCGACGTGGCGTCGGTCGACGGCGTCCAGCCCAGCTCGCTGCGCGCCCGGCCGGTGTCGATCAGGGGCACGGCGTAGCCCAGGTCGATCCATCCGGGGTCGAGCGGCTGCACCCGCGCGTGCCAGCTGGCCGACACGGCGGCGCGGACCGCGGCGGACGGGACGTGGACGAGTCGTGCGTGGAGCACGTCGGCCACGTCCTGCGCGGTGACCGGGGGCTCGGCGGCGAGGTTGAACGCACCCGGAGCCCGGGATTCCAGCACCTGCACGAGCGCGTCGGCGACGTCGTCGGCGTGCACCATCGGGATGACCAGCCCGGAGTCGATCGGCAGAACGGGCAGGTGGCGCAGCACCCCGGCCGGCACCAGTGCGGGGAGTCCGTAGCGCAGCAGGGCGCTGCCGGCGGCCCGCTGGCCGATGATGCCGGGACGCATCCGGGTCACGACGACCTGGGGAGCATCGACCTCGAGTGCGTCGAGGAGGCGCTCGGCAGCGGCCTTGTGCCGGCTGTACATCGACGTCGGCACGCCCGCGGTCGGCCAGGCCTCGTCCACGGGGGCGTCGTCGCGCTTGGGGGAGTAGGCGCCCACCGACGACATGTGCACGAGGTGCGGCACGCCCGTCGCCACGACGGCGTCGATGACACGGGCCGTGCCGCCGACGCCCAGCTCGCGGAGCTGGTCCTCGCGGTGCGACGGCTGGAAGCCCCACGCGAGGTGCACGACCGCATCAGCTCCCTCACATGCCGCCTCCAGACCGGGCGCGGCCGCGTCGTCGGTGAGGTCGAGGGCCGACCACTCCATCGCGGGGAAGGACCCGTCGGGCGCGGGCGGGCGCCGGACGACTCCGACGAGCTCGTGGCTGTCGTCGCGGGCGAGACGGCGGACCAGGGCGGAGCCGACGTTGCCGCTGGCCCCGGTGATGACGATGCGCATGCGCGACCTGTACCCCGTCACGCGATGCGCAGACTCAGCGCGAGGTGTTGGCCGTACGCCCCTTGGTGACGCCGACGAACGCCTGCGTCACGTCGTCGTCCCGGTCGACGAGCCAGACCAGCGCGATCGTCGTGGGATCGAGGTCGGTGACGACACGGGTGACGACGTCCTTGCGCTGGTGCAGCCTGGCCACCGACATCGGTACGACGACGACGCCGGTGCCGGCCGCGACCGTCTCGATCGCCTCCTGCTCCGTCATCGGCGGCCAGTCGAGCTGGTCGGCAATGGGCGTCCACCCGCTGGGGTGCGGGCGCACGAGCTGCTCGTCGACCAGGTCGGCGGTCGTGACCTCGTCGTCCGCAGCAGCGAGCACGTGGTCGCGCGAGGCCACGGCCACCTGGAGCTCGTCGTAGAGCCGGACGCAGTGCAGTCCGTCGCGGTCGACCGGGAGCCGCACGAGCGCCATGTCGAGGCTGCCGTCGCGCACGCCGTCGAGCTGCTCGGCCTCCGTCACCGGCACGAGCTCCAGGCGCTCGCGCCGGCGGTCGCGCCAGTGGCGGGCCCACTTGTCGGGCGTCGCGCCGGTGACGAAGCCGATGCGCAGGGAGTCGGTCATGGCCCCGACCCTAGAGGGACGCGGGTCAGGCGCGCGGACCGGCGACGTCGGCGTCGACCTCGCCCTTCTCGACCTCGCCCTTCTCGACCTCGCCCTTCTCGACCTCGCCCTTCTCGACCTCGCCCTTCTCGACCGAGAGCACGAAGTCGTCGCCGTGCTCGGTGACACCGGTGATGACCGCGGCCTCGACGGCCTCGATGGCGTACTTGCGGCGCACGACCAGCGGGTCCTGGGCCAGGTCCTTCACCAGCGCCACCGCCAGCCCGATCATGACGAGCACGAAGGGGAGTGCGGCGATCACCGTGATCGTCTGCAGGCCGCTGAGCGCGTCGGCCCCGCCGACGAGCAGCATCACCGCGGCGACGGCACCGGTGGCGACACCCCAGAAGATGACGGTCGGGCGGCTGGGGTGGATCGTGCCGCGCTCGGAGAGCGAGCCCATCACGATGGAGGCGGCATCGGCGCCGGAGACGAAGAAGATGCCGACGAGGACCATGACGACGATGCTCGACACCGTGGCGAGCGGGTAGGCCTCGAGGGTGCTGAAGAGCTGGTTCTCCAGCCCGCCGGCGCCCGCGATGTCAGTGCCCTTCTCCTGCAGGTCGATGGCCGCGCCGCCGAAGATGCAGAACCACACGACGCTGATGAGGCTCGGCACGAGGAGCACGCCGGTCACGAACTGGCGGATGGTGCGACCGCGCGAGATGCGGGCGATGAACATGCCGACGAACGGCGTCCAGGACAGCCACCAGGCCCAGTAGAAGACCGTCCATGACGAGAGCCAGGTGCTGACCTCGTCACCCTCGGCGGCCGTGCGGGCGGCCATCATCGGCAGGTCGGCGACGTAGCTGCCGATCGAGGTGGGCACCAGGTTGAGGATGAAGACGGTGGGGCCGACGATGAACACGAACAGGGCCAGCGCCACGGCGAGGACCATGTTGATGTTGGACAGCCACTGGATGCCCTTGGCCACGCCGGAGACGGCGGAGAGCACGAAGGCGGCGGTGAGCACGGCGATGATGCCGACGAGCACGCCGTTGCCCGTGTCGCCGAGCCCGGCGACGATCTGCAGGCCGGACTCGATCTGCAGGGCGCCGAGGCCCAGCGAGGTCGCGGAGCCGAAGAGCGTGGCGAAGATGGCGAACATGTCGATCGCCTTGCCGCCCAGACCGTGGGCGTGGTGGCCGAGGAGCGGCTCGAAGGCCGAGCTGATCAGCTGGAGACGGCCCTTGCGGTAGACGCCGTACGCGACGGCGAGCCCGACGACGGCGTAGATCGCCCACGGGTGCAGGGTCCAGTGGAACATCGTGGTCGCCATCGCGTGCTCCGCGGCGGCCGCGTTGCCGGCCTCCCCGGTGCCCGGCGGAGGCGTCACGAAGTGGGTGATCGGCTCGCTCACGCCGTAGAACATGAGCCCGATGCCCATGCCGGCGCTGAACATCATGGCCACCCACGAGATGGTGCGGAACTCCGGGTCCTCGTCGTCACGACCGAGCGGGATGTTGCCGAACTTGCCCAGCGCCAGCCAGATCACGAAGACGACGAAGGCGCTCGAGGTGAGCACGAAGAGCCAGCCCGTGTTCTCCATCGTCCACCCGAGGCCGGTGCCGGAGGCCTCGGCCAGGCTGTCGGTGGAGAGGAAGCCCCAGACGAGGAAGGCGAGGCTGACGACCGCGGTCACTCCGAAGACGAGCTTGTCGAGGCCGGTCTCCCGGTGCCCGGAGGGCTCGATGGCGGCGTCGAGGGCGGGGTGGGGGTCGTCGACGAGGTCGGGTGTGGGCAGGTCTCGGGGGTGTTCGATTCCGGTGGCCATCCGACGACCAGACCAAAGAACGGCACGGGGCGCAAACCGGGAGTATGCCCCCCGACTCAAACTGAGACGATCCCCACAGCCATCAGCCGCGCTGCGAGGCCAGCTCCCGGCCCCAGGCGCGCGCCCGCTCCAGCTCGCCGTCGACGAGCGGTCCGGGGGAGTCCTCCACGTAGAACGACTCCGTCGCCACCATCCGGCCGAGCCGGTGGTGCGCGACGAACCGCGCGGCGGCACGGGCCGCCGAGCCGGGAAGCCGGCGCACCTGGTCGGCGCGTGTGTCGAAGGTCGCCACGGGGCGTGAGCCGTCACCGGCGGGCAGCGTGTCGAGCCACTCGCGGATGCCGCGGTCCTCGTGGCCGGGCTCGGCGCCCTGGTCGTGGGCGCCGCGACGGGTCGTGGGCCGGCTCATCGAGAAGGCGTGGGTCGGGCCGCCGACCACGACGAGGTCCACCTCGTCGGGCAGCGGCGACGGCGCCGCCGCGACGTCGACGACCTGCACCGGTCCTCCGTCGCTCTCGGCCAGGCCGTCGGCGATCGCGTGGGCGACCGCCCGGGTGTTGCCCCAGTGGGACTCGTGGACCACGAGTGCGGTCATGACGTGCTCCTCTCGTGCGGGGTGACGGGACTGAAGGACCGGAGCCACACGCTGGTGAGCCAGGCGCTCGCCGCGAGCAGCAGGAGGCTGGGCACCGCGTCCGGGCCCAGGTGCACGTCGGCGTCGGTCGCGAGGGCGAGGACGGGACCGGCCCACAGCGCGGTGAACAGGGTGAGGATCTTGAGCAGTGCCACCGCAGCCAGCGGACCGCCCTCGGGGCGCCTGCGCAGCAGGAGGACCCCCACGGCGGCGATCGCGGGCAGCACGACCGCGAGGTCGAGGACGAAGACGGGGTAGGGCGTGCCGCCGACGCCCTCGGGCTCGGGCGGGCTCCCGCCCAGTGCGTACGGGACCAGCGTCGAGAGCCACAGCCCGGCGAACAGCACCGCGGTGACGACGAGGACCCAGCCGGTGGTCCGGATGAGCCGGGGCGAGGCAGTGGTGCTCGGCGGATCGTCGAGGAGACCCCGGAGTCCGCCGAGCAGGCCAGCGCCGGACAGGCTGACGATCAGCACGTAGAGGAGGAAGACCCGGTTCATCGGCACGCCGGTGACGTAGATCAGGTAGCTGTAGAGCAGGTAGGCGAGCAGGCCCAGCCGGGCGAGGTGGGCGGCGGTGGAGTGCACCCCGGGGCGGACGAGGAGTATCAGGAGGGCGGCCACAGCGATGCTGCACGCGTCCTGGGCCCGTGCCGACACGACGGTGGCCTCCGGCAGCGACCGGTACGGCGTCTCGGCGAGGAGGCCGTAGAGCGAGGCGCCGACCACGGCGGTCGCGAGCACCCACGTCGCCACGCGGGTGGTGATGGTGCTCGACGTGCGCACGGCAGGTGCAGACGGATTGGGCCGCGTCCGGGTGACAGGTGGGGTGGCAGGTGGGGAGGTCGCGGTCGCCGGGCCGCTCAGCGCGGGCCAGTCCGCGCGCGCCACCGGCACGAGCAGCAGGAGCGCGGGCACGCTCCACAGCCAGAAGCCGAAGCCGAAGGCCATCAGGAGGACGTGGAAGGCGATCACCCCGACCCAGCCGACCTTGGCCGCCGGGCCGCCGCGGAGCAGGAGGATCCCGAGTGCCACCTCTCCCGCGGCCAGGGCGAGGATCCAGGCAGTCGGGTGGGCCATCACGACGGACCGCCAGGTGTCGGCGACGAACGGCCAGAAGGACCCGTCGGCGAAGGTCCGGTAGGTCTCGGGGTCCGCGGCCACGATGCCCGCGTTGATGCCGCCCATCACGAGGTAGAAGCCGCCGACGAAGCGACGTAGGCCGGAAGCACGCGCGGAGGCACGCGGCACGGTGCCGGGGATCGTGCGCGACTGCAGCGTCGTGGTCACCGGTGCTCCTCCGTCGTCCGGCTCGAGGCTCCACCTCAAGGCTCCGTCCGCCGTGCCGTGGACGGTCAGGGGCGAAGGTCGTCGTGGCCGGGGACCTAGGTCCCCGGCTTGCCGGCCTCGGCGTAGGAGCGCACCACCGAGACGTTGAGGGGGAAGTCGATCGGCAGCTCGCGGAACAGCAGCCGGCCAGCGGTGGTCGCCGCCTCGGTCACCTCGCTGGCCACGGCGTCGGCGAGCCCGGCGGGGGCGTGCACCACCACCTCGTCGTGGAGGAAGAAGACCAGGTGCGGCCGGGACTCGACGGGGCCCTCGTCGCCGAGCCGCCAGAGCCGGTTGCGCAGGTCGGCGATCCAGCACAGCGCCCACTCCGCGCCGGTGCCCTGCACCACGAAGTTGCGGGTGAACCGGCCGACGGAACGCCGACGCCGGTCGAGGACGTCGAGGTCAGCCGGGGGCGCGTCCGGCGACTCGTCCCAGGACCCGCCGAGCGGGGGACTGCCGCGCCCGAGCAGCGTCCGCACCACCCGGCCCTGCTCGCCGGCGCGGGCGGCCTCCTCGACGAGCCCGAACGCCTGGGGGTAGCGCCGGGTCAGCTCGGCGACCATCCGTCCGCTCTCGCCGCTCGTGGCGCCGTACATCGCTCCGAGCAGGCCGAGCTTGGCATGCTGGCGGGTCGCGACGGCCCCGGCCTCCACCATCCCCTGGTAGAGGTCGGCGCCACGCGCGGCGCGAGCGAGGGCGCGGTCGCCGCTCATCCCGGCGAGCACCCGCGGCTCGAGCTGGGCCACGTCGGCGACGACGAACACCCAGCCCTCGTCCGCCACGGCCGCCGAGCGCACCTGCACCGGGAACGACAGCGCGCCGCCACCGTTGGACGACCACCGACCCGTCGCCGAGCCGGCAGGCTGGTAGACCGGGCGGAAGCGACCGTCGTGCACCCACTCGTCGATCCAGGCCCAGCCGTTGGTCGAGAACAGGTGCGCCAGCGACCTGTAGCGCAGGAGCGGCTCGACGGCGGGGTGGTCGACGGCACGCAGGGTGGACGCCCGGGTGTCGGTGACCTCGATGCCGGCCCGGCGCAGCGCGGCGAGCAGCTCGGGTTGGGAGTCGGGGTTCAGGCCGGGGGCACCCAGCAGCCGACGTACGTCGTCCGCGCACTCCGCCAGCAGCCGCGGCCGGGCGCCCCGGGGTGGGCGCGGCCCGAGCCGCTCGGTCAGCAGCGCCTCGTGGACGTCGACGCTCCACGGCACTCCCGCGTGCGTCATCTCGGCGGCGGCGAGGGCGCCGGCCGACTCGGCGGCGACGAGCAGCCGCAGCCGCGCCGCCTCGGGCGAGGCGTCGATGGCCGCCAGCTGGCGCGCGTCCTCGACGTCGGCCCGCAGGTGCTCCAGCGCGTCGTGCCCGCTGAAGAGGACGGGCTCGCTGACGGTCGCCGCCGGCCCGAGGCGGTCCCACAGGTCCGCGTCCTCGCCCTCCAGCAGCGCGTGGTCGACGGCGGGAGCGCGCGACAGCAGGCGCCGGGACAGGCGGAGGTCGTGGCACCGCGCCACCCGCACCCCGGCGGCCAGGAGCGGAGGACACCAGCGCGCGGTGTCGTCCCACACCCACCGGGGGGCGTCCGCCTCGCGCCCGGCCACGTAGGCCGGCAGGTCGGCGAGCGCGAGGTCCCGGCCGGCACCGCCCTCGACCACCAGGACGCGATCGCCCGGCAGCCGGGACAGGTGCACGCGCGTCATGGGGGACAGCCTCCCCGACGCCCGTCACGCCAGCTCGAGCACCTCCGACACGGGGCGGCGCGGGGTGCGGGCCGGCGGCGGCCGGCTCGTCGATCGCCATCCGACCCTGACGAGCAGGAGCGGGTGGGCCAGGCTGCCGAGCACCTCGGTCTGGAACGCGGCGCGCGTCTCAGGGACCTCGATCACCTGGCTCAGCGGCACCAGGGCCAGGCCCCCCGTCGTGGCGGCGAGCCACATGGCGCCGAGCCCCTCGCCCGCGCGCAGCCAGGCCGCTGCGTCGTCGCGAGTGTCGAAGAAGACCAGGAGGCCGTCGGACGCCTCCAGGTCGGGATCCGACGTGTCGTCCCCGGCGCCCTCGAAGCGGTTGCGATGGGCGCCCACGAGGTCGGCCGCTCCGGGTAGGGCGTCCGCCGGCACGCCGTCCTCGACGCCGCGGTGCCGCCAGGCCGCCTGCTCCGCCTGCGCTGCGGCGTCCGCCGACTGCACCCGGTGGGCCGTGCGGACGAGGCGCTCGGCGATGAACCGCTCGGACTCGTCGGTGAGGGCGACGGCCCGGGCGCCCCAGTGGTTGGCGAGCCGCGCGAGGTGGGCCTGTCGTTCCTCCGGCACCGGCCACGCGGTGAAGCGACGCCGGTCCGTGCAACGCCGGTCGAGGGCCGCCAGCGTATCCTCGGCCGTCGCGGGCGGCGGCCCGGGGGAGAGCACGAGGCGGGCCAGCAGCTCGGGCTGCGCCGGGTCGGGGTGGCGGGAGACCTGGGTCTCCCAGCCCAGCGCCTCCGCGGCGACCTGGGCGTGGTGCAGGGCTGCTCCGCAGCTGAGGGTGAGGTTGCGGCCGTCGGGGTCGGTCTCGCGGAGCTGGCGGGAGGGGTCGGCGAAGAGCTCGAGCATCTGCGACCCGCCGCGCCAGCGCCAGGGCTGGGTGTTGTGCACGCTGGGGGCGCGCGTGGCGATCTCCACGATCTTGTGCAGCGTCTCCACGGGGACGAGGCGGGTGGTGGTCATGGCCGGCTCCTTGGGGGTGTGCTCCTCATCCGAGTCTGCGTGCGCCCGGAGCCGGTCGTCAGTGCCGTTGGTCCCGCGCGGCCGGGGTCGTCGGGCTCTGCCGACCCGCACCCCGTGACTCCTAGCGTCGAGCCATGAGGACCGTGCCATGAGGAACGTGCCATGAGGACCCCGCCATGAGGGCCGCGGGCGACCCCAACGCCGCCCTCACGTTCCTGGGCGCGGTCGACACCGTCACCGGCAGCCGGTTCCTGCTCGAGACCGGGGGTGCGCGGGTGCTCGTCGACGCCGGCCTCTACCAGGGCCTGGCGGTCCACCGCCGGCGCAACTGGGAGTCCTTCCCGGTCGACCCGGCGGGCATCGACCACGTGGTGCTGACCCACGCCCACCTCGACCACACCGGCTACCTGCCCCGGCTGGTCAAGGACGGCTTCCAGGGCCGGGTGACGTGCACCGCGGAGACGGCCGAGCTGGCGGCCATCGTGCTGCGCGACAGCGCGCACCTGCAGCAGGAGGACGCGCGCTACGCCAACGCCGCCGGCTTCTCGCGGCACCACCCCGCCCTCCCGCTGTACGACGACCACGACGTGGAGCAGGCACTCCAGCTCATCGAGCCGGTGGACCTCGATGACCCGCTCGAGCTCGCACCCGGGGTCGGCCTCACCCTCCGATCGGCGGGCCACATCCTGGGCTCCGCCACGGCGGCGCTGCACGTGGCGGGTCACCGGGTGGCCTTCAGCGGCGACCTCGGCCGACCGCACCACCCCCTCCTGCGCCCTCCGGCCGACCCGCCCCGGGCGGACACCCTCGTGCTGGAGTCGACATACGGCGACCGGCAGCACCCGCCTCCGGACCCGACGCTCCTGGCCGAGGCGGTCAGCCGCACGATCGCGCGCGGCGGGACCGTGCTGGTGCCGGCGTTCGCCGTGGACCGCACCGAGCTCGTCCTCGTCGAGCTGCGCCGGCTGATGGAACGGGGCGACATCCCGGACGTGCCGATCTTCGTCGACAGCCCGATGGCCCTCGCCGCGCTGGACTGCTACCGCCGTGCCGCCTCGCGTGGCGGTCCCCAGGTCCGTGCGGAGGCGCGTGACCTCCTCGCCGACCTCGACGGGCCTGACGTGCACGCCGTCCACGACGTCGAGGGGTCGATGCGGCTCAACAGGCCGCGTACGCCCAGCATCGTCATCTCCGCGTCGGGGATGGCGACCGGCGGTCGCGTCGTCCACCACCTCGCCCACCAGCTGCCCGACCGCCGCAACTGCGTCGTGCTCACCGGCTACCAGGCCGAGGGCACGCGCGGGCGCCAGCTCGCCGAGGGCGCGCGGCAGGTGAAGATCCACGGGCACTACGTGCCGGTGCGCGCGGAGGTCGTCTCCGTCACCGACTTCTCGGTCCACGCGGACGCGCACGAGACCGTCGACTGGCTCAGCCGGGCCGCGGTCCCCCCGCGCACCGTCTACGTCGTGCACGGTGAGCCGCGCGCGTCGGCCGCGCTGGCGCGGCGGGTGTCGGAGGAGCTCGGCTGGACCGCCGTGGTGCCCTCCTACGGCGAGCGGGTGCTGGTCGACTAACCCGGCCCGCCGCCACGGTCGCGAGGAGGGGACTGGTGCGGCCGCGCGGAGGACCTCTGGCCCTGATCCGCCGCGCCCGCCGAGGAGCACCGTGGAGGTGAGACCACAGGGAGGGACACCATGGACACCAGGACCTGGGGGGCTGTCGTCGTCGGCGTCACCGGACGCGGACGCGAGACCTCGGCACTGCGCTTCGCCGTCGAGCACGCGCGGCGCGAGGGCGTACGCGTGGTGCTGGTGCACGTCGGTCGGGTGTCGCTGCCGACCGTGCCCGGACTCGTGGTCACGCCCGACGAGGCGATCGAGGTGGCCCGGCGGATCGTGGCCGACGTCGCCGAGGAGCTCGAGGAGCTCGTCGGCGGGCCGGTCGCGCACGACACCGTGGCGGTCACCGGAGTCCCCGCGCAGGTGCTGGTCGAGCTCAGCCGCGACGCCCGGCTCGTCGTCGTGCAGCACCGCACGTCGACTGCGCTCGAGCACCTCTTCGTGGGGTCCACCACCAACGGTGCCGCCGCCCGGTGCCACTGCCCCCTGGTGTCGGTGCCGGCCGGCTGGGAGCCCCCTCCGGGCGCCACGGCCGAGGTGGTGGTCGGGGTCCACGAGGCCGGGGTGCCGCGGCCGGTGCTCGAGACGGCGTTCACGTGGGCCGATCGCACCGGCGCCCCGCTCCGGGTGGTCCACGCGTGGCGCCTCGACGCCGCCTACGACGACATCATCACCCACCGGGTGAACGCCGAGTGGCGCGAGCAGCAGAAGCGGCTGCTGGCCGCGGCCGTCGCGGACCACCGCGACGCCTGGCCGGCTGTCCCGGTCGAGGTCGAGGTGCGGCACCAGTGGCCGGCCGACGTCCTGGTCGACGACTCGCGCAACGCCTCCCTCGTCGTCATCGGCCGGCGCGGGGCCCGCGGCTGGATCCCCGAGCACCTCGGCTCGCTCGCGCGCGCGGTCCTGAGGTCGTCGCTGTGCCCGGTGATGGTGGTGCCGGTCGACGCGGCCGACCCGGCGGTCGAGGACTGGGACCTCAGCGCTGACGAGGTCGCCCCGCAGACGTGACCTCAGGTCGCACCCGGATGATGGCGGGGTGCTGCACCGCCACCCCTTCCTCAGCCTGCTGACCCTGCTCTACCTGGGCTTCGTCGGCCTGGTGACGCTGACGCCGGCGCAGGAGCAGCCCGACTACGCCGGACTGGCGGGCCGCGTCCTGGCCCGCCTCGAGCGCTATCCCGACCTCGACCCTCTGACCAGCCGGCTGAGCATCGAGCGCATCGAGTTCCTCGCCAACATCGGGCTCTTCGTCCCGCTCGGGATGTTCCTGCTGCTCCTCGTGGGCTCGCGGCTGTGGCTGGTCGCGCTCGCTGCCGGCATCGTGCTCACCTCGATGATCGAGAGCGTGCAGCGCGAGATCCCCGGCCGGGTCTCCGACCCCCGGGACGTGGCCGCCAACTCGATCGGCATGTTCGTCGGCATCGCCCTGGCGATCGTCCTGACGCTCCCCGCCACGCTGCGGCGCCGACGCGAGCGGACCCGCCCCGCCTGACACGGGCTCCGACGACGACGAAGCCCCAGGCCGGTGGCCGGGGCTCGTCCGATCTCACTCCATCCAGGTGACGGTCGTGTCGCGGTCGGCGGCGCGGCCGTAGGGGTCCATCTGGAGGCAGCCCTTGCTCGTGCCCACCTCGGCCAGGCCGGTGAGGTCGCCCGCGCCGAAGACGGTGTTGTAGATGGTCGCCACCGGGGCCATGACCTGCTCGCGCCCCGAGGCGTGGCCCAGGCCGGTGGCGTGACCGATCTCGTGCAGCATGACCTGCCCCCATCCGGAGTGCCCGAAGCCGCCCGGCACGGAGGCGTGGCTCGCGTCGAGGACGACCATGCCGCCGACGATCGCGCGCTGCGTCCCGTTGTTGAGCGCCGGGTCGATCCTTCGAGTCGTCGGACCGCCGATCCCCACCACGCTCCCGGCGAGCCTGACGTCCTCGTCGGGGTTCGACCAGTCGACGGTGAACGCGGCGTCGCCGAGCGGAACGCGGGAGAAGGAGTGCCCGGTCTTCTCGGCGATCATGGCGAACGCCTTCGTCATGTCGGCCTCCGCTCCCGGGTAGGGCTGGGCGGTCGCGTCGTAGGACCAGGTGATGGTCTGGCACGCGTCCCAGCGCATCGAGTCGCCGGAACCGATGTAGGTCCAGTCGTCCGGGTCGCCCAGTGGCCCGGTCGGGGTCGGCTCGACGGTGGGCTCGTCGCTCGGGGTGGGCGCCACGGTCGGGGTGTCCGTCGGAGACGAGGTCGGCGTGACGGTGGGCGTGACGGTGGGCGTGACGGTGGGTGTGGCTGTGGGTGTCGCGGTGGGCGTCGCGGTGGGTGTGGCGGCCGGCGTCGGCGTCGGCGTCGTGGTCGGCGCGATGACCGACACCGCCAGGGTGCGTCTGACCGCCTCGAGCCGACCCAGTCGAGGCGAGGCGACGCGGACCGAGAGCAGCCCGGCCTGCGCGGGAGCGGTGATGCTCAGGGTGAACTCCCCGCGACGGTTCGTCCATCCGGTGTCGCCGGACCTCCACCTGCGAGCGCCTGCGCTCCTGTAGGTCACGATCGTCCTGCGGCGCGCCCCGGCCCGGCTCGTCGGGATGCGTCCGCGGACCTTGATCTGGCCGCCGGTCGTGACCGTCCCAGGAGCCTTCACGACGACGCCTGGCGCTCGCGTGGCATCGAGCGCCACAGACAAGGCACCCTCGGCGCTCGGAAGGCCGGGAACCGAGACGACGAACGGCGTCGTGGCCACGGCGACAGCGCAGGCCAGGAGGGCGGGCCGAGACATCGCGACCACCCCGGCACGGCGGCGCGACGGAGTCCGTGTGCGGATCGACCTCGGATGCTCGGACGGAGCTCCGCCCTCGGCGCGCGCAGGCAAGCCCAACCCCCACTCCAGCGATCACGTCGGTCGCGATCGTCGAGCCGAGTTCTACCCCAGGTGCCAGGGCCTGCGCAGGGAAACGCATCGTCCGGTCGCGGTGTGCGTCGCCGCCGAGAGGTGCCGCTGGAACGACGAAGCCCCAGGCCGGTGGCCTGGGGCTCGTCTGTTCCTCTGTGTCCGAGGGGGGACTTGAACCCCCACGCCCTAATACGGGCACTAGCACCTCAAGCTAGCGCGTCTGCCAATTCCGCCACCCGGACGAGTGCTGGAGAAGAGTAGCAAGGCACTTCGCCGCCGACGAATCGGGGTTGGTGCTCGCTCGTGGGGCAGGATGGACGGCATGGAACAGGTGCCCACTGACCCCTCGGCAGTCAGCTCGCAGGACCGTTCGTACGACCCCGCGAAGGAGGTCGTCCAGCTCTGCCAGGAGCTCATCGGCATCGACACCTCCAACTACGGCACGGACGACGGACCGGGGGAGCGCAAGGCGGCCGAGCACGTCGCCGCGCTGCTCGACGAGGTCGGCATCGACGCCGAGATCATCGAGGGGCGGCCCGGTCGGGCCAACGTCCTGGCGCGCTGGGGCGGCGGCGACGGCCGGGCGCCGTTGCTGCTGCACGGGCACCTCGACGTCGTACCGGCCGAGGCGTCCGACTGGCAGGTCGACCCGTTCGCCGGTGAGATCAAGGACGGTCAGGTCTGGGGCCGCGGCGCGGTCGACATGAAGGACTTCGACGCCATGCTGCTCAGCGTCGTACGGGCGCGGGCGGCGGCGGACGCGGCGCCCGACCGCGAGGTGGTGCTCTGCTTCACCGCCGACGAGGAGGCGGGCGGCCACCACGGGGCCGGGATCCTCGTCGACCAGCACGCCGACTGGCTCGCTGACTGCACGGAGGCCGTCGGCGAGGTCGGTGGCTTCTCGGCGACCGTGCGCGGGCGGCGGGTCTACCTGATCGAGGCCGCCGAGAAGGGCATGGCGTGGATGCGCCTCACCGCCCGTGGGCGGGCCGGGCACGGGTCGATGATCAACGACGACAACGCCGTCACCCGGCTCGCCGGTGCCGTCGCCCGCATCGGCGCCCACCAGTGGCCCGTGCGACTCACCCCGACCATGGAGGTGCTGCTGGCCACCGTCGCCGAGCTCGCCGGCACGGAGGCGACGCCCGACAACGCGGAGGCGCTCGTCGAGGAGTTCGGCGACGCCGCCCGGATGCTCGGCGCGGTCATCCGCAACACCGCCAACCCGACGATGCTGCGGGCCGGCTACAAGACCAACGTCATCCCCACCGACGCGCAGGCCACCGTCGACGGGCGCTTCCTGCCCGGCTACGAGGACGAGTTCTTCGCGACCCTGCGCGAGCTCGCCGGCGACGGCGTCGAGATCGGCTTCGAGTCCCACCAGCAGCCGTGGGAGACCCCCTACGACGGCGACCTGGTCGACGCGATGACGCGCAGCCTCATGGCCGAGGACCCCGACGCGCTCGTGGCGCCCTACACGATGAGCGGCGGCACCGACGCCAAGCACTTCCGCAAGCTCGGCATGCGCTCCTACGGCTTCGCTCCGCTGCGGCTGCCCGCCGACCTCGACTTCACCGCGCTCTTCCACGGCGTCGACGAGCGCGTGCCGGTCGACGCGCTCGAGTTCGGGGCGCGGGTCTTCGACCGCTTCCTCGACCAGGTCTAGACCCTCGGGTAGGTGTCGCGCACGTCACCGGTGGACCCTGGTGAGGGAATGGCGCGCGCTGTGGCATGGTTGCGTCCACGAAGAGCTTGCGTGCTCTGGGGGCGGTGGAACTCCGCACCGGCGGTCACAGTCCGCGACCCGACCACAGCCAGTGGCCGGTTGACCAGGTGGAACTCCTGGACCGACGGTCACAGTCCGGATGAGAAGTGCACGCTGACGGCTCGCACGCCATCCTCGCGTCCCGCGGGGAGCGTGCCCCGTCGCCCGCCCCCCTGAGTCCCACCCGGACCCGGAGGCGGAGATGACGACCAGCGAGGCAGAGAGCGGCGCCATGCGGCGCGCGCTGCACCTCGCCGCGACGCCGGGCGTCCCCCTCGGTCCCAACCCGCGCGTCGGCTGCGTGCTGCTCGCCGCCGACGGCACGACGGTCGCGGAGGGCTTCCACCGCGGCGCGGGGTCGGCGCACGCCGAGGTCGACGCGCTCGCGTCGGCCGGCGAGGCCGCGCGCGGCACCACGGCGGTCGTGACGCTCGAGCCGTGCAACCACACCGGGCGCACCGGGCCGTGCAGCGAGGCGCTCGTGGCCGCGGGCGTACGCCGTGTCGTGTTCGCCCAGGCCGACCCCAACCCGGTCGCCCGGGGTGGCGCCGACCGGCTGCGCGAGGCGGGCGTCGAGGTCGTCGGTGGCCTGCTCGCCGACGAGGCCGGTGCCGTCAACCGGGTCTGGAGCTTCGCGATGGAGCACCGACGCCCGTTCGTCACCTGGAAGTTCGCCACCACCCTCGACGGCCGCAGCGCCGCCGCCGACGGCACCAGCCGCTGGGTCTCCAGCCGTGCCGCCCGTCTCGACACCCACCGCCTCCGGGGCCTGTGCGACACCATGCTCGTCGGGACCAACACCGTCGAGGTCGACGACCCCGAGCTGACCGTGCGCGACGAGCTCGACGACCCGGTCCCGTTCCAGCCGCTGCGCGCCGTGATGGGCCTGCGCGAGCTGCGCAGCGACCGCCGGGTGCTCAACGACCGCGCCGACACCGTGCGCCTGCGCACCCGGGAGCCGCGCGAGGCGCTCGAGCAGCTGTTCGCGATGGACCGCCAGTACGTGTTCCTCGAGGGCGGCCCGACACTCGCGCGCGCCTTCCTCGCCGCCGGCCTCGTCGATGAGGTCGTCGCCTACGTCGCCCCGATGCTGCTGGGCGCCGGCACCAGCGCCGTCGCCGACCTCGGCATCACCACCATCGCCGACGCCCGGCACCTGCGCGTCACCGACGTGCACGTCCTGACCGGCCACGACGGCGAGGACACCAACGTCCGCCTGACCATGACCCCCCACCCACCGACCCTGTCCAGCAGGAGGCACTGAATGTTCACCGGGATCGTCGAGGAGCTCGGCACCGTCGCGGAGGTGGTCGACCAGGGTGACGCCATCCGGCTCACCGTCGCGGCCGACACCGTGCTCGAGGGCACGGGGCTGGGTGACTCCATCTCCGTCAACGGCTGCTGCCTGACGGTGTCCGAGCTCGGCGAGGGGCGGTGGACCGCCGACCTCATGCAGGAGACGCTCGACAAGACCTCGCTGCGCGGCGTCGCCCCGGGTGACCGGGTCAACCTCGAGCGCGCCGTGACCGTCGACAAGCGCCTGGGCGGCCACATCGTCCAGGGCCACGTCGACGGCGTGGGCGAGGTGCTCTCCCGCACGCCCAGCGAGCACTGGGACGTCGTCGAGATCTCCCTGCCCGGCGACCTCGACCGCTACCTCGTCGACAAGGGCTCGATCACCGTCGACGGTGTCAGCCTCACGGTCGTCGAGGCCCGCGAGGACAGCTTCACCGTCAGCCTCATCCCGGAGACCCTCGCCCGTACGACGCTCGGCAGCCGCCGCGTCGGCGACCTGGTCAACCTCGAGGCCGACGTCATCGCCAAGCACGTCGAGAAGCTGCTCGGCGCCTACGCCCCGGCCCCCGCCGGCGCCCACCCCCACCCCCACTCCCACCACCCCCACTCTCACGACGAGGAAGAATGATGGACCTGCTCGAATGGCTCATCCACGGCGAGATCCCGGTGCCCGGCGGCGAGCTCGGCGCCCGCGAGGTGATCGGCAACCTGTTCGGCCTCGCCAGCGCGATCCTCGGCATGCGGCGCCTCGTCTGGGCCTGGCCGATCGGCCTGGTCGGCAACATCCTGCTCTTCACCGTCTTCGCCACCGGTGAGCTCTCCGGCCAGATCGACGAGCCGCTCTGGGGCCAGGCCGGCCGCCAGGTCTTCTTCGCCGCGGTGTCCCTCTACGGCTGGTGGCGCTGGACGCACCTGCGCCGCGCCGGCGGGGCGTCCGACGGCGGTGCCATCGCGCCGCGCTGGGCGACGGGCTCCGAGCGCCTCCAGCTGCTCGTCCTCGGCGTCGTCGGCTACGCAGCGGCGTACGTCCTGCTGACCCAGGTGCTCGGCTCCTGGGGCCCGACCACCGAGGCGTGGATCCTCGCCGGCTCGATGCTCGCGACCTACGGCATGGCCCGCGGCTGGGTGGAGTTCTGGCTCATCTGGATCCTCGTGGACGTCGTCGGCGTCACCACCTTGATCCAGGCCGGCTACTACCCGACGGCGGGGATGTACCTCTTCTACGCCGTCTTCGTGGTGATCGGCTTCGTCGTCTGGCTCCGGGCCAGCCGCACCGTCGTCGACGCGACGGACGCCGAGCCCAGCACCGAGGCGGTGTCGGCGTGAGCACCGAGGACCGCGTGCGGCTCGATTCCGTGGAACAGGCGGTCGCCGACATCGCCGCCGGCAAGGCGGTCGTGGTCGTCGACGACGAGGACCGGGAGAACGAGGGCGACATCATCTTCGCCGCGGCGAAGGCGACGCCGGAGCTGATGGCCTTCACCATCCGCCACTCCAGCGGCGTCATCTGCGTGCCGATGCCGGGCGACATGCTCGAGCGGCTCGAGATCCCGCTGATGACCCCGCACAACAAGGACAAGCTGCGCACGGCCTACACGATCTCGGTCGACGCCCGCGACGGCGTGAGCACCGGGATCAGCGCCGCCGACCGGGCCCGCACGGCGCGGACGCTGGCCGACTCCGCCACCGAGCCGTGGGAGCTCACCCGTCCCGGCCACGTGTTCCCGCTGCGCTACCGCGAGGGCGGGGTGCTGGTGCGCCGCGGACACACCGAGGCCGCCGTCGACCTCGCCCGGCTGGCGGGACTGACGCCCGCCGGCGTGCTGGTGGAGGTCGTCAACGACGACGGGACGATGAAGCGCGCCCCGGAGCTGCGCGCGTTCGCCGACGAGCACGGCCTCGCGATGATCTCCATCGAGGACCTCGTGCGGTTCCGCCGGCGTCACGAGCGTCACGTCGAGCGCGTCGCGCAGACCCGCCTCCCCACCCGGCACGGCGAGTTCACCGCCTACGGCTACCGCATCACCATCGACGACAGCGAGCACGTCGCGCTGGCCTACGGCGACATCGCGGAGGCCGTCCGGAAGGGCGAGCCGGTGCTGACGCGCGTGCACAGCGAGTGCCTCACCGGCGACGTCTTCGGCAGCGAGCGCTGCGACTGCGGACCCCAGCTCGACGAGGCGCTGCGGGCGATCGTCGCCGAGGGCAGGGGAGTGGTGGTCTACCTCCGCGGCCACGAGGGTCGCGGCATCGGCCTGGTCGCCAAGCTGCAGGCCTACCAGCTCCAGGACGGCGGCCGTGACACCGTCGACGCCAACCTCGACCTCGGCCTGCCCGCCGACGCCCGCCACTACGGCACGGCGACCCAGGTGCTGCGCGACCTCGGCATCGAGTCGGTGCGCCTGATGACCAACAACCCGGACAAGACCGCCAGCCTCGAGGACTTCGGCATCCACGTGGCCGAGCGGGTCCCGCTCAGCATCCGTCCGACCGAGCACAACCAGGCCTACCTCCGCACGAAGGCCGAGCGGATGGGGCACCACCTGCCGCCGGTCGACGTGCCCGAGGTCGAGCTGCCCCCGGTGGCGATCGACCACCAGTCCGAGCACCCCGAGCAGCACCCCGACCAGCACCCCCAGAAGCAAGGAGAGACAGCATGAGCGGCGCCGGCGCCCCCACCTCGCAGCCCTACGACGCGAGCGAGCTGAAGGTCGCGGTCGTCGCCGCGAGCTGGCACACCCAGGTGATGGACGGCCTGGTCGCCGGCGCCGAGCGCGCACTGGCGGCGTACGGCATCAGCGAGCCCGAGGTCATCCGGGTGCCCGGGACGTTCGAGCTGCCCGTGGTCGCGGCTGCACTCGCCCGGGAGGGCTACGACGCCGTGGTGGCGCTCGGTGTCGTGATCCGCGGCGGCACGCCGCACTTCGACTACGTCTGCTCCGCCGCGACCGACGGGCTCACCCAGGTCAGCGTCGACCACGCGATGCCGGTCGGCTTCGGGGTGCTCACTTGCGACACCGAGGAGCAGGCGCTCGACCGCGCCGGCCTCGAGGGCTCCGCCGAGGACAAGGGCTGGGAGGCGACGGCCGCCGCGCTCGACACCGCCCGCGTGGTGCGGGCGGTGCGCGCGGGCTAGCTGGTCCGGTCGCTCGCCGCCTGCAGCCGGTCGATGTGCTCAGAGGCCTCGGCCTTGGTCAGGTCGGCCGGCAGCTGCTCGCCCGCCTCGCGGGCGAGGGTGTCGAGATAGCTGCGCTGGGCGCCGGTCATGGGCTCGTCGCCGGTGACCCACTCCTCGGGGTCCTTGCGCGTCGAGTCGCCCTGGGGCCCGCCCAGGACCTCCTGGCCGGCATCGCCGGTGCCGCCGGGGCCGGTGGCGTCTGTGGTGTCGGGACGGGTCTCGTCGTTCGAAGACGTGTTCGATTCACTCATGCTGCGACTGTAGCCCGCATCGCCGACAGCGCAACCACACCGACGGGTGGTCCGTCCGCGGGCCCCGTGGGCGGCACCGCGCGTGCCAGCGCCTAGGCTTGCCCCTCGTGAAGACGTTCGAGGAGCTGTGGGCAGAGCTCTCCGCCAAGGCGGAGCAACGGCCCGAGGGGTCCGGCACCGTGAAGCAGCTCGACGCCGGCGTCCATGCCATCGGCAAGAAGCTGCTCGAGGAGGCCGCCGAGTCCTGGATGGCCGCCGAGCACGAGGGCAAGGACGCGACGGCGCTGGAGATCAGCCAGCTGCTCTACCACGCGCAGGTGCTCATGCTCGCCTCCGGACTGACCCTCGACGACGTCTACGCCCACCTGTGACCCCAGTGAGCCAGCCATGACCCTCCGCATCGCCGTCCCCAACAAGGGGTCGCTGTCCCAGGCCGCCACCGACATCCTCCGCGAGTCGGGCTACCGCCAGCGCAGCGACTCCAAGGAGCTCGCGCTCGTCGACACCGAGAACGACGTCGAGTTCTTCTACCTCCGCCCGCGCGACATCGCGCTCTACGTCGGCGAGGGCACCCTCGACGTCGGCATCACCGGGCGCGACCTGCTGCTCGACTCCGGCGCCAAGGCCGAGGAGGTCATGAACCTCGGCTTCGGCCGCTCGCGCTTCCACTTCGCCGGTCCCGCCGGGCGCTACTCCTCGCTGCAGGACCTCGACGGCCTGCGCGTCGCGACGTCCTACGTCGGCGTGGTCGAGGACTACCTCTTCCGCCACGGCATCGAGGCGTCCGTCACCCGCCTCGACGGGGCCGTCGAGACGAGCATCCAGCTCGGCGTCGCCGATGTCATCGCCGACGTCGTGGAGACCGGGTCGACCCTGCGCGCCGCCGGGCTCGAGACGTTCGGCGAGGTGATCCTCGACTCGCAGGCCGTGCTCATCACGCGAGGCGGTGAGGTCTCCGAGGACTTCGAGATCTTCCGCCGCCGCATCGAGGGCGTCCTCGTGGCCCGCAGCTTCGTGATGATGGACTACGACATCAAGGAGGCGCACCTCGAGCGCGCGACCGAGCTGGCCCCGGGCCGCGAGGGTCCCACCATCTCCCCGCTCGGCAAGGCCGGGTGGGTGGCCGTGCGCGTCATGGTGCCGCGGGCCGGGTCGCAGCGCCTGATGGACGAGCTCTGGTCGATCGGCGCGCGCGCCATCCTCCTCACCGACATCCATGCCTGCCGCCTCTGAGCGCCCGGCCCCGCCGGTCCTGCCGCACACCTGGCGGCCGATGGGCGTCCGGTTCGCGGTGGTCGGCTTCGGGCTGATGCTGCTCGTCGTGTGCGCGGCCGCGTGGTTCGGCTTCGACGACGAGACGCGTGCCAAGTTCAACATCCTCCAGCGGATCACGCTGGTCGTGATGGGCGGCGGGTTCGCGGTCATCGGCTGGGCGCTCGGCCGCGCCCGGGTGACCGCCGAGCGGTCGGCGCTCGTGGTGGTCAACGGGTTCCGCACCCGGCGCCTGGAGTGGGAGCAGGTGCTCGGCGTCCACCTGCCGGCCGGTGCCCCGTGGGCGACGCTCGACCTGGCCGACGGCACGACGATCTCCGCGATGGCCTTCCAAGGCTCCGACGGCAAGGTCGCGCGCGACGGCGTACGCCAGCTGCGCGCGCTGATCGACCGCGACGGACCCGGCGACCACTAGCCACCCTGCCGTCGGCCCCGCGTCGCCTGCTGGTCACCCGCGGTGGCTTGGCTCGGCGACATGACCCTCGGACACCGCGCCCGGGCGCTCGCCGCCCTCCTCGCCGCCGCCACCCTCGCCCCGTCGGCCACCCTCGCGCCATCCGCCGCACACGGCGCGAAGCCGGAGCGCCCGGGCGGTCCCGACGCCCCCGTGCTCGCGGCCTGGTCCGTCCTGCCTGCGACGACCTACGTCCCCGGCAGCGAGCCCAGCGGGCACTGGACCACCGGCAGCGCGGAGGTCCCCGCGCCCTACCCCGGCCAGCCCGTGCAAGGCTTCTCCGGCACCCACGCGCTCGCCGACGGCTCCTACCTCGTCCTGTCGGACAACGGGTTCGGCAGCAAGGCCAACAGCGCGGACTTCCTCCTCGCGGTGCACCGCATCACCCCGGAGGGCGGCGGCGCCCGCGAGACGACGTACGACGGCACGGTGCTGACCTTCAGCGACCCCGACCGCCTGATCCCCTGGACGACCTGGCGCGACGGCGGGTGTGCGGCGGCGCCGACGCTCCCCGCGGGCTACACCTGCCCGGCGCCCGACCGGAGGCTCACCGGCTGGGACTTCGACCCCGAGTCGCTGCAGGTCGCCCCCGACGGCACGCTGTGGGTGGGGGAGGAGCTCGGGCCCTACGTCCTCCACTTCGACGCCCGCGGCCGGTTGCTCGAGGCCCCGATCCCGACGCCGGGCGTGCGCAGCCCGGCCAACCCCACGCTCGGCAGCGGCACGCCCAACCTCGCGAACAGCAAGGGCTTCGAGGGCATGGCGATCAGCCCGAACGGCAAGGTGCTGCGCCCGATGCTCGAGGGCGCGACCGACGAGGACAAGGCCGCCGGCCTTGCGGACGCCCTGCGCATCTACACCGTCCGCAAGGGAGCCTTCACGGACGGGTTCCTCCGCTACCGCATGGAGAGCCCCGCCCACGCGCTCGGCGACTTCATCCAGGTCAACCAGCACGAGGCGATCGTCATCGAGCGGGACAACGGGCAGGGTGCCACGGCCGTGTTCAAGCGCCTCTACCTCGTCGACCTGCGTGACCGCGACGGGGACGGATGGGTCGGGAAGCGGCTCCTCGTCGACCTGATGGACGTCGCCGACCCGGACGGCCTGTCGCCCTACGGCGACCCGTTCACGTTCCCGTTCTTCACCATCGAGGACGTCGAGGTCCTCGACGCGCGCACCCTGGCGGTGATGAACGACAACAACTTCCCGGCGGCAGGTGGACGCTCGGCGACGACGCCCGACCAGAACGAGTACCTCGAGATCGCCCTGCCCGAGCCGCTTCGCGTCGACCGCAGGCTCCTCCCCAGGGGCTGACCACGGTCGCGCCGGGCGGCGCGGGGCACGCTCAGAGCGCGTGGATGCCCCACTGCACCGACAGCTCGTCGCCGGTGGCACCGGCCGGTGCGAGCGTGACGAGGTCTGTGCCGGAGTTGAACGCATCGGCCGGTGCCGTCATCGGCTCCACCGCCACCGCGGGACGCGGCCCGTCGGCGGGTGGGGTGAAGACCTGCAGCCAGCGGTGGTGCTCGTCCACCCAGAGCGCGACGCCGCGCCCGCCCGCCGGGTCGGCCAGCGTCACCCGAGCCCGCCCCTCGACGTGCTGCAGGTCCCCGAAGCCGTGGTCGAGCACCGCGTCACCGATGCGGCGTCCGGAGGTGAAGTCGAGGTCGTCGGGCACGGGCTCGACGCCGGTGGGCAGCTGGCGCTCGTCCAGCACCAGCCGGGCCCTCGCGGGCAGCGTCAGCTCGAGGTCCTCGATCGCATCGCCGACGCGGAGGTAGGGATGCGCCCCGCTCGCGTAGGGGGCGGGCTCGGACGCGAGGTTGGTCGCGGTCTGCGTGACGACGAGGCCTTCCGCGGACAGGTCGTAGAGCACATGGAGGTCGAGCGCCCACGGGTAGCCGGTCTGCGCCATGAGGCGGTGCACCAGCGAGACCGACGTGGCCGTGTGCTCCTCCACCGTCCACGGTGCCCACCGGGCGAGGCCGTGCGAGGCGTTGCCGGTGCGCGGGTCCGTGAGGCCCAGCTGGAGGTCGTGCCCGCCGAAGGAGTAGCGACCGTCGCGGATCCGGTTGGGCCACGGCACCAGCAGCTGGCCGCGCCCGCCCGTCGACATCGCGGTCTCGTCGAAGCCGTGCACCAGGTCCCGCCCGTGGTGCCGGAGCACCCGCAGCGCCGCCCCGCCCTCGGTGACGACCGCGGTGTAGCCCGCTGCCGAGATCTCGTACTGGTCGCCACTGGGAAGCACCATGGCGGTCACCCTAGACACCACCCGCCCCGCGCGAGCCGGACCCCCGAGTGCGTTGGCCGGTGGCTCAGCCGGTCACGACGACCCGGTCGGCGTGGGACCGCGTGCCCAACCGGGCGAACAGCACGTCCTCGTCGAGCCGCCACTGCTCCCACTGCGGACGCATCTGCTCCCCGTCGCGCGCCATGCCGCGACGCAGTCGCAGCGACGACTCCGCCTCGACCCACACCAGCGCGCCGACGAGGGGGGCGACGGCCGGTGACCAGCAGCCGACCCCCTCCAGCACGAGCAGGCCGCCTGCCTCCACGGGGTGGGACTCGGCCCAGGCGTCGGCGGCCCAGTCCCAGCGCGTCCACCGACCCTGCTCACCGCGAGCCAGCGGCTCGAGGAAGGTCTCGACCGTGCGGGCGAGGCCGGGGAGCCCACGCCACCCCTGCAGGAGCTCGTCGCAGTGGACGACGTGCGCCTCGGGCGCGACGTCGGCGATCGCGGCGGCCAGCGTGGTCTTGCCGGACCCGGCGGGGCCGTCGATGCACACCAGTCGCCCGGTCCCGAGGGTCGGGGGAGCGGCCAGCACCCGGCGGGCGACCTCACCGGCGACGACGTGCGGGTCGGGCGGAGCCTCAGAAGGCACGGTCGCAGCCACGGTAGGACGGCACCACGTCGACGACCGTCTCCCCGCGCACGAGGTGCACGTCGCGGACGTGCTCGAAGAGCTCGCCCGACTTGGCGTGGCGGAACCACACCAGGTCGCCGATCCGCAGCAGCGCCGCCGGATGGCCGGTCAGCGGGGTCTGCACCTCGCCGGCCCCCTCGAGGCCCGTCAGGTGCAGCCCTGGTGGCGCCCACGGGACGGGGGAGCGGTCCGCACCGGTCGCTCCGCTGGCGATGAGGCCACCGCCGTGGACGGTGGCCATGTCCGGCGTGGGCTTGCGGGTCACCCGGAGCCCGAAGTACGCCGCCGGGCGGGGCTCGAACGACGCGTAGTGGTCGAAGATGCCCGGCACCAGCAGGCCCGACCCGGCAGCGATCTCGGTGACCACCGCGTCGGCGGCCGTGGCCTCGACCGACCCCGACCCGCCGCCGTTCCAGAGCTCGAGCGTCACCACCTCGGAGAGCGCCTCGGCGATCTCGCGACGGCGCACCTCCAGCTGTGCCATCGAGGCCCGCTTGAGCCGTCGTACGACGTGGGACCGGGCGCGCTGGTCGGGGACGGAGTCCTGCACGCCGGCCACCTGGCCCTCGTAGGTCATCACGCCGACGAGACGGAACCCGTCGCGGGAGACCACCTGCCGCGCCAGAGCGACGACGTCGCCGGTGTCGAAGAGCGGCGAGCGCTTGGGGCCGATGTGCTGGCCGCCGAGGCGGAGCCCGGCGTCGACGTCGAGCGCGACCCGCACCGGCACGGCCCGTGAGGAGCGCGTCGAGTCCACGACGTCGAGGTGGGCCGGGTCGTCCACCATGAGGGTGATCGCGGCTGCTGCCGAGGGCGACGAGGTCAGCCGTCGCAGCGCCGCCACGTCGACCGTGGGGTAGGCGACGAGGACGTCGTCGCTAATGCCGGTCTCGTGCAGCCACAGCGCCTCGGCGAGGGTGTAGGCCAGCACGCCTGCGAACCCGTCGTGCGCCAGCGCCCGCTCGAGCAGCGCGGGCACGCGCAGGGACTTCGACGCCACCCGGAGCGGCTTGCCACCCGCGCGACGCACGAGGTCGGCCGCGTTCGCGTCGAAGGCGTCGAGGTCGACCACCGCGATCGGCGTGGCCGGCGGCTCGGGGAGGCTGGACACCGCGGCGTCGAGCCGTGACCACAGGCGGTTGCGGTCGACGAGCCGGTCGGTCACTCGATGCCCCGCTTGCGCAGCAGCGCCTCGATGTCGGCCATCTCGTCGTCCACGGCCGGGCGCGAGGTGGGTCCGGTCCGGGTGGAGGAGGCCTCCGGCAGGGCGCCGCGCCCGCCGGCCTTGCGGCCCTCGCCCGCGGCCTGGCCACGGGCCAGCTGGCGGTCGCGGATGATGCCGCTGACCACCCACAGCACGACGGCCAGCCCGGCCAGCCCGACGCCGACCCACGTGCGCACGTCGAAGACGAGGCTGGTCGCCCAGTCGGTGACCGAGCCCGCGATCTCGACGACCATCTCGAGCGTCCCCGTCAGCCAGGCCGCCGCCGGGAGCAGCGTGAAGCCCAGTGCGCGCAGCCCGTTGGCCGACCCCCGCCGGCGGAACGCGATCCATGTCCAGATGGCCCCCGCGACGGTGAGCGCTGCGGTCAGTGCTGCCCAGGTAGTCCCTTCCACGACTCCAGACTCCCACAGCGGACCACGCCCCCCACGGGACCCGAGGCGCCTGCGGGAGGATGGGTCCGTGGCCCACGACGACACCCCTCGCCCCGACCCGGTGGACGACGCCGCGCTCCAGCCGCTGGAGCGCACGATCCCCGACCCGGGGTTCGCCGACGACGCGGGTGCCGCCGACCCGCGGCTGGCCCGCGCGCTGGTCGACCACGCGGCAGGCGCCGCGACCTCGGGCACGGTGCTCGCTCTCCTGCAGGACGCCCGGCTGCTGGTGCCGGTGGTCGCGGTGCTCGGCGAGGTGGAGGTCGACGAGCGCGGACTGGCCCACGACAAGACCTCCGACATGGCGGCCGTCCTCGTCCAGGCTGCTGACGGCAGCAAGGGCCTGCTGGCCTTCACCTCCATCGCCTCGATGGCACGGTGGGACCCCGGGGCGCGCCCGGTGCCCGTGCCAGCCGCGACGGCGGCGACCGCGGCGATCCAGGACGGCGCGGAGGCCCTGCTCGTCGACCTCGCCGGCCCCGTGACGTACGTCGTCGACGGAGACGACCTCACCCGGCTGGCAGCAGGCTGGCGACTGGTCGCCATCGGCGACGGCTCGGGTGGTCACGGCTGGATTGGCCCGTCGGCGGAATGATCCGCTAACCTCTTGTGTTGACCGATCAGTGACACCACGCTTCACGGTGTCATCGATCCCGCCAAGCGGAGGCACGCACCACCCGTCTCCCACCCGCACCGATCGCCCAGCACCACAGATCGTCGGGTCCCGGTCCAGAGCCACGACCGTCGCGAGACGGGCGTGGACACCTCAGCTCCCCGTCAGGGGACGTGTCGTGACTGGCTCCCGCTTGGCAACAGCGGGAGCCATTGTCCATTTCGGCCCGAGTGACCGGCGAGGCAGGGACTCCCACCCACCCGAACCACTGGAGGACCCATCAGCACCGAGCTGCGCATCAACGACCGGATCCGCGTACCCGAGGTCCGGCTCGTAGGACCCAACGGCGAGACCGTTGGCATCGTGCCGACCGACCAGGCACTCAAGCTGGCCGTGGAGGCCGACCTCGACCTCGTCGAGATCGCTCCCCAGGGACGCCCCCCGGTCTGCAAGCTCATGGACTACGGCAAGTTCAAGTACGAGAACGCCCAGAAGGCCCGCGAGTCGCGTCGCAACCAGACGAACGTGATCATCAAGGAGATGAAGCTTCGTCCCAAGATCGACAAGCACGACTACGAGACCAAGAAGGGTCACGTCGTGCGGTTCCTGGGTGCCGGTGACAAGGTCAAGATCACGATCATGTTCCGCGGCCGCGAGCAGCACCGCCCCGAGCTGGGCTTCCGCCTGCTCCAGAAGCTGGCCGAGGACGTCCAGGAGCTCGGCTTCGTCGAGTCCTCGCCCAAGCAGGACGGCCGCAACATGACGATGGTCCTCGGCCCGCACAAGAAGAAGGCCGACGCCAAGATCGACGCCGACGCCGCCCGCGCCAGCAAGGAGCAGGCGCGCGCGGACCGCAAGGCCGAGGAGGACGCCGAGCGCGAGGCAGCCCACGCCGCCGGACCGGTCGCGCAGAAGAAGGAGCGTCGCCGCTCCGAGAACCTCGATCCTGAGATCGAGGCCTGAGAGCAAGGCTCGAGCGGAGCGAGAGCCTCGCTCGAGCATGCGGCGACGAAGTCGTTGCGACCAACCTCAGCCGGGTCTGTGAAGACCCCCCACGAACCCCGCACCACGCACTAAGGAAGTTGAGGCAGACATGCCGAAGAACAAGACCCACTCGGGCGCGAAGAAGCGCTTCAAGGTGACCGGCTCGGGCAAGATCATGCGCCTGCAGGCCGGCCGCAAGTCCGGCGCCGCGTTCGCCTCCGCGCCGACCACGGGCAGCCGCAAGAAGCACCGCCGCAACGCCGGCATGGTCGAGCTCGAGAAGGGCGACGTCTCGCGCGCCAAGAAGATGCTCGGCATCTGAGCCTGATCCACCGCACCACCCCGGTGGCTCGGCCGCCGTCCGTCTGACTTTCCCCTGCAACAAGGAGTAGCACCATGGCACGCGTCAAGCGCGCAGTGAACGCCCAGAAGAAGCGTCGTACCACCCTCGAGCGCGCCAGCGGTTACCGCGGCCAGCGCTCGCGCCTCTACCGCAAGGCCAAGGAGCAGGTCACCCACTCCCTGGTCTACAGCTACAACGACCGGCGCAAGAACAAGGGCAACTTCCGCAAGCTGTGGATCCAGCGCATCAACGCGGCCGCCCGCGCCAACGGCATGACCTACAACCGCTTCATCCAGGGCCTCGGCCTGGCCGGCATCGAGGTCGACCGCAAGATCCTGGCCGAGCTCGCCGTCAACGACGCGCCGGCCTTCGCCGCGCTCGTCGAGGCCGCCAAGGCCGCGCTGCCCGAGGACGTCAACGCGCCCAAGGTCTCCGCCTGAGCAACATGAGCACTCCGCTGACGGTGGGGAACACCCGCGTCAAGGAGGCTCGCAAGCTGAGCCGCCGCTCGGTGCGCACCGAGCGGCGGCTCTTCCTTGCCGACGGCCCGAAGGCCGTCGAGGGCGCGCTCGCCGTCGACGGTTGCGTCGTGGAGGTCTTCGCGACGCCCCTCGCGCTCGAGCAGCACGCCGACCTGCTGGCGGGTGCCACCGTCACGCTGGTGGACGACCGGGCCCTCGCGTCGCTGTCCGACTCGGTGTCGCCCGCCGGGCTGGTGGCCCTGTGCCGCCACATCGACGCCCCGCTCGACCGGGTCCTCGACGTCTCCGCACGGCTGCTGGCGATCTGCGCCGACGTGCGCGACCCCGGCAACGCCGGCAACGTGATCCGGACGGCCGACGCCGCCGGTGCCGACGCCGTCGTGCTCGCCGGCAGCTCGGTCGACGCCTACAACCCCAAGACGGTGCGCAGCACCGTGGGCAGCCTGTTCCACCTGCCGTTCGCGGTCGAGGCCGACCCCGCGGTCGTGGTCCGCGCCGCCCAGGCGCGCGGGCTCACCGTGCTCGCGGCCGACGGCGCCGGCGAGGTCGACCTGTTCGACGCCCACCTCAGCGGCCCGACCGCCTGGCTCTTCGGCAACGAGGCCTGGGGGCTGCCCGACGAGCTCGCCGCCCTCGCCGACCACCGCGTCGCGATCCCGATCCACGGGCGCGCCGAGAGCCTCAACCTCTCCACCGCTGCCGCGGTCTGCCTCTACGCCAGCGCACGCGCCCAGCGCGCCTGACGTTCAGCGGGGGAGCGCGCCGGCGTACCTCGTGGCGAGGGTCGCGACGTGCGCGACCAGCTCCGGCGGGGAGTCGACGTGGAAGTCGAGGCCGAGCATGCCGATCCACACGGCGACCATCTCGACGCTGTCCGCGCCGGTGACCAGGACGCTGTGCTCCTCGTCGACGGTCTCCACGACGCCGACCGTCGGGTTGATCCGGCGCAGGACCTCCTCGGCGGGGGCGTCCACCGCGATGCGGCAGTGCACCGACCAGCCCGAGAACGCCACGTCGCGCAGCACGAACGCCGAGTAGTCGCCACCTTCCATCGGCTCGGGCACGAAGCGCCCGGCGCCCGGCGTCCGCAGCTCGATCCAGTCCGCGCGGTAGGCCCGCCAGCTGCGGTCGTCGCGGCGGCGGGCGACGACGTACCACCGCTCCTGCCAGCTCACCAGACGGTAGGGATCGGCCTCCACCCGCTCCTCGGCGTCGACGTCGCCGCCGGGACGGTGCCGCAGGCGCAGGCCCTCGTGGTCGCGGATCGCGGCCGCCAGGTCGGCGAGCAGCCCCACGTCGACGACCGGCGCCTCGACGTTGGTGGCGGTGTTGGCCGGACCCACGTCGGTGCTCTCGTGGAGGGCGCGCACCCGGCGTCGCAGCCGGTCGGGCAGCACCTGCTCGAGCTTGGCCATCGCCAGCGCGCTCGGCTCCTCGAGGCCCCGCACCGAGGCGGCGGAGCCCAGTCCGACGGCGACCGCGACCGCCTCGTCGGCCTCCAGCAGCAGGGGAGGGAGGCGTCCGTGGTCGCCGAACCGGTAGCCGCCGGACGGTCCGCGCACGGCATCGATCGGATAGCCGAGCTCTCGGAGCCGCTCGACGTCCTTGCGGACGGTGCGCTCGCCCACGCCGAGCCGGGACGCCAGGTCCGCGGCCGGGACGACCGCGCGCGCCTGGAGCAGACCCAGCAGGGCGAGGAGCCGGGAGGACGTCTGGAGCGGGATCGCACACCTTGCAGGCAGTCGGGAGAATGTGTCGGACCGGGCGTGAGTAGCGGAGCGAACCGTGCCGGAACCCTTCCTACCGTACCGGCATGACCACTCACCAGAGCCAGACCCAGACCCTCGACCTCCGCCCCTTCACCGTGGCCGTCCCCCAGGACGCCGTCGACGACCTCCAGCAGCGCCTGGCGCGCACCCGGTTCGCCGCCGAGCCGGCCGACACGGCCGGCACCGACGACTGGTCGGCCGGCGCACCCGTGACCTACCTGCGCGAGATGGTCGCGCACTGGAGCAACGACTTCGACTGGCGCGCGCAGGAGGAGCGGATGAACGCCTACCCGCAGTTCCTCACCGAGATCGACGGCCAGACCGTCCACTTCGTGCACGTGCGCTCCGCCGCCGAGGACGCCACGCCCCTCCTCCTGCTCCACACCTACCCCGGGTCGTTCGTCGACTTCCTCGACCTGGTGCCGCACCTGACCGACGACTTCCACCTGGTGATCCCGTCGGTCCCCGGCGTCGGCTGGAGCCAGCCCCTCGCCGACGGGGCGTGGGACTCCCGGCGGATCGCGCGGACGTGGGACACCCTGATGCGCGGCCTCGGCTACGAGTCGTACGGCGCCCACGGGTCCGACAACGGTGCGATCGTCTCCCGCGAGCTGGCCATGCTCGCGCCCGAGGGGTTCCGCGGAGCGCACGTCCTGCAGCTGTTCTCCTTCCCGTCCGGTGACCCGGCAGAGTCCGAGCAGATGACCCCGGCCGACTACGGCGCGCTGGAGTTCGCCGGCTGGTTCCAGACCGTCAACGGCTTCGCCGCGATGAACGCGTCGCGTCCCCAGACCATCGCGGCGGCCCTCAGCGACTCGCCGGTGGGCCAGCTCGCCTACAACGAGCTGTTCGAGAACTTCGGCACGGGCACAAGCCTGCTGACCCGCGACCAGGTGCTCACGCAGGTCAGCCTCTACTGGTTCACCAACAGCAGCGCCGGCGCCGCGCGGGTCTACCACGCCGACCGGGACGGCGAGGCCCGGGTCAACGAGGGCCGGATCGGGGTCGCGGTGTTCGCCGACGACTTCCGGTCGATGCGCCCCTTCGCCGAGCGCGACAACACCGACATCGTCTCGTGGACCGAGCACCCGCGCGGTGGGCACTTCGCCGCGATGGAGGTGCCGGAGGACCTCGCCGGAGCGATCCGGGAGTTCTACGCCTGAGCCGACCCGTCCACCTGTCCAGCGGCGTACGACCCCTCCGGTCGCACGCCGCTGCGGCACGTCCGCATGCCCTAGGCTCGGCGGCGATGATCCTCATCGATCCGCCGGCCGTGCCGCGCTGGGACCGGCTCTGGTCGCACCTGGCCAGCGACACCTCCTACGAGGAGGTCCACGCCTTCGCCGCCGCCCACGGCGTCCCGCCTCGCGGGTGGGACCGCGACCACTACGACGTCCCCGCGGACGCCTACGACGCGCTGGTCGCCGCCGGGGCCGTCCCGGTGTCGTCGCGCGAGCTCGTCGTGGCGCTGCGCGCCGCCGGTCTGCGCTGCCCCAAGGCGGCGGCGCGGAACCGGTCCGACCGGTAGGCGCTCCGACTAGGGTTCGGGTCGTGCCAGACGACTACGCCCCGCGCCACCGGGTGGACTCCGCCCGCCCGAGCCGGCTGCGCACGCTCGCCGACTTCTACCCCGACGGCATCCTCGGCGCCAGTCGCGACGGCGTGGTGACGATCCTCAACGCCCAGGGCGCCGCACTGCTGGGTGTCGACGCCGAACAGGCGCTCGGCCTTCCCCTGCCCGACGTGCTCCGGCTGCTCGACCAGGACGGTCGGACCTGGCTCGACGTCAACCGGCCCTTCGACGCCATCTCGATCACCCGCGGCGTGCCCGAGCAGTCGTGGCTCAACGCCTCCGGCGACGAGGTCCTGACGACCGCGAGGCTGGTGCGCGAGCAGCCCTTCGGCCGCGTCATCGGGATCGCGGTCGGCCTGCGCAGCGGCCGGGGGCGGGCGCGGCTCGACCGCGAGCGCTCCGACCTCGTCGCCACGGTCGCGCACGAGCTGCGCTCGCCGCTGACCGGGGTCAAGGGCTTCGTGCAGGCGCTGCTCAACCGCTGGGACAAGCTCACCGACGACCAGCGCAAGCTGATGCTCACCACGGTCAACGCCGACGCCGACCGGCTCGCCCGGCTCATCGCCGAGCTCCTCGACGTGGCGCGGATCGACACCGGTCGGCTGCAGCTCTACCCGCGCGAGGTCTCCGCGGAGGTGCTCGTGCGCCGGGTCGTCGACTCCATCGAGGCAGGCACCGCACGCGGCATCAGTCTCGAGGTCGACCCCGACCTGCCCGAGGTGTTCGCCGACCCCGACAAGTTCACCCAGGTCGTCACCAACCTCGTCGAGAACGCCGTCCGGCACGGCCAGGGCCAGGTGCGGGTCCGGCTGGCCGTCTCCGACGCCCTCGACGGGGTCCGCATCACCGTGGACGACGAGGGCGAGGGCATCCCCGCTGAGCTCCGCCGGCGCGTCTTCACCAAGTTCTGGACCACCGGCGACTCCGGCGGCAGCGGGCTGGGCATGTACATCGTCGGCGGCCTCTCGCGGGCGCACGGAGGCTGGGTCACCATCGACGACGCGCCCGGCGGAGGCGCTCGCGTCATGGTCGACTGGCCGCGGGAGGACATGCGTCCGGAGTGACGAGGGCCGACCTCCACACAACCTTCACGAGTCGTCCCCGCCTCCGACCCACCCGCGCTCCTAGGGTCGTGGCATGACCTCACGCCCGACGTCCGCAGCCAGGCCCAGGACCGCCCTGGTGGTGGAGGACGAGCGCACCATCAACGACGCCCTCGCCCAGCGGCTGCGCGCCGAGGGCTACACCGTCGAGCAGGCCTTCGACGGGCCCACCGCGGTCGAGAGGGCCGCGGAGGTGCGTCCCGACGTCGTCCTGCTGGACGTGATGCTCCCCGGGTTCGACGGTCTCGAGGTGTGCCGCCGCATCCAGGCCGCGCGTCCCGTGCCGGTGCTGATGCTCACCGCCCGCGACGACGAGGCCGACGTGCTGGTGGGCCTCGGGGTCGGGGCCGACGACTACCTCACCAAGCCGTTCTCCATGCGAGAGGTGGTCGCCCGCGTGGCCGCGCTGCTGCGACGCGTGGAGCGGGCGGCGGCGCTGGCCGACGAGCGTCCCGCCACGATCGAGGTGGACGGCGTACGCCTCGACCCCGGAGCCCGGCGCACCACGGTCGACGGGGAGCCCGTCCACCTCACCCCGACCGAGTTCGACCTGCTGCTGTGCCTGGCCCGGGCGCCCGGGCAGGTCCTGAGCCGCGAGCGGCTCCTGCGCGAGGTCTGGGACTGGGGTGACGCCTGGGCCAGCGCGAGCGCGACCCGCACGGTGGACAGCCACGTCAAGGCCCTGCGCAGCAAGGTGGGTGCCTCGCGCATCCGCACCGTGCACGGCGTCGGCTACGCCCTGGAGGACCACCGGTGAGTGCCTGGCTCGACAACGTCTCCAGCCTCAAGGCCAAGCTCGGCCTGCTGGTGGTCGCGTCGGTCGTGACCGCGGTCCTGCTCACGCTGCTCGGCTCGGCCGCCGACGTCCCGGCGCTGCTCGTGCTGCCGGTGAGCGTCGCCCTCGCGCTCGGGGTGACGCAGCTGCTCGCGGCCGGCATGGTGGCCCCGCTGCGGCGGATGACCGAGGTGTCGCGGGCGATGGCGCGCGGTGACTACACCGGGCGCGTGCGGACGTCCGCGACCGACGAGGTCGGCCAGCTCGCCGCTGCCTTCAACCGGATGGCCGAGGACCTCGCGACGGTCGACCGGGAGCGCCGCGACCTCATCGCCACGGTCTCCCACGAGCTGCGTACGCCGCTCACCGCCATGACCGCGCTGCTCGAGAACCTCGCCGACGAGGTGGTGCCGGCCGACCCGGAGCACCTCGGCGCCGCGCTCGAGGAGGCGCAACGGCTGGGCCGACTCGTCGAGGACCTGCTGCAGCTCTCCCGGCTCGAGGCCGGTGTGGTCGACCTCGACCGCCAGGACGTGGCGCTGCGGGCACTCGTCGAGGACTCGGTCGCCCAGGTGCGTGCCGCCGGCAGCGCCGGCGCCGTCGCGATCGACGTCGACGACGACCTCGTCGTGGCTGGCGACCCGGCCCGGCTGCGCCAGCTCCTCGTCAACGTGGTGGACAACGCGGCGCGGCACGCGCCCGCCGAGACGTCCGTGCGGGTCGCCGCCGGGAGCACCGACGGCTCGTGGTGGCTCGAGGTCGTCGACGCCGGCGGGGGAGTGGCCCCCGAGGACCGCGAGCGGGTCTTCGAGCGCTTCGGCACCGACGGGGCGGGCGGCACCGGCCTCGGCCTCGCCGTGGCCCGGTGGGTGGCGCAGCTCCACGGCGGCACGCTGCGCTTCCTCGACCCCGAGACGGGGCACGGCGCCCGCCTGCGGCTGGAGGTCCCCGGAGACGCCGGCCGTACGGCGCCGGCCGCGGCCCCGTCCGCCGTGCAAGGTCCCTCGGCGCCGGCGTCCACCCCGGCCGCACCACCGGCGCCCGCCGCGACGTCGTCGCCGGTGGTCGCCGCCGCCCCCCAGTCCGGGCTGGACGGCCTGTTCGGCCGGTTCTGGCCGGACCGCGGTGGTCCGCACGGGCTCCGGACGGTGGCCGCCGCGGCGGTCGCCGGACTCGTCGCCGGGATCGCCCTGTCGTTCACCGCGGTCGGCATCACCTGGACGCTGGTCGCCCTGACCTGCGGTGCGGCCGCGCTGGCCACGGCCCGCCGGCGACGCGAGCCGTGGACGCTGCTGTGCGCCGTGCTGGCGGTGCTGCTCGTGCTCCCGATGACCCTGCTCGACGCGTGGTGGGTGCAGATGCTCGGCCTCGTCGTCGCCGCAGCGGTGTTCCTCTGCGGCGTCACCGGCGCCCGCACGATGCCGGGCATCCTGCTGTCCGGCATCGCATGGCCGCTCGCCTCGCTGCGGGGCCTGCCGTGGTTCGGGCGCTCCCTGCGGCTCGCCGGCACCGGCTCGCGCACGCCCGCCGTGGTGCGTACGACGGCCTGGTCACTGCTGGGCCTCGGGGTCTTCGGCACGATCTTCGCCAGCGCGAACCCCGTCTTCGGGTCCTGGGTCGACCAGCTCGTGCCCAACCTGACCTTCAACGACCTCGTCGGACGGGCGTTCCTGGCCTGCTTCGGCTTCGCCGCGACCCTGGGGGCCGCCTACCTCGCGCTCAACCCAGCCGACGTCGAGGTGCTCGGCGGGCGGCGTCCGTCGGCGCTGGCCAACCGCTTCGAGTGGCTGGTCCCGGTGCTCGTCGTCGACGCAGTGTTCATCGCCTTCATCGCCGCGCAGGCGCGGGCCCTGGTCGGGGGCCGCGACTACATCGAGACCACGACCGGCCTCACCTATGCCGACTACGTCCACCAGGGCTTCGGCCAGCTCACCCTCGCCACGGCGCTGACGGTGCTGGTCGTGTGGATCGCCGCGCGGAGGGCCGGTGACGACGCCGCGGACCGCCGGTGGCTCCTCGGCTCGCTCGGCCTGCTCTGCGTGCTCACGCTGCTGGTCGTCGCGTCCGCGCTGCGCGGGATGTCGGTCTACCAGGACGCCTACGGCTTCACGACCCTGCGGCTCTTCGTCGACGTGTTCGAGGGCTGGCTCGGGTTCGTGGTGCTGGCGATCATGGTGGCCGGCGTCGCCCGGCGGGGCGCCTGGCTCCCGCGCATCGCGCTGGTCTCGGGAGCCGTCGCACTCGTCGGTCTGGCCGCGATCAACCCCGAGGCGTGGGTGGCCGGGCGCAACCTCGACCGCTACGACGCCACGGGCAAGCTGGACCTGTCCTACCTGCAGACCTTGTCGGCCGACGCGGCCCCGGTGATCGCCGAGCGGCTGCCTGCCGACGTCGCCCGTTGCGTGCTGTCGGACCTGCCCTACGAGACGATGACGTCCGAGGTCCTCGACGACCCGCGCGCCTGGAACCTCTCGCGCTCCCGCGCCGAGGACGCGCTGACCAGGGTCGGCCTCGAGCCGGGGCCGAGTCCTGCAGGCCCGGTGTCGGTCGGCCTCGGCCCGGAATGCAGTGGCGCCTGGGCCGCCTACGACGAGTAGAGTCACCGTCGTGGACACGAGCCTGCGATTTCTCCGCCCCGGACCTGGTCCGTCGGGCAGCTGACGTCACCGGGTCCGGGGAGTCCCCGTCCGACCCGACGCTCATCCACTTCTAGACTCTGCGGCGACCCGCTGCAGCAAGAAAGGGAGCCATGTCCGGCCCCAACACCGACTACGACCCCGTCGAAGTGACCCCGCTCAAGGCCGACCAGGTCGAGGCGATGCGTGAGGCGGCGCTCGCCGCGATCGCCGACGCCGCCGACCTCGACGCCCTCAAGCAGGTCCGGATCGACCACGCCGGCGACCGCTCGCCCCTGGCCCTGGCCAACCGCGAGATCGGTGCCCTGCCGCCCCAGGCGCGCAAGGAGGCCGGCCAGCGCGTCGGTCAGGCCCGCGGTGCCGTCAACCAGGCCCTCGCCGCCCGGCAGACCGTGCTCGAGGCCGAGCACGAGGAGCGGATGCTGGCCGAGGAGACCGTCGACGTCTCGTTGCCGACGACGCGCCGCCGCCGCGGAGGCCGGCACCCGCTGACCCTGCAGTCCGAGCTGATCGCCGACCTGTTCGTGGCGATGGGCTACGAGGTCGCCGAGGGGCCGGTCGTCGAGGCCGAGTGGCTCAACTTCGACGCCCTCAACCTCGGTCCCGACCACCCGGCGCGCACCATGCAGGACACCTTCTGGACCGAGCCGGCCGAGGACCACGTCGTGCTCCGCACCCAGACCTCGCCCGTGCAGGCGCGCACGATGCTCACCCGCACGCCACCCATCTACGTGGTCTGCCCGGGTCGGGTGTTCCGCACCGACGAGTACGACGCCACGCACTCGCCGATGTTCCACCAGGTCGAGGGCCTCGTGGTCGACGAGGGCATCACCATGGCGCACCTCAAGGGCACGCTCGACCACTTCGCCTCGCAGCTGTTCGGCGACGGGATCACCACGCGGTTCCGCCCGTCCTACTTCCCGTTCACCGAGCCCTCGGCCGAGGTGGACGTGCGCTGCTTCGTCTGCCGCGGTGTCGACTCCGCCTCGTGCCGCACCTGCCGCGGCGAGGGCTGGATCGAGTGGGGCGGCTGCGGCGTGGTCAACCCGCGCGTCCTGGTGGCCTGCGGCGTCGACCCCGAGGTCTACAGCGGCTTCGCCTTCGGGATGGGCATCGACCGGTCGTTCATGTTCCGCCACGACCTGGAGGACCTGCGTCCGCTCTTCGAGGGCGACGTCCGGTTCAGCAGCGCGTTCGGCACCGAGATCTGAGAGGGGAGAACGAGCGATGAAGGCACCCCTGTCCTGGATCCTGGACCTCGTCGACGTACCTGACGGCACCACCACCGAGGAGATCACCGACCGGCTCACGCTGACCGGCCTCAAGCTCGAGGCCATCGTCAGCCCCGGCCGCGACATCACCGGCCCGCTGGTCATCGGCCGCGTGCTCACGAAGGAGCCCGAGCCGCAGAAGAACGGCAAGACCATCAACTGGTGCACCGTCGACGTGGGTGACGCCAACGGGACCGGCGAGCCGCAGGGCATCGTCTGCGGGGCCCACAACTTCGAGCCGGGCGACCTCGTCGTCACCGTGCTGCCGGGCGGCGTGCTGCCCGGCGGGTTCGAGATCGGCGCCCGCAAGACCTACGGGCACCTGTCCGCCGGCATGATCTGCTCGGCCCGCGAGCTCGGTCTCGGCGACGACCACGACGGCATCATCGTCCTGCCGCCCGACGCCGGTGAGCCCGGCCAGGACGTGCGTCCCGTGCTCGGCCTCGACGAGGAGACCATCGAGTTCGAGGTCAACCCCGACCGGGCCTACGCGCTGTCCCTGCGCGGCATCGCCCGCGAGGTGCTGGTCTCCGTCGAGGGCGCGAGCGGCTTCCGCGACCCGGCGCTGCGCGACACCCCGGCCGCCAACGACGAGGGCCACCCGGTCGTCGTGGAGGACGCCGAGGGGTGTCCGGTGTTCGTGGCCCGGCGCGTCGACGGCTTCGACCCCGCGGCCCCCACGCCGGACTTCATGGTCCGGCGCATCACGGCCGCCGGCATGCGGCCCATCTCGCTGGCCGTCGACGTCACCAACTACGTGATGCTCGAGACCGGCCGGCCGATCCACGGCTACGACGCCGACAAGCTGCAGGGCGCGATCGTCGTACGCCGTGCGCGCGAGCGCGAGAAGCTCACCACCCTCGACGGGACCGCCCGCATCCTCGACCCCGGCGACCTCGTCGTCACCGACGACTCCGGGATCATCGGTCTCGGCGGCGTGATGGGCGGGGAGACGACCGAGATCTCCGACAGCACCACGTCGATCCTGGTCGAGGCGGCCCACTGGGACGCGGTGTCGATGTTCCGCACCGGCCGGCGTCACCGGATCACCTCGGAGGCGGGCAAGCGCAACGAGCGCGGGGTCGACCCGACGATCTGCGAGGCCGCGGCCGACCGGGTCGTGGAGCTCCTCGTCGAGCACGGCGGCGGCACGGCCCACCCCGGCGTGACCGTCGTGGGCAGCCCGCCCGAGATGCCCGTCGTCGCCGTCGCGGGCGACCTGGCCGCCCGGGTCTCCGGCATGCCGATCACCGAGGAGCAGTCGGTGGAGTGCCTGCGCGCGGTGGGCTGCGAGGTCACCGGTTCGGGGACGCTGTCGGTGACCCCGCCCCCGTGGCGTCCGGACCTGACCGACGCGCAGGACTTCTCCGAGGAGGTCGTCCGGCTCGTCGGCTACGACAAGGTGCCGTCGGTCCTGCCGACGCCCCCGTCGGGGCGCGGCCTGACCCGACCGCAGCAGCTGCGGCGCTGGGTCGGCCGCACCCTCGCCGGCGAGGGCTACGTCGAGGTGGTGAGCTTCCCGTTCGTGGGTGAGGCCGACCTCGACGCGCTGGGCCTCGCGGCCGACGACCCGCGCCGCGACCTGCTGCGCCTGTCCAACCCGCTCAGCGCCGAGGCCGGGTTCATGACCTCCACGCTCCTGCCAGGCCTTCTGCGCGCGGCGGGCAAGAACGTCGGCCACGGCACCACGGACGTCGCGATCTTCGAGACCGGCACGGTGACGCTGCCGCGCCACGCCGGACCGGCTCCGATCCTCCCGGTCGACCGGCGCCCGACCGAGGCCGAGCTCGAGGCCCTCGACGCCGCCCTGCCCGCCCAGCCCCTCCACCTCGCCCTGGTGGGCACCGGTGACGCGGTGTCCGGCGGCTGGTGGGGCGAGGCCCGTCCGTTCTCGTGGGCCGACGCCGTCGAGGCCGTACGAGCCGTGGCCGCCGCTCTCGGGCTCGAGGTCAGCGCCTCAGCCGTGGAGCTCGCGCCGTGGCACCCGGGCCGCTGCGCCGAGCTGTCCGTGGACGGTGAGGTCGTCGGCCACGCCGGTGAGGTCCACCCGAAGGTGTGCCAGGCCTTCGGCCTCCCCAAGCGCACCGTCGCCGCGGAGGTCGACCTCGACCTGCTGATCGCACGGGCGGTGCACCTGCGCACGGCGCCGACCTTCTCGTCCTTCCCGGTCGCCAAGGAGGACGTCGCGCTGGTCGTCGACGCCTCGGTGCCGGCTGCGGACGTGGAAGCCGCCCTGCGTGAGGGGGCCGGCGAGCTGCTGGAGTCGATCCGGCTCTTCGACGTCTACACCGGCGACCAGGTCGGTGAGGGGAAGAAGTCGCTCGCCTACGCCCTGCGCTTCCGCGCTCCCGACCGGACGCTCAAGGAGGGCGAGGCGGCGGCCGCGCGTGACGCAGCGGTCGCCCTCGCCGCCCAGCGCACCGGCGCCGTGCAACGCGCCTGACCCGCGCCCGTCCATGCCGACACTGGGCCTTGAGTCTCCAGGAGACTCAAGGCCCAGTGCGCGTGCAGACGCTCCGAGGCCTCGACCGGTTGTCCTCAGTTGATCGGCGACGCCACGACCGCGGTGAACCTCTCGAGGACGCCGCGGTCCCCGGCGACCGAGACCCGGGTGTCGTCGGAGCGGTTCCACAGCCACAGGTCGAGCGCCGCCGCGGGCCCGTCGACGACGACGTCGGGTTCGACCTCGGTGTCGTCCGGCGCCGGGACCACGTGGAAGTCCTCCTCCTCGGCATAGGTCGTGCCGCTGTCCGGATCGGTGCCCGCGAAGACCCCGAACCGCAGCCAGAACGACTCGCCGGTGTCGGTGACGTCGACCCGCACGGTGCCGTCCCCGGGCTCCCACGACCCCCAGGGCGGCATGCCGCCGTACATCACGTCGAGGCACTCGTGCACCCCGTCGGTCGCCAGCCGTGCGTCGACCTCGCTCGCGAGCCCGGCGGCCTGCTCGGCGTCGACGCGGTGCACCAGTGCCTCGTGGGCCTGTCGGCGCAGGATGAACCCGACGGTGTGGTCGTCCGACCAGGTCCAGGCCTCCTCCCGGGGGTCTGCGCCCTCGAGCGCGGCGGCCAGGCCGGCCGACCACTCGTCGTAGGTGCGCAGCAGGTCGTCGTAGGACTCGGGGCGGGGCGGGTCGATCTCCTCCGGCCGGACGGGCCGGGCCGTCAGCACCTCGGTCCACCACCGCTGCACCGTGGCGAGGTGCCACAGCAGGTCGGAGGCGTCCCAGTCGGGACACGCAGGCACGCGGGATGACGGGTCGCACCCGGCGAGCACCTCGCGGGAGCGGGCGGATTCGGCACGCAGGTGCTCGAGGTAGGCGTCGGGGGACATCACGGTGTGGTGTGGGCTCACCCGTGCACCGTAGGGGAGGCGACCGACGCCGCGCGCCGCATTTGTGCGACCTCCGTGCGGGAGGACATGCAAAGTAATGTATAGTCATGCACATGCCTGCAACAGTCGCCGTCGCCGGAGCCAGTGGGTACGCCGGTGGTGAGGTCCTGCGCCTCCTCCTGGCGCACCCGGAGGTCGAGGTCGGCACGCTGACCGCGGGCTCCAACGCGGGGGAGCGGCTCGGCGCCCTCCAGCCGCACCTGCTGCCGCTCGCCGACCGCGTCCTGGCCGACACCACGGTCGACACCCTGGCCGGGCACGACGTGGTGGTCCTCGGCCTGCCGCACGGCCAGTCGGCCGCGATCGCCCAGGCGCTCGGCGACGACACCGTCGTCATCGACTGCGGTGCCGACTTCCGGCTCACCGACCCGGGGGAGTGGCAGGCGTTCTACGGCGGCGAGCACGCCGGCTCGTGGCCCTACGGGCTCCCCGAGCTGCCCGGCCAGCGCGACCTGCTGCGCGGTGCCCGGCGGATCGCCGTGCCCGGGTGCTACCCGACCGTCTCGACCCTCGCGGTGGCGCCGGCCCTCGCCGCCGGGCTCGTCGAGCCCGACGTCACGGTCGTCGCGGCATCGGGCACGAGCGGTGCCGGCAAGGCCGCCAAGCCCCACCTCCTCGGCAGCGAGGTGATGGGCAACGCGAGCGCCTACGGCGTGGGCGGCACGCACCGGCACACGCCGGAGATCGTGCAGAACCTCAGCGGCGTCGCCGGCGCCCCCGTGAAGGTGGGCTTCACGCCGCTGCTGGTCCCGATGTCGCGCGGCATCCTCGCCACGGTCCAGGCGCCCCTGCTCGACGGGGTCGCCCCGGCGCAGGTCCGCGACGCCTACGCGACGGCGTACGACACCGAGCCGTTCGTGCACCTCCTCCCCGAGGGCCAGTGGCCGCAGACCCAGTCCGTGCTCGGCTCCAACGCGGTGCAGGTGCAGGTCGCGGTCGACGAGCGCGTACGACGACTGGTGGCGGTGGCCGTGGTCGACAACCTGGCCAAGGGCACCGCCGGCGCCGCCGTCCAGTGCATGAACCTCGCCCTGGGTCTCGACGAGGCCGCCGGGCTCACCACGATCGGACTCGCACCATGACAGTCACCCACCCCCACGGCTTCACCGCCGCCGGCGTCGCGGCCGGACTCAAGTCCAGCGGCGGCAAGGACCTCGCCCTCGTCGTCAACGAGGGCCCCACCTTCGACTCCGCGACCGTGTTCACGGCCAACCGCTGCAAGGCCAACCCGGTGCTCTGGAGCCAGGAGGTCGTGAAGGACGGCACCGTCAAGGCGGTCGTCCTCAACTCCGGCGGCGCCAACTGCTACACCGGCCCCGACGGCTTCCAGACCACCCACGCGGTCGCCGAGAAGGTCGCCGAGGGCCTCGGCATCGGTGCCATCGACGTGGTCGTCTGCTCGACCGGCCTCATCGGCCTCGCCAACGACCGCGACGACCTCCTCGCCGGCGTCGAGGCCGCCACCTCTGCGCTCTCTGCCGATGGGGGCGCCCACGCGGCCGAGGCCATCATGACCACCGACTCGGTCAGCAAGAACACGGTCGTGGAGGGTGCCGGCTGGTCCATCGGCGGGATGGCCAAGGGCGCGGGCATGCTGGCCCCGCAGCTGGCCACCATGCTCGTCGTCCTCACCACCGACGCCGTCGTCCCCGCCGCCGACCTCGACGCCGCCCTGCGCGCCGCGACCAGGGTCAGCTTCGACCGGCTCGACTCCGACGGTTGCATGTCCACCAACGACACCGTCACGGTCATGGCGAGCGGTGCCAGCGGCATCACGCCCACCCCGGAGGACTTCACCGCCGCGCTGACCCAGGCCTGCACCGACCTCGCGATGCAGCTGCTCAAGGACGCCGAGGGCGCCGACCACGAGATCGCGATCACCACCGTCCACGCGGCGACGGAGGAGGAGGCGGTCGAGGTGAGCCGGAGCGTCGCGCGCAGCAACCTCTTCAAGGCCGCGGTCTTCGGCAACGACCCCAACTGGGGGCGCGTGCTCGCCTCCATCGGCACCACGCAGGCGCAGTTCGACCCCGCCGACCTCGACGTCGCGATGAACGGCGTCTGGGTGTGCCGGCAGTCCACGCCAGCCGAGGACCCGGCCGGTGTCGACCTCACCGGCCGCGAGGTGAGCGTGACCATCGACCTCAAGTCCGGCGACGCGCGTGCCACCGTCTGGACCAACGACCTCACCCACGCCTACGTCCACGAGAACAGCGCCTACAGCTCATGAGCGAACAGACCAGCCCCCCGACCGGCCCGGACACCGTCCAGAACCCGCGCCGCCCCGACCCGGCCAAGGCCCGCACCCTGGCCGCGGCGCTGCCGTGGCTCAAGCGCTACCACGGGCGCACCATCGTGGTGAAGTACGGCGGCAACGCGATGACCGACGACTCGCTCAAGGTGGCGTTCGCCGAGGACATCGCCTTCCTCCGCTTCGCGGGTTTCAAGCCCGTCGTCGTGCACGGCGGCGGCCCGCAGATCTCCCGGATGCTCGACAAGCTCGGCATCGAGTCCGAGTTCCGGGGCGGGCTCCGGGTGACCACCCCCGAGGCGATGGACGTCGTCCGCATGGTGCTCGTCGGGCAGGTGCAGCGCGAGCTCGTCGGGCTCATCAACCAGCACGGCGCGCTCGCGGTCGGGCTCTCCGGCGAGGACGCCGGCCTCTTCACCGCCGAGCCGACCAACACGGTCGTCGACGGCGAGGAGGTCGACCTCGGCCTCGTCGGCGAGGTGGCCCGCGTGCGGCCCGAGGCCGTCCTCGACCTGATCCAGGCCGGCCGGGTGCCCGTCGTCAGCTCGGTGGCGCCCGACGTCGACGGCGTGGTCCACAACGTCAACGCCGACACCGCCGCCGCGGCGCTCGCGGTCGCCCTGGGAGCCGAGAAGCTGCTGGTCCTCACCGACGTGGAGGGCCTCTACCGCGACTACGGCAACTCCGACGACCTCATCCAGGAGATCAGCCCGGAGGCGCTCGGCGAGATGCTGCCGTCCCTCGACGCGGGCATGGTCCCCAAGATGCGTGCCTGCTACGAGGCGGTCACCGGTGGCGTGCCGCGGGCGACGGTCGTCGACGGCCGCGAGCCCCACTCGGTGCTGCTCGAGATCTTCACCGACGAGGGCGTCGGCACCCAGGTGCTGCCCGGCGTCGCGACGCGGATGCGCAAGCCCTACCCGAGCGAGGAGGACGCATGAACGACGTCCGGGACCGCTACGCCGGCGCGGTCATGAACACCTTCGGCCCACCCGCGCTCGCCCTCGCCCGCGGTGAGGGCGCCCACGTGTGGGACACCGACGGCAAGGAGTACGTCGACCTGCTCGGCGGCATCGCCGTCAACGCCCTCGGCCACGCCCACCCCGCCCTCGTGGAGGCCGTGACCACCCAGCTGCGCACGCTGGGCCACGTCTCCAACTTCTTCGCCACCGAGCCGCAGGTGGCCCTGGCCGAGCGGCTCGTCGGCCTGCTCGGCTGGTCCGACGACGCCCGCGTGTTCTTCAGCAACTCCGGCGCCGAGGCCAACGAGGCCGCGCTCAAGCTCACCCGGCGCACCGGCCGCACCCGTCTCGTCGCCGCCGAGGGGTCCTTCCACGGCCGCACGATGGGCGCCCTCGCGCTGACCTCCAAGGCCGCCTACCGCGAGCCGTTCGAGCCGCTCCCCGGCGACGTCACCTTCGTGCCCTACGACGACGTGGCCGCGCTCGAGGCTGCGGTCGACGACACCGTCGCCGCGGTCGTGCTGGAGCCGATCCAGGGCGAGGCCGGCGTCGTCGTGCCGTCCGCCGACTACCTGTCCGCCGCCCAGCGCATCGCCCACGACCACGGTGCGCTGCTGTGGCTCGACGAGGTGCAGACGGGCATCGCGCGCACCGGCGCGTGGTTCGCCCACCAGCTGCTCGAGGGGGTGCGGCCTGACGTCGTCACCCTGGCCAAGGGCCTCGGCGGAGGCATCCCCGTCGGGGCGACGGTCGCCGGGGGAGCGGCGGCGACGTTGCTGCAGCCCGGCAACCACGGCACCACCTTCGGCGGCAACCCGGTCGCGACGGCGGCCGCGCTCGCGGTCCTCGACACGATCGAGAGCGACGGGCTCATGGACGCCGCGGTCGCCCGGGGTGCCCAGCTCGAGGCCGTCCTGCGCGCGCAGGCAGGCGTCCGCGAGGTGAGCGGCGCCGGGCTCATGCTGGGTGCGGAGCTCGACGGTCCCTACGCCCCGCAGGCCGTGGCGGCCGGACGCGACGCCGGCTTCATCCTCAACGCGACCGGCCCCACCCGGCTGAGGTTCGTCCCACCACTCGTGGTCACCGCCGCCGACCTCGACGCCCTCGCCGCCGCCCTGCCCGCCATCCTCGAGACCGCTCGCACCGCTGCACAGGAGTCCAGCCGATGACCCGTCACTTCCTCCGCGACGACGACCTGTCGCCGGCCGAGCTGCTCGAGGTCCTCGACCTGGCCGACCGGATGAAGGCCGAGCCGTTCGACCACAAGCCGCTGGCGGGTCCCCGGACCGTCGCGCTGGTCTTCGACCGCCCGACGCTGCGCACGCAGGTCTCCTTCGCTGCTGGGATCGCCGAGCTCGGCGGCAACCCGATGACCGTCGACGGCGGGCTCGCCGCCATGGGGTCGCGCGAGGGCGTCGAGGACGTGGCGCGCATCCTGGGGCGCCAGGCTGCGGCGGTCGTCTGGCGCACCGCCCACCAGGCCGACGTCGTCACGATGGCGGCGTACGCCGGTGTCCCGGTGCTCAACGCGCTGACCGACGAGTTCCACCCCTGCCAGCTGCTGGCCGACCTCCAGACCGTGCGCGAGCACAAGGGCAGGCTGGCCGGGCTGCGGGTCGCCTTCGTCGGGGACGGCGCCTGCAACATGGGCAACTCGTGGGTCCTCGCCGGGGCCTCTGCCGGCCTGCACGTCGTCGTCGGCGCCCCCGACGGCTTCATGCCGGACGCGCACGTGGTGGCCCGGGCCCGCGAGCTCGCGCAGGACACCGGCGGGTCGATCGACCTGACCGCCGACCCGGTCGAGGCGGCCACGGGGGTCGACGTCGTGGTCACCGACTCGTGGGTCAGCATGGGCCGCGAGGAGGAGTCGGAGGAGCGGCTACGCATCTTCCCGCCCTACGGTGTGACCGACGACCTGCTCGCCCACGCCGCGGCCGACGCCATCGTCCTGCACTGCCTGCCGGCCTACCGGGGCAAGGAGATCTCCGAGGAGGTCATCGAGGGCCCGCACTCGGTCGTCTGGGACGAGGCCGAGAACCGGCGGCACGCGCAGAAGGCGGTGCTGACATGGCTGCTGGAGCGCTCACCATGAGCGCCGTGTCGCCGCTGACCAAGAGCGCGCGCCACCAGCGGATCATCGACATCGTGACCACCCACCCGGTGCGCTCGCAGACCGAGCTGGCCGACCTGCTGGCCGACCTCGGCGTCCGCGTCACCCAGGCCACGCTGAGCCGCGACCTCGTCGAGCTCGACGCCGTCAAGGTGCGCAACGCCGACGGTGCCCTGGTCTACGCCGTGCCGGGGGAGGGAGGCGACCGCAGCGTCTCGGCCCCGCGCGAGAGCGCCGCCGGCCGCGACCGCCTCGCCCGTCTCTGCGCCGAGCTGCTGGTGAGCGCCGAGGCGAGCGCCAACCTCGTCGTGCTGCGTACGCCGCCCGGCGCGGCCCAGTTCCTCGCCAGCGCCTTCGACAAGGCCGACCTCGGTGACATCCTCGGCACCATCGCCGGCGACGACACCCTGCTCGTCATCGGACGCGACCCCGCCGGAGGCGACGCGCTCGCCCAGCGGTTCCTCGACCTCGCCAACGACTTCCGGCACAGCCCCGGCAACAACCCCAGCCCCTCGGCACCCACCCCCACCTCTGCAAAGGACTCCCTGTGAGCAAGGTCCTCACCTCCCTCCCGGTCGGCGAGCGCGTCGGCATCGCGTTCTCCGGCGGCCTCGACACCTCGGTCGCCGTCGCCTGGATGCGCGACAAGGGAGCGGTCCCGTGCACCTACACCGCCGACATCGGTCAGTACGACGAGCCCGACATCTCCGGCGTGCCGTCGCGTGCCCTGCAGTACGGCGCCGAGCTCGCGCGCGCCGTGGACTGCAAGACCCAGCTGGTCGAGGAGGGCCTCGCCGCCCTGGCCTGCGGCGCGTTCCACATCCGCTCCGGGGGCCGGGTCTACTTCAATACGACGCCGCTCGGCCGCGCGGTCACCGGGACGATGCTCGTGCGTGCCATGCACGAGGACGACGTCAACATCTGGGGCGACGGCTCGACCTTCAAGGGCAACGACATCGAGCGGTTCTACCGCTACGGCCTGCTCGCCAACCCCGACCTGCGCATCTACAAGCCGTGGCTGGACGCCGACTTCGTCACCGAGCTCGGCGGCCGCAACGAGATGAGCGCGTGGCTGACCGAGCACGGCCTGCCCTACCGCGACAGCCAGGAGAAGGCCTACTCCACCGACGCCAACATCTGGGGCGCCACCCACGAGGCGAAGACCCTCGAGCACCTCGACGTCTCGCTCGAGACGGTCGACCCGATCATGGGCGTGAAGTTCTGGGACCCGTCCGTCGCGATCGAGACCGAGGACGTCACCATCCGCTTCGACCAGGGCCGCCCCGTCGCCATCAACGGCGTCCACCACGACGACCCCGTCGCGCTGGTCCACGAGGCCAACGCGATCGGTGGGCGCCACGGGCTGGGCATGTCCGACCAGATCGAGAACCGCATCATCGAGGCCAAGTCGCGCGGCATCTACGAGGCCCCCGCGATGGCGTTGCTCTTCATCGCCTACGAGCGACTCGTCAACGCCATCCACAACGAGGACACCGTCGCGCAGTACCACAACGAGGGCCGCAAGCTCGGTCGCCTGCTCTACGAGGGCCGGTGGCTCGACCCCCAGGCGCTGATGATCCGCGAGTCGATCCAGCGCTGGATCGCCTCGCTGGTCACCGGTGAGGTGACGCTGCGGCTGCGGCGCGGTGAGGACTACTCGGTCCTGCGCACGGACGGCCCCGCGTTCTCGTACCACCCGGACAAGCTGTCGATGGAGCGCACCGACAACGCCGCCTTCGGCCCCACGGACCGGATCGGCCAGCTCACCATGCGCAACCTCGACATCGCCGACTCGCGCGCCAAGCTCGAGCTCTACGCCGCCCAGCCGCTCGACCAGGGCCAGGTGCTCGTCGAGAACGGCACCCTCTACGGTGCCATCGAGGCCGGCGGCTACGACAAGATCACTGACAACCCGGCGGCCCAGGCGGCCGACGAGTCCGCCCTGGAGCACGCAGCGATGGAGTTCGGGACCGACTGATGGCTGACCTGACCGGCACACCGGCGAGCGGCGGCACGACCAACGAGGGCTCGCTGTGGGGAGGCCGCTTCGCGAGCGGGCCGTCGCCCGAGCTCCAAGAGCTGTCGCGGTCGACGCACTTCGACTGGCAGCTGACGCCGTACGACCTGGCCGGCTCACGGGCGCACGCCAACGCCCTGCACCGCGCCGGGCTGCTCAGCGACGCCGACCACGCCGAGCTGCTGCGGGGGCTGGCGGTGCTGGGGGAGCGCTACGACGCTGGCGACCTGCACCCGGCGCCCACCGACGAGGACGTCCACGGCGCCCTCGAGCGGCTGCTGCTCGAGGAGGTCGGCCCCGAGGTCGGCGGGCGCCTGCGTGCCGGACGGTCCCGCAACGACCAGGTGGCCACGCTCTTCCGTGCCTACCTCCGCGACCACGCCCGCACCATCTCGGGACTCGTCCTCGACCTGGTCGACGTCCTGGCCGCCCAGGCGGGGGAGCACCTCGCCCCGGGCGCCGAGACGGTCATGCCCGGACGCACCCACCTCCAGCACGCCCAGCCGGTGCTGCTCGCGCACCACCTGCTGGCGCACGCCTGGCCGCTGCTGCGCGACGTCGACCGGCTGCGCGACTGGGACGCACGCGTGGCCGGCGACTCGCCCTACGGCTCGGGCGCCCTGGCCGGGCAGACGCTCGGCCTCGACCCGGAGGCGGTCGCGGCGGAGCTGGGGTTCACCGGCTCGTCGGCCAACTCCATCGACGGCACGTCGGCGCGCGACTTCGCCGCCGAGTTCGCGTTCGTGACCGCCCAGGTGGGCGTCGACCTGTCCCGCCTCGCCGAGGAGGTCATCCTCTGGACGACCCGGGAGTTCGACTTCGCGACGCTGCACGACTCCTGGTCGACCGGGTCGAGCATCATGCCGCAGAAGAAGAACCCCGACATCCCCGAGCTCGCGCGCGGCAAGTCGGGTCGCCTGATCGGCAACCTGTCCGGACTGATGGCGACCCTCAAGGGCCTCCCGCTCGCCTACAACCGTGACCTGCAGGAGGACAAGGAGCCGGTCTTCGACTCGGTCCGCACGCTCGAGGTGCTCCTGCCCGCGATGACCGGGATGGTCGCGACGCTGACCTTCAACGGCGCCCGCATGGCCGAGCTGGCGCCGCAGGGCTTCTCGCTCGCGACCGACGTCGCCGAGTGGCTGGTGCGCGAGGGCGTCCCCTTCCGTGATGCGCACGAGCTCGCCGGCGCGTGCGTACGCCGTTGCGAGGAGCTCGGCTGCGACCTGCCCGACCTCACCGACGACCAGCTCGCCGCCATCTCGCCGTCCCTGACGCCGCAGGTGCGGTCGGTGCTGACCGTGCCCGGCTCGGTGGCGTCCCGCTCCGGTCGCGGGGGGACCGCTCCTGTTCGGGTCCGCGAGCAGCTCGACGAGGTGGTCGCGGCGACCACCGGCCACCGTGACCGCCTGGGCTGAGGGCGACCCGCTCGAGGTCGCGCCCCGTCTTCTCGGCGCCGTGCTGACCCACGGCGGCGTCTCCGTCCGGCTCACCGAGGTGGAGGCGTACGCCGGCCCGCGCGACCCCGGCTCCCACGCCCACCGGGGCCAGACCGCGCGCAACGCGGTGATGTTCGGTCCACCCGGGCGCCTGTACGTCTACTTCGTCTACGGCATGCACTTCTGCGCCAACCTGGTGACCGGTCCCGAGGGGGACCCGGGCGCCGTCCTGCTCCGTGCGGGCGAGGTGGTGGCCGGGCACGACGTCGCACGCGAGCGCCGCCCCGCCAGCAGCGACCGCGACCTGGCGCGCGGTCCCGCGCGGCTGTGCCGGGTGCTCGGCATCGACCTGTCGCACAACGGGACGCGACCCGACCTGGTCGCGGGGGACACGGTGAGCGACGTCAGCACCGGGCCGAGGGTGGGGTTGCGGCTCGCAGCGGACCGCCCGTGGCGGTTCTGGATCACTGACGACCCCACTGTCAGCACCTACCGCCCGGCCGCCCCGAGACGCCGCGCAGGCCGCTGACCTGCGGTTATGCGTGAGGTGGCCCCCCGGTTTGTCATGGCGGCCGAACGTCGTCTAATGTTTCACCTGTCGCCGCAAGCGGCGCCGCTCCTGGCCAGAAGGCCAGCTGAGTAGGAGACCAGCTGCGACCACCGAAGCACGACGAACCGCACAGTTTGACGCGGGACGGAGCGCCCGGTAAGTTTCTGCAGGTTGCCCCGCGACCAAGCCGACTCAGTCGGTGAGGAACGGGTGCGTCTGATACTTGAGAACTCAACAGTGTGTTTGATTAGTCGACGAATTAGTTTGTTATGCCCCGTTGACGTCAACTTGTTCTGCGCCTTTTTTGGGTGTGGGGTTGTTGGTGTCGCGG